>NZ_FYDD01000004.1 GCF_900186585.1 Massiliimalia timonensis
GTACTTGTCCGCTCCCTCTTTGTGGTGCCTTACTATCATATCACGTTCGCGTCCCTTTGTCAAGTGCTTTTTTTCGCCCCTTGTCTTTCGGTACTCCCCCGCTTCGACAGCTTTGTTATTTTAGCACTTCCTCCCCCTTTTCGTCAACCCCTTTCTTTCCTCTTCTACCTTTTGTTGATCTTTTTTCTCTCTCTTCTCCTTTTTTTATCTGTTTCTTACAATCATTCCCTCATTTTCTCCTCTCCTCTCTCTTCCCCCTTTACAAATTTTCAAAAATATTGTACAATCTATTTATTATCTTTATTCCCTCTACGTGCCCGTAGCTCAGCTGGATAGAGTGTCAGACTCCGACTCTGAAGGTCGTGCGTTCGAATCGCATCGGGCATACCAAAAAAGCTGCATTTTGAAAAATCAAAATGCAGCTTTTTCTTATATTTTCAAAGTGTACCCTATTTTAGACCCTCCCCGGCAGACCGCCGGGGAGGTCCTTCGTTTTCCCCGCTTACAGATCGTACCTTAGTATCTGTATTTTGCTGCGTAAAACCGTGCTTCTTTACACGGTTATCTGAACATAAATAACAATAAAAAATTCAATTTACTCAGATTGAGATAGTCCGTCGGTCTGTCAAGACCAACAGTTGATGTTGAAATCCTTCAAGTTTCTCTGTTTCTCATGTTAGACTATAAAAAAAGCGCCCTGCTTTGTTACAGAGCGCTTTTATACTTTATTTATTGTTGTATTTTTTCTTTCTGGAGCAAATAACAGTTCCAACAACACCGCCCATGCTAACGAGCAACATAACGGCCCACAGTGTCATATTGCTGCCATCTCCTGTTTGGGGGATTGTTGTTTCTGGTTTGCTATCCGTAGGGTCCTCCTCCGGTTGAGAAGGCTTCGACGGTATATATTCTGGGTCAAGCGCACCGCAAACAGTGCACTTACCATCTGCATAGGTATGGGCAAGTTTAGCAATCTTTAATTCATCTGCGGTTTTTTCCTCACCATCAATGAAGTCCTTACCACACACGCTACAATGTTGATGTGCTTTTATGCCTTCTGCCTCACAAGTGGCGTCCTGCACGGCAACAGCTTCTAGCTTGTGCGCCGCAGGGATGATCTGCACGTCTTTCTTTTCAGTACAGCCGGGGGTGGTGCAGTGGATCGACTTGCTCCCGTCTTCTGTACAGGTGGCTTCTTTATCGATCGTGTACTCAGTGTCCCACACATGCATGGTTGAGGTTTCGCCAGCTTCGACAGTATCGCCGTTGATCGTCATATCTTTTCCTGTGCCGTTGGTTATTTCTACCCCTTCGGGAATTGTAATAACTGCATCGTCCGCCGCTTTTGTGAATGTTATTTTGTCACCTGCTCCTAGTGCTTTAACGGCATTTTCCACAGCCATTTTTCCGATAACGACTCTTGTTTCATTACCGGAAGTTACAGTTGCCTGCATATCGCTGTTTACGATATTTTCTGCAATGTTGGAAGAAAAACTTCCGCCTGTTACTTCAACGACATTGCCTGCTTCAGCCCATTCTTCTTCAGTTTTGTTTGTATTGTTAAACGAATATGCCTTGACTGCTTCTACATCTGCTGCGGAATTGAAAACGCCGTTTTCTATCGTTACAGTTCCTAACCCTTTATATCCGTCACGGTTCACGATTGACACAGCCGCACCGTCTGCGATAGGGCCATCGCCGTCTGTTTTTTCCTGAGGCTGGCCTGTCGCCGTAATTGCGGTCTCGCCCGTTACTGTGAGACTTCCTGAGCAAACCTGCACACCCGTATATTTAGCGTTGATAACTGAATTGTCAACCGTTACCTCACCATCTGATGGGAAGTAAATACCATAACCATTCTCTACATTGAGTGTAGAATTTTTCAACGTTACTTTGTTTCCGGCTTCAGTACCGTTTGTAACGATACCATATTTATCAGCACCAGGTACTGTCAGTTCCACTTTTTCAAGCACAAGGGCTCTGTTATTCATATTGCCTGAATTTGGCGCACCAATTAAATGAGCGCCGTCTGCCGCCTCACTGGTGACAATCTTACCGTTTTTAATGGTAAACGTTACATTCGGATAGTTCACATCGATTGCCGTATCATCACCTGTATAAGTGTAGGTATGACCATCTAAATCGAGAACTGCATTTTCAGAACCGGAATAGATTTTTTCATTTCCCGTATAGTTGTTCAGCAGCGTTATAATACCATCCACTGAACTGCTAGCCGCGTTTGCATAACTTCCATAAATGTAGTTGTTACCGTCCGCTTCTTTTGCTGAAAATCCGCCGTTGGGTACTAATTTACGGGCGCTTTCCGTATCCAATAATTTAGCGCCGGTTCCCAGCTTGATCCCAAGTGGTTCAGCGTCTTCAGTTATATTCTTGAACGCAATATCTCCCTCTAATTTAATGATCTGATTATAACGGCTATCTCCGCTGGCAGTTGTAATCTGATAACCGCTGCTGGCTAAAACAGACTGCTTGCTTCCGCTGTTTTTAATCGTTACAGTATTATTGCGTGCTCCTCCGTATTTTTGATCTAACTTCAGCGCATAACTGTCAGTTTTATTGGAGGTAATGCTATATCCGTTTAAATCCACTGTAATATCGCGTTTGTCGATAGATATTCCCCAATTATACTCTGGTGTTGAAACATAGTCTTTTAAAAGCTTCAATGTATAGCCGTCTTGCATAGCATTGCGGGCATCCTGCACATTTGTATATTGAGTTGTTTCCCCTTCTGTTGTAATGACCTCGAACGCAGCATCATCCGCCGCAAAAACTGTCATCGGCATGAGCAGGAACATCATGCAGGCCGTCAGCAGGGTACTTAAAAATGTTCGCTTTGTCTTCATTGATTTTCCCTTCCTTGTTCAAATTTTATACAGATGTTCGCTTTGGTTCTCTGAGACGTAAAAAGGCACACTCTACCCGCTGTCAAACGGGCAGAGTACGCCTTTTGAAACATCTGAAAGTTTATAAAAAACCAATCGGCAAGAGAAATAGACAAAGTTAGGCCGCCGATAGCCGATAGCCGATAGCCGATAGCCGATAGCCGATAGCCGATAGCCGATAGCCGATAGCCGATAGCCGATTTTACGCTCTGCCATCATCTTTGTCAAGCCCCCTTTTGAAATATTTTAGCATGAAATCAACAAAATTTCAAGATGGCACTAACTATTCTACGATACTCCTTTTTAGCGAATATACCGCCTATATCCATCTCCTTCACATTTATAAAGACGGTGCATTCAGCAAAGCATCTTATATCCCCAAATTTAGTGTTTCCTCTATGATTATCGAATGAGTAGAGCCATACTGACGCACGGTATCGTGACTGAGACCTCTCAGAGCGAAAAAACAGTAGCCGCTATGTGATCGGGAGAACACCTTCCCATGTCCGGCGAAAAAGTAGAAAACTCCTGCACATTGGCACGTCTGGTTGAACCTGGGTTCTTGGATTCTAAAGTTTGGGAACCTTGAATTTTATCCGCTAAAATTAATTGTCTGTAAAATCCCACGCGAAGTCTTTGATGCCTGTAATCAGGAAAACGGGCAGGATATTGTCTTTAGGCTTTCCGCTAAAGTCACATTTACCGATGCGTATGAACGAATAACCTATTTTAAACGTACCAAGACCCTACAAACCCTAAAGACCATGCCGTTAATGATTTTTTTATCCGGGAAACTTAAATCAGAGAATGGCGCCAAGAACGTAATCCGCGCTATTGCTAAAGAAGCGTGATACGAAGAAAACCATGATATTTTTAAAAAGGAAATTGTCAAAAAATTGAATTCGGATATTTAAAGCTAAAAAGAGAGAACCGCGGTAAAATAGCAGTTCTCTCTTTTTAGTTCCCCACCTGTCGGTGTTATAGTATGTTTGCATAAATACTTCCCTATCACTGTAATTTCAATGTTTCTGAACTGTTTTTTCTTTTTGGGAAGAGTTTCACTTTTTGAGCACAGCATTCATGCATATTTTTCCTGATTTTTGAAACACTAGTCTTAAAATCCATCCAGAAAGGAAATTTGCTGTGATCAAAAAAATAAACGTTCTAAAAATTTTGATTCTACTTTTAACAGTTGTCCTATGCGTATCTTTTATTGTTTATATCAATGACGACATCTATCAGGTCGCCGCATTGTCCAGTATGGGATCACGAGGACCAGAAGTAAAGGCAATCCAGCAGGAGCTAAAGGATCGCGGACTCTATAAAGGATCCGTTGATGGAATCTACGGCCAGCAGACAAAAGATGCCGTGATCAAATTTCAGAAGCAGAAAGGTCTTTCTGCCGATGGAATCGCCGGCCCGCAAACCTTAAAAAAGCTTGGGATCTCTATCGGCACAGTGCCCAGTGCAAATGAAACGAATGTAAATTTACTTGCCCGTATCATTTCAGCAGAGGCCCGTGGAGAGCCCTATACAGGGCAGGTGGCAGTAGGGGCGGTGATTCTGAACCGGGTAGAGCATCCCTCTTTTCCAGACACCCTATCCGGGGTAATCTACCAGCCCGGAGCCTTTACTGCAATTACTGACGGCCAGTTTAACGAGCCAATTGCAGATTCCGCTTATTCTGCCGCACGCGATGCGTTAAATGGTTCAGACCCAAGCGGTGGGGCGATTTATTATTACAACCCCAAAAAGACCAACAACAAGTGGATCCGTTCCCGGCCGGTTATTAAAATGATCGGCAATCATCTGTTTTGTTCTTAAAAAGCTATGGGGGAGGGCGCAGAAGGTTCTGTGCCCTCCCCATATATATTACACCGTTTCCCAAAAAAATATTTTCACACAAAGGGCGCTTGCCGCCAAATATAAATTTTCTTCGTCCAAATGGCTTTTGAGCATCTGCTGTTCTGAAAATGTACCATCCATCTTTTTTAATGCCCGGAATATATCTTCCGTCTTTTCATCAAGATGATAAAGCAGTACCTTTTCCGGCCGGATAGCCCGGAATACGCAAAGAAAAGAGGCAGCGAATAAATCCACTGAAAGATGAGAGGCTCGGCACTGATCCGGCAGATAGACCAATTCTTCTCCTTTTTTTACAAAGCAAGGAAGCTCTAATTCTCTAAAAGTATCTCCCCGATCGGCAAAAAACCAATAAATCGGCCAGTTGTCCTCTGAAAAATCCAGCAAAAAATAATCTGTACTGGAAAAAGAAGAAAAGAAAAGCTGTTCCGCGGCCCCGATCCCCTCTGCTGTAGCACCCAAAAAAACCGGCTTATGAACAGCAGCCTCCAACTCCATTTGAAAGGAGCCAAGCTCTTCCTCTTTCCAATCGCTCTTTATTTTAGGGGAAATACATACTGCGACCCCTAACAGGCAATCCGGATCGATCCAATTCCTGCCGAGTATTTTTAAAACTTCCCGCTTTAGACGATCTGTGACTTGTTCACGCTTGATCCCCACAGTAGGGATGCTGATACGCTCTAGTGTCTGTCCCAGTAAATTGGTAAGCCCTAATAACAGTTGGCCTGGCATCCAAACGACACCCACCGCAAGACGAAAATTTTCATTAAAAGAAAGATAGATCTTTTTCCTGCCCCTTGCATTTTTAGGAGAACGCTTATGATCCTCCCCGATTTCCTGTAAAACGCCCATGTGAAGCATATCATTTACTAAAATCGTGACGGAAGCCCTGGTCAATGAAAGCAAGTCTGCCAAATCGATCCTTGATAATGGTCCATGTTGTATCAGCAGTCTCAAAACTTTTCCAAAATTCATGTTAGCCGGCCTCATCTTCGCTCCCCCTTTTTTATATTTTACCAAACAGATACTGCATCCTTATAGACAATTTATGAATTGATATTGAATATTTAACAATAATCTCTTTATACAGCTTTTACGTATAATTATGTATAAATAAACATGTTTATCTATATTTTTCTCGAAAATAATAGGATTTTTGGAAGATTTGCTCTTGCTTATTTTGTTGGGAAATAGTACTATTATAGGTGCGTAAATTGGACACAGTTTCGTAACAAAATTTGTAA
Organism: Massiliimalia timonensis; assembly: GCF_900186585.1. Taxonomy (GTDB): domain Bacteria; phylum Bacillota; class Clostridia; order Oscillospirales; family Ruminococcaceae; genus Massiliimalia; species Massiliimalia timonensis. The sequence continues at coordinate 6,011 of NZ_FYDD01000004.1, forward strand.
GGAGAGAAAAAAATGTCTTATAATTTTTTGTTGGACCTCGCATTGATTCTTTTAAGCACTAAACTGCTTGGACTGTTGACCCGGAAGGTAAACATGCCGCAGGTAGTAGGGGCGCTTTTGGCAGGTCTGATTTTAGGGCCCGCATGCTTTGGAGTCTTACAGGAAACAGAATTCATCACCCAGCTCGCAGAGATCGGCGTTATCGTTTTGATGTTCACCGCAGGGCTGGAAACCAATATCAAGGAGCTGAAGAACTGTGGAGTTGCCTCCACAGTCGTTGCCGTCATTGGGGTAATCGTCCCATTGATCGGCGGGGCTCTATTAGGGCATTTCAGCAGTGTCGGCGGCGAAACATTGATGGAAAACATCTTCATCGGTGTCGTGCTTACCGCAACTTCAGTCAGCATCACGGTTGAAACGCTCAAAGAAATGGGGAAACTCAACACCAAAGTGGCAAATACTATTTTGGGCGCCGCCATTATCGACGACGTTTTGGGGATCGTTGTGTTGACGATCGTTTCCAGCTTGTCTGGAGAATCCTCCAACGTTGCCCTGATCCTGGCAAAAATCTTTCTGTTCTTTGTGTTTTCCGGTGTGGTCGGAATCATCTTTTTCAAACTGTTTTCCATGTGGTTCAGCAACAGCCAGAAAGACCTGCGCCGTTATGTAATCGTAGCGTTCGTATTCTGCCTGCTGTTATCTTTCCTTGCAGAAAAATGGTTCGGAGTTGCAGATATTACCGGCGCGTTCGTAGCAGGCTTGATCTTATCCGGCACCAAAAGAAGCCATTACATTACTGCCCGTTTTGAAACTGTGTCATATTTGTTTTTGTCCCCGATCTTCTTTGCCAGCGTCGGGATCGCCGCAAAACTTGACAGCATGAGCGTTGCACTGATCGTCTTTTCCATATTACTGGTAGTGATCGCGATCCTTTCCAAAATCGTGGGCTGTTTCTTAGGCGCCAGAATAACTGGGTTTAATAACAAAGAAAGCATCCAAATTGGTGCTGGAATGGTTTCACGTGGTGAGGTTGCACTGATCGTTGCCAATAAAGGAAAGGCATTAGGGCTTGTCAGCGATGTATTGTTTGGGCCGATCATTTTGATGGTCGTTGTTACCACCATAGTCGCCCCAATCCTCTTAAAGCTGGCGTTCCGTGATAAAAATCACCCTGCGCAAGAGCCTCCAAAAGAAGAGAACCCCTATGACGGAAAACTAGTAGACCCGTATGACGGTACTTTAATTGAATAACGAAAACAGGCTGGTTTCCCCCCAGCCTGTTTTTATAACAAGACCCCCGGATAATTTCCGGGGGTCTTGTTATTTATGATACATCTTTTTGCTTTCATATTTCGGTTCACAGGTCAGGTTCACGCCCAGCCTGCGGAAAATATTTTCATCTACCTGAGAAAGGATCACTGAGGAATGCGCTTCACAGCCGCTCAATTTAGATAACTGCTTTAAGGCGAGCTCTGCCGCGGGATTCGTCGCAGCATTGATGGACAGCGCGATCAGCACCTCATCCGTGTGCAGCCTTGGATTATGATTTCCAAGATGGGTCGTTTTCAAGCGCTGGATCGGCTCGATAATAATCGGGGGGAGCAGATGGATCTCATGGTTGATCCCTCCCAATACCTTCAAGGCATTCAACAGCACTGAAGCCGACGCACCCAGCAACGAGGTCGTCTTTCCAGTTACAACCGTTCCATCTGACAGTTCAATGGCCGCGGCCGGCTCTCCTGTCAGTTCTGCACGCTGGTTTGCCGCGCCTACGACCGCCCGGCTCTCTACCGATACGCCTGCTTTTTTCATTAAAAGCTCGATCTTATAGACCGCCGCTTTCTCCCCACGACCCTGCCGTTGGTCACACCTTGCGTTATAATAACGCCGAATGATCTCCTGTCTGGAAGCTTCGCAGCAAGCTTCGTCATCAATGATACAATTCCCTGCCATATTGACCCCCATATCCGTAGGTGAATGATAGGGACTTTTCCCGACAATTTTTTCAAACATCGCATTCAATACCGGGAAAATTTCCACATCGCGATTGTAGTTGACTGTCGTTTCTCCATAGGCTTCTAAATGGAACGGATCGATCATATTGACATCATTCAGATCCGCTGTTGCTGCTTCATATGCCAAATTGACCGGATGGTTCAACGGGAGATTCCAAACTGGGAAGGTTTCAAATTTCGCGTATCCCGCCTTTACGCCCCGTTTATACTCATGATACAGTTGTGAAAGGCAGGTAGCCATCTTTCCGCTCCCCGGCCCCGGCGCTGTGATCACTACCAGTGGGCGGGAAGTTTCAATATATTCATTTTTTCCATAACCATCATCGCTGACAATATATTGGATATTGCTGGGGTAGCCTTCGATCGGATAGTGCAGGTAAACTTTGGTCCCCAGTTTTTCCAAGCGGTTTTTAAAGGTATCTGCCGCCGGCTGCCCGGCATACTGCGCCAGCACGACGCTTCCAACATACAACCCTACATCATGGAACGCATCCATCAGCCGCAGTACATCCAAGTCATAGGTGATTCCCAAATCACCCCGCATCTTACTTTTTTCAATGTCGTTTGCATTGATCACAATCACAATTTCGGCTTCATCTTTTAGCTTTAGCAGCATTTTCAGTTTGCTGTCCGGCGCAAAACCCGGAAGCACACGGGAAGCATGAAAATCATCAAAAAGTTTTCCCCCAAATTCCAAATACAGCTTATTATCAAACTGGCTGATCCGGTTTTGGATTTGCTCCGACTGCATTTGCAGGTATTTCTCATTGTCAAATCCTAATTTTTTCATTCCTACCAACCTCTTCTTCCAAACATCTCTCAAAGAATATTATAAAGAATTTAGCCGGATTTTACAACCTTTTTATTACAGAAAAAAGGAGAGGTTTTTCCTCTCCTTTTCCTTACCGATTGATAAAATATTCCCGGTACCAAAGCAAAAAGCAATAAACAGACCAAATCTTTTTCATATTCCCGCGTTTTCCATCTTTATGGTCCTGTAATAGCTTCATAATATACGCCTGATCAAAAAACAGCTTTGCCTCTTCGCTCTGGAACGCTTCGGCCACCTGGCGGTAATATGGCTCCTGTTTCAGCCAGTCGTTCAACGGTACTGGGAATCCCAGCTTCTTCTTGTTCGCTGTTTTAGGCGGTAGCTGCCGGATCGCCGCCTTCCTTAGGGCGATCTTTGTCATTTCCCGGCTCACCCGGTATTTCGCCGGGATCTGCATCGCCACCTCCAGCATCTTTTTATCAAGGAACGGCACACGCAGCTCTAAAGAATTTGCCATGCTCATCTTATCAGCCTTTAATAAAATATCATACAGCATCCATGTATGGATGTCCACATACTGCATTTTGCTAACGTCGTCCAATTTGGCCGCTTGGTCAAAATAAGGCTTCGTAAACTGTGCCGGATCTGGTGCAGTTACCGGCTGTGCCAGCACCTTTTGCCGCTCTTTCTGGTCAAACACATAGTTGTTCCGAATAAAACGTGTTTCAATAGGCTGGCTCGCCCTAGTCAGAAAGCGCTTCCCGTGAAAACTTGGCAGTTTCCCGGCCACAGCAGCAGCAAAGCTTCTCAGCCATTGCGGCAATTTTTGGTATGATGCATAGTCCAATGGTTCCGTATAATAATTATATCCGCCGAATAATTCATCCGCCCCCTCACCGGACAGCACTACCTTCACCTGTTTGGCGGCTGTATTGGCAACAAAGTAAAGCGGCAGGGCAGAGGGGTTCGGCAGCGGCTCGTCCATATAATACTGGATCTTCGGCGCGATCTCAAAAAACTCGTCCGCAGACACTTTTTTGGTGTGAATATCTAAATCTATGCTTTGTGCAAATTCTTCCGCATAGGATAATTCGCTGTATTTTTCTTCCTTGTATCCCACTGAAAAAGCCTTTACATGATAGCTTTTATTGACCTCGTTCGCCACATAGCTGGAATCAATTCCACTCGATAGGAACGTACCTACCTCTACGTCGCTGACTCTATGCGCCAGCACAGAGTCCTCAAAGGTCTTTTCAATGGTGTCTACCCACTCTTCCAGTGATTTCGTTTCATCAATGCGATATTCAATCTGATGATATTTTTCAACGGTTAAACTGCCGTTTTCATAGGTAAAGCAATGTCCGCCCAGCAGCTTGAACACATGCTCGAACATCGTTTCCTCACATGGCAGGTATTCAAAAGAAAGGTATTCCGGTAATCTTTTTTGGTTTACTGCTTTTTCAAAATGCGGATGCGGCAAAAAGCCCTTGATCTCGGAGCCGAATAAAAAGACATCCCCCTTGTGGTAATAATAGAACGGCTTTATTCCAAAAATATCCCGTGCCCCAAATAGCTTCTGCGATGTTCTGTCCCAGATAACGAACGCATACATTCCCCGCAGTTTTTGTAAAAGCTCTTTTCCGTATTCTTCATAACCATGCAGCAGCACCTCAGAATCGGATTTTGTGGTGAACTGATGGCCTTTCTGGATGAGTTCTTCCCTTAACTGCTTATAATTGTAAATCTCCCCATTAAAAACCAGAACCTTGCTTTGGTCTTCGTTATAAATCGGCTGCCCGCCTTTTTCCAAATCTATAATGCTTAATCTACGAAATCCCAAGGCGGCAGTATCGTCCAAAAAATATCCCTCTTGGTCTGGGCCGCGGTGAACGATCTGGTCGGCCATGGCATGGATCACATTTGCTTTATCTTGTGTTCTTGCATCAACGAATCCTACAAATCCACACATGTTTTCTTCTTTCTCCTATTTCCTATTTTGCCTTCATCATAAATAATATGTTTCTCAACTATCTTTCTATACCATGAAAAATCATGAAAAAGTGTACCTTGCCATTCGGGGAAAAACAGCAGTCAAATGCTTGAAAAGCAGCCTCTTATTCGCTGTCTTACTTACGAATGACAAAGTACACTTTTTCGCTCATAAATTTTGTTTTGAAAGCGCCTGATTTTCAGGCGTTTTTTTCTTTTTTGAGCCTTATTTCCTATAGAACGGAAAATTGTACCTTATCCCAAAATGTCAAAAACCGGGAAAACAGAAAGAACTACTGTTTTCCCGGTTTTCCAATGCTAGAAGTAGTTATTCTTCATTCCAGGAATACATTTTCCTCAATTCCTTACCAACTTTTTCCAGTTCATGTTCAGCTTTCAGCCTTCTAGTCGCGTTGAAGTGGGCGCGGCCATTTTTGTTTTCAGCGATCCAGTTCGTTGCAAAGGTGCCGTCTTGGATCTCTGCCAAAACTTTTTTCATTTCTTTCTTTGTTTCATCTGTGATCATGCGTTTTCCAACTTCATAGTCGCCGTATTCCGCAGTGTCAGAGATGGAAGCTCTCATTTCAGAGAATCCGCCGTGATAAATCAAATCAACGATCAGCTTCATTTCGTGAATGCATTCAAAATAAGCGTTTCTTGGGTCGTAGCCAGCTTCTACTAAGGTTTCAAACCCAGCCTGCATCAAAGCGCAGACGCCGCCGCACAGAACAGCCTGTTCGCCAAAGAGGTCGGTTTCTGTTTCTACGCGGAAAGTGGTTTCCAAAACAGCCGCTCTTGCGCCGCCGATCCCAGCAGCATAAGCCAAAGCCATGTCAACAGCTCTGCCGGAAGCGTCCTGGTGAACCGCATACAGGCACGGAACGCCCTTGCCAGCCAGATATTCGGAACGAACGGTGTGGCCCGGACCTTTCGGTGCGATCATGATCACGTCAACATCAGCCGGCGGTACGATCTGCTGGAAGTGGATATTAAAGCCATGTGCAAACGCCAAAGTCTTCCCAGCGGTCAGGTTTGGTTTGATTTCATTTTTGTACAGGTCAGCCTGTCTTTCGTCCGGAACTAGGATCATGATGATGTCGGAAACCTTTGTTGCTTCTGCGGTGGTCATAACGGTCAGGCCGGCTTCTTCTGCTTTTTTCCAGGATTTAGAACCTTCATACAGGCCGACAACAACATCAACGCCGCTCTCTTTCAGGTTCAGTGCATGGGCATGCCCCTGGCTGCCGTAGCCGATGATCGCAACTTTTTTTCCGTCCAAAAGCCCTAAATTGCAATCGCTTTCATAAAAAATCTTCAAATCTGCCATTTCTTTTTCTCCTCCTAAAATTTTCCGGCGAGTCCTCGTCGGTCGTATGTATACATAATCCAGCTGCATAACACAGCTGAGGTTAGCCTGATCAGTTAATCACTTCACTGCCCTTCTGGATCGCAATGGTGCCGGTACGGATAACTTCCAAAATCCCGTAAGGCTTTAGTAATTCCTGAAGGATCTCCAGCCGCTCCGTGGTATCGGAGATCTCGATCGTGATGGTGCTGGGGGAAATATCGCAGATCTTCGACTGCATGACGCGCGCAATATCGATCACGTCGCCGCGGGTCTTGGCGTTGTACGCCACCTTGACCAGCATCAGCTCCCGGCTGATATTTTCCTCGGAACGGATCCGTTTTAGCTTAATTACGTCAACCAGCTTATTCAGTTGTTTTTCCACCTGCTCAACTGTGTAGTCGTCCCCCTCCACGATAATGGTGATACGGGAAATGGTGGGGTCGTCGGTGATTCCAACAGCAAGGCTTTCAATGTTGAATCCCCGCCGCGAAAACAGCCCCGAAATCCGGGAAAGAGTACCGGCGTGGTTTTCTACTAAAATAGAAATCGTGTGCAGCATATCTTTCCCTCCTTACAATGTGGATTCATCCGGAGATACCATACATTCCAGCAGGTACGGTCCGTCATGCTCCATCATTTCAGCAATCGCATTTTTGCATTCGGACATATCGGTCAGCCTCTTTGACGGAATCCCATAAGCCTGAGCCAATTTGCAGATGTTCAACACATCCCCTAAATGGACCGCGGTTTCATTGCCCGCATAATGTTTATCCTGCAATTCCTTTACCATGCCTAGGTAGTTGTTGTTCATCACGACCATTTTTACATTGATATGATAGTATGAGATCGTTCCCAATTCCATCATCTGCATTTGGAAAGAACCGTCTCCGCAAACCGACACGACCTGTCGTTTGGGGTCGGCCAGTTTTGCGCCTTCCGCCGCAGGGATCGAGTACCCCATGGTCCCCATCCCGCCGGAGGTCATGAACCGCCCGTTGTGGATCCCGCAGTGGTTGGCAGTCCAGATCTGGTTTTGCCCTACGTCTGCAACCACCAGCGCATTCGGGTCTGTTTCGGTGGAGAGCAGATTCATAAACAGCTTTGGATTAATGTATCCCTCCCGGACCGTACGGTCTGTCCTGGTCCTATTTTTGAATTCCCGCAGCTCTTCCTGCCACTCAGTGCATTCGTTGCGGGTAACCTTTTGGTTCAGTTCCTGCAAAATCGCTTTTATGTCCCCTACCAGAGGAATATCAACCGCAAGGTTTTTTCCGATCTCTGCCGGGTCGATATCGATATGTACCACTTTTTTATGTTTTTCTACAATTTTGGGCGCCATTACGGAACGGTCGCTTGCCCTAGCCCCAATCAGGATCAACAGATCTGCTTTCTGCACCGCATGGTTTGCGGCAGGGACCCCGTGCATCCCAAGCATCCCAAAGTTTAACGGGTTATCACAGTTAACCGCGCCGATCCCCATCATGGTGGTGACCAGCGGGATATTCGTTTTTTCAATCAATTCACTGAGTTCTGCCTGCGCTTTTGCGGTAAACACCCCGCCGCCCGCGCAGATCACCGGGCATTTTGCATTCCTCATGGCAATTGCCACGCGCTTAATCTGTCCCGGATGGCCTTTGATGGTCGGCTTGTATCCCCGGATATTCACCGTTTCCGGATAGGAAAACTGGATCTTCTGGGTCTGAATATCCATTGGCACATCGATCAGCACCGGACCCGGACGTCCGCTTGCCGCCAAGTAAAACGCCTCTTTAAAGATCCGGCCGATCGAATCCGGATCCTTTACAATATAACTGTATTTGATAAACGGCTCTACCGCGCCGGTAATATCTGCTTCCTGAAATCCATCGCTTCCCAAAATATCGCAGGATACCTGCCCTGTGATGACCACCATAGGGACCGAATCCATATATGCGGTAGCGATCCCTGTGATCAGGTTCAGAGCTCCCGGCCCCGAAGTGGCGATACAGACTGCCGGACGTTCGCTCATTCTGGCATACCCGCTGGCGGCATGGGCAGCCATCTGCTCATGCCGAACTAAAATATGTTGAATCTCACTGTGAGATAAGGCATCATAAAATGCACCGATCGCGGCGCCGGGATAACCAAACACGACAGACGTCTGTTCCTCTTCCAGACATTTTACCATTGCTTGCGCAACTGTGATCATACATGTTCCCTCCCGTTTTCTTTCTTCTTAATGATAGCGCCCTAAGTATTATTGGTTTTATTATAAGGGATTCCTTTATTTTTTTCAACTCTTTTATACTTTAATTTGTCATAGTGTTTAAAAAAGCAAAAAAGCGTCCTGCGATTTTTTACAGCTGTCTTTGTATCAAAAACAATCCCCCTCCTACTTTGTATAAATTTTCGTATCTGCAAAATTTCAGTTTACAAATCTGGTGGAGTCATTGTATAATGAAATCATATTGTTGTAAAGGGGTTTTATTCAGATGGACAAAGGGATCTATGTATTGGACATGCTCTCGGGCGTTTCTGTCTATCACCATCTCAGGGAGGATAAATTGGTCAAACGCTTTTGCAAGCTATTCCGGGCTTTGGAGCAGGACCCGGCTGACTTTGATAAAATCTCCAGACATTACAGCAAAATCTGCACGATATTGTATGAAAGCGAATTCAGCGGCAGCCTTCCGGATTATCTGTTTGACAAGATCCTGTGTGATGAGAACGTGTATTCCGTCATGTGCGCGCAGAATAAATATAACCGCCTTACCCGCGCTTTGAAAAAAGCGGCGGAATTTGATCTAAACGTCTTTTATCTGCTGTCTTTGATCACCAGCAAGGAGATCAAGCAGGCAATCACCGACCTGTTTCCAGAAAAAGCGGAGATGGTGAAGCTGTTTGCCGAATACAGCAATGAAAAGAAACGGTACCGTTCTCACGAAAAGAAATGGGGCGACGATCTTGCCCCGCTGGGCGATTACCACCGCCGAAACGGTACCTCGGTATTCACCAAATATTATGCCTTCTTCATGGACGATCACAAGGAAATCGTTCCGGTCAAGCATTTTGAGCCGTTCCGTCTGAACAGTCTGAAAAAATATGAACTCCAGAAACGGCAGGTCATTGAAAATACCCTCAGCTTCCTCAATGGAAAGCCGGCAAATAATGTCTTGCTATACGGGGACCGCGGCACCGGAAAATCCACCACTGTTAAGGCGGTTTTAAATGAATTTCATCAAAATGGCCTGCGGATGATCCAGGTTTCTAAAGAAGACATTATCTATCTGCATAAAGTATTAAAATTCATTGAAAATAACCCGTTGAAATTTATCATCTTTATTGATGACCTGACCTTCCAGGAAAACGACGAGTGCTTCAATACCCTGAAAGCCGTACTGGAAGGCTCGCTGAACGAGCTGCCGAAAAACGTTTTGATCTACGCCACTACCAACCGGCGGCACCTGATCAAGGAAACCTTTTCTTCCCGGGAGGGGAACGAGCTTCACGCCAGCGATACCCGCGATGAAAGTGCTTCTTTGGCAGACCGTTTCGGGCTGGTGGTCACCTTTACCAAGCCAAACCTCAACGAATTCATGGACATCGTCTGCGAGATCGCAAAAGAACGCGGGCTCGAAGTGGACGAAGAAAGTCTGAAAAAAGGCGCGAATATCTTTGCAATGAAAAAAGCAAGCCGCTCCGGGCGGGTCGCACGCCAGTATATCGACTATGTAGAGGGGCGTTTAAGCTTAGGGCTTCCTCCAGTCAAACAATGAGGTTTGCGTTATGTATAAAAGTAATATAAAACAACTATCTGTATTTTTTATTCTTTTCTCCCTCTGCTTTCTGACAGCCTGCGAGTCCTATCCCGCGGAGGACACCTCTTCCAAAGCAGACTTTCCGGTGGTGATCGAAAATATCACCTTATATGGGGAACCGGAACGGATCGTTTCCCTTTCAGATGAGATCACCTCCGCGCTGGCCGCCTTAGGGCTTACTGATCGTATTGCCGGGGTCAACACAGATTCCGCGCTGGAGGATTATGCTGAAACTCTTGTTGCAGGGACAGCGGAACAGCCTGATATTCAGGCGATCCTCGAACTGGAACCGGATCTGGTTATCACAGATACCGCCCTCTCCACCAAAAATATACAGGCTCTTTCCTCTCAAAGGATCAAAGTCCTGGTGCTCTCTGGAGAAGCGGAACAGTACCCGGCTGTTTTGGAAAAGCTAAAAGCATCAGACTCTGAATGAGCCGATAAACAAGTTGACAAATGTCGAAAATATGCTATAATAAAAGACAATAAAATGACAGGATCATAGGGGAGTAGTTTGCTCATTCTTTTGAGTAGCTTATACCAACAGTCCCGGGCTTTTGCTCTGGTATAACCTTGAAAAAACAAGACCTATGTGCAGGAAGCACTGCACATAGGTCTCTTTTTGTGCCTATGATCCAGCTTGGAGGAGCAGCCATGATCTTTATCATCTATTTCGTTTTAGCGGTACTTGTTGTTCTCTGCTCGGTCAAATGTGCAGATTACGTTGACCTGCTGGACAAAAAGACTAACATCTCCGGAGCGTTTATCGGCGGGATCATCCTTGCCGCGGTCACTTCCCTGCCGGAATTGTTCACCAGTATCTCTTCCCTTTATGTTGTGGATAACCCGGAACTGATTATAGGGAATGTCTTAGGCAGCAATGTATTTAATCTAGCCGTGCTGGGCGCCTTGGTGGCCTTTACTGCCCGGAACTTTATCAAAAGCAAGGTGGCGCCTTCCCATATGGCCACGCTGGTCTGTTCTCTTATTGCCTATCTGGGCTGCGCGTTTGCAACCCTGACCGGCTGGGGAACGATCCCGGTGATCAATATCAACATTGTTTCTTTGCTGATCATCGTAGTTTACGTGATCTCATTCCGTTTCCTTTCTTCAGACGACACCGCCAACGATGAGGAGGCGGATTCTCCGCTGACAGTCCGGCAGATCGTGGTTCGTTTTATCCTGATGGCCTTAGGACTGGTGGCCGCTAGCATCTGCATTACCTGGGCGACCGACCAGATCGCCAGCAAACTGAACCTGAATGCTTCATTGGCAGGCGCGTTGTTCTTAGGCGTCGCCACCTCTTTGCCGGAGCTGACCTCCAGCGTCGCACTGGTGCGCAAGCGCAACTACAACGCCATGTTCGGAAATATTATCGGAAGCAACATGTTTAACTTCACGATCCTTTCCATCGCCGACATCTTATGCTGGAAGCAGTCGATCTATATCCCGTCTTATCAGACCACCTTAATGCTCATCTTTGGCGTGCTGTCGTCGGTAATCGCAGGGGCGATCCTGCTGAAGCGGCGGGCTAAAAAGGAAGAGGGCAATGCGGCAAAAATCTTTCATATCATCTGCTCTTTAGGGATCGTTCTTTCCTATTTGCTGTTCTTGGTACTCTCCGCGTAGCTATAATACCCGCTGTAAACGGATTTTTAATTTTTTACTGATATATACGATTGGTATAGACAAGAAAAACCACAACGAAGAGTATAATAAACAGATCTGTCCTAACAAATTAAACTGCATCCCGGAATAGTCCCAGACATTCCATTTCTGCCAAATATTCACCACAACTCCAACCACAAACTCAACGGCTGTGATCACACCGCTGCCGATCAGGCATTTTTTCGTCAGCGGCATAGCTTTCCAACGGTTATAGATCTGGTACAGGATCGTAAAACAGGTCCCGCCAGTCAAGGTCATCGACCAGTGGGTATGCTGCCGCCAAAGCAATTCGATCAATGTATAGGCCGCTGCCCCCACAGAAAATACAACCATTTTTTCCTTGGTATTCCTGCTCATAAAAAGCTCTTCCTTTCTTTCGCGTTCATTCGCAATTTCTAGTATTTGCTTTGAAAAGGAAGATATGAAAACAAAAAAATGGAAGCTAAATTTTAGCTTCCATTTTTTTCATCACATGATCTTTATACAAGACCCATACTGCGCAGCAGATATACCCAGCCAAACATCGTAAATAAACAGAGGAACGAACTGATCATAACGATCTGTCCTGCCAGTTCATGGTCGGCGCCGGCCTGCTGGGACATGATATAACTGGATACTGCCACCGGACTGGCCCCCGCCAGCACCACGCTCATCAGTACTTCATTTCTGAATCCCATTGCCACCGCGATCGGCACCATTACTGCCGGCACGGCGATCAGCTTGATCAGCGATACTGTGAGCGCCGTTGCAAACCGCCCTTTCAAGGCAGAAATCTGAAAATCACCGCCAAGCACGATCAAAGCGAGCGGGGTGGCGATCCCGCCAAGCTGCTTAAAGCTGTTGTCTAAAAACTCCGGAAAATCGATCCCTAAAGCAGCCACGATCACCCCAAGTACACTGGCAAGGATCAGTGGGTTTTTTAAGATGGACAGCACTGTTTCCTTTTTGCTGACCTGTCCTTTATTGGTAAAGACCGCCAGCACCACCACCGCCATAAAGTTATAGGCCGGGACCAAAACCGCGCTGAGCATTGCGGCAAGCGCAGCCTTTTCAGAGCCAAACATATTGGTGACGATGCTGACGCCAAAAATCAGGTAATTGCTTCGGAAGATTCCCTGCATCACAACGCCCTGCCGTTTCGGGTCGTGTACAACATGGGGAACTGTAAACCACAGAATAAAAAACAGGATGACAAGGCAGCCAAGAGCCATGAACACAACAGCCACATCAAAGGTTTCGCTTAAATCCGTCGGGTAGATATTTCGGAACAGCATCACCGGCAGGAAGACTGAAAAGGTCACCTTGTTGGCCTGCTTTAAAAACTCTGCGCTGACAATGCCAAGATGTCTGAGTAAAAAGCCGGCTGCCATCAGCAAAAAGGTCGGCATCACGGCATTCAGCGACACAATAAAATGATCCATAAAACTCCTCAAGCCCTTTTCGGGCGGCTTTCTATTTCCCCAATAAAAAGAAAGAGAGAGGCAAGCCCCCTCTCCTAATCTTCGTCCGGAACACGCGGGTTTTCTACCGCCTGATGCATTTGGGACTTATCTTTAAACTGCTTGACAGAGGTCTGTGCTTTTTTGATCGGCAGGATCGTTCCAGCCCCTGCGATACAGCCTCCCGGGCAGGCCATGCCTTCCAGCAGGTAGCCGTCGCGCTTGCCTGCATTGGCCAAGGTCATCATCTTGCGGCATTCCCGCAGACCTTCTGCACGGTCTACTTTAAAGTCCAGGTCAGGGTACAGGTCATGCACCGCTTCAGAGATAGCATCCGCTACCCCGCCGGCACAGGCGTATCCGCGCCCCGCTCCTGTGGCCTGATTGACAGGTTCTGCCTGTTCCATATCGCCAAATTCAATGTCTTTAGCTACAAACATCCCCATCAGCTCTTCAAAGGTAATGACAAAGTCCACATCGCTCTTTACCGTACGCCGCTGTGCCTCCAGCTTCTTCGCGGCACACGGCCCAATAAACACGATCTTTGCATTGGGGTGTTCTTTTTTGATGATCCGCGCAGTCGCCACCATTGGGGTCAACGCATCAGACACACAGTCCGCCACTTTCGGGAACAGCGTTTTCGCCATTACCGACCACGAAGGACAACAAGAAGTAGCTAGGAATTTCTGCTCCCCAGTTGCCACCTTGTGGGCAAAATGATGCGCTTCCTCCACCGCGCCAAGGTCGGCGCCGATCGCCACTTCATAAACATCAGAAAATCCAAGCTGCTTTAACCCCTCAAATACCTTTTCCGGGGTTGCCAGTGGTCCAAACTGCCCCACAAAAGCAGGCGCAATTTCCGCGATCACTTCATTTCCCTCGTTAATTGCCGTAATCAGCTGGAAAATTTCGGACTTGTCCGCGATCGCCGCAAACGGACAGCTTGCAAGGCACTGCCCGCACGATACACACTTATCATAGTCAATTTTAGCGCGTCCCAGCTCGTCGCTGCCGATTGCGTCAACACCACAGGCAGCAGCGCAGGGACGGTCGTATTTTAAAATAGCATTGTATGGGCAAATTTCAATACATCTGCCACATTTGACGCATTTTTCCTGATCAATCACGCTTCTTCCATCCACAATGGAAATCGCTTTCATCGGGCAGACGCTTTCGCACGGATGCGCCAAACAGCCCCGGCAGTTATTGCTGACTTCTACCGTTGCGGTGGGACATGCGTTGCAGGCAAATGGGATCACGTTGATCAAAGGCGGCTGGTAAAAAATTTCCGGCTTTGCACAGTCCTCAACGCCGTTTGCCAGCGGCTGGTGTTCTCCAACCGGTCTTAACGGCAGCCCCATTGCTAAGCGGAGACGTTCACCAACGATCGCTCTTTCTTTAAATATATTATCACGGTATTTTGCTACCTCACCCGGAATGATTTTATATGGAAGCTGTTCAATATAGGATAATTCTTTCTTCTCATAAGCCATTTTGGCAATTTCCGTAAAAACTTGTCTTCTTAATTTCGTAACAGGGGTATAAACGCCTCTCACTCATATCACTTCCTTTGCGTTAATTTCACGATTTTCTCCATGACGATCTCCGGCGTTGCCTGTTCTATCACCTCATCATTGATGATAACAACCGGCGCCGCGTCATCGGATAAATCACCGCAGATCTTTTTATCCATAATCAAGTCGATCTGTGTCTGCAACCGAAGCTGAACCTTGAGCTTTTTCAGGCTCTCAATGTTTTCCATGATCTCCATTGCACCCATCATAATGCATTTATTACATGCACATACCTGTACCTGCAACCGTTTCATCTTTCCGCCCCCTTTACATTTTACTAGTAAGTTCCATGTAACTATCATTATATCTTATCCGCCGAAAGATAGTCAAGGCAAACCGGCAGATGTTTGATAAAAATTTCACTAAAAATCTTGTGGAATTTACAGCTTGATATTCCCCTGTTTTCCATGTATGATAATATTGTGTATTTTAGCATAGAAATCCCACTTCTTAACAGGAACTTTATCAATAAATTTACCAAAGGAGATTATGGATATGGTCGAAGTCAAAGTTTGTGTAGGAAGCTCCTGCCATTTAAAAGGCTCTTACCAGGTCATCACCACCTTCAAAGAGCTGATCAAAAAACAAAATCTGGAAGATAAGGTGGCGCTGAAAGCCGCTTTCTGTATGGGGCGCTGTGCCAGCGGGATTGCTGTTACCGTCAATGACGAGCCGATTGAAAATGTCGGCTTTAGCAATGCGACAGAGATCTTTAACCAATATGTGCTTCCGCTGACAAAATAATAAAGCCCGCTTTTACGGCAAAAGAAGAAAGGAAGACCTGCAATGAGCATCATTGAACTAAATACCGGCAACTGCCAAAACTGCTATAAATGCATCCGCAACTGTCCCTTAAAAGCGATCCGCTTTAAAGAGGGCCGCGCCACCGTTATCGACGATGAATGTATTCTCTGCGGGACCTGTGTAGATGTATGTCCGCAGAACGCCAAATTTGTAAAAAGTCAGCGACAGCAGGTCAAAGATCTGCTGACCCAGGGGGAACGCGTCTATGTTTCTGTCGCACCAAGCTATACTGCATATTATAATATTGATTTTCCAACGTTAAGCGCCACTTTAAAAAAGATGGGCTTTGCCGGAGTGGAAGAAACTGCGATCGGCGCTAACGAGGTTTCCCGCGAATACAGCCATCTTTTGATCGACGGACAGATGGGAAACATCATCGTCACTGCCTGCTCCTCGGTAGTGATGCTGGTGGAACGGCATTATCCAGAGCTGATCAAACATCTGGCCCCGGTCGCTTCCCCGATGATGGCCCATGCAAAGCTGATGCGGGAAACCTATGGCAACGACATTAAGGTCGTCTTTTTAGGGCCGTGCATCGCAAAAAAGGAAGAGGCTGCGGACCGTTTGGCCGGCGGATATGTGGATTATGCCATCACCTTTTCAGGACTGGAGGAATGGATGCAAAAGGACGGTATCCAGTTCAGTGAAACGCCGGACCCGGAGGCTGTAGGGGTATTAAATCCGGTTTCCCGTCTCTATCCAAAGCCGTTTGGAATCATTCAGACCATCAGCGAGCGGCTGTTTAAACAAAAATACCGTAAAGTGAGCGTAGACGGAATCAGCGACTGTATCGAACTGTTCGACACCTTAAAAAACGATGATTCCATCCAAGGGCTGTTCATTGAGGCAAATGTCTGTAAGGGAGGCTGTTTGGGCGGCCCTGTTCTGCGCAGCAAGCATAAAAACCCGCACCTGTCCCAATTCAACCTAGATGATGACCCCATGGAATACGATGACACCCCCGCGGCTACAACGCGCAATGCGTTTTCTCATCCGCGTGTGTTTGCCAACCGCAGCGCACAGCGCCCACAGCCCACGGAAGAGGACATCCGCCGCATTCTGGCTACCATTGGGAAGCATTCGCCGGAGGATGAACTCAACTGCGGAAGCTGCGGATACCCCTCTTGCCGAGCCAAAGCTGTGGCTGTTTTCCAAGGAAAGGCCGACATTCACATGTGTCTTCCATATTTCCGCCAGCAAGCTGAAAATATGTCCAATACTGTGCTGGAGTTCTCGCCCAATGGGATCCTTGTCTTTGACAGCGAACAACGCCTGTTAGATATGAACCCCACCGCGGAGATAATGCTGGGACTGGAGAAAAAGGACTGGCTGGGCGAACTGCCGCCAGTGTTCTACGGGGAAACCGATTTTGAAGATGCCCGCGCAGAAGAGAAAGTTAAAGTCAAGAAGATCACGATCGACGATAAATTCTGTGAACAGACCATCCTCTTTGTCAAACAACACGGAATGTATCTGGTCTTCATCAAGGACATCAGCGAGGAGGAAAGCCGCAAGCAGGAGCTTGCCGGCCTACGGGAGCACACTGTATCCATAGCACAGAAGGTCATTGAAAAACAGATGACCGTGGCCCAAGAGATCGCAAGCCTGCTGGGTGAAACGACGGCCGAAACCAAGGTCGCCCTTACAAAGCTGAAAAAATCAATGGAAGAACAGAATAAATAGTATTTCCCCAAAACAAACAAAGAAAGGCAGGTGTTCTTTTTTGGAATATTTTATTGACGTTGCATATGACAGCCTGTTTCACTTTGGCGAAGAGCTGTGTGGGGATAATGTTGAGTTTATCCGGGAGGATGACTATTGTATTCTGGTACTGGCTGACGGACTGGGCAGCGGGGTAAAGGCAAATATCCTTTCCACCCTGACCAGCAAGATCATCAGCACGATGCTCAAAGAAGGCGCAACGCTGGATGAAGCCATTGAAACGATCGCAAAAACGCTTCCAGTCTGTCATGACAGAGGAATCGCATATTCTACTTTTACCATTGTCCGGGTGGACAAGAACGGGCATACATACATGGCGGAATTTGACAATCCCAACGCCCTTCATTACCGCGACGGAAAGCTGATGGAGATTAAACGCGAAACCCGTGTCATTGACGGAAAACAAGTGCTGATCAGCAATTTTGAAGCGCAGGTCGGCGATCTTATCATCGCCTTTTCGGATGGAGTGGTCCATGCCGGCGTGGGGAGGCTGCTTGATTTGGGATGGCAGTATGACAACGCGGTCAGCTTTATTACAGACAGCGTTGCCAAGGACACTTCCCCGATTGCACTGACTAAAAATATTTTAGGGGCAGTCAATACCCTTTATATGCAGGAGCCCGGCGATGACAGTACAGTCTGTACCATGCTTGTCAAGGAAAGCCGTCCGGCAACGATCATGGTGGGGCCTCCTGTGGACAAGGAAAAGGACCGCGAGGTGGTAGACCGGTTGATGAGCTGCAAGGGGTTAAAGGTCGTCTGTGGCGGCACTACCAGCCAAATCGTCAGTAAGGTCACCGGGAAAGAGGTTTCTGTTTCTATTGACTACGAAAATCCAGCAGTGCCGCCGATCGCTCACATACAAGGCATCGACCTGGTGACAGAAGGGGTCCTTACCCTTGGAAAAGCGCTGGAGATCCTGCGCAAAGCCACGGCAAACGACGGTTCCTTTGAACCATTCAACCTAAAGAAAACCGACGGTGCCACCCGTCTTGCTAAGCTGTTTCTGGAAGATTCCACACAGGTGGATTTTCTGGTGGGACGTGCCCTGAACCCGGCTCACCAAAACCCGGGGATGCCGATCTCGCTGGGGTTGAAGCTCAACCTGATCAAGGAGCTTGCGGCAGAGATAGAAAAAACCGGAAAGCGGGTCACGCTTTCTTATTATTGACGGAACTGCGGCGGTGGAGGACATCGTCGCTTTCTATTGCACTAAAATAACAGGAGGGACCCAGAATGAGGGACGACCGGCTGGAAAAACAGCTTGCCTTTTGCAAAGAGATCGACAAGGAAAAAATGATCGGGCGGCAGACCTACCTTTCTGACGGAAAACGCAAGGAAAACGACGCGGAACACGCCTGGCATATGGCGGTGATGGCGATCCTGCTCAGCGAATATTCCAATGAACCCATTGACGTGCTGAAGACGGTTTCCATGCTGCTGATCCATGATCTGGTAGAAATCGACGCGGGCGATACCTACGCCTATGATGAAGAGGCAAAAAAGACACAGGCAAGCCGGGAGTTAGCCGGCGCGGACCGCATCTTTGGACTTTTGCCGGACGATCAGCAAAAGAAACTGCGCGCCCTGTGGGAAGAGTTTGAGACGGGTGCCAGCCCGGAAGCGCGGTTCGCGCATACAATGGATAACATTCAGCCCATGATGCTCAATGCCGCTACTGACGGAAAGGCTTGGGAGGAACGGGGCGTTTATCTGGAACAAATTTTAAATCGAAACCAGCATACTGCCGCCGGTTCTGAAAAACTATGGCAGTATGCCCTGGAACATTTTATTGCCCCAAGCCTTGAAAAGGGACGTATTTTACAAAAATAGTGTTCCTGTTTCAGAATTATTTTAGGAGCAGCGCAGCATACTAACCCTGTGTATTGCGGTTGTCATAAAAAGGCATTCCAAAATTGGAGTGCCTTTTTATTTGTAAAGCAATAACATCTGGTATTGACAAACCAAAATAAAGTGTGTTATAGTGTAGATACCCCCACGGGGTGGGTGTGTTTTGCGAGGTGATTACTTTGAAAGAAAAATTTGATATAACCGGTATGACCTGCTCGGCCTGCTCGGCTCGGATAGAAAAAACAGTAGCTGGCCTTGATGGCGTAGAACAGGTAAACGTTAACCTGTTAAGCAATTCCATGACTGTAGAATTCTCAGACAAGGTTACTGCAGATGGGATCATCCAGGCGGTAGAAAAAGCAGGTTATGGGGCTTCCCAACACAGCTCGGTGCCGGTGCGGCGCAAGGCCGAGCAAACAGAAGATCCTGCGGTAAAACAACAAAAAAACATGAAGCTAAGGCTGATTTTATCGATTGTCTTTACGGTGCCTCTGTTTTATATCTCCATGGGGCATATGTGGCATTTCCCGCTCCCAAGGTTTTTGGAGGGGAATGAAAATGCGATAGCTTTCGCGTTTACGCAGTTTCTTTTGATGCTCCCTGTGGTTTTTGTAAACTTCTCTTATTTTAAAAATGGGTTCCGGAACCTGTGGCATCGCGCTCCAAATATGGATTCCCTGATCGCCCTTGGGTCGGCCGCCGCAATGATTTACGGCATTTTTGCCATTTATAAAATCGGGTATGGCCTAGGAATTCAGGATCTTGACATGGTACACGATTACCGGATGGATCTGTATTTTGAATCCGCCGCCATGATCTTGACCCTGATCACATTGGGCAAATACATGGAATCCCGGGCAAAGGGAAAAACCGGAGAGGCGATCCGCAAGCTGATGGATCTAACGCCCAAAACAGCCTTTGTCCTCCGTGGCGGCGAAGAGGTGGAGATCCCAATAGAACAGGTGATAGTTGGCGACTTTGTGCGCGTGAAAGCAGGACAGACGATCCCGGTAGACGGTGTTGTAACAGAAGGCGCCGGCACGGTAGATGAATCTGCACTGACTGGCGAGAGCATCCCAGTATCTAAAACGGTCGGCGATCCTCTGACCGGAGCCAGCATCGTCACCTCTGGTTATCTGGTGTTTCAGGCACAAAAAGTGGGCGATGATACCACGCTTTCCCAGATCATCAGCTTGGTGGAAGAGGCTTCTTCCTCCAAAGCGCCTATCGCTAAATTGGCGGACAAAGTCAGCGGCGTATTTGTTCCGGTCGTGATCTCTGTTGCAGTGCTCTCCACTATCATTTGGCTTCTATTTGGCGCCAGTGTGGAGTTTGCTTTGTCGATCGGAATCTCTGTTTTGGTGGTATCCTGCCCGTGTGCTTTGGGGCTTGCAACCCCTACCGCTATTATGGTGGGTACTGGGAAAGGTGCAGAACAGGGGATTTTGATGCGTTCGGCAGAGGCGTTGGAAACCGCCCATAAGATCAATACCGTTGTTTTAGATAAAACAGGAACCGTCACGGAAGGAAAGCCGGCGGTAACTGATATACTTCCTGCAAGCTCCTGCACGCAGGATCATCTGCTGACAATAGCATATTCTCTGGAACGGCTTTCCGGCCACCCGCTTGGAAACGCGGTCGCCGAATATGCGCAGGCGCAGAACACAGCTTATCAGCCCGCGGCAGATTTTACCGCCATTGAAGGGCAGGGAATCGCCGCCGTAATTGATAAAAAACGCTGCCTTGCCGGAAACCGGGCCATGATGACAGCAGAGGGCATCCCGCTGGAGGGTTGGGAAAGCCGCGCCGACCAGTTAGCGGCCGAGGGAAAAACGCCTCTTTATTTTGCGGAAGGCAACGCCCTTTTAGGCGTGATCGCGATCGCCGACCCAATCAAGGCAACTAGCCGGGAGGCTGTGGAACAGCTGACCGCTATGGGGATCGAAGTGATCATGCTTACCGGCGACAATGCTAAAACGGCAGAAGCGATCCGCAAGCAGGCCGGGATCAATACAGTAATCTCTGATGTTTTGCCGCAGGAAAAAGAACAGCATATCCGGAAACTACAGGCTCAAGGAAAGCTTGTTGCCATGGTTGGGGACGGGATCAACGACGCGCCCGCACTGGTTCGGGCGGACGTAGGGATCGCTATTGGCGCTGGGACCGACATTGCGATCGACTCTGCGGACATTGTCCTGATGCACAGCGATCTGCTGGACGTTGTTTCAGCCGTCAAATTAAGCCGCGCTGTGATCCGCAACATCAAGCAAAACCTGTTCTGGGCATTTTTCTATAATACGATCGGCATCCCGCTGGCCGCCGGCGTCTTATTCCCCGCTTTCGCTTTAAAACTGAATCCTATGTTTGCGGCAGCGGCTATGAGCTTTAGTTCTGTCTTTGTGGTGAGCAACGCACTTCGGCTGAAATGGTTCTCGCCGCAGCTTAAAAATATCAAACAAAAAACAATTCTATCAGGAAAAGAGGAACAAACAATGGAAAAAACAATGATGATCAACGGTATGATGTGCGCCCATTGCTCCGGCAGGGTGGAACAGGCCTTAAATGCAATCGACGGCGTATCCGCTAAGGTGGATCTGGAAAAGAAGCTGGCCCGCGTTTCTTTCAGTAAAGATGTTTCCGATGATGTACTTCGGAATGCTGTGACAGACGCAGGATACGAAGTAGTGTCCATTCAGTAACAAAAGGGAGGGATCTACCCATGATGGCAGATTCTAAAACGGTGCTGCGGCTGTTAAAAACAGCCCGCGGGCAAATCGACGGGATTATCCGTATGGTGGAGGAGGACCGCTACTGCATTGACATTTCTAACCAGCTAATGGCTACGGAATCTATCCTCCGGAAAACAAACCGGGAAGTCATTCACGCACATATGGAGCACTGTGTAAAGCAGGCCATGGAAACCGGCGACTCGGAAGAAAAGCTGAAAGAGGTATTAGCTTTGATCGACAAGTTGAACCGATAAGCAAAAAAGCAGAGTGAGTAAAACTCACTCTGCTTTTTTAAGTTCCGCATCATTTTCTACTAAAGAAACAGCAAATACTTCGTGGATCTGTGC
The DNA here is from genome assembly GCF_900186585.1 of Massiliimalia timonensis. Lineage (GTDB taxonomy): Bacteria > Bacillota > Clostridia > Oscillospirales > Ruminococcaceae > Massiliimalia > Massiliimalia timonensis. The sequence continues at coordinate 28,066 of NZ_FYDD01000004.1, forward strand.
GGGATAAGATTCCGCGACCGAACCGGAATATGCGACACGAACCAACTGTCCCTCTTCTAACAAAGGCAGCTTATCCGCTGGGATTTCCACCGTACTGACCATGATCTGATCTGCGCTTTTTCGTTCCGGTTCCCCGGCTAGCGGTTCCACCAACACAGCATGATCAAAGACCTCCAGCACCTTGGCGTCAAAGTCCTGTGCGCTTGCCGACTCCGCGCAGCTTGTCACCACAAGGCAAAGAAAACACAGGAAAACTAATATAACAGCCGCTCCCTTTTTCATGATTCTTTCTCCAGCCGTTCCTCGATCGCGCTAATCAAAATTTTCAGCGCCTTAATTCTTGCGAACCGCTTATCTTGGGATTCAATGATATTCCACGGGGCAAAATCGGTCGAGGTATTTCGCAGCATGTCGTTGACAGCTTCTTCATAAAGGCTCCATTTTTCCCGGTTCCTCCAGTCCTCTTCTGTAATTTTCCAGCGTTTGGCCGGCGTGTTTTCCCGTTCTTTGAACCGTTTTAGCTGTTCGTCCTGATCAATATGGATCCAGAATTTCACAATTACCGCGCCCCAGTCGGATAATTCTTTCTCAAACTCATTGATTTCCCGGTAAGCGCGGCGCCATTGGTCTTGTGTACAAAAGCCCTCGATCCGTTCCACCATGACCCGGCCGTACCAAGTACGGTCAAAAATAGCGATATGCCCCGTTTTAGGCAGGCGTTTCCAAAACCGCCATAAATAGTGATGCGCCAGTTCCGTTTTATCTGGGGCGGCGACCGGGATCACTTCGTAGCCTCTCGGGTCGAGCGCTGCGGCCACCCGTTTGATGTTCCCGCCTTTCCCGGCCGCATCCCAGCCCTCATAGGCGATCACCACCGGAATCTTTTTGCGGTAAAGCTTGTTATGAAGTTTTTTCAGCTTTGCCTGCGCTTCCTTTAACTGCTGTTGGTAACGATCCGGTTCGATCTGTTTATCCAACCGGATCTCCGATAACTTTGGAATAGAAACCAAATCAAAATCCCCCGGCTGGATTTCCCCGCTTGTGGATTTACCGTCTTTCCTTTCCAAGGCACGTTCAATTTCCGAAACTACTGTCCGGTATATTTGGATCACCGCGCTGTTCTGATCGTGGCTTCCTACGATCTGCCACGGTGCATATTCCGTGCTGGTTTCCCGAAGTGTTTGGTCAAACACCTGATAGTAATCATCATAATGCCGGTTGCGTTTCCAGTCCAGTTCCGTTACCCGCCAAGCGGTATTTTTGTTTTCCTCCAATTTGGAAAAACGTTTCTTTTGCTCCTTCTGGTCGATGTGCAGGAAAAATTTGATCAGCAAGGTCCCGTCGTCAGCAAGCTGGCGCTCAAAGGTCTTGACGCTTTCGATCCGTCTAAGACGCTCCTTTCTGGATACCTTTTCCTCCAAAACGGCTGTCGTAATATCCTGATACCAGCTCCTGTCAAACACAGCGATCTCCCCCTGGGCAGGGATCGCTGTCCAGTACCGCCACAAAAGCGGTTTCCTGGATTCCGCCGCATCCGCGCCGACAAATGATGTAACTCCTGCACCGCGGGGATCAAAATTAAGAATCAATTTGGAAATAAGGCTCCCCTTTCCCGCGGCGCCCCAGCCGTCAAACAGAATGATCACCGACAGTTTTTTCTCTTTCACCTGCTGCTGCAATTCTGTCAAACGCAGCTTCAGGCGTTCTGCCTCCGGTTTGTACTCTTCTTTGATCATAACCTTTTTTAAGTTGACTTTTTCCAACATTCCAGTTACACCGCCTTTCATTACCCTTATTATACATCAGAAAAAGAAAGAATACACTTATTTTTACAAAAAAACAACGGCAGAAAGCTTTTAAAAGCTTCTGCCGTTATCAGAGAATTTTTTAGAATGATTAGTGGGTCAGGAACAGCATCGCCAAGAACAGCAGCGTGATAACCCAAGTCCCACCTTTGATTTCTCGAACTTTTCCTGTGAACAGCTTGATCGCAACATAAGAGATCAAACCAAACGCGATACCGTAAGAAATATTATAAGCAAACGGCATGAACGCGATCGTCAAAAACGCCGGAACAGCCACATCAATAGAATGCCAGTCAATCTCTTTTACGCAAGCCATCATCAGAACGCCGACATAAATCAAAGCGGCAGCTGTTGCGCAGCTTGGAACCAGCTGTGCGACCGGGCTTAAGAACATTGCGATAAAGAACAGGACCGCTGTGGAAATAGAGGTCAACCCAGTCCGTCCGCCCTCTGCAACACCGGAAGAGGATTCTACGAAAGTAGTAACGGTGGAAGTACCGCAAACCGCACCAGTAGTGGTGGCAATCGCATCAGCCAGCATTGCGCGGTCCATGTTTGGAACTTCCCCTTCTTTGGTCAGCATGTTGCCGCGCGCGCAGGCGCCGTAAAGGGTGCCAAGGGTGTCAAACATATCCACCATACAGAACGCCAAAGCTGTGGTAATGATAATCAAAACAAGGTTTGCCGTACCATGAGCATCCGCATACGCAGAGAAGTTAAAGCCTTCGGTGAACACTTTCCCGAATGCTTCTGTGCCAAATGCCTTAAACGCCTCAAACGGACTGGACATCGTAATTCCCAGATTTGCATAAAAGTCCGGAACAGTGAAACCTAACAGGTAGTACAGAACGGCGCCGCCAAGGATTCCCCACAAAACTGCCCCGCGGACGTTTCGTTTGGACATAATAGCGATCGCCAGTACCGCGATCACAGTTACCAGCATCGGCATAATGGTAGCCCAACTGCCTTCTGTCAGCAGGTTAAAGGAACCAAGGGTGACCCCGGTAGAGGTGCTTGGAACAACGATCTTCGCATTCTGCAGACCCAAAAATGCAATAAACAGGCCGATACCAGCCGGAATTGCAACCCGGACTGTCTGCGGGATCGCAGTAAAGATCTTTTTCCGCAGGCCGGTCGCCGTCAGGATAATGAAGATGATACCATCAAACAAAACCAATACCAACGCATTCGCGTAGGTCAGGCCAAAGCCGACACAGACTGTGTAGACAAAGAAGGCGTTGAGTCCCATCCCGCTGGCCTGTGCAAGCGGCAGGTTGGCAAGCAAGCCGATCAACAGCGTACCCACTACTGCGGAGATCGCGGTAGCGATGTAGATCGCGCCGTAAGAAACGCCCAAAGGCATGGAACCATCACCGAACGGATCTGCAAACATGTTGGCATTTACCATCAGGATATACACCATCGCGAAGAAGGTGGTGATCCCGGCCAAAATTTCAGTCCGGACTGTTGTTCCATGTTCTTTCAGTTTAAAAAACTTCTCTAACATTTTGTTTCCTCCTATTGAAAAAAATAAGACCGGTCAAGCCAAAGCCCAATCGGTCACCAGTGCAAAAAGTGCATCCCTTGTTTCGACCCTAGTTTTATCAAACAAAAGCGCAAAAGCAAGGTGTTCCGCCAAGGCGGACCTAAACCGAAGAATCCTTATAGCGCAGACAATTTAAGGTTGCCGCATAGAGAATCTCATTCCATATCAATGAGCTTATATAAGTACTTCCAACAGAAAAAAAGAAAACGGAATCGTTTTCTTTTTTCGTCATTTCAAGCAGTTTTTACAACTGTTATGCCTATATCTTACACTTTTTTACAACACATTTCAATAGTAATATGAAAGAATTGTTAATTTTATTTATATTAACTATGAAAAAAAGTGAAAATTAGGCATTATGATGAACCTTTTAAAATTTGTTCTCATCCCGGCAAGCCTCAAAAACAAAAGCCAAACATGCTTTTCCATGTTTGGCTTTTTGATGATGTTATTTTTTCAGGTAGGCGCTCTGCACCTCAGCAAAATAGCAGTGATGGTAATCGTGCTCAGGATACCATTTCTCAATCCCCTTGTCGATCATCTCCTCCGGTTTGATGTCATATGCATACATCTTCCGGCAAACCAACACCATATCCGCTTCCTCAAACCCCACTGCCCCGTCAAAATCACGGGCAGTCAGGCCGCATTCCTTGGCTTTGTCGTAATCCCGCCCGGAGTGGCTCCCGCAAAAATTGAGCGCCGGACGATACGTTTCCCCGCGGAAGAAAGACAGGGTGAACAACTCGCCCTGTTCTAAAAATTCAAAGGTATACCGCTGCGGCCGGATAAACGAATTGACCACCGGTTTTCCCCAGAAAATCCCCATGGTGCCCCAGCTGGCGGTCATGGTATTGTAATGCTCCATATTGCCGCCGGTGATCAGATACCATTCCTTGCCAATCAGTTCAAACGGATTTACTTTTAATACAGATGGATCTCCCATCAGGTCCTTTTGTTCTAGTTTTTTAAATTCGGCCATCATAATCTCTCCCTTTCTATGCTTTATTATAGTAGTTTTTTCTGAAAAAAATGACTGCTCCGGGCAGAGCAGTCATTTTTTAGGAATGAGCTGTCAGCCCATACTTATTTTGTAAAATATTCTACACCGGAACGGAAGATCATTTGATCCTTATCTCCCGGTACATTTTTACAGATATTGCTACCGATTCGCTCACTGTGGCCCATTTTGCCCAATACACGGCCATCTGGAGATGTGATCCCTTCAATGGCAGTCATAGAGGTATTCGGGTTGAAACGGATGTCATAGGTCGGGTCGCCGTTTAAGTTGACGTACTGGGTCGCGATCTGCCCATGATCCGCCAATTTTTTGATCAGCCCTTTATCCGCCACAAAGCGCCCTTCCCCGTGAGAGATCGCAATGGTGTGGATGTCGCCGACATTCACGTTTGCGAACCACGGTGATTTATTGGAACAGATCCGGGTGTGGACCATCTTCGACTGATGGCGGCCGATGGTGTTAAAGGTCAGCGTCGGCGCGTCGTTTTCCATTTCTACGATCTCGCCGTAAGGCACCAGCCCCAGTTTGATCAAGGCCTGGAACCCGTTGCAGATCCCCAGCATCAAACCGTCGCGGTTTTGCAGCAGTTCGTGAACGCTGTCCTTGATCATCGGGTTGCGGAAGAAAGAGGTGATGAATTTCCCGGATCCTTCCGGCTCGTCCCCGCCCGAGAAGCCGCCCGGGATCATGATGATCTGGGACTGCTGGATCAGCTTGTTGAATTCCTGCACGCTTTCTTCGATCTGGGAGCTGTTCTGGTTTTTGACGACGAACACCTCAGCTTTAGCGCCGGCACGTTCAAATACCCTTGCCGTATCGTATTCGCAGTTGGTGCCCGGGAATACCGGGATCAAAACGCGCGGTTTTGCAACCGGCTGCGACGCTTTCAGCCGTTCTACCGGCTGATGGTAGGTAATGGTATTTACCGGTTTGCTGGTGGTCTTGATATTGCACGGGAAGATCCCTTCCAGCTTGTCCTCATACTGTTTTTGCAGAAGCTTTAGATCTAGCATCTGCAAAGACGGGAACACCACCATATATTTAGAGGTCGTAACGCCGATAATATCTAGTTTTTCCGCCTGAGCGGAATCGCCGCGCAGTTCTACCAGGAAGCCGCCGTATACCGGGTTAAAGATCAGGGTATCATCCAGTTCCTTGACAAATTTCATCCCGATCTGGTTGCCCATTGCCATTTTAGCAACTGCTTCCGCAATCCCGCCGGCAGACAACGCGTAGCAGGATTCCGCATGCCCCTGATCGATCAGCTGTTCTACTAAATCAAAGGTTTCCTTCACGCTGCCAAAATCCGGGAGGCCGTGCTCATCATAACGCGGTAAAATCAGTGCTATAGGGTTCCCCGCATTTTTAAACTCCGGTGAAACGACCTTGTTCGCATCTGTCACCGACACTGCAAAGGATACCAAAGTCGGCGGTACATCAATATCCTCAAAGGTTCCGGACATGGAATCCTTTCCGCCGATCGCGGCAATACCCATGGAAATCTGCGCCTGATACGCCCCCAACAGAGCTGCCAATGGCTGGCCCCAGCGTTTCGGGTCGTTTTTGGTGCGTTCAAAGTATTCCTGGAAGGTAAGCCAGCATTGATGATAGCTTCCGCCCACGGCAACCACCTTTGCAATGGACTCTATCACCGCATACATTGCACCCAAATAGGGACTCTGTTCACTGATCATTGGGTTAAAGCCCCATGCCATCACAGAAGAAGTGTCAGTTTGCCCCTCTAAAACTGGGATCTTCGCGACCATCGCCTGAGTCGGGGTCATCTGGTGTTCCCCGCCGTACGGCATCAGAACAGTCCCTGCGCCGATAGTGGAGTCAAACCGTTCCACCAGCCCCTTTTGAGAGCAGAGATTCAAGTCGGACAGATGCTCCATCCAGTCTTCGGCTGTATTTTTATAATCATGCACCGGCTCAACAGCCTGCTTTGTTACAACTATGTCGGTATGTTTGTCTGCGCCATTAGAATTTAAAAATTCTCTGGAAAGGTTGACGATCTCATTGCCCTGCCAGGACATTCTCAGCCTTGGTTCTTCTGTTACCCGAGCAACGACCGTCGCCTCAATATTTTCTTTTTCCGCCTCAGCAATGAAGCGCTCTACATCTTTTGCACGGACTACGCAGGCCATCCGTTCCTGAGATTCAGAAATCGCTAGCTCGGTGCCGTCCAACCCATCGTATTTTTTCGGGACCGCGTCCAAATTGATTTCCAGTCCGTCCGCCAGTTCCCCGATCGCGACGGAAACACCGCCCGCGCCGAAGTCGTTGCAACGGCGGATCAGGGTAGTTACCTCCGGTTTGCGGAACAAGCGCTGCAATTTCCGTTCTTCCGGCGGGTTTCCCTTCTGTACTTCGGAGCCGCAGCTTTCAATAGATTCGATGGTATGGGATTTAGAGGAGCCAGTCGCTCCGCCGCAACCGTCGCGCCCGGTCTTTCCGCCCAGCAGAACGATCATGTCGCCCGCTTCCGGCACTTCCCGAATCACATGGCTTGCCGGAGCCGCGCCCACAACAGCGCCGATCTCCATTCTCTTTGCCGCATAGCCGGGATGGTAAATCTCTGCCACATGCCCGGTAGCCAGCCCGATCTGGTTTCCGTAAGAGCTGTACCCGTTCGCAGCGCCCACTGTGATTTTTCTCTGCGGCAGCTTTCCTGCCATGGTATCCTTGATCGGCAGCAGCGGGTCGGCCGCGCCAGTCACACGCATCGCCTGATAAACGTAAGAACGCCCGGACAACGGGTCGCGGATCGCCCCTCCCAAACAGGTGGCGGCGCCGCCGAACGGTTCGATCTCGGTCGGATGATTGTGGGTTTCGTTTTTAAACATCAGCAGCCAGTCCTGCTCTTCCCCGTCGATCTCCACCTTGATTTTTACAGAGCAGGCGTTGATCTCTTCCGATTCATCCAGATCCTTCAAAATGCCGTCTTTTTTCAGTTTCTTTGCCGCAATGGTGGCCAGATCCATTAAGGTGACCGGCTTGTCCTTTCTGCCCGCATACAGTTCTTCCCGGGTCAAAAGGTATTCACGGTAAGTTTTTTCAATGAAGGGATCCTCGATAGTAACATGTTCAATATTGGTAGAAAAGGTAGTGTGACGACAGTGATCCGACCAATAGGTGTCGATCATCCGGATCTCGGTGATCGTAGGATCTCTTTGTTCGGTTTCCTTAAAGTAACGCTGGCAAAAAGCGATGTCATCGCAGTCCATTGCCAGTCCATATTTTGTGACAAAATCAGCCAGCTCCTGCTCGGAAAGCGCAATAAACCCATGCAGCGTTTCCACTGAGGACGGCGTTTCATACTTCACGTTCAAGGTGTCCACCGGTTCCAGAGAAGCCCCGCGGCTTTCTACCGGATTGATCAAATAATCCTTGATCTTTGCAAATTCTTCGTCCGTGACCGCACCGCCCAGCAGGTATACCCGCGCGTTGCGCACCGCCGGCCGCTTATCCTGCGTCATCAGGCTGATGCACTGCGCCGCAGAGTCCGCACGCTGGTCAAACTGTCCCGGCAGGTATTCGATCGCAAACACACGGTTTCCCTCCACCTGGGGCAGTTCCGTGTAGGTGACGTCCACAGCCGGTTCCGAAAGAATCGTGACCGTTGCCTGATCAAACGCTTCTTTGGAAAGTCCTTCCACATCATAGCGGTTTAGTAGGCGCACAGATTCTACACTGTCGATTGCAAGCGCTGTTTTCAGATCGCTTAAAATATGAGCGGCTTCTACAGCAAACTCTTCCTTTTTCTCAACGTAAATACGAAAAACTGACATCTGCCACACTCCTATAATTTTTTAAAAATTGTCGCAATTTTATTATACTAAAAAAAAACACAAAATTCTATAGATAATTATTACATTTTGCATAAAGGAACGATCTTTTATCTATACAAGTTCGCCAGTGCAGTGATCACCCTGAACGCCGGTAATGCGCACAGAAAAGATCTTGCGAGACAAAGGGAGGTCTGCCTTTACAAAAACAGGCACATAATTTTTGGTGTGTCCCTCCGTTCCCTCTTCGGTAACCGTGCATTCAAACAAAACGTCAGCCACGGCTCCAACCTGAGCCTTTAAAAATATTTCCCGGTTTTCCTGGGCTGCCTGCATCATTCTCCGGCTGCGCAGCTCTTTGGTGCGGCGGTCAAGCTGGCCGGGAAAAGCCGCGGCACGGGTACCCTCCCGCACCGAGTAGGAAAACACGTGCATCTGCGCAAAGCCGATCTTTCGGGCAAAGGACAGGGAGGCTTCAAACTCCGCCTCCGTTTCTCCGGCAAAACCCACCATAATATCGGTAGTGATGGCGCAATTCGGAAAATGGTTTCTCAGCTTATCCACCAAAGCTTCATAAAAGGCGGTGTCATAATGCCGGCGCATCCTGGCTAAGGTTTCATCACACCCGCTTTGCAGGGAAAGATGGAACTGCGGGCAAAATTTTTCCTGCCGGCTCATCCGTTCAATATCATCATCGGAAAGGAGCTCCGGCTCCAGCGAGCCAAGCCTTACCCGGACGATCCCTTCGATCGAACAAGCAAGCTCGACTGCGTCGATCAGACGCAGTCCGCATTCCTTTCCATAAGAAGAAAGGTTGATGCCTACCAGCACTACCTCCTGATACCCGTTTTGGGCGATCTCCTCTAATTCCTCCCGCAGGGCATCCAGCGGTTTGCTCCGCACCGGGCCTCTCGCCTTTGGAATGATGCAGTAGGAGCAGTACCGGTCGCATCCATCCTCAATTTTCACAAAGGCGCGGGTCTTTTCTGTAAAGCGGGTAGTCTTCATGGATTCAAATCCTTCCCCGGCGCGGTGCGGGGTAATGTCGACAATACGCTCCCCTGTCGCCAGTGCCCTACGGACATATTCCACCAGACGCGCCCGGTGGTAAGAGCCGGTGATGATCTGCGCTTCGGGCAGATGCTCCGCCTTTTCCGGAAAGGCCTGCGGCATGCAGCCGGTCAGCGCCAGCACAGCGTCTGGATTTTGCCGGCGAAACCGATGCAAAACCTGCCTTGTTTTTTTATCCCCAGAGGCAGTCACAGTACAGGAATTGATGACATACACATCCGCCTGATCAGTATCCTCTACCAATTCAAAGCCTTCCGCGGCAAACCGTCCTTTCAGATTCTCTGTTTCATACTGGTTCACTTTACAACCCAGTGTATAAAATGCAATTTTCATCCTGCTGCTCCTCTCCAAATCATCTTTGTGCATTTTGTTTGGTAAAAAATAGCAGTTTAGCAGTGAGGCTTTGAGTTTCTATGTTAAAATTGTGACAATATGCCTAAATACGCTGTTTTCTATCTCTTGCAAGCCTCTTTTTACCATAAAAATACCCGGATATTCTATGTTTAACCGCACAAAAATGAAAATAAATATTTGTGCATTTTCCACATATACTTTTTTTCTTTTTTCTTATTATACTTGATTTCTATTTTTTTTTCAAATTAGCTGTTGACATCGCTAATTTCTTCTGTTATATTGAGAGAGAAGCAAGGGAAAACGTCAGGAAGGCGCCCCTCTTGCGGGATCAGTTTATAGTATGGTTTGAATGAATTAGGAGGTAATAGGTTATGAAAACAGCAACTATCTTATTGAGCACCATTAACGATGTAAAAAGTTTTGTGAATATTGTATCAAAATATGATTTTGATGTAGATTTGACTTCTGGCAGATACGCAATCGATGCAAAATCCATCATGGGTATCTTCAGTTTGGATCTTTCCAAGCCGATCAAATTGGAAGCCCACACCGATGACGGCGCTGCTTTCTTTGCTGAATTGGAAAGATTTATTGTAAAATAAGTGCTCTTTTCAAAACGGGCGGTACAAAATTTGTACCGCCCGTTTTTTATTTACGAGTATTCAGAAATGTGGTACAATAAAACCAGTACAGGAAAGGATCTATTTTTCTTTTATGCTTTTAAATTCACGCTTTGAAAAGCTCACCGACGCCATCTCTGTCTGCGTCACGCCGGAGCACCGTTTCGGCACGGATGCCTTTCTGCTCGCCGCCTTTGCGGCCGTGCGCAGAAAGGATGTGGTGTGCGACCTTGGAACAGGCTGCGGGATCATCCCCCTGCTTTTGTCCAGAAAGGAGCCGCCTAAAAAAATTTATGCGGTGGAAATCCAGGAACAGGCTGTATGCCAGCTGCAAAAGTCTATCACTTTTAGTCATTTAGAAGGTACCATTGTCCCAATTCATGCCGATTTAAAGAAGATCCCCGGCATTATGCCCGGAACACTTGACGTTGTGACCTGCAACCCGCCTTATAAAGCAGGCGGGGCTGGAATCCTCAGCGAATTGACTGCCGAGCAGATCGCCCGCCACGAGATCCTATGCACCATTGACGACGTTTGCAGTGCGGCGGCAAGGCTGTTAAAGTTTGGCGGAAAGCTTTGTATCTGCCAGCGTCCGGAACGCCTGGCAGACGTGATCGCTGCCATGAGAACCGCAGGTATCGAACCCAAACGGCTGCGCTTTGTCGCCAAAACGCCGCAGGATGCCCCGTGGCTGTTCCTGATCGAAGGCAAAAAGGGCAGCAAGCCCTTTCTACAGGTAGAGCCGACGCTTGCCGTTTACGACGGGGAAAATTTTTCAGAAGAAATGGGACAAATCTACGGTTGGGGCCAGCCGAAAGGATAAGGAGTTTATCATGTCAGTTTTGTATGTTGTGGGGACGCCTATCGGGAACTTGCAGGACTTTTCCCCGCGTGCCGTAAAAACCTTACGGGAAGTGGATTTTATCGCGGCCGAGGACACCCGCGTCACCCAAAAGCTGTTAAACCATTTTGAAATCAAAAAAAGCATGGTCAGTTATCACGAGCACAACCTGCGCGAACGCGGGGAGATGATCCTTTCCCGCATCCTGGCTGGGGAAAGCTGCGCTGTTGTTTCGGATGCGGGGATGCCCTGTATCTCCGACCCGGGGGAAGACCTTGTAAAGCTGTGTGCTGGCGCCGGGGTGCCGGTGCGGGTCGTTCCCGGTCCAAGCGCCGCGGTCTCCGCCTTGGCGATCAGCGGGCTTACCACCACCCGTTTCACCTTTGAGGGTTTTTTAAGCACCACCCGAAAAAACCGTTTGGAGCATCTGGAATCCCTGCGGGAGGAAAAACGGACCATGATCTTCTATGAGGCGCCGCATAAGCTGCCCGCGACGCTGGAAGACCTAAAAACCTTCTTCGGCGGGGAGCGCCGACTATCCATCGCACGGGAACTTACAAAAATTTACGAGGAAGTGCGCCGTTTCACTCTGGACGAAGCAATCTCCTTTTATGAAACGCAGAAGCCTAAAGGGGAATTTGTACTAGTGGTAGAGGGCAAGCCAAAAGAGGAAGAGGAAAAGCCGACCTTAGAACAGGCGGTGGAGTTTGCTCGTTCTTTGATGACTCAGGGAGCCAAAGCGACTGAAGCGGCAAAAAATGCCGCCAAGGAAACGCCTTTTTCCAAAGCGGAGATTTACAAGAAATTACTGGATTGATCACATGGATTTCACAAACCTGCCGTAAGATAAGCTTGGAAAGGAAGGCTGTCTATGGAAAAGATTTTAGTGGTGGATGACGAAGCAAGGATTCGTGATATTATCCGCCAATACATTGAATTTGAAGGATTCTCCTTTTACGAAGCGGATGACGGCCTTGCCGCCTACCAGATGGTAAAGGCAGAACCGTTTGATTTGATCATCCTTGATGTGATGATGCCAAATTGGGATGGGATCACCACCCTGCGCAAAATCCGGGAATTTTCCGAAGTCCCGGTCATTTTGCTCACTGCCAAAGGAGAGGAATACGACAAGGTATTCGGGTTCGACCTCGGCGCGGATGACTATGTCGTCAAGCCGTTCAGCCCAAAAGAACTGATGTCCCGGGTGAAGGCGATCCTAAAGCGGGTGCACCGCGCCAAACCGGAAGAGGAAACGTACACGTTCCGCGGGCTTACCGTTGACCCGAAATCCTATGAAATGAAGATCGACGGAAAGCCAGTCAACCTGACGCCCAAAGAGTTTGAGCTTTTGGTATATTTTATCCATAACAAAAACACAGTCATCACACGGGACACACTTCTCAACCACATTTGGGGGTATGACTTTTACGGCGACAGCCGGACCGTAGACACCCATATCAAAATGCTTCGGGGAAATCTGGGCGAATACCGTGACCTGATCAAAACTATCTGGGGCGTAGGCTATAAATATGAAGAGTATTAAGCACAAAGTCTGGCTGGCTATTTTCGGCACGACAGCACTTGCGATCCTTGCTATTTGGATCTGTCAGGTTGTTTTGCTGGAAGAAAGCTACCTGACAGAAAAGAAAGGCGAAATGCTTGACGACACCCAAAAAGCTGTTTCCCTGATCAATGATAAAGGGATTTTGCTTGCAACCGCTGATCTGAAGGAGCTTTCTGCCAACAATAACTATTGTATTGAGATCACCGATTTTTCTACCGGGCATTCCCCGCAGATCCTATCTATGCAGCCGATCGGAAGCAGGAATATCTTAGACGAGGATGAAACCCTGCGCACCCGCATCTTCCAGCTTTTAGAGCAGGAACAGACGGAATATGTCTTTTCCGACAGCTTTCCCGGCCAGCAAAACCCGCAATACTATGTAGGCGCCTCGTGGCAGACTAATGGAGATATGGATTATGTGGTGATGGTGGCTTCGGAACTGGCCCCGGTCCGTGAGGCGGTAAATACCATTCGATTCCAGTTGATTTGGATTTCGATCGGGCTTTTATTGATCGCAACCGTTTCGTCCTTTGTGATCGCACGCTCCTTGACCCGTCCTGTTGTACAGCTTTCCGCTGCGGCGCAGGAAATCGCCAAGGGGAACCTAAATACCTATGTGCCGGTGGATACCAAGGACGAGTTGGGACAGCTTGGGGAAAATTTTAACATGATGTCTAAAGAGATCTCCAAAGCAAGCGCCCTTCAACGGGAACTGATCGCAAATATCTCCCACGATATCCGCACCCCGCTTACCATGATCAAAGGATATGCGGAAACGATGAAGGATCTGACCGGAGACATCAAAGAAAAACGGGACGCGCAGTTGGATATTATTATTGATGAAAGCGATCGGCTCAATGGATTGGTCAATGATATTTTAGATTTATCCAAGCTTCAGGCCGGGCAGATCGTGCCCGAATACAGCCAGTTCGATCTGGCTCAAAAACTGCGGGATATTATCCATCGGTACGACCTGCTCGCCACCAACGAAGGGTATCAGTTCACCCTTACGGCACCGCAGCAGGTACTGGTATACGCAGACGAACAAAAAATCGAACAGGTCATTTACAACCTCATCAACAATGCCACCAATCATACCGGCCCGGATAAACGGGTGGATGTGGTCTTAGAGGATCATCCAGACCATGCTATTGTCAAGGTCATTGATACTGGCGCAGGCATCAAAAAAGAATACTTGCCGTTGATTTGGGATAGATATTACAAGCCGTATAAGAAAAAGGACCGCAAAGGTATGGGAACAGGGTTAGGCCTATCCATCGTCAAAGGGATCTTACAGGTACACCACTTTAATTTCGGCGTTACCAGTACGGTGGGAAAAGGCAGTATCTTCTGGTTCGAAGTCAAAAAAGGGGAAGTATCGGAATAACCAGCGCAAACTTCTGATAAGGAGATGACATATATGGATTTCGTTTTATGGATCGCGGTGGGTACCGCTATTCTATGCGCTTTTGTGGCTATCTATTTGGGGATGAGGAAGAAAAAATAATTGCAGCTTGGCGAGACTCTGTATGTTCAACGTCCAAAATGAAATAGAACCTTTCAAATATCACAAAAAGCGCTATCCCAATTTAGGGATAGCGTTTTTTTACACGACCTCTGTTCCGCCCCATTCCACGACCGTAAAGCCAGTACGTTCAAAAGCGGTGATCTCCGGTTCTTCCACCGAAATGGGTTTTTCCAGCCCCTGATACGCCATGAACACCCGCAGTACACTGTCCGGCTTTGGGGTGACATCCAGTTCGGCGTGCTGGGTATATGCTTCCTCCTGGAACGTGATCAGGTTATACGGGTTATCCTGCATCCGCGGCAGCCAGTAAACGATAAATTCATTGTATTCCCGCGGAGTCAGCCCCATTTGTGACAGCTTTTCCCGCAAAAAAGCGGCAGTATCCTCCCCGGCAACGACAAAGCCTTTGCTCATGTCATATTCCGTATCCAATTCGCCCTCCCAGAACAAGTAAGAGTATTTCTCTCCATCTTCGGCGTTTACCAAAGTTCCGTCAGGACGGGCTGTTACTGTCCAACCGTCTTGATACTCCGGGTAGGTGCAAAGCAGCTCCCCATCACAACGAAGCGCTACCGTAACTGTCTGCTCCCGCTCCGGATAGAGATAGATAATAGGCTTTTCCGCCGTTAACTCCTCCTGGCATCCGGTCAAGCCAGCCAGTAAAATCGCCGCGCCCATGATCGCCTGAAACCGTTTTTTCATGAAAGAACACCTCCAAACATATTCTGCCGCTTTCTTGTAGATCTTACTTTCAGTATAGAGGAACCCCGGGCAAAAAGCAACTTTCATTTTCCTTATATTTTTGTTCTCCTCAGTAATATGCGAAAACAAAAAAGGGAAGCATTATTGCTTCCCTTTCCTCAGTTCCATCGTAAAACCATTCCAATATGGGTTTTTATCCTGATGAAATTCCGATACCAAAAAACCGCACTTTTCATAACAGCGGATCGCCTTAATATTAAAACAGTATACTCGTAACGTTAACCGTTCCAACCCCATTTCTTCAAAAGACATTCGGATCAGTTCTTTCAAGATTTGGCTTCCAAGCCCCCGGCCCTGCGCCTGGTCCGGTAAAAGAAAACGGCAAATATGCGCAGTTTTCAACCTTTGGTCAATATGATCTAATTCTACACTGCCAACAGCTTCTTTTCCATCAAATGCCATGAGAATCTGGCTGCTTGGAACATTACACCTAGCTTTTATCTGCTCTTCGGTTAATGGATACTGATATACCTGTTTTCCGGCCCATTGCTGGAGATACGCCAAATCTTTTTCTGCATTCCATCCCACAATGACCTGGCAATCTTCTGTTTGCATCGGTCTTAGCTGAACCACCGAATCCCCTCTTCCCCAAGCGGCTTTATTCTTCCACTTCTTCTACAAATCCGCCGCCGATCACAATTTCTTCCGGGGTGTAAAATACGATCGACTGCCCCTTTGCTACTGCACGCTGCGGAGCGTCAAACACAACCTCCGCCTTTTTATCCGGCAGAGGTGTGACCGCCGCGCCAGCCAACGGTGCGACAGAACGGATCTTGACCTGCACATGGCAGGGCTCCAATGGTTTTCCAGTAGTCACCGTCACATCGCGAACCACCGCCCGGGAATAATATTCCTGCCCCGCATCGGCTAGGTAGATCCGATTTTCCACCGGGTCGATCCTTTTTACAAAAACAGGCCGTCCCAACGCAATGCCCAGATGCTTGCGCTGGCCGATTGTATAATGGATGATCCCCTTGTGTTTTCCACATACTTCACCCTCTGGGGAGATGAAATCCCCCTCTTCCGGCACAGCCCCGGTGCGTTCCACGATATATTTGGCGTAGTTATTGTCCGGGATAAAGCAGATCTCCTGACTATCCGGCTTCTTGGCGCAAGGCAGCTTTGCCTCCTCTGCGATTGCCCGCACCTGCTGTTTGTCCATGTGGTTGAGCGGGAACATCAGCCGGGTCAGCTCGCGCTGGGTCAGCCGGTACAGCATATAAGACTGATCCCGCTGCTTACATTCGCCTCTTGCCAGCAGTACCTCGCCGTCCCGTTCTATTAAGTCAGCGTAATGGCCGGTCGCCACATAATCGTATCCGTATTCATCCGCTGCATCCACCAGCGCCTTAAATTTCACGGTAGGATTGCAGACTACGCAGGGGTTCGGCGTACGGCCGTTTTGGTATTCCCTGACAAAGTAATCCACCACACAGGAGGAAAACGCCTCGCTCATATCCTTGACATAAAGATGGATCCCCAACGCGTCAGCGGCTTCCTGCGCGTCGCGGACAGTCTGATCGTGCGCGGGGGACATCTTCAGCACGACCCCCGCCACATCATATCCCTTTTGTTTTAGCAGGTAAACGCAAACGGAGGAGTCAACTCCCCCGCTTAACGCTACCAAAACTTTTTTAGTGGCACCCATGGCACGCTTCACACTCGGTGTTGATGTCCCCAACAAACGGCGTTGGGTCGATCCCCTGCTTTTTAAAGTAATCTGCCAAAGCTGCCTTGATCGCCTGTTCCGCCAAAACAGAGCAGTGGATCTTTGCCGGCGGAAGCCCATCCAGCGCTTCTACTACCGCTTTATTGCTCAGCTTCAGGGCGTCTTCGATTTTTGCGCCCTTGATCATTTCCGTTGCCATAGAACTGGTTGCGATCGCCGCCCCGCAGCCAAAGGTCTGGAATTTCACATCGGTGATCACATCACCGTCAATTTTTAAATACATCCGCATAATGTCGCCGCATTTTGCGTTTCCTACTTCCCCGATCCCGTCGGCATCTTTCATATCCCCAACATTCCTTGGGTTTGCGAAATGGTCTAACACCTTTTCAGAATATAACATCGTGTTCCACGTTCCTTTCTTTCCTATTCTATCCCGCTTAGTCTAACTTGTTCCACACCGGGGACATTTCCCGCAGCCTTCCCACAACCTTCGGAAGCACCTCTGCGATTTTCTCCACATCCTCCTGGGTGGTGTGTTCATTGATGCTCAGCCGCAAAGAACCATGCGCAATTTCGTGCGGCAGGCCGATCGCCAGCAGAACATGGGACGGGTCCAAAGAACCTGAAGTACAGGCAGAACCAGACGAGCCACAGATCCCGTTAAGATCCAGCATCAGCAAAAGCGCTTCGCCTTCCACCGCCTCAAACGACATGTTAAAGTTTCCGCACAGGCGGTTTTTACGCCCGCCGTTAATGCGGGAGCGTTCAATTTTGGAAGCCTGCTCAAACAGGTAATCCCTCAGTTTGGACACCTTTTCGATCCGCCCCGGAATATCCTCGGTGATCAGCTCGATCGCTTTTCCCAGCCCCACGATAGAGGCCACATTTTCAGTCCCAGCGCGCCGACCGCGTTCCTGGCCGCCGCCGTGTACCAGGTTGCTTAAGCGCACACCATTTCTGACATATAACACACCCACGCCCTTTGGCGCATAAATCTTATGCCCGGACATAGACAGCATATCAATGTGCTGTTTTACAACATCTATCTCTACATTCCCAACCGCCTGCACAGCATCGGTATGGAATAAGATCCCCTTATCGCGGCAGAGTTGGCCGATCTCTGCAATCGGCTGGATGGTGCCGATCTCGTTGTTTGCATACATGATAGTTACCAAACCAGTATTTTCTTTGATCGCATCCTCTACCTGTTTGACAGTGACGTATCCCTCTTCGTCTACCGGCAGGTAGGTCACTTCAAATCCATGCTTTTCCATGAATTTGCAGGTATCCATCACAGCGTGATGCTCAAAATTCGTTGTAATAATATGGGTCTTCCCCTTGGCCTTCAGCAGGTCCATGCTCCCTTTAATCGCCCAGTTGTCAGATTCCGAGCCACCGGCAGTAAAATAAATCTCCTGCACCTTTGCTCCAAATGCTTTTGCAACCTGTTCTCTGGCAGTTTCAATGGCGCGCTTGGCATCTCTCCCGATGGAGTAAATGCTGGACGGGTTCCCATAGTATTCTGTCAGATACGGGGTCATCGCTTCCAAAACACGCGGATCAATTTGTGTTGTCGCCGCATTGTCGGCATAAATAACCTTGTTCATGTTATCCTGTTCCTTTCTTTGCTTTGATTGCCTGCAATACAGGGAAAGGCTGTATTTTAAGCGAATATCCAGAAATTAAATGGGTATATGCTCATTTGAGCATATACCCATTATACACCTATCTTGTCCACAATGCAAGAAAAAAATACATAAATTTGGTTTTTTTCTCCGCAGAAAATTCACCATTAAAACCAACGGACCGATTCGCCCGAAAAATGAGGACTGGGGCCATTTTGATAAGGGTCATAGTGGTTTTTATTGCAGCCAAATTCCTTTAAAAAGCCGATCCTTTCCGCCTCTGTCCATCGGATCAAGGATACGCCGTCAAATTCTTCCGTCGTTCCGTCAGCCATGGCGTTTTTGAAATACCACTCCGCCACAGTCTGATCCCCTTGATGAAAAAACTGTTTGATCTCCCACCGAAGCACCTTTCCACGGGTATTCCATTCATCAAACCAAAGCTTGATCTTTTCTATTCCAATGTATTTCGGTCCCCAGCTTTCCACATAGACCGCATCTTCAGAAAAAATATCCTTTATCCCTAAATCTTCCCCTCGCAGCCACATCTCAAACCAAAGCCTGACCTGTCTTTCCCTGTTATCCATAGTATACCCTCTTATATCGCAAAATCATCATTGCGTTCAAAACTTTTTTGATTGCTCTACCGCCATTTCATCACACCGTTCGTTTTCCGGATGGCCGGCATGGCCCTTCACCCACACAAATTCTACCTCGTGTTCCTCCAAAAGGGCGAGCAGTTTCTCCCAAAGATCCGGGTTTAAGGCTTTTTCCTTTTTATTGCGCATCCATCCCTGCGCGCGCCACTTTCTGGCCCAGCCCTTTTGGATAGCGTCAATAATATATTTAGAATCACTGGTGACAGTGACCCTGCAAGGGTATTTTAAGGCGTTCAGCCCCTCGATCACTGCGGTCAGCTCCATGCGGTTATTGGTGGTTCGCGCCTCTCCGCCACTTAGCTCTTTCACTACGCCGCCGCATTTCAAAATGGTTCCCCAGCCGCCCGGGCCAGGGTTTCCGCTGCATGCGCCGTCTGTATACATCTGCACCTGTTTCATCTGTTTATTCGTCCTCCTGGGCGTGTTTTACCAGTTCATAAATCGCCGGAAAGTGCTTTTTCAGGCTGATCGGCTTTAAGGAGAGGTTTGTCCAGCCATGCGTGGTGGTGCCCTCTACCAACAGGCGCCCCTCTTCGCTGAACACTTGATATAAAAATTCGATCCTGGCAGGAGTCAGCTTTTGGATGCTCACCTCGACCGTGACCTCATCCTCGTATCTAGTGGGATAAAAATAACGGCAGGTCAGCCCTGCAAGCGGCAGCATCACGCCTGCCTGTTCCATTTGGGTATAGGTCATCCCCGCATGTTTGATAAAATCCGTTCTTGCAACTTCAAACCAAATTGGATAAACAGAGTGGTGCACAATCCCCATCTGGTCCGTTTCCGCATACCGTGCAACGATCTTGCTATGTGATTTCATGGTTTCTTTCCCCCTGTCATTCTTTGATAATTGTATCACACTTCCTGAAAAAAGGAAAGCTGGCAGCACTCTCCTCTTGCCAAAATCCTTTCAAAATGCTAGGATTAAACCAAAGTATTTTGTAATCAGGAAGGGAAGAAATATGAATCTGTATTCGGTCAGCGAAAGCCTAAAGGCTTGGGAAACAAACGCCAAATTCTGGGACGACAGCATGGGCGAACACTCCAACCAGTTCCACCGGGAGGTCGTGCGCCCAAAGGTGACCGAATTATTGTGCCCGCAGGCTGGAGAATTGATCCTTGACATTGCCTGCGGAAACGGCAATTACTCCGCTTATCTTGCCGGGCGGGGCGTTCGGGTCGTCGCTTTTGACTACAGCCCATCCATGATAGCACTGGCAAAGAAGCGGCAGAAAAAACATCTTGCTCAAATAAGCTTCTATGTAGCCGACGCAACAAACGCAGGCCAGGTCATGGCGTTGAAGCAGGAAAGGCCCTATGACAAGGCGGTTTCCAATATGGCGGTGATGGATATTGCCGACGCGGCCCCATTGTTTCAAAGCGTCAACCGGTTGTTGGATAAGCAGGGGATCTTCGTCTTTGCCACCCAGCATCCCTGCTTTGTGACCCTGACCAAACAATATCTCACCCCTCACAGCTACAAGGACATCGCCATTGAGGGGCAGCCCGTCAAGCAGTGCTATTACCACCGTTCCCTTCAGGAAATTTTCCAGCTTTGTTTTGACAATGGATTTATCATCGACGGGTTTTACGAAGAAAGCTATCGCGGCAAAGAGATCCCGGATATTATCATCGTACGGGCAAAAAAATCCGCGTCAAAATAAAACGTTCCCAAGGAGGCCAAGTCATATGTACCGCATTTTGCTGGTGGAGGACGATCCCACCATTGTAAGCGTTCTGGCGCAGCAGCTTACCAAATGGAATTATCAGGTAGAAGCTGTCTTGGATTTTGGGCATGTCCTGGAGCAATTCCAAGCCTTTGAACCGCATTTGGTGCTAATGGATATTTCCCTGCCGTTTTTCAATGGCTTTTACTGGTGCGCCGAGATCCGGAAGATCAGCAAAACGCCGGTCATCTTCCTTTCCTCGGCAGGAGATAACATGAGTTTAGTCATGGCCATCAATATGGGGGCAGACGACTTTTTGGCGAAGCCGTTTTCACTGGAGGTCGTTCTGGCAAAGATCCAGGCCATTTTACGCCGTACCTATTCCTTTGGGAACGACCCGAAAACCATCACACACCAAGGGCTGACCCTGAACCTAAACGACGCCACCCTGCGGTTCGGCGAAGAAACGCTGGAGCTGAGTAAAAATGAATTTAAAATACTTCAAGTTCTTTTAGAACACACCGGATGTGTGGTAACACGGGAGGAGCTAATCCAAAAGCTTTGGGAAACAGACAGCTTCATCGACGACAACACCCTAACTGTCAACATGACCCGGCTGCGCAAACGGCTGGAGTCTATTGGGATAACCGACCTGATCCTCACTAAAAAAGGGATCGGTTACCTAATTAAGGAGGAACCTTAAAGGCTTGTCTTTTAAGCGGTGCCTTGCTTGCAAAGCCAGCCCCATTCTATAAGAAAGGAGCGCTTTCGCTTCATGAAAGCGACCGTTACGACTATGAGATATTTATGGGCTTACCTGCGGCAGCGAAAATGGATTTTTTTGCTGTTCATCCTGTTCGGGGTCATTTTGTGTACGGTCTACCGGCTGTATCACCTGGAATGGGGGCCGGCGTTTTATACCTTGATCGTGATGCTGGCGATCGGGGTCCCAGTCTGTCTGATCGACTGCTACTATTATTGCAAACGTATAAAACAGGTAGAACTGCTCAAAAAACAAGCTGCCCTTCACATTGGGGAGCTGCCTCGTCCCTCTGGTGTTTTAGAGCAGAATTATCAGGAGATCATCCGTCTGCTGGAAAGCCGCTGCCAGGATACCGAACGCGCCGCCAGAGAATCCCGGGAGCGCGCCAACAGCTACTACACGCTGTGGAACCACCAAATTAAAACCCCCATCTCCGCCATCCGGCTCCTCGCCGAATCCGGAGGGCTGAACCGGCAAAATGTAGAGCAGGAGCTTTTAAAGATCGAGCAGTATGTTTCGATGGGGCTGGAATACCAGCGCCTGGACCAGCCCAACGATTTGTCGTTTCAAAGCCATGATTTAGAGCATCTGGTAAAACAGGTGTTAAAAAAGATCGCGCCGTTGTTCATCTATAAAAATATTAGCCTGCGTTTGGGAAACCTGCACGCCGTTGTACTGACCGATGAAAAATGGCTGTGCTTTATTCTGGAACAAGTGCTGACAAACGCGGTAAAATACACGGCCGCCGGTTCGGTATCCCTGTCGCTTGACCCGCAGGCTCCCAACACGCTTTGTATTGAGGACACGGGGATCGGCATCCGGCCGGAAGACCTGCCGCGTGTCTTCGATTGGGGATATACCGGATATAACGGCAGGCTGGACAAGCGTTCTACAGGGATCGGATTGGCGCTTTGTCGGCAGGCGGCCCAGCTTTTGGGGCATCGGATCGAGATCACTTCTACACCCGGAATCGGCACTTTGGTAAAGCTGGACCTTTCCCGGGACCCGCTGGAAGTGGAATAAATCCTTACAAAAATGTAAGAAATCTTAGGCAAAGTGTAAGCTGATTCACTGGCAAACTGCGATAATTTCTGATATGATAGGAACAGTGAAAGATTTAAAGGTTTTTTAAGGAATATTTTCTAAAATCATATCCTGTTTCATGGTATGATTTGATTGTTCTGAAAGGAGGGGGAAAGTATGCGCATCAGAAAATTTTTACAAGGATTTTTTCTGCTCCTTTTCGTCATCGCCTTAGTCGCTGGTTCCATCTTTTTATACCGCGGCTACAAAACGTATGACGAAGCCTATCAAAAAACCTCGCTGGACGAGATGGCGCAAACGGTTTACGATACCCCGGGATTCACCCCGTTAGAGGAACTGCCTGAAATTTATTTAGACGCGGTGGTAGCCGTGGAGGATCATCGGTTTTATACCCATTCCGGCATTGATTTCATCGCAATCTGCCGCGCCCTTTGGAACGATGTGAGAACGCTGAGCCTCGCCGAAGGGGGAAGCACCATCACCCAGCAGACCGCAAAAAATCTCTATTTTACCCAAGACCGTACGCCTACCCGAAAAGTTGCGGAGATCTTCATGGCGTTCCAGTTGGAAAAGCATTTTTCTAAGGAGGAGATCCTGGAGCTTTATGTAAATTCCATTTATTTTGGAAACGGATATTACGGCATAGGAAAAGCCAGCGAGGGCTTTTTTGGAAAAACGCCCGACAAGCTGACAGACAGCGAATGCACCATGCTGGCCGGGATCCCCAACGCGCCCTCTGCTTATGCGCCGACCGCAAACCCAAAACTTGCGCAGGAACGGCAAAGGCAGGTCCTGCGGCGGATGGTAGATGAGGAATGCCTTTCCCAAGAACAGGCTGACAATATCTTAAAGCAGGAGTGACCCTCCTGCTTTTTTCATGCAAACCTTACACCGGTGTAAGGTTTGCGGCAAAAAGTGTAAGTTAAATCAATGGAAACGCGCCGCCTGCATCTTTATAATAGAATTAGAAAACCCACCAAGGAGGAAAAAACATGCCTTTATTAACTGTGAACCATCTAAAAAAAATTTATACGACCCGGTTTGGGGGAAATCAGGTACAGGCATTAAGCGACGTTACCTTTTCCGTGGAGGAGGGGGAGTATGTGGCGATCATGGGGGAATCCGGCTCAGGGAAAACCACCCTGCTCAATATCCTCGCTTCCCTGGACCAGCCCACCAGCGGATCTGTCATTTTAAATAACGTGGAGCTTGGCTCTATCCCTGACCGTCAGTTGTCCGCTTTCCGGCGGGAAAACCTCGGCTTTGTATTTCAAGATTTCAACCTGTTGGATACCTTTTCCCTGTACGATAATATCGCGCTGCCTTTAGTGCTTTCCAGAAGAACACCGAAAGAGATCCAGCGCCGTCTGCTCCCGCTTGCCCAAATGCTTGGGATAGACGCTCTGCTGAAAAAATACCCTTATGAGGTATCCGGCGGGCAGAAACAGCGTGCGGCAGTTGCCCGCGCTTTGATCACCGACCCGCAGATCGTGCTGGCTGACGAGCCTACCGGAGCGCTGGATTCCAAATCGACGGACAGCCTGCTCCGTATTTTCGAGGAGATCAACCGCATGGGACAAACCATTTTTATGGTCACACACAGCCTGAAAGCGGCCAGCCATGCGAACCGGGTGCTGTTTATCAAGGATGGTGTCGTTTTCCACCAGCTTTATAAAGGGGCGGCTTCTAACGAGGAGATGTACCAGCATATTTCGGACGCGCTGACTGTCCTTGCAACAGGAGGGAAAAACGGTGAATAAGTTTTTTTACCCCAAATTGGCGATCACCTCCATGCGGAAAAATAAAACGATGTATTTCCCTTACCTTATCGCGTCGGCATTATGTATTGCCATATACTATATCATGGATTCCGTCAGGCTGATGGTGATCGCCAGCGGCATGGAGGGCCGTGAGAACGTATATCATATGCTGGCGCAGTTTAATATTGTATCCGGCATCGTTTCCCTGGTCATATTGTTTTACGTCAACAGCTTCGTCATCAAACGGCGCAAAAGGGAGTTTGGCCTTTACGCGATCCTGGGGATGGAAAAACGGCATATCTCCCTGATGCTGTGCTGGGAGGTGCTGCTCCTCAGCCTGCTTAGCTTTGCAGCGGGAATTGCCTGCGGCATTCTGTTCAGCCAGCTGATGTTTTTACTTCTTCTCCAGATCCTCCATATCCCGGCCGAGCTCACTTTCATCCTGCCGGTCGATTCTATTGGGAAAACCGTCGTCTGGTTTGTAATTGGCTTTATCATCCTGCTGATCTTTGACATCATCAGCATCTGGCGCACCAATGCGATCCAACTGCTTTACAGCGCTAAAGCCGGGGAACGGGAACCAAAAGCAAGGTGGGCCTTGGCGTTGATGGGGCTTCTTGCCTTAGGAGGAGGGTACTACCTTGCCCTGACCGCCCAAACAAAGGCCGACGCAATCACCATCTTTTTTCCCGCTGTCCTGCTAGTCGCGGTGGGCACCTACCTTTTGTTTATTTCGGGCAGTATCGTGTTTTTAAAACTGCTGAAGAAGAACCAGCGCTTTTATTATAAGCCCAGCAACTTCATCACTGTTTCCGGCATGCTTTACCGCATGAAGCAGAACGCAGTGGGGCTGGCAAGTATCTGCCTGCTTTCTACTGCCGTGCTGGTCACCCTTTCCTCCTGCCTCAGCCTGTTTTGCGGCGGAGAGGACTCTATCCGCCTGCAATTCCCGCGGGAGGCCATGATCTCCTGCTATCTAGAAGAGGAAGAAAAACAGGAGCAGGATGCCGATCGCTTTGTAACCGCACTGGAAAAACAGTCGGAGCAATACGACGTTCCTATGCTCAACGCAGTGGGGCTTACTACGGTCAACCATTCCTTCCACTATCAAAACGGGGAATTTTCCACCTCCGGCGGCGGGGACAGCAAAACGGTCTATGTTTCCTGTTACGCCCAGGAGGATTACAACAAAATCGCAAGCACGCCGCTTTCCCTGCGACCCGGGCAAATGACGATCCTTTCCCCCAGCCGGGAGCGATTCCCAGAAGAAATTTCTATCAACGGTACCTCTTACCGCACGCAAACAATCACCGACCCTGAGATCACTGAACCGGGGACAGATATCTGTTTTATCTTCCCTACAGTAGACGACCTGTGGGAGCTGACCAACCGTATCGCGGCGGAATTTAATGATTACCGGCTGGTGACCTACCAATACTTTTTCGACGTTCCCGAAGATGTTCCCCATATGGAACAGTTTATGGAATCTCTTTGGAGTCATTGGGATTCAGAAGAAGACGGCGCGGCGCTCTGCTACTCCCGCACGAAAGCCGACGAACAGAATCGTTTCTATCGGATTTACGGAAGCTTGTTCTTTATCGGGATCTTTTTTGTCACTGTATTCCTGACCGCGACCGTGCTGATCATCTACTACAAGCAGGTCACAGAAGGGTACGACGACCACGACCGGTTCCAGATCATGCAAAAGGTCGGACTGAGCGACCGGGAGGTAAAACGGGCGATCCAAAAGCAGATTCTGACCGTATTTTTCCTGCCGTTGGTCACGGCAGTGATCCATGTCTTTGCGGCTCTGCCGATCCTCAGTAAAATTTTAATGAGCCTGGGACTGCTGGATCCTTTTGTTTTTATCCTATGCACATTGGCAACGATCAGCGTGTTTGCGGTATTCTATTTTATCGTTTACCAGCTAACGGCGAAAACCTATTACCGAATCGTCAAAGCCAAAGAGTGAATGATACAAAAAAGAGAGTGCTAAATTTACAGCGCTCTCTTTTTTATTTCAGTTTCTTTTTTGGACGGGCCTTTTTCTCCATAGCTCTGTCCACAACACGATGCAGCATAATTCCAAGGACAGCCGC
The DNA here is from genome assembly GCF_900186585.1 of Massiliimalia timonensis. Lineage (GTDB taxonomy): Bacteria > Bacillota > Clostridia > Oscillospirales > Ruminococcaceae > Massiliimalia > Massiliimalia timonensis. The sequence continues at coordinate 54,249 of NZ_FYDD01000004.1, forward strand.
CCCAACATAGCAGCCCAGCATAACCAAAATCCCCGGGGAGAAAGCCTGCCCGCCATTGACCGCGTCCGCGCACTCCAGCAGCAAAACCACTCCCACTGTAACGAAAATAGAAGCAAACACGGACAAAGCTGTTGCCAGCTTGCTTTCGGGGTATCTTTTATAAAGAACTGGATACGTCATTTTTTGTTTCTCCCGCTTTATTTAGCTGTTCCAAGGAATGGATTCAGGGATGCGGCCATCTGGCTGATCGGCATACTCTGGATCAGAATCCTGCCCGGCCCCGTTACCCGTGTGTTGAAGATCCCCTCTCCGCCAAACAGCATATTTTTTACGCCCGGCACCGACTGTACATCCATGGTACAGGTCGCGCTCATCGCGGCGACATAACCGGTATCCACGATAATGGATTGCCCTGCCTGCAGTTCATACTCCTTTGCATAACCGTCGATCTCTACAAAAGCAGTTCCCTGTCCGGAAAGCTTCTGCATGATCAAGCCTTCCCCACCGAACAGCCCGCCGGAAAACTTTTTATGAAAATGTACGGACATCTGCACTCCTGCCTCAGAAGCCAAAAACGCGGATTTTTGGACGATGATCTCATTGCCCACAGAGATAGGGAAAGCCAGAATCGAACCAGGAAAGCTGGAAGCAAATGCGATGAGTCCCGGTCCGCCCTGCGCTGTATAGATATTTTGGAACATAGATTCTCCGGTAAACATCCGTCCAAACGCCTTGCCGATCCCGCCATTGGTACTGGTCTTCATCTCCATATTCGGCGACATCCAGGACATTGCACCTTTTTCCGTGATCATGCTTTCTCCGGCCTGCAATTCACAGATGACTACCGGCAGTGGTGTGCCTTCAATTGAGTATTTCATAATTGCTCCCCTTTCATACCTGCTTCAATCATTTAAAAGGTTTTACCAGCAGGCTTTTCTTTCTCCCATTGTACCATACTGATAGGTGGATGTCACGAAGCTTTCATGCTTTGTTTCTGAGGATGCGAATAAAACAGGAACCCCATAGGATCCCTGTTTTATCATTTATTCCTGTTCGATGAAATGCAGCAAAAACTCCTGCTCCCTGTGGTCTGCGGAAACGGCTAAAAATCCTCCTTGGGTATCCACCGGACACAGAAGATACCGGTTGGCGGCATCGCTTTCCACCGCATGGTAAACACCCGTAATTCCTCCTTGCAACGCCTTTGCCATAGCTTGCTCCTGCTGTTGCGGTACAAGCACTTGATACATGCTGTCCAACAACTGTTCAGGGGGAATATTTCCCTGCGGCTGAAAATAAAAATCATACCCTTCCCCAGAACGGAGGGTGTCTTCCAAAGAATCAGCATTCACAAATACAGCTTCTACCTCAATTCCATAAGGTGAAAATTGTTCCTGCATCTCTTTGAAATAAAGCCTTCCCCGTGTTGTGTCCTCACATAGAAAGCGCAGCGCCTGGCCATCGCGTTCCTTCAAAAGCTTTTTAAACAACGGGCCTGCCGATCTGCGGCGGGAAGCCATCATTTTTGAAAACGACGGTTCTTCCTTTTGTGTGCCGGTAACTCCCCCAACGGGAAGATACGTGGTTTCTTTACTTGACCTGCGAAGATCTTCCCAGAACTTTTTCTGGTTGAATCCCACACAGACCGCTTTTCGCAGCAGTTCACTGCTATTGGAGCTAAAGCCCAAATAAGAATAGCTGGCCGAGGGGTATCGGTAAATGTCATAATACCCCGCTTCTTTAAACTGCTCAAAGCTGCTTTCCTGATTCAAAAAGGCAACATCCAGCCCAAACTCCTCAATCTCTTGTTCAGCGGCCTGCCTTGTCATGTTCACAAACCGAAAGGTCTGATATGGATACTCATTCCCTTCGGATCGGGGATTTTTAACCAGTACCGCTTCTTCTAAGCCACGGATCGATTCGATTTGATAGGGACCCGTACCCAACTCTGTCCGGCTCCCGTCGTCAGAAGCTTTTACGATCGGCAGTGTCAGCGCCGTTACATTGGACAGGCTTGCAGACTGGAACTGGAACCGAAGCGTCTTTTCATCCAGCACTTCTAAGCCGGCGATCCGTTCCTCTGTTCCTGTTTGGTATTCTGTCATCCCAATGATCTGCCGCATCCGTTCCTTTTTCGGATAGCCGGAAGACGGGGCGTTCAACGCGTCGTATGCCGCTCGCACTGTTTCCGCTGTCAGAGGTGTCCCGTCGGAAAAGACCACATCCTTGATCGTCACCTCTGCTGTTTTCCCATCTTTGGAAAAGATGACAGATTCCGCCAGCACCGGCTGTGCCTCTTTTTGTGCAGAAACCGAAACCAGCGGCTGATACACGAACGATGACATCAGCTGCGCCATCTTTCCGGATTCGGAACAGGGGGAAGCAGTTTGGGGAAGGTCGGCACCCCCAATGACAAAGCTTTCTTTCTGCGCTTCGCTTTTATGGATCAGCGAAGCGTTTCCCTGAAAAATCAGAGCTCCTTCTCTCGTCTGGAACACGATACTGCCAATAATCACTGCCGCGATCACAATGAACAAACCTGCGAAAAAAGTGAAAAATCTGGCCAGCCCTTCTCTTTTTGACATCTCTTCCAACAAACCTCACATCCTCTAAGAAAGGCACACGGAGGGCAATTTATCCCTCCGTGCATGTCCTTTATTTTTTCCTATTTTTACGTTTTAAGATAACGATAATCAACAGGAACGCGCCAGAAACCACACAGAATGCCGCCAAGCTTAGTATGATCCATAAATTGTCGCCTGTTTTGGGCAGTTCAGCCAACATCTCCAGCAACCCAGCATGCATTTGATCGATGTCCCTTGCTTTGACAAGGTCATAGCCCTGCTGCCGGTAAACCGGATTGGTCGCTTCTGCTGCTTTTTCAGACAGGATCATACAGCCTTTAAACTCATAGGCTTTATCTGTCAGTTTCAACTGGTCTAAAATCAGTTTGCTGTCGTCGATCCCTTTATTCTGCATGTACTTGGTGATCTCACGGTTATCCGGCAGCTCCTCAATGTTCAGCCGATAGCCCAACATCTGGTATTGCCGTTCTCCCGCATCATCCTCTACAGCGCGGAACAGCGGCAGATCTCCGAAGAGATACTTCCCAAAACGGTTGGTTTTGATCGTCTGTTCAAAATCTTCCACCTGTTTCCATGCGCCATCTACAAACGCGTATTGCGTAAGGATCACTTCTACGCCCGATACTTGGGGTTCTGTCAGGTCCATGATCCCGTCTTTATCAGCATCCAGCCAGACGGTACCTCCTACGGCGCCCTGTTCAAAGGCTGTTAACCCGGCATCCTGCCCGCTTAGGTCCTGCGGTACCATCGGTGCATAATGCGCATCTGTTCCATCCTTCCCTGTCACCTTGACAGAGGTGTAGTGATAGGAACCATCCGCACCCTTTTGCGCCGGCGCCGCTAAGATCATGACCTCGCCTTCCGGCAGCAGCGCCAAGGTCTTGGCATCCAGATCGCTGTCACGGGCTGGGTCGTCTCCCATATAAGGCCTGCTGACCGCCCAGCGCTCAGAAAGCGCCTCTACCTTTGGCCGATAAGCCGCAAGGTAGCTGTGTACTACTGTGTTTCCAGCAGCGTCTGTCTCTTCTTTCTGGATCACCGTAGCCAGCCCGTCAAAGAGGTATGCTCCGTCACGTCCCGTTTTGGCTTCCATCTGGAAGGTGTCGTCAAACAACCATTGGGTCCCGTCATAATAGTACCGTTGCAGAGAAACCGGAACTTCCGCAACCCCCGGTTCGTCGTCCTGACGGATCCCGTCATAGCTCTGATCCTCCCAGATAACACCGGAGATTGAACCAGTTTGATAATTCAAAATCCCTCCGTCATATCCGCGGATGTCGATTCCCTGTACAACGTCATACCCGTCAATGATATAATCCGGGTTTTGGGACTCTGTTTCAGCTTTGTCTACTAACAGGACGTATTCATCCGCTTTTGTCAGCGCTCCATTCTGATAATTTAAGTCGCTGTCCACCGTTTTATCCTCGCCCATCTGATAATGAGTGACCTCATATCCTTCCGGTATCGTATCCAGATCAACGGTGACCTGGTATCCGTACAGGTACTTATTCGGCCCGTCGATCAAATGGGTCTCCAATGCGTCAAAGAGGTATTCTCCTCTTTCATTGGTAGGAATATCATATGGAACAAAATCAGCGTCCTGTTCCCAAACTCCATTTTTCAGGATATACCGGTTCAGGATCACACGGACATTTTCAACGCCCGGTTCGTCGTCCTGACGGATCCCGTCAAAATTCTGATCCCGCCAGATGATCCCGCCTAGGCTTCCGCCCTTATATTCGGAGAACCCGCCGTCATAGCCGCCGACGGTTCGCGCGGTCAGCAGATCATAGGTGACCTGCTGTTTTTCAACATCAGTCATTGTGATCTGTGAGCTGTTAGCCGCCTTGTTCGGGTCTTTTACCGCCGCTACTGGGAGATATTCCCCGGAACGCATCAAGGATTTGGTACTGGAAATCAGGTTGCTGTCCTTACTACGGTCATCGCCTCTCCAGTATTTGGTCACAGCACGGTCTGAAGGCAGTTCCTTCAGATTCAGCGCATACCCAGCCAGATAGACCGTTCCGTTTTGCTCAACCTGTGTATCCAGATTATCGAAACGGAAGGTTCCATCCTCAAGAGTGGTCCGGCTCTGCTGAGCAAAGGAGGGATCCTGTATCCAAGTCTCACCGTCCAGATAATACCGGTCCAGCAAAACCTCTACTCCGGCATATCCCGGTTCATTTTCATCCTGGATGCCGTTATAATTCAAGTCATCCCAGATGATCCCGGTAATAGCGCCGTCCGGATACTCTACCAGCCCTGCATCTTGTCCGGAAACAGTATCGGCAAGCAGCATATCATAGTATGCCGTTCCCACTTTTACAACACTGCTGTTATTGGCAGCCTTCACCGGCTTGGCAACCGGGAGATACTTCCCAGCCTGTGTCAATGACAGATCTGACGCATCCAAGTCGCTGTCTTTCGTAGGGTCGCTTCCCTGTTGGTAATAGGTGATCCCGCAGCCGCTTGGCAGGGAATCAGAGTCCACCTTTAAGGCGTAGCCAGCCAGATAAGCCTTTTGATTGACAACTACTTGTGTGTCCAAACCAGTAAATGTATACTTTCCAGCTCCGTCTGTTATAGCAGAGTGCATTGGGAAATCGGCGTCTTTCTGCCACTGTCCGTCGTCATAATAATAGCGTTCCAGTTCTACAGAGACATTCCCGATCCCGACTTCTCCGCTGTCCTGGATCCCGTCGTAATCCTTATCATTCCACACCCTTCCGATGATCGTACCGTCCGGATATTTCACCAGACCGCCGTCATTACCGGAGGCAGTACGCTGAGCCAGCATATCATAAACGACTGTTTTGCCGCTGACCTCTTTGACAGAAACAGTACTGCTGTTATATCCACCGCCTGTGCTGTTTTGGGAGGCCACTGCCGCAACCGGAATGTATTCTCCCGCCTGGGTCAGGGTCAGATCCGCCGCGTTCAAATCACTGTCTTTCGTACGGTCGTTTCCTTGCTGGTAATAGGTGATCCCATAACCGTCTGGCAAAGCTTCTGCCTTTAGAGTATAGCCAGCCAGATAAGCCTTTTGCTTCACCACTACCTGCGTATCCAAGCCGGCAAAGGTATAGGAACCATCGGCTTGGGTGGTTGCTTTTTGTTCGGTAAAGGCCGTATCCAGTACCCATTTGGCCCCGTCATAGTAATAACGCTGCAAGAATACGCTTACATCTGGGACTCCGTTTTCTCCGGTATCCCTGATGCCATCGTAATCCAGATCATCCCAGATAAATCCGGTCAGTTCTCCCTGCGGATACGCCTTTAAACCGCCGTCATAGCCGGTATGGTCGGCCTGTTTGCGAATGATGTCATAGGAATCTTTTCCATCTGTCAGCGTATAATGCGGATTGACCAATTTCCCTGCCGGCCGGGCCACCATAAAGTAGTCCCCGTCTGCGGGCGATGTCAAATAATTTTCAGATCCGGCATACTGGTTGGTGATCCAGTCGCTGTTGGTGCCGCCGGAAGCGACCTGCTGCTGGTACCGGGTCACTCCAAAGCCTGCCGGAGCATCAGCGCGGAGCCGGTAGTAGCACAGCGTATTCTTCCCATCGATCTTTACAAAGGTCGGTACATTTTCAAAATGGTAGTTTCCTCCGTTTGCCGTCAGGGTAGACAGTTCGCCCGTGTATACTGTTCCATTGGCACTTTCCGCCTTGGTCACTTTCTGATAGCGGCCGTTCGCGTCTTTATAATACTGCTCCAGATAGACTGTAACGCCGTCGATCCCTGTTTCCCCGGAATCCATTACGCCGTCATAATCCGCATCCTCCCAGATGATCCCGTCAACGTTACCGTATTGATACTCGCTTAATCCGGCATCGTAGTCCAAAATGATCTCCGCGTCACTCAGGTCATAATCATGTCCCTGATAGATCACCTGGTTGTCCGGGACAGTTTCATCGGTCGCGTCAACTGCAATGATAATGTAATCGTCATTGAGATAATAACCACGGTCTATCCCTAGGTCACTGTCGCTGACACCTTTGTTCACGTAGAAGTGGGTGACGCCGTACTGCTTGAAGATCTCCTCATTCAAAGCCGGGTCGATTTTCAGCTTGTAGCCAGCCAAATACCGTTTTCCGCCTTCAGAATGGAAACTCATCACATTGTCAAAGACATAAACACCGCCGTCGTTGGTGGTCATGGTGCGGTCAGTCTGAGAGCGGACCCACTGGCCGTCCTTATAATAATAGGACTCCAGTGTAACGGTCACACCTGGAACACCTTCCTCGTCCGGATCCATGATTCCGTCATAATCGGCATCGTTCCAAACAAATTTCCCAAGATAGCCCCGTCCGGCATTGATCAGTCCCAAGTCGATATTGGTATTAGCCTGGAACGACTGCTTCTTATCATCGGCAAAAATAGGATCGCCGTTCTGATCGTACGGGACCGCCGCTTCAAACGCCTTGGTCTCATAGTTTTTGTTGATCTTGGACAGATCGTTGTCATCGTCTTGTGTCAGCGGATCGCTTTCATAGGTCCATGGCGACGGCTTTAACAAGCGGTCTTCTGTTGTCGTTTTATCTGTAACGCGGACAATATAAGACTCGCCCGGCTTCAAACGGAACTGGTATTCCCCGTCTGCCTTGGTAGTGTATACAGCAGGGTTCCCATCACCATCCAGACAAGGCTTTGTCTGATCCTTGATATTGTAGACAGATACCTCCATATCCTCCAGATACGGTTCGCCGTCTTCCCGTTTTCCGTTGCTGTCGATTTTTGTTTCATCCGGGGCGTCAGGATCCGGTATTTCATGTTCGTCCAGCCACACGGAACCGCCATAAGTATACGCGCGCCCTACGCCCAGATTATACGATGTCACTTCCTTGTCGTAATCAGGGTATTTTGTCAAATCTTCTTCCACTGCTTTCACCGTGATCGGTTCAGCTGTTTGAACTACCAACCGGTCAGCCGGCAGATCATACACCGGCGAAACGCTCTTCTTGGTTCCGGAATAAACTAATTCGTTATTGCGGTATACCTGAACAGGGATTTGTTCTTTCCCCAGTGATGTAGTGGTCACCGAATACTGGTTATAGTTTTCCGGGAAGGTGTAACGCAGGTTATATTGGCCCGGCTTCAGATTAGCAAGAATATAATACCCGTCATTGTCATAATAGTCGCTTTCGGTTTCAAAAGCAACCGGCCCTCCGGCTAAAGAGTATTCCTGTTTCCCGGTCAGCGGGTCGGTGATCGGCAGTCCAGTTTCTTCGTCCAGCACCAAATACTGGCCGGTTTCCTGTCCGTCGATTATTTCAGCAGCAACTGCCTGCCCGTCACGGTTTGCGGGATAGCCTTTTACTGTCAGCAGTTCTACCTTTACCCCATTGATCCCCGGATCGTCCTCTTTCCCGTCAAAGTCCAGATCAGTTGTCTTGTTCTTTAACTGGATCCGTCCGGTCTTTTCTTCTACGCCGTAATCGCCTTCTCCGTCATCTGGAACAGTGCTGTAATCCGCGTCGTTCCAAACGTAGCTTCCAATATAGCCCCGTCCGGCAGGCGCATTCGTATAAACGCCCGCCCGTACCAATTCGATCCGGCCGCTGTTCCAATGCGCAACAAAGGTATTCCAAGCGCTGAAATCTTTTACCGCTTCGTTATACTGGACTGTTGCGTTTACTGCATCCTCTGACATTTGAAGCGTACCAACGTATTCCGGCAGGTTCAGCGGCGCATGCATGTCAAAGAACAGCCGCAAACGGTTGTTAGCCAAGATGGTATAGTCGTCCGCCATCTGTACCCAGACCGCGCGGATCCCCTTGATCAGGGTTTCCTTTTCTTCCCCGTCATCCAACGCCATCAGTTCATCCAGTTTTACAAAGTATTTCGCCTTTGCCTGGTCGCTTGCCCGCAGCTCATCGTACGTTTCTTTTTTGGACATCGCTTCCTGATCCGGCAGGCTGCTAATATCATTGAGCACAAAATCAGAGCCCTGTTTTACGATCGGTCCGACCCAGACCTCATAGTCTTTGTTCCGGACCAATTCGACCGAACCGGTTTCCACTCCGCCGGCAGAGGCGGCAAAGTCTAATACCCGAATGGTAGAAGGGTCGATCCAGCCATGCCATTTAGAGTTCCTTGGGATTTTCTGATTGGTGCTGGTGTCAAGGTTTTTGATCTCATAGTCATCCAGATACGGCAGGACATCATAGAAAACGCCCTCTGTATAATTCTGAGATTCACTCTTATTGATCATGGAAACCTTGTACTCATAAGTCCCACCTTCTGGGACAGGGGTGGCGATCTCGGTCTGATTGCTGACCAGATCTGTGGTTACGGTCTTGTTCTGTGACACAGAGGAAACCGTTTTAAATGCGATCGCATTAGAAGAACGGCTGACTCCCATTTCCACTGTTTCGGTGTTGTTATTGACATCATAGTTGTCGTATACCAGCACCAGGCTGTCCAACGAGCTGCCCTGAGATTTAGTATATGGCTCAAAAGCGCCTTTTTTAAATCCATAGGCCTTGGACTGCAAAAGATCGGTCGGCACAGCGTTCCCGTCGGTTTCTTTTACCGGCAGCATAAACTCGATCTTCAGGGTCTGCCCTGCTTCCAAGGTTCCGGTAAAGTAGTAGTTTAAGATCTTGCGCTGGTTGGTGGTCTTGTCGATCACCTTGGTCGTAAAGGTCGGCGATTCCTGCGTCAGCTGCAATCCGTCCGGAATATTTTTTAGTTCCTCCGGCGTCAGGATCGTCCCGTCTTCATTCTGCACATACCAGGTCCACAGCGGTGTTTTATTGTCCAGATTTTCGGTGACCTTATGGGCTTCGTCCGTTTCATCTTCCATCTGCCCGTAAGCGTCGCCAATATAATAATCACCCTGATAGAAACCATCCGCTCCCGGCTCCTGATAATCCACATACTGGAAATCATCCTCACGAAGCCGGTCGATATACGGCACTGCTACAGAAATATTGGGATTGGATACGTTATCCTGCACAATATCAGGATCCTGTTTACTGCTGATACTGGAGTAGCTGACCTTATATTTCAACATCGTACTGCTGCTGGAATCAATAATGACGTTGTTATCCCATTTATACCCTTTGATCGGGCCGCCGGTAAAGTAAAGCACATCGATCCCTAAATCTACGGTCGGCACTTCCGGGTCAACATAATACCCTCCGCGTGCACGTTCAGAAGTGAGCGTGTGCTTGCGGTCATCATATTGCGGGAACCCTGTTACAAAGTGATTGCTGTGTTTGTTCTTGCCATCGTCATCATTCAAATCACGCCGTCTGGTGTTCAGTTCAATATATGCGCTGTTATCCTGAACATCTTGAGCCAGCTCGTCCTTGTTGTAACGTTCAGGATCAACATCATCCATCTCCTGCTTTCCATCCAACTGGTCGGAAGCGTCCACATCCAAGCGGAAGCCCGCCGGGACTGGATAGTAAATCGGCGCCTGTTCTGCGCTGTAGGTCACCCCTTCTTCAGAGATAAAGCCCTGTGTTTTAATGACCCAGCGAACCTGATAAATCTGGCGCTGATACTGTGGATAGTCCTTTCCAATGTCGATGGTGGCGTTTTCATCCAGCCGGTAACCGCCCTGTTTGCCAAGCGTTATCCAGCCATTGCTATCATTCGCCCCCGGATAATAATACCCAGTTTCATCCCATGGCTCCTCCAATGGCAGCACCTGTAGGTAGACCCGCAAATTTTCTTCCAAGATCCGGCGTGTTTCGGCGTCAAGTTCTGATTCCGGAATCGTATCCGGGATCTCCCAGCGGCCAGTCCGGATCTTATTCAGCGTCTGCCGCAGCGCTTTTTTACTGTTGTCATGAAACGCTTCGTCCGGCGTCCCTTCATCTGTTCCATAATATGGAACATTGTAGTTGACGATGAAAGTGTTTACCGCAGCTGTTTCATTGACAGCCTGATCCATCCACATCCACATGTTATAAGCAGAACGAACATGCGCGTCTTCCATAATGTAACGATCAGCCGTTGGGTCGTTGACCTGAAGCCTCTGTTTCCCTGTGTCTACCCGCACCGTGCTTCGCGGTTTTTGAATATTGACCTGCGCAGTCCTTGCAGTGACATAATTGGCGTCATATTCCTGGTCCCGGTCATGATCCTGCGTCAGATCTCCCTGGTCGTCTTTTTCATCGCTGACCTGTTCCGCCGGTCCCCACAGGCAAAGAGCCTGCGCCTGTTCATAGAACCGATGCCCATCCGGCGTTTCGACCTTGTAACCGTTATAGTTATCGGCCGGGATTCGGTCTGCTTCAGCTTCCGGAGCAAATGTCCCATCGTCCCGCAGCGCATAATAGCCGTCTGTATCATGGATTGTGGTATATACCTGCGAGGTATAGCCGCTCCATACATCCGGGGCATCCAGCACGCCGGTATCGGAAACATTGTCCACACGGGTACGGATCTTAAAGTTCATCCAGCTCCCGCTCGGGAAATATCCCGCTGGCTTTTCGCCCTGAACATAGGAAGCGTAGTCGGTAAAGCCTTCCGATTTCGGGGTAGTCACCTCAAAGGTGACGATCTGACCTTTGTGGTTGAGATCCGTATCCTTCCATTCCTCGGAAGAGTCAGAGATCAGCTGTACGCCCCAGCCCTGTTCGCGCATCTCTTTCTGGCTTAAGGTCACTGTTTTCTTTTTCTCCGCGTCATAATACTCAATGCAGAAATCATTCTCATTGTTATACATGTACTGATCTGCAGAGTTTTCAACATTCCATCCTGCGGAACCGGAATAATTCACCACTGACGGCAGATGGAACGAGAATACCATCTTCGCATGATGGACAGCGCCCATCTGTTCATAGTTGGCAGCAGAGCTTGGCTCATTGACCACCTTGGCGCTGTACCAGATATCATCGGAATAATCAAAGGCCTGGGTGTCATCACCGCCCTCTTTTTCCCCTAACGCGTTTTTGTCCGGCGCCACATAATGTTCCACCGACAGCCTTGGTGACGAGGTGCGGATCTTCAGCGTATTAGTGACGCCTAAATCAGCAAATGCCTGCGTGCTCAAGTCGTCGCTGTGGGTGTTCGCCCCGTTTTGGTCAAAGTCTTTCTGGGTGCTGCTCAACACCGCCTTGTCATTTAACTGTGGATAGTCCTCCACGTTGAGCTCCTGCGTTTCTTCATACTTTGTCAGCTTGCCGATCAGGCCGGTATTTTGCTCATAGGTATGGTTCAGCTTATCATCAGGGAGATTCCCCATCGTATGGTAAGCAACGCTGTTCCCACCGTTATAGGTATATGTGTAGGTGTGCTTGATTGCATCCAAACGGTCGTCCGGGATCTGCGCGCCGTTGGTGTTCGGATACAGATGCTGTCCCAGTGAACCAACCGTATACGGATTAACATAACTGGTGCTTTCACCCGAGCGCTTGATATCCTCGTCAACAATATACTTAAAGCCCGGCATTCTGCTGGTCAAGTAGGTGCGGTTGTCCTGATAGTTGCGGTAGAGCTCATCCTCTTCCCCGGCTGTGCCGTCCTTGCTGGTCGCAGCCTTTGGCGCGGCATAGGTAAAGGTATCCAGTGAAAAGATATTCGCTTTCTGAGAAGCCAGCCGCGCTTCTTTTGCAATGTCCCCGCCGTCTGCCGCTGCAGCCGGTGTAAAGGTGACCACATAACGGCCTTCCTTCTCTCCGGTAGGCTGGCCGCTGCTGTCCACCCGGTCGATCAGCTCGTAGGTGACCCGCGCGTCATATTTTTCCTGTTCCGCCGGCACCGACGCCGCCGTTTTCACATTCTGTCCCGCCGCCAGATCCCGCTGATACAGAGTCCAGGATACCTCCTTGCCGGCGTTTACAGCATTATCCTGACTGAACAGCGTACCATCTGTTGCTACCGGAACAATGCCGTAAGGCAGGATATTTGTGATGACAGGCAAAATCAGATCGCCCCTGGCGCCGCCGTCTACCTCATAGTTATGGACAAACTTCGCGTAATCATAGTTATATTTGCTCTCCGCATTCGGCGCATACTGATCCAGCCAGTATTTGTTTTCCACATGGATGTTGATCTTGCTGGTATCGCCCTCGGTATCAAAGTAGTAATCCGAACGGGTCGCCCCGGTCAAATCATCCCCAGCGGTGCTCCACAAGCGCACAAATGGTTTCCGCATGACCGCGCGGGTACCAGTTTGCGCATACAGGTCGCTCTTGTCAGCGGTCGTGTAGTTGTCATATTTATTTTGGGTCCGGGTCCCCATGACATCGCCGCCACTTAGCTGGACCTCGTTATCCTGAATGTTATAGCCATCAATATACGGCGTGTTCGGCGAACCAACATGGTACATATACTTATTATCATTTACATTATAGTAATGATACCACATATAATCCATGCCGTAGCATTGGTTGTGGCGCATCCGCTCCTTGGTGGTGCCTTCCCAATGGTCATAGTCCAATATCTGGTAATAATAGTAGTTCTTAGAGTCCGGCTTCATATACGGCCTTGTAACGACACGGTCGTACCAATACTGGTTTTCATTGGTCAGGTAAACGTTGCTTGGGATATTTACCCGAATCTTATAGCCCTTTTCTGTTCCGCGGTTAAACCATTTGTTCAGTCCATGCTTCACCGTGATCTTCAATACCCACGGCTGTGTATTCTGCGACTCATCACTTCTGGAATAATAGGTATCATCGGTATCCGGATTCCACTGCGGGTCCTGCGGGCGGTTCGGCGCCTTGTAGCCTTTATCCTCCCCACTAGGAGTTTGCAGTACTTCTACCTCAATATCACCCGGGTCGATCGGCGTATAACCGTCGTTGAGGGTATATCCGCTGGTAGAAACAGAGCTGAGCACCTCCGCTGTAATAGAGGAAGGATCAAAATTGCCGTTTTCGTCCAGCTTGGGACGGATGCCCCTTGGCATAGTATAAGTAAATTCCACACCATCCAGCTTCCAGTCACCGTAATTGAGCGCGTACAAACGGGTGGTGAAGTCTTCATTATACTGCAATGCCACAACACTGCTGTCGTCAGTCAGCTTCCGGTACCCATTGGCCAGCGATTCACTTCCGGTATGATTCTCATTAGCGCTGTAATTTGGATTTGCTGGGAAATTGGTGTAACCATCCCCTTCGGTCTTTTCATAGATCCGGTTCTTACCCGCCATTTCGCTGGCAGTTACCAGCCACGCCTTTTGCAGGTGCAGCCGGGTCTGGCTCCATAAAATCGGCATCCGTTGGTCTAAATCATTGGCTTTTCCATCCCAGTCGCAGTCAAACTGGGTCCTTGGGGACAGGACAAACCTCCACCAGTCACGCAATCGGTTATTGCTGTTTACCATCTTTTGGGAAGACGGCATATCGTCAGAATTTTTATTGGTTGTATCCCCATAATAGGTCGCTGCCTGGTGATTGTTTGCCGGATTGATGTCTTCGTCAAATAGCACCCCATTATCTCCAAGATAGTTGTCTCTCCATTGATAAGAATTTTGTGATATATCTTTCGCCGAACCCGGAATCTGGGTCTGGCTACCGTTTAGATATTCCCAGCGGTCCACCTGTTCGTTCTTCTGCCCGGACAGGCCAATATCGTGCATCAGGTAATCCAGATCCATCAACCGGTTTTGGTTGTTGATCGCACGGGCCTCCTCATTGGTTGCAGTAGAAAATGGGAAAGACTCCCCATTCGCATGCAGCGCACTATGCGCAAGGGTATAGTACTCCCCTACCCGCGGGAAATATCCTGGATGCTGATCGTCTGTACTGGCAAGGTCACGGTCCTGGTCTACATAAACCATCGGCAGATCATCTTTTCGAGCTTTGACCTTGTACCAGATCTCAATGGTATCCCCTACTTCTACGCGGACAGCCTGCCCATTCTGCTTTTCAAAGCGCAGTTCATACACCGTAAAGTCGATCTGCTTGCTGTTTGCCGCGCTCGGCTTCAAGTCGTCAAACAGTTTCGCATCTTTATTAACCAATGTGTTTGTCTGCGATTTGGGGTAAACCATCGCCCCGCCGTAATCTTCTCCTCTGACAGGATGCGTTGCGGCGACCTGAAGCTTCGCGTCAGGATTCTTTTCCTTTCCGGTAATATCCAGCCAGCGAACTGTAAAGTTTTCGTTCTCCAAATCTTCGGAGGACAGATATTCCGGTAACTTGTCGTAGAAAACAGGATCGATCAAAACCCCTTGGTCAGCAGTCTGTTTCCCGTTAGAAGCTTTGTGGTTATTGATCAGTACGATCTTCTGCCACATTTCCTCCTCCGGACGGTAGCCGACCTTCTGGGTGGCATTGATGTTGATTGCAGCTTCAGCCTCAGCCTCTGTATCAAACACCTGAGTGTAGAAATTCACTTCCGGATTTTCACGGTACACCTGCCTGGTATAAACTTTATCCTCTGTCAGGGACACGGTTTCGTTCAGCGTGACCTGTGTGGCGTCGTCTTGGACTGTTTTTGTTTCAACGTTCGGATGGTTATGGACCACCTCTGTATCGATGCTGGCTAAATAGCTTTCTGCCATCGCAGTGGTATCGGCCGGTTTCCGAATATCCTCGTAACGGCCTACCCCGATCAGTTCGACATTATCAAATGTAAGCTCATTGCCGTCTGTGCCGAACGCGTCGATTTCATAATAAGTCCACCGGATCTTCTGAACTGTGCGCAGGAACGCCTCATCCTCATTCCCGGTACTGGTTATCCAGTCATTTTCCCCTTCACACCAGTATTCCAGCTTAATGTCAGGTTTTGTGTTGGCATCTGCCAGCAAAGCAGGATAACCGATGACTGGATTTTGGGTTAAGGTAAAGCCGCGGTAACCGGCCGGGTCAAGCAGGGATATGGTGACCTGCATTGATTCCAGATAATGGCGGGTATCATTCTTGATACTGGAAATAGTCAGTTTTGCGCCTTGCTCGTCATAGGCATATTCCTCATCATCAAAGCTGTACGTTGCCACCAGCTCGGTGGTGTCTTTAAACGTAACATCACTGACCATGCGGGATTCATATACTTGGTTTGATTTCCCATTCACTGCTCCCGTATAGTTCCGGGTATAAGTGACCTCTCCGCCCAAATCATTTAGCGTCTGGTACTTTCCAGTGGTGGAGTTAATATTTCGTGTTTCAATGCAGTACTGCGGGTAAGCATGCTTTGAGGCCGCAGTTACCCAAGCGTTTGCCTGCAAATTTTCGCCTTCAAACGCTGGCTTTTGCGCTGTATCGGTCAATTCCTCGGTAAGTTGGGTCGTAATACGGATAGTAATCCCTGTTCCAGCAGGGATCTGCGCCCCGTCTTTCCCGCCGGTGATCACAAGCTCACGGTAATAGTTCTGGCTTCCGTCATTTCCTAGGGAATAGTCTATTTGCGGCTGTGCCGCAATTTTGGCACCGGAAGCATCCGTCATTTCAGCGGTAATGTCCGCGCTGTCAATCCCCGTTGTATTGGAAACGATCTCCCATTTTACCAGCCGCTGGCCTTCTGGAACAGCAAAGTGCATGGTCGGGCGTTCCAGCGGGATGGAGCTGTCGTCTTTGGCAGAAGTACTCAGCGTGTATTCCAAATAATCATATGGAACCAGGTGGTCTTTGTCCACCTCCAGCCGGCTGCCGGGATTTTTATCATTATCATAAGCAAAGCCGGTATTCCCTCCGCCCAGATCACGGTTTCTGCTCAATCTGGTCACCATGGTGGCAACTAGGTTGCTTAGGACAAAGTGGTCCTCTCCGTCAGAGTTAGGGGTGATCAGGTTGCTGTCGTAAATATCAGCGTTCGGGTCTACCGAAGTAAAGGTAGCCGACAGCCTATTGTAAAAATAGTTTCCGTCTATCAGCCAGCCAGTGCTACTTGAGTAAGCATCATTAGCGGCAAACCTATTCGGGTTTTTCCCAAAGGACGGGGTGGAATCAGCAGTCCATTCATCTTTGTCAAAATCCTCCGGCGTGCGGTCCACATATACGCCGTCGTACCAATATGCGTACCCGTCTGCTTTATCTGCCGACAGGTACTGCCCGTTCTCCAGTACAGAATTCGGGTCTTCACGGTCTGGACGGACTGCCTCGAACACGATCTGGAATTTATCCACAAACGCCTTGCTGTATGTAACAAAATCTGTCTTGGAGTTTGCATAGGAGCTTACCAGATCCGGATTTTCCCGAAGCAGCTGCTCCACGTCTATTTCATAGCAGCCCGGTTTTGATGCAGACAGGCTAAGATCCTGGCTGGAAACCGGGATCTCCTTTGTCTTTCCATTCGCGGTCAGCACCAGTTTGGAAACGCGGAACCAATCCCCGGTAACAAAGGCTTCCGGGATATAGATGTGCTGTAACCGATAATAGGGATTCATCGTGTTGGTCGCGTTTGCCGACTGGACCCGCGCCACCTTATTGACCCCGTCGTTATTCCCTGTATTGTTCTGATTGTACAGCTTTACACCAAATTCCGCAACATTCGGGTCTAAGTTATTGGTTTGGTAATCTGTAATATCACGGGTGCCTTGTTGACGGATCTGATACCCGGCATGGAAATCGATCAAAAAGCCCATCAGGCGTGCTGTTTCTGTATAGGTCGCGTTGCTATAGGAGGTTTCCTGAATGATGTTCACATAATTTTTGCCCGGCTCATAATCCGTTTTGGTGATCGGCTGAATCGTGTTGGTGCCGTCCTTATCCGGGTTCTTTTGTTTAATGGTGTACGGGCGGCCGTGAATGACCAGGTCTGTATCCGCATTGGTCCCGTTTCCATCCGGGGTGCCTTTCGACCCGACCTCTTTGTTGTATTCGCCGTTCCCCATCATGTCTGTTAGATGGATGTCATAGCTGGTCAAAAACTGTCCCGGCTTCAGGGTCAGTACGCCGTTAGAAACGCTTTCCTCGGCTGAGGTATCGCTGTATTCCAGTTTTAAGGTCAGCACCCCGCCGGAATCAGTCAGGTCATTGCGGGTAAGCACAAGCTGCTTCTGATTGGTCTTGTTGCCACTGTTATCCACGTCCTCAAGGTTCAGCACCATTTTGTCAAAATACTTGGAGATAGCAGGCTTTAATTCCAACCCAGTCGCAAGGAAGCCGTAGTAGGAATAGGTTGCATCCGGGCGGATCATCGGCATGGTGTCGCGTAAGATCACCTCGTCCGCATATCCGATCTTTCCGCTCCAGTCATCCGGATCCTGATCACGCCATGTATCCAGATTTCCGGTCGTTTCATAGTCATAACCACTGGTCTGATAACGCGCAGTCCGACTATTCCGGAAAAAGCTGACAACAAACTGGTTATCCATCCCAAATTCT
Organism: Massiliimalia timonensis; assembly: GCF_900186585.1. Classification (GTDB taxonomy): domain Bacteria; phylum Bacillota; class Clostridia; order Oscillospirales; family Ruminococcaceae; genus Massiliimalia; species Massiliimalia timonensis. The sequence continues at coordinate 72,067 of NZ_FYDD01000004.1, forward strand.
GCCTTGTCGTTTACATCATTGGTCGGGATCGTTGTTGCTCCTTTATAAACCCGGTCATAATCATGGACCGTGTGCACCATGGTTTTGCTGAATAAATGCCCCGCTTTATATTCACGTTCTACATAGCTTCCATAGTAATAATATCCCCGATAATAATCCTTAAAGCTCCACGGTGATTTTGTTGTCTGCGCCCCGTCAGATACACGTTCTATACTACGACCGCCGCCAATGGTCATCTTGGTGGTAGCTGTCGCCACATTTTTTCCTGCTTTGTTAGGCGTTTCATCCATACGGTAAAACCGGCCGCTGACCTCAAACATATATTTGCTGGCTTCATTGCTATCTTGATACCAAGTGCCAAAATCGGGATTGTTCGCAATCCGCTGGCCATCTTTTTCGGTGTACTGTTCCTGATTGATTTTCAGCGTAATATCAATCTTGGTAACAGGGTTCTGCGGCAGAGTTTCACCGTATTGCTCAGGCGCCAAATAATAGTCCTCCAAGTTATTGGAAAAAGCGGCGTCCTTATTCCCCTTCAGGAGATTTACCCTGCAGTATTTGTTTCCATTGGAATCCTCTTCCACTGCCCCGTATACCAGCTCGCTTTTGTCCAGCTCATAACTGGCGCCGTCTTTCTGGTACACCTTGATCTTCTGCACATAGTCTTTTGCCCGTGGGTCGATCTTCAAATAGTGGCTGTCAAAATAATCCTCCGGCAGGTCGATCGTTGTAACCAGCTCCGCCGCGGTATTAAAGGACTGTGTGCGGACATAATCCATGCCCTCATGTTCCTGACGAGTAACCTCAAAGGGACGAACCGTCCCTGCATTCAGATACTGCCGGAAATCGACTGCAAAAGAACCGAGCGCCTTATAACCCACTTCCAGCTCGGAATTATCCCCCCACTTGCTTCCGCCGGAAGAACGATACTCTGTGCGGACATGTTCCAGCGGTGTGGAAGTCTTGCTGTATTTTTTAGTTGGTTCGTTATCGTTATAGCCGGCTGTGATGACCGTGTCAAAATACATCTTGGACACATAAGCAAGAACGTCATCCTTGGCCTTGCTCTGGAAGCTGTCAACATTGCGCAGTCCATCCAAAAAGTTCACAGAGTCGACCTTCAGCACTTCCTTGCTGCCGATCTCTGCGTCTTCATACCCGTAAAAATCCACATAGTATTCTTTGCTGTCGTCAGTTTCTGTGATCTGGTACTGTTTCCCGGTCAAAACTAACGAAACCAGCCCGTTCAGTCCCAGATCCTGTTCCATCTGTTCCCGGTTCACGGTCCAGCCGCCGTCAGCAAGAGGGTACTCCTGCCCGCTTTCAGCACGGAACACCTCGCGTCCTGCGTCATAGGTCAGCACCTGCGTGTTGCCGTCAAGGTCTGTCAGGGTGATTTTTTCAAAAGTACGGTAATTTTTCAGGACGTCTTCGTACAATTTCCATGCGGTGGTGTGGAACCCGCCGGCAGTCTTGTCCAGCTTCAGGGTAAAGGTAGTATCCACATCGTCCAAAACAGAGATAGACTGGTTCACCAATTCCGTCCGGAAAATAAAATCCCGGTCATATGGGATCCCCAGTGCCGCTTGGTTTTTATCGGTATTTTCAGTGCTGGCCAAAGAGGATTCTTTCACATCGTCATAGACGATATGGGCATGCGGCAGCTGAGCAGGGCGATCCACCTGAAATGCCGCCGTGCTTTTCACAATATCTTTATCCGTATAAATTTTTGAACGCGGAATAAAGGAACACACATTGTCAAGCTTGTCATACCAGTCTGTGTTCCCATAAATTTTCACCTGCAAAGAGGCATCCTGATCCGGGTCAGAATCCGCAACAGCCAAGCCGTTAAATTTCGTATAGTGGATCCGGATAGATTTTAACTGCGTCAGCGCAGAAAAAGCGTCTTTCGGAATAGAGATCCCTCCGTCAGCAGTTCCATAATCCTTTACCAGATCAGCAAACGGGATCTTAAGCTTCGCCTGATCCTGATCCACCGCCTGATTCCAGTCGTAAAACTCGATATAATCGATCACGCCCGAACGCACATAAGACGGACCGATTTCGATCCTGTCTGTTCGGAAACCTTGGATCTGATCCGGAGAGCCGCTGTTTGCCTTGTTTCCCACGCTGGTCAGGTCAAAATCAACGTCAACGATCCCCGCGGAAGATTTGGAACGGTTTTCCACGGTGAATTCATACCAGCCGTTTGCCTTATTCGGCACAGTCAGCGTCGCAGCGGATTTCCCGTCATAGTTGGCAGTGCCGGTAATGACCGGCTCTATCTTCAAAACATTTAATTTGGCCGCTTTTTCAACAATGTCCTCAGCCATGTTTGGAATATCGTATTGTGTCTGCCAAACGGCATTTGCTTCATATTCCCCAATTGTATTCGGTGTCCCCAAAATATCTACAAACGCATTTTCAGAGACCTTGACGTTACCGTCAAAGCTGTCAAAGATAATTTTAGCTTCTTTTAAAATGTCAAAATCCGGCTCTTTTCCCAACCATTGTGAAGCGTCGAGCCTAATTTCCCCGTTAGAGTCCGCTTTCAATTCATCTTTTTCAAAGACCACTTCTTTTCCATTGATGTCTGTCAGAACGATCTGCTGTACAGCAGCATGGGCAAGCAGTTGTTTGGATAAACGGACGGTATTTGCCTCCAGCCCGCTGAAATCCTTCGTTTTCGGATCAACTGTTCCAAGCGGTCCAATTTCCAAAACGCCCGGCAGCATTTTAGAGATGCTTTCGTTCCCCAGCACATACCGAAGCGAAGACATATCTTCATTCACCGGAACGTCCTGTTTTTCATCCGCTGGTCCTACATCTTCGTTCCCGTTTTCGCGCAGCACGCCGTGTGTTTCTATGACAGGCTCTGCGCGCTTTGTAGTCAGGGCCGCGCTGTCAGGATCTACCTGTTTATTTTTTTCTACAACATAGCCTTCCTTTATTTCAGCGGTGCCAACTGTGTAATACCAGTGTTCAAAGCTTGTGTCGATCTGGTTTTTATACTCCAACAGCCGGTCTACTTCCCCGGTCACCGCGATCCGACCCTGAAAGGTATCCCCCGCAGGAATCCGTTCTTTAAAGTACAGCTTAAACTTCTGGGCAAACGTCCAGCCGGCATGCTGGTCCAAATAATCCTGGATCGCCTGGCGCACAGAGTACGTCCACGTCTTGTTCTGCTGTGCATCCACGCTTGTTTGGGCGGATACTCCCAGTTCCTGAAGCGAAACCTCTGTTTCTTTCTGGTCCTGATCTAAAAACAGGAACGTCAGCACGTTGTCTTTAAACCAGTCGCCCAGCTCCGGCTCCCGGCCATCCCCGGAGGAGTTGAGCGTGATCTCCAGTTGATCCAGCCGGAATTCTTCGGGCAGGGTATCGGTCGTCACTGCATTGAACACCGGAACATTTCCTGTGTTGTCAAACCCGTCCAGATAATAGGTGTCCGTATCGCCGATCGCGATCTCCTTGTTATCTGCGGGGGTCTGTCCGTCTAAAATATATTTGTGATGGTTAAATTCATATTTCTTCTGGACAAACTGCCACGTTTGCTTCCCCGTATCCTTGGTCCACTCCAAATCACGGCCGCCAAAATAAATAGTGGGCCGGAAAGTAGCCTCACAGTCCAAGGAAGCGCCAAAGTTATTGGGATACGGCACAGCAACATAATATTCCCGGTAGCTGTGTTTTTCACCCTCAGCAACTGCGTCAGACTTTTCAGGATACAGCTCAGAATGTTCCTCATCCAGCGGGATCCCGATCGTTCCCGGCAAGGTGTAGTTATATGGCAAAGGATCCCCTAAATTGCTAAACGTGTCCAGATCAAGTTTTTGACGCTCTGCTTCCGGAATATCCGTAACATCATAGATCAGCGCGCCGCCCTCGTTCGGCTTTCCGATAAAGGTTTTTCTGTAGTCCTCTTCAGAAACAGCCTCGTTTTTGATTGGGTCCTGACCTTCCACATACTCCCACTGCATCATATCTTTTTCCAGAACGCCGCCTTTTCCCATAGAACCGGTGGTATTCTGTACATACATGATTAGGTTGAAGTGGTCTATCTTACTGGTTACATCCTCCGATTGGTTATCGATCCGCACCTTGTAGACCATATAGTTATACTTATCCCACAAAACAGAGGTCTTCACCAAGTCGATCGAAGGCGTCCAAACCAAGTTGGAGTTGACCAGGTTGATGATCCGGATCGCAGAAGGGTCGTCCGCAACAGATCCCGGCTGAATATCATATCCCGATTCCGAAGTACCGCCTTTTCCGTCATGGTAATAGGCATATCCGCCGCCGATTTTGATGTTGGCGGATTCGTTTTCCGGCAAATCGCCAAAGAACCGGCAGGTCAGGTCAAAGGAAAGCGGCTGGTTAGCCGGCACTTGGAACCCATCATAACTTTTCAACAGGATCGTTCCCCGACGGTACCCCTCGTTTGCCGCTTCCCCTTCTGAGTTATCTACCAACCAAGTGTCAGATTCTGCCACCTTAGCCTCTATCCCCATCAGTTTGTCTTCCGGGATATTATCCGGCTTTGTATCACTGATCGTCATTTTTCCGGTCTCCGGATCAATGTACAGGTACGGCAGCACGATCTTCAGGTATGCTCCAGTCACATATCCCCCGCTGCTTTGATTCACATTATACCGCATGGAGATCATGAACTGCCTGTCACTGCTTAACAGGTACAGGTTGTCCGAAACCTTGCTGGCCCCGCTTCCCGACATCTGATCACTTTCAAAGGTGATACTGGCCGACGGGATGGGAACCTCTCTGGGTTCTGCCGCAGAGACGGACGGAACCATGCTCCCTATTACCATATTTAATACAAACAAAACCATCATCAGCATGCTGACCGCACGCTGAAAGCCGCTTCTTTTTGAACTTGTCATCCAAATTGTCCCCCTGTCCGGAATAATCAGACTTTTTCTGTTCCATCAAAACGCCCCCTGAAACACCCAAAATTGGGTGTTTTTTTAGCTTTTCAACGGATTTTACGGCGAGCGAAAAAGTCTACAATTTCAAGCAATCTTATCTGGCACAAAGCGCACTTTACAGTCCGCTCCACAAACTTAGCTGTCTATCTTATTAAAATCAAGCAATACCCTTTTGGGACCTCTGGATCTACACGAAAATACGATTAAAACGGCGAGTATTTTCCCCAAAAAGGCTCCTAAAAATAGGTATATTTAAATCAGCTTAATTATATAATATAACCCTGCAAAAAGCAATTCCTTTCGACTTGTTTTTCCTCAATTTTATCAAAAGGTAAAAAATCCTTTCTACAATTTTATACATTATCGGTGAACTTTCTTGACAAGTTCCCTAAATAAAAGAAAAACCGGTAAAAATACCGGTTTTTCTTTTATTCCCGAAAGGTTATAGTTTGGTCTGAAATTGATGAAATGACAGCCAGTGATTCCAGACGGATTCCCTTTTCCCGAATCATTTTTCCACCTTCCTGGAATCCTTTTTCTATCACGATTCCGCACCCGGCAAGCGCCGCCCCCGCCTGCTCCACAAGATCCGATAGCCCCAGCAGAGCCTGTCCCTTTGCTAAAAAATCGTCAATGATCAGCACATTGTCTTCTGGGACGAGAAACTGCTTTTCCACCTGGATCTGATAGGTGATCCCTTTTGTAAATGAACGCACTTCTGAAGTAAGCAGAACGCCATCCAAATTTTTAGAGCGTGTCTTTTTGGCAAATATGACCGGAACATAGTCAAAATACTGCGCCGCAATCGCCGCAATCCCAATTCCGGAAGCCTCGATTGTCAGGATTTTCGTGATTTTTTGATCCGAAAACCGGCGCGCAAATTCCTCTCCAACTGCTTCCAGCAGCCGAATATCCATCTGGTGGTTCAGGAAGCTGTCCACCTTTAAAATATTCCCCTCTTTCACTTTTCCATCCTTTAAAATCCGTTGCTTTAACAGTTCCATCCATATTTCCTCCGTTCTCCTTTGTTATGATGCTTATTGTATCACAAACACGAAAAAAAGAACAGCTCTCCGGTATCCAGTCACCAAAGAGAGCCTAGACCGCATAGAATAGACTGTCATGCAGCTAAAGGAGCCCTATTATGAAAAACTTGATCCTCAATCCCCGGCGCATCCCAGACAGGAATAACGCGCCAAAATATTTCACATCATCCGGAATCAATTTTGACCATTGCTGGATCAACGGATTCCGCACCTGCAGTCTGACCCGGGAGGATACCGACAAGGAAGACACCTTCGAGGCGTATAGCCAGGCGATTCCTGTACAGGGTCAGCGAGCCATAAAATGGGGATACCATATCCGGGCAGTCGAAGCGCAAAACGTAATTTTAACCGCCCGTTTTTATGACGAGACCGGCGTGCTCCTGCACACCTTAAAACAGCCGATCGCAAACTGGCTCACTCCGGAATGGCAATGGCGGCTTGCCCGGTTCCCCATTCCGCCCGGTGCACAAACCGCCCGGCTTTCCATAGAATTTTCCGGAAAAATTACGGCGTGCACCTTTTACGGCCCTACTGCATTTTACTGCAAATGATCCTTCATCGTTCTAAAGTATTAGTGATTCGTTCTGAGAAAAAAGGACTGCCTCCTTTTGGAAGCAGTCCTTTTCGGTTATGAAAGCTCCAGTTTTCCAGTATAAAGCTGGTAGTAGGTGCCCTTTTGTGCGATCAAGTCCTCGTGGCTTCCACGCTCAATGATCCTGCCGTGCTCCAGTACCATAATGGCGTCGCTGTTACGGATGGTGGACAAACGGTGCGCGATCACAAATACTGTGCGCCCCTTCATCAGGTTATCCATCCCCCGCTGCACGATACTTTCGGTACGGGTATCAATGCTGGATGTTGCTTCATCCAAAATCAAGACAGGCGGGTCAGCCACCGCGGCGCGGGCGATCGACAACAGCTGCCGCTGTCCTTGGGACAATTCTTCCCCGTCCCCGCTGATCATGGTCTGGTAACCGTTCGGCAGCATCCGGATAAACTGATCCGCATGCGCCAGCCTTGCCGCACGGTAAATTTCCTCTTCAGTGGCGTCGATCTTGCCATAACGGATATTGTCCATAATGGTCCCGGTAAACAGGTGGGTATCCTGCAGAACAATTCCCAAAGAACGTCTTAAATCCGCTTTTTTGATCTTATTGATATTGATCCCGTCATACCGGATCTTTCCGTCCTGCACGTCATAAAAACGGTTGATCAGGTTGGTGATCGTGGTCTTTCCAGCGCCGGTGGAACCAACAAACGCCAGCTTCTGCCCCGGCTTTGCATATAAAGTAATGTCGTGCAGGACCATCTGCTCCTCATTGTACCCAAAGGTCATGTCAAAGAACCGGACATCGCCTTTGAGTTCAGTATAGGTGACGCTTCCATCCTCCTGGTGCGGATGCTTCCACGCCCATAGACCGGTCCGTTCAGGGCATTCCTCAATGGTGCCATCCGGCCGTTTTTTCGCATTGACCAGAGTGACATACCCCTCGTCTACTTCCGGCTCCTCGTCGATCATCTCAAAAATCCGGCCTGCCCCGGCCAGCGCCATAATAATCGAGTTAAACTGCTGCGCCACCTGCATAAACGGCTGGGTAAAGCTTTTTGTAAACTGCAAATAAGAGGCCATGACCCCCAGCGTGATCCCCCCTATACCAAAGACGGACAGGAATCCGCCCAAAACAGCGGTCAAAACAAACTGCAGGTTTCCCAAATTCCCAATGACCGGGCCCATCATATTGGCATAGGTATTGGCGTTTGCCGCGCTGTCATAAAGCTGGTCGTTTAAGGCGTCAAATTCCTCTTCAGAGACCCGCTCATGGTTAAAGATCTTCACCACACGCTGGCCGTTCATCCGCTCTTCAATAAAGCCGGTCACGTTTGCCAGATCCATCTGTTGCTTCACGAAATACTTTCCGCTGTTCCCGCCGATTTTTTTTGTCACGAAAATCAATAGAAAGATCATGAGGACCGCCAGCAAAGTCAGCAGCGGGCTAAGCGCCAGCATGGTGATAAAGGTAACGATGATGGTAAACAGACTCATCAGAACCTGCGGGATCGACTGGTTGATCATCTGGCGCAGGGTGTCCGTATCGTTGGTGTACAGACTCATCACCGAACCGTTGGTGTGCTGGTCAAAATAGCGGATCGGGAGCGTTTGCATATGTTCAAACATCTCATCCCGCACCTTTTTCAAAACGCCTTGGCCGATCCTTACCATCATTCTGGTATAGATAAAGGCCGCGATAACGCCCGCAAGGAAGATGCCGCCAAGAACTGCCAGCGCGCCGTACAGTTCAGCAAAGTTAGGCTTCTGCTGGCCAATCAGTGGGATTATAAAATCGTCCAGTAAAAATTTCAAGGACAGGGAAACAGAAATGGAGGCGACAGAACTCACCAGAATGCAGACTACGACAATAATAAACGAAACCTTGTAATCCTGCGTTACATACTTTAACAGTCGTTTCCCTGTTTTCAAAGCATTTTTATCCAGCTTTGGCTTTTGTGCTCTACTCATTGTTTTCCCCTCCCTTCACCTGTGATTCATATACTTCCCGGTAAATGGTATTCGTCTTTAACAATTCTTCCGATGTGCCGATCCCATTGATCCTGCCGTCATCCAATACGATGATCTGGTCCGCATCCTCGATCGAGGAGACCCTCTGTGCAATGATGATTTTGGTCGTATCCGGAATCTCTTCCCGGAACGCCTTACGGATCAGCGCGTCGGTTTTGGTATCCACCGCACTGGTGGAATCGTCTAATATCAATACCTTTGGCTTTTTCAGCAGCGCCCGGGCAATACAAAGCCGCTGTTTCTGCCCGCCGGAAACGTTGTTCCCGCCCTGAACGATCATGGTGTCATAGCCATGCGGGAAATCCTGCACAAACCCATCGGCCTGTGCCAAACGACAGACACGCCGTACTTCCTCGTCGCTGGCATCCCTATCCCCCCAGCGGATGTTTTCGTAGATCGTTCCGGAAAACAGAACATTTTTCTGTAAAACCATAGACACCTGGTCGCGCAGGGCTTCCAAGCCATATTTGCGCACATCGATCCCGCCGACCCTGACACAGCCGGAAGTGACGTCGTAAAGCCTTGGGATCAGCTGTACCAACGTGGATTTCGCGCTCCCCGTCCCGCCGATAATCCCAATCGTCTGACCGGATCTGATGTGCAGGTCAACATCCTTCAGCGCAAGGTTTCCGCCCTCGCCGGCATAGCTAAAGCTCACGTGATCAAAATCAATATCCCCGTTGGGAACCTCGTGGATTGCGTCCGGTACATCCTGCATCTCCGGTTCTTCTTCCAAAACCTCTTTGATACGGTCGCTGGAAGCTTCCGCGATCATAATCATGACAAACACAAAGGAAACCATCATCAAAGAGCTGAGGATCTGGATCGCGTAGATGATCACGCTGGTCAATTCCCCAGTTTCCATGGTCTGAAGCACAATGCTCCTCCCGCCGATCATCACCATCAGTAGAACGACCCCGTACATGGTAAACTGCATAACCGGCGAGTTCCATGCGACGATCTTCTCCGCTTTGGTAAACAGCTCGTATACGATTTTGGAAATCCCATGAAACTTTTTTATCTCATGGTCTTCCCGCACATATGCTTTTACGACTCTGGCCGCATTGACGTTTTCCTGTACAGTGTTGTTCAGTATGTCATATTCGTCAAACACCTGAATAAAGTGAGGATGCGCCTTTTTCGCAATTAAAATCAGCACCCCTCCCAACACAGGAATTGTCACCAGCAAAATCAAAGCGATCGGCATGCTGATGGTCATAGTCATAACCAGCGACAAAACGATCATGATCGGCGCACGTGCCAAAAGGCGGATGCTCATCATGTATGCCATTTGTACGTTGGTAATGTCGGTAGTCAGCCTTGTTACCAAGCTGGAGGTGGAAAAGCGGTCGATATTTTTAAACGAAAACTGCTGCACCTTGTAAAAAATATCGTGCCGCAGGTTTTTGGCATATCCGGCGCCAGCCTGGGCTGCCATTTTCCCGGCTTTCACCCCGAAATATAGGGCAAGCATTGCCATAATGACCAGGATCAGGCCCATTTTGACAATATAAGCCAAATCCCCGTTTTGGATACCGACGTCAATGATTTTTGCCATCTGCAACGGAATAAGTACTTCCATCAGCACTTCCAGAATAACAAAAATCGGCGCTAAAATAGATTCTTTTTTGAATTCACGGATTGATTGAAATAGTTTTCGATTCATCGCGTCTTCTCCTTTCTTCTTTCTTCTCTTCTTCCATCAGGTTTTCAAAAACCTTCCAAAGCACCAGTTTGCAGGCTTCATAGTCTTCCCTTGGGATCCCCTGTTCCATCCTCGCTTCATTTTCACGGATGTTTTCCAAAATCTTTTCCCGGTATCCCTCCGCCTTTTTGGTAGGGACCAGCCGCTTTAAGCGTCCATCCTGTTCCACGCTTTCCCGGGAAATGAAACCTTTCTTTTCAAGTAATTGCAGGATCCCCGTCGCCGTAGACTTTCTAATGTGGAACTCCTCTTCAATGTCCTTTTGGTACAGGTCCAGATGCAGGGAACGCAGCAGGATAAACCGCAGCACAAGCCTTTGCATATGGGTCAAGTCGCTGGGGCCGGCCTCCATGCTGTCCCGCCGCTTTAGCTGGTTAGACAGCATATGGACAAGCTTTCCCATGTGCATGTCCCATACATTTTCCTTCTCCTTTTCCATCATTTCACCTCAAACTTTGTTCGCTTCCTAACTATTATAGGGATAATTAAATTATTTGTCAACCAAGATCCCTTGCATTTTGGTTCATTTAACAAAATGGTAATCAGTTTCCTTTTTCTCTCTATAAAAAATACCCTGCGGGTTTTCCCGCAGGGTAAAAGTTCATCCTATTAGTCCACATACAAATGCATCGGCCAGGTCAAATATTCCAAATCATCCAGCTTTTCAGCAGTGATATAGCCAGCCGGCGCATTGAGGATCGTTGGGATCCGGTTGACAACGGAAGCGCAGGTGTGTGCCGGCGTATCCGGTTTTTTCACACTGAATACGGTGTCCGGTTCCCCTTTGATGGTCCAATCACACATATCGCCGTCATCCGGCCCGTAAACTTTTCCAATGCACTGGGTTTCAATGACCGGGCCCTGGAATGTTTCAGTAGTCACTACCGCGCTCATTCCAATGCAGTTGCCCTTGGGGATGGTTTCGCCGATCGTTTCGCACCACAGATCCGTATCATAGAAATACGGGACGCATTTCTGGGTCATGGATTTGATTGTCAATCCTAGTTTATTGCACAGCGCTTCATTCGAGTTCCAAACATAAGCCGGTTCTAGGGTCGTCGGATGCGCAATTTTTTCTTCAAATTCTTCCGGGGTCAGACCAACGCCGTGGGCCTTAGCCAGAGCCAGACCGTAGTCCTCTACGTTGTAGCTGACAGCGCCTTCGATCCGGTCGATCCGGTGTACCGCGCCTGCGACAGTGCCGATCCAGTTTGCCCAGAAAATGTCCTGCATCCCCGTTCCGGTGATGGTGCAGTTATTTTCCTTTGCCAGTTTATCCAAACGGTTTGTGATCCCAGCGGCTGTAGTCCACGGGTAGATCGCCTCTTCACAGGTGGTAACGACATTGATCCCGCGAGAGAGGCAGCGGATAAAGTGTTCTTCCACATCCGTCATAAAACTGAACAAGGTCACGATCGCAATGTCCGCGTCGCATTCATCTAATACGGCGTCTGCATCGCTGCGGATCGGGACATTCAGCTTCACACCCAGTTGTGCAAAATCGCCAACATCCATTCCGACTACTTCCGGGTTGACATCGATCGCGCCAACAATCTCCGCACCCTTTTCATACAGATAACGCAAAGTGTATTTTGCCATTTTTCCGCAGCCATACTGCACTACGCGAATTTTTTCACAATTCATGTTCTTAACCTCTCTTTACTTTTATAAATTCACAGTTAGCATGCCCAATCTGTGTAATTTTAGTATAGAGGTTATACCTGTTATAAGGTCAATTGGATTTTTGTCAGTTTTTTAACGTTCTTTTTGTGCAATATGCCACCGGCACCTGAAGTCGTAAAAACATTTTCCTTTCCCCGCTGAAAGAAAGCGGTATATCTGCGATCGCTTCGCATAGGTAATCCCCGCACACCTCACAGTTTTGTGCCCGAATATATGCCAAGAGCTTTTTGGCATATTCTTTTTCCTTATAAAAATCATCACAGTAAATGCAGGCATAATTGCCCGCTGGGAAGGTCGTGATCAATTCGTCCGAAACAAACTCCCGGTCCACAAACACGAACGCCTCGGTAGAATAAAATTCCTGCTTTTGAAACAGTTCCTGCCGCAAAACTGTCCCGGCATTGCAAAAATAAATTTGGGGCAGCTTATTTTTTACCAATCCGTCCTGTAATTTGCGTAGTACAGTCTCATAGATCTCCAGTCCATGCTCGTAAAAATTGATCTGCGTATCCGCCAGATACGCCTGCCGCTGCGGAATATATTCCATCTGCACCCGTCCGTCAGGCGGGGCATACCGGTAACGAGAAAAGCTTTCGATCGTTCTGGAAAGCGCCTTCTGCCGGCATTTCAGCGTCCGGATCTCCTCGTCTGTCTGACGTTGTTTTTCCCGCAGCGCCCGCTCGATCCCGTCAATATCCTGTTCCTTGAGCTGCCGTTTGATTTCTTTCAAGCTGATTCCCAAAGACTTCATATACTGGATAATATCAAGCAAGGCGCTCTGCTTAATATCGTAATATCGGTATCCGTTTTCTCCCCGCACATTCGGGCGCAGCAGGCCCTCTTTATCATAAAGCCGCAATGTCTGCTCGGATACATGGTTCAGCCGCGCCATCTGGCCAACTGTCAACAACTGCACAACAACACCTCCCGGTATCTCTATTTTTCCACATTATACCAGATATAAGGTTTCGCTTCCAGATAAAACTTGTATCCGATCCGTTAATTTTTATCTTCCCCCTCCAAAAAGAAACGGCGGGAAACTTTTCCCGCCGTTTCTTTTGCTATTCTCTGTCTGCGCTGACCTCGATCGCGCTGACCGGACAGCTTTCCTGTGCTTCTACCGCCTGGCTCTCCATTTCTTCCGACACCTCGGCGATCACCTGCGCCACATCCTCGTCCGTCATTTCAAATACCTCCGGGCAAATTCCCACACAAAGGCCGCAGCCGATGCAGTTTTCATTGACATATGCTTTCATTGTTCATTCTCCCTTGTAAAAATTCATTTGGCCTGAAAAGGATTCCCGGCCTTACTGCTATTTTTTCCAGAATGTTCCGGATTCATACAGCAGCTTCAAAATTTTCCCATAAAGGCGTTTCTGAACGCATTATCCGTTTTCGATTCCCAAGTAAACCGCATCAAAAAGCCCCCGGACATTGCCGGGGGGAGGATCATCCCTCTTCCTTTGCAAAATGAGCTATCACCAGCGTATCTTCTTGATGGATCACTGTCCGCCCATAGGGGATCAACGTCTTTCCTTTCCGCTGGATCGCAACGATCAACGAATTTTCTAACATCTCGATCTCCTGCAAAGACTGTTTTTCCCATTTGTGGCCTTTGGGGATGTTCATCTCATACAAAGATAAATTAGCCCGGTCCTCAAACGTCTTGGCAGTTACCACCAATAAGTCGCCCGGCAAAAGCTGCGTATTCCCGTTCGGGATGATATTTCCTTCTTTGCGGATGATCAGCGCCACCAAAAAATCAGGGGCAAGCGCAAAATCCTTTAATTTCCGGTATGCCAGCGCGTGGCGCTCTGTAATATGGATCTTCACAAAGCTGATGTCGCTGTCTTCCTGATAGTCGTTAAAGGTCCGGGAAACTTCTGCATGACGGTCAATCATCTTCAGCTTTTTAGATACCCATGGCAGAAACGTCCCCTGAATCGCCATAGAGAACAATACGATACAGAACACTAGGTTAAACAGATTGTATTTCATCGGTACCTTGTTCAGCACCACATAGATCGCAAACACGATAGATGCGACCCCGCGCAGGCCGGACCAGGACACCAGTCCAATCTGTGCAAGCGGAGCGCGGAACGGCAGCAAGATCGCCGAAACCGCCGCCGGACGTGCGACCAAGGTAAGAAAAAGCGTGATCAGCAGCGCAGGCAAAACCACTTCCGAAAGCTCGACTGGAGTGACCAAAAGGCCCAACAGGAAGAAGATCATCATCTGCGCAATGCCTGTCACCGCGTCAAAAAAGTGTACCTGCTCCTTTTTCTGTGGGATATATCCATTTCCCAAAATGATACCGCTCAAATAAACGCTTAAATAGCCGTTTCCGCCTAATACAGACGGCAACGCAAAAGCCAGTAAAGCGATCCCAAACAGAAAGATGGCCCTGCCCTGCTCCATATAAAAGGAAAATCGATTGAGCAAATACAGCCCTAATTTCCCTAGGACTACACCAAAAAAAAGTCCGAAAGCAATTTGTTTGAATAAGACCAGTGGTACGGAAATATCTTGTCCCAGCAGCAGGGACACCATTAAAATGGTCAGCATATAGGAGATCGGGTCGTTTGAACCGGATTCCATCTCCAACATGGAAGCCGTATTATGCTTTAGGTCAAACTTCTGTGAACGCAGGATATTGAACACAGAAGCCGCGTCGGTTGAAGAGACGACAGAACCGATCAGCATGCTTTCGATCCAGGGAAGCCGAAGGCAAAAATGAATAAAACAGCCAAGAAAAGCGGCAGTCATCACTACCCCGACTGTTGACAGCAGGATCGACTGCGCCGCTACCGGCCTAGCCGCCTGCAGGTTGGTGCCGAATCCGCCGTAAAACATAACAAAGACCAAACAGATCGAACAGATATGTTCAGAGATCCGGTAATCGTCAAAAGCAATCCCCAAAAAGCCGTTTACGCCAAAACACATTCCAAGACCAATGAAAATCAGCAGTGACGGAACCGGTAATTTTTCTGCAAACCGGCTCAGCAAAATACACAAAATGATCACCGTCCCGGCCAACAACAAATACATACTCATCGTATCGCCTCCTTTTTTAAAATCATTTTCTTTTTTATTATAACAGATTACAGCGCTAAATTCATCATTTTTTGTTCTTTGTTTGTCAGGCTTTCATGAAAAAAAGAAGGGGGAACACAAAAGGTTCCTCCTTCTTCCTTTTCTTCAATTTAGAGCAGTCCCCAAATCTCCCGCGCATACTGTTTCACGGTGCGGTCGCTGGAGAACTTCCCAGCGTTTGCAATGTTTAACAGGCGCTTTTTCGCAAAGGCAAGGCTGTCTTTATAATCACGGTTTACCTGTAATTTTTTGTCCAGATAGTCTTTCAAGTCGTAAAGCAGGTAATAATTATCTGCCTTGTGCCAGCTCGCCCCTTCCAACAGCGATGTGTACAGTTCCCGGAACATTCCGGTCCCTTCATCATCAAAAGTGCCGTCGACCAGGGTGTCAACCACTCGTTTGATACGCGGATCTTGCTCATAAACTGTTTTCGGGTCATAGCTGGGCGCTATTTGGGCAATCTCCTCTACCCGGGCGCCGAAGATATAGTTATTCTCTTCCCCAGCCTGCTCCACGATCTCTACGTTGGCGCCGTCATAGGTTCCCAGCGTGACCGCGCCATTGAGCATGAATTTCATATTCCCAGTACCGGAGGCTTCTGTCCCCGCGGTAGAGATCTGCTCCGAAACATCGGCGGCTGGAATCAGTTTTTCCGCGTAGGATACCCGGTAGTTGCTGACGAATTTCACTGCAAGGCGGTCCTTTACGTCAGGGTCATTGTTGACAAGCTCTGCAATGCAGTTAATGTATTTGATGATCCCTTTTGCACGGTAATAACCGGGGGCAGATTTCGCCCCGAATAGGAATACCGTTGGAGTAAAGTCTTTGAGTCCGCCCTCTTTCATGGTAAAATACAGATCCATGATGGAAAAGGCGTTCAATAACTGGCGTTTATATTCGTGCAGGCGTTTTACCTGAATATCAAAGATAAAATTCGGGTCTAAGGCAAAGTCCTCTTCCCGCTTCACATAGTCGCAAAGAGTGCGTTTATTCTCCAGCTTAATCTGATTCAGGCGTTTCAAAATATTTTCGTCATCCTGATATGCTTCCAGCTTTTTCAGCTCCTCCAGATCAGTCAGCCAACCGTCGCCGATCAGCTCAGTGATCATGGCAGAAAGCTGAGGATTGCACAAACCAAGCCATCTGCGCTGGGTGATTCCGTTCGTTTTGTTCTGGAAACGCTCCGGGTAAAGCGCATACCATTCCTTTAACGCGTCATTTTTCAGGATCTCCGTGTGGATCTGCGCCACTCCGTTGGTTGCAGAAGATGCGTAGATCGCCATCCGCGCCATATGGATCAAATCCCCGTCAATGATCCGGTACTGTGCCAGTTCTTCCTGAGATACTCCTTTTTGTGTAAGATCCTCCACCAAATGGCGGTCTAATAACACTACCATTTTGTACACCTGAGGGATCACAGAACGGAATAGAGATACGTTCCATTTTTCCAAGGCTTCGGGCATGATGGTATGGTTGGTGTAAGCAAATGTTTTGCAGGCGATCTCAAACGCCTCCTGAAATGCTACGCCCTCCCCGTTGACAAGTAGGCGCAATAGTTCCGGGATAGAAACGGTTGGATGTGTATCATTCAACTGGATCGCGGCAACCTCCGGCAACTTAGAAAAATTATTGCCGTACTGCTTTTTAAATTTGTGCAGGATGTCCTGCAAGGAGGCGCTGCTGAAGAAATACTGTTGCTTTAACCGCAGGCGTTTCCCCGCATTGGTATCGTCATTCGGATAAAGGACTTTGGAGATGTTTTCCGCGTCATTGCGTTCCTTCACCGCTTTGTCATATTTCTGCTCGTTAAACAGCGCTAAATCAAAATCATGCACCGCTTCGCTCTGCCACAGGCGCAGGGTCCCCACGTTTTCAGTGCGGCAGCCGATGATCGGCATATCATACGGTACCGCCTTTACCGTTTGGCGGGCAAAGTGGATCAGCACGCTTTCCTCTTCCCGGCGGATACTCCATGGATCGCCGAAGCGCTGCCAGTCGTCCGGCATTTCTTTCTGGAAGCCGTTTTCAAAGTACTGCTTGAACAGCCCGTACTGGTACCGGATGCCGTACCCATCCAGCGGGATATTCTGGGTCGCAGCAGAATCCAAAAAGCAGGCTGCCAAACGTCCCAAGCCGCCGTTTCCCAGCGCATCATCCTCAATTTCCTCCAGCATAATAAGATCCACGCCCTTTTCCTCCAGTGCTTTGCGGACCTCATCTAAGACCCCAAGGCAGTACAGGTTATTGAATACTGCACGGCCCATCAAAAATTCTGCGGAAAAATAATAGGCCCGTTTCCCCGCGGCATGGTTTTCCTCGCTTTTGGTCCAGCGGCTGTGGATTTGTGCCATCACCGCCTTGGACAATGCATAATGCAGTTCCTTGGGAGTAGCCTGCTGCAGCGTTTTAAAAGATTCCGCCTGTAAAAGTTCTTCCGTTTTCTGCATGATCGCAGATGCTGTTTGATTCATCGTTTTCCTCCTGAATATTCGTTACCGCGCATAAGTCTGGCACAGGTCTTTGATTTTTTGGGCCAGCTCGTCAGTAAATGCGCCCGCTTTCATCCGCCATTTCCAGTTGTTCCCGCCCAGAGTAGAGGGCGTATTCATCCTTGCCTCGCTTCCCAGTTCCAGAAAATCCTGCATGGGGATCACAGCAAGGTTTGCGGTGCTCATATAAGCAGCCCGGATAAAGTCCCAGTTATAGCATTTTTTCCGCCCTAGCTGCAGGTATTTACGGGCGCACATTCTGTCAGCCCGGCAAATTTCCCTGTACCAGCCTGCAAGGGTATTGTTGTCGTGGGTGCCGGTGTAAACAACACAGTTTTTGTCATAGTTGTGCGGCAAATAGTCGCTCTCTTCCCGGGAATCAAATGCGAATTGCAGCACCTTCATCCCTGGATAGCCGGACTGTTTTAAAAGCTTGTAAACACTTGGCGTCAAAAAGCCTAAGTCCTCTGCAATAATGTCCAGTTTTCCCAGCTTTTTCTCTACGGTTTTGAAAAAGTCATATCCCGGGCCTTTTTCCCAACGGCCAAATTCAGCGGTCTTGTCGCCATAAGGGATCGCATAATATTCATCAAACCCGCGGAAGTGGTCGATCCGTACTGTATCATAAAGGGTAAAGGAATACTGGATGCGCTTGACCCACCAGGCATATCCGTTTTCCTTGTGCTTTGGCCAGTCGTACAGAGGATTTCCCCAAAGCTGGCCGGTCGCAGAAAAAGAATCCGGCGGACATCCCGCTACACGGGTCGGGACATGGTCCTCATCCATCTGAAACAAGCTGGTATTCGCCCAAGTATCGGCGCTGTCCAGTGCCACGTAGATCGGAATATCTCCAATGATCTTGATACCCTTATTATTGACGTACAGCTTTAAAGCATTCCATTGCTTGGTAAATAAATACTGGATAAAGGAATAAAACTCGATCTCCTCGGCACATAGCTTCCGGTAGCGCTCCATTGCCTTTGGTTCCCGAAGCTTAATATCCTCTTCCCATTCCTGCCATGCAGCCTGCTGAAAATGCTGCTTCACCGCCATGTACATGGCGTAATCCTCTAACCAGTCCATCTCCTTTTTGAAAGAAATGTAATCGTTTCCATTTTTGTCAAAACGAGAAAATGCTTTCCTCAACATCAAAAAACGCGCCCGGTAAATTTTTTCATAATCAACCCTTACCGGATCATCTCCAAAATCAGCCGTTTCACATTCCTCTTTTTTTAATAGCCCCTCATCACACAGAAGCTCTAAATCAATAAAATAGGGGTTGCCGGCAAAGGTGGAAAAAGACTGGTACGGGGAATCTCCATACCCGGTGGAACCCAGCGGAAGGATCTGCCAGTATTTTTGGCCGGCCTTTTCCAGAGAATCCGCAAATTCATAAGCACTTTTTCCAAAGGTGCCAATGCCATAACGGGAGGGTAAACTGGAGATAGGCATTAAAATCCCGCTTGCTCTCATCATCAATCTTCCTTTCTTATTCAATGTAGGTTTTAATTTGTGATTTTAAAACAGATAATTTATGGGAAAGAGGGCATTCAGGCTGAAGATATTCAGAAGGAATGCCGCCGATCACATACAATACGTATAGCTCGATCCGGTCTTTGCTGACCGAAGCCTGCTGCTCCACCGTATAAAAATAGGTGTGCTCCGGAATCGTCTGGATATAATCATAATTGGGGACTCCATAGCGGAATCCTTTGGGATTATACTGCACAAACTCCTCATGCAGCGTCGCCATATCTGTTTGAACAGACATCACTGTTTCCAATATACCGACAGTTTTTTCTAAAAACAGGTATTCCCAACTTCCCTGCCCCGCACCGATCCGGTAAGATATGGATTTTCCTTGGACTTCAGCCGTGATTTGATTAGAAACATGATGGGACAATACCATATTGATATGATAGCCGCGCCTGGATAAACCGGAAAATATCTTCCGGTCAAACCGCCCCAAATAATTTTCTAAACGCTGTGCTGTCAGGGCGGCCAACTCCGTGTTTTGAAAAGCGGTATCCGAATCAACAGGGTCATCCGCTGTGTTTAAAGTAACAGTCATTTCATAGTTTTTGGCGATCCGGTCCGCATATTCTTCTGCTTCAGAAAAATCTTGGACCGCAGGAGGCTTTTCATCTTCTTGCGGCTTGCTTATCTGGCTATCATCGGGATCTGTTTCCACAGTGCTGCTGTCGTTTGTTGAAGCGGAGTTGTCAGGCGTGATAACAGGAACCGAAACCGGCGGCAATGTATCTTCTAAAATTTCTGAACTCACCCCGGATAAAAGCGATTCTTCCTGTTGCTCTTCTTTCTGACCTCCATCTTTTGGGGAACTGCCGTCCTCTTTAGAAGCAGTACTGTTCTTATGCCCGACTTTTTGATCGTTTTGTAACGTATGATAGGCACCGTTATTTTCACCAGTAATAATTATAGTAACTCCCGGACGAAAAGTCAAATAAACAGCAGCTAAAAAGGCCAGCAGCACGATCATCACTAATATTAGACAAAATACTCTCTGCTTTCTCATATTGACTTCACTCCATTTGGAAATTCTTTCCTTTATTTTACCGTATTTGTCGAAATATGTCAAAACTCACAAAGAAAAATATTTTTATAAAAGGTGTTGACAAATAAAGACTTTTCAGATATAATATAAAAGCTGTTTCATGCGTTGATGTACGGCGTCAGCAGACTGTCGAGGCGTAGCTCAGTTTGGTAGAGTGCTTGGTTTGGGACCAAGATGCCGCAGGTTCGAGTCCTGTCGCCTCGACCAATTTCTTAAAAAGATATTGACAGAGTTTTTTGGATATGCTATAATATCCAAGTGCTTAAATGCTGGTGTAGCTCAGTTGGTAGAGCAGCTGATTTGTAATCAGCAGGTCAGGGGTTCGAGTCCGTTCACCAGCTCCAATCTTTTCAAGCATATAATAATTTAATATGGTGGAGTTCCCGAGTGGCCAAAGGGGGCAGACTGTAAATCTGTTGCTTCTTAGCTTCGATGGTTCGAATCCATCCTCCACCACCAAGTGGTCCGGTCATCTATTATGACCGGACCACTTTTCTTAGATTTCATGCGGGTTTTCGGGCCTCAAAAAAGGATCGGTGTCCCATTACTGTCATCCCCGTTTAAGAAATATTTGCAAAAACAAGTGGAGTTTTCACCTGGTTTTTCAGGCTGGGAACTCCGCTTGTTTGTGTTTACCACCCTTTTTTCCTGTTGTCGAAAGTGTAAATATTTCTGGCAGATGATGTCATTCTGACGACAAGCTAGCTTCTGGTTTGAAGAACTTTCTAAAATATCAAAACGGGACAGATTTTTCTGTCCCGTTTTGATATTACAAAATTCTTTTTGACTACTGACAACCAAATAATGTGTGAACTCATTATGGATTTCTACGGCTCATCAATACACCCATCGGACGATGTATTGTTACTGTTCCAACAGAACGCCGGCGTTCTTTAGAAATTAGTCCATATTGATTCAATACATGATGTAAATGTTCTTTTAATGCGCTGTCCATACTGCACAAAGGCAAACGGCAAGGCCCTACAGGGAGCCCCATGTCGTTGAGCGCTTGTTTAACAGGGATCGGGTTAATATCTGAAAACAATGATTCGATCAACTCCAAATATCTGATCTGCAGAGTATCACTCTGCGCAGTGTCACCCTTCATAAAACTATCGCATAACAGATGAGTTTCCTCCGGTACGATATTCGCCAATACAGAAACGACCCCTTTCGCACCCAGCGCTAAGGCTGAGGTGATCTGATCGTCATTTCCTGAATAAATGTCCAGATCATCACCACACAAAGACAATATTTTTGCGATCTGTGAAAAATTCCCGCTTGCTTCTTTTACTGCCACAATATTCTCGATCTTTGATAACTTTTGATATGTTTCCGGCTGAATATTTACCCCTGTTCTAGACGGAACATTATAGAGAATGATCGGAAGATCTACAGATTCTGCACATGCTCCAAAATGCATCAACAAGCCTTTTTGAGAAGCTTTATTATAATACGGCGTAACATGCAGCAGGGCATCCGCACCCACTTTTTGTGCCATCTTAGATAAAGCAACCGCATGCATAGTATTATTACTGCCGGTTCCTGCAATAACCGGAATATTTCCATTTACTTTTTTTACAGTAAAACGGATCAGCTCCTCCTGCTCTTCATCTGTTAAGGTGGCTCCTTCACCGGTCGTTCCTGCAACCACGATTGCATCGGTATGGTGTTTTAAATGAAATCGAATTAACCATTCTACCATATTATAATTGATACTTAAATCCTCATTCATAGGAGTGACCAAAGCCACCGCCGAACCAGTGAATACGGTTTGTTTCATATCCGAAACCATCCTTCCAATATTTCAATGATATATTTGCGGACCGATTACTCTTGATAACTAATGGCCTGACATTTTGCAGCCTCCAGCAAGGATTCTTCAATAAAATGCCTTGGGGTTTCCTGTTTGCTCTCAATTATCGTTTGATCACAACGGATCGCTTCGTTTAACAACAATTTCCGGGCGAACCCCCATTCATCCGCAACAGACGCAATCGCAAACAAATCCCCATGATACCGATCACATAGCGATCCGCTGAACTCATTCCATTCAGTTTCAGAGGATGCCTGCTCCGGACAAACTTGAATAATATGATAATGTTCAGAAACCTCTTGGTCCATCGGACTATACCCTTTATCCAACAATAAAACTGTCGGGTCTTGTGTCTTGCCATATTCTTGAATTCTCATATAAACGATTCCTCCAATAGGATTATATTATTCTTTATTTCCTACACCTTACATTGTAACGATTCTTTTTAAAATTACGAGCAATATTTCATTAAAATAATGCGTCTCGCATTAAAATTTCATAAATACCTATCCTGTCCAGTTGAGAACCCTCCCGGAAGGCGCGGAACAATCAAAATGATCTTCAATCTGTTCCTTCCGAGTCACAGCCTGCGCTCAATCAAGGAAACCTTGAAACGGAAAGGATCATTGAATCGGCAGCAATCCTTTCTGTCGCCAAAATCAGAGTATGGTTTCTCCACGGGGATAATCAGGCTGCAAACCTACCACCGAAAAAATAAATTAGAGTGCCTAATCCATTGACGGATGCCTTTGAGGGTTCTATAATTGGAATAAATCATATTCTTAAGATAGGGAAGAAAAATGGGAATAAATATTCGATAGGAGGAGTCATTATGAGCATCAAGAGGTTTGTTGTTTCTTATGTGCTAAGAGTCTGCGACATGCCAGTTGCTCCGTTTGAACCGCTGGATAACACGCGAAAACAACAGGTTAGAAATATTTTGACCGCCGCTGGTATTTTTCCAACGGTTTAGGAGAAAGGACGAATTATGGAAAATCAGAATCCCAAAAGTACAAAAGAACGGCTGTTGTGGGCGCAGTTTGACGCCCTTCAGCTTGGCACCGGCTGGACTTATTCGGATATTTCTAAGCTCCAGATATTGGTAGAGGATGTATATGGTGACAGCCATCCCGGCAGCGTGCATTTGAACCAGCTTTCCGAACAGGTGAAAATCGGGATTTATGAATCAGGCGGGAAACCGGCAAGCTTTCATGCAACAGATATCTGTGATGGATGTGCCCAAGGACATAACGGAATGAACTATGTCCTTGCCTCCCGCGAAGTTTTGACTGACATGGTGGAATTACATGGAAGCGTCAACCCATGGGATGGGCTTGTACTTTTGTCCTCGTGCGATAAATCGGTTCCGGCCCACTTAAAAGCGGCAGGAAGGCTTAATTTACCGACCGTGATTGTTCCGGGCGGCAGCATGCGGCCAGGACCGGATATGTCTACCTCAATCAAAGCCGGCGATATTTCACTTCGGCAGAAACAGAAGGAGCATATCACACAGTGTGAAATTGATGATTATAAATTGACAGGCTGCCCTTCCGTGGGGGCGTGCCAGTTTTTAGGGACAGCCTCCACGATGCAGTGTATGGCCGAGGCGCTTGGAATGACGCTTCCAGGCGCCGCGTTGATTCCTGCTACGATGCGGGATATTGGCCAGTGGGCGCGCAATGCGGGGATAGCTGTTATGGAACTCGCACGCAAAGGAATTACTGCTTCTGATATTATGACGAAAGAGGCTTTTGAAAATGCAGTCATGGTGCACAGTGCGATCGGCGGCTCTACAAACGCCACGCTGCATCTGCCGTCTATCGCCGCAGAGCTAGGGATAGATCTTCCGATCGAACTCTTTGATAAGATCAACCATCAGATCCCGCATATTGCGAATGTCTATCCAAGCGGGACTCAAGTGACAGAAGCATTTTGGTTTGCGGGAGGGATCCCAATGGTGCAGTGGATGCTACGGGATTATCTGCATCTGGATGTCCTTACTGTCACAGGGAATACATTGCGTAAAAACCTGGAACAGCTGGAGCAGCAGGGCTACTTTCATCGGTATCTTGGCTATCTGCGCAACTATGGTCTGACGCGCGAGGATTTATTTACTCCGCTTGACGAGGTTTCAGAGATCGGATCGATCGCTATTTTAAAGGGAAACATTGCACCCGAGGGTTCCGTCATTAAATATTCGGCGGTCAGTCCAGATATGCGCAAGCACAAAGGACCAGTACGGGTGTTTGACAGGGAAGAAGACTGTTATGATGCCGTTGTAAATGGCATTATCGAACCAAATGATATTTTGGTTATCCGTTATGAGGGGCCGCGCGGTTCTGGGATGCCAGAGATGCTGATGACTACGGAAGCCATCGTATGTGATCCGCGTTTAAATGGGACCGTTTCCCTTTTGACTGACGGAAGGTTCTCTGGCGCTACGCGCGGAGCCTGCATTGGGCATATTTCCCCTGAAGCAGCCCGCGGCGGCCCCATTGCTTACCTTCAGGACGGGGATATTATTGAATATGACATTCCAAACCGCACCCTTTCCTTGGTGGGAACGGCCGGCGTAGAAAAGACCGAAAAAGAGATCGGTATGATTTTGGCAGAGCGCCGGCGGAATATGGAACAAAAACAGCCCGCTCCGCGCAAGGGTATTTTCAAACGGTATACCGAGTCGGCAGCATCAGCAATGAAAGGCGCCGGTATATAATGAGCCTAAAGAGCATCGCTGAAAGTAATTTGTCAATACTTTTCTGATCTATTTTGACATCCCACAATAAATATGCCAAAAGACAAAAAATGACGAGATTTTGGCATCTTCTTGTCTGTAAGAGGGAAAATAAAGATATGTCAGTTTTTTATATTTTATAGGTTAAAAGCTGTAAAGAACCATGCGAAACTTTTTAATCTTTGCGGATAAGGCATGTATTTTCCAAAAAAAGCGGCCGGTTTTCAGACCGGCCGCTTTTTCTCTTTTCTTTTATTTCTCTGCAAGGAGAAGCCCACGTTTCTTTTGCAGAGAACGGTAATAAAGAAGCCCAACAAGGTCAGCCAAAAACCAACCGATGGGAACTGATGCCCAGATCCCGATTGTCCCCACCTGCGGGATCGCCGATAACAAATATGCCAACGCCACCCGTGTTCCCAGTGAAATGATCGTAAGCACCACCGACATTCCGGGCCGTTTGATAGCGCGGTACAGCCCATACAGCAAAAACAGGCAGCCGATCCCACAGTAAAAACTGCCCTCGATCCGCAGGTACTCGATGCCAATGGCCAAAATCTCTGTTTCCTGCGGCTGGACGAAAATCAGCATCAACGGTTTTGCGAACAGCACAACTACCGCCGTAATGAGCAGACAGAACAGCACCGTTGTAATGACCGCGCTTCGCATCCCCCTGCGGATCCGGTCTTTCTTCCCCGCCCCGTAATTTTGCGCGATGAATGTGGAAAACGCGTTCCCAAAATCCTGCACCGGCATATACGCAAATGAGTCGATCTTTACAGCCGCCGCAAACGCCGCCATCACTGCCGGGCCGAAGCTGTTGACCAGCCCCTGCACCATGAGTATCCCAAAATTCATCACCGACTGCTGCAAACAGGTCAAGGAAGAAAACTGAACGATCTCTTTCACGGTTTTCCGAGTCAAGCGCAGGTGCCGCCGCTCCAAGCGGAATTCCGGCATCCTGATCAGCGTATAAATGAAAATCCCAACCCCGGAAACATACTGTGAAATCACAGTTGCCGCAGCGGCGCCCGCCACCCCAAACTGAAATACCAATACAAATACAAGATCTAATACGATATTGAGTACCGCAGACACTGCCAAGAAAATAAGCGGAAGCACTGAATTTCCGACCGCTCGCAGCAAAGAGGCAAAATAGTTATACAAAAATGTTGCCGGTATCCCCCAAAAGATCACCCACAAGTACTCCCGCATTGGCAAAACGATCTCTTGCGGGACCTGTAAAAAGCCGATGATCCAATCAAGTCCCCAAAAGGACAATCCTGTCAGCAGCAAAGCGAACACCGCGATCAAAAGAAAAGAAGCAAACAGGCTTGATTTTAATCTATCAGGATCCTTCGCCCCATAGTAAATGGAGAACACTGCGCCGCTCCCCATACAAAGTCCCAATAAAATTGAGGTTAAAAACACCATGAGCGTATAGGCCGACCCAACTGCCGCCAAAGCGTCCGCCCCCAAAAACTGCCCGACGATCAAGGTGTCCGCAACATTGTAAAACTGCTGAAGCAAATTTCCCAAGATCATAGGAAGGGCAAAAAGAAGCATTGTTTTTGTAATAGGTCCGTTTGTCAGGTCGCGGGTCATAACAATAAAAGTTCCTTTCTGATTTATGTTCCATTCTATCTTACCGAATCAAGGCTAAAATGTCAAAACGAGATATCTTTAGAAAGAAAACACGCCGCAGCTTTGCTGCGGCGCCAAAGAAAAAACGATGGATGCTTATTTGAAAGTTCTTTCGATCTCAGTTGCCCCGGAGTCTACCTCTTCTTTTGTTTTGCGGTAAACTTCATAGGTGGTGGTTTCATTTTCCTCCATGCTGATTTCATATTCCCGGTCGATCTTATTCAGTTTGAATGCCCAGTCTTCATCAGTCGGGTAAGCCGGCAGATGAAGCATCCCAAGGTAATCCACCTGAATCTCCACAGGGTCGGACCATTCCCCGGTTCTGACATCAAACCAAGTAAGGTTATAATACTCAAAGGGACGCAATGCGCGGATCGCGGTACGCGGGCATTCTTTCTCTACATATCCCATAACCAGATCGCGTTTTTTAGTGGCGGCTGCAAATGCCCAGCCACGGTAGCCATATGGATTTCCAGTCTTATTCGGGGTAATCAACTCTGCATTCGGGATCAGCTCCTGATAGCGCAGCCCTTCAGAAAGCAGGAAATCACGCAGGTATTTCACCTGATAGCTTGCCGGGAAGGTCATGGTGTCCCATACATTGTAGATGTTATTCTCTTCAATATTGCCGCCCCAGCCGCCTTCATAGCCTGCTAAAATCCCGCCGAATGCGCCGGACAATGCGCTTCCGTAATAACCGGTACGACAGTTCATGTGGTCTTCCGGATCATCAATAGTCATATTGTTTCGGATGCTGACAAAATTCCCGTCGTCATCCAGCTTCAGCCCAGTTTCCGGATGCCCGGAATAGTACGGTTCCCCATTGATCGCCGGGCAGGCTGGGTCTGCGTGGTATGCATCGGTAAGGTACCAGTAAAATTCGTGTTCCCGCCAGTTCCCAAGCTGGTGGAAGGTCAGCCAGTGCTGTTCATCCGGACCGCCGTAATTGATTAAAGTACTTGGAGAAGCATTCGTCCCCATCAGGGTTCCAAACGGCGGCTGGCCATAAATGTCTACAAACAGGTTGATCGCTTCATTAAATTCACGGCTGTCGATGGTATTCATCCGGATGTCAAAATGGATCGGGCTGAAGAAGCAGTTGTTTGTCTGATAACGCGCAAAGATATACTGGATATAACGGGTGTATACCATTGGCCAATCATAGTAATATTTCCATGTCTTGGAGCAGTCACGGCGCATCACTTCAATAAAGACGCTTAATCCGTGTGCATTCAGCCAATCCATCTTCTTGTCTAAAACTTTAAAGTATTCCGGGTTGATCCGGTCATAATCCGGCACCACATCTTCATATCCCGCTACCTTTCCCGGGAAGAAGAACGGCCGCCCGCCTTCGTTATGCATGTCCTTGCAGTGTGCGACTGTGCCGCGGGTGGTAATAGAAGCAGAACCGTCCGCGGTCCATGCGTTCCGGATACAAGTTTCATGTCCGTCATCCAGCATGATCCACGGGTCTTTGCCATCGTCTGCCCAGGTCGGAAAAGCCGCAATCATCCCAACCGTGTTGTATCCCTGTTTTAACCGCTGGCGTGCCATGTCTTTGATACTCATACCGGGGCCAATCGGACGTTCTGTTTCATCCTCCACCCATGGATAGCGGTATGTAGCCAAAGCCCACCATGTATCGCCTACCATAATAAACGGCGTCCCGTCAGCGTATTCCATTGCATGGCCGTTTGCCGTAGCCCGGACGATCCCGCGGCGGGTAGGATTTTCTTTCTTTTCTGCTTCCGTCCATTCGATCCCGGTAAATCCGCCCGTTTTTCCGTTCAAACCATTGTCGTCTACGTTAGAACCCGTCACATAAGTCCACAAGCCCGGTGCTGTTGCTGTAACACGGATGCGGAAGGTATTATCGCCATCCCAGAAGCCGAATACTCTTTTGTCAAATCCCGGTCCTTTCAGATCTGCCCACACCATTACTTCGGTGTAGGGGTTCTCATAGCTGTTTGCTGCATTCAGAACAATCTCGTTGGTTTCCCAAAGGTGGATCGTTTTCTTTGCCATAGAACTCACTCCTTTTATTATTTCAGTGTTTGTCTTTTCTCATTTTCAAGTAATATTTTTATAAAAACGTTATTATTGTGTCCTTATTATATATCCGCGCTTTTTAAAATGTAAATATGTAATAAACACGGTTATTTTTTAATAAATTTATGCAAAACGCTTAAATTTATCATAATTTGTGAAAACGTTATTATTTTTTGCTCTTATTAGGTTGACATTTTGTAAATTTATTTTTACAATAACAATCATACGAGATAGAAAGAAGGGAATTCCATGGCTGCAACGATTCGCGACGTCGCCCGTTTGGCAGGCGTATCCACCTCTACGGTATCCCGGGCATTGAACGCGCCCTCCTGCGTGAAACATCAAACGCTTTCCAGGATCATGAAAGCGGTCCAAGAATGCCATTATGTGCCCAACACCTTTGCGCGCAATTTAAAAACTAATTCTTCCAAGACCATTGGACTTTTGATCTCTGATATTTCAAACAGCCATTTCACCAGTATGGCGAAAGCGATCGAAACGATCCTGCGGGAAAACGGGTTCAGCATGATCGTGTGCAGCACGGATGAAAATCCCCAGCAGGAACTGGACTATCTGCACCACATGCTAAGCTCCCAGGTGGATGGCTTGATTTTAAATACCACAAATTTTAATAACGACCAAATCGTGGAGTTCAGCAGCCGGCTGCCAGTGGTACTAATTGAACGAAATATCGAGGAACCAGGTTTCCGCGGAGATTACATCGGTTCGAATAATCAAGAAGGCATGAAAGAAATGACGCAATACCTGCTTCGCAAAGGACACCGCAAAATTGGGCTGATCAACTGCGAGACACAGGTCAGCACCGGCCGGGAACGCTTGCAAGGATTTGTCAATGCCATGCGAGCGGCTGGTATCTCAGCAGGAACTGATTACCCTTATTTATTTGACTGCGCTTCTTTCAGCGTAGAAAATGGCTATACCGGCTGTGCGCATCTTATGACAATGGAGGATCGGCCAACTGCATTGCTCGTCACCAATAACACCCTGACGATCGGTGTCTTAAAATATTTGAGAAGCCACCAAGTTTCTGTCCCCAAAGATATTTCGGTAATGTCCTATGGGAACATCGAAAACAGCGATCTTTTTTTTGTGGATTTGGGGCATGCCGCACTTAGCCCATACCAAATCGGGGAAAAAGCAGCAGGATGTATTTTATCCCGCATCGAAAAGCCGAATCTGCGGAACCGGGAAGTAATTTTTGAGCCTGTACTCATGACCGGGCAGAGCGTTTGCTCGACGAAAGGATAGCCATTCTAAAAGAAACAAAAAGCATAGAACAGCAAAAGGATAGTTTCAGGAACCCAGTGATGAAATGGCTGGAGCGTTCAAAGATAGACTCAAAAATATGTAATTAGGCAAAGAAAAAAAAGCTATCAGATTTTTGAAATCTGATAGCTTTTTGCTTATTCTTATGATCATTCAAATAATTTTGCCGTTTTGTTGCCACTTAAGGGTTCCAAAACGCCTAAAACCGCATAACTACGGGATTTTTCAGGGGTGTAAAATCATTCCCACTCGACAAAGTCTAATCAATTTTGTTTAGAGATTATTCTCTGTCATATTCGTGGTGACTTTGATTATTTGATGTATCCATATTATCCTGCCTATATGAGCTAATGTTATCAGTTTGTTATCGGGGTTGATAACACTTGCCTCCCTTAGCGTAGATCTATATATAAGGCAATATTGCATAGTTCCTGTTCTTAATTCATTAAGTAACTCTCCATCAATCACTACTGCTGTTCTCGCCTTCCACATGTTTTAAAGACAAGATTGCATGTTGTATTTTTTAAGCTCATTGTTTTGCTCTTTTAACTTCTTTAATAAATCTTCTTGTTTACTTTGTACCGAAAAAATTGTGGCATAGTTCTCCATATCAATATCAAATTCACTCTCGTATGTCTGCCCGTTAGCTTGATATATGATTTTACCTTTTGCTGACGGTTTATTAGGACATTCTCGATACTTTTGCGTTCCAATGAATAAATCGTAATGCTGTCCTACACCAATAATACAAGTTTTTTGGCTTGATTTTCGTAAAAGGCTTGAAAACGCAGATTCAGGAAGTGCATTAATAAATGCGTCTTCTAAAAGAATTCTTACATTTTTTGCTGTGTACTTTCCATGATTTATAAAACGAAGTCCATAAAATGCTCGCCTTTCATAAAGAAACTCTACCTCAATATTGGGACGATTTTCTTCCTGAAATTGTCTTCGCATTTCTTTAACCTGAGCCCATGCAGCTCGTGCCGAGCACAGACTTAATATACAAGTTATAAGCGATGCAAGCACAGTTAAAAAAGTTAAGAAGCCACTATTATCATTTAACCAGAAGAAGATATTTGACATAATTTTCGGTTCCTCTTTTTAACAAATTAGTTTTTATAATGGTTGGGTTATTATCAAGAATATTTTTTAATGTGTTCCTTCCAAATATTTTAGCATCATCCGATACTTATTGTATGTAGACTTATAGTATTCATTTTCATTATAATACAAATTGAGGAGGATTGCAACTGTGGATATTGTAAAAGTTTTTGGCGACAATCTAAAAAAATATCGCACTTCTTTGGGGCTATCTCAGGAAGCCTTTGCTGATAAATGTAGTATGCACCGTACTTATATTAGCGCAATTGAATGTTATCGTCGTAGTATTTCTTTAGAAAATATTCAGCGCATTGCAGATGCTCTAGGAGTTGAAACATATAAATTGTTCTTGGAGGAAAAATGAATGGCAGATTTAATTATTGATAAATTCTATCAAAAAATGGCAAATGTCAATTTGGAAGCATTTGGGATACTAGATTCAAGCAATTGTATTCATACATTGGGAACTGATTCCAAAATTATAGGCAGAATATTTGAAATGTATGCCCAACCAATACTTGAAGAGATAGCGAAAGAACTTAAATACACCATTAAAACCCCAAAATCTCAAACTGTATATCCAGATTTCGTTTTATTTAAACCAGAAAAACCAACAGAAAAAGTTGCCATAGATATAAAAACCACATACATAAACACTGAACAATCAACCATCAAGTTCACTCTTGGATCATATGGCTCATATATGCGCAACAACACAAAAAATATAGAATACAAATATACGGATTATATAAAGCATTATGTGATTGGTTTTGTTTATAAACGGAATGGGCTAGCTCAAGAAAGCCGTGTTTATAAATACGAAGACCGTCAAAAAATAGTATTCCCATATAACGATGTTAAGTATTTTATCGAAGAAAAATATAAAATTTCCGGTGATAAACCAGGATCTGGAAATACAGAAAATATTGGCTCGTTTCCCACAAAAAACTTTTCTGACTTAAAATACGGAAAAGGCCCATTTAGTGAATTGGGACAGGATGTTTTCGATATATATTGGAAATATTATCCTAAATATCGCACTTTCCAAAAAGCCTATACCTCACTAGATGAATTTTTAAACTGGCTTCCTAACAACATAGATTCAATAGAGCTACTACACAAATTTGATGCAGAAAGCGTTATGGAAAGTATTTCACGATATAAGTTTATTCATCAAAATAAGTGATAATAAAGAAAAGTATATCACTTTTCTTTATTTTTACCTTTTTATCGCCAATACTTCGATCATTGGATGTCTATTGCTTTCTTTAGCGCCTATATGATAAAAATGATTTTGCTCATGCCAAGTAAAGTCAGACCAAAATTCAAATAAATGATTATTTTTCCTGAACTCATTTTCTTTCCACATAGATAAACAAACATTTGCAGGAGTCTTATGGGCATATTCTGCAAGCAAAATTGCTTCTTCTTCTGGCCACTCCCCAACATACGAAGTGTCTCTACCTATATATGGAGGGTCAAGATAAATATAATCGATTTCACTTGCATTTTCAAAAGCTTTTTGCCAAGAACAGCATTCAAAGATCCAGTCTTTTCCCTTCATGATGTCTGCAACATTTGAAACCTGATTGCAAATTTTGGTTATGTAAGCTTTTGTAAATCTATTAGGTTTCTGACAAAAAGGGACATTAAAATTTCCTTGCCTGTTAAATCTAATCATTCCATTAAAATCTGACCTATTTAAAAACAGAAAATAGAGCGGCTCTCCATTGGTATTAAATTCTTCACGCATTTTTTTATAATATTCTGCACCATATTTTTCGAGTTCTCTTCCATGGAACTCTAAAAAATCTCTGACTATATTACTCGTAATAGTTCCATTTTGTATTCCTTGATAAAATGCAATGACATATCTGTTCTTATCTATTAGTTTTGCTCTTTTGGGTGCAATGTTAAATGCAACAACGCCTGTTCCAACAAACGGCTCTATCCATGTGCCATTTTCGTTAATTTTAACCTTCTCTTTGATAAATGGAACAATTTTTGTTTTTATCCCCTGACATTTGATTGGTGGAACTAATACCCTAGATTTTTCCATGTTAAGTTTTGACATTTCATATTTTCCTTTTCTTTATTTAATTATTTCTCCATTAGAAAGAACGAAATATTGTTCATATGTAGCTCCAAGCACTTTTGCAATTTGATTTAATTCTTCTTGGGTAACTGTATTTCTTTTTAATTTTGCATTAAAATTCTGAGGTGTCTGATCTATTCTTCTTGCAAGTTCAGACAAACTAATTCCTGTTCTTACGCACAATACTCGTATTTGTTCTGAAGTAGTCATATAAAACCTCCTTGAAGAAATTGCACTTGATATTATAAATTATTTAATTGATATTATCAACTAAATAATTTTCTAAAAGCGGTAGAGAGAAATCTCTACCGCCGTTGTAATTATACCGTGAAAATAAGTTCTGAATCTACAATCTCCATCGCCCTGCTGCGAATGTTATTCATCCGGCCGACCCATTCTATCCGATTTTCCGCCTTTAGCTGCTCGGTCACGCCCTCACGCTCCACCATCTGGTTTACCAGCCGAAAGAACAAATCTTCTGCTTGCTCGTCAATATCCGCAAGATAACTGTTCAACTTACCGCTTGTAAGCAGATTGGTATAAAGTACTTTGCGGTGCTGTTTGAGATAGCGCAGGTGCCGCTGTCCCCATACGCCAACAGGCTTGTTTTCTTTTTCGGCGGGTAAGGACAGGCAAGGGAGAAAATAATCTCCCTGCCGTACATAAGCACCGCCCATTTCTTCAAAAATCGTTTTTGCCATTTCGTTTACCTACCTTTCGTAATCTTTATTTTTAGAGCGTTTCCCACGCTCAGATAACTGTCGTTCACGAGCCGAAATCGGCTCATAATAAATGCTTTTTTCCTGCTTTTTGAATTTTTCAAGAATAACGCTGATAAACTCCTTGACCTTTTGCGGCGCAATCTTTAATGCCTCAAGGTACGGTCTGCACTTTTCGGTCAGCTCCCGCAGCGCAGTTCTTAACTTTGAAACCTCGCTTTGCAGCGACCATATTTGACGGGACAGATTTTTGTTTTCTTCTCTCAAACGCTGTGCCTCGGATACCGCCGAATAGCTGCGCTTTGCCAGCGTTGTCAGCTTTTCGTAATCCTCAGCCGATACCGTGTATTTGCCCGTGAAGGACTTTTTTCCTGAGCTGTCGATCTCCGCAAAGGTCATAAACGCCTTGTGGTTATCGTTATATCGGACTTGTTCAGCGGCAATTTTCTGTTCAATATCCGCCAGCCTTTTTTCGTCCTGCTGGATTTTATACCCCAACGAAGTTAGATTTTCTGCTGTACTTCCTCGCTCGCCACGGTTAAAGCCCTCAAATCCTGCGTCCTTCATATATTCGTAAAAGTTATCCTGTAAAATGCTGTATGAAGCACGGTAGACGGGTTTCCCCTTACTATTTAGTACGGGATTTCCGCTTTCGTCCAACGCTTTTTCTGATTTCCATTTCTTTGAATGGCTGACTTGATGAATCACCTCTTTCACAGTTCCTATCAGCGCCGGATCTTTACAGCGTTTCGACCAACGCACTTCTTTGTCCACCACAGGCAGCGCCATAATGTGCAGATGGTAGTGATAAATCGGCTTTCTGTACTTTTCAGTCATAGCGATATTCAACTCATCAGCGTGCATGACTGCGGAAACAATTTTGTCTTTTCCATAGAGCTTTTCTGCAAAATGGAACGCTTCTTCATAGAATCGGCAGGCGAAATCATAGCCGCCGTTTCTCTCGAAATAGTCTGTATTCACATCCAAAATCATCTCGTTAAAGACTGTTGCGTCTGCTTTCAGTCCCTTTAAGGATACCACTCCGTCCTCAATCAGCCTGTCCAGATGTTCGTTGTAGGTAAGCTCGCCGCACCCTTGAAAATGAACATTCATGGGCGTGCGGGATAAGTCAACATTCATATTTTCATAGCTTTCATTTTTTCTCTCGATGTGCCGTTCAAACTTTCCGACGCTCGCTCTCGTTCGCTTTTCCACACGGGCAACGCTGAAATCTCCCTTCGGCATTCGTATCCCTCCCTTCGTTTTGCGATACTGTGGAACAGCGCAGTTACGCACCTTTTTCAAAGTGCGTAAACTCACTATGACACTTTCAACCTGACGGTTGCAAAGATGTCGTGGGCTCTCCGAGGGGCAAGGGCTGTCCTTTGAAAAGGACACCCTTGCAACCCCGTCCAAACTTTATCACTTCCCGAAAAAGGAACATTGCAAGATTGCAGGTGTGCCAGTTTTTGCAATGTTGCAACCTTGAAAACCCTCACTCCGTTTTTTCGGGAAGCTCCCAGTACCACTGACTGCCCTCTTTGAGAGATTGGACATTCAGCGCCTTCTTCGCCTCGTCCAGCACACGCTTGGAGATACCAATCGCCTGTGCTTTCTTTACCATCTCCTTCTGCGGATATTTGCCCTTTGAAAGATATTCGAGTATTAAATTTTCCGCCTGTTCGGATTTCTTTTCTTTTGGAATTCCGCTTAATAGATCGTCCACCGATATATCATAATGACCGAGCCAGCGAAAGCCGTTTTCCTTGCCCAGCTCAAAAGCAATCGGCTCGCCTTCTGGAGCAAGGGAGGACTTGTCCTGCACCATCACCCTTATCTGCGGATTATCTTTTAACCTGCCGACAATCAGAACGCTCCGTGCAGTTGCCTGAAAGTCGATGGAACCAAGCCCTCTGTAATTGGATTTATTCCCCTGCGCTTTATTTAAGTGTCCGACCAAAATAATGGCGCACCGATATTGCCCGGCTATCCGCCCTAATTGGGAAAGGATAACTCTCACTTCATTTGCCCGGTTCATATCAACCTTTGCACCGATATACGCCTGTACCGGGTCTAAGATAAGCGCTCTTGCACCTGTTTCCACAATCGCTTTTTCAATGCGTTCGTCCAGCATAGTAAGCGTTGCTTCCGACTCGTCTATGACTTTTATTTGCGAGCAATCCGCATTACCGGCGAGCAGCCGGGGTTTGATTGTATCTCCGAGCCCGTCCTCTGCGGTCTGATAAATCACTTTGATCGGCTCACGCTCGGTGCTGTCGCAGGGGAGCTTTTCTCCCCTCGATAACAGCGCCGCCAACTGAAGGATTAAAGTGGTTTTTCCCTCGCCGCCGTCACCGTGAATAATGGTCAGTTTTCCAAACGGGATATAGGGATACCAGAGCCACCACTTCTTCCACAGGGACTTCGTCCATACTGATAATTTTCAGTTCAGCCATTCATACCACCGCCTTCCAGAAGAAAAGCATTGATATTTCTGCCTTGATTGGTTATACTGTTATTAGTTACATGGAGTGACTGCCTATCATCTGCGCCAACAGATGTGTTACGGACGGTCATTTCTTTTTGCTTATTCATTCTATTCCTCTCCTTTCAAGCCGCCGAGAATCACGGCGATTAGTTCAATGACATCGAGCAGTTCATCATCTACACCGTTTCCCGCTTCAATCCTCTGTAACTCCGTAAGGACAGCGGCAAGCTCCTGTTTCAGAGCCTTATACACCCTCGGATTGCCCTGCACCACCACATCCTGATTCAGACAGCGGCGGTAGCAGTATTCCTGCTTCGGCAATCCCGATAAAGCAACCGCCTTGTTAATGCGTTCGTTTTCTTCGGGCGATACCCGAAAACCTACCGTGATATTCCTCCAACGGTTTTTGTTATCTCTGTTCTTAGCTGACATTTTCAAAATCTCCTTTTCCTAAATCGTTTAATCGCTTCGCCATTTCCGTCTGTTTGGACGGGAACAGATGAGCGTACTGATAGGTGATTTCAATGCTCTCGTATCCCACACGGTCAGCAATCGCCACCGCTGAAAAGCCCATATCGATTAGCAAACTTATGTGGCTGTGGCGTAAGTCATGAATGCGGATACGCTTCACGCCTGCGGCCTTCGCACCTCTGTCCATCTCGTGATGAAGGTAGCTTTTCGTTACCGTAAAGATACGGTCTTTCTTTTTGAGTCCGTAGAGCATACCAAGATACTCCTGCATTTCCTCACAGAGAAAATGCGGCATTTTAATAGTGCGGTTGCTTTTCTTTGTTTTCGGCGAGGTAATCACATCTTCTCCGTGCAGGCGCTGATAGGACTTGTTGATCGTGACCGTTTCTTTGTCAAAGTCGAAGTCCGCAGGCGTCAGCGCCAGCAGCTCGCCCTCACGGATACCGCACCAGTAGAGCATTTCAAAGGCGTAAAAGGAAACGGGCTTATCCATCATCTCAAAGGCAAACTTCTTATATTCCTCTTTCGTCCAGAACAGCATTTCCCTGTGTTCCTCGCTTCCCATATTTCCCACCTTTGCGGCTGGATTAGAGCGCAGCTCGTAGTAGCGCACAGCGTGGTTAAAGATAGCGGAAAGCTGATTGTGCAGCGTCTTCAGATAAGTCTGTGAGTACGGTTTTTTCTTCTCGTCACGGTAAGCAAGCATTTCATTCTGCCAAGTGATGATTTCTTTTGTAGAAATCTCGCTGATTTTCAGCTTGCCGAAAAAGGGAAGTATCTTCGTGCGGATAATATGCTCCTTTGTCAGCCAAGTGTTTTCTTTCAAACGATTTTTTATATCTCTGATATATAGTTCTGTAAAGGCTTCAAAACTCATATCAAGGTCAGATGAATTCTGTAGCTGGAACATTCGCTCCCATTCCTGCGCTTCTTTCTTTGTGGTAAAGCCACGCTTGCATTTCTGCTTACGTTCGCCTTTCCAGTTCACATACCTTGCCATCACATACCAAGTACCGTTGTCCTCATTTTTGAATACCGGCATTATTCCTTCTCCTTTCCGGCTCCATAGAGCCTTTCATAAAAATACTGGCGGTTGACACGCCCTGCAATCGTAATAAACCCCTTCGCTTTTAGTTCCTCGTTCAGCTTTCTGATGAGTTTATAGGCATAGGGCTTCGATACATTGAGTTCCTGCGCCACATCATCGGCACGGATAAATCTGTTTTCCATAAAAATCACCTTTCCTTCTGTTTTTCAAATTCATTTATTTCGCGTCGGAATACTTTCTTGCCGCCTTCCGATTTGCCCGGGCGGGTACGCCATTACCGTGACGCACAACAGATATTAAACTTATTTGCTTAATGTTATTTTATTATGCTAAGCATATTTGCTTTTTTCAAGTGGTTTGAGAGAAAACATTAAACTTTTTTGCTTTATTTTCGCTTGACTTTCACTAAGCATATCTGCTATACTGGTTGTAGAATGAAACAGTGACCAGTTCAAGGTTCTGTCAGGCAGGAAAGGGTGGAGATTTTCGCAGAAAATACTACCCGG
Organism: Massiliimalia timonensis; assembly: GCF_900186585.1. Lineage (GTDB taxonomy): Bacteria > Bacillota > Clostridia > Oscillospirales > Ruminococcaceae > Massiliimalia > Massiliimalia timonensis. The sequence continues at coordinate 110,134 of NZ_FYDD01000004.1, forward strand.
TGCTTGACAGGTTCTTATACTGATTGCAGAGATACATAAGCGAGGAGTGTAAACACTATGGCGATTGGTGAGAGAATCCATTTTTTTAGACTTCTGCGTGGTATGACGCAAAAATATCTTGGTACGGCTGTCGGTTTTCCCGAAAGGAGCGCCGATGTGCGCTTGGCGCAATATGAAACAGGCTCCCGCAAACCGAAGGCGGATTTAACGGCTGCGTTGGCGCAGGTGCTTGATGTTTCCCCGCAGGCGCTTGATGTCCCCGACATTGACAGTCAGATCGGTCTCATGCATACCCTATTTACCCTTGAAGATGTTTATGGGCTGACCGTCAGCGAAGCGGACGGAGAAGTTTGTCTGAAAGTCAGCAGGGACAAGGGCAAAGAGGCTTACGAGATGCTGCAAATGCTCCATGCTTGGAAAGAGCAGGCGGACAAGCTCTCTGCCGGTGAAATCAGCAAGGACGATTATGACCGCTGGCGTTACTACTATCCGAAATACGATACCACGCAGATCTGGGAGAAAGTCCCCTCGCAGGAGTTAAGCGATACGCTGGTGGAGGCATTTCAGGACAAGCTCAAAAAAGACAAATAAGAACGGCAAAAAGCCCTTAGCTATGAGTTATTACCCACAGCTAAGGGCTTTCTAATATGGATTTCGTTTGCCACACAACCGCTTGTCAATCATTCTGCAACCCATAAACCACTGGATTACAAGAATAATGGCTCTTGTATGGCTGTTATCAAATTGTTATCAAAAGACTTCTCCAAGCGCCGCAAACCCGCATAAATACTGGGTTTTTACGGTACTTCGTTTTATTCCCACTCGATCGTTGCCGGAGGCTTAGTGGTCACATCATAGACAACCCGGTTAATGTGCTTGACCTCATTAACGATCCTGCTGGAAACTTTCGCAAGCAGATCATATGGGATCCGGGCAAAATCGGCGGTCATAAAGTCCGTTGTCGTGACCCCGCGCAACGCCAAAGTATAGTCATAGGTCCGTCCGTCACCCATTACTCCAACGCTTCTCATCGAGGTCAGCACCGCGAAATACTGATGGATGTCCCGATCCAAACCGGCAAGCGCGATTTCTTCCCGGAAGATATAGTCGGCATCCTGTAAGATCGCAACCTTTTCTGGGGTGATCTGTCCGATAATACGGATCGCAAGACCCGGGCCCGGGAAGGGCTGGCGCCAAACCAGATAATCCGGAAGTCCCAGTTCCATGCCAAGCCGGCGGGTTTCATCTTTAAATAACAATCTCAGCGGCTCGATGATTTCTTTAAAATCAACATAATCAGGAAGACCGCCCACATTGTGATGACTCTTGATCACCGCGGCGTCACCTGCGCCGGATTCGATAACATCCGGATAGATCGTCCCCTGTGCGAAATAATCCACTGTTCCGATTTTTTTCGCTTCCGCTTCAAATACCCGGATAAATTCTTCCCCGATAATCTTGCGCTTTGCTTCTGGTTCCTCCACCCCGTCCAGGCGTGCAAAGAAACGGTCGGCCGCGTTTACGCGAACAAAGTTGACATCCCAATCCCGGAACGCCGCCTCTACCTCGTCGCCCTCATTTTTTCTCATAAACCCATGGTCAACAAAGATGCAGGTAAGCTGCTTGCCTACAGCTTTGGAAAGCAGGGCAGCCAATACCGAAGAATCCACCCCGCCGGAAAGCGCCAGCAAAACTTTCCCATCGCCGACCTTTTCCCGGATCTCATTGATCGCGGTCTGGGCATAATTTCCCATGTTCCAGTCCCCGGTACAGCCACACACTTCATAGAGAAAGCTGCGCAGCATATCCAGTCCGTTTTCCGTGTGGAGAACTTCCGGATGAAACTGAAGTCCATATAATTTCCGTACCGGGTCCGCGATCGCTGCCGTCGGGCAGGAATCGGTATGGGCGGTCACAGAAAAGCCCTCCGGCAATTCATTGATGTAGTCGGTATGGCTCATCCATGTAATCCCGGAATCAGGAAGTTCCCGGAACAGGGCGCAAGCCTTGTCAAAATATGTTTTTGTCTTTCCGTATTCACTTGTTGCATTGGCAGAGGTAACTGTCCCGCCTAGGACATGCGCCATCAGCTGGCAGCCATAGCAAATCCCCAAAACAGGAACGCCCAGTTCAAAAATCTCTTTCCCGATGCGCGGCGATTCTTCCAAATAAACGCTGTTTGGCCCCCCGGTAAAGATAATGCCATCTGGGTTTAATGCCCGAATCTCTTCGATCGGCGTCTGATATGATTTTACTTCACAGTAGACACTGCATTCCCTGACACGGCGTGCGATCAACTGGTTATACTGACCGCCGAAATCCAGTACCAACACAAACTGATGCTTCATAAGTCGACTTCCTCCATGTTCTCATGTTCATTCTTTTGTTACTCCTATTTTGCCATGATTTGAAAGCAAATGCAAGTTTTTTGTCCTCGTTTTCCATGACTTCATAGGATTGTTAGAAACAGCCCGGAATAAGCTCCTGTTTTTCGGTTAAAAATAATAGCGAAGAAAAAACTGGAAAGCATGAGGAGGCTGACGATCTTATGATGCGAAAAACTGTTCCGGTATTGTGTTTTATTTTACTGTTTGCCGCGACCCTGTTTTCATTCTCCGGCCGCCTTTCCATTCAACCAGAAACAGACAATGCAGTGAGCTTTAGAGTGGAGGAAACAGTATGTGGAAACGGCTGATCAGTATTTTTTGTACGATGTGCCTAGCATTTACCCTGCTCTATTTAAGGATTGGTTCGATCGGGGCCGACCCTTTTTATGTGACGGCCGGAAAAAGCCAATCCAGCTACACCTTGGAGCTGACAGTCAGCCGCGGCTTTCTATACGACACTAATCGTCTTCCGCTGGTCAACCAGTCCCAGAAACTGATGGCGGCCATTTTAGTAACGCAGGAGAATGCAGAGCTAGTCGCCCAAATCACCGACCTTAATAAGCAGGAAGTCCAGGAAAAATTGCAGGAAGCCAAACCCTTTCTACACGAGGTCAATACACAGGATGTCGACGATGACAACATCATCGTTTTTCCGGTTTACAACCGCTATGAGCAGGAGCAGACAGCCGCGCACCTAGTCGGCTACCTCTCGGAAGGCAAAGGTGTTTCAGGGCTGGAAAAAAGCTATCAGGACCTGCTGGAACAGAGCAAACGAACCGTTGAAATCACCTATACCCTGGACGCGATGGGACGGACAATCCCGGGCACCAAGCCTAAAGTGAGCTATTCCCAAGAAAGTGATTCCGGTATTGTTCTAACCTTGGATTCGCGCATCCAAAAAATCTGCGAGGAAGCCGGGCAAAGCCTAGAAAAAGGAGCGGTCGTTGTAATGGATTGCAAAACCGGCGAGCTTCGCGCTGTGTGCAGCTTTCCCACCTACAGCCCGTACCGTTTATCCGAAGCGATGCAGGATCCGGATTCTCCTATGATCAACCGGGCATTCACTCCGTTAAGTGTAGGCTCCACTTTTAAAATCGCCGTGGCAGCAACGGCACTGGAAGAGGGGATCAACCCCAGCTTTTCCTACGAATGCAAAGGCGGCTACCAGTTGGGAGACGTGGTCATGCACTGCCACAACCGAGCCGGGCACGGCAAGTTTTCCATGCAGGAAGCCATCGTAAACAGCTGCAACCCTTATTTTATCAATCTTGGGATGCATTTAGACCGGGAGCACCTGCTCCGCGTATCGAAAGACCTATCTTTCGGGAAAGGATATGAGCTTGCCCCCGGGCTTTCCACCCAAGCCGGGATCCTGCCGAAAACACTGTCGGACGGTGAACTGGCAAACCTCAGTTTTGGACAGGGGAACTTGCTGGGCACCCCTGTTCAGTTGGCGCAGATGCTCAGCGCAGTGGCAAACGGCGGTATCACCCCCTCCCCTTCCTTGGTAGAAGGGATCGTAACCGAAAAAGGCGAATGGGTAGAACAGAAGGAACTGCCAAGCGGTATCCGGTCTATGCAGCCCCAAACAGCAAAACAACTGCAGGAGTTTTTGATCGACTGCGTAGAGCAGGAAGGACAAAACGCCCGATCCCCCTATACCACCTCCGGTGGAAAAACCGCGACCGCGCAGACCGGCGTCTATGCAGACGGCGACGAGCTGGTAAACGGTTGGTTTGTCGGGTTCACCCCGGCCGAAGACCCGGAATATGTAATCGCTGTGATCGCAGAAGACGCGGAAAGCGGGAACAAAAGCGCTTCCCCTGTTTTTTCCGAAATTGCGGGAAAAATAGCGTTATTGCACAATCCCCAAGGTGGTTCAGACGGCTTCTCTGTTGGAAATTTGAGTTGACAAGTCCCGTCAAAACACAGTATAATAAGAAAAAAGATATACTATCAAAAAGCAATGAAAAGACCAACCGGAACAAACCGCCTGCAACAGAGAACGGGCTCTTGGCTGAAAAGCCCCGCAAGCTGTTTTCGGAAGCCACCTTGGAGCCGGCAGTGGCTGAACTGCCCGTATCCCGCGTTAAGGGGAAAACAAGCGGCGGATACTGTCAAGGTACCCGCAATTTGGGTGGTACCACGGAACTTGAAAGAGCCTTCGTCCCATATCATACTTTATGATATGACGGGCTCTTTTCTTTTTTGCTTTTTACTTATGACCAAGAGGGGGAAATCATCATGGAATGGACCGGTTTGAACGAACTGCGTGAAAAATTCTTAAGCTTTTTTGAAACAAAAGCACACACCCGCCTGCCCAGCTTCCCATTGCTGCCGCAGGGCGACCAGAGTCTGCTGCTGATCAACTCGGGTATGGCTCCAATGAAAAAATGGTTTTTGGGGCAGGAAACGCCGCCCAGCAAGCGGGTCACTACCTGCCAAAAATGTATCCGTACCCCGGATATTGAAAACGTTGGGAAAACAGCGCGTCACGGCACCTTTTTTGAAATGCTGGGGAACTTTTCGTTTGGCGATTACTTTAAGCACGAAGCGACAAAATGGGCCTGGGAATTTATCACTGAGGAGTTGAAGCTCCCGGTAGACCGTTTGTGGGTATCCATTTACGAGGACGATGATGAAGCGCGCGACATTTGGATCAATGAAGTGGGAGTGGACCCTTCCCACATCGTCCGCCTTGGAAAAGAGGACAACTTCTGGGAAATTGGTGCAGGCCCGTGCGGCCCATGCTCTGAGATCTACTTTGACCGCGGCGAAGAAAAGGGCTGCGGCAGACCGGACTGCGCTGTAGGATGCGACTGCGACCGCTATGTAGAATTCTGGAACCTGGTATTCAGCCAATTTGACAATGACGGAGAGGGGCATTACACTCGCTTGGAGCATCCGAACATCGACACCGGGATGGGGCTGGAACGCCTTGCCTGCATCATGCAGGGGGTAGACAACCTGTTTGAGGTGGATACCGTGCAAAATATCATGAAGCACATCAGTGAAATCGCCGGGGTAAAATATCACGAAGACGAAACCAAAGATGTTTCTCTGCGGGTGATCACCGACCATATCCGCAGCACGGTATTTATGCTGGCGGACGGCGTGATGCCAGCCAACGAGGGGCGCGGCTATGTGTTAAAGCGGCTGCTTCGCCGGGCGGCGCGTCATGGCAGGCTGCTTGGGATCAACGAACCATTCTTATACAGGGTGGTTTCCACAGTAGTAAAAGAAAATGAGGCCGCTTATCCAGAACTGAAAGAAAAACAGAACTTCTTGGAAAAAATCATTAAGATCGAGGAAGAAAACTTTAACAAGACCATTGGAAAAGGGTTTGAGATCTTAAATCAGATCATGGAGAGCATGCAGAACGGTGAAGAACAGAAAACCCTGTCCGGACAGGATGCATTCCGTCTGTACGATACTTATGGTTTCCCGATCGACCTGACCCGGGAAATCATCGCGGAAAAAGGCTTTGACATCGACGAGGTCTCCTTTACGGAACTGATGAACGTGCAAAGGGAGCGTGCCAGAAAAGCAAGAATGTCGCAGGATGATGTTGCCTGGGCAGATGAAACGCTGGGGCTTGCGGGGGTGAAGACCCAATTTGTAGGATATGACGCCCTAAAAGCTGAAGGGAAAATTTTAGCGCTTTTGGTGGACGGCGAAAAGGTGGAAACCGCAGCGGCCGGACAAAAAGCGACCGTTGTTGTCGACATTACCCCATTCTACGCGGAAAGCGGCGGACAAGTGGCGGACAAGGGACGACTGACGGCAAACGGCTGCGCCGCGGAGGTTTTGGATGTTCAGAAAACCGGGACCGGATTGTTTTTGCATTCCTGCGAAATCAAGGAAGGTATGCTTCAGGTCGGCGAAACCGTACAGTTGGAAGTGATGAACGCCATCCGGGAATCCATTAAGCGCAATCATACGGCTGCGCACCTGCTTCAAGCTGCTTTGCGGGAAGTTCTTGGCGATCATGTCCATCAGGCCGGACAGCTTGTCAACGCCCACACCCTGCGGTTCGACTTCTCCCACTTTGAGGCGATGTCCCCGGAAGAGATCCGGACCGTGGAAATGATTGTCAACGCGAAGATTTTTGAAGGACTGCCTGTTGAAGTAAAGGAAATGAAGATCGAAGAAGCAAAAGCGACCGGCGCTATGGCGTTGTTCGGGGAAAAATACGGCGATGTCGTCCGGGTCGTAAACGCAGGCGGCTACTCCATTGAGTTCTGCGGCGGCACGCACGTTGACAACACCTCCAAGATCGGGCTGTTTAAAATCGTGAGCGAATCCTCCGTCGCGGCAGGCGTTCGCAGAATCGAAGCCAAAACCGGGATGCAGATCTTGGAACTGCTTCAGGAAACCACAGCTACGCTTCACAAGGCTGCGGCAGAATTAAAGCTTTCCAACCCGGCGGAGCTGGTTGGGAAATGCGGTTCCATGATGCAGGAATTAAAAGAACGGAACCAGCAGATCGAAATGCTCAATGAAAAACTAGCGGCCATGCAGTTTGGTTCTTTGGCGGATAATGCGACAGAAATCAAAGGCTGCCGGGTGGTATCGGCCATGATGACCGACATCAGCACCGAGGCATTGCGCGCAATGGGAGATAAACTGAGATCGGAAGCGCCGAACACAGTTGCCGTTTTAGTGGGTGTTAACGGCGAAAAGGCGAATATGCTCTGCGTGTGCGGAAAAGAAGCGGTCGCTTTAGGCGCTCACGCCGGAAAGATCGTAAAAGAGGCGGCGGCGATAACCGGCGGCAAGGGCGGCGGACGCCCGGACAGCGCGATGGCGGGCGTTGCCGACCAGACAAAGATCGACGAGGCGCTGCTGGCTGTGCCAACGATCTTGGAAAAAGTATTACCATAACAAAATTGAAAAAGGAGGGGCGTTCTAATGGAAGACTGCCTGTTCTGTAAAATCATTGCCGGGGAAATCCCGTCTAACAAACTGCACGAAGACGAGTTATGCTACGCTTTTTACGACATTGACCCGCAAGCGCCGGTACATTTTTTGGTAGTGCCGAAAACGCATATAAAAAGCGCCGATGAGCTGACGGAAGAGAATGCCGGCGTTGTGGCGCACATCTTTGTAGTGATCAGCAAGCTTTCAAAGGAGCTGGGACTGGAAAACGGGTACCGGATCGTCAACAACTGCGGCCAGGACGGCGGGCAAACGGTTGGGCACCTGCACTTCCATGTGCTGGCAAAGCGCTGTTTAGCGTGGCCTCCCGGCTAATCTAAATATTGAAATGAGAGGAAGGATCCAGCATGAAAAGACCGTTTTGTATAATCGGCGGAAGCTTTTTAACAGCGGCTTTTCTTGCTTCCTTTTTAAACGCGGGGATACAAGCCGTCGGACTGGCGGCTTGTATCCTTGCGTTTTTTACAGTCCTTTTCTTTTTCTCTAGAGAAAAACGGGTCATTGCCTGCACGGCCCTGTGCTCGGCCGCCTTGGCATTCGGCCTGTTCCTGCCCAACACCCTGCGGGAGGAACAAGTTCTTCCTTTACAGGAGCAGACGGTCGAGATCCACGCAACGGTGAAGTCAATCACCTCCCGCGGAAACCAGAAATACAGCTATCAAATCGGGATAGAGCCAAGTGGATCAGTGCCTGTTTCGTTTGAAAGCCTGCTTTATACCAACCAGCCGCTGGAGGTGGAGATCTCAGATCAGATCACCCTGCCGGTACGTTTTTTCGCGCCGGACACCACCAGCTATTTTGACGGCGCGCGCTACTACCGCGGACAGCATATTCTGCTGCTTTCCTACTACGATGGTGACGCGGCGGTAACGGTAACGCCGGCGCAGCAGCGTTCTTTCCGATACTATGTGAATGAATGCAGCCGCTTTTTGCGCGCTAAGGCTGAGCAGTATTTCTCCCCGGAGGCGGCTTCGATCCTAAACAGTATGCTGCTGGGAGATAGAAGCGGGATCCCCTTTGCCCTAAAGCAGAATTATACCGATGCGGGCGTAGTCCATCTGCTGGCGATCTCGGGCGTTCATGTAGCGATCCTATCCGGAGCCTTGTTTCTGCTGCTGCGGCTGTTCCGTGTTCCCCGCCGGCTGGCGGTCATCCTGCAAATGACAGCCACGATAGGGTTTGTAGTCATAAGCGGCATGAGCGGATCTGCCATGCGTGCGGGCGGGATGATCCTGATCTTACAGATCGGCCGCCTGTGTTACCGGCGCGCTGATTCTGTAAATTCTTTGTGCTGTGCTGGTTTTTTCATTGTTTTATGCGACATTTATGCTATAATGGATATAGGTTTGCTGATGTCTATTTCTGCTACATTAGGCATTCTTTTGTGTGCAAAACCTTGTCAGGACTGGGTCTGCCGCAAGCTGGGGCTGACCTCCCCGTCCGCAGTGAAAATAACCGGACTTTTATCCTTGACCTTCAGCGCGAATTTATTTTTGCTGCCGGTTTATTTTGCTTCGTTTGGGACTATATCCCTGATCGCGCCTATCAGCAATTTGTTTACCACGGCGACTGCATCTGTGATTATTGCTTTTGGGATCTTTGTTTTGCTCTTCGTGGCGATTCCAACGCCAGAGGTCTTGCTCCATCTTTTGACCGCGGCAGAGCAGTTTTTCATTGACCTGCAAAACGGCATTGCCCGGTTTTTCGGTTCTCTGCCATTCGCTTCTATGGGATTGGACTATCCGGCTTTAGGGGCATGGTTTGTCATCTGCCTGCTTTTTCTTGTGATGGGGCTTTTATTTTGGAAACGCCGCAGGCTGGCAGTTCCATTCCTATTATTTTCTGTATGCTTTTTCCTGATCAGCAATGCGCTTTCTCTGTTGTTTTTATATGACACGGGCCGAGTCGCGGTAATTGGTGATGGGACGACCTCTAATGTGGTGTTTATTGACCGGTTTCAGGCGATTGTATTTTCCTGCAGTGACGACGATTACATTGATGAATCCACTTACCGTTACCTGAAACGGATGGGGGTCCATCAGATCAATACTTTAGTATTACTGTACCCAGATTTTGAGGAATATCAGGACACGGTGAATCTGGCTGAGGCAATGCCGGTCCAAAACCTGCTGTACAACCCAGAAAACACCGCCTGCAGGCAAATGATGGAAGAGCATGCGGCACAGATCCAGCCGATCGGATTTGGGTCTGAGATCCAAACAACGGATGGCTTCGACGCCTCCTTCACCATACATGATCACGGGGAAAAGTTTGGCGTCCAAATCAATTACCACGGGTACTCGATGCTCCTCTCTAGTTGTCTGGACGAGCTACGCCAAACGCAGGCGCAAACAGTCTTTGTATCTGGCTCCGTCACAGATCTCACCGAAATCAAAGCCGAACACCTGATCCTTTTAGAAAAGCAATGGCGGCCTGTGCTCTGCGACCAGCTTTACGAAACTGCGAAGCGGGAAGCAATCCAGTTTGAAATCAAAAAAGACGGGATCTGTTCCCGAATCCATTAAAGGAGGAATTTCATGCCGACCGTAAAAAGCGATAAACTGATGAAATCGGTCCGTTCGGGCGAGATCGCGCCGATTTACTTTTTCTACGGCCCGGAGATCCAGCTGATGCGGAATACCGTGGATCTAATCGTCAGCCAGACTGTGGAGCCCGCCTTTGAGGGATTTAATCTGCACCGGTACGAGGACGACGCCCTTTCGGCTGGGGAATTGAAAAGCATTTATGAAACCCTGCCGATGATGGCAAAATACCGTTGTATCACCATAAAAAACTGGAACCTTGACAAGCTCGCAAAGCAGGATTTAGAACAGCTTATATCCATGCTGGGAAATCCGAATCCATCGACTGTACTGGTGCTTTACGACACCCGGCAAAGCGTTGAGCCGAAGAAAAATGCGAAATACAAGAAAATTTATGAGGCCGTTGAAAAAAACGGCGTTGTGACCGAATTTTCTTTTCAAGATAAGGCAGCCTTAAAAAAAGCGGTGTTAAACCGCTGTCAAAAAGCAGGCGTCACCATGGCACCGGAGTTATGCGAACGGCTGATCGAGCAGTGCGGCTCCCAGTACGCCATGATTTTAAATGAGTTGGACAAGCTGCTGTGCTACGCCGGGGAGAACGGGACGGTCACTGCGCAGAGCATGGATCTCCTTTGTGTTTCCTCAATCCAGAACACAGCGTTTGACCTGTCCAACGCGATTTTAAAAAACCGATATGAGCAGGCCTTTTCTATTCTTGACAGGTTGTTTTATCTGCGCACGGAGCCAGTCATGATCTTAGGCGCTTTATCCAGCTCCTTTCTAAGCCTGTACCGGGTCAAAGCGGCAAAGGCGGCAGGCGTTTCCAATGAACAGGTGATGGCTGATTTCCATTACCGTTCCAAATACCAGATCCAAAAACTTGGGCAGGATCTTTCCCGTTTTTCCCTGGGGCAGATCCGCCGGTGCATGGAAAGCCTGGAAAAGGCAGACCGCCTGTTAAAATCCTCCCGGTTGGACAACCGAATCATCTTGGAGCAGATGTTAGGCGAGATGATGGCGGCCCGCTAGGAAGGAAGAACAGATGGAGAAGCTAAAGATCCGCCAGGTGATCCTGGTGGAGGGAAAATATGATAAAATAAAGCTGGAAAGCTTTATTGATGGGATGATCCTTACAACCGACGGTTTCCGCATCTTTAAAGATAAAGAAAAGCGGGAGCTGATCCGTACCCTTGCGAAAAAACAGGGATTGATCGTCATGACGGATTCCGATGTTGCAGGATTCCGTATCCGGAATCTGGTGCGCTCCGTTGTAAAAGATGCCCCTGTCATCCATGTGTACATCCCACAGATACATGGAAAGGAAAAGCGTAAATCCGCTCCCTCCAAGGAGGGCACGCTGGGCGTTGAAGGGCTTTGCATCGAACTGCTGCAAAAGCTGCTGGAGGAACAGGGCGTAACCTCCCAGAAGGCCCCGCCTGCCGGGCGCCAGATCACCCGCGCTGATTTTCTGGAGGACGGGCTGATTGGCGGGGAAAACAGCTCGGAAAAGCGGGCAAGGCTGTTAAAAAGGCTTGGGCTTCCCCATTATCTTTCCACCAATGCCCTGCTGCAGGTCATCAATCGTCTCATCACCTATGAAGAATACCAAAAGCTGCGGGGAGAGCTCGACCTCCCTGCACAAGAGCAATAGAAAGGAGTGACCCGCATGGTGTTTTCCAGTATCCCGTTTATCTTCTTATTTTTACCGGCCGCTGTGCTGGTCTATCTTTTAACGCCTGCACGTTACCGGAATTTAGTGCTGCTGCTGGAGAACCTCGTCTTTTATGCCTGCTCCGCCCTGCCCGCGCTTCCGGTCTTAGCATGTTTGATCGTGGCGGATTACCTGTGCGGCCTGTCCATCTACCGGTACCGGCGCAGCAAAAAACGCGCGCGGGTCCCGTTGATCATCGGGGTATGTATCAATGTGATCTGCCTTCTTTTCATGAAACACAAACTATTCTATTTCAGCTTTCTGACTCTTCCGGCAGAAAGTAAGCTTGGCTTTGACTTTTTGATCCCGATTGGGATCTCTATTTATACCTTGCAGGGGATCTCGTATCTGGCGGATCTTTACCGTAACCGCGTCAAGGTGCAAAGGCACTTTGTCTCTTTTGCCATGTACCTTTCCATGTTCCCGCAGATGATCTGCGGTCCGATCGTACGGTACAGCGACATTTCAGAAACGGTCGTCAGCCGCCAGACCAACGCAAACACCATTTCCAAAGGATATAATCTATTTATCCGGGGGCTGGCAAAAAAGCTGGTCTTGGCAGATACAATGCTTTCGTTATGGAAAACCGTGAAGGAAATGGATTATGCCACCCTTCCCGTCCTGACCGCATGGCTTGGGATTTTGGGGTTCGCGTTTGGGATCTACTTTTATTTTTCCGGTTATACCGATATGGCCCGCGGGATCGCCAAGATACTTGGGTTTGAATTCCCCATGAATTTCAATTCCCCCTATACTGCCAAAAGCCTGACAGATTTCTGGCGCAGGTGGAACATCTCCCTCACTGTATGGTGCAAATCCTATGTGATCTCCCCGCTGGGGAAAAAGCATGATTCGTTTTTGATCACCATGTTCCGCCTCATCCTTTTATGGGCTTTAATGGGACTTTGGTACGGGAACGGCTGGAACTTTTTGCTGTGGGGTCTAGTCCTTGGGGTATTGATCGCAGTGGAGCAGCTGTTCCTTTCCCCCCTGCTCGAAAAACTGCCTATTTTGATCCAACGGATCTACACCATTGTGATCGTCCTGTGCGCTTGGGTCATCTTTGAAATCAAAGATGTTACTCAGGTTTGGGCATACTATAAAGCAATGTTCACCGGAAACGCCGGTTCGTGGGGCGAGCTGTTTGCCGGCGGAGGCAGCTTTTTTGCAGATGGCACCAGCCTTTACCTGCTGGGCTGTTACGCAGTGATCCTGCTGATCTGTATTTTGGGAAGCGGCAGCCTGATCCATAATCTTGGATTAAAATGCGAGCAAAGATCTTCCCGGGCGGCCTTGGGGCTGCGGATCGCCAGCGAAATCGTTTTGACCTTGCTGTGCCTGCTTATTTTGGCGGGCGGGGCCGGTATTGGCACAACCTTTTTCGTCCACTTCTAAACCACTGGAAAGGAGGGTTTCCCCTCTATGAACAAAAAGATGATCTCCCCGGTCATGGGATGTGTTTTAAGCTTGACGCTGGGCGTGCTAGCGCTTGTATGGCCGCAGAAGCCCTCGGCAGAACCGCAGGCCTCTGTCCCTGCCTCCAGCGCCCTGGAACTACACAAAAATAAAATTTCCAGATGGAACCAAACACTACAGAACAGGCTCCCCGGAAGCCAGTTTTTTATACAGGCAAACAATCACCTTTCTTTGTTGATCTCCGGCCCCAAAATAGATCAGGTTTTTTGCTTAAAAGACCGCTTGGTCGAAAACATTGGAGCCGCGAACCCTATTACCGCACGCCGGAATACCGAAGCGGTCAACCAATTTGTATCAAGATACGGGGAAGACATTCCGATCTATTTTTCTTTGGTCCCCTCTGCACAGGAAGTGTACCGGGAACAAATGCCAGACGCACCTAATGTTCTGGACCAAACCTCGTTTATCACCAACATTTACGGGGACAGCAAGCAAAACACGTCGCTTTCAAGTAATAACTCAGCTTATAGCAAAACTGCCGCCTCGGATTATGGAGCTTTACAGGATGTCAGTGCAATCGACGTCCACACAGCGCTTTTGGCAAATCAAAAACAGGATCTATATTACCACACCGATTCCAATTGGACGTCGCTTGGCGCATATACAGCCTATGGCAGCCTAGTCACCAGTATGGGACTATCGGCTATCTCCAGCGATTCTTTTAATATTGAGCATGTCCAGTATGACTATTTGGGAAACCTTTATCAAAAAACCCTGGTCCGAAAAGGCTCACCCGACCGAATCGACCTATACACCTATGCCCCGAACACTGTAATAGACCGTGTGATCCGCTATGAAGGAACAAAAAGCCAGACCTCCAGTTCCATGTACTATTACGAGACGCTGAATACCCCCAACGCAATGGATGTATTTTTGGGACAAGATTGCGGCGTTACCAAAATTCACACTACCATTGATACCGGTCAGGATCTGCTTTTGTTTGGCGATGAATACGCAAAACCTTTGCTTCAGTTTTTGTCTTTGCATTACCGGTCTATTACCTTTGTCAACCTAAGTAAATACACAGATGATCAAGCCAGCCTGATAAAGCCTGCTGACTATGATACGATCTTGTTTTTATACCAAGTAAAAAATTATATCTCCGACATCAGCGTAGCGGCTAGGCTGCCCAATATCGGAGAAACAGAAAATTCCTGAAAGGAGCACTCCCCCTTATGAAACAATCAATGAAACGTATCTTTACCTTTGCTTTGGCTTCCGCCATGGCTTTGACCATGGGAAGCTGTGGAAAGCAGGTCGCAGAGGAAACCAGTTCCCTCCCCCCTGTTTCCTCAGAGCCTGCCGAAGTGCAGCCGCAAGGAAACCAAAACCCGCTGACCGGCCTTTACGATCTGGATGAAACAATGGTGGGGAAACGCCCTGTCAGCTTTATGATCAATAACCATCACCGTTCCTGGCCGCAACGCGGGATCTCACAGGCGGATATTATTTATGAATTACCGGTAGAAGGCGGCCTTACCCGGCTCATGGCGATCTATGCCGATTACAGCAAAACAAAAGACTTTGGCTCTAACCGCTCCGTACGGCATGATTTCGTTGAGCTGTCCCTTCCCTTCCATACCATCTTTATTCATTGGGGCGGGAGCACTTTTGGATACGATTCCCTGAAAAAATATGGTGTGGACGATATTGACGGCATGATCTACGCAAACAAGTACTTTTATACCGACCGTTCCCTGCATAAGGATATTGAACACACCCGCTTCATGACCCAGGAAAACCTGCAGGATGCATTAACGGGCACTAAAATCGGGTTGACTGGGGATACCCCCACCGCTTACCAGTTTGCACAGGAAGAGGATTCTGTTTCCTTCACAGACTCTGCTAAAAAGGCTTATGTAAAGGTTTCTTCTGCTGTAAAAACTACTTTTAACTATGATGAAACAAATAAGGATTACACCAAAGTAGAATTTGACGACGATGTAATTGACGGAAACACCAAGGAAAAGGTGCATATCAAAAACGTATTCATCCTGTATGATAACATCCCGCTGATGTCCGACGGGCTGCATGTCGACCTCTCCCTCAGCAGCGGCGGTGGCTGGTATTTGACCAACGGGACGCGGACTGCGATCACATGGTCAAAGGGCGACGCCAAAAATCCGCTGACGTTCCAAACAGAATCGGGCGAAGCATTAACAGTAAACCCCGGCAACAGCTGGGTGCTGTTTGTACCGGACAATATGAAGGAGAAAACCACCTTTGACGACGCTCAGGCTTAAACGGGGCTTTCTTCTGGCGGTATTTTGCGCGTTTCCGCTTTTGGCCTTTTCCTCTTGCAAGGATACACAGCCGGTACGATCTGCCTTTACCGCCATGGATACGGCCATTACTGCAAAATTTTACGGAGCGGAGGCAAAGCAGGCCGCCGAGCACTTTCAAACACAAATCGAGGACTTAGACGGCCTTTGGTCAAAAACCGACCCGCAAAGCGATATTGCACGGTTAAATCTTTATGGAACGTTGCCTACCGGGCAACTGGATCTACGCACCATCGCTTTATTAGAAAAATCCTCCCAGCTAAGCCGGGAAACAAAAAATGCCTTCGACCCCGCATTAGGACGACTGGTTTCCTTATGGGGGATCGGCACCGAAAAGCAGCAGGTTCCCGGAGAAGGCGAACGGCAGGCCGTACTGGAACGATGCGGGAATGAAAACCTTATGATCACAGAAGACACCGTTTCTTTAAAAAATGAAATTCAGCTCGATTTGGGCGGGATCGCAAAAGGCGCCGCTACCGATGAGGCGGTAAAAGCGCTGGAACAGTTTTCTTTGGATGGCTATCTGTTATCCTTGGGCGGAAATGTTTACGTGCATGGAGAAAAGCCGGATCAAAGCGAATGGCGGGTCGGGATCAGCGACCCGGATGGGAAAGCAGATTATCTGGGGTATCTGGCGGTTTCCGACTGCGCTGTTGTCACTTCGGGGGACTATGAACGTTTTTTTATTCAGGAGGGCGTACGCTACCACCATATTTTGGACCGCACTACCGGAGCGCCTTCTCAAAGCGGGCTGCGCTCTGTCACCGTAGTTTGCAAAGACGCTGCCAAGGCGGATGCTTACTCCACGGCCCTGTTTGTAATGGGCGCCGAAAAAGGAATGTCTTTCTGTGAAAAAGAGGATACTTTAGATGCTGTTTTTGTAACAGACGATCATCAAATCTTCCTAACTGACGGGCTGAAAGAGTGCTTTTCCCTGACAGAATCAGAACGGTATCAGGTCATGTCGGAGGGACCAGCATGAGATACAAAAAAATTCCATTAAAAAAAGGAGATCTACTTATTTTTGGGATGATCCTCCTTTTGATCGCGGCAACCTGTATTTTTTTGTTTTCCCAAAAGGCGGAGGGGCAAAAGTATTGTATCATTTCACAGGAACATGATATAATAAAAGAAGTTCCACTGTTCAAGGGAAAGAAACAAACTATCACCGTTTCCGGCCAGTATCAGAATATCATCGAGATCGACGGCGAAAGGGTACGGGTTTTGGAGTCAAGCTGTCCCAACCAGTTCTGTGTCCACACAGGGTGGATCACAGACGGCTATCAAACGATTGCCTGCCTCCCCAACAGCCTCTTGATCCGGATCGTCTCCGGCGAGGATACCAAGGTCGATATTATTTCTTAGCAGGGGGTAAGATATGGCAAAACGTGCGGCAACTGCCGGTCTTTTGACCGCTTTAGCGCTGGCTTTGGGATATTTGGAGCATTTGCTCCCTCTCCAGCTGCTGGTTCCCTTACCCGGGATCAAGCTGGGGCTTTCCAATATCGTGACTTTGTTTGCCTTGATTGCATTGGGAAAGCGCTACGCGTTCAGTATCCTGCTGGCGCGCTGCCTGTTGCAGGGAATGCTGTTCGGCTCTGTTCCCTCTCTTGCATTCAGCCTAAGCGGTGGGATTTTGGCTATGCTTGTGATGAGTCTGTTAAAACAGGGATACCCCAGTTTTTTTTCCGTCATCGGGATCAGCGCAGCAGGCGCTACATGCCACCAGATC
Organism: Massiliimalia timonensis; assembly: GCF_900186585.1. GTDB lineage: Bacteria > Bacillota > Clostridia > Oscillospirales > Ruminococcaceae > Massiliimalia > Massiliimalia timonensis. The sequence continues at coordinate 127,203 of NZ_FYDD01000004.1, forward strand.
GGACAGATCATCTGTGCCGGTATCTTTTTTCAAAGCAGTGCTGTACTTGCCTATCTGCCGATTTTATTGGCGGCCGGGGGCATCAGCGGGTGTTGTACCGGGCTGGTCGGGCAGCTATTTCTGGCGCGTTCGGCCCATATGGGGTTGGGAAACGATACGGCCGTGTAAAATAAAGGAGGAATATCCATGGCAAAACGAATTGGTATCTTAACCAGCGGGGGGGACTGCCCCGGACTGAACGCGGTGATCCGCGGCGTTGCAAAAGCGGCGTATGAATTGATGGATGATGTGGAGATCATCGGTATTCAGGACGGTTACCGCGGGCTGATACACGGGGAATACCGCGTTATGAAACAGTCCGATTTTTCTGGGATCCTGACATTGGGTGGAACGATTTTAGGCACCTCTCGTCAGCCGTTTAAACAAATGCGGGTGATCGGGGAAGATAATATTGATAAAGTTAAAAATATGAAAGAAAACTACCAAAAGATGAAGCTGGACTGTCTTTTGATCCTGGGCGGGAATGGTACCCACAAAACGGCGGCTTTACTGGCCGAAGAGGGATTAAATGTTATCGGACTGCCAAAGACGATCGATAACGATCTATACGGTACTGACGTTACCTTTGGGTTCCATTCCGCATTGAACATCGCCACCGAAGCGCTGGACCTGCTTCACACTACAGCGGCCAGCCACGGCCGTGTCATGGTAGTGGAGCTGATGGGAAACAAGACGGGCTGGTTGACTCTCCATGCGGGGATCGCGGGTGGTGCGGATATTATCCTGCTTCCAGAGCTCCCCTATGATCCCAAAAAAGTTGCGGCGGCTGTAAAGCGCCGTGCGGAAAGCGGTAAAGCATTTTCGATCATTGCAGTTGCAGAAGGCGCTATGACAATGGACGAAGCAAAGCTAAAACGCAAAGAACGCCTGCGTCAGCGCACAGAACAGGGCTTCCATACGGTTTCTGAGCAGATTGCTGCTTATGTGGAAAGCCATACTGGATGCGAAACCAGGGTAGTGGTTCCCGGACATTTACAACGTGGAGGCGCGCCTTCTGCGTATGACCGGGTATTGTCCACACGGTTTGGTGCTTATGCCGCAAGGCTGATCCAAGCAAAGAAATTTGGTGTTACCGTTGCCTTGAAAGGAAACGTAGTCACTGAAAATAAACTCTCTGACATTGCCGGAAAAGCGAAGCTGGTGCCAAAGGATGACCAAATGGTACAGGTTGCAAAGGATATGGGCATTTCGTTTGGAGATTAACACACAAAAAGGAGGAGTAACAATGTTTGACGTTGTTGCAATGGGGGAACTTTTAATTGATTTCACCCCATACGGACAAAGTGAGCAAGGAAATGAGGTGCTGGAAGCAAATCCAGGCGGGGCGCCCTGCAATGTACTGGCAATGCTCAACCGCTTAGGCAGAAAGGTGGCCTTTCTGGGAAAAGTGGGATATGACAGCTTTGGCACACTTCTGCGCAAAACGATTACAGATATTGGGATCGATAGCACAGGTCTGGTGACAGATCCCAAAGTACATACTACTCTGGCATTCGTCCATTTAGACGAGCACGGCGACCGTAATTTTTCGTTCTGCCGCAATCCCGGCGCGGATATGATGCTGAATAAGGAGGAACTGAACCTAAATATTTTAAAGAATGCGAAGATCTTTCACTTTGGCACCCTTTCTATGACATCAGAACTGATTCGGGAAACTACCAAAGCAGCGATCGCCATCGCCAAGGAGCACGGCGCCGTTATCTCCTTTGACCCGAACCTGCGTCCGCCGCTATGGGACTGTCTGGACACCGCTAAAGAGATGATCTGGTACGGGATCAGCCAATGCAATATTTTGAAAATCTCCGAGGATGAACTGCAATTTATTACCGGCATCGAAGATTTGGACTTAGCCGCTAAAAAGGTGCAGGAAGAAAACCCCAACGTAAAAGTGATGTTCGTGACTTTGGGCAAGGACGGCAGTTCCTTCTATTATCAAGGGCAGAAGGGTTTCCGCGAAACGTTCCGGGAGGTAAAAACGATCGACACCACCGGCGCAGGAGACACTTTCTGCGGCTGTATGCTGCACTATCTGCTGGACAAAGATCTGGAACAGTTGACTTATGACGGGCTGATGGAGGCTATCGCCTTTGGAAATGCCGCTTCCAGCTTGGTGACCACCAAAAAGGGCGCGATCAAATCCATGCCTTCTGAAGAAGAAGTACACGCCCTGATCAACGCTTAAACAGGAGGGAATAAAATGATTCGAGTAACAATATGGAACGAAAATTTTGATGAAAGAAATGGAAAAAAGGAAGTACTGGCAGTGCATCCAAACGGGATCCATAACACTTTAAAAGAGATCGTGGAAGAGCTTCCGGAGGTGGAGGTCCGCACCGCTACTTTAGACCAGCCAGACTGCGGGCTTTCCGACGAAATCCTAGACCAGACCGACGTATTGGTTTGGTGGTCGCACCAATGCCACGACGAGGTGCCCGATGAACTGGTGAAAAAAATTCAGGAGCGCATCCTAAAAGGGATGGGATTTTTACCATTGCATTCCTCCCATTACTGTAAGCCTTTAAAAGCCCTGCTTGGCACCACCTGTGACCTTGCATGGCGGGATGACTGTTATGAACGCCTGTTCTGTGTCAAGCCCGGTCATCCTATCGCAGAGGGGATCCCAGACTCCTTTGAAGTTGGGATCGATGAAATGTATTCTGAGCCTTTTGATATTGCCGATCCTGATGAATTGATCTTTGTAGGCTGGTTCGATTCCGGAAATGTTTTCCGCTCCGGCTGTACCTGGACACGGGGGTACGGAAAGATCTTTTATTTCCAGCCCGGCCATGAAACCAACTCTTCCTACAAAAACCCTTATGTGCGCAAGATCATCCAAAATGCCGTAACATGGCTTTATAACCCAAAACGCCGTGAAAAGCTTGGTTCTCCTCACATTGACCCGACCCCAGAACAGCAGCGTCAGAAAAATTAAATAAAAAGAGCTGATACAATTTGTATCAGCTCTTTTTTTACAGGTTTTCTTACATAGCCGGAGAAGTCGGTGGAACATTATGAGACATATGGGAATTAAACGCAAACGCAAGATTGTTAAAGTTTTTGATAAACAAATACATAGCGACCCAAATCCCTAAACCACATACAACGAAGCCAAGCAGGTACCACAGCAAATAAGTGGTGCCGTTTTCTTCTACAGGGATCGCATTCACAGTACCCATGGTCTGCATACGGTTCCCCATCTGGTAATACCACCAAATATCATAAATACCGCAGGTGACAATGCTCAAAATAACTGCCAACGTTGGGTCAACAGTTTTTCCATCATTCCCAGCCATTGTGTTGATGTCTTTTGTCATCTGGTACAGGTAAAAATAATGGTAAATCCCACAGGTGACGATGGTCAGCAATAGTACCATCCAAAATTCTCGTCTTTGAATCATGTTTCATTCTCTCCCTTTATGATGATTTGGTGAACAGTTCCAGAATATATTGATACAGATGATAGGCCGGTGCCTCATAATTATAATCCATAGGGGGGGTATCCGGGAACAGGAGCACCATCCGTACAATATACACAGAAAGGTATACCAATAGTACAATGATCCAAAACCACCGGTTAGCCTTTGCAGAACGAAAAACCATGCCATCTTTCCACAATGCTAAAACAATTAAAATCCCCGTCAGCCAGAATAAAGGATGATAATAAAAAGCGTCAACCACGTGCCCTTGCAGGAAAGCCAAAAACGCCCTAGTGACCCCGCAGCCCATGCACGGAAACCCAGTCAATGTCCGAAAAATACAGCCTATATCCAAAACAAATACCAAAAAGGCCGTTCCAATCAGAACACCGAAAAGTTTTGCAATCTTTTTCATGGATCCACCAATCATTCATTTTCTTATTTCAATCATATCGAAAATACTTGTCAAAGTCAATATTTTATCGTATTTTATCGGGAAAATTTAAGAAAATCTACGACTTATAATATTGTTTTTTACCGATCGGACCCGGCGAATCTACCTTGGTAAAATTTTTTCGCCGGCTATTTTCAACAAAAGCCTCATTCTTTCCCGATACGCGCCGGCCGCGGCGCCTTTTAAAAACAGCCAACCCCTCTTTATCATAAAAAAAGCCAAAAGGCATTTACCTTTTGGCTTTTTTGACAGTAAACAAAATTACTTCAGTTCAACTTCAGCGCCAGCTTCAGTCAATTTTGTCTTCATTTCTTCAGCAGCATCTTTGGAAACGCCTTCTTTGACTGGTTTCGGAGCGTTGTCAACCAATTCTTTTGCTTCTTTCAGGCCCAGGCCAGTAATTTCTCTAACAGCTTTGATAACTGCGATTTTGTTTGCGCCAGCAGAAGCCAGAACAACGTCAAATTCAGATTTTTCTTCAGCAGCCGGAGCAGCACCGCCTGCAACAGCGCCAGCCATCATTACCGGAGCAGCAGCGGAAACGCCGAATTCTTCTTCGATTGCTTTTACGAGTTCATTCAACTCTAATACAGATAATGCTTTAATATCTTCAATAAATTTTGCGATATCAGCCATGATATAAATCCTCCTAAATAATTTAATTTGTCATGTTTATCCACAGATACGGATTATGCTTCTTCTTTTTCAGCGATTGCATTAAGCGCAACAGCCAAACCACGGATCGGAGCAACCAAAACACTGACCAGCTGACCAACCAGCTGTTCTTTGGAAGGAAGTTTTCCCAGTGCGACAACTTTGTCTGCGTCCATTACTTCGCCGTCCATGTAACCAATTTTAATGGTAACTTTGTCTTTCAGCTTATCGGCATATTTTCCGATGATCTTTGCAGCAGCGATCGGATCTTCAGCGTGGGTCGCCAAAGCGGTCGTACCTTCCAAAACATCACATAAGCCATCCAAACCAGCTTCTTTTGCCGCGAATTTCAGCATGGTGTTTTTCACAACTGCATACTGTACGCCAGCTTCTCTCAGTTCTTTTCTGAACTCAGTATCTTCTGCAACGGTAATCCCTTTATAATCAATGATCACACCAGCGCAGGAATTTTTCAGCTGTTCTGCAAGCTCAGCAACATACTGCTGCTTCTGACTTAAGATTTTTTCACTTGGCAAATCGTTTCACCTCCATAACAAACTACTGCATTTTTCCACCAGTCAAAAACCGGCTGGAATCGGGCGATCGATTTTTTATGAAATAAAAAATCCTTCCGCTTCTACATGAGAAGGGAAGGACTGATCTACATATAATAAGGCATGGCCCTATTCAAATGATCCGCCTTTTATTCCTCCTCGACAGGCTGCGCTGCGTAGCACAATTATACAAAATCTGCACCTGTGGTCTATAGAAAAATAACAGCTTTAATTATTATACGGGAAATTGACTATCTTGTCAAGACCCAAATTAGACACCATATTTACCAGTATTGATTTTCACACCAGGACCCATAGTAGAAGTCACAACGCAGGATTTCAGATACTGGCCTTTTGCTGCCGCCGGTTTTGCCTTTACGATAGCACCCATCAGTGCTTCCAGGTTTTCTTCCAGTTTATCAGAGCCGAAAGAAGCTTTTCCGATCGGGCAGTGGATAATATTAGTTTTGTCCAGACGGTATTCGATCTTACCAGCCTTTGCTTCGGTAACTGCTTTTGCCACATCCAGGGTAACAGTACCAGCTTTTGGAGAAGGCATTAAGCCGCGCGGACCCAACACTTTACCCAAACGGCCAACAACACCCATCATATCCGGGGTTGCGATTACAACGTCAAATTCCATCCAGCCTTCGCTCTGGATCTTCTGAACATATTCGTCAGACCCAGCATAATCGGCGCCAGCTTCCAATGCCTTATCCACATTGTCGCCTTTGCAGATTGCGAGAACTCTTACATTTTTACCGGTCCCGTTCGGCAGAACAACCGCGCCGCGGACCTGCTGATCAGCGTGACGAGAGTCAACGCCCAAGCGAACGTGCAATTCGATCGTTTCGTCAAATTTCGCTTTTGCCGCGCCAACTGTCAAATCCAACGCTTCTTTTACGTCATACAGTTTTGCGCGTTCGATCGTTTTCGCACTGTCAGTATACTTTTTACCGTGTTTCATTCACATTTCCTCCCTAAAAGTGGTATATAGCGGATTTTTCCTCCCACCAGGGTAATTAATCGACTACTTCGATACCCATGGAACGAGCTGTACCAGCGATCATGCTCATCGCAGTTTCGATGTTAGCAGCGTTTAAGTCAGGCATCTTGGTTTCCGCGATTTTCTGTACCTGCTCCCTGGTAATTTTTGCTACCTTTGTTTTGTTCGGAACACCCGAACCGCTTTCGATGCCGCAGGCCTTTTTAATCAAAACAGCTGCCGGCGGAGTTTTGGTAACAAACGTAAAGGAGCGGTCTGCGTAAACTGTGATTACTACCGGAATGATCAATCCAATATCGTTTTTCGTGCGCTCATTAAATTCCTTTGTAAATGCCATAATGTTGACACCGTGCTGACCTAATGCAGGACCAACCGGTGGTGCCGGAGTAGCTTTGCCGGCAGGAATCTGAAGCTTGATGTAGCCTGCTACTTTCTGAGCCATAATTTGCACCTCCAAAAATTCGTGGTAAATGGCGGAACAGTGTTTTCAGATTTCTGTTCCTCCCACAAGCGTTTTATTCTATCACTCCATAAAATGAAAACGCCTACACCTTTTTGACCTGGTTCAGTTCCAGATCGACAGGGGTTTCCCGCCCGAACATTGATACTGTCACCGCAACGCGGTTGTTTTCAATGTCGATTTCATTGATAATGCCGCCAAAGCCTTCCAAAGGACCGGCCACCACGTTGACGCTGTCGCCAACCTCGTAGTCTACTTCGACCTGAACGGTTTCCACACCCAGCGCCTTTACCTCTGCTTCCGTAAGCGGGACAGGCTTGGTAGAGGTACCGACAAAACCGGTCACCCCTCTAATATTCCGTACAACATACCAAGAATCATCGGTCAGGATCATTTTCACGAGCACATAACCCGGAAAAATCTTGCGTTCAATATCACGCGTTTTGTTGTCTTTTACTTCCACAACTTTTTCAGTAGGAACTTTGACCTCATAAATCAAATCCTGCAGACTGCGGTTTTCGACAACTTTTTCTATGTTTTGCGCCACTTTATTCTCATATCCGGAATAGGTGTGCACAACATACCATTTTGCAGTTTCTGACATCGTATCAGTCCCTCCAGTTTCAACTTGTTTCGGTAAATTCGTTTGCTTGTCCGGTTTGGAACGGTTAAGAACCAAATACCAAATGGACGATCAGCCCCAGAATTCCATCGACGATCCAAAGGAAAACTGCGGCAACTGCCATAAAGCCCAAAACGACCAACGTATGGTTTTTCACCTGTTTTTTGTTGGGCCAAACGACTTTCTTCACTTCGCTCTTAAGGTCTTTGAAGAAGCGGGAAAAACGGCCGAAACCTTTTTTTTCTTTTTTCGGCTTTGCTTTGACAGCGGCTGCGTCTTTTGCCATTTTCCAACCACCTTCCTACTACTTGGTTTCCCGGTGAGCAGTGTGTTTCCTGCAGAATCGGCAATACTTGTTCATTTCGAGCCTGTCAGGATCGTTTTTCTTGTTTTTTGTTGTGTTGTAATTACGCTGTTTGCATTCTGTGCAAGCTAATGTAACTTTAACCCTCATTTCGGCACCTCCTGCTAAATCGGATTTTTTTTGCCTCCCTCAAGGACTGTTTTTGATTTCCGGTTTATTTTTGCGCACTTTATGTCGATCACCGCAGTGTGAATTTTTAAAAATGCGCACAAAAAAATAAACCTTCTTTGAGGTAATATTTATCATAGCACAACCCACAAGGGTTTGTCAACCGAATATGCCGTTTAAAACCGCTTTTTTTCCTGCTTTTGTACATCTGTACAATCCATCTATCTTTCCTGACCGGGATATATGAGATTTTGTATAACTTCTTCTTGACATCGCCACCGAAAAATTATACAATAAATAATGATAATGTATTAAATGCTTAAAGTTGCGAATTGATAGATGGAAGAAAAAGGGCATCTTGAAAATTGAACACAGGAGGTAATGAAACAAATGACAACCACAATGGTAATCCTGTTGTGTCTGGCGTCATTTGTCGTTTCCGGTATTATCTTTGCTGTCATTGCTTTTCGGGTGGGGATCTCCCACCGAAAAAAAATAGCGGAGGCAGAAATTGGAAGTGCGGAGGCGGAAGCCCAGCGTATTTTAACGGACGCAGACAAAGACGCTGCGACCCGGAGAAAAGAAGCGCTGTTAGAAGCTAAGGACGAGATCCACAAGCTTCGTTCGGAGGCTGACCGCGATATCAAGGAACGGCGAAATGAAGTATCCAGACAGGAACGTCGGATTATGCAAAAAGAAGAGTCCCTCGATAAAAAGATGGACAGTTTAGAGAAAAAAGAAGAAAAACTAAACGACAAATTAAAACAAGCAGACCAAAAATTAGAAGAAGCCGAAATTATCAAACGCAGCCAGATCGACAATCTGGAGCGGATCTCCGGCCTGACGGCAGAAGAAGCAAAGGCACAATTACTGGCTTCTCTGGAAGACGATCTGGTGTATGAAAAGGCTCAGAAAATCACCGCCTATGAACAACAGATCAAAAATGAATGCGAAGACAAGGCAAAAGAACTGATTTCCCTTGCTATCTCCAAGCTGGCTGCAGAACAGGTTTCTGAAGCCACTGTCTCTGTTGTGGCGCTGCCAAACGATGAAATGAAAGGACGCATCATCGGAAGAGAAGGCCGCAACATTCGTGCGATTGAAACATTGACAGGTGTCGACCTCATTATCGACGACACACCTGAAGCGATAACATTATCATGCTTTGACCCTGTTAGACGGGAACTTGCCCGCCTAACCCTTGAAAAACTGATTTCAGACGGACGGATCCATCCGTCACGAATCGAAGAAACGGTGGAAAAATCCCGCCGTGAAATCGAACATAAAATCAAAACGGAAGGGGAACGCGCGATCTTGGAAACGAACGTTCATGGCGTTCATTACGAAATCGTCAAGCTCCTTGGCCGTCTCACCTATCGGACCAGCTATTGCCAGAACGTGCTCAACCACTCCATTGAGGTGGCGCACCTTGCCGGCATTATGGCTTCCGAATTGGGAGTAGACGCAACCACAGCACGCCGCGCAGGCCTGCTGCACGACATTGGAAAAGCCCTCAATCACGAGATCGAAGGTTCTCATGTCCAGATCGGCGTCGATGTATGTCGGAAATTTAAGGAAAGTCCAGCAGTACTTCACGCAATTGAGGCGCACCACAATGACGTGGAACCGAAGACCGTGATCGCCTGTTTGGTACAGGCGGCTGACGCAATTTCAGCAGCCCGTCCGGCGGCAAGAAGAGAAAATCTGGAAAGCTTTATCAAGCGGCTGGAAAAACTGGAAGAAATCGCAAACTCCTTTGACGGAGTTGAAAAATCCTTTGCGATTCAGGCTGGCCGTGAAGTCCGTGTTATGATCAAGCCGGAAGTTATCAAAGACGACAAAATGGTTTTGGTCGCCCGCGATATTGTAAAGCGAATTGAAAACGAACTCAATTACCCGGGCCAGATCAAGGTCAACTTGATCCGTGAAAGCCGTGCAATTGAATTTGCCAAATAAAAAAGGATGGTGCTTAAAGCACCATCCTTTTTTATTTTAGAATCGGCGATATACAATTTGATATAAATATTATATTAATTTTTAATGGTAATATTCTGGTAAAATTTTGCAAATATTGGAATTGGTTGTTGACTTTTATTGGAAAATATGTTAACGTAATAATGAATTAAATAATTAGCAAACCCGGTGAAAACCGGTGGCGCAAAGCTATAGGGTCTTCGTCTTCTGACATGACAGCCAGTTGCAGCAATCAAACACAAGCTTTTGTGTTTTTTGTTTACAATTTGCCTGCAGCTTTTCGTCTGCAGGCTTTTTATTTGCAAAATATGAACGAGACTTGGGGTATTGATCATGTATCAGACAACAATCGGTATGTACTCTATAGAGGGCAAGAACTATACGTCTTTTGGCATTCGCTGCGATGCGGTTTCGATCGAAGATATTTCTCCAGACAAACGAGCAGTTGACTCTCTGGTGGCATTGTGTAATTCCGAAGAACTGGAGCCGATCCACCTTTATGATATTGTAGAGGATTTTTTAACCAGTAACCAGATTCCACTGCAAACCGTATAATGATCGGAGGAGCATGATATGGCAGATATATTGACAGAACGGCAATCAAGGGCTTTTTCTAGATTAAAGGCGATGATGCATACCTATCTGGTTGAACGGGATGTGGAAAAGACACTTTCTTTTTACACAGAGGATATACAGAGCATTGGGACAGGCGCCCAAGAAGTAGCTTTAAATAAATCTGAACTCAGAAAACTGATTGAAGATGAAATCAAACAGGATCCTATTCCTTTCCAGATCGCCTTTAAACAAGTCGTTGCGTCAGAGCATACAGACATTTCTCTTTATGCAGTGGTCCAGGTAAAAAAGCAATTATCTGGTGGTATCCCGATCCAGGTGGAAATGCGGCAAAGCGCCATGCTTTGTGAGGTGGAGGGCACGTTTTATATCAAAGCTGTCCACGTTTCTTTTCCTGCTGCACAGCAAACAGAGGAGGAATTCTTTCCGATTATTTTTGGGGAGCAGCTCCTCAGCCAGCAGGCATCCAAAATTGATAGAAAGCTGCTCCAGCTTGTCGGCGAGGCTTTGCCGGGCGGTATTATGGGGGGATACTGCGAACCTGATTTCCCTCTCTATTTTATCAACGACCGGATGCTGGAATACCTTGGCTACCCTACATACGACGCTTTTGTCGAGTCGGTCGATGGACTTGTCATCAACTGCATCTATCCCAGCGACCGGGAACATGTCATTCAAACTGTTTTCAACGCTTTCCAAACCGGAGATACCTATACGGTTACCTACCGTATGTTTAAAGCCGACGGGGGCTTTGTATGGGTATACGACAAAGGCCGAAAGATCACTGTAGAGGATGGGCGTGAAGTGATCATCAGCGTATGCTTCGATGTCACTGCCCAGGTTGAGGCGGAAAATGAGCTTTCCTTCATCGCGCAAAGCCAGATCGGCGGGCTTTTCAAAGCGCGGATAGACGAGGGATTCACCATTCTTTACGCCAATGAATGCTATTACCAGATCCACGGATATACCCAGCAGGAAATACAGGACAAGCTGCAAAATCATGCCGTACATCTTGTTTATCCCGAAGATCTTCCAGAGGTTTCTCAAAAAATTGAAAAGGCGATCCAGCAGGGACAAACCTCTCTTTGTCTGGAATACCGTATCATTCGCGGGAACGGGCAGCTGGCATGGATTCACGCCAGTGCTGGGCTTACCCATACCAATGAGGGGATGATCCTCAGTGGTATGGTGATCAATATTGATGAACGCAAGCATTTTGAACAGCAGCTGCAATGGAGCGAATCCCGTTTCCAGATCGCGATTGAACAAACTAAAATCAATGTATGGGAATATGATCTGAAAACAAGATGCATTATCCAAACAGACAAATCACATCAGGTTTTTGGCGGGGAAAAAACGATCCGCAATGTCCCCGACAGCCTGATCCAAAGCGAGAGTATCCATCCGGACGACGCGCAAAAATATCTGGATCTATATGAACAGCTATACCAAGGTGCTGCCACAGCACAGGCTGTTGTACGGATTTTGGCAACCGACGGGAAATACTATTGGGAAAAAATAAACTATACCAATATCTTTGACCCGGATGGAAGGCCGGTACGTGCCGTTGCCGTGTCGGAGGATATCACTGCTCAAAAAGAAGCCGAACAGCGTTTTTTTCAGGAGGAGCATTTGTTGGAAATGCTTTCTGCCGACGTGCTGATCTCCGCAAAAATCAATCTTACACAAAATAAGGTGCTCCGCATCTGGAGCGAAAACTACCAGCCAAATTCTTTTCAGGATCTGGTAACCTATGACCAGCTATACCGCGAGATTTTGGCCTGTATCGCCAACAAGGGAGATCAAAAGCGTTTTGAAGAGACCTTTTCTATTGAGGCGCTTGAACAGGCTATCTCAGAAAATCGCCAAACTCTCCACCACGAATACCGCTGTACCACTGCAAACGGAAAGATCATCTGGTGCTCGTTCCATTTGGCTATCTTATGCGATCCTGAATCGTCTGAGCTTTACGCGTTATGTTATGTACGGGACATTAACGAGCGAAAGAAGACTGAGTTAGCTTTGCGTGAACGTGCGGAACGGGATGCCCTGACCGGACTTTATAACCGGCAGACGGCAGAATCCATGATCGGGCAGCTGCTTTCCCAGAATCAGGAACAAAAAGGCCTCTGCGCATTTTTTATCATTGATATGGACGATTTTAAACAGATCAATGATAAATATGGGCACCATATCGGGGATAAGCTCTTAGAGGAGATCGGCCGGATCCTGCGTGTGGAATCTGATGGAAACAGTATTGCCGGACGTTTCGGCGGAGATGAGTTCATCCTTTTCTTTGAACAGATCCCCAACCGTAAAACAGCAACGGAAGCGGCGGAAAAGGTCTGCCGGAAACTAAACATCAGTTTTTCCGTTGGCAATGAGCCCCTGTGCACTTCTGCTTCTGTTGGTGTCGTTATTTCCGAAATAAAGGGCACCAGTTTCCAAAAGCTGTTCCAGCAGGCGGATTCCGCACTTTATGATGCTAAATTTCAAGGAAAGGCGCAGTTCACTTGTTTTAACGGTCATTCCCAGACGCATACCATGGGGATGCTTTACGATGGATGTATCGCCAAGCGTCATCTGGGCGCCGAGTGCATGATGGATGAGCTAGATGACGCGATCTTTGTCATTGATGAAATAAACCACAGTATTTTGTTTATGAATGAAAGCGCTCAAAGGGAATTTGATCTGGAAGACTACCATGGCAGAAAATGCTACGAGGTCCTACAGGGTTTTTCCCAACCATGTGTATTCTGCCAAAACCATCTTCCTGAGGAACAAGGGTTCAAAACCTGGGAAAACCTAAACTCCCGGCTGCATAAGCGTTTTATGATTCGGGATAAAATCATCCATTGGGATGGCGCCCGTGCGCGACTGGAGATTTTTACTGATCTGACTAAGCACGAAGCCCAATTAAATTCCAAGGTTCTGGCGGAACACGTTCTGTTAGAGTGCGCTTCTTTGTTATTGACTACCAAGTCTTTGGAACACGCTGTCCAAGGTGTTTTGGAAAATTTGGGTAAATTTTACCGGGCAGACCGGACCTACTATGTTAAAGTCAAAGATTTTGAGATCCAGGTTTCCCCAGAGGATTGGTGCGCGCAAGGGGTTTTTCCTGCCCAGAATGAGAATGAACGGATCGCACACAGTCAAATTTCCGACTGGCTGGCCGACTTAAAGGAAAAGCGGGTCGTCTTATTCCACGAGATCGAACAGATCCAAACCCTGTTTCCGGAAAAGTTTGCGATCCTAACAGAAAAAAATGTACAAACCTTTGCTGCAGTCGCCCTGCTTGATGATTCTAACTTGATCGGATATATTGGGATCGAAAATCCACGGGGAAATTTAGACAACACCACCCTGCTACAGTCGCTTTCCTATTTTATGACTAATGAAATTATGAAACGCCGGATCCAAGTCCAGCAAAAGCATTTGGCCGACCACGACCTGATGACTGGTTTATTGAACTGGGAATGCTATACCAGAAGCATTTCCCAGCTGCATCCTGAGGCATTATCCTCGCTGGGGGCAGTTGTTGCGGACGTTAACCACCTGCGCCTGATCAATCAGGAATACGGCCATGATTACGGCGATTCTCTTCTGCAAAACCTTGCCGGTCTTATGATCCAGGAATTTGGAAAACAGGCTGCATTCCGAATCGGCGGTGATTCCTTTGTGGCATTAAGCCAGGACATCACTTACGAAACGTTTATGTCCAAGGTGCAGCGGCTCCGCTCCTTGTCTAACAACGCTTGCCCTGGCTGTGTTTCATTTGGCTTTTCTTGGGAAGACGAAGATATCATCCCCAACCAAGTGCTGAATATCGCATGGGATTATTTGACGATGATCAAACACACCAAAGGTGATCCATGTCATGATGACCGGCTGCGCGCTATCCGTCTGGAGCGTTTAAAAGCCGCTTTGGATAACCGCAATTTCCAAGTATACCTCCAGCCCAAGGCGGAGATCAAAAGCGGCGAGATCAAAGGAGCAGAAGCGCTGGTACGGTATTCTGACGAGCTTCATGGAACAGTGCCGCCCATGAGCTTTATCCCTCAGCTGGAGGCCGAGAATAACATCCACTACATTGACTTTTTTGTTTTGGAGGAGGTGTGTAAAACCTTACGTTCTTGGCTGGACCGCGGCCTTCCTGTTTTTCCGATCTCCATCAACTTCTCCCGCTGCACCTTGATCAAGGAACATGTTGTAGATACCATCAACGCCATTGCCAACCGGTACAGGATCGACCGCTCCCTTTTGGAGATCGAAATCACCGAAAGCATGGGAGAATTGAACCGGCGCACCCTCACCGAAATCAGCCAGCAGGTGATCGATGCGGGATACCGGCTGTCCTTAGATGACTTTGGCTCGGAATACAGCAATATCTCCATCCTTTCCGCCCTGCCGATCAGCGGTCTGAAATTTGATAAAAGCGTGATGAACGATCTGTATTCCAATGCGACGACCCGGCTTCTGGTGGAGAACCTGATCCATGTCTGCCACGAAATGGGGATCGACAGCATTGCGGAAGGAGTAGAGGAAAAAGAACAGCTGGATATTTTAAAATCCTTTGGTTGCACCTATGCACAGGGGTATTTTTTCAACAAGCCTCTTCCTATTAAGGATTTTGAGCGCAAATATCTGGAAGGGTCCATGTGGACATTGGCTGATCCTCCCAGTATTATAAGGTGCTTATAATAAAAAGCGGCCCAAATATTTTGGGCCGCTTTTTAAAAATCCCCTCCGCCGTATTTTGGCGGAGGGGATTTTCTTTATTCTTCTGTTTGGATCAACTGGATCCCCAGTTCCCGGAGCTGCTGTTCGTCAACCGTTGACGGGCATTCGCTCATCAACTCGCTGGCGTTCTGCACTTTGGGGAACGCCACAACATCGCGCAGGCTTTCCGCCCCTGTCATGATCATAGCAAGCCGGTCTAAACCGATCCCCATGCCGCCGTGCGGCGGAGCGCCGTACTGGTACGCATCCACTAAGAACCCGAATTTCGCTTCGATCTCTTTCTTGCTTAGTCCCAACGCTTCAAACATTTTCTGTTGTAAAACCGGGTCGGTAATGCGGATAGACCCGCTGGACAGTTCTGTTCCGTTAAGCACCAGGTCGTAGGCCTTTGCACGGACACGACCCGGATCGGTTTCCATGTATTCCAGGCATTCATCCATCGGCATGGTAAACGGGTGATGCATAGCGATCCATGTTTTTTGCTCCTCATCCCATTCAAAAAACGGGAATTCAGTGATCCACAGGAAATTATATCCCTCTGGAATGATGTCTAGCTGTTTTGCCACAGTCAGGCGAAGCGCGCCCAACACTGGCAGAGTAACGCTGTTTTTATCCGCCACAAACAGGGCGACATCTCCCTTTTCACAGCCCAAACGCTCCAGAATCGCCTCCAGTTCCCCCTCTTTCATAAACTTGGAGAAAGAGCAGGACGGCGTTTCATCTGCCCAGCGGACAAAGGCAAGCCCTTTTGCCCCGATCCCACGGACATATTCCACCAGCTTGTCGATATTCTTCCGGGTCAGCGCCGAGGCCGCATTTTTTGCAACGATCGCACGCACACTGCCGCCGTTTTCTACGGCGTTTTGGAACACACCGAATTCACTGTCTTTCACTAAGTCAGACACATCCGTAATTTCCATTCCAAAACGGGTATCCGGTTTATCAGAGCCGAACCGTTCCATCGCTTCCTGATAGGTCATCCTTGGAAGCGGGGTAGGAACATCCACATGCAGCACATCCTGAAAAACTTTTTTCACAAAGCCTTCCCCAATTTCCAGCACATCGTCAATGTCCACAAAGCTCATTTCCATGTCGATCTGGGTAAATTCCGGCTGACGGTCCGCGCGCAGGTCCTCGTCGCGGAAACAGCGCGCTAGCTGGATGTACCGGTCATAGCCCGCGATCATCAAAAGCTGTTTGTAGATCTGCGGGGACTGCGGCAGCGCATAAAATTTCCCATTGTGCACCCTAGAGGGAACCAGATAGTCCCGCGCGCCCTCCGGTGTGGATTTCATCATCATCGGCGTTTCGATCTCCAGAAAGCCATTTTCGTAAAAATACTCCCGGGTAGACTTTGCGATCTCATGCCGGATCCGTAAGTTATCCTGCAATGTTTTCCGACGCAGGTCCAAATACCGGTATTTCAGCCGGATCTCGTCATTGACCTTGTTGTCCCCGCTGATGTGGAACGGCGGTGTCTGCGCTTCAGAAAGGACGCGCAGCTCCGTGACAAAGATCTCTACATCCCCGGTTGGGATGTCTGGGTTCGGGGCTTCCCGCTTTAATACTGTCCCCTTAGCAATCACCACATATTCACTGTGCAGTCCCGCTGCCTTTTCGTGGACAGCCGGGTCGCTGCGATCGTCAAAGGTGAGCTGGACGATCCCTGTCCGGTCGCGCAGATCAACGAAGACCAGCGTCCCCTTATCCCGCTGTTTCTGCACCCAGCCGCCGACTACAACTTCCTTTCCCTCATCTGCAAGGCGTAGATCCCCGCAGTAATGTGTTCTTTTTAAGCCTTTCATGCTTTCCGCCATTTCCCTGTACACTCCTTACCGTTTCATTCCCATTGCCGAAGCCAGCGCTTCCCCGCCGAATTCTTCCGCCAAATCCTCTGTTGCCCGTTCAATGGTAATATCATAAAGCGCCTGTGCCAGGTCAGCCCGGAAATCGACCTCCCGTTCTGTCCCGGTTTCCATCTCTTTGAGTTTTGCAATGCCGGATTCCAGCTCGCTGTCCCCCAGTACCATCGTATATTTCGCGCCGATTTTGTTGGCATATTTCATCTGCGCCTTTACGCTCCGGTTCATTAGGTCGCATTCCGCATAAAACCCCTCCGAACGCAGTGCGTTGGTCAACTCGCACGCTTTGATATTTGCTGCTTCTCCCATGCTTGCGATAAACAACTCACAGGTTTCCGGTTTTGGAATTTCGATTCCCTGTGCCTCCATGATCAGCAAAAGCCGTTCCAAACCAACGGCAAAGCCCAGCGCCGGGGTCGGGTCCCCGCCCATCTGTTTTACCAGCCCGTCGTAACGGCCTCCGCCGCAGACCGTAGCCTGCGCGCCCAAATCGCCGGAAATAAATTCAAATACAGTCTTGGTATAGTAGTCAAGCCCCCGCACAATCGTGGGGTCGATCTTATATTCGATCCCCAGCGCGTCCAGACGTTTTTTCACCCCTTCAAAGTGCTCTTTACAGTCGTCACACAGATAATCCAAGACGACCGGCGCTCCTTTAGCGATTTCTGAGCAGACCGTGCTCTTGCAGTCTAAGATCCGCATGGGGTTTTTGTCCAGGCGTTCCAGACAGGTCGTACAAAGCTTGTCCTGATACTGCCGGAAGTATTCGGTCAGCGCCTTGTGGTATTCCGCGCGGCAGGTTGGGCAACCGATGGAATTGATATTCAGCATTACCTGCTTTAAGCCGATCATCTGGAACAGTTCCCGCGCAACGCAGATAACCTCTACATCCGCACTGGGTGACTGCGCGCCGAACATCTCCACCCCAAACTGGTGGAACTCACGCAGCCTGCCTGCCTGTGGGCGTTCATGCCGGAAACACGGGGTAACATAACACACCTTTAACGGGAGCGCACCCTTTAGCAGGTTGTTTTCGATCGCGCTTCTCACAGCACCAGCCGTCCCTTCCGGTTTTAGGCCGTAAAGGTCCTTCCCTTTTTCTGCGCGGACCTCATACATTTCTTTTTGGACTACATCGGTAGTGTCCCCAACCGATCGCTTGAACAGATCCATCTGCTCAAATGTTGGGGTCCGCATTTCTGAAAAACCAAACAGACCGGCGTTTTCCAAAGCCAGTCTTTCTACAAACTGCCATTTATAGCTGTCTGTTCCCAGTATATCCTGTGTGCCTCTTGGCGCCTTAATGATTTTACCAGCCATCCTCATTTCCTCCTATTACTATCAGTATTTATCCTTTTTATAATACTGTTTGTTATAATCAAAAAACTCCTCGTCCCTCTGATCTACAATCGACCAAGGGACGAAGAGCTTTCTCTCCGTGGTGCCACCCAAGTTCAGGCAAATTGCCTCTCTTTATTCCGTTTGATACCGTCAAACAGAAAAAACGTAAGCTCCAAAGCTATCTTCCAAAAGGCTGACGCAGGCAGTTCTCAGCAAATACCGCCTTCTCTGTGGGCACACACCTTTTGTACTCCGTCTTTTTCCTCGCTTTATACATTCCTTGGATTTACAATATTTCTCCAATCCAAGTCGCCGCGTTCCAACCCGTGAACCAAAACCTCTGCCGTTGCAATATTCGTTGCAATCGGGACATTATGGAAATCACATAAACGCAACAGGTTATTTTCATCCGGGTCCAAATCCTTTTCAGAAAGGGAACTCCGGAAAAACAACACCATGTCGATCTCGTTGCAGGCAACGCGGGAAGCAATTTGCTGCGCTCCGCCCTGTGTGCCGCTTAAAAACCGTTGAATCTGCAAACCGGTTGCTTCGGAAACAAATTTACCGGTGGTCCCTGTAGCGCATAAAGTATGGCGGCTTAAAATTCCGCAATAAGCAATACAAAACTGAACCATCAATTCCTTTTTGGCATCATCTGCGATTAGTGCGATATTCATCTTAAACCCCTTTTCTCAGACAACAAGTCGTCACCGCTGCTATCTGTTGTCTGCCAAATAACAACGTGCTGTATGTAAAATAATGTAGTGCTGAAATGATTACAGCCGGTCAATTACCAGAGGGACATATATCCCCTCCAGCCGTTTGGACAATGCCAAAAATACCTTTGACGGCCTGGTATCTTCCGGAAGGATCAACCCCCTTGATTGTGCATTCTGCAAAGCCAAATCCTCAGTAAGAACGCCGATGAGCGGTGCACCCACCCCGTCGATCACATCATCCAGATCATGGATGCTGGATTTTCTGACCGCCGCACGGCTGACACGGTTTATCATAACTCCGTAATCGGAAAAATGCATTTCTTCCATCATCTCAGCCACCTTGGCCCCGTCACGGATGCAAACCGGGTCCGGCGTTGCTACGATCACGGCGTAATCAGAAAGGTCGCGGACAGCCATCATGCTGATGCCTAACCCTGCGGGAGTGTCCAAAATAATGATGTCAAACTTTTCTTTCAGATCGTTGACGCATTTGACCAGATCCTCGAACCGAAATTGAAGAAGCGTACGGGAAGGCGCTGCCAAATACCACAGTCGCGGTATTTCTTCCGACTGCACAACGGCATCCCAAGGGAGGCATCTCCCTTGTAGCACATCTCCCAAATCGTACACGATCCGATTTTCCATCCCCAGCATCAAATCAAGCCCGCGAAGACCCATATCCAACTCTACAATCAGCGTTTTCTTGCCACGGCGGGCAAATGCCGCCGCAACACCTGCTGAAACGGTGGATTTTCCAACGCCGCCTTTCCCTGAGGTTACGGAAATAATCTTCGTCATATACTGTTACTTGCCTTTCTATCAAACCATATGAGGAAAATTTAGATAGTTCCCCATACTATGATATACTCATATTTTACCAATCATTCTTCTATTTGTCAAAGTTTTTTTAGGTGAATAAACTTTTGTTGTAGGTTTTTTGCATAAATCACCCATTTGATTGTGAATTTTGCAATATCTCACCTTCTGCTTTACATTCTTCATAGTAAGATATGATGTCGCTCAGCAGTTTTGCGGTGCCTCCGCCGCAATCCTCTACAATACAGCTCACAGCGATCTGCGGCTCTTCCAACGGATAGAATCCAATAAAATCATTGTTTACACGCCTAATCGAAGTGGTTTGGGCAGTCCCCGTCTTTTGCGCCGCGCCGCTGATCCCCGCTTTTTGAGCGGCAAGTTCCATCCCCTCTTCGATCACCTGATAATGCGTTTCGGAAAGTTCAAATTCTGATGCAATCACCGGCTTGGTGATCTGCTCCTCCCCGCCCATAGGTTGGATGGAATGGATGATATGCGTTTCATACCGGGTGCCCCGGTTCGCGATGGTCATAGCTTCACAGGCCATCTGGATCGGAGAAACCGCCGTTTCATTCTGTCCAATAGCAGCTTGGAGCAAATCGCCCGGGTACCATGTCCCACCCAGCGATTCGGTAACTTCCGGCGAGGCAAACCGTCCCTTTGCCTGCTGGATCTCCAGACCCGTTTTTTGTCCTAGACCCATATATGCGGCATATTCATTCATCGTTTCGATTCCAAGGCGCTGCCCCAGTTGATAAAAAAAGGTGTTGCAGGACCAGTGCAGTGCTTCTGTCAAAGAGGTCGGTCCGCTGTGATTCGTTTGCAGGCAGGTGTACTTCTGATCACGGTATTCATATGGGCTGACGCAGACCAGCTCCTCCTGCGGCAGTAGCTTTCCCTCAGATAAAGCAGCGGCTGCGACCATCGGCTTTAAAGAAGAGCCCGGACGATACAGCCCATCCAATGCCCGGTTAAACAAGGGCTTTGTGTCATCCTGAAGCAATGCCTGGTAGTCTTCCTGATACTGTTCCATGCTATAGTTTGAGGAATTTACCGCAGCGAGCACCTCTCCCGTCTTGACATCCAGAACCACGATCGCCCCGCCTTTGGAACGGTATTCCTCGCTATGGGCAGTGCTGACAAATTCGGACAACAGCTTTTGCAGCTTTTCCTGAAGAAGGGCGTCAATGGTCAGCCTCACAGTACTTCCCGCAATGGTTTCCTGCTGTACAACGGTATCTATTACCGTTCCTTCTTTGCTTTGGATCACCTTGATTTTTCCGTTCTGCCCCCTCAGTTGTTCTTCCAAAGCGCTTTCCACACCGGATTTTCCCACAATATCGTCCATCGCATAGCCTTTCCCTTTCAACTCGGCATACTCTTCCTGATAGATCGGACCTACGGTGCCGATCAGCTGAGAAGCTACCTCCCCATTTTGGTATACTCTGGACGGGACTTCCTCGATCTCGGCCCCGGGCAAAAGGCTCTGTTCTTCTTCGATCCGGCTCACTGCCTGAATCGTCAGTTTTTCTGCAAGCGGATACCTGCTCCCCGTCACAAACCGATCCTTTTCCATGCTGTAGCGTACCCGCAAAATCTCAAAGGTAGTTGGCGTCAGCTTTTCCAAGCCGTACCGTTTCAGCAAAAGGTCCGTATATTCCCGCGCGGATAGGTCCTGCTCTGTTTTTAACAAGTCAGCCAATTCATTCGCGGAATCAGCATCAGAAAACTGAATTCTTTCCTCCTTCCACTCCAAAGGACAGTCCTGCTTCCAGGAAATACCCTCCTCGGATAAAATTTTCATTAATCGGGATAATACCAAATTCGTTTCCTCTTTTTCCAAAAAGGTGCGGTCCAAAATCAGCCGGAAAGACGTTTCACTGGCGGCAAGGACCCTGCCGTACCGATCTGTAATAGTTCCCCGCGCAGCAGGGACCGTCTTCACTGTGATCACCTCATTTTGTGCTTTTTTCAGCAGTTCTTCTCCCCTTACTACCTGAAAATCCGATAGGCGGAAGCAGGTGGATCCAAACATTGCCAACAATAACAGTGCTAAAACACAGGTCCGTTTGTAAACCATTTTCTGCTTTTCCACAAAGCTCCCCCTTTCTATTCCACCGGTAGTTCAAAAAAATGTGAGATCCTGCGAATAACAGGCGCAAACAAAAATATCCAGACTACTGTGTAGCCTGTCTGCCATAAGCCATAATAAATATCAAAATTCTTCCATTCCCCTGCCAAAAGGACCTGAAAAGCCTGCTCCAGTGAAGTGATGATCAAACAAAGCAGGGCGGCATTCCATAATTTTGCCTGGAACAAGTACCGGCACAGCAAAGAAACCCCTGTCATGCAGACAACCAAAAATACCGCCCGGGACCCAAAAATACCGCCGGCTGACCAGTCCCACCAAAGCCCGGCGCCCATACCGCAAACCGCCGCACAAAGCTCAGATTCCTCCGCCGCAATACTCACCAGCAGGGGGATCAGCAACAGCGGCCTGACCCCCTGCACCGGAAGCATCCCTGGGGTAGCCTGGATCACCGCACACACGAAAAGCATCAACGTATAGATCAAAAAACGGATTCTGCTCTTTTCCTGTGCGAATATCATGGTTCCTCCTTCTGTCCATCGAAGCCGGTGAGCACCATGACGTCAGTCAGCCGGGAAAGGTCGATCACAGGTTCTAGGCTCGCCGCATAGGTAGTCCCGCTTTTTTGCTTTTCACTTTTTTTAACACTTCCAATCAAGAGCCCGCGCGGGCAATTCCCTCCAGCGCCGGAAGTGACGATCAGCGCGCCCTCCTCCGGCTCCTGGGTCAGATACCTGATCTCACAGGAATCTCCGTTTCCGGATACGACGCCCAGATAATTGGTGCTATTATCATATGCCCCCACCTGAAAATTTGGATCAGTCAAGGCTGTCACCACCGCGTAATTTGCTCCAGCTTTCTCCACACGGCCCACCAGACCGCCCGCCACCAAAACCATATCCCGTTCCTGCACATCCTGCCGGGTCCCTTTGTTGATCGTAAACCGGTTATCACCCCATTCGGGGTCCCGGCTGATGATGCTAGCCTCTTCAAAGGTATAGTCGGGATGTTCTTCTTTTATCCCAAGTATCCCCTTTAGCTGTAGGTTTGACCGTTTTAATTCCTCGTATTCCACAAGCTTTCTCTTTAACTCATCCCGTTCCTGCTCCACTTCCCGAAAATTTTCCTCCAACTCTCCGTAATGAAACAGCCTGTTCCAGAATCCGGTCACAGTTTGCGTCAATGCAGTGCTTTGCCTTTGCAGGGGAACCGCTAGGGCGGCGATCGCCTGTTCTGCCGGCGTAACAGGGGTGGCGGCGGCAGAATAAACGCAAACGCCGCCCAGTATCACTAACATGATCACAATCACTTTAAAGCCGCCGCTGCGAAAAAACTGTTTCACCTTTCCCTCTCCTTTCTTCCGTTTAAAAAAGGATACGATCTTCCGACCGTATCCTTTTTTAATATGCGCGCTCAAACGTTCTCCCAAGCCCTCGGTCCAGCACTTCGCCCAATTTGTCAAAATGGTCTAATACCATCCCAGCCCCTTTTGCCACACAGTCCAGCGACTCTTCTGCAATCAGTACCGGCATCCCGGTTTCCTCCGCGATCAGGCGGTCCAGCCCCAGCAGTAAGGCGCCGCCCCCGGTCAGCGTTACGCCGCTGTTGATAATATCTGCCGCCAGTTCCGGAGGCGTGCGTTCAAAAGTGATCCGCACCGCGTTTAAGATCTGGGAAACCGGCTCCGACAATGCTTCCCGGATCTCCGCAGAGGAGATCACCAAATTTTGCGGAAGCCCGTTGATCAGGTTCCTGCCTTTGATCTCCATGGCGCGTTCTTCTTCCATTGGATATGCGGAGCCTATCTCTATCTTGATTCGTTCCGCAGTCCGCTCCCCGATCAACAAACTGTAGTTCTTTTTAATGTAGCGGATGATCGAACTATCAAACTCGTCTCCGCCCACCCGGACAGAACGCGCGGTCACGATCCCGCCTAAAGAGATCACCGCCACTTCGGTGGTCCCGCCGCCGATGTCAACCACCATACTGCCGGTTGGCTCTGCTACAGGTAACCCGGCGCCGATCGCTGCGGCCATAGGCTCCTCAATGATAGACACCTTTTTTGCCCCCGCCTTTTCGGCAGATTCTTTTACCGCGCGGCGTTCCACGTCAGTGACTCCGGACGGGATACAGATCACGATCCGCGGTTTTGTCAAGGAGTGGTTCATCGCGCGTTTTATAAAGGTCTGAAGCATGCTGGTGGTAATGTCAAAATCAGCGATCACACCGTCTTTCAGCGGGCGCACCGCCACGATGGAACCGGGCGTCCGGCCGATCACATCCTTTGCCTCCTGCCCCACGCTTTTGACGACATTATTGCGGATATCCACCGCCGCAACAGACGGCTCGCGGATAATAATGCCTTTGCCTTTCATATATACAAGGGTATTCGCTGTCCCTAAATCAATTCCAATTTCTTTTGAAAACATTTTTGGTGTTTTCTCCTTTCCAGAAGCCGTATAGTGATATTCTGTCCGCAAAACAGCAAAATATGTCACCTGACTTTAAAAAATGAGAAAACACCAAATTTTCTTTTTCGATCTTAAAATTTTTGCAGTACCTTCCTTAATTTTGCCACAGGCAGTCCTACCACACTATAGTAATCCCCGTTGATCCGCTCGACCAACGCGCCTGCATATCCCTGGATCCCATAAGCGCCCGCTTTATCAAACGGCTCGCCGGTATCCAGATACGCTTCGATCTCCGAATCGGTCAGCATTTGGAACGTCACCTTTGTGGTTTGGTGAAACACAGACTTTTTCCCGCGGCGCATCACGCATACCCCTGTTATCACCCGGTGAGTCCGGCCGGACAGGCTTAACAGCATTCTTTTTGCTTCCTCCCTGTTTTCGGGGATTCCAAACACCTCGTGATCCGGGGACAATACGATGGTATCGCACCCGATCACCAGATCCTCTGGATGCTTTTCCCACACTGTTTTTGCTTTTCCCTCCGCTAAAAGCCGGACCAGCCGTTCCGGTATCCTTTCCTGAACCGCCTTTTCTTCAAAATGGGAGGGTTCAATAGAAAATTTGGGAACGATCATTTGAAGCAGCTCTTTCCTGCGCGGCGACTGCGACGCCAGAATAACCATCTTGCTTATCATTGCTTTCGCTTAACGAAAGCACTCCTTTCTCATGTAATTGGGATCCGATTTCTCTTTTCGTGATAAAAAAGCTCCTTTTTTAGAGGAGCTTTTTTCATTAGATCCGTTTTCCAACCTTACTATAAAAGATCAGCGACCCGATAATACAAAACAACAACGCCAAATTCATTTGCAGGCTAAAACCAAAGGAAAAACTGAATACAGACAGGTCGATGGTGATTGGATTCGGCACCCCGATCCCAATACTTTTCCCCCAGGTCAAAAAGTTTAAAAAGGATACCTTTTGGGCAATTTCCGTTAAAACGCTCCCCAGCAGAATCCCCATCAATAAAAACATGGTAAAAACCAACCCGTTTTTAAACTTCATTCTTTTTCCTCCTTATTGTATCCCACGATAAGCAAGCCCGCGGGTAAACTCCCCTTTTGCCGGCTCTCCGGCAAAATAAGCGTCAAGCACTTCGGAACAGCTTTGCTTTGCCTCGTCCGTAAAATAAAGCAGCGCAAAATCAGTGTGGGCAAAATCCGCCTTTTTATCACACAGCCACAGCACCCGGCTGTTTAATAGCTCCTGATATTCCCGGTCGTGGCACAGCACCCTGAATTTCGCCCCGGTCCGGTCGGTCAGCACGCTCTTTCCCTGGCACGCCGCGCAGCCATTTACGCTTTTGACAGGGCAGTTTTTCAGCAGCATCAGCGGCAGGGAGCCATAAGCCACAAACCCAAAGGGAATCGTTCCCCGCAGGCGTTTTATCTTCTGCGCAGTCAGTTCAAAGGACAGGACCATATCTTCAAGACCAAGTTCCTCATACTGCGCGATACTCATGGAATTGGTGCAGTTTAAAAAACAGGAGCCATGTACCTGCATGGACAAAAGCCTGCCGATTTGGATATGCGCGGGATTGCTGGCAGACAAATGGATAAACCCCTGCTCCCGCAAGGCCCTGCACTGTTCAATCACCCTGTTTTCCGTTCCGGCCATAAAACGTTCCGGCTCCAGTATGATTTTGGAGGAATATGGCAATAATACCTTTGCGTGCCGCCAAACCTCCCCGATCGGCAGGATCACCCAATCCAGCCGGTCCAGCCATTCCCACGGTATTTGCCCGGCACGCTCAAACCGCGCGCGTATACCGCGCAACGTTCTTTTTCGGGGCTCGGTAAACACAAACGGCCGGTCCTCAAAGGTTATTTCAGAAGAATTTTTTCGCTGTGCTTCCAGCTTTGTCACCGCTTCCCGCCTCAGCTCGTTTAAAGCGGAACGGGGAAGCATCAGGCCCTCTTCCAGTTTCCCGGTCAGATCCTCCAAATAAAACACCGTGCCGCCCAGCTTTTCCAGCGCTTCTTTCGCGCTTTCCAGCGTAATGGGGCGGCGCTGCGCAGTCTGCGGAACATCACCGTATGCCATCACAGTGCCTTTCCCTGCCTCTGCACTCAGCCGGGCAGGCTCGCCCGCCTTTATGCTGAGATGCATCCTAACAGGAAACAACGGTTTTTCTTTCCGGTAGGTTTCCCGCAGGTTTGAAAGCACCTGATTTGTCGCGGAAAGCACGTCCT
Organism: Massiliimalia timonensis; assembly: GCF_900186585.1. Lineage (GTDB taxonomy): Bacteria > Bacillota > Clostridia > Oscillospirales > Ruminococcaceae > Massiliimalia > Massiliimalia timonensis. The sequence continues at coordinate 153,675 of NZ_FYDD01000004.1, forward strand.
CCTTTTGCCGGTAGCCGAACATGTCCGCACCGGTCTTTCCGGTAAAGTAGCCGTCCGTAAACCCACTGCGCGAAAAAACAGCGCGCAGGCGTTCCATATCAGGTGTTTCCCCCTGTTTTAACGCCGCGTAAGCGGAAACCGCCGCCGCCACATATTCCGGCCGTTTCATCCTGCCCTCGATCTTCAGCGAGGTGATCCCCAGCCCGCAAAGCTCTTCAAAGTGTCCCGCCAAACAGTTGTCCTTTAAAGAAAGGTCATATCGTTCCTGTCCCGGCACAGATGAAAAAGGCAGCCGGCAGGTCCCTGCACAACTGCCCTTATTTCCGCTTCTTCCTCCGATCAAGGCGCTCATATAACACTGCCCGGACACGGACATGCACAGCGCGCCGTGAACAAACACTTCAATTTCCAGCCCAGTCTGTTCTGCAATCTCACGGATCTGTTCTTTGGAAAGCTCCCTTGACAGGACGACCCGTTTTGCCCCCAGCTCTTTTAACAGCAAGGCACCCTGTACTGTGTGCACAGTCATTTGGGTAGAAGCATGGATCCGCATTTGCGGGCACAGCCTCCGCACCGCGCGCAGTACCCCAAAATCCTGGACGATCAGAGCGTCCACCCCGGCCTCGCAGGCCAGCTGGACTGTTTTTCGCAACAGGGGGAATTCCTCGTCGAAAACCACAGTATTCAGCGTTTGATATACCTTTACCCCGTGCAGATGGCAAAACCGCACCGTTTCACGAAAGCTTTCATCAGTAAAGTTTTCCGCATTCTGGCGGGCATTTAAAGCTTTCTGTCCAAGATAAACAGCGTCTGCGCCATTCAGCACAGCCGCTGTCACAGATTCCACATTTCCTGCCGGGGCTAGAATTTCGATCTTATGCTTCTGCCGCATCATCAAGCTTTGCTTTCAAGGTATAAAGGCTTAACTGGTTTTCCAGATCTTTCTTTTCATCTTCCAGCTGTTCTACCCGTTTTTCCAGCTCGTCCGCTTTATTGTTGGCCTGCATTGCATCATTGATGTAATCCTTCAGCTGGAATCTTAAATTGTCAACATCTGTTTCCATCTTGGTTTTCGCGTCAAAGGCATCCAAAGAAGCAAGAATACACGCACTGGTAATGGACAATGTTTCGTCCGCTTTCATAATTTCACGAATGGTACGGTCAATGGTTCTTGCCAAGCCTACCACATATTCTTCTTTCTCCGGAGTTTTGAGAACATATTCTTTTCCCAATATGGTAACTCTCACTTTATTCATCTCAAACACCCTGTCCCTTTCTGCTGCCCAAAAGCAGCCCGGAATATATACAGTATCATTATAATACGAAATCCTGTTTCATTCAAGTATAAACTTATCAGATCATCCCTTAATTTGCGGTTTTTCCACGAAAGCAGGAGCATCTTAGGAGGTTTTTATGCAATCCGCTTATAATAAAAAGCATCGAATCTTTTTACTGGACGAGATCCGGGGATTTTCTATCCTCTGCATGGTAGTTTATCACGGCGTCTACAATCTGCTCACCTTTTTCCCTATTTCTTTTCCTTTCTTTTACAGCCCGCTTGTAATTTTCCTGCGCGATCTGTTCGCAGGAATGTTTATTTTGATCTCCGGCGTATCCTGCCGGTTTTCCCGAAACAACCCAAAACGGGGTCTTTTATGCCTGCTGTTTGGAATGGTTATGACCGCGGGCTCCCTCCTTTTTGTGCCGGAACTGCCTATTTATTTTGGGATCCTCCACTTTCTAGGGTGCGCTATTCTGCTGTTTGCGCTTCTTCAAAAGGCGCTGGATCATCTTTCCATTGCCGTCATGCTTCCCATATTGTGTGTGCTGTTTGCCTTATCTTGGAACTTTCCACACCGTTCCTTGGGATTCTTTTCCTACCCGATCATCCCCTTGTCGGAATCATGGTACCGATCCCCCTATTTATTTCCTATTGGTTTAAAAAATGACTTTTTCTACTCTGCGGATTATTTTCCGATCATTCCATGGATCTTTTTGTTCCTCGCTGGAACCTATCTTGGCGTTCCCTTAAAGCGCGGCAGCTTCCCGGTATTTTTTTACCAGCTGCACAGCCGTTTTTTATCTTTTGTGGGTAGGCACACTCTTTGGATCTATTTATTGCATCAGCCTCTTTTATTCGGCGGGATGTGGTTGGTAGATTGTATAATTGCAAATAGTTGATATATCTATAAATATACTTTTTGTATATTTATTTATTTCTTTCAACGACCCTTATTTTTCCCTTAACTAAGGGAAAAATGCCGCTTTTTAGGCATTTGGCGTATTTTACTAAAAAGGCGTATAAAATCTGACAGAATATCTAATTTTTTTCCATTGAAAAGTTAGGAAAAAAAGGTGTATAATGGAGAACAATATATCATTCGTACTCTTTCTGCGAAGATCATGTTTGTTAAGAAAGGAAGTGTTTGTTTCATGCTGGAAACACAGTTTGAAAACAAGTTTGTAAAAGAAGGATTGACCTTTGACGATGTATTGCTCATCCCTGCAAAGTCTGATGTTCTTCCTGCCGATGTGTCTGTTAAGACCAGGCTTGCAAAAGACATCTATCTCAATACTCCGATCATGTCTGCCGCTATGGACACCGTTACCGAATCAAAAATGGCGATTGCCATTGCGCGTGAAGGCGGGATCGGGATCATCCACAAAAACATGTCCATTGAACAGCAGTGCGACGAGGTGGATCGAGTAAAACGCTCTGAAAACGGTGTTATCCTGAATCCCTTCTATCTTGGGCCGGAACACTTTGTTTACGACGCAAATGACCTGATGGCAAAATACAAGATCTCCGGCGTTCCGATCGTAGACGACAACGGAAAGCTAATTGGCATCATCACAAACCGCGATTTAAAATTCTTAACAAACTTTAATATTAAAATCAAAGAGGTCATGACCAAGGAAAACCTCATCACTGCTCCGGTTGGCACAACAGTGGAACAGGCACAGGAAATCCTGTGCAAGCATAAGGTTGAAAAACTCCCCATCGTAGATGAAAACGGCTTGTTAAAAGGCCTTATCACCATCAAGGATATTGAAAAAGCGACCCAATATCCAAATACTGCCCGCGACAAAAAGGGACGGCTTCTCTGCGGCGCCGCGATCGGCGTAACAGCGGATGTACTGGAACGTGCAGGCGCGCTTTTAGAAGCTCAGGCTGACGTATTGGTTTTGGATTCCGCACATGGGCACAGCTTTGGCATTATGGACTGCCTGAAAAAAGTAAAAGCGGCATTTCCTGACGCAGTTGTCATTGCAGGAAACGTGGCCACCGCGGCTGCTACGGAGGATTTGATCAAAGCCGGTGCAGACGCAGTTAAAGTAGGGATCGGGCCTGGCTCTATCTGCACGACCCGTGTGGTATCCGGAATCGGCGTTCCGCAGATCACTGCTGTTTATGACGCCGCCTGCATGGCTGCTAAATACAACATCCCTGTTATCGCTGACGGCGGGATCAAGTATTCCGGGGATATCGTGAAGGCTCTTGCTGCCGGCGCTTCCACTGTTATGCTTGGGTCCCTGCTTGCTGGCTGTGATGAATCCCCAGGAGAAAATGAGATCTACCAGGGCAGAAAATTCAAGGTATACCGCGGTATGGGAAGCCTTGCCGCTATGAACAACGGTTCCAAAGATCGCTATTTCCAGCAGAACAATAAAAAGCTGGTCCCAGAAGGTGTAGAAGGGCGTGTTCCATACAAAGGACCTATTTCCGACACGATCTTCCAAATGATGGGAGGTTTGAAATCAGGAATGGGGTATTGTGGCTGCGAGACCATTGAACAGCTTCACGAAAAAGCACAATTTGTCCGTATTACCGGCGCGGGCTTAAAAGAAAGCCACCCGCACGATATTTATATCACCAAAGAAGCGCCGAACTATTCTGTACAGATCTAATGAAATCCCGCACAACAAAATTGTTGTGCGGGATTTTTGGCGTGTTTTCCAGAATTTTTCTTTGGTTTCCAACAGTTCTGTACACTGCTCCAATCTTTTTACAAATCCTTTGACAGGGGATTCTAAGTTCGATACACTGAAACCAATAAAGGAGGGAACTTCATGGTAAAAATGATCGTATCAGACATGGACGGGACCCTTTTAGACAGCAACAAAAATTTTCCGCCTGATTTTGACCAAATATTTCAGGAGCTAAAAAAACGCGGTATCTTATTTGTTGCGGCAAGCGGACGTTCCTACCCGAAACAGCGGGAAATTTTTCAGCCATATCTTGAAGACATGTTTTTTATCTGTGATAATGGGGCGAGCATCATCCACCGTGATCAGTGGCTTTACAAAAATACACTGCCGCGGGAAAAACTGGAAAAGCTTCTCACTGCCTGTGAACAGATCCCCAATATTCTCCCGATCCTCTGTGCCCCGCTTAACTGCTATTACCAGCCCTATTCCCCTGCGTTCGAGCCATATCTCCGTTCCTATTTTTCAACGGGAAATATCTTAAATGATGTGTATTCTGTTTCTGAACCCATCTTAAAGGTAGCGATCTGTGACCTGCAAAATGCCGCCGTCAACTCTTATCCAAAGCTAAAACACGAGTTAGACGATGAATTAAACCTTGTTGTTTCCGGTGAATTATGGATGGATGCTATGAATCCATTTGTAAATAAAGGGAAAGCACTGCAATTTTTGCAGAAAAAGTTCTCTATTTCCCCTGCTCAAACAATGGTCTTTGGGGATTTCTACAATGACATTGAAATGTTGGCCCGGGCTGATTACAGTTTTGTCATGGAAAACGCCAATGACGATATGAAACAATATGGACGCTGGATCGCTCCGTCCAATGACCATTATGGTGTGACACGGGAAATTTGGAAATACCTTTCCTCTGCAGATTGCTTTTTGACATAAAATATGATAAAATGGCATTAGCTATTAACATGTACTTTTGAAGAGAAGGGAAATGATGATTATGTTCTGTACAAAGTGTGGAAATAATATGCCAGATGGCGCCGCATTCTGTCCAAAATGCGGTACGGCGGCGAATATTCCTCAGGCAGCAGAAGCTCAACCTACACAGGGTGTTGGGACACAGGCGCAGGCCCCTGCCGCACCGCAGCCTGAAGCACAGGCACAGCAAAGCGCTCCTCAGCAGCCAAGCTCCTGGCAGTACCAGCAGGCGCCGACTCCAAACCAAAATCCTGCTCAGCAACAGCCTTCCGGCAGTTGGTCACAGCCTCAAGGAGCTGCTCCCAGCTCTCCGTCTGTAAGCAATTCTAAGGTATTCCGTGTATTGGCTTATGTTCCAATTTTATTCTGGCTCCCGCTAGCCTTTGACCCTCAGAACCACGACAGCCGGAAATTCAGCAATCAAGGCTTAATTTTACTGATTCTAAACGCAGGTATTTCGTTAGCCAAATTTTTGATCATTGACATTATTTTGGGTAATACTATTGGTAACATATGGAGTCTCTTTGGCGTTTACTCTGTGATCTCTGTGTTATTTAGTATCGTAGTCTGGGTTGTAAGCATATTCTGTTTTGTTTGTATGGTGATTGGTATCATCAAAGCTGCGCAGGACGAATATTTTGAAATCCCGTTGATCGGAAAATTTACATTGATCAAATAAAAAGAATGGTATGGATAAATTCCATACCATTCTTTTTTACTTTTTATCCAATCGCCGTTTCCAGCGCCAGTTTCATCATATCTGAAAAGCTCGTCTGCCGATCAGCAGAACTCAACGCCTCTCCGGTAAAGATATGGTCTGAGATGGTGCAGATACAAAGCGCCTTTTTATGGGCTTGGATCGCATTCAAATATAGAGCGTTTGCTTCCATTTCTACAGCTAAAACACCCATGTCGCGCCACTGCTCCTTGCCCTTTCCCCCATCATAGAAAAGGTCTGAACTCAATATATTTCCGGCCTTTACCGGGATCCCTAACCTTTTCGCTGTTTCCATGGCTTTTACTGCCAGTTCAAAATCACAGATCGGCGCGATCGTCCCCGAAAGACCATATTGTTCTGCATAATTAGAATTTGTGCAGGCGCCTATCCCCAGCACAACGTCCCTTAGCTTGACATCATCGCCCATACCGCCGGCCGTTCCGATGCGAATAATAGTTTCCACCTCATAAAAATGAAACAGCTCATAGGAGTAAATCCCCATGGAGGGCATCCCCATGCCACTGCCCATCACTGAAATTCGGTTCCCCTGATAATATCCGGTATATCCCAACATACCGCGGACCTCATTTACCAAGACAGCATTCTCTAAAAAATTTTCCGCAATAAACTTCGCGCGAAGCGGGTCGCCGGGCATTAATACAGTTTTTGCAAAATCACCCTGTTTTGCCTGAATATGCGGGGTCGGTGTATTCATACTGATCCTTCCTTTTCACGTTTTAGTCATTTTACCACATCCTACTAAGAAACGCAATATCAGAACAGGATAGAATCGATCATCATAAAAATAACGCCGGGAATTCCAAACGCCATGGAAAATAGGATCGTAAAGTAATTGATGGCTAAGGAAAGACCGCTCATCTCTAATAAATAATGCAGAGGAATTAAAACCGCTACTCCGCTTCCCATTCCAATTAGGCCGCTCGTCCATTTATGAGCTCTTGTTCGATAATACATAATATTGATAATAATAAATATTATACAAATAGTATATAATAAATTTTGTATATTCATCAAATTCCCTCTTTCCCAATTACTCTCACCTATACTTATGTGCTGAGTTCGGGAAATATGTCCACAGTAATTTAGGAATATTTTTTTCAAAACCACATATTCTATCAATAGATTTTTTGCGTAAAGGAGTGGAATCAATGACAGCTTACACCTCTATTGAAGAAAAATACTGTATTTCTGCCGGGAAAAATGTTGCGATTGAAGTAACGCATCAACAAGATGGTTCTGTAAAGCGATGTTGTTTAAGCCATGCCTGTAAGAACAGCGCTTCCCCCTGCCGTTTAGAATTTCACAGCTAAAAATGGAATAGGCTTTCTAAATAATTTGATATGACCGTGCTATGCATAAACAAACTGTCTTCCCCCAACCAAATGGTTAATTATTTGGTTCGTTTTCTTCGATTTTTTTTGATCATCGCGAAGGAGCGTCCCGTCAAGGTCGGACACATATAATGTACTCATTTTATTCCTCCTTGGCTTTCATTATAACATTTATCAATAGAAAACCCTGAGAAAAATTTCTCAGGGTTTTCTGGTTTCATTACCGAATCGCTTCTTTTCCACCCATGTACATCTGCAGTGCTTCTGGGATCGCAACCGATCCATCCGCCTGCAAATTATTTTCCAAAAATGCGATCAGCATTCTCGGCGGTGCGACGACCGTATTATTCAGGGTGTGTGCAAAATAATTTCCTTTTTCCTTATTCTTGACCCGGATCCCCAAACGGCGCGCCTGTGCATCTCCTAAATTAGAGCAGCTTCCCACCTCAAAATATTTTTTCTGTCTTGGGGACCATGCTTCTACATCAATGCTCTTTACCTTCAAATCAGCCAGATCGCCGGAGCAGCACTCTAACGTTCTTACCGGAATATCTAATGTGCGGAAAAAATCAACGGTATTCTGGTACAGCTTTGTAAACCAGTCTGCGCTTTCCTCCGGCTTGCAAACTACGATCATTTCCTGCTTTTCAAATTGGTGGATCCGGTATACACCTCTTTCTTCGATCCCGTGCGCCCCTACTTCTTTCCGGAAGCAGGGAGAATAGCTGGTCAGGCATTTTGGCAGGCTATCCTCTTCCAAAGTTGTGTCTATAAATTTTCCAATCATGGAATGTTCACTGGTGCCGATCAGATATAGGTCCTCCCCTTCGATCTTGTACATCATATTTTCCATTTCTGAAAAACTCATCACTCCGTTTACCACGTTGCTACGGATCATAAATGGCGGGATATAGTAGGTAAAGCCCCGGTCAATCATAAAATCACGCGCATAGGATAGGATCGCAGAATGAAGCCGCGCAATATCTCCGCATAGGTAGTAAAAGCCGTTTCCGCTGGTTTTTCTCGCACTGTCTAAATCAATACCGTTCAGCCGTTCCATAATATCGACATGGTAAGGCACTTCATAATCCGGCACAACAGGCTCTCCAAAGCGTTCCACTTCCACATTTTCACTGTCGTCTTTTCCAATTGGAACCGACGGGTCAATGATATTTGGGATCACCATCATCCGTTTTTTTACTTCTTCCGCCAACACTTCCTCTTTTTGCTCCAGTTCAGAAAGCTCTGCGGCCATATCGGTGACCTGTTTTTTCACCTGTTCCGCTTCTTCTTTCTTACCTTGCGCCATCAGTCCACCAATTTGGCGGCTAATCGTATTTCTTTGGCTTCTCAGATAGTCACAGCGTGTTTTCGCATCCCGGAACTGCTGGTCTAGATCGATCACTTCATCAACAAGCGGCAATTTTTCATCCTGAAATTTCTTTTTGATGTTTTCCTTTACGATCTCCGGATTTGTTCTTACAAATTTAATGTCTAACATTCTTTCTTTCCCCTTTATCCTGTTTACTCTATTATTGATTTTCCCCGGTCAGCTTTTGGGCAATTTCTTTCAGATCGGTTTCATCATAAAATTCAATTACCAACTTTGATTTTTTTCTGCCCTTTTCAATGGCGATCTTCCGTCCCAACGCGGTTGTCAGCGCCAGTTGCATTTCAGAAAAATACTTATCCTTTGCTACAAAATCTGCCGGTTTTTCTTCCTTTTGTTTTTCGCTGCTTTTTTTCACCAGTTTTTCAACTGCCCGTACATTTAATCCCTCGTCTGCCACTCTTTTTGCAAGTGATACCATCTGTTCGGGTTCTTCTAACGATAAGATCGCCCTGGCATGTCCGGAGGACAGCGAGCCGTCCCGTACCATGTCCAGCACCTCCTCAGGAAGATTTAACAGCCTTAAGGAATTTGCGATTGCCGGGCGTGATTTCCCCACGCTTTTGGACACAGCATCCTGCGTAAAATCATATTTTTCCATCAGTTCCTGGTATCCCAGCGCTTCTTCTACAGGGTTTAAATCCTCCCGCTGTAAATTTTCGATCAGTGCGATCTCCATTGTTTCCGTATCCGTAAGCTCTTTGATTACGGCGGGAACTTCATTCAGCCCTGCCATCCGGCTGGCACGGTAACGCCTTTCCCCCGCAACGATCTGATACCCTCCGGCGGTCAGCGGCCGCAGTACCAGCGGCTGTATGATTCCGTGCTCCCGAATAGAATCCGCAAGCTGTTCCAGTGCCGTTTGGTCGAAATCCCGTCTGGGCTGATTTTTATTTGGCTCGATCTCACTGATTTTTATCAGTTCTACCCCGCTTGCGGAAACAGCTGTATTGTTATCCTCAAATAAGGCTTCCAAGCCTTTTCCTAAGCCTTTTTTTCTTGCCATCTTGCCCTCCGTTATCCTCTGTTTCTATTTTGTTTTATCATTTCATGCGCCAAATCTAAATATGCCTTTGTCCCTTTCGAGCCTTTGTCATAGTAAATGACCGGCTGGCCAAAGCTTGGCGCCTCTGATAACCGCACATTGCGCGGTATCACTGTTTTATATACTTTCTTTTGAAAAAACTTTTTCACTTCGTCCAATACTTGGATCGTCAGGTTTAGACGTCCGTCATACATTGTCAAAAGGACCCCTTCCACATCAATGGTCGGGTTATACATTTTTTTGACCTGCCGTATCGTAGCCATCAGCTGGGATAGCCCCTCCAAAGCATAGTACTCACACTGGATCGGAATCAAAACCGTATCACAAACAGTCAGTGCATTGAGCGTGATCAGCCCAAGAGATGGCGGACAGTCTATAATAATAAAATCAAAGTCTTCTTTAACCCCTACCAATGCCTTTTTCATAATATTGATACGGTCCGGGATCTCCACCAGCTCGATCTCCGCACCGGCAAGCTCCATATTCGCAGGAATCAGACTGAGCCGGTCAAATTTTGTGGCAATCATTACTTCACTTGCCTTTTTTCCGCCAATAATCATATCGTAGGAGGAAAGCTCCACATCCCGTTTGCTGAATCCCAATCCGCTAGTGGCATTTCCCTGTGGGTCAATGTCCACCAACAGCGTTTTTTTCTTCAGCTTTCCCAATGCAGCCGCAATATTTACAGCGGAGGTCGTTTTTCCGACTCCGCCTTTTTGATTTGCAATCGCAATGATTTTTCCCATAACACAGTCCTTTTAAACGTATTTTCTTTTTTTATATTGTTGATTATTTTTATTATATCACAATTATTCTTCTTTTTAAACCTTTTCTTGATAAAATGTTTCACGTGAAACATAATAAAAAAAGAGCGGAGAAATTCCGCTCTTTTTAATAAAAAAATTATACCACTTTTTTTCGCTTTGGGATTTTGATCACATACTCTATGTAAGAATCTTCGTCAATTTTTTTAGCAGTTGCCGGAATCCCCGCAGATTTCATCACCGTGATCGCTTTATTGATTGTATTGATAAACAGCCGCACATCTTTTATGATTGGAATATATTTTTTGTGGTGTTTTACCTCATTCATATTTTCAATATATTTTTCCGTCTGCGCAACATTCCATTCATTTTCCGCTGCCTGATAAATCGTTTCTAAACGCTTTTGCGGATCTGCGACCTTTAAAAGCGCCCTGGCATGCCGCTCTGTCAAATGGTAACGGATGATCAACTCCTGTTCCTCTTCTGACAACCTTAATATTCGCAGCCTATTCGCTACCGTGGATTGAGCAATCCCAAGCTTTACTGCGGCTTCTTCCTGTGTGATATTCCATTCATGAATCAAATTCTTAAGCGCAGACGCCTGTTCAAACATATTTAAGTCTTCCCGGTGAAGGTTTTCGATCATGGATAGAATCGCCGACTCGCGTTCTGATTTTTCTATCACTATACTTTCAATCTTTTCTTTTCCAAGCATTCTGCAAGCACGCAGTCTTCGTTCCCCCGAAATCAATTCATAATAACCCTTATAACTTTTCCGAACTGTAATTGGCTGTAACAGCCCATTTTCCCGGATACTATCTGCTAAGATTGTCAGCTGCTGCTGATCAAAAACGGTTCTTGGCTGGGCAGGATTTGTCCTGATCTCTCCGATATCCAATAAAACGACCCGGTTCACAACCTTGTCCTTTTTTAACGTCAACTGCATTTTCTATTCCTCCTTATTCAGGAAATATTTCCTGAATTAAGAATAACATAGAAACAAGGAAATTTCCAGTATTTTCCATTTTCAAAAAATTCTGGAATTTTACATTTATTTACATATTTTACTATTATTGAATAGGTGCTTTCTTCATTTTTGCTGTGTTTCTAGGGAATTTTGTCGGAGTTTGCGATATTTTTTCTATGATTACAATGGCTCGTTTATTTTCATCCGGTAATTCGTATTTTTTAATTTCCCTAATACGTCCACCCATACATACGATCGCTTTCTCAGCTTCCTTTAACTCCTTTTCTATTTCATAGCCTTTCAAGGAAGCGAAAACGCCGCCGACCTTGACAAATGGCAGACAATATTCACTTAATTCCCGAAGATGTGCAACAGCCCGGGCTGTTGCAATATCAAATTGTTCCCGGAAATCCGGTTTTTTCCCAAATTCCTCTGCACGGGCATGCACACATACTGTGTCTTGTTCCAGTCTTCCCGCCACTTCTTCCAAAAATAGAATACGTTTATTAAGGCTATCCAATAAGGTAAGGGATAAGTCATCCCTCAGAATCTTACAGGGTACCGAGGGAAACCCCGCTCCAGTACCCACATCGATCATCGTACTTCTCTGTTTCACCTCTACAGCCTTTAACAGCAAAACACTGTCTAAAAAATGCTTGATGCAGATGTCCGTTGGTTCTACGATCGAGGTCAGGTTTATTTTTTCATTCCAGGATACCAAAAGCGCCGCATATTGGTCAAACTTTGCAAGCATTTCCTCTGTAAGGGAAAACCCCTCATCCTCCAGCAGATTCTTTAAATATAATTTATCAATCATCTTTGTTTTCTTCCTTTTTCATATATTTCTGCTGCTCCAGCCAAATAAGCAGGACAGAAACATCTGCCGGGCTTACCCCAGAAATACGAGAGGCCTGACCGATATTCAAAGGGCGCACCTTCTTCAGCTTTTCAACCGCCTCCAGCCGCAGTCCAGAAATCTGGTCATACTTTATCTCTTCGGAAAGGGCTTTCCCCTCCAGCTTCCGCATCTCTTCCACCTGAGCCAGCTGTTTTTTGATGTATCCCTCATATTTGATCTCAATTTCCACCTGTTCCCGCACTTCCCGGGAAAGGTCCGGCCGTTCCGGATCAAACGGAGCCAAATCGTCATATTTTATCTGCGGCCGGCGAATCAATTCTGTTTCACGCTGTCCGGTTTTCATTGGTGATGTTTCACGTGAAACAAGAAGCTGGTTCAATTCATCAGAGGGAGAGATCGTTGTTTTCTGTAAGCGCTTTAATTCCTCTTCTATCTGCTGTACCTTTTCACAGAACATCTGATAGCGTTCCTCAGAGATCAAGCCCAGTTGATACCCTAACGGTGTTAATCGTTTATCTGCATTATCCTGACGGAGAACCAGTCGGTATTCGCTTCGTGAGGTCATCATCCGGTAAGGATCAGAACACCCCTTCACCACAATATCGTCGATCAAAGTACCAATATAGGAGCTGGCTCGGTCCAGAACAAACGGCTCTTTTCCCAATACGGACAACGCCGCATTGATTCCGGCGACCAACCCTTGTGCGGCTGCCTCTTCATAACCGGAGGTCCCGTTAAACTGGCCTGCCCCGTATAATCCTTTCACTGCCTTGAATTCCAAGGTCGGCAGCAACTCCTGCGGGTCACAGCAATCATATTCGATCGCATAGGCATTTCTCATGACTTCTACATGCTCTAGCCCTTGAATGGTGCGTAAAAAGGCGAGCTGGACATCCTCCGGCAAAGAGGAGCTCATTCCCTGCAAATACATTTCTTCGGTATCCAGCCCCATTGGTTCCACAAACAGTTGATGCCGTTCCTTATCCGCAAACCGGACGATCTTATCCTCAATACTGGGACAATAGCGTGGGCCTACACCTTTAATTTGTCCTTTCCCGCTATATAAAGGGGAACGGTGCAGGTTCTGCCGAATCACTTCATGAGTTTTTTCATTTGTATAGGCAATGTGGCAGAGCACTTGATTTTTCAATTCACCCTTCGTCGTAAAGGAAAACGGGGTGATCGGTTCATCCCCAGCCTGTTCTTCCATTTTAGAAAAATCAATACTCCTGCGGTGGACGCGTGACGGCGTTCCTGTCTTAAAACGCCGGATCGTGATTCCCTTCTCTGCCAAACGTTCCGTCAGACCAACAGAAGGAAGCATATTATCCGGCCCACTGGAATAGGACACATCTCCAACATGGATCAATCCATTCTGATAAGTCCCGCTGCACACGATTGCTGCTTTTACCTGATAGATCGCCCCCAACTTTGTAACAACCTCTGTCAGCTTCCCTTCCTTTACCGTAACGTCTACGATTTCAGCCTGATGGATCTGTAAATTCTCCTGAGCCTCCAAGGCTTTCTTCATATAAGTATGATATGCCTGCCGATCAGACTGTACCCGCAGGCTGTGTACTGCTGGTCCCTTTCCCTGATTCAGCATTCGGCTTTGCAGAAACGTAGCATCCGCCGCTTTCCCCATTTCTCCGCCAAGGGCGTCGATCTCCCGGACTAAATGACCTTTTGCTGTTCCTCCGATCGACGGATTACAAGGCATATTTGCAATCCCATCAAGGCTTAAGGTAAAAATAACTGTTTTCACACCTAGCCTTGCGGCAGCCAACGCCGCTTCACAGCCGGCATGTCCGGCACCAATCACAGCGACATCATAATCGCCAATATAATAACTCAAATGAGGTTCCCCCTTTTATTTGCCGACACAGAAATTATGGAATACTTGATCCACGACCTTTTCTGTTACTCGTTCCCCTGTCAATTCTAGTAATGCTTCGATAGCCTGATCGATCGAAACAGTTACCGCGTCTAACGTCATACCAAATTCCATTGCCTGCACAGCTTCTTTTAAAGCCTGCTGGGTGCGAAGTGCACAGGACCGCTGGCGTTCATTGGCGATCATACCGTCTGATAAATCAATTTGGTGAAATTCCAATACAGTTTCAATTGCGTCGATCAATCGCTGTAAACTGAACGGATCTTTTCGATCGGTATATACTATTTGTTTAAAATTATCATTTATATACGATAAGTCTATTTTTTGAGTTAAATCCGTTTTATTAACAACAGCCAGCGTCGGGGTATTGCAGGCTATCACTTCCTGGATGATTTTCCGGTCATCCTCGTTCAATTCCTCTGAATAATCAAATACCGCAAGCACAAAACCGGCGTTCCTGATACGTTTTAAGGATAACTCCACCCCTTTTTGTTCCACAAAATCATCAGTTTCCCGGATCCCGGCAGTGTCAGCCAGCCGCAGTATCACATTTCCAAGATTTACGGTTTCTTCGATCACATCCCGAGTCGTACCGGCAATATCTGTTACAATACTCTTTTCACAGCCCGACAAAAGATTCATTAGCGTTGATTTCCCCACATTTGTTTTTCCTACGATCGCTGTTTCGATTCCTTCCCGGAGCATTTTTCCTGTATCAAAGGTATCCAATAAATGGTTCATCTGTTTTTCACAGTCTTGTAAGGTTTTTAGCAGTGTTTCTTCCCGAATTTCTTCAATTTCCTCCTCTGGATAATCTACCCAAGCGGCAAGATGACCAGCAGTATTTAAAAGAGTGGTTTTCATTGCTTCAATTTTTTGATAAAGCGCCCCATCCATCTGCGCCCGGGAAGAGCGCATAGCCTGTTCACTTTTAGAATTGATCAGATCCATAATAGATTCTGCCTGTGTTAAACTCAGCTTCCCGTTCAAAAAGGCACGTTTACTGAACTCACCCGGCCCGGCAAGCCTTGCGCCCTTTTCTATCACTAGACGCAATACTCTTTTTGTAATATAGATCCCGCCATGACAGGAGATTTCTACAACATCTTCCCCTGTATAACTTTTTGGCGCACGGTAAATTAAGGCCATCCCGTCGTCTATCGCACCCTGTTCATCAAACACGACGCCGTAAGATGCAGAATAACCTTCTAGCTCCTGCAAGGAATCACAACGGGAAGGATGGAAAATTCGGTCCGCTATCTTGATCGCCTCATCCCCAGAGATCCGAATCATTGAAACCCCGCCCAGCGCGAGGGGCGTCGCAATTGCCGCAATCGTATTTGACATAGATAATCCCTTTTCTTTCTTCCATTGATAACTTCGAATAAATCCATAAAAACGTGCCTGAAAATCAGACACGTTTTTCGGTTATTATAAAATTTGATCTACAGTTCAATCTTAGAATATAATTTTGCTTTCTGTTCCGCTTCAGAACGTTCCGCTTTCAAGATCTCTTCCATGGTCTTTTCCGGTTTCCGTTTCTGATAACTGCTTCTTCCACGGTTTCCCCCGCCGCTGTAATTACTCCGTTTCTTGCTGGTGGAGATCACAACGACCCGGCGGTTTGGCTCTTCCCCTTTTGATTTAGAGGTAACGCCTTCAATATCTGTCAATACTGCGTGAATGATCCTTCTTTCATAAGGATTCATTGGTTCTAAGGTCTGGCTTCTTCCCGTACGCTTTACTTTTACACTGATCTTCTTTGCAAGCTCTTTTAAAGCTTCTTCCCTTTTTTCACGGTAATTTCCGCAATCTAAAGTAACACGGAAATAGCTTCCCTCTACACGGTTGCAGACCAAGGAGGTCAAATACTGTAAAGAATCCAACGTTTCGCCGTGCCTGCCAATCAAAATACCCAAATTTTCGCCCACTAATGTTAAGACCGCACTGTCTTCTTTCATTTCCTGTTCAATCGTAACATCAAGCCCCATTTTTGATAAAACTTCGGTCAAATAAGCAACTGCGGCAGCAACCTTCGCTTCCCTGTTATCCTTATTTGCAGGAGCCTGTTTATCCTCTTGGATAACAGCAGCTTTTGTTTCTGCGGCAGAAACATTTTTTACAGTCACCTTTACCTGAGCTTCGGTTTTAATGATCCCAAACAAAGATTTTTTTGGCTGCTGCAAAATTTGCACATCACAATTATCTTTTGAAACACCCAACTGTTCACAAGCTTTTTCCACTGCTTCTTCAATTGTTTTTGCTGATGTAATTACTTCGTTCATCATTGTTACGACCTCCCTTTATTCGTCGTATTCGTCACCGTATTTTTCTGCCATCCGTTTTCTTGCTAAAGCAAGTTTCTGGCTTGCGCTCATTTCGTCCTCTGTTGTTGTTTCTTCTGCTTTCTTTGTCTTTTCCGGCGGAAGTCCAGCCCGTCTGCGCTGTTCTTCTCTTGCTGCTTCCATTGCCTGCTGATATTTTGATTTTGGTTTTTTCTTCTTTGCAGCCTGTTCCTTTTCAACAAGGGCTTTCATTTTTTCCGGAGAATAAACTTTATAAAGAATCGCATTGGTAATGATCATACATACGTTACCAACAGTCCAGTATAAACCTAACCCGATTGGGAAACTAAAAGCGATCCATGTAGAGAAAATAGGCATGATAATCATCATACCTTTCATAGCGCCCATTCCCTGTTGCTGTCCCATAGTTTTTTTCTGGTTGTGTAAGGTCATTAAGGACATTGCTAACGATGTGATACCAGATAACAGCGGAATAATGATCGTTGCGTTAAGCCCCCATGTTGGAATGACCCCCAGATTAAGACCTAAGAAAGAAAAATCAAAATTTTGGATCTGCTGAATTAAATCCGCACTGAAGATAGAATTGAACATATCTGTCGAAACCTCAACCCCTTTTTGAGAAATCGGGTTTCCCTGGATAATATTCATAATATCCAGTTCCGTCATAGAAGACGCTTTATAATTTAACTTTGTCAGCATTTCAGTTGCTTTGGTAATCAAATCGTTAGAAACGCCTAACAAATGCTTCAGCGGCTTATATACAACGTCGATCATACCAAACAAGACAACCATGTTGATAATCAGCGGAAGACAGCTTCCCATTGGATTATAGCCCTCTTCTTCATACAGCTTCATGGTTTCTTCCTGCAAACGCTGTTTGTCATTTTTATATTGCTTTTGTAGTTTTTGGATCTTCGGCTGGAATATCTGCATTTTTGCTGTTCCCTTTTGCTGTTTTACACTGAGTGGGAACATCAACATCCGAACCAAAACCGTGAAGATGATGAGGGTGAATCCATAATTGTGAATGAACTCATAAATGAATCGCATGATCCATCCAAGCGGGGTACCAAGAAATCCCATGTCAAACCTCCAAAATTAAATTTTTATAAAAACAGGATTTTTATTCAGGCTTTTCATGATTATTTTTACGAGACAATCGAAATTTTTTCGGCACATAATCGATTCCACCTACATTCCATGGGTTGCATCGGCACACTCTCCAAACTGCCAAAATCAACCCCTTTACCGCGCCGTGGCGTTTGAAAGCTTCTATGGCATACTGGGAACAGGTGGGATAAAACCGGCAGCAAGGCGGCTTTAAAACCGAAAGGAATTTTTGATAAAACCGAACGAATAAAACAAAAATCCGTTTCATATCTAAGAATCTTTCCTGTTGCGGCGCTGATCAAAGCCTGCGTTTTGGTTAAGTAAAAAACAAAGCTGTTTTTTCATCACTTTTTGAAGCTCTGTCGATTTTATAAACGGTGTTTTCTCTCTGGCCACAAATACAATATTATATCCAGTCTGAAAAGGGATCTCTTCCCGGCAATTTAAGTATGCCGCCCGGATTACCCTTCTTGCACGGTTTCTTAAATGTGCCTTCCCGATTTTTTTCCCTGTGGTAATTCCGATCCGGTTTACTGTTCCCCTATTTTTGATCAAATAGGTGACAAGATAAGGATGCGCTTTAAATTTCCCTTGAAAATAAGCTCTTTTAAACTCTTTATTTAGCTTAATACTGACTAGATTTTTCATGTATAATGATTCTCTGTTACATAAAAATTGACCACAACAAACAAACCGGCTTGTCCGGTTTCTCTGAAGGTGGCCGTATAAGTGGTTATGAATGAAAAAAATAAAGTTCAGACCACATTTAAAAAACGTGGTCTGATTAAAAACAAATTAGTAGGTCAAGTGTTTTCTGCCTTTTGCGCGTCTTCTAGCCAAAACTTTTCTTCCGTTAGAAGTTGCCATTCTTTTTCTGAAGCCGTGTTCTTTTTTTCTATGGATTTTTTTCGGCTGATAAGTTCTTTTCATCTTTTTTCCTCCTCTCAGCAGAGAAAATAAACATTTTCTAGTTTCTTCAGCTTGCCAATTATACATATCGTATTATTCATAATAAATAATACCTTAATAACCGGTCAAAACCCTGCAATTTAGTATTATATCCTATTTTAAAGGCATTTGTCAATCTTTTTTTCAAAAAATCAGCTTCAAATTTTTATGATCTTTCTGTTATCATAGCTAAATCCTACTTTTTTCCATTTTCCTCCCACGCTGTTTATCAAAAACAAATGCAGTTTCATTTATATTTCCAATATATTCCAAAAGCAAAAAAATAAAGATTTTTCTCTCATCTTTCTTCCTTATATAATAGATTCTTATACAAGCAAAATTTTTATGCTGTAAAAAGAAACTCTTTTTCGTGTAAAACGCCTATTTCTGGTATTTTCGCTTGAAAAACCCACGAAATTTTGGTATAATTTATTCTTAGGTAAATACGTTTTCTAGAACTTTAAATCAATCTAAATGAAAGGTTCTATCACAATTATTTGTTATATCATATCTTTCATTTTTTTATTTGTCAACCTTTTTCCACATTATTTTTACTAGTTTTTCACTTATTATCAACACAGGAGGTTTTTTAAACATGGAGTCATTTTCTGAGGTGTTGAATCTCGTTAAAAATAGTTTAAAATCCGAAATCAGTGATGTTGCTTTTCAATGCTGGATCAGCCCGATTGAAGCGATCAAATTGGAGGGAAGCAACGCACACATCTGTGTTGCGAATCCCTTTCATAAGGATATTTTGAATAACCAGTATAAAAACAAGCTGGAAAAGGGTTTTACTGAAATTTTAGGCTTTCCAGTAAACCTAGTGATCCAGACCAATGAAGAGATCCAGCAAAATATTGACCAACAGGACATCCCAAAAACGATCCTTCCCGAAGAAAATAACGATGCAGAGTTAGAAGGCTACAATAAGGCGCTGGACTTTATGGAAACACAGCAAAATAAACTGAATGAGACCTTAAAAAACGGCAATTATGATTATACCTTTGATACCTTTATCGTAGGAAGCTCCAATAATTTCGCTTATGCGGCCTGTAAAGCAGTTGCACAAAAGAATTCCGCTGCCTATAATCCTTTGTTTATTCATGGACCTTCCGGCCTTGGAAAAACGCATCTGCTTTATGCGATCAAGCATGAATTCGCTAAAAATAATCCCAATGCTAATATCATTTATGTCAGCAGCGAAACCTTTACCAACGAATTGATCAATGCCATCCAAAAACAGACAATCGGTGAATTCCGCAATAAATACCGGAAAGCGGATATTCTGTTGATCGACGATATTCAGTTTATCGCAGGAAAAGAAAGTACTCAGGAAGAATTTTTCCACACCTTTAATGAACTTCATCAGGTAGGCAAACAGATCGTTTTGACCTCCGACCGGCCGCCGAAGGATATCAAAACCCTGGAAGACCGCTTAAAAAACCGGTTTGAATGGGGGCTTTTAACAGATATCGGCCTTCCGGATTTTGAAACCCGGATCGCGATTATCAAACGGAAAGCAGATCTTTTAAACATCAATATTCCCGACGATGTCGCGCAGTTTATCGCCAGCAAGCTGAAAAATAATATCCGCCAGTTGGAAGGCGCCGTGAAAAAGATCAAGGCATATAAATATTATGCGGGTTCCAATCCTTCGTTAAGCGTGGCGCAAACAGTCATTAAAGAAATTTTAAACGATAACCAGCCCGCCCCTGTTACGGTAGAAAAGATCATTGAAGAGGTCGCTAAAACTTATTCCGTTACTCCAGAGGATATTCGCTCTAACAAAAGGACTGCTCCCCTACCGATCGCCCGTCAGGTATCTATCTATGTAGTACGGGAAATAACTCAAATGACGCAGGCCGCTATCGGCGATGAATTCGGTGGAAGAGACCACGCCACGATCGTTTATTCGATTCAAAAGGTACAGAAAATTATTGAAAAGGATGCGCATACCAAAGCGATCGTTGACGATATTATTAAAAATATTCGGGATAAATAATTTTTCTACTCTCTGTTGAAAAGTCTGTTGATAATGTTGAAAAACGAACATTTTTTCTTCCTTTATTCTTTTTTTAAAAAAATATTTCCACGAAATATCAAAAATACCTTTTTCACAATCTTAACAAGATCAAATATCAAAAATTTTCTATCCCTCATTTTTACACAAATTTATTTACTTTTCTTCTACAATAAACTGACATTTCTCAACTATTTCCACAGCAAATAAAGTTTTCCCAATTCTTCCAACGCGCTTTCTTCACCGATTCAACCATAAAAAACAGGGACAAACCTCGATGACAGCTTGTTTTTTTAGACTTTTCACCTTTTCCACGCCCCTTATTACTATTACTAATTCATTTATTATTATATTTATATTATAAATAATGATAATAAATAAGATCATTTGTTTTATATATCATATCCAAAAGAAAGGGTTTTATCATGAAATTTACCTGTGACAAAAATTTATTATGTGAAACCATCAATAATGTTTCTCTCGCTGTCGCGTCAAAATCAAGTATCATCTCTTTAGAAGGGATTTTGATGCACTGTGAAAATAATCAATTGACTTTGACCGGGTTTAATTTGGAACTTGGTATTATTAAAACGATTCCGGTTCACGCTGAGGAAAATGGTGAAATCGTTTTAACTGCAAACCTTCTTTCCAATATTGTCAATAAAATGCCTTCCGGACAAATTTCTTTTGATTCTAATGAAAAGCTGTTAACCGTGATCCGCTGCAACGACGTTGAATTTACGATTTTAGGCTTATCTTCCGATGATTATCCTGAAATCCCAGTAATCAATGATGACAAGAGTTTTTCTGTGACTCAGGAAATGTTTCAAAGCTTAGTAGGGCAAACATTATTTGCCGTTTCGTTAAACGACCAAAATCCAATTTATACCGGAAGTTTATTTGATGTGAGTGATCGCTGCCTTTCTGTTGTTTCGATGGACCGCTGCCGTTTGGCGATCCGGAAAGAACAGCTTGAACTTTCTTCGGACGAGGAATTCCATTTTATTGTACCGGGCAAAACCCTTTCCGAGATCATGAAGCTGCTTGCAAAGCTTTCGAATGATGAAGAATCAGAAGAAGAACCAGTGATCTCTATGCGGGTTTCCAACCGGCATATCATTTTTGAAGTGTCCGGCTATAGTATCATCTCCCGTTTATTAGAAGGGGAATTTTTAAATTATAAGAGCGCTATCCCAAATGGAGTTAAAACAAAATTGACGGTGAATACCCGTGATTTTATGAACAGCATCAACCGTGCTTCCATTATTATTAACGACCGTACGCCAAGCCCGATCCGCTGTGAAATTTCAGAAAATCTAGTCCGCTTAAATTGTGAATCTACTTTGGGAAAAGTTCAGGATTCTTTTGAAGCAAAAATGGACGGAACTGAGATGAAGATAGGCTTTAATAATAAATTTATGTATGATGCGTTGCGTGCCAGCGAATCAGATACCGTTTTAATTGAGATCAGCGGGCCGGAACTGCCAATGAAGGTAATGCCGATGGATGGAGACAGTTTCCTGTTTTTGGTGATGCCGATCCGGTTGTAATGAGGAGTATAAATTGATATGATCAAAAAAGAAATTCCCATTAAAACGGAGTTTATTAAATTGGATCAGTTTTTAAAATTCGTTGGAATTGCAGAAACTGGCGGCCATTCAAAAGAGATCATTGCTGAAGGCGTTGTTTTTGTTAACAGCGAGCAATGCTTTCAGCGTGGAAAAAAGCTGCGGCCTGAGGATGTCGTTGTGATAGACGATTATGAACTCAAGATCGTGGGCTGATACAGGAGTTGTTTTTTTGGTTTTAAAAAAACTGACGCTCAAAAATTACCGGAATCTTCTTTCCGCTCAGATAGAGCCATGCGGGAATGTTAATATTATTTATGGGGACAACGCGCAGGGAAAAACAAATTTGATCGAAGCGATCTGGTTGTTTACTGGTAACAATAGCTTTCGGGCCGGAAAGACTAGCGAACTGATTCATTTTGAGCAGCAGGCAGCAGAGCTTTCGATTTTATTTGAGGATTCTGAGCGCGAGCAGCAGGCAAAAATCAAATTGGGAACAAAAAAGGAATACTTTTTGAATCAGGTCCCGCTAAAAAAGGCTTCTGAGATGACTGGGAATTTTTATGCGGTGATTTTTTCCCCAGTTGATTTAAGCCTTGCGGATGGCTCTCCAAAAAACCGCAGAAAGTTTTTAGATGCTGCAATTAGTCAGTTAACGCCGCAGTACAGCGGCTATTTGGAGCAATATGAACGGGTCTTGGAACAGAGAAATGCTTTATTAAAAGACCTGTATCGGTTCCCCGCCCTGCGCGATACCATTGATATTTGGGATTTGCAGTTGGCAAAGCTGGGAACGATTTTATCTATTTATCGGAATGATTATGTGAAAAAGCTTTCTAAGCTTTCCGAAAAAATTTATTTTGGTTTATCTTCAGAATCAGAAAAGTTTTCCATGTGTTATCGCTCTTCTGTTTTTGATCAGATAGAAACAGTCGATCATTATGAGGACTGTCATATACAAGCTTATTTTGAGCTTCTGCAAAAAAATTTAGAACAGGATACAAAATACGGCTTTACTTCTGTTGGGATACATCGGGATGATTTGGAATTGATGATCGATCATCTTCCAGTTCGTTCCTATGGCTCCAGGGGGCAGATCCGTAGCAGTGTCCTTGCGTTAAAATTAGGAGAAGCAGAATTATTAAAAAGGGTCACTGGTGAAAATCCAATTATGTTGTTAGACGATGTGATGAGTGAATTGGACAACAAACGTCAGGATTATATTTTAAATCACGTCAAGGATAAACAGGTGTTTATCACCTGCTGTGATATGTTTAATACCATTTCTCTTCAGGAGGGAAAGGTATTTCATGTGGAGAATGGTTCGATCCTTTCGGAGCGTTCTCATGGTTTGGCAGAGGAGGATCGCAATGTATCTGCATTTAGGCAATGATACGGTAGTTCAGATGAAACATGTGATCGGGATCTTTGATATTGAAAATGCATCCCTTTCTAAACATACAAAACAGTTTCTTAGCAGGTCTACCAAAAACGATGAAGTATTCAACGTTTCCTATGAAATGCCAAAATCATTCATTGTATGTCAGGAAGAAGAAAGATCAACCGTTTATGTTTCACAAATTTCCCCGCAAACCTTATTAAAACGTTCTAAAAAATAAAGGTTTCGATGGTTTTGTAAAGAAAGGTTCGTACTATTATGGAGAAAAATATGCAGGAATATGGTGCAGATCAAATACAGGTATTGGAGGGATTGGAAGCAGTCCGGAAACGTCCGGGGATGTATATCGGTTCCACTGGCCCGCGTGGGTTGCATCATCTGGTTTATGAGATCGTAGATAATGCGATCGACGAAGCATTAGCAGGATATTGTTCCGAAATTAAAGTGGAATTGCTGGAGGGAGACCTGATTCGCGTTACGGATAACGGGCGCGGTATCCCGACAGGGATCCATCCAAAAGAAGGGATCTCTGCGGCAACCGTTGTTTATACGATCCTTCATGCCGGCGGGAAATTCGGCGGCGGCGGATATAAGGTTGCCGGAGGACTGCATGGAGTAGGCGCTTCTGTTGTCAATGCGTTAAGCTCGTGGCTGGAACTGCGGATCTTTGATGGGGAGCAGGAATTTTTCCAGCGGTTTGAACGGGGACATTATGACGAACAGTTAAAGGTAGTCGGTCCAACTACAAGAACTGGGACAGAAGTTACTTTTAAAGCAGATGATGAAATTTTTGAGACCACAGTTTATGAATATGATATTCTATTAAAACGGCTTCGGGAACAGGCATTTTTGAATGCGGGAGTACGGATCGTGCTGATCGATTCGCGGGATCCGGAAAATGTAGTGCAAAAGGAGTTGCATTACGAAGGCGGTATCAAAAGCTTTGTGGAGCATATCCATCGTTCCAAGCAGCTGGAAGTAGTTCATCCTGATGTAATTTATCTGAAAAAGGAGGTCGGAGATGCAGTAGCTGAGATCGCCATGCAGTATAATGACAGCTACAATGAAGTGATCCTGTCCTTTGCGAATAATATCCATACTGTGGACGGCGGTACCCATGAGATCGGTTTTAAAAATGCGTTGACCCGTGTATTCAATGATTATGGAAAACGTTATAACCTGTTAAAGGATTCTGACCCGAAATTATCCGGCGACGACGTTCGGGAAGGTTTGACTGCTATTATTTCCGTTAAGCTGACAAACTGTGAGTTTGAGGGGCAGACCAAGGGTAAATTGGGAAATCCGGAAGCAAGGCCGTTGGTAGACGGGTTGATTTCTGAAAAGCTGATGACCTATTTTGAAGAAAATCCAGCGGTTATCAAAGCGATTTTTGATAAAGCAGTAAATGCACAAAGAGCAAGAGAAGCAGCCAGAAAAGCCAGAGAGCTGACCCGAAGAAAAACAGTGCTGGGAAGCGCTTCCCTGCCGGGTAAGCTGGCGGACTGTTCAGAACGGGATAATCAGTACACTGAAATTTATATCGTTGAGGGTGATTCTGCGGGAGGTTCTGCAAAATCCGGCCGTGACAGAAGATTTCAGGCGATTCTTCCGCTTTGGGGTAAGATGCTCAACGTAGAAAAAGCCCGGCTTGATAAGGTTTATGGCAATGAAAAACTGATGCCGGTGGTAACTGCTCTGGGTACCGGGATCGGCGATGAATTTGATATTTCCAAGCTGCGGTATGGAAAAGTTATTATTATGGCCGATGCTGACGTTGACGGTTCTCATATTAGAACTTTATTGTTAACGTTCTTTTTCCGCTTTATGCGTCCGTTAATTGAAGAGGGGCATGTTTATTTGGCACAGCCGCCGCTTTATAAATTGAGCCGCGGTAAACAGGTACGGTATGCGTATGAGGACCCGGAACGGGATATGTATATCCGGGAACTGGCCGGCGAAAACAATGCAAAAGTAGATATTCAGCGTTATAAAGGTCTTGGTGAAATGGATCCGGAACAGCTTTGGGAAACCACGATGGATCCGGAAAACCGGATCATGAAAAAGGTGGAGATGGAAGATGCTGTATCGGCAGATGAAATCTTTACGATCCTGATGGGTGAAAAGGTAGAGCCTAGAAAGATTTTTATAGAGAGCAACGCGAAATATGTTCAGAATCTGGATATTTAGTAGGAGAAGAATATGGTAGAAAACGAAGATCAGATCCCGCAGGAGAAAAGCCAGCCGATCAAAGATCAGGGTCTGGTAACAGATGCATACTCTGAAGTTCCGGCTGTTGTTGCCAATCAGGAACAAAAGGAAAGACTGGCAGATGAAACAGGGATTCGTGTGCAATATGGTTTTTATGCGGATGAAATCAAAACGGCGCTGAAAATTTTTCAGCGGGAACTGCTTTATAAAAAATATACGATCTATAGCCTGCTGCTGGGAATTATATTTGTAATTTATCTGGTATCGACGATCAATTCTTCTGGAAGCAAGTTCAATTTGTTTATGACAGTTCTTTCCCTGACTGTGTTGTTATTTATTTGGTATTTTCCATTAAACCATATCCGTCAGGTAGTAAAAACTATTTCCAAAATGGAATATAAAGAAGAATATATACTAACCGTATATGATTCTGCGATTGAAATTGGAGAAAATGAAAACAGCGCGATTTATTTTTATGAAGATGCTCCGATTCGGATTTGGGAAACAGAGGAACTCTTTATTATTGGATATGAGAAGGTAAGGGTTTTTGTTGTTCCAAAACGCTGTTGTAAGGAAAACGCAGAAGAAATATCCAAAAGATTTGAAACTGGTGCAAAGGATAAATATAAACGCATCACAGTAAAAAAATCAAAATAAAACTCCGCTTTTTATCATTGCGGAGAGAGGTGGAACAAAGTGTATAATACAGAAAATTCAAAAGTAATTTCGGTCGATATTGAAAAAGAGATGAAAAAATCCTTTTTGGATTATTCCATGTCTGTCATTGTCAGCCGTGCTCTCCCAGATGTCCGGGATGGATTAAAGCCGGTTCATCGAAGGATCCTTTATACCATGCATGAAAATAATTTAGGGCCTAGTACCGCATACCGTAAATGTGCGGATACGGTTGGTAGTGTTTTGGGGCGTTATCACCCGCATGGTGACGCCTCTGTTTATGACGCGTTGGTCCGTTTGGCACAGGATTTTTCCTTGCGCTATCCTTTGGTAGACGGGCACGGAAACTTTGGTTCGATCGACGGTGACCCGCCGGCTGCTTATCGTTATACCGAAGCGAGAATGAGTAAAATCTCCATGGAGATGTTGACTGACATTGAAAAGGAGACCATTGACTTTACTTCAAACTATGATGACCGTTTAAAAGAGCCAGTCGTTCTCCCCTCTCGTTTTCCAAACCTTTTGGTAAATGGTTCTACTGGAATCGCGGTTGGGATGGCGACCAATATTCCGCCTCACAACCTTGGAGAAGTCATTGACGCGGTTGATTTTATTATGGATAATCCGGATGCGACCGTTGCAGATATTATGGATTATATCAAGGGACCCGATTTCCCTACCGGCGGCATCATCATGGGTTATTCCGGGATTCGCGCGGCATATATGACAGGCCGCGGAAAAGTTACTTTGCGTGCCCGTGCAGAGATTGAAGAAAAGAAAAACGGCAGGTTCCATATTGTAGTAACAGAACTGCCATATATGGTTAATAAGGCGCGGCTGCTTCAAAGCATTGCGAATCTGGTTAAGGATAAAAGGATCGAAGGGATCTCAGACCTGCGGGACGAATCTGACCGCGATGGAATGAGAATGGTGGTAGAGCTCAAGAAAGAAGCGAATCCTCAGGTAGTCTTAAATCAGCTTTATCACTACAGCCAGATGCAAGAAACGGTTGGTATCATTCTTCTTGCTTTGGCTGACGGCCAGCCAAAGGTAATGAATATCAAAGAGATCCTGGATCATTATGTTGCTTTCCAATGTGATGTGATACGTCGCAGAACTGCCTTTGATTTGAGAAAGGCACAGGAACGCGCACATATTTTAAAGGGTTTAACGATAGCACTGGATTTCATTGATACGGTCATCTCCATCATCCGTAATGCGAAAGACCAGCCTGCTGCGAAAAAGGCTTTGATGGAATACTGCTTCAAGCCAGTTGATGAAGTCCATGTAGGAGAAGTGCATTTAGTCGATTATGGAACAGAGGGCCTTTATCTGGACGAAACACAGGCGTCTGCCATTGTCGCAATGCGTTTAGGCCAGTTATCTGGTCTGGAACGGCAGAAAATTGAAGATGAGTTTGCGCAGATCATGGCGCGGATCGAAGAATTAACAGCGATCTTAAACGATCATCAGCTGGTTGTGGAGATCATAAAAAAAGAATTGACTGAGATCAAACGGAAATACGGCGATGAACGCCGCACCGAGATCCAGATGGTCAGTGGTGAAGTGGACATTGAGGACCTGATCCCACAGGAGGACTGCGTTGTTACACTGACCCATTGCGGATATATCAAACGCCTGCCGGTAGATGTGTATAAGACCCAAAAGCGCGGAGGACGAGGAGTATCCGGGATGACCCAGAAAGAAGAGGACTTTGTGGAAGAGCTGTTTATCAGCTCCACCCATGATCATATCCTGTTTATTACCAATAAGGGCCGGATGCACCGTTTAAAATGTTATCAGGTACCGGAAGGAAGCAGGACTTCCAAAGGGACGAATATCGTAAATCTTCTTCAGTTGGAAGATGGGGAGCAAATCGCCTATATGATTCGGGTACATGATTTTGATCCGGATCAATATCTGGTCTTTGTTACGAAAAAGGGATTGATTAAACGTACCGAGCTCAGCGCATATAAAAATGTGCGGAAAAGTGGGTTAAACGCGATTTCCCTGAATGAAGATGATGAGCTTGCCTTTGCAAAACTGACAAATGGAAATCATGAGCTACTGATCGCGACTCATAACGGGATGGCGATCCGTATTAAGGAAACGGATGCCCGGCCAATGTCCAGAACAGCCAAAGGCGTGCGTGCGATCCGTTTGCGTGATGACGACTATGTGGTTGGTCTAGCACGGCTCAGGGAAAACGCAACCGTCATGACAGTGACAGACGAAGGGCAAGGACGCCGCAGTGAGATCAGTGAATACGGCTTACAGCGCCGCGGCGGATATGGAAAGATCAACTATAAAGTGAGTGAGATTAAGGGTCATGTCGCTGGTATTAAGGTAGTAGACGATACCGATGACCTGATCATGATCTCTGATGACGGAGTGATTATCCGTATCCGGGTCAGCGATGTCAATATCATGTCCCGGTATGCTTCCGGAGTTAAGGTAATGAGATTGGCGGAGAACTCCAAATTGGTATCTTTTGCCCGCGCAGAACATGATGACAGCGAAGAAATTTCTCAGGTAGAGCAAACCGGCGATGAGGAAGAGATGTCTGAGGAAGAACTCAAAAAATTAGAACAGGAATTGGAAGAAGAAGAGATTTCAACAGATGATGAATAACTTTGTTGAAAAATAAACATTTCATAATCCAATATATAAAAAGGAGCTGCAATTTTAATTGCAGCTCCTTTTTATAAGCGGTATTCCATCACATAGTCATTCATATAAAATCCGTTTCCAATATCCGCATCCTGTTCTTTCACAACAGTAAAACCGAATTTATGGTAAACCTTTAACGAATTCTTATTATCCCGGTTGCAGGTCAGCCAAATTGTTTTACAATCCTGCTCTTTTGCAAATTCCTGTAAAAAGGTAAATGCTTTCCGCGCAAGGCCTTTTCCACGGCATTCTTTTTTCAAATAAAGCTTTGATAAGAAAAGCGCCCCATTTTCCGGATGAACGCCGGTATATCCCACAGCTTCTTGTTGATCGCACAGGAACCAGTAATGATAACCGTCCTCAGTAATTGCTTTTTTTATAGCTGAGTAAGATTGAAACTGCTCCAGCATATAGGCTACCTGTTTTTCTCCAATAATTGGGGTAAAATGCTCTTGCCAAATCTCTTTTGCCAATATAGCAAGCTTTTGAAAATCTTCTTCTGTTTTGACAGGTGTAACTGAAAATTGATCCACTGAAAAAGCTCCTTTCTGATTCAATACTTATTGTATAGCTGTTAATTTCTTCAACAGTGAAAATGTTAATAACTCTGTTGAAAAAGTTGATAACCATCGGATTTAATAAAAGTATTGGAAAATCAAATAGAAATAAGTTGAAAGAAAAGTAAAATATTACTATACAGTTCGTACATTTTTGTGGAAAATAATTGGAAAAATAGCTAGAAATATTAATATATTATCAGTAATATAAACAATAAATGGTATTCTTATTTGATTTACAGATTTTTCAACGTATTTTCGTAAAAAATAGAAAAAAGAGTCGAAAAGTCTGTAGATTATTCTTTTGGCTCATAAATACGGATTTCCAGCGGCACTGATAATTTTTCACTGATTGCCTTACATTCCCGGATTTCTTGTTCCGGTAATAGGTCTACAATGCTAAAACGGACGCTGATTCCGTATTCCCGGCAATGCCGTGCAAAGGTTAAAAGCCCGTCAAAAGAATCGACGCCAAAGCTGCTGCGTGTCAATTCAAAGTAGTGTTTTTTTTCAGAAGCATTTAAACTAATAGAAACCTTGTCGATGATGCCAGCCATTTTTTTTGCAGTATCTGTTTGGTACTGTAAATCAGATAACCCGTTCGTATTGATTCTGATTATTAAAGATGGGCTTTCCTGTTTCCATGTTTCTGCAATTGTTAAAAGATCATCCAAACGAAGCGTAGGTTCTCCATAGCCGCAGAACACAATTTCCCGATACTGGGAAAAATCAAATTTTTTCGCTTCTTCTAATACCTCTTCTACAGTCGGCTCGTGCTCCAGCCATAAACTGTCGGTATCTTGCACATGATCGCTGTTATTGCGCAGACAAAATACACAACGGCAGTTACAGCGGTTTGTAAGGTTTACATATAGATTATCGCCCAATTCATATAAAATCGTCATACTCATCGTAATCTACCCTCTTCCCGTAAAAAATTTTTCTTTTAGACGAGTTCTGTCCAGTACCTTTCCAATGGCTATAAATAAAATTCCGCAGATAAAGGGCGGGATCAGGTCTGTATAAAGACGAACGATAGGAAACAGCCAATCCTGATAAAGAATACCGGTAAAAACAAAATATCCGGCTACATTGACAAAATAAGCACAGACAACACCTATCATATTCCGGGAACAAACTATTTTTTCTGTTTTAGAAGAAAAGGAAAGTACGACCAGTGTTTTAATCAAAACTGTTGGAAGGACCCAAATAGGAGCTGTCATCAGGTCGGATAAACCCATTCCTACCACTGCCGCTCCAATGGCATACGGTTTCGGCAGTAACGCAGCCGCCAAAAAAACTAAAGTATCTCCAAAGTGAATGTACCCTGTTGCAAAGGGAATATGAAAGAAATAAGCGGTAAACAAAAAAATGATCGCCGCAAAGATGGAGGAGATTGTAAGAAGATGCACTTTTTCCGATTGTATCATATCATTTCGCTCCTTTGTGTAAAATAGGGCGATAATTGTCCCAAAAAAGGCTCAAAACAGATTCCTTCTTCAACGGGAATATTTTGCTCTTCTGAAAAAAATAAGGCCTTTGCAATAAAATCAGAGGCTTTTTTCGCAGAGGCGACGAAAGAATCTCCCTGAAGAACAGAAGAAAGGAAGATAGAAGAAAATAAATCCCCTGTTCCGATTCTCTCTTGTGGGCAACGGGGAGAAAAGATCCGATTCTTTTGATCCCGCTCAAAAAGATAGGTATCAATGGAAGTTTCGTGTTTAATGCCGGTAATGATCACCGCTTTTGGTCCTTTGGACAGAAGCATTTCCCCCATTAGATCGAGCGTGCGTTCATCGGGGTATTCCTGATAAGGCAACCCGCACAGAAAAAACGCTTCGGTCAAGTTAGGGGTGATAAAGTCTGCCCGTGCGATCAAAGAATGGTATTCCTTGATCAGCTGGTCGGTGCAGTTGGACCCAACGATTCCCTGATCCCCCAGAACAGGATCGACCAAAATACAGGTATCGGGGCGGCTGAAATCTTGAAGGAAAGAAAGGGCTGTTTCTATCTGTCTTGCAGAACTGAGATAACCGGTATAGATCCCGTCAAAAGAAAGCTTTAATTGTTTCCATTGGCGAAGGTAAACGGAAAGGTCATCCGTAAGGTCTTTCATAGAAAAGCCGGATATCCCATCTGTACTGGACAGGATGGCCGTAGGGACAGGACAACATTGATTGCCGCAAGCAGATATGACCGGCATCATCACGGATAAAGAACAACGTCCGAAACCAGCTAAATCATTGATTGCTGCGATTCGTTTTGATTTAAAATCCATGATAGTTCCCTCCTTTTCTATGTGGTGTCTCTTTTTATTATAATGCAAGAATGTTAGATTTTCAAAAAGGTAACATAATAAAGGATAAAAATAAAAATTGTGATAGTAATACAAAAATTTTAAAAATATATAGCATATTATTTTAGTTTTGACTAAAAAAACAAAGCAATAGTTTTTTAAAAAAAGTCTTACTGATAAATTTGACCATTTTTTACATAAAATAGATAAAAAGTTATATTTATATAACAAAATATTTTTATAGGAAAAATATTGATCATATAAGTAATAAAAAAGAGTGCCAAATATTGGCACTCTTTTAAAGAATTCATTTACTATAGTTTTATAGTAATTCATCTTTACGATTTATAACGATCAAATTCTTATTCTATAAGAAACTTGTCTTAGTATATTTTTGTTTTGCAAGAATATTTTTAAAGTTCTTCTTTATAAACTCCTTGTACCACTATATAATCACTTTTATAGCTTTCTATAGTCAGCTGATAATCTCCTAGTTCTAAAATAGAACTATCTTCATCTGGATCTTGGGTCATAACTATTTCTGTCACCTTAGTTTTGACTTCTTCAAACTTGGCAGTAGGGTCGTTCGCTACTGCAAGGGCTGTAATAATTTCAATCCAATCGTTTTGCATTTCTTCAGTATAGCGCATTTTACCAATAGGACCACGAATATCAGCCTCATAAGAGTGTTTTTGCTCGCCCTTATAATTCCAAAATATAATTTCATGTTCCACATTACTCTCATGATTTGGAATATGGTCTAACTCTAAAGATTCGATCTCAAAACACCACTTGCTATAAGCCTCTGTACTATATTCAAAAGAAGGTTCTTTTACCATCTCATAGCATAAGCCGTACATTTCCGTTAACTCGCCCATCTCGTCATACATTGCCTGAACAAAATCCGGTACCGCATTTTCGTCTTCTGTTTTACTGACAGGCAGATTATTTGCTCCAACATTTTCCTGTTGTCCCACAACCACATAATAAAATAACAAGAGTCAAGATCGCTGCAATAACTAATTTTGTCTTTTTCATAAATACCCTCCTACTCTTTTTACTTATATTATAAAGTATTATAAGAAAAAGACAATAGATTTTTGAAGTAAAATAATGCAAACAAAAAAGGAATTAGCAGGATTTCCTGCTAATTCCTTTTCATCATTTATTGGAAAAATTAGTCTTTTAACGCAGCCTGAGCAGCAGCCAAACGTGCGATCGGCACACGGAAAGGTGAACAAGAAACATAGTTCAGACCAACTTTGTGGCAGAATTCAACACTGGACGGATCACCGCCGTGTTCGCCGCAGATACCAAGCTTCAGGTCTGGGCGAGTAGATCTGCCGAGTTCAGCAGCCATTTTAACCAGCTTGCCAACACCAACCTGATCCAATTTAGCAAATGGATCGTTTTCATAAATCTTCTTGTCATAGTAAGCATCCAAGAACTTACCAGCGTCGTCACGGCTGAAGCCGAAAGTCATCTGAGTTAAGTCATTGGTACCGAAAGAGAAGAATTCAGCTTCTTTTGCGATTTCATCAGCAGTCAAAGCAGCACGTGGGATTTCGATCATAGTACCAACTTTGTACTGCATGTCGGAACCAGCTTCAGCCAGAACAGCGTCAGCAGTTTCAACAACAACAGATTTTACATAAGCCAATTCTTTTACTTCGCCAACCAGCGGGATCATGATTTCCGGAACCATATCCCAATCCGGATGTTTTGCTTTGACTGCTAAAGCAGCCTGCATAACAGCTCTGGTCTGCATTGCAGCGATTTCCGGATAAGTAACAGCCAAACGGCAGCCACGGTGACCCATCATTGGGTTGAATTCGTGGAGGCTGGAGATGATTGCTTTAATATCAGCAACAGATTTGTTCATGTCTTTTGCAAGCAATTCAATGTCAGCTTCATCTGTTGGAACGAATTCGTGAAGCGGCGGGTCTAAGAAACGGATGGTGATCGGGTTGCCTTCCATTGCTTCGTACATTGCTTCAAAGTCGCCCTGCTGCATCGGCAGTAATTTTGCCAAAGCTTTTTCTCTCTGTTCTACTGTGTCAGAGCAGATCATTTCACGGATCGCCGGGATTCTGTCAGCTTCAAAGAACATGTGCTCGGTACGGCACAAACCGATCCCTTCTGCGCCAAAGGAACGAGCCTGTTTTGCATCACGCGGATTGTCAGCATTGGTTCTTACTTTCAGAGCTCTGTATTTGTCAGCCCAAGCCATGATTCTGCCAAATTCGCCGCTGATAGAAGCTTCTACAGTTGGGATTGCTTCGCCGTAGATTGCACCGGTAGAACCATCCAGGGAAATGTAATCGCCTTCGTGGTAAACTTTTCCGCCGAGTTCAAACTGTTTATTTTCTTCATCCATTTTGATTTCACCGCAGCCAGATACACAGCAGGTACCCATACCACGTGCAACAACAGCAGCATGAGAGGTCATACCGCCGCGAACGGTCAGGATACCCTGAGCGGCAACCATACCTTCGATGTCTTCCGGAGAGGTTTCCAGACGGACCAGAACAACTTTTTCGCCTTTTTCAGCCCATTCTTTTGCATCATCAGCAGTAAAGACGATTTTACCACAAGCAGCCCCTGGAGAAGCAGCCAAAGCAGAAGCGATTGGAGCAGCTTTTTTCAGAGCAGCAGCGTCAAACTGTGGGTGGAGCAGGGAATCCAGAGTTCTTGGGTCGATCATCAGAACAGCTTCTTTTTCAGAGATCATGCCTTCGTCAACGAGGTCACAAGCGATCTTCAAAGCAGCGGCAGCGGTTCTCTTCCCGTTTCTGGTCTGCAACATGTACAGTTTTTTATCTTCAATGGTGAATTCCATGTCCTGCATATCTCTGTAGTGGTTTTCCAGAGTGTGGCAGATCTCAACGAACTGGTTGTAGCAGTCCGGCATAACTTCAGCAAGCTGATCGATGGTCTGAGGAGTACGAACGCCAGCAACAACGTCTTCGCCCTGTGCGTTCATCAAAAATTCGCCGAACAGTTTCTTTTCACCGGTAGCCGGGTTTCTGGTAAATGCAACGCCAGTACCAGAGGTTTCACCCATGTTACCAAACGCCATCATCTGAACGTTAACAGCGGTACCCCAAGAATAAGGGATGTCGTTCATTCTTCTGTAAACGTTCGCTCTCGGGTTGTCCCAGGAACGGAAAACTGCCTTTACGGCGCCCATCAACTGTTCTTTTGGATCACTTGGGAAGTCCTGGCCGATTTTTTCTTTGTATTCTGCTTTAAACTGTTCTGCCAGTTCTTTCAGATCGTCCGCAGTCAGTTCGGTATCCATGGTGACGCCTTTTTTCTCTTTCATTGCGTCGATCAGTTCTTCAAAGTATTTTTTGCCGACTTCCATAACAACGTCGGAGTACATTTGGATAAATCTTCTGTAGCAGTCATAAGCCCAGCGAGGATTGCCGGATTTTTTCGCCATAACTTCTACTACTTCTTCATTCAAACCAAGGTTCAGGATGGTGTCCATCATCCCCGGCATGGAAGCTCTTGCACCAGAACGAACAGAAACCAGAAGCGGATTTTCCAAATCGCCGAATTTTTTGCCAACGATCTCTTCCATTTTTCCGATATATTCCATGATCTGAGCCTGGATATCGTCGTTGATTTTTTCACCGTCTTCATAGTACTGTGTACAAGCTTCTGTGGTGATGGTAAAGCCCTGCGGAACTGGCAGACCAAGGTTTGTCATTTCAGCAAGGTTTGCACCTTTCCCGCCGAGAAGTTCACGCATTTTGCCGTTACCTTCGGAGAAAAGGTAAACAAATTTTTTACTCACTATAATTACCTCCATAAATATTTTTTAAACACGACAAAAAGCCTGCAAAAATATGGATTTCCGCAAGTGGCCCTTTGTTTGTGTTCAATCCTGACTTAAATTCTAAGCCTACAGGGATATTATAACAAATCCAATCTATTTTTTCTATATATTTATCAAAAAAATTGTGATTTTTTCTAAAATTTAAAACATTTACCAAACTTTACTGGAAAGACTTGAAAAATGTAATAAAAATTGCAATAATAGAAGTATAAAAAAGAGGAAAACGACAATGTTTGGCTTCCTCTTTTTTCAATTTATGAAAAAGGTGGCTTTTGGGAATGGAGAATACTTGTGCGGTTGTATTGGCAGCCGGAAAAGGTACTCGGATGAAGTCAAAAAAGCCGAAAGTATTGGCTGAAATTTTATTTGAGCCGATGCTGGGATATGTTTTAAGGACCTGCCAAAAGGCAGGGATAAACGAGATTTGCGCGGTAACAGGGTTTGAAGCGCAGCAGGTGGAGGATTACCTGACAGGCTGGAAAGATAGGCTTTGCGTTTCAACGGTTTTGCAGGACCAGCAAAAAGGGACCGGCCACGCGGTGATGATGGCAAAGGAGTTTTTAGAACAAAACAGGGAAAAGGATGTTTTAATTTTATATGGGGATACCCCCTGCCTTTCTCCGGAAGTAATCGAGGACGCTTACCGGCAGCATAAACAGCAGAACAACGCGGCGACGATCGTGACCGCTATTTTGGAAAATCCATACGGCTATGGCCGGATCGTTCGGGATGGAGATTCTATCATAAAAATCGTGGAACAAAAAGATGCTTCTCCGGAAGAATCCAAAATACCGGAGATCAATTCCGGCGTTTATTGGTTCGGGGCGGAGCATCTGCTTAACATGCTGGAGCAGCTGAAGCCGAATAACGCACAAGGGGAATATTACCTGACCGATACCATCGGACTGACGATCAAGTCCGGAAAAAGGGTCGGCGGTTACTGTGCGGAAAACAGCGATGTGGTTTTGGGAGCAAATTCCAGAAAAGATTTGTATGAACTAAACGAAAAAATGCGGATGAATATTATTTACCGACATATGGAAAACGGTGTTTCTTTTGCTTCTACGGACGGCGTCATCATTGCGCCTGATGTAAAAATCGGTGCGGATACTGTGATTTTAGGCGGAACGATCCTCAAAGAACAGGTCGTGATCGGGGAAGACTGTGTGATCGGGCCAAATACCGTGATCCAAAAATCTGAGATCGGGGACAGGGTCAAATTGAACTCTGTACAGTGCTATCAGTCTAAAATACATACGGATGTAGATATTGGGCCGTTTGTACATATCCGTCCAAACAGTGAAGTAAAATCTTTTGCACATATTGGAGATTTTGTGGAAGTGAAAAATTCCGTGATCGGGGAAGGAACTGCCGTGGCGCACCTGACCTATGTGGGGGACAGCGATATCGGGAAAAATGTCAATTTTGGCTGCGGTGTCGTTACAGTTAATTATGACGGGGTAAACAAACACCGATGCGTGGTAGAAGATGATGTGTTTATAGGCTGCAATACCAACCTGGTTGCTCCGGTACATATTGGGAAAGGCGCTTATACAGCGGCTGGTTCAACCATCACAGATGATGTATCAGAATATGCTTTAGCAATCGCAAGAAGCCGTCAAACAGAAATCGAGGGGTTTGCCGCAAAAAAACTTGCAGGACGTAAAAAAAAGGTGTAAACTGAAAGAGGAGATTAAAACTTTGTAAAGGACCCCTTTTTCAGTGGAAATAAAATGTGAAAAACAGTATGAGGAGCTAGAAAAATGAATTTGCATGGTAAGGATATCAAGATTTTTACTGCGAACTCAAACAAAGCAGTTGCAGCAGACATCGCGAAGGACCTTGGCCTTCCGGTTGGCGCGTCAGACGTTATTACCTTCAGCGATGGGGAAATTTCCGTTTCCATTAAAGAATCTGTCCGTGGATCTGATGTATTTGTGGTTCAGTCGACTTCTTATCCGGTGAATAATAACCTGATGGAACTTCTGATCATGATCGACGCATTTAAACGTGCGTCAGCCGGCCGTATAACAGCGGTTATCCCTTATTTTGGCTATGCCAGACAGGACAGAAAAGCAAAAGCCCGTGACCCGATTTCCGCGAAACTTTGTGCAGACTTGATCACTACAGCCGGCGCAGACCGCGTATTGACCATGGACCTGCACGCGCCACAGATCCAGGGTTTCTTCAATATTCCGGTAGACCATCTGCTTGGGGTACCGATTTTAGCTCCTTATTTTATTGAACGTTTTGAAGGGAATATGGATGATGTGATGGTCGTTTCTCCTGACTTGGGTTCCGTTACCCGGGCAAGAAATTTTGCGGCGCGGATCGAAGCGCCTCTGGCTATCGTTGACAAAAGAAGACAGCGCGCAAATGTCTGTGAAGTAATGAACATTATCGGAAATGTAGAAGGCAAGAAAGTCATTCTGGTCGATGATATGATCGATACAGCAGGAACCTTGTGCAATGCGGCTCAGGCGATCATTGACATCGGCGGGGCAAAAGAGGTCAGCGCCTGTGCGACTCACGGCGTGTTGTCCGGCCCGGCGATCGAACGCATCCAGAATAGCGTGCTCAAGGAAGTTGTTTTGCTGGATACCATTGCCCTTCCGGAAGAAAAAAAGATTGATAAGATCAAAATGCTGAAGGTAGGACCGGTATTTGCAGAAGCGATCGCAAGAATTTACGAAGACAAACCGGTTTCTCCGCTGTTTATCTAAGGAATACATAAAAACTGCTCTGGAAATTTTCCAGAGCAGTTTTTTTATTCTTTTAACATGGGAAAAATCGTTAAAGTCAGCAGATAATTTTCATCAAGACTTACGTGGTAAACAATCCCATCAAAAGAAGTTTCCTCAATATATCCCGTTTCCCATTGATCCATCTTTGTTAAACCAAGCTCCTCTAGGATCTACATTCCAGAACTTGAGTCTAAACTTTTATTGGTAGATAAAATCAACAGCGAAATCAGTCTGCCTCCTTGAGCAGAATCAGTGCTTTCCACCATTTCTATCGTTTCTACTACATCTGTTACATATCCATTTTCCGCTTCTGTAACAAAATGAACAGAAAAACCAGAATTTGGATAAACATACCACGAGTAATTTCTCCCATCTCCGGTTTCTGTTTCCAGCTGTCCAATTTTCAGATCAGGATCTTCCAAGTTTTTGTTAAAGCTTTTTTGAAATCCTTCCGCAGTAAAGACAAAGGCCCGTTCGTCGTTTTCTGTTTTCTATAGAAACAAATTCCTGCTTTTTGCATCCTGCTAATATGCTGACACAAAAGACGATTAATAAAAATAACAAAAGTACCTTTTATGTCTATTCTTCTTTTTGTAAAACAATGATGAAGATGGATGGATAACACCACTATAGTATACGGACTAATGAAAGACAAGATAATTCGACAAAGGGATTCTTAGAAGCCCTATCAAAAACAAAACCCCCTGTACCGAGAGCGTCACAGGGAGGCTTTTACATTTTAACAGTTAAATTTCATCATAGATACAGGAAAGGGTCGCCTGATTCTAAAAAGATGATCGGGATTTCCGGGGCAAGCGGCTGAAGCCATGGGATGATATGCTTCATCCCAGCCTCTTCCGAACGGTCGTGTCCCAGAATGATCATAGCACGGGGCATCCCCATCTGTGCAGCATCCCGGACGTAGGAGGGGATCGTCCATTCCAAAATATCGCCGCAGAGGATAACATCCAACCGTTCCTCTTCCATGGCTTCCATCGGAAGCTCCTCGTAATCTAAAAAGGTACAGACACCGCCCGGCAAAAGTCCCGCCCGGCGGCATACCAGATCGGGGTCGCCGATGACTCGAAGCGCAGGCAGTCCAAAAAGGTCTTTTAGGGAAGCTGTCAGTTCCCGCAGGGATACCGGAGGGATGTCAGCAGAAAAACGCTTAAAGCCGGCTCCCTGGCCGATGATATTCTGCTTATCCCATTTCCAGCCCAATTCTTGAAACATCCCGCGGCAGATCAGGTCTCCTTCTTTTGCCAGATGCATGTAATCATGAAACCGCCAGATATTGATTTCCGTCCGGTCCAGTAATTTTTGTTTTTCCTGATAAACAGGATCCTCTGTCAGCCAGTCTAGCCGATCTGGGCCTGTAAAATAGGTGGGCTCATGGGTGATGATGAGGTCTACCCCCTCTTTAGACGCTTGTTCAATTACTTCGCTGGTTGCCATAAAGGTAGTGGCAATTTTGCTGACAGGGGCCTGTTCGGACCCACAGATCAACCGGTCGCCTGCCTGCGGGCTGACATCTGCACCGCTTTTTTCTTTGATCGCGCGGATGATTTCACCAACTGTCATTTCATATTCTCCCCCTCCAGATGTAATCAGATACAAAAAAGCCTGCTATTTCAAATAGCAGGCGATCTGGTGACCCGTGCGAGAATCGAACTCGCGATTCCGCCGTGAAAGGGCGGTGTCTTAACCTCTTGACCAACGGGCCGTTATTAAATAAAAAGTGGTAGCGGTAATTGGATTTGAACCAATGACACCGCGGGTATGAACCGCGTGCTCTAGCCAACTGAGCTATACCGCCATTTCATCAGCCAGCCGTCTCGCTGGAACGTTTTATATTATATAACAAAAAGGACATGCTGTCAACACTTTTTTTCAAAAAAAGGCGTATTTTTGAAAAAAAGAGGATTTCCATAAATAAACAAAGTAGTTCGCAACAATTTTAGCAAAATCCTACGAACTACTTTGTTTTTTAACGATTTATTCAGCAATAAATTTTACAGCGGTTCCATATGCTAAAATTTCGGCCGCGCCTGCCATGACTGCCGCAGAAGCATACCGCACGTCTATCACTGCATCCGCGCCTAAATGTTCTGCTTCTTCGACCATACGTCTGGTCGCGACGGCCCGCGCTTCGGAAAGCATTTCCGTATAGGAGTGGATTTCGCCGCCGACTAGATTTTTAAAGGAGGCGCCGATATCACGCCCGATATTCTTTGACTGAACGATCTGTCCTTTTACGATTCCAAGTGTTTCAAGTTTTTTTCCGCTAATATAATCTGTTGTTACGATCAGCATAAAAGTCCCCTCCCTAATTATACTTGATAAAGCAAGCTTATTACCGTTTTTTCAGTGCGTCTTCCAGCCAAACAGAAGCAATATCCAAAGCGGGATATAGGCCTTCCTTTTCACTGGATTTCACAATTCTTTCCAAAGGATTTTTTGTTTCATCTGTCATGATCAATTTCACAGAAATTTTTCCACAAATATTTTGATTGTTCCATTCTTTTTGGCTGAGGACCTGCATCATAATGACATAATCATCTGCCATGTTACCGTAATAAATGGTATTTCCGCATTTCACCAGCGGCTTGTTTTTATAGTACAAGAAGTTATCAGCAGCCATGTTGTTCCTCCCTTTCTCCTTCTATTTTTAGATAATCTTAATACCGATACTAAATTATCATAGCATAAATAATACTATTTGTAAATGTGTTTTGAGGAATGTTTACAAACACAACATATTCCAAAAAAGAAAACAGCATAGCGTTTATCAGCGCTATGCTGTTTAGAAAGAGCTCTTGCACTATGCCTTGATCAGTTCGCCGAAAGCTTCCCCTCTTGCACAGGCGACCGCATTGGATTCATCGGTGTCAATATGCATTGCCAAAGCAAATTTAGGGCTGACACGGACAACGACATCGCCCAGTGTGAGACTTCTTTCCGGGGAATCGATCTTCACAGAAACGATCTCTTTATCGGAAACATTGTAAACTGCCGCATC
This sequence comes from Massiliimalia timonensis, assembly GCF_900186585.1. Classification (GTDB taxonomy): domain Bacteria; phylum Bacillota; class Clostridia; order Oscillospirales; family Ruminococcaceae; genus Massiliimalia; species Massiliimalia timonensis. The sequence continues at coordinate 194,945 of NZ_FYDD01000004.1, forward strand.
TTCTGGAGTCATATGGATATGCCGCTTTGCAATGATAACGCCTTCTTTTAATTCTACCTCGCCGCACGGACCAACCAGCTTACATGCGCCGCTGTCCTTTACATCCCCGGATTCACGGATCGGGGCAGTAATACCCAGTTTTCTAGCGTCAGTCAAGGAAAGTTCTACCTGAGTCGCAGGTCTTTCCGGTCCTAAAATGCTTACGCCAGGCATTTCACCCTTTGGTCCTACAACGGTAATGCGCTCTTCGCAAGCAAACTGTCCCGGCTGGGACAGGTCTTTTTTGTGGGTCAGGGAAGCGCCTTTCCCGAATAGGATCTCCAGATCTTCTTTTGTTACATGTGCGTGGCGTGCAGAAGTTTCTACTAAAATTTTATCAGCCATTTTACCTTACCATCCATTTCTTTATAATTTTTGGGTCCTGTCAAAGAACAGGATCGGTTCTATTTTCATTATAATACAATTTATTTTTCTTTTCAACCGAAAAAAATCTCTGTTGCTTCGCTGGCAGCGGATTTCCCAACAGCCACCGCATATTATCCGCTCATTCCCTTTCGTCCTGCTCACCATTTCTGTCCCCTGCGGCTAACAGCGCGAGATTTCTCAATAAAAGAGTTTTTCCGCGGTATCCAAAAGCCCGGGTCTTCATCAGCCGCTTCAAATTCTCCTCTGTCACGACCGGTTGAATGTCTTCAGAAAATTCTTTCAGATAGGTGACCGGCAGATCCCGATTATGAGGACAGCAGTCTTGGCATTGGTCGCACCCCCACATCAGTCCGTTTTTTTGGATGAAAGCTTCTTCTTCTTTTGTCAGTTTCCCTTTGCGCTGCGTAATAAAGGAAAGACAGCGCTGATAGTCGATCCCATCCGTACCGATCGCGCCAGTCGGGCAGTTTTCCCGGCATTTGCCGCAGGCAAAACAGGAGGTTTGGTTTGGCTTAGAAAAAGGAAATTCCTGATCGGTAACGATCTCCCCGATCACAAAAAAGCTCCCGTATTCCGGATGGATCACCAGCCCGTTTTTTCCCATAACCCCCAACCCGCTTTGCAGGGCACATTCCTTTTCCGGGAGGGCGGAAATATCAGAAAAGCCCACAAAAGAACCGCCAAAGGTTTTTTCTAATTCCTCACAGGCAGCCGATAGAATACCGCGCACGACCTGGTGGTAGTCCGGGACCATGGCATATTTGCAGACGTTAGCTTGCAGATACTCCCCTGTGTAATAAGGAAAAGCACAGACGATGACGCACTTAGCTTGCTGCGGGATAGTATTCCGGTTCCGGCAAGGCAAAAAACAGGAGATATTTTGATAATCGCAGATACCAAAAGAATAGATCCTGTGTTTTGATAAAATTTTAGACAGTGTTGTAAAACGCATGCCGTACCTCCTTTGGCGCTTCTAAGAAGCAGACCGGCTGCATAAAAATAATATTACTTGAGTAAGGAAAGGAACGCGAAAACGTGAAAGAGAATATCATAGGGGTACTCTCAGGGATCCTGCTGGTGTTAGTGATGATCGGGAATACGGTTTTTACTGCTATCACCGAACAGGCCGCGTCGGAAACTGCGACCGCTGTTCAGGAACAGGTGCAGCTTCCGGTACTGATGTACCACCAAATCCTGAAAGACCCGGCCCGTCAGGGGGCGTATGTTACCTCCCCACAGCAATTTGAAAAGGATTTGCAATATATCCAAAAGGAAGGCTATCAGACCGTTACCCTTGCGCAAATCGAAAATTATGTGACAATGGGAGAACCGCTTCCTGAAAAACCGATCCTGATCACCTTTGACGACGGGTATGAAAGCGCTTATGGCTATGTATATCCGTTATTAAAAGAATACAAGATGCATGCGGTTATTTCAATCGTTGGAAAATACACCGACCTTTATTCCGGAAATATCACCAAAAGTATGAGCTATGCCCACGCAAGCTGGGATGAACTGCGTGAAATGCAGCGATCCGGTACTTTTGAGGTACAGAACCACACCTACGACCTTCATAAAACCAGCCCCAGAAAAGGCGTCCGGAAGCTGGACAGCGAAAGTGAGTCACAATACCGGGAATTGCTTCTTTCCGATCTTGGTTCCCTAAACGATGAAATAGAGGAAGAACTTTCGGTAAGGCCGATTGCATTCGCCTATCCATTCGGGGCCTTTTCAAAATCCACCGATCCACTGTTAAGAGAGATGGGGTTTCGGATCGTGATGACCAGTGAAGAAAAGGTAAATTATCTTTCCCCGGGGATGTACCCTAATGGGGAATTGATCCGGTTAAAACGATTTAACCGGGCAAATGGGTTATCCAGTGAAGCATTTTTTTCAAAGTGGGAAAAGAATTAGAATCAGCCGGCTTTCATAGCCGGCTGATTTTTTTGTGATTACTGTAAAGACGGGGTTTTGGGAGTACGTTTTTTGCGCTTGCGTTTTTCTTTCGGAAGACTGTCCCCTTTTCTGCGGCTGCACAGAAAACAGATGATTGCCATCAAAACCGAAAATCCTGCTGATGCGATATAGGTCCAAAGAGCGCTTAAAAAATCACGGATCCCATAAAGCGGGGAAACAAAAATCGCATTGGTGATCTGCATAAAATCAAAGGGGATCGTATCAAACGCTACGATAAAGGCCGGGATGGTGCAAAAAATAAAACAAGCAAACCAAAAAATAGAGAAGAAAAATAATACCACAGTATAGTAATATTTAATAGAAAATATTACCATGAAGATCCAACCTAAAATAAACAGAAGGGACATCAACAAAGAAAAGCTGGATGGCGGCATTTCCGCAACAGCGGAATGGTAATTTGCTAAAATGGCTAATAATGTCAAAACGATCGCCGGAATTGGCATATATAGCTGTTTCATTTAGTTTCCTCCCCAATGGTGTAACTCATTTTAATGTGCGGACAGTGTTCATCCAGATAAGGCTCCCCCTGCGGAACAAATCCAAGCTTTTCATAAAATGGCTGCGCCTGAATTTGGGCGCTGATCGACAAGACCTTGCTTTGGCGCAACTGTCTTGCTTTTTCTATGCATTCTTTCATCAAAAACGCACCGATCCCTTTCCCGCGGTATTCCTTTAAAACACAAACCCGTCCAACATGCCATTCCCCGTGTTCTAAAAAAAGGCGGGCTGTTCCAACCGGCTTTTCGTCATCTAAAAACAGAAGATGATGCGCGGTTTCATCGATCTCGTCAAATTCATTGGAAAACCCCTGTTCCTCTATAAAAACACACTGACGCACTGATCGGCACTGCGCCATTTCCTCAGGCTGGGTCACCCATAGAAATCCCGGTATCATATCTGACTGCTCCTGTCTTCACAAAAATTTCATTAACATTACTATACCATATTTAATATGATGTAGTAAAGGGTCATGCCAAGAAAAAATGCTCCCCAAATTTCTATGGCTTGTATAAATGGACAGGAATCGTTCCAGACTATAAATGAAGTCAATGGAATGAATTTTGGATAAGGAGTGTTCTAAGTGTCAATCAAACGGGGAGATATCTATTATGCGGATTTAAGTCCGGTTGTAGGATCTGAACAGGGCGGCGTGAGACCTGTTTTGATTGTGCAGAATGATATGGGAAATAAACATAGCCCAACTGTAATAGCAGCGGCGATCACCAGCCAGCGGGGAAAAGCAAAGCTGCCCACCCATATAGAAGTTTCCGCTGACGGCAGTGGTCTGGCCAAAAATTCCATCATTTTATTGGAACAGATCCGGACCATTGATAAAAAACGGTTAAAAGAAAAAATGGGAAGCCTGGACTCCCAATCTATGGAACAGGTAAACAGTGCTCTTTCGGTCAGCTTTGGGCTGGGGACCATGTAGGTTACATAAGCCGAAAGAGAAAAAGCTGGAGGCGTATCAAACGATACGCCTCCAGCTTTTTTCAGTGGCAGTCCGGGCTATATAAAAAAAGAATAAAGGTAGAAAGCGCCAGTAAAATATGGTATAATTTGCCCCATATGATCATTTACGAGAGAAATATCCGCGCGAACACACCGCTTAAAATAAAACTGGCGCAATCTGCGCTAAGCGCACAAAATACGGTGTACCTGGTACGGGTGATCTGTGCTGCTGAGAAGTAAACAGCGATCGTATAAAAGGTAGTTTCGGTAGAGCCCTGCATTACACTGGCTATATTTCCTATCAAACTGTCTGCACCATAGGTTTTTAAAAGGTCCTCGAATATTACTAAAGACCCGCTGCCTGAAATGGGACGCAGCAGCGCTAAGGGAACCACCTCTTTGGGCATCCCTGCCGCGGAAACCAGCGGGGCAAACAGGTCGGTGAGAATATCCAGCGCGCCAGAAGCCTTGAACATCCCAACGCAGGTCATCAATGCGACCAGTGCGGGAAGAATCTGGATGCTCACTTGAATCCCCTCCTTCGCTCCCTGGATGAAGCAATCGAAGACCGGGACCTTTTTAAAAAGCCCATAACATAATAAAAAGGCGATCACACAAGGGATAATGTAACTGCTCAAATTCATTTTGCGGCCTCCTTTCGTCTGGAAAAGGCCTGCCTTTGAAGTGGCGAGCGTTCGGAATGGGAACACAGAGAAACCAGCAAAAGTCCGACACAGACAGAAAGGAATGAGGAGCAAAGGATCGCGGGCAAAACATCCAACGGGTCGGAAGCCCCATATTCCAGCCGGAGCAAGGCAATGGTAGTAGGCAAAAGCTGAATGGAGGCTGTATTCAAAACGACCAAAGAAATCGTATGTACAGATGCGGTTGAGCGCAGATGAGGCGGCTGTTCCTCTGACAAGGCTTTCATGGCGGCGATCCCCAGTGGGGTGGCGGCATTTCCCAGTCCCAGCAGATTGGCGGTAATATTCATAGAGATCAGGGGAAGCGCCGGTGAGGTTTCCGGAAGACCGCGGAAGATCAGCCGGGTAAAGGGGCGTAGCAGCCGGCTGATCCGGTCAGTCAAACCGGATTCCTCCGCTACCTTCATCAGCCCGCTCCACAGGCAGATGGATCCCATTAGTTTCAGTACTAGCGTAACGGCGTTTCCACATTCGCTGATGGCCGCGTTTGAAACCGCGTCGAGGTGTCCGGTCGTGATCCCAAAAAAGATAGATAGTACGATCAGACCGGAAAAAATCCATTTCATCAAAGCTGCATACACCCTTTTTCTACAATAGGTTGAAAAGAAAGTCGAAAAATCTTAAAAAAGATCAAAACTTTATAGTTGACAAAATTTACCATATAATGTATAATTATGACTACAAAATACAGTTTTTGTAATATTAAAAGAGGAGGTCTATTTCAGATGAAAGCAACAGGAATTGTTCGTCCACTAGATAAGCTTGGGAGAATCGTTCTTCCAAAGGAATTGCGCACAGTATTTGACATTGATAATGAAGACAGTGTTGAAATCTATGTTGAGGATGACAAAATCATATTAAAAAAATACACTCCTTCCTGTTTTTTTTGTCATGATACAGATGTTGTGGAATATAAGGGAAAACATATCTGTAAAAAGTGTCTGGAAGAGCTGAAGCATCTCTAATCAGACCACCTGGTATTATGATAAAATGATATGGACAGCAAGGAACAAAAGAATCGTATAAGAGATAGAGAAAGAAATTATAAGCTTAGTTAGGGCTATCATAGAGAAATCAAAAATCTAAAAGCTCCTTGTTGTTTGGATTGGCTTTTTTCTAAGATGACCATAAAATAGATTCAGAATCAGAATAAGATCTGTGGATAGAAAGAAACGGACCGGAATTTTTCGGTCCGTTTCTTTCTATGTTGAAATTTGAATGCCGGGCCGGTTTGATTCATTGCTATTTGAGATGATTTATGATATATTAAGAGATCATGGAAAAAATTTAGTCATACCACTACTGTATGCAGAGGACATGCCCCGTCATACCTGTTAAAATGGTGAAAAGAAGATCTTTTGTTAAGCTTTGAAACAAAAAATAAAAAACCATCTCGCTTTTTGCAAAGCCTGAATGACAGGAGGAAACCATGAAAAAAATTTTAGTGATCGGCTGCCCGGGAAGCGGAAAAACAACGCTGTCTCAGAAGCTGTCAAACCTTTTGCAGATCCCGGTAGTACATCTGGACCGTCTGTTTTGGCGTCCACACTGGCAGGCCTCGCCAAAGGAGGAATTTATCCGGCTGTTGGAGGTGGAACTGGATAAAGAACAATGGATTTTGGACGGGAATTATAATGGTACGCTCGCTATGCGGCTGGAACGCTGTGATACGGTGATCCTTCTGGATTATCCCCGGCGAAGGTGCCTTTATGGAGCGTGCAGGAGGATCCTGCTGGGATTCGGAAAGACGCGCCCCGACATGGGAAATGATTGCCCAGAACGATTTGCCCCTTCCTTTTTGCGTTATATATGGAATTTCCGCAAACAAAACCGCCGGAAATATTTGGGGATGCTTCATAGTCAGAATGTGAAAAAACAAATTATCATCCTTCATAACCCAAAAGAAACAGAATGGTTTTTGGAGGGACTAACGTCAAAACAGCGGGAACAATGATTTGTCCCCGCTGTTTTGATAGTTTATGTTTTTGAAAAAATTTTCTTTACTTCTGCCCCAATAGCTTTTGCCAATGCCGCATGTCCGGCGCTGTCCAAGTGAAGACAGTCTTTTGCAGACGGCTGGGCATACTCTGCCGCATTAAGAAAATGGCAGTGAAATTTTTGGGCTGTTTTTTGATAAGCCTTTGCCAGTTTTAAGCTTAGCTGATAAGCATGCCTTCCGTCAAACAGTTCCCCAAAAGGGGAATCTGCGATCTGCTCGCCAATTAGGATCGGTGAAATAAGAAGGATCTGCGCCGCGGGATATCCCTGCGAAAATTCCGGTTTTTGGATCATTTGAAGGAGCGTTTCTATTCCCTGTGTGATCGCTGATATATCAGCATGGAAGTATTGCTTTATATCATTTGTTCCCAGCATTAGAATGACCAGATCGATCGGACAGTGCGTTCGCAGGATTACAGGAAGGCTGTCTTTTGAACAGAGGTATGGATCGAACGGGTCTTCAAATACTGTAGTGCGTCCGCAAAGCCCCTCTTCCTGAACGGAAAACCCATCGCCCAAATATTTTGTTACTATCCCAGTCCATCGTTTATCAAAGGAAAACCGTTTTCCATCATTACATGGGTCATGTCCCCAGGTATTGGAGTCTCCAAAACATAAGATCTGTTTCATAAAATTCCCCTTTTCCCGACAGTAGTTTCTTTATTTATTATAGAAAAGAGATCCCCGAAAGTCAATTCACGGGAAAAGTTCAGCGTGTCAAAAAAGTGACGGTTTTTTCGGTAGTTTTCACGAACAAAAATAGAAATGATTGTAAGTAAGGACCCTTTGCGTTATAATAGGACACGGAAAAGAGGTGTTTCATTTGAGGGATGCCAAAAAGTCGACTGCCAGTTCAGTCTTAATGGTGATCAATGGAATGATTATCTGCTTTTTCCTGTTATTCGGCGCAATGCTGATCTATGCGACGGTCAGCAGTCAGTCAGACGATATTGCGGGCAAGACTTATGTGTTGGATGATGGAAAAGAGCAGACATTGCTGTTTTTAGAAAAAAGAGCGAACTATCAAAGCGGAGATGAAATTTTGATCCGTGAGGGCGAGAATTATTCGCTGGAAAATGTCAGCCAGAATTTGGAACGGGACATCGTGATAGAAAGCAATAACAGTACCATCAGCAAGCGGAATGTCATGGGGAAGATATCCTTTGAAAGTCCGTTTTTTGGAAAAGCCGTGTCATTTATCTCTGCGCCGGAAAATACAGTGGTGTCAGTGATCGGGACCGTGATAGCCTTTTTAGTTATGATCTGTCTGGTCGTTTGGACCGCATTTCTTGCCATGAAACGCAGGCGGATGCGTGATGTACGGGCCCAAAATGATAATTTGCTGGAGGACTTGTTTGACGACAGTACTGAAGAGGATTTTGTGATGGAGGTATATCAGCAGGAAATCAGCGAGCCGACCGAATTGGATTCGGTGGGAGATGATAAGACCCCAGTCAGCGATGAAGAACTGGAGCGTTTCCGGGAAAAGGTTTTAAAACCGTGATTCTGTTGGATGATGCGATAGTATTTTGTTCACAAACTCATGCTAAATTCGACATAATTGATATTTTCTTTTTTAGTTGGTTGTGATAGAATGGGTATACTATGCGATTGAGAGATAGGTGAAACTTTTTGGTTAAGATAACAAAGATGTCGCCGACCAAAATGATCCTGCTGGGTTATTGCCTGATTATTGCATTGGGAACGGTTTTATTGTTGTTGCCCTTTGCTACGCGGCCGTCGGAAACGACTACCGTGATGGATTCGTTTTTTACTGCGACATCTGCAACCTGTGTTACGGGATTGATCCGTTTTGATACGTACACGCACTGGACCCTGTTCGGCCAGTTGATCATCCTGATGCTGATACAGATCGGCGGGATTGGCTTTATGACTGTTGCGATCTCGCTGGTTTCGCTGACTAAAAGAAAGATCGGACTGGCTTCCCGTGTTACGATGCAGGAATCGGTGGGGGCGCCTCAGGTAGGCGGAATCGTTAGAATGACAAAGCTGATCCTGTGGGGAACGCTGATTTTTGAAGGGATCGGAGCGTTTTTGCTCTGCTTTTATTTCTGCCCTAAGCTGGGCTTTTTGCAGGGATTGTATTTTGCGGTTTTCCATTCGATCTCGGCCTTTTGCAATGCAGGATTTGACCTCATGGGAGTATTCGCGCCAACCTCTTCCCTGATTACTGGGGCGGACAGTTGGCTGTTGAATATCGTAATTATGCTGCTGATCATTATTGGCGGGCTTGGCTTTTTTGTCTGGTCCGATATTTTGCATTGTAAATTTTGTTTCTCTAAATACCGGCTGCATACAAAGATCGTGATCAGTACCAGTATTTTGCTGATTGTGATCGGGGCGGGGCTGATCTGGTTATTTGAACAGGGCGGCACTCTGTTTCAAGGAGAATCCGGTTCCTATCAGGTGCTGGCATCGTCATTTCAGTCTGTTACGGCAAGGACTGCGGGGTTCAACACGGTAAATTTGTCTGAATTAACATCTGCAAGCCAGATGCTGATGATCTGCCTGATGTTTGTAGGCGGTTCTACCGGTTCGACGGCGGGCGGTATTAAAACTACAACATTGGCTGTTCTGGCTTTAAGTATCTTTACCGTATTCCGCCGCAAGAAGTCGATCGAGTGCTTCGGCAGACGGGTGGAAGAAGATGCCCTTCATACGGCGGCCTGTGTGTTGATGATGTATGTCGCCTTTACCCTTGGTGTGACGATGGTAGTTTCTTATGTGGAGTCGATGCCGGTGCAGGCGGTTTTGTTTGAAGCAACTTCCGCGATTGCAACAGTTGGCTTGTCATTGGGAATCACGCCGGAACTGGGTATTTTTTCGCAAGTTTTGATGGCGTTGTTAATGATTTTCGGACGGGTCGGGTCAATTACGATTTTACTTGCCTTTACTACGGCGCATAGTACGTTTACCTCGAAACTTCCGACAGAAAAGATAAGGATAGGATAAGAAGATTATGAAAACAGTATTAGTTGTTGGATTAGGACGTTTTGGGCGCCATATGGCGCGGAAATTGATCGAAGAAGGCAATGAGGTCCTGGCGATCGACATCAATGAAGAACGTGCGGATGCGGCGGCTGAGTTTATCCCGAATGTCCAGATCGGGGATACCACCAATGAAGCGTTTATCCGTTCGCTGGGCGTTAATAACTTTGATCTGTGTGTTGTTGCGATCGGCGATAACTTTCAAAGCGCGCTGGAAACTACGGTCCTGTTAAAAGACCTTGGGGGTAAATATATCCTTGCGCGTGCCAGCCGCGATGTTCATAAAAAGCTGCTGCTGAGAAATGGCGCGGACCATGTTGTTTATGCGGAACGGGAAATGGCGGAACGCCTGGCTGTAAAATACGGTTCCAAAAAGATCTTTGATTATATCGCGATGACCAAAGATTACGCGATTTATGAAATTTCTCTTCCAGCGGCCTGGAAAGGGAAAAACATGGTGGAACTGGAGGTGCGGACTAAATATCATATCAGCATTCTAGCGACAAAACGAGGGGAATCTATTTTCCCATTGCCGGATCCGCAAAGCCATTTGTTCACGGCAGACGAAACTTTGGTCGTTTTTGGACATAAAGATATGGTCAAGGCTTTAACGAAATAAACAAAAAGTTGATGTATTAAAAAATAATACAGAATGTAAAAAAAGCATACGGCATTATTGCCGTATGCTTTTTCTGCTAGAAAGATATATTTTCCTTGTCTTTTCCATACTCCTGTGACATAGAAGGAGAACCAATATACATTACCCCTTTTTTTGCTGTTGGGTTTCACGGTATGCTTTCTGGTATCCGCGCGGGGAAACACCATATAGCTTTTTAAAGACCTTGGAAAAATGCAAAGGGTCATCATACCCGGCGGAGGAGGCAATTTCACTGATAGAAAGCGCCGTCTGCTCCAGCAGCAGCCTGCTTTGCCGGATGCGGAACTGCTCCAGGTAAACCTGTGGGGAGATAGAAAAATTTTTCATAAAGATCCGGTACAAATGGCTGCGGCTGACCCCCAGATCTGCGGCAATATCCAACACAGAAATGGGATTGGAATAGTGCTCGGAAATAAAATCCACCGCTTTCTTGGCATATTCCAGCGAAAGGTCTACTGCCTCTTCGTGGCTTTCCGAATACTCCACCAGCTTAGAAAGGAACAAATACAGGTAGCCTGCCATCCTGATATGGCGGTAATACTCCCCTCCGCTGGACTCATAGATCTGCAGCAGCAATTCTTTTAGCTCTTCACTATGGTTGGTGCGAATAACAGGATTTTGCGGGGTAAAATCAGTTTTGCTCAACAGGTTTTTTACATCGGCGCCTAAGAAACCGACCCAATAATATTCCCAGGGGTCCTCTTGATCCGCAAAATAACTCACGACCGTGTTGGGATAGATCAGAAAGGTGTCTCCTTCTTGTAAAGCGAAGGTCTGCCCTCCTGCAACATAATACCCCTTTCCAGAAACAACATGATGAATCAGGTACACACTGCGGCTTAGCGGTCCCATTTGATAACCCGCCGAACATTTTTGATAACCCGACCGGTGAATATTCACCATGATAGCGTCTTCTTTTTCAGTTTTATAAGAAAATTTAAAAGGTTCCATACCGTGGTCCCTCCTAAGCTCCAGTTTGAGTTCATTATATCAGTACTTTTATAGAAAATCAACCATATTGGGAAACATTTTTCCATGTTTAAAAAACATTCCTGAATAGACTTTCGTGAAGAAATCAAGTAATCTTAAACTAGGAATCAATCAAAAAGGAGAGATTACCATGGAGGAGTTGAAGCAATTGCAGTCCCAGCTGCAAAACGGCGGGTATGATCAGGCTTTCCGCCGCCTTTATCCCGAAAAGGCTCTGTCATATCAAAGACAGAGATATTCGGAAGCAATCGAAAGTTTTCAGGAGATTTTCCCTTGCCATACGGAAGCGGCGTTGTATTCTGCACCGGGCAGAACCGAGGTAGGAGGAAACCATACAGACCACCAGCATGGCAGGGTGTTGGCCGCAGCAGTAAATTTGGACATTATCGCCGTGGTCGCCCGTAATGACGACAATATGATCCGGTTACAATCCAAGGGATTTCCCATGAATGAAGTGGAGCTTTCCACCCTTTCCCCGATCGAAGAGGAAAAGGGCTCGTCAAACAGCCTGATCCGTGGGATCGCCGCACGGTTTACCCAGATGGGGTACCCTGTCGGCGGGCTTGATATTTATACCACCTCTGATGTGTTGAAAGGCTCTGGGCTTTCTTCCTCTGCGGCGTTTGAAGTTCTTGTTGGGACGGTGATCAGCAAAGAATTTTGCGGCGGTGAAGTCGACGCGGTAGAGATCGCCAAAATCGGAAAATACGCGGAAAACGATTATTTCGGTAAGGCAAGCGGCCTAATGGACCAGATGGTGAGTTCGGTCGGGTCATTTGTTGAAATTGATTTTCGCGATCCAGACCAGCCTGTGATCGAACAGGTGGCCTTTGATTTTTCCGCAAGCGGATTTTCTCTTTGCATTACAGATACCAAAGGAAACCACGCGAATCTTACCCCTGATTATGTGGCGGTGCCGACAGAGATGAAAAGCGTGGCGGCTTTCTTCGGTAAGGAAGTGCTGCGGGAAGTAGAAGAAAAAGAATTTTATGCGCGTCTGCCTGAAATTCGTGAACAGGTTTCCGACCGTGCCGTGCTGCGTGCCATCCACTTTTTCCAGGAGAATGAGCGTGCAAAGCAAGAGGCCGAAGCGCTGAAACAGCAGGATTTCGTGTCGTTTTGCCAAATCGTGAAAGAATCTGGCCGGTCCTCTTATGAGCTGCTTCAGAATGTGTTCTCTCCTGCGCATCCGGAGGAACAGGGCGTATCCATTGGGCTGGCTCTCAGTGAGCGGGCTCTTCAGGGACAGGGTGCATGCAGGGTGCACGGAGGCGGTTTTGCCGGCACGATCCAGGCGTTTGTGCCAAACGGCATGGTAGAAGGATACCGCTCTTTAATGGAACAGGTCTTTGGAGAAGGCGCCTGCTATGTGTTGCAGATCCGTGAAGCAGGCGGCGTAAAATTGGAAAGGGAGTAATAAAGCTATGGCAGAATTAAGATGGCATCCATTGACAAAAGATTGGGTGATGATCGCTTCAAACCGGCAGGCACGTCCGCAAATGCCGAAGGACTATTGCCCGTTTTGCCCAAGCTTTGGAAACGTACCGGATTATGAAGTGCTGAAATATGACAACGACTTCCCGGCGTTGTCCCAAGATCCTCCAGTTCCGGATGACGTGGCGAACAGCTTTTTCAAAACGGCAGAATCTTACGGGAAATGCGAAGTGATTCTGTACTCCCCGGATCATACCAAAACGATCAAAGAGCTGTCCGACAGCCATATGAAAAAACTGGTAGACCTTTGGTGCGAGCGTTTTGAGGCGATGAAGGCGGACCCCAAGATCAAATATGTCTTTATTTTTGAGAATCGGGGGGATGTAGTCGGCGTAACGATGCCGCACCCGCACGGCCAGATGTACGGTTATTCCTTTGTGCCGAAAAAGATCCAGCTGGAAACAGAATCCGCTAAGGAATTTTTGGCGGAAAAGGGGAAATGCATCTTCTGCGAGATGCTGGAACAGGAGCTGGCATTTGAAAAACGGATCATTTTCCAGAATGAAGCGTTTACGGTATTTCTCCCGTTTTTTACAGAATATCCTTATGGGGTGTACATCATGGCAAATTCCCATAAACAGAATATTTCCGAATTTACCGAACAGGAAAAGGAACTGCTGGGGATCACCATCCGTGATGTGGCGGGGATGCTGGACAGCCTGTTTGACTATAACTTCCCTTACATGATGTGCATGCACAACGCGCCGGTAAACGGCGAGGACCCGTCTGAATATTTCCATTTCCACATCGAATTCTTCCCGCCGATGAGAAGCGCGGATAAGCAAAAGTTTAATGCTTCCAGTGAAACCGGCGTTTGGGCGCACTGCAATCCGACCTGCCCGGAAGAAACATCAAAAGAGCTGCGTGCCGCATACCAAAAATATATGGAGTCTAAAAAGTAAACGTGATTATCAAGAAAGCGCCTTTCATTAGAAAGGCGCTTTCTTGTATACTTACAGCTTATATTGGAATTCAAATTCATGTTTTAGTGGGATTTTTTCATTACCGAAGAATGGAATTGTTGGTTTTAATTTTCTGGATTCTTCGATCGCGTTGATATGAACTGCGGCCAACTCAAAGCCAAATTTTTGATAATACCGTATGGCATGGATATTATCGTTTGTGGTTATCAGCCATACAGTTTCGCAATAAGCCTGTTTTGCTTTGTTAAGTACGGCTTTAATCAAAGCGGAACCGATTCCCTGATTTTCCAAAATGCTTTGCAGAACCAGTATTTCGCATTGATTCCGGCAGATTTCATACAGGATATATCCTGTTAATTCCCCGTTGGTAAGGGAAATAAATCCCTCTGAATATGACGTATCATGTACGGTTCCCTTGGTGATTACCACCGGGCCGGCCCATTCCTCTGAGATATGTTGATTCACTTGAGCTCTGAATTCTTCATTGATAGGGATAATCATGTTCGCTCACTTTTCTTTCATGCTATTATGATAAGACGGCAAGCGCCTGCTCCAGATCCTGGATCAGCAGGTCGCATTCCTCTAATCCGCAGTGGATGCGGATGGTCTGCTCAGAAATGCCCATAAAGTCCAGCTCTTCCGGTGAGGCGTTGTATCCGACCGGGGTCGCTAGGCTTTCAAACCCGCCCCAGGAGCACCCGATCTTAAAATACTGGAGCCGGTTGACTACTTTCACAGCGTCCTCTTTGTTCCCGTTTATGTCAAAGGTCATCAGCCCTGTGCTTCCGGTCTGCTGGCTGGCGATCAGGTCATGCTGTGGGTGTGAGGCCAATCCAGGATAACGCACGCATTTGATTTTTGGATGCTGCTCTAAAAATTCGGCGACTTTTAGCGCGGTCTGTTGGTGCGCATGGACTCTTACCGACAGGGTGCGAAGCCCGCGGATCACCAGCCATGCCTCCATCGGCCCCATAATACCGCCGTAGAGAGGACGTATCGTATGTTCCAGCTCCTTTGCCAACTCCAGATCGTTGGAAACCAGCACCCCGCCGATAATATCGGAATGCCCGCCCATGTATTTGGAAAGCGTGTGCATTACAATGTCGATGCCAAATTCCAGCGGTTTTTGGAAAATCGGCGTGCAGTAGGTGTTGTCTAAGTAAGTGTAAATGCCGTGCTGTTTCGCAAGGGCGGCGACTTTTCGCAGATCGGTCACAGAAAATGCAAAGGTGGACGGGCTTTCCAGCACGATCAGGGAGGTTTCCGGCCGGATAGCCTGTTCATATTCGGAAATGTCTGCCCCCCGTACAAAGGTGACGGACATTCCCAACTTTTCTGTACAGAACGATTGTAAAAAGTTGCGGAGAGGGCCATAGGCGTTGTTCATGCAGATCACATGGCTGCCAGTATGGCAGGTGGCCATGACGGCGCTTGAGGCCGCGGCCATCCCAGAGGCAAAGATCAGCGCCTTTTTTCCGCGTTCTAAGGCGGCGATTTTTTGCTCCGCCAGATAGACGGTGGGGTTGCGTTCCCGGCCATAGATGTAAGCGTCTTCTTTTTCTGAGTCGAAATGAAGATATTCCTCCGCTGTATCGAAGACATGCAGGGAGGTCAAGTAAACAGGGGGAACCACTGCGTGCAGATACTTTTCGTTTTCATCTGCCAGATGTTCCAGAATAATGCTGTCGTTATCGAAATTTTTCATGGGATAAGCCCCGCTTTCGTGTTAATGAAAATAGGATACGCCGATCCAGGAAAAAAGTAAAGAGCAGGACGTAAATTTTAGGAAAATGGACAAATTAAGAGAATGATTTTTGACAGGTCCATAGAAAAGAAGTGTCCTTTAGGCAATCTCCTAAAGGACAAAAGCGTATCAACGGAAACTCGATGAGGCGGGTCATTTATCTTTTCTGGTTTTCCAGACATGGTATAAAATATCTTTTAGAACCAGCATGGCCTCCTGTTCGTTAAATTGATATTCCTGCTTCAGTTCATCCAACATGATATTGATTCGGCGGGCATAGCCAGGGATGTTGACCTTATCTTGATATTGAAGCAAGATGGGATATTTTTTGCCCCAGGCATTGGTCCAATCAACTTTTTCTTCTGTTTTCTCGCTGGTCTGGTCGATGATTTCCTGTATTTCCTTTACATCTATATCAAAATCAATCAATTCATCAAGGGTCATCTTGTAGAGTACCGCCATTTTTTTCGACTGGCGAATATCGGGAACCGTTTCATCGGTTTCCCATTTTGAAATGGTTTGTCTGCTTACGCCCAGTTTTTCCGCCACGTCTTCCTGTGATAAGCCGCATCTTTTTCTTGCGTGGAACAAGTTGTTTCCCAAATTCATAAATTTTCCTCCTAATAAGTTGTTAGCAATAGTATACCGCTTACCACAAAGAAAAGCTACCAACTGCGCTTTCTATTTCTGCACGTTGTTTTAACAACCTGTTACCATTCAGGGGAGGAGAAAATGCTTGACAACACAAGAAAACGGCACAGCCAAGGCCATGCCGTTTCCCCGAACGATACAAATATTGTTTTAGGCATACTGATTATGCCCAGAACATATCCTGTGCTGGTTCTTTCATCACACACTGTTTTAAGGTGTTGATCGCGGTATCCAACCCTTCCAGCTTGCTCATCAGGCCGTCTTCATGTTCAATGCTCATTACTTTGTCGTAACCGGCAAGGCGCAGCTCGGCGACAATATCTCTCCAGAACAGTAAATCATGCCCGCAGCCGACAGAACGAAATCTCCAAGAGCGGTCTTCGGAGTAGTGGCGGGTATCCAAAACGCCGTTGACTGCCTTGTTGTATTCGTCTACCTTGGTGTCTTTTGCATGGAAGTGGTAGATCGCGTGATGTTTGCCCAATTCACGGATCGCCGCTACTGGGTCGATCCCCTGCCAGATCAGGTGGCTTGGGTCAAAGTTCGCGCCGATCTCTGGTCCGACCGCCTCACGGAGCTTTAACAGGGTGTATGGATTGTAAACGCAGAATCCGGGGTGCATTTCAAACGCGATTTTGGTCACGCCGTAGCTTTTTGCTTCCGCGGCTTTTTTCTTCCAGTACGGGATCAGCACTTCGTTCCACTGCCAGTTTAAGATTTCGGTATAATCATCTGGCCAGGAGCAGGTGACCCAGTTTGGTTTTTGGCTGGTTTCACTGTCGCCCGGGCAGCCGGAGAAGGTCACGATGGTGTCGATGCCCATTTTCTGGGCCAGCTGAAATGCTTTGGTCAGCTCTTTGTCCGCAAAATCAGCCAGCTCTTTGTTTGGGTGAACCGGGTTATTGTGTGTGGACAAAGCGCAGATGCTCATGTCGTATTTTTTCAGAGTATCTAAAAATTCCTGATATTTTGCTTCATCGTTTAACAGGACATCTGGGTCGCAGTGATGTTTTCCCGGGGAACCGCCGCATCCCATTTCAATGGAGTAAACACCGCGTTCGGAAAGGATCTGACACATTTCTTCCAGAGATTCTGTCTGGAAAACAGGATTCATAACAGCAACGTACATAATGATACCACCTTTTTAAATTAGTCAAAGTAAATTGTTTTTCCGGTTTCTGCGGATTTATAGATCGCTTCCAAAAGCTGGGTCACGACCAACGCCTGTTCTGGTTTTACGATCTGTTCGCCGCCGTTTTTCACAGCGTTATAGAAGACATCCTGTTCCACGTCGGGAGCGTCTTCCCCTTCCCCGTCATAGAATGCAACTCCCGCTGCATCCAAGGCGGGTTTTTCGGTGACCTGCTTGTTGTATTTTACGGTATTGATCCGCAGCCCGTCTTTCATGTCGGCGCCCGCTTTGGTCCCGCAAAGGGAGGTTTTTGCTTCATCTACATCCAGGCTGTTCAGCGCCCAGCTGGCTTCCAGCACAATGGTCGCGCCGTCTTTCATTTTGATAAAGCCAAACGCGGAATCCTCTACCGTGAATTTTTCACGGTCCCAGTCGCCCCAGGCGTTCGCGGTGTTTTTTTGGTCGCCCAGCTTTTTGAAGACAGAACCGGTAACAGAGGCCGGCTCATAATTATCCATCATCCAAAGAGTTAGATCCAGCGCATGGGTGCCAATGTCGATCAAAGGACCGCCGCCCTGCTCTTCCTCATTTAAGAAAACGCCCCAGGTTGGCACGGCACGGCGCCGGATGGCGTGTGCCTTTGCATAATATACTTCGCCTAAATCGCCGTTTTCACAGGCTGCTTTCAAATAGCGGGAATCTGGACGATAGCGGTTCTGATAACCGATATTCAGGATTTTTCCAGTTTCTTTGGCGGTTTCTACCATGGCTTTGGCATCCGCATAGGTTTTTGCCATCGGTTTTTCGCACATCACGTGCTTCCCAGCCTTCATGGCGTCGATGGAAATAAAGCTGTGGGAGCGGTTTGGAGTTAAAACATAAACTGCTTCGATCTCCTTTTCCTGCTCCAGAAGCTGTTTATAGTCGGTGTAAACATTTGTGTTTTCTGTGCCATACTCCTTTTTGGCTTTGAGGGCGCGCTCTTCAATCAAGTCGCAGACAGCCACGATCTCAAAATTTCCGTTTTTCTTGATCGCCGGTAGGTGTTTCCCGTTGGCGATACCGCCACATCCGACGATACCGATTTTTAGTTTTTCCATGCGAATAACTCCTTTTCAGAATAAATCTATAAAAATGGTTTCCCAAAACTGAGACTATTTAGAGGGGCAGACTGACTGCCGCTGGATCAGCCGGTGCTGAACCAGCACGCTTTGTGTAGGATTGCCGCCGATACGTTCAAATAACAGCTCCATCGCCGTAGTGCCAATGGTGTACTGCGGCTGCCCGATCGTTGTGACTGACGGCTGGTAAACTTCACTCATGGCCGTGTTGTCAAATCCGATCACGGAGATGTCCTGCGGAACGTGGATCCCGTTTGCCTCCAGGGCTTGAATCGCTCCGATCGCCCCGGCATCGGAAAAGGCAAAGATCGCATCCGGCAGCTCCTGTAATTTTAGAATTTGTTTTACACAGCGGTTTCCCGCCTTGTAGGTGAGGCCTTCCGGGAAGAGAAGCGCGGTGTCCACTGGGATCCCCGCCTCCTTCAGCGCTTTGCGGTACCCGGTTTCGCGCATGATCGCGGAGCCGGTGAGCGTCCCGTTGTAATCTGTATCAAGCAGGTCCGATTCGATCCCCAGCAATGCGATCCGCCGTTTCCCGTTTTCGATCAAAAATTTGGTTGCGTCATAACCTGCCTGAATATTGTCGATGCTGACGCAGGAAATATCCGGGTCACCCACTGGTTCACAGGCGCAGACGATGGGGTAACTGCGGTTTAGCTCGCTGATCTGTTGTTCTGCGTGAAGGGTCGTCATAAAGATCGCGCCGTCCACGACTTTGGTCTGTATCATGGAAATGGCGTCTAGAATATTCTTTTGCAGGTCACGGGTCGTCATGATGAGGACGTTGTAATCAAGCTCTCGGGCCTTATCCTCGATACCGCGTACTACGCGGGAATAAAACTGGTTAGAAATGCTATTGAGCACCACTAAGATCCGCTTTGTGTGGAGCTGGCGTAAATTTTTACCCAAAAAGTTGGGGCTGTAATGCAATGCATGAACTGCCTCCATTACCTGCCGGCGGGTATTTTCTTTTACACTTTCGGGCTGGTTCAGTGCGCGGGATACTGTTGCCACCGAAACACCGGCCAGGCGCGCCACCTCTTTGATCGTTGCCATTTCACACCTCGCAAGCTTGATTTCGTAAACGATTACAATTTTTGATTCCTAAAATGTAATCGTTTACAGTTTGAATATACTACAGGGAAAATAAAATTTCAACCTTTTTTTGGAAGAAAAGAAAAAACCGTGTTTCTGCATAAATTGAAAATAAAAATATTGTGTATTTTGTAAAATGGCAAATATTCAGTTTTTATGTTGAAAAAGTGGAAAAATAGCGACTTTTCAACAAATATACAGATTGTAATGGTGGAAAATGTGGAAATAAAAATTTATAATGTGGAAAAGTCAGTTGAAAAGGTTAAAAACTCCGCAAAAATAGGGTGTAAAATAGTAGAAAAGAAATTTTGCAATAATGTGGATAAGTTGTGAAGAACAGAAATTTACAAAGTGTATATTTGCTGTTTTGACAAAATTTACAAATTCATTAAATTAAGATAATATAATAGAAAAAAACAAAAGGAATTCTGCCCCATGAAACAAACCAAATGCTCACTGATCCTTGCCCCGGCAGGGGTGTTTCTTTTGCTGTCCGCCGTGTATCTGCTCTGCGGACTGTTTCCTTATGGAGAAAATACCATGGCGTGGGGCGATATGACCCAGCAGGTGATCCCTTTGCTGTTGGAATTAAAACAGATGCTTTTGGGCGGAGATGGATTGACCTTTTCCCACCTGACTGCGGGCGGGATGAATTTTGTGGGAGTTATCTTATTTTTTATGGCCAGCCCTTTTTCTTTATTGGCGCTGCCGATCCCCGATACCCAGCTGATCGTCTGGGTAAATGTGCTGGTCATGGCGAAATTGATGCTCTGCGGGTTCTGCGCGCAGTGGTTCTTCTTTAAAAAGTTCCCCAAGCTTTCCGGAGGTTTATCTGCGGTACTGGGGATTTCCTATGCAATGTGCGGGTACGCTTTGTTGTTCTTTCAAAATATGATCTGGCTGGATTTTATGGCACTGTTCCCGCTTCTGCTCCTTGCGCTTGACCGTTTACTGGTCCGCTCCCGCCCAATGGCGTTTATTTTTGTCTTAAGCGGAATGCTGATCATCAACCTGTATTTGAGCTATATGCTGATCTTGTTTTTGGTCTTGTTCTGTGGATTTTATCTGTTTTTCTTTTCCGAAATAGAAAAGAAAAGCAGGGGGCGCGCCGCTTTTTTGCTGGGGATCTCTGTCCTGCTGGCGGCCCTTTTGACCGCCCCGGCATGGCTCAGCTTTTGGAGGCAGTACCTAAACTCCGCCCGTGGCGTAGACCTGATCACCAGCCTGAGCGGCGGTAACTTTTTTGCAGATATCCGGACGACCTTTTGTATCCTTCTGCCCTGCCCGCTATTGATTGCGGGCGCTATTTTCCCGGCGCCGGATTACCCTAAAAAGCGCAGGCTGTTTTTATGGCTGCTCCTGCTCATGGCCGTGCCGCTTTGTATTGACCCGGTCAACCGGATGTGGCATACGGGAAGCTATCAGGCGTTTCCGGCGCGGTACGGATATATCACAGTGATGATGGGGCTGGTCCTTGCGGCGATGATGCTGTCGTCTTATCAGGGAGCGCCAAAGTACAGCCGCAGGAAAGTGCTTTACCTGTGCTGGGGAACAATGGCGTTTTACCTATTAACGGTAATCGGTGTACTAGTCTTTTTGGACAAGGATCTGAAGCAGTATGTCCGCTCCCTGTGGGTGAACGACGGGCAGTTTGTCAGTATTCTGCTGGTATTTGTCGCAGGGTTTCTCTGTGTATTCGTCACGTTGTTCTGCTGGCAGAATCAATGGCTGACTCGGCGTACACTGGCCTTGCTGCTTTGCGCCTCCACCCTGACAGGAGGCTTCTTCTACAGCGACGTGTTCTTGGGGCAAGCCGCCCGAAGCCCACAAAGCTGGCAGCTGGCGGCAGATCTTGCCGGACGGATCGACGATACGGGTTATTACCGGGTAAAGATGGAGAATAAGGATTTTGACATCAACCTTTTGGGCGGGATAGGATATAACAACTTAGGGCATTATACCTCCCTGACCTCGGAAGAATATTTATTCGGGATGAAAAAACTGGGCTATTCCTGCTATTGGATGGAGACCAGCCCGGTAGGCGGGACTGTGCTGACGGATGCGCTGCTCTGCAACCGGTATATTATAGAACGCACCGGCAGTGAGGAAGAGGGAGAGCTTCTTTACATCAACGAAAAATATCAGATCCGGGCGCTTTCTGATATGTTGCCGTTAGGGATCGTGACAAACAGCGGGCTTTCAGAACAACTGACAGATGGGACCCGTTCAGAGGTGCAGCAGCAATTATTTCAAGAGATCTTTCAAAGTGAAGAACAGCTTATCACCTCGTATGAGCCGGCAGAACAGCAGAATATCTCGGTGGAACGGACTTCCGGGCACTACCGGCTCCAACGGGGAGAGGGGAGCAACCCGTCAGGGCTGACGTGGAGCATCCCGGTGACCCAAAGGCAAGCCCTTTATTTTGACTGCTTTGACGCACTGAGCACCAAGTTGACCGAACCGATCAACGGAGCGTTCACCGTATCAGTAAACGGGGAGGAGCTGCTCCAGGGCTACCCCTCTAAATCCAAGAACGGGCTGTTGTATTTGGGGACATTTGAAAACGAAACAGTACAGGTTCAGGTAACGCTGCACAAGGACGTGGAAGCAAAGTCCTTTGGGGTATACGGCATGGATCTGCCCTTGCTCGCCTCTCAGCTTCAAAGCCGGAAAACCGCGGACCTGACCGTGCGGGGCGGGAGTATCCAGGGGACTTGTGAATCCTCCGGAGAGGAATGGCTGTTTTTATCTGTACCGTATGACAAAGGCTTTTCCGCCAAGGTCAACGGAAGCGAAGCGGAAATTTACCGGGTATTCGACACCTTTATGGCGGTGCCGCTTCAAGATGGGGAGAATGTGATCCAGATCGAATATCAGACCCCCGGCGCGAAAGCAGGGCTGCTCCTGTGTCTGGCAGGGATTCTGGGAGTGGCGCTGCTGGGGATCTTCAAACGGATAAAAATACCTGCCATGTTTGAAAAAGCGGCGGTTTTCCTGCTGGGAGGGATGGCGCTGTTGATTTTGGCAGTGGTTTATTTGGCGCCGGTATTGCTGTGGGTCAAGGCGCATTTCTTGATTTCTTAAAAACGAAGGGCTTTTGCCCTTCGTTTTTTTATTTTTTCCGAAACCGGAAAGAGAAATGATGATTTTGTAGCAAAAGACAGCGCAAAACATAAGATAAGATAAAACTATTTCTTCAGGGAACGGAGGATATTATGAACAGTTTATCTGTAGATTTCTTTTTAGGCGCCAACTCCGAACACGGTTTTTTCTCCCATTTTGACCAGCTTCAGGACCCTTACAGCGATTTCCAGACCTTTATTATCAAGGCAGGGCCGGGAACGGGGAAATCCACGATGATGAAAAAGCTGGCAAGGCGGTATGCGGACCGTGAAAGGCTGGTGGAGCGGGTGCATTGCTCTTCTGACCCGGATTCCTTAGACGGGGTGATCCTTCATGACAACCGCATCCAGATCGTAGACGGGACCCCTCCCCATGTCATGGAGCCTCGATTTGCGGCCGCGGGAGAAACGATTTTAAGCTTTTACCCGGCATTTTGCGAAAAGGAGTTGCGCAAACACAGGCTGGAGATCGCGCAGACATCATCAGTGATTTCAGGATTCCACCGGCGTTTCTGCGAATTGCTTCGCTGTGCGAACCTGTTGCTGGATAGCAATGCAGCGCTGATTCGTAAAAGCTTGAACCAGCCCAAGCTGGAACGTGCGGTTCAGGGGATTTTAAAGCGGGAGTTATCTCACAAGAAAAAACAGGAAGGGATGGGTCTTGCAAAAACAAGGCTGGTAAGCGCGTTCACCCCGAAAGGCCTTATTACATATCAGGATACAATCAATACGCTGTGTGGGAAGGTATATTTGCTCGACGATGAATACCGTATTTGTTCCCACCTGTTTTTAACCATAGTCCGCGATGCGGTATTGAAGGCCGGGTACGATTGTTACGTCTGCTATTCCCCGTTCCATCCGGATACGCAAATCGACCAGGTGCTGATCCCTGATTTGGGGCTTGGATTTGTTACACGGAGCCGTTTTCTCCCATTGGAGCAGGTGCATGCCAATAAGGTGATCCATGCGACCCGTTTCTTTGACCGCGAGATCCTGCGCCAGAAAAAACAGCGCCTCAGCTTTTGCAGAAAAACGGCGGCCGCTATTTTGGAAGAAGCGCTGGAAGCATTGGCTCAGGCAAAGGCCGCGCACGACGTCTTAGAAGAATTTTATGCTCCTAATGTAGATTTTTCTGTAGTGGATCAGATTACGGAGGAGTTTTTTAATCGTTTGGAAGCATGAGTCAACAGGAAGAAAAGGGGATTTCCCCTTTTCTTCCTGTTTCTGTATAAAAAGGAAAAATCCTCCCAAACTGGTAGTAAGCGTAAGAAAAGGAGGAAATTTCCATGAAAGTAAAACAGGTGGCACATTTATGTTTGATAGGAATTTTGCTGGCGACGGTATTTTTCTGCGGGATCAGTGTAGAGGCAAAACCGGCAAATGTTTTTGATGGCAAGTTTACTGTTTATAAACGGGTAAAGGAAACACAGCTTTTGGCAAACCCGGATAGCGCCTACCGGTTCCGACTGGAATGGCTGGATGAAAACGGGCAGGTCACAAAGATAGAAAACAGGAGAATCTTACCTGAAGAAAACTGGCTGTATCCGGTAGACGACCAGGGCTATGCGACCCTAAAGGCAGAGTTTGAGGGGTTAGAGCCGGGAAGCTACCGTTTAGCAGAATTGGGCACGATGCAATACAGCTTCCAAAAGGGCGGAAATTACTCCGGAAAGGTAAGGACGAATCAAAACGCAGTATATTTTACCTTAGATGAAGAAACACCGCGGGCAAGTGCTACCTTTATCAGCCGGCACCACGAAACAGGCGCGGGGCTTTGGCTCCACCTGTAGAATATTGGTTGACAATCGTTCCTTTCAGGTGTATCATGAAGTTAAACATTCCGGTGCGGGAGAAGATTCTGCCGGGCTGGAAAAGCAATAAAAGTTCTGATGCACAAGGGAAGATCCCTATGATAAAGACGTTGACAAGGTAAACCAAACATGGGGTTACTGCGATTTAACTTGGGAAAATAGGCCTGTGTATCTAATCTTTTAGATGCACAGGCCTTTTGTTTTGTGCGTTCACAGGAAAGGAGCACCTATGGAAACCAGAATTGCCCTGATCGGGATCATTGTTTATGATGTGGACAGCGTGAGGCGAACCAACGACATCCTGCATGAATATGCTCAATATATTGTGGGGCGGATGGGGCTGCCCTATCGTGCGAAAGGGGTCAATATTATTTCGGTGACCTTAGATGCCCCAGAACCGGTCATCAGCGCCCTTTCCGGGAAATTGGGGCAGATTTCCGGCATCAGCGTAAAATCAATGCTCGCCAAGGAAGCGCGGGGAATAAAGAAAGGAATGGAAGAAGATGTATGATTCAAAATCCCCTCATGCAGAGGAATTTATCTGTGATGAGGAAATTTTAGCAACGCTCGAATTTGCAAAGAAGAATAAAAACAATAAAGAACTGCTGCAGGAAATTTTACAGCAGGCGGAAGAAATGAAAGGATTGAGCTACCGTCAGGTAGCGTTACTGCTGGAATGCGATGACCAGCAGGTTATTGACGAGATCCACCGCATCGCTATGAAGATCAAAGAGCGCATTTACGGCAACCGGATCGTCTTTTTCGCGCCACTTTATTTGGCTAACTACTGTGTCAACTCCTGCCGTTACTGCGGGTATCATCACTCCAACTGTGAAATGAAGCGGAAAAAGCTTTCTCAGGAAGAGATCCGCAAGGAAGTAATAGCGCTTCAGGACATGGGTCACAAGCGCCTTGCACTGGAAACCGGCGAAGACCCGGTCAATATTCCGCTGGAATATGTGCTGGAAAGCATCAAGACGATTTACAGCATCAAACATAAAAATGGGGCGATCCGCAGGGTGAATGTCAACATCGCGGCCACTACGGTAGAAAACTACCGCAAGCTGAAAGAGGCGGGGATCGGCACCTATATCCTGTTTCAGGAAACCTACCACAAGCCCACCTACGAGTACATGCATCCGGCAGGACCAAAGCACAACTATGCCTACCACACAGAAGCAATGGACCGCGCACAGCAGGGCGGCATCGACGATGTGGGGATCGGCGTACTTTACGGACTGTATGACTATAAATATGATACTGTTGGGATGATGATGCACATCAAGCATCTGGAGGACACCTGCGGCGTAGGCCCGCACACCATCAGCCTACCTCGGATGCGCTTTGCCAGCGATGTCAATATCGGTGATTACCAGAGGGTGCCGGACGAGGTGTTTTATAATATTGTGGCGATCCTGCGTTGCGCAGTACCGTACACTGGCATGATCATCTCGACCCGTGAATCACCGGAAAGCCGGGAGAAGCTGCTAAAGCTAGGAATTTCCCAGTTAAGCGGCGGTTCCTGCACTGGGGTCGGCGGATACGCGGATGAAGCACAGCGGGAAGAGGACAATACCGCGCAGTTTGAAGTAAACGATGAACGGAGTCTGGACGAGATCATGAACAGTTTGTGCCGGACGGGGTATATCCCCAGCTTCTGCACAGCATGCTATCGGGAAGGACGGACAGGCGACCGTTTCATGCAGCTTGCGAAGACCGGGCAGATCTGCAACGTATGTCAGCCGAACGCGCTGATGACCTTAAAGGAATATGTGATCGACTATGCCAGTGAGGAGACCCGCCGGTTCGCAGAAGAATTGATCGAAAAAGAGATCCCGAAAATTAAGAATGAAAAGATCCGAGCAAAAACAATAGAAAACTTAAAACAGATCGAAGAAGGGAAACGTGATTTCCGCTTCTAAATCTGGACATTGAAACAGGGGAGATAGTTGTTCTCCCCTGTTTTTTTCGTTGAAATACTGCCCAAAAACAAACCCGTTTTTTCGTGAAATTCAGAGGGATTCTGATGATTCGGCTTTCCCTTTCTTGTAAAGTAAAAATGCCTGTGCTACAATGAACTTGATTTATAAAATAAGAAAAATCTGATAAAAGGTGGGAATGATATGACCCATAATATTTTAGCGGGAAACTGGATCACCGCGGCGGAAGATCTAAACGGGGCCAGCCCGGTATTTCGCCGTAAATTTATTTTGGAGCAAAAAAAGGTGCGCTCCGCGATGCTGGCGATAACTGCCTTGGGATTGTATGAGGCGTCGCTGAATGGCCGCCGGATCGGTACAGACGTGCTTCAGCCCGGATTTACTGCATATCAGCACAGATTACAGTATCAGACTTATGATGTGACAGAGCTGTTGGAGCCAGAAAATGAACTGACAGCGTTGGTTGGCAATGGATGGGCGGTTGGCCGAATCGGGTTTAACGGGAAAGTAAAAGCTTATTCGGATAAGCCGGCGTTGATCGCCACGTTGGCGGTAGAGTATCAGGATGGCAGCCGGGTGCTTATCATCACAGACCGCGACTGGGAATATGCGCAAAGCAAGGTGCGTTTTTCCGATATTTATGACGGCGAGACCTACGATGCATCCTGGCAGGTAAAGGATTGGAAGCCGGTCCTGCTGGGAAACTATCAGAAGGAGAACCTCATTCCACAAGAGGGGGCACCAATCCGGGAGCATAATGTATTTCAACCTATTCTGCTGAAAACCCCTAGAGGAGAGACTGTACTGGATTTTGGCCAGAACCTGACTGGGTATGTGCGTTTTACGGTAAAAGGGGAGCCGGGTGCTGTGTGCGAGCTTTCCCATGGAGAGATTCTGGATAAGGACGGTAATTTTTACAATGAGAACCTACGCTCCGCCAAGGCGAAGCTCTGTTATATCTGCGATGGTACGGAGCAAACCTATCAGCCGCATTTTACCTTTATGGGCTTTCGTTATGTGCGGGTAGATCAATGGCCGGAAGAGGTAGACCCCTCCCGCTTCGAGGCGGTCGCGGTACATTCCTACATGGAGCGGACCGGCTGGTTTGAGTGCTCCTCCAGCAAGGTCAACCAGCTTTACCGGAACATTATTTGGGGACAAAAAGGCAATTTCTTGGATATCCCGACCGACTGCCCGCAGCGTGACGAACGTCTGGGATGGACTGGGGATGCGCAGGTGTTTATCCGTGCGGCGGCTTATAACTATGATGTAGAACAGTTCTTCCGCAAATGGCTCAAGGATTTGGCGGCGGAACAGGAGCCGGATGGAAGTGTCCCGGATGTTATTCCAAATGTGTTTGACAGCCAGATGCATTCTGCGGCTTGGGGAGACGCAGCAGTGATCTGCCCATGGCAGCTTTACCTTACTTATGGACATAAAGATATTTTGGAAAACCAGTTCCACAGTATGAAGCGCTGGATCGATTATATCCGTTCCGTCAGCGAAGACGGCGTCTTTTGGAAAGGCGGCACCCATTTTGGGGATTGGCTGGGGCTGGATGCCCCGGCGGGAAGCTATAAGGGCTCGACCGATCCCGATTTGATCGCCCAAGCGTATTTTGCTTACTCTACCTCCCTTTTGATCAAGGCTGGAAAGGTCTTGGGAGAAAATATGGAAGAATACGAGCTGCTGTACCAGAAGGTACGTGGCCGGTACCAGCAGGAATTCATCCGCGGCGGTGAGTTGACCTGCAATACGCAGACAGCTTATGTTATTACCCTTTATTTCCATCTTTGCGACCAGCCAATTCCTTTTGCGAGGCATTTGGCGCAGATGATAGAGGATAACGGGAACCGACTGCAAACTGGGTTTGTGGGCACGCCGTACCTGCTGCATGCGCTGTCTGAAAACGGGTATGCGCAGCTTGCCTATACCCTGTTGCTTCAGGAGGATTTCCCATCATGGTTATATTCAGTAAACCAGGGCGCTACCACCATCTGGGAGCACTGGGATGGGATCAATGAAAAGGGAGAAATGTGGAGCACGGATATGAACTCGTTTAACCATTATGCATATGGCTCGGTTGCTGACTGGATGTATGGCGTAATGGCGGGGATCTGTCCGGATGAGTCTGCTCCCGGATACCGGCGCATTTTGTTCCGGCCGATCACTGACAAACGGCTCAGCTCGGTGCAGGCTTCCCTGAAAACAGTTTATGGAAAGGTGGCCAGCGGCTGGTACCGTGCAAATGGGAAGACTGTTTACATCTTTGACGTACCGTCTGGCTGTACCGCAGAGATTCAGATAGAAAACCAGAACTTTAGCGTGGAAGCGGGACATTACGAGTATAAAATCTAGGAAAAAGGCGGATAACAACAGTTATCCGCCTTTTATCAAGAATAAAATATGAATTTCATATGTGCAGATTATTAATTTATCAGCCGGCAACTTGATTTTTATACCAAGTTGTTTTATACTTAAAGGTATCACTTCTTTACAAGTTTGGAGTAAAATCAGAAAGGATGGGTGTATGATGGCAGATAAATTTTCTCAGATCACACCACAGATTGAACATTATACAAAGCTGTGCATGAGCAATGGACCGATCGACCCGCAGCTTTATCAACAGTATGATGTAAAGAGAGGTCTGCGTGATTTAGATGGAAAAGGCGTCTTGACTGGTTTGACTGAAATTTCAGATATTGTTTCTAAGAAACAGGAAAATGGCAAGATGGTACCCTGCGAAGGGAAACTATACTATCGTGGCGTAGACGTGGAAGAAATGGTGCGTGGGTTCGTCAGTGAAAAGCGGTTTGGATTTGAAGAAGCGACCTATCTGCTGTTGTTCGGCAATCTTCCCAACCGGGAACAGTTGGATGAATTTTGCGGTGTTTTAGCTGATTACCGGACACTTCCAACCAGCTTTGTGCGGGACATCATCATGAAAGCGCCAAGCCAGGACATGATGAATACACTGGCAAGAAGTGTGCTGACCTTGTACTCTTATGATGCAAATGCGAATGATACCAGCATCCCGAATGTTTTGCGCCAATGTCTGGAGCTGATCTCCCTGTTCCCGCTGCTCTCTGTTTACGGATACCAGGCGTACAGCCACTATCATGACGGGAAGAGCCTGTTTATCCACTCACCGAAACCGGAGCTATCCACCGCAGAAAACATTTTAAGGATCCTCCGCCCCAATAAAAAATACACGCCGTTAGAGGCGCGGATCTTAGATGTGGCGCTGGTACTGCATGCCGAGCACGGCGGCGGAAACAACTCCACTTTTACCACCCACGTCGTTACCTCCTCTGGGACGGATACCTATTCCGCGATCGCGGCGGCGCTTGGCTCGCTGAAAGGCCCGCGGCACGGCGGTGCGAACATCAAGGTGGTGCAGATGTTCGAGGACATGAAGCAGAACGTAAAAGACTGGAACGACGACGAAGAGATTTCTAATTACCTGAAAGCATTATTACATAAACAGGCCTTTGATAAAGCCGGCCTGATCTACGGTATGGGGCATGCGGTATATTCTATCTCTGACCCGCGTGCAAATGTGTTTAAACACTTTGTAAAGAGCCTATCTGAGGAAAAGGGGCGTGAGGAGGAATTTGCCCTTTATTCTGCGGTAGAACGTTTAGCGCCGAGAGTGATCGGGGATGAACGGAAGATTTACAAAGGCGTCAGCGCAAATGTAGACTTTTATAGCGGGTTCGTTTATAGTATGCTGGATCTGCCGTTGGAATTATACACCCCGATTTTCGCGATTGCAAGGATCGCGGGCTGGAGCGCGCACCGGATCGAAGAACTGGTAAACGCGGGGAAAATTATCCGCCCGGCTTATATGAATGTTGGAGCACACAAAGAATATGTCCCGCTGGACGAACGGTAAATAAAAAAGGAGCAGCCCATACGAGCTGCTCCTTTTTTATTTCAGGCGGTCTTTTCACCTTTTCCGTTGATGGTCCCAAGGGGCCAAAAACAACAGGCAATCGGAAAAAACACCATATTTTTCTGAAAGATGGCGACAGGGAAAAACAAGAAAGCAGTCCGGTAAACTTGAGCCGCTCCATGTCAATGCGCCTTAATAAATGATCGCACCGTACTTCTTGGCGATCTTTTTCAAGGTCTCTTCTTCGATGCTGGAACGGGAATCCACCAGCGCTTTTCCTGTGTAAAGCAAGAGGGCAAGCCGCAGGGCGATCTCGTCATGGGAGTAAACGGAGATCGGCAAAGAAGAAAGGTGCGCGTTTGCGCCGAAATCCCGGGCTTCATCCACGTTGTCGATCTCAACCACGATCACGTCGATGCACTCTTCCTCCAGCCGGAGAAAATCGTCGCACATATCCGGACTGCACAATAATGGCGCGGAGCATTCGATTTGGTCAGAATACAGATGGTAGTGCTCGGTGCTGTCCGCCAAAATAATTTCGTCTTCTTTTTCGATCGGACGGGTGGAATCAAAGATCACTGCAGGAGGATATTGCTGCAGCATTGCTCCGATTTTACGCAGATGCTCCGGCGTTGTCCCACAGCATCCCCCCACTAAGGAAGCGCCGGCCTGGATCAGGGCTTTCATCTGCTCTGCCATCTGTTCCGGCGGCAGCCCCGGAATCAAGGTATGACGATCCTCGTCATAAGAAGATGCAGAGGGCTTGGCAACCAAAGGTACTTTTGCATACTCGGTCATCTGCTGTAACACTTCCAGCATGGCGGCAGGCCCGCACGAACAGTTTAAACCAAAGGCGGCGATCCCTAGCTCCTGTAGGATAATCAAAGCGTTGACCGCCTTTCCCCCGTCTAAGGTGTTCCCTTCTTCGTCAATGGTCATGGTAATGACAACTGGTTTTTTAAACTTGCGCAGTGCGATTGCCGCCGCGCGCGCTTCAGGGATCGAAACCATGGTTTCCGCAACAAAAAGGTCAACGCCGGCCTCTGCCAAAATGGAGGCCTGTTCCCGGAACGCGTCCATTACCTCTGTGTAGGAGGATTCCCCAAACGGCTCTACCTCCAAGCCAGTCGGTGAAAGCACGCCAGCTACAGGCACTTTTCCAGCCGAAGCCTGTTTGGAAAGCTCAACTAAAGTCCGGTTCAGCGTTTCAAATTCATCCTCCAGCCCGTGCTGGGCCAGGTTATTTCTGCCGGCGCCAAAGGTCGGCGCGTACAGCAATCCACATCCTGCGGACAGGAATTCCCGTTGCAGGGAAATTAGTTTTTGAGGGTGTTCTGTGATCCATTTTGGGATACAGGTCCCCTCTGGGATTTTGTCAGAAAACAAATTAGTGGCAGTCGCTCCGTCAAGTAACAACGGAACCGATAAATCCACGTCCATAATCGAATCCTTTCCTTACATTTTTTCCGGCGCGTCGATTTTTAACAGGTGCAGGACATTGGAAAGCACTGTTTTCACACAGGTACACAGTCCTAAACGCGCCATAGTCAAAGCCGGGTCATCGTTGTCTACACGGCAGGCATTGTAAAACTTGTGGAACAGGGTCGCAAGGGTGATCACATAACGGGTGATCCGCGCGGGATCGTATGCCTTGGCGGACTCGATGATCTCGTTTGGCAGGGTGGCGATAAAGCGGATCAGCTCCCGTTCTTCCGGCTGGGTCAGCAGGGAGAAATCGCATTCCTTCCAATCGGCGAGCACTTTTCCCTCCGAACGGAGTTTGGAAAGGATGCTGCAGATCCGGGCATGCGCATACTGGACGTAGTAAACCGGGTTTTCACTGGATGTTTCCACAGCCAGATCTAGGTCGAAATCCATCTGGGAATTCGCCTCCCTTAGGTTAAAGAAAAACCGTGCCGCATCGATTGGGACTTCATCCAGCAGGTCGACCAGCGTGATCGACTTCCCGGTACGCTTGCTCACCTTCACCGGTTCGCCGTCCCGCATCAGCTTGACCAGCTGCATCAGAACAATGTCCAGCTTGCTGCCGTCCAAGCCAATCGCATCCATAGCGCCTTTTAAGCGGGCTACATGGCCGTGGTGGTCTGCACCCCAGATGTTGATCACTTTGTCAAACCCGCGGACCGCAAATTTATTGTAATGATAAGCAATATCCGCCGCAAAGTAGGTCGGGACCCCGTTGGAACGAACTAGGACGTCATCCTTTTCAGCGCCGAAAGCGGTCGCTTTATAAAATAGAGTTCCATCCTGTTCATAGGTGTACCCATTTTTGGTCAACCGGTCAATACAGTTCATCACTTCCCCGCTTTCGTGCAGGGTGCTTTCCATAAACCATACATCATAAAGGATGCGGTATTTGGCAAGGTCGTTTTTCAGGTTTTCGATATTGATGGGCAGCGCATAGTCGACCAATGCCTGTCGGCGGGTCTCTTCATCGCAGTCCATGTATTTGTCGCCGTACAGCTCGGCGAATTTTTCTGCATGCGCGACAATATCCTTGCCTTGATAAGCGTCTGCCGGCAGTTCTACATTTTCTTCCCCTTTAAAGTGCTGCTGGTACCGCACAGAAAGGGACATACCGAATTTGTTGATCTGGTTGCCCGCGTCATTTACATAGAATTCCCGCGTTACATCATATCCGGCCCAATCCAGTACCGAAGCAAGACAGTCCCCGATCGAGCCGCCGCGTGCATTTCCAATGTGCATCGGCCCGGTGGGATTAGCGGAAACAAATTCCACCATTACCTTTTTTCCGCCGCCAAATTCGGAACGGCCGTATTGGTCTGCATCAGCAGCCACACCTTTCAGCACGTCGGAAAACCAGCGACCCGCAACAAAGAAATTCATAAATCCCGGGCCGGCGATCTCGCAGCGTTCAAAGTAGCTACCCTCCAGCGCCAGTTCTTTGGAAATTTCCTCGGCAATTTTTCTAGGAGCCTGATGGAACGCGCGCGCGCTTACCATTGCGATATTGCTGGCGAAATCCCCGTGGGAGGTGTCCGCCGGGATCTCGATCTGGAATGCTGGGATCGGCTCGTCGGCAAGAGCGCCGCTGCGCACACATCTGCCCAGCGCATCCCGGATCAGTTCTTCCAGTTGGCTTTTCGCTTCCAGTAAAAGGTTTGTCATGTCTCTATTCCTTTCTTTTGAATCGTCCTTGCTTTTATGCTTGAAGTGGATTGGGGTTTTCTTTCACATCCACATATACTTCATTTTCACTGATATGGGTGGAGTTGATATCCAGCGAGTATTTAAAATACAGGCTGCCTCCGTCGTCATTCATTTTAACATCTACATCCGAGGCGGAGATTCCAATCAAAAGATCTCCCTGCACGGTGTTATAAAAGCCTACGTTGCGGGCGCCGCGCTCGATCACCAGATTGGAACGGGAGGCCCCGTGCCGGATCATCGAAACCTTATCCAGCCCTTCTACCTTTAGGGTCGTGCGGCAGCCTTCAAAGCCGGTCGTTTCCGATTCCTCGTATACAACGTAATAATTTTGTCCCCGGCGGTAAAAAACGCCTTGGGTGTAAAGCTCTGTTGTGTCGCTGGCCCCATCTGCCGACTGGATACCGCGAATATTGATCAACACATCTTTTTTCAATGTTTCACCAATTCCTTAAATTAAAAATTTTCGATTTGTATTTGTTCTACCTGACCGCTGACATCATCCTGTAAAAACAGACTGGCGGTTTCCGCAAAAGAGGACACCTCGTCGCTGACATAATAGCGGCAGGTTCCGGATCCCTCCTGGTGGTTCAAAAGTCCTTGGTTTGTCAGCAGCGCCTGTACATATTTGGCTGCCTCTGCCCCGGGGCTAATCAGGCTGACGCTGTCCCCCATGATCTCCGCAATGGTGTCCTGTATCAGGGGGTAATGAGTGCATCCAAGGATCAGGGTGTCCACCCGTTCCTGTTTCATAACCTGCAAGTAGTCTTCCGCCACCATACGGGTAACAGGGTTGTTTTTTTCAATATATCCGTTTTCTACCAAAGGCACAAACAGCGGGCAGGCTTTCCCAATAATAGTTGGGCTGCGCAGGATATTGCGGATCTCTTTCCCGTAAGCGCCGCTGCGGATCGTCGCAGGAGTAGCGATCACCCCGATACGCTGGGTTTTTGTTGCGGCACACGCCGCCTGCACGGCGGGGATCAGAACGCCGGTATAGCTGACCGGCAGTTCAGCGATCATTTCCAAGGGAGGGTTGGCGCTTACTGTGCCGCAGGCGGCAATGATCACCTTGACCTCTTTGGACAACAGGAAACGAAGATCCTGCGCGGCATATTTTTGAATGGTCTCCCTGCTCCGGGTACCGTAGGGCACTCGGGAGGTATCGCCGAAATAAACAATATTTTCATGTGGCATCCGTTGCTTTAATTCCTGCACTGCGGTTAAGCCGCCCAGCCCAGAATCAAATACGCCGATTGCACGTTTATCCATGTTAAATGTACCTTTCCTTGATTTATCGTGCGATCGCACAGTCGATTAGCCGGTCTAACAGATGTGGGATCGGCACGCCGCCGTGTTCCCAAAGCTTAGGGTACATGCTGATGCCGGTAAAGCCCGGGAAGGTGTTCAGCTCGTTTAAGATCACCTCGTCCTGTTCCGTCACGAAAAAGTCCACACGGGTCAGCCCGGCGCAGCCTAAAGCATGGTAGGCCTTTACCGCAGTCTGCCGCAGATGCTCCAGTACGTCGGGTTTTAGCCGTGCCGGAATATGCAGGATGGAATCCCCGGATACATATTTTGATTCAAAGTCATAGAATTCATTGGCAGGCTCGATCTCCCCGGCGGTGGAAGCTTCTGCATCTTCATTTCCTAAGACGGCGCATTCCACTTCCCTGCCCACGATCTGCTCTTCGATGATCACCTTCCGGTCGTACTGGAACGCAAGGTCTAAAGCAGAAGCAAGCTCTTCCGGTGTTTTTGCCCGGGACACCCCATAAGAGGAACCTGCGTTCGCAGGTTTCACATAAGCGGGATAGCCAAGCTTCTCTGCAACAAGCTGGACAATATTTTCAGGCACAGCATGCTGGGTAACAGCCAGCCATTTTGCCATTCTGACACCGGCATTTGCCAGTACGATATGGGTCATCTGCTTATCCATACAGGCCGCGCTGGAAAGGGTGTCGCAGCCGACAAACGGGATGCCAGCAAGCTGGAACAACCCCTGGATCGTCCCGTCCTCCCCGTTTTTTCCGTGAAGCGCCGGGATCACGCAGTCCAGCCGGATCACTTCTTTTTTACCATCCCGAAAACAGATCATTCCGTGGTGCTGGCGGCTGGGGCTGATGACACATTCGCAAACCGGTCCCTGTTCCCATTCGCCGGTTTTGATTTTTGAAACGTCGCCAGTATAATAAAGGAACGTCCCTTCTTTTGTAATGCCGATCAGGTAGACCTGATATTTTTCCGGGTTCAGGTTTTCGATCACTGTAGTAGCGGAGATCAGCGAAATTTCATGCTCGGAAGAAACACCGCCAAAAACGACCGCAATGTTTTTTTGATCCATCGGGATCCCTGCTTTCTCTATCAAAATTTCATTTAGGTTATAATATGCCTATCATAAGTTTATACCTTAACATCTTACCACAGAACCGTTTTTTGCGCAACCGACTTGTTGACAGAGGTTTTTTTCAGATGAAGCCTGAGGATTATGCAGGTTGACGGTAGAAAAAATAAAAAAACCGGTATGAGATCTCATACCGGTTTTTTTGCCTGCTTTTTTTCTTCCCGTTTGCGGGCCTGTTCTTCTTTTTTCTGCTCGCGGGCAAGTTTTTCTTCCAAAATTTTTTCTGCCGCGGCATCTTTGCCGTATAAAAACGGCAGGGAAAAATGGTCGGTGAACCACTGGATCACCGGTCCCATAAAAAATGCGGTCACAACGGTTCCTATACCGATCGTAGCTCCCAAAAGGAACCCGGCGGCCGTACAGAAAAAGTCGGTGCCCATCCGGCACCAACGGTAATTGATCTTAGTGCGGGCGTTCATTACAAATGCTACCACGTCGTAGGCGCCTACCCCCAGCGCCGCAGTGAAAAAGATGGAGCCGCCAAAGCAGTGGATGATTACCGCGCAAAGAAACAATAAGCTCTTCACCCACAGGACTTCCGGGTCCGGGAATGCAAACTGATAGAGCCATGTTGTAAAGTCTACGATAAAGCCGATGCAGGTTACATTGATGAAAGTGCCGATCCCAATCAGGTTCCGGCTGAATTTAAACGCGATGGCAATAATGATCACATTCACGGTCAGCTGGGTCACGCCAAAGGAAACCGGAAGATGTTTTGCAATGCCCAATACCATGGAGGTAAAGGGATCGGTTCCAAACTGCACCTTGTTGTAAATGGTGATCGCGATCCCCATAAAGACGCATCCGATCGTCATCATGATCAGACGCTTCACCATCTCCTGGTTTAAAACGATTCCGGGCCGCCGCATATGTCATCCCTGCTTTCTGTAAAATGAGAGCCCTGCTTGATTTTATCATGTTCCGCCGTGATTTGCAATGTATTTATCAAAGATAGCAAGCAGCTTATTTTATTCGACAGAAATAAATTGACTTGTCCCCCCAAACGTGCTACTATTTTTACGGAAAGAAACAGGAAAATAGAGTGTTACACGCCTATATAATATACTATTAGTATAAATTTGGAGGAAAATTACATAATGGGACTGTTTTCAAAAAAGCCGATCTCTGGCGGCGTTGAATATTTGATCGTTGGGCTGGGAAATCCTGACCGGAAATATGAAAACACACGGCACAATGCCGGTTTTATGGCAGTTGACGTGATTGCGGCAGAAAACCATTGTTCTGTAGACCGGCTGAAATATAAATCGTTGACCGGGCAGTGTACCATTGCCGGGCACAAATGCTTGTTGATGAAGCCCACGACCTACATGAACTTAAGCGGTCAGGCAGTGGTAGAAGCGATGAACTTTTATAAAATTCCGCCGGAGCGGGTGATTGTTCTGTTCGACGATATTTCGCTGGATGTGGGAAAACTGCGGATCCGCCGGAAAGGGAGCCACGGCGGGCATAATGGCATGAAAAATATCATTTATTTAAGTGGGAAGGACACTTTTCCCAGAATCAAGATCGGCGTTGGGAAAAAGCCCCATCCGGAATATGATCTGGCGGATTGGGTGCTGTCTGCTTTCCGTGCTGAGGAACAAAAGCTTTTGGCCCCGGTACTGCAGTACTGCGCAGAGGCGGTAGCGCTGATGGTGGAGGGGAAAACAGATCAGGCGATGAACCAGTTTAACAGCTAAAAAGAAACAGGAGGACCCAGAAAGCGATGAAGCTTTACCATAATGTGGCACGGCAGCTTGTACCCTTTGCGCAGCTGTCAGAGGCGCTCCAAACTAGGAATACACCGGTTTTGACAGTGGGGCTGTCTGAGATCCATAAATCCCATTTTTTATACAGCCTGTCTGAAGAGATAAAACAGCCGATTTTAGTCATCACAGACGATGAAGCGGCGGCGCGGAGGATGTGTGACGATGTGAACGTCATGCACGGCGGAAAAGAGGCCGCGGCGTTTTTGTACCCGGCCCGGGATTTTACCTTTCGGCAGGTGGAAACGGCCTCCAAGGAATACGAGCAGATCCGGATTGGGGTGCTGTCCCGGATGCTGGCGGGAAATTGCCCGATCTGCTTTGCCAGTGTGGAAGCACTGCTGCAGCGGACCATCCCGCCGCAGGAACTGATGGGCAGGACCTTTCAGATCACAGTGGACGGCAGTTACCAGTTGGACGATTTGGCGGTCAAGCTGGTGCGCGCAGGGTATGTGCGGCGCCCTCAGGTAGAGGGGATCGCGCAGTTTGCGCTGCGCGGAGGAATTTTGGACCTGTTCCCGCCTGGGGAAACAGCGCCGGTGCGGATTGAGTTTTGGGGTGACGAGGTAGACACCCTATCCTACTTTGATCTGGAAAGCCAGAGGCGGACCGAACCGTTTTCTTCCCTGACCGTAACGCCAGCCTGTGAGTGCTTGTTTGATTCTGCCGAAGAACTGCGCGGCCGGATCGAAGCCTTGCAGAAAAAGACCAAAGGGGCCGCGGCGCAAACGCTTCAGCGCGACTTGGAACGGCTGGGATCGCAGGGGGAATTGCTGTCGGTGGACAAATACCTGCCGTTAGCTTATGAAACCTGCGCCACGCTTCTGGATTACTGTGAAGGGCACGCGGTGGTGCTCAGTGAATATACGGCTGTCAAAGAGCGCGCGAAATCTTTTTCCTGGCAGATGGCGGAGGATTTGAAAACACTCTTTGAGGACGGAGAGCTCTGCAAGGGGCTGGACTGCTATCACCGGGAGTTTGCCCCTGTGGCGGAAGAACTGCGGGAACATCCGCTTGCTGTCATGGATACCTTTGCACGGGGCAGTTCAGATCTGCCGTACCGCGGGATCATCTCGATCAATCCGATCCAGACCTCTAATTTCAGCGGGGAGCTGAAAATCCTGTACGAGGATCTGTATCCTCTGATGGAATCAGGGTATTGTGTGGCGATCCTAGCAGGGACGGAAAAAGCGGGGATGACGCTGGCGAAGGATCTTCAGCAGATGGGATTGAACGCGGAGTTTAGCCGGGATTTAAAATCGATCACATATCGAAAGATCACCGTGCTGGCGGGGACGGTTTCTTCCGGTTTTGAATATCCGGAGATCAAATTTTCCTTGATCTCTACCAACCGGGCCGCTGCACCGGCAAAAACACGGGTCGGGAAATTTAAAAAGGGAAAAACGATCCGGTCGTTAGACGATCTGTCCGAGGGGGATCTGGTCGTCCACATCTCCCACGGGATCGGGGTGTTTGACGGGATCCATAAGATCGACCTGCACGGGATCATCAAAGATTATATTAAAATCAAATATGCCGGGGCGGATACCTTGTATGTTCCGGTAACCCAGCTTGATTTAGTATCGAAATATATCGGCCCGAAAGAGGATACCAAGATCAAGCTCAACAAACTTAACAGCGGGGAATGGCAGAAAACAAAGGCGCGGGTCCGCAAGGCCTGCGCGGATATGGCGGATGAATTGATCGCCCTGTACGCCAAACGGATGCAGACGCCGGGCTTTCCTTTCCCGGCTGATACGGAGTGGCAGACAGAGTTTGAAGAACGCTTTGAGTATGAAGAAACAGAAGATCAGCTTCGCAGTATCGCGGAGATCAAGAAAGATATGGAGCGCCCCCACCCAATGGACCGCCTTTTGTGCGGGGATGTTGGCTTTGGAAAGACCGAGGTGGCGCTCCGCGCGGTATTCAAATGCGTTACGGCTGGAAAGCAGGCGGCTATCCTTTGCCCAACGACTATCTTGGCATGGCAGCATTACCAAACGATCTTACAGCGGTTTGAGCACTATCCGATCCGGATCGAACTGCTGTCCCGGTTCCGTACCCCCAAGCAGATCCGGGAAACGATCAAGAAGCTAAAGACCGGAGAGGTAGACGTAGTAGTCGGGACGCACCGGGTCGTGCAGAAGGATGTAGAATTTAAAGATTTGGGGCTGGCAGTCATTGACGAGGAACAGCGGTTTGGGGTAGCGCATAAAGAGCGGTTTAAGCAGATGTTTGCCTCCGTGGATATGCTGACCCTTTCCGCAACGCCGATCCCCAGAACGCTCAACATGGCAATGAGCGGGATCCGGGATATGTCTACTATTGAACAGGCCCCGCAGGACCGGCATCCAGTACAGACCTATGTGCTGGAGCATGACATGGGGATCTTGGCGGACGCGATCAAGAAAGAATTGCGAAGGGGCGGTCAGGTCTACTATATCCATAACCGGGTCGAGAGCATTGACCTGTGCGCAGCCAAAATCGGGCAGCTTGTCCCGGAAGCAGCTATAGGCATTGCGCATGGAAAGATGAACGAGGCGGAGCTTTCAGATATTTGGCGTAAGCTGATGGAGCATCAAATCGACATTTTAGTCTGCACGACCATCATTGAAACAGGGGTAGATGTGAAAAACTGCAACACCCTGATCATTGAAGATGCTGATAATATGGGCCTGTCCCAGCTTTATCAGCTGCGCGGGCGGGTCGGCCGTTCCAACCGCCGGGCGTTTGCTTATTTTACCTTCCGGCGCGGAAAGGTGCTAAGCGAGATCGCCACAAAACGGCTTTCCGCGATCCGGGAATTCACGACCTTTGGTTCCGGCTTCCGGATCGCATTGCGTGACTTGGAGATCCGCGGCGCGGGCAGCATTTTGGGCGGGAAACAGCACGGGCACATGGAGGCGGTCGGATATGATATGTATGTCCGCCTGCTGAGTGAAGCGATCGCCCAGAAAAAGGGAGAACTTCCGCAGACGCAGTCGTACGAGTGCTTAATTGACGTCCAGCTCAACGCCCATATCCCGGAAGATTATATTGAAAATCTTTCCCAGCGGATCGACGTGTATAAAAAGATCGCTTCCATTAAAACTTTAGAGGATAAGATGGATCTGATCGATGAATTGATCGACCGGTTTGGGGATCTTCCGCCGACAGTAGAAACACTTTTGGAGGTCGCGCTTCTGCGCAACACCTTGGCGGCTTATGGGTTCTCGGAGATCAACCAGAAAGCGCAGTCGCTGATGCTGATCCCCGAATCTTTGAATTTGGAGATCGCGCAGAAGCTGATGGCTGGAATGCGCGGAAGGGTGCTGGTGAATGCCTCCAGCAAGCCTTACCTTACCGTTCGGCTTGGAAAATCAAAAGACGTGGTGGAAACGCTCAAAGAGATTGCTGCGGCTTTGGAAAGCGCATAAGTGAAAGATTTGTGAACCGGGGAAAAGGGCTGGACTTTTCCTAAGGTTTCCTGTATAATAATAAATTGATTTATTACAGGAATTTTTAAAAGGAAGGCTAATGAACATGAAGTTTATCAAAAGAGCGACTACAGCGATTTTAGCCGCTGTAATGTGTTTGTCCTTTTCCTCCTGCGGGGATACCTCTTATATTGCAAAGGCAGAGGGCGAAACCATTCCGGCTGGTTTATATATCCTTTCCCAGTACGCCGCATTGGCAGAAGCACAGCAGACGAGCGGATATGATTCTTCCCTGAAAAATATCTGGGACAACAAGCTGGAAAATAAATCCCTGAAAAACTGGGTAAATGACCGCGCATTAGAACTGGTAAAGCAGTACGCTGAAGTGGAGAAGGAATTTAAGGCAGAGGGCTTGGAGCTGGATGAAGACACGATTAAAGAGGTAGATAATACAGTGGAAAGCAACTGGGCAAGTGTAGAAAGCCTGTACATTGCGATTGGTGTGGCCAAAGAATCCTACAGATTGTATCTGCTCAACCAGCAGAAATATTATGAGATTTTTGACGCTTATTATGGAGAAGGCGGAAAAGAGGAGATCTCTGACGACAGTTTGACAGCCCACTATCAAGAAAATTATGCACAGTTTAAAGCCATTTCTTTCAGCAAGACAGACAGTGCCGGAAAAGATTTGGATGCTTCCGCGCTGGTGGAACTGAAAAACAAAGCGGATCAGTATCTGGAAAGGGCCAAGGCTGGAGAAGATTTTGACGAACTGATCGCACAGCGGAAAAAGGAGATCAGCACTGATACTTCTGACACAGAAGAAGAGGAAGACCAAGAAGTTAATAATATGATCATGATCAAAAAGGACGAGGCAAGCTGGTATGTGAGCAATAAGCTGTCCAATGCGGTTTTTGAGGAGGCTGAAATCGGGGAACCGATCCTGCTATCAGACGACAACGCATATTATGTGGTGCTGCGGTACAACGTGACTGATGATGAGGAAACTTATCAGAAGATGCGCCAGTCTGTGCTTTTAGACTTAAAGCAGGACGATTTTGATGAAATGCTGATGACAAACGCGAAATCTTTGGATTTCACCCTCAACGAATCAGCGGCTAAACGTTATGATCCAAAGAAGATTGAAAAAGAACAGAAAAAAGCTGCGCAGGCACAGAGCTAAAAAAAGTCCCCAATTATTTGGGGGCTTTTTTGGATAAATAGAAAGAATAGGGACATCCTATAAAGCAGAAGCCGTAATGGTTCAAATTGCCATAATTGTGAAATTTGAATGGAAAAGTGCCGTAAAATTGTGCAATCATATATTTTTGAAAAATAAATTAGATTTTTGTTGACTTTTTACCCTTAGGTTGCTATAATAATAAAGCACTCGATTGAAGGCCAAGCTTTCGTCGGTGCTTTATATAGATGATCCACTAGCTCAGTTGGCAGAGCATTTGACTTTTAATCAAAGGGTCCGGAGTTCGAATCTCCGGTGGATCACCAAAAAACCCTGCTATTAAAATAGCAGGATTTTTTATTTTGTGGATAAAATTATGTAGACACGGTTATAAAAGTACACTTACCAAAGAATAAGCTGTTCACATACTTGAAATGGAAAAAGAGCAAATGGTCAGCCCATAATGGATCAAATTAGATGGTCGTCTTACATGGT
The DNA here is from genome assembly GCF_900186585.1 of Massiliimalia timonensis. Taxonomy (GTDB): domain Bacteria; phylum Bacillota; class Clostridia; order Oscillospirales; family Ruminococcaceae; genus Massiliimalia; species Massiliimalia timonensis. Next base: position 237,537 of record NZ_FYDD01000004.1, read on the forward strand.
GGTTAAACGGCTATCTCTTTTTATTGCCAGCATGTCAAATCCATTTATGAAAATCAGAATAACAATCGGATAGATAGCATTCTCCACACGCAATACTGTTTTAGGCGATCATGTTGTCATATACGCTTTTGCTTTGTTAGAAAAGGTTGACAAACCAAGGTCTTGCAGGGTAATATAAATGGAGTAAAAACAGCAGTGAATACTGTTTGATAAAGAAGAAAGGTAAGAAATTTGCGAGGAAAGGCAAGGGATACGGACTTGAAAAAGGAAAATATCCGTAATTTTTGTATTATAGCACACATCGACCATGGAAAAAGTACACTGGCGGACCGCATTCTGGAAAAAACCAGTACCGTTGCGCAGCGGGATATGGAAGAGCAGCTTTTGGATGATATGGAGATCGAACGGGAACGGGGGATCACCATCAAGGCGCGCGCCGTAAAGGTGAATTATACTGCGCAGGATGGCGAAGAATATGAATTTAACCTGATCGACACCCCGGGCCATGTTGACTTTAACTACGAGGTGTCCCGTTCATTGGCAGCCTGCGAAGGGGCTTTGCTGGTGGTGGACGCTTCTCAGGGGATTGAGGCACAGACGCTGGCGAACACCTATCTTGCGCTGGAGCATGATCTGGAAGTGGTTCCGGTCGTGAACAAAATCGATCTGCCTTCCGCCGACCCGGAACGGGTTTGTCAGGAGGTTGAGGATGTGATCGGGATCCCAGCGATGGATGCGCCTCGTGTTTCTGCGAAAGTGGGATTGAATATCGAGGAGGTTTTGGAACGGATCGTAACAGATATCCCCGCTCCAAAGGGAGATGAAAATGCGCCGCTGAAGGCGCTAATCTTCGATTCCTACTATGATTCCTACAAGGGAGTTATTGTTTATATCCGCGTCAAGGAAGGAACTGTCAAAGTGAACGATACCATTCGCATGATGGCGACTGGAGCGGAATTTTCTGTAGTGGAACTGGGCTATATGGGCGCCCGTTCCATGCAGCCGTGTAAGCAGCTGTCGGCCGGAGAGGTCGGATACATTGCGGCGAGCATTAAAAATATCGGAGATACGAACGTTGGGGATACCGTGACCTTGGCCGATCGTCCCGCGCAGGAGGCGCTTCCCGGCTACCGGAAAGTAAATCCAATGGTCTTTTCCGGGATATACCCCGCTGACGGCGCCAAGTATGGCGACCTGCGGGAGGCATTGGAGAAGCTTCAGCTGAATGATGCGTCCCTCACCTTTGAACCGGAAACCTCTAAGGCTTTAGGATTTGGGTTCCGCTGCGGCTTTTTAGGACTGCTGCACATGGAAATTATCCAAGAACGGCTGGAGCGGGAGTTTAACCTTGACTTGGTAACGACTGCCCCGTCGGTAATTTATGAGATCGTTCTTACTTCCGGGGAAACCATTTACATCGATAACCCTAGCAATTATCCTGATGTAGCTACCATTGCGGAAGCGAGGGAGCCGATGGTCAAGGCGGATATTTTGACCCCGGTCGATTTTGTGGGGAATATCATGGAGCTTTGCCAGGAACGCCGCGGGGTGTTCAAGGATATGAAATATCTGGATGCGACCAGGGTGGAAATGCACTATTCGCTTCCTTTGAATGAAATTGTCTATGACTTTTTTGACGCGCTGAAATCCCGCACCAGAGGTTATGCCTCTTTCGATTATGTTATGGATGGATACCATTCGTCCCAGCTTGTGAAGCTTGACATTTTGCTCAACGGCGAGGTGGTCGACGCATTAAGCTTTATCGTCCACCGTGACAAAGCATACAGCCGTGGGCGGAAGATCGCGGAGAAGCTGAAAGAAAACATTCCGCGCCAGCTCTTTGAGGTGCCGATCCAGGCGGCGGTAGGCGGGAAGATCATTGCCCGTGAAACTGTTAAGGCAATGCGCAAGGACGTTTTGGCAAAATGTTACGGCGGTGACATTACCCGAAAACGGAAGCTTTTGGAAAAGCAGAAGGAAGGGAAAAAGCGGATGCGCCAGCTCGGCAGTGTGGAGGTGCCGCAGGAGGCGTTTATGTCTGTGCTGAAACTGGATAGCTAATAAGGAAAACCGGCTTTTATAAAGGCCGGTTTTTGTTTTAATGGTGGAGTTAGACGCGGAGATCACTGGATAATACTTGTATCATTAGAAAATAATAGTAAGAGTTGACACTTATATGCAATAGGGCTATAATTATTGATAAATAGTGAATAAAGTTTTGAAAAATTATGTATGACACTATTCGACATATCAATTTTTCATAACTTATCATTTAAACATATTGAAATAAAGGAAAAAGCAAAGGGGTTAGCAAGATGAAGAAAATTTTGTCATTAGTATTAGCTGCCGTGTTAAGCTTGCTTGTGGTTTCGTGTGGCGGTTCGTTGGGTGATGATTTACAAGCGCCCTCCAAGGTTACGGCTGGCGGGAATGATCCTGCGCAGAGTAATGATGAGAAAAGCGAACAGCCCGAAACCGCGGACGCTGCCATAGAAGAGACTGTGCTTGTGGATCAAGACGGTGTAAAAATTACCGCCAAAAGTTTAAATATGGATGGGCTGCTGGGCGCAGAACTGAAATTACTGATTGAAAACAATTCTGGTAAGGATTTAACGGTTCAATGTCAAAACGCATCTGTTAATGGGTATATGGTAGACCCTGTTATGTCTGTTGATGTTGCAAATGGGAAAAAGGCCAATGAGGCGCTTGCGTTTATGGAGTCTGATTTTGAAGAATGCGGAATTATAAATATCGCTGATATAGATCTTTCTTTTCACGTTTTTACAACTGAGGATTGGGAAACATACTTAGATACTCCTCAGGTCCAGTTAAAGACTTCCATTGCAGATACATACGAGTATGCTTTTGACGATAGCGGAGAAGTGGCCTACGATGCCGACGGCATTAAAGTTATTATCAAAGGCTTATCGGATGAAGATTCTATTTTGGGACCAGGGATCAAGGTTTTTCTTGTAAATGATACGGACAAGGCACTCACGTTCCAAACCCGTGATGTTTCTGTCAATGGTTTTATGGTGGATCCTGTATTTTCTTCTGAGGTTGTTCCGGGAAAGAAATCTATAGACGCGATTACATTTATGGATTCAGATCTGGAAGAAAATGATATTACATCGATCAACGATGTAGAATTGTCTTTTACTATTTTTGATTCAGAATCGTGGGACAACACTATTGATACAGATGTTATAAAAATTACTTTTTAAATAATAAGCCGAGGAAAACAGCAGGACTTATTTAAGTCCTGCTGTTTTTTATAAAACTTTCATTGATTGCTATCCTAATTAAACTTAAAAGGCAACAGAAAATATGTGAGGATCGTTCTTTGAGATAGGACGCCAAAGAAACATTTGCTATTAACAGGAAATATCCACAACATAGCTATTTACAACTGGTTTTAAAAGTGTTAAAATGAAAAAGAATGAAAAAGTTGATACTTTTCTCATAGAAGTTTTAAGGAGGAAAAATTCATGGCAAGAAAAATGAAAACTATGGATGGTAATACCGCTGCCGCTCATGTTTCTTATGCCTTTACTGAAGTCGCTGCAATCTACCCGATTACTCCGTCTTCCAACATGGCAGAAGTCACTGATAAATGGGCTGCTTCTGGTATGAAAAACATTTTTGGGGAAACGGTCAAGGTCGTAGAAATGCAGTCTGAAGCTGGTGCTGCCGGTGCAGTTCACGGCTCTTTGTCTGCTGGTGCGCTGACTACCACTTACACTGCTTCTCAGGGCTTGTTGCTCATGATCCCGAATATGTATAAAATCGCAGGGGAACTGCTTCCGGGCGTTATCAACGTTTCTGCCCGTGCATTGGCTTCCCATGCGCTGAGCATCTTTGGCGACCATCAGGACGTTTATGCATGCCGTCAGACCGGTTTTGCGATGCTGGCTTCCACCAATCCACAGGAAGTTATGGACCTGGGCGCTGTTGCTCATCTGTCTGCAATCAAAGGGAAAGTTCCGTTCCTGCATTTCTTTGACGGATTCAGAACCTCTCACGAATACCAGAAGGTTGCCGCTTGGGATACCGAAACCCTGAAAAACATGGCTGATATGGATGCGATCGCTGAGTTCCGCAAAAACGCGATGAACCCGGAACACCCATACCAGAAAGGTACCGCTCAGAACCCGGACATCTTCTTCCAGGCAAAAGAAGCTGCAAACAAATATTATGAAGAGCTTCCGGCTGTTGTAGAAGAATACATGAATAAAGTCAATGCTGAGATCGGCACCGACTATAAGCTCTTCAATTACTACGGCGCACCGGATGCAGAACATGTAATCGTGATCATGGGCTCTGCTTCTGACACCGTTCAGGAAACCATCGACTACTTAAACGCTAAAGGCGGTAAATATGGTATGGTCAAAGTCAGACTGTACAGACCGTTCTCTGCAAAACACTTGGTTGCTGCTTTGCCGGAATCTGTAAAACAGATCTCTGTTCTTGACAGAACCAAAGAACCGGGCGCACTTGGCGAACCGCTGTTCTTAGACGTCGTTGCAGCTTTGAGAGATACCCAGTTCAAAGACGTTCCGGTATTCGGCGGACGTTATGGCTTAGGTTCTAAAGATACAACTCCGGCTCAGATCGTTGCTGTGTTCAAAAACACAGACAAAAAACACTTCACCATCGGCATCAACGACGACGTTACCTGCCTGTCCCTGCCGATCGTAGAAGATCCGGATACCACTCCGGCTGACATCAAGAGCTGCAAGTTCTGGGGCCTGGGCGCTGACGGTACCGTTGGTGCAAACAAAAACTCTGTCAAGATTATCGGTGACCACACCGACATGAACGTACAGGCTTACTTTGACTATGACTCCAAGAAATCCGGCGGTATTACCGTTTCTCACCTGCGTTTCGGTAATTCTAAGATCACCTCTACTTACCTGATCAAAAAAGCGGATTTCGTTGCTTGTCACAATCCTTCTTATGTCAATAAATACGACATGGTTTCTGATGTAAAACCAGGCGGCGTATTCCTGCTCAACTGCGGCTGGACTGTTGACGAAATGGAACAGCACCTCCCGGGTCAGATGAAACGCTATATCGCTCAGAACAACATCCAGTTCTACACCATCGACGGTGTTGAAATCGGTAGAGAGATCGGCCTGGGCGGAAGGATCAATACTGTATTACAGTCTGCATTCTTCAAACTTGCCGACATTATCCCGGCTGAAGACGCGATCCAGTACATGAAAGACGCTGCTACCGCTTCTTACAGCAAGAAGGGTGAAGCGATCGTTAAAATGAACCACGAAGCGATCGAACGCGGTGCAAAAGAAGTGAAGAAAGTAGAAGTTCCGGAATCCTGGAAAAATGCTGCTGACACTGATCTGACTGTAACCGCGACCGGCGAAAATGCTGATTTAGTTGATTACGTCAATGATATTTTGATCCCGGTTGCTGCTCAGGAAGGGAACAAGCTCCCTGTATCCGCATTTTCCGGCAGAGAAAACGGTGTTGTTCCGCTCGGCTCTTCCGCTTATGAAAAACGTGGTATCGCGATCGACGTTCCGGTTTGGAATCCGGACAACTGTATCCAGTGTAACTTCTGTGCGTATGTATGTCCGCACGCGGTCATCCGTCCGGCTGCTATGACAGAAGAAGAAGCTGCCGCTGCGCCAGCTGGCATGAAGATGACTGGCATGACTGGCTTGGCAGATAAGAAATTCTCTATGACTATTTCTGTTCTTGACTGTACTGGATGCGGCTCCTGTGCAAATGTTTGCCCGGGCAAGAAGGGCGAAAAAGCTCTCACCATGCAGCCTTTGGAAACTCAGGAAGACACTCAGGTTTACTTTGACTATGCATTCAAACTGCCGGAAAAAGCAGACGTTGCAGAAAAATTCAAAGAAACCACTGTAAAGGGCAGCCAGTTCAAACAGCCGCTGCTCGAATTCTCCGGCGCTTGCGCAGGCTGTGGAGAAACTCCTTATGCGAAACTTGCGACCCAGCTTTACGGTGACAGAATGTACATCGCAAACGCTACCGGTTGTTCCTCTATCTGGGGCGGTTCTTCTCCGTCTACCCCATACACTGTGAATAAATCTGGCTTTGGTCCTGCTTGGGCAAACTCTCTGTTTGAAGACAACGCAGAATACGGCTATGGTATGTTCTTAGCTCAGAAAGCAATCAGAGGAAAATTAGTTGCTAAAACCAAAGAATTGATGGCAATTGATTACTGTGACGGCGCAATCAAAGAAGCTGCTCAGAACTGGTTGGATACTCTGGAAAACGGCAAACTCAACAGCACTGCTACTGCTGCTTATGTAAAAGCTTTGGAAGAAGGCGTTGTTGAAGGATGCACCTGCGAAGCTTGTGCTTTAGCTCGTGAAATCTTAGCTGAAAAAGATTACCTCAGCAAAAAATCCGTTTGGGTACTCGGCGGTGACGGTTGGGCTTATGATATCGGCTTCGGCGGCTTAGACCACGTAATCGCTTCCGGCGAAGATGTAAACATCTTGGTATTCGATACCGAAGTTTACTCCAACACCGGCGGTCAGGCTTCTAAGGCTACCCCTGTCGGCGCGATCGCTCAGTTTGCGGCCGCTGGGAAACAGGTCAAGAAAAAAGACCTCGCTGCGATCGCTATGAGCTATGGTTATGTTTATGTTGCTCAGGTTGCGATGGGCGCTGATTACAACCAGTGCATGAAAGCGTTTGTTGAAGCGGAAAGCTACAACGGACCGTCTATCATCATTGCTTATGCTCCATGTATCAACCATGGTATCAAGGGTGGCATGAGCATTGCTCAGACTGAAGAGAAGAAAGCGGTCGCTGCTGGTTACTGGCACCTGTTCCGCTTCGACCCACGTCTGGTTCTCGAAGGCAAAAACGGCTTCCAGTTGGATTCTAAAGCTCCGACAGCAAGCTACAATGACTTCATCATGGGCGAAGTTCGTTACAATGTTTTGGCTAGATCCAACCCGGATCGTGCAAAAGAATTGTTTGCACAGGCTGAAAAATTCGCACAGGATAAATACGCTCATTTGGTTGAATTGGCTGGCAAATAATAGCTTGTCATAAGACTTTGAACGGCGGACATTTTTGTCCGCCGTTTTTGTTTTTTTAAAACGGTTGAAAGGGTGTGCTGGGTATGATATAATCAGGAATACAGATTACGGCGCTTGAAAGATGTAGTGACAGAAAGGAAATTTTTATGAAAAAATAGCTTGCAAAATCATTCTTAGTTGGTATGTTAGTTGCGTTTTTTGGATTGATTTTCAGTTTTATATTCGCTGTTGTGTTGGGCACTATCCTTCCCGCTGATCCTATGGTGATGGGAATGTGCACATATTTGTGTATTGTCGTCGTGGCGTGCGCCAGAATGATTCTTTCCAGACTTTGAAGAATGGCTGTGCGTGGCAGTTCCAACCAAAAGCAACGTAGATTATCTTTGTCTGGAATGCGGCGAACGGTATCGGGTGATAGAAATGATGGAATCTTTGGATAGATAACATTTTTTGGAAAAAGCTATGTGGCAATCATGCACAAAAACAAACGAAAAAATTCTGAAATAATTTACAGTCATATTTTTGGAAAAGCTTGCAAACGGGCGTTTTGTATGGTATTATATTACTTGCGTGACTGCGACAGATATGCGTTGAAGCGGAAGGTTGCCGCACTTGATGCGGGTTTTTTCGTGGAGTATGTCCGATTTTAAACCGGGCGACCAATTTTGAACATTGTTTCGTAGCTAGCAATATCCCTACGGGCTTGCGCCGTAGATGTGATTGCCGATTAACGTTACGGAAGAATTCTGCCCCGGAAAAACTTCAGGTTTTTTCGGTTTTTTATTACCGGGACATGAAACACCCGGAGGCGTGTTCGAGATTTGTCAAACCCCCAGTTATGTAAATTATTAAGGAGGCGATGACAGTGGCAGTCAAAGAAAAAATCAGAATCAGACTGAAAGGTTACGATCACAGCTTGGTGGATGCTGCGGCGGCGAAAATCGTTGAAACAGCAAAGAGAACAGGCGCCAGAGTTTCTGGCCCGATCCCGCTCCCGACCCAGAAAGAAGTCGTAACGATCCTGCGTGCTGTGCACAAGTACAAAGACAGCCGGGAACAGTTTGAGATGAGAACCCACAAAAGACTTATTGACATCTTAAGACCGTCTAACAAAACGGTAGAAGCTCTGCAGAGTCTGGAACTTCCTGCTGGCGTAGACTTTGAAATCAAGCTCTAATTCAAAGGCGTTCGCGAACAGGTCATGTTGGCAAAAGCCAACCAATAACCTAAAAAGGAGGAAATGCTGATCAAAGGGGATCAGCAGAAAAGCAACATGAAAAGTGCTATTATCGGAAAGAAAATCGGTATGACCCAGATTTTCGATGAAGCCGGAAAAGTGATTCCGGTAACTGTTATCGAAGCAGGCCCGTGCGTTGTTGTCCAGAAGAAAACAATGGAAAACGACGGCTATGAAGCAGTGCAGGTAGGCTTTGGTGACATGAAGGCAAACAAAGTCAATAAACCAATGAAGGGCCACTTTGCAAAGGGCGACGTCGCTCCGAAGAGAACCTTGAAAGAGTTCAAATTTGACGACTGCGCAGCGGTAAATGTTGGAGATATTCTGAAAGCGGACGTTTTCGCTGCTGGAGATATCGTTGATGTAACCGGTACCAGCAAAGGTAAGGGTTACGCTGGTACCATCAAACGTCACAACGGCGCCAGAATTAAAGAAACCCACGGTTCCGGTCCGGTTCATAGACATGCAGGTTCTATGGGTGCTTGTTCTGACCCATCCAGAATCTACAAAGGCAAAAAAATGCCGGGGCACATGGGTGCTGAAACTGTTACAGTCCAGAATCTGGAAATCGTAAAAGTAGATGCAGAAAACAATTTGATCGCACTGAAGGGTGCTGTTCCGGGTCCGAAAAACGGAATCGTTACAGTAACTACCAGTGTGAAGAAAGCTTAGTGGAAGGAGGAAGCAATATGCCAAGAGTTCAGGTTTATGATATGAACGGTGAAAAGCTCAAACAAATGAACGTTTCAAAAGAAATTTTCGGAATTGAGCCAAATCAAGCAGTTATGCACATGGCTGTTGTGAACTACCTTGCAAATCAACGTCAGGGTACACAGTCCACTTTGACCCGTACAGAAGTACGCGGCGGTGGTCGGAAACCGTGGAGACAAAAAGGAACAGGACATGCTAGACAGGGTTCTATCCGCGCTCCGCAGTGGACTCACGGTGGTGTGGCATTAGGCCCGAAACCTCGTGATTACAGCTACTCCTTAAATAAAAAGGTTAAGAGATTAGCGATGAAATCTGCTTTGTCCGACAAAGTGCAGAACAAAAACATGATTGTTTTGGAAAAACTCGCTTTGGAAGACTATAAAACAAAAACTGTTGTTGACATGCTTGGCGCGCTCAACGCAACCGGGAAAACCTTGATCGTTATGCCGGAAGTTGACAGCAAAGTGCTGAAAAGCGCAGGCAACATCAAAGGCGTTGCCACCACTCTGGTCAACACACTCAACGTTTACGACATTCTGAATCACGATCAGATCGTGATCACAGTCGATGCCGTAAAGAAAATTGAGGAGGTGTACGCGTAATGATTAAAACTGCACAGGATATTATCATTAAGCCGATCATCACTGAAAATTCTATGATGGCTCAGCAATTCAAAAAATACACCTTCAAAGTTGCAAAAAACACCAACAAGATCGAGATTGCAAAAGCAGTGGAAGAATTGTTTGGTGTAAAAGTTGCAAAGGTAAATACCGTCAGCGTAAAAGGCCGTTTCAAAAGAATGGGCAGAAGCGAAGGGTATAAACCGGATTGGAAAAAAGCGATCGTTACTTTGACAGAAGATTCTAAGACGATTGAATTCTTTGAAGGCATGATGTAACAGGCAAAGCGCCTGTGGCTTTGGGAAGCGGGAGTGCTTCTCAGGTGATGTATGAGGCAACCCTTTTCCACGAAACAGAAAAGGAAAGTACCTCGCTAAACCGAAAATAAGGAGAGTGAAACCGTAATGGCTATTAAGTCTTACAAACCGACAACCCCGTCCAGAAGACAGATGACTGTTACTGATTACAGCGGGCTGTCCAAAGTTGCTCCTGAAAAAAGTCTTTTAGAAAGCTTAAAGAAAAATTCAGGCCGTAACAGCTATGGTAGAATCACTGTTCGTCACCGTGGTGGCGGGAACAGAAGAAAATACCGTATCATCGATTTCAAGAGAGATAAAGCAGGAAATGCAACTGTTTTGTCTTTGGAATATGACCCAAACCGTTCTGCGCACATCGCGCTGCTGCAGTATGAAGACGGCGAAAAGAGATATATTATCGCACCGCTCGGCCTCAATGTAGGCGACGTTGTAAGCGCAGGCGCTGACGCTGATATCAAACCGGGCAACGCTCTGCCGTTTGTCAACATCCCGGTAGGTACTTTTATCCACAACATTGAATTGTATCCGGGAAAAGGCGCGCAGCTGGTACGTTCCGCTGGGAACCAGGCTCAGTTGATGGCAAAAGAAGGCGCTTATGCGTTGATCAGACTGCCATCCGGCGAACTGAGAAATGTTCCGGTCGAATGCATGGCGACTGTTGGCCAGGTTGGCAACACCGACCACGAAAACGTCAATATCGGTAAAGCCGGTAAAAAACGCCACATGGGCTGGAGACCGACTGTCCGCGGTTCTGTTATGAACCCATGCGATCACCCGCACGGTGGTGGTGAAGGTAAATCACCGATCGGCCGTCCGGGACCTGTATCTCCGTGGGGCAAACCGACCCTGGGTTACAAAACCCGCAAGAAACATCATCGCTCCGATAAATTTATCGTAAAACGCAGAAATGATAAGTAAGTGAAGGGAGGCAGATGAAACATGGGTAGAAGCATTAAAAAGGGACCTTACGTACAGCCGGTCCTGTTAAAAAGAGTTATCGCAATGAATGAAGCTGGTGAGAAGAAGGTTCTGAAAACCTGGAGCCGTGCTTCCACTATCTTCCCAGATTTCGTTGGTCATACATTTGCAGTACATGACGGACGCAAACACGTTCCGGTCTATGTAACAGAGGATATGGTAGGTCATAAATTGGGCGAATTTGCTCCGACCAGAACCTACAAAGGCCACGCTGGATCAAAAACTTCAAATAATGGTAAGTAGGCCGGAAGGAGGATTTTAAATGGAAGCAAAAGCACATTTAAGATATGCCCGTATTTCTCCTCGCAAAGTGCAGATTGTGCTTGATCTGATCAGAGGAAAAGACACCGACATGGCAATGGCAATCTTGAAACACACACCAAAAGCTGCTTGTGAACAGCTTGAAAAACTTCTGAAATCGGCCATTGCTAATGCAGAAAACAATCACGCTATGGATAAAGACAATCTGTACGTCGCTGAATGTTTTGCTTGCCCGGGTCCTATTCTGAAAAGAATCAGACCAAGAGCACAGGGCCGTGCATTCCGAGTTCTGAAAAGAACATCCCATATTACAATTGTTCTGAAAGAAAAGGAATAAGCTGAAAGAGGAGGTAAACTATGGGACAAAAAGTAAACCCACATGGACTGAGAGTGGGCGTTATTAAGAATTGGGATTCCCGCTGGTTTGCGAAAGACAGCACTTTCGGCGATACTTTAGTGGAAGACTATAAAGTCCGTAAGTTCTTGAAGAAAACCTTATATGCAGCCGGCGTACCGCGTATCGAGATCGAACGTGATGCGTTAAGAGTAAGAATCCACATCCACTGTGCGAAGCCGGGTATTGTTATCGGCAGAGGCGGTGCTGAAATCGAAAAACTCCGCAAACAGCTGGAAAAAATGCTGGGCAAACCGGTTATCGTCAACATCGTTGAAGTAAAACAGCCGGATCTGAGCGCGCAGCTGGTTGCAGAAAATATTGCAGGTCAGTTGGAACGCCGTGTTTCCTTCCGCCGCGCAATGAAACAGTCTATCGGACGCACCATGAGATTGGGCGCTAAGGGGATCAAAACCCGAGTTTCCGGTCGTTTGGGCGGCGCTGAGATCGCTCGTAGCGAAGACTACCACGAAGGTACTATTCCGCTGCAGACTTTGAGAGCGGACATTGATTACGGTTTTGCAGAAGCGGATACCACTTACGGCAAAATCGGCGTGAAAGTTTGGATTTACAAAGGCGAAGTTTTGAAAGGGGAAGCTCCGAAAATCGAAGCTCCGAGAAACAATCGCAGAAGACCTCGCAGGGAAGGAGGAAGTAAATAATGTTATTGCCAAAACGTGTAAAATACCGTCGTCAGCAGCGCGGCAGAATGAAAGGGAAAGCGACCCGCGGTAATTTCGTCAGCCACGGCGAATACGGCATTCAGGCTTTGGAACCGGCATGGATTACTTCTAACCAGATCGAGGCTGCCCGTATCGCTATGACCCGTTACATCAAACGTGGCGGTCAGGTATGGATTAAAATTTTCCCGGACAAACCGGTTACAGAACAGCCTGCTGAAACCCGAATGGGTAAGGGGAAAGGTTCTCCGGAATACTGGGTATCGGTTGTAAAACCGGGCAGAGTTATGTTTGAAATCGCAGGCGTTTCTGAAGAGATCGCCCGTGAAGCAATGCGACTCGCTATGCATAAACTTCCTGTAAAGTGTAAGTTTGTGACTAAGGAAGAAACAGGTGGTGAGCAGTAATGAAAGCTAAAGAAATCAGAGAAATGTCACTTGTTGAGTTAAATCAAAAACTGGGAGATCTCAAAGCTGAGCTCTTCAACCTTCGTTTCCAGCTCGCTGTCAATCAGCTTGACAACCCAATGCGGATTAAAGCGGTCAAAAAAGATATTGCTCGCATCAATACAGTAATTCGTGAGATGGAACTGAAAGCGGAATAAATAGGAAGGGAGAATAGGCGATGAGTGAAAGAAACCTCAGAAAAACAAGGGTCGGCATGGTAGTCAGCGACAAAATGGATAAAACTGTAGTTGTTTCCATTGCTGACAATGTCAGACACCCTCTCTATAAAAAGATCATGAAACGCACTATCCGGCTGAAAGCACATGACGAAACCAATATGTGCGGGATCGGCGACAAGGTGATGGTGATGGAAACCCGTCCGCTGTCCAAAGACAAAAGATGGAGAGTCGTAGAGATCGTAGAAAAAGCGAAATAAGTTTTTTTCTCAAATCACGACAACTTTCGTAAAGAAAAATTTCGTTTAAAACCGAAAGGAGGAACGCACTGTGATACAGATGCAAACTTACCTGAAGGTTGCCGACAATACCGGAGCAAAAGAATTGATGTGTATCCGCGTATTAGGCGGTTCCCGCAGAAGGTACGCTAATATCGGTGATGTCGTCGTGGCTTCCGTGAAGAAAGCTGCACCGGGCGGCGTTGTCAAAAAAGGCGATGTTGTGAAAGCAGTAATCGTTCGTTCAGCAAAGGGTTTACGCCGTGAAGATGGTTCTTACATCAGATTCGACGAAAACGCTGCTGTTATTATCAGAGAAGATAAAAACCCAAGAGGCACCCGTATTTTTGGGCCGGTAGCAAGAGAACTTCGTGACAAGGATTACATGAAGATTTTATCTCTGGCACCGGAAGTGCTGTAATGGGAGGTGCGATGAGATGAGTAATAAATTGCACGTAAAAACCGGCGATAACGTCATGATTATTTCCGGAAAAGATAAGGGCAAAACCGGGAAAGTCCTGGAAGTCAGCCCAAAAGAAGGCAAAGTCATTGTAGAAGGCCTGAACATTGTCACAAAACACCTCAAACCCAGAAGAATGGGCGAAACCGGTGGGATCGTGAAAGCAGAAGGCGCTCTTTATGCCTGCAAAGTAATGCCTGTTTGCCCGAAATGCGGCAAGCCGACCAGAGTTGGCCATGTTGAAAAAGACGGCAAAAAGGTTCGTGTTTGCAAACATGCGAACTGCGGCGAAACATTTTAAGTAAGGAGAAGAGAGTATGGCAAGATTAAAGGAATATTACCAAAAAGATGTTGCTCCAGCTTTGATGAAAAAGTTTGAGTACAAAAGTGTCATGCAGATTCCGAAGCTTGATAAGATCGTCGTGAACGTTGCTTGCGGCGAAGCGGTAAGCAACTCCAAAATTTTGGATTCCGTTGTAGGTGATTTAGCGAAGATTACCGGTCAGAAGCCGTTGATCTGCCGCGCAAGAAAATCAGTTGCAAACTTCAAACTTCGTGAAGGCATGCCGATCGGTGCAAAAGTCACCCTTCGTGGCGAAATGATGTATGAGTTCTTGGACAGATTCTTCAACGTTGCTCTGCCAAGAGTTCGTGACTTCAGAGGGATCAACGCTAACTCTTTCGACGGCAGAGGAAACTACTCTGTTGGGCTGAGAGAACAGCTGATCTTCCCTGAAATCGAATACGATAAAATCGATAAGATCCGTGGTATGGATATTTCATTTGTTACTACAGCAAAAACAGACGAAGAAGCACGCGAGTTATTAACTCTGATGGGCGCTCCGTTCGCTAAGTAAGGGAGGAACTGAAAATGGCTAAAAAGTCTATGATCAATAAGCAGCAGGCTGCTCCGAAGTTTTCCACCCGTGCTTATAACAGATGCAAAATCTGCGGAAGACCGCACGCTTACCTGAGAAAATATGGCATCTGCCGTATTTGCTTCAGAGAGCTGGCTTATAAAGGACAGATCCCAGGAGTAAGAAAAGCAAGCTGGTAAAAGGCTGTAAGCACGAGCAAAGGAGGTTGACCAAATGCAAATCACCGATACTATTGCTGATATGCTGACTAGAATCAGAAACGCTAACTCAGCAAAACACGACACGGTGGACATTCCGGCATCCAATATGAAGAAAGCGATCGCTCAGATTCTGGTGGATGAAGGGTATGTCAAAGGTTTCCAAGTAATCGACGATGGAAAACAAGGCATCATCCGTATGACTTTAAAATACGGTGAAAATAAAACTCAGATTATTACAGGATTGCGCAGAGTATCCAAACCGGGCCTGCGGATCTACACAAGCTGCGAAGACATGCCGAAAGTCATGAAGGGCTTAGGCGTTGCTATCGTTTCCACTTCCAAAGGCGTTATGACCGATAAGGAAGCTAGAAAACAAAACGTAGGCGGCGAAGTCTTAGCATTTATTTGGTAAGGAGGAACATGAATGTCCAGAATCGGTAGAAAACCAATCGACGTTCCCTCCGGAGTAGAGGTAAAACTCGACGGTCATCACATCACTGTGAAAGGCCCGAAGGGAACTCTCGAACGTGATTTACACCCGGATATGATTGTTGCGATTGAAGGCAATGTCATCAACGTAACCCGTCCGAGTGAATTAAAACAACACAAATCTCTCCACGGTTTAACCAGAACCCTGATCTCCAACATGGTTGTCGGTGTATCTGAAGGATTCTCCAAAGAACTGGAAATCCAGGGTGTTGGTTATCGCTGCGCGAAACAGGGCAAGGATCTGGTTATGAACCTGGGGTATTCCCATCAAGTGATTGTACCGGAAATCGACGGCATTTCCATCGAAGTACCGGCACAGAACAAGATCGTGATCAGTGGTCCAGACAAACAGAAGGTTGGTCAGTTCGCTGCTGAAGTTCGGGAAAAACGTCCGCCGGAACCTTACAAAGGAAAAGGTATTCGTTATGTTGGCGAATATGTACAGCGTAAGGAAGGGAAAGCCGGTAAGGGTAAATAAGATAAAAGGAGTGACTAACAAATGGTGAACAAGCCTGATAAAAACAAGGCTAGATTAAAAAGACACCGCAGAGTCCGTGCGAAAGTGTCCGGAACTGCAGCTTGTCCGCGCCTGAACGTATTCCGCTCCAGTAAGCATATTTATGCACAGCTGATTGATGATGTGAACGGCGTAACTTTAGTTTCCGCTTCTTCTATGGATAAAGAATTTGAAGGCCAAGGCGGCAACAAAGAAGCAGCTAAAAAAGTGGGTCAGTTAGTGGGTAAAAGAGCTGTTGAAAAGGGGATCGAAACTGTCGTATTCGACCGTGGCGGTTACCTCTATCACGGAAGAGTGAAAGAATTAGCTGATGGAGCCCGTGAGAGCGGCCTCAAATTCTAAGAGGAGGTTATTCGTTTGGCTAGAATAGATGCAACAGGTTTAGAATTGCAAGAAAAAGTAGTCTCCATTAACCGTGTATCCAAAACCGTAAAGGGCGGACGTATTTTCAAATTCGCTGCTTTGGTTGTAGTTGGCGACGGAAATGGCATCGTTGGCTTTGGTCTGGGTAAATCCGGTGAAGTTCCGGATGCGATCAGAAAAGGCATCGAAGACGCTAAGAAAAACTTGATCAAGGTTTCCTTAAAAGGGACTTCGATCCCGCACGAAATCGTTGGAGAATTCGGCGCTGGCCGCGTTCTTTTAAAACCGGCTCCGG
Source organism: Massiliimalia timonensis (assembly GCF_900186585.1). GTDB lineage: Bacteria > Bacillota > Clostridia > Oscillospirales > Ruminococcaceae > Massiliimalia > Massiliimalia timonensis. The sequence goes on from NZ_FYDD01000004.1 coordinate 253,877, forward strand.
AAGGTACCGGCGTTATCGCTGGCGGCCCTGTCCGTGCAGTGGTTGAAGCTTGTGGGATCAAAGATATTCGTACAAAAGCTCTGCGTTCCAACAATCCTTGCAACGTAGTTAGAGCAACGATCAATGGATTGAACGCGCTTCGTTCTGTAGAAGAAGTTGCTGCGATCCGCGGAAAATCTGTTTCCGAAATTTTAGGTTAAGGAGGGCACTGATTGATGGCACAGTTAGAAGTAAAACTGGTAAGAAGCCTTGCCAGCGTCAAGAAAACTCAGATTGCCGTTGCTGAATCCCTGGGACTCCGCAAGATCGGTGATGTTACCACCCAACCTGACAACGACGCAACCAGAGGGAAAATCTTTAAGATTTCTCACCTCGTTGAGGTCACAGAAAGATAACAAGGAGGTGCGCGTGTAATGAAACTGCACGAGTTATCACCGGCAGCCGGCTCTGTCAAGGACGTTAAGAGAATTGGCCGCGGCCATGGTTCCGGTAATGGTAAAACAGCAGGTAAAGGTCACAAGGGGCAGAAAGCACGTTCTGGCGGCGGTGTAAGACCAGGATTTGAAGGCGGCCAGATGCCTTTGCAGAGACGTATCCCGAAAAGAGGATTCAACAACATCTTTGCAAAACAGTATGTGATCGTAAACGTTTCCGACTTGGAAGCGAAATTTGAGGACGGCGCAGTTATTGATAGCAAAGCTATTGTTGAAGCTGGCCTGACCAAAAAGGTTCTTGACGGCATTAAGGTTCTCGGTAACGGTGAAGTGACAAAAAGCTTTACTGTGAAAGCGGCAGCTTTCTCGAAATCTGCGGTTGAAAAAATTGAAAAAGCAGGTGGAAAGACCGAGGTGATGTAAGGTGTTGGAAGTAATTAGAAATGCCTTTAAGAATCCTGATTTGAGAAAAAAGATCTTCTATACCTTGATGATCCTTCTCATTTTCAGAATCGGCGCCGCGATTCCGGCTCCGTTTGTTGATGCAAGCGCTCTGGTTCAGTTGACTGGGGACGGCAGCAACTTCTTTGGGTACTTGAACATGCTTTCCGGTGGTGCATTTCAGGATGCGACCATCTTTGCAATGTCCATTACACCTTATATCAATGCGAGCATTATCATCCAGCTTTTGACTGTGGCGATTCCAGCTTTGGAACGCCTGGCAAAAGAGGGTGGGGAAGGCCGTAAAAAGCTGAATAAAATCACCAGATGGTGTACTGTTGGCATTGCTTTACTGCAGGCAACAGGATACTATTTCCTGATGAGAAACTACAACGCGATCCCATCCGACTACACATCGGATGCGGCGACCACCTGGTTCACAGGGATCACGATCGTGCTGGTATTCACTGCCGGCGCAGCCTTGATCATGTGGCTGGGTGAACAGATCAACGACAAAGGGATCGGAAACGGGATCTCTATTATCCTGTTTGCAGGGATCATCGCAAGAGGCCCAGCAGCGTTCATGGTTCTGGTTGAACTGTGGAAAAAGGGAGGTATCAACTACTTCCTTGTTCCGCTGACCCTGATCGTTTTTGCGGCGATCATTGTGTTCATCGTAATCATGACGAATGCAGAACGCAGGATTCCGGTATACTACGCGAAACGTGTGGTTGGTCGGAAAATGTATGGCGGCCAGTCCTCCTACATTCCGATCAAGGTAAGCATGAGCGGCGTTATGCCGATCATCTTCGCCAGTGCGTTCCTTTCTCTGCCGAGCACGATCCAGATGTTCTGGACACCAAAGGCCGACAGCTTCTGGGCGCATGTGTTCAACGCACTTTCTCCGCGGGGCGCGGCGTATGCGATCCTCTACTTTTTGCTGATCATCGCGTTCAACTATTTCTATATTTCGATCCAATACAATCCGATTGAGATCGCAAATAACATTAAGAGCAACAACGGGGCTATCCCGGGAATCCGTCCGGGCAAACCGACTGTGACATTTATTTCCAAGATTATTTCCAAAATCACCCTGTTAGGCGCATTTTTCCTGGGTGCGATCGCTGTATTCCCGATCATTTTCACCTGGTTGACAAACGTCAACATTTCTTTAGGCGGTACCTCGATCATTATTATCGTAGGGGTCGCGCTGGATACGATGCGCACATTGGAATCGCAGATGACGATGCGTCATCACAGCGGCTTCCTGAAGTAAGGAGGACTTGAGATGAATTTGATCCTGTTAGGTGCGCCGGGTGCTGGAAAAGGCACTCAGGCGGAAGTAATCTGCGATCACTTGCAGATCCCGGCAATTTCTACGGGGAATGTGCTCCGTGAGGCTGTAAAAAATGGCACGGAAATGGGTTTGAAAGCAAAATCCTTTATGGATTCCGGCGCTCTTGTTCCTGATGAGGTCGTCATCGGCATCATCAAGGAACGGCTGGCAATGGACGACTGCCAAAATGGTTTTATCCTCGATGGCTTCCCAAGAACGGTACCTCAGGCTGAGGCGCTGGATGCAATGGGAGTGAAGATCGACAAGGTGATCGACATTGAAGTCGCGGATGAAAAAATTATGCAGCGTCTCTCCGGAAGACGGGTCTGCCAAGACTGTGGTGCGTCTTATCATGTTGACTACAAGCCTTCCAAAGAAGATGGTAAGTGCGATAAATGCGGCGGCCAGACCGTCCAGAGAAAAGACGACCACCCAGATACCATCAAAGACCGTCTGCATGTTTACCATGAGCAGACTGAGCCTTTGAAGGACTACTATGAAAAGACAGGGAAGCTGACCATTGTAGAGGGTCAGGAAGAAGTTGCAGATACTTCTGCATTAACTTTGAAAGCCTTGGAGGCATAGTAGATGATTACTTTAAAAAATGCTCATGAAATTCGGGCGATGAGTGAAGCGTGCCGGATTTCTGCACAGGCATTAAAGGTTGCGGGCGAATATATGCAGCCGGGCGTTTCGACCAAAGAGATCGACGACGCGATCCGGAAATATATTGTGTCAACCGGTGCAAAGCCAAATTTTTTGGGTTACGGCGGTTTCCCCGCAAGCGCATGTATTTCGATAAACAACGAGGTCATCCATGGGATCCCTTCTAAAAAGCGGATTTTGCACGAGGGCGATATTGTCAGCGTAGATGTTGGGGCTTTTTACAATGACTTTAACGGGGATAACGCTTATACCTTTGCGGTGGGCGAGATCTCAGACGAGGCAAAGCAGCTCTTACGGGTGACCGAGGAATGTTTATATAAGGCGATTGAAGTAGCAAAACCGGGAAACCGGATCGGGGACATCGGCCATGCGGTCCAGTCCCATGCGGAAAGCTTTGGCTACGGCGTGGTACGCAAATTTGTGGGACACGGCGTGGGCAGAAAGCTCCATGAAGATCCGGAGGTGCCGAATTTCGGGAACCCGGGCAGAGGCGTTCGGCTTGCGGCTGGGATGACATTGGCGATCGAACCGATGATCAACCTCGTAGGGGCAGACGTTAGAGTGTTATCTGATGGCTGGACGACAGTAACTGCTTCAGGAAGCATCGCAGCCCATTTTGAGCATTCCATTGTCATTACAGATGAGGGTGCAAGAATCCTTACCAGAGCATAATGGAGGGCCCAGAATGATACCGGCTGAACAAATTGCAAACACATCCCTCGAACGGGGGACCGTGGTCAAATCAAAGGCCGGCCATGATGCGGGAAGCTTTTATGTGGTATTAAAGGCTGAATCTGATTTTGTTTGGATTGCAGACGGCAGGCGCCGGAAAAGCGAAAAACCCAAACGGAAGAATATCCGCCATATTGCAAAAACAAACCGAATCGTGCCGGAAGAAGATTTATTGACTGACAAAAAGATAAGGCGAGTACTGTGGGAACTGAATTTCGGTTCGGACAGTCCCGTCGCCTGTTAAGGGAGGTAAACCGCTTGTCAAAAGAAGATGTAATCGAAATTGAAGGAGTGGTAACGGAAACGCTGCCGAACGCTACCTTTAAAGTAGAACTGCCGAATGGACATACGATTTTGGCTCATATTTCAGGCAAGCTACGGATGAATTTCATTCGTATTCTGCCCGGGGATAAGGTGACGGTTGAAATGTCGCCGTATGATCTGACAAAAGGGCGCATCACTTGGCGCTCCAAATAAGTCATAAATCCTGATCCAGTGAGGACAGGAACAGAACAAACAGACTAAGGTCGAGGCTGGCCTGAACGCGGGCCCGCCGATTCACGAAGGAGGTAATTTCAAATGAAAGTAAGACCTTCCGTTAAGCCCATGTGTGAAAAATGCAAAATTATCAGACGTAAAGGCCGCGTCATGGTTATCTGCCAGAATGCGAAGCACAAACAACGTCAGGGCTAATAGCGAAACCTTATATAATTTGGTTCAAACATCTATTACAGATACAGACAGCGAAACACGCTGCTACTGTGTTATTGGAGGTGCAACTTTATGGCTCGTATAGCTGGTGTTGACCTGCCTAGAGAAAAGAGAATCGAGATTGGTTTAACTTATATCTACGGTATCGGTCAGAAAGCAGCAAGCGATATCATCAAAGCAACCGGTGTAAACCCGGATGTTCGTGTAAAAGATTTATCCGAAGATGATCTTGCAAAACTGCGTGATTATATTGACAAAAATTTTGAAGTTGAGGGTGACCTTCGCAGAAGTACCGCTCTTGACATTAAACGATTGATCGAGATCGGATGCTACCGCGGCGTTCGTCACAGAAGAGGCCTGCCTGTAAGAGGTCAGCGCACAAAGACAAACGCTCGTACCAGAAAAGGTCCGAAGAAAACAATCGCGAACAAGAAAAAATAGCAGGAGGGATTCTGAGAAATGGCAAAACAAGTTGCTAAGAAAACAGTCCGCAGACGCCGTGAGCGTAAGAACATCGAACGCGGTGCCGTTCATATTCAGTCTACCTTTAACAATACGATCGTTACGATTACGGACACACAGGGCAACGCGATTTCATGGGCAAGCGCCGGTGAAATGGGCTTCAGAGGTTCTAAGAAATCCACTCCGTTTGCTGCACAGACTGCCGCTGAAAAAGCTGCAAGAGCTGCAATGGAACATGGTTTGAAGACGGTTGAAGTTTATGTAAAAGGCCCAGGCTCAGGACGTGAAGCAGCAATCCGTGCATTGCAGGCAGTTGGACTGGAAGTTACTATGATCAAAGACGTGACCCCGATCCCGCACAACGGCTGCCGTCCGCCGAAAAGAAGACGTGTGTAATATTTATCAGGAGGTGTAACGATATGGCTAGATATACTGGTGCAGTATGCAGAATGTGCCGCCGCGAAGGACAGAAATTATTCCTCAAAGGCGAAAGATGTTACTCTGATAAATGTTCTTTCGTAAGCAGAGGATATGCCCCAGGGCAGCATGGACAGAACAGAAAAAAAGTTTCTGAATATGGGATGCAGTTAAGAGAAAAACAGAAAACCAGACGTTTTTATGGCGTTTTGGAAAGCCAGTTTGCAAAATACTTTGAAATGGCTGAAAAGAAACAGGGTATGACAGGGCCAAACCTGCTTATCATCTGTGAATCCAGATTGGATAACGTAGTTTACAGAATGGGCCTGGCTAGCTCCAGAGCAGAAGCTCGTCAGCTGGTCGTACACGGTCATTATACGGTCAACGGCAAAAAGGTAAACGTACCTTCTTACTTAGTAAGAGAGGGCGATGTAGTTGCAGTTTGCGACAAGAGCCGTTCTTCCGATAAGATCAAAGCCGTTGTAGAAGCAAACGGTTCCCGTCCGGTTCCAATGTGGCTGGAAATGAATCAGGATAAACTGGAAGCGAAAATCGTTCGTATGCCAAGCCGTGAAGATATTGACTTGGATGTCCAGGAAAACCTGATCGTAGAGTACTACTCCAGATAATCAGAAGTACAGACGATTTTCCACTGGAACCAAACATTCTTACAATTCTTTTTCGGGAATTTCTGTTTTGCTGAATATTTTTTCCTTAATTTTCCAATCACTTAGGTGTTAAGGATTTTCAAATATTCAGCAAACGCTCATGGCGTTTGACAGAGATTTCATAGAAAGATTTGTATCACAGGAGGGTTATTGATGATCGAAATTGAAAAGCCAAGAATTGAGACAGCTGAGATGAAACCTGACGGTAGTTACGGCAAGTTTGTCTTAGAGCCCCTTGAACGCGGCTACGGTACTACTCTGGGCAACAGCTTAAGACGTGTACTGCTCTCCTCATTACCAGGTGTTGCTGTTACTTCTATTAAAATTGACGGGGTACAGCATGAATTTTCCACCATTCCGGGTGTGAAAGAAGATGTTACGGAAATCGTTCTGAACATCAAAGGGTTGACCGCTAAAATCCACGGCGAGTCCCCAAAAACCGTTTATATTGAAGCCGAAGGTGAAGGCACTGTTACCGCAGGTGACATCAAAGCAGATTCTGAAGTAGAGATCTTGAATCCTGCGATGCACATCGCAACCTTGGACCAGGGCGCGAAGCTCTATATGGAGATCGTACTGGACAAAGGCCGTGGATATGTGCCAGCAGAACGCAACAAGGCAAATCTTCAGAACATTGTTGGCGCGATTGCAGTGGACAGTATCTACACACCGGTGTTAAAAGTAAATTATACGGTTGAAAATACCCGTGTTGGACAAATTACCGACTATGATAAGTTGAGCCTCGAGGTGTGGACTGACGGAACGATCTCCGCCAAGGAATCCATTTCCCTTGCAGCCAAGGTTCTGAATGAGCATCTCAACTTGTTTGTGGATCTATCTGAAGAAGCGGCTTCCGCTGAGATCATGGTAGAAAAGGACGATAAAGGTAACGAAAAAGTCCTCGAGATGACTATTGAGGAGCTTGACTTATCTGTACGTTCGTTTAACTGCTTAAAACGTGCAGGAATCAATACGGTAGGCGATTTGATTAATAAATCAGAAGATGACATGATGAAAGTCCGCAACTTGGGTAAAAAGTCTTTGGAAGAGGTCGTGTTCAAACTCAACTCTTTGGGCTTTAACCTGAACCCGGACGACGATTAATCGAAGAACAACCAGTAAGGAGTGAACTAGAATGGCAGGAAGCAGAAAACTCGGAAGAGCCTCTGATCACAGAAAAGCAATGCTGAGAGCTATGGTTACTTTTTTACTTGAAAATGGTAAAATTGAAACCACAGTTTCCAGAGCAAAAGAGGTTCGTGCGATGACCGAGAAAATGATTACACTCGGCAAAACAAACAACCTCCACTCCAAGCGTCAGGCATTTGCATATATTACCAAAGAAGATGTGGTTAAGAAATTATTCGATGAAATTTCTCCGAAATACGCTGATGTAAATGGTGGTTACACCCGCATCGTGAAAATCGGGCCACGCCGTGGTGACGCAGCAGAGATGGCAATCATTGAATTGGTATAAGTAAGATACCGTGACCTCCTTTCGTTGATTCGGAAGGAGGTTTTTTGTGTTCATATTTTATTACCATAATTTTTATAAAAATCAGTGGAAAATAAAAATTTTTTTGGGTAAGATAGAATCATTCTTGGAAATGAAAAAGTGCTTGACAGTAAGTTCTGATTTTTGTATAATTAAAATATTGTAGACTAGTATACCTATACCTAATAGCAGGGATATAATTTTTGTGAAAGAATGCACAGGGGGATATTAACGTGGCTGTGAACAAACAGATTACCTTAACCAAAGAGGGGCTTTTAAAGCTGGAAGAAGAGCTGGAAAACTTGAAGATCGTCAGACGAAAAGAGGTATCCGAAAAGATCAAAGTCGCTTTGTCTTTCGGCGACCTGTCTGAAAACAGCGAATATGATGAGGCCAAAAATGAACAGGCAATGGTAGAAGCACGGATCAACGAGATCGAGGCTCTTTTAAAAAATGTTGTAGTTGTCAATGACGATGAAATCTCTACCGATGTTGTTTCTGTAGGCTGTACCGTTACTTTAAAATGCCTGAAAAATGGAAAAGAGGAAGCTTATAAGATCGTTGGATCTACAGAAGCTGCGCCGCTGCAGAAAAAGATTTCCGATGAATCGCCGGTAGGAAAGGCAGTCATCGGCCATAAGGTTGGAGATGTTGTAGACGCGGAAGTTCCTTCCGGTGTGATCCAGTACGAAATTTTAAATATTTCAAAATAGACAGCGTGTTGATGAAATGAGGAGAAGTGGAACGTGAGCCAAGAAGTTGAAAATAATGTTCTTCCAACTGCGGAAGAAATGAGTGAATTTTTAAAGGTAAGACGGGAAAAGCTGGCTGAATTGCGGGAAAACGGAAAAGACCCGTTCCAGATCACAACATATCATGTGGATGCCTATGCAAAGGATATCAATGACAAGTTTGATGAATATGAAGGCAAGATGGTTTCCATTGCGGGACGCATCATGTCAAAACGCGGAATGGGAAAAGCTGGGTTTATTGATGTAGCAGATCATTCCGGACGGGTCCAGTCCTATGTTCGCAAGGATCATGTTGGGGATGAAGCCTACGCTGATTTTAAAAAATACGATATTGGAGATATAATCGGGATTAAGGGCGAGGTATTCCGTACCCAAAAAGGGCAGATTTCTGTAAAAGCGGAGGAGATCCTTCTTCTGTCTAAATCGTTGCGTCCCTTGCCGGAAAAATGGCATGGCCTGAAGGATCAGGACACCCGTTATCGGCAGCGTTATGTGGATTTGATCGTAAACCCAGAAGTAAAGGAAACCTTTATCAAAAGAAGCCGGATCATCACCGAGATCCGCAAATTCTTAGACGGGTTGAACTTTGTGGAAGTGGAAACTCCGGTGTTACATACCGTGGCAGGCGGTGCTTCTGCCCGCCCGTTTATCACTCACCACAATGCGCAGAATATGGAGATGTATATGCGTATCGCGCTGGAACTGCACTTAAAACGGCTGATCGTCGGTGGATTTGATCGTGTTTATGAACTGGGGCGTGTATTCCGCAACGAGGGAATGGACACCAGACATAACCCGGAATTTACTTTGTTGGAACTGTACCAGGCATATACGGATTATCACGGCATGATGGATATTACTGAAAATATGATCCGTACCGTAGCGCAGAACGTGCTGGGGACGACAACCATCCAGTATGGGGAGCACACTCTTGATTTAGGAAAACCATTTGAACGAATCACCATGGCTGATTCAGTGAAAAAATACAGCGGTGTTGATTTTTCGGAAATTAAAACCGTAGAAGATGCCCGCGCTGTGGCAAAAGAACATCATATTGAATATGAAGAACGTCATTTGGTAGGCGATATTCTAAACCTGTTCTTTGATGAATATGTAGAACACAACCTGATTCAGCCGACCTTTGTGACCGATTATCCAGTTGAGATCTCGCCGCTGGCAAAGAGAAGCCCTAAAGATCCTTCTATCACAGAACGATTTGAATTATTTATCGTGGGTAGAGAGCACGCAAACGCATTCTCTGAATTAAACGACCCGATCGACCAGAAAGAACGTTTTGAACATCAAGTAGAATTGAAAAAACAGGGTGACGATGAAGCGGCTGATATGGATGAAGACTATATCAATGCCTTGGAATATGGGATGCCTCCGACCGGGGGACTTGGAATTGGCATCGACCGCTTGGTAATGCTTTTGACTAACACAGAGGCGATCCGGGACGTATTGCTGTTCCCGACCATGAAACCATTAAAGGACTAGGCTGATTCGGACACCGCAGAAGCAGGTGTCCGTTTTTGCAAAAGGAAAGGAAGATGACCTGATGGCAGAACAAGAGCACACAGATCTGGAGAGGCTTCAAAAGCGGAAACGGCAGGAGGCCGCACTGCGTAAGCAGATGCAGTATATCAACAGCCTGTCGCCGGAAGATAGAGAAAAAATCTATGCCAAAAAGCATCGTCCTGCAGAACATATTGAGCCTAAGACATTTAAAGAAAAATGGGCTAACTATTGGTATCATTACAAATGGCTCACCTTTGGCTGTGTTGCGGCAGTTCTAATTGGCGGGTTCTTCGTGTACGACATGGTGACCAAGGAAAAGTATGATATGAGCATCATGATGATCACCAAAGATTACTATGATTCGGAAAGTGTGGGTGCCTATATCGATAAAACTGCGCAGTATTGTCCGGATACAGATGAAAATGAAGAGCAGAACATTAGCTTTATGGCTATACAGATGGACCGGGAAAACAGCGAACAGGCGGATCCCAATTTCTATATGGCGCAGTTTGTCAAAATGACCTCCAGTATTTCGGAGGGGATGGACGCTGTTTATCTGATGGACCAGGACAATTATGATTTCCTGACACAAGAGGAAGGCGACGTAAAATTTGTAGACTTGAGCCAGTTCTCTGATAATGAGAATGTAGAGGGTGACAAGTACTATATTAAAAATGATGCCTTACTAGGGGATGTAGATGCTGGAAACGATTTGTTTTTGGTGCTGCGTGCTCCCGATGACATGCCAAACATCGATAAAGATGATGTGAAAGAACTATATGAAACTTCTAAAGAGTACCTGATCAATTTGATGAACCAGACTCCGGTAGAAAAATAAAAAAGCCGTCCCAAATTTTGGGACGGCTTTTTCAGCGCTATATGATATTTGCAGAGGAAAAACAAAAAGGATGAAATCTTTCAAATAAAAGGCTTTTATCTAGAGCCAGCCTTTCGTTTTTCCCGCAGCTGCCGGAAAAAATCAGAAAGCAAAGTCGCGCATTCCTGCTCCAATACTCCGCCTTCACATTCCGGCTGGTGATTGTAGGGAAGGGCGAAGAGATCTACTAAAGAACCGCAGGATCCGGCCTTGGGGTCATATGCCCCGAATACTACCCGGTCGATCCGGGAATTGATAATGGCACCCGTGCACATGGGACAGGGCTCCAGCGTGACGTACAGGGTGCAGCGGGGAAGTCGCCAACCGCCAAGCGTATCACACGCGGCATGGATCGCCAGCAATTCAGCGTGTGCAGCAGCATTTTTGTGTGTTTCCCGCAAATTATATCCCCGGGCTATGATGTTGCCATCTTGAACGATCACAGCCCCTACAGGGACCTCCCCTAAGGCAAACGCCTTTTTTGCTTCTTCGATCGCGGCCAGCATAAACTGGCGGTCTTGCTCTGTCATAATCCCTCCTGCTACCCGATGATCTGGATGTACGGTACAATGTATAAGAAAGCAAGGACAACTACCATCCAGAACCCAAAATTGCTGACAAAGGTCTTGATCTTAGCGCGGTTTGTCAAATAGGTATCCTCGCTGTAGATCTGAAACGCAAGATCATCATTCCGGACAAACCAAGTGAACAAAAAGAGCGCAAGAAGCAAAAGGCCTGCCGCAATGAGGCAGAAAACCTTTGCGGCAAAGTCCTCTGGGAAATAGACATTCAGCAGGCTCAGAACAATAAATAAGCTTTTTAGGGTAACGCTGGCGGCAATGGGGGACCAGATACTGCCGGAACGGACGGTGAAATAAGATAAGGCTAGTCCCATAATAAAGGCATATACCATTTTGTCCACGCTGGGCTGTACCAGAGTATATAACACGGTGGAAACAGCGATCGCAATAATATCGCCAAAACGGCGCATTGCGTGCAGAACTGCGCCTCGGAACAAAATCTCCTCCAAAAATGCAGGAACCAGTGCGCTGGAAACAAAATAAAGAACAAATGCGCCTAAATTCGCTGGCGGTTGCGCCTGGTCCTGTAAGAGGATGACGCCGCCTGCCTGTAACACGCCTACAAATATCCGGGAAAGAAGATAGGCCATGATCCCTGTTCCCAACAAAATCAGCACGCTGTAGCGGGTGGTCCCAACGTTTGGCTTTGATAAGAAACGTCCGACCCCGCCCATCCTGCGGTTAAACAAAAGAATAACGAGCGCAGGCAGCCCTAGGTAAACGGCATTGGTCAGGATCTCAACCATCTGTGCCGAAACGATAGACATGGTCACCACATTGGTCAGCGGATTGATCACAATATCAAGCCCGCATAAAGAAAGCAGGTTTACGATCGGCGCGAAGGACACCGCCCGTAAAAAGAAAAGAAGAAGGGTGGAAAACAGCAGGATATTGTATTGGATCGTCAAAGCCTTATGTTCTGCCTGCTGAGGTGTTTCCGGAAGGAACCCCAGACCGTTTACATAGGTCACCTGTTTTGGCGCCTGCGGCGGTGTGGAAAACCGCTGTTCATGCTCATCATAATTAGGATCCATGCCGTTACACCCCCTTCTTGCAGAATTATTCTTATTATAACATAAAAAGCCGGTTAAAAAAACCGACTTTTTATGAACAAACTATCGAGTTAATTGGCGGATCCACCGGAAGCGGTTGACCTTTGGAAGAGCTACCAAACACTTGGCGATCTGGTCGCTTTTTAAGATCCAAAAAACGGCTAAAGGCGACCAGTTTAAGACAAATGCCGCCAGTGCAGAAAGCGGGAGTACTAAAAGCCACATAAAGATAGAATCATTGATAAATACGAACTTGGTATCTCCGCCTCCCCGGACGATCCCGGTCAGGCTGGCACACTGATAAGCAGTCCCCACTACAGTAATGCAAAGAACATTGATGAAATCTCCCGCCATGTCGCGGGTCTGTGCAGAGATCGAATAAAAATCGAGGATCGGCTCTTTTACCAAGAACAGCCCCAGCCCGGTCAGTACGCCGATCCCAAGAAACAATAGCTGCATGGTACGCGCATATTCCTTGACATGGGGAATATCCCCTTCCCCGACAGTACGGCCCGTAATGACAGCCGCAGCACTGGCGGAGCCATAGGTCACTACCGTCAGCACTTGGAATACAGTAGCGGCAATACTGTTTGCCGCGATTGCCACCGAGCCAAGATGCCCCAGGATCGCTGCCTGTACTGCCATGGCTACACCCCAAAGCATATTGGACATGATCACAAAGGCGCCTACCCGGATATAGTCGGAGAACAATTCCCGGTCAAAGGAGAGGAAGTCCGAAATTTTCATCTTGACCTTTTTATCTACTACGAACAGATAAAATACAACGACACCGGTTTCGATGATCCGGGATACCAGCGTCCCGATCGCTGCCCCTCGGATCCCCAGTTCTGGAGCGCCGAATTTCCCGAAGATAAACATATAGTTGAGCCCCATATTGACAAATAAGGCGATCAGGGAAACCACAACACCAATTCTAACTGTTTCCACCCCGCGTAATCCGCAGATAATGGTATTGGTAATGCAAAAGAAGAAATAGGAGAAACAGACGATCTGCAAATAGGATTTTGCCTCTTCAATCACAGCCTGATCGTTAGTAAACAGACTGAGCACCGGCACCGGGAAGAAGAAAACGATTGCCCACATCAGGCCGCCCGCTAACAGCCCCAATTTGATGCCAATACTGAAGATGCGGCGGATCGGTTCAATTTCCTTTTTCCCCCAATACTGCGCGCATAAGATCACAACGCCTTCCCCGATCCCCATGGTCAGCATCTGAAGCAGATATTGGATCTGGTTGACGATCGCGGCGCCGGAAAGCGACACCTCAGCGTAGGAGCCCAGCATGATGTTGTCCGCTAAGTTGACAGAACAGGTGATTAGATTTTGAAGCGCAAGGATTAAGGTCATCAGGAAAAAATCCTTGTAAAAGCTACGGTTTTTGGTCAGTAATTTTGTCATATTTTGTTCCTCTTCTTTATTGTTCATACAGTAATGATTATATCAAAGCCCCCGATCAAATTCAAGCGAAAAACCCGGGACAAAAAGAATATTTGCATTTTTTGAAAAACCCTGCTATAATAAAATGGAATTTGTAACAAGGATATTTGCCCCCGTAGTTAAATGGATATAATAGCCCCCTCCTAAGGGGTAGTTATCAGTTCGATTCTGGTCGGGGGTGCCAGCAGTAAAAAAGGAACTTCTATTTAGAAGTTCCTTTTTTCATTATCTTGACAAATATGGTATAGTAAAAGTATAAACGGAGTAACAAAGACAACAGAGAAAGGGCGAACGGCGATGAAAGTATTATTGGTAAACGGCAGTTCCAAAAAGAAAGGCTGTACTGCTACCGCGCTGGCCGAGGTGGAGCAGGAGCTAAACCGGGAGGGGATAGAAACGGTTTGGTTTCATGTTGGAAGCCAAACTGTCAGAGGATGCATTGGATGCGAGCAATGTCACAAAGTGCGAAAAGGGGAGTGCGTATTTGGTGATGAGGACGGTGTGAACGAGCTGATCTCTCTGGCAGAGGAATGCGATGGGTTTGTGTTTGGCTCACCGGTACATTTTGCCGCGCTTTCCGGCAGCATTACTTCTCTGCTGGACCGTGTCTTTTACGCTTCTTCCAAATCCTTTTACTATAAACCTGCCGCCTGTCTGGTAAGCTGCCGCCGGGCAGGTTCCACTGCGGCGCTGGAGCAGCTTTTGAAATACCCTTCTTTTGCAAGGATGCCGGTGGTATCTTCCCAGTACTGGAATATGGTGCACGGGAATACCCCTGACGAAGTGCGGCAGGACTTGGAGGGCCTACAGATCATGCGCACGCTGGGCAGGAATATGGCTTGGCTACTGCAATGTATCCAAGCCGGTAAGAAGGCAGGGGTCTCTTACCCGGAACAGGAAAAACGGGTCGCAACAAATTTTATTCGGTAAGGATAAAAAGACGGCATGGAAAGGCTTCCATGCCGTCTTTTTTGTTTTTAAGCCAAACCGCAATCGTCATAATCCTTCCATTTTTCATGGTAGGCGCGATCGCTCAAAAAACGATATACTAAGTACAGGGCGGCAACCACCACTCCTACTAAACCTAATACCAGTGAAACAACTGAAAATGCGTTGGAACCCTTTTTTTCCATAGCGGATGCTCCTTTCTGCTCCCTTGTCCTAATCATACCCAACTTTTTGGGCGGTGTCAACAGCCTGTATAGAAATTTTATAAATATTTAAGGAAATCCTTGATAAAGATAAAAAAAACAGACCATAGAAGTTGTTGGGTGAGAGGAAACTTCTTTGGTCCGGTTTTTATTTTGATTTATACTTATGCGTTGCTTTTGTTCAGTTTTACTGCAAGCTGAGATTTTTTTCTTGCCGCACAGTTTTTGTGCATCAAGCCTTTTGCGCAAGCCTGGTCAATGCGTTTGATTGCAGCGGTAACAGCTTCCACTTTGTTTTCAGCATTGGTATCGATTGCAACATTCGCAGTTTTCACAACAGTTTTTAGGTTGGATTTCAACGCCTTATTTCTAGCAGCTTTGGTCTTGGTTACCAGAACTCTTTTCTTTGCGGATTTAATATTTGGCATTACAAGCACCTCCTTAACATAAAACCACAGTTTTTACACACAATAGTTTTGTTTCTTTCCATAATCTAATTGAGACACGTTTAGACTATGACAGCACTTAATATCTTAGCACCTTTAGGACAAGATTTCAAGTGTTTTGAGAAAAATTTTTTTAGATTGGAGATATTGTATGAGTATCAGAACAGATTTGGCAATTGAATGTATTGATTTTGCCAAAGAGGCACTTCCCAAGGGGGTTCATACCACTCGCATGGAGGAAAACGGAATCACTGTGAATACCGTTGAGATCCGTGATGAGGAGGCGGCCGAACAGCTTTCCAAACCGGTGGGGCGTTATGTAACGATTGAGACTTCCGGGTTTGAAGCAGTGTCCGCACAATTTGAGGCCGAGGTGCAAGTGATCGCACAGCAGATCAGAACGTTTCTTCCCCAAAAGGGAAGATCCTTTTTGATCGTAGGACTGGGGAATTCTGATATTACACCGGATGCCCTTGGCCCGCAGGCGGTACGGTACATCTTTACGACCCGCCATATCGGCCGGGAGATGGCTGAACGGCTGAATATGCCAGACCTGTCCGCAGTCAGCGCAATCGCGCCCGGCGTTTTGGGACAGACCGGAATGGAAACGGCGGAGATTGTGACCGCCTTGTGCGGACAGATAAAGCCGGACCTCGCGATCGTGATTGACGCGCTCGCCTCTGGGAGCGTGGCGCGGCTGGGGAGTACGATCCAGCTTTCTAATACCGGCATTTCGCCCGGTTCCGGCGTGCTGAACAAACGCAAGGAGTTAAGCCGGGCGACTCTGGGCGTTCCGGTGCTTTCCATTGGAGTGCCCACTGTTGTGGACTTAGGTACCATTGTGCGCGAGCTTTCTGACCGGCCAGCCGCAAGCTCCGCCGGGGAAACGATGATGGTGACCCCGCGCGGCATCGACAATTTGATCGAGCACGCCTCTAAAAGCATTGCCTATGCGATCAATATGGCGCTTCAGCCGTCATTATCTTTGGAAGAGATCGCGGCGCTGACAGCATAAAATTTTTCCTCCTGTCATAAAAATAGGATATTGGAGTCTAAAAGGCAGGAGGAATCGATGTGAAAAAACTTCATCGGAAAAAGAATGTGCTTACCGGAATGATCGTGAAAATGACTGCCCTTGGCTTAGGTGTGGCTCTGGTGCTGATAACGGCGCCCACATTAGCGGGGAAGCTGTCCAATTTAACAGCGCTATCGGCCGGGATTTCGTTTTGGGACGGCAGCATTGGCCTGCCGGCGGAAGAAGAGATCACCGTAACGGAAAATAAAATCGACGACCTCCCCATCAATCACGACGCAGGGCTGCTGACCATGCCGGATGACCCGGAGCCCAGCGAGGAGCCGGACACAGAGGAAACGTCGGCACAGACCTCAGAAGAGGAGCCGCCTAAAAAACCGGATGACGCAGGGAAAATCATCCGCAAGACCTTTGAAGGAGCCGGTGTAAATTTGGGTACCGGATATTTGAAAAATCAAACCTCGCTGTCCACTAAGGAGATTCAAAAGCTTGCCAAGGCCGACCTGCCGTTTGAACTGACAGATACTGACGAGCCGCAGGTTTTGATCTACCACACCCATGCAACAGAAAGCTATATGCCTTATCTATGCGATTGGTTTGACCCCTCGTGGAAAAGCCGCAGCACCAATGACGATAAAAATATGACTGCGGTGGGCGATGTGCTGCAAAAGAAGCTGGAGGATGCGGGGATCGGCGTAATCCATGACAAGGAGCACTATGATGCCTCCTATACCGGCGCGTACGATCGCTCCCGGGTAATGATCGAAAAATATCTGAAGCAATATCCGTCTATTAAAGTGGTATTAGATGTTCACCGTGACGCGATCGGAAACGATCCCATCACTGCTCCGGCAACTACGATAGAAGGGAAACCAACCGCCCAGGTCATGATCATTTCCTGTGCGGGGACCAAAAGCAAGAAGATCCCGAACTACAAGAAAAACCTGACTTTTGCCGCACAGCTGCAAAACCAGATGGAAAAAGACTACCCCACCCTTACCCGGCCGATCCTGTTTAGCAACCGGCACTATAATCAGGACCTGTCTACCGGCGCATTGTTGATTGAAGTAGGAAGTCACGGCAACACCTTAAATGAAGCCAAAAATGCGATCGGGTTCGTGGGGGATTCTTTGATCCATTTATTAAAAGGGCAGTAAGAACGTGATTAGAAAGAAAAGGACTGTAAAATATGAGAACAAAAAAATGGCTGTTCCCGGTTTCTTTAGGGATTTTGATCGTACTTTTTGTGATCGGGCTGGGCATAGTTTACCTAAAACAATGGGAAGCAGTTCATGGAGAAAATATGCTGGAGCAGGTCTCCCTTTCCCTGCCCGGTTGGGACCAGGTCACGGGATATTTGCACGCGCAGTTTCAAGCCCTGCTGGAATGGGTAAAAAATCTGTAAACGGAGCCCCTGTCTTTATTGACAATAGAAGAAAAGAAGTATATACTTTAAAGTGTACTATTTCGCATAGTACACTTTTTTGTTTGTATGGGAAGACCTTTACGAAAGGGGTGAGAGTTTCCGTGAAAGAAAACAAGTATGACGAGCCTGTATTTTTTGAAAAGTACAGCCAGATGGGACGCTCTGTGCAAGGGCTTTCTGGGGCTGGCGAATGGCCGGCGCTGAAAGCGCTGCTCCCCGATTTACAAGGTAAGCGGGTCTTGGATTTAGGCTGCGGATATGGCTGGCACTGTGTCTATGCGGCGGAGCATGGCGCTGAGTTTGTTCTGGGAACTGATATCTCGGAAAGGATGCTGCAGGTTGCCCGGCAGAAAACGCAAAGCCCGGCGGTGCGGTATTGCCGAACCGCGATGGAGGATCTTACCTGTGAACCGAAAAGCTTTGATTTGGTGCTCAGCTCCTTGGCGTTTCATTACATAGAAGATTTTGAAATGATGGTAAAAAAGATCTATTCCTGGCTGCCCATAGGCGGGCTGTTCCTTTTTTCAGCGGAACACCCTGTATTTACAGCGCAGGGCGCGCAGGACTGGGTCTATAACGAAAAAGGGGAGATCCTTCACTTCCCGGTGGACAATTATTATTATGAAGGAAAACGAAGCGCCACCTTTTTGGGTGAACCAGTTGTAAAATACCATCGGACGCTGACAACTTATCTGGAAACATTGATACGGCAGGGCTTTCAGATCCGGCATGTGGTAGAACCCCAGCCCCCGGCCGAGATGCTGGAGCTTCCGGGAATGAAGGATGAAATGCGTCGGCCGATGATGCTGATCATTTCTGCACAGAAGTGATGAAAAAAGAAAAAGGAGGAGATCGCATTTTGATTGATTTGGATTTTCGCAGCAGAAAACCGATCTATGAGCAGATCTGCGACCGGATCAAGGAACTGATTGCAGTAGGACAGTTAAAAGAAGGCGAACAGCTTCCTGCGGTAAGAAACCTTGCCAAAGAGCTTGGGATCAATCATAACACCATCCAAAAGGCATTTGCCATGTTGGAACGGGAAGGCGTGATCCATTCCGTAGCGGGAAAGGGTTCCTTTGTCAGCGCAGGAAATACCAACCGGGAGCAGTTTCACCAAAAGGCCTTGCTGGAGATCGGTAGGGTGATTGAAAAGAATTGGGTGTATTCTGTGACGCTGGAGGATGTCCGGGGGATTGCGGAACAAATTTCCCAGAAATATCAGCAAAAACAGGAGGATGCAACATGATACAGATGACGGATGTCGTAAAGGTATTTGGGGAATATGCCGCTCTGAACCATCTGGAATGTACCATTGAACGGGAAACCATCTATGGGTTGGTAGGGCCAAACGGTTCCGGGAAATCCACCATGCTGCGGCTGATCGCGGGTATTTACCGGGCAGAATACGGCACGGTATGTATTGATGACGAGCCTGTATTTGAAAATGTGGCGCTGAAAAACCGGATTTTTTATCTGTCCGATGAACTTTACTTTTTGCCGCAGGCATCAATGAATTCCATGGCAAAGTTTTTTGCCGGATACTATGACCACTTTAGTTATGAAGTTTACCACAGCCTGTGCGAGATTTTTCCGCTGGACCCCAATAAAAAGATCTCTGCTTTTTCAAAGGGGATGCAGCGGCAGGCCGGCCTTATTTTAGCGCTGTCCTGCCAGCCTAATGTTTTGCTGCTGGATGAAGCCTTTGACGGCTTGGACCCTGTGGTGCGAAATGCCGTCAGACGGCTTTTGGTTAACTATGTAGCGGAATATAACGCAACGGTGGTCATTTCCTCCCATAACCTGCGGGAGCTGGAGGACCTATGCGACCATATCGGGCTGCTGTACAAGGGAAAACTGCTTTTGGATAAGGATTTGGATACGTTGAAGCTGGGATTGTGCCGTTTTCACTGTGGGTTTAAAAAGGCTCCTTCCCGGGGGGAACTGTCAAAATTAGATTTGCTGAAATTTTCCTGCAGTGGGAACCTGATTACCTTAACGGCACGGGGAAACCGGGATGAGATCGAAGAATATCTGGAATCCTTTTCCCCAATGTTCTTAGAAGCGCTGCCGCTGACATTAGAGGAAGTATTCATTCAGGAAATGGAGGGTGTCGGATATGATTTTAACCACGTCGAATTTTGATGCAAAACACAGGACCTCCCCGGCGGCAAATCCATTTCGGCATACCTATCTGCACGAATTGTCGCACAATATCCCGATCATTGTGATCATGTGCCTGACCGCAGTCTGCTTTTTGATTTTGCCGGCGGTGCTGAGTTTGGTGGATCAAAACCTGACCCCGGTTACAGAAAGTGGCGTTGTGGCAAGCATGAATCAAACCGCAGACGACACTGCGCGGGAAGTAGTAAAACAGTATGTGTTTGGCGTACGGCCGGCTTCCATTTTGTTTTTCCCAGTTATGGCCTTTGTTTTGTCTTTAGTCCAGTTCTCCTACCTTACGAATCGACGTGCCATAGATGTGTTTGGAACACTGCCGATCCGGCGCGGGGCGATGATGCGTGCCAAGATGTTAGCGGGTGTTACTATTTTGGCAGTACCGGTGGCACTGTCTTACCTTGTGATCTTTTTCTGCAATCTGATCATTGTCGGGTTCCACCAGTATCTGATCCTTGAATTGCTTGTCGTGCTTTTAAACGCGCTGGTGGTCATGTTGCTGCCGTATGGTTTGACAGCGCTGATCTCAACCATCTCCGGCACGATCATGGAAAATATTTTATATCCCTTGGCTCTGCTGAGCGCACCAGTCATTCTGTATGGTTTTATCATGGAAGTGATCCGATACACCATGTTTGGTTATGCAGGCGAAGCCGCGAATCATTTTGTGCTTGCGCTTCTTTCTCCGTTCTGCGAATTTTTTGCGGATGATGGGTGGTACCTGGTCAATCATGGGATCACACAGACTTTGCTGGAACAGCAGGAGCTAGGGGTGGGGACAACGTTCCTTTCCCTTGTGTCCCAGAATCTGATTGTCATGGGTATTTGGCTGGTGATCTCAGCAGGCCTAATGGCCGCGGCCGTCTTTGGTCTGCGCCGGCGTAAAAATGAACGGGCAGGGTTAAAGGGCGCTTCCCGCGTACTCAACCATATTGCATGCTTCTTGGCCGCCCTGATTGGCGGGGCGCTGGTACTGGCTATCTTCAGCGTCGGATTTTTAGGGACCGCCTATTATAACCTGCGTTATGTATGGTTCTTTGTGGCGATTCTGATCACTTTTGTGGCTTATCAGCTGATCGTGTTGCAGTCTGTAAAGGCGATGCTGAAAACCTGGCCGCTACTGCTTGTGTGTGTGGTGCTTGGCTCTGGATTTGTCACCTTTGTGGAAACCGATGCATTTGGCGCATACACAAAAATTCCGGAGGAATCCCAGGTACACATGGTTTCGATTGATTATTCCGGAATCATGGGGACAACCAGAAGTACCGAAACGCTGCAGAGCGACAGACCGGTCTATTACAATGATCCAGACCTGATTCAAACTGTGCTGGAGTTTCATCAGCAGGTGGTCGAGGATCGTATCCGGGAACCGGGAAATTATCAGGCGATCCGCTTGGAATATAAATTGAAAGACGGTTCTTCCATGGTTCGGCAGTATACAGCGGATACGCAAAAAGCGGCCGAGATCCTGGCAACCTTGAATGAGAACGATTCTTTCCTGTCAGAGAACCATGTTATCTTTACCAATGACTTGAGCGGGTATGATATCGTTCAGGTTTCTGACCCATATTATACAGTCATGAATGAACTGACGACGGAACAGATCGACCTGGAGGCGCTGCAGCAGGCTTTACAGCAGGATGTAATGGAGCAAACTCTGGAAGATATGCTGGATCCGCAGGAACCGGAGATCGGCTGGATCCATTTGTGGAAAAATGAACCCGAGGACCTCAATGAAGAGGAAAACTGGGATGAATGGAACATGTGGAACGAAACCGCGGAAATGTCTATTTTGGTAAAGGGGAGTTATCAAAATACGATTGCATACTTAGAGTCGATCGGGGCGATTGATTTGATGCAGCCGGATTATACTGCCGTACAGGACCTGTTGATCGTCAGCCCAACAGAAGACGGCGGATTTGATTCGTTGAGCTTGTATGGGAATACCGACCCAACACTGAGCTTGTTTACCAAGAACTGGCTGTCCGGGCTGGTCCTGCCGGAAGAATTTGATGGCTGGATCACGGAGACTATACCGGAAGCTGATGCCAACCGGCTTTCCGATGCGTATCAGGATCCGGATAAGGTACAGTCTATTTTAGAAGATTGTTATAACCAGCATGGGTATGATGAAAACTCCTGTGTTGTTTATGTGAAAACAATGAATGCTACGAGCGAGTTAATTTTGCCTAATTCGTAAAATGTTTGCAAAGGTGTACAGATAATTGTTGTCTGTACACCTGTTTTGTTGTATACTGAAAATAGAAATGGAAATTATGAAAAGGGGGATGCAAACAGCGGGGAACCGTTTGTTTGCTGATTGATTGCCGTGAAATATCGCTGGGACAAAAAGTATCTGCATTGGGGGATCACCGCTTTTCTGGTAGTGATCGCCAGTATCAGTTTTTTCCTGATCCTGTTTCGTTTCGATACAGTAGGAAATGTGCTGAGCATAGTGATCGACGTATTAAAACCGATTATTTATGGGCTGTGTATCGCCTATCTCCTGATCCCGATCATGAACTATCTGGAAAAGAGCATCGTCAGTATCGTGCTTCGTATCGCGGATTACCGGCACAAGACCCTAAACCGGTTTCGTCTAAAACGGTTTGCCCGGGCAGGAAGTATCTTTTTGACTTTGCTGCTGGCTGTCTTGTTCATCATTGCGCTGTTCAGTTTGATCATCCCGCAGATCGCCGAAAGCATTACCAGCCTGTTTGAAAGTTCGCCGGTTTATATTGCGAATTTGCAGCGCTGGCTTTCAGATGTGCTGAATGACAATCCGGATCTTTTGAAGAATGTGGAGTCTGTTTTTGCGAAGTTTTCTGAATATCTGGAAAACTGGATGAAAAATGATCTGATCCCTCAGATCAACGATCTGGTCAAAGGAGTGACCAGCGGGGTATTCGGCGCGCTGAACACCTTAAAGAATCTGCTGATCGGTATCATTGTATCTGTCTATGTCATGATCAGCAAGGATCTGTTTTCTGCACAGGCAAAAAGGTTTTCCTATGCGCTGCTTCAGCCGGAAAAGGCAAATTCCCTCATCGCTACTGTGCGTCAAACACACAAGATTTTTGGGGGATTTATCTCTGGAAAACTGCTGGATTCTTTGATTATTGGGATTCTGTGCTTTATTGTAATGAGTATCTTCAACTGGCCTTACGCGGTGCTGGTCAGCGTGATCGTAGGTGTTACCAATGTGATCCCGTTTTTTGGGCCGTTTATCGGCGCGATCCCCAGTGCGTTTTTGATTTTGCTGGTTGACCCGATGACCTGCTTGTATTTTGTTATCTTTGTGTTTATCTTACAGCAGTTTGATGGAAACATCTTAGGGCCAAAAATTTTGGGGGATTCAACCGGGCTTTCGAGCTTCTGGGTCATCTTCGCAATTTTGATCGGTGGCGGGCTGTTCGGCTTTATCGGGATGCTGATCGGGGTGCCTACCTTTGCGGTGATCTACACCTTGGTTCGCAGTGCGATCGAAAAAAAGCTGAAGGAAAAGGAACTTCCGTGTAAAACAGAAGCATATCAGGATGTGGATTATGTTGACCCGCAGGATGGCACCTTTGTACGGGCGGGGAAAGAGCTGTCCTCCCCAAAGCCTTGCAAGGCAGAGAAAAAAGAACCGGAACCACCAAAACAAGGGAAGTGAAATAAATTGCGGCAGGCATTGATCGACCTAGGTTCTAATACAATTAAATTAGCCGTTTATGAATGGGAAGGGAAAGCATTCTCCTGCCTGCGGTATGAGTGCAGGTATGGCTATGTCGTGCGGTCTATTCATGGCCGTATCCTGTCAGACGAGGGGATCGGGCGGGTGAAAAGCATTTTATCAGAACTACAGCAAATCGCGGCCGAATATGGATGTTCGGCGGGAAAGGGGACTCTGTGCTGTTTTTCCACTGCCTCGCTGCGGTATATCGATAATCTTCAATTTGTAATAGATGAAGTATATAATACGAATAGTATAAAAATTGAGCCGATTTCGGGAGAAGAGGAAGCAGAGTGTAATTACCTGGCACTTCGGCAGGTTGCGAAGACCGGGGATTTTTGGGGCGCCGATCTGGGCGGCGGCAGTATGCAGATCATTCAAAGCATAGCTGGAAAGGCCGCTTGGTCACAAAGCTTTCCGATCGGTTCGCTGAAGCTGTACCGGGACTTTGTATCCGGCGTTTTGCCGAGCAGGGAGGAAGCGGAAAAAATCTGCGGTTATGTCCGCAACCAGTTATCAGAAATAAGACTGCCGCCGGAGCGCCTGCCGCTTTACCTAATGGGGGGCACTACCCGGCTGGTCACCCGTTTGCTGGGGACGAAACAGTTTTCCTCGGGCCAGCTTGCTGCTTTGATCGAGGAATATTTATCTGAGCCGGAACGTGCCAAACAGCGCATCTGCTCAGTAACACCAGAACGGCTGAATACCGTTTTGCCCGGGATGCTCTGTGTGGCGGAAGCCGCACAGGCGATAGGCGCCGTGCAAATTCAATTTGTGGAAACAAGCGTCCGGGAAGGATATCTCATCAAGCATTTTATTCATCCTTGAAGGAAGAAAGGTAGGAAATAATATGTCAGGAAAAGGGGACAGGGAAAGGATTTATACCAACCGGGAATTAAGCTGGCTCCAGTTCAATGAACGGGTTTTGGAAGAATCGGAGGATCGGCGCGTTCCACTATTTGAGCGGCTGCGTTTTATCTCCATTTTTCAAAGCAATTTGGATGAATTTTTTATGGTCCGTGTAGGCAGCCTGTACGACCAGACCCTGTTAAAGGAAAAAGTGCTGGATTCTAAAACGCAGATGACTGCGCCGGAACAGCTTCAGTATATTTATCAGAACGTGCGAAAGCTCTTGCCAAGAAAGGCGAAATCGTATGAGAGCCTGATGGCGAAGCTAAATGATCAGGGACTGGAGCAGGTTCCGCTGAACAGCTTGTCAGCGCAGGATTTTGAATTTTTAAAGCTTTATTTTGAAAAGGAGATCGCCCCCCTTACCTCTCCGCAGATCATTGATAAGCGTCAGCCGTTTCCTTTTTTGAAAAACAAGGAAATTTATGTCGGCGTGCGTATCGCTTCCAAAAGCGGTGCGGTACGGCTGGGGATCATTTCAGCAAGCGGGCATTTTGGCAGAATCATTTATCTTCCCTCCCAAAATGGAAAGGTCCGTTTTGTCTTGGCGGAGGATTTGATCTGCCTGTTTGTAGAAAAGATCTTTAACCGCCATGAGGTGCTGGAAAAGGTATTGTTCCGGATCACCCGGAATGCGGATATTGATGTGGAAGACGAAATGGTGGATGTTGATTTTGACTACCGCGACGCTATGGAAGAGCTGCTGAAAAAGCGCAGAAAACTAACGCCTGTTCGTTTAGAACTGTCTGACGAAGTGAGCCATGAATTGACAGAGTACCTGTGTGACCATTTTACCCTGTCCAGGGAGCAGGTCTTTGTGGATACCTGCCCGCTTGACCTTTCGTTTGTATTTGCTTTAGAGGGCAAGCTAAAGGGAAAAGCGGAACTTTTCTTTTCACCGGTCGCCCCGCAAATTGCCGCCTGCATTGACGAGAAACGTTCCATGATCGCGCAGATCGTAGAAAAGGATATTCTGTTCCATTATCCATACCACTCCATCAAGCCTTTTATTTCACTGTTAAATGAAGCGGCGAATGACCCGGAAGTGGTTTCGGTCAAAATTACCCTGTACCGCGTGGCTAAGGACTCCAAGGTGATTAATGCCCTGATCAATGCCGCGGAGAACGGGAAAGAGGTCAGTGTCGTAGTGGAACTGCGCGCCCGGTTTGACGAGGAAAATAATATCGACTGGTCGAAGCGCTTGGAGGAGGCAGGCTGCCATGTGATCTATGGCTTGCCGGGCTATAAAGTCCATTCCAAGCTGCTGCTGATCACCCGGAAACTGGGGAATAAGATCCAGTATATTACGCAGATCGGAACTGGGAATTACAATGAAAAAACGGCCCAGCTTTATACCGACCTTTCTCTGATGACTGCGAATCCTGCGATCGGGACAGACGCATCGGTAGTATTCAACAGCTTGTTTATGGGATCGGTGGTGGAATCCTCCACTCATCTTCTAGTGGCGCCGCTCTGTTTTAAGCCCCGTATCATTGGTTTGATCGACAAGGAGATCGCCTTTGCACAGCAGGGGGAACCGGCGCAGATCCTGCTGAAGATGAACTCCTTGACAGACAAAGTGCTGATTGACAAATTGATTGAGGCTTCCCGCGCCGGCGTGCATATCAAAATGCTGGTACGCGGTATCTGCTGTTTGAAACCGGGGGTTCCGGGCTCTACCGAAAATATTGAGATCAGCAGTATTGTGGGACGCTTTTTGGAACATTCCCGGATCTTTGTATTCGGGCTGGGAGAACGGCAAAAAATTTATATTTCCTCTGCCGATTTCATGACCCGGAACACCGAACGGCGAGTAGAGGTTGCGGCTCCTATTTACGACCCGGCGATTCAAAAAGAGATTCTGCATCTGTTGGGGATCATGATGAAAGACAATGTAAAGGCGCGGGTCCAGGATATGTATGGAATCTACACTTACCGTAAAAATGAAGAGGAACCGGTAAACGCTCAGGAAGTGCTGTACCGCGAAGCATATGCGTCTGCGGAACAAAAGAAAAATATGCCGCAGCCCCCAAAGGCCCTGATTCAAGAAAAGAGGAATCCCCATGGATTCTGGAAACGAGTGATGAGACTTTTCCATCGGTAAAAAACGCCTTCCTATTGGAAGGCGTTTTTTCAGGGAAAGCACTTGTTTTCACATGCAAAATCTGATAAGATAAAAGGACATGAAAAGAAGCGACACAGGAAAGGGATGGACAATATGCAACGTGAAAAATTTTCATCGCGGCTTGGCTTTTTGCTGATCTCGGCCGGCTGCGCGATTGGTTTGGGGAATGTTTGGCGATTCCCGTTTATAACAGGAAAATATGGCGGGGCGGCATTCGTAATTCTATATCTGGTGTTTTTGGTATTGCTGGGCCTGCCGATCATGGTTATGGAGTTCGCAGTGGGCCGTGCCAGCCAGAAAAGCGTGGCTACATCGTTTGACACCTTGGAACCCAAGGGAACGAAATGGCATCTGCACAAATATACCTCCATTGCGGGGAATTACCTGCTGATGATGTTTTATACCACCATTGCCGGCTGGATGCTGCTCTATTGCTGGAAGATGATTTCCGGGGAGTTTTCGTCGGGAATGAACTCTGAACAGGTGAAGGCAGTGTTCCAGAACATGCAGGCTGACCCGTTGGTGATGACGATCGCCATGGTAATTGTGGTTGTGGGCTGTCTTGCGATCTGTTCGTTTGGGCTGAAAAACGGGGTGGAAAAGATCACCAAGGTGATGATGCTCTGCCTGCTTGCGATCATGGCGGTGCTGGCTGTCCATTCGCTGACCCTGTCCGGAGCTGGTGAAGGGTTGAAATTCTATCTGTTTCCGGATTTTGGAAAGCTTTCGGAGGCAGGGATTTTTAATGCCATTTTTGACGCTATGGGTCAGGCATTCTTTACCTTGAGCATCGGGATGGGATCTATTGCGATCTTTGGCAGTTATATTGGCAAAGATCATGCTCTGACCGGGGAGGCGGTCCGCGTCACGATGCTGGATACAGGGGTCGCGCTGATGGCGGGACTGATCATTTTCCCAGCGTGCTTTACGTTTGGGGTAAACCCGGACAGCGGGCCGAACCTGATTTTTGTAACCCTGCCGAACGTATTTGTGAATATTCCGGGCGGTCGGATTTGGGGAACGCTGTTCTTTATCTTTATGTTGTTTGCGGCATTATCAACTGTTATTGCTGTTTTTGAAAACATCATTTCCTGCTGGATGGATTTAAAGGGCTGGAGCCGCCGCAAAACAGTGCTGATCAACCTGGTCCTTTTGCTGGTACTTTCCCTGCCATGTGTTCTGGGCTTTAACCTGCTAAGCGGAGTACAGCCGCTGGGTGAAGGCAGTACCATTCTGGATTTGGAAGATTTTATTGTCAGCAATAATGTACTTCCGCTTGGGTCCTTGGTATACTTGATGTTCTGTACCCGCCGGTACGGCTGGGGCTGGAACAGTTTCCGGAAAGAAGCGAATACGGGCAAAGGGCTGCAATTCCCAAACTGGAGCAGGATTTACGTTTCGTATATTTTGCCAATTATTGTACTGGTAGTATTTATTCAAGGGTATATTGCAAAATTTTTCCCGCAGCTATTTGGAGGTTAGAAAAAAGCAGGGAGCGCTCCCTGCTTTTTTGATTTGCTTTTGAAGTAGAAAAAGGTACAATGAAACAAACAAGGGAGGAACGCGTTCCCTTTTAAACGGTGTTTTGCAAGCAAAACCTAATTAGGCTAGAAAGGAGTGCTTTCGCAAGGCGAAAGCGGTGGTCATATCAATGAAGCTTTCTGTTTGTGTAGACGCACTGTATCACGGAAAAGATTTTTGTGTCTCAGTGGAAGAACTGGCACAACATAGTATTAAAAATATCGAGTTCTGGTCTTGGTGGGATAAGGACATGGAAAAACTGCTCTGGCTTCAGCAAAGATATCAGCTTCGGGTAACAGCCTTTTGCACCAAATTTTGTAGCTTGGTGGATGAAACAGGCCGGGAAGCATATTTAAACGGCTTTCTGGAAACGATTGAAATAGCAAAAAAACTCCGCTGCTCCCAGATCATCACCACGCCCGGAAACCGGACGGAAAAACCGTTTGAGGAGCAGTACCAAAACCTGTTGTACACACTGGGACAAGCAGGAGAAATTGCGAAGGAACAGGGGATCACGGTTTTGCTGGAGCCGGTCAATTCCCGGCTGGAGGCGCCAAACACCTTTTTGGATCACTCTGATTTGGGATTCCGGATCCTGAAGGACCTGGCCCATCCTCATGTGAAGCTGTTGTTTGACCTGTACCATGCACAGATCCAGGAGGGAGACCTTTGGCGGCGGATCGAGGAAAACCTTTCCCTGATCGGGCATCTGCACGCCGCGGGGATCACCGCCCGGCATGAGTTGGAGGACGGGGAATTAAACTACCCCTACCTGTTCCAAAGGCTCTCTGAAACGGGTTACCGGGGCTATGTGGGACTGGAATATTTCCCGCTTCGCCCTCCGCTGGAAGGGATTCAGGCGCTGGTGCAGGACGGAGGCTTTGCAGCCAACTAACGAGCATGAAGCCCCAGCTTGGGGCACAAAAGGAGAAATAAAGATGGCACATTTTAAAAACCCAATTTTGCGCGGATTCCATCCCGATCCCAGTATCTGCCGGGTAGAGGAGGATTACTACATGGTGACCTCCACCTTTGAATTTTTCCCGGGCGTTCCGATCTACCACAGCCGGAACCTGATCGACTGGGAGCTTATCAACTATTGTTTGGTAGATGACGATCAGCTTGATTTGACCGACTGCGCCTCTTCCGGCGGGATTTATGCGCCGACGCTGCGGTATCATGACGGCGTGTTCTATATGATCACCACCAACGTGACCCATAAGGGGAATTTTATTGTACATACCAAGGATATTTATGGAAAGTGGTCTAAGCCGTTTTGGGTAGATCAAAAAGATATTGACCCGTCTTTGTTCTTTGATGATGACGGAAAGGTCTACTTTACCGGGAACAATTCCCTGACCCCTCAAAAGCAGGGGATCGTTGTGTTTGAGATCGACCCCATGACCGGGGAACGTCTGTCCGAAAAAAAGATCGTCACCTATGGGACTGGGGGGAAAACCCCGGAAGGCTCCCATATGTACAAGATCAATGGGACCTATTACCTGATGCTGGCAGAGGGCGGTACCGAATACGGTCACATGGAAACCATCATGCGCGGGGATTCCCCGTATGGGCCTTTTACAGAATGTCCGCACAACCCGATCTTGTCCCATAAGGATTATATGGGTTCTCAAATTCAGGCGACCGGCCATGCCGACCTGGTGGAAGACCAGAACGGAAACTGGTGGATGGTGTCTTTAGGGATTCGGAAACTGCCTAAGGTCATGCTGCACAACCTTGGCCGGGAAACATTCCTTACCCCGGTCGTGTGGAAAGACGGCTGGCCGGTGGCAGGGGACCACGGCCGCACTGAACTGGAATGGGAGGCGCCCCTGCCGGGCGAAGCCCCGAAAGGGATGAAGCTTTCCTTTACCGATCATTTTGACGGGGATAAGATGGATCTGCGCTGGAATTTCGTGCGCAATCCCAAACGCGATCATTATGTACTACAAGACGGGAAACTAAGCCTGAGGGCCGGGGAAGAAACTTTGCAGGATCACCACCCAACACTTTTGTGCGTCCGGCAGCAGGAATTTGAAGAAACAGCGCAAACGACAGTATCCTGTAAACGATTGGAAGAGGGCGGGAAAATTGGCTTGACCGCTTACTACAACAAGGATTATCATTATGAGGTCTACCTGACAAAACGGGATGGGGACTGCCGGATCGGATACGGATGGACGGTTCACGCAATGGAAGCGGAACGGGAGATCTTTCTCGCAAGCGTGCCGGAAGTTCTTTCTTTCCGAGTTAAAGCTGACACAAGGGGATATACCTTTTCCTATAGCACGGACGGGAAAATCTGGACTGAAGCGGGTTTTGGCGCAGTTGCCGGATTGTGCAAGGAAGGAACGATGACCATGACCTTTACAGGAACTTACTTAGGGGTCTTTACAAGCCGTGCGGAGGCTGATGTCACAAGCTTTTCAGTAGAGATTGACGAATAGAAAAGGAACAGGCTATGATAGCCTGTTCCTTTTTCGTTTCTGGATCTGACGTTTTACACCGCTGCCTTTTCTTTTTTAGCGATAGCGGAAACCTTTTCTGCATGAATCATCTCTGCTTTTGGGACCCGGAGCGCGCGGACTGCATTTAAAATCGCGATCACGGCAACACCCACATCGGCAAACACCGCCGCCCACATAGAGGCGATTCCCAACGCACCTAAAACCAGAACCAAGGCTTTGATTCCCAGCGCGAATACGATGTTTTGCCGAACGATCCGCAGTGTTTTTTTAGAGATCCGCATTGCGGTTGGCAGTTTAGAGGGTTCATCTGTCATGATCACCACATCGGCCGCTTCAATCGCTGCATCTGAACCAAGTCCGCCCATAGCGATCCCAATATCGGCCCGCGCAAGGACCGGCGCGTCGTTGATGCCGTCGCCCACATATGCAAGGTTGCCTTGTGTATGCTTTAACAACGCTTCCATATTTTCCACTTTATCAGCGGGCAGAAGCTCGGTATAAGCGGCGTCTATCCCTAACGCAGAAGCTACCTTTTGCCCGACAGCCTTTGAATCCCCGGTCAGCATTACTGTGTTGTGAACGCCGCAGGTTTTCAGGTCCCTAATGGCAAAAGCGGCGTCCGGCTTGATTTCGTCTTCGATCAGGATAGCGCCCGCAAAATTCCCGTCCAGCGCAAGATAAACGATTGTACCGGCTTGGTCAAGCGGTTCAAATGCAACCTGCTCCTGCTCCATCAGCTTGGCGTTTCCTGCTAAGATCATTTTGCCCTCTACCTGTGCTTTTATGCCGTGTCCGGCAACTTCTGTCACCGCTTGGATCCGGCTGGGTTCTATTTTCTTCCCATAGGCGGCGCGGATGGAACGGGAAATTGGATGGGAGGAGTCGTTTTCTGCATATGCGGCAAGCTCCAACAATTCTTCCCGAGTCATTCCTTGCGGGTAGATCCCGCTGACCGCAAAATTTCCTTTGGTCAGTGTCCCGGTTTTATCAAACACAACGGTTTCAGTTTTGGCAAGGGCTTCCAGATAGTTGCTCCCCTTGATCAGGATACCGCATTTGGAGGCCCCGCCGATCCCGCCAAAAAAGCTGAGCGGGACAGAAATGACCAGCGCGCATGGGCAGGAAATTACTAGGAAGGTCAAGGCGCGTTCTACCCAGATCGCAAAACTCTGCTGTAGCAGCAACGGCGGCAAAATTGCTAATACCACTGCGGCAAGCACGACAAACGGGGTGTAGTATTTTGCGAAACGGGTGATAAAAGCCTCTGATTTTGACTTTTTACTGCTCGCATTTTCTACAAGGTCCAGGATCTTGGATACTGTGGATTCGCCGTATTCCTTAGAAACCTGAATATGAAGCGTACCGGATTGGTTGATACATCCGCTGATCACGTCTGAGCCGGTGCTTACATCACGCGGGAGGGATTCGCCGGTCAGCGCCGAGGTATCCAGTGAGGAAACGCCCTCGGTGACAACACCGTCAAGCGGAACACGTTCCCCGGGCTTTACTACAATGGTTTCCCCGATAGTGACCTCTTCCGGGCCCACCTGTGAAACAGCGCCTTCCCGCAGCACATTGGCGTAGTCCGGACGAATATCCATTAGCCCGCTGATCGACCGGCGGGATTTGCTGACCGCATAGCTTTGGAACAGCTCCCCGACCTGATAAAACAGC
The DNA here is from genome assembly GCF_900186585.1 of Massiliimalia timonensis. Lineage (GTDB taxonomy): Bacteria > Bacillota > Clostridia > Oscillospirales > Ruminococcaceae > Massiliimalia > Massiliimalia timonensis. The sequence continues at coordinate 286,123 of NZ_FYDD01000004.1, forward strand.
ATCACCGCGACCCCTTCGGCGTACTCGCCCAGACAAAGAGCGCCGATGGTAGCGACAGTCATCAGAAAATTTTCATCAAAGACCTGCCCATGCAGGATATTTGTAACCGCTTTCCACACGATATCCCAGCCGATAACCGCGTAACAAATCAGAAATCCGACCAGCGTACCAATTGGGGGAAGCGGTAAAAGCAGTGCCAAAATAAAAAGAACTGCCGCCGCAAGGATCCGGTAAAGTTGCTTTTTCTGTTTTCTGGTCATAATAGATCATTTCTCCTTTCGGTGACTGCACTGCGAAACAGCCTGCCGCAGTGTGATGTTACAGCTTTACTGTGACATCCGGTTCGATTTTTCGGATCAGCTGAACTGCTTCTGATACAATCGTATCAAAACGGGCGTCATCTGCCTCTAAAACCATTTTCTGGCTTAAAAAGTTAACACTTGCATCTGCCACGCCATCTAATTTTTTGACTGCTTTCTCAATTTTAGCCGCGCAGTGCGCGCAATCCAAATCAATGAGCTTTATTGTTTTTTTCATCATTAGTATCTCCTCTTTGAAGCAAAATATGTTCATATGAATATTTATTCATATGTTTCTTTAATACTAATATACGCAATTTTTAGGAAAAGGTCAAGAGGTTTTTGGATTTTTGTCCAATAGGAACAGGAAATTGTCTTTTTGGAGCAAAAGGGTGTGCCCAACATATTGGACACACCCTTTTAGCCATTCCTTTTTCGGTAAACATCTTCCTGATGCACATCTTTTTCCCCTGTTTTTATAAATCCAAATTGAGCGTATAGGCTCGCTGCGGCTGTATTGCCCGGCACTACGCTTAAAAAAATATCTTGGGGAGGATATTCTTTTGCGAGCCGTTGCAGGAGCCCTGCCAACGCCAGTTTTCCATACCCTTTCCCCTGATAAGCCGCATCGATCAACAGGCGATCCATCCACAGCCTGCCATACGGGGGATACTCCTCCAAAAAGAATCCGTACATCGCAAATCCCACCAGTTGTGCTCCGTCATAGATCCCTACCGGGTTCCAACGCCGGTCTTTGTCAGCTTCTGCTAAACAATCTGCGACCGGTTCAAGAAAAGATTCTTGTCCCAGAGCGGGAGAAAGACGGAGAATGCTGTCACGATTTGCTGAAGCGACAGGAATAAATTGTAATTTCATAAAAACCTCCGAAAGCTTTTGGGGCAGTTTGCTTCTTTATTTATGGTAGCATAGCCGGGATCCTTTTTCAAGGCCGCGTATGGGATTGATAAAATAAACCTTCCATTATATAATAACAGCAGAGGGAGGTGGTCTGGTGCAAGAGAAAAGACCGCATTATTTTGTAAAATCACAGGGAAAAGTTCTAACCCCAGTTCAAATGCCGGATGGAACCAGAGAATACCGGGTAAGCGGCGGCAATATGCGGGTATTTTCCGTTTGGCCGGGAATTGATTTGATCTATCAAAATTTTTCCGTCAAAGAATGTGAATGCTCGCTAGAAGTTTCCGGGGAATTTTTGGGGATCAGTTATTGCCACATGGGACAGGAAGAATGCGAATGGGTCTGCGGGGACCATCTATATTTAGGCGCCGGGGATCTTAGTATCACCCGCATGGAAAACAGGCAGCCGCCCTTTTATTTTCCGGAGGAGCGCTACCAGGGCATTGTGCTGATGCTGGATTTGGGGATCTTGAGAGAAATTCCTCTGCCGATCTTAGGGGAATATCCGCTTTCCCTTGCTGATAAATTTTGCAAAGGGCGCCATTTTTTTGCCATGCGGGCAAACTCGCACATCGTCCATATTTTTTCTGAACTTTATGAGATACCGGAGGATGTACGCGATGAATACTGCAAAATAAAAACGCTGGAGCTGCTTATGTTCTTGTATTTGACAGATCCTGCCAAAGAACGCCAGCTGGATAAGATCACAAAGGAACAGATCAATATCGTAAAGGCGGTAAGGGAACGGTTGTGTGAGGATCTGTCGCAGGATCCGACGATCGAGCAGCTTGCCCGTGAATTTTGTGTTAGTCCCACCGCGTTAAAGGCGAACTTTAAGTTGATTTACCGCTCTTCTTTGAAGGAGTATCTGCGCAGGAAACGGATGGAACATGCCGCCCAGTTGCTGCGTACAGAGCATATTCCGGTTTCGGAGATTGCCCGGCAGGTAGGATATGCCAGCCAAAGCAAGTTTTCGGCTGCATTTAAAACAGCGTTTGGATCGTCGCCCATGGAATACCGAAAAAAGTGTGTCCATGATAGGAATATTTAACAGACGTATAAAAAGCGAAGCAGATTATAAATATTGATGCAGACAATTACTGCCATCAATCCCATGAAGATCCGTTCCACAGCCTGGTTCTTCATTTTTTTGACCACCGCGCTGCCAATCAGCGCTCCCAGCACGCCGCCGATTCCCATTACGAAGAGTGTCAGCCATGAAAAATCAGGCACGGTGCGGGTCGCCAAAGAAAACAGTAAACTTGCTACCTGAGAAAACCAGATCACATACAGCGAATTTTTGGCCGCGGTCTTTGCCTCCATGGAAAAGAAGAAATATAAAACTGCAATATTGATCGGGCCGCCGCCGATCCCTAAAAATGAGGACACCATCCCAAGCCCCAGGCCGATCAAAAAACAAATGGATAGTCTCTCCACATGCATGGCATGGATCTTTTCCTTATATCGGATGTAAAAGATCACGCCTATTGTGATGACTAAAAGTAACCCAGCCTGTACGGCACCTACTAGGTTTTCTTCCGATACCATTTGGCGGATCAGGTCAAACACCCACTTTCCAACGATTCCGCCGATCGCGCCGCCCACTGCCAGCGGTGTGGAATGGCGTTTGTCCACTTGGACCCCGTTATTCCGTCCGCGCAGCAGCGAAACAGTCGCCATAATTAAAACCGTGCAGCCTGACAAAAAACTGATCGTACTAACCGACAGTAGGCCGGTTGCATCAAGTACCGGCTTGATGATCACCCCACCGCCGATCCCACTGATAGAGCCGATCGTTGATGCGAGCAAGCTGATTAGAAAAAATAATATCCCTGTCAATTTTCTTCCCTCAAATCTTATTCCAGTATACAGCGCAGGCTATTCCCGATCGTGAAGCTTCGGATTTCAGCGCTGAGATCAAACTTATTATACCATGAAAACTCTGTTTTGACCAATTTCCCTGTTTCCGTTTTTTTAGCCGCCTTGTATTGCGCGCTCTACCCTATTCCTTTTCAAGTAAAATTTTTAGAGTGCCGCTTATTTTGTTTAGACGGAATAAATATCCAAATTTGCAGTATAAAATTTGGATACCGGGTCAAAATAATGAAAAATAAAGGGAAAGAGAAAAAATGTCCAATATGTTTTGTTTCCAGTGTCAGCAAACTTCAGGCAATAAAGGCTGCGTACGTACTGGCGTATGTAGAAAACAGCCGGAAACCGCTAATTTGCAGGACGATTTGATCTATGAACTGATCCGACTGACAGAGGCGGCGGAAGAAACCCAAAATTATACTAAAACAGCAGAACGCCTAATGATCGATAGATTGTTCACTACTCTGATAAACGATAATTATCTTTTTATTTTTGATACCAGCAAAGGGTCGATTTATAGATTTCCTTGGCAGGTATGATTCTTTTCCGGACTATGTTAAGTGGAAAGAATGATGTGTCGAATGGTCATTGAACCAATCTTTTGACTATGGTATAATAACGTTAAACAGGCTTCAGAGCGAAGGTTTTTGGTCTTGCCTTTCGGGGAAAACAACAAGCGAAAGAATCAGGCATCTTGTTCATTGCTTTGTCTGTGAATGGCAAAATACGCCTTTTCGTTCATACTAAAAAACGATTCAGCACCCATATTTATGGGTGTTTTTTTCTGCCTTTTTCCCTGAATGATAAAGCGTAATATTTTACGTTTTGCTGACTTGTCTTTAGGAGATTGGCATATGATAAAAAAGAAAAATAAGTTCCGTTATTTTAGTGTAAACACGAAAATATTTGTTTCCTATGTACCGATCCTTCTTATGTTGATTTGTATTGGATTTGGAGTGTTTCGTTCTGTATTGCAGATCAATGCGATGAAAAAAATCTGTATAAGCCGTGTCAGTGAGCTGCAACAGATTTCTGATAAAATGGAATATATCCATCAAAATACAATCAATATCTCGAACGTGTACCTGTTTAACGAAACGATTCAGAATTTTTTGAATTATCCTGATACAGAAACCCAGTTTGAGCAGTCACGACGTTATACTCGGGCCAGAACGACCCTGACAGAACAACACAGTATTTTTTATAATATTCCATTTTACACTACAATTTATGGATTCCGTGAGGAGGCTTATGTCACCAATTCCCCTTACGGAAATCGGGAAACAGACAAAAAGCGGGTGTCAGAATACCAAAAAATGATAGAAGGTCAATACAGCCAGCTATATTGGGCTGATGTAAAAAATGCGAAAGGCGACATAGTTTTAACGGCAGCCCGATATATTTTTGATCCAAGCAATGGGGAAACTCTGGGAATGATTTTCTTTGATTTTGCGGAATCCCTATTTTCCCAAACCTTTCAAAAGTCCCTTCAAAATAATGAAACCATCTCCCTGATTTGGGAGAATGGGCAAATCATTTCCTCTTCTGACCCGGACAGAGCAGAGAAGGCTTTTGCGGGGAAAGATCTTTTGGATAAGATGGAGGGGTATTCCAGCGGATATTTTCATGATACAGAACAAGAGGAATTAGTTTGTTTTGCGAAATATGCGGGCTGGGATCTCTATATTGTCAAGACAGAACCGTATCAAGAGGTGATCAGTACCCTTTCCGAACCGGATTTATATTTAGCAGTCTTGATTGTTACTGTGATTGTAGTGTTTACTTTAGTTACGATTTTACTGTCGCACTATATTTCCCAGCCGTTGAAAGCTTTGACTAGAGAAGTGGGGCGATTCCATAACCGCACTGAAAAACCGAACAGCCGCCGCCTTATGGTAAAGGGAGATGAGATTTTTTATTTGCGGGAAGAATATTATAAGCTTCAGCAAAGGATCGACTCCCTGATCGAACAGACGATCAAAGAACAGGAAAGCAAGCGGGAATATGAAATGAAGGCGCTTCAGAACCAGATCAACCCACATTTCTTATATAATACGCTGCTGTCACTGCGTTTTTTGAATAGAATAGGGGAACGCCAAAAGTTGGATCAAACGATTCTAGCCTTAGTTCGTCTGCTTTCCAATCTGTTTGAAAAGGAGGCTTCTTCTCATACGATCCGTGAAGAGCTTGAATTGCTGCAAGATTACATTTTGATTCAGCAGACGCGCTACGGTAATAATTTTGATGTAGAATATCACTGTACAGAGGAGGTTTTGGACTGTAAAATAGAAAAATTGATTTTACAACCGTTGGTGGAAAATGCGATTTTCCATGGGATCTCCAGTTATGAAGACGGAGGACAAATTAAAATTTCTATTTGCCGGCAGGATACTCAAGTGAAAATTAAAATTTGGGATAATGGGGTAGGGTTGGAAAACAGCTGCCAGCCTTCAGAACATACGGTACAGATTAAACACGGGATAGGTTTGGATAATGTTAAAAAACGCCTGTACTTAATGTACGGGGAAAAATATCATCTGGACCTCTTTACTCCGACGGAAGGCGGCACAGCCGCGCTGTTGGAGATCCCCTATCAAAAAGAGGAAAAGGAGGAGCCCTATGCTAAAGGTGATGATTGTTGATGATGAAAAGCCGATTCGGCAATGGTTTGAATTTATTCTGCGGGATATTCCAGATATGGATATTCATATCATCGGTTCCTATCCGAACGGGCAGGTTGCTTTAAAGGCTTGTGAAACAGAATTGCCGGATGTTATTTTCTGCGATATTATCATGCCTGTTATGAATGGGATCGAACTGATCAGGCAGGCAAAGGAACGTTATCCTTCAGTAGAAGTTTTGATCCTAAGCAACTTTGGGGATTTTGATTATGTCTATCAAGGGCTTCGTTACGGCGCTTTTGATTATCTGCTTAAAGCAAAGTCGGATGACAGTGATATTGTACGGGTCATGCATGAACTTCAGGATAAATTGCAGGAAAGGCGCCGGTTGGAAAATAGCGGCGCTTCGGACCAAGAAGAATATTCTCACGGGATCGTTAACCAACTGATTCAATATATTCGGGAAAACTACGACAAACCGATCCGTTTGTCGTCTTTGGCACAGAAATTCAATTACCATCCGGATTACCTGTCACAGATTTTTAAACAGTATACTGGAAAAACATTTGGGGCTTACCTTACAGATATTCGGATAGAACAGGCAAAATACTTAATGGACCACGGGGTAAGCCGGGTCAAAGATATTGCGGCTATGGTGGGATATTCCAATGAAATGTATTTTTCTACTGCATTTAAAAAAAGCACGGGAATGTCTCCGACAAATTATCTGCACCGGCTAAAGGAGGAGATATAAGATTTTTATTAAAACATAAGAAAAATATAAAAAAACAGCGGTGTTCATGAAAGCTACTAAGATTTTTTTATGAATACCGCTGTTTTTTGTGTTCATTATCCAAATAAGAATCTTTATAATGAACTTATTCCAAAAAGAAACGGAATAAGTTGAAAGGAGTAGGGATTATGAACAAAAGAAAATTGTTTGCTTTTTCAACAGCAGCCCTTATGGCGCTTACTATTACTTCCTGTGGTTCCAGTTCGGATGACGAGCTCAACTCTAAAGTAAGCGATAACAGCGGAGGCAGCAAGATAATTGAAATGTGGTCGCGCGGAAATGAAACAGATACTCATGCTCCGTCTTTGATACAGGCCTTAAAGGACTTCGGAGAGGAGAAGGGCGTAGAGGTAAAATATCAGTTTATCCCGCATGATGATGCACCTACAAAATGGAATGCAGCGTTTGCTTCCTCTACGGCACCTGATGTGATGGATATTGGTATTTCCCATATGATTGAGAGGATCAATCTGAAGCATATTGTGCCGTTAAATGAATATGTGGAAACATGGGAGGGAAAAGACGATATTTATCCTGCTATGCTTGACCTTGGAAGCTATAAAGACGATGTTTATGCGATTGCACATTTTCCAGATCCGCAAATTTTTGCTTATCGGAAAGACAAATTTGAGGAAGCCGGCTTAGACCCGGAATCTCCGCCGGAAAACTGGGAACAGATGCTGGAATATGCAGAAAAACTGACAGAACGCGATGACAGCGGCAAGGTCACCTTTGCTGGCTATGCGATGCCGACACAGGGCGCACGTTTTGTAGCTAATATCATGATACGGCAGAATGGCTCCCTGTTTGCTGATGAAGAAAACAATCAGCCAACTATGGTGACCCCGGAAGCGACTGAAACCTTTGAATATATGAATGAGCTTTACCAATACACGACAGTGTTTGATAATGGGAAAACAGATACGCATCCGCTAATTAACAATAGCGGCGCAATGGGATATATCCCAAACGGCGTGCTGTCTAACTACTTGAAAAACAATCCGGATATGGCAGATAAGTTTGGCTTTGCCTCCAACGTTCCAGGAAAAGAATCGGCTGCATGGTGCGGAGTATGGTTCTATACCATGACCTCACAGGCGGATGATCCGGATCTGGCTTGGGATTTAATTGTTCACCTCACCAGCACAGAGGTTTTGGAAACGCGTGTGGAGGAGGCTGGCCTGCCGGCTACCTTTGAATCTGTATCAAAAGATTTTATTGAAAAAGACCCGGCGATCAACACCGCTATTATGGATGCAGTTTCTGTTGGGGCTGGAAATCCAAAAGTTTCATGGTCCAATCTGTATGAACAGGAATTAGACGCAGCGTTAGAATCTTTGTTCTATGGAGAAAAAACAGCAGAAGAAGCCTTAACTGAGGCACAGAACAATCTGCTTAAGGAAATTGATTAAAGATTTCTGTGGAAAATAAGAAATGGACTGTGCAAACAGTCCATTTCTTTTCAGGAGGAAGAACGCGATGAAACGTAAACTAAAATTAGGAAGCTTGGGATATGACAAGGTAGCGTATCTGTTTATCCTGCCGTTTTTTTTGATTTTTACATATTTTTATTTTATCCCGGCATTTCAAGTGATACTGGATAGCTTTACCGATTATGACTTGTTTACTACCCGCAATTATATTGGATTGGAGAACTACCGCAGTTTACTGGAAGACGACAAGTTTCTGCAATCTATGATCAACACCTTTATTTACACAATATTCACCTTGATCCCCACTTTGGTGCTTGGATTATTGATCGCAGCCTTGGCTAACAGTACCCTGATCAAAACAAAAATATGCCGAACCCTGATTTTTATGCCCCATGTTGTTTCCATGGTAGCGGTATCTATGATTTGGATCTTCCTTTATGACTCTACAAACGGGATATTCAATGCGATTTTGCAGCTTTTTGGCCTTCCTAAATCGGATTTTCTGATGGACCCCAATCTGGCGCTTCCGTGTTTAATTATAATGGGGATTTGGAAAGGGATCGGATACAATATGGTCATTTTCCTTTCCGGGCTAAAAAGTATACCGGAGCACTACTATGAGGCGGCAAAGCTGGACGGCTCTTCTGCGGTCAATACATTTTTCAAAATCACTTTGCCACTGCTTTCACCTACCACCTCCTTTTTGCTGATCACTGGCCTGATTGGATCGTTCAATGTATTTGAGCAGGTCAACATCATGACGAATGGCGGACCACTATACCGTACTACCACCATTGTACACCAAATTTACATCAATGGATTTTCACAATATAAGCTGGGGTATGCCTCCGCCATGTCGGTGGTGCTTCTGATTATCATCATCATTATTACTGTGATCAATTTCAAATTGACCCAGGAGAAAGGAGCATGATCCATGAAAAGCTATCGCTTGCATCAGACATGGAGCCGTGTTTGGATGAAAACTATTTTTATTTTGGTATCTGTTATCGTTGTATTCCCTTTTATTATCATGGTTTTGACTGCTCTAAAATCAAATCAGGAGATTTCGCAGGGATTATCCGCGTTTTTTCCAGAAACACCACTGTTTTCCAACTTTGTTACGGCCATGCAAAAGGGGAATTGGGGCAGGTATTTTATCAACACCATCATGATTACTGGCTTTGCAGTAATCATCAGCCTGGTGATTAACTCTCTGGCGGGATATGCCTTTGCGCGGATGCGTTTTGCAGGAAAAACAATTTTATTTTACTGCGCAATGGTTGGCATGATGCTGCCGATGCAGGTAATTATGATCCCTGTTTTCCTGCAGATCAAGGAGCTCCCTTTGGTCGGGGGAAATGATTTCTTTGGAAACGGCGGAATTGGGCTAGTAAACAATTATGCAGGCGTTATTCTTCCGCTGATTGCTCATCCGTTTGGCGTATTCTTATGTCGGCAGTTCTTTATGGGATTTCCAAAAGAACTGGATGAAGCCGCAAAAATTGACGGCTGTTCCCCATTACAGATTTACCTGAAGCTTTATATCCCGATGGGAATTCCGATTTTCGCCACCTTGGGATTGCTGAAATTTGTGGATACCTGGAATCAATATACCTGGCCGCTGCTTGTTTTTAACGACCCCGAGATGAATACTGTTCAACTGGCGCTTAACGCGTTCAAAGGAGAAAATGTGACGGAGTGGAACTATTTGATGGCTGCTACTATCGTGATCATCCTACCGATCCTTGTTTTGTTTGTGTGTTTACAGCGTTACTTTGTGCAGGGTATTGCAACAACTGGAATGAAAGATTAAAGGGGGAATAGAACATGGGAAAGCATCCTAATATTTTATGGATCATAACCGACCAGCAAAGGGCGGAATCACTGAGCATCAACGGCTGTGAAAATGCTTCCACCCCAGTTTTGGATGGATTAGCGAAAACGGGGGCTAATTTCACCTCTGCCATATCGGGCTTTCCTTTATGCTGTCCATACCGTGGTTCTATGCTGACCAGCCGGTATCCGCATAAGTGTGTACCGGGGCATGAATACCAGCTTCCTCCGGAACAGCCTACAGTGGCTGCCGCGTTTAATGAACAAGGATATGATACGTTTTACCTTGGAAAATGGCATTTAGACGGTGCAAAGGAAGCGGAGGAACGAGCGGGTACTCACTATGTTCCCAGAGAACGCCGTGGGGGATTTCGGTCTTGGCTGGGATATGAAAATAATAACGCACAGTATGACTGTTATTTGCATGGACACCGCGGGGAAGAGGAGATCGAAATGTTTCGATTGCCGCGTTATGAAACTGATGCGATCACTGATATTATGATTGAATATTTGCAGAAAAAGGCCAATGGTGAAACGCCATTTTTCGCTGTGATGTCTGTACAGCCGCCGCATGATCCTTACGTGGCTCCACCGGAAAACCAACGGAGGCATACCCCGGCCGAAATCAAGTTCCGGCCCAATGTCCCGCCGGTTGAGTCGATCAGAAAAGATGCGGCGCGGGAACTGGCCGGTTATTATGCAATGATTGAAAATATTGATCAAAATGTAGGGCGGATCGTAGATTGCCTGAATCAAACTGGCCTAATGGAACATACACATATCATCTATTTTAGCGATCATGGGGACATGCATGGTTCGCATGGGCAATTCCGAAAAACAACCCCCTATCAGGAAGCAGTCAACGTTCCTTTTATTATTAGCGGAGAAAAACGGGGCGCTCATGTAGTTGGCCGGAAAGCTGGAAACGTGGATCGTGTTCCCATCAATCATGTTGATATTGCGCCGACCTCTTTAGGTCTCTGCGGCCTGCCGATCCCTGACTGGATGGAGGGGACGGACTATTCCGGAATGCGGATCTTAAAACGCAGAAAGTCGTCATACCCAACCAGCGCCTATTTACAGTCTGTCATTCCAACACATCACGACGATAGTATCAACAAACCATGGCGGGGTATCGTGACAACGGATGGGTATAAATATATTTGTTTGGAAGGGATGGACTGGCTGCTATTCGATTTGAATACAGACCCATATGAACTGGTAAATTTAGCCCATAATGACAAATATCTTTCTTTGCGCCATCGTCTGAAGCAGGAATTGAGATCTTGGATCGAAAAAACAGGGGATAGTTTCCTGCTGCCGGAGGAATAAGCAGTCTGTTTATATCAACGCGCAAGTAAAAAGCTCAGAACCGTGAATGGCTCTGAGCTTTTTGAAATACTGAATCAAACTGAAACGATCCTGCATCCTGTTAAAAAGCCTCTTACCTTGCTGGGTTTCCAGTTGAAGTCCGCTTTTGCTATAGCAGGAGTATTTTTTGCTATTGGCACCGCCATGTAGCGCTGGGATAATGGGGCGGCTGTTGCGGGGGCAACGCGCAGGAACAATGACGCTGCACCTCCACTGCCGCGGTTGAGGTGTTATTGTCGGGATCAGGGTCAGATGTGGCGGAGGAAACGGTCGCGGTATTTTTGACCGTACCTCTTGCACAGGGGCTTACTATACCGGCAAGCAAGATAGAAACCGTTTTGCCTGCCCCTAAGGTACCAAGCTGATAACTTCCGCTCCATGCCCTCCAGGTCCTGCCGCCGTCGACGGAGAACACCGCATAGGTTAATTCAGACGGAAGACGGTCAAAGATCGTCGCCTGCTGGGCTGTTTCCGGACCGGAGTTGGTGACTGTCAGCCGGTAGACCAGATATTGGCAGGGAACTGCCGTTTGGTTACAGGCAGTTTTGACCACTGATAAGTCAGCTCCCTTTGTCACGGGCACAATAACTGTGTCCGTATTATTTTCCGGGTTTGGATCCGGTGTGTTGCTGATAGCGGTCGCCGTATTTGCAATGGTCCCGCAGGCGGGCTCTGTCACGGTGCCGCGGATCAGAACTGTCCGGCTTTCCCCGCCGGCAAGAAGCCCAAGCGTATAGGGGTTGCTCCAAGGAGCCCAGGTCGTTCCGCCGTCGATCGAAAACTGTGCCTCTGAGAGCTCGGGAGGGACAGAATCATAGAGGATCACATTTTCCGCTTGGTCTGGGCCATTATTTGTTATTGTGATGGTGTAGGTCAAAAGCCCGCCTGGGACAGCAGAAGTTGGCTGGACAGTTTTGCGTACTTCAATATCGCCTGAAGTGCTGATGTCAGTCTGGTTAGTATCAGAATTGTTGGAGGGATCCGGATCCGGCGTGTCGCTGGTAACAACAGCGGTATTGAGAATTGTTCCTGTAACAGAAGAAATTACTGTACCGCGAATCAAAATGATTCGGTTGTCATTGGCGGGAAGTGTGGCTAATTGATACGGGGTATTCCAAGGCTGCCAGGAAATGCCCCCGTCCGTTGAAAATTCCGCGTTGGATAAGCTGGAAGGGAGATTATCCCGCAGGGTCACATTAAGCGCATCTGCCGGCCCGGCATTGGAAACGGTAATGGTATAGGTCAGGATTCCGCCAGGCGGAACGGGATCGGGGTCAGAGGTCTTGGTAACGGACAGATCCGCAGAGGGAACGACTGGGACCGTGGCGGTTGAGGTATTGTTATCTGGGTTTGGGTCCGGCGTATCGCTGATAACGGTCGAAATATTGGTCAGTTCTCCGATAGCAGAGGGTAAAACCCGTGCGCGGATCAACAGCGTTTTAAAACCTTCGTTTACAAGATTGCCCACCGTATAGGTCCCCGTATATGGGATCCATGTCTGGCCTCCGTCCGCTGATATTTCCGAGTTGCTGATCCCGGCAGGGAGCGGGTCGTTCAACACGGTATTTTCAGCTTCCGACGGTCCGGAATTGGACACTAGAAGCGTATAAGTGATTTGTCCTCCAGCAGGAACAGGACTTGGGCTGGCCGTTTTCACTACTGAGATATCAGCCGAGGGCTCGACCGGGGTAATATCTGTTGAGGTATTGTTGTCGGGATCTGGGTCAGGAGTTGGGCTGTTGACCACAGTTGTGTTAGCGATCTGACCTGTGGCGGAAGGACTGAGCATGCCCCGTATCAGAATATTTCGGCTCTCGCCGGCGGACAGTACCCCAAGCATATATGGGCTGTTCCACGGAGCATAGGTCAAACCGCCGTCGATAGAAAATTCAGCATTCATCAGAGAAACTGGGACCGCATCGACTAGCACAACATCCTGTGCGTTAGACGGCCCCGCATTGGTTACAGTGATCGTATATCGAAATGCCTGCCCTGGAACGGCGGGAGTAGTGTCTGCCTCTTTTCTAACTGCGACATCCGCAGAGGTAATGACAGAGGTTTGGACGGTATCTGTGTTGTTATCTGGGTTTGGGTCGGGCGTATCACTGGTAACAGAAGCGGTGTTGCTGATCCTGCTTCCCGGAATAGTAGCAGGATTCACAAGTCCCCTGATCGTAATAGTGGCCTGTGCTCTGCTTTGCAGTGTGCCGATCGCATATGGGCTGACCCAGGGAGCAAAGTCAGGGCTTCCCTGCACCGCAAATTCTGGATTGATGATCTCTGCCGGGATGACGTCATTTAATCTGACATTCTGTGCGGCACTGGGTCCTTGATTGGACACCGTAATAGTATAGCTAAGAATTTCTCCTGCTCTCACCGGATTTGGAAAAAAGGCCTTGATAACTGACAGGTCGGCAGATTCACTGATAGCGATAATTTCAGTATCCGTGTTATTATCTGGGTCTGGATCGGGCGTATCGCTGGTAACAGAAGCAGTGTTGCTGATCTTGCCGGCTGCCGCCGCAGAAACAGTGCCGCGGATCTGAATGGTCTGTGAGGCACTGGAAGCCAAAGCTGTGATTGGATGGGTGCCGGACCAAGGAAACCATGTGTTCCCGCCGTTTATGGAATATTCCGGATTCAGCAGTTCTGCAGGAACAGGATCGGTCAGCACAACGTTGGAGGCTGGGTTCGGGCCGTAGTTTGTAACGGTGACGCTATAGGTCAAGGTCTGATTCGGGTCTACCGGATTTGGACTTCCGGCTTTGATAACGCCCAAATCCGCTGAAGTATTGATCGGGGTGATATCTGTATCCTGATTGTTGCCGGGATCTGGGTCTGGAGTAGGACTGCTGACCACGGCAGTATTGGTAATGATCCCAGCAGCAGTATTATCAACTCTCCCGCGGATCAAAATCGTTCTAAGTTCGCCGCCTGCGAAAGCGCCCAAGTTTGCCGAACCGGGCCAAGAAAGCCAGGTGGTACCGCTGTTTGTAGAGTATTCCGCATCAGTCAGTTCGGGCGGGATATTGTCTGTAAGCAGAACATCCTGTGCATCGGATGGTCCCAGGTTGTGGACCGTAATGGTATAGGTCAGAAGGTCGCCGGCAGGTACTGGCTTCGGCGCACCGAGTTTCGTGACCGTCAAATCGGCGCTTGTTTCCACTGGCGTATCGTCAGTAGAAGTGTTGTTGCCGGGATCTGGGTCTGGGGTAGGGCTGTCAACTGTAGCAGTGTTGACAATGCTTCCGGTTGCAGAAGGATCGACGAGCCCGCGGATCAGGATGGTTTGCGCTGTCCCCGGGGCAAGCTCTCCAAGAAGATAGGAACCATTCCATGGCTGGAAGCTGATCCCGTTGTCAGTGGAAAATTCCACATTGCTCAGAGAAGGAGGAACCATATCAGTAACGATAACGTCTGCGGCACTGGAGGGGCCGGCGTTAGAAACGATCAGCGTATAGGTTAACAGTTCGCCGGAATGGACCGGCTTAGGGCTCCCAAGCTTCACAATAGAAATATCCGCCTGGCTTTCGATGGGGGTGATTACGGTATCTGTATTATTATTTGGATCCGGGTCGGGCGTTGAGGATAAAATAGTGACAGTATTGTGGATATCTCCTGTTGCGGATGGGTCTACTGTACCGCGGATCAGGATGGTAAGATCAGCCCCGGCGGGCAGATGCCCCAGCGGATAGGGACTGTTCCAAGGCTGCCAGGTGGCTCCGCCGTCCGTAGAAAATTCAGGATCGAACAAGGGGCTGGACACAACATCTGCCAGTGTTACATCCTCCGCGTCGTTTGGGCCATGATTAAATATGCGGACAGTATAGGTCAATTCCTGCCCCGCTGTAACAGGTGAAGGAGAGGCGGATTTTACCACTTCCAAATCCGCGGACAACAGGATCGGAGTAACCACAGTAGAGGAGTCGTTATCAGGATCAGGATCGGTGGAGCTGGTGCTTATTTCAGCGGTATTGATCACGGCGCCGCTGCCTGTGACATCATAGACCCCAGTAATTAAAACTGGAATGGAATCACCAGGCTGAAGCGTTCCTAGAGGAAGCGTTCCGTTCCATGGAAACCATGTGTTCCCATTATCCAAGCTGTATTGCGGATTGGTGATCTCAGGGGGGATAAAATCGGTGAGAAGAACGTCTGCGGCAGGATCAGGACCGTTGTTGAACACCTTGATCGTATAGATGATCGGGTCGCCGGCAGTGATCTCCTGACGGTCAGCTGTTTTATCTACCCCTATGTCTGCTACTGACCCCACATCAAGGATATAGTCTTCCACCTCTCCGTCAGATGCCGGACCGACACTTCTGGAATCCTGGATCCCCGGTGTTTCGGGCAGTATATCCGTTGTCAGCCGCAGACGGACAAAGGTACTGCCTAGTGCGGAGCCTCCTCCAGCCGGCCTGGTAAAGTTCAGTACTGCATACTGCGTTCCGGCGCCGCTTGGTATATCGACGACCGGGGCAGCCTCGTTGACCTCAAACAAACCATTTTGATCAAAGTCCACCCACCCGTATAAATGGGCGGTCAGCCCGGTGTCGTTCACCACAGCAACAGTCAGGGAATAGTCGGTGCCGCTGGCAGAAAGGGGCGGCAGAGGAAGACTGAGCCCATCATCCTGGATCCCGTGGATCAGGTCGTCTCCTGTAGCGGTAGGATTTTGATAGGCGTCTGCTTCTGAGGTCACTTGGGCGCCTAGCGTAAGCCGATTCGTGAGTTCGTGGCGGGGGCCGTTATTTGCGAGCAGCGTGTTATAGTCGTTCGGTCCGGTAGAGCTGCTGGTATCGGGTGCGTCACCGTAGTCGACCCGCACTGCCGCGGTCGGACACATCGTACCGTCGTTAAAACTGTCGAAGAAGGTTTTGGAAAAGGGAACACCCGTTGCGGTATTGCCGCTGTAGGTGTATTTATAAATGGTGCCGTCGCTGTTTGCGATCGCATAGATCGTTCCGGTGCTGTCGATCGCAAGCGCCCCAAAGGAGGCGTTTGGATTAGGCGCTGTTGTTGCAAGTTCCGTTACCTGGCCGGTGGTAGGGACAATTCGTACCAGAACGCCGTTTCGTTCCACACCGTAAAGATTGCCCTCGGACAGGACCCAGTCGCTGATATTTACAGCCGCCGAAAGAGCCGTTCCAAAGTTAGAGGTCTGCTCTGTATATCCGGTCGTGGGATTGACCAGCTTCATGAAGGTCGATGAATTGGGGCGCAGGTCAATGGTGTAAAAGCGGGTTTCGTTGTTGACGAAAATGTATAAAAAGCCGTTTACCCCAAACGTACCGGTATTATAGCCGCCTGCGGGCAGTCCTGTCGGTCTGCCAAGCTGGATCACAGTGCCGTCATCGGCGACCCGGACGATATTGTTGGTTGTCTGGTCATAGCCGTAGATATAATTATCCAGAACATTATAGCCGATGGCATTTACATCATGGGCAGGGGACAATGGTCCCTGCAAAGTCGGCTGACCTGTCACGATGTTGATGTTGTACCAGCTTGTTGGGCGACCTACAAACTGGATCATACTGGTATTGCAGGCAAGGGGGTTGTTGACGGTGTCATGGCTGAAGTTTTGGTTGGCAATGACTGCGCCGTTGTTGATCTGCGCAGCAGTAATTGTTTCTGTGCGTTTCCTTGGCCCGTTGGACATCGTGAAGCCCTCTGGCTGGGTGAACTCAGTCGGCGGACATCCGTTGGGACTTGAAACAGGCTCGTACACGGTATAAGAACCGGGGGCAGTAACAGTAAAACTGTAGTTTCCGCTTGCATTTGTCTGCGTTGTCACACAGCCGCTGGCGCTGCTGTATAACACGACATATACATTTGGGATTCCGGGCTCGCCGGAATCGTATTGCCCATTATGGTTGAGATCGTTAAAAACGATCCCTGTAATGGTTGCGGCATAGCTCGCTCTCCTTTATAAAATAGCAAAAGATTTAAAACCTCTACCACTACACTATGTAAATACTTGGAACAGCGTGAAAAAATAGAAAAGAAGGATCCATCCGGCTTAGTTTGAACTCAGTAGTAAAGAAGAGAAATTTGTAATAAAATAAAAATATCAGATCATTTTAGAAGCTAGAAGATAAAATCAGAATAATAGGAGGGATATTTTCATGGATTTTGCATCATTACAGGCGGCGCGCGAAAGCTGCCGGGTTTACAGTGACAAACCAGTTTCCAGAGAGGTTTTGACCCATCTGGTAGATGTGGCGCGGCTGTCCCCCAGTGGTTGCAACGCCCAGCCATGGCACTTTATTATTGTAGACGATCCAAATGCGCGCGACAAAGTAATAGAGGCTTTCGATGACAACGGGCTGACCGGCTGTTCTTGGGGGGACAAAGTGCCGGCCTTTATTTTGATTTGTGAGGAAGAAGCCCACCTAATGCCCGGTGTTGCCAAACACTATGGTTCACAGCATTTTGCTCAAATGGATATTGGCATGGCGGCGATGGCGCTATGCTATGAGGCGGCCTCTATCGGGCTTGGGACCTGTATGATCGGGACCATGGATCAGGAAAAGCTGAAAGCTGGCATGGGGATTCCAGAGGAAAAAACTGTCCGGCTGATTATTACAGTTGGTTACCCAGCCAAGACCGGAAAACCGCGAAAGAAGATCCGGAAAAATTTAGAGGATATTCTCACCTATAATCATTGGTAAATCAGAGCATTTTAAGAAGATAATTGCAACTATATTGCCTTTGCTGACCGGGATGAGTAAAGCTGGAAAAAACAGATAGCCTAAACAAGTATAAAAGCCCCTCCGTAATCAGTTACGGAGGGGCTTTGTATTCCCTATTGATGTATTTCCGGTTCACAAAGGAAACAGAGAATACTAATATATGTGGAGCCTGTCTGCATTAGCGGCTTAAGGCCGCTTGTTTACCAAAGCTTTTGGCCAGCCTCCTCTTTCGCCGCAAAGGGTCCAGGTAAAATGCATGTTCCGCGGTGATTCCCAAAATAATCCCGGTCAAAAACGATAGGGGTCCCGTCTGGGTTCTCAAATCGTTCTTCTGGTTCAAAGGCCTTGCCCAGGACATCGCTGTTTACCATACCGGCGGTAAACCCATCCAGGAATTCATAAAGGTTGGTGGACAGCACGGGCTTTCCTTCCTGCATTTGTACTTCTACCTTCACCTCATGCTCCGCATCTACTAAATGGTCGGTTTCGTGTTTGTATGCCTTTGCGCCGTTAAAATAGGCATTTCCCTTCACCCATACCGGAAGATGCTGGAAGTGGGCTTCTTCTAGCTTCTTCATGTTTGGCGTGTCAGTATCCATATCAAATTTTTTGATCCATTCTTCATAGGTCGGATATTCATCCATCACATGCGTACCGACTTCACGGTTTTCCTCGTCTATCCCATCATCGCTGTCGTGCCGGATCAGCAAAGAGGCGGCCGGCCATTTTTGGACAAAGATATTATTGTAAAAACGGTCGTCCCCATGCAAAACAGTCATGAATCCCATTACTTCGGTGCGGTGCGGGATATGATACGGTGTGTAGCGGAGGCCGGTGCCGCCGCCTACAACGGTGAAAGCACCGCAAATCAAATTGTGCACCATCGCCACCCCTTCGGTTGCCATGCGCAGCGAAGCGTCGGACAGGAGGATGTTGTTGTCGATCAGGGTAGGGCCATGGCTTACTTCCACGAAGATATCCTGGCTCATCATCCCGCCTCTTAACTGTTTGGCAAACGCCGGGCGCTGGTTATCGTGCATCAGGTTTTGTGTGATTCGGGTGCCCTGCGCCTCCCAGTCGCACCAGATGCCCATAGTACAGTGATGGATATAATTGCGGCGGAAGGTGACGTCGATCGCGGCGTGCATTTTAATACCGGCGATTTCGGCCCCGCCCAATTCCATCATATTGTTGATATGGTGGATATGATTGTCTTCAATGATCGAGAACACGCCGCCCATGCGTCCGATAATACCGCCCTGTTCGCAGTTGTGGATGTCACAGCGGCGGATAATATGGCCGCCCACTTTTTCTTTGATCCAGCCGTGATACTGTCCGCGGCAAACAGCATCCCGTTCCATCTGTGTGGGGCTTTTCACGTGCTTGTTGGTAAAATAGTGTTCGTTTTCCGGATCCAGATATTTTCCCAAACTGATTCCGGCGCACTTGCTGTTGCTGATCTCACAATCCTCAATGATCCATCCCTTTGACCAGTGAGGGCCGATCATTCCATCCTGATAAGCGGCAGGCGGCGCCCATGTCGTGGCGGCTTTTTCCACACAAAAACCGCTGACAGTGATATAGCCTATGCCGGTTTCAGAGGGCATAAAGCAATTACGCCGTACATTGATCTCTACCTTTTCCTGGTTTGGGTCTTTTCCTTGGAAGTTTGCATAGATCACGGTTTCGTTTCCGTCTTGCTCGGCATACCACTTATAAATAGAAGCCTCCGGTTCCCAGGAACAGTCATAAACGTCGCCTTTGATGCAGGCGTCTAAACTGTCTGCTTCATACAGCATTTTATCATTCAGGTATACGGCCCCGGTGTGCTTGCTCCGTCCCGCAAAATACCAGTCCCCGTAAACATAGGTCGTATACGGGTTATAGCTGCCAAACTGGCTGTTTTCGATCCGGCATACCCAAACATTGCCCTGATAGGGCTTCCAGCTTTTTACTTCTTCAGCCCCGGTGATAACAGCGCCCAACGGCTCTGTACTGCGGTATGTAATTCTGGATTCCTCTGTCCCGGCGTTCACCGGGTTTACATACTCCCGGTATACCCCCGGGGCAACCAGGATCTCATCTCCCGGTTTGGCGATTTTAGCTGCGTCATCAATGTGCTTAAACGGTCTTTCCTTGGTGCCGTTTCCGTCACGGAAAGCATTTGCAGAAACATAAATAATCATTGTGGTCCTCCTTTGACTTTACTACTATGATTTATATCTTATATTCCCCACAGTGCACTGTCAAGATATACAGAAAATACAGCAAAAAATAATATAATTTTTGCAAGATATGAAATAGAAGGGGATATATTCAATGGTATTTACCAGACACCATAAGATGGGATTTCTGCGATTACTGTTTTTAGTATGCAGATGCTTTGTAAAAAGGCTGCCCTGCATGAAACTGTTTTAAGAATATTCATGTGCTTTGGCTGGGGAAACCGGAGAGATTCTGCGAAGGTTTCCAAACATAAAGACAGAAATAACCGTTATGAGCAGAGTTTACCAAGGTTTTAAATGGATAAGAATCATTATTTACATAAGGGCCTTAGTTAAC
This sequence comes from Massiliimalia timonensis, assembly GCF_900186585.1. Classification (GTDB taxonomy): domain Bacteria; phylum Bacillota; class Clostridia; order Oscillospirales; family Ruminococcaceae; genus Massiliimalia; species Massiliimalia timonensis. Next base: position 306,517 of record NZ_FYDD01000004.1, read on the forward strand.
GCAGGTTTTACCCGTTCATGATAGAATCCTTTGAAATAGAAACGGTAAAATATTAACTGTAATAAGGAGGAGAAAAGAATGAATTTTGCACATTTATCAGACACACATGTACTTGATAAGAGATCACAGACAAACCAATTATTGGAATTGGTAGATGATGGGAAGAAATTGGCCCAGACGATTACGGCGGCAGTGAACCACCCGCAGAAACCGGAGCTGTTGCTGATCACCGGCGACCTTGTGCATGAGGGGACAGCAGAAGATTATGCATATTTTAAGTCGATCTTAGAAGATAACTGTAAGGGGATCCCGTATGTTGTTTGCCTGGGAAACCACGACAGAAGACAGGCTTTTTGGGAAGGCTTTATGGGGGAAAAAGGAGTTGCCAAGCCTTATGTTGAAACAACTATGATAAACGGCCTGCGTATCATCGCCTTGGATACCAGTCCGGTCGACGGCAATGAGATCGGTGAAATGCCTCAGGATCAGCTGGATTACCTGGCTGAAGAATTAAAGACGGCCGCCCCCAAAGGAACGATCGTGATTTTACACCATCCGCCTCAGGGGTTTGTGTTGAAAGGGTTTGAGGGGCTGTGCCCGGTGCGCGACGCGTTTGCCGGCATTGTGGAAGGCACCGACGTAAAAGCAGTTCTTTCCGGACATACGCACTATTTAAGCTGCCACAGCAAAAACGGCGTTACATATGCCACTGCGGCAAGTACGGCCTTTAGCATGGACAATGCGAAAAAAGGGGATCTTGATTTTATTGACGCCTGTTCTTACAATCTTGGAAGGATCACAGAGGACAGCGTATATGTGGGGACTGAAACCGTGAACTATCAGTATAAGACCCTGTTTACCATGAAAGCGGCCGATATGGAGAAGATGCTTAAAAACCAGAAATAACGTTTTGTACTTGGCTGCTGAAAAGTTTGATGATAAACGATGAGGAGAAAAGAATGAAAAAATTACTGACATTATTGCTGGCCGCTGCGATGACAGCGTCTTTTGCCGGCTGTACAACCACGAACGCCAACGATCAGGCTTCCTCCAAAGGGGAAACGGCTTCCGGCGAAAAGAAAGAAATCACCTTTTTGACCTACAACCTGTCCATTGCCTCCCAAAAGGATGCGGTACAGGAATTGATCGACACCTTTAACGCCCAAAGCGATACCGTACAGGTTACCGGGGTACAGACCGATGTTGCTTCCCTGCAAACAAAGGTACAGTCTGATTATGTGGCGGGAAATACCTTTGATGTAGTGCAGGTTGGGCTAAACAGCGTGGACTACTATGTGGAAAACTACGCCCTGTCTGCTTTTGAGGATATCGCAGGCCAAGAGGCTTATGACCAGCACATGGAGGGCTTTGCGGAAAAAGCGCAGACATTGGGCACTTATACGGATGGAAAGACCTATGTCCTGCCATATACCTTCTCTACCCCGATGCTTTATTACAATAAAGACCTGTTTGAAAAGGCCGGACTGGACCCTGAACAGCCGCCTAAGACCTGGGAAGAGGTAAAGACATATGGAGTAGCGCTAAAAGACAGCGGGACAGAGGGGATCCAGATCACTGCAACAGGCGATGGAACCGACTGGCTGATTCAGGCGATGATCTACTCAAACGGCGGAGAGGTATTGTCAGAGGATAAAAAGACCATTTTATTTGGCGAACAGCCGGCAGTTGACGCGATCTCTGTATGGCAGGACCTTGTTCTGAGCGGCGCACACTCCAATTATACAGATACCGAAGCAATGGAAGCGTTCATGGCCGGAAACCAGGGGATGTTGGTGGTTTCCGCCGCGATGGAAAGCGGACTGATCTCCTCGGCGGAAGCCGGCGGCTGGGAACTGGGCGCTGCCGGGCTGCCTTCTTTCGGCGATAAAGAAGCTGTGCCGACCAACTCTGGCTCAGGCCTGTGCATCATGTCTCAGGATGAGGAAAAGGCAAAAGCCGCATGGGAATTCATTCAGTTTGTGACCAGTGAAGAAGGGTATACCATCATCACCAGCAAAATGGGCTATCTGCCCTTGCGCCCTGCCATTATCGACGATGAAAAATACTTAAAATCATGGGCGGAGGAACACCCCTTTGTACGCACTAATTTAGAACAGCTGGAGCGTTTACATAAATGGGTCGGGTTTCCGGGCTTAAACAGCGGTCAAATCGCCACCGCATTAAACCAGGCTGTGACGGAATGTATTTTCTCCGATAAAGATGTAGAAGCCGTCATGAAGCAGGCGCAAAGCGAAGCGCAGGATCTGCTGCCGAATTAAGGAAGGGGAAACAGTATGAGCGAAATAGCACTCCCTTTAGAACAGATCTCGGTGCGCCGCCCCTCGGTTGTAAAAACGGTTTTGAAACGCGCGACCCCCTTTTTGTTTCTGGCGCCGGCTCTGCTGCTGGTACTATTCTGGGTTTACCGTCCGCTGGTGGAAACGTTTGCTCTTTCCACCAAACAGTGGAACATGAACCCGAATGTGGAACCGATCAATGTGGGGCTGGACAATTTCCGGTACATTTTCACGCATCCGGATTTTTTGCAGGCAGTTTTGAACACCGCGATCTATATTTTAGCGATGCTGCCATTTTCCGTGATCATCCCTATGATCCTGGCGATCGTGACCAACAATCTGAGCAACCGGGCAAAAAATATTTACCGGGCTTTATTCTTCCTGCCAATGATCATGCCGCCGGTCGCGATCTCCGCGGTGTGGCGCTGGCTGATGCATCCGGTGAATGGGCTGATCAACAGTATATTGATAAAAATGGGACTGATCGAAGAGGGGATCCGCTTTTTATCGGACGAGAACATGGTGCTTTTTTCTATCGTCATCATAGCGGGCTGGAAAATGATCGGGTTTTCCACGCTGATGTTTTCCGCTGGATTGACCGGCATTGACAAAAGCTATTATGAAGCCGCAAGCGTAGACGGCCACAGAAGATGGAAACAGACCCTGTCTATCACGATCCCGTTGCTTTCCCCCACGATCATGCTGATGATTATGATGAGCGTACTGATGACCGCGCAATGGACCTTTGCCTATATCGATGTGCTTACCCAGGGCGGGCCCGCGGGAGCCAGCACCAACGTGTACTACCTGCTTTGGACCTACGGCTTCAAAAACTTTAACTCTGGACTTTCGGCTGCGGCCGCCGTGGTTTTCTTTATTGGCTTTGGCCTTTTGGCGCTGTTGTTTACAAGATTGACACGGAAAATTGCCTTTTACGATAATTAAGGAGTATCTGCCTATGGAATTACAGATGGAACCAACCGCGCCGGCCGCGAAACAAAAACGCCTCCGATGGGGAACAGGCGGCAAACACCTGCTTTTGATCCTGTTGTGCTTGTTTGCGATTTTCCCTATCTACTGGATGGTGATCAGTTCTTTTAAGGGTGCGGGAGAAATTTTTAACAACTCCCTGCTCCCGTCCAGCTGGTCGCTGGAAAACTATACTTATGCGATGGAGGCGATCGACATTGTGGGGATGACGGCCAACACCTTAGTGATGGCGCTTTCCCAAACAATTTTACAACTTTGTACGGCAGTGATGGCTGCTTATGCCTTGACCCGTTGGGATTTTGCGGGATCTAAGCTGATTTATGCTCTTTTTTCCCTGACTTGGCTGGTGCCGTTTCAGGCGATTATGATCCCAAACTATACCACGATCGTGGGGATGGGCTTTCGGGATTCCCTGATGGGGGTGATCGTTCCCAATATGGCCTCCGCCTTTGCGATATTATCCCTGTACCCGTCTTTTAAATCCTTTCCGAAGGCATTGATCGAGGCGGGGGTAATGGATAAGATGTCTGCCTGCGGGGTGTTGTTTAAGCTGATTCTGCCGAATATCAAATCCAGTATCGTATCCTTGGGGATTCTGCTGTTTATTAATTCCTGGAACGATTACTTTTGGCCTGCTTTGATCATCTCGCAGGGGCAGACTACCCTTCAGCTTGGCCTGCGTTCTTTTATGTCCGCTGAGCTTACTTCGTGGGGACCGCTGATGGCGGCTTCTGTGTTGGCAAGCCTGCCAATCCTGATCCTGTATTTGATCATTCAAAAACAGGTGATCCAATCCTTTGTGAAATGGGGAATTAAATAATGAGAATAACGACACATATCCCAATGGAGGGGCTGATAAACGCCCGCCATTTGGGAGGGTACCGTGCTGGAGATATGCTGACCAGCGATAAGGCGTATATCCGCTGTGAAAATCCGGATAAACTGACCCGGCATGATATGGATGCTTTATATGATTTCGGCATCCGGACGGTAATCGACCTGAGAAGCCCAGAGGAGGTCGCGCAAAGCGCAAACCCGTTATCCTGTGACGACCGGTTCGATTATCACGGGATCCCGGTATTTTCCACCGACGCTTCTCCGGAAGCGCTGGCGCAGAAAAGAATCGATATGGGCCAGCTTTATATCTATATGGCAGACCATTGTACTGCTTCGTTTTATCAGATCTTTGATACGATTTTACACAGCCAGGGCGGAGTTTTATTTCACTGTACTGCTGGAAAAGACCGTACCGGGGTTCTGGCCGCGATACTTTTGCTGGCATGCGGCGTGGAAAAGGACGATGTCGTGCGGGAATATGCTTTTACGGAGGAACTGCTGCGTCCGCTGGTAAAGCAGTTAGAAAATAATGTTCCAAAGGGCATGGAAAAAGAAAATATGCAGGCAATGCTTGCAGCAAAACCGGAATATATTTCTGTTTTTGTGGATCATTTGAACCATACCTATCATGGCGCCAAGGGGTATCTTGCGCATTTGGGCTTTTCCCAGGAAGAGATCGCCGCATTGTGCCAAAGGCTGGTCAACGAGAAAGAAGGAGTGGCATAGTGAGCAGGATCATTTTACAAGATATAAAAAAGAGTTTTAAAAAGACCGCGGTTCTCCATGGCATTGATCTGGAGATTCAGGACGGGTCTTTTACCGTTTTGCTGGGACCGTCGGGCTGTGGGAAATCGACCCTGCTGCGTATTATAGCAGGATTAGAAAAGCAGGATGCCGGCCGGCTGATTATTGGCAATGAGGATGTGTCCGGACTGGAGCCGCAGGACCGGGATATTGCTATGGTATTCCAAAATTATGCGCTGTACCCGCATATGAATGTACGCAAAAATATTGAATATGGATTAAAAGCCAAACGGGTGCCAAAAGAGGAACGCCAACAACGGATCGACAGCGTTGTGAAATTAGTACAGTTGGAAGACCAACTGGATAAGCTGCCGGCACAGATGTCAGGGGGACAGCGCCAGCGTGTGGCTCTTGCAAGGGCGATCGTAAAACGGCCAAGGGCTTTTTTGATGGATGAGCCGCTTTCCAATCTGGATGCGAAGCTTCGCAGTCAAATGCGTGTAGAGATCGCGTCTTTGCATAAACACCTGGGTACGACCTTCCTTTACGTTACCCATGACCAGGTAGAGGCTATGTCTATGGGGACGCATATTGTCGTACTTAACGGGGGCAGCATTATGCAGCAGGGAACGCCGCGTGAAATTTACACCAATCCGCAGAACTTGTTTGTGGCGCAGTTTATTGGGTCGCCTCCGGCCAATGTGCTGAAATTTGGGGATCATTATGCGGCGATTAGACCAGAGGAGATCTATTTTCAGCCCGATGTGGGCCGCAGGTTGACTTTGAAGGGCGAAGTACAGGCGCGGGAGCATCTGGGCGGCGAAACACTGTATTATGTCATGACAGAATATGGGCGCATGGTAGTAAAGGGCGATCATTTTTGGGATGACGATAGTCAGACCGTTCAAATGTATTTTTCGGAACAGTCTGTGATGTTTTTCGACCAGCAGGAAAACCGAACAGAGGTACAGCCGGATATCCTTGCTTTGTTCTCTCATAACGCGCAGGAAGCGGTATCTTAACAGTGAAACACATTCTTTACAAAAAAGTAAATGAATAAAAAACGCCGGGAACGAGATAAAATAGTGTTCCCGGTGTTTTTATTAGAAGCGTCGGAATACCCATCAATTACAAATATAACAGCTCGTGGATCATCATCGGTGCAGGATCTGTCACAAGTTCATTAAGAAAACGAATGAATGATAAGGATCTTCGGGAAAACCGGAGGTTCTCATTTTTCTCCCTTTAGTTTTGTTCGGTATTACTATATTGGCGGCAGGAGGCGCTGTAACGCTGCCAACGCTGGTTTTTGTTCCATCAGAAAAGATCATATTTGGCGTACTTACCTTGATCGGGATCAGCATGATCCTGACAGGAGCATTACGCCGTATGCTAGAGAAAATCCCCTATAGGATCGGAGCAGTGATTTGCTTTCTTCTGTTTTTGATTTTGCGTCCAATCAATGGCGGGTATTTGAATTTTGGGACCGGTAGACTGATGCTGCCGCAGGAATTGTACTGCAATGGGTTTTCTGCCTTGCTGGGGCTTCCGAATCCCGGATTCTTTTCGACGGATTATTTTTCTGTTTTGCCGTAGCTGTTTCTGCTTTTAACCGGTTATGATTTATTCGGTATTGTTGGGAGGATCAGTGAATTTGAAAAAATATGGGGCTTGCCGCAGCAGCCTGTTTTGTATACGGCGTTTTTGGCAGCCAGTATGGTTTTGGTCTAGCTTGCTCCTGTACTGATCAACGAATAACGTCATTTAAAGTGAAACCTCTGTTTCCGGCCGGAGATTTCACTTTGAATTTTTTATAAACAAAGCAGGAAAGAAAATAAGGTGGAAATTATACAAGAAGGGTCACGTTATGTTGGTGGATCGTGACGATCGCTAGGATTTTTAAAGATCGACCAGAGGCGTTGGGGAAGGCGGTCGATCATCGCTGCTCTGTGGTATAAGGAAATTTAATGGATGGATATTAGGAAATATCGCGAAAATAAATCGTTTATTTTGATAAAAAATAGCAATAATTCATAGCAAATACAATGTATAAATTTTATATAAAAATTTATATAAAATAAATTCCTTTATAGACTTTTAAATATCTATAAACATTGCAATATAACTAAATTTAATCTGTAAAAATATATGAAATATACAAAATTTATAAATAGAAAATATAAAACAATGAGTTTAATTGAAGTTTTATATAAAAGATTTTATAATATAGCCATGACGGGAGAGAAAAGGATGAAAAATAATATTAAAAGGATCAGCGAGTTGACAGGATTTTCTCCGGCTACCATATCAAATGCTTTAAATAACAAAAGAGGGGTCAACAAGGATACTGCGGAACGCATTTTAAAGGTGGCTCAGGAGATCGGATATGTAAGCAGCGTCAAAGTCAACTCCATTAAATTCGTGATTTATAAACGGGATGGGCTGGTAGTCGCAGACACGCCTTTTTTTGCGGCGCTTATAGAAGGGGTGGACCAGGCTTGCCGGGATGCAGGCTATGATACTGTGATTTATACCATCAACCAGGGAGAGCAGGAGCATAGGCTGCGCATTCAGGACATCATCCGGGACAATTCAGCCGGGATATTGCTTTTGGCAACGGAGCTGACAAGAGAGGACATGAAGATATTTGAACACACCCGCTGCCCGTTGGTCGTGATGGATGCTTGGTTTGAAAATATGGCATTTGATACAGTGCTTGCTAATAACGAGGATTCGGTGAAAGACGCAGTAAATTTCCTGTTTGATAAAGGTCACCGAGAGATAGGATATTTAAGCGGTAATGTTCGTACAAGAAATTTCATTGACCGAGGAGCTGGTTACCGAAAGGCGATGGCGGAAAAGAAAGTGCCGTTGAATCCAGATTATCGCGTCCGCTTGACGCCTACAATGGATGGGGCCTATAAAGATATGTGCCAATACCTTGGAGCTGGGCCGAAGCTTCCCAGCGCGTACATTGCTGATAATGATATTATTGCTTTAGGAGCAATGAAAGCGCTGAAACAATTTGGGTATAAGATCCCCAAGGATGTTTCTATTATCGGCTTTGACGATCTTCCGTTTTCAGAAATATCTTCCCCCGGGCTGACAACGATCAAATTTTTTCAAAAGGAGATGGGAAGGATAGCAGTACAGCGACTGGTTGAAAAAATTAGGACGAGCGGTATGATCAACACAAAAATACAAATCAGCACACAGTTTGTAGAACGTGAAAGCGTAAAAGATTGTAATAAATATGAAATTTAAAGGAGAGATGATGGATATGTCGAAAATCAAATTGGGGTATGCGCCCACAAGAAGAGGTATATTTAGTGCGCCGGATGCGGTGAAATACAGAGGATTAACCAAGGAACGGCTGATAGAGCTGGGCGTGGATTTTGTAGACATTGACGATATCAATGAAGAAGGGCTTTTGTATAACGATGCGGATATGCAACGTATTCTGGAAAAATTCAAAGCGGAAAAGGTCGACGGTTTGTTCCTGCCGCACTGTAATTTTGGCACAGAATACGTATGCGCCAGATTGGCTAAGGAGCTGGGGGTACCTGTTTTGCTGTGGGGGCCGCGTGACGAACGCCCGGACGAAAAAGGGATTCGCCTGCGGGACAGCCAATGTGGACTGTTTGCGACCGGAAAGGTGCTTAGGAGATTCCAGGTCCCGTTTACATATTTAACAAACTGTCGGTTGACTGACCCGGAGTTTGAACGGGGAGTAAAAGATTTCTTAAAAGTGTGCAACGTGGTAAAAACCTTTTATCATACCAGAATTTTGCAGATAGCGCCGCGCCCGTTTGACTTTTGGACCACGATGTGTAATGAAGGCGAGCTGCTGGAGCATTTTAATATCCAGCTTTCTCCAATTCCAATGCCAGAACTGACAAAAGCGATCCGGGTCGCAAAAGAGACTGACCCGGCTGTTGAAGAAACAATGGAATATCTGAGAAAGCACGCGATTTTAGAAGTTAATGAACAAGAATTGAAAAATATTGCCGCTTTAAAAGTAGCAATGAAAAATTTAGCCGACCTCTATGGCTGCAATGCAATTGCGATCCAATGCTGGAACGCTTTGCAGGATGAAATCGGGATCATGCCCTGTTGCGCGAATTCATTGCTGACAGAAGAAAAAATACCGGTGGTTTGTGAAACGGATATTCATGGCGCGATCACATCTATCATGGTACAGGCGGCGGCGATGGATGAACAGCCGATCTTTTTTGCAGACTGGACTGTTAGGCATCCAGACAATGAAAACGCGGAGTTGTTGCAGCACTGCGGCCCATGGCCTTTCTCGATCGCACAGGAAAAGCCAACATTGGGAGTGCCTCTTGCCTTTGATTATCCTGGCTCTGTCCGTGCCTTGGCAAAATACGGAGATGTGACGCTGGCCCGTTTTGATGGGGATAACGGTGAATATTCGTTATTGCTTGGCAGAGCAAAAGGTGTGGAAGGACCGTACAATAACGGAACTTATTTATGGGTAGAGGTAGAAAATCTGAAACGGTTGGAAGCGAAGATCGTGGAAGGGCCATATATCCATCACTGCACAGGGATTTATGCGGATGTGGTCCCGGTATTATATGAAGCATGTAAATATATTAAGGGGCTGAAGCCGGATCTGTATGACCCGATCGAGGAAGAAATAAAAGCTTACTTAAGAGGAGAATAAAGGTTCGCTGTAGTTGACTGGTACAGAAAATGGAGGTATGAATGTGGAAAATTTAAAAGCAAAGTCTTTTGCGCTTAGAAAGGATATTTTAGATATTGTCTATCGTGCAAAAGCAGGGCATATTGGCGGGGACTTCAGTGTTTGTGATATTTTAAATGTGCTTTACAATAAACACATGAACGTGACGCCGGAAAATATCCATACCTCAAATCATGACCGTTTTATTCTGAGTAAGGGCCATTCTGTGGAGGCGCTGTACAGCGTGCTGGCGGATAAAAAATTTTTCCCAAAAGAAGACTTAAAAACGGTTTCGCAATTTCAATCAAAATATATCGGCCATCCGAATATCAAAGTAAATGGAATTGAAATGTGTTCAGGGTCTTTGGGACACGGGTTGTCCGTTGCGGTAGGCATGGCGATCGCCGGTAAAATGGATCAGGCTGATTATCGTGTATATGTAGTCATGGGCGACGGAGAATTAGCCGAAGGCTCTGTTTGGGAGGGCGCGATGTGCGCAGGACATTATAAGCTAGATAACTTGACTGCGGTTGTTGACCGTAATAGGCTGCAAATCACCGGCTGTACGGAAGAGGTAATGTCCCAAGACAGCCAAGATGAGCGCTGGGCGAGTTTTGGCTGGAATGTGCTGCATGCGGCGGGAAATGATGTGGACGCTTTGGATGAGGCCTTTACAAAAGCAAAAGCCTTTCAAGGAAAGCCTACGGTGATCATTGCTGACACAACAAAGGGAAGCGGGGTTTCTTTTATGGAAAACCAAGCTGGCTGGCATCACCGAGTGCCAACGCAAGAAGAATATGAAAAGGCGATGGTCGAATTGGAAGAAAGGAGAGTGGCTGCTTGTGAATAAGGTTGCAAACAAACAGGTGATTTGTGATGTGCTGATGGAACATGCGCAAACAGACCGCAATATTATCGTTACATGCAGTGATTCTCGCGGTTCAGCCTCCTTAACAGAATTTGGGAAAAGGTTCCCGGACCAAATGATAGAAGTAGGAATTGCGGAGCAGAGTTTAGTTTCTGTTTCAGCTGGAATGGCAAAATGCGGAAAAAAGGTGTATGCAGCTTCGCCGGCATGTTTCCTGTCAACAAGGAGTATGGAACAGGTCAAGGTCGATGTAGCTTATTCTGATACGAATGTGAAACTGATCGGGATTTCCGGAGGGATCAGCTATGGAGCTTTAGGAATGACCCACCATTCTGCACAGGACATTGCGGCGCTTGCTTCTATACCGAATATGAGGGTATATTTGCCAAGCGATCGGTTTCAGACAAAGGCGCTGATGGAAGCGTTGCTTCAAGATGATAAACCGGCATATATCCGCGTGGGAAGAAATGCGGTAGATGATGTATATGAAGAGGATGATGTGCCGTTTGTCATGGACCATGCGACCGTTGTTTGCGAAGGGGAGGATGTCGCCATTATTGCTTGCGGCGAAATGGTAAGACCCGCTAAAGATGCCGCCAAGCTTTTGAATGAAAAAGGGATCTCTGCGACCGTGTTGGATATGTATTGCGTAAAGCCGATCGATAAAGAAGCTGTCATAAAAGCGGCAGGAAAGGCAAAAGCTGTTGTGACTGTGGAAGAACACAGCGCGTATGGCGGATTGGGCTCCATGGTCACTCAGATCGTTTGCGAGAATTGCCCGAAAAAGGTGGCTGTAATGGCCCTGCCGGATGAACCGGCAGTGGGGGGAAAATCGCAGGAGGTATTTGATCATTATGGATTGAATGCTCAAACGATTTCTCAAATTGCAGAATCTTTGCTGTGATAATATCGTGAGGAGTATTATGAAGTATATATTAGCAATAGATCAAAGCACTTCCGGTACAAAGGCGCTGTTATTTGATTCAGTTGGCGATCTAATAGCTAGAAGTGACCTGCCTCATAGACAGATCATCTTAAACGACGGCTGGGTAGAACATGATCCGGACGAGATCTATCAAAACGTGTTAGGCGTTGTCAAAGACGTTATTAGAAAAAGCGGGATCGACCAAGATGAGATTGTCGGCGTAGGGATTTCAAACCAGCGCGAAACAGTGATGGCGTGGGACAATCGAACAGGAGAGCCTGTATACAATGCGATTGTCTGGCAGTGCTCCCGTGCGGAAAAGATCTGCGAACAGCTTTATGAGAAAGCTGAGACCATCAGAACAGCCACCGGGCTCCCGCTTTCCCCGTATTTTTCAGCGGCAAAAGCAGCGTGGATCGTAGAAAATGTGGAAGGGGTTCGTGAAAAAGCGGAGAACGGAAACATCAACTGCGGAACGATGGACAGTTGGGTGGTTTATAAATTAACGAATGGGAGGTCCTTTAAAACCGACTATTCCAACGCCTCCCGGACACAGCTTTTTAATATCACGAGCCTGGAATGGGACAAAGAAGTATGCAAAATATTTGGCGTGGAAAAGCTATGTCTTCCCGAGGTATGCGATTCTAATGCAAATTTTGGAATGACGGATTTTAATGGGCTGTTAAAAGCCCCGATCCCGATCCATGGCGTGTTAGGGGATTCGCATGGCGCGCTTTGCGGCCAAGGGTGCCACAAAGTGGGGATGACAAAAACTACTTATGGAACAGGCTCTTCGGTGATGATGAATATTGGGGAAAAACCGGTATTAAGTGAAAAAGGTGTAGTCACTTCTTTGGCATGGGGGATCGATGGAAAAGTAACCTATGTTTTGGAAGGGAATATCAATTATACTGGCGCGGTGATGAAATGGGTCGTGGACGACTTGGGGCTTATAGATTTTCCTAAAATGAGTGGAAAAATCGCCTTTGAAGCAAATCCGGAAGATACGACTTATTTGGTGCCGGCATTTACTGGGTTAGGTGCGCCATATTGGGACAGTAAAGCGAAAGCGATCATCTGCGGAATGACCAGAAATACCGGAAGAGCAGAGATTGTTAGGGCTGCAGAAGAATGCATTGGATATCAAATCACTGATATCTTAACTATTATGAGCGAAGAGGCCGGCGTTCCATTGCGGGAGCTTCGTGTGGATGGCGGTCCGACCAGGGATAAGTATTTAATGCAATTTCAAAGCGATATGCTGGGGATACCGGTTCGTGTTCCGGCGATCGAGGAATTAAGCGGCGTAGGGCCGGCCTATCTGGCTGGGATCGCAATGGGCGTTTATGACAGCCATGTGTTTGAACGGCTGGAGCGCATTTCATTTACACCGCAAATGAGTGATGAAACGAGGGCGAAACGCTATTCCGGCTGGAAAGAAGCTGTGCGGCTCGTGTTATCAAAATAAAGGGAGGGTTTTATGAAATACCACTATATCAAATACAGGAAATATCCTGTGTAAAATAAGGAGGAAATTTTATGAAAAGGGCAAAAAGATTATTAGCTGTTGTTTTTGCTGCCTTGATGACCAGTACGCTGATCGCAAGCTGCGGGAAAAACGATCAAGGGAACACCAGCGGCGGGAAAACTGATGGCGGTTCTGGGAAAACGGTAGAGATCAGGCTGCTGTCCGGATGGACGACTGCTGGTGAGGATGTATCTCCTGACAGTGTGATTTACAACCAAAAGATCGAAGAATTCAATGCAGAAAATAACGGTGTAAAAATCATCAATGAACCGTCTGCGGGAGATGATAAGAGAAATAAAGCAAGATTGGATGTTACCGCAAACAATGCTTGCGATATCTGGCACTTCTGGGGCGGTTCCATTTTACAGGACTACGTTAATGAAGGCGTGTTGGCGGACTGTGACGAATATTTTGAAGAATCCGAAAAGGTGAAAAAAGAAGATTATGCACAGGAATATATTGATTTTGACGTGTTTGACGGTGTAAACTACGGTGTTCCGTTTACTCTGGCTGTTAGTGTATTTGCTGTGAACAAAGAAATTTTTGAAGAATGCGGCCTGACCGAGGAAGACTATCCGACAAACCTGACGGAACTCAAAGAGGTATCTAAGGTTTTGACAGATAACGGATATGCAGCTACTAACGTAGGCTCTAAGGGCGGTAACCCATCTCATTTCTTCTATTCCGATTATGTTTGCCAACAGGAAGGCGGGCAGGAAGTAATTGAGGATATGCTGACCAGTTATCAGTTCGATACTCCTCAAAACAGAAAAGCAATGGAAGCCATGGAAGATCTGCAGAAGAGCGGCGTATTCCCATCAGACCCAATGGCTAACGGCGACTGGTCTCCGTCTTTTGAGCTGTTCACACAGGGTAAAGCCGGCATGCTGTATACTTTCAACTGGCAGTTTACGCAGTTCCCGGAAGAGATGCTGGATAAAATCGAAATCATTCCTGTTCCAGCGTTAGATGATGCGGACATCAGTACCTCTACTTTCCAGGAAGGCTGGATCAACGACGCAAACGTGATCCTTAAAAAATCCTGGGACGATCCGGAAAAACACGATGCAGTAGTAAAAGCGTTTGATTTTATTAACTGGGATATTCCAAAAGCCGGCGCAGAAGCTGGTGCGATCGTTTCCCCGAACAGCAGAATTACAGAATCTATTGATTATGAAAACGGCGACTTTGGCTTGCTGGGCAAAGTAATGCAATGGAGAGTTGAAAATGATGTTACTGGCCGGCCAAATCACTGGGCGAACTGCCCGAACGGTGATCTGCAGGCTTTCTATCAGTCGACTTTGGATGAATTGTGGGCTGGTACTGTTTCTGCTGATGAAGCGGTAGATAAGATCCAGAAGAAATTCGACGAAGAGAAGGCAAACGCATAATTATATCGGCGTTGATAAGCCTGTGACAGCAATAAATTGCGTACTTTTTCCAACACAGCAATGTTTTTGCTGTGTGCCGTGCTGGTCGTGCGCGGCTTTTTGCTGGAATTGTCAGGTGGGGCAGTTACAGTGGGCTTGTAGTTGTGTTATTTGGCGGTGTGGGAGCCGGTGTCTGAGCATATAAAAAATTATATTTGACAAATAAATAAAATCATGATATACTAAACAAGTATTCAAGATAATTGCTTTGTTCTCACAGGTCTGCGAGTCATCGTTAGTTTGATGGACGCACAGGACTGTGAGTTTTCTTTTTTCTAGGGTACAAATTATTTTTTTGGAGGTACCCTATGAATAACGGTACAGTAAAATGGTTCAATTCTGAAAAAGGCTTCGGCTTTATTTCAAACGACAATGGCGGCGAGGATGTGTTCGTACATTTTTCCGCGATCATCGGCCAAGGCTTTAAATCTTTGGCAGAGGGTCAGAAGGTTACTTTTGACACGGAAACCGACCCGAAAAATTCCAAGAAGCTGCGGGCAGTCAATGTCTGTTTAGCATAAGGAAAAAACGCCCTGTGCACAAATTTTCGTGCGCAGGGCGTTTTTTTGTATGTCAAAAAGATTCGGGAAACTTCTGCTATTTTTTACAAATTACCTATAGACAAATCCCGGACTGGTATACTATAATAAATACAAATAAAAACGCAACCTTTAAATCGGTCCCGTGAGGCCGGCAAGGCAGCAGGCTTAAATGGGGTACAGGGGAAGCTGTATCCATGATATGAGGAGCATATAAGCTGACAACTGCTTTGCAGATGTCAGCTTTTTTATTATGTAATAATGCGGTAAGCAAGGCGGGGGCTTATTTGGAACCGTCACACGGAAAAGAGGTGCAGCAGGTGGAGAGAAAACTGATCTTGGATGAGAAAGCCATGGAGCGGGCGATCGCCCGTATTTCGTACGAGATCATTGAACGGAATAAGGGCGCGGATGAATTGTGTGTGGTCGGGATCCTTTCCCGCGGGGCGGAGCTTGCTGGGAGGATCGCCGGAAAGATCAGCCAGATTGAGAATAAACGGGTGCCTTGCGGCGTGCTGGATATTACTGCATTCCGGGACGACTCAAAAAAGGAAACCGCGGGCGATGATCAGACAGATCTGCCGTTCCCGATCGAAGGGAAGCGGGTCGTTTTGGTAGATGATGTGATCTATACCGGACGAAGCGCCCGCAGTGCTATGGAAGCGGTGATGAAACGCGGCCGGGCTAAGGCTATACAACTGGCGGCGCTGGTGGACCGGGGGCACCGGGAACTGCCGATTCGCGCGGATTTTATCGGCAAGAACCTGCCCACCTCCAAACAGGAAACAGTACAGGTGCTTGTCAAAGAGAGAGATGGCATCAACAGTGTTTACATCTTATCGGAATAAAGGGAGGCGGAGAAATGCTGATTCAGGCAGGCAGGGTAGTTGATCCGGCAAATGGGATCGACCGGCAGATGGATATTCGCGTATTGGACGGGAAGATCGCCGCGGTGGAAGAGAGCTTGGCTCCAATGGCAGGCGAAGAAGTGATCGATGCCAAAGGGCTGGCAGTTATGCCAGGGCTGGTGGACATGCATGTGCATCTTCGCGACCCGGGGCTTACTCATAAAGAAGATATTTTGACCGGCTGTGAAGCTGCGGCGGCAGGCGGGGTTACCTCGCTGTTGTGCATGCCAAACACCAGCCCGGTGATCGACAACAAAGAAACGATCGAATATATCCAGCAAAAGGCGGTACCGGCGAAAGCCAATGTATACCTGACCGGGGCAATTACAAAAGGGCTGGCAGGCAGCGAGCTTTCGGATTTTCCTATGTACCATGCACTGGGCGTGAAAGCGGTCAGCGACGACGGCCGTCCGGTGAAAAATGCGGCGGTGATGAGCAAGGCCTTGCAGGAGGCCCAGAAAAATGAATTGCTTGTCACCTCTCATTGTGAGGATCTGGACATTATTGCCGGGGGGATCGTCAATGAAGGAAAGGCGTCCCATGCGCTTGGGGTCAAGGGGATGCACCGCAGCAGCGAGGACAGCATTACCGCCCGGGAGATCGTTCTGGCGGAAACGCACGGCTGCCGGGTGCATATTGCACATGTATCGACAAAGCTTTCGGTACAGCTGATCCGGGAGGCAAAAGCAAGAGGCGTGCAGGTGACCGCGGAAACCTGCCCCCATTATTTTGGAATGACAGAAGACGCGGTACTGAGCCGGGATGCGGATTACCGGATGAACCCGCCGCTGCGCTCAGAGGAAGACCGGAAAGCCGTACTGCAAGGGGTGCTGGACGGAACGATGGACTGCATCGTTACCGACCATGCGCCGCATGCCCCTGAAGAAAAGGCGGATTTTTTCAAAGCGCCGAACGGAGTCATCGGAATGGAGACCTCTTTCGCGGCAGCTTACACTCATCTGGTGAAAGAGGGGCTGTGCAGCTTATCTCAGCTGACAGCGATGATGAGCCGAAACCCAGCCCGTATTTTAGGGATCAGGGCAGGGAGCCTTTCGGTGGGAATGCCGGCGGATATTGCGCTTGCAGACTGTGAACAGGAATGGGTAGTGGACCCTGAAAAAAGCCGCTCCCGTTCTAAAAATATGATCTATAAAGAACAAACTTTATCCGCCAGGATCGTAAGGACAATCAAAGGCGGAACAACCGTATACCAGGCAGAGCAGTTATAAGGAGGAAGAGAAAGATGTCAATGGATAGGCTGATTACAAAGATCTTGGAGACCGGGAATCCCACGGTTGCCGGATTGGACCCAAAGCTTTCCTATGTTCCGGGATTTATCCGGGAAGAATCGGTAAAGAAATATGGGAAAACCCTGGAGGCAGCGGCCGACGCGCTGCTTACCTTTAACAAGGCGCTGATCGACGAGCTGTGCGATATCGTACCGGCGGTAAAACCGCAGTGCGCTTATTATGAAATGTACGGCTGGCAGGGCGTAAAAGCCCTGTATGAAACCATGGCATACGCCCGGGAAAAAGGGATGTACGTCATCACTGACGGCAAGCGCAATGATATCGGCACCACCATGGAGGCTTACGCGATTGGCCATTTGGGGGAAACCGATGTGTTTGGGGAAACCCAGTACGGTTTTTTGGGCGACTGCCTGACCGTCAACGGCTATCTGGGTACCGATGGGATTGCTCCGCTTTTGAAGGTTTGCGAAGCCTGTGACAAGGGGATCTTTGTGCTGGTAAAAACCTCGAATCCCTCTTCCGGAGAGCTGCAGGACCGCATGATCGGCGGCCAAAAGGTATACGAAGTGATGGGCGGAATGTGTGAAACCTGGGGCGCGGAACAGATTGGAAAATACGGCTACAGCTCTGTTGGCGCTGTGGTTGGCGCGACTTATCCGGAGCAGCTTCGCGAACTGCGTGAAAAGATGCCGCACACCTTTTTCTTAGTCCCGGGATACGGCGCGCAGGGCGGCGGCGCTAAGGACGTAAGCTATGCATTTGATCAAAACGGCCTTGGGGCGATCGTCAATTCCTCCCGCGGGATCATGTGCGCATACCAAAAAGAGGGCTGCGATGAACGCGATTTTGCCAAAGCCGCGCGTAGGGAAGCGATCCGTATGAAAGAAGATATTACTAGTGTGATCCCAAAGATCGCATGGAATAAATAGATGAATAACATGGAGGAGAAAGTGTTATGATCCAGAATGGAAAGCAGGCAGTCCTGCTGTTGGAAAACGGGATGGAATTTGTCGGAAAAAGCTGTGGCGCAGAGGGCATGGCAATGGGGGAAACAGTGTTCACCACTACAATGGTCGGGTATCAGGAAACGCTGACCGATTCCGCTTTTTACGGAAAGCTGGTCACCCAAACCTTTCCGCTGCTTGGGAACTACGGAGTGAACGGGCAGGACGATGAGGCGCCGCGTTGCTATGCGGCGGGCTATATTATCCGCGAATGGTGCGAGCACCCGTCCAATTTCCGCTGTGAGGGCGACCTCAACAGCTATCTGAAAGAACATAACATCATTGGGATCTATGACATCGACACTCGCCGCCTGACAAAAATTCTGCGGGAAGAGGGGGAAATGTCCGGCGTGATCGTCACTGGTGAATATCAAAAGGATGAGCTGTTAAAACAGCTTCAGGCTTATTCAGTAAAGGATGCGGTTGCGGCGGTATCTGTCACAGAGGAAAAACACTGCCCGGCAGAACACCCGGAACACCGGGTAGCTGTTTTGGATCTGGGCGTTCACCGGACAGCCATTGAAGCACTGAACCGCAGGGGCTGCGACGTAACGGTTCTGCCATACGATACTACGGCGGAAGAGATCTTAAAGGCCGGGTTTGACGGCGTTTTGCTCCCAGAGGGACCGGGAGACCCCACGGAAAATACAGACGTGATCGAGCAGGTAAAGTTGCTGAGCGACGCCAACCTGCCAATGGCTGGCACCGGTTTGGGACACCAGATTTTAGCGCTGGCGCACGGCGCGTCGGTAAGCCGTTTAAAATACGGACACCGGGGCGGGAACCAGCCGGTGATCAACGTAAATAGCGGTCGGACTTATGTCACCGCACAGAACCACGGCTATGTGGTCGACCGTGACAGTGTAGACCCAAAAGTGGCGCAGATCAGCTTCCATAACGCGAATGACAAAACCTGCGAGGGATTGCGTTATCTGGAAAAGCCGATCATCAGCGTGCAGTTTACGCCGGATGATATGGTCGGTTTTTATGATGAGTGGATGGAAATGCTCGAAGGAGAGGGGAAAGCAGTATGCCGTTAAGAAAAGAGTTAAAGAAAGTTTTAGTCATTGGCTCCGGACCGATCGTGATTGGCCAGGCAGCGGAGTTTGACTATGCGGGCACGCAGGCCTGCCGGGCTTTGAAAGAAGAAGGGTTGGAGGTCGTTCTGGTCAACTCAAACCCTGCAACGATCATGACCGATAAAGCAATGGCGGATAAAATTTATATCGAGCCGCTGACTCTGGATGTGATCCGCCGGGTCATTGAAATTGAAAAGCCGGACAGCCTGCTTTCTACATTAGGCGGGCAGACTGGCCTGACCCTTTCTATGCAGCTTGCAAAAGAAGGCTTTTTGGACAGCCACAACGTCACGTTGCTGGGGGCGGATCCGGAAACGATCGACAAGGCGGAGGACCGTCAGTCGTTTAAAGATACCATGGAATCCATTGGGGAGCCATGTATTCCGTCCAAGGTTGTCACCACGGTAGAGGACGCGCTGGACTTTGCAAAAGTCATTGAATATCCGGTCATCGTCCGCCCGGCGTTTACTTTGGGCGGCTCCGGCGGCGGGATCGCGGCGGATGAGGAAGAACTGTGCGAGATCGCCGGAAACGGCCTCCGTCTTTCCCCGATCACACAGGTATTGATTGAAAAATGTATTTCCGGCTGGAAAGAGATCGAATTTGAATGCATCCGCGACAGCAAGAGCAATGCGATTACCGTCTGCTCCATGGAAAACGTGGACCCGGTCGGTGTGCACACCGGCGACAGCATCGTGGTGGCGCCTGCCGTGACCCTGAGCAACCGGGAATATCAGATGCTACGGACAGCGGCACTGAACATTGTAGAAGCTCTGAAAGTGGAGGGCGGCTGCAACTGCCAGTTCGCGCTTCACCCGGAATCTATGGAATACGCTGTGATCGAGGTAAACCCGCGTGTTTCCCGTTCCTCTGCGCTGGCCTCCAAGGCGACCGGTTACCCGATCGCTAAGGTGGCGACAAAAATCGCGATTGGCTACACCTTAGACGAGATCCTCAATGCGGTAACAGGCAGCACCTATGCCTGCTTTGAACCGGCAATCGACTACTTGGTGGTAAAATTTCCAAGATGGCCGTTTGATAAATTCGTTTACGCTTCCCGTCAGCTAGGCACCCAGATGAAAGCGACCGGCGAGGTGATGAGCATTGGGACCAGCTTTGAACAGGCGATGATGAAGGCGATCCGCGGCGCGGAATTAAAGGTGGATTCCTTAAACCTGCCGAAGCTGGAAAAATTGAGCGATGAGGAGATCAAGGCGGGGATCGACCCGGCGCACGACGAGAGGATCTTCTATGTTTTTGAAGCGTTAAAGCGCGGGATAAGCGTGGACGAGATCCACGAACTCACCATGATCGACGAATGGTTCCTTTGGAAGCTGAATAATCTGGTTCAGCTGGAAAAATGGCTTGCCGACGGGGAATTGACCGTTGAAAAGTACCGTTATGCGAAAAAATGGGGCTATCTGGACAGCACGATCGAGCGGTTGAGCGGGCAGCAGGTACCGGAACACCTGTCTGCTTCTTACAAGATGGTAGATACCTGCGCCGGGGAATTTAAGGCGCAGACTCCGTACTTCTATTCCACTTATGACGAACAGAATGAAGCGGCGGAATTTATCAAAGCACATGACGAGGGCAAAAAACGGGTCATCGTATTCGGCTCCGGTCCGATTCGGATCGGGCAGGGGATCGAGTTTGACTACTGCTCTGTGCACTGCGTTTGGGCACTGAAGGAAGAAGGCTATGAAGCTGTTCTTTGCAATAACAACCCGGAAACAGTTTCCACTGACTTTGACACCGGCGACCGTCTGTATTTTGACCCGCTGACCAAAGAAGATGTGAAAAATATTATTGAAACCGAAAAACCATACGGCGTTGTCGTTCAGTTTGGCGGACAGACTGCGATCTCTCTGGCGAAATATCTGGACGAGCTTGGCGTCCGCATTTTGGGAACGCAGGCTGACAGCGTAGACGCCGCCGAAGACCGCGAACGCTTTGACCAGGTGCTGGAACGCTGCGGGATTCCGCGTCCGGCAGGACATACTGTCTTTACCGCCGAGGAAGCGAAAAAGGCGGGGAATGAGCTTGGATACCCGGTATTGCTGCGCCCGTCTTATGTACTGGGCGGACAGAATATGATCATCGCCCACTCTGACCAAGACGTGGACGAATACATGGAGATCATCACCCGCACCAAGCTGGAAAACCCGGTTTTGGTGGACAAATACCTGATGGGGACCGAGGTTGAGGTCGACGCGATTTGTGACGGCACCGACTTTGTGATCCCGGGCATTATGGAACACATTGAACGCGCGGGGATCCACTCCGGCGACTCGATCTCCGTTTATCCGGCGCAGAACCTTTCCGATCGTATCAAAAAAGTGATCATTGAATACACTTCCCGCTTGGCAAAGGAATTAAAAGTCATCGGTTTGGTCAATATTCAATATGTCGTCTATAACCATGAAGTATATGTGATCGAAGTAAACCCACGCTCCTCCCGTACCATTCCGTATATCAGCAAGGTGACCGGTGTTCCGATGGTGGACATCGCGACCAAGATCATGCTGGGGCACACCCTGAAAGAGATGGGGTATGAATCCGGGCTGGTTCCGGATGCGGATTACATTGCGGTAAAAGTACCGGTGTTCAGCTTTGAAAAGCTTCATAACGTGGATAACCAGCTTGGACCGGAAATGAAATCCACCGGGGAAGTGCTGGGAATTGCGAAAACTTTTGAAGAAGCGCTTTTGAAAGGTTTGATTGCGGCTGGGCAGAATATTAAAGTCGAGGGCGGCGTACTGATCACTGTTCGTGACAGCGACAAGGGCGAAATCATTCCGATCGCGGAAAAATTTGCAGATCTGGGCTTTGATTTATATGCGACCAGCGGAACTGCCAATAAGCTGAACAACGCGATGATCCCGACCAACGTTGTTTCTAAAATCAGCGAGAATAAGCCGAACAGCACCATGGATGTCCTGAACAGCGGAAAGATCAGCTACGTGATCTCCACCTCTGCCAAGGGTCGTTCTCCGGCAAAAGACAGCGTAAAGATCCGCCGAAAAGCGGTAGAACATGGCATTGCCTGCCTGACGGCGCTGGATACGGCAAATGCGGTGGCGGATTGTATTGCAATGCACGAAGACATCAACGATGTGGATTTAGTCGACATCACGAAAATCTAACAACAGACAAGGGGCAACAATGACCGGATTTTTTCGGTCATTGTTGTACTGCTTTGAAACGGAGTGTTACCATGAGAATGTTTTTCACGATCCTGATCTGCAAGATCCTGCGTTTTTTGGGCGGCCTGCTGGGAAGGGGCTCCAGCCTGCCCGGAGAGATTGCGCTCAAGCTTGATCCAAATATCCTGCGTAAGCTAAAACTGCCGAAGTATGTGATCGCTGTGACCGGCTCGAACGGGAAGACCTCTACCGTGGAGATGATCTCCCAAATTCTGCGCAAAAACGGATTGAAGGTAGCTTACAATAAAGAGGGCTCGAACCAGATTGAGGGCGTTACCACCTTTTTGCTGTCTGACAGCACCCTTGGCGGCAGAATCAAGAGCGATATTGTGCTGATCGAAAGCGACGAACGGTTTGCGCGTCATACCTTTAAGCACTTTATCCCCACCCATTATGTCATCACGAACCTGTACCGCGACCAGCTTACCAGAAACGGACATCCGGAATGGGTGTATGACATTATCGGACAAAGCGTGCACGATGGCTCCCAATTGATTTTAAATGCAGACGATCCTCTGGTTTCCTGTTTTGGCTTTGGCAGGGAGAACGTCATTTATTTTGGGGTGGACCGCTTTGCCGGGTCGACAGATCAGAACACCAGCGTTTACAACGACGGGAAATACTGCCCGCGCTGCAAGGCCCCGATGGAGTATGAGTACTATCACTATAACCACATTGGAAAATATAACTGCCCTAACTGCGGCCTGCACCGGTGTGACACCCGTTTTTCTGTGACGGATGTAAACCTTTCGGACGGTTATATCGTCCTTGACGGGAAGTACCGCGTCACTCTGGCGCTGAAAAGCATTTACAATGTCTACAATATCCTTGCCGCTTATTCTGTGGCGCGGCTGGTTGGGATCGACGGAGAGAAGATCGCGCAGGACATCAGCAGCTATGTGCTGAAAAACGGGAGGGTCATCACCTTTACCCTTGGCGGGCACGAGGGAACGCTGCTGACCTCCAAGCATGAAAACTCGATCTCTTACGATCAGTCTTTGCGGGTGGCGCGGGCTTACCCGGGCGATACCACGGTGATGATCGTGGTGGACCGCATCAGCCGGAAATACTTTACCAGCGAAACTTCTTGGCTTTGGGACATTGATTTTGAACTACTGGAGCATGATAATATCAAAAAGATCGTGCTTGCCGGCGCTTATGCAAGCGATCTGGCGGAACGTTTTTCTTACACCGGTATTGATCCGGCAATCATTACGGTGAATAAATCCGTTTCCGGCGCGCTGGAGGATCTAAAACAGAATACGGTCGGCTATTTGTATGCGATCACCTGTTTTTCTGACAAGGATAAGATCATTGCCGGAATCCAGGTAGAAAAGCCGGAGGAGGAATAGGCCATGAAGATTTTGCACCTATATTACGATTTGATGAACCTTTATGGAGAAAACGGGAATATCCGTGTCCTGATGCGCCATTTGGCAGATCAGGGGCTTACGCCTCAGCTGGAACGCAAAAGCCTTGGGGATGAAATCGACTTTACAGAATATGCTTTTGTCTACTGTGGCAGCGGAACAGAGCGCAGCCAAAAAGCGGCGCTCATACACCTAAGGCAGTATGCGGATAATCTGAAAGCAGCGGTTGAAAGCGGGATCCCGATGCTTTTTACCGGGAATTCACTGGAAATGCTGGGCAGTGTCATTCATGGACTGGATGGCAACGATCATCCGGGTATTTCTCTGCTCCCGTTTTCCGTAACGGAGGATCCTAATACCCGCTATACCGGCGATGCCGTGTTTGAAGCGGACTGGAGCGAAAAGAAGTGGGTCGGGTTTATCAATAAGTGCTCCGACTTGACCGGTCTTGAAGGGAAACCCCTGTTCCATGTGCTGATGGGAAAGGGCAACCATACCGGCGACGAACAGGAGGGCTTTTTGTTCCATGAATTGTATGCCACCTATTTGACCGGGCCGGTGCTGGTGAAAAATCCGCATTTTATGGATATGATGGTGGAAAAGATCGGAAAAAGGTCGAATGAGGATTTTGCCTTTCAAAAGATCTCTTACCCCTATGAAGAGGATAGCTACGAAGTGACGCTTCATGCTTTAATGGAACGGATTCAGCCAAAATCATAAGACAGCGCAGGAGGAAACGCTTTGGAACAACAATATTTACAAGGGAATTACCGCCTGATCCAAAAACGGAATCTGGCGAAAAATATCTATGATTTTACCATAGAAGCAAAAGAAATGGCGGACATTGCCCAAGCCGGACAGTTCGTTCATCTGCGGGTAGCGGGATTCATGCTCCGTCGGCCGATCTCTATCTGTGAGATCGACCGTGACGCCGGTGCCCTGCGCTTGGTATTTGAAGTGCGCGGGGAAGGAACAGCGGTGCTGGCAAACCTGATCGAAGGGCAGCTTGTTGATGTTTTAGGCCCGCTGGGAAAAGGGTTTACCCTGCTTTCCCCGGACAGCCAGGCGGTCGTAGTGGGTGGTGGGATCGGCACCCCGCCCATGCTGGAAACGGCCAAACACTATGGAAAGAATGCGACGGCGATCACCGGGTTCCGCAGTGCAAACGCCGTAATTTTGCAGGAGGATTTCCAGCGCATCGGGAGTAGTGTTATGCTCTGCACCGACGATGGCACCATGGGGGCGAAAGGATTTGTCACGCAGGCTTTGCGTACCCGGCTGATGGAAAGCCATGCGGACATTATTTATGCCTGCGGCCCACATGCTATGCTGAAAGGAATCGTGGAACTGGCGCGTGAATTTGGCGTGCGGTGCGAGGTTTCTTTGGAAGAACGGATGGGCTGCGGTGTGGGCGCCTGCCTGGTGTGCGCCTGCAAAACCGTGAAAGACGGGGAAGAATATTATGCGCATGTCTGCAAAGATGGACCGGTGTTCCCAGCAGAAGAACTGATTTGGGAATAGGCATGACAGTGTAGAAGAAAGGAAAGGTCACCAATATGGCAGATTTACGAGTAAATATCGCAGGGGTAACGCTGAAAAACCCCGTAATCCCTGCTTCCGGCGCTTTTGGATTTGGGCGGGAATATGAGGTATTGTACCCGCTTTCCAAACTGGGCGGGATCGCGACCAAGGGCACCACACTCAACCGCAAGGACGGGAACCCCCCACCAAGGATCGCGGAAACGCCAAGCGGGATGCTCAATTCCGTTGGATTGCAAAATCCGGGGATCGACCACTTTATCCGGGAAGAACTGCCGCATTTGAAAGCGTGCGACACCGCAGTGATCGCCAATGTGGCTGGCGCGACGGTGGAAGATTGTGTAGAGATCGCCCGGCGGCTGGAGTCTACGGAGGTGGATATGATCGAGCTGAATATCTCCTGCCCGAATGTAAAGCAGGGCGGTGCGGCATTCGGCGTACACTGTGAAAGCGCGGCTGGTATTACCGAGGCGGTGCGGAAGGCTACTACTAAGCCCCTTATGGTGAAGCTTTCCCCAAATGTCACCGACATTACAGAGATCGCCCGTGCTGTAGAAGCGGCCGGGGCGGACGCAGTATCGCTGATCAACACCTTGCTGGGAATGCGGATCGACATCAAAACCCGCCGTCCGATTTTAAAAAATAATGTAGGCGGAATGAGCGGTCCGGCCGTGTTCCCGATCGCTGTACGGATGGTTTGGCAGGTCGCCAATGCGGTGAAGATACCGGTCGTAGGGATGGGCGGCGTCACCACATGGAAAGACGCGGTGGAAATGATGATGGCAGGCGCGGTTGCTGTTCAGATGGGCGCGGCGATTTTCCAGAATCCCTTTGCCCCATTGGAAGTGATTGACGGGCTGGACCGCTACTGCGATGAAAACGGAATTGACAAGGTGAGCGACTTGACAGGTGCGGTGCAGCCTTGGTAAAAAGCAGAGGAGAACAGACAAGATGACAACTGTTTATTTGATCCGGCATGCCTATGCACAGGGGAATTTAGACCGGACCTTTCAAGGGCGAATCGATGGCAGGCTGACAGAGGTGGGATACCGCCAGTTGGATTGTTTGGCAGAACGCTGCCGCGGCATCCCTTTTGACGCAGTATACACCAGCCCACTTTCCCGTGCTTATGAAACGGCAAAAGCTGCGAACCGCTTCCATGGCCTTCCGATCCAGACAGATGACGGCCTGTTGGAGATCGCGGGCGGCGACTGGGAAGGCCGGAAATGGGAAGAGCTTGAAAAGGAATATCCGGTGCTTTATCATCAATGGAAAGTCCGTGACCCGCTGTTTTGTGCCCCAAATGGAGAAAAAATGGCGGATGTGTATGATCGAATGAAAAAAACCACATTACATATTGTTGAAAATAATAAAAATAAAACAATTTGTATTGTATCGCACGGCTGTGCGATCGTCACATTCATGGCGTGGGCCCATGGATTGCCGGCGGAACGGATCTGTGAAATGAAGATCTGTGATAACACTGCGCTGAACAAACTGACCTTTGATGAAAAGGGAACGCCTGCGGTGGCGAAGGAGAACGACCTGGAGCATCTTCCGGACGGGCTGCGCACCTATGCGCTCAGTTTGTTTGAACACAAATAAAGGAGGAACACGTCATGAAAATAATGGCGGTTGATTTTGGCGAGGCACGGACCGGGCTTGCGGTCTGCGACCGTACCGAGTTTCTGGCCTCCCCGGTGGGAGTGATTCAAGAGCGGGATTTTGAAACCTGTGTAAAAAAGGTCGCTTATGCCGCGGTAAAGGAACTGGATGTTGGAATGGTAGTGGTAGGGCTGCCAAAAAATATGGATGGCTCCCTTGGCCCCCGCGCCGAGCTTTGCGATAAATTTGCCAGAGCCCTGCGGGCCTTGATCCCACTCCCGGTGGAAACCTGGGACGAACGGCAGACCACCATGCAGGCGGCGACGTACTTAAACGAGATGAATGTCCGCGGGGCAAAACGGAAAGAAGTCATTGACGAGGTAGCCGCAACGATTATCTTAGAAAGCTATTTGCAGTACCGCCGTAATCAAAGATCGAAAGAGAAGGAATAGGATATGTTTTTTTATTGGTGTTGATCTATCTCTCTTTTATCAGCCTGGGGCTTCCGGATTCTTTGCTGGGAAGTGCCTGGCCGGTCATGCGGGTCGATCTGGGCGCTGATATGTCGTTGGCCGGAGTGATTTCCATGGTGGTGGCTGGAGGTACTGTCATTTCCAGTTATTTGAGCACCCGTCTGATCCGGCGGTTTGGGACTGGGCGGGTGACAACGGTCAGTGTTTTAATGACTGGCCTTGCCTTGCTCGGCTTTTCCTTTGCGCCTGCCTACTGGGTGCTGCTTCTGCTGGCAGTTCCGTTGGGACTGGGCGCTGGGGCAGTAGACTCGGCGCTGAACAATTTTGTGGCGCTGCATTATAAGGCTAAACACATGAATTGGCTGCATTGCTTCTGGGGGATCGGGGCAACTGCCGGGCCAATGATCATGGCTGCGTGGCTTGCAAAGGACAGCCAGTGGCGCGGAGGATATTTGACGATCGCCATCATCCAATGTGCTCTTTCTATGATACTGATTTTAACCCTTCCGGCATGGAACAAGGCAAAAAAACAGGATGATGGGGAAGAACCGCAGATTAAAGCGTTAAGCCTGAAAGAAGCGGTATCCATTCCATTGGCGAAGCAGACCCTGCTGTCCTTGTTCTGTTATTGCTCGATCGAACTGACGATCGGGTTGTGGGGAGCCAGCTTTGCGACCGGAGAATTTGAAGTATCCGCAGATCGGGCCGCCGCATGGGTATCGGCATTTTACCTTGGGATAACGCTGGGGCGTGCGGTTGCAGGGTTTATTTCCATCAAGCTCAACAACCTTCAGATGACCCGTTTGGGAGAAGCAATCACCCTGCTGGGTGTGATTTTGCTGTTCCTGCCGATCGGGGAGGTGCGGGTACCGATCGCATTTGTATTGGCTGGGCTTGGCTGCGCACCGATCTATCCGGCGATTTTACACCAGACGCCTAAAACCTTTGGAGAAGAAAATTCCCAGGCGATGATGGGGATCCAAATGGCGTTTGCTTATGTGGGCTCCACCTTTATGCCGCCTTTGTTTGGTTTTTTGGCCGACATAGTAGGGATCGGAATGCTGCCGGTATTTTTGGCTGCCGCATTAGGGCTGATGATCCTATGCACAGAATGGGTAAAACACGGTTACGAAAAACGTGATACATAGACTAAAAGGGAACCCCGTAAGGGGTTCCCTTTGTTCGTTATTAGCAATTTTATCAATATGGAACCTTATTATAAATTCTTTTTTAAAATAGGGAGAAAGCGCCGGATCAGTATAGTCCCTGAAACGGCGGCTGTAATAACGGCAAGCAGGATCGTTTTAACTTTAATGCGGTTGGCAAACAACACGCCGGCAAGAAATCCAAGTGCGCCTAAACACAGCTTTACCAGAGCAAAATCACTCCAATGAGAAGCGGCGGCATATTCATCTCCGCTTTTTAATAATTTTTCCAGCATAGCTCATACCTCCTATACTTCTCTTACTCATGGAGCATGGAAAGAAATTCTTCAAAACTATCTGCGATTTTTGTGATACTAGGCGCCCCTAAACAGGACTCTTCAAAATTCAAAAACACTACAGGAGGAGCGGAGGGGCTGTGGTAATAATCCAAACAAAGGTAATCGCCATATGTCAGCTTTGCGATAGGCAGACACTGTACCTGGAGCCTTCCGGGTTCAAAAATATTCCGTTCTGCTTCTTCTAATAAGGCATTGGCGCTCAAAAGATCCCATTCGCCGAGCGGATGGACCTCTGGGTGGTTTACGATCCCAAAAAAACGCTCGATTTCATAACGTGCATGCTCCCCAAATCGGGAGGCCTTTATTTGGCATCCGCCCAGAGCGGCCACAAAGTGGCGGTAAGAAACTGGAAAATCAGCGTGCATCAAAGCCTCGCAATTTAACAGCCCTTGTTCTTCTGGAAGAGGTTTGATGATGCTTTCCTCCAAGATTCCCAGCCGAAGATACTCCGGTGGAAGTGCTTGAGATTTGTGAAAATAATCGGAAAGGTGCATATGCGATTCCTCCAATCGATCAAATTAGCTTGTGCCGACTCCATCGGCCGCTCCGGAACCGGAGCATAAAGATCAGGCTTCTCACGCCCCATTCCAAAAGCATAGCGACCCACACGCCGACGATCCCGAATCCAAGCATGATTCCCACGATATAGCCTAAAATGACCCGGAACAGCCACATGGACAGCATGGAGGCGATCGAAGTGAATTTGGAATCCCCTGCCGCGCGCAGAGTGTTTGGCATAATAAAACTCATGGACCACAGCAGCGGGTTTGCAATCCCGGTGAAGATCAGGATCGTCCAGATTGTGCCCACGATCTCGGCCGGAGGGGAGAAGAGCTGGATCAAAATTGGCATAAAGGGATAGAGGATCAATTCAAAGATCACAAAAGTAACGCAGCTTACCAATAACAATGATTTTGCAAATTTTTTGGAATCCCGCACATCGCCGCGTCCCATACACTGGCCAACAACGGTAACAGTTGTCAAGCCGATCGCGTTTCCGGTGATCTGCGTCAGGGAAGTAAGGGAATTGCAGATCGCAAGCACGGTCATAGACAGCGTACCCAGCTGGACTACGAATGTCTGAGTCAGCAGCTTTCCGCCGTTAAAAAAGAGCTGCTCCGCCGCGAAAGGGATCCCAACGGTCAGGATCCTTTTTTGGATTGTAAAATCGAAATGGAACAGATCCCGCCATTCAATCGCAAAGGAATGGTTAAGCTTCAGCAAATAGAGCATTGCACAGAGCATCCCCAGCAAACGGGAAAGATTCAGCGAAATAGAAAGCCCTAAAACCCCCATCTGTAATAAGTTGATGAAGAAAAAGTTCATCAATACATAAGAGATATTGGTGATCAGGGAGATCACCAGCGAGCTTTTTGTATCTGCCGCACCCCGCAGCGCGCCGCACACAGCCTGGTACATGGCAAAACAGGGATAGGAGATATAGCTGGCGACCATATAGGTTTGGGCGTTAGACAGAACCTCCTGTTCCGCCGCGCCGAATAAAAGGGTCAGGGTAGGCCCTTGGAAAATCAAAAGGATCACAGCTAAGCCAACTGCCAGATAGGTAACTGTGACCAGCGCCTGCACAGCTGCCTTTGACATCATAGCCGGATCGCTGTTCCCTTTGTATTGCGCCACGATAACTGTTCCGCCGGTAGCGATCGCGACAAAAACGTTGAGCAAGAATAGGTTCAATGAATCGACCATGCTGACCGCGCTGACGGCCGCCACCCCCGACGAGCTGACCATAGCTGTGTTCAGCATATTTAAAGAGGTGATAAACATCTGATCTACCCAAATTGGGAGAAAGATCGAAAAAATTTGTTTGTATGTCATGGATTCGCCGCTTAGGATCTTGGTCAAAAACCGGTCCGCACGGCCTTTTATGTCTGTCATGAGCGAAACCTCACTTCCTGTTAAACCGGACCGAAGAATGGAAGAACGACTGGCTCCGGCTCTATTCCCGATAGATCAGAGAGCGTACCGCATATCCGGCAAGCAGATATCCTGCAACAGGCGGCACAAAGGATATACTGGCGGGGGAGTGTCTGCCGTGTTCCGGCTCCCCTACAAAGCCGATCCTTTGCGGCGCTTCTTTAGAGTACAACACTGTTTGATGGGGAACGCCGCGCTTTTTCAGCTCCCGGCGGATCACCTTGGCAAGGTTGTCGCCGCTGCCGGCAGTGTCCGCAATGTCTCCGATCGTAAACTGGGACGGATCCAAGCGGTTCCCGGTCCCCATAGATGAGATCAAAGGAATCCCGCGTTGGCAGCAGATTTCCATTAGGTCAAGCTTTGAAGTTACTGTATCAATGGCGTCAATGATAAAATCCGGCTTTTGGGAAAATAAAAATTCCCGATTTTCCGGCGTGTAGAATTCGTGGTATCCAGCAATTTGGCAGTCAGGGCAGATAGAGAGCAGACGATCCGTTGCTGCCTCTACCTTTTTCTGCCCGATCGTGCGACAAGTGGCAAAAAGTTGGCGGTTTAGATTGGACCGGGAAACGGTGTCCCGGTCTACTAAGATAAGTTTTCCTACCCCGCTGCGACAAAGCGCTTCGGCGGCAGATCCGCCTACGCCGCCCAGCCCTAACACAGCCACCGTCTTTTTCTGGAGCAGGGAAATGGCATCTTCGCCGATCAGTGCTTGGGTCCGCGTCAACCATTCGGGCATTAGGAACGCTTCCTTTCGTTGTTGGAATAGCAAAAAGGTCAGGACTGCTTAAAAACCAGTCCTGACCTGAATTTACTTTTGTCCGCCTTGCCGTCGCGCAGTTGATAAAAACCCGCCAAAAAGCAGGTGGGTGACCTCCTTCTGGCTACCACGCTCCCTTCTTCCGCTAAAAGCGGGAGGTCTGCAATCCGCCGAAGAGTCCGGTCCCCGATTATCAAGGTGTTGGATTATTATAATCTGCGCTAACAAATCAAGGCAGAGAAAATTCACACAAAAGGCGGACATTGATCCGCAAACATATTATAACACAAATTTTTAAAAATACAACCCGGAACTTATTCCCAGTCCATTTCTTCGTCAAACAGGTTTAAAAACAGGTCGCCGATCCGTTCGTATTCTTTATCGTCATCTATGCTGACTAGCATTTCCTCGCCGTTTTCATCTATCTCTACGCGCAGTACGACAAACTGCCCGTCGGCTTCCAGCGCTTGGGCAGGATCTTCATAATGCGGAGCCAACGCCCGGTATTCCACACCATCCTCTTCTAAAGAAGCCAGCAGTTCAAATTCTGTCTGCACGCCGTCCTCGTCAACCAGTGTTAAATAGGTCGGCAGGTCTTTGGGATTAAGTTCGTCATTCATTTGGTTAAGTTCCTTTCGGTGTTCCATAAAAAGAAATGCGGCCATTTTGACCGCCGTTACTATACATTATAGTTCTTTTTGACAGAAAATGCAATAGGCAATTTGTTTAGATATTATTTATATAATATCTTGTTTTTTGTCACAAAAAGTGTTGACATTGCATAACTTTCTTGCTATAATAAAGACACAGAAAAGGAAAAGGAAATACAAAAAACAAAGATCAGGATCAAAGCTTGCAAAGCAGGAGGCGCAGTAAGATTGACTGAGAGCGGGTTGCAGATGGTAAGCGGAGAAACAAAGATTTTTGATTGATGAATGATCCTTTTTCTGAAAGACAGGAGGCGTTTCCCATGGATTTTGAACCAGTTTCAGAATTGTTAAAGGAAGAGCCGGATTGTGTGACTGCACTTTAACTAAAAAATGGCCGGCTGGTCACGACGCTTAAAATGCAATGGATGACCGGGCTCAAACCAAAGTGTATAAACGAGAGCAGGAAAGTGCACAAAGCAAAACGGATCGGCCTTTAACAGGAAAAAAGAACAATGAAAAGAGGTACGATCCCATGTACTGATTTCCTGGATTCATGAAATAAAGATCATGTGAAAGGGAAAGAGGATGATTGTGATGACTCACAGGATCCGAAACAGAAGAGAAATTTAGTTGGTTGGGAGTGAGACCACCGAAATAGTTAGCCGAACGGCATAAAATGATTGTATTGTGCCGGCCGTTTGAAAATGAGCGGATGAAATCAATCAAAAATTCCAAGCATCTCAAAGATGCTGAGATCGTTTGATCGAAAAAAGATTTCCTGTTGGCGAAACCGTTAATGATGTTGCGAAGCATTCCTTGTTAACTGTCGGAGTCAATAGCAAAAAGATTTTCTGAATGATTGTTGCACCTGTAAAAAGGGGATAAGTGGCCGCAAATGTGATGAATTTTTGGAATTTAAGATGATTTTTAAAGAATCGTTTTGGAAGAACTGAATAGGAATTACGAAATATGGCCAAGTAAATGATCTTCAATGGAATGTAGAAAAACAGACCATGAATGTGCATCAGAAAAGTCTTATGCGGATAGATGGGAAAGCTTTTGATCGAAATTCAAAGAGTAAAGGAATCAGAAAATTGAATATTGAAGTGATATGCTAGCACACACTTTTGGAAAGCTTTTGCTGAAAAAGGTGTGTGCTAGTACTTTACAAAAAGAAAAAATTGTGATATAATATTTTTGTTTCACGGGGGCGTAGCTCACCTGGGAGAGCGCTTGAATGGCATTCAAGAGGTAGTCGGTTCGATCCCGATCGTCTCCACCAACGTGAATAGGAAAAGGGAAATCCAAAACGGGTTTCCCAAAAATGGGGGCGTAGCTCACCTGGGAGAGCGATACGTTCGCAACGTATAGGTAGTCGGTTCGAGTCCGATCGTCTCCACCAGAATAATCATTAGCCGAACCCTAGTAGGATATCATTGCATATCGGGAGTTCAGCCAATAAAAAATATCCGGCAGGAATCTTCCTGCCGGATATTTTTACCTAATCTAAGATCCGTCCGTCTGTTGCGATAGTAACAACCTGCCAGGGAATAAATTTTCCACTGTTTTGTAAAGCGGTTTTTATGGCATGTTCGATCCCACCGCAGCAGGGGACCTCCATCCGCACAACAGTCACGCTTTGAATATCATTTTGGCGGATGATCTCGGTCAGCTTTTGGGCATAATCTACCATATCTAGCTTTGGACAGCCAATAAGCGTAATATGATTTTTAATAAAACGCTCATGGAAGTCCCCGCGGGCAAATGCAGTACAGTCTGCAGCTACAAGTAATTTGGCACCAGAGAAATAAGGTGCTTTGACCGGTGCTAGTTTGATCTGTACCGGCCATTGAGATAACTCTGATAAAACAGTTTCCGATCGCACCGAGGATTGTTGTGCTTCGCGGCGGATCTGCTGTGCGCGGCTTCCGGGACAGCCGGATTGCTGCGACTGCTTTTTCTGATGCTCCAGAACAGCCTGTTCATCATATGCGGCTGCTTCCCGTTCTACGAAGGTGATTGCCCCTGTCGGGCAGGTTGGCAGGCAATCTCCCAAACCGTCGCAGTAGTCGTCCCGCAGCAGCTTGGCTTTTCCGTCTACCATACCGATTGCGCCTTCATGACATGCCTGTGCGCAGACACCGCATCCGTTGCATTTTTCCTCATCAATTTGAATGATCCTGCGAATCATAAATGTTCCTCCTATTATCTATTCTATTTGCCGGCATGTGCCGAATTTTGTTGATTTGACTTTGATGTCTACAGTATACTATACTAAAAAAGAAAAAACAGTTGTAAAAACAACGGAAAGAAGAAAAATGAAAGATTATTTGCAGATATTAAAAAAGTCAACATTGTTTAGCAGCCTTCAGGATCAAGAGATCGAGCAGTTTTTGAAAGCTTTTCCTGTAATGCAAAAGAATTATCAAAAACATGAAACAGTGCTCTGGGCCGGAAATCAGGTAACATCACTGGGGATCGTACTGGAGGGCTGTGTCCATGTAGTGAAAGAAGATTTTTGGGGAAACAGGAACATTGTGGCGCAGGTGTGTCCTGCTCAGGTATTTGCGGAAACATATGCTTGTGTGGAGAATTCGGTTTTGCAGGTAGATGTGGTAGCGGCAGAAACATCGAAAATCTTGTTTTTGGAGTTGGGTGGTCTGCTGGCTTTCCAAGCACAGGATAAGCGAAATGACCAGATAGTTCATAACCTGTTATCCATATTAGCGGAAAAAAATTTACAAATGAACGCAAAACTGACCCACATATCACAGCGTACCACCAGAGAAAAATTGCTTTCCTACCTTTCAGAAGAGGCGTTGAGACATGGGAGTCCGGAGTTTGTGATTCCATTCAACCGGCAGCAGCTGGCAGATTACCTGTCTGTAGACCGGAGCGCTATGTCCAATGAGCTTTGCAAGATGCGGGATGAGGGAATATTATCCTTTCACAAAAGTTGTTTTCAGCTTTTTGTGTAAAATAGAGCGTTTAAATAGAAGGAATAAAAAATTGACATTTTTAAAAATAATATTTATAATATTACTATTCATATCATATTGATTTATTTAAAGGAGAACCGATACTTTTCAGCGAAGTTGAAGGCTCCTTGGTATATTATAAAATTGTATTCTTTTTCGTTTCACGTTTTCTATCTCCTAAAAAGACAAAAGCCTTGTTGTGTTAAAAGGCTTTTGTCTTTTTAGGAGATAGAAGCGACTTTATTGACAGCATCAGTAAAACTTGGCAATAATGGGGAGGAATTATGAAAATGAAAGTTTCTGTTATCGTTCCGGTATTTAATACAGAGGATTTTCTGGAAGAATGTTTATTAACTCTAGTGGGCCAAACGCTGAAAGACATAGAGATCATTTTGACAGTTGATGAAAGTTCTTCCGATTCATCATTAGATATTGCACGGAAATATGAACTAGATCACCCGGGGAAAGTAAAGGTCGTGCTGCATCCTAAAGGTTTACCTGGCGATTCCAGAAACTATGGTTTGGAAGTGGCACAGGGCGAGTATATTGGTTTCATTGATTCGGATGATAAGGCGGCAGACATTATGTACGAGGCTTTATACCAACGTGCAGCCGAAACCAAGGCGGATATTGTTTGCTGTGATATAGAGTATTGCTATGGAAATGGAAACAATAAAATTAGAGAAGTAAATGCGCCAGCAGGAATGTCGGCTGAAAATAATCCCCCCATCCTGCAAGCAGCTACCTGCTATGTGTGGAATAAAATTTTTAAGAAAGACCTTATCGACCGGTACTGCTTTAGGTTTCCGGCGGGGAGATGGTATGAAGATTCAGCGGTTGTTTACAACATGATGCTGGCTGCAAATAAGATTGAATGCGTCCATATCCCGTTATATGAATATAAGGTAAGACGCGCTGGCGGCACGGCGCATTTAGTCGATGATAGAGTTTTTGACGTTTTGCTTTCGGCGAAAGACATTGTGGCCTTTTTTCAAAAACAAGGCTTGTTTCACGGAAATATGATAGAAACCGCATATCATTTGTGCCGGGATCATATCAATGCCCGCTTTAATTTTTTGTCAAATTCGGACGATTCTGCGTTGAAAGCAAAATTTATCAATGAAGCTTTTGATTTTTTTGACGAATATTTTCCAAACTGGATCTCCTATCATAAACCTGAGGATCCGGAAGAAAATGCTTTGGGATATGCGAAACTTCATAGAGATTTTGCCCTGAAGTATTTTTGCGACAGCAAAATTCAGGCTCAATATGCTGCGTTGAACAAACTACATAAAAAGTCCCGCAACGAAAAGTATATCAACTGTTTAGATACGCCGCTTGAAGAAACGTCTATCCTTTATGAAGCGTATGAAGGCACTGGAATGAACTGCAACCCTTATGCATTGTTCCTGACGGCGCTTAAGGATCAAAAGTTGAAAGAGTATCAACATATTTGGTCGGTTGTAGATTGGAAAGTAATTGCTAAATTAGAAAAAGAATGGCATGATTACCCTAATGTTTCCTTTGTTTTAAGAGGAAGCGAAGATTATTTTCGCGCGTTATCTAAATGTAAATATTTGATAAACAACAACACTTTTCCTGCATATTTTTCCAAAAAGCCGGGACAAATTTTAATTACTAGTTGGCATGCAATTACTGTTAAGACACTGGGCTATGATTATCCAACAGGAAGAATAGATTCTTGGAACCAGGTAAGAACTTATTTGCAAACGGACTGGTTTCTTGCAGCCAATGATTTTATGAAAAACAATTTGGCGACTGCATATAAAATGCAGGATATTTTCCATGGGAAGGTGCTTGTAGAAGGGTATCCACGAAACGACTTTTTTGTTACCACCAATCATGAAGCGATTATAAACCAACTTTTAGAGTGCGGTGTAAATATAGATGCAAATAAAAAAATCGTTTTATATGCGCCTACTTGGAAAGGCGAAAAAGTGTCCTGCCCGGATATTGATGTCGATAAATTGATTAATGAAGTAGAATTATTAGAAAAAGAAATAGATTTAAACTATTATCAAGTATTGGTTAAGCCACATCATGTAGTATATCGTCATCTTACTGACTATGAAAAAAGTTGTGGAAGGTATATTCCTTCATATATTGAAACAAATGAACTGCTTTCTGTTGTGGATATCTTGATCAGTGATTACTCCAGTATCTTTGTGGATTTCATGTGCACAAAGAAACCAGTATTGTTTTATCTTCCAGATCTGGAGTCGTACAGTGATTATCGGGGTATATATTTTAAACCAGAAGAACTCCCTGGCCCAACAACAAACCGTATTGAAGAGATCGCTTCTTATATAAACAATATTGAAACAGTCAAGGAAGAGTATGCTGATAAGTACCAGATGTTCTATGACCTCATGTTTAAAGGAATAGAAGTGGGCAAATCCTCAGAACGGATTATCGACTGTATTTTTGGGGGAAATACACAGAATTATAGGGTTGAAGAATTAAAGGGGAAGAAGAAAAAACTTCTTATTTATCCCGGAAACCTTAGAAATGATACCGTAAGAAATAGAGTTCGTCAATTTTTGGATTCCATTGATTATTCGCTGTTTGATATTACGATGCTGGCAGATTACCATTTGCATCCAAAAGTAAACAATTTTTTAATGGGAATAGATAGTAGGATAAGGCTATTATGTACTGTAATTGCCGCCCCAAAAACAAAAGCAGAAAGCAAAGCGCTTTCTGCCTTAGAAAAGGGAAAAGCAATTGGTAAAGAAACAAAACAGACGCTGGAAAAGATGTTTTACCGGGAGTACCGCAGAAGGTTTGGCGACGTAGAATTTGATGCAACGATAGATCTGGACCCTGAAAATGTCTTCCAGTTCCATCTGCTTTCCCAAGCAAGAAAAGCGGTGCAAATTATTTGGCCGGCAGATTGTAAAAGAAGTAAAAATATTTTTGTGCAGATGAAAAAAAGATTTTCTGGTCCGCTTTGTTTCATGCGTTATTTTGTGACCGGCCCGGATTTTCATAAGCCAGTAAAATATCCTTACGACGTTATTCCAGTGGAAATGGAAGACTTTATAAAAGGTGAAATTCTCCGCTCCCAAAACGAGTTAAAACCGGTATCTATCGGTCAGGAGGTTTTGTTCCAGACCTCCTCTAACCTAATGAACCGAAACACGCTTTCTATGCAGATGATACCGTTAGATC
This sequence comes from Massiliimalia timonensis, assembly GCF_900186585.1. Classification (GTDB taxonomy): domain Bacteria; phylum Bacillota; class Clostridia; order Oscillospirales; family Ruminococcaceae; genus Massiliimalia; species Massiliimalia timonensis. Next base: position 344,830 of record NZ_FYDD01000004.1, read on the forward strand.
GACCTGACCATTTTAAATTTGTCTCCTTTTCCCATTTGGTCAACGGCGGCTTTAATGATAATGTTTTACATGCTTTTAAACTGCTCACCAACCAATATGAAAATATATTTTTATATATCGTAGCAGGCGGAACCCGCTTCCACCAGCTTCAAAAATTAGCGGAAGAATTGGGGATAAGCCAAATGGTCGAGTTTGTTAATAACTCTAATGTAACAATGAGAAATTATTTTGCACAAAAATGCGATTGTATCATTGAAGTCCCAGCAGATAAGGAATATCTTTCCTTGCAGACAGTTCGGTTAGCCCAGGTCTTTCAAAAGCAGATTTTAATGCTGAAGGCACAGGATGATATTTTTGCCCCAACAGAAGACCATTATCTGGAGATGGGGCAAAACGTGACGCAGGTTCGCGCAGGGATGATCAGCTTATATGGGGCTATGAAAGATGTTTTTCTTAAACAGGACAAGACTGGCCAGCCGTTTGGCGAAGATGTGCTTAATCATGCTACCAACCAGAAGCTGTATGATTTGATCCTCCATCCTGTTAAGCCGTCTCCAAAACCGGAAAAACCGTTTGCGATACGTGCGCTTTCTAAAGCAAAACGGATGCTGCTAAAGAGCAAACGCGTTATAAAATCTATCATCAACAGCTAATTAAGGAGAAAGTTCTATGATTATTACAAGAACCCCATTTCGGATCAGTTTTGCGGGCGGAGGAAGTGATCTGCCATCTTTTTATGAAAAGCATGAGGGCTGTGTTTTATCAGCATCCATCAACAAATATATGTATATCATTGTGCATCCCTCTTTTAGCAAAGACGAAACGATCGTCAAATACCGGAAAATGGAAATCGTTAAGGATATCGCGGATATCCAGCATCCAATCGCGCGGCAGGTGTTGATGGATCACAATTTGTCTGGCGTTGAAGTGGCAAGTGTTTCCGATATTCCGGCCGGGACAGGTCTGGCCTCATCTAGCGCTTATACAGTTGGTACTTTGAATGCGGTCGGGGCATATGTAGGAAAAATCCATTCTCAGGAACGTCTAGCGCATGACGCTTGTGAAGTAGAGATTACCAAACTGGGAGAACCGATCGGAAAACAAGATCAGTATGGCGTTGCGGTTGGCGGGCTGAAATTTATTCGTTTTATGACAAATGGAAATGTTGCGGTTACACCGATCGTTCTTGCAAAAGACACTCTGGAAGAACTGAATGGCAACCTTATGATGTTCTATACAGGAAATGTGCGTTCCGCTTCCAGCATATTGAGCGAACAGAACAAGAATGTTTCTGATCAGGCCAAGTTCAACAATCTTGTAAAAATGACAGAATTGACCTATGAACTAAAAGACGCACTTCAGAACAATGATTTAACTTCTTTTGGGAGCATTTTACATAAAGGGTGGATGCTGAAGCGGGAGCTTGCAAATGGGATCACGAATCCTTTGATTGACAAATATTATGATATCGCTATGGAAAATGGCGCCTTGGGCGGAAAGCTGCTTGGTGCCGGCGGCGGTGGATTTTTGCTGATGTATGTTCCCAAAGAACGGCAGGATAAGCTGCGCAATGCGCTGAGCGATCTGAGCCTGATGGATTTTTCTTTTGATCATGACGGAAGCAAAATTATTTTTGTTGGAGATAAAACATGGTGATGCATGAATACAAGGCTATGGAAGCACTGATCATTGCGGGAGGAAAAGGCACCCGGCTTGCGGAATATACAACAGAGATCCCAAAGCCTATGATCCAGCTATGTGGAAAGCCTGTTTTAGAACATCAAATAGAGGTGTTAAAGAAAAACGGGATTACGGACATTACGATTACCGTGGGCCATTTAAAAGAAGCGGTGATGGATTATTTTAAAGATGGACGGGACTTTGGAGTCAAGATAAAATATTTGGAAGAGGAAAAGCCTTTAGGGACCTGCGGAGTTTTTTATCTGTTGAACGGGGCAGTGAAACGAACTGTTTTCGTAGTATTGGGAGATGTGATTTTTGACATGGATATTTCCCGTTTTTATAAATTCCATAAAAAAAGCGGCGCGCAAATATCCCTTGTTGTCCATCCAAATACCCATCCTTATGACAGCGACATCATTGACTGTGATGACAAAGGGAAGGTAAAAAAGATTTTTTCCAAAAAAGGGGATCGTCCGCAGTACCTGTTTAACCGAGTCAATGCAGGCGCATATTTGATAGAACCGGAGGTTTTTGACGGATTTCAGGGACCGGAGAAGCGTGATTTGGAAAAGGATCTGATCAGTTCTCATATTGTGCGTGGTGAAGTGTATGCTTACCAGACCACTGAGTATCTAAAAGATATGGGTACGATGGACAGGCTGCAAGAAACAGAAAAGCATATCAAAACCGGTTTGGTTTCCAAAATGAGCCTATTTTCTAAACAAAAATGTGTTTTTTTGGATCGGGATGGCACGATCAACAAGTTGAAAGGTTTGATATATTCGCCTGACCAAATAGAATTGGAAGAAAACGCAGGCAAAGCGCTGCATCAATTAAATGATAATGGATATCTGTGTATTATCATCACGAACCAGCCGGTAATTGCCCGCAATTTGTGTGATTTCGATACCTTGGACGAGATCCAAAAAAAGCTGGAAACATTGCTAGGGCAGGAACACGCCTTTGTGAATGATACCTTTATTTGCCCTCATCATCCAGACAAGGGCTACCCGGAAGAACGGCCGGAGTATAAAATCAAATGCACTTGCCGGAAACCAGAAATTGGTATGGTCCAGCAAGCTGTAGAAAAACACAATATCGATTTGTCCCGTTCTTTTTTTGTTGGAGATACGACGACGGATATTCTGACAGGAAGCCGAGCAGGACTTCGCACCATTCTTTTAAAAACCGGCGAGGCAGGAAATGACCGCAAATATGAAGTAGAACCGGATCAAGTTTGTGAAAATTTACTGCAAGCCGTAAACTGGATTTTAACACAATAGTAATGGAGGTAACAAATGAAAGATTATTTGGATTTAATTCACAGCTATGTCGACAAGGAAGTAGAGGTTTTAAAAAGCCTGGATTTGAATAAAATCAATGAAGCGCTCAATCTGTTGGAAGAAACAATGGAAGCCGAAAAAAATATTTATATTTTTGGGAACGGCGGAAGCGCGGCAACTGCTTCCCATTTTCAAAATGACTTTAATAAAGGTGTTTCTGAATACACAGAGAAAAAGTTTAGATTCATGTGTTTGAATGATAACGTGGCTACTTTGATGGCGATCGCCAATGACATTGGATATGACGAAGTGTTCCGTTTCCAATTAAAAGGGAAACTACAGGAAGGAGATATCGTCGTTGCAATATCAGGTAGCGGAAATTCTAAAAATGTTTTGAACGCGGTGGAATATGCGAGATCCTGCGGGAATAAAATTATTGGGCTGACTGGTTATTCCGGAGGAAAGTTATTGGAGTTGTCAGATATTTCCCTGCATGTTCCAGTCAACAGCATGCAGATCACAGAGGATTTGCACATGGTTTTTGACCATCTGATGATGAGTGTTTTTTATAAAACAATGTGCCAGATAGACCATTTAAAATAATAGAATTTAGTTAAAAACAACCATAAAGAAGAGAGCTAAACCTGCCCTAGCGGCGGGGTTAGCTCTCTTCTTTATTTTTTATAGAGGTAGGCTTGCTGCTTGGATGGAATGATGGAAACGAATGAAGCGATAAGAACCTTGTATTTTCATATAAACACTGCTATAATATAAAAATACATGGTGTTTTTTGGAAAATCAATAGGAGTTTCGTGCATGAAGGCGATCATATTTCACAATGAACTCATCCAAATAGGTTTGCGCCCGTTTTGGAAAGAGAACACTTGGTCCAAAAGACGGAACAAAGCCAAATCCGCTTACATTTTCCGGATCAGGAAACCTCACTGCCGCAATTGGTAAATCAGCATGTAGAAGAGGACCGTTGGATTTTGTTGTCAGCGCACGTAATATTTTCTGAAAGTTTTTTGCCGAACTTAGACAATGGATCAGCTTAAACCTTGGATGCATCGGTTTGGAAACTGATTCGCCGTGGAAAGCGTAAAACAGGCGATAATAAGGATTACGATTGGTTTGTTGAACTGTTTGGAAATCGTGAATTTGAAGATTGTGTCATGGTGAATGAAACAACCTTTTCAGAATATCGCTTGGCTTTTACAAAATTTATTTCTTTGAAGAAGTATGGATTTGTCAACAATCTGAACCGTTTCCCTCATCATCTGTCCGAGCATGGTATTGATATTTTTCCGCTTGACCATGGGGCGGATACCAAAACGTGGGCACGAGCGATCGGGTTTTACCGGGATGTTTTGCTTTATAAACAGAAATATATCGTCCCGCAGGGGTGGCGTTTGATGCGAATACTGCCAATTATGTGCAGTGGTGTTATTCTTACAAAGGAGCGCACCGCCGTTTACGGAAAATCCTAACAAAATATAATGGACAAGATACCGGATATCTGACCAATTATGCCAGTTCTTATTCCATTCAATAGGAAACTTTTCCAGCTAGCGTGTTTGAGGACATCACTGTATTTACCCCTTCTGATGCTGATGCCGTATTGCGGAAGATCTACGGGGATTATCAAAAGCTTCCGCCAAAATCTAAGCAGATTCCGCACCATTCTTTTGACCCAGGCCCGGATTTTGCTCCCAGACAAGCATAAATCAAAAGCCTGTCCCTTTTGAGGATAGGCTTTTCCTCACTTTCTTTTACAAACAGAAAGGATGGTAAAATGAAACTGCTAATAACAGGCGCGGCCGGATTTATAGGAAGCCATTTTACAAAATACTGGCTGGAAAACTACCCCGGAGACCTTGTGGTAGGGCTGGATCTTTTAACATATGCGGGCAGTCTGAAAAACTTGGGAGAAGCAGAGAGAGACCCACATTTTCAATTTGTGCAAGGAGATATTTCTGACCGTATACGGATGGATAAGCTGTTTTGTCAGGAACGGTTTGACTTAGTTGTCAACTTTGCGGCAGAATCCCATGTAGACCGTTCTATCAGCCATCCGGACCAGTTCATGAGGGCGAATATTTTAGGTCCGCAGGTGCTGCTGGAAACTTGTAGAAAATACGGTGTAGGGCGGTATCACCAGATTTCAACAGACGAGGTGTATGGCTCTCTTCCTTTGGAACGACCGGATAGCTTCTTCACAGAGGAAAGCCCCCTATGTGCCTCCAGCCCGTATTCCGCGTCGAAAGCTTCCGCTGATTTAATGGTATTGGCATACTACCACACCTATCAGCTGCCTGTTACGATCTCACGTTGTTCAAACAACTACGGGACCAATCAGTACCCGGAAAAGTTGATCCCACGGATGGTATTTTGCGCCTTGCGCGGAGAGCCGCTGCCTGTATATGGTACAGGGGAAAATATTCGGGACTGGATTTCTGTGACTGATCATTGTGAGGCGGTAGCCCGGATTCTTCTGGCTGGCAGGCCGGGTGAAGTCTACAATATCGGTGCACACGATGAGAAGACCAACCTGTGGGTGGTCAAAGAGATCCTGCGGGAACTGGGACGCCCGGAAAGTTTGATTTCTTTTGTGGCTGACCGTCCCGGACATGACTTGCGCTATGCGATCGATTCCGGGAAGTCATACCGGGAACTAGGTTGGAAAGCGAAACACCGGATGGAGGAGGAGCTTCCAAAGGTTGTAGAGTGGTATTGCCGAAACCAAGACTGGTGGGAGAAAAAACAGTAAGCGGTTTGTTTACAACTCCTGAAAATAGACGTATACTGAAAAAAGCAAAAACAAGGAGGGGTTATGTGATGGGAACCGTTACTATCCGCGACGTGCGTGCGATCTGTACGGCGCCGGATGGGATCAACCTGACAGTCGTCAAGGTGGAAACTTCGGAACCGGGGCTGTACGGCTTAGGATGCGCCACCTTTGCGTATCGGACCAAGGCGGTCCGGTGTGTAGTAGAAGAATATCTGAAGCCTTTGCTGGTGGGGCGGGACGCTTCCAGGATCGAAGACCTTTGGCAACTCATGAACGTAAATGCCTACTGGCGCAATGGGCCGATCTCCAATAATGCTGTTTCCGGTGTGGACCAGGCACTGTGGGACATCAAAGGCAAGATGGCCGGTATGCCGGTTTATGAGCTTTTGGGCGGAAAGTGCCGGGAGGCGGTCCCGCTTTACCTGCATGCCGATGGAAGGGATTTTCCTGCGCTGAGCGAAAAGATCCATGCTTATTTAGAAGCCGGGGTTAGATATATCCGCTGTCAAATTGGAACCTACGGCGGTGGAAAGATGAGCGCGGCCACCCCGCCGGGTTCTCAGCCGGGGATGTATCTGGATCCGGATCAATACGCGAGGGCTACGGTTGCTTTATTTGAAAAGCTGCGCGCGGAATTTGGCTTTGAGGCGGAATTTTGTCATGATGTCCATGAACGGGTCCAGCCGGTAGAAGCGCTGCGCCTTGCAAAACAGCTGGAGCCTTACCGCCTGTTCTTTTTAGAGGATCTGCTTTCCCCGGAACAGGGCGACTGGTACCGGCTCCTGCGGCAGCAGACAGCTACCCCGATCGCGGTGGGGGAATTGTTTAACAATCCAAAAGAGTTTGATTTTTTGATCGCGAACCGGCTGATCGACTTTATCCGATGCCATACCAGCCAGTTGGGCGGCCTGACTCCGGCCAGAAAGCTTGCCGCCTTTGCGGAAGTATTTGGCGTACGCACCGCATGGCATGGCCCGGGTGATGTTTCCCCAGTGGGGCATGCAGCCAATATCCATTTAGACCTGGCAACTTCAAACCTTGGGATCCAGGAATGGACCCCGATCAGTGAAACGCTGGCAGAAGTATTTCCAGGCTGCCCGGTGCAGAAGGGTGGATACATTTACGCAAATGACCGTCCTGGCTTTGGGATCGACTTAGACGAAAAGCTGGCGGCAAAATACCCCTGTGAGCATCCGGTCACTCAATGGACCCAAACCCGTCTGGTAGACGGAACTGTGATCCATCCATAATAGCTGTTGAGATTTTCTGCTCCCTGCCGAATTGTGGCAGGGGGCAGTTTCCTCTTGCTTAAAACTACTTTTTTGGTATAATAAAAGTAGGCGGTCCACTTTCCTTAAAAATGAGACAAGCCAAAGCATACGGCAAAAAAGCTGCTTATTTCAGATTGCAATAAAGGAAATATTTGTATAGGATTGTCAATTCCGGTCAGAAAAAAGACATGAATCTGCAACAAAATGTTATTGCGCAGGAGCATACAAAAATGGTATAATAATTTAATAACATCTTAATGCGGACGAAGCCGGACAATACTGGAAAACACGGTCTGGCCCAGAAGATAAATTTGAAAAAACAGAAAGGTTAGGACTATCTATGAGTATTTCTATGGGGATTGATATTGGGTCGACTACGGCAAAGGTAGTCATTACCGAAGATGATAAAATCCTGTTCCAATGTTATGAACGCCATTTTTCACAGGTGCGGCAAAAAACATTGGAGATCATCCGCCGGGCTGAACCGATTTTGTCGGGGAAAAGCTTTTCGGCCGCGGTTTCCGGCTCTGCGGGGCTAGGCGTTGCTAAAGCGGCGGAAATTCCATTTGTACAGGAAGTATTTGCCACGGGGGAATTGGTGCGTAAAAAGGTGCCGGACACCGATGTTGTGATCGAACTGGGCGGCGAGGACGCAAAGATTTTGTTTTTTGACCGTCGAACAGGCGCTTTTGAGGAACGGATGAACGGCTCTTGTGCGGGCGGCACAGGCGCTTTTATTGACCAGATGGCAACTTTGCTTGCCGTTGCGCCGGACGAACTGGATCGATTGAGCCAGGACCATCAGTTTATTTATACGATCGCATCCCGCTGCGGGGTATTTGCGAAATCCGATATTCAGCCGCTGTTGAACCAGGGTGCCAGCAAATCTGACATTGCGGCCAGCATTTTTCAGGCAGTGGTAGATCAAACCATCACCGGGCTGGCGCAGGGACGTAAGATCCAGGGGAAGATTTTGTTTTTAGGAGGCCCGCTCCACTTTTTTAAGGGGCTTCAGGAACGGTTTGTAGAAACACTGAAACTGGGCGAGGACATGGCCGTATTCCCGGACTATGCGCTGTATGCTGTTTCTTTAGGGGCTTCGATCTATGCGGAAGAAGAGGGAACTAGCTTTGACTATCACACTTTGGTAGAAAAACTGGAGAACGCGGCGGATGAGGCTGTGACGACCCTGCGGTTAAACCCCTTGTTTGAAAGCCAGGAAGAATACGACGCTTTTGTAAAGCGGCATGAACAGGCAACGATCCCGGAAAAGGATCTTGCAGGATATACCGGCGACGCTTACATAGGGATCGATTGCGGTTCTACCACCACAAAGCTGGTGGTAGTGAGCAAGGAAAAGGATATTTTATACAGCTACTATAACTCCAATCAGGGCAATCCAGTGGAGATCGTCCGCGAACAGCTGATCCATATTTTAAAGGAATGCGGGGACCGCATCCATATCTGCGGTTCGGCTGTGACTGGTTACGGAGAGGATTTGATCCAAAACGCATTCCATGCCGACACCGGTTTGGTGGAAACCATGGCGCATTTAAAGGCAGCCAGTCATTTTAACCCAAATGTTGATTTTGTGCTGGATATCGGCGGACAGGATATCAAATGTTTTAAAATCCGCAATGGCGTGATCGACAACATTGTCTTAAATGAGGCGTGTTCCTCTGGCTGCGGCTCTTTTATTGAGACCTTTGCCAAGTCCATGGGGTATGACGCGGCCAGCTTTGCGAAACTGGGCTTGTTTGCCAAGCATCCGGTCGACCTTGGTTCCCGCTGCACTGTGTTTATGAACTCTTCGGTAAAACAAGCGCAGAAAGAGGGCGCGACGATTGAGGATATTTCTGCCGGGCTTTCGATGAGCGTGACGAAGAACGCGATCTATAAGGTGATCCGCGCGGTATCCAAAGAGGATTTAGGGACAAATATCGTTGTTCAGGGCGGTACATTTTTAAATGACGCGATCCTGCGTAGCTTTGAGATCGAGGTGGAGCAGCAGGTGATCCGCCCGTCTATTTCCGGACTGATGGGCGCGTATGGCGCTGCTTTGTATGCACAGGAACTTCGGCTGGAACAGTCGGCGCTGATGTCGCTGGAAGAGTTGGAGCACTTTACCCACACTTCTAAAACGGTGAGCTGCGGGTTATGCAACAACAACTGCAACCTGACAGTCAACACATTCAGCGGCGGGAGGAAATTCATTTCCGGGAACCGCTGTGAGAAACCACTCGGAAGAAAAGAAAATAAGGAAATCCCGAATATGTTTGCCTGGAAGCTATCCAAGCTGCGGGCGTTAAAGGGCGTTGACGGGGGAAAAGGGAAGATCGGCATCCCGATGGGGCTGAACATGTATGAGAACATCCCGTTCTGGTATGCGTTTTTGACCCGTCTTGGATTTGAAGTCGTGCTGTCTGATGTTTCTTCCCGCGCGCTTTACCGAAAGGGGCAGGACACCATTCCTTCCGATACAGTTTGCTATCCGGCTAAGCTGATGCACGGGCATATTGTCAACCTTTTGGAAAAGGGCGTGACAAGGATCTTCTACCCCTGTATGCCGTATAACTTTAACGAGAAAAAAGGGGATAACCATTACAACTGCCCAGTCGTCGCCTATTACCCCGAGCTTTTGGATGCGAATATGGAGGTGTTAAAAAACATTTCCTATGAGCATGGCTATTTTGGCCTGCATCGTCCAAAGGATTTTGAGAAAAAGGCGTATGAGTATTTCAACCGGGAGTTTGATATTCCGCGTAACCTGGTGCATCAAGCCGCAAAAGAAGCGTTCGCTGTTTATGATGCTTGGAAATGGGAAATCCGACAGGAGGGCCAGCGCGCCATCCAGTTTGCCCGGGAGCACGGCAAGAAAATCATTGTCCTGGCCGGCCGACCGTACCATATTGACCCGGAGATCAACCACGGGATTGATAAGATGATGACCTCGTTCGATTTGGTGCTGGTGACAGAGGATGCGGTGGCTCACCTTGGAAATGCCGGTAAAGTGCATGTACTGAACCAGTGGACTTATCACTCCCGTCTTTACAATGCGGCAAATTATGTGACAACTCAGCCTGACATGGAGCTGGTACAGATCGTTTCCTTTGGCTGTGGCATTGACGCGATCACCACCGACGAGGTGCGCGCGATCCTGGAAGAGAAAGGGAAGTTATATACACAGCTGAAGATCGACGAAATCAACAACTTAGGCGCGGTGAAGATCCGGATCCGCAGCCTGCTGGCGGCGATCCGGGAAAAGGAAGCGCAGCAGAAAGCCCGCTAAAAGCAAAGAAAGGAATTATCGTACATGGCACAGATCATCAGAGATGAAACAGGACGGATCCTGTTTACCCAAGAGATGAAGGAAGAATACACGATTTTGGCGCCGAACATGCTGCCGACCCACTTTAAACTGTTTAAAATGGCGTTTGCCCTGCATGGCTATAAGGTGATCCCACTGGAAACCACCGGCCGGGAGATCGTTAATGAGGGGCTGAAGAATGTACATAACGATACCTGTTATCCTGCCTTGTTGGTTATCGGGCAGTTGATCCATGCCCTGAAAAGCGGGGAATACGATCTAAATAAAACCGCCCTGCTGATCACTCAGACCGGGGGAGGCTGCCGCGCCTCCAATTATATCCATCTGTTGAGAAAGGCGCTGAAAAAATCCGGGTTTGAAGACATCCCGGTCATTTCTTTAAACCTTTCCGGGATGGAGAAAAACCCCGGCTTTAAACTGACCTTTGGGCTGATCAAAAAGCTGATCTACAGCATCGTTTACGGGGATCTATTGATGCTGCTTGCCAACCAGACCCGCCCGTATGAACTGGAAAAGGGCGCCGCGGACCGTATGGTGGATCACTGGGTCGAGGTGCTGAGCGAAGAGTACAAACAGTCGAAAAATGTAACCTACCGCCGGGTAAAAGAGAATATGCCCCGGATCTTACAGGACTTTGCAAATATTCCGGTGAACAAGACCGATAAGATCAAGGTGGGGATCGTTGGGGAAATTTATGTGAAGTTTGCCCCTTTAGGGAACAATAACTTGGAAGAATTCCTGCACGGTGAAGATGTAGAAGTAGTTGTGCCGGGACTGATGGACTTTGTGATTTTTAAGGTAGACAACCGTTTTGTTGACCCGGAGATTTACGGCGGCGGAAAATTAAAGCACCTGATTGCCGGCTGGTTTGAAAACTATCTGGTCGGCTGGCAGGATGATATGATCGCGGCTATCAAACGATTCCCGCAGTTTGACCCGCCCTCCCGGTTTCAAGATATCAAAAACCTGGTAAAGGATTATGTCGGTTACGGCAATAAAATGGGAGAAGGCTGGCTGTTGACCGGGGAAATGCTGGAACTGGTGCATTCGGGGACGCCGAATATTGTATGCACCCAGCCGTTTGGCTGCCTGCCCAACCATGTTGCCGGAAAGGGCATGATGCGCAAGATCAAGGAATATAACCCGACTGCAAACATTGTTGCGATCGACTATGACCCCGGCGCTACGGCGATCAATCAGGAGAACCGGATCAAGCTGATGATTGCAAATGCCAGAAGGATGAAAAAAATGGTACAGTATAATGAACTTGTCGAAATTAAGGGAAAAATGACGAATTCTGCGATGTAAAAAATCAAAAAAGCCCTCTGTGATTTTACAGAGGGCTTTTTTATAGAGTTTCAATTTCTCCCATTAAGTCATTTGGCTCGGTATGAAGCACGCGGCATAAACAGAAAAGTTCATAATCCGTAACCATTCTTGAATTGTTTTCGATTTTGCTGATCATCTGTTGATCGATGTTGACGTTCATTACTTGAAGTTTTGCCGCAAGCTCTTCTTGGGAAAGGCCACGCTCCTTACGAATTTTCTTCAGATGATCGTGAATAATGTTTTTGTTTTTTCCAAACAGGATCTTTCTCATTCATCACCACATCATTTACCCGGATTAACGTACTATGTGATTGACTTTACCACGATATTCGGGATATAATACGTTACATAAACGTATTGTGGAGTGATTTTATGATTTTAATTCAGGAAATTGAAAAAACTTTTCCGAATATTGAAAGATTTTTTACCGATCAAGAATTATATGCATTTCAACATTGCAGTTATCATGAATTGGAGCTTTATGATATCGGATTAGGCTCTTTGATTGAAACACAGCTATTACAAGCAGATAAAGAGCTTATGGGTACATTTGCAGCGTATCAAATCGACCAGCTGCAGGATATGAAGCGGATGATCCTTCGGCTTTTTTGGCTGCATTTGCAGGAACGAGAAGACACGTTATTTTAGCGGCTTGGTAAAACAGATGACGCGGTTTACCTCTGTAAAACCAACGCTTTTGTGAAAAAGAAAGCTGTTAGCATTGCCCAATTCGCAGTCACTGGCGAATTCCCGGCATCCCATTTCCATAGCCCAGGTCTCGCATGCCTGCAGCAGTTTTTTCGCATATCCCCTGTGCCGAAATTCCGGCTTTACAAAAATCCCTTCTAAATATCCGACCGGGCTGCTTTTTGTCCCCTCCACATAATCATGCCGCAGCTGGCACTGCGCAAATCCGATCTCCTCCCCTTCGCAAAGCGCCAGGAATAGGCTGGCCTCTTCCTGAGAAAGCAGCTCCGAATACTCGGCCTCCATCTCTGCGGCAGAATGGCCATTCCACAAGCATACGGCCAGCCGGGCCAATACAGGGACATCTTCTTTCGCTGCGGTTTTTATCATAGGATCAAATCCTTTCTTCAAATAGTATGTTCATATTAGTGCGCAGCCCTGCCAAGCATTTGGCAGGGCTGAATGGTTAGTTCTCTCTTTGACGTTCAAAAATCAGGAGCAGTTCGTCACGGGATTCAGAGCCGACTACATTTGTGATTTGGTTGACAGAGGTTGTTTTTAAGCGCCATCCTCTGGAGGAATGGTCGTTTAAAATATCCTGCAGGGCTTCACTGCTGGTTCTTCCCATCCAGAACGTATCTTTCAGTGTGACCACTTTATATTCAAACAAAGTGACCGGCTTGGTGCGTTCCTGCAGCAGGGAATAAATCAAATAGGTTTGTAGATCCTCATCGCTGATATGATCTAATGAATTTTTGGAATAAGAGTGGGTCACCTGCTTATAGGGAACACCATTTTCGTCTGTTTGGTATGAGATATAGCAGTGACGGGCGGCGATTTCAAAGTTTTCCTGTGTTAGTTCATAGCTATTGTTTTTTAAATAATGGAACACTTCCTGTTTGGAATAATAATTCCCTTCGGGGGTATGAACAAGATCCTGTTCTTGATATAGCTTCGATAAGGGAACCGAAACCATTTCCTCCACCTGTACCTCGGTGGTCAGACGGGAGGCTTTTAAGTACTGCATGATCTCGTTTTTTAATACTTGATCCATAAAAGTCACACACCTTTCTGTTTTGTCAATAAGAATCAGGAAAACTGCTGTTGCTATATTAAGGGGGGACCCTGTGACGACCGCCATTCTTTTACTTGTATCTGCGGGGAGGATGGTCTATAATAAACAAGAGAGCGTTTTAAGCGCAATTCCCTTGAGAAAGGCGGCAATGAAGAATGGAAATCACAATATTAAGCAGATCCTGCTCTGCAGTGATAGACACCCGTGGAGCAGAATTAAAATCCTTCCGTGATGTCACGGGAGATGAATATATGTGGCAGGCCGACCCAGCGTATTGGGCAAAAACCTCGCCGGTACTGTTCCCAAATGTGGGAGTCTTAAGCGGAAATAAAGCGAATATCGGCGGGAAAGATTATCCGCTGCGCCGTCATGGGTTTGCACGGGATATGGAATTTAAAGTGATGTATCAGGAACGCGACCGGGCGGTGTTCTGCTTGAGCTCCAACGAGCAGACCCTTCAGGAATACCCGTTCCCGTTCATGCTGCGGCTAACCTATCACATTACTGACTGTGCGGTAGAGATCCAGTATGATGTGATGAATACTGGGGAGCAAACGATGTTTTATAAGATCGGCGCCCATCCGGCATTCCAGTGCCCGGTGACAGAGGGGGACCGGTTTGAAAATTACCAGATCGTGTTTCCAGAGCCGGAAACAGCCGACTGTCCTGTTATGGATCTTGAAACCCAGCGGTTTTCTTCTGAAAACCGCGTTCCCTTTCTGAAAAATGAGCGGAAATTCCGTTTGGATTATCATTTCTTTGACAGAGATGCATTGATCTTCGACCAACTGAAATCCCGCAGTGTCTCCTTGGAAAGCATTTTGACCGGGCGGGGCGTACAACTGGATTTTGAGGGATTTGATACCCTTGGCGTCTGGTCGCCTGCTCAAAAGGAGGCGCCGTTTGTCTGCCTAGAGCCATGGGCAGGGTGCGCGGTGGATTATCCGGAGGAGGACGGAACCTTTGAAAGGATGCACGGAATCCAGCAGGTAGAGCCAACGGAGATGAAGCACTACCGGATGAAGATTTCGTTATTGTAAAGCAGAGAAATAACAGGCTTGTTCTTTTTGCGGGCATAACGGATGGTGCTGGCAGTCCCGCCGCGCTCCGTTTCCTGTGCCATCACGGCAATCACCAAATCGCTGTGGTCCACCATATAACGGTTTCGCCGGTGGTAGCAGTCTGGGGAATAGGCGGGGGAGATCAAAACCCGTTTGGAATGGTCGTAAAGATAATTATAGCGTGAGATCCAGGAATCAGCCCAGTAATAAGGCTGGCGGGGAAAGGGAATGACACAGATAAGCTGTATTTCGGGAAAATCTGCTTTTAATGACAAAACGGTTTCCCCGGCAAGAATATCAACACCCCGCGCCATGCCGCAGTAAAAGGTGGTATAGCCCTGCTGGACAGCTTGCAGCGTTTCCCGCTTCAGCAGCATTTTTAGCTTCGGTTCCAGTTTTTTAAATTCGCGGGAATCAGAACAGAATGATTCCGGACGCTGCCCGGTAAAACAGGCTGATTTTTCTTGCTGCATCGCATATCCCCCTGATGTCAGTTTTATAAAAAGGAGTAAAGATATGACCAACTTTATTCACCGTACATGGTGTGAAGTGAACTTAGATCATGTTCAGTATAACATAGATTTGATACAAAAAACAGCCCAAAAACAGATTATTGCCGTAGTAAAGGCGGATGCTTATGGACACGGGGACAAATATGTCTGCCGTGAGCTGGTACGGTCTGGGGTGGAGTGGTTTGCAGTTTCGGGGATCACCGAAGCGATGGCGCTCCGGGAACAGGGCTTTACACAAAATATCCTTGTTTTGGGGTATACGCCGGCAGAAAACGCCGGGCTTTTGAGCCGGCACCGGATCACGCAGGCAGTCTACGATATGGATTATGCCATCGCTTTGAATGAAGCGTTGAAAAGCCGCGGGGAACAGATCGACGTGCACGTCAAGGTGGATACCGGGATGCACCGGATCGGCTTTTTGCAGAATAACGCGCACCATGCGGCAGAGGAAATTTTGCAGGTGGCAAAAATGCCGTCTTTTTTTGTCAAAGGGATCTTTACCCATTTTTGCCATTCGGACAGCTATGACGCCGACGCAGTTAACTATACCAAACGGCAGATGGAATATCTAGATGCGGCGGTACGGGAATGCCGAGAACAGGGGCTTGTCTTTGAGATGATCCATGCCCAGAACAGTGCCGGGATCGCAAGCTATCAAAATGAAAACTATAATTATGCCCGCGCTGGTATTATTCTGTATGGGTTGGCTCCGAGTGATGAGATGGAAGACGCAATGGCTTTGCGGACGGTGATGTCATGGAAAGCGGCGGTCTCCATGGTAAAGACAGTGGCGCCGGGCAGCGCAATCAGCTATGGACGCACCTTTGTTACAGAGCGCGCCATGAAAATAGCCACGGTAACCGTTGGATATGCGGATGGATACAGCCGTTCTTTTTCTTCCCGTGCAGAGGTATTGATACACGGAAAGCGCTGCCGGGTACTGGGCAGGGTATGTATGGACCAGATGATGGTTGATGTGACCGGGGTGCCGGATGTGAAGATTGGAGATACCGCGGTCTTAATGGGGAAAGACGGCGAACAGGAGATTACCGCCGATGAGCTGGCACGTCTTCAGGGTACGATCAATTATGAGATCGTTTGTGGAATCAGCCGCCGTGTGCCCCGGATCTATTACCGGGCAGGGGAAACGGTAGGGGTGGAGGACTACCTATTAGGAGAAAGATGATCTCTTTTGTTTCCCGGAAAGGCAGGGAAAAATTTCATAAAATGCTCATTTCTCGGTCAGAGAATTGTGGTATGATAAGAATGAAAAAAATGTAATTTTGAGGAAGGGTGTTCAATGAATCTCTGGTTTCACCTGTTGTTTGGACTGCTGGTCATTGTATTTTTTTTATGGGAATACCTGCGCAAACGCCGTTTATACCAGCTGGTATTTGCGGTGTGGGTGGCTTCTACCTATTTGACCTATGTATCCAGCGCCAAGTGGTATCAGACAGGATTAGGTATTTTGGAATTGCTGCTGTGTCTTTTTGCTTTGTTCTCGCTGTGGCGCGCCCGCAGGCAGGACCAGAAACAGCAGCGGGAAAAAGCTCCATATCAAGAGGAAGAACCGGGTTCGGAACAGTCGCACGAATGATTTTAAGAGGCTTTGTCTTGAACGGCAAGGCCTTTTATTATAGAGGAGGAATTATTGATGAAATTGGTTATTTTAGATACCTACGCCTCTACTGGCAAAGAGCTGGATTACCATCACTTTGCCGATCTGGCGGAGGTCACCTGCTATGACCGCACCCCTTATGACCAGATTGCTAAGCGTATTGGGGACGCAGAACTGGTCATTACCAATAAATGTATGTTGGACCGTACGGTACTGGAGCAATGTCCCAATGTAAAATACATCGGGATCATTGCAACGGGATATAACAATGTGGACCTGCCTTTTGCTGCGCAGCGGGGGATAACGGTGACCAATGTACCGGCTTATTCTACCAAAGGGGTGGCACAACTGGTATTTGCATACATTCTGGATGCCTATAGTATGGTACGCGAACATGATGACCGGGTCCATCATGGAGAATGGGAAAACTGTCCCGACTTTTGCTTTTATGATGACCGGCTTCAGGAGTTAGATGGAAAGACGATCGGGGTCGTTGGCTTTGGAAGCATCGCCAAACGGGTCGCTTTCCTAGCCCATGCGTTTGATATGAAGGTCTTGGTCCACACCCGGACAGTCCGGGAGAAAGATCAGAAAGAATACCCGTATGTCACGTTTACCGGTGTGGACGAGCTGTTTATGAAAAGCGATATTTTGACCATCCACTGCCCGCTGACGGAACAGACTCAGGGCTTGGTTGACAGAAAGCATCTGGAGATGATGAAGCCAAGCGCAGTGCTGATCAATACAGCGCGCGGTCCGATCGTTGAGGAACAGGATTTAGCAGATGCGCTCAACAGCGGTGTGATCCGCAAGGCATATGCCGATGTGGTATCTGCTGAACCGATCCACGGGGACAACCCCCTTCTGGGTGCAAAAAATATGGTGATCACCCCCCACATTGCATGGGCATGTTATGAAACAAGGGTCAGGCTGATCGAGGTCGTTTATCAGAACCTGAAGCATTATCTGGCGGGAACCCCTGTAAATGTTGTAAACCAGAAGTAAAACCAGGAAAGGAGCAAAAGCTTTGAATCAGAAAGAAGAGCTGAAAGCAGTCGCCGGCCGCTTAAAAGGCCTGCGGGAGATGTCGCATATCTCAATAGAAACGATGGCAAAGGTGACACAACTCACGCCGGAAGAATATCAGGAATGTGAAAGCGGCACCAAGGATTTGACCTTTGCATTTTTATATACTTGTGCAAATCATCTGGGGGTCGACGTTGGGGAGATCATCACAGGGGTCACCCCAAGGCTGGCTACCTATACTGTTTGCCGTGCCGGTGATGGGATGCCGGTAAAACGCCGGGAAGGATTCCAGTATTTCCACCTAGCTTCCGCATTGAAAAAGCGTTTGGCGGAGCCATGTCTGGTTAAGGTCAAATATGATGAGCAGATGGAAAAAACACCGGTTTCGCTGACCGCCCATGCGGGACAAGAGCTGGATTATGTCCTAAAAGGCACGCTGCGGATCAAAGTTGGCGGACATGTAGAGATCTTAAAGGCGGGAGACAGCATATATTTTGATGCTTCTAAACCACATGGCATGGTCGCGATCGGCGGGGAAGACTGTGAATTTTTGGCGATCGGCATGAGGGGCGGAAACGACTCATACGACCAGCCAAAAGCGATCGACGATGAAGATGATGTGACGATCCGTACCCGTGACCAGCTATTATATAAAGATTATGTTGAAGAAACCTTAGACCAGAGCGGGCAACTGGTTGATATCAAATTCCATATTCCGGACCATTTTAACTTTGGATATGATGTTGTGGACAAGCTGGCGCAGAAGAATCCGAACAAGCTGGCAATGGTTTGGGAATCCAATGACCATGAGGTAAAAAATTTTACATTTGGGGATATTTCCCGGTATTCTTCCATGGTGGCGAACTATTTGACCGATCTTGGTGTCAAAAAAGGGGACCGGGTGATGCTGGTACTGAAACGGCACTATGAATTTTGGTTTGCCATTACTGCCCTGCACAAGATCGGGGCGATCGTGATCCCGGCAACGAACCAGTTGACCCAAAAGGATCTGACCTATCGGTTCAATGCGGCGGGAGTGAAGGCGATCCTTTGTACCTCTGACGGGGAGGTTTCTTACGCGGCGGAAGAGGCGTTTGCTGAATCGCCGACTGTAGAGATCAAAATACTGCTGCACGAAAAACGGGAGGGCTGGCTGGACTTTGAAGAAGCCTACACCAAATCGGATCATTTTGAACGGGCAGACACCCTTAAAACCGACCCCATGCTCATGTATTTTACCTCTGGCACCACGGGCTATCCCAAAATTGCTACTCATGACTTTACTTATCCGATCGGCCATATCGTAACGGCGCGCTGGTGGCATAATGTCGACCCTGATGGCCTGCATTTTGCGATCTCTGATACAGGCTGGGGAAAAGCGGTATGGGGGAAGATTTACGGACAATGGCTGTGCGAGGCGGCTATTTTTACCTACGACTTTGACCGTTTCCATGCCGACGACATTTTGCAGATGTTTGCAAAACACCATATCACGACTTTCTGTGCGCCGCCCACTATGTACCGGATGTTTATTAAAGAGGACTTGTCGAAATATGACCTTTCCTCTCTGGAATACAGCTGTACGGCTGGGGAGGCGTTGAACCCGGAGGTTTACAACCAGTGGCTGGCTAACACCGGTTTGAAGATCATGGAGGGATTTGGGCAGACTGAATCCACCTTGATTTTGGGAAATCTGGTAGGAAGCGAGAACAAAGTCGGTTCTATGGGCCGGCCGAACCCACAGTACGAGGTGTATTTAGTTGACAGTAAAGGCGAGCCGGTATATCCGGGCGAGGTAGGCGAGATCGTTTTACGTACGAAAAAGGGACGTCCCTGCGGTATGTTCTGCGGTTATTACCGGAATAAACAGCTTACCGAAGAGGTGTGGCATGACGACCTTTACCATACTGGCGACACGGCTTGGTGCGATGAGGAAGGATATTTTTGGTATGTGGGACGTACGGATGACATCATCAAGTCTTCCGGCTACCGGATCGGGCCGTTCGAGATTGAAAGCGTCTTGATGGAGTTGCCATATGTCTTAGAATGCGCTATTACCGGTGTTCCAGACCCAGTTCGCGGACAGGTCGTCAAAGCGACGATCGTGCTGACAAGGGGCTCGGTTCCATCAGAAGAACTGAAAGTAGAGATACAACGGTATGTCAAAGAACGCACTGCGCCTTATAAATATCCGCGCGTTGTAGAGTTTGTAGACGAACTTCCTAAAACGATCAGCGGAAAGATTCGGCGTGTAGAACTACGGGAAAAACATTCATAAGAAATGTATAAACAGCGACTACTGCAAAGAAAAACCGTCCCAAAAGGACGGTTTTTCTTTGTTCTACTTTGACAAAAACATATCAATTTTTCTGTATTTTTTACACATTCTTGACATAATATGAAAAGCATTGACTTTTTGAACAACTTTTTTGCAAAGAATTATTCATAGTCACAGTTTTTTTCAGATTCCCCAAAAGATTAGTTGTTCCGACATTTAGAAAATGGTATAATTTGTTACGAAAGTTTAAAGAAGGGAGTTTCTATATCATGAATTACATCACCTATCTGGCTCCTGTTGGCGCTGTGATCGCTTTGCTGTTTGCATTTTATCTTGCAAAAAAAGTGCTCCGTGCTGACGAGGGAACAGAGCTCATGAAAAAAATCTCGATGTCGGTCAGAAAAGGCGCAAATGCCTACCTGAAACGGCAGTACACAGGGGTAGCAGGTTTCTTTGCGGTCCTGTTTGTAGTGCTGATCGTTATGGCCGCGTTCGGATTTTTGACCTGGTTCGTACCATTTGCCTTTTTAACAGGGGGCTTCTTCTCCGGGCTGTCTGGCTTTATCGGCATGAAGATTGCGACGGCTTCCAATGCAAGAACGGCAAACGCTGCACAGAAGAGCCTGAATACCGGGCTGCGCGTCGCGTTTTCTGCCGGCGGCGTTATGGGCTTCGTCGTTGTTGGCCTGGGGCTTTTTGATATTTCTTTCTGGTATTTTTTCTTAAAATGGTGGTTCTCCAATCCGGATCATTTGGTTATTGCGGCCGGACAGACCTTGGAAGCTGCTCAAATTCAGGCGATCACCTCTGCCATGCTGACCTTTGGCATGGGGGCTTCTTCTATGGCGCTGTTTGCCCGTGTAGGCGGCGGTATCTTTACCAAAGCAGCTGACGTTGGCGCTGACCTGGTCGGTAAAGTAGAAGCTGGCATTCCGGAAGACGACCCGAGAAACCCGGCTGTTATTGCGGACAACGTGGGCGACAACGTAGGCGACGTTGCTGGCATGGGTGCAGACCTGTATGAATCTTATGTTGGCTCTATTATCTCTACAGGGGCTTTAGCGGTTGCCGCTGGCATGGGCTTCTCTGGGGTAACGATCCCAATGGTCATGGCAGCGATCGGAATTATTGCCTCAATCATCGGCACATTTTTTGTTCAAACCAAAGAGGGCGCTTCTCAGAAGAACCTTCTTTCCGCATTGCGCCGTGGTACTTGGATCAGTGCGGCTTTGGTAGCAGTTATTGCATTTCCGCTGATCTACTTTGTATTAGGTTCTGACAAGATCGGGCTTTACGTCGCGATTATCTGCGGACTGTTAGCTGGAGTGTTAATTGGCTTCTTTACAGAATACTATACCTCTGATACCTACAAGCCGACCCAAAAATTATCTGCGACCTCTGAAACTGGTCCGGCAACGATCATTATCGGCGGCTTGTCTTTGGGGATGCGCTCTACAGCAATCCCGGTTATTATCGTTGGCGTGGCAGTGCTGATCAGCTACTTTGTATCCGGCGGCGGCGACGACTTTAACATGGGCCTATACGGAATCGGCCTTTCCGCCGTTGGAATGCTTTCTACCCTTGGCATTACCTTAGCGACTGACGCTTATGGTCCGGTCGCGGACAACGCCGGCGGTATTGCGGAAATGGCTGGTCTTGGAGAAGAGGTCCGGGAACGTACCGACGCGCTTGATTCCTTGGGGAATACAACAGCTGCAACCGGAAAAGGCTTTGCGATTGGTTCCGCCGCGTTAACGGCGCTGGCGTTGATCGCCTCCTACTTGGCGGAGATCAAGGTTATTGATCCAGAATATTTTGCTAATTTGAACCTGAATATTACCAATCCGGCTGTTTTAATTGGGCTGTTTATCGGCGGTATGCTGCCGTTTTTGTTCGCCGCTTTGACAATGGAAGCAGTGGGCCGTGCGGCGCAGGGCATTGTTATGGAGGTTCGCCGTCAGTTTAGGGAAATCACCGGACTGATGGAAGGGAAAGCAGAACCGGATTATGCAAGCTGTGTAGATATTTGCACAAAATCCGCGCAGAAAGAAATGATCATGCCGGCGATCTTGGCGGTCGTTGTTCCGATCGTTGTTGGTTTGATCCTCGGTGTGGCGGGTGTTGCTGGGATGCTGGCCGGCGCTACCGTTTCTGGGTTTATTTTGGCTGTTATGATGGCTAACTCCGGCGGTGCATGGGACAATGCGAAAAAATATATTGAAGCTGGAAAACATGGTGGAAAGGGCAGTGATGCTCATAAAGCGGCAGTTGTCGGCGATACTGTCGGCGACCCGTTTAAAGACACCTCTGGCCCGGCGATCAATATTTTGATCAAACTCTTATCAATGGTATCGATTGTATTTGCCAAT
The DNA here is from genome assembly GCF_900186585.1 of Massiliimalia timonensis. Lineage (GTDB taxonomy): Bacteria > Bacillota > Clostridia > Oscillospirales > Ruminococcaceae > Massiliimalia > Massiliimalia timonensis. Next base: position 367,138 of record NZ_FYDD01000004.1, read on the forward strand.
GTAATTCTGGCATTCTCTTTGATTCGATAAACGTGCAAAAATAACGCCGCTTTTATTAAAAGCGGCGTTATTTTCATACTGTCAAAAAAGAACTGGGCTGTTCCTGCGCTATATCAGTGTGGGAACAGCCCGGTTTTATTCTAAGATAAAAGGCAGAAAGATAGCGATGACGCCCAGGACAATAAAGATGATCCCACCAATACGTGTAGTTTTTAAATATAGGTCGGAAGGATCACCCGCAGAATAGGATTTCCATGATTCGGTTAACTGCCACCAAAGATCTGGTTTGATCGTTACAAACAAACCCACTAAAATCAGAATCACAGCCAAAAAAATTGTCCAGCCCATCTAAAAGCCTCCTTGAACAAAATTTTATTTTTTCTCCGGTACGATTTCTATCCAGTATCCGTCTGGATCAGAAATAAAGTAGATTCCCATCGCGGGGTTTTCATAACAGATACAGCCCATTTTTTTGTGCAGGGCATAGGCTTCTTTAAAATCACTGGTTTCTAATGCCAGATGGATCTCGTTATCACCTAAGTTGTAGGGATGGTCCCAATCACGGAGCCAGGTCAATTCGATCAGATGATGCGCCTGTTCATTTCCCAGATATACGATAATAAAACTGCCGTCTTTGGCTTCTTTGCGGCGGATCTCCCGCATACCGAGGGCCTCTTGATAAAATGCAAGACTTTTTTCCAAGTCGTATACATTATAATTGTTGTGAACGATCTTAAAATTCATGTTGTTTTTCCTTTCATACCTAAATCAGGGAGGTTTCTACATTTGCGCTGGTAAACTCTACCGTAAGGGTGATGTTTTCCCCGCCAATCTTATTTTTAAAATCATCTTCTTCCCGCACTTTTTCAAAGATAAATGAAAATGGGATTTTTTTGCCATCTTCCCAAATCGGTTTGGTGAGCTCTTCGCTGAGCTTTGCCAGCCCCTGGTCATAGTTTACTTTTGTCACCTTTTTATCGTACATATCATAGGTGAGGATCACAGTGGTACTGCGCTTGGTTTCTTCGTTATAGCTGCAATAGGTAAAGGAAAGCGTTCCCTTTTCATTGGCGATGTCTTCATCCCCGGAAAATACCGCCATTGCTTCGGTCAGCAATCCATTTTCATCGTATTCATGCGCAATTTTTGTCATTTCCTCTTCCAAGTCTGCAATAGAATTTGGTTCGGCTTCTACGGCGAGGTCTAAATCCTTTTGATAAGTAGTGCGTTCGTAATCCCGTTCACAGCCTGCAAAACAAAATACCAAAACAAAACAGCCTAAAAAGGCCAATAATTTACGTTTCATAAAGACTCCTTTCGTCCGAGCCCAGATATTGGGATCCTATTCATTATACCGAAAAAGGCTTCAAATGTAAAGGTCAAAACCAGATAAGAAAGCATACCATAATAAAGGGGCTTTTTATCATTCTGGATAGAAAGGAGGAGGAATATGGATCTTGCAGAGCTATTGAATGAATATATCCGCAGTGAATTGATCGTTGTGATCCCGGTACTGTATTTTCTGGGGCGGATCTTGCGCAGGTCTAAAGTTTTGTGTAAAAGGATCCCTGGCATTTTGCTGGTCGTATCGCTGGCGGTCACCGCTTTGTACACATTTTCCGTCTGTGATGTGTCCAGCCTGAAGAATTTTTACGCATGCCTGTTTTCCATCGTTACACAAGGCGTACTTCTGACAGGCGGAAGTATGTTTATTCACGAAATGGTAAAGGGGCGAACCCAAAATAAAACAGATCCCGATTCTAAATCAGATACAGATCAGGAGGATTGCAAAACAGAGGAATAAAATACCCTTTGTCCGAATATACATGGAATGAATTGGACAAAGGAGCAGGAAGCGAATGATTAAAAACTGGAATGAACTGGATTTAAGCGAAGAATTATATGAGCCTCCCAAAGAAGTACAGGACAATGAACTGGAAGAACAAAAGCCAAGAGAATCCGGTTTTTTCAGTACGCTGACCTTTCAGGTGATCCTGTGCCTGGTCATTGCTATTATTTTGGTTTTGATGAACACCTTTTTCCCCTCCCAGTATCACGACATTGATTCGGAGCTAAAAAAGCAGATTCAGCAGGATGGCGGCTTCAGCGAGGATATGGCGCGCTGGAAAGGGCAGTTTGACAGCTGGCTCAATAAAGAAAAAGATACCCCGACCGTCGTTCCGGATACCAGCCAGCCTGCTTCTGAAGCCGGTACAGAGGAAAGTATTACTGCCGAAAGCACGGCGGGGGACGCTGGGAAAGAAACTTCTCAGCAAAGCGGCGAGGAAGCGGCAGAAAAGGCGGCGGGAGGCGAACCCAATGGAAGCGACGTGCCGGAAAATGTGTCGTTAGAAGCGTTTTCATTTGACCAGAAAATCGCGGCTCCCTTGACCTCCCTGACCGTTACATCTGAATTTGGAGCCAGAACCCACCCGATCACGAAAGAAGCTGATTTTCATAAAGGTACGGACCTGGCGGCGGAAGAAGGGGACGATATTTATGCGGTCTTGTCCGGCACTGTGGTGGAATCCGAGTTTTCAGAGGGCTATGGCAACCATATCAGGCTCAGGCATCAGGATGGGACAGAAAGCTTTTACGCGCACTGCAGCAAGCTTTTAGCCAAAGAAGGGGATCAGATCAAGCAGGGCGAAGTGATCGCCAAAGTGGGCAGTACAGGGACTTCGACCGGTCCGCATCTGCATTTTGGATATTTGATCCATGGGAAATTTGTTGACCCCACTGCCGTATTAGAACATGCTTGAACTGCGAATTGGGCATACTACCATAGAACTGAGGTTTCTTTTTTTAGCAATGCTGACGCTGTGCCTGTTGCTGGACGAAACAGGGATCGCTGTTATGGGCCTGCTGGCGGGCACTATGCATGAATGCGGACACCTAATTGCAGTATTGCTGACAGGTTTTTCCCCCAAACGGATCGCCTTTGAGATGACAGGCATTCGGATGGAACATCCTCTTTCCCGGCTGACAAACAGAAAGGAAGCTGTTGTTCTGCTGGCAGGCAGCATGGTAAACTTTATTATGCTCCCCGTCTGTTTTTTCATGGGTTGGCAGGCATTCGGTGCGACGCATCTAGTTTTGGGCGTCATGAACCTAATGCCGTTTCAGGGATTAGATGGAGGGAAACTGCTTAGTCTGTTGCTGACCCGCTTTTTTTCATTATACAAGTCAGAAAAGATTTTAAAAATAATACAGATAGTATTAAATATCTTTATATCAATAATTTGTATCCTTTTGTTTTATCATGGACAGGGGAATCCTACCATGCTGGTGTTATGTATCTACCTTTGGGTTTCTATCTTTTAGAAAAAGCGCTGTGCCTTTATGGGCACAGCGCTTTTTCTTTATTTTTTGATTTTATCCCAGTAGGCTTTTGCCGCCTGTTCATTTTTATTCTCCCCATAGTGGTAATAAACCGTATCTTTTAAATCGTCCGGCAGGTACTGTTGTTTGATATAGTGATTCGGGAAATCATGTGGGTACTGATAGTTTTGGCCCTTTACTTCCCGCTCTGCTCCGTCAAAATGCTTGTTTTGCAGCTGCCGGGGGAAAGTGCCGCCTTTCCCCGCGCGAATGTCAGCCATAGCTTGGTTGATTGCCATATAAGAACTGTTAGATTTTGGGGAAGTAGCAAGAAGCACTGCTGCCTCTGCCAAGGGGATCCGTGCTTCGGGAAGCCCCAGCTGGACAGCGCTGTCCACACAGGCTTTCACGATCGTGATCGCAAGCGGATATGCCATGCCGATGTCTTCGCTGGCGATGACTAAAAGCCGCCGGCAGGGAGACAACAGATCGCCTGCTTCCAAAAGCCGCCCAAGATAATGGACCGCCGCATCTGGGTCGGAGCCGCGGATCGACTTTTGTAGGGCAGAGAGCAGGTCATAATGCTCGTCCCCCTGCCGGTCATATTTCATAGCGGATTTTTGCGCCAGCTCCCGCGCGGTTTCCAAAGTGACCAACCGGCCGCCGGCTTCATCCACCCGTGTAGCCAGTACGCAAAGCTCAACTGTATTCAGCGATTTTCGCACGTCGCCGCCGCATGCCTGGCCGATAAATTCCGCAACGCCTTCCTCCAGCCGGATAGGGGAGTCAAGCTCCTCCTCCATTTTCTGAAAAGCCCGGGTCACGGCTCGCGCTGCCTCCTGCGGTTCAATGGGACGGAACTCAAAGACCGTGCTCCGGCTCAGGATCGCATTATAGATATAAAAATAGGGGTTTTCTGTGGTAGAGGCGATCAGGGTGATGTTCCCATTTTCAATGTGCTCCAGCAGGGACTGCTGCTGTTTTTTGTTTAAGTACTGGATCTCGTCCAAATAAAGCAGGATCCCCTGATAAGAGGAGATGGTATTCACTTGGTCGATGATCGCCTTGATGTCCGCTGTGGAAGCTGAGGTACCATTCAGCTTGTATAGCTTTTTATTGGTTTGACCGGCAATCAATCTTGCCAGCGTAGTTTTCCCCACGCCGGAGGGACCGTAAAAGATCAAGTTGGGGATCTGCCCGGATTCAATGATCGTCCGTAAGGGTTTTCCCGGCGCAAGAAGATGGGTTTGACCTACTACTTCGTCCAAAGTCTGTGGACGGATCCGGTCCGCTAATGGTGCTGACATAATATTCTCCTTTTATGGCAGGCTACTTGATGTTACAGTAAGGATTATTCGGCGTTTCAGGGAAGAAGTGGGCGCAGGCAAGATGCAGGGCCTTATTCCACAGATACCATTCATGTACGCCGCTCCATTCCTTGTAGGTGAAATCAAAATCCATTGGAGTGATAAAATCCCGGAACTTGACACTGTGCTGGTAGATGAAATCCTCTGTTCCGCACGCCATAAAGATTTTCGGCTTCACTGGTTTTGTTTCACATTCTTTTGCCAAGCGGTAAAGATCATTTTCTGGGAATAATTCATGTTCCATACCAAATGCCGCTTGGATTTCCCGCAGCCGGCTGGGCTCCTCAATTTCAGCCCGTTCAGGAAGCTGATAAATGTCTGTCAGCGCGGAAAATGCCCCACAGCCGGCATATTGTTCCGGCTTTTTCAGCGCGCATTTCAACGCTCCATAACCGCCCATAGAAAGCCCCATCACATATGTATCTTCCCGGCGTCCGGAAATACAGAACAGCCGCTTGCAGATTTGGGGCAGTTCTTCAGCAACATAGGTGAAATATTTTAAGCCATAAGCCATATCAGTGTAAAAGCTGCGCTGTACCTCCGGCAGGATAAAGGTAAGGTTATAAGTATCGGCAAGCTGCGGGAGCTGGGCATTTTGCTCCCACGCAAAGGCGTCGTCTGACAGCCCATGCAGCAGGTAGACTACTTTTCCATGTTCGGGCGCATTTAAAATGTCCGCCGGGGTAATAATTGTCAGGTTTGTCCGCATCCCAAGTGCATCAGACTTAATAGAACCGTTAAAATGTGCCATAAAACAACACTCCTTTATGATCATTCTTTTTTTATTATACCATACCCACTGGGGAATACAAGCAAAAACCCTGTATTCCAGTTTAGGAATACAGGGGCTTGGTTACACGAAACTGCTTTTACTCGTACAACGGGTATTTTTCACACAGGGCGTTTACTTTTTCCCGGATTTCATCCGCCTTGTTTTCAAAATCAGTAGCGGTCAGGTAAATGCATTCTGCGATCACTTTCATATCCTCCGGCTTCATGCCGCGGCTGGTGACAGCCGGGGTGCCGATCCGCACGCCGCTGGTGACAAACGGGCTTTCCGGATCATTGGGGATCGCGTTTTTATTTGCGGTGATATACACTTCATCCAAACGGTTTTGCAGTTCTTTCCCTGTGATGTGGAATTTGCGCAGGTCGACCAGCATCAGGTGGTTGTCCGTCCCGCCGGCTACCAGGTCAAAGCCGTATCCCTGCAATGCTTCTGCCAAAGCTTTGGCATTATCGATTACCGTTTGCCCGTATTCTTTAAAGGAAGGCTTCAATGCTTCGCCAAGGCAGACCGCTTTCGCTGCGATGATATGCATCAGGGGGCCGCCTTGAGTACCCGGGAAGATCGCTTTGTCAATGGCTTTGGCAAACTCTTCTTTGCAGAGGATCAAGCCGCCGCGCGGCCCGCGCAGGGTCTTGTGGGTGGTGGTGGTCACAACATCGGCATAAGGAACCGGGTTTTGATGCAGCCCGGCTGCAACTAAGCCCGCGATATGCGCCATATCCACCATAAAATAAGCGCCGACTTCTTTGGCGATCTCGCCGATGCGCTCAAAATCAATGGCGCGGGGATAAGCGGAAGCGCCGGCAACGATCAGTTTTGGTTTATGCTCCAGAGCCAAAGCGCGGATGGTATCGTAATTGAGCATGCCGGTTTCCTCATCCAGCCCATAGGATACGAAGTTAAAGTACTTTCCAGACATGTTGACCGGGGAACCATGAGTCAAGTGGCCGCCGTGCGCCAAGCTCATCCCCATGACCGTGTCGCCGGGCTGGAGCAGGGCAAAATAAACGGCAGTGTTTGCCTGTGCACCGGAATGAGGCTGCACATTTGCATGTTCTGCGCCAAATAATTTCTTTGCGCGGTCAATCGCAAGCTGTTCTGCCACATCAACGCATTCGCAGCCGCCGTAATACCGCTTGCCAGGGTATCCTTCCGCATATTTGTTGGTCAACACGGAACCCATTGCCGCCATCACGGCAGGGGACACGATATTTTCACTCGCGATCAATTCGATATTTCTGCGCTGGCGGGAAAGCTCCGCTTTCATAGCGTCGCCAACCTCTTTGTCATAACTTTCCACCATGCCAATGGTATCCATCATATCCTGAAACATAATTCTCACGCCTCCAAAAATCAATATTACTTTCATTATACACAATCCCAGATAGAAATTCAACGCTTTATCAGAACAAAATGATTGAAATTGAAAAAAGCGGCAAAAACTATTGTGGGAACGCTGAAAAACGTTTATAATAAAAAGGTATTTAGGAAAGAAGGTACATGATTGGAATACTGGAAAAATATTTACAATAAGTATAAAGAGATTATTTTATACTTATTGTTCGGCGGGTTAACTACCTTGGTAAATTTTGCGACATATGCGGCATTGGCCCATTTATTGCATTGGCCCACTGTTTTGTCTACTGCGGTTGCATGGTTCCTATCGGTGCTGTTTGCTTATATAACGAATAAGATCTGGGTGTTTGAAAGCAGGACGAATACCCTGCGTGCCCTGCTGAGGGAGGCGCTGGCTTTTTTTGCGTGCCGGGTGTTTTCCGGGGTTTTGGATCTGCTGATCATGTGGGTGTGCGTGGATCTGCTTTTCCTAAACGATCTAGTGATCAAAATTCTTTCCAACGTTTTGGTAGTGGTTCTGAACTACCTATTCAGCAAATTATGGATCTTTAAAAAACAATCATAAAAAAGGGAGAAATATTATGGACATCACACTGCGCGTGTTGCAGCAGGTTGCGATCATGCTTCTGCTGCTGGGGTTAGGCGTGCTGCTTTATCGGATCAAGCTGATTACTGACGAGGGGAACCGGCAGCTGTCCAGCCTGCTTTTGTTTGTCGTCAATCCAGCGTTGATCTTTATTACATATGATCAGGCGTATGACGAAAAGCATCTGCAAGGGTTGCTTTTGTCCTGTATTTTGACTGCGGCTGGAATTTTTGTGATGATCGTTTTGTCGCACTTTTTGGTGAAGGACAAGCACAAGGAATATCAGGTGGAACGGTTTGCCGCGACCTACTCTAACTGCGGGTTTATTGGGATCCCTATTGTCAACGGGGTGTTTGGAAGCGAGGGGGTCTTTTATTTGACCGGTGTGATCACCGTTTTCAACATCTTTGTCTGGACGCACGGAATATTGCTGATGAAAGGCAGGGAAGGGGAAAAGCTGACGCTGAAAGAAACGGCCAAAAATTTGTTTACCCCGGCCTTGGTAGCGGCTCTTTTGGGACTGATTTTCTATCTGCTGCAAATCCCGGTGCCGGAGCTGATTAATGAAAGCATCGGTTATGTGGCGGATATGAACACGCCGCTTGCCATGCTGATCGCAGGGCTGACATTGGCGCAATCGGACTTAAAGCGGGTGCTTTTCAACAAACGGCTCTACTACATCAGCTTTTTAAAATTGCTTTTGTACCCGATCATCTTGATCGTATTGTTCTACTGGCTGCCGATTGATTCGGTCGTTTTGCTGAGTATTGTCATTTCGCTGGGCGGGCCAGTAGCCGCGGCCTGCACTGCTATGGCTTTGCGGTTTAATAAATCGCCGGTTTATGCCTCTGAGCTGTTTGCGATGACAACGCTATTTTCCGCGGTAACTTTGCCGTTAGTAGTCATGTTCCACACGTTGATGGATTTTTTGTTTTAACTGTATAAAGAGGAGAAAGCATTTTGAAAGAGATACAACAAGCATTGGACCGTATTTTGCCGCATGTCCAAAAACCGGGACGGTATATCGGAGGAGAATTAAACAGTATTGTAAAAGACGCGAATACCGTAGATGTGCGTTTTGCGTTCTGTTTCCCAGATACTTATGAGGTGGGAATGTCCCATTTGGGGATGAAGATCCTTTATTCTCTGCTCAATTCACTGGACTATGTCTGGTGTGAACGGGTATTCACACCATGGATGGATATGGAGGAGGCGCTCCGCCGGGAGAATGTCCCGCTGTATGCGCTGGAGAGCCTGGATCCATTGGGAGAATTTGACATTATCGGGTTTACCCTGCAATATGAGCTGTCTTTTACCAATATCTTAAATATGCTGGATATGGCTGGGATCCCGGTGCTTTGTGAGGAACGGAAGGGGTTAAAAAACCTGGTGGTCGCGGGAGGCCCCTGCGCCTGTAATCCGGAGCCGCTGGCTGATTTTATCGACCTGTTTATGCTGGGGGAGGGCGAAGACGTCATTGTGGAACTGGTGAGCCTGTACCGCACCGCGAAACAAGAGGATTGGACAAAGGAACATTTTTTGGAAGCCGCCAACGAACTGGAGGGTGTTTATGTGCCCTCGCTATATGAGGTTTCCTATTACGAGGACGGAAAAATCCGTGCAGTGACACCGAAAAACGGCGCAAAATTCCCGGTCAAAAAACGGATCGTTCAGGATATGAGTACGACCTTTTATCCCAAAGATTTTGTGGTTCCCTTTATCGACACGGTGCACGACCGGGCGATCGTAGAAGTGATGCGCGGCTGTATCCGGGGTTGCCGGTTCTGCCAAGCGGGATTTTTATACCGTCCGCTGCGCGAAAAGGAACCAGAGGTGCTGTGCAGCCAAGGGAAAAGCCTGTGTGAGACCACTGGATACGAAGAGATTTCGTTGTCCTCTTTGAGTACGTCGGACTACTCGAAGATAGAACCCATGCTGGATGATTTGATCGACTATACGGTGGACAACCATATCAATCTTTCTTTGCCCAGCCTGCGGATCGACAACTTTTCCGAAGAGCTGTTGGCAAAGGTGGCGCGGGTGCGTAAAAGCGGGCTAACCTTTGCACCGGAAGCAGGGACACAGCGTCTGCGCGATGTTATCAATAAGAATATTACGGAAGAAGATATTTTTTCCTCCTGCAAGATTGCCTTTGAGGGTGGATATACCTCTGTAAAGCTTTACTTCATGCTGGGACTGCCCACCGAAACGATGGAGGACTGTGAAGGAATCATCGAACTTGCGCAGAAGATCGTAGGGTTTTACCACCGGCTGGAAAACCGTCCAAAAGGAAAACCGGTCAATGTAACGGTATCGGTATCCACCTTTGTGCCAAAACCGTTTACCCCGTTTCAGTGGTTTGGGCAGGATACCTTGGAACAGATCGTGAAAAAGCAGAAGCATATGCTGGACTGCATCACCTCACGCAAAATTTCCTTTAAGTATCATGCCAGCAAGACCTCGGTGCTGGAAGCGGTGTTCGCCAGAGGCGACCGGCGTTTGGGCAGGGTGATCTATAAAGCATGGCAAAAGGGCTGCTACTTTGACGGCTGGGATGAGCATTTTTATTTTGACCGCTGGGAAGAAGCGTTAAAGGAATGCGGCCTGACGATTGAATTTTATGCAAACCGTACCCGCGAGATCGGGGAAGTCTTGCCTTGGAGTCATCTTGATTACGGCGTGACCGAAGCTTTTCTGAGGAAAGAATGGGAAAAAGCACAGCAGGCTGCAACTACGCCGAATTGCCGGGAGCAGTGCTCCGGGTGCGGCGCAAACAAGCTTTTGGAGAGAAAAGGAGGGAAGTGTGTTGAATAATACGGCAATGACCGGAAATGTGGAAAACATGGCTCAACGAAACCGGCAGATCTTGGCGATGCCGAATGTACGGGTTTTTTACCAGAAAAAAGGCCGTGCAAAATACATTTCTCATCTGGATATTACCCGGTGTATGCAACGGGCGCTGAAGCGTGCTGGCATTCCTGTTTGGTACACCCAGGGCTTTAACCCTCACATGTACCTGACCTTTGCTCTGCCGTTGGCTTTGGGCTATGAAAGCGAGTGCGAGTGCATGGATTTTCGCCTTTCCGAACCCATGGATCTGGAAACGGTGAAGGAGCGGCTTGGAAAAGCATTGCCAAGGGATATGGCAGTAACAAAGGTGGCTTTGCAGCAGGCAAAGCCGCAGGAAATCGTACAGGCAGAATACGAACTGCGTTTTTTCTGCAATGATCCGGCTCAGCTTATTTCCGCTCTGACTGCTTTTTGTGAAAAACCGGAGTTAATCGTGATGAAGCGGACCAAAAAAGGGGAGAAACCGGTTGACTTGAAGCCGGAGTTCCAGCTGCTGGAGCATTGGCAGGAGGAGGGCTGTGTTGTGTTTCGGGCGCGGTTTACTGCCGGGCAGAAGAACATCAACCCAACGCTGTTGACTGATCTGTTTTTGAAAGAGAACAACATGCAGGATGTCCTTGTACAGGTTTTGCGCAAGCAGATCTACTTGGCAGACGGAAGCGTGTTTGAGTAAAAAAATAACCGGTCCTGCAAAATTTTGCAGGACCGGTTATTTATATTTCCGGCTGTAAGTGGATGACAGCGATCTCTGGCCGGTTCATGAACCGGATCGGGACAGGGTAATTGCCCAGCCCGCTGGACACGAACAGCGTGGAATCCCCTTTGGTATAAAGCCCCTTGGTGCGGGTGATGCTTCCGGTATTTACTCCTCTTTCTGGAAACCATATCCCTTGGTTATTCAGCGCGCCCACAAATGGAAGACGGACTTGTCCGCCGTGGGTATCTCCACAAAGGGAAAGATCGATCCCAAAACGGGAAAAAGCCTCCAAATTATCAATATGTGCCAGCAGGATGTTGTACTGGTTTGGATCTAGTGTAAATTCATTTGCCAGATCAAAGGTAGGGCTGTAGTAAAGATTATTGATCCCATAGAGGGTCAAATCCGTATTTCCGACGGTGATTTTTTCTTTTCGGTAGTCCAGCACATGGACGTTCCGTTCTTTCAAATCGGATAAAAACTCATCGTTGTTGTCGTGTTCCCCATTTACCAGATATACGGGATATTTTTTGGACAAATCAGTGATCAAGCGGGTCGCAGTTTCCCGCCCGGAACGGTCACTATGTGTATACATATCACCTGTAATTGCGATCAGGTCAGGGCTTTCGTTATCGATCTTTTTAATGAGGGTGCTGTTGTTTATTCCAAAGGACGCGCCGTGCAGGTCAGTCAGCTGAACAATAGTGATGTCATTTTTGATTTTCTCATGTTTGACAGTCACCTCAGAAACAGTCAGGGTAAAGGTTTCAAACCACCAAAATGCTACCAGAACCAAAAGAAACAGCAAAAATCCAAGCCAGTGCCGTCGTTTTCGTTTTACATTCTGTTTCACAAAAAGCGGCCTCCTTGTTAATTTATGCTCTTATTATAAACAGAAGTTGTGAACGAGATTTGTCTGACGCTGTAAGGTTTCCTTAAGATATATCCGCACGCAGAAAAAGGCCGAAGGGGAACCTTCGGCCTTTTGATCACTGTACTTGTGAGTTGATGACTTCGATCGCCTTTTTCAGTTGCGGATCAGTTGTTTCATCTAACGTTGCAAAATTTTGTTCCTGTTCTGCGGTGAGCGTCACCTCGTAGTCAGGGGCAATGCCTACACCGTTAAAGTTATCACTTTTTGCAGGATTAAAATATCCGGTTGTCAAGCGGATCGCACTTCCATCGCTCAAAGCATAGGTGGTCTGCATAACGCCTTTCCCATAAGTCGTGGTACCGACTGACTGCGCCTTCCCGTAATCTTTCAGGTCTGCCACAAATAGTTCTGACGCGGAAGCAGTCTTTCCGTTGGTAAGCGTGATCATCGGCATACTGACCTGGCTGTCATCTGAGGTGGCAAGGACTGTGGTTTCGCCCTTGGCATCGGTTTGTGTTACGATATTTCCAGAGGGCAGGAGATAGTCCAGCATTTCAGTAACTGCATCCATATTTCCGCCGCCATTGCCTCGTAGATCAAAAATCAATCCCTTTGCACCGTTTTTCTGAGCAGTTTCGATCGCCTTTTTAAACTGTTCAGGAGTATTGGCATTAAATTCTGTGATCTTGATATAGCAGTTTGTATCGATCATACGAGAAACGATGCTGGGGATTTCTACCTGCTTTCTTTGCAGGGTATAGTCTGTATCCACTGCATCGCGACGCACTGTTACAGTGACCTTTGTGCCAGGTTCACCGCTGATCATTTTGATCGCTTCTGTTGCCCCAACTTCTGCAACGTCTTTTCCATCGATCTTTACAATAATATCACCGACCTGTAAGCCACTTTCCGCAGCCGGTGCGCCGTCATAAATGGAAACAACAGTCATATATCCATTGGTCGGGTCCACAGAAGCCTGGATACCGATCCCGACCAGTTCCCCTTTACTTTCTAACAGGTCGCGCTCGTATTCCTCCTGGTCGAGATAGGCCGCATAGGGATCCTCTAAACCGTTGATCAAACCAGAAGCCATTTCATCTTTTAAAGCGTCTTCATCAAGTTCAAACAGGTAGTTATTGCGAACTAGCTTGTCGATCTCCTGTATTTTTTCATACATGCTTTCCCGCTGGCTGACGTTTGAAATCATTTTATTGAACACGCCCTGCGAGAACAGCATGGTGATTACGAAGGTGATACTTGCAACAACTGCCATAAAGGCAATTGCCGCGCCCAATGAAATCTTTTTATTCATAGACTCTCCCTTTCCGGCATAAATTTAGCAAACCAGCTACAAGATAGAATCCTCTGCTGAAATGGCAGAGGATCCCAAAATAGTCTTACTGAATATAAGGCAATGGGTTGATTCTAGTACTGTTGCTTGCACCGGTACTTAATTCAAAATGCAAATGCGGCCCAAATGAGTTACCGGTATTTCCCATATAAGCAATGACTTGGCCCTGGTTTACCCACTGGCCTTCTGATACTGCAATAGAAACACAGTGCGCATAACGGGTGTAGGTGCCTGTTTCCGGATGATAGATCCGTACCATATTACCATAGCTTTGCATATCGTCTTTGCTGTGGCCATCCCAGTATTGGACATCCACGACTTTTCCGGTCCGGGAAGCAAAAATTTTGGTCCCTACAACACCGGTTGAAAGGTCGACTCCCTTATGGCCGCGTGCACCGCCATAATAGCTGGTGACATGTCCGCCATCCAGCGGCCACATATACCCGGTAGATGGTTTCACCTGAGAACTGCCGCCATCAGATCCGCCGCTTCCAGAACCTGAGCCAGATCCTCCATCGGAGCCGCCTCCACCTGAACTGGATCCGCCGCCATGGCCATTATTCCATTCATCGTCGGCCTTACTGGCTTCTTCCTGCAATTTTTTCAGGTCAGCTTCATTTTCTTTGATAGCGACCTCATGGTCCATGATCTCTTCTTCAATATCTTCTTTTTGGTCCTTATAAGAAGCAATTTTAATACCACTTTCCTCATACAGGTCGTCAAGCTCATCTTTCTTTTTCTCATAATCCGCTTTGGCTGTGACGAGCTCTGCTTTCTGATCTTCTAAATCCTGTTTGGCGTCTTCCAGCTCCTGCTTGTCCTTTTCCAGCTTGTCTTTTAAAGCCTGAAGCTCTTTGTGTTGCTGGTCCAGTTCTTCCAAAAGCTGCTGGTCGCTTTCAGAAATACTTTTTACTGTTTCTGTGGCAGACAGGAAATCGGAGAAAGATTCGGCACCCAGCAGCATGGCCAGTACAGAATTAGAAGAGTTTGCGATGTACATGGTATCCAGACGTTCCTTAAACAGTTCGTCGTTTTCTTCGATCTCGGCTTCTTTTGCCGTAATATCGTTGTTGGTGTCTTTGATCTCATCCTGCCTCGTTTCGATCTTTTCTTCTGTATCGCTAATCTCTCCGTTTACCGTATCAATTTGCTCCTGATAAACCTCAAGCTGTTCTTTTACGTTGTCGATTTCTTTCTGGTAGGATTCCTGCTTTTCTTTTTCGGCTGATAGATTGTCATTGATCTGATCGCGTTTTTTCTTTAATTCTTTTTGTTCTTTTTCTAGCCTTGCAATCTCGTCTTTTAATTCTTGTTCTTCAGACTTTGCAGAAACAAAAGTCTGTGGAACTGAGGTATAAACGGTGGCTGAAAACACCATAACTACAGCAATCAGCATAGCGATCAAGCGCAGAGCACTGTAACGTTTCGCTGATAAAAACATAGATCTCTCGTCCTTTCTGTTATACCTTAATATGGTTGCGGATACTGACAAGGCTTCCGATGACCCCTAGCCCAACACCAGCCGAGAAGAAGAAGACCGCCAGCTTCAATGCGATTTGTTCAAATGGGATAATACTGCTGAATGCAGATTGGATCCAGGAAGTAGCACTGTCCATGAAAGAGGTCATGAAGTAGGAATATCCGCCCCAGATGATGAGGTAAGCGACTGCCGCGGAGATGATCCCAAGGCAGATGCCCTCCACAATAAAGGGAAGACGGATAAAGGAATTGGTCGCCCCAACGTACCGCATGATATTCAGCTCTTTCCGGCGGCTGAAAATACTTGCGCGGATCGTATTGATAATGATAACCAGAGAAACGATCGACAGTGCCGCCACGATCGACCAGCCGACGATGTTGATGATCCGGCGCAGGCCGGTCAGGGTATCGGCAACCTCGTTGGAAGCATTAACTAGCTTGATCCCTGTAATGTCACTGATCTCGGTGATCGTTTCGTCAATTTTGGATAGATCCTCTACTTTAATAACAAAGGAATTTCGAATCGGGTTATCCGCTCCGGTATAATCGTCTAACAGATAGCCGAGATCTCCGAAGCTTTCCTTTTGGCTTTCGATCCCTTCCTCTTTTGAAACAAAACGGACATCAGTGACATTCGGTACAGCTTTTAACTCTGTTTCAATATCTTGAATCAATCCATCCCAATACACGATGGGAATGCCAGACTGAGAAGAAGATTCGGCGTCGTCTGCGCCGCCATCCTCCTTCTGGGAAGATGATGTGTCAGAACTACTACTATCGGTTGAAGCGGTGGATTCCTCCGCTGCCTGTGAGGATTCCGAACTGCCCTGCGGCTTTTCAAAATCTGCGATAGAAGAAGCACCGAAAAGCATTTTGAGCTCGTCCTCTGTCATACCACTGTCAATCAATTTTTGGTGAAACTCATCCTCTGTCATACCGCTTATTTCAAAATCTTGCTGGATCCTAAGCGCGGTTTCGTGGTTTACGTCATCTACATTGGGTACGGCTTCCATGAACTCTTCATTTTCACCGCTTTTATACATAAAGGCAACCATCTCGTTTTGAGATTCCACATAGCCTACGATCTGGTTGATGTTTTCTGTCAAAAGAACGGCAAATCCGACGATCAACAGGCAGGCTGTTAAAACGCCGATACTTGCCAGAGTCATCATATGGTTTTTCCATAAGCCGGAGATGCCTTGCCCGACTAAATATCTTGCGCTGTTACTCTTCATCGTGACCTCCTATATAATCATCGAACACGACCTCGCCATGTTCGATGCTGATGGTACGGCCGCCGAAATAACGCACAATGTCGTGCTCATGGGTGACCATTAAAATGGTCGTCCCACAGGCGTTGATTCCTTTTAATAGCTCGACGATCTCATAAGAAAGCTCAGGGTCTACGTTTCCGGTCGGTTCGTCAGCGATAATGAGGGGAGGGTCGTTGACTAAAGCACGTCCTAAGGAAACACGCTGCTGTTCACCGCCTGAGATCTCATGGGGGAACCGTTTGGCCTTTTCTGTAAGTCCCATTAGTTCCAGAATATACGGGACACGGGCACGTATGTATTTATTGGAGGCATTCGTAACACGAAGGCTGAATGCAATGTTGTCATAAACATTTAAAGTCGGGATTAAACGGAAATCCTGAAAAACAACGCCTAGAGAACGACGGAATTCCGGGATTTTTCTGCGTTTGATCTTACTCAGGTCATATCCGTTTACAAACACTTTGCCAGCAGAGGCAACCCGTTCGCGAAGCAAAAGCTTGATAATGGAGCTTTTGCCTGCGCCGGAAGAGCCAACGATAAAAGCAAATTCACCGTCGTCTACTTTTAGGTTGATATGATTGAGCGCAGTAGTTTCATTATTATATTTTAAAGAAACATCGACTAGTTCGATCATATAAAAAAGACTCCTAATTTGATAAGTTTCCCGGCAGTCAATGACTGACAACACAAACAGGGCAAATGCCTTGCGGCGTTTGCCTGTCTTGTCTTTTGTTTAGAGTTTTACCGGGTCAGAGGTCAAATATTTTTTGACCATCAGCGCAATTTTAAAGACGATCGCGTGATCGAATTCTCTCAGGTCTAAGCCCGTCAGCTTTTTAATTTTTTCCAGACGGTAAACCAGAGTATTGCGGTGTACGAACAGTTTTCTGGAGGTTTCAGAAACATTCAGGTTGTTTTCAAAGAAACGATGGATAGTAAACAGGGTTTCATGATCTAAAGAATCAATCGAGCCTTGTTTAAATACTTCTTTCAAGAACGTTTCGCAAAGGGTGGTAGGAAGCTGATAGATCAGACGAGCAATCCCCAGATTATCGTAGGAAACAATAGCCTGTTCATTATCGAACACCTTGCCGACTTCCAAGGCGACCTGAGCTTCCTTAAAGGATTTCGCCAGATCTTTGATACCGGATACACTGGTCCCGATCCCGACAACAGCTTTGGTGTAAAATTCACTGCTGAGCGTATCCACGATAGAACGCGCCAGTTTTTCCAGGTCTTTGGATTCGATCCCGGCGCGGATCTCCTTGATCAGGACAATATCAGTTTCACTGATATTGAAGACAAAATCCTTTTGCTTGTCCGGGAAAAGGTTCTGAATAACGTCATAAACAGAAACATCATTAGTAGAAACCACACGAATCAGCAAAGCGACGCGGCTGGCATCCGTGTTAAAATGCAGCTCTCTCGCTTTGATATAAATATCTCCGGGCAGAATGTTGTCCAAGATCACATTTTTCACAAAGTTGTTGCGGTCATATTTTTCATCATAGTATTGCTTGATCGTTGATAAAGTAATTGCTAAAATCTGCGCATATTTTGCCGCTACCTCGTCAACACCCTCTACAAAGACCGCATAATCGGGCTTGATATGCGGGCCAAATGGTTTATAGGTGTATCCGTCACGGATAAAAATGTCATGGGATTCGGAAAGATCCAATGCAATAAATTCATTGGTCGATCCGATTTTCGACAATTCGCTGCAGGAAATGATAGTAGCAGTTTCATCAACAACGCCGATGACACGGTTGATGGTATCGCGCATTTGGTGCATTACACCTTGGAATAGTCTGTTTGACATGATACATTCCCCTCTTTTATTATGAAAATAGTGGGTATCTGTTCCGTTTGGGCAGAATAGACACCTATTCATAATTATTGTAACGAAAAATTTTATTTTTTGCAACCTAATTTATGAAAAAATAGAATGGAAAAATTAACTTTTTCAAATTCGCTTTAATTTTAAACAAAAATTTGTACAAAATGATTATAAATTCATAGGAAAGCTTAAATATGTTACAAATTGTAACATATTTAACGCAATAAGGTGTTACAGAACTATGAATAAGAATAAAAACTTTACGAAAACAAATAAAAGCAGGAACCAGCTTACGCCAGTTCCTGCTTAACATTACTTGATTAGTTGCAGATAACTTTTTCAGTTTCTTTATCAAACAAGTGCATGTTGTTGACATCCAAACCAATTTTAATGGTATCGCCTGGTTTTGCAGTAGTTCTCGGAGAAACTCTAGCAGTCAGGTTGATGCCGTCAAGGTTCAGGTACAGATAAGTTTCAGCACCCATCATTTCTGTTACGTCTACATCACAGTCAACGATACCGGTTGTAGCAGCAGAGAGGAACATTTCTTCATCGTGGAGATGTTCCGGACGGATACCCAGAATAACTTCTTTGCCAACGCTTTCTTTTACTGCGTCATTGATCTTGCTTTCCGGCATTTCAACAGAGTATGCTTTTTCTGTGCCGAAGTTAACAAAATATTTACCGCCGTTTTCAGACAGGGTAGCATCAATAAAGTTCATCTGAGGAGATCCAATAAATCCAGCTACGAATACGTTACAAGGGCTAGAATACAGGTTCTGAGGAGTGTCGACCTGCTGGATGAAACCGTCTTTCATAACAACGATTCTGGTACCCATGGTCATAGCTTCTGTCTGGTCGTGGGTTACATAGATAAAGGTTGTGCCCAAACGCAGATGCAATTTAGCCAACTCGGTCCTCATCTGTGCACGCAGTTTAGCGTCCAAGTTGGAGAGCGGTTCGTCAAGTAAGAATACCTGAGGTTCACGAACGATAGCACGGCCCAAAGCAACACGCTGTCTCTGACCACCGGAAAGTGCTTTCGGTTTTCTGTCTAACAGGTGAGCAATGTCCAAAATACGGGCAGCTTCTTCAACACGTTTTTTGATTTCATCTTTCGGGGTTTTTCTCAGCTTCAGACCGAAAGCCATGTTTTCAAAAACGGTCATGTGAGGATACAAAGCGTAGTTCTGGAACACCATTGCGATGTCACGGTCTTTCGGAGCAACGTCGTTGACCAGTCTGTCGCCGATGTACAGTTCGCCTTCGGAAATTTCTTCCAAGCCAGCGATCATACGAAGGGTTGTAGATTTACCGCATCCAGAAGGACCAACCAAGATGATAAATTCTTTATCTTCGATGTCGAGGTTGAAATCGGATACAGCAACTACGTTTCCTTGATATTTTTTATAAATACCTTTAAGTGATAAACTTGCCATAATTATGGACCTCCCAATTTGATAATTCGTCTGAGAACAGAATTATGTGTAATTAATGTACTATTACTATACCAAACTTTTTTTAAAAATAACAGTAGTGTATTACCCAAAGTTTTAAAATGCACTTTATATAAAATGCCCAATTCCCAAAAATATGCAGGAAAACTTGTGCAAAATTCGGTTATTCTGCCTTTGGGGTTTCCAAAAGTTTCACAATTTCTTTGTGCAAAAGTTCCCGGCACTCTCCTTCGGGAAGATCGGGGTCAAGCGGAAGCTCCCCCATTTTGACCCGTTTTAAAGCTAAAACATGCCTGCCGCAGGCGGCTGCCATCCGTTTGATTTGGTGGTATTTCCCTTCGTGCAGGACGATCTCTACGGCCGGCCGTTCCCCGTCTGATAAAGGCTTCAGCAAAGCGGGAAGACAGACAAAGCCATCCTTTAAGGTGACGCCCTCCCGGAACCGGGCGGCCATGTCTTCTGGGATCGGCCCGTCCAGCACAGCATGGTAAGTTTTGGCGATATGCTGCCTAGGGGAGAGCAGACGATGTGCAAAATCCCCGTCGTCTGTCAGCAGGACGAACCCGGTGGTATCCTTGTCTAATCTTCCGGCTGGGAAAAGCCCGGGGCGGAACAGCGCTTCAGGGACTAGGTCTAAAACGGTTCTCTGGCTGCGGTCGTTGGTGGCGCTCACCACGCCCGGCGGCTTATTTAACATCAGATAAATATATTTTTGATACCCGATTTCTTTTCCGTCAAGGCAGATCCGGTCCAGCCCGGGGCACACCTTTTGGTCGGCTGATTTCGGCACAGTTTGGTTCACTGTAACGCGTCCCTGTTTTAGAAGGACGCGGAACTCTTTGCGGGAAGCGAGGTTTTGGCTGGAAAAGAACCGGTCCAGCCGGATAGATTCTGGCATAGGGCAAATCTCCTCTAGTATAGGTCGCTGCATTTTCTTCTATTGTAAACGAATTTTTTAAAAATAGCAATGCTATAGCTTGGGCTTTTGGAAAGTTTCCAAAATCGCCGCATATAGATAAGGTAAGGAAAACGGAAGGGGACCCCCCTAGGGCTTGATCCCCGATTTTGCAGAAGGGATGATTCAGTATGTTTATTGTTTCCATGAAAATGAGCCGGAAAAAGATCGCGGCCTGTATTACCGGGGCGGTCGTAGTGGTCGCGGCAGTGGTGGTTGTCACAGTCACCAGTCTGACCGGGGCAACAGAAACCGGCGCAAGGGTATCCAACAAGGTGGAGGATATCTCCGATGTTGCGACGTTCCTGCAGGAGTATGGCTGGCAGACGAGCGCGGAACCAAGCGAACTGGAGGATGTCATGATCCCGACGGAGTTCAACGACGTCTACGAGCAGTACAATACCATGCAGAAGACGCAGGGGTATGATCTGGAGGACTATCGCGGTGAGTTTGCTAAACGTGTCACCTTTGAGATCAAAAATTACCCGGGACAGGAAGAAAATGTGCGGGCCAATGTTTTGGTACACGATGGAAAGGTGATCGGCGGGGATATTTGTTCCGTAGAATCCGATGGGTTTATCCAGGGGTTTGAACGCGCGGACGAACAGGATATATAAAGAAAAAGGAGTGGAAGTTTTAAACTTCCACTCCTTTTTCAGGTTTTCAGCGCTTGAAGGAATGTTTGAAGAATCGTTTCTAAATAAGGAAGCTTTTCCGGGGAACAGGTGGAAAGCATTTCTGACAGCAGTTCCTCTGGCACCTCATTTTTGGAGCCAAACAGGATGTAGTCTGTCGGAAGGCTCAGCAGATTGGAAATCTTGCAAAGCGTTTGGACGGACATCCCTTTGGCACCCAATTCAATATCTGCGCAGAATTTTGGGGTAATATCCAATACTTCTGCCATCATCTCGCGCGTCATCCCCAGACTTTCACGCTGAGAGCGAATCCGTTGCCCTATTTCTGACCAGTTTAGCTCCATCAATATCATCTCCTTTTCCTATTTTACTGACAAATTTTTCCTTTTTGAACAAACTTCAAAGGTTGATTTATAGTAACTTTAAAGGGGATGCTTTCCGAAAATAAATTTGTGTCCTCATAAAAGACTTACATTGCTTTCAAAAATATGCTATAATAGGGGAGCAACGAGTATTCTGATTGGATGTAAATCCAGTTGTAGGAATACTCGTTTTATTTTTTGATGGAGGGTTTTTATGCCGAAAACAAAATTTCAAGAATTGATCTATGGATTGATGATGACCTTTTTATGGTGCTGGCAATGGAGTTTTACGACACCGGCCTGCGGATGGGCCAAATGACGAATACCGGTTTTTTGGCGGCATTTCAGGAAATGATATTCATGCTGCCCATCTGCTTCGTCATGGGTTTTTGTATTGTGGACCGGATCGCGCCGAAAGTCGCATACAGTATGGCGACCCCTGGGAAGGATAGCCCTATATTGGTAACAACGGTCCGCGCCGGTGTTACAGTGGCCATGATGTGCCCGATTATGAGTTTTTGGGCTACAGTCATCTTTCAGCGCCCGGGTGTAGAATTTTTAGGGACATGGTTTCAAACGATCGTCATCAATTTCCCGATGGCGTTCTTCTGGCAGTTTTTTTCTGCGGCCCATTGGTGCGCCTACTGTTTCGGACATTGTTCCGTTCCCAGCTTCGTGCGGCCGAACAGAAAAGGTCAGAGTGATTCGTCCCGGGGGTTGCTGACAGGCAGGGAGGAAAGTTCGACCCACGCGGGGAGAAACCCGCATTTGAGGGCGTTACGTACCGATTTCAGGTTAGACCATACCGCGCAGTAAAAGGGCACCTTGTCCCGGAGAAGGATCTCCTGGGCCAGCCTGCTGGTCAGCGCCGCGGCGATCCCTTGACGGCGGTATTCCGGCAGGACGTCTACGCCGATCTGCCACATCTGCGCGCAGTCTGCGGAACAGCCTGCCAGCCCGATCAGCTTGCCATGGTCGAAAGCGCCGACGCCTAAAACATCCAGTTCTTTGCGTGCCTCGCACAGGGCGTTGCTCCATTGCGGGAGATAAAACTCAGCGAGATCGTCCTGTTCCAACACCCGCAGTTCATAGGAACAGGACAATGCTTTCAGACGGTTCACATCGGGGAGGAAGTATTCCGATTGATAGCCGGGCCGGTACCCAAGCGGTTTGAGTTTCTCGGCAAGAAGCGCGGTTGCAGGAGGTTCAAAGCAGTGTTCCAAGGTACTGTGGCTTAGATAGGAGGGAAGCCAGTCCGTTAAAGAGGGATGGGCGGAAGCTACGATGTTGCTCCCATAGGATACGAGCTGGCAGCCAAACGGCAGGGTAAGGTACTTTCTAGCCCCCTCTGCGGCTGACGAAGCAACGACCAGATGCTCCGGCCTCAAAAAATCTTCCGGCTGGCAGCCAAGGTCAACGGCCGATTGCCGTATAGCAGTCTGCAATATTTCACAGTTATCCATAATGATTCCTTTCTGATCGGGAGAAAGCAAAAAAGCCCGCGGGACAGAAACCTGTCCGGCGGGCTTTTTAACGGCTTAGATTAGTTTACTTCCGGTGCTTTCAGGATCGCCCCCTGATTGCCGGAGGTAACCAGAGAAGCGTAGCGGGCAAGATAGCCGGTAGTGATTCTAGGCTGTCTTGGCTTCCATTCAGCGCGGCGTTTTTCCAGTTCATCCTCACTGACTTTGATGTTGATCTGGTTTGCCATAATGTCAATGGAGATGATGTCGCCGTTCTGGACCAACGCGATGGGACCGCCGACCGCCGCTTCCGGGGAAACGTGTCCAATCGCCGCCCCGCGGGTAGCGCCGGAGAAACGTCCGTCTGTGATCAAAGCGACCGTACTGCCTAAACCGCGTCCCATGATCGCGGAAGTCGGGTTGAGCATTTCCCGCATCCCCGGGCCGCCCTTAGGACCCTCGTAGCGGATGATGACAACATCGCCGTCCACGATTTTCCCGCCGTTGATCGCAGCCATCGCATCTTCTTCGCAGTCGAATACCTTGGCCGGCCCTTCGTGCTTGAGCATTTCAGGTGCAACGGCGCTCCGTTTTACCACGCAGGAGTCCGGCGCGAGGTTTCCGCGCAGCACTGCGATCCCACCGGTTTTGGAATATGGGTTTTCTACCGGACGGATCACTTCCGGATTTTTGTTGATACTGTTTTTGATATTTTCCCCGACTGTTTTCCCGGTGCAGGTGATCAGATCGGTATGTAACAGGCCGAGCTTGTTGATCTCGTGCATGACGGCATAGACGCCGCCGGCTTCGTTCAGATCCTCAATATGGTGTGGGCCGGCCGGCGCGAGGTGGCAGATGTTCGGGGTTTTATCGCTGATCTCATTTGCAATGTCCACGTTCAGCTCGATCCCGGCTTCGTGTGCGATAGCCGGCAGGTGGAGCATGCTGTTGGTGCTGCACCCGATCGCCATATCCATGGTCAGCGCGTTGTGGAAGGCTTCTTCTGTCATGATGTCGCGCGGGCGGATATGATTGCGCAGCAGTTCCATAATTTGCATCCCAGCGTGTTTTGCCAGCCGGATGCGTTCTGAGAAGGCAGCCGGAATGGTCCCGTTGCCCGGCAGAGCCATCCCCAGCACCTCGCTTAAGCAGTTCATGGAGTTGGCGGTGTACATCCCGGCGCAGGAACCGCAGGTAGGACAGGTCTTTTCCTCAAATTCTTCTAATTTCTCTGCGGAGATCTTTCCGGCAATATAGGCGCCGACCGCCTCGGAAGCGGCGGAGAAGCTGACCTTTTTCCCGTCGACGGTTCCGGCGAGCATCGGCCCGCCGCTGACAAAGATCGTCGGGATATTCAGACGTGCCGCGGCCATCAAAAGCCCGGGAACGTTTTTGTCGCAGTTCGGCACCATGACCAACGCGTCAAAGCCGTGCGCCATCGCCATTGCCTCGGTGGAGTCTGCGATCAGGTCGCGGGTAACCAGCGAGTACTTCATCCCCTGATGGCCCATTGCGATCCCATCGCAGACTGCGATCGCGGGGAATACAGCGGGGGTCCCGCCAGCCATGGCGACACCCAGCTTTACCGCTTCCACGATCTTGTCGATGTCCATATGTCCCGGAACGATGTCGTTCTGGGAGCTGACGATCCCGACCAGTGGACGGGACATTTCTTCTTTTGTAAAACCAAGGGCGTTGAACAGCGCGCGATGCGGCGCGTTCTGCACCCCTTGGATCACGGATTCACTTTTCATAAGCTGCCTTCTTTCCTATTGCAAAATAGCATCATTTTCATTGTTTTTATTGTAGCATGGAACGGTAGTTTTGTAAATGGCAGGTCCTGTATATTTTGCTGTTACAAATCAGGCGGCTTCTATTGATTTTTTACAGGAAAGCCGTTATAATAAAAAGTAAGTTAAAAACTTATCAACGCCGGACGGCTTTCCGCCCGGAATTAAACGGAGGTATAAATTATGTTAGTATCAGCGAAAGACATGCTGACCAAAGCAAAAGAAGGACATTATGCGGTTGGTCAGTTCAACATCAATAACCTGGAATGGACCAAAGCAGTTCTGCTGACCGCTCAGGAATGCAATTCCCCGGTGATCCTTGGTGTTTCTGAAGGTGCAGGAAAATATATGGCGGGATACAAAACCATTGTCGGCATGGTAAACGGTATGCTGGAAGAACTGAACATCACAGTTCCGGTTGCTCTGCATCTGGACCACGGCTCCTATGAAGGCGCAAAAGCCTGCATTGAAGCTGGGTTCTCCTCCATTATGTTCGACGGTTCCCACTACCCGATCGAAGAAAACATTGCAAAAACCAAAGAATTGGTCGCGATTACCAACGAAAAAGGGATGTCCATTGAAGCGGAAGTTGGTTCCATCGGCGGCGAAGAAGACGGCGTTGTGGGAGCAGGCGAATGCGCTGATCCGGAAGAATGTAAAATGGTTGCAGATTTAGGCGTTACCATGCTGGCGGCTGGTATCGGGAACATCCACGGCAAATATCCGGAAAACTGGGCTGGCTTAAGCTTCGATACTTTGGATGCGATCCAGAAGAAAACCGGCAAAATGCCTCTTGTTCTTCACGGCGGTACCGGTATCCCGGAAGATATGATCAAAAAAGCCATCGACCTCGGCGTTTCTAAGATCAATGTAAATACAGAATGCCAGCTTTCTTTTGCTGCTGCTACCCGCAAATACATTGAAGAAGGAAAAGACCTGCAGGGAAAAGGCTTTGACCCAAGAAAACTGCTGGCTCCCGGCTTTGAAGCGATCAAAGCAACTGTCAAAGAAAAAATGGAGCTGTTCGGTTCTGTAAACAAAGCATAAGCATGTATGATAAAAAGCACGCCATGAATTTTCATGGCGTGCTTTTTTTAATAGAAAAGAGGTCACTGCTGGTCGGGGAAACTACGGATGTCATGAAACAAAAACTGCTGGGCGATTCCCCGGTCTTTTTTTGCCTGCTTTGGAAAGCCGTTGGGAAAATGCAGGGCAAGAACCTTTTTCATCCATACGTCTACCGGGAACGCGTCCAGCTTATGAAAGCCGTACAGAAGAACGCACTGGGCAACTTTTACCCCCACTCCAAAAATTTGTATCAGTTCCGCCTCCCCTTCTTCGGTGCTGGAAGCCGCGATCCGGTCAAGGACGACCCGGCCGTCGTTCACCCTTTGGGCCGCATCCAAGAGGTATTTGCCGCGAAACCCCGCGCGCAGGGGAGCAAGGTCATCCAATGTACAGGCGGCAAGACGTTCGGCGGCGGGGAATGTATACCCGCCGGGGACCGCTTCCCCAAATGCTTCGCACATCCGGGAGATGATCCCCTTGATGCGGGGAATATTATTGTTTTGCGAGATGATAAAGGAGCAAAGCGCCTCCCATGGATCTTGCCTGAGCAGGCGTATCCCGCCTGCCCGTTCGATCGGCCGGCGCATGGCACGGTAATGGGACAAGCGTTTTTTTGCGGCTTCATAATCGGTATCACAGTCAAAATAGGCTTCCCAAAAGGCGGCGTCCGCATCGCTTGTAATGAAAACTTGGTCCCCTGACTGTAAAACGGAGGCAAAGTGACTGCCGGCAAACCCGGAAAACGAACCGTCCGGAAGTTCCTCCCAGCGGAAACATTGCCCGCAGAGCAGGGTATCCCGCAAAGAAAAGTTTGGGATAGTGAGTGTGGTTTGCTGTGCCATAAAAAGGCTCCTTTCCTGTCTGATTTTGTCGGTAGTTGTTCCTATTATAGCACAGATATGGTATAATGGAAGCAGTAATTTGTGGCAGTTTGATGGAAAGGAACGAAATTCATGAGAGATAGTATTTATACCATCCCGGTCAATGAGGTGTTTGAACCAAGGTGCGGATGCCCGATCTGCACCATGAGGGATATTTTGGAGGAACGCAGCGTAGAATATATCATGGGCGCCGCCATGATGGAGCCGGATGTGCGGGTGGAAACCAACAGGCAGGGGTTTTGTCGCTTCCACTATGGGATGATGCTCAAGCAGAAAAACCGTCTTTCTTTGGCGCTGATGCTGGAGAGTCATTTGATGGAGATCCAGGAAAAAGGAATGAAGCCGGGAGAAGCGCAAAAAGGCGGGCTGTTTTCCAAAAAAGCAGTACAGGCACAGGGAGAAAGCTGCTTTATCTGTGCTAAAATCGACTGGGCGCAGCAGACTATGTTCGACACGATCATGCGGCAGTATGTCGCAAAGGAGGAATTCCGCACCCTTTACGGGGAACAGCAGATGCTCTGCTTTCCTCATTTTAAGCAGTTAACGGCATACGCGCAGGAGCATATGGATAAAAAGTGGAGAAACACTTTTTTAAAAGAAAGCACCCGGCTGTGCAGACAGGCTTTGGATACGCTGAAAGAGGATGTGTCCCACTACTGCAAGATGTTTGATTACCGGAACGCCGGGGAAAATGCGGATTGGGGAAATTCCAAGGACTCGATCGAGCGCGCCGTCTATTTTTTGACCTCCCGCGAAATAGGCGAAAAAAAGAAATAAGCAGAAACCACACGCTTTCGACAGATTGTCGGAGGCGTTTTTCTTTTCTTGGAAAATGTGTCGAAATCCGTCATGCCAAAAACCGCCGTTTTCGACATGAATCAGCTTATTTTTTAAAATAATACTCTGGGTAACATTTTGTAACCAGCTTTTCAACATTTTGCTTTTTACAATTTTAACGCCGGGATTTTCCGGTTTTTCACACTTTCAACGGACTTTTCAACATTTATTTGCAGAAGTTTTCTACCTTTTCCACTGGGTTTTCAACATCTATTTAGGAAGGGACAATATTACAAGGTGTATATTTTGGAATTAAATGGGAAAAATCAAAACAAGTGAGAATTGGAAAAACAAGGAAAATGGAGGCGATTATTTTGCTAAAAGGAGTTAATAAACGTGTTATCGAGATCACCAGACCGGAGGACCATTATTTTGAAAAGGTGATATTCTTTTTAAGCCCGCAGGCGTCGAGCGACCAGTTCCTGATCCAAAAACATACCGCGGAGATGTTGGATTCTGCCCTACCGAAGATGAAACGGAAAAAAAGCAGGTTTAAAGCCCGCTGGAAACTTTTATTTGCACTGACCGGCGCGGCTGCGTCTGGGGCTGCCCTTTCTATTTTGCTTTCCGGCTTGCAGTAGGGAAAGGTTCCAAAAAAAGGAAGAAGAAAATGTAGAAAAGGGTGTTTTTTTGAAAATCTTTATGCTATAATAAAAAAGAATATAGATTTGCGTCGGAAATGGAACTGGAACCGACGGCGGAAAGGCGGACCAACACTTGATGAAAGAACCCTCTTCTCAAAGAAGAAACGACGTGATCGCAGGACGAAACGCAGTGCTGGAAGCTATGAAGACCGGACAGCAGATCGACACCCTTTTTCTGCAGCAGACAGAGGGGCCGCAGAACGGGTCGCTGGGAAAAATCGTCCGCATGGCCAAAGAGCAGAAGCTGGTGATAAAATATGTCACCAAGCAGAAGCTAAACGAATTGAGTAACGGAGTGGTGCATCAGGGGGTCGCAGCCCTGATCAGCGCGGCAGAATATAAGGAGCTTCCCCAGCTTTTGGAAGAGATCCGGGCGCGGGGGGAAGCCCCGTTTTTGATCATCTGTGATGAGATCGAAGACCCCCATAATCTGGGCGCGATCATCCGTACGGCGGAGGCCGCCGGCGCGCATGGCGTGATCATCCCAAAGCGGCGCAGCGCTTCGCTGACCCAAACCGTATATAAGACCAGTGCCGGCGCGGCGAGTGTTCTTCCGGTTTGCAGGGTGGCGAATTTAAAGCAGGCAGTCGATCTGCTGAAAAAAGATCAGGTATGGATTTACAGCGCGGACATGGACGGCCAGCCATGGTGCGGCGTGGACTACACTGGCGGTGTGGCGTTGGTCGTCGGTTCGGAAGGACACGGGGTGTCTCGTCTGCTGAAAGAGCAGTCTGATTTTGTGGTCAGCCTGCCGATGAACGGGCAGATCAATTCCCTGAACGCTTCGGTGGCGGCGGGGATCTTGATGTATGAAATAACTAGGCAGCGAACAGGGCTGCGTGCAAAATAATGAATCATTGGGCAAGAAAGGGTCGTGGTGTTTCCAATGTCAGAGAAATCCTATTCTATTGACGATATCATAAAGGAAATTCAAGAAAATAAACTAAATGACGAAGATCTGGCTCGCTATGCAAAGGATTACCAGAAATATGATACGACTGCCCTTTTAGACGATGTTCTGGGCAGAAAATCAGATGATCTGCTGGCTGGGATCCCGGTTTCTGACAGCGAGCTGACCGAAGAAGAAAATAAGCTGCTGGAGCAGATCTTAAGCGGAGAAGAACCACTGGTGGAAGAGAAAAAGCCGGAACCAAAGCTGATGCCCGCTTCAGAAAAGGGCGGCAGGCCGATGATCAAGCCCCTGCGGCCGGTTTCGGAAACGCCGGAGGCACAGTCCTTTGCCCCGCTTCAGAAGACACCGGCAACGGCACACGGAAAAGATTTTGCCGTACATAGGGACAGCGTAACCGGGCTGATCTCCAAAGTGGATATTCAGGAAGAGGCACAGCGTCAGGCCAGGGCAGCGCTGGAAGAACGGGAGAGCAAAAAAGTTGCAAAACGCTTGTCAGGATACAAAGCAAACCCTGATACCGCGGAAGAAGGAAAGCCGGTTCAAAAGGAAACGAATGTCCCGCAGCCTTCACGACTGGAAGAATCGTCTCCCAAAAAGGATGCAAAGCCGTTCCGAAAGGCGGAGGCCAAAGTGTCTTTGCCGGATGGTGGCTTCCATCCAAAGCGGCCGCGTCCATTTTACGCTGACATGAAACCACTGGAGGACCCGGCAAAGCAGATGGTGCCTTTGGCCGAGGCCTTGGGGAAAAAAGGCGGGACAGTTGCCGGTGAAAACAGCCGGCAGAAGGGAAAAGACGATAGCAAAAAAACAGGGCTTGCCAAAATGAGCCAGACCGAAAAGCCGGTGCCAAAGCAGGAGACAAAGCTGCCGATAGCTGAAGCGTCTCATGAGCCAAAGGAACAGGAGAAGGCTTCTCATATCGAGAAAACGGCACCGCTGGCACAGACTAAGGGGGCAGCCAGTACTGTTGGAAAAAATCTGCGTGCTAAGGATTTAAAACAGGAAACTGTAACGCAGGCGCAGGAGGTACCGACGGTACAGTCAAAACCAGAGCCTGTAAAAGAAACGGCGGCTCCAAAAACAGAAGAGCCGGCAAAACAGCCGGCACAGGGCGCTGTACCTGTGCCGGAACCGGAGAAGGAAACCGCCGGACCTCAAATCAAGCGGGAAACGATCGCGCCTAAGGCGCAGACCGCAACCTTTGTGGCACATACAGAAGAATTGACGCAGGCGCTTCCCAGCTTGTCGGTAGAGGAACCGACCATCGAGGCGACGCCTTATAATATCGAGGAGCCGACTGTTGAAGCCGACCCCGTGCGGCTGCCCCAGGCGCATAAATCTCATCAAAAGCCTTCCGCTGGGGATGGGACTTTCTCCTCTGTGACAACAGAAATCCAAGGTACCCCGCTGAATGCGGCGGGAGTAAAGACTTCGGTCGATTTAAACGATACTGCAAAATTAAAATATATTGCCCTGCGCAAAAACCGGGAAAGCAAGGTGCGCGATTTTGCGCTGGAGCCGGATTATAATAAAAACAGCCCGTCAGAGCAGGCTGGAAAAGAAATCGAGGAGGACTTATCCATCAATGTGACGCCTCCGCCCATGAACCTGCCTTTGATCGAGGATCTGACCTCGGAGCTGGAACGGGAGGAAAAAGAAAACAGCCCGTTGTTCCGCTCCGGAAAAAATAAAGAACAGGAAAAGAAGCTTTCCAAGCGCTGGGAAGAGGAGGAAGACCTTTCCGAAGAAGAGGAGTTTGTATCCTATTCCCAAACAGAGGAATTTTATGATATCCTGCATGAACTAAAGCACGGGATGATCTTCCGTTGTGTGGCGTCAGTCGTTATTTTTGTCCTGTCTATCGCCATGATATTGCTGGCGGCTCTGCCGAATGGAAATCCAGTAGAACTGGTAGACCCACACAAGAATCCAATGTTCTTCTGCCTTTCCAATTTTGTGCTGATGGTACTGCTTTGCCTCTTCAGCATCGACGTGCTGCGTGACGGTTGGACTGCGCTGGTCAGAAAGAAATTTAATAAGGCGACGATGTACAGTTTGGCGCTTCCGGTCACCACACTGAGCTGCGCGGTGATCCTGACTGACCCGGAAATGGTGAACCAAAGCGGCGTGTTCCTTTACGTGCCGCTGACAGCACTGTGCATGGCAGGCTGGTATTTGGGGCGCGCAGTGAACGCCTCCCGTGTGGTGAAAAATTTCCACTTTATTTCCGGAAAGACCGACAAATATTCGGCTGATCTTTTAGAAAGCCAGCGTCTTGCAGAAGATTTTACCAAGGGTGCGTTAAATAACCGTTATCCGCGGTTTGTATTAAACCGGAAAACCTCTTTCCTTTCCGGATTTTTGGCAGAATCGTTTAGTGAAGACCTGACTGACCGGCAGTCCAAATTTGTGGTGCTGGCTGTGGGAGGGATCTCGGTCATTTCAGCGGTCGCTGCGTTCTTGCTGGGCGGGGATATTTATACGGCGCTGACCGTGCTGAGCGGTGTGCTGATAGTGGGTGCTGGGATTACCCCTGCATTTGTATCCGTACTGCCGATGGCTCAGGCCCAGAAAGACCTTTCCAGATTGGGCGGCGCGGTGCTTGGCTACAATGCGGCGGACAGCTACAGTGATGTAAACTCAATACTAGTAAGCGCCAACGATCTGTTCCGGGCCAACGATGTCACGCTTTATGGGATCAAGACCTTTTCCAATATGGCGATTGACCGGGCGATTTTGGACGCGACCAGCGTATTATGTGAAACCAAGAGTATTTTGGGCGGGATCTTCTTAAACATTATCTCGGACCGGAAAGACTATTTAGACCCAGTGGATACCGTGATCTATGAGGATGGCATGGGAATTTCCGCTTGGATCAAGGACAGGCGGGTGTTGATTGGCTCCAGGGAACTGATGATCAACCACAATATCGACGTCCCAAGCCGGGATTATGAGAGCCGGTATCTGGCGCAGAACCGCAATTTGATCTACCTGTCAGCGGCGGGGGAGCTCAGTGCGGTGTTTGTGATCGGTGTAACCGGCAATGATGAATCCCGGAATATGCTGGTGGACTTGTATAACCACGACATCACCGTGATCGTAAAAACAGTCGACCCGATTTTGACAAGGGGACAGCTTGCCCAGATTTTTGATATGCCGGAGGATTCTTTCCGTGTGATCCCGTCACGGCTTCATAAGGAAGAAGAAACGCTTTCTGTGTCGGAAGAACCGCTCAATGGGGCGGTGTCCAATAACGGCACTTTCCCGGCCTATCTTTACTCGGTGCTTTCTGCCAAGTTGCTTTACCGTAAGATCCAGTGGATGCAGCTGGCTAACTGTGTGTCCATCGGTGTTGGGGTCCTGCTCTTTATTGCATTTACCGCTATGAAGAGTGTGAGCCAGCTTTCCAACCTGACGCTTTGCTTCTATGAAGTGATATGGCTGGCAGCAGTTTGGGGGCTTTCCAAACTAAAAAAGCTGATTTCTTAACATCAAAAAGCTCCTCTGCGGAATTTCCGCAGAGGAGCTTTTTGATGTTATTCAGCTGTATCCGGGTCGATCGGTGCAAAGCGGTCTGCTAAAGCCATCCAACGGCGGCGGTAATAGCGGATCAGGCTGGGGACCAGCCCCAGCGCCCAAGCGATCGGATTTGCCCACCACACGCCAAGATAGCCAAACCAAAAGGAAAAAAGCAGGGAAAGCCCTACCTTGACGGTAAGCTCGATCATGGAAGAAAGGAACGGGACAACGATGTCCCCCATCCCACGCAGGGCATTGTTATAAAGCCAGATCAAGCCCAAAAACGGATAAAACAGAGATGTCGTGCGCAAAAAACCGCGGGAATAAATAACGATCTCTTCCAAATAAGGGTCGGAAGACGAGATGAAGCACCGGGTGATATTGTCCCCAAACAGGAAGACGATCACAGTGGAAAGGAGCGTGATCCCCAGGCAGAGAAAGGTAGCTTGACGCATCCCATGCCGGATCCGGGAAAACTTGCGGGCGCCGAGATTCTGGCCGGCATAAACCGCAAACGCCTGAGCAAGGTTAAAGGAACTGAGAGAGGCAAACTGCTGTACACGAAGACCGGCCGTATAAGCGGCGATGACATTTGTTCCATAGGAGTTGATGACCGCGTTAATGGTCATATCCCCTACAGAGAGCAAAATGCTTTGCAGGCTCATGGAGGAGCCGATCTTTAATATTTCTAATAGATTGGGGAGGTCCAGCTTCCAGTCGGAACGCTTCAGGCGAAAAATGGGAAACCTTCTGATCATGTAGATCACACAAAGGACGGCGGAAAGAATTTGTGCAATTACAGTAGCGACCGCAACGCCCCGCACTGCCATATCAAACACGATGACAAAAAGCAGGTCAAGCGCTACGTTGAGCACCGTGGACAGGATCAAAAAATAAAGCGGGGTCTTGCTGTCGCCCACGGCCCGCAGAATACTTGCCGCCCCATTATACACCACCTGTCCGGCGGAAAAGACCATGCAGATCTGAATGTAAAGTGCGGCGTCGTCCAAAATGTCCTCCGGCGTCTGCAGCAGCTTCATCAGCGGACGGGAGAAAAACAGTCCGATCAGGCATAACGCAAGGGCTGACAGCACACAGATGTAGACCGCGCTGGCTGTGGTTTTGCGCACCATCTTTTCGTCCTTTGCGCCAAAATACTGGGAGATGACGATCGCAAACGCATTGGTCAGTCCGGTGACCACCGACAGCAGAAAAAAGGAAGTAGAAGCGCTGGCGCCCACCGCCGCAAGCGCGCGGGAGCCTACCACATGTCCGACGATCAGGGTATCTGTAATGTTGTAAAACTGTTGGAAGATACCGCCGATTAGCATGGGGATCAAGAAAAACAGGATCGTTTTCAGCGGTTTTCCAGTTGTCATGTCATTGGTCAAAAAATAACACCTTCCTTTCAAAAGGCAGAGAATTTGAATTTTCCTAGATTCTGTGCTATACTATTCCAGATTCAAGAAAGGAATATGGTATGAAGATTACAGTGATTGGCTGCGGGCGCTGGGGCTCGCTGATTACATGGTATTTGGACAGCATAGGGCACAGCGTGACGTTATATGGAAGAGAAACCTCCAAGCATATGCAGGCTTTTTTTGCTACACGGAAAAACGATGTGCTTACCCTGCCGCAAAGCGTTGGGCTTTCCACCGAGCTTTCCTGTGTGGCAGAAGCGGAAGTGATCGTGATTTCGATCGGGGCGCAGGGGCTGCGGCGGCTGATGGAAGAGCTTGCCGCATTCTCCTTGTCCGGAAAAATTTTTGTGTTATGTATGAAAGGAATCGAGATTTCCACCGGCAGGCGGCTGTCCCAGATTGCGGAGGAAAATTTAGCCGCTTCCAACCGGGTAGCGGTGTGGCTGGGGCCGGGCCATGTGCAGGAGTTTTATCATGGCATCCCTAACTGCATGGTGATAGATAGCAATGATGAAACGGCAAAGCAGCTGCTGGTGAATGAATTTTCCAGCGAGCTGATCCGGTTTTATTATGGGCAGGATCTCATTGGCAATGAGATCGGCGGCGCGGCTAAAAACGTGATTGGAATTGCCGCCGGAATGCTGGACGGAAAAGGGCTTTCCACCTTAAAAGGGGCTTTGATGTCCCGCGGGACCCGTGAGATCGCGCGCCTGATCCAGGCAATGGGCGGAAACGAGTTATCCGCTTACGGACTGTGCCACTTGGGGGATTATCAGGCGACGCTTTTTTCCCCTTACAGCCACAACCGTCGGTTTGGAGAGGCCTTTGTCAAAGGCGAGCCTTATAACGAGTTGGCAGAAGGGTACTATACGGTAAAAGCTTTGTTGAAATTGGGAAACGAGCATCAGGTGGATCTGCCTATCTGTGCCGCTGTACATGAAATGCTGTATGAGGACGGCGATCCAGAGCAGGTCCTCAAGGGATTATTTACCCGGTCGCTGAAAAACGAATTTTAAGATGCAGGATCATTGTATCATAAATCAGGCGCCGGGAAAAGAGAAAAAGCGGCAGAAATTATTTTAGAATCATGAAATAGGGACGGACTGCACGCAGTCCGTCCCTATTTCATGATTCTGGGCAGATGACCGTCGTTAATGAAGTGTTCCAGCCAACTTTTGCGCACAAAGCTTTCCTATCACAACACCTGCCAGGCAGCACAAAACGCTGAGCAGGATATTCAGTACACCCAAACCATGGTGACCTTGCTCGAACAGCCCCATTGTTTCTAAACTAAAGGTGGAAAAGGTGGTAAAGCCACCGGTGATCCCTGTGGTAAAAAACAACAGCAGGCGCTTTCTTTTCGGCATGCATTGGGCAAATAATTCGGAAAGGAAACCGATCAAAAACGCGCCTAAAATATTTACCGCCAAAGTCCCCAGCGGGAATACCCCAGCGTTAGAGCGCTGATTGATCAGGCCGGAGCAGAGATAACGCCCTGCGGCGCCAAGAAACCCTCCCGCGCCTACAATGACAACATTCAGCAGATCCAAAGTAAAACTCCCCTTTATCCTCTTTGCCAGTATTTTCTATCTAAACTGCGGTACTGTACCGCCTCGGCGATCTGTGCGCTGTGGATCACTTCTTCCCCGGCAAGGTCGGCGATCGTGCGCGCTACCTTTAGCACCCGGTCGTACGCACGGGCAGACAGGCCAAGCTTTTCAAAAGAATGTTTTAAAATCAGCGATGCACGGTCGTCCAGCGGGCAGTATTCGGAAAGCTTCGCGGTTGGGATCTGTGAATTTGATAACACCCCAGTACCTCTAAACCGTTCGTTCTGGATCGCCCGCGCCTGATCCACCCGTTTTTTGACAGCGGAGGAGGGTTCGGAAGGCTCTGTGCCGGACAGGCTTTCAAATTCCACCGGCTGCACGTCGATGTGCAGGTCAAGCCGGTCCAGCAAAGGGCCGGACACCTTGGAAAGGTACCGTGTTACTTGAGCTTGCGTACAGGTGCAGGGACGATTTGGATGCCCGAAATAACCGCAGGGACAGGGATTCATTGCAGCGACTACCATAGCGGTGCAGGGATAGGAAAAGGAACCGCTTGCCCGCGAGATGGTTACCTTGCCGTCTTCGATCGGCTGGCGCAAGATCTCCATTGCCGTGCGGGAAAATTCCGGCAGTTCGTCTAAAAATAGGACCCCGTTATGCGCCAGCGAAATTTCGCCCGGGCGGGGGATACTGCCGCCGCCCGAAAGCCCCGCCGCTGACACCGTATGGTGCGGTGCCCGGAACGGCCGCACCCGGATCAGCCCGCTGTTTTTAGGGATTAGCCCCGCCGCGGAATAGAGTTTTGTAGTTTCCAAGGATTCTTCAAACGTCATGTCCGGCAGGATGCCGGGCAGGCGTTTGGCCAGCATACTTTTCCCGGAGCCGGGCGGCCCGATCATCAGGGCGTTGTGGCTGCCCGCCGCCGCGATCTCCAAGGCCCGCTTTGCGGCGTTCTGTCCTTTTACATCAGAAAAATCAGGGCAGGAAGATCCTGTTTGTTCTGTTTCCTGTAATTTTGCCGGCGGCATCGGCCGGATCCCCAGCAGGTGGGAGATCAGGCTGTTGGCCTTTTCTACTCCGTAAACAGTCAATCCGTCCACAATAGCCGCCTCTGCGGCATTTTCTGCAGGCACGAATAATTCCCGGATTCCATGGGCCTTTGCTTCGATCGCCATGGGAAGCACTCCGGTTACAGGGCGCAGGCCGCCGTTTAGGGAAAGCTCGCCCAAAAACGCCTTATCAGCAAGTTCCGGACAGGAAAGCTGCCCGGAAACAAGCAGCATGGCAAGAAAGATAGGCAAATCGTAAAGCGGGCCGCTTTTTTTCAGGTCGGCGGGCGCCAGATTGACTGTGATCTTGGTCGAGGGGAATTCATATCCGCAGTTTTTCATGGCAATGCGCACTCGGTCCCGGCTTTCCTTGACCGAAGCATCCGGCAGCCCCACAATATCAAAGGAAGGTAGCGCCCGCAGGGTATCCGCCTCCACCTGTACCGGATAGGCGTTCATGCCGAATAATCCCATACTGTTGATAGAAACTCCCATTTTGTGCTGCCTCCTTTGATGTTATTCGTTTTCTTTATAAAGCTGTTCCAGCTGATTGAGCACCGGGGCAAGGCGGTTACGGCAGGCAATCACCGCGTCGCTTGCCTTTCGGTACACCGTCTTTCGTTCCCGGTACAGGGCATAAAGCTCCTCTTTGGTGCGGGATGCCGCATTGGGGCGGTTTTTATCCCCGTGGATGCGCAGGTAACACAGCTCAAATGGGGCGTCCAGAAAAACAAGAATTCCCTGATTTTTCATGATCTCTACATTTTTCGGATTCATGACAAGGCCGCCCCCAGTCGCGATCACGGCGCCGGATTGGCCGCCCAACTGGCGCAGGCACGCGGTTTCCCGCCGGCGGAAGCCCTCTTCTCCTTCTTTAGAGAAGATCGCGGGAATAGGCATACCAGCCTGTAAGACGATCAAGTCATCCGTGTCATAGCAGGGGAGCTCAAGCCGTTTGGAAAGAGCCTTTGCCACGGTGGTTTTTCCAGCCCCCATAAATCCGCACAGATATAGGTTTTTCATGTGGCTATCCGTTTACCTTTTCCAGCATTTTCTGCAAGGTTTTTTCATTTTCTACATTATATACATTTGCGCCCTTGAGTGTTTTCTTTACCAATCCGGTCAAAACTTTATTTGGCCCCAGTTCGATATAATTGTCAAATCCGGCAGAACCCATCGCGGAAAGTTCCTCTACGAACCGGACCGGCGAAACAAGGTGCCTTGCAAGGTAAGCCGGCATGTTCGAAACATCAGTGAGCACGCCGCCGGTAACGTTGGAGT
The DNA here is from genome assembly GCF_900186585.1 of Massiliimalia timonensis. Classification (GTDB taxonomy): domain Bacteria; phylum Bacillota; class Clostridia; order Oscillospirales; family Ruminococcaceae; genus Massiliimalia; species Massiliimalia timonensis. Next base: position 404,745 of record NZ_FYDD01000004.1, read on the forward strand.
AAAATTCTTTTTCCGGCTGGGAGAAAGGGATCTCCTGGATCTTCGCCAAAAATTCATCCGCCGCCGGCTGCATCAGCTTGGAGTGGAATGCGGCGTTTACCGCAAGGCGGACGCATTTTTTTCCAAGGGACGCAAACTGTTCCGCAGCTTTTTCAATGGCGGAAGCTTCTCCGGCGATCGCGGTCTGCGCCGGGGAATTGTAGTTGACCGGCACAACATACCCGTCTACTGATTCACATACCTTTGCGATCTCGTCAGCCTCCATCCCCAAAACCGCGCACATAGCGCCATCCTGCTGTTCCGCGCAGGCCTGCATGGCGGCCGCCCGGTGCTTGATAAGACGGTATCCGTCTTCCATGGTAACGACCCCTGCCGCGACCATCGCCGCATATTCTCCCAAAGAATGGCCTGCGACTGCTTCGTAAGGGATGCCGTTTTCTTTCATGGCGTTGAGCGCCACCAGCGAGGTAGTGAAGATCGCCGGCTGGGAAACTTTGGTTTGCGCCAGCTCCGCTTCGCTTCCGTCGAAACAAAGCGCTTTTAAATCCATGCCGAGAATATCGGCCGCACATTCATAGATCATTTGGGCAGAGGGATATAAAGAAAGCAATTCTTTGCCCATGCCCGGGTATTGGGAACCTTGTCCGGAAAAAAGAAAAACATTTTTTGCCATAGGGAATCTCTCCTGTTCTGATCAATAATTTACAATACAGTACAGCTGTATTGGTGTAAAAATCCCAGTCAACTTGTATAAAAAGAACTGCATTTTAAAAAAAAATAACAACATTTTATTACAAACTACACAAAACTTTGTTGACAAATAGCAGGGAACATTTTACTATATGTAATATATGGGATTTAGGCACTGCTTTCCATTTAATGGAAAATGTTTCCATACAAAAGGGATTTCTACTTTTAAATATATCATTTTGATCCGATAGATGCAAGAAATTGAAGCAAAAAATATCTTTAGGAGGAATACAGCCATGGCAATCAAGATTATTGGCACCGGAAGATATGTTCCGGAGGTGATCGCAGATAATGAAGATTTTGCAAAGATCGTTGACACCAGTGACGAATGGATCACTACCCGTACCGGGATCAAGACCCGGCACATCACCAACGGGGTGCTTGCGTTTCAAATGGGGGCGAAAGCTTCTGAACAAGCAATCAAGCGCGCGGGGATTGAGGCGGAAGAAATTGATATGATCCTCGCTACCACAGTTACCCCGGACTGCCTGACCCCTTCCCTTGCCTGTCTGGTCGGTCAAGAACTGGGGATCGAATCGGCGGCTTGCATGGATTTAAACGCGGCTTGCGCCGGGTATGTGTTTGCGTTGGATGTGGCACAGAAATATCTGGACAGCGGTTGTGCGAAAACGATCCTGATCGTTTCGTCCGAGATCATCACCCGTATGGTGGACTATTCTGACCGCGGCACCTGCGTGCTGTTCGGTGACGGGGCGGCGGCAACGGTTGTAACAAAGGGCGAAGGGCTTTATTCCTGTGTGCTGAAGGGCAAGCCGCAGGGCGCTGTGAAAATCTTTACAAAGCTTCCAGAACCGAAGAATCCGTTTTCGGACAAACCGTTCGACTGGGGATACGACGAGATGAACGAGGCACCGACCGGTTACATGCAGATGGCAGGCAATGATGTTTACAAGTTCGCGACAGTCGCCATGCCGGAAGCGGTAGAACTGGCGGCAGAGCAGGCGGGATTAAAGGTGGAGGATCTGGATTTGATCATTCCGCATCAGGCAAATATCCGGATCGTGCAGACCGCGATCAAACGGCTGAAGCTACCGGCAGAACGTTTTTACATCAATATTCAGGATTTTGGCAATATTTCCAGCGCGTGCATCCCGCTGGCACTTTCCCAGCTGGATGAACAGGGGCGGCTGAAAAAAGGCGATAAAATTTGTGTGGTAGGCTTTGGAGCAGGGCTCACCTACGGCGCGTCGATTTTTGAATGGTAAGGGAAAGGAGTGTTTGGTTTGGCAAACAATAACGGAAGAAAAACAGCGTTGATCACCGGTGCTTCCCAAGGCTTGGGGGCAGCCATGGCGCTACGCCTGGCGCAGGACGGTTTTGACATTGCGATCAACTGCCGTGGCGAAGCAGAGGTTGAAAACGGCGGGAATCAAGTAAAAGAACAGTGTATGTCCTTTGGCGTAGCAGCTGAATGCTTTATTGCGGATGTATCCAGCTTTGAAGCCTGCAAGGAAATGGTCAAAGCGGTGAAGGAACACTTTGGCACGATCGATGTGCTGGTAAACAATGCCGGCATTACGAAAGATGGACTGCTGGTCCGGATGAGCGAAGAACAGTTTGACATGGTGACCAATGTAAACTATAAAAGTGTGTTCAACATGACCCGTCATGTTGGTGCAGTCATGATGAAACAGAGAAGCGGGACGATCATCAACGTTTCTTCTGTTGCCGGGCTGTACGGCAATGCGGGGCAGTTCAACTATTCTGCCAGCAAGGCCGGGATCGTTGGCATGACCCTGACTGCGGCCAAGGAACTGGGACCGCGGAATATCACCGTCAACGCGATCGCACCGGGCTTTATTGAAACGCCGATGACTGCGGTGCTGGATGAAAAGGTAAAAGAAAAATGTATGGAAGCTGTCGCTTTAAGACGGTTTGGAAAACCGGAAGAGGTTGCCGGGGTGGTTTCATTCCTTGCATCAGAGAATGCAAGCTATGTTTCCGGTCAGGTAATCGTAATAGACGGCGCGATGTCCATGTAGGACAGACATACTGGATCAAGTAAAAACCAAGCAGGAAAAGGAGAGAAACCAATGAACAGAGTAGTAATCACCGGGATGGGGATCGTCAGCCCGATCGGAAATGATCTGTCGGCCGCCTGGGAAAATGTAAAGGCGGGCAAGCACGGGATTTCTTTCATTGAAAAGTTTGACATTTCAAATTCCGATGTAAAGGTAGCGGCTCAGGTAAAGGATTTTGATCCGCTGAAAGCATTTGATAAAAAGGAACTGAGAAGGACCGACCTGTTTACCCAGTATGCGGTAGAGGCATGCCGTCAAGCTATGGAAGACTGCGGCAGTGATTTTAAAGACCTTGATCCGTTCCGGGTAGGGGTGATCGTAGGGTCTGGAATCGGCGGCTTTGGAACGACGGAAACAGAGCATCAAAAATTCTTGGAAAAAGGCAGTGGCCGTGTATCCCCGTTTTATATCCCAATGATGATCTCCAATATGGCGGCAGGTACGATTGCCATTAAAACTGGGTTCAAAGGGGTCAACTATGCGCCGGTAACAGCCTGCGCCACCTCATCTCACGCTGTGGGCGAGGCGTTTCGTAATATCAAGCACGGTTATTTGGACGTTTGTATCACAGGGGGTTCCGAGGCCGCGCTCAGTGAGTTTGCGGTAGCGGGCTTTAATAATATGAAAGCGCTCTCCCACGCGGATAACCCGGACCGGGCTTCCATTCCGTTTGATAAAGAGAGAAATGGTTTTGTCATGGGCGAGGGCGGCGGTATCCTGATTTTGGAGGAGTTGGAGCACGCCAAGGCAAGAGGCGCTAAAATTTACGCGGAAGTAGTGGGTTACGGCGCAACCGGCGACGCTTACCACATGACCAGCCCCGATCCGGAGGGCTTGGGTGCAGCCAAGGGGATGCAGCTTGCGTTTGAAGAAGCCGGACTCAAGGCAGAGGATGTAGACTATATCAACGCACACGGGACATCTACCCCGCTGAATGACAAATATGAAACCAAAGCGATCAAAGCTGCATTAGGCGAAGCGGCGCAGAAGGTGATGGTAAGCTCCACCAAAGCCTTGACCGGACATTTGCTGGGCGCAGCCGGGGCAGTAGAAGCGATCATCACCGCAAAATCACTGGAAGAAGGTTACGTTCCGGGAACTGCCGGATTCCAGGTTTACGACGAAGAATGCGATTTAAATAATATGACAGACGGCGGCAAGAAAGCGGATATCAAAGTTGCGCTTTCCAACTCCTTAGGCTTTGGCGGACACAACGCAACGCTCTGCCTGAAAAAGTACGAAGGATAACAAACTGCGAAAGGAAAGTCATACCGATGAGTGAAATGAAACTAAGCGTAGCGGACATTACCAAACTGATGAACGAAATGGCGAAAACCGGCTTGGGCAAATTGGTGCTGGAAGACGGCGATTTTAAACTGAATTTAAGCGCCAAACGTCCAAAGCTTGCTGTTTGCACTTCTTCCGAAGTCCAGGCGGAAATCCCAAACGTTCCTGTCATGCCTGTGGCAGATATGCCGGCGGAATCCCCCGCATTGTCCGGGAATGTTGTAGAAGCGCCGATCGTCGGCACCTTCTACGGTGCGCCGGCACCGGACAAGGCTCCGTTCGTCACGGTGGGACAGCAGGTGAAAAAAGGCGATGTGCTGTTTATTATCGAATCAATGAAACTGATGAACGAGATCCAAAGCGAATTTGACGGCGAAGTTGCCGAGATCCTGGTCGAGGATGGCCAGCCGGTAGAGTACAGCCAGCCAGTGATGGTGATTCGCTAAACATCATACAGATGAGAAAGGAAAACGATATGCCGTTATTGAATCAGGAACAGATTAAGGAAATCATCCCGCACCGGGACCCGTTTTTGCTGATCGACGAAATCGAAGAGATGGAACCGGGCGTTCGGGTCGTGGCTAAAAAATATTTAAAAGAAGACGAGTTCTGGTTTGCAGGGCACTTTCCGGGACATCCGGTCCAGCCGGGCGTGCTGACCATTGAAATGTTGGCGCAGGCAGGGGCGGTATGCATTCTGTCCATGCCGGAATACAAGGGGAAAATCGCGCTGTTCGGCGGGATCGATAAAGCGCGTTTCCGCGGGGAAGTAAAGCCGGGCGACACCCTGCGCCTGGAAGTGGAGATGCTTAAACTCCGCAAGAGCTTCGGCACGGGAAAAGCGACTGCTTATGTCGGAGACCAGCGCGTGGCAAACACAGAGATCATGTTCGCAATCGGGGAGTAAAGGCTGATGTTTGATAAAGTGCTGATTGCCAACCGCGGGGAGATCGCGGTCCGGATCATCCGTGCATGCCGGGAACAGGGGATTCCAACGGTAGCGGTCTATTCCACTGCCGATAAAAGCGCCCTGCATGTCAAGCTGGCGGATGAAGCTATCTGTATTGGCCCTGCGGCCACAAAGGACAGCTATCTGAATATTCCGGCGATCCTTGCTGCCTGTGATCTGACAGGGGCGGACGCGATCCATCCGGGCTTTGGCTTTTTATCTGAAAACGCAAACTTTGCGAAAACCTGCGAACGCTGCGGCGTAAAATTTATCGGGCCGGGCTATGAGTCGATCGAGATGATGGGTGACAAGGCGCAGGCAAAGGAAACGATGAAACAGGCGGGCGTTCCGGTGATCCCGGGCTCCGAAGGGGAGATAGGCGATTTGGAAGACGCCAAAGCGCTTGCCCGTGAAATAGGATACCCAGTGTTGGTAAAGGCCTCTGCCGGCGGCGGCGGACGCGGGATCCGGCGGGTGGATTCTGAGGAGGAACTGGAAGCGCAGATCACTGCCGCCAAGCAGGAGGCGCTGAGCTTTTTCGGGAACGCCGGTGTTTATCTGGAAAAGTTCATTGTCAATCCGCGCCATGTGGAAGTGCAGATTTTGGCGGACAGTTTTGGCAATGTGATTTACCTGGGAGAGCGGGACTGCTCGATCCAGCGGCGGAACCAGAAGGTGCTGGAAGAAGCGCCGTGCGCTGTGATGACGCCCGAGCTTCGCCGGAAAATGGGCGAAGCGGCTGTGAAAGCGGCGAAAGCCTGCGGCTATGAGAACGCAGGCACCATTGAGTTTTTATTGGATGCCAGAGGCGATTTTTACTTTATGGAGATGAACACCCGTATTCAGGTAGAACACCCGATCACCGAGCTGGTGACAGGGGTGGACCTGGTGCAGGAACAGCTTTTGATCGCGCAGGGAAAACCGCTTTCCTATACTCAGGATGAAATACACTTGACAGGGCACGCAATAGAGTGTAGAATTAACGCAGAAAATCCAGCCAAGGGCTTTCGCCCGTCGCCTGGGCAGATCAAATCCCTGAATCTTCCCGGAGGGCCTGGGATTCGGATCGACAGCGCTGTTTATCAGGGGTATGAGATCACCCCCTATTATGACAGCATGATCGCTAAGCTGATCGTATATGCCAAGGACCGTGAAACTGCCATTAAAAAAATGAAATGGGCGCTTGCGGAATTTTTGGTGGAGGGTGTTGACACCAACATTGATTTCCAGCTTTCGATTCTGCGGGACCCGGATTTTGCGGCGGCTGATTTTGACAATGGATTTTTAGAACGAAAAATGGCAGACGGAGAGCTATAAAGCTTCCGCAATTCTATAGAAGGAGGGAGTATCCTTGCTGGAGGATTTGTTTAAAACGGTCAAATCGCGCTTCGATACCGACCCAGAACACAGCAAAAAGAGCAAGGTTTCTATTCCGTCAGACCTTTTGTTTAAATGCCCGCGGTGCGGCCATGTCATGTTTATGGAAGATTTCGTGGGTGCGAACAAGGTCTGTTCAGAATGTAATTACCATGCGCGGCTTTCCGCGCGTGAACGCCTGAATATCACCATTGATAAGGGCAGCTTTGTAGAGTATGATGCGGATATGGTAAGCGCCAATCCTATTTCTTTTGAAAATTACGAGAAAAAAATAGAAGCGCTTCAGAAAAAGACCGGACTGAAGGACGCGGTGATCACAGGGGAATGCACGATCAAAACAAAACCCTGTGTGATCGCGGTGATGGACTCCCGGTTTATGATGGCATCTATGGGAAGTGTTGTAGGGGAAAAGATTTCGCGCGCTTTTGAACGGGCTGCCGAAAAGGGGCTTCCCGTTGTTATTTTTACTGCTTCGGGCGGTGCGAGGATGCAGGAGGGAATCGTATCCCTGATGCAGATGGCAAAAACCTCAGCAGCAGTGGCACGCCATTCGGATGCGGGGCTTTTGTACATTACAGTACTGACCGACCCTACGACCGGCGGTGTCACGGCCTCTTTTGCTTCTATCGGTGATATTATCCTGGCGGAACCCAAGGTGCTGGTTGGCTTTGCGGGCCGAAGAGTGATCGAGGGAACCATCAAGCAGCGCTTGCCGGACGATTTCCAGTCTGCGGAATTTTTGTTGCAGCATGGCTTTGTAGACATGATCGTGGAACGGCAGAATATGCGGCGTACGCTTTCAAAGCTGCTTCGCCACCACGGATATGTGGGAACGTCAAAATAAGCCGTTAGGAGGGATAATATGGGTATTACAGCATGGGAACGGATGGAGATCATCCGTCATAAAAACCGCCCGACGATTCGGGACTATATCCCGCTGATCTTTAAAGACTTTTATGAGCTCCACGGTGACAGGCTGTTTGGCGACGATCACGCTATTATTGGCGGCATCGCCTCTTTTAAGGAACAGCCCGTGACCATTTTGGCGCAGGTAAAGGGCAAAAATATTGATGAAAATAAGGATTCCAATTTTGCGATGCCGCACCCGGAAGGGTATCGGAAGGCGCTTCGTCTGGCAAAGCAGGCGGAAAAATTCCACCGGCCGGTCATCTGCTTTGTAGACACACCGGGCGCATTTTGTGGGATCGCGGCGGAAGAACGTGGACAGGGTGAGGCGATAGCGAAAAACCTGATGGAGTTTTTCCGGTTAAAAACCCCGGTCATTACCATTGTGCTGGGAGAGGGCGGCTCCGGCGGAGCGCTAGCCTTGGGCGTGTGCGATGAATTGGCCATGATGGAAAACGCGGTTTATTCTGTCATCTCACCAAGAGGATGCGCCAGTATTTTGTGGAAAGACGCTTCCCGGGAAAAGGAGGCCGCCAATATTTTAAGGATCACTGCAAAGGATCTGCTGGATCTGGGAGTCGCAGAAGAGATCATCGAAGAACCTGCAGGAGGCGCCCATAATAACTATGGGCAGGCGGCTGAAAACATCTCTGATTATCTGGCCGGAGCACTGGGCAGACTGGTTGATGTACCTGTTGATGACTTGCTGGCAAACCGCTATCAAAAATTCAGAAAAATCGGAGAATTTTCCGAATAGGGGTTGACACACCGATACGGTTGTCATATGATTGTAATTGTTATAGGGATAACCTTTGACAATAGATGATGAAAATAACCATTAGGAGGATATGATTATGGTATTAGAAAAAGTAACTGAAATTTTGTGTGATCAATTGGATGTTGACGCTGAAAAAGTAACGATGGAAGCTTCCATCACAGATGATTTGGGTGCTGATTCTTTGGACGTTGTAGATTTGGTTATGTCTTTAGAAGAAGAATTTGATGTAGAAATCCCGGATGAAGAAGTAGAAAACATTAAAACTGTTGGCGATATTGTAAAATATATTGAAGACAAACAGGAATAAGTTTTGTTTGGTTGAAAAAGCAGGGCAGGGAAAATCTCCTTGCCTTTTCTTTTGCGAAAAAGGGGTGGGGCAATGAAAGCGAAATATATTTGGGCATGGATCGGGGTATTAGTTCCGGTCGTAGGCATTTGCCTGTTTCCTGTCTGGCAAAAATTATTTTTGTGGATTGGTTCAGATGTATTGCCTCCTTGCTTTTTTTATCAGGCAACGGGGATTCCCTGCCCGGGCTGTGGGCTGACTCGCAGCGTGCTTAGTCTGCTGCATGGGGAGATTTTTTCGTCCCTGCGGTATAATGTTGCGCCGCTGATGCTGCTGACTGTAGGGGGATTATTTTGGATTGAGCTAGTTGCCTTCCTGATGCACCGGCCGGTAAAGCTGGTTCCGCGCGGCAGCTGGTTTATTTATACCTTGATCGGGATCTTTTTCCTGATCGCGGTTTTGCGGCTGTTTGTCCCGGGAATGCAGATATAAAAAAGCTGAGTGGATTTTCCACTCAGCTTTTTTTACTTAAAACAGATTAAAAAACGGCAGTGCCATATAGTAATAATATGGATCATATTCCGAGAAGAAGCCGATAAACAAGAAGAACAATCCAATCGCGAGCGCGATGATCGATAAGACCAGCCCGGCGATATTTAACCCCTGCTGGGATGGCGCTTTGTTCTTGCCTACGATAGCAAAAACAAGTCCCAAGATCCCGAAGATCCAGCCGATACAGAAACAGGAAGATAGGATCCCTAAGATGCCCATGACCAATCCAGCGATAGAAAAGCCAATTTGTTCTGTTGGCTGGAATGGAGGCTGTGAACGCGGCGGCACATATTGGGCTTGGGGATATGGAGACTGCGGCGGCTGTTGTGGCTGCTGCCACTGTGGTGGTTGTTGTGGCGCATTTTGCTGCCATTGAGCCGGAGGCTGTGGAGGCCCGGCCGGGCGCTGGTTTTGATTATGATAGTTCGGGTCCATATGTATCCCCTCCTGTAGTTATTGATTGACTTCAGTGTAACATGTTTTTTGACAGAACGCAATAGAAAAAAGAAGATTTACCAAATTTCCGGTAATTGGGATAAAAAAAGACAGCCTATCATGAGGCTGCCTTTTCAGTGGGTTAATAGTAGAGATTCCAATAAAGGGAATCTAAAGTGATCGAACCGGTTGCATAAAGGATCGTGAAGATGAGGCCGAAGACCAGTCCAATAATGGACAACACCATCCCGGCAGTGCACATCCCCTTCATGGAAGGTGCTTTTTTCTTACCCTGAACGCTGAAAATAATTCCCAACAGGCCTAAAAGCCATCCACAGCAAACTACAGAGAGGATCCCCAAGACTAAAGAAGCGATCGCCATCCCTTTTTGTTCTGGCGGCTGGTATGGGTTGGGGCTTTGCTGATATGGGGCCTGATTGAACTGAGGCGGTTGGTTGAACTGAGGCGACTGATTAAATTGGGGCGGCGGGGTAGGCTGCTCCTGATTTTGTTGATTTTGATTATTGTAATTCGGGTCCATAAAATAATCCTCCTAATTGAAAGAGAAAAAGACATCTGAAACCACAGATGCCTCTTTCATTATCATGACATAATTATAATAGCTTAAAAGCTAGCGGATAAGGAAGCGAGGAAGCTTGCCAAAATGGTGATCAACAGAATTGATAATACCGCACCGATAATGGATAATACCAAACCGGCAGTAGCCATACCCTGAGCGGTTGTGCATTTTTTGCGTCCCATTACACCAAGGATAATACCTACAACGCCTGTAGGAATAGAGATGTACCATAAGCAGCAGAATACGACAGAAACGATACCCAGTACTAAAGCTGCGATTGCAAATCCCTTTGGAGCCTGCTGAGGCTGATTGTTATAATTTTGATCCATAAAATTGCCCTCCTAAAGCACGCCTTTTCGTTCATACTAAAAAACGATCCAACACCCATATTTATGGGTGTTTTTTTCTGCCTTTTTGCCTGAATGATAAAGCGTAGTATTTCTAAATATTAGTTTACCATATGCTGTTCATTTTTACAACATATTTCATTAAAATTTACGTAAAAAAATATTACCCTCACTTTGTTTATTTTGCTTAACCATTGGTGTTGTAATTTTCTGCCAGCGCATTCATTGCTTTAGCTAATTTATGGGTGTAAACGAACGGACCGACGATGATAAGGGAACCTAAAACATACCAAAGCCAAAATGTGCTTGCGGAAAAACCGTAGCCGATCCCCCGGCGGGTCAGTTCCTTTCCAATGCGATTGGAAAGATTATGAAACCATACAAAAAGCGCGATCCCACAGGTGATGGGCGCCAATACAAAGGTTAAAAGGCAGTAATGCATGGTCTTTTTCCGTCATATCGGCTGGCAATGATGTTGATGTCGGTTGAAACACCAGAATAGAATACGATTGCATAGATACCGCAGGTAATACAGGTCAACAGGATAAATTTGAGCAGTCCCCGGTTTGTATTTAACTGTCCTACGGGATAGCTGGCCTGCGGCGGCTGGCTGCTATAGTTTTGATCCATAAAATTGTCCTCCCTAAGAAGCCTTCGCAATCCATGCCCAAAAACGATCCATACCCAGATTTATGGGTATTTCTGCAACTTAGTCTATCATATTTTGTTTGTATTTACAACATATTTCATTTAAAATCGCGCCATATCGACACTTTTTTATATTTGCGATCAAGCATCTATCATTTTTTGCTGGGGCTGCTGGTTGTATCCGGAATAGAAACGTGGTCGTTCACATATAATTCACTAAAATTATACACTATAAACAGAAGTTTTTTGGATTCTTTTACGAACTGGCAGTTGCATCAAACTGGTGATTATGATACAATACAGAATAAAGATATATTAAAAATGGATAAGTTGCACAAATATTTAAACGTGATATTGCAAGTGATTATCCAATGAACGGAGCGAGAAAATATGAAACAGTACAACGCGAATAACATTAAAAACATTGCGATCGTCGGCCACGGCGGTTCCGGAAAAACGACGCTGGCAGAAGCGTTGCTGTATTCCACAGGCGCGGCTGATCGGCTGGGGACCATTGCGGACGGGACAACAGTATGCGATTACGACCCGGAAGAAATTAAGCGCAAGGCTTCCGTTTCTATGGCGGCTGCTTCTTTTGAATATAAAGGTTGTAAAGTTAATTTGCTGGATGCACCGGGACTATTTGACTTTGTAGGCGGAATGAGCGAGGCGATCCGCGCAGCGGATAGTGTAATTGTCACCATTTCTGGAAAATCCGGCCTGACGACTGGCGGCAAAAAGGCATACCGCATGGCAAAAAAGCAGGGAAAGGCCAGAATGATTTATGTTGGGAAACTGGACCGGGAAAGCTCTGATTTTTATAAAGTGCTGGAACAACTGAAGACCGAGTTTGGCCCTAGCATCTGCCCATTGGTCGTTCCCTTCGTAGAGGATCACAAGGTCCAGTGTTATATCGACCTGGTGGATATGAAGGCCTTCCGTTATGAAAACGGGAAAGCGATCGAGGTGGAGATGCCCCAGTCTGAGCATAGGATCGACGGGCTGATTACGGCGATTAGCGAAGCCGTTGCAGAAACAGATGATGATTTATTTGAAAAGTATTTCTCCGGTGAAAAATTCACCCAGGATGAACTGCTTCGCGGAATCCGGAAAGGGGTCCGGCTGGGTGATATTACCCCTGTATTTTGTGGATCTTCCACAGAGCTTGACGGAATTGATGTTGTGCTAAAGGGGATCCAGATGCTGCTGCCAAATGCTTTGGAAGCTGCGATCGAAACCGCGTTTGACGCAGAGGGGAACGAAGTCGGCGTTTCTTGCGATGAAGACAAGGATCTGGTGGCTTATGTGTTTAAAACAGTGGCCGACCCATTTGTTGGGAAACTGTCCTTTGTAAAGGTGATCTCCGGGAAGCTCTCCCCAGAATCCGCGCCGAAAAACTCCGAAACCGGAGAGGTGGAAAAGATGGGCAAACTGCTTTTCCTACATGGGAAAAAGCAGGAGGACACTAAGCTGATCCCGGCTGGGGATATTGGGGCTGTGACAAAGCTTTCCGCTAATACGGGAGATACCTTGTACGAGGGCGCGCAGGTGACGCTGCAAAAGGCGGATTTCCCACAGCCATGCTATTCTATGGCTGTCCTGCCGGTCAACAAAGGTGATGAAAGCAAGATCTCGCAGGGGATCAAGCGGCTGCTGGAGGAAGATCTGACCCTTGGGTACAGCCACAACCATGAGACCCATCAGCGTATTATCAGCGGGTTGGGGGAACAGCATTTGGATGTTGTGGTTTCTAAGCTGAAGTCAAAGTTTGGGGTAGATGTTACCTTGGAACCTCCGATGGTCGCATACCGTGAAACGATCCGTAAAAAGGTTAAGGTAGAAGGGAAACATAAAAAACAATCTGGCGGGCACGGACAGTTCGGCCACGTTTGGATCGAGTTTGAACCGTGCGACAGCGATGAGCTTGTTTTTGAAGAAAAGGTATTTGGCGGGGCTGTCCCGAAAGGATATTTCCCGGCCGTTGAAAAGGGATTAAAAGAGGCAATGGTCAAAGGCGTGGTAGCGGGATACCCGATGGTGGGCTTAAAAGCTACCTTGGTAGACGGTTCTTATCATCCGGTAGACTCTTCTGAAATGTCCTTTAAGATGGCGGCAAGCCTTGCTTACAAGGCGGGGATCCCACAAGCCTCTCCAGTGCTGTTAGAGCCGATTGGAAACCTGAAGGTAACAGTTCCGGATGAACACACTGGCGATATGATGGGGGAACTCAACAAGCGCCGTGGACGCGTTATGGGAATGAATCCTTCCGAGGAAGAAGACGGGATGACGGTGATCGAAGCGGAAGTGCCAATGAGTGAAATGGCAGATTTCGCGACAGTCGTTCGGCAGATGACGCAGGGAAGCGGCAGCTTCACCTTTGTGTTTGAACGCTATGAACAGCTTCCAGGGCAGTTGGAGGGCAAAGTGATCGAAGAAGCAAAGAAACTGTTTGCGGATGAATAATCAAAAAGGCTCCCCGGAGAGCATCAGCTTTCCGGGGAGTCATTTTGAACAGGGATGATTATTGTTCTCTTTCCCAGTGAATACTATCATGAAAGAACAGAAAGGAAGAAAAAGATGATTGAATACCGGTACGACACACAGCTTTTGATCGAAGGGGAGGATCTTTCGGAGGACGAGATCCACGATTATATCATGGAACATATTCCGGGTGATTGCCTGCTGGCAGTCGGTGATGAGGAATTGATCAAGATCCATTTCCATACAAATATTCCGTGGAAGGTATTAGAATATTGCGCTTCGCTGGGAGAGATCCATGACATTGTGATCGAAGACATGGACCGCCAGGCAAGAGGCCTGCAAGGCTAGCTGGCGAGGTGAAACAATGACAGAAAAGGAATTGATGCTTTCTGGAATGCTTTATCGCCAGTCAGAGGAACTGCGGAAGGAATTCCAGCGGGCAAGGAAATTGACCCGCTTGCTGAACACCTCAACAGAAGAGGAACGGGAACGCCGGATCGAACTGGTGAAGGAACTGTTTGGAAAAACAGGGGACTATGTGTGGGTCGAGCCGCCGTTTCACTGTGATTACGGCAGCCAGATTTTTGTAGGCGAATCGTTTTATGCTAATTTTGACTGTGTGATTTTAGATGAATGCCCGGTCACGATTGGAGACGAAGTGATGTTTGGCCCACGGGTATGCGTATATACCGCTGGGCATCCAATAGACGCGGAGGTAAGGGACGCAGGTTTGGAATATGGCAAGCCTGTTACGATCGGAAACAGTGTTTGGATCGGCGGGAATACCGTGATCAATCCTGGCGTGACGATCGGGGACGATGTGGTGATCGGTTCTGGCTCGGTAGTGACAAAGGATATCCCGTCTCATGTGATTGCGGCTGGGAACCCATGCCGGGTGATACGCGCCATTACGGAACAGGACCGGGAATATTGGAAAGAGCAGGAAAGATTGTCGCGGGAAAGCTGTGAAGAATAGAAAAGGAAAGCATTTATCGTTGCGGGTAAATGCTTTCCTTTTCTATAATTTCATTAATATAAAAAAATTATATATAGTAATATAAAGATTGGTATTTACAAAGATGCCTTTATGTGATATAGTACAGATAAGAAAAAACAGAATAGGACATGAAAGGAGCGGTAACATGAGTTCTGCAAACGAAACGATCAGAAGCTGGCTAAAGCCGCAAAGGGAAGAACGAAAGCAAATAACAATTTCTGTTAAGGTGGAGCAATTAGAATATCTGGATCGTTTGGCCAAAACATTTTCTTCCTGTTCTGGGGAAAACAGAACCCGGCAGGAACTGATTGATACGGCGATTGAAAGTTATTTGAAAGAGGCTTTGTCTGTATTGCAGGAGGAAAATATTTCACTGATGGAATTGGTTCCCTCACAAAGCCCTATGAAACAGGATACCGTTGTGCTTGCGGCGCATCCTGATGGATTTGAAAGGGTTTTTATGGGGGAAAAGAAATGGTACTATGCTCCGCTTAGGGCGAATCGTACCCCGGACTTAAAGTACATCGCTTTGTATCTGACAAAACCGGAGAAGAGGATCACCCATTATGCAGAAATTGCGGAGAATGGATTTGAATACTTTGAACCAGAAGGGAAATATATTATTCATCTAAAGGGGAATCCGATCCCCCTGCCTCATACGATCCCTTTGGGTTCTTCTAATGCGGCCGCTACTCGGAGGCCAAAGTACACAACGTTTGAAAAGCTATTGAGCGCACGCGAATACAAAGATTTATAAACAAGAAAACGAAACAGGCAGCCAGCCGGATATCCGGCTGGCTGCCTGTTTTATAAATAAATTCCAGTTACTGCTCCTGAGCAGGCGTATCTGGTTTTGGGTCTTCTGGGATCTCCTCGCTGCAATCAAAGGAGAATTTTCCTTCTTTCACCCCAACGGTTACCGTGCCGTTTGCCTTGATTTTTCCCTCCAGCATGAGCTCCGAGATCGGGTCCTCGATCTGCGCGGTGATCGCGCGGCGCAGAGGACGGGCGCCGTATACGTCGTCGAATCCAGCTTCGCCGATCTTATCCAGTGCCTCCGGCGTTACTTTCAGGGTGATGTCCAGCGACGCCAGACGGCTTTCCAAGGTATGGAACATCCGGCCTGCAATTTGTGCGATGTCTTCCCGTGTCAGCTTGTTAAAGACGATAATATCATCGATCCGGTTTAACAATTCCGGACGGAAATATTTTTTTAGCTCGTTCATGATCATGGAACGGTTTTCTTCCGCTTCCTTGTTCGCAACGTCAGCACCTGTTGCAAAGCCGACGGTTTTCTTTTCATCCAGCAGGCGCGCGCCAATATTGGAGGTCATGATAATGACGGCATTCTTGAAATCGACCCGCCTGCCCTGAGAATCGGTCAGGATACCGTCTTCCAAGATCTGAAGCAGGATGTTAAAGACGTCTGGATGCGCCTTTTCCACTTCGTCGAAAAGAACGACGGAGTAAGGCTTCCGGCGGATCTTTTCCGTTAGCTGGCCACCCTCTTCAAAGCCCACATATCCGGGAGGAGAACCGACCATACGGGAAACGGCGTGTTTTTCCATGTATTCCGACATATCGAGCCTCAGCATAGCGTCTTCATCGCCGAACAGCGCCTCTGCCAGAGTTTTGCAAAGTTCGGTTTTCCCCACGCCGGTCGGCCCAAGGAACAGGAAAGAACCCATAGGGCGGTGCGGGTCTTTCAGCCCAACACGCCCGCGGCGGATCGCCCGGCAAACGGCACTGACCGCTTCATCCTGACCGACAACACGCTCGTGCAGGACATCCTCCAACCGCAGCAAGCGTTCGCTCTCTTCTTCTGTCAGCTGTTTGACAGGGACCCCCGTCCAGCCGGATACGATATCCGCAATATCTTCCGGCGTCACTTCGCCGGTCTGGCCGGAGTTTTTTTCCATCCACTGCTGTTTTTGGTTTTCCAGTTCTTCTTTGAGTTTCTTTTCTTCATCCCGGTATTTGGCGGCCTGTTCAAATTCCTGTGCGTTGACCGCCGCTTCTTTCTCAGCCGCAAGTTCCTTTAGCCGGTCTTCCAGTTCTTTCACATCGGTCGGCGCGGTATAGGCGCGCAGCCGGACCTTGGCGGCCGCCTCGTCGATCAGGTCAATGGCCTTATCCGGCAGGAAACGGTCGTTGATGTAGCGGCTGGAAAGCTCCACCGCCGCTTTGATCGCCGCGTCGGTGATCTTGATTTTGTGGTGCGCTTCGTATTTGTCCCGCAGGCCAAACAGGATTTTAACCGCGTCTTCCTCGCTCGGCTCATTGACCATAACCGGCTGGAACCGGCGTTCCAATGCAGAATCCTTTTCAATGTATTTGCGGTATTCATCCAGCGTGGTCGCACCGATCAGCTGGATCTCGCCGCGGGCAAGCTGTGGTTTTAAAATGTTCGCTGCGTCGATCGCCCCCTCAGCAGCTCCGGCGCCGATGATGTTGTGGATCTCGTCGATAAACAGGATCACATTGTGGTTTTGGCTCACTTCGTCCAGAACAGCTTTGATCCGTTCCTCAAAATCACCGCGGTATTTTGCACCCGCCAGCATAGAGGTCAGATCCAGCGCGACGATCTGTTTGCCTTTTAAGATTTCCGGCACCTCTCCAGTGCTGATCTTCTGCGCAAGTCCCTCTGCGATCGCTGTCTTCCCAACACCGGGTTCCCCGATCAGGCAGGGGTTGTTTTTTGTCCGGCGGGACAGGATCTGCACCACCCGGTCGATTTCATCTTTCCGGCCGATCACTGGATCGATTGCATTGTCTTTCGCCGCCTGGGTCAAGTCTTTCCCGTATTTTAAAAGGTTTTTCAGGTTTCCCTGCGGAGAATTGTTTTTCTTGGCCGCACCTGGATAATCATCTTGGGAAAAGCCGCCCTGTGCAGACTCTCCTGCGATTCCTTGAATGCAATCCTGATACAGGGATTGCGCGTCGATCCCCGCTTCGCTTAAGAACATGACCGCATAGCCGTCTACCTGCCGCAGGATCGAGAGCAGGATGTGTTCCGTCCCAACATAGCTGTGTCCCAGCCGCCGGGATTCGGTAACGGCCTGTTCTAGGATCCGTTTGGAACGCGGGGTGAAATGGTCGGGGGAGAGTCTTACAGGATCGCCCCTGCCGTCACTTTCTACGATCTTTTGTAAAATATCTTCCTTGGACAGCCCTTTTTTGCTCAGCAAGGTAGATGCGACAGAAGAATCTTCCGCCATTAACCCGTATAGGATGTGCTCGCTGCCAATAAAGGTGTGCCCCAATTCAGCCGCAATACTGATCGCGGCGTTTAAAGCCCTGTTTGCTTTTTCGGTAAATCCAGTGAACATGTACATAAACTCGTGCCCCTTTCTAAAGGTTTTCTTTCTTCTTAATTCTTTTTAGGTCTTTATGAAATATAAGTGCGGACTGTATTGGCTCGGACAAAGTCCCGGTCCTCCGGAGACAATTCCCTGCCTTCCCGTTCACAGATGCTTGCGGAGCCGGTCAGGGCCATCATTCGGTTGATTCGGGAGATCTCCACATCGTGGATCAGCCCCAGAGATACACCCAGCCGCACGTTGGAGATCTCTTCAAAAAATTCCCGGGAGGATAACAGTCTTGCATAGCGCAGTACGCCTAAACTGCGGAAAACAACGTCCTCCAAACGGCGTTTTTCTGCCAACAGACTTTCCCGCGCCCGCTTTTCGCTTTCGATCACCTGTAATACAATGCTTTCCAAATTTTGAATAGCGTCTTTTTCTGTGATCCCCAATGTGATCTGGTTGGAGATTTGGTAGATAGACCCCAGCACCTTGCTACCCTCGCCGTAGGTACCGCGGATGGTAAGCCCCAGCTTATTGACGGTTGCGGTGAGCTGGTTCATCAGGCCCGATTTTTCCAACGCCGGAAGGTGTACCATCACAGAGGCGCGCAGCCCGGTCCCCAAATTGGTAGGGCAGGTGGTTAAATACCCCAAGCGTTCATTAAAGGCGTAATCCAGTTCAGAATCCAGTACATCGTCAATTTTGTTGCATTGCTGGTATGCGCTGGTCAAATTCAGCCCGCTTGCCATTACTTGAATACGCAGGTGATCTTCTTCATTGACCATAATGGAAACGCTTTCATCTTTACTATAACCCAGTAAACGATGCGTAGGGTCTTTGATAAACTCCTTGCTTACCTCATGGCGTTCTACCATGGCATACCGCTTGATCTCCTCCAAGGAATCCATTTCTGTAAACTGAAGCGTTTCCCCGGACACTGTGACATGGCTCAACGCCTGTTTTACCTTTTCAGAAAGCTGGCGGCGCTGTTCGTCGGTCATCCGGCTTTCAAAGGGAAAATCAGAAAGATTCCTCGCCAGCCTGATCCGGCTGCTGATCACAATGTCCTCATGTGGGGCTTTAGCCTCGTACCATTTACTCATGGTCTGGTTCCTCCTTTCCGGCAGTATGGTTTATTTCCTGTTCCAGCGCTTTGATCTGGTCGCGGATCACCGCTGCCTGTTCAAAATCCTGCGCTTCGATCAGCCGGGAAAGCTGTGTTTTTAGCTCCTCCAGCTTGTTTTTTTGCTTTAGTTTTCCGCTTGCCGATTTCGGCGCTTTCCCGGTGTGGCTTGACTTCCCGTGAATTTGCTCAATACTGCGGGAAAGCTCTGCTGCAAAGGTATCATAGCACCGGTCGCAGCCGACCTTTCCGCTGCTCATAATATCATCCAGGGTCATGCCGCACTTTTCACATACTTTCTTAGCATGCATCGGCTGTAAGCCGTGGGTAAAGATATGGTTGATAGAAAAATCAGAAAACAGGTTGGAAAACAGCATGGAATTTGCACAACTGTCGCAGATGTGCAGCATTTTGGTCTTCCCGTTAATGGTCTGTTTTAAAACATTGGTCGCTTCATTTTTCTGGCAGTAATCGCACAGCATTGTTTTTCTCCCCTTTTATTATTTCGCGCAGGTCAGCAGCATCATTTTCATCAGGTTGGCGCGGATCGTTCGTTTGGCTGGGTCGGAAAGCCCTTTGAAATTCTGGTCCGACATAGCCGCCAAAATTAGTTTATACTGTCCAGTAGTGAGAATTTTGTCAGAAGTGAGGTTCTCCAAGATCACCCTGGCGCTGGTTTCATCAATTTCGGACCCGATCGAATTGATCAAGTGAAAAATAGTTTCCTTGTTATCGTAATCCAGTTTAACGATCTGGATAAACCCGCCGCCGCCCCGTCTGCTTTCTACCAAATACCCGTTTTCCAAAGTGTAGCGGTTTGTGATTACATAGTTGATCTGGCTGGGAACACATCCAATTTTTCCCGCAAGCTCATTGCGCTGGATCTTTACTGTCCCGCCGGACTGCCGCAGCATTTCATTGATCTGCGCGGCGATCAAATCGGTCATATTCAATTTGCTCGCCTCCTTTTATTTTGACTTTGACTTTCTTTGACTTTAAGTATAGTATAGTATGAAGGTCAGGAAAAGTCAATGATAAAAAGATGGGATGATTGTAAATGTTTTGTGAACAAAATAAAAAGCAGGCGGAAATTTCCGCCTGCTTTCTTTTTACAGAGTTTTTAAGGAATGTTTCTCCTAAATTCTCTAGTTTATTTTTATATTCTTGAAAAAATGATGGCACAACATCATCTTCTCCGCTTGAAACCGATCCATTGGGCAACAAAGAATATAATGGCTCAGAAACAATCCCTTTATACAGTAAGGTCCTTGCGATCCCTATTGCTCCTGCTACATCCAATTTATCGGCGTCAAATAAGATTTTTGCTTCAAGACTGAGAGGGGGATTGTTTTTTCTGTATCTATGTGTTTGAATACACTGCTTTACTTGATCCGCGTAGTGCTTTTCAAATTTGTGTTCCAAAAGAAATTGATAGGCTTTTTCACTTCCTATCATCGCATGACATAAAGCAGGGTTTTCAAATTGTTCTTTTCTTCCTATGTCATGTAATAGACAGGCTGCAATTAGGACATCATAATTTACATGATTTTCTGTCTTTGCTATGTCCAGCGCATGATATAACACACGGTAGATATGTTCTTTGTCATGGGCGGCATCTTCCATACAACAAAGCATGAAATTTTCAAGTAAACAATATGTTTCTTTCGTCATTATCTATCTCCCCGCAAATCCAAGCATTTTTTCTGTCAACCTCATCAAGCTTATACTATTGTTTTATCTTTTCCAAATTATTGAACTGTCAAATTGGGATAGATCTTTTGTGCCGGTGCGCGCCATAAATACAGATAACTCTGCGGTGGCCGCTTCGATCCTCCGTAAGGCGCCGTCGTTTCCGGCTTCGTGCAGATCCTCCATCATTTTACGGCCGATAGAGGCAGCTGTGGCCCCAAGAGCCATCGCTTTAAAAACATCCGCGCCGCTTTCCAGCCCGCAGTCTACAAAGATGGGGAATTTACCGCCCACTGCCGCGGCAATGTCCGGCAAAACGCGAAGCGGTGGGACCGCGTAATCCAAAATCCCGTGGTGGTGGGAAACCACGATCCCCCCAACACCGATTTCCGCACACAGAAGCGCATCCTGCACGCTCAGCACCCCTTTTACTATGAAAGGCAGTGAAGTTGCTTTAAGATAGCTGTGAAGCTGCTGTGAGGTTTTGGGACGCATCTGCTGTCCCAGCACCACATCATATCCTCCCTGATGCCCAAAGGCATGGTCAATATCCATCCCGACCGCCAGCGCGCCGCATTGTTCTGCATGACGGATCTTATGAAAGATCAGCGCCTCATCTGCGTAAGGCTTGATGATCTTGATGGTTTTAGCCCCGGTTCCGGCAATAGCCTCCAGCTCCTCGTCGCTCCCCATCCCGGCCCACATGACGGCGTTTGCCCGGGCGGCGCCCTTTGCCATTTCTACCATGCCGTTGGGACAGCAGGAATCCAAATGGGAAAGTGCCGCAGTCATGACTGGAGTGGAAAAGGTATGCCCGTACAATTCTAAGTTCGTATCAGGCAGCTGTGCGCCGATCTGCCGCATCTCCACCATCAGGGAATCCAGATATTCCCGATTGATCCGGTTGGAGTCTCCCGGACGAAATGATTGTTTTCTATCTTCTGCCATAGCGTCCTCCTTCTTATAACGTAACTTCTGTGCCGCCATCCGGATGTTCCGCATGCCACTGCTCCAGCTCTTTCCGATCCGGCGACCAGTCTAAATGGGTATATTCTTTGGCCTTTTCATCGGTTTTCAGCCATTGCATAAAGTCTTCAAACATTTCCATCGACCAGCGGGAGTCGATCTGTGCGGTGGTATAGATCCTTTCCTCCAACCGCTGGAAACCGAACACATCCTTGATATGGGATTTTTCGGCTTCGACTACAACTGTTTCCGCAAGATGCGCAGGGATAAAGATAACGCCGGATATAGTTCCCAGCACGACATCGCCGGGCAGGCAGATCGCATTGCCGATCCGAGCCGGTACGTTAAAGCCAGTCATAGTAACGTTGGCGATCGCTGTAGGGTCTACCCCGCGGTAGTACACTTGGATGTTTGGGATCTCCACGATCTGCTCGTTGTCCCGGATACCGCCCCAGATAATTGCGCCGCCCCGCTTGGTGCGGGCCGCAATGGCAGTGGACAGGTTGCCGCCTACATAGGTTCCCTCATATACCTTATCAAACAGGTCGACCACGACGACGTCATCCTCAGTGAGACTGTCTACAACCCACTGGTTAAAAAATCCATTCCGGCCTTCTTCCTTTTGCCCATATTCCAGCAGTGCGTTGTGCAGGTCAGGGCGCATCGGCACCATGACACTGGTCACTGCACGGCCTACCAGCTTCACCTTTTCATGTGTACGTTTCAGATCCCCCTCGAACTGGAATTTATACCCTTCCCTCCAAAGCGGCTCCCAGGCCTCTTCTAAGGTGATATTGCGCATCCGGCGCAGGATATCGTCTGGGACCTTAGGGCGTCCGTCCTCAAAGCGTTCCCCTTTCCAAAGCGGAGTGATCTGAAGAATGTCTTCACGGTTATCAAATTTCATGGCTATGATCTCCTTTTTCATTTTTAATATCTGCTGGTTTCTTTTTTGGCGGCTTCCATCAAGTACTTTGATGTAGCCAACTACAAAATAGTTGCCCAGAACGCCATAGCTTGGTTTTGCTGTCTTCCCCAATCAGGGTAGGAACATGGTCGGGCCGGGCGATCCCGTCAAACCCAATTTCATAATATGCCTTCATTGCCTCGTACATGTCCGTTTTTCCGTCATCATGGAACGTTTCATGGAAACAATTTCGATCACCGCACACCGGAGATCACATAAGCAAGTCCCAGTTTCATTTTGTTCCCCTCTTTTATATTCACTTCGTACCATTTGTCACGGTACAAGTTTCAGTATAATCTTTCCCATAGGCTTGTCAAGCATATCGCATAAAAAAGATAAGATAATTTAGGAGAGATTTTATATCTAATTTTTGATTATCCGCATAAACACTATACTTTTAAACATTTTGAAGTATAGAAAAACACTCATTTTACCACGAATTTACCACGATTGAATGAGCCTTGATATGACACAAAAAACAACATGGGAGATAGCACAAATATCTGTGTATCTCCCGTTTTTCATTCATGTAATATGATTACTTTACTCTGATTTCAAATTTCAAGATTGCTTTCATCATTTCTGTATGAATTTGACCTTTTAATTTTTCATCAACCTGCATAGTAATTTTACCACTTTCAGAGTGGTAAAACGGACGCGAGCACAATTTACAGATATAAGCGTCATAAAACTTTAAAATTTCTCTTATGGCAGTTTCGTTTCCAGCAGACGCTTGGCATATTACTTTTAATGTAGGGTAGCCATATTCTTTTTTCATTGGTTCAATTCCTCTCTTTTAATAATGTTTTTAATTTCTTCAATCCATTACTTCTTCTGCGATAAATAGCAGAACGTGACACATGATATAATTCTGCAATTTCTTGGTCGCTCATGCTTTGAAAATAGCGTAATAGAATTACATCACGCTCTTTGCTTGATAACTTATATAAAGCAACAGCAAGTTTCTCGTTTGATATTTGAATTGTGAAATTCAAGACTTCAAAAGAAATATAATCACAAGAATATTTATCCTCAGTTACACATTCAAGATTTTTCGTATCTGATAATTCATAGAATAAAACCTCACGCTTGGAACGTCTTGCAAACTGTCTACTTCTGCTTTTTACTGTGCATTTAATAACAGTTATCATCAAAGCATTAAACTGTATTCTGACGATATGCTCGAAAGAAGATGTGTTCATAATCTCACCCCCCTTTCTGCATACGCCGAAATATATAAACGGGAATACCGCCTATACCTTTTGGTAATGTAAAAAAGAAAGCAAGAAAAAAGCCCGCACAAAACATATAGTCTGCACGAGCCTTCAAAATTTCCTTATATTCAGATGTTGATAATTGCCATATTAGACTGTTTAATAGTGTGCTTAAAACAATTTATGACAATATTCTTCGTTAATATTTTCATTTAGTTTCTCCTTGAAATCAACGCATTATTTTTATTTTTTCTGTCAATTCAAGTATTTTTGCATGGATTGAATGGATTGTCTTTGAAAATTCATCATCATTTTTCCCTGTAGGGTCATTCAACCCCCAATCCTCTCTATATTTGCATGGTATTGTAGGACAATTCACATTGCACCCCATTGTAATCACAATATCTACCTGTGGTATTTCAGATAACAATTTAGAATATTGTGTTTTCTCCATATCTATCTGATACATTTCTTTCATTAGACGAACTGCATCTTGATTGATTTGTGGCTTTGTTTCTGTGCCTGCGGAATAACTATCAAAAACATTTGAAGAAAGATACTTGCCCAATGCCTCCGCAATTTGACTGCGACAAGAATTATGAACACAGACAAAGGCTACTTTAGGTTTTTTCATAAATGAATTACCAACCTTTCTTTGTTTTATTATTTGCTCAATAATGCTTTTACTTCGTCTACGGTCAATACTTTTCCATAGGATATTACTTCGCCATTAAACACCAATGCAGGTGTAGACATTACTCCATAACTAGCGATTTCTGCAAAATCTGTAATGTGTTCAATCTCATAATCTAATTGAAGTTCCGATATTGCTGTTCTAGTTGCTTTTTCCAATTCCATACATTTTGCACAGCCCGAACCTAATATTTTAATGCCTTGCTCTTGTTTCTTGTTTTCTGCATTTTGCATTGTTTCTGATGTGCAATTTCCACCACAACAACATGATTTTGTTTCTTTTTTCTTTCCAAATAATTTCATTTCTTATTCGCTCCTTTTAAATAAATAGTGTACTAAAAATATTAAAGAGATAACCTACAATAATAATGCCAAACGTACAAATGGCAATAAAAAGGGTCAATAGTTTAGGCTTTACTGCCTTTTTCAGCATGATTAAAGACGGCAAACTCAATGTTGTTACAGCCATCATAAATGATAAAATTGTACCTAATTGTGCACCCTTTGAAAGTAATGCTTCTGCTACTGGAATTGTTCCAAAAATATCAGCATACATAGGAACTCCGACAAGAGTGGCTAAAATAACACCAAACGGGTTATTACTGCCCAAGATACTTTCAATCCATGTTTCAGGTATCCAGTTATGGATACCTGCTCCGATACCCACACCAATCAAAATGTATGGAAATACTTTCTTGAATGTTCCTACAACTTGTTCTTTTGCATATTGAACTCTATCCTTTTTGGTTAAAGTAGGAGAACTAATATCAACATTACTTGCATTTTTTACGAAATCTTCCACATATTTTTCCATGTGCATTTTTTCAATTAAAGTACCGCCAATTACAGCGATTATCAAGCCTACAATCACATAAGCAAAGGCAACTTTAGCTCCGAAAATACTCATTAGCAATACAAGACTTCCTAAATCAACCATAGGCGAAGAAATCAAAAAAGAAAAAGTTACTCCTAACGGTAATCCTGCACTTGTAAAACCTATAAACAACGGGATAGAAGAACATGAGCAAAATGGTGTAACTGTTCCTAACAATGCGGATATGATATTTGCACCGATACCATGAAATCGCCCTAAAATTTTTTTACTTCGTTCGGGTGGAAAATAACTTTGAATATACGATATAAAGAAAATCAGTAAACATAACAAGATTGTGATTTTGATTACATCATATAAAAAAAATTGAATACTTCCACCTAAACGACTGTTAATGTCTAACCCTAGCAATGATAGTCCATTACCAATTAAGCCATTCAACCATTTCATACCTAATATTTGGTCTTGAAAAAATAACCATATTGAATTTACTACTTCCAAGAAAGTCCCTCCTTTACATGACATATCAATTTTTTTTGATGTGATAGAGTTTTATAAAAGCCACCTTTCGATGACCTTTATTTGCAACAATGTGATTGATTTTCAGTATTTGGTGTTGTTAGTTCTAACAATCGTTTTGACGCATATTCACTTCCACTTTTACTTAGGCTGTAATGCGTCCATTTTCCCTCTTGTCTTGCATTAACAATACCAGAGTCGCAAAGTATTTTCATGTGGTAGGATAAAGCCGATTGTCCTATGTTCATGTTTTCAATCAGAACACACGCACATTTTTCTCCGCTCTTTAAGTAATCTAAAATCGTAAGTCTTTTTGTATCACAAAGAGCCTTAAAAATTTTTGCGTCTTTAGAAAAATCATTCATTATTATCACTCCTCACATCAAATAATTTTGATATATTTATCATAAGGCTTACAACATGATTTGTCAACACATTACATCAAAATATTTTGATGTATTATTCTTTTTTCCTCTTGATTACCCATAACAGAAAAGAAAAAGCCCTGTCAAGAGCCTTGCCACCATTGGTGGTGCTTTGCACTCTTTACTGGGCTTTTTGTTTGCTGTATCTTCCATGTAAGAGGAAAAGATTACTCGTCTTCATCATCAAAATGGTTATTTTTCAATACTTCCCGTAATAATTCCATATCTTCTTTTGAATTGGGGTTTATCATTTTTACGACTTGATAAGGTGTCCTATATTTATGTCCCTCTATGCTTTCTCCAAACATATCCATGCTGTATAAATCATCATAGCGGTCTAACAGTTTTTGAAATTTCAAATGCTGGATAAATTCTTTGATTGGGTAAAGGTCGGACGCTTCAATGCTTGTTCCATTGATATAGTCTGTAATATATTCCCGTAACTTTTCCAACTCATATTCCAACCATTCTTCCTCGCTGTCAAAGAAATTGTCATAATGTCCGTGTTTTAGTTCTGCATTTAGACGTTCCTCTGCTCTCAAAAACTGACAGACTTCTTTTTCGGACTGATTAACATACTTCCATTCTCCCGATAACAATTCATTTGGCGTTACGTCCAGCACTTCCATTATCTTTTCCAGCGTTTCATAAGCAGGATAATTCAATCCTCTTTCAATCTTGGAAAGGCTCTGCATATTGATACCGATTTTGTCCGCAAGCTCCTGTTGTTTCAATCCTCTAAATTTTCTTATAGTCTGTATATTATTTCCTAAATGGCTTATTTTCATTGCATAACCCTCCATATCTCGTTATATCTTCGCTATTGTAAGTCTATCATGCTTAATATGATTTGTAAAGATAAAAAAAGATATTGACAAATAAGCATATAAGAATTACTATGTTCTTGTAATCGAATAAGCACAATAGAATGAAATACAAAAATATTCAAAAAGAAATACCTATCTGATTAAACCCGTAGATATGAATATCAGTTGAAATGGAACTTATTAGAAAAGGCAAAACAGGACTTGTCGACAGAGCATTGCAGGACTGCTGGCGTGCGTCAGCAACAACGCCATGACGGCTTGCCGTCAAAGGACGGAAATGCTTTGTCGGCTGGCGAGCCTGCGAGCCTTGATTGTGCCCCCGTTATCTAACAGGGGGGCACTATTTCACAAAAGACAAGTCAAAAACCATACAACCCCAAAGATGTAAGGAGTAATGAGGAGTTTTAAGAAGATAGTAACTTCACATTCTTTTGAATAGTGGTTTACAGGTATTTCAAGGCTATTGTGGGATTGGAGGAATACAATGAACAATTTAGAATTTGCACTTGAAATGAAGAACAAACGTCTTGCCAGCGGTCTTTCACAAGGAGAACTTGCAAGTCTTACCCATGTATCAAGATATAGTATCAACCGCTTTGAGAACGGAAAAGCCAACGCCAGCAAGGAAACACAAAATATTATCCTGCGTTGTCTGAATTACTATATCTGCGATAAGCCTTTTTATCTGCTCGTTGATTATCTGTCTGTCCGTTTTCCAACGACTGACGCATTAGAAGTTATCCGAAAGGTGCTTGGCATGAAAGCAGATTATTTTATCCATTATGACTATGGGTATTATGGCTATAAGGAGCATTACGCCTACGGGGAAATCAAGGTTATGGCTTCTGATGATGAACACATGGGCGTATTCTTGGAATTAAAAGGAGCAGGCTCACGCAACATGGAATATGTTTTACAGGCACAGAACAGGGATTGGTATTCATTCTTAAACCGCTGTCTTGACTGTGGCGGTGTTATCCGACGTTTTGACTTGGCAATCAATGATATGTGCGGTCTGCTGGATATTCCTGTGCTATCTGAAAAATACAAAAATGGCGGTGCGGATTGTCGCTGTAAAAACTATGAAAATGTACAAGGTGGAAAATTAAGCGGAAAAAACCGCAATTTAGCAAGTACCCTTTATATCGGTTCAAAGGCAAGCACAAAATATTTCTGTCTGTATGAAAAGCAAAAGGAACAGGCAGCGAAAAAGAAACATACCGATATTATCAACCGTTTTGAAATTCGTCTGCGTGATAAAAAGGCAGTACAGGCAGTTGAGGAATTGTTATTGACATATAACCCTCATGGGCTGGTGTTTTACCTCATTACTGATTTTGTGCAATTTCCCGATTATCCGCTATGGGAGATATTCATTTCCCATGACAGTTTACCTTTTGAAATGAACCCCGTACCTGTCAATATGGAACGCACTCTGCAATGGCTGGAAAGACAGGTCATGCCGTCAATCGTGATGATAGAGAAAATCGACAGGCTGACAGGTTCAAACTACATGAAAATGATTGATGAATGTACTCACCTTTCCGAAAAACAGGAAATGCTTGTAGAACAGATGTGTACGGATATAGCAGATGTAATCGAAAGTGAGGGGGTGTTTTATGAGTAATGCACAGGATATTCCCGTATGGGAAAAATATACCCTTACCATTGAAGAAGCGTCAAAGTATTTCCGTATCGGAGAAAACAAGTTAAGACGCTTGGCAGAGGAAAACAAGGACGCTGGCTGGCTCATTATGAATGGCAACCGCATACAGATTAAACGCCGACAGTTTGAACAGGTCATTGATAAATTGGACGCAATCTAATGCAAATGAGCCTTGTATGTGTTATGATGAACACAAGTCATATCAAGGCTCTTTCCAACAAGGAAAGGAGCAGACACCATGAGAGAAAAAAGACGGGATAACAAAGGTCGTATCCTGCATACTGGAGAGAGCCAACGAACAGACGGGAAATACTTATATAAATATGTAGACGCATTTGGAAACACAAAATATGTGTATGCTTGGAGATTGACACCCACAGACCCGACACCAAAGGGAAAACGGGAAAAACCCTCACTTCGTGAACTGGAACAGCAGATAAGACGGGATATTGAGGACGGTATCGACAGCACAGGCAAGAAAATGACGCTTTGCCAACTCTATGCCAAACAGAACGCACAGAGGGCAAATGTGAAGAAAAGCACAATGAAACAACGGGAACAACTCATGCGGTTATTGAAAGAGGATAAGTTAGGTGCTAGGAGCATTGATATGATAAAACCCTCTGACGCTAAAGAATGGGCGTTACGCATGAAAGACAAAGGCTTTTCCTACAATACCATTAACAACCATAAACGCTCGTTAAAAGCGTCATTCTATATCGCCATACAAGACGATTGCGTAAGGAAAAATCCCTTTGATTTCAAGTTAAGTGAAGTCCTAGAAAATGATGCCAAAGAGAAAGTCGCATTGACAGAGGAACAGGAACAAGTCCTACTCTCATTTATTAAGACGGACAATGTGTATCACAAGCATTATGATGATGTGCTGATATTATTAAAAACAGGACTTCGTATCTCGGAACTGTGCGGACTGACAGTAGCCAACATTGATTTCAAGAATGAAGTTGTGATTATCGACCACCAGTTACTAAAGAGTAAGGAACAAGGCTATTATATTGAAACGCCTAAGACGAAAAGCGGAATAAGGCAAGTACCATTAAGCAGAGAAACAATACAGGCATTTCAACGGGTTATGAAGAAACGCCCAAAGGCAGAACCATTTGTGATAGACGGACAGAGCAATTTCCTATTTGTCAATCATAAAGGCAAGCCCAAAGTTGCGATTGACTACAACGCCTTATTTGTCCGTATGGTAAAGAAATACAACAAGCACCACAAGGACAATCCCTTGCCACATATCACACCGCATACGCTACGCCATACATTCTGCACAAGGCTGGCAAGCAAGAACATGAACCCGAAAGATTTACAGTATATCATGGGACATTCAAACATCAGTATCACAATGAACTGGTATGCTCATGCGTCCATAGATACCGCAAAATCAGAGGTTCAGCGTCTAATCGCATAGAAGTATTTACCACGATTTTAACCACGATTGATAGCGAATATATAAGAAGATAAACCTAGATATGTGAGATTTACCACAAAAGCAAAATGCCCGTAGAGCCTATAAAATAAGGCTTTGCGGACATTTAAGAAGATATAAAAAGATAGTCAAAAAGACATATATAATTTTAGGAGAATTTCTGTAATAAACAATTGATTTTTTCCTAAAAAAGGCATATATTAGGGTGAGAAGTATCGTACTGGGTACAATCATAAGGAGGAAAAGGAACCATGGGACAAGAAAATAATCAGATTTTGGAACAAGTCAACACCTGCTCGGCTCCAAGCGAGCTGAAAATTACGGATATTCGTTTTACGGATATTATAGGTGCGCCGATGAACTGTACCCTGATGAAAATTTATACCAACCAGGGGATCGTTGGATTGGGAGAGGTTCGGGACGGTGCCAGCCGCACCTATGCCTCTATGCTGAAAAGCAGGCTGCTGGGGGAAAATCCCTGCAATGTGGACAAACTGTTCCGGCGGATCAAGCAGTTTGGCGGCGTGTCACGGCAGGCAGGCGGTGTTTGCGGGGTTGAGATCGCCCTGTGGGATTTGGCTGGAAAGGCATTCGGCGTTCCTGTTTATCAGCTACTGGGCGGAAAATTCCGGGATAAAGTTCGGATCTACTGCGATACGGATGTTGAAGGAAAGCACACCGGCAAAGAAATGGGCGAGGCTTTGAAAAAACGGATGGAAAAGGGATTTACCTTTTTAAAGATGGATTTGGGGCTTTCCCTGCTGCATGGCGAAAAAGGGGCTTTAAATGCGCCGCTGGGCTATTTGGAGGAAACAGACGCCCTGCGCCGGGCGCTTTCTCAGGCTAAAACGCCGGAGGAACGCCGCTACTGGCAAAACCGCTGCTATGACCGGCAGAACATTGCCCACCCGTTCACATGGGTTCATCTGACGGAAAAAGGTTTTGATATTTTGGAAAATTATGTCCGGGAGGTGCGGGAAGTGATCGGATACGAAATCCCGCTGGCAATTGACCACTTTGGCCACATCGGGGTAGAGGATTGCATCAAGCTTTGCCGCCGGATCGAAAAATATAATATCGCCTGGGCGGAGGATATGATCCCATGGCAGTATACTGACCAATATATCCGTCTTTCCCAAAGTACGACAGTACCGATCTGTACCGGGGAAGACATTTACTTAAAAGAGGGTTTCCTGCCGTTATTACAGTCCAGAGGTGTATCCATAATCCATCCGGACCTGCTTTCCAGCGGCGGGATCCTGGAGAACAAGAAGATAGGAGACTTGGCGCAGGAACATGGGGTAGCCATGGCGGTCCATATGGCGGAAACCCCGGTTACTGCTTACGCCGCCGTTCACTCGGTAGCTGCTACAGAAAATTTTTTGGTCTGCGAAAACCATTCTGTTGATGTTCCGTGGTGGAATGACATTACACTGGGCACCCCAAAACAAATCGTGGAACATGGCTTTATTGCTGTTCCGGATAGGCCGGGGCTTGGTGTAGACGATTACAACGACGAAGTGATTCGGGAGCACCTGCATCCGGATTTTTCAGAGCTGTGGGCTTCTACGGAGATGTGGGACAAAGAACATTCCAATGATATGTTGTGGAGTTAAGGGGGAACCTTCCTCATGAAAACGATCTTTCTAACCGACGACCGCGATCCGGTCGCCAGAAAACTGGTCCCGATGCTGGAAAGCAAGGGGTACCGGATTGTGTCAAACTGCCTGTCCGGTGAACCGGTTACGGCCTCTTGCCGTCAGGTGACGATAGAACTGTCGGAATCCGGACCGCTTACCGAAATATTAAGCGGTTTGGGGGATTCTCTGTGTGGGGTACTGCACCCGATGCCCCCATTCCGGGCAGGTGCTTTGGAAGACGCGGCTGACAGGCTGTGGGAGCAGGTGCTGGATGACGGTCCGCTTGCGGCAGTCAATGTGGCGAAGGCCGCGGGAGAGGTGTTTGCACGCTCCGGTAAGGGAAGCGTTGTGTTTTGGGGGATCTGCATGCAGAAAAACCAACCGGGTGCGCGCCCTTTTATTCCATGGCATGCGGCGCTGTGCAGATGCTGTGCCGGGAGGCGGCCTTGGATTACGGGGCGGAAGGCGTTTCCTTCCACTTTTTGCAGCGCGGTGTTATGGATACAGATTTGGATCGAAAACATAGCCGTTCCAATCTGTATTCCGCCCCGGAGCTTCAGTATCCATCCGGGAGGCTGCAAAGGGCGGAGGAGCTTACCGGGCTTGTCAGCTTTCTGTTTTCCGGCGAAGGAAACGTTTTAAACGGGGCTGATCTGCGCGCCGACCAGGGCTTGAGCATGTATTACGGAAAACAGCTTCGTGATGAGGAAATCGAAGCATTGGTTCAAAAACAAAAGGAAATGGCACAAACTCCAGAGGAATTTGTACACGGACCTGTCCGCACACAGTCTACGAAAGGGCGGGTCGCTCTTATCACCGGCGGGGGAAAAGGCGTCGGCGCAGGGATCGCCCGGGTATTCTGTGCAGCGGGAATGAAGGTGTGTATAGGCTGGAACACCAGTGAAGCGCTTGCACATAAAACACTGGCGGAGATCAAGCAAATGGGCGGAGAAGCATTTTTGTTTCAGGCGGATATTTCTGACCGGGAACAGATCCGTGCCATGGTGGAGGAAACGGTACTGCGATACGGCGGGATCGATGTGCTGGTCAACAATGCGGCGCTTCAGCCCAACCTGTTTTTAAAGCAGTATGATACGGCGCTATTTAGGCGGCTGTGGAATATCAATGTGGGCGGCTATTGGAGATCACTTCAGCTTTGCCTGCCGTATCTGAAAAAAAGCCGGTACGGAAGAGTAATCAACATTTCTTCTATTCACGGAAAACGCCCGACGGTGTTCGATCCCGGGTATGCTATGACAAAGGGAGCTGTCCGGATGTTTACTAGAGAAGCAGCACTGGAATTGGCGGAAAAAGATATTACCGTCAATGCGGTCGAACTGGGGTACTGCCGGATCGAAGGAAAAACCGGGAATTATCTGTTCCGGATCGAAAAACCGCCCCAAACAGTTTTAAATTCTCCGAATCCTCTCAGTAGGGTCTGTGAACCGGAGGATGCCGGATTTTTAGCGCTGTATTTGGCAAGCTCGGAGGCCGCCACGCTGACTGGTGCGGGGGTCCGTTTAGACGGCGGTTCCATGATGGTGTAGGAGGACGATACGATGTTACAAGCAGAATTATTTTTAAAAGCCGGCGCTGTGCTGGCAGAGGGTTCCGTATATGATAAAGGATCCGATTCCCTTTATTGGGTAGATATTGATGGAAGGGCGCTTCACCGCACAGACCTGGTAACAGCTCATGACCAGCAGTGGGGAACACCTTCCCGCATTGGCATGATGCGCCTGATGGAAAACGGCGGGATTTGTGTCGCGCTGGAGGATGGGCTGTATCAGAAGACAGAAACAGGTTATACGCCTTTGGCGATGCTGCCAAACCGTCCGGGACGGCGTTCCAATGATGGGAACTGCGATGCAAACGGCCGGCTTTGGCTGGGAACCATGGATTTATCTGGAGGGAACGGCGGTTCATTGTTCCGGATAGATCAGGGTAAGGTCACAGAAATGGTTACGGATATTTCCTGCTCCAATGGGCTGTGCTTTTCCCACGATAACCGCTGCCTTTATTACATTGACACGCCGTCTGAAAAGCTGTGGCGTTTTGACTTTGATCTGGCGTCCGGCACGGTCGAAAGCCGAACCGCGCTCATTGACTATTCTGCGGAGGAGGGCGATTTTGACGGAATGACGATTGACAGCCAGGGACAGCTTTGGATCGCCCACTGGGAGGGCTGGAAAGTGAGCGCGTGGGACCCCCAAACCGGGAAAAAACAGGAGGAGATCCGAGTTCCGGCTCCTAAAGTCACCTGCTGTACCTTTGCCGGAAAGGATTTTTCCACGCTGTATATCACAACGGCGCATACAGAGGGGATAGAGGGTTCAGGACATCTGTATGCCTGCCGGGATACCGGATGCAGGGGACAGGAATTTGCGCGCTACCGGCCTTAAGCGAAATGATTTAAAAAAGCCTGCCAAATCGGCAGGCTTTTTGCTATAACGGGTATTCCAACTGGCAGTCAAAGGGCTCTTTTTCCACATGCTTTCGGCTGTATTCCTGAGCTTCTATACAGCCTAATCCCCGGTAAAAGGCCTGCGTTTCCACCGCAGAGTGGGCGGATATGTAAAGCCTTTTCCCGCCGTGTTCTCTGGCCCAGTCCGCGCAAAGCAGGAACAGCCGGGTTCCGACCCCGTTCCCTCTGAAGGGCTCAGATACAAAAAGGTTTTCCAGACTGAGATACTGTGCACAGCTGCCTAACCTTTGCGGCGGCACAGAGGCGAAGCCTGTGAGCCGTTCGTTTTCAAAGGCGCCGAATACGGCTCCGCCCAGAAGAACGGTTTCCTTTAAACTGGCGATGAGGCTGGAATAGTCTGTTTCGTCCCAATCGTCTGTAAACGGATCGCTTTTTATGATCCATTGGTCCTTTGACCTGCGCCAGCACAGGTCAACCTTTTGACGCCGGATAAAGCCGTAAAACAAATGGCGATTGATTTCCGGCTCTTGTAAAATACGGTATATCATGACGCCTCCTAATAGTTGTTCTTTCCTTTTATCATACGGCAAAGATAAAAGATATGCAAGAAAAAACTCAGCCGCAATTTTATTGCGGCTGAGTTTTTTCTTGTGTTTTTTACCATGCGCCGCTGTAGCCTAAGGTGACAGCCGCGTTTTTCGTCCCCATCTTCATGCATTCCAAAATGGGCTTTCCCTCTGCAATACCGGCGAGATAGCCTGCGATAAAGGAGTCGCCGGCCCCCATGGTATCGACAACGTCAACCTGTTCAACGCCGCATGCGGTAAACTCTTTTCCGTCAAAGACCAAGCTCCCCTGTTTGCCAAGCGTTACGATGACCTGCTTCGGGCCGAGCGCCTGCGTCCGCTTCATAAAGCTGCGGGTAGCAGTGTCATCCTGCTGGAATGAAAACAGTGCATAATCCACAAAGGGGATCAGAGCCTTCACTTTCGGGTCCTCCGGCTTGTCCGCAAAATCATAGCAGATCTGGGTGCCGCCCTCTTTGATTTGCTTTAGGTAAGGATCTGTTTCCCCCCAATAAGCAGTGTGCAGCAGGTCATGCTGTGCGATAAAAGAAAGATCGTCCTCCGAAAGGGAAAAGTCCTTCATGACCCCTTCAAAATAATCACCAAAGACCCGGTCGCCTTCTACGATATCTACCATGGAGCGGGCGGTTTCGCCCGGGATTTGGTGGACGTGGGAAACGCCGATCCCTTTCTCTTTCAAGGCGTTTAACATGATATTGCCATAATTATCATTGCCGACCACTCCGATATAGTTCACATCGTGTCCCAAACGCCGCAGATAAACAGCCACATTGACCGGATTGCCGCCGGGGAATGCTTTTCCAATCTGCTGGTAGACATCCATACAGTTGTCACCTACAGTGATTAGTTTCATATGTAAAACCTCCTTATCTTAATATTTTTTGCCAATTTTAACAAGGTAAAATATATAATTATGTATATCATGAATAATTTTACAAGTCAACGACTTAAGCAGAAATCTAAAAAATAACCACCAAAATCAAAAATAAACCACATCTTTTCTAAAAATATTACACATGAAATAAAAATTTTGTCGTTTATCTTATCTATTTGTTAAGATATAATGAAATTGTGGCAAAAACATACAAAAAAATTTCGAAAAGGAGAATGGATATGTTGAAAAAGACACTAGCGATTGCTTTAGCTGCTGCTCTTGCACTAGGAATGAGCGCCTGCGGTGGGAACAATGACAAGGATACCTCCGGGGACAACAAAGGCGAAAGCAAAACTTTGAATTTATGGCACTACTGGGATTCTGAAGGCCAGCAAGTCCTTCTGGCTGATATGGTGAAAGCTTACAAGGAGGATACCAATGGCCCGGAGATCAAGATCTCTTATATTCCTTACAGTGAATATATCCAGAAGATCTTAGTCACAGCGGCTGGCGGCCAGCTGCCGGAACTGTTTATTTATGATGGAAACTCGACCGCTACTTTTGTAGAAGCTGATATTCTGGCAGATATTACTGATAGAATCGAAGCGAGCGGGATCATGAAAGACACCTTGCCGGGCGTTGTGGATGAACACAAAGTCGGCGGCAAGCTGTACGGCTTCCCGGTTTATGCAAACTGTGTGGCGCTGTTCTACCGTACCGATTTGATCGACACCCCTCCAACCACATGGGATGAATTATATGAAACCGCAAAATCTGTTTCCAAAGACGGCATGTACGGCTTTGCAATGGCTGGCGGCGGCGGGGAAGACGCTGTGTTCCAGTTCTTGCCGTTTATGTGGTCCGCTGGGGAAGATTTGGACAACGTAGCTGCTCCGGGCACTGTAGAAGCATTAGACCTGATCTCCGGCATGATCAAGGAAGGGATCATGAGCGCTGATACGGTCAACAACAGCCAGGAAGACACCCGCGTTCTGTTTGAAACCGGACGTGCTGCGATGATGCTCAACGGTCCGTGGAACGTTGTTCCGCTTCAGGAAAACGCACCAGATATGGAATGGGATCTGGCAATGATTCCGAAGAAGGCTGACGGCGAATTTGCTTCTATCCTTGGCGGTGAAAGCTTTGGCATTGGTAAAGATACCGATATTGACGCTATTTGGGATTTCGTAGAATATCTGGTTGAACCGGAACGCTACAAAGAATTCCTCAAAGGCTTGGGACAGCTTCCGGCTGACAGTGTATTAGGCTCTGATCCATACTACACCGATGACCCGGTCAACAAAGTATTCATCGAACAGCTGAAGAGCGCCCGTCCGCGTGCTTACGGCGGAAAATACAACGAAATGTCCAAAGCGCTGCAGACGGCACTGAGCTCTGCAATGTCCGGCGACCAGTCCGCACAGGACGCGCTCAACGACGCAGCGGCGACCATCACTCCTTTGTATGAAGAATTCAAAGCGAGCGAGGGAGCGAGCGAATAATTGCATGCTGCAATAAAATATCATGATATGATTTAAACATGGACAATCATATGTGACTGGTCACAGAGAAACCATTTATGACCGATCTTTTATTTACCATGCTCCAAGTACTTGGAGCATGGTAAATAACTCAAGAGGCTATTTGATTTCTCATTTTATCAAAAACACAACCCCTGTTTTGTGTGCTTCTGGCTTGACAACTGATCTGGAAAAACTGCGCAAAACAGAAAATCTTACGAAAGGTATGGTCTGATTATATGAAGAATCATGCGTCACCTCTTCAAAGCACAAAAAAATTCTTCCAGTCCGGAAGATATGTTGACTATTCCTTTACCATTCCTGCGCTGTTGTTTATTGCTGTTTTTATGCTGTACCCGATTTGGTACAACATTATCATGAGTTTCAAAGATGTCAGTGTCAGCAACTTAAAGGATACAAGCGAGCAGGCCTTTGTTGGGCTTGCAAATTTTAAGGCGATCTTTGCGGATAAATATTTCTGGAGCGCGTTCCAAAACACCTTTATTTTCGTGATTCTCAGCCTGGTGTTCCAGTTTTCCATCGGCTTTTTGTTTGCGCTGTACTTCAACAAAAACTTTAAGGGCGCCAAATGGATGCGTGCGATCTTATTGATCGCATGGATGAATCCGGCGATCATTACCGGTGCTATCTTTAAATGGCTGTTAGCCGGCGATATCGGTATTTTCAACTATTTCCTAATGCAGATCGGCCTGATCACAGAACCGATCAACTTCCTGGCAAGCACTCAAACGGCATTATACAGCGTTATTGTAGGGAATATCTGGATCGGGATCCCGTTTAATATGATTATCCTGCTTTCTGGGATCCAGGGGATCGGGAACGACCTGTATGAATCAGCGGTCATCGACGGGGCAAACAGTGTTAAGAAGTTTTTCTATATCACCGTGCCCTGCCTGAAACCCACGATTTTGGTGCTGCTGCTGCTGGGCTTTATCTATACGTTCAAGGTGTTTGATATTATCTATGCAATGACGACGGGAGGACCGGCAAACTCGTCGCAGATCTTACCGTATTACGCCTATGAGCAGTCTTTCAAACTGTTTAAGTTTGGGCAAGGCGCGGCCGCGTCCTGTGTATCGTTTGTATTGATAGCGCTTCTGGCCGCCGTGTACATTTACTTTTCAAATAAGGAGGAGATGGATGCATGAAGAAATTCTTCCGAAAACACAAAGGGATCTTCCAGACGATCATTGGTCTTCTCATTGTGCTTGTGTTCCTGTTTCCGATCTACTGGATGCTGGTTTCCTCGTTCAAGACAAGTTCGGAAATCTTCGCCAATCCTCCTACCCTGTTTCCGCAGGAATTTTATTTAGGGAACTATTCCGTCCTGTTCCAGGACGCGGAATTTTTGAATTATTTTAAAAACTCCGGGATCATCGCGGTGTTTGCAATGCTCCTTTCCATCGTGCTGGCGGCGCCTATCTCCTACGCGCTGGCAAGAAAACAGCTCAAGGGCGCGGGGATCATGCTGTTCTTGATCATCATTATTCAGATGGTTCCGAGCAACTCGATCGTGCTTCCTTTGTATGCGATGTTCTCCAGATGGGGGCTCACCAATAGCTTTGTGGGCGTTATTGTGGCAAATGTCACCTCTTCGCTTCCGTTTATCGCGCTGGTGCTCAGGACGTCGTTTTTGGGGATCCCGCAGGGACTTGAGGATGCGGCTTATATTGACGGATGCTCTAACTGGAAGACTTTCTTCCGGATTATTTTACCATTGACAATGCCTGCGCTGGTTACCTGTGCGGCATTCAGCTTCATTTTTGCTTGGGGCGAATTCGTTTACGCACTGGTATTGCTGCCGGACAAAGAATATTGGACCATCACCGTTGGGATGAGGACCTTTATTGGCCAGCACGGAACCAAGTGGGGCAGCTTGATGGCTACCGCAGCGTTCTCCTCGCTGCCGGTATTGATCATCTTTATCCTGACCCAGAAACATATCGTAGGCGGGATCACGGCTGGTTCTGTCAAGGGTTGATCTCAAATTTGATAAAAATGATAGAAGTTTATAAAAAAATCTGGTATAATGTACAAAAGCAGCCGCCGCCTTGGTGGAAAAGTATTCTGTGGCAGGCTATTGTATCGGAGTGTTAGATTTGAGAAAGATCCAAAGGAAACCTAGATGGTCATTTTGGAATAAGCTGAGACAACTGGAAAAAAACATACCGCTTAACGGGAAGGTCGCAATCATCATTATTTTTATCATTCTCATTCCCTTGCTGTTAATCAGCGGCGTGTTTTTTTCTTTTGTACACCGCAACAGTATGGAAACTGAAGAAGCGGCCCGAAATACCAGCTTGATCAATGTCAGGGACAGTGTAGATACGCTGATGAAAACCTATGAGGAAACCATAGACACGATCTATAACTACCCAGAGCTGTTTCGATTATCCGAAAGGCATGAGAATTTTTCATCGGGCGTAGATACCGAAAATCAGTTCCGGCGTGCCCTTTCGCGGATTCGTTCAGCAAGGGGATATATTGGTAATGTGT
This sequence comes from Massiliimalia timonensis, assembly GCF_900186585.1. GTDB lineage: Bacteria > Bacillota > Clostridia > Oscillospirales > Ruminococcaceae > Massiliimalia > Massiliimalia timonensis. The sequence goes on from NZ_FYDD01000004.1 coordinate 444,399, forward strand.
CGTTTGTTTTTCCCGACAGCACCCGGCTGGAGGATACAAGCGGGTATGGCAGCTTTGAAGTGATCCATGCCGAAAATGAAAACAGGCTCAGTGAATTCAGCGAGCAGATGCATGCCCAAAAACGTTCTGTCCACTGGGAGGCGAATCCTTCTATTCGGAAAGGGCTGGGGAAAGCGTCCTATTTCTTTTCCTGCAGCAAAACAGTTCGGAATATTTATGACGAGAACCAGCTGATGGGACAGGTAGTGATGTATATATCCGGCCTAGCAATGGACGATGTGACCGCTTTGAAGCAGACAAGCCAAGACGAACTGCTGGTTATTTTAGATAGTGAGAACCAACTGGTCTGGTATAACGGGGACTCTAAGCTGGACGCTTCGCTGTTGGACGGTGGGCTTTTGGAGGAGTTTCAACGGCTTCAGGCCGGAGAGATCCATGATTACCATACAAAATCTGAAACGTATTGCTATATGTATGAGACCTCCTCTTATTCAGGCTGGACATTTTTAAATGTCATTCCTATGGAGGCTGTCACCCAGCAGAGCGATGTATTTAAGCTTTATTTTGCGGTCGTCATGTTTTTGGTGTGCCTGTTCGCGCTGTTGTGCGGGATACTGATCAACCGCCAGATGGTGCGGCCGATCCAGGCGATGATCGTGATGATGGACCATATCGACGAACTGGAGAAAATCGGACAAAGCCTGTCTGTTGACCGCAGCGATGAGATCGGCGGGTTATACCGGTCGTTTGAACAAATGGGCGACCGGATCGACTTTTTGATCGGACAACTGAAAGAAGCGTATTCGCAGGACAAGGAAAAGGAGATCAAGCTGATACAAAGCCAACTGAACCCGCACTTTATTTACAATACGCTGGAGAGCATCAGCTGGGTCGCGTTCGACAAGGATCTGCCGGAAGTATCCAAAGCGCTGACCTGTTTATCCAGCATCCTGCGTTATTCGATCAAGCACACCGGAGCGTTGGTGACATTTCAGGATGAATTGGATCAGTTAGAACAGTACCTATATATCCAACACTTCCGGTTTGAAGAAAAGTTTCAGGTCCGTTATCATATTGATTCAAAACTGCTTCAGTATAAGACGATCAAATTTATCTTCCAGCCCTTTGTGGAAAATGCGCTGCTGCATGCGTTTCAAGACCGGTATGACCATTGCTTGATCGATATTACAATGGCAGAAGACGGGAATGATATACAGATCGTCATTCAGGACAATGGCTGCGGCATCCCGGAAAACCAGATCGCCCAGATCATGGGTAAAACCAGCGAGGGGATTGGGATCAATAATATAGACAAGACCCTGCGGCTAAAATTTGGGAATCAGTATCACCTTCAAATTCAGAGCAGCCCGGGCGCTGGGACCTCGGTAACGTTAAAGATCCCAAAGATTCGCTAAGGAGAAAGGACATGTACAGAATTGCCGTAATTGATGATGAGCCCAAGATCTTGAAAGGACTTACAGACCTATTACGAAAGGAATTTTCAGGGCAGGCCGAGATTGAAAGCTTTCAGACCACCTCCGCGCTGTTGGAATATGCCAAGGAACATCAGATCGATATTTTGATCACAGATATTTCCATGCCGGATATGGATGGATTGAAGTTAAGCGTAAAGCTGCGGATGAAATATCCATTTCTCAAGATCATTATTATCAGCGGATACAGCAGGTTTGATTACGCAAAAACTGCTATTTCTTTACAGGTGTGCGAGTACCTGCTCAAGCCGGTCGACCATGAAAAGATGATCGGCGTTGTGAACAGGGCGATCCAGGAATTGGATTCTGCGAAGCTGGCCCAGCTTGACATGGTATCCCCGGAGGAGAGCCGGCAATATTATGAAATGATGATGATCCGTGCCATCCGGTATTCGGATGACGAATCTTTGGGCTGGCTGAAGCATTATGGCTTTGAAAGCTGCGCAATGTGTTTTCTCTTATTTGAATTTACTCCCCGCCCGGGACTAAACGACAATGTATTATTTCAGGAAACCTTCCGGTTCTTAAGGCCGACAGGCTACCATCAGATGTTCATTCAGGTCAGTCCGTTCCGCTTTTTATTGGTAACGCCTCAGGAAAAGGATGGCCTGCGCCGCATTGAAAAGTTTTTGGAACGCCAAAAACGGCATTCTGTTCGGTGCAGTGTAGGGATCAGCCGTCCGGTTTTGAGCTGCGAAGAGATTCAGACCGCGTACCATCAGGCGCTGAGCATGGTGAAAATGGAGTTATACCATTCGGAAAATAGAGTCTATGAATATCATGCTGCCGCCACGCCGGATTATGACTGCGAAAAGTTATCGCTCGCGATTTTGAACCATTTGATCTCCTCCGAGGAAGAAAAATTGGACCGCGACATTTTGGATTTATTTACGCGATTCAAACAGGATCATTTGGATATCCTGAGGCTGCAGGAGGTGCTTAAAAATGTGATAGAGCAGATGCAGCCAATATTATTCCATAACGGCGTTGCGGGTGAGGAGTTTGAAGAGGTTACGATCCAACTGGATCTAATCGACCAATATCACCTCCTAGCGGAACTGGAAGAGGATTTTGTCCGCTTTCTGAACAAAATGAAAGATAAGATCATTGTGGTAAAAAACCTGCGGCTGGAACAGAACCTGGATCAGGCCATTGATTACATGAAGACCTATTTTTATCAGGATCTTTCTTTAGAGGAGGTTGCCGATCATGCGGGACTGAACGCGTCGTATTTCAGTACCACTTTTAAAAAATATACGGGGAGCAACTTTGTGGCTTACTTGATGAGCCTTCGGATCGAGCACGCCAAACGCCTGCTGCGCGACCCGAACTATAAGATCCTGCAAATCGCGCAGGAATCCGGGTTCCATGACACCCGTTATTTTGCTAAGATCTTTAAAAAGAATGTGGGCATCACGCCCAGTGAGTACCGGAATATCGTATTGCAGCTGAATAAAAAATCATAGCTTACCATTCTGAAAGAAATCATGGTGTTTTTGGAAAAAATCACTTCAAATGGAGGCGCTTTTCTGTGAACGAAAAGGAATATGTTTTCGGGCAAAGGGTGCACGCATAGATGGAAAGAAGCGGATCATAACCATGAAACGAAAAACAGCTTTACATCTGTCCTGCCTGCTGGCAGTGCTGGTATTGTGTGTGTGCGTATTTTTCCTTTTTGTGCATTTCCGTACACAAAATACCTTGCGTGAAATGCCGTTTGACGCATATCCATTGAATGGCGAGGAGGACAAAAGCAGTCCCTATGAACTGATGTTAACCAAACCCGATCTAGGACCGTTGAGTGTTGCAAAAGTATTTTACGGCGCGGAGGAACAGACTTATAAAATTTGTATCCTTGCCGAAGAGGGCGCCTTGGAAGGGCTGCCGGCAGAGATCGGGTTTTATCTAAACGGGGAGGGCCCTTTGGAATACACCTTTTATTACGAAACGGTATTCTGGAACCGGTATTTAGTGTTTGCGTTAAAGGAGTATCCCGGCAAACAGACAGTGAAAATCACTTATCAGGGAAAGGCCTGCACCGCGGAATTTGCGGACTAGGGCCCCTGATTTATTTCATCAAGCATCTATGATAAAACGGAACGTTGAGAAAGGAGAGAAATTATGGCAATTTTAAAACAAGTGGGAAACCGTTTGGTCCGTGAATATGATTTGGAAAAATTATGGATTGAGCCATGGGGGAAAAACGGCCTGAGGGTGCGCGCTACAAAGCATTTCCAGATGGAGGATCAGGATTGGGCACTTTTGCCATCTGACGCTTCGGCTCAAATTACAATTGACGGCCAGAAAGCCGAGATCACCAACGGAAAAATCACTGCCAAAATTGCGGCAAGCGGAAAAATAACCTTTTGGCGGGCTGACGGAACATTACTGCTGGAGGAATACCTGCGGCAGGAATCCTCTGATGAGTTCAGCAGTTTGCTGAAGATCGACGCACGGGAGTTGCGGCCAATCATGGGCGGGGATTACAGCCTGACCATGCGGTTTGAATCTAACCGGAAAGAAAGACTGTTCGGCATGGGGCAGTACCAGCAGGATATGATGAACCTGAAAGGCACCTCATTGGAATTGGCGCAGAGAAACTCCCAGGCCAGCGTTCCGTTTGTGCTGTCTGATTTGGGATACGGATTTTTGTGGAACAACCCGGCGATCGGGCGCGCCACCTTTGGCACCAACCGCACCGAATGGTACGCAGCTTCCACCAAACAGATGGATTACTGGATCACCGCAGGGGATACCCCGGCTGAGATCATGCACTCGTATTCCGAGGTGACGGGCCGTCCGCCGATGATGCCGGAATACGCCATGGGCTTCTGGCAGTGCAAGCTCCGTTACCGCACACAGGAAGAACTGCTGGAAGTGGCGCGGGAATATAAGCGCAGGGGGATTCCGCTGTCGGTTATTGTGATCGACTATTTCCACTGGCCGAACCAAGGCACCTGGGACTTTGACAAAGAATATTGGCCGGACCCGAAAGCAATGGTAGATGAACTGCGTGAAATGGGGATCGAACTGATGGTATCCATTTGGCCGACTGTAGATTCCCGCTGTGAAAACTATCAGGAGATGCTGGAGCATGGCTACCTGGTGGGTACAGACCGCGGCGTAAGGACCCAAATGCAGTTTTTAGGGAACGAAACATTCTATGACGCGACCAACGCGGGCGCCAGAGAATATGTTTGGAACAAGGCTAAAGAGCATTATTATGATCTAGGCATCCGTACCTATTGGCTGGATGTTGCGGAGCCGGAATACTCTACCTATGACTTTGACTTATACCGTTATTCGATGGGAAGCAACATGCAGGTGGGGAATATCTATCCCGCCATGTATGCGAAGGGCTTTTATGACGGACTGGTTGCCGCAGGGGAAACAGAACCGCTCAACCTTTTGCGGTGTGCATGGGCCGGGAGCCAGCGCTATGGCGCTTTGGTCTGGTCTGGGGATATCCACTCCAGCTTTGAATCCATGCGCAACCAATTTGCGGCAGGACTAAATATGGCTGTTGCCGGTATTCCGTGGTGGACCACCGATATTGGCGGATTCAATGGCGGCTGGACTGATGACGAGGACTTCCACGAATTGCTGATCCGTTGGTTCCAGTACGGCACGTTCTGCCCGGTCATGCGGCTGCATGGGTATCGGCTGCCTTATCAGCCGCCGGTGTCCAATGAAGTGGGCGGAGGAATGTGTGATTCTGGCGCTGCCAATGAGATCTGGAGCTTTGGCGACGAAGCATATCCGATCCTGAAAGAGCATATTGAATTAAGGGAACGGTTACGCCCGTATATCCGCGGCCTGATGCGGCAAGCACATGAAGACGGCACGCCGCCGATGCGCCCGGTCTTCTATGATTATCCGGAAGATAAGCTGACCTGGGATTTAGAGGACGAATTTATGTTTGGCCCGAACCTGCTGGTAGCGCCTGTCATGTACGCCAAGATGACAGAACGTTCTGTCTATCTGCCGGCAGGCAAACAGTGGATCAATGTAGAAACCGGGGATGTTTACGAAGGCGGACAGACTGTGACTGTCCCGACAAAGCTGGAAAGCATCCCGGTATTTGCAAATTGCCAGGGGGTTGTTTCCTACTTTAAAAAATAAACGCGTGAAATTTGGGGAGGGATGATATGCCAAGACGCAAGGCCCCGATTTTATTGCGGGATATTTTACTGACAATATTAGGAACTGCTATTTACGCATTGGGCGTATACATTTTTACTGCACCGAATCAGATCGCACCCGGAGGGGTGTCCGGGCTGGCAACGGTCATCAATTACCTGACCGGCGCCCCGATCGGGATCGTCACTGCGGCGATCAATTTTCCGCTTCTGATTTTGGGGTGGATCTATTTAGGAAAAGGATTTATTCTGAAGACCATGGTGTCGGTCATCAGCTTTGCGCTGATTTACGATCATGTGTACTGTTACCTGCCGTTTTATTCCGGAAACCCTCTGCTTGCCGCCGTTTTCGGCGGCATCCTGATCGGGATTGGTGTGGGGCTGACCTTTTACTGCGAAGGCTCTACCGGCGGGCTTGACATTGCAAACTTGCTGGTGAAGAGGCGGTACCCTCGCTTTAAGATCAGCACATTGGTATTGGCTTCCGATGTGATCGTCATTGTGCTGGCGATGATCGCGTATCAGAATTTTGATTCTGCGATGTACGCCATGATCTCCATGTATGTGCAGACAAAGCTGATCGATCTGGTTTTGATCGGTGTAGACAACGAAAAGATCGTTATGGTGATCACCCGGAAAGGCAAGGAGGTTTCAGAGTTTGTGCTTACCCGGCTGGAACGGGGTGCTACCCGTATTCCAAGCATTGGCGCATATTCCAAGCAGGAAAATGAAACGTTGCTGTGTGCGATACAGCAGAGCGAGTACCGTCAGCTGAGGCGGGCCGTTCATGAGATCGATCCGGATGCATTTGTTATGGTGGCTTCGGCCGCCGAGGTCGTTGGCTATGGCTTTCAGTCAAAATCATAGGATTTGGAAAACAGGAGGGACTTTATGCTGAAATTCGATGAACAAAAACAATTAGACAGTGTCAATGGTGCGCTGAAGCTGCGCGGTACCGTTGAGGCAATCGTAGATAGGATCGTACAAGAGGGCTATACCGATCTGTTTTTTGTCGGAGTGGGAGGAACTTATGCTTCCGGGATGCAGGTTGTTACCTACATGGCTGGAAACAGCGAGATTTCTGCCTACGCTGAAAATGCCGCGGAGCTTTTGACCAGCGGAAGCAAAAAATTCAAAAAGGGCGCGGTGATGATCTTTTCTTCCGTCACCGGCAGTACCGAGGAAATGGTGAAGATCGTAGAGCTTGCCAAGGAACGGGAGGTCCGTATCATTGCATTTGTGGATAAGGCCGACGCGCCGCTGGCAAAAGAGATCGAAGGGTGTATCTCCTATCCGGGAAATGAACAGCTAAAGCTGTTTATGGTGGCTCACCGGTTTATGTACCACAACCATGAATTCGATGATTACGCTGATTTTTACCGGGAAATGGAGGATTCACTGGCGCAGGCGCTGGTGGATGTGGAGAAAAAGGCGGATGCTTTTGGCCTTGCGTTTGCACAGCAGCACGAATATGATGATCTGCATTATTTTGTAGGGGCGGGCACCCTGTGGGGCGCTACTTATTCTTACGCGATGTGCTACTGGGAAGAAATGCACTGGATCCGCACTAAATCGATCCATGCGGCGGAATTCTTCCACGGGATGCTGGAAGTGGTGGAAAAGGATACGCCGGTCACAGTATTTGTCGGAGAAGACGCCCAAAGGCCTTTGGCCGAGCGTGTGGCCCGTTTCCTGCCGCGGATCTGCGCGAATTACACCATCATTGATACCAAGGATTATGAGCTCAAAGGGATCAGTGAAAAGTACCGCGGGCTGATTTCACATCTGGTGATGCACGCTGTGACCCAAAGGATCGACGCGCATCTGGAAAAGATCAGCTGCCATCCGATGGAGATCCGCAGGTATTACCGCAGATTAGATTACTGATACAGTTGCAATATCCGGGAAGGGCAAGTCCTTTCCGGATATTGTTTTTTATTCCGTGTGAGCGATGGGAGGATTCCAGTTTTTGGAGAAGATGTTTTCCCGCCGATAAAAAACAAGCTCAAAAATCCATACACAAATATCCCGATACCTGTTATAATAAGGACATGGATCTAACAGGAGGGGTAGTGTGCAAAATACTTTTTCACACCCCGTTTTTGTGCCTTTGCTGCAAAAAGCAAAGCGGCAATCGGCTTCGCCGAGCGGCACAAATTCCGAAGAAAGGAATGATTGATTTTTATGCCATCATTTGATTTTTCCATTGAAACACAGCAAGGGGAATGGGTGAATGTCAGTGACAAGGTTCGGACAGCTGCGGCTCTAAGCCGGATAGAGGATGGGCTTTGCGTGATTGACTGTCCCTATCTGGATGCGGCGGTCGTGATCAGCGACAGTGATGAGGCGCAGGCGAAATCGATGGAACGGGAGTGGGACGGCGTTTTTAAAAATATGCCGCAGGAAACCGCCGCTCGTTTAAAGGCGGCCATGCTTGGGGGCGCGAAAACGATTTTGATCGAGCATGGGAAGCTGTTCCTTCGGCGGGAGCAGGCGGTTTATCTGTGTGAATTCGGCCAAGCACAGGAGAGGATGCTGTTTATCAAGGTGGTAGGCTCATGACTATTTTTATTGATGCAGACGGCTGTCCAGTTGTTGACCTTACCCTAAAGATCGCAAGGGAATTAGAGATACCTGTCCTGTTGATCTGCGACACCTCCCACCGGTTTGAGCGGGAGGGCGCGCAGACGATCACCGTATCAAAGGGAGCAGACTCTGCTGATTTTGCCTTAGTAAACCGGGTAGTGCCCGGGGATGTGGTGGTGACTCAGGATTATGGACTGGCTGCTATGTGCTTGGCAAAACGGGCATTGCCGCTGAACCAGGATGGCATGGTGTACACGAATGAAAATATTGACGCGCTTTTGCTGTTTCGCCACACCGCCAGGAAAATACGCAATGCAGGCGGGCGGCTGAAAGGGAACGCCAAACGCGACCGCGCGGTACAGGACAAGGCGTTTGCAGACGCTTTGCGGAAAATCCTACTGGGCGCTTGACATTTTAAAATAGGTGTGCTATACTTCACACCGTAACTTACGATAAGGGGTGGAAGGATGCGCAATTAGTCTATATTCATTTACAGCAAATCAAGGTTTTGTTGTCGGAGTATAGGCGGTAGTGTGCGTATTTTTGGAAAAGTACGAGCTTTTTCATTCCTTGTAGCAAGTTCCTTGCAGGGGATTTGAGTCTGTTTCCGATTGCGAAACAGACTTTTTTTATTGTCTGGAGGGATTGCCTTATGCTACAGATCAATGATCTTACCATCACTTTGAAGAAGGATCTCAGAACTATTTTGGAACACTTTACCTTCACTTTGAATCCGGGAGACCATGCGGTGATCATCGGAGAGGAGGGGAACGGGAAAAGCACCCTGCTGAAACTGATTTATCAGGAGGCTTTGGTAGAATCTTATACCGAATACACCGGAGAAATTATAAAAGGGAACAACCGGCTGGGTTATCTCGCCCAGGAAATGCCCCCGAAAGACAAGGAAAAAACGATCTATGATTATCTGTTTGAACACGGCGCGTATGACGATTTAGACGCAAAAGAGATCGCGATGGTGGCTTCCCAGCTCAGACTGCCGGCAGAGTTTTTGTACTCGGATCAGATGATCGGCACCTTGTCCGGCGGGGAAAAGGTGAAGCTTCAGCTGGCACGCATTTTTATGTGCCGCCCTGACGTTCTGCTGTTGGATGAGCCGACGAATGATATTGACATCGACACACTGGAGTGGCTGGAGGGATTTATCAATCAATGCGATCTGCCGATCCTTTATGTTTCTCATGATGAAACGCTGATCGAGCGCACAGCCAATGTGATCATTCATTTGGAACAGGTACGGAAAAAGACAGTTTGCCGGCATACCATTGCCGCAGTCCCCTATGCGGAATATATGAAAAAACGCAGCAGCCAGCTGTTCCATCAGGAGCAGGTAGCAAGGAAGGAACAGGCGGAGCATCAAAAACAGATGGAGCGCTGGCAGCAAATCTACAATAAAGTGGACCACCAGCAAAGCGCTATTTCCCGAGGAGACCCGCATGGCGGACGGCTGCTCAAAAAGAAGATGAAAGCCGTGAAATCTACGCAACGCCGGCTGGAAAAAGCCGGAGAACAAATGACCCAGCTCCCGGATGTAGAAGAAGCGATCTTTCTGGACTTTGAAGCGTCGGCGCTCCCGGCTTCTAAAGAAGTGTTAAACCTAAAGCTGGCGGAATTAAAGCTGCATGAAAAACGGCTGACCGGTCCAGTCAGGCTGCGGGTAGTTGGACGGGAACATGTTGGGATCATTGGGCGAAACGGGGTGGGAAAAACCACCTTGCTGCGGATCATTGCGGAAACATTGCTTGCCCGCACCGATTTTAAAGCAGCATATATGCCGCAGAACTATCAGGATGAGCTGGACTATCGGAAAACTCCCATTGAGATTTTGGCGCCCTCCGGTGAAAAGGACGATGTTACCCGTGCGCGCAGCTATTTGGGGAGTACAAAATACACTCACGATGAGATGGAGCATGCGGCGGGGGACCTGTCCGGAGGACAACGGGCAAAGCTGTTGTTTTTAAAGATGATCCTAGAAAAATGCGATGTTTTGATTTTAGACGAACCCACCCGGAATTTCAGCCCATTGTCCAATCCAGTGATCCGAAAGATCCTGCGGGAGTACAGCGGCGCTATCATCAGCATCACCCATGACCGAAAATATCTGGACGAGGTTTGCGACAGGGTTTACAGGCTCACGGAAGAGGGCTTGGAATTGGTACGGTGAGGACAGCTTATAAGGAAAGTTCAGTTCAACAGATCGATGCTTGGAAAGGAAAAATTTTCTATGGAAAACAGACTTGAAGTTTTACGAAGAAAGCTTGACCAAATCGTAACAGATAACGAGTTTGGACAAATTTGTATGTACGCTTCACATATGTATGGGGTGTCAAAGTTTTGCGCCCTGTTGGCGGCAAAGAGGGATCTAAACGCAAAACTTGCGGCTGCATGCGGGATGCTGCATGATATTGGATATATGGCGGGCGGAAACAGCGATAATCATGCGAAAGAGGGGCGAAACGGGCAGAAGCCGTCTTAAAGGAGATGGGGGCCTATGATGACCGTGAAATCAAAATAATCACTGCCGCAATTGCCAACCACAGTGATAAACACCATATCCATAACGACTATGATGAAATGTTAAAAGATGCTGATGTCATGGATCACTGCTTCTATAATCCTGATTTTCCGGTTTCGGAATGGGAGAAAGACCGGTACCATCATCTTCTTACAGAAATTGGGATCACTTCGATCAATGAGTGATTTTACGAAATTTCATACACATGAAATCGTTCACTGCAAAGGAGAAAAAGATCCCGCTGAATTTTCTGTGAAACTAGATCGCCAAAAGGAAATGGGCAGCGCCGTGAAACGACAGAAATTTCAATTTTCCATTGAAATCTTTCCTGTTTTCCGATAAAATAGAAAAGATAAGATGTGAATTATGTAAAAAAGAGAGGATTATTATGGACGCAGGAAGATCAACAAAAATGGGTACTGCGCCGATGTTTCCATTGGTAATGGCAATGTCGTTCCCTGCCATGCTTTCGATGCTGGTACAGGCGCTTTACAATGTTGTGGATAGTTATTTTGTAGCGAAAATTTCAGAGTCAGCACTGACGGCGGTATCTTTGGCGTTTCCGTTGCAGACCTTGATGATCGCGGTGGCGATCGGGACTGCGGTCGGGCTGAATTCCCTGATCTCGCGCCGCTTGGGGGAAGGACGCCAAAAGGATGCGGACCGCGCCGCGACCCACGGCCTGATTTTGGGAGTGGTAAACTGGATCGTGTTCGCACTGGTCGGGCTTTTGGGAACAAACGCTTTCTTTAACGCGTTTACCGACGACCCGGTCGTACATCAGATGGGGTGCGATTATACCTATGTAGTGCTGATCGTTTCCTTTGGGATCTTTGTGGAGGCGAATGTTTCCCGTACGCTTCAAGCGACCGGAAATATGATCATTCCGATGGTCACACAGCTTGCCGGGGCAATTACCAACATTATCATGGACCCGATTTTGATTTTTGGCCTGCTGGGCTTTCCAAGGCTGGAGGTTATGGGCGCGGCGGTTGCAACCGTTGCGGGGCAGATCGTGGCAATGATCATCGCACTGCTGGCGCTGTTCTTCAAAGACCATGATGTGCATATCTCGTTCCGCGGGTTCCGGCCGCATTGGCGGACGATCCGTGATATTTATGCGGTAGGATTCCCGTCTATGGTAATGCAGGCGATCGGCTCTGTGATGACGGCTGGCATGAATGCGATTTTGATCTCTTTTTCCCAAACAGCAGTGGCTCTGTTTGGCGTGTACTTTAAATTGCAGTCTTTCGTGTTTATGCCGGTATTTGGGCTAAATACCGGACTTATGCCGATCATCGGCTATAACTACGGGGCAGGCAACCGCAAACGTCTGTTAAGCGCATTAAAGATCGGCGCGGTCATAGCCGCTGTCATCATGGCTGTAGGAATGGCGGTCTTCTGGATTTTCCCGGAATGGCTTTTGGGGATCTTTGAAGCTTCGGATGAGATGGTCGAGATTGGTGTTCCGGCACTGCGGAGCATTTCTTTGTGCTTTGTGCCGGCGGCGATCGGCATTATTTGCTCTACCCTGTTCCAGGCGGTCGGAATGGGGACGCGAAGTTTGTTTGTTTCCCTGCTGCGGCAGTTGATTTTGATTTTGCCAGTGGCATATCTCTTATCCAAAATTGGGTTGAATTATGTATGGTATGCGTTCCCGATCGCGGAAACTTTTTCGCTGTTGGCAAGCGTACTGCTGGCGCTTTCGGTTTACAAGCATAAGATCCGCGGCCTGGTACCGATTCGCGGGGAAGAATAAAAATCTTCCGAAAAGCAGAAATAGGGCCCCGGCTATAACTGTTTGATATACAGGAAACGGAGTAGTTGTTTTGGAACGATGGGATTTATATACAGAGGACAGGAAACTGACCGGAGAAACCCATATCAGAGGAATGGAACTGCCGGAAAACAAATATCATTTGGTGGTGCATGTATGGATCAAAAATAGTCAGGGGAAATACCTGATTTCTCAGCGTTCGGCAAATCGGCCAACATTTCCGCTGATGTGGGAATGTGTAGGCGGCTCGGTGCTCTATGGTGAAAGCAGCTTGCAGGGTGCGGTCCGTGAAGTTTGGGAAGAAGTTGGGATAGACCTTGGCGCTTCAACCGGAAAGCTAGTATTTACAAAAACGCGGGGAACCATTGGGGAAAAGAGGTTCAACGATATTTTGGATGTCTGGCTTTTTGAATATGACGGGAAAGCTGATTTGTCGCGTGTAACGACCGATGAGGTCTGCCAAACACAATGGCTTGCCCCTGAACAAATTAGATGTCTGTACCAGAAGCATCTGCTGGTTGATACATTGGAATATTTTTTTCAAAAGATCGCAGTGCTGGACTGACCTGCATGAAAGGCCAAAAAGCCGTCCGCTAGGACGGCTTTTTATTTTTCGGAAAATCTGTTATACTGAAGAAAAAAGCTGGAAGGAAGAAAAGGCATGAGTTTTGTCAAGGAAATGATTGGCCACAGCATGGACCTGTGGGAGGGATATGTGAGCCATCCGTTTTTGCAGGAACTGACCAGCGGAGCCCTGCCGCAGGAAAAGCTAAAGCGCTATATTGTGCAGGACAGCCTGTATTTAAGGGAGTATGCCCGGATTTTTGCAGTTGGGCTTTTAAAGGCTCCGTCCATGCAGGATATGGCTCATCTGAGCAGTTTGATCTCCGGGACGGTACAGGGGGAATACTTGACCCGTGACCGTTATCTACGGGAGTTCGGGGTAAAAGACTGGGAAGCAGAATCCCTCCTGCCGGAAAACCAGGCTTATCTGGATTATATGATGGGTGAAGCACAGCGCGGGGAGCTGCCCGAGATTTTTGCGGCAGTTTTGCCTTGTATGTTAAGCTATTGTTACATTGGCCGGGAGCTGATGCGGCGCTATCCAGAACAGGTGGCGGCCTCCCCCTATGCGGACCTGATACAAGATTACGGAAGTGACAGCTATTATGAGTTGTGCCGGTCTGACGCCGCATATGCGGACACGCTTTATGGGCCGCTCTCTTTGGAACGGAAAGCGCATTTAAAAGAAATATTCCGTACTGCCAGCGATTATGAGATGAAGTTCTGGGACATGTCTTATCGGGAGGAAACGTAAATGTTTGGATCAGTTTTGCAGAAGATCCGGGAATCCCGCCCATTGGTGCATGCGATCACCAACTATGTGACGATCAACGACTGCGCGAATATCATGCTGGCCGCAGGAGGTTCCCCGATCATGGCGGACGCCCCGCAGGAATCCGCGCAGATCACTGCCGCCTGTGACGGTTTGGTATTAAACCTTGGCATGCTCAACGACTCCAAAAAAGAGGCGATGAGAACCTCTGCGGCGGTCGCGGCGGAATGCGGGAAACCGGTTATTTTAGACCCGGTAGGGGTTGGGGCCTCGCCTTACCGGTTGGAAACAGCGGCTGAACTTTTAAACAGCATGGCTGTTTCGGTGATCCGGGGGAATGCGTCTGAGATCAGCGCTCTAGCCAGGGGCCATGCCCAAAGCCGGGGGGTGGATGCGGTGCTTCAGGGCGAGCCGCAAACACAGCTGCGCAGGATGAAAGAGCTGAGCAGGAAATACAGTGCCATTGTGGTGCAAACCGGGGAAACAGACCTGCTGACCGACGGGGAAACCGTTTATGAGATCCACAACGGCGACCCGATGATGAAACTGGTGACCGGGAGCGGGTGTATGCTTTCTGCCCTGACTGGGGTCTGCTGTGCGGCAGATCCGGAGCATTTGCTGGAGGCCTGCGCTTGTGCGGTCTGCATGATGGGGCTTGCCGGAGAATTAAGCGGGGCGGAAACGGCCGCGCGCGGCGGGGGAACCGCTTCGTTCCGTGTGGGGCTGATCGACTGGGTCAGCAAGATGAATGAGGAGATACTGAACGGAGGGATGAAGCTTGAAATGCGAAGCGACGATGATGCGGCTGTATGCGGTAACTGACCGCACCTGGTTACATGGCCGGGAATTAACAGAGGCTGTGAAAGAGGCCATTGCGGGAGGGATCACCTGCCTACAACTGCGGGAAAAGGATCTTTCTCCGGCTGCCTTTTTAGAGGAGGCGCTGGAGTTAAAACGTGTGACAACTGCGGCGGGGATCCCGCTGATTATTAACGACAGTGTGGATATTTGCTTAAAAAGCGGCGCCGACGGTGTCCATGTGGGACAGGGAGATATGGCCGCTGGTGAAGTGCGCAGACTTTTAGGGCCGGATAAGATTCTGGGCGTATCGGCCCGTACGGTAGAACAGGCCTTGGCCGCTCAAAAAGCGGGAGCGGATTATTTGGGGGTCGGCGCGATGTTTGGGACCTCCACCAAGCTGGATGCAAAGAAAACATCACTGGAAACACTGCATGCGATCTGTGAAGCAGTGTCGATCCCGGTAGTCGCGATCGGCGGCGTGCGGGAGGAAAACCTGCTTTCCCTTTCCGGGAGTGGAGCCGATGGGGCGGCGGTCGTATCCGCGATCTTCGCACAGAAGGATATTTGCCGGGCGGCGAAGCGGCTGCGGGATCTGTCCGACCAAATGGTGGCCGGAAAATAAAAGATCAAGGCGAAAGAGCACAGAAAAATTTCTGTGCTCTTTTTTTACAAAACTACTTTACTTGTCGTAGTAATTGTGGTATGATGAAATTACTTTATCAGATATAGTAGTTTTATGGGAGGTGATATTCTGATCAGCAGCGATGTGATCCGGGGATATAATGACACGATTGTGCTCAGCTTACTGCGTCGGAAAGATTCCTACGGATATGAGATTTCAAAAGAGATCGACCGCCTTTCCGGCGGAAAGTACCAGATCAAAGAAACCACCTTGTATTCTACGGTGAACCGGCTGGAAAAAAACGGGTATATCGCCTCCTATTACGGAAGCGAAACGTTTGGGAAACGAAGGACCTATTATCGGATCACCTCGGCAGGACTGGGGTATTACCGGGAAAAATGCGAGGAGTGGGAGCTGACAAAGCGGGTGATCGACTGCTTTGTCAAGGAGGATTTCATGGAAGGAAAGGGAGAACAGCCAGATGACTAAGATTCAAAACTATGTAGAAAATGTATTTGCCGGCCTGCCGAAAACAAAAGAAGCGGTGGAAATGAAATTGGGGATCATCGACTCCATGGAAGAAAAATATTCGGAACTGCTTTCTATGGGAAAGAACGAGAACGAGGCTTTTGGGGAAGTGATCGCTGACTTTGGGAGCATTGAAGAGATCCGGGAGGAGCTGGGGCTGGCACAGCCAAGATATGAAAGTGTTTTAAGGGAGGGATCTCATGCGCCATCCGCCCCGCTTGAAACGACGGATGCGTCATCTGATCCTGATAACTTTAACCAGTTTCAGAAAAAATTCCGGCTTGCCATTACGACCGGCGTGCTTTTCTGTATCCTCGCCCTGATCGGGACGCTGGTCACTGAAAGGATTTCCGGTGAGGACAGTAACGCCCCGGCGATCGTCTTTTTCTGCTTTATTGCTGTAGCTGTTGGGATCTTTGTTTATTTTGGGATGCAGTACAGCGCTTATGAAAATAAAAGAGCAGCGCAATCTGTCCGGCATACGTCCCAGAACCGTGGCAATGAGATCGTGGATGCCCTGTGCGGGATCATCATGCTGGTTGCAACCGTTATATTTTTGTTTTTGGGCTTTTTCGGCAGCCTATGGCATCCGGGCTGGGTGGTGTTCCCGATTGGCGGGGTGATCTGCGGGATCGTTGACATTGTTGCCAAACTGTGGAAAAAGAGTTAAAATAAAACAAAAACTCCAGTTTGAAAGGGCGGACCAGCATGAAAAAAGTATTGACGATCGCAGGATCGGATTGCAGCGGCGGCGCAGGGATCCAGGCGGACCTGAAAACGATGACGGCGCATAAAGTATATGGAATGAGCGTGATCACGGCCTTGACCGCGCAGAATACCACCGGGGTGTATGGTATTTTGGAAGCAGGCGCAGATTTTGTAGCAAACCAGATGGATTGTGTGTTTACCGATATCGTACCGGATGCGGTGAAGATCGGGATGGTGTCCTCAGCGCCGATCATCGAAACGATTGCTAAGAAGCTGACAGAGTATCAGGCGAAAAATATCGTATTGGATCCGGTCATGGTGTCTACCAGCGGGAGCAAGCTGCTGAGCGACGACGCGATGGATGCACTGATCACAAAGCTGATCCCCTTGGCGGACATCATTACGCCCAATCTGCCGGAGGCGGAATGCCTTTGCGGCTTTTCGATCCATACGAAGGAAGAAATGGTGCGGGCGGCGGAAGCGATCGCTAAATTCTGCAAGGCGGCTATTTTGATAAAAGGCGGGCATTTGAGCGATACGGCAGATGATCTGCTGTATACGGCTGGAAAGACACATTGGTTTTCCAGCAGTCGGGTGGATAACCCGAACACACATGGAACTGGCTGCACCCTTTCCAGCGCGATCGCCTGCAATTTGGCAATGGGATACCCGGCGGAAACCAGTGTGGAACATGCGAAAAATTATATTACCGGGGCGCTTCAAGCCGGACTTGATCTGGGAAAGGGCAGCGGACCGCTTGACCACTGCTTTGATTTATGATAATTTATTCGACATCTGTTTTTATTAAAACAGATGTCTTTTTATATGACGGAGATCGATCAGACCTCTAGGCGAAATTTTGTGCAAAATAGCGGGGCGAAACAGTTGTCAAACAGGCGGAATATTGGTATAATATTAGACAATAAAATCTTAAAGAACAAGGTGACGAGGAATGGAACTGAAAATTGAATTGACCAGACAGCCAAAAGAAAAACCGGCTGATGAAAACAAGCTGGGCTTTGGGCACATCTTTACAGACCACATGTTTGTCATGGACTGGGACAAGGAACATGGCTGGCATGATGCAAAGATCGTCCCGTTTGCCCCGATCTTAATGAGCCCGGCCGCGACCTGCCTGCATTACGGACAGGAAGTATTTGAAGGGATGAAAGCTTACCGCACCGAAAGCGGCGAGATCAGATTGTTCCGTCCACAGGAAAATTTCCGCAGGATGAATGAATCCCACGACCGGATCTGTATCCCAAAATTTGACGAGGCATTTTTGCTGGAAGCGCTGAAAAAACTGATTGAAATTGATGCGGATTGGGTCCCGCACACCTATGGGACCTCCCTGTATATCCGTCCGTTTACCATTGGGACCGAGGAATCTTTGGGCGCGCATTCCTCCACGAAGTATAAATTCCTGATCATCATGTCGCCGTCCGGGGCGTATTATGAAGGCGGCCTGGCCCCGGTGAAAATCTATGTGGAAACTAAATACGTCCGTGCAACTCCGGGCGGGACAGGGTTCGCCAAAACCGGCGGAAACTATGCGGCTTCTTTAAAAGCACAGGACGTTGCCGCGGAAGAGGGATACTCTCAGGTATTGTGGCTGGACGGCGTCCACCGCAAATATGTAGAAGAGGTCGGCGCGATGAATGTGTTCTTTGTTCTGGGTGATGAAATCGTAACACCGGAACTGGACGGAAGCATCCTGTCCGGGATCACTAGAAAGTCTGCGGTTGAGATCCTGCGTTCTTGGGGATACAAGGTTTCAGAACGGGCGCTGGATATTCAGGAGCTAGTGGATGCATATCATGCGGGGACCTTAAAAGAAGCATTTGGGACAGGGACCGCGGCGGTCATCTCCCCGATCGGTGAACTGAAATATAATGATCTTGTCATGGAGATCAACCACAATGAAATCGGCGAGATCTCACAGCGGCTGTATGACGAGCTGACAGGCATCCAATGGGGCAAGGTGGAAGACCGCTTCAACTGGATCGTTAAGGTAAAATAATGAAAACGGAATTGGCAGCGCCAATTCCGTTTTCCTATGAAGGGGGCGAAATGTACGCGTAAGCTTACATACTTGATTCCCAAGGAACACGACGGGAAGATCGTACAGGATTATTTGATGAAAGAACAGGGGTTTTCCAGAAGGCTCCTGACACGTTTAAAACGTGAGCCGGCACATATTCACTGTAATGGGGAGCACATCCGCATGGTAGACAGGCTGCGCCAAGGGGATTCGCTCACTGTTATTTTAACGGAGCCCGCGCATATTCCGCCAAACCCAGAGCTAGTGGTGCCGATCATTTATGAGGACCAAGACCTGATCGTGTTCCGCAAGCCTGCGGGAATGCCGGTGCATCCGTCTATCCTGCATTACCGCGACACGCTGGCGAATTTCTTCAGCTACCACATGCAGGTGCAGGGAATAGAAGCCACGTTCCGGCCGATCAACCGTTTGGACCGTGACACCATGGGGCTATGTCTTGCAGCCAAGAACGCGCTGGCCGCCCAAAAGCTGTGCGGGAGGTTAGAAAAGGAGTATACGGCAATCGTTTGCGGAATTTTGCCGGAAGAATCAGGAGAGATCGACGCGCCGATCGGCCGGGAAGACGGGAGCCTGTTGAAGCGTACTGTGAGGCAGGATGGACAGCGCAGTGTGACCCGTTATTGGGTGCTGGAACGGACGGAGCACTATACTACCGTGAAGATCCAGCTGTTGACAGGACGCACGCACCAAATAAGGGTCCATTTTTCCCATCTTGGGTTTCCGCTGGCAGGGGATGGGCTTTACGGCGGAAGTACCAATGATTACCGGACGCAGGCCCTGTGCTGCAATCGGTTGGAGTTCGTGCATCCAGTAGCAGGAGAAGTACTGGATTTTCGCATAAATATACAAGAAGAATGGGCTGCTATTCAGGTATAGATGAATAATTATGCATTTTAACCTGTCATTTTGATGATTTTATGCGAATAATTGCATAATTATATAGTAAAAGTATGGATTTTTACGAATTTTTCCGAAAAAGCCTTGCAAGAACATGCAAAGTGTGATACATTAATTACTGTTATAAAAAAACAGGATATCGATTCACCGAGCGGTGATGACATAAGAAAAAAGAGGAGTATGAGCAAGATGAAAAAGTTTTTAGCAGTTGCATTATCCGCTGTTGTGGCATGCGGTCTGTTTGCTTCCTGCGGGAAGACCCCGGCAGCGAATGGAAACGATAATACAAGCGGCGCTTCCAGCACGGCGGCTTCCGACAGCGCTGTGGAAGCGATCAAAGCCAAAGGGGAATTGGTCATGTATACCAACGCCACCTTCCCTCCGTTTGAATACCTGTCCGACACCAGCGAAGCCGTAGGCGTGGACGTGGACATTGCACAGGCGATCGCTGATGAGCTGGGTGTGGAGCTGAAAGTGGAAAACGTTGACTTTGACAGCATTGTGCCAAGCATTCAGTCTGGAAAAGGCGACATCGGTGCGGCTGGGATGACCGTTACCCCGGAACGCCAGAAAGAAGTAGATTTCTCTGACACTTATGCAACTTCTATCCAGTATATCATCGTGCCGGAAGATGTTGAGGTGTCTAAGGTAGAAGATTTAGCCGGCAAAGCGATCGGCGTTCAGACTGGTACTACCGGCGATACCCTGATCGCAGGCGAGATCAACGGAAAAGAAGATGAAGAAGGCAATAAAGTTGAGGGCGTGCTTCAGGGTACCGATGCGGAAGAAGTTCAGTATAAGAGCGCTTTGGAAGCAACTCAGGACTTGTTAAACGGACGGATCGACGCGGTTGTTATCGACAAAATGCCAGCAGAATCCATCGTGGCTAAAAATGACGGCCTGAAATGTGTGGAACTGGTTTATGCTGACGGCAGCAAAACAGAAGAATCTTATGGGATCTGTGTTGCTAAAGGCAGCGACCTGACAGAAGTAGTCAACAAGGTCATCAAAGACCTTCAGGACAGCGGAAAGATCGACGAATTTATGGTCGATCATTCCAACGCTTAGTTTGCCGGTAAAATGGCAAGAGATTTCGGAGAAACCCGTCAGGGGACAGCCTGTGGCTGTCCCGCGGGTTTTTGTGTTGTTTTGATATAGACGGAAAGGTCGGGTGAGATGCTTATGGCAGAATGGTTCCAGCAGTTGGGCGACCAATTTATGAAAACCTTTGTAGAAGGAGAACGTTGGCATCTGTTTTGGCAGGGCTTTGGGAATACGATTTTAATTTCATTATTCGCAGTAGTAATCGGCGTGATTATAGGTCTTTTAGTCGGAGTGGTGCGTGTGTACCACAACCAGACTGGGAAGTGGAAAGTTCCAAATGCGGTTTGCCGCGCCTATGTTTCGGTCATCCGGGGCACCCCGATGATCCTGCAGCTGATGATCTGGTATTATATCATCTTCGCTTCCCTGAACCGCGATTATGTACTATTTGTCGCAGTGCTGGGCTTTGGCTTAAACTCGGGCGCTTATGTTTCTGAAATTATTCGCGGCGGGATCCAGAGCATCGACGTGGGACAAATGGAGGCCGGGCGGTCTTTGGGGCTTAGCCAGGTGCAAACGATGCGGTTTATTATCCTTCCTCAGGCGGTGAAGAACTCTCTTCCGGCTTTGGGGAATGAGTTTATTGTTTTGTTAAAGGAAACCTCTGTTGCCGGAACGATTACCGTGATAGATTTGACCCAGGCGGCAAACCTGGTTCGCGCCAATACATATGAACCGTTTTTCCCGCTGATCGCAGTAGCGGTCGTTTATTGGGTACTAGTAACTGGTTTGAGCGCTTTGCTGAAACGTGCGGAAAGGAGGATGGCGAAGAGTGATCGAGGTTAAGGAACTGCACAAGTCATTTGGAACAAATGATGTGTTAAACGGGATTACAGAACGAATTGAACAGGGTGAAAAAATTGCGATCATCGGGCCATCCGGTTCCGGGAAAAGTACGTTTTTGCGCTGCTTGAATTTGTTGGAGCGGCCGACCAGCGGAGAAATTTGGGTCGACGGGGAAAAAATCACAGATCCAAAATGCAATATTGATAAAGTGCGTCAGAAAATGGGGATGGTATTCCAGCACTTTAACCTGTTTCCGCATTTGACGATTTTAGATAATATTACCCTTGCACCAATTCAGCTAAAGCTGATGAGCAAGGAAGAGGCCCAAAACAAGGCGTATGAGCTGCTGGAACGAATCGGCTTGCGGGATAAGGCGGACACCTATCCGGCCATGCTGTCCGGCGGCCAGAAGCAGAGGATCGCCATTATCCGGGCGCTTGCCATGAATCCGGAAGTGATGCTGTTTGACGAGCCTACTTCCGCGCTGGACCCAGAAATGGTGGGCGAGGTGCTGGATCTGATCAAGGAGCTGGCTGATGAGGGGATGACGATGGTGATCGTTACCCATGAAATGGGCTTTGCCAAAGAGGTAGCCACTCGTGTGATGTTTGTGGATGAGGGCGTGATCAAGGAGCAAAACACTCCGAACGAATTTTTTGAAAGTCCGCAAAACCCAAGATTAAAAGAATTTTTGTCGAAAGTGTTATAAAAAAATATTTCGCAGGAGTTATTCCTGCGAAATATTTTTTGTTTTCTGAAAGGAACAGAACATGTTTGATTTGCGTAAATGAAAATTTTTAGTAACGTATATAAACTTACAAGTTGTATTTACAAAATGCATAAAAAATGATATTCTAATAAAGTGTAATAAATTTTATTCAATAAAATATGAATACGGGAGAAAAATTGAGATATGTGGGAATACAAGGTTTCGGTCATTGTGCCGATTTATAATGTTGAAAAGTATTTGGCACAATGTTTGGAGCAACTGGCCGCACAAACTTTGGAGGGGATCGAGGTACTGCTGATAAACGATGGTTCGCCGGATCATTCGCAGGAGATCATCGATCGGTATACCCAAAAATATCCCCAGATATTTACATCTTATACCAAGAAAAACGGGGGACTGTCTGATGCCAGAAATTTTGGGATCGAACGGGCAAAAGGGAAATATATCGGATTTGTAGACAGTGATGATTTGATCGCTGCTGATATGTATCAGAAACTTTATGAAAAAGCAGAGAGTGAAAATGCGGATGTTGTCTTGTGTGGATTTTACAAATTTTCTGACAAGGAAAAATTCCGTCCGGACGTTTCCAGGATGAACTGGCGGAATATTAAAAATATTCGGAAAACTTATCTGTTTGGAAAAAACGTTCAAGAGACCCCGGTCATTTTACGCTATGCGACTTCATATGCATGGAATAAATTGTATCGCAGAGATTTTTTTGGTGATTTTCGTTTTCCAGTCGGACGAGTATTTGAGGACTCAGCACGGATCTATTCAATACTGGCTGCCGCCGAAAAAATCGCTTTGGTTGAGGAACCGCTTTATTATTATCGTGTTCTGCACAATAACTCTATCACGCAGTCGATTAATAAGAAGGTTTTTGATGTTTTATTGTCTTGTCAGGATATCGTCAGCTATTTTAAGCAGAACGATCTGTTTGAGCATTGTCATGATGAGATTGAATATTTGTGCATCATGCATCTGTTCGCGCGAATGAAAGCGTTTCGCGGTAAACGAAATTTCCCCCTGATGTTTTCTTTTGTCGATCAGGCATTTGCTTTTTTGGACAAGAATTTTCCCGACTGGCGGCAGAATCCTTATCAGACAGAAACCTATATTCGGAAAAAAGCATTAGATGTCAATTGGGTATCCTGTCATTTGAGTGAAACGAAATGGCTGGTGAAGTTATTTTTAATTTTCTGTTTTCTGACAGCTTTCAGTGACCGCGTAAAAAAAGGCTTAAAACGCCGAAAGAAAAAACTGGTGAAGAAGCTGAAAACAAAGACGCCAAAAACTGTGGTAAAAGAAGAGATCATATTAGAATTAGAACAGGAGCCAGCCCTGGATGAAGATCAGGATGATAACGAAAGTCAGGAATCCCCCAAAACAGATGGCCGCATGGGAATGGATGAGCAGGATCTGCGCGATCTACAGATGGAAGGCCTAAGGATCCTAAAATGTGTAGACCGTTTTTGCGAGGAAAAAGGGTTGACGTACTATCTGGCAGAAGGAACACTGCTGGGAGCAGTCCGCCATCAGGGCTTTATCCCATGGGATGATGATGTTGATATTTTGATGCCGCGCGAGGATTACGACCGCTTTGTGCAGGAATGGGGAGAACACTCGATCGACCAATGTGTTCTACTGCATCAAACTACCTATGATAAATATTACCTGCCGTTTGCAAAAATCATTTCCCGCGCCCCGACAGGATTTCGGTCGTTCCAGCGTATTACACCGGAACGTTTCCATGGACCGAGTATCGACGTGTTTCCGTTGGATCACGGTGTAGCGTTTAACGACCCTGCTCAGCTTAAAACCTGCCGGAAGCTCCGGCGTGTACGAAATATTTTGCTGACTAAGGTGGGTTATATCAAGAATAAGAAAAAACGTCGGAAATATTGGCTGCGCTCCAAGCTGTTCAGCCATGACTATCTGTTCCGAAAACTGTACCAGCTCTCTACGGAAAACAGCAGTGAGAACAGTGAATATCTTGTCAACTTTGCAAGCTCTTATTTAGTCGATAAGGAATGCTTCCCAAAAGAGTATTTTGGAAAGCCGGTTAAAGCCCCATTTGAGGATGCTTTGCTTTCTGTACCGCAGAATGCGGACAAGATCTTGCAAAGGATCTATGGCGATTATATGCAATTGCCTCCGGAACATAAGAGGGTCTGCCGCCATACTTTTTACCGTGAAAAGCAATAACAGCGACAGCAAAGAGGTGCAAAATGGCTGAAAAAAGATTGATTTATATCGATTTGCTGAGGGTGTTATCTTCAGTGATGGTAATTGCCACTCATGTGGTGATGCACTATATTAATTGTTTTCCGGTCCATTCCATACCGTGGGGGATGCTGGAAACGGCAAAAGGGATCACGCAATTCGCCGTGCCGGTTTTCTTCATGATCAGCGGTGCAATGATTCTTTCCGGGAAAAGAGAGGAAAGTTATTCTTCCTTTTTGAAAAGGCGGTTTTCCAAAATCGCGCTTCCGTTTTTATCATGGTCAGTGATTTATTTTTTGTTTTTCGCCCTTGTGAAAGACAAATTCGAGTTGGATTTGCTGGTATTTTTTAAGGCCCTTTTTACACAGGATATATCCGGGCATTTTTGGTTTATGTACACTATATTAGTACTGTACCTGTTTCTGCCATTTTTTAAACGCTTGGTTTCTGTGTTAGATGAAAAGCAGTTGCTTCTTCTAATTGGTGCGTTGTTTGCGTTTAGCTCACTGCTGCCTTTTGTCAATGGGCTTATGAGCCGAGCAGTTGGCTTTGAGATCGCGATACCGGAGTTTTCTAAGCAGGCTGCTTATTTTGGCTATATGTTGACGGGCTATTGGCTTCATACCACTGCATTGCTGAAGAAGAAATGGTTTGCACAGATTCTTCCAATCGCTGGGGCAGCTGCTTTGGTTTTGATGTCAGTGTTGACTTGGTTTGAGTCTCAGAAAAAAATCGACCAGTTTTATCTGAATATTACCTATCCTTTGGTAGTTATCTTTTCCATTGCTGTCATGGGATGCGTCAAGCTTTGGATCGGCGACAAAAAAATTCGCGGGGTAGTAATCGTATCGCTGGGAAAACTTTCGTTTACGGCGTATTTGGTGCACATGCTTTGGCTGAGAGGGATGCAAATTTTTATTCCGCAAAGCTTTATAAAGGAGTTAAGTGCTGTACAGGCGCTACCGTATCTTTTGGGCGAGTTTGCGGTTGGTTTGGCTGGAAGCTTTTTGGTGGCATGGGCATGCAGTAAGATTAAGTATGTTAACCGGATTTTTTAGGAAAGGTATAGATTTGGGATGAAGATAGGAATTATATCGGTCAACAATGCGCATAATTTCGGTACGACAATGCAAGCGTATGCGCTTAAGCAGTATTTAGATGATCAGGGGCATGAGGCTCAAATTATTAACTATAGGTTGCCGTCTATTGAGAAGTCTTACTGGATCTTACGGCGGAATAAGCCGAAAAAGCAGATAAGACCGATGGCGGGCTATGCGGCTAAATATCTGTGGATGATCGTAAAACGTCCGTTTGCTTTGGCAAGACGGCGCAGATATGAAAATTTTTTTGCGGAATACTTTAATTTGACAGAGCCGTTTAAAAGTGTCAAAGAACTTCGCAATGCGAAATTGGACTTTGATTTGATTATTGCTGGAAGCGACCAGATTTGGAATGATGCGATCATCGGCAACTTAGATCCTGCGTTTTTCTGTGATTTTGGCGGACCGGAAACCATTCGCGCTTCCTATGCCGCAAGCCTTGGGAATGATACTGTTCCGGAGGACCAGCATCTAGCGTTTCAAAGGTTCCTAAACGGGCTGGATTTTATTTCAGTAAGGGAGAGCGGGGCGCAAAAAAGTCTGCAGGCTTTGACAGATAAGCCTGTCGATTTGGTCCTGGACCCGACCCTTCTGGTAGAACGGGACGTATTTGATAGGATTTGTGAGCCGTCACCGTATCAAAAAGACTATATTTATGTGCATGTACATCATCATACTGCTAAGGGGCCAGAATTAGTAGAGGCGGCGCGCAAGCTGTCCCAACAAACAGGCCTGCCGGTGGTGCACAATATTATTGGAGCAGAATTTGAAAACACTTTAGGACATGCCTGCGGCGCCGGGCCAAAAGAAACACTGGCGCTTTTGGCCGGGGCGAAATACGTCATTACACAGTCGTTCCATGCAACAGTATTTTCTATTATCTATGGGAAGAATTTCCTGACTTTAGAACGTGAAAAATATTCAGAACGCCTGCGTAATCTTCTTGAAATCTTGGGACTGCAGGAGCATTTTGTCCGTCTGGGCGAGGAACTGCCGGATATTAGCTCGTTATCGGTCGATCATGAAGATGTACAAAAACGTCTGAAGGAATACCGAAAGCAATCGGTCGCGTTTATGGACAAGGTTCTGCATGGGGAAAAGGCGCCTAGGATCCCAAATTGGTTTCAAAGTCATGATGCCTTTACCTGCTATGGATGTAGTGCATGTAAGGATATTTGCCCGGTTGGCGCGATCACCATGGAGGAGGATCAGGAAGGTTTTGTTCAGCCGCGGATTGATGACGCGATCTGTATCCATTGTAAAAAATGTGAAACAAATTGTATTTATCAGAAAAAACGGCTTGAAACTGGCTTTGACTCAAAGGCATATATCGCATTTAACCTGGAAGAGGAGAACCGTGTTAATTCTTCTTCTGGAGGGATGTTCTTTGCGCTATGTCAGCCGATCCTTCAGAAAAACGGCTTTGTGGTGGGTGTAAAATATGATGAGAATTTTACAGTTACCTACGATATTGCCGATAGCGTAGAAGGATGCCGGGCATTTTGCTATTCCAAATATGTAGAGCCTCAGCATAACGATATTTACCGTAAAACAAAGAAAGCGCTTGAAACTGGGCGTCCAGTCCTGTTTACAGGTGCACCGTGCAAGATCGCAGGCTTGAAAAATTATTTGGGACGGGATTATCCAAACCTCTATTTGGTAGATATTATTTGCGAGTGCAGCAGTTCGCCAATGGCATTCCGGGCTTATTTAGACAGCAAGGAAAAGCAGTACGGCGGAAAGATCGCTGAAATCCGTTTCAGAGATAAACGTGAGGGTTGGCGCAACCGTGCTACCTCTATCCAAATGGATAATGGGAAATCCGAGATCACCAAACAACGCTGGAATATTTACTACCATTGCTTTGTCAGTGGATATATGGCAAAACGTTCTTGTTACCAATGTGAATTTTGCGGGGATAATGGCGTTGCGGACCTTACTATTGGGGATTTTTGGGGTCTTAAAAATTTCCGAAAAGATATGAAGGATGATGAAAAAGGAGTTTCTGCAGTCAAAGTTGGAACGCAGAAAGGGCTTCATTTGCTTGATTCGATCCGCGATAATTTGTTTTTGGAAGAGGTTCGGGTCTGTGACATTTATGATAATAACCATTCATGGCCAACAGCAATCAATAAAGTACGGGGAAAGATTCTGAAAGAAATTCGGGAAGATCCTGAACACGTACAGAAAATCATGAAGCAGTATAACCCAAGATATAATAAACCAAAAAATAAATAGCAAAACAAAAGAGGCATCCCCTGTAGGGGATGCCTCTTTTGTTTTGTATTCGCAGTGAATATTGGCTTGGCCGATTAATACATGCCGCCCATACCACCCATGCCGCCGGCTGGCATTGCAGGCGCTTCTTTTTCAGGAAGATCTGCAACCAAGCTTTCGGTAGTCAATACGGTGGAAGCAACAGAAGCCGCATTTTGCAATGCACTTCTGGTTACTTTGGTCGGGTCTACGATCCCGGCAGAGATCATATCCACATAAACTTCTTTGTATGCGTCAAAGCCGTAGCCGACTTTTTCGGAAGCAAGGATCTTGTCAATGATAACAGAGCCTTCTAAGCCAGCGTTTTTCGCAATTTGTTTGAGCGGTTCACTCAACGCTTTCAGCACGATGGTCATACCGGTCTTTTCATCGCCGTCAGATTCTGCGATCAGTTTTTCAACAGCAGGCATTGCGTTGATCAAAGCAGTACCGCCGCCTGCGACGATCCCTTCTTCAACCGCTGCTTTTGTTGCGGAAAGAGCATCTTCGATTCTCATTTTCTGCTCTTTCATTTCGATTTCACTTGCCGCGCCGACTTTGATCACTGCAACACCGCCGGCCAGTTTCGCCAAGCGTTCCTGCAATTTTTCACGGTCAAAGTCAGAAGTAGAAGTTTCGATCTGTGCACGGATCTGGCCAACTCTTGCCTTGATCGCTTCGGAATCACCAGAGCCGTTGACGATAATGGTGTTTTCTTTGCTGACCTTTACCTGTCCTGCACGGCCAAGTTGGTCGATGGTAGCGTCTTTCAGCTCCAAACCGATATCTTCTGTGATTACAGTACCGCCGGTCAGGATCGCGATATCTTGCAGCATTTCTTTTCTTCTGTCGCCAAAGCCGGGCGCTTTTACGGCAACAACAGTGAAGGTCCCTCTTAAACGGTTGAGCAGGATTGTGGAGAGCGCTTCGCCTTCCAGATCTTCTGCAACGATCACCAGTTTTTTGCCAGCCTGCAGGATTTGTTCCAGCAGCGGCAGGATTTCCTGAATGGAGGAGATCTTTTTATCAGTGATCAGAATGTAAGCGTCGTCAATGATAGCTTCCATTTTGTCGGTGTCAGTTACCATGTACGGGGAGATGTATCCGCGGTCGAACTGCATCCCTTCTACCACTTCGCTGTAGGTTTCAGCAGTCTGGGATTCTTCGATAGTGATGACGCCGTCAGCACTTACCTTTTCCATTGCTTCAGCGATCAGTTCCCCAACGGTATCGTCGCCCGCAGAAACGCTTGCAACTCTCGCGATGTCCTTGCTGCCGTTTACTTTCTGGGAATTTTCAATGATCGCTGCAACTGCTGCGTCAACAGCTTTTTTCACGCCTTTTCTTAAAACCATTGGGTTTGCGCCGGCAGCTACGTTTTTCATCCCTTCACGAACCAAAGCCTGCGCCAAAAGGGTCGCTGTAGTAGTACCGTCACCGGCTGCATCATTTGTTTTGGTAGCAACTTCTTTCACAAGCTGTGCGCCCATGTTTTCAAATGCGTTTTCCAACTCGATTTCTTTCGCGATGGTCACGCCGTCATTGGTGATCAGCGGGGCGCCGAATTTCTTGTCTAGGACAACGTTTCTGCCCTTTGGCCCCAGAGTGATTTTTACAGTGTCAGCCAGTTTATCAATACCGGCTTGTAAGGATTTTCTGGCTTCTTCGCCATAGATAATATCTTTTGCCATGATGTGTTCCTCCCAATTTTTTAATTATTCAACGATTGCAAGAATGTCGGACTGGCGGACAATAATTAACTCTTCTCCGTCGATCTTTACTTCCGTACCGGCATATTTGCTGATCAATACTTTGTCATTGACCTTGACCTGCATCTGAACTTCCTTGCCCTCTACCAGGCCGCCCGGGCCGACTGCAAGAACCTGCGCCACCTGTGGTTTTTCCTTTGCAGAGCCTGCCAGGATGATCCCGCTTTTGGTAGTTTCTTCTGCTTCTACCATTTTGATTACGACTCTATCTCCGAGAGGTTTGATTGTCATTGTTTATTCCTCCTTAAAAAATACAGTTTGTTTTAGCACTCAAAACATCAGAGTGCTAAGTTCATCTTTTATTTTAACCGTTTTTTCCCAAATGTCAAGGGATATTTATGAACAAATTTAAAAATTTTTATAGGGCAAATGGAAACGGTGTTTTTTCTAGGCAACACTGTTACGACCCAAAAAGTTTTTTGTCTGATTTTGTCATAAATCATAATTCTTCCTTTTTATGATTGATTAACTTTGTGAAATCAGATATAATAAGAACAGATAAATTCTAAGAGAGGAATTAGGTTTATGAAAGATACATTTCAATTGATCACAGATATGAACAGCGATCTTCCGCTGAATTTTGCGAAAGAGCATAACATTGAAATTATGCTGATGGGGTATAATGTAGACGGGACAGAGTATCTTACCAGCGAACACCCGGAAAACTTGGACCCAAAAGAGTTTTACGACCGGATGCGCAAGGGGGCTGTCACCAAGACGGTGGCCTTAGAAACCGAGCTTTGCAGAGATACTTTGAAAAAATTTTTGGATCAGGACAAAGACGTGCTTTATATTGCATTTTCTTCCGGGCTCAGCAGCACCTGCCAAAACTCTATGCGCGTGGCGGAGGAACTGCAGCAGGAATACCCGCACCGTAAGGTCCGGGTGGTGGATTCGCTCAGCGCTTCCTTGGGACAGGGTTTGCTGGTGCACTATGCCGCAGGACTGCGCGATGAAGGAAAAGGCGTTGATGAAGTGGCAAAAGCAGTAGAAGGAAACCGCCTGAAATTCTGCCATTACTTTACGGTGGATGACCTGCACTTCCTGCACCGCGGCGGCCGGGTATCCAAAACAACGGCTGTTGTGGGCTCTATGCTGGGGATCAAACCGGTACTGCATGTGGATGACGAAGGTCACCTGATCGCCGTCGGCAAGGTAAGGGGCAGAAAGCAGGCGCTGACTGCTCTGGTGGACCATATGGAGAAAAAGGTCGGCCGTGAGGAAAACAAGATCGTGTTCATTTCACACGGAGATTGCGAGGAAGAGGCAAAGTTTGTGGCGGACTTGGTGCGTAAACGCTTTGGGATCAAATCATTTTTGATCAATTATATTGGGCCGTCTATCGGTTCCCATTCCGGTCCGGGAACGGTCGCGCTGTTCTTTGTAGGAGAAAACCGGATCGAAAAGTAAGGGGGTCAGGATGTTAAAATTACTTTTCATCGGCGACGTGGTAGGACAGCCGGGCTGCGAATATCTTCGGCGGCAGCTTCCAGCGCTAAAACGTTCGCTGGGGGTGGAAGTCACCATAGTCAATGGGGAAAATTCCGCGGTTGGGAATGGCATCTTGCCAAGTTCCGCCAACTTTTTGCTGGACAGCGGCGCAGATGTGATCACCACTGGAAATCACGTTTTTAAGCGGCGTGAGATCTACGATTATCTGGAGGAGACCCCGCAGGTGATCCGGCCTGCTAATTTTCCGGCTCGCAGCCCAGGTCAGGGATACTATGTTTACGATGGCGGCAGCTTCACCCTTTGCGTCGTCAATATGATGGGGGTCACCTATATGGAGCCGTTGTCAAACCCGTTTTATGAAATCGATCGGATTTTGGACGAGGTGAAGGCGGATTATTATTTTGTGGACTTCCATGCAGAGGCGACCGGCGAGAAAAAAGCATTTGGCTGTTACTTGGATGGGCGGGTGTCCGGTGTGATTGGCACACACACCCATGTACAGACGGCTGATGAACAGATCCTGCCCGGCGGGACTGGATTTCTCAGCGATGCGGGAATGACCGGCCCGGCCTATTCTGCATTGGGAGTAAACCCTAAAAATGTGATCGACCGGTATTTAACGGCAATGCCGACCCGGTTTGAGGTAGAGGATATTGCCTGCCAAATGAATGGCGTATATCTGGAAATAGAGAAAAATACCGGCAAATGTACTAAAATTTCACGCATAAATATCAAATAATCTACAATTTTGTAGAAAAATGATTGAAAAACCCATCCTATTCCGTTATAATATAGTTAAATTTAGTTGAGTAACGAGACAAAATTCAGCAACGGTTTTGGAGGTGCTTCAATGATGGATATTTTGAAGGTCTCGGCAAGTTCTAAGCCAACATCGGTGGCAGGCGCAATCGCCGGTGTCATTCGGGAAAAAGGAAATGTAGAGATTCAGGCGGTTGGTGCCGGTGCGGCCAATCAGGCGATTAAATCGATCGCTGTGGCACGGGGATATATGGCGCCCTCAGGAGTAGAGCTGATCTGCATCCCTGCGTTTGCCAACATTGAGATCGACGGGGTGGAACGGACTGCGATCCGTTTGATCGTTGAACCCAGATAATAGGTAAGAAAGATTAAAAAGGGGACAGTTTTAAAAAACTGTCCCCCTTTTTGGCTGTAAAATTAGAATTACGGACAGAAATAGAAAGAAATACTTTTATTCTGCTCCCATTTAGTGTATAATAACGTTATAACGAAAATGGGAAAGGTGTGGATTCATTCATGATCGGTTATGAAAATCATTTAGGCACCATAGATATTTCGCACGATTATTTCGTTAACCTGGTAGGCGGAACCGCAACCAGCTGCTTTGGAGTAGCGGCCATGGCCGACACGGCTTCTCAAAAGGGAGTGCTTGGCTTATTCCGCCGCGGGAAAAATGTTCCTGACCGCGGTGTGCGTGTGCGCGTAAGGGATGGCGCATTGGTGATCGATCTGCATATCATCGTTTTGTATGGTACCAACATTTCTGCGATCACGCAAAGTATTGTGAATAAAGTCAGCTATCAGGTTGAAGACATCACCGGTTTTCCGGTATCCCGTGTGAACGTATTTGTAGACGGCATGAACGGGGAATAAGTTTGAATGAAGGAGTGTTACATGTGATAAGTGGAAAACTGCTGTCACAGGCGATTATTTCTGGCGCAAACAATATCTGCAATCAGAAAAACGCTGTGGACGAACTCAACGTGTTCCCAGTGCCGGACGGCGATACGGGGACAAATATGTCCATGACGATCAGCGCCGGGAAACGCGCGCTGGAACAACTGGAAGAAGACGATGCGGGGAAAGTGGCGCAGGCCTGCGCCTCTGCTTTGCTGCGCGGCGCGCGGGGGAATTCGGGCGTCATCCTGTCGCTTTTGTTCCGCGGCTTTGCCAAGGGCTTAAAAGGAAAGGAAGAGGTTTCCGCGCAGGATTTGGCGGAAGCGCTTTCGATCGGGGTGGAAAATGCATATAAAGCGGTAATGAACCCGACCGAGGGTACGATCCTTACGGTCGCCAGAGTGGCGGCGGAACACGCCATGCAGGAAGCACAGCAGGTCAATGATCCTGTTGTTGTGTTTGAAGCCATTACCCACTGGGCGGAAGAGGCCTTGAACCAGACCCCGGAAATGCTGCCGGTCTTAAAAAAGGCAGGCGTTGTAGACGCGGGCGGAAAAGGGCTTTTGGTGATTTTCGAGGGGATGCTGTCCGTTTTGAAGGACGGTAAGATGGTTGACGCCAAATCCCCGGAAAAGGCAAGGGTAAATGTTGCCGCAAACCCAGTAGCCGAATACGAGGGCGAGATCACCTTTACTTATTGCACAGAGTTCATCGTGGATAAGAAAAAGGACGCAAAGGATGCGCTGAAGCTGCGCGCGTACCTGGAAACCATCGGTGACTGTGTGGTTGTGGTGGACGATGATTCTATCATCAAAGTCCATGTTCATACAGACCATCCGGGCAAGGCACTGGAAGAGGGGCTGACCTTTGGCGCGCTGATCAACATGAAGATCGAAAATATGCGCGAACAGCATGCCGCGAAGCAAAAGGAAGTGGAACAGACCCGCCAGAACCATGAATATGTTAAGGTCGATCCCGAGATGGAATATGGCTTTGTCGCGGTGGCGGCAGGGGAAGGACTTCATGCGCTGTTTACCGATTTGGGCGTGAACTGCGTGGTCAGCGGTGGCCAGACCATGAATCCAAGCACCGATG
Source organism: Massiliimalia timonensis (assembly GCF_900186585.1). Classification (GTDB taxonomy): domain Bacteria; phylum Bacillota; class Clostridia; order Oscillospirales; family Ruminococcaceae; genus Massiliimalia; species Massiliimalia timonensis. The sequence continues at coordinate 478,052 of NZ_FYDD01000004.1, forward strand.
ATATTTTAAGTGCGATCCATTCTGTACCGGCCAAAACAGTTTTTGTACTGCCGAATAATAAAAATATCATTATGGCGGCGGAACAGGCGGTAAGCTTGGCGGACCGGAGAGTCTGCGTATTGCAGACCCGCACCATTCCGCAGGGGCTTTCTGCGATGCTGGCCTTTGATCCGGACGGGGCGTTTGAGGAAAACCGCGTCAACATGACCAAAGCTCTGGACAGCGTGCAGACGGGTAATATCACCTTTGCGGCGCGCGATTCTGATTTTGACGGCCACAACATCAAAAAGGGCGAGATCCTTGCCATGGACAACGGCAAACTGGCCTATGTGGAAAAGGATATTGACAAGGCGCTTTACAAGCTGGTGAAAAGTCTGACCAAAAAATCGGACGGCTCTTTTGTTACGGTGATCTACGGGATCGACGTGACCGACGAACAGGCGGAGCAGGCACGCAAAATGCTGGAAAACAAATTCTCCGGATATGAGATCAATCTCATCAGCGGCGGCCAGCCGGTCTATTACTATATCGTATCAGTGGAATAAACAGGAGTACCGCTATGCCTCAGCTCAACGATTCGATCCGTTATCTAAAAGGAGTAGGGGAACAGCGCGCAAAATGTTATGAAAAACTGGGAGTGGACACGATCTGCTCCCTTTTGCGTTTTTTCCCCAGAGCATATACGGATTTTTCTGAAATAACGCCGGTTATGGAATGTGTGCCCGGCTCGGTCTGCTGCGTCCGCGGAAAGGTCTTCAAAAAACAGGGGGAACAACGCATCCGAAAGGGGCTTTCCTTGTTCAAGGTCTATGTAACGGATGGGGAAGGCGACCTTACGATCACCATTTTCAATAACCGATTTGCGTTTGACGCATTGCAGATGGGCCGCGAATACTGCTTCCGGGGCAGGATACAGGGGGATTTTTTGCGCAAAGAGATGAATTCTCCGGAATTTATCGACCCGGAGAGGATAAGCCCCATCCGCGCTGTATACCATTTGACCGAAGGGTTAAGCAATAACCTGATCAGCGGCCATGTGAAAAAGGCGCTGGAATTGTGGGGGGATTGTCTGGAAGACGCCCTGCCGGATACGGTAAGGCAGAAAGAAGGATTATGCCACCAAAGGTTTGCTGTGGAAAATATCCATTTTCCGCAGACGAAAAACGCTCTGGAAGTGGCAAAATACCGGCTGGTATTTGAAGAACTTCTCACCTTGCAACTGGGGCTTGGACTGCTTAAGGAGCAGCACCGGGAAGAAACCGGGGTACTGATCCAAAACCCGGACGTTTCAGAATTTGAACAAGCGCTTCCGTTTTCCCTGACAGATGGGCAGAAACAGGCGATCGCAGACGGGCTGAAAGATTTTACAAGCGGCGTGCCCATGAACCGTTTGGTGCAGGGGGATGTCGGCTCCGGAAAAACGATGGTGGCCTGCGGGCTGGCGTTTTGTATGGCGAAAAACGGATTCCAGACAGCGGTGATGGCTCCAACCGAGATCCTAGCCTTGCAGCATTACAGAACCTTTTCCGGGATATTAGGACCTATGGGGATCTCATGCACCCTGCTGACAGGGAGCATGACGGTGAAGCAGAAACGGGAATGCAAGGAGCAGATTGCGGACGGTCAGGCTTCGGTCGTGATTGGGACGCACGCTTTGATCCAGGATACCGTATCGTTTGCAGGATTGGGGCTGGTTGTGACAGACGAACAGCACCGTTTTGGGGTAAACCAGCGCAAAAAGCTGGCGGAAAAGGGGGAACGGCCGCACAGGCTTGTCATGTCCGCCACGCCGATTCCCCGTACCCTTGCGCTGATGATCTACGGGGATCTGGACCTATCCGTTATCAAGGAAGCGCCGAAAGGCAGGCAGCCCATCGACACCTTTTTGATCGACGGAAAGAAGCGGCAACGGGCTTACGGCTTTATCCGGGACCATATTGTGCGGGGATTGCAGGCGTACATTGTCTGCCCGCTGATCGACGAAGGGGAAAGCGAGGCCTTTTCTGTGACGGAATATGCGGAAAAATTAAAGGGCTCCGTCCTGTCGGGGGTACGGACTGGTGTGCTTCACGGGAAGATGAAGCCGGTGCAGAAAGAGAAAGTGATGTCGCAGTTCCAGCGGGGCGAACTGGATCTTTTGGTATCCACTACCGTGGTGGAGGTAGGGGTGGACGTGCCCAATGCCGTGATCATGATGATCGAAAACGCGGAGCTGTTTGGGCTTTCCCAGCTTCATCAGCTGCGGGGGCGCGTAGGACGAGGTACCGAGAAAAGCTACTGTATCTTAGTCAGCGACTATGGAAACGAGCAGACTAGGGAACGGCTGAAGATCATGACAAAATCTTCGGATGGGTTTTATATTTCGGAACAAGATTTAAAGCAGAGGGGGCCGGGCGACTTTTTTGGAGCCCGCCAGCACGGCCTGCCCCAGCTAAAGATCGCGAATATGGTGGAGGATATGGATACCCTGCGCAAAACCCAGCGCTGGGCAAAAAGGATTTTAATGCAAGACCCGGCGCTGGAATTCCCGGAACATGCAGGGCTTCGCCGGGAAGTAGAGGATTTGTTTGAACACGGAACTCAGGAAAACGGATAAAGGGAGGATGAGCAATGATTTGGATTTTTAACCGAAAAGAAGCGGCGGTGACTAATTCTATGGAACAGCAGGCGCGCTGGCGGGCGGTGTTTTCTAAGGCCGGGGTAGAATACGATGTGAAAGTGACGGACAGGACAAGCCCCTCGGTAATCAGCGATACCCGCGCCCGCACCGGCAGCTTTGGGCAACCTGCTGGTTTTGCCAAAGAATACCGTTTTTTTGTAAGAAAACAGGATCTTGAAACAGCGAAACAAATTATTTCTCGAAACCATTGAGCTTTTTGGGCTTGACATTCCGGAAAACTGGTGTTACTATAGCGTTAAGGAAATCAATGACGAGGACATGATAAGGGTCGAAAAGTTTGGGTCAGAGAGAAACACGGTTTGCTGAGAGTGTTTTCCCGGACAGGCGCTTGTTACCACCTTGGAGAGCGTGTGAAAAGCACGACGGGCAAGCCGCCGTTATCCGGCTTTAGAGTGATCTGCCTTATGAAAGCCGGGCAGATAAACCGGGTGGAACCATGGAGTCAAAGCGCTTCATCCCAGTGTGGGATGAAGCGCTTTTTGTTTTGATTTTCCAAAACTGAACAAGGAAGAAAGGAAGCGTTTGCAGATGTTGAACATTACATTAAAAGGCGGCGCAGTGAAGCAGTACGAGGCTGGGATCACAGCGGCGGAGATTGCGAAGGATTTAGGGGCAGGGCTATACAAGGCGGCCTGCGCTTGCAAGGTGAATGGTGAGGTGTGCGATCTGCGCACCCCGCTGACAGAGGATTGCGAGCTGGGGATTTTGACCTTTGAAGACCCGGAAGGGAAAAAGGCGTTTTGGCACACGGCTTCCCATATTTTGGCGCAGGCTGTACAGCATTTATATCCGGACGCGAAATTTGCGATCGGACCGGCGGTAGATAATGGGTTCTACTATGATATCGACGTGCCGAAAGCATTTACCCCGGAGGAACTGGAAAAAATTGAAGCCGAGATGAAAAAAATCGTGAAATCCGGAATGGCTATTGAACGGTTTGAACTTCCTCCCGAAGAAGCACGTAAGCTGATGGAAGACTGCAGGCAGACCTATAAATTGGAATTGATCGACGAACACGCTGGCAACGGTGAGCATATCAGCTTTTACAAACAGGGCGATTTTACCGACCTGTGCGCTGGCCCGCACCTGATGAGCGTGGCCCCGGTAAAGGCGATCAAATTGACACAGTGCACCGGTGCTTATTGGCGCGGGGACGCCAACAACCAGCAGCTTTGCCGGGTATACGGCACTGCTTTTCCAAAGGCTTCCCAGTTAGAGGAGTATTTGGCGCAGGTGGAAGAGGCGAAAAAACGCGATCACAACAAATTGGGGCGGGAACTGGGCTTCTTTACCACTTCTGATGTGATTGGGCAGGGGCTGCCGATCTTGCTGCCGAAGGGCGCGCGGGTGATCCAACTGCTGCAGCGTTTTGTGGAAGACGAGGAGCAGCGCCGCGGCTGGCTTTTGACCAAAACGCCATATATGGCAAAGAGCGACCTGTATAAACTTTCCGGACACTGGGACCACTATAAAGACGGAATGTTCGTGCTGGGCGATGAGGAAAAGGACGATGAAGTGTTCGCCCTGCGCCCGATGACCTGCCCGTTCCAGTATCAGGCGTATCTGAGTAAAAAACGTTCCTATCGGGAACTGCCGCTGCGGTATAATGAGACCTCTACCCTGTTCCGCAACGAAGCGAGCGGGGAAATGCACGGCTTGATCCGCGTCCGCCAGTTTACCATTTCGGAGGGGCATTTGATGTGCACCCCGGCCCAACTGGAAGACGAATTCCGCGGCTGCTTAGAACTGGCTATCTATATGCTGAAAACTTTGGGCTTGTATGAGGATATCTCTTACCGGTTCTCCAAATGGGATCCGGATGACAGGGAAAAATATATCGGTACGGAAGAACAGTGGGAAGAAGCCCAGAGTGCCATGAAACGGATCCTGGACGACTTAGAGATCCCATATGTGGACGGTGTTGGAGAAGCTGCGTTCTACGGACCGAAGCTGGATATCCAGATCAAAAACGTCCACGGTAAGGAAGATACGCTGATTACCTTACAGATTGACCAGATGCTGGCAGAAAAATTTGGCATGGAATATGTTGACGCAGACGGCCAAATGAAGAATCCGTATATTATTCACCGTACCTCTATCGGCTGTTATGAGCGTACCCTTGCACTGCTGATCGAAAAGTATGCTGGCGCGTTCCCGCTGTGGCTCGCCCCAACGCAGGTAAAACTCCTCCCGATCGCAGACAGGCATCTGGATTACCTGTATGATTTGCAGAAAAAATTGCAGGCGGCAGGAATCCAGCGCGTAGAGATCGACGACCGCAGTGAAAAGATCGGCTATAAGATCCGGGAAGCGCAGCTGGAAAAAGTGCCTTATATGGTCGTTGTTGGGGATAAGGACATTGAAAACCAGGTCGTTTCTATCCGTTCCCGCAAGGACGGCGATATTGGCCAAATGACGGCGGAAGAACTGATCGCGAAACTGACCGATGAAATCGACAGGAAAGTGATCCAGTAATACCGCTTCAAATAAGAAAGGAAATATCAATGATTTTATTGGAACGGACCTCTGTCATGAATTTGGAAAACGCCATGCGCGGTGCCAGAAACCCGATGAACAGCTGGGCGCGGATGGACAGCCATTATGACGAAGAGGGAAATTATCTACTAGGGGAAAACGATTTGGGGCTGGCGCAGCGTCTGCGCAAAGCAGGGAGCGACCACCGAAAATTTATCCGCCAGATTTTTGTATCGGTGGATATTACTGCGCCTCTGTATTGGTGGAAGGAATATGACACCTACAAAGTGGCGACGGTGGCGAACTCTACCAGTACGATGCATAAGATCCATTCCAAAGCGTTTGAGCTTGACGATTTCAGCTGTGACAAAATGACAGATGAGACCCTGATGCAGATGCAGCAGGTCATTGATTATTTAGAAGTGCTGCGCGGCAAATTTTTGCAGACCAAGGATAAACAGTATTGGTATGATATGATCCAGTTTTTGCCGTCCAGCTATAACCAAATGCGTACCTGCACCTTGAATTATGAAACGCTTGTCAACATTTACTACGCCCGCAGGAACCATAAATTGGACGAGTGGCACGAGTTTTGCCGGTGGATCGAATCGCTGCCTTATGCGAAAGAATTGATCATAGCGGCAGAAGACGCCGCGGAATAAAAACAGTTCATTTTTTCCGTTCTCCCGCATAGAATAGGAAGGTACGGCTTTTGCCGGAAGATTTCTATGAAGGAGGCGGAAGAGATGGATGCTCCGTTTCGCGATAATCGTGTGACAAATGATTTTTCAGGTTGGTTCCAAACCGGCGGGGATCTGGACGATTTTATCTTTTACTGGGATACGCTGTCGAACCAGCGTTTGCAGCAACAGGAATTATCGGAAGAACAAAAGTAGCCGGTCCTCTTTTTAGGGGATCGGCTTTTTATGTGGATGATGCAGGAAAGGGAGAACAAGATGGTTTGTTATTATCTGGACCACAGCGGGTTTGCGTTCCATACCGGAAGCCGCTGGCTTATCTTTGATTATTTTACAGATGCTCCGCAAAACGGCACTTTGGCAGATGGGATGATCGACCCAGCCGCATTTTCCGGAGAGCAGGTTTTCGTCTTTGTTTCCCACCGGCATCACGACCATTTTAACCCGGTCATCTTTTCATGGAGGGAACAGATCAGGAATATCACCTATATCCTGAGCGATGACGTTCCGGCGCAGGAGGATACGGTGCGTGTTTCGCCGCATCAGATTTACCGGATCCAAGACATGACGGTAGAAACATTGGAATCTACCGATGAGGGAGTCGCGTTTTTGGTTTGGGTGGACGGGCTGTGCCTTTACTTTGCGGGAGACCTAAACCATTGGCACTGGGAAGGCGAACCGGACTGGTATAACCGGGATATGAAAGAAAAATACCTGTCCGAAATGGAACGCCTGCGCGGAACAAAGATAGACTTCGCTTTCGTGCCGGTCGACCCGCGGCTTGGCGACGCCTTTTATCTGGGAGCAAAGGGCGTAATGGAAACGACTGATGTAAACGCATTGATCCCCATGCATGTTTGGGGCGATTATTCGGTCGTCGGTAGACTGAAAGGGCATCCGGAAGCAGAAAAATGGAAAGATAAAGTCCTTTCTGTCAGCAGGCGGGGCGAAAAAATTTTTGACAGCCATTAGAAAGGGAAAGGGATTATGTTTGACATTTTATACCGGGCCGGGTGTTTGATCGCGGTCATCCTACTGGGGATGTTTCTGCGCAGGATCGGGATGTTCCGGCATGAAGATTACCCGATATTGGCCAAAATCGGGCTGAATGTTACCCTGCCGGGGATGCTCATCACCTCTTTTGCTGATTTTAAATTTGACGTGTCTTTACTGCTTTTGGTGCCGGTCGGACTGTTGGCCAATGTACTGCTTTCCGTGGCAGGATACCTGGCGGCGGGGAAAGAAAAACGGCAGAGGGTGTTTAATTACATCAACTATTCCGGATTTAACATCGGGAGCTTTACCCTTCCCTTTATACAAAGCTTTTTAGGCCCTACAGGGATCGTGGCAGCCTGCATGTTCGATACCGGGAACGCTATTATGTGTACGGGGATGACCTATAGCATCGGCGCGGCGCTGCTGCCTGAAAAAGGGGAAAAACAGGGAGCGAGAACATTTTTGAAAAGCTTGCTCACCTCGGTCCCGTTTATGACATATGTGATACTGTTGGCTGTTGCCCTGCTCGGGATCCGGATACCGGAAGCAGTGACTGGGTTTACTTCGATCATTGGGGCGGCAAACCCGTTTTTGGCTATGTTCATGCTGGGAATTGTTTTTGAATTCCATCCAAGCCGGAAAAACATCAAGTTGGTTTTAAAAAATGTGGGGATTCGGTGCGGGGTCTGTGCTGTGCTTGCTGTGCTGAGCTTTTTTGTACTGCCGTTTCCGTTAGAAGTACGCCAGGCGCTGGTATTGGTTTTGTTTTCCCCGATCACCATGAATGCGCCTGTTTTTACCGATCGTCTGCATTTAGACACTGCGATGGCCGGGGCGATCAATTCGTTTTGCATTCCAGTCAGTTTGATTCTATTGACCGTGCTGATGGCCTGTATGGGGCTGTGATCAAAAATTGCCAGTATTTTTTGCCGCTGTGGCATTGATTTCATAATGCCGGCAGAGTATAATAAAGATAGTATCGCTTTGGGACGACCCAAAAATTTATTTTGAAGGTGAAAGCAATGGAATCCGCAGCTTTAACTTTTAAGGTGATTACCTTTAATCTGCGCAAGGATAGTTTCTTGGACCGGCAAAACCGGTGGAATTACCGTAAATATATGGTATCTGATTTTATTCGGAAATCAGGTGCGGCCGTAGTAGGCGTTCAGGAGTTGATGCCCAAGATGAAAAAGGATATCATGGACAATCTTTCTGAATACCAGCTGTTTGGAAAGGGGAGAAGCAAGCGGCTTTTTAACGAGCATTCTGATATTTTAGTCCGAAATGATAACTTAGAAGCAAAATTTTTAAAGACGATCTGGCTTTCCAAGCGTCCGGAGAAGTTTGGCAGCCATGCGTTTTTGGCGTTTTTCCCCCGCATTTGTACGATCTGTGAAGTCACGTTTAAGGACAGTGGGAAAAAGGTTCGGGTATTTAACGCACACTTTGACCATATCTCTGGTTTTGCACGGAAGGTCGGGCTGGAGATGATACTAGAGTACATGGACAAGTTCCAGCAGGAATCGCCGATGCCGATGGTGCTGATGGGGGATTTTAACGTCCGGCCCGACAACAAGCTGGTGGAACGGCTACGCAAAAACAAGCATCGGTTCCCCAATATCAAATTGGTAGATGCATACGCATATGCCAACGGGCAGGTCGAGTCCTTAAATACCTATCACGGCTTTAAGGGGACCACAAAGGGAAACGCGCGGCTGGATTATATTTTTGTGTCGGATGATCTGGAGGTAGTCAACACCTATGTAGACCATACGGCAAAGGACGGGAAATTTTTGTCTGATCATTATCCGATCGTTGCGACCCTGCAATTTAAGAATTAACAGCATCAGCGGGCGGAAGCGTCCGCTGTTCCTTTCTGCAAAAAGAGGACGGAGGAACAAGAATACAATGGCGGTAACTATCAAACAAATTGCGGAGCTGGCGGGGGTATCCCGCGGGACGGTCGACCGGGCGTTGAATCACCGTGCTGGCGTAAAAAAAGAAGTGGCGGAACGGATCTTGCAGATCGCCAAAGAGCTCAATTACCGTCCTAACGCAGTGGCAAAAGCCCTTGCCAACACCAACAAGCCCTGCCTGATCGGAGTGCTGATGAACTCGGATGGCAATGAATTTTTTGACGAGGTGCTGGCTGGGATCCGCAAGGCGAAAAAAGAAATCGAAAGCTTTGGCGTAAGCATTTCCTTGAGGATGATGAAGGGATTTGATGTGTCAAAACAGTTGGGATTGATCGAACAGCTCAGGGAGGAGGGGATCGCCGCACTGGCCATTACCCCGATCGACGATCCGGTTATTATTGACGCTTTGAACAGCCTTTCTCGGGAAGGGATCGCGGTGACTACCCTTAATGCGGATGTGGAGGGGGTTGAAAAAATCGCCTTTGTGGGTTGTGATTACCAGAAAAGCGGGCAGATCGCCGGCGGTTTAATGGGACTGTTTACCGGCGGTACGGCAAAGGTGGGCGTGATCACTGGCTCTGCCAAGATGCTGGGGCATAATTTGCGGATACAAGGCTTTTCCGAAATCGCTGGGCGTGATTTTCCGGAGATGGAGATTATAGAGGTGGTGGAGAACAACGACGACAACATCCAGTCCTACTACTGCACCGTTAAGCTTTTAAAAGAGCATCAGGAGATCAACGCCCTTTATGTTGCGGCAGCCGGGGTGCGGGGTGCGGTAGAAGCCGCGGAGGTTGACGGCAGGAAGATCACCATCCTTACCCACGATGAAACGCCGTATGTGATGGGAAAGCTAAAAGACGGCGTGATTCAGGCAACGATAGGGCAGCAGCCTTTTTCTCAGGGATATTTGACGATACGCACATTGTTTGACTACTTAATGTACCAGAAAAAGCCGAAGCAGGTCCAGCATTACACCCAAAATGAAATTAAGATCAAATACAGCCTGTGACGTGTCTTTGCTTGGTTGACCCTGACGGTAAATTATGGTATCCTATCAAGTAAGAAGACCAGTTGGAGAGTGAGGAAAAACGGATGCGGTATCCATTAAAATTGACTGCGCCGCTGAAAGACTATCTTTGGGGCGGACAGCGGCTGAAACAGGAATATGGAAAACAGTCAGAGCTTCCGAAGATAGCGGAAAGCTGGGAACTTTCCTGCCATAAGGACGGCACCAGTGTGATCACAAATGGGGAAGCGGCAGGCTTGCTTTTAAGCGATTATATTGAGCAGCAGGGCAAGGAGATATTAGGCAGTAACGCGGGCTCCTTTGAATATTTCCCGATGCTGATCAAATTGATCGATGCCGCGGACTGTTTATCAGTACAGGTACACCCGGATAATGAATACGCGCTGCGGGTAGAGGGCGAGTACGGGAAAACGGAGATGTGGTATATCGTAGACTGCGAAGAAGGCGCTTCGCTGATTTATGGGTTCGATAGGGAGATCAGCCGGGAGGAATTTGCCCGCCGGATCGAAGAAAACACCTTGCTGGAGGTAGTGCGCCAGGTCCCGGTCCACAAGGGCGACGTCTTTTTCATTGAAGCGGGTACTTTGCATGCGATCGGAAAAGGGATCCTGATCGCGGAGATCCAGCAAAATTCCAATACAACTTACCGCGTTTATGATTTTGGCAGGGTAGGCCCTGACGGAAAGCCGCGCCAGTTGCATGTGGAAAAGGCACTGGAGGTGACCAGCCTGAAGCCGGTTTCCCGGAAGCCGGAACCAGAAAGCAAGCCGGAGCAAAAACGTGGATATACAGACACCCTGCTTGCGCACTGCGAATACTTTACTGTGCGCCGTTTGGAGATCGAGTACTGTGCACAGCTTATGGCGGATGCATCTTCGTTCCAGTCTTTGCTGGTGCTTGACGGGGAAATGGAACTGGATTATGGTTTTGACAGTATTGCCCTGTTCAAGGGGGACAGCGTATTGGTTCCTGCGGACATGGGGGAATATGAACTGACTGGAAGCGGCACTGTGCTGCTAAGCAGCCTATAACGCAAAAACTGCGTGAATATAATAAGAAGAAAACAGGGGGAAAACAGATGAAATATTATGTAGGGATCGACTTGGGCGGCACAAATGTCGTTGCCGGCGTGGTCAATGAAAATTATGAGATCTTGGTAAAGGAAAGCTGCAAAACAAAACCGGAACGTGGTGCGGACGCAGTAATTGCTGATATTGCCCAAACCACGAAGCGTGCACTGGAAAAGGCAGAACTGACAGTGGATCAGGTGGAATGGATCGGAATCGGCTCTCCGGGATCTGCGAACAAGGATACCGGAATGATCGAGTACTCCAATAATTTGGATTGGTATGATGTTCCGCTGGTAGAAAAACTGGAAAAACTGCTAAATAAAAAGGTTTACATTGAAAATGACGCCAACGCGGCGGCTTATGGGGAATACCTTGCCGGCGCGGGAAAGGGCTGTACTTCTTTGGTGGCGATCACTCTTGGCACCGGCGTTGGCGGCGGAGTCATCATCGACGGGAAAATTTTGACCGGTTCTAACTTTGCAGGCGCTGAACTGGGCCATACTGTGATCGAGGTGGATGGCCGTCCATGTACCTGCGGCAGATTAGGTTGCTTTGAAGCATATGCTTCTGCAACTGGCCTGATCAATATGACAAAAGAAGCCATGGAAGAGCACAAGGATTCTAAGATGTGGGAACTGTGCGAGGGCGACATCAATAAAGCAAACGGACGCACCTCCTTTGATGGGATGCGCGCAGGCGATGCCGCGGCCAAAGCAGTCGTTGACATGTATATCAAATATTTGAGTGTTGGGATCGCCAACATGATCAATATTTTCCAGCCGCAGATCCTTTGTATCGGCGGGGGGATCTCTAAGGAAGGAGATACCCTGATCGTTCCGCTGACAGAGTTGGTCAATGAAAACAACTATGTCCGCGACCCCGCAAAGCGGACAAAGATCATTCCGGCGGCGCTGCGCAACGATGCGGGCCTGATCGGAGCAGCAATGCTTGGGCTGGAAGCATGATCATATTGATATTAGGAAAACGCCGGACAGGAGCCTGTTCGGCGTTTTTGCATCATACTTGGAGGAAATAAATTCAAAAAAGCACTTGACAATTTTTGAAAATTTGTTATACTATAATAGTAATCATTACTATTATTATATTGGAGGCTGAACAATGAAGTACTCCCGGCAAAGAGAATTGATCCTTCGCACTGTTCAAGAGCATCCAATTCATCCAACTGCAGATGATGTGTATGCCATGCTGAAACAAGCAGAGCCGAATTTGAGTTTGGGAACGGTCTACCGTAACCTGAATTTTTTGGCTGATCATAAAATGATCCGTAAAATTTTAGTGCCTAACGCATCTGACCGCTTTGACGGGATGATGGATGATCATCACCATATGCTTTGCACCCAATGCGGGGAGATATTTGATTTAGAGCACGATCTGGCAGAAGAGCTTTCCAAGGAGATTTTGCAGAAAACAGGTTTTCAGATGAACCGTTGCGGCTTGATGGTCCTGGGGATTTGCGCGCATTGCCGAAAGGAATCGTTGATCCCAGCTACAGAGCTGAGAAATAAAATTTGAAAGTGAGGAAATAAAAATGAATTTAAAAGGAACAAAAACAGAACAAAACTTAATGACTGCTTTTGCAGGCGAATCACAGGCAAGAAACAAATATACATACTACGCTTCTAAAGCAAAAAAAGAGGGCTACAACCAGATCGCAGATCTGTTCTTAGAAACTGCGAACAACGAAAAAGAACACGCAAAGATTTGGTTTAAACTGCTTCATGACGGCGCGATCGCTGACACCATGACCAACCTAAAAGACGCTGCGGCCGGCGAAAACTATGAGTGGACCGATATGTATGCGACCTTTGCAAAGGAAGCAAAAGAAGAAGGCTTTGAGCAGATCGCTTATTTGTTTGAAGCTGTTGGTGAGATCGAAAAAGAACACGAGCAGCGCTACCTCAAGCTGTTGAGCAACGTGGAGGGCAAACTGGTATTCTCCAGAGATGGCGATATGATTTGGCAGTGTGCAAACTGCGGACACCTTCACATTGGAAAAGCTGCGCCGGAGGTATGCCCGGTATGTTCACACCCGAAAGCTTATTTCCAGATCAAGGCAGAAAACTATTAATGCAGTGATACAAAAAACCGGAATGGAATTGTCCTTCCGGTTTTTTTGTGTTATAATAAAAATGGACAAGTTTTCAGTTAGCTGCCTGAAAAATCCTGTCTTCTTTTAAAAAAATCAGGCATACTAATACTGATTGCCCCACTACACGATATTAGGAGACGAAGCGACGTGAAATTAGAAGAGAGAGAGTTTATCCCGGTTATTTTAGGCGGGGATATTACCACCTATAGCTTGGCAAGAAGCTTCCATGAAGAATACCATATTAGATCCATTGCAATTAGCATGCAGAAAAACTGGCTGAATTCCTATTCCAGTATTATCGAAAACATCATCGTTCCCAATATGCACAAGGAGGAGATTTTTTTAAAGACTCTGCTCGATTTGGGAGAGAAACGGGGAAAGGACAAAAAGCTGATCCTGATTGCCTGCGGCGACTGGTATGTCCGGCTTATCATTGAACACCGGAAAGAGCTGTCCCCCTATTATGTGATCCCGTATATTGAAGAGGACCTGATGAACCGTCTGGTCTTAAAGGACAGCTTTTACGAGATCTGCGACCAAACGGGTGTGCCTTATCCCAAAACCTTTGTGTATGACTGCAAAGAGAAAAATGAACTGGATCTGCCATTTGGTTTTCCGGTCATCGCCAAACCTGCGAGCAGTGCCCAGTACCACTATGCGGAATTTAAGGGAAAGAAAAAGGTTTTCAAATTTGAGACCATGGATCAGTTGCGCGCCATGCTAAAAGAGCTGGAGACCAGCTCCTATGACTATAAATTCCTGATTCAGGATTTTATTCCAGGTGACGATACCTACATGAACATCCTGACCTGTTACTGCGACCGCAACTCTAAGGTGCGTTTCATGTCCTTTGGCAGAACCTTGATGGAGGATCAGGGGCCAATGGCGATCGGGAACCCGGTCGCGATCATCAATGAAGTGAAGCTGGATGTGATGAACAAAGCGAAAAAAATGCTGGAAGAGGTGGGCTACACAGGCTTTGCCAATTTTGACATCAAATATGATATGCGGGACCATTCCTACCGTTATTTTGAAATCAACACCCGGCTGGGCCGCAGCAATTTTTATGTGACCGGCAGCGGGTTCAACGCAGTAAAATGGATTGTGGATGATTTGATCTATCATAAGGATTTTGCGGAGGAACCGGTCATTGCCGACCGTGAAAACCTGTATACAGTGATCCCAAAATCTATCATCATGAAATATGTACAGGATGAAAAACTGAAAGAACAGGTGGAGCGGCTGTACCGTGAGGGAAAGGTCTCCAACCCAATTGATTACAAAGGGGACACGAATCTAATCCATAAGCTGTATGCAAAATACTTTATGATGAAGCAGAAAAAACGCTTTGAAGCTTATCTGTAAAATGTAAAAAAAGGGAGAGAATAAGCGAATGAAGCCACAGTTAGTAGGGATCATAGGCGGTGTCGGACCGATGGCTACTGTGTATTTTATGGAGATGGTTCTCAATAAAACACGAGCGGCACGGGATCAGGATCATTTGGATATGCTGGTTTCTAACCATGCTACGATCCCGGACCGGACCGACTTTCTTTTAGGGAAAAGCAGTGAATCGCCGTTGCAGGCGATGATCGCAGATGCCAAGACCTTGCAGAATGCCGGCTGTGATTTTGTGGTGCTGCCCTGCAATACTGCACATTACTTTTTTGAGGCGGTTCAGGAGTCGATCCACATCCCTTTATTGAATATCATTGAGGAAACGGTAAAAAGATGCTTGGCAAAGGTCCCGCAGCTTCGGACGATCGGTGTGATGGCAACCGAAGGGACGATCTACACTAATACTTATGCCCTTGCCTGTGAAAAATATGGCTTAAGTTGCCTTTATCCGGGAGCAGACGTTCAGAAGCAGGTTTCTTCCATGATTTATGATAAGGTGAAAGCAGGGAAAAAGGTAGGGAAGGAAGAATTCCTTTCTGTGGTCAACACCCTGCGGAAGATGGGTTGCGGGGCGATTGTGCTGGGCTGCACAGAGCTTTCTGTAGCGTTTGCAGATCTTCAGCTGGAACAAGAATGCCCTGATGTGGTGGATTCGCTGACTGTTTTGGCAGAACAGACGATTTTATTTGCCGGCAAAGAACTAAAAGAAGAAGTTTGATTAGAAAACGGTACAGAAATTTCTGTACCGTTTTGTGGTGTCTGACAAAAAGAGCGGGCAAAACTATCGTTTTTTCTTTGGGTGTGGTATAATGACGGTAAACGGTCTGTTACCGTCCCCCAAATGGTTCTCAGAACGAGGATCTTTCGCGTCTGGCGGCACCGCCGTTTTTATCATGGTAGATTTAGCAAGTATCATAAAAGGGTTAAACGGGTCGTTTACTATCCCACATCGTAAAAAAGAGAGGGGAAAAAGCAGGTGCATTATAAAAAATTGAACGCGTTTCGTTTTTTCCTGACCCAGGAAGAATGCGGACGTGAGGATGTGGAGATCACCGTGGAGTACCGCGTAGACCAAAGCGAGCCTAAACGCGGGAACTGCTTTGTGGATTATTGGCTCAATTTGAAAGATTATGGGTTTCGCAGTCATATTGCAGGGGTTTGGCTGACTGCGGACAAGGACACGATCCTGCCTAAAATAAAAGCCCACATGCTCCCAAAACTCAAGGAGCAGATTCGTACCTACGAGCAGTATATCAAATGGATCGAAGAAGCGGAAGAACGGAATGAGGACGAGGGATAGCGGAGTCCGGTTCCTGTAATAAACGAATGGAGGATATATCATCATGAGTATCAAAGCACAAGGGTTAGCGCATGTTGGGATTCCGTGTACTGACCTGAACAAAAGCATCACCTTTTATCAGCAGTTTGGATTTGAAGTAGCAGCGCGTCTGGAGGGGTGGAACGGCTATAATATAGCCATGATCCGCAGCGGGGACTGCACCGTTGAGTTATACCAGTCATTGGACGCTGAAGAGCGCGCTGGGATCGCCGCACGTGCGGATGGCCACGTTGACCATATTGCAGTGATGGTAGACGATTTGGACGAAATGAACCGTTACTGTCAGGAAAAAGGGTATGAAGTGGTTTCCAACGGGATTGAATCCATGCCGATCTTTGCACCGGCAAGCTGCCGGTATTTCTTTATTACCGGCCCGGATGGAGAGCGTCTGGAATTTGTCGAAGTAAAAGACTGATCAACGAGAAAAAGGGCGGCTTACCGGGTAGGCCGCCCTTTTTTGTGAGTTTACAAATCAGAAGAAACACTATATAATCAAAGGAAAGATGAAACAATAAAGGACGAGAGCCATGAAGCAACTGATAGACTGTTTAGAAGCCCAAAGAACCTTAACAAAGGATGAATTTGCGGCTTTGATCGAACATAGTTCAGAGGAAGAAAAGGAATATCTGTTCCAAAAGGCGCGCAGGGCGGCACGTACTTATTACGGAAACGGCGTGTATACCCGGGGATTGATCGAATTTACCAATTACTGCAAAAATGATTGTTACTATTGTGGGATCCGTAAAAGCAACCGGAAAGCGGCCCGCTACCGCTTAAGCAAAGAGGAGATACTCTCCTGCTGTGAGCTGGGGTATGAACTGGGCTTCCGTACCTTTGTCCTGCAAGGGGGAGAGGATGGATACTGGAAGGATAGGGAACTGGCGGAGCTAGTGTCACAGATCAAAACGCGTTTTTCTGACTGCGCGATCACCCTGTCGGTTGGGGAAAAGTCAAGGGAGGCATATCAAATGCTGTTTGATGCGGGCGCGGATCGCTATCTGTTGCGGCATGAAACGGCAAATGAACAGCATTACCAAAAGCTTCATCCGGAAAGCTTATCTGCCTCGCAGCGAAAGCAGTGCTTGTATTGGCTGAAAGAAATTGGCTATCAGGTGGGATCGGGGTTTATGGTAGGCTCTCCGGGGCAGACTCCACAGCTTTTGGCAGAAGATCTATTATTTTTACGGGATTTAGAGCCTCAGATGGTGGGGATCGGGCCGTTTATCCGTCACCAAGATACTCCGTTTGCCCAATATCCTTCCGGCAGCATGGAGCAGACGCTTTTAATGATTGGTATTTTGCGGCTGATGTTCCCCAATATTTTGATCCCGGCGACCACAGCGCTTGGGACGATCCATCCCTATGGGCGGGAAAAAGGGATTTTGGCAGGTGCCAATGTAGTGATGCCTAATCTTTCCCCTTTAGATGTGCGCAAAAAATATATGCTGTATGATAATAAAATTTCCACTGGGGTAGAAGCGGCGGAATGCCGTGAAGAACTTCAAAAGCGGATGGAGGCGATCGGTTACCGATTATTGGTTGACCGAGGAGATTGCAAACAAGAATAAAAAGCGAGACAAAATATTTTGTTTCATAATAATTTCTTAAAAATATCACAAATCCGAAATTTTAATTTAAAATTGTTGACTTGTTATTGTTTCTATGATAGTATAATTATACTATTATAGTTAGATTATAGCAAGGAGATAATTTATTTATGAAAAAAAGATTACTGGCACTGATCATGGCTGCCACGATGGCAGTTACCGTAATGGTTGGCTGTGGAGAAAAGAAACCTGATGATGTTGGTTCCAAAGCAACTTCTTCTCAGGCAGAATCTTCTCAACCAGAAGAGGATACCTCTTCTAAAGCGGAAGAATCCTCCGAACCGGCAGAAGATACTTCCTCGGAAGCTGGGGAAAAGGTGGAAGGCGCGGATTCCAAGTACCTTTCCTGGACCTACAAAGAATACGAAGCTGCTTCTGAAGAAGAACAAATGGAAGCGATCATCGCGGTTACCATTTACACCAGCAACGCAATGGGGATTGAGCTGACCGAAGATATGTTGCGCGCGTCCATGGAAACGGACACTGTAAAACAGCAGTTGGAAACTTCTAAAGAACAGATTGAAACTTCTATGAAAGCTGTTCCGGATAAGACCTTTAAAGAGGTTCTGGATATGGGCTTAGCTCTTTTAAACGACGACGAATAATATGGCGAAAAAAGCTGAAACGATTTTCGTTTCAGCTTTTTTCTTTATGAAAAATGGCAGCCATTTCGGCTGCCATTTTTTATCGGATATCAAAAACACTTCGAACCTTAATACCAACAGGTGCCCCGCTGATGATCTTAATGCGGCGGGTGCCGGCGTTCATATCAAAATAGTTGTCTTCTAATACCCAGTCTTCATTTTCATTGAATAGTTCAATGCCTTTTGCATACTGCTTGGCAGTTACCACCAGTTCATTTCCATCCACAGCTACTGTGATCTGTGGATCTAAGAACTGGAAGTGCTTCGGCGCGCAGAACAATACAGTACCAGAAGAAATAACGTTTCCGTCCTGTTCCATTTCATAGCTTGCATATTGAGTGTGGATGTCCGCTTCCGGGAAACAGATCTTTTCCAGCCACAGGCTTTGCAGCGCGGGGACGGTTACGACTTCTTCCCCGGATTTTAAAACAGAGGAATCGTTTTTGCGCAACGCCCAGCGCACAGTAACAGTCTGTTCCTGCATCGTTTCATTCGCCACGTTCAAACGGATGCTCTTTTCAATATCCTGGCACTCTGCATTCACGTTTGGCTCCTGAGAGAGGGTCCCCTCTTCGCAGCAGGAAAGCATTAACGGTGCGAAGAATCGTTTTGCATAGTAATGCAGCGCCTTCCAACGGCCGAAATAGTCGACAGAAGCCCAGCTTGCCACTGGCCAGCAGTCGTTAAGCTGCCAGTAAATGGCGCCCATGCAGCGCCCGCGGTTCCTTCTCCAGTGTTCTACCCCGTATTTGATCGCCTCTGCCTGAAGCATCTGTGAAGCATACAGCAAGGTACCGAATTCGGTAGGATACAGGTATGTCTGGTACATGTAATTCATGATCTTCCCGTTTGCCGAGTTGTTTCGCTGATGCTTTTCCATCACATAGGAGAAAATATTCCGGTCTTCGGGCAGGGTAAAGCTTTCTACCGTTTTTTCGCACGGGAAAGACTGGAACCCAAATTCGGACGCATATCGGAAATAGAAATTGCGGTAATCGGTGAACGGCTTGTTTCCGTGCCATACCTCCCAATAATGGACGTCTCCGCGGTTGGGGTCGTTCGGGTTATCAAAGGAACCGCCGGAGGACGGGCTTGCAGGCCAGTAGAAGGTATTTGGATCGTACTCTTTTAAGATTTTCGGGAAAAGATATTCGTACATCTTGATGTAATCAGCTTTTTGCTTGTGAGTGGTCACCCATTCCCATTGATCTACGAACATTTCCATTTCGTTGTTACCGCACCAGAGTCCCAAGGAGGCGTGGTGGCGCAGACGTTTGATATTGTCGATCAGCTCCTGATGGATATTTTCTTCAAAGTCCTCGGTCAGTTCATATACCGCGCAGGCAAACATCATATCCTGCCATACCACTAAGCCTAATTCATCACAGGCGTCATAAAACCAGTCGTCAGGGTAATATCCGCCGCCCCAGACGCGGATAGAGTTATAGTTAGCAGCCACACACTGCTCCAGAAGCTTTCGTGTGCGCTCCGGCGTGATCCTGGAGAAGATGTTGTCCTCCGGGATGTAATCCCCGCCCATGGCAAAGATCTGTACGCCGTTGACTTCGTGCGCGAAGCTTTCCCCGTGCTCGTCCTTTTCAATGTGCATGGTCATAGTGCGCAGGCCGATCCGTTTTTCCCAGGTGTCCACCATTTCGCCGTCAGCAAACAGGTCGACCCGCACGGTATAAAGAGGCTGCGCGCCGTATCCGTTCGGCCACCAAAGCTGCGGGTTTTCCACGGAGATGGTTTCCGGGGAATCCTGATAGCTGGAAACTGTCCCATCAGGAGCTGTCAAGGTAACGGTGTAGGAAAGCTCAGCGTCGTCGCAGATCACGTCGGCGTCTACGTCTAGTTCCAGATCGACCGTCCCATTTTTGTGGTGCTGTGTGATATATACACTGTCGATCCGCGCTTCGTTGATCCCAAGCAGGACAATGTCCCGCCAAATCCCGGCATCGGGGAGTCTTGGACCCCAGTCCCAGCCAAACATGCAGTGTGCCTTGCGAATATGTGGGAAACCTACCATTGCATGTTCCGAACCGTCAACGATGATTTTTTTCTGCTCTTCTTTAATATATTTTGTAGGGGAATAGAACACGATTTTCAGTTCGTTTTCCTCATCCAACAGGTCGGTTACATCGAATTCCCAGACACGGTGCTGGTTGTTGGCATAGCCAAGCAGGGTACCGTTGAGGAAGACATCACAGATAGTATCCAGCCCGTCGCAGTGCAGCAGCACCTGCTTGCTTTCCCGGATCCCTTCCTCTGCGGTGAAAGTGGTGGTGTAATTGAAATCGTGATCCATGATCTTGAGCGCTTCCATTTCGTTGTCACGCCAGAACGGGTCTTCCATTTTCCCATTTTCCAGCAGGTCGTTGTACACGGAACCCGGAACAATCGCAGGGATCTGTTCTGTTTCCCCAGAGATCTGCATGCTCCATCCGTGGTGCAGTTTTTGTCTTACCATGTGTGAATTCCTCCTAATATAGCTCTTTTAATTTCGGGTATAAGGCCCGATAGGTCTGATATAATTCCTGATAGATGCAGACCCGTTCCGGGTCCGGTAAAGCGTAGGCCGTACCAGGATGCACCATTTGCTCGCAGGCCTGGGAAAGATCTGCATAAAACCCGCTTCCTGTCGCTGCCAGAATCACCGCACCAAGGGCCGCTTGTTCTGACGAAGACGTGGTACGGATCTCATGTCCTAAAATATCCGCTTGGATCTGAAGCCAGAGCTTGCTGTTAGCGCCGCCGCCCGAGGCAACTACGGTGTGAATCGGAAGATGCAAAGCCTCCAGTATTTCCATGGAATCCTTTAAGGCGAACACGACCCCTTCCATGACCGCCCGGTACATGTGAAGATAACTGTGCTCAAGCCCCAACCCAAAGAACACCCCTTTTGCCGAGGCATCTAAATGCGGCGTGCGCTCCCCGCACAAATAGGGCAGGAATACCGGGCCTTTTGCCGACACAGGGAGTTTTGCGGCCTGTTCGTCCAATTCCCGGTAATTTGTATCCCGAAGCACCTGACCGGTAAACCATTTCAGGGACAATCCGGCGCTGAGCATTGCCCCCATGACATAAAACATTCCTTTATCCGCATGGGCAAAGGTGTTGGTATTCCCTTTCGGGTTCCACACAGGGCCGAAAGAAGGGGTGCAGATCTGTCCGGAAGTGCCAATATTGGAAGTGGCGGTTCCGGGCTTTAAAACGCCGTTCCCCAAAAGCTGGGCAGCTTGGTCGCCCGCGCCGAACACGACTGGCGTACCGGCCGCCAGCCCAGTTTGGGCGGCGGCTGTTTGGGAAATAACACCGGCATGGTCATACGGCAGGCTGACCTGTGGGAACTGGTGTTGTGAAAGGCCAAGCAACTGCAATAACTGCCGCGACCATTCCCCGTGGCGAATATCATAAAATAGGGAGGCGGAGGCGTCGGTGATCTCGGTTCCGATCTCGCCAGTGAGACAATAGCGGATATAATCCTTAGGCAGCAGGATGCAGGTGATTTTTTCAAACAGCTGTGGCTCATGCTTTTTGACCCAGAAAACCGAAGGCGGCTGAGAGCCGCTGAACAACGGATTATACAGGCTTTGAAACAGGCTATCCCCTAACCATTCGGATAGCTGACCGGCCTCTACTTGGGCACGTCCGTCGCAGTGAAGAATAGCGGGGCGAAGCACGTTTCCCTTCCTGCCCAGAAGAACGGTACCGTGCATTTGCCCGGAAAGACCGACGGCTTTTATTTTTTCTCCGGACAGGTTCCCCTTTTTTAATGCGCCGGAAATAGCGGATCGGGTGGCGCTCCACCAGGTAAGCGGGTCTTGTTCCGCATACCCTTGCTGTGGGACAGCGACATCGTAATCGACATGATGGGCGGAGATTTTCTGCCCCGTTTGGTCTGCAATGAAGCATTTGACGCTGGAAGTACCCAGATCAATCCCTGCAAAATAAGGCATGGTTATGTACTCCTTTGCTGGTGGTGAGGCTTAAAGTGCGTTGCAGGCAACTACAGTCAGATCCGGGTGCAGTTGTAAAATAGAAGCCGGCACATTTGGCGTGACAGGACCAAACAAAGACTGGTGCAGAATATCGCGCTTGTCCTCTCCGTTGACGATTAGCAGGATTTTTTTGGCCTGCATGATAGATTTGATCCCCATGGTGATCGCCTTGCGTGGTACTTCGTCAATGCTGTCAAAGAACCGTGCGTTCGCCTGAATGGTGCTTTCTCCCAAGGCGACGCAGTGGGTCGTTTTTTCAAACGCACCGCTTGGTTCATTAAAGCCGATGTGGCCGTTGTGCCCCAGTCCCAGAAGCTGAAGGTCGATCCCGCCCAGCGAAGCGATCAGGGAATCGTAACGCCGGCATTCCGCGGCAACATCTTCTGCTTTTCCATTTGGAACATGGGTTTGTTCCATGTTGATATTTACCCTGTTAAACAAGTGCTGGTTCATGAAATAGCGGTAACTTTGTTCATGGGACCCATCCAGTCCGCAGTATTCGTCCAAATTGACGGTAGTTACCTCGGAAAAATCCAGATCCCCTTTTTGATACCATTCTACAAGCTGGTCATAAGTGCCGATCGGCGAAGAGCCGGTCGCCAGGCCCAACACACTGTGAGGATGCAGAATGATCTGTGCTGAAATGATATTGGCCGCTTTTCTGCTCATGTCCTGAGGACTGTCTGCTTTGAGAAGTTTCATAGCCTAATCTCCTTTTTCAGATAATGAACTTGTCAGGTTGAAACGAAAGGTTTTTATCCATCAGAAAGGAAATGTGTTCCCTTTCTTCATTACTTTTATTATAAAAGAAAGTGAAAAAAATTACTAGAGAGAATCTATAAAAATATAGAAAAAAACTCACCAGATGTTGGAACAGTCTTCTAACATCTGGTGAGAATAGGAATTTGTTTATTTTATGCTTCAAAATCTACGACGATGTGATCTTCTGCTGATTTTTTGATCGCTTCCATGAGCCTTAATACACGCAGGACCTCATCATTTTTCACAATGATTTCAGCTTTTCCGGAAATTGCGTCCATGACATTGCGGTAATAATCGTGAACATCTGCACGAACGATCGGCAATGGGTCGGTGTGAATGGTCTCTTCTGTACGCGGGGCCATGGTCTTTGTCAGGCCGGCAGCCGTTCTGATCGGTACGGCGTCGTTTTTGCTCCAGTCGGTGATGCGGGTGATCTTCCCGGATAGATCCCAGTCTTCGATGACAGCAGTACCGTTCTGCCCCAGCAGATACCAGCGCGGAAGATTGATAAAGTTGCTGGTTCCCACTTCCAGCATGTAGATAAGCCCATTGTCAAAGGTCAGTTCGCAGGTAAAACCGTCGTCTACCAGTTCGTTGGTCACATGAGTAAAGGAGGAATATACCTTGGATACTTTGTGCGGGATCATCTGAAGCGCCTGGTCCAGAATATGGACGCCCCAATCCAGCAGCATGCCGCCGCCGTGCTCCGGTTCCTGGCGCCAGTCACCCGGGATTCCCCGGGATCCATGCACCCTTGATTCAATGCGGAACATGCTGCCCAGCATGTTTTCATCATAGATTTTCTTGGCGGTGCGGAAGTCCTCGTCCCAACGGCGGTTTTGGTGTACCACCAGCAACTTGCCGCATTCTTTTGCCACAGCCATCATTTCTTCAAAATCTTTGGAATACATGGTTGCAGGCTTTTCGCAGATCGCATGTTTCCCGGCCTTCAAAGCACGGATCACGATATCTTTATGTGCGTCGTTCGGGGTAGCGCACAGGACGATATCCACCTTTTCATCCTGCAACACTTCTTCAAAGCTGTTGTATGGGGTGATCCCATGCTCCCTAGCAAACTGCTGACGCTCTTCTTTGATGTCAAAACTGCCGCAGATCTCCATGTTTTCTACATCGGCGATCAGTTCCCTGTGCCAGTTGCCCATGCCTCCCAAGCCGACAATGGCGACCTGAAATGTGTTTCCTACCATAAAATACCCTCCTCAAGAAGTTTTTCTTCTACCTGCTATTATACAGCATTCGGCTGAGTTTGCGCAATAACCGATATGAATTTCTGAGAAAATTATTTTTTATTTCCGGGCTCTGGAAAAAAGAAACAGTGTTTCCTTTTGGGAACGCTGTTTCTTGGTGAAAAGACAGAGGAAAAGAGGGTGATTTTCAGTAAAAATTTTCATGGATTTTTGAGAGGAAATAAGGTAAGCTGAAGACAGCGTATTTTATTCTTTTTAAACGGTGCCTGCGAATAAGCTTGCGTGCCACTTTAAAAATGCCGCAGGGACAGGAGGAAGAACATGAAAACAAGAAGCCAGGATATTTTGCACGGTCCGGAATGGGCAAATGTGCGTGCCTTATATAAGGCGGGCGGATACACGGACAAGGAGCTGAAAAGACCAGTGATCGGGATCGTTAGTTCCTTTAATACGATTTGCCCGGGACATGTGATTTTTCGGCAGATGACCCAAAGGGTGCGGGAGGGGATTCAGGCCGCGGGGGGAATGCCTGTAGAATTTGGGACTATTGGCGCCTGTGACGGGATCGCGATGGGACATAAAGGGATGCGTTATATCCTTCCTACCCGTGAAATGATCGCCAATGATATTGAAGCAATGGCACAGGCGCATAGATTGGACGGATTGGTACTGTTAGGCGCCTGTGATAAGATCGTGCCGGGGATGCTGATGGCGGCAGTACGGCTGAACCTGCCGGCGGTTTTAGTCAATGGCGGGCCCAGCCTGCCGGGGCGCATGAAAGAAAATAATCCATATGGCGGGGAATATATCGACCATTCTATCATTCAGCAGTCGGAAGGGGCTTTGAAGGCTGGGCTGATCGATGAAGAGCAGTTTGCATGGATCGAGGATCACGCAGTTCCGACGATCGGCTCCTGTGCCATGCTGGGGACTGCGAATACAATGGGCTGCCTTGCGGAGGCAATGGGGCTGATGCTGCCGGGAACAGCGACGATCCCGGCGGTTTACAGCCAGCGTTTGGTAGCGGCATATCAAAGCGGGACTGCCGTTATGGAATTGGTAAAGCAAAACCTATGTCCACGGGATATTATCACCAAACAGGCGTTATCCAACGCGGTAAGGGTAAACTCTGCGATTGGGGGCTCCACCAATGCGGTACTGCACCTGTTGGCGGTAGCATACGAAGCCGGGGTTGATTTTTCTGTTTTTGAGATCGGGGAAATCTGCAAGGATATTCCACATATGACCCCTATGATCCCAGCCGGAAAATATACCCTGCTGGATTTTTATGAAGCCGGCGGGATTCCGGCTATGATGAAAGAATTGGAGCCGTTCTTGGCGATGGAACAGAAGACCTGTACCGGAAAAACGTTGCGGGACAATTTGCTCCATGCGAAAAAATATAACGGAGAGGTGATCCGTTCTTTGGAGGATCCAGTACACCGGCGTGCGGGGATCGGTATTTTAAAGGGAAACCTTGCGCCGGAGGGCGCGGTGACCAAACCCTCCGCCATCCCGGATGAGGCGCTGTATTTTTCCGGCCCCGCAAAGATTTATGAAGGCGAGGAGGAGGCCCTTGCGGGAATTCGTGCCGGACAGGTTCAAGCAGGGCAGGTGCTTGTGATCCGAAACGAAGGACCGAAAGGAGGCCCGGGAATGCCGGAAATGTATAAGGCAATGAAGCTGTTGGTCGGCATGGACCTGGGAGGTAAGGTATGCGTTGTCACCGATGGACGTTTTTCAGGCTCTAACAACGGCTGCTTTGTAGGCCACATCTGTCCGGAAGCGGCGGAGGATGGACCGATCGCATATTTACAGGACGGGGATATCATTACGGTTGACGTACAGAGCGGTCTGATTGAAGCGCCGGAAGTAAACTTTGAAAAGCGCCGCGCAGATTCTCCATATCAATACCGAAGACAGGTGAACGGATACCTGTACCAGTATGCGAAGAATGTTAAAAATGCCTCTCACGGGGCGGTCATCCCGGTGTGTGAGGAAACGGAAACCACTGCCCTTATTCCCTTTCGGTGAATGGCTGAACGACGCGGCTTTTTGTTCTAAGGTCCAGCTCATGAAATGGGAAGCCGTTCAGAGGCTCGGTACCGGGACAGCGGATACGGTGCCGGCGATAAATAAAAGACAGGACAATGCCAAAGCACTGTCCTGTCTTTTATTTATACATATCCGTACAGTCCCCGCACGGATGCTTCGCCGCTGTTGACGGAAAAGGTCTTTCCATCTTTTTGGCATAAAAGATTCCCGTTTTCCAATATCCCGATTGCCGTAGCGACTACTTCCTGCTTTTGATAGATCACCCGCACTTCTTTCCCGGTGTTTATCAGTTTAGCCTGATATTCTTCCCGGAGCGGCTCAAATCCGCGCTGTATAAACAGGGAAAGAGTGTCGTCGAAGGCTTGGATCAGTCGGTCGCGTGTTTGGGGGATAGAAAAATTTTTCCCCAGTTCAATCGCAAGGGAGGTCGCGTAAGGGAGCGTTTCCTCTGAAAAATCCTTTGCGGTTTGATTTAGGTTGATACCGATTCCGCTGATGACTGCCGTTTCACTTCCCTTGATACAGCTTTCACACAGGATCCCGCAGATCTTCTTTTGATGGAGAAGGACGTCGTTTGGCCATTTGATTTGAAACAGTTCGTCTGTCTGCGGCTGGAGCGCCCGGCAAACTGCAACAGCGCTGATCAGCGGAAGCATAGAAAAATCAAATTGGGGACGCTTTAGGACAAAAGTTAGGTAAAGCGCCTGTCCGGGAGGACTTGCCCAATGCCGCCCCAGCCGTCCCTTGCCGGCAGTTTGGCAGTCTGCTGTGATGACGCATTGTTCGGGCAGGCTGCCGAGGTTTTCTTTTGCATAGGTATTGGTGGAAGCAAGCTCTTGAAATGAAATAACAGGGTATGGATGGTTCATTGGCTCCTCCTTTACAGCTTGACAATATTCAGTACGATCCCGGCATCAGTGATGTCTATGATCCCATAGCTGGCGGGACCGTTGCGCGGCTGGACCGGACTGCCGGGATTCATGATGTACAGCCCATCGTCATATTCTGTAAAGCTGCAATGGGTGTGCCCATATAAGGCAATGTCGGCATGCTGGGAGCGGGCCGCCTGTTTTAAATGATACAGTCCATGCTTCACATGATAGGTGTGCCCATGCGTGAACAAAATTGTTTTTGAGCCGATTGTAATGGAGCGGACCATAGGCCCCTGCGCGCCGAAATCACAGTTTCCGGGTACAGAATAAAACCGCAGTTCCGGGTAAAGGGACATGATATCCTCTACCTCGTGCTGGCCATCCCCAAGATGAAGGAAACAAACAGCCTCCTGTTTATGCTTTTCTACAATTTGATACAGCGGGTGAAAACGCCCATGGGTGTCAGAGATCACAACGACCCGGTATTGCATAGCAAAGCCCCTTTCCTGTTCTATTTCCGATTTACAGGGAATAAGATACTAACAACCCCTTTCAAAAGGGGAAATAGAAATTAATCTGATTATATCACGAAAAAAGGGAATTGGAAATAGAATACTAGGAAGGGAGTTGTTTATGATGAATCAAAGAGGGAACCAGAAGCCCAATTCCGGGCAAAAATTTCACAGCAAGGATATGGGCGATCTAATCGGGAAAGCCAGCCAGACGATCGGCACCAGTCCGCAGCAGTTGAAGCAGCAGATCGATAGCGGAAAGCTGGATGACATCGTTCGGAAGCTTCCGGCAAAACAGGCGCAAAGCTTTCAGGAGATCTTAAAAGATCCGGAGAAGGCAAAAAAATTGATGGAAACACCGCAGGCAAAGATGTTGATGAAAAAATTATTTCAAGGAAAATAGGTAAGCAAAATGGACCTGAGGGGGGACCGGCATGGATGACCTGTTATCGAAGCTGCAAGGGATCCTTTCCAGCGAGGAAGGCCAGCAGCAGCTGAAAAGCGTAGCGGAAATGTTAGGAATGGATGGGGAAAATAACAGCCAGATGCCGGATCTGTCGCAGCTGTCCGGTATGCTGGGGGGAGCCTCCCAGCCAAAACAGGAAGAAGCACCATCTTCCGGCGCAGAGAACAAACTGGACCTATCCGGGCTGGACCTGAATATGTTGATGCAGGTTCAAAAAATTGTCAGCTCCATGAATATGGAGGACAACAACACCCGGTTATTACAGGCGTTAAAACCTCATTTTTCGGATAGCCGGCAACAAAAGATCGACAAGGCGATCCGGATGCTGCAACTGTTTTCCTTATTGCCGATGATTCAGGAAAGCGGATTGTTAGGAGGGTTGTTGGGAGATGGCAGAAAATAGTTACAATGGCGGCGACATGATGGCAATGCAGCGCGACGCGATCCGGCGTGTCCGGGAGATGCAGCGCCGCGCCAATGAAAAACTGCGTACCTCGTCTCCAGCGCCGGCGCCGCGGCATACAGGGGCCCAGCGCGTGAACATACCAGCGCCGTCAGAACAGCCCCAACCCGTTGCAGAGCAAAAAACGATGAGTTCAGGACTGTCCAGTTTCTTAAAAAACATGGATTTGGATCAAGAGAAAGCCCTGCTTCTTTTACTGATCGTTTTGCTGCTGCGGGAAGGGGCGGATACAAAACTGATCCTGGCATTGTGTTATTTACTGATATAAAAAAGCAGTGGCTTTAAGCCACTGCTTTTTTATGAGAAGATCTCCTGAATATCTGCAATTGCCGCTTCGCTGGGAAGAAAACGGGTCCCGTTTTCTGTGTATTCCCCGTCGATCTCAATCGGGACAGCCTTATCCTCTGTTTTATTCAAAAACAACTTGATGGGCATCGCCAAATTTGATAAATCCAATGAGGTGAAGCCGGTATCACATTCGTTAAACAGGATCGAATAAAAATCCTGCCGGTTGTCTGTTAGGTCTTCGGTCAGGCATTGGTTGATAAAGTTACAGGTGACGGCGCTGTTTAAAGAGGTATCCCCAAGCAGGAGAAGCTCGGCTGCACGGGAGCCGTCAATTTGTTGTTTTGCCGCGTCAAAGTGATAATTTTTTGTATCGATCCCGCGGGAGAGATCCAATTCCATCCCGCCAAAAAAATCAACCATAGAGGCGATTGAATTCTGGTCCATCCGGATATATTTTTGTATGTGTATCAAAAACAGGTTTTCTGCACCGGACAAGGCGTATTCATGCCCTCCGTAGCGATAGTGTTCGCCCAGCGACATGGTTTTGACGTTCACGGTGGATTCCGCCTCTGGGGGAAGCGGGACAACATAACAGCAGTTATCCTGCGCATCAAACCGAAGCAGCAGGAAAAAAACAGCGTCTTTTTCCCGTTCCTCACAGCCGATGACAAGGATGTTCTGACTGTCTGAAGCCGCCGGGGTGTAGGCGGATCCCTCTACCGGGACAGACACTTGGTTCTGCGTCACCTCTTTTGCAGGGCGCATGGTAATAAAATAAAAAAGGGCGAACACCACACCAAGACAAAGCAGGGTGATAAAAAAGGTATTCCAGAAGATACGATAAGAAGAGCGCGATGGTTTTTCCATAGCAGGCCGTCCTTTCTCTTGGATTCTTGCTAAGAGTATGGACGCTTTTCAAAAAAGTTAAACAGCGCCTTGAGAAAAGCGGCGGCCCATGGTATGATAAGCTTGACTGATAAATAAAGAGAGGTGTTTTTATGCAGGCTCCTGTTTTACTGACGAAGCGCCTGCGGCTCCGGCCGGTGGTGGAGGCAGATGCAGACGCGCTGTTTGCGATTTGCGCCGAGCCAAACCTTGGCCCTAATGCCGGATGGAAACCGCACGAAACGGCGGAGGAAACCAAGCAGCTGATCCGCGAAGTGTTTAGCTCTCCCAATGTTTGGGCGATAGAACGCCTGGATACCCAAATCTTGATTGGGACAGTTGGATTGATGGAGGATGAAAAACGGGAGAACCCCCGGATCATGACGATCGGATATTCTTTAAGCGAAACGGCATGGGGAAACGGTTTTATGACCGAAGCCGTCCGCGGAGTATTGCGATATGCATTTGAAGAGCTTAAGCTCAGGGCGGTGTCTGCAACCTGTTACCCGTTTAATGAACGTTCCCGGCGTGTATTGCTGAAATGCGGATTTGAAGCCGAGGGGGTCTTGCAGGAGGCAGAGGTATTGTATAACGGGGAAGTATATGACCACGAATGCTACCTGCTGAAAATAGAGGAGTACCTAGGATAAAAAGAAACGGTGAGAGAAATATTTCTCTCACCGTTTGGCATCAATAGCTGTATTTGATCAACGCTTTTACCTTATTAGCCAGCTGGCGGTCGTTGTCGTAGCTCAAGATCTGGTGGACCCGGCTGATCTCCACCCATTTGATCTGCGAAATTTCCTCCGGCTGGGGAGTAAAGTCAAAATTTTTGGCCATGCCTAAAAAATAGATCACATCTTTGACCGTGTCCTTTTTCGGGGAATAGGAAACAACTTCCCGGAAGGAGGTGTCGATCATAATATCAATGCCGGTTTCTTCTTTCACCTCGCGGACTGCGGTCTCCTCTTCTGTTTCTTGAGATTCCACATGCCCCTTTGGAAAGGACCAATGCCCGCCGTTGGCGTGCTTGATCAGCAATAATTCTGTATTCCCGTGGTATTTGCGGAACACGATCGCACCACAAGATTTCTCATATTGCATAGAGAACCTTCTTTCTATCTTGATAACTAAAATATATGATAACACATTTTGACGAAAAAATCATTCCCTTTCAAACTTTTTTTACAATTAAAAAAGATATGGGGAGGTCCCCATATCTTTTATTCCGCGGTTTGATTTTGGTTATTTTCCGTCAGAACAGTTGCTTTCACACGCTCGATCCGCTGGTCCTGTACAGAAATCACCTTTAAATGAAGGCGTTCTATGGTCAATTCCGGCTGTTCGTCATCTCCGGGGATGGCCCCTAAGGTATTGGTGATCAAACCGCCGACCGTGTCGATATCTTCGTCCACGTCAAAGTGCAGATGAAAGAACTTTTCCATTTCTTCCAAATCAGTGGAGCCGTCAAGCAGATAGGAACCGTCTTCCAGCGGGACGATCGCCTCCTGCTCATCGTCGTATTCGTCCTGAATATTCCCGACAATGGATTCCAACAAGTCCTCCATGGTGACGATCCCGGCAGTGCCGCCATAATCATCCACAACGACTGCCATGTGCGCTTTTTTTGTTTTGAATATCTTTAACAGGTCGCTGCACCGTTTTGCTTCCGGGACATAAATCGCTTCCCGAAGAAAATCCTGAATTTGAAAGTCCTCGGACGAGGTGCATCCCACTAGACACAACAGGTCCTTGACATAAATGATTCCCTTGATATTGTCTAAATCGTTTTCATAAACCGGGATCCGGGAAAAGCCGTCGTTGATGGCGTGATAAACAACGTCGCTGATTTTGGCATGGAGTTCCAGCCCGACAATATCGGTTCGGTGGGTCATCAGATCGGACACATCCTTGTCATCAAAGTCAAAAATGTTGTTGATCATTTCCCGTTCTTCCTGCTCCAGCACGCCGGTTTCCCCGCCGGCATCTACCATGTTGCGGATCTCCTCTTCGGTGACAGCGTCGTTGTCGGAGGAGGGACGGTAACCAAACAGCCGCGCGACCCCGCTCCCCAGCAGAGAAGCCAGTCCGCCGACTGGATAAAACAGAAAGGAAGCTTTCCGTACCATAGGATAAAAAGATAAAAGAAAACTTTCAGCCTTTTTCTGAAAAATCCTTTTTGGCAGGACATGGGAAAAGGCTAAGATCAGACAGACGACCGCCAAAAACGCTGCAATGATCATTAAAATAGCAACCAAGGTTTGCAAAGCCGGTTGTAAAATCATCTGCTTCAGAAGCTGGATCGGCGCTTCCAGGTAGGCAAGCCCCAGTATCATACCAAAAGCACAAGCAGCCATGACGCAGATCAAATGGCTGGTTTCCATGCGGAAGACCTGTCTGCTTTCTGAATGTGTTTTAAGCAAATGGAGTAATTTTTCGCTGTTTTTGTGCCCGTCGGCCAGTTCCTCCAGTTTGGATTCATTATAGGAGGATAAGGCTGTTTTAGCCGCACAAAAAAGAAAACTTAAAATGAGAAACAATAAAAATAGGCACCATCGCCCGATGTCGTCCATTTTTTAACCCCTTTCAAACGTTCAGATAAAATAATGATACCTTGTCTGTGGTAAAAAGTCAATATCTGCGTCCTTTATTCGCCGTCCCGGATCTTTCGGTCCAGCATGGTGATCTCTTTGGAGCAGAGCACCGCAATGGATACGATCACGAAAATCACGATATTTAGGATGAACGGGAACCTGCGATCCACACTGGAAAGTAGCCCGGCGATCCAGCCAAACGGGGAAGCCACCCCTACCATGGTCATAAAGATCAAACCGCTGACCCGGCTTCGCTCCTGTTCATCCACAAACAGGGCGTTAAGCGAATCTTTCCGCGGGACGATACACACCAGCGAGCAGGCTTCTACCAAGGTGTAGAACATTAGATAGAACGGGTTTTCGTGAGGCGCTATCAAAAGCAGGATATGGGACAGCATGAACAGTCCGTAACCGCAGAGCATGACCGGGCGGTAAGGCAGACGGTTAATCCTTGCCTGAAACATCAGAATAAAGATCAGCATGATCGCGGCCCGGATGATAGGGAAGATCGCCAGATAGCTGTCCGGCACATGCAGGGTCTGGGTGGCGTAGATCCCGAAAAAGTTCAGGGTCGTGGTATCGGTGACATGATAGGATACCATAACCAGTAAAACGATCAGCATAGCGCGGGAGCGGATCATCTTAAAAAAGACATCCTTATATCCAGCCAGCAATTTAAAAATCGACACATGCTTTGTTTCTTCCATCCGTTTTATCCCTTGTTTCGTTTCGGTGGAAAAACGGTACAGCAGGTAAAACTTTGCAGTCATGGACAAGCAGGAGAATATGTATAAACACCGGACGACCGGGATCAGGCTGAAATGATCGACCAACAGCGCGGAAAGAGGCGCGATGAATACGGCGAACAGCCCGCACATCTGGATCATGGAAAAAACATTGACCAGCTTGGATTTGTCGCAGTCTTCCACCAAAAGGCAGTTCCAGGAGTTGGAACAGATGTGCAGAATGCTGTTTAAGCTGGCGGCTGCTAAAAACCACCAGAAGTTTTGCGCGAACGCCCAAAGAAGGCAGGGGATCGACCAAGAGATCACGTCGACAACAAACGAGGTTTTCCGTCTGCCGAATTTGTCGGTGATCACCCCGCCTAAAAACGCCGAGAACATTTGCAGCACCATACCGATCGAGGCGATCAGGCCAATTTGAGAATCGTTGAGCCCCAGGTTGAACATGTAAACCGTTGCGAATGGAATGAACAGATTATAAGGGATATACCAGAGCGGTTCGGTGCAGACACACGCTTTGGGGTTGCCGGAAAGATCTAAAAATGCCGAGATAAGTTCGTTTGATTTGAGTCGGTCGATGATACGCATAAGGCACACCTCAAGTTTTTATTTTTTGTCAAGGATATTTCCGCTGAAATTCCGTGTCACCGGGAACGGCAGCGCGGCAAGTGTTTTTTCTGGCTGGAAAACGGCTTTTAAGGCCAAAACCGCGGAACGTTCCGCTTCGTCGAACAGGTCAAAGGCAGACTGACGGGAAACCAACTTATGATCATCAGGATGATGCCATGGGCGGTGTTTCAGGTTGGCGGTGTCCCGTGTGACTTGTGGGGATTTAATATGCGCGGCAATGATCTGCGCCGGCTGATAGAGCTTGGATAGGAACGCACCGAGCCCGCTTAGAATGTACGGATGGGCGTAAAAGGCCGCGCCAAGCTGAGAAAAATCGCCAAAACAGTGCCGGATATTTTTCAAACCAGCCGGGAGGCGGAACACTTCTTTCAATAATGTCTGGTACCAAAGGGAGATCGCGTTTTTGTCTTCTTCCGGGATGCGGAAATACCGCGTTACCGGAAACTGCGAAACGGGGATATGCAGGAAATGGGCGCAAAACACACTGTCCAGTTCCGCCTCGATTTTCGCATGAACCGCAGAAGGATGATCCGGCACCCTTTCGCAGATCCTCCCGGTCAGGAAATAGACGTAAGGATGCAGGGTGCTGTCCAGAAAATAATGACAGTAAAATCCTATTAGATAGGCTTTCAGCGCATCGGGTGCCGCTGGGTCCCGCATGATTTTCTGGCAAAAAGCAAGAGTCTGAGGGACCCGGTGCTTATGGATGATACTTCCATAGCGGTGGATGGGATTAGTATGCGGCAGCGCTTTGCGGAAAAAGAACAGATCAGGTCCCTGCGTGCCAAAATAAAAGGCAGCGGGATGCTGCCGGATCATCTGCTGAAGCGAAGCAGACAGCTTTGCGCCAACTTCCCTTCCAAACAGGATATGGGTGGTAATATCTGGCATGGTCAAACTACACTCCTCATAGCTATTGGTGTTAGTATTCCCGCAGGCCTTTTTAATTATTGATACAACTGTTTTCATTATACTGGATTCGAAATAGGGATTCAAGACAAATTTTTGATTTCTACACAGAAAAAAGGAAAGGCTTATCAAAAAAATTATTCTCTTTTTCAGGTTGGCTTTTTTGGGTGTGTGTGGTATGATAGAACAAAAATCATTTGAAGAAGCGGCAGGCGGGAAAAGGGAATGTTTATTAAAGAGGTAAAGCAATACCAGAGACATGATTTTACATCGGAAAATTTTCAGGAGTTGGAACTGATTGGGTATGAATTCAGAGAATGCAATTTCCGCGGGGTAAATTTATCTCAGGCAGTGACAAGAAATTGTATCTTTGACCGGTGCGATTTGTCTTACGCAAAGCTAAACGGCTCTAAGCATAAAAATTCGGCGTTTTTGAACTGCAAATTTTTTGGCACGGCATTGTTCTGTGCCACCCTGACAGACTGCAAGGGAACGGGCAGTATCTTTACCGATGCTGACCTGACTGGTATCTCTCTGGTACGGGGCAATTATTCTTTTGCCAATTTTATGGACAGCGATTTCAGACGGATGGACTTAAGTGATATCAACTTTTCCAATGCTGACCTGCGCAAGTGCAATATGGAATATGTCGTCATGCATGGAGCGGATCTTAGCGGCGCGCTGCTTTCCGGGGCAAGGCTAAACCATGCGGATATCCGGGAAAGCAGGCTGGATGGGGTTTATATGAACGATGTCAAGCTGGGAAAAACAAAGATCGATCTGGAACAGGCGGTAGTGATCGCTGAATGCTTGGGCGGGATCGTTGGATAGCGCAGGAAAGGAAGACGTGATATGAACCTGTTTTCCTTTGACGGGATTACCGGCTTTGAAGAAGAGGTGACTCAGGTACTGTTTGAATCCCCATCCGTCCGGGTGGAACGGATCATTTCCAGCGGGCAGAAATCCCCGCCCGGCTTCTGGTATGACCAGGAGGAAACGGAATGGGTGAGTGTATTGCAGGGTAGAGCTGTCTTGGAGATTGAGGAACAGACCGTGATTTTGGAGGCAGGCGATACTCTGCTTTTAAAGGCGCATTGCCGCCACAGGATCTTAGAAACCTCCGCAGAGCCAAAATGCGTTTGGCTCTGCGTATTTAGCAAGGATTAGAAAGGGAGATATTATGGAACAGAAGAAAATAGACAGGATCAATGAACTTGCCAGAAAAGCGAAGGAAGCAGAACTGACTCCGGAAGAACTGGAGGAGCAGTCCCTTCTGCGCAGGGAGTACATTGACGCCTATAAAGCCAATTTGCGCGCGCATCTGGAGCATATCAAAAATGCACGCGGAAAAAATATTCCAAATTCGTAATAAAAACGCCGGATCTGGGAAAGGGTTCCGGCGTTTTTTTCTTTTCTATCGTTTCATTGAAAAATTTTTTAGATTCTTGCGGAATGGATTGCAATTTTTTTAGAAAAGTATTACAATGTAACCATAATCGTGAGCGAGCACGATGCGGGGGAATTTTATCAAAAGGAGAAAAAGATATGAAGTTTTTAAACGGAATGTGGTGTGTGAAAGATGGGGTCACCATTCTGAAAGCCAAACAAACCTATGAGGTATTTGCAACGGAAAACGGCGTTCAGATCACCGTCCCTACCACAGTGATCCGCGACCGGGGGCAAACGCTGAATCTGCCGGTGCTGACGGTAGAATTGTTTTCACCACGAAACAATGTGATCGGGGTGCGCGCTTCCCATTTTAAAGGGGTGGTGAACCATGGCCCGGACCATGAGCTGTTCTGCGAAAAGGCAGATACTTCTGTAACTGAAACCGAAACAGAAGTGGTCTTCAGAAGCGGGGACACCACCGCGCATATCAAAAAAGGAGACCAGTTCTCTATCTCTTATTACTATAAAGACCGTCTGCTCACCTCGACTGGGGACAACCTGACCGGGATGGCATATATTAAAGACGCAGACAAAAACATTTACATGCGTGAGATGCTGAACCTGAGCGTAGGGGAAGCGGTTTATGGACTGGGTGAACGCTTCACACCGTTTGCCAAAAACGGACAGACCGTGGAAATGTGGGCGGAAGACGGCGGCACCTGCACAGAGATCGCATATAAAAACGTCCCGTTTTATATGACAAACCGCGGCTACGGGGTATTTGTTAACTATACTGGCAAGGTTTCTTATGAAATTGCAAGCGAGGTAGTTTCTAAGATCCAGTTTACTGTTCCGGAAGAACAGTTGGAATACCATGTCATCGGCGGGGAAACCCTGCACGAAGTGATGGAAAATTACACTGCCCTGACCGGGAAGCCGGCTTTGCCTCCGGCATGGAGTTTTGGGTTGTGGCTGACCACCTCGTTTACCACCAGCTATGACGAGGATACCGTCAACCAGTTTGTAGACGGCATGGCTGAGCGGGACATTCCGCTGCATGTCTTCCACTATGACTGCTTCTGGATGCGGGAGTTCAGATGGTGCGACTTTACATTTGATGAAAAAATGTTCCCTGACCCGAAAGCAATGCTGGCACGGATGAAAGAAAAAGGGCTGAAGATCTGCGTATGGATCAACCCCTATATCGGGCAGCTTTCTACTATGTTCCAGGAAGGGATGGATCACGGCTACCTGCTGAAAAAGGCAAACGGCGATGTTTGGCAGTGGGATATGTGGCAGGCCGGCATGGGCTTGGTCGATTTTACCAACCCGGCGGCGGTGAAGTGGTATCAGGACAAATTGCAGGAACTCATCGATATGGGCGTGGACTGCTTTAAAACCGACTTCGGCGAAAGGATCCCGACAGATGTGGTTTATTACGACGGATCCGACCCGGAAAGAATGCACAACTACTATACACATCTTTATAATAAAGCGGTATTTGAGGTGCTGGAAAAGAACTTTGGCAAAGGCGGGGCCGCGCTGTTCGCGCGTTCCGGGATCGCCGGCGGCCAGCAGTTCCCAGTCCATTGGGGCGGCGACTGCTCCGGCACCTACGAATCCATGGCGGAAACCCTGCGCGGAGGACTGTCCCTCTCCATGAGCGGGTACTCCTTCTGGAGCCATGACATCAGCGGCTTTGAAAGCACTGCGACTCCGGACTTGTACAAACGCTGGTGCGCGTTTGGACTGCTGTCTACCCACAGCCGTCTGCATGGCAGCAGCAGCTACCGTGTGCCGTGGAACTTTGATGATGAGGCTTCTGATGTCCTGCGTTTCTTCACAAAACTGAAATGCAGCCTGATGCCGTATCTGTTTGCTGTTTCCTGTCAGGCGCATCAGACCGGTATACCGGTTATGAGAAGCATGGTAATGGATCATCAGAACGACCGTGCCTGCGATTATCTGGACTGCCAGTACAAGATGGGCGATAACATTGTTGTTGCGCCGGTCTTCAATGACCGCGGAGAGGTGGATTTTTATCTGCCGCAGGGCAGCTGGAAAAGCCTGATCGACGAGGAAGAACTGGAAGGCGGACGCTGGTACCACCGCGTTTACGATTACTTTGGACTGGGCTTGTTTGTGAATGTCAACAGCATTTTGCCGGTGGGCAAGGTAGATGACCGTCCGGATTATGAATATTTAGATGGCATTACCTATCAGCTTGACCCAACCGAGGATGGCGTGAAAATGAGCGCGCAGGTTTACCGGGTAGACGGCACCTTAGGTGAAACTGTGACCGCAGTTCGGGAAGGAAACCGCATTACCGTTTCTGTGGAAAACGCGGCCTACCCATGGCAGGCAAAAGCGTTTGGGCAGACTGTGACTGCTGACAAAGGGATAAAAGAGGTTGTTATTACCTTGTAAGAGAAAGGGAGCGTAGTGATGGCTTTTCGTGCAGAAGAAAACAAACTCGTATACCACTATGACGCAGAAGAACTTTGGATCGAGCCTTGGGGGGAAAACAGCTTCCGGGTGCGTTCCACCAAAATGGCGCAGATGCCGTCAGAGGACTGGGCGCTGCTGCCTCCGGTCAACTGCAAAGCCGAGATCCAGCTTTATGAGGACGGTTCGGCAAGCATCCGAAATGGGAAGATCCTGGCGAATATGACTCCCGGCGGGAAGCTTAGCTTCCACCGTGGGGACGGAACCCTGCTGCTGAACGAATACGTCCGCAACCGCAGTGACGTGAAAGCGGAATACTGCTCGGCACTGGATATTGAAGCGCGGGAATTCCGTCCGCTTTTGGGCGGGGACTATAACCTTTCCCTGCGGTTTGAATCTACTGCGCCGGACGAAAAGATCTATGGTATGGGGCAGTATCAGCAGCCATACTTGGATTTGAAGGGAACTGACCTGGAACTGGCGCACAGGAACTCTCAGGCAAGCGTGCCGTTTGCGTTGTCATCTCTGGGATACGGCTTCTTGTGGAACAATCCTGCGGTAGGCCGTGTTACCTTTGGGAAGAATATCACTACCTGGGAGGCACAGTCCACCAAGCTGATGGATTACTGGATCACCGCGGGCGACACTCCGGCGGAACTGGAAGAAGCTTATGCCAAGGCAACCGGTACCGTTCCGATGATGCCGGATTACGCGACTGGCTTCTGGCAGTGCAAGCTGCGTTACCAAACGCAGGAAGAACTGCTGGAGGTGGCGCGGGAATATAAACGGCGCAAACTGCCGATTTCGGTCATTGTGATCGACTTTTTCCACTGGCCGTTACAAGGCGAATGGAAGTTTGATCCAACTTATTGGCCGGATCCGGACGCTATGATCGCAGAACTCAAAGAAATGGGGATCGAACTGATGGTTTCCATTTGGCCGACGGTAGACTACCGCAGTGAAAATTTTGACGAGATGATGGAAAAAGGTTACCTGATCCGCACTGACCGCGGGTTCCGCATCGGGATGGATTTCCAAGGGAACACCATCCATTATGACGCCACCAATCCGGGAGCGCGGGAATACGTTTGGCAGAAGGCGAAGAAAAATTACTATGACAAAGGCGTTAAGCTGTTCTGGCTGGACGAGGCGGAACCGGAATACACAGTGTATGATTTTGACAATTACCGCTACTATCTGGGGCCGAACGTACAGGTCGGAAACTGGTATCCGGTCATGTATGCCAAAACATTTTTTGACGGGATGCAGGAACAGGGACAGGAAAATATCCTGAACCTGTTGCGCTGTGCATGGGCGGGCTCCCAAAAATACGGTGCCTTGGTATGGTCCGGCGATATTCACTCCAGCTTTTCCTCTTTAAGAAACCAGTTTGCGGCTGGTTTGAATATGGGACTGGCTGGAATCCCATGGTGGACAACTGATATTGGCGGTTTCCATGGGGGCTGGGTCGATGATCCAAATTTCCACGAACTGTTGATCCGCTGGTTTGAATACGGCACGTTTTGCCCGGTGATGCGTCTGCATGGGGACCGGGAGCCGCATAAACCGCAGTATGGCACTACTGGAGGCGCGACCTGTGTTTCCGGCGCAGATAACGAGGTGTGGTCTTATTCTCCGGAAGTGCTGGATATCTGCACTAAATACCTGTTTTTACGGGAACGTCTGCGTCCTTATGTGACAGAACAGATGAAACAGGCACACGAAAAGGGGACACCGGTGATGCGTCCGCTCTTCTATGATTTCCCACAGGATAAAAAGGCGTGGGATGTGGAAGATGAATACCTTTTTGGGCCGGACATTTTAGTGG
Organism: Massiliimalia timonensis; assembly: GCF_900186585.1. Taxonomy (GTDB): domain Bacteria; phylum Bacillota; class Clostridia; order Oscillospirales; family Ruminococcaceae; genus Massiliimalia; species Massiliimalia timonensis. The sequence continues at coordinate 518,065 of NZ_FYDD01000004.1, forward strand.
CTCCGGTCATGTATGCAAAGCAGTTGAAACGCAGCGTCTATCTGCCTGAGGGGGCTTCCTGGACCAACGCTTGGACTAAGGAAACTTATGATGGCGGTCAGATGATTGACGTTGATGCACCGATCGACTGTATTCCGCTGTTCTTAAAGAACGGCGCACAGCTTCCGATTCAAGAGTAGAAAATAAAGACAAATAAAAAAGCAGTCAAATTTGACTGCTTTTTTATTTGTCTATTGAAGCCATAAGATACTGGAAACGTCCCGATCGATGAAAATAAGTTCCTTTCCGCCGTCATATGCAAAAAGTTCTCCGGTGTAGGATTCCGTGCTGTAGTTCTGAATCATGGCGATATAAGAACTGTCATATGCAGCATAGTCATGGACGTTTTGGGCAATCTCTGTTTCTGTACCGTTGTCCATTAACACCAACGTACCCGAAAGGGAGTCCTGCCGGTAATCTTTCATCACCATGACTTTGCCGTCCTCTAAAAAAGTAGAAAGATAAGGCGCTACCCCTTTGGCAAAGCATTTTCCATCTACATACAGATCGGCTGTATTTCTGTCCTCAGAAACATTCTGATAATACCATACCTGGGAACCGCTTAACAGGAAATGGGAAACATTTTGATATAGTGCTTCCGGCTGTTGCTTCCCATCATCGCTGACTTTTACCCGATAAAGGGTCCCCGTTTGATCTTCCTCATGTTCGCGCAGCAAATAGTAATAAGCGGAGTGAGCTTCATTAAACTGGAACGATTGTGCAAATTGGCCGTTTACATCTATGCTGGTTTCCACCCCGTTTACGGCGAAGCATGGCTGGGAAACCGTATTGGATTCCCGCCCGGAATCGATCAATTGAGCCAAATCCCCGACCGTGGTGTATTTATTTGCTTCTGACAAATTGACTTGAAACGGTTCTTCTTCCAGTTCCTTGGAATATTCGATAATTGGTTTTTCTGCCGGGTTCAAATAGGTTCCTGCTTCGGAGATGTTTTCTGCAACACGGACAATCTCAGTGCCATTGTAATAATAAAGAATTGTATTGGTGTATGCATAAGTGTTGTTTTCTATTTCCTGCCGAAGCTTGTCACGCCATTCATAGTCTGGGGTCGGCTCGTAGAAATAAGGGGATAAGGTATAATCTCCGGTGGTGACAGCAGAGTATCCTTGTCCTTTTCCCTCTTCCGCTTCCCGGACTAATTCCTGTTCAGCATGCAGCACGACATCGTCCCCCTTTTTGCTGAGGGTAAACGTAATATGAACTTCTCCACCTTCTTTCATATCAATCACAGTAACAGCGGAGCCGTCAGACTGTATTTGCGCTTCCGAGGTAAAGTCTTGGACAATGTAGTCGTTGAAACGGTAGGTCAGTTTATTGTCGCTGACAGAAAGAATTTCCACGTATGGAGAGAAGATACTGGATTCAGATTTTTCCCCGTACCACTCGGCGTCAATAAATCTGGAAAAGCTTAAAATATCCTGCCCTTCTTTTTCCGCTTGATCTGCCTTAGCCATATCATCGTTGATCAGTTCTTTTAAAGGGCGGCTCGTTTCTTCATTAGTCGTAAAATAACAGGTGCCATCCGGATATAATTGTACGATGGAATCAATATTCTCAGTCAACCTTTGGGAATCATCCTGACCGATGTCATAAGCGTACAGGGAATCCTCTTTTTGATAATATACTGTTTTTCCGTTTTTGGAGGGAACAAACACCTTGATGTCAGCTGCAATTTTTCGGCTGGGTTCTTTGCCGTTCGGGTCCTTGAAGAAGAGGCCGTCATCAGTATTCAGAAAATAAAGCCGGTCATTTTCAGCGTCAAAATAAAAAGAACTCACGTCAGAGAACAGGGATTCCGGTTCTTGCTTGGAAAGGTCATATCGATAAAGCCGACCGTCTTCTTCTAAATAATAGACGCTTTTTTCATCTTTGGAAAAGCTAAATCCATATTCTTCCACATGATCAGAAATTAACAGGCGTTCCCCTTTGCGAAGCGCCTTGCCGTTTAGCGGCTGATAGTATAAACAACGATTTTCACTGTCTTGCTGGTCTATATAAAGCATATTTTTTTGTTTGCTATCATAAACCGCTCCGTAAACTTCAGATGAGTAATCCGACGTATGGACAAACGAAAAGTTTTCCCCGTCTAATTCTGGAAGAGTCAGCCGCACTTCATCATTCTTTTGATACATTAACAGATGTTGCTGCTCCGTTCCCTTCAAAATGAAAAATATCACAAGAGCCAGAACGATCAAAAGGAGAACAGCAGCGCCGGAAATAAGCAGGATAAGCTGCTTTTTGGAAAATTTTTTCGGTGGTTTTACAGGTTCTGAACAGACATTTGTTTCTGCTGTGTTCGCAAAGGAAACGTCAGGAGTGGGGATTTCTGGAATAGGAGAGGGAGGATCGCCTTGAAAAGAGTTCGAAAGCGGAGTTTGTTCTAGTAAAGAACCCGATTCTGCATCAGGCTGTTGTTTTCCGCAATGATAGCAGAACGAGTTTTCATCTTCCAACTGCACGCCGCAGAAAGGACAAAATTTAGCCATAGATTGTCGCTCCTTTTGGTGAAAAATAATAATGATATTAAAATAATCATACTATGTTCATGTTGTCCTGTCAATATCCGTATCAAAACCAGAGAAGAACACATTTCGGACAATCAGCGCGCCATATGTATACAGTATAGAAAGGTGGCAGATTGTTATGTTTATGGACTGGATTTCTGTGGTAATGGAAAAATTGTTGTTTCTGGCATTACATGTTGAAGGAATAGGAACATTTCCGAAACCATTATCTGCGGAGGAAGAACGAAAATGCTTTGAGGAAATGCGCCAAGGCAGTGAAGAAGCACGAGGAAAATTGGTGGAACATAATCTGAGATTGGTTGCTCATATTGCCAAAAAATATTATGCTTTAAGCGGGGATCAGGATGATTTGATCTCTATTGGGACGATTGGATTGATCAAATCTATCAGCACTTTCAGCTATGATAAAGGCACCCGATTCGCAACGTATGCCAGCAGGTGTATTGAAAATGAAATCCTAATGCATTTCCGAAACATCAAGAAAAGTGCTTCTGACGTTTCTATCAGCGACCCGATTGATTCGGATAAAGATGGAAACACGCTGACTTTGATGGATCTTGTGGCGGATGAAACCTGTATGATAGACCGGATCGACCTGAGATTAAAATCAGAAAAGCTGTATCGCTGCATCGAAAAAGAACTGGATGAACGGGAAAAATTGATTATCCAGCTGCGGTATGGCCTTAACGGAAGGAGACCGCTGACCCAGCGGGAAATTGCTAAAAAGCTAAAAATTTCCCGTTCCTATGTATCCCGCATCCAAAAGAAGGCGATCGCTACGTTAAGAAAATGCTTTGCAGGAGATGAATTGTAGAAAAAGCGTTGGTGCAGAATGCACCAACGCTTTTTCCGGATGGAACAAATATATGATTTAGAGGCCCAATACATCATGTAAATAACGTCTGGAGACCATTGCTGATTTATAGTTGCAGACTGGTTGAATATCCAATTCTACGCAGAGGACGCCATCGTAACCATTTTTTTGCAGGGATTTGTAGATCCCTTTAAAATCAACAGTTCCAACCCCTAATGGACGGAAACGCTTCATCGGCCATTCCGGATGAACGGTTTCGTCTGGATCGACATCCTTTAAATGGACATATGCCAGGCGGCTCGCATATTTGTCAAAGGCCTTGACCGGATCCATTCCAGCCAGCGTTGTGTGTGCAGTATCCAAACATAGATAAACGAGTTCAGGATCAGTATATTCCATCAGCAGGTCGATCTGTTCTTCGGTAAATACTGGAGTGTTAGCATGCGGATGGAAGCAGGCATACATTCCGTTTTCCCGGCACAGCTTGCCGATTTTGTTGGAGAGCTCTGCATATTCGCGGATGCGGGCGTCGTCAGTTGGACGGTTATTTGGAGCGTCTTCCCACATAACTCCCTGCAAATTCAAATAGGTCGCACCAGTGCGTTTCATGAAATCAACGTATTCTAAAGCGCTTTGATAATCAGCCTCAGGATCATTGGTGTAATGCTCGTAAAGGTTTACCAGCTCCAGATTATATTTTTTTAGTAAGCCGTTGACTTCGTCTGCGTCGTTATCAAAATATTTGGTGATAAACGCAAAGTTTTCTACAGCTTGATACCCTAGGTCGGAAACTTCTTTCAAAAATTGTTCAAATTCCCATTTGTAATTGTCTTCGTGGTTAATAAGCCACGTCCAGCCGGTATATGCGATTTTCATAACAGGTTCCTCCTTGTTTGGTCGTATCTTTACGGCAAAAAGCCGTTATATGTAATGGTTTAAAAGTTGACGCCGGCTACCAGCGCAATATTGGCATATGAAGTGGTTTCCCCGGTTCGGATTACTGCTTTGGCCTGCGCGAGCTTCCGTTTAAACTCTTCATGGCAGAGCTCTGATTCAGGCAGCCCGGGCAGGGACTGACGAATCTGCTGATAAAGATTTTTGCTCTGGGTTTTGATCTCTGTCGCTATAAAGAAGGACTCGATCACAAGTTCTTCTTTTACTGCCTCCAGTACATCCATGAATTTTGGGATATCCCTAACTAAGGACAGGTCGATCACTGGGACTCCCTTCGGAATCGGCAGCCCCGGATCAGCGATCACCAGAAATTCTGTATGCCCGATCCCGGCTATCACAGCGCATAGCTCTGGATTTAAAATACCACTTTTCTTCATACACATCCACTCTTTTCGTTTGAATTTGTGTGAAACCAGAGATTAGTATCTGGTTTTTGTAGTTTTTCGATAAATCAGTTTGGGCTCTAGACGGATGTTCTTTTCTTTTAACACTATATTACTGATCAACTCTAACAGCATGGCGACAGATCTTCTTGCCAGTTCAGCGATCGGCTGTTCAATGGTGGTGAGCGGAGGATCCAGTAAGGCGCCAAATTCGATGTTGTCAAAACCGATCACTTCGACCTCTTCCGGGATCCTGATCCCCAGCTCTTTCAAAGCCTGAACCTCTCCAAGCGCGATTACGTCGCTGCTTGCAAGTACGGCAGTAAAGGGGATCTGGTCCTGATGCATCTGCATCACACAGTTATAGCCAGATTGGATGCTGTGCTTGCCAATGCACATTAGCTGGGGCAGCGCTTCGATTTTGTGTGCCTGTAAAGCGTAATGGTATCCTTCGATTCGCTCTTTGGATGTTGCGGCGCCGACTGGGCCTGATAAAAATGCGATTTTGTGATTGCCGCTTTGGATCAGTTGTTCAGTAGCAAGGAAAAAAGCATATTCATTATCCACATAAACGCCGCCGCTCAACTCACTTTGGGTTTGGATCTTCCGGTCTACCATTACACAGGGAATGCCGTATTTTTGAAACCGTAGATGTCCCTCTATTTGTTCCGAGACGGCCGAAGCCAGGATCACGCCGTCTACATGCTTCGTGATCATCACTGCAATGCAGCGTTCCTCCTTTTCAGGAAGATTGTCCGTGGTACAGACCAGTACGGTATATTTTTTTTCAAAGGCATAGCTTTCGATCTGCTGGACCAGTGTTGCGAAAAATTGATTGGAAATATCCGGTACGATCACGCCCAGTGTTTTTGTTTTGGAAATCGAAATCCCGCGTGCCAGCAGATTAGGACGATATTCCAACTCGTCGATCACAGCTTGGACACGCCGCCGCGTTTCTTCGCCAACTCCGCTGGTACTGTGATTTAACACCCGCGAAACCGTTGCTTTCGATACATTAGCCATTCTGGCGATATCATCCAATGTTACCTTCATGATATTCGCCCCTTCCCATGGGTAGAATCTATTGATTGTGTTGTAAGAAGTTTTGTTAGGTTGTTGACAAGAATGTAAAGATTAGAGTAATTGATTAGCTAAATCGTTTTACCTATTTGGGATACAGCTATTATAAATAAGAAACTTCGTTTCGTAAACCGGAATTCTCTTTAAATTATAAAGGTCAAATTTATTGAGGTTTTACAATCTTTTTTAAAATGAAAGTTATTTTTTAAAAAGCGATTGACAAGGCGTATCCCCTGCACTATTTTAAAAATATGCTTTCCCAGACAGGTGTAATGTTTTGGCAGCTGTTTTTGGGAAAATAATTTAGCAGGGGGGGTACTCCTCTGCATGATCACAGGAAAGGAACGCGGGCATGCGTGTAACCATTAAGGACATAGCACGAAAAACCGGACTGTCAGTATCCACAGTGTCGCTAGTGCTGAATAATAAGCCGCACCGCATTTCAGACCAGACCAGGCAGAAAATTTTGGATACCGCGCGGGAGATGAACTACCATCCCAATCAACTGGCTGTAGGTCTGATCAAAAAAAAGACCAACACCATTGGCCTGATCATTCCGGATATTACAAACGGATTTTTTGCGGAGATCTCTAAAGGGGCGGAGGTAGCCTGTCAAAAACAGGGGTACAGCATGATACTGTGCAATTCCAATGATAACCCCAAAAAAGATATTGACTATACGAATGTTCTGCTGGAACGCGGGGTAGATGGCATTATCTTTGCTATGGCAGTGAACTCCACGCACAATAAAGCGGCAGAATGCTATGAACTGCTGCGCCATTTTGACAAGCCGGTGGTATTGGTAGACCGGATCGTAAAGGAACTTCCCCTGCTGTCTGTTTCCAGTGATAATGAACAGGGCGGGTATTTGGCTGCCAAGCACTTGCTAAAGCTGGGACATAGGAGGATCGGCTGCATTACCGGCCCTATGGGGTCGCAGTCTTCTAAGCAAAGGTTGTTTGGATATATCCGTGCGATACAGGAATTTTCTGTGCCGTTCCGGTCCGAACTGGTCGCGGAAGGCGACTATCATGCCGATTCGGGGTACCGGCTGTCACAGCATTTGCTGGAGGAAGGGGCGACGGCGATCCTGGCCTGCAATGATATGATGTCTTACGGGGTATACCGTGCTGCGCGCCAGCAAAATTTAAAAATACCGGAAGACCTGTCCGTTGTTGGCTTTGACGACGTTACCTTCTCTGAAATGCTGGAGGTCCCTCTGACCACTGTTGCACAGCCGGCATACCAGATGGGGAGCGAGGCTGTAAATACTTTGCTGGGGGTGATCTCCGGTGAAGAGGCAGAAAAGGAAAGCCTGGTATTTCAACCGGAACTGATGATCCGGAAAAGTTCGGCGCCACCCAAAAAGACGATAGAGGAGGAAGCTTAAATGCCCAAAATACTTGTTTTTGGCTCTTTGAATATTGACGACGTATACACGGTAGAACATTTTGTAAGACCAGGGGAAACCATTCATCCGCTGCAATACCAATCCTTTCCGGGAGGCAAGGGATTAAACCAGTGTGTGGCGTTTGTCCGCGCAGGGGCACAAACCTATTTGGCCGGAAAAATCGGGGAGGACGGACATCTGCTGACCCGTTTTTTGCAGGAAGCCGGGGTGGACAGCCAGTATGTACTGCCATCGGAATGCCGGACCGGGCGGGCTACGATCCAGGTAGACGCCCAGGGACAGAACAGCATCATCCTGTACCAGGGGGCCAATGCGGACATTTCGGAAGAGGACATCAATGAGATCCTCTCTACATTTGAGGCGGGAGATATTCTAGTGACGCAGAATGAAACGAACGCCACGGCTATGTTGATTGAAAAGGCTTTTCAGGCAGGGCTTCAGGTCGCGTTTAACCCTTCCCCGATCGACGCATCTATCCAATCCTGCGACCTGTCAAAGGTGACATGGCTGTTTATCAATGAAATCGAAGGGGAAGAGCTGACAGGACAAAGCGAACCGGAGCAAATTTCGGCTGAATTGCTGCGCCGGTACCCTGATTTGAAGATCATCTTAACTTTGGGGAAACAGGGCGTGCGCTATCAGGAGCAGGGGCTTGTGGCAGAGCATGGGATATATCCGGTGCCTGTTGTGGACACAACAGCGGCGGGGGATACCTTTACCGGATTTTTCTTGGGCAGCATAGCCCGCGGAGAAACGCCGCAGTCTGCCTTGCAGCTGGCTTCGGCTGCTTCCTCCATCGCGGTATCGGCAAAAGGGGCGGCGATTTCTATCCCCGCTTTAGAAGAAGTGATCCAATTTATTAAATTACATAAACAGGAGGAATCATTATGAAATCAGAAGGAATTTGGGTCGTAGAACCAAACAAGATCGAGATCCGGACCATTGACGTTCCAGACCCGGAGTACAATCAAGTTCAAATCGAAACCAAGGCATGCGGCGTCTGCGCGTGGGATTCATACCTTTATCAGGGAATCAGCGCGCCGGGACCGATCCCGTACATGATCGGCCATGAGGCGGCAGGCGTTGTGGTAAAGGCCGGGGCTGGCGTTAAAAACGTGAAGCCGGGCGACAAGGTATTCTGCGCAAGCGGCAGCAACGACATGATGAACCAGTATTTTAATGTGGACAGCGACTGTGTGGCAAAAATCCCGGATGATACTACCGATTATGTTTCGTGGGTCGCGGAACCCACTGTGTGCGTTGTCAATTTGCTGGCGATCACCAATATCCAGCCCGGTGATAAAGTGGCATTAGTAGGCGCCGGGTACATGGGTCTTTTGACCCTGATGGGCCTTCAGGCTTATCCAATGGGCGAGATCACCGTCTTTGAAAAGCGGGCAGACCGTTTGGCTATGGCGAAAGAATACAACCCGACCTATTGCTTTGACCCGGATTCGGAAGAAGGAAAAGCACATATCGAGAAACTGGTAGCCGAAGGCGGCGTAGATGTTGTGATTGATTTTGGGGCAACAGATTCCGCTTATGCGCTGGCAGACAAACTGATTTTGCATGATGCGGGAAAATTTGTGCTGGGTTCCTGGCACCGTCATGAAGAAACCTTTGACGGTACCCATTGGCATTTGAGCGGGGTCACTGTTTACAATCTTTCCCCGAACTCCAACGCGCATTTCCGCGAAATGATCCCGCGCACCTGCGAACTGATCAAACGCGGGGTATATCAGCCCGGAAAACTGGTCACCCATGTAGCGGATTATCACGATGCTGAACCGGTATTCCTGAAATCCATCAGCAAAGAGGATGGATATATGAAAGGCGTTATCACCTTTTAAATAAATTTGGTAAAAAATCTTCTCCTTTATGAAAAGGTATGGCGGATAAAATATCCGCTATACCTTTTTTGTTTTTTTGCGCAAAAGGAACAAAAACATGAAACTTTTTTGAAGAAACGCATTTTTTAATCGAAAAACACTATAATTTATCTTGAATATTGTATATTTTGCACAACCAAAAACGGAAATTGTTACCAGTTTTTTAACTTTACGAAACAAAGTTTCCTCATTATAATGACTACATTGATTCGAGTAAAACGATTTAGCTAATCGCGAAAAGCCCTTTATCACATGTGTTTGGAAGCAGGATTTGGCGATCAGGTTTGTTGCTATCGTGCAAATTTCAGCAGCAAATCTTGCCGAATCTTGTGGAAATTTGGAATCTATTATATTAGGAGGTATATCAGTATGAAAAAAATTTTAGCAGGTTCCTTGACAGCTGTTTTATTGGTTGGGCTATTGGCCGGTTGCGGCAAAACAGACAATGAAACAAGCGGTAACGCCAATACTGGAGATGCTGGGAAAGCGACTACCATTACCCACTGGGAAATGGTGAACGGGCCGGCAGATACCTATGAGGCGGCGGCTAAAAAGATCGTTGAAAATTTCAACTCCAGCAATGACCAAAACATTACCGTTGAGCTACAGATGACGCCTTGGGATAACTTTTATCAGACATTCCTGACGGCAATTACTTCCGGCGCAGCACCGGACACCAGCACAGGCGCTTCTACCCAGCCATTGCAGTATGCGCTGATGGGAGAGATTTTGGACTTGCAGCCGATCGTTGACCAGTGGAACGAAGAAGGCAATGATATTGTCAACCAGTTCCCGGAAGGCAGCCTTGACATGCTGACCTATGACGGGGAATTGACCGGCCTGCCATGGGCACTTGACCCGCGCGGCCTCACATACCGTACCGATTACTTTGAACAGGCTGGTATTACAGAACTGCCTACGACCTGGGAAGAGTTTTTAGATGTCTGCAAAAAGCTGAAAGAATGGAACCCGGATATTGTTCCGTTTGTATTTGGCGGCGCTGACCAGATGAGCACCCAGACCATGATGATGTTCCTGATGCAGAACGGCACCGGGTTCACCAACGAGAATGTTGAAGCGGACTTTACCAGTAAAAATGTAACAGAAGCCTTGGAATTCCTTCACGAGTTAGCTTCCAACGGATATATTTCTGAAGGGACCGCCAGCTATAAATCGGCGGACGCAGAGAAAATGTACTGTTCTGGAACAGCGGCGATCTGGTTCAACGGAATGCCGACTGCGACCATCGATTATGAAGACGTTGCCGCAAACTCCTCTGTGCTTCCGGCAATGGCGGGACCAAGCGGCGGCGACGCACGTTACTACACATGGATCAACTCCATTATGGCTTACACGCAAAGCGATGCCCCTGATGCGTGCCGTGCATTCATCAAATACTGGATCGAAAACGAACTGACCCTGTTCACAGAAGGCGGATGCAGCCAGCTTCCGGCACGCGCCGACCTGCAGACGGACAAATTCTTCTCTGATACATGGTACACCAAAGAATTCTCGGAAAAAGTAGTTCCTGTCGCAGTTCCTCAGAGCTGGCCGGCTCCGGCGCTGTTCCCGGCGTTCTCTCAGATCGAGGGCGAAGATTATCCGGGTAAAGCGCTGCAGGCTGTTATTACCGGCGATACTGATTACGAAAAAATCCAGAAAGAAACCAATGACCTGATTGCGACCGCGATCGAAGATTACGGCGCGGATTACGATGAAGAATAAGACCTGATTTTGGACACTGCAATCATCATAGTTAGGTAGCTGTTCCCCTGTCTGGGGACTTCAGGCAGGGGAACAAACATTTTTATTAGGAAATGGGATAGCTGCTAAGGCTAAGTCATAGAGGTGGTAACTGTAATGAGTAAAAATAAATCCCACAAAACAACTGCTCTGAAAAATAAACGTTTAGGATACATATTGCTGATTCCCGCCAGCGTTTTAATAGCTTTGGTCAGCCTGTACCCGTTAATAAACGGTATCATTTTAGGCTTTCAGGACTATAACCTGCTAAGACCTAAAAAGCGGGCCTTTGCAGGGCTTGATAATTTTATCGAGATCTTAACAAAAGACTCTGAATTTTATAGTACGCTGGCATTTTCATTTATTTACACGATCTTTGTTGTGATCGTAGCCTATATCTTAGGGCTATGTTTTGCAATGCTTTTAAACCGGGACATTAAAGGGCGCGGTATTTTCCGGATGCTGATCTTGATTCCGTGGGTCATCCCGTCAGTTGTAGCGACCACTAACTGGCTGTGGCTGTTAAACGACCAGCTTGGCTTTGTGAATCGAACGCTACAAAACCTGCATATCATCAAAGAACCGATCCTGTTTTTGGCAGATGCAGATCTGGCAAAGATCACAGTCATTTTTACTGGGGCATGGAAATCCTTCCCGTTTATGATGATCGTTTTGCTGGCTGGGCTTCAGGGGATCTCGGCTGATCTGTATGAATCTGCTTCCATTGACGGGGCTGGATTCTTCAAAAAATTCTGGTACATCACACTGCCTTCTCTAAAATCGGTCAGTATGATCTCCACGATTTTAATGTTCCTGTGGACCTTCAATAACTTTGAAAATATCTATCTGCTGACACGCGGCGGCCCGATGAATTTCACCTATACACTGCCGATCCTCTCTTACTATACGGCGTTTATCCGCAGTAATATCGGTTATGCTTCGGCGATCGCCACGATCATGCTGGTAGTTTTGTTGGTTGTTGCAATGCTGTATATGAAAGTATTGAGCAACCGGGATAAATATGAATAAGGAATGGAGGGGGATTTATGAGTAAAAAATTTCGGCAGAAAGTAAACAAAAAGAAAGTTACCCTTGATGTGCTGACTTATGCCGCTTTGATCATCATCGTGTTTTTAGTGAACCTTCCATTTATCTCAATGCTAGGTACTGCTTTCAAGGGGAAATCGGAGGCGCTAAGTTCTACCGCGCTGTTCCCGTCAGAATTAAAATTTGATTCCTTTATCCGGGTGCTTACCAAAACAAGTTTCCCGGTCAATATCTTAAACAGTGCGATCGTTTCTGTCACTGTCACAGTTTGCTGTATTGCACTGGCGGTATGCGCCGGGTATGCGATCTCCCGTTTCCGCGGGACGGTCTTTAACCTGTATGGGATCTTTGTCCTGCTGCTGCAGATGTTCCCGGCAATGCTGATGCTAATTCCGCTGTTTGTGATTTTTAATTCCCTGCATTTAGTGGATACGATCTATTCTGTTATGATCGCTTACACTGCGATCAACCTGCCGTTCTCCATTTGGATGACGAAAGGCTTTTTCGACACGATCCCGTTTGACATCGAAGAAGCGGCCATGATGGACGGCTGCAACCAATTTACCGCCTTTTTAAGGGTCGTGCTTCCGATCTCTATGCCTGGGATCTCGACCGTTGGGATCTTTACCTTTATCAATGCATGGGGCGAATACACTTTGGCAAGCATCTTCTTGCGGACGGACGGCGTGCAGACCATGACGATCGGCCTGCAAAAGTTCGTAATGCAGTTTACCAGTGACTGGCCGGCGCTGATGGCGGCGTCCAGCGTTGCAACAGTGCCAACCTTGATTTTCCTGCTGATCGCGCAGAAATATCTGATCAAAGGAATGGCAGCCGGCGCTGTAAAGGGATAGACAATCCTAATAAGATAACCCAAAACAGAGGGCAGGGGGATTTTCCCCTGCCCTTATTGTTTATGACAACGCCCGCCTTGCAATGGGGATAGGGCTATGCTATAATAATTGGAAAGCAATACCGGAATACTAAGATTAAAAACAAAGGAGAAGCGTATGGCATCCTATGATTATTTAATTGTCGGCGCGGGCCTTTTCGGGGGCGTTTTTGCACAGCAGGCAGTACAAAACGGGAAAACATGCCTGGTGGTGGAACGCCGTGCAAAAATCGGCGGGAATGTGGCGTGCGACGTTGTGGAGGGGATCGACGTCCATACCTATGGGGCGCATATTTTCCACACGCATCATGATAGGGTTTGGGATTATGTCAACCGGTTTGTAACGTTTAATCACTATATCAATTCCCCAGTCGCCAACTACCGTGGGGAACTGTATAATATGCCCTTTAATATGAATACATTCCATGCGATGTGGGGGGTAAACACCCCGAAAGAGGCAAAAGAAAAAATAGAAGCGCAGTGCGCCGCAATCACCGGGGAGCCAAGGAATTTGGAAGAGCAGGCCATCCGGCTGGTGGGAAAGGATATTTATACCAAGTTGGTGAAAGGGTACACAGAAAAACAGTGGGGACGAGACTGCAAAGATCTGCCGGCCTTTATTATTCGCCGGCTTCCGGTGCGGTACACCTTTGACAACAATTATTTTAACGACCCGCATCAGGGCATCCCCGTCGAGGGGTATAACGCTCTGTTTGAAAAGCTGTTTGAGGGCTGCGACATCATTCTGGAAACAGATTTTTTACAGGACCGGGAAAGATGGACCAGCCAGGCGGAGCGGGTGGTGTACACCGGTACGATCGACTCTTATTTTGATTACTGTTACGGCGCCTTGGAATACCGAAGCCTGCGTTTTGAAACCGAGGTGTTGGACACGGATAATTTCCAAGGGGTAGCTGTCGTCAACTATACCGATCGAGAAACGCCTTATACCCGGATCATTGAGCACAAGCATTTTGCCTTTGGAACACAGCCCAAAACGGTGATCAGCAGGGAATATCCCAGCGAGTGGAAACTGGGGATGGAGCCGTATTATCCGGTGAATGACGAAAGGAACCAGAAGCTGTATCAGAAATATAAGGAGCTGGCAGAAAAAGAAAACAATGTCTTATTTGGGGGACGGCTGGCAGAGTATCGTTACTATGATATGGATGCTGTGGTCTTTTCAGCCCTCACAGCGGCGAAAAAAGAATTTGGGATGGTCAAGTAAACGGAGGATAGCATGGCACAGGAGATTAAGATCAGCGTAATCATGCCGGTATATAATGTAGAACAGTTTGTGGGAAAGGCGATCGAAAGCATCCAAAATCAAACCTTGAAAGAATTTGAATTTTTGATCGTCGATGACGGGACGCCGGACCAGAGCGGGAAGATCTGCGACGAATATGCGCAGAAAGACCCGCGCATTCAGGTGTTCCATAAGGAAAACGGCGGGGCGCCCAGTGCAAGGAACCTGGCGATCGACCGGGCGCGGGGAAAATACATGTACTTTATGGATTCAGACGACTGGGCGGAGCCAACCATGCTGGAGGATATGTACCGCCTTGCGGAAGAACACCATGCCCAGCTGGTAGTAGCAGGGTTTTACATTGAAACCTATTATAATGATACGGAATATGTCACCACAGAACTGTCCTGCCCGGACCGGGTGTTTCAGACCCAGCGGGAGTTCCGGGAGAACGCATACCAGTTGTTTGACAAAAATCTGCTGTACACTCCTTGGAACAAGCTGTTTTTGTCTCAATATTTGTTAGACAACGGTCTGCGGTTCCCGCAGACTTGGATGGACGATTTTCCCTTCAACCTAATGGTGATCCGGGAAGTGGAAAGGGTAGTTGTCACGTCAAAGAAATACTATCATTTTATGCGGGCACGGGCAGAGTCGGAAACCGCGCGTTACCGTGACGACCTGTATCCCAAGCGGGAGGAAGAGCACAGTTGGATGCTGGACCTGTATGGCCATTGGCAGGTCAGCAATGAGCCAAGTATGGAAATGGTGTCGCGCCGGTACATAGAACGGGTCATTGGCTGCCTTGAAAATGTGACGAACGTAAACTGTACTTTGGACCGGAAAGGATGCCGCGCCGCGATTCGTGAGATCATTCGGAATCCCCGTGTCAGCGAAGCTTTAAAAACAGCAAGGCCCCGTTCGGCCTACATGAAGCTGATGCTGCTTCCGGTGCGCTGGAAAAACGTGACGCTTTGCTATTACGAAGGGAAAGTCATTTCATGGGTCAAGACCAAAAATGTAAAGATGTTTGCAAAGCTAAAGGCCGGCAGGTGATCATTCTGTCGGCTTTTGCCGTATCAAGGAGGATACGATGAAAACCAAAGACACTATTTTAGAGCTGCTGCTTAGAAACGCCGGCCAGTTCATATCAGGCGAGGAGATCAGCGAGCGCCTCGGCGTTTCCCGTGCCGCGGTCTGGAAAGCGGTGAATGCGCTGCGGGAGGACGGATACGAAGTCAAGGCAGTCACTCGGAAGGGCTATGCGCTGCAGGAGCCGAAGGGCGGTTTTATATCAGCCGAATGGCTGAGGCAGAAATGCGAAGGCCAATATATTGGAAATGAAATTTTGGTGCTGGAGCAGGTGGACTCTACCAATTCCTATGCGAAACAGATGGCGGAGCAGCCCGGCCATGACGGCGCCGTGATTCTGGCAAAGCGGCAGATGCACGGGAAAGGGCGTCTTTACCGGCATTTTTATTCCCCCACCGAGGAGGGCGTTTACCTGAGCGTTATCTTAAAGCCGGACATTCATTTGAAGGATCTTCCGCTGCTGACTCTGACTGCGTCGTTCAGTGTTTTGCAGGCAGTTGAGGAACTGTGCGGGATCAGCTTGCAGGTGAAGTGGCCTAACGACCTTGTTTGGGAGCGCAAAAAGATCTGCGGTATTTTAACAGAAAGCCTGTTGGAAACGGAAACCGGCCGGGTGCAGTCGGTGGTGGTAGGGATCGGCTTTAATTTAAACCACCATGGGTTTCCGGACGAATTGCAGGAGATCGCCTGTTCCCTGTATCAGATTACGGGAAAAAGCTGGAACCGAGAGAAACTTGCGGTTCTAATTTTAAAATATCTGGATCGGCTGCTTCAGGCTGGCTGGTACCGTACAAACCGCAAGGAGCTGATTGCTCAGTATCGGAAGCATTTGGGCTTTTTGGGGAAGGAGGTATCTATTCTTTTCCCGAAGCAGACGGTGAATGCCAAGGTGCTGGATGTAACAGAAGACGGAGGACTTCTGATTCAGGAAAACGGGAAATCAAAATCAGTGATCTACAGCGGCGAATTGAAAATAAAATGGTAAAACTTTTGCTTTTTACTGAGTTTCTCTGATAAAGTTGTAAATTAAATATTGCTATTTTAAATCCTATCTGTTAAAATATATTTATCTGTTTACTTATATGACGATTAGGAGGTTATTTTGATGTCTAAGCATCAGACAACGCAGGACGGCTGGGGCTCCAAGCTCGGTTTGATCCTGGCAATGGCCGGTAATGCCGTTGGTTTGGGAAACTTCTGGAAATTCCCATATATGGCAGCCGGAAACGGCGGCGGCGCATTTATGATCCCTTATTTTATTGCGCTTCTGTTATTGGGGTTCCCCATTATGGTTATGGAATGGCAGACCGGGCGGTTTGGCGGAGAAAAGGATGAACATACTATTGGCCCGATGCTTTATTTGCAGGCGCGTCAAAGGCTAAAGCCGAAAACCGCATTAAAGATCGGTGCGATCAGCGGCGGACTTTGCTTTGCGATCACCTTGCTGATCAACTCCTACTATACCCATATCGTCGGCTGGACGCTCAACTATTCGGTGATGTCCTTTACCGGAGATTATATGTCTGCTAGCGTGGACATGAAAGATTTGTTTGTTAATAATATTTCAGATCCGGTCAGGGTGTTTGTGTTCTGGATCATTGCGCTGGTGCTTTTGGCCTATGTGGTATCCCGCGGGATCGGCGGGGGAATTGAAAAGTGGGCGAAGGTTATGATGCCTGCTTTATATCTGTTTGCTATTGTTTTAGTAGTTACGGCTCTAACAACGGGAAGTCCTAAAAATCCTGACTGGTCGGCGTTAAAAGGGCTAAACTTTGTTTGGAACCCAGACTTCAGCAAGCTGACCTGGGGCGGTACGATGGCGGCCTGCGGGCAGATCTTCTACTCGCTTTCCATTGGTATGGGCTTGATTTGCCACTTTGCTTCTTATTTAAAGAAAGAAGACGACGTTGTAGTTTCTTCTGTAGCAACTGTTGCGCTGAACGAATTTGCGGAAATCATTTTGGCGGCGTCTATCGTTATCCCGATTGGGTACGCTTATCTGGGGCAGGAAGTACTGGAAAGCGCAGGGCCATCCCTGACCTTTATCACCCTACCGAATGCATTCCGTGACATGCCGCTGGGGCAGTTCTTCGGAGGCTTGTGGTTCCTGCTGCTCTTCTTCGCAGGGTTCACCTCTTCCATGGCGCTGTACAGCTACGTTACAAAATTCTTGTCCGAGATTGCAAATATTTCACAGAAAAAGGCATCTTGGATCATTATGGGCTGTTTTGTGCTGATCGGGTTCCCTGTTGCATTGGAAACGATCCTCAACAAATCCGGCGCTACCTATTACTTTGACGAGTTGGACTTGTGGATCGGTCAGTACTTCCTTTTGATTCTGGGCTTGATCGAGGTAATTGTTTACACCCGCTTTATTTCTATTCGTCAGCAGATGCGGCTGAATGAAGGGGCGTTGGCGAAACTTCCAAAACCGTTCTTTACCATTTTGCTCAAATATATTACCCCGCTGATGTTGATCATCGTGCTGACCGCGGCAACGATCGAGCGGATCAACAGCGGCGCGATGGCGTTGATCCCGAAAGGCGATGACGGAAGCGTCGACCCGATGCGGGTTTTCTGGGTGAACCTGGCCAGGGTCGTTATGATCGCGGTATTTGTAGTTGCTACGATCTTTACCAACCGGTATATTAAGCGGAAATATGCAGGGGAACTGTCGGCAAATGTGCCGGTACAGGAATAAGGAGGAATATCAATATGGACTTAACGATTGGCGCATTGATCTTCCTGATCGTTGTTTGGGTAGTGGTGTTAGGCGCTGTAGGGATCTCGATGAAGATGATCCTTTCGAAAGACAAAAAGAATAAATAAACGAATGATTGGAATTGGGTATGAAAAACGAAGAGTTGATTGAGGTTTTGGGCGAACTGACCCAAAGGATGGAGGAATCCGATCTGCTGGGCAGCGGAAAGGCACGGCTGGTCCGTACTGTTCATGAGCTTCAGGTGGATTTTGCTTCTTTAGATGTGCCGAAAAGGTTTGATGAGGTATACCGTTCCCTGATCAGCAAGGGTAGAAAACTGTTGACTTATTACCGCGTGGATGCGGACTCCAAAGAGTTACAGGACAAAACCAAATATTATGTAGGGTACCTGCATGCCGCATACGGGGACTTTACCGGCCAGGTCAAAAATATCCAGCCCTTTTACCGCTTGTTTTTACTTTGCTCGATCCTTTTTATGATCCTATCCCCCATGTATTTGACGCCGATTTTTTCCATTATCTTTATTATACCGATCGCGTTGGCGATGAAGGGTGTAAAGCAGCGGATCCGCAGCGGGTACTGGCTGGCGATGCTGATCGTACCGGTATCTATTATGACCGCGGTAATGTGGGTGCGAAATGGAGTTTATGTGCTGGGGAATTTTTCTCAGGCAGTGGCGCAGAACATGGAAAGTTCCGGCATGGGGCAGACCTTTTCTACTGTATTAACAGTTGCCTGCCCAATTTTAGGCTCGGTCCTGATGGTGCTGTCAATTCTGCTGCTCATTCAGGGATATAAAGTCAGAAAATTATTTGTATAGCCGGAAAACACACTGTCCTTGACGGTGTGTTTTCCTTTAGGGAGGAAAACAATCATGCAGCGATTTATTATCATTCCAGATTCCTTTAAAGGAACGATCAGCTCTATTGAGATCTGTGAGATCATCAAGCAAAAAGCACAGTTGATTTTTCCGGATTGCGATGTGGTGACTCTTCCAGTTGCAGATGGCGGGGAAGGAACGGTGGATTGCTTTTTGCAGGCAATGCCCGGTGAAAAGGTGTCCTGTCAGGTGACCGGTCCATGGTTTGAACAGGTCGACAGCTTTTATGGAATATTTGGGAAAACCGCGGTCATCGAAATGGCTGCCGCGGCCGGGCTTCCGATGGTGGAGGACCGGAAAGACCCGTCTAAAACCACGACTTATGGCGTTGGGGAACTGATGAAGCATGCCATGGAACACGGTGCGACCGAGATCGTGCTGGGGATGGGCGGAAGCTGCACCACAGATGGCGGCTGTGGTTGTGCTGCTGCCTTGGGCGCAAAATTCTACCGGGAGGACGGTTCTGAGTTTGTTCCAGTGGGAGAAAACCTGGATCAGATTGCCAGGGTCGATCTTCAGGAAGTGGAAAAACTGTGTAAAGGGGTCTCCATTACAGCAATGTGTGATGTGGAGAATCCAATGTACGGTTCCCGCGGGGCAGCTTACGTGTTTGGCCCGCAGAAAGGGGCAGGCCCAAGAATGGTGGAAATGCTGGACCAGAACCTGAAAGCACTGGCAAAGATCATGGAAGAACAACTAGGGCTGGCTGGCCTGCCGCAGCAGGAGGGTGCTGGGGCAGCCGGGGCGTTTGGCGCCGGAGCAGTAGCGTTTTTGGAGGCTAAACTAAATTCTGGGATCGAAACGGTACTGGATCACGTTCATTTTGATGAGCATTTGAAAACAGCAGACGCAGTATTTACCGGAGAGGGCCGCTTTGATTCCCAATCTCTAGACGGAAAGGTGATCAGCGGGGTAGCGCGCAGAACAAAGGCGGCGGAAATTCCGCTGTATGTTATTGCCGGGGACTTGGCACGGGACATCCCGGATGCCTACAGCCGGGGCGTCACCGCGATGTTCAGCATCAACCGCAACGCGATTCCCTTTGAGGAAGCGAAAAAACACAGCAAAGAGGATCTTGCCTTTATGGCAGAAAATATATTCCGCCTGATGCGCGGGGGAAAATAGCGTCGAAAAGAAATGTCAGGATACTTCGGTATTCTGACATTTTTTTTGTGTCTTTTTTTATATAATAACAGGGAAGCGGGAAAAACTGATACAAAGTGATATAAAATTAAAAAATATTACAAATAGTATAAAAGAAAGGACTTGATATTGTGGTGAAATTGGAGGAACAGGAGAAAGAACTGACCGCCTTTTTAAGCGGAGATATTGACCACCATACTGCGAAAGAAATCAGGGAAGCGATCGACCTAAAAGCGGAACAATGCCGGCCGGAACAGCTGATCTTAGATTTTAAAGACGTTACCTTTATGGACAGCAGTGGGATCGGCCTGGTTATGGGCAGGTATAAGCTGATGAAAGAGCTGGGCGGCAGCGTAACAGTTGTGCATGTGTCCGCCCATATCCGTAAAGTGATGATCCTTGCCGGGCTGGACAAGCTTGCTGTGATTCAAAAATAAGGAAAGGGAAATCAAAATGAAAGTTGTCAACGAAGCAAATTTAAACTTTTTAAGCCGTTCATCCAATGAAAGCTACGCCAGAATCGCGACTGCCGGTTTTTTTACACAGCTGGACCCGACGGTGGATGAAATCAGCGATATTAAGACCGCTGTGTCTGAAGCAGTTACTAACTGTATTGTACATGCGTACCGAGACACCTTGGGCAAAATTTATTTGACTGTCCGGATTCTGGAAGACCGCACAGCCTACATAAAAATCCGGGACCGCGGCTGCGGCATCCCAGATGTCAAACAAGCAATGGAGCCTATGTTTACCACCGCCGCCCAAGAAGAACGTGCGGGCTTGGGCTTTGCCGTGATGCAGGCGTTTATGGATAAGGTAACGGTGCGTTCTAACCCGGGAAAAGGAACGACCGTTACAATGGTAAAAAAATTGCAGTCACGGGGGGAGCATGACTAAATCAAAGGCGGAGCGGGATGCTTATGTGGAGCAGAATCTAGGGTTAGTGCATCTTTGCGTGAAGCGCTTTAAAGGGCGCGGCATCGAATATGACGACCTATATTCTGCGGGCTGTGTGGGGCTTATCAAAGCGATCGACGCCTTTGATGAGTCAAGAGGCGTACAGCTTTCCACCTATGCGGTGCCGGTGATTTTGGGCGAGATCAAGCGCCTGTTCCGGGATGGGGGCGCGATCAAGGTGAGCCGGAGCCTGAAAGAACTTTCGCTGAAGGTAGTCCGTGAAAAGGAAAACTTTACAAAAATCCACTCGAGAGAACCGCAGCTGTCTGAGCTAAGCGAGATTTTAGGCGCACCGGAAGAGGATATTGTGGAGGCGCTGAATGTCAGCAGCCCGCCGGTATCCCTGACCGAGGACGATGATTCCGGGGAGGGCAGACAGTTGGATGTGCGGGTGGAAAACCACGAGGAACGCATTTCTGAACTGCTGTCCTTAAAAGAGGTGGTGAACCATCTGGAAACTAGGGATCGGCGGCTTATCATGCTGCGGTACCTGCGGGGAAAAACCCAGACAGAGACTGCCAAGGAACTGGGGATGACGCAGGTACAGGTTTCCCGGCGGGAAAAAAAGATATTGACGATGCTGCGGGAAAAATTATTAGAATAAAAGAAGTGCCGGGGAAATTTTCCCGACACTTCTTTTATATTTGGCCTGTATTTACGATCGGAAGCATCTCCCCGGCAAGGAAAAAGGAGCCGCAGACTACGACCATTCCCTCCGCGCCTGCAAGAGAACGCGCCGTGGCATATGCTTTGCGGAGGTCATGGATCGCATAAACCTGGCCGCAGTAGTGGGAAGCGGACTGTTTCAGTTGCTCTTCGCCAAGCGCTCTGGGGTGATTTACCGGTACGCAGATCACCGCATCCGCCGGCCGGCAGACAGCGCCAAGCGCATGCCCATAATCTTTGTCCGCCATCATACCGATCAGGAGGACTTTTTTTCCCAAAAACTGCTCCAATGTGTGTGCAAGCCCTTGCGCTCCCTCCAAATTATGCGCGCCATCAACATAGACAAGGGGATGCTCTCCCAGCTTTTGAAACCGGGCGGAAAAAGCAGTATTTTTTAGGCCGGTTTGGATCGCTGATTCCGGAATCAGGAACCCTTTGGTCTGTAACAGACGAACCGTGTCTAATACGGCCACTGCGTTGTAAATTTGATGTTCCCCCACCAAGGTGATTTGATAATCCTTTCCCTGATAGGAAAACTCAGCCCCCTGAAGATCAGCGCGATGGATCTGGATATTTGCGGGATTTGATTTAATCAGCCGGCTCCCGGTCAAAGCGCACTGTTCCATCAGGACGGCTAAAGCATCGGGGGACTGTTTCGGATAACAGACGCAATCGCCGCCCGGTTTGATGATCCCAGCCTTTTCCCGGGCGATTTTCTCCACAGTATCACCAAGGATATGGGTGTGATCTAAGGAGATGGAGGTAATGACAGCCGCGAGGGGCGTATGGATGATATTGGTGGAATCAAACCGCCCGCCAAGCCCTACCTCTAAGCAGACAATGTCGCATTGCTTCTCTAAAAAATATAAAAAGGCGATCGCGGTTACCACGTCAAATTCCGTGACAAACAGCTTTTCCTCTTTCATCTGTTCCAGTACCGGCATGATCTGTCCGGTGATCCGTGCAAGGTCCGGATGAGAGATCATAGCCCCGTTTACCTGAAATCTCTCACAGAAATCAAGCACATAGGGGGAAGTATACATGCCGCACCGGTATCCGGCTTCTTTTAAAATATTGGCGCACATTGCCACCGTGGAGCCTTTTCCGTTAGTCCCCGCAACATGGACAAAGCGAAGCTTGTCCTGCGGATCGCCGAGCCGCTGTAACAGCGGACGTACCCGCTCCAAACCGGTGGACGGCACAAAGGGGCGAAAGGAGTGGATATAATCCAGCGCCTCTGAATAGGTCATAATAATTTCCTTCTTTCCAGATCGATCCCCCTGCCTGTTTAGACAGGGGGAAAGGATTAACCTAGCGCCTGAATGCTTTCGAGGATCTTTGCCATCTTTTCTTCAGCGCGCGCCAATTTTTCGCGTTCCTGCTCTACAATGTTAGCAGGAGCTTTAGACACAAACTTTTCATTAGACAGTTTGCCGGACAGCATTTTGATGTCTTTTTCGCAGTTTGCTTTCTCCCGGTTTAAGCGTTCCAGTTCCTTGTCTTTGTCGATCAGGTCCTCCATTGGGATAAAGAGCCGGGCGTCGTTGGTGACCACCTGTACGGCTCCGTCGATCGACCAATCTGCGGCGACCTGCAGATCGGAGGCGGAAGCAAGCTTTTCAAAGAAAGCCTTGCAGGAACGGAACAGTTCTTCGTGTTCTGTTGCCGCGTAAACAACTGCTTTTCTGCTTGGCGGTACATTTTTTTCTGCTCTGGCGTTGCGGATGCCCTTGATCGCATCCATAATTTTTTCAAAGTCTTTTTCCTCCGCCGAGAAGTTGAGTGAATCCTCATAAACAGGCCATTTCGCAATCATGATGCTGGCTGAATCGTTCGGGATCGCCTGCCAGATTTCTTCGGTGATAAACGGCATGAACGGGTGCAGCAGTTTCAGACAGTTTGCCATGATGTACACCAGTACTTTTTGGGCGTTCAATGCTGTTTCGCCGCCAGCCTGGATTTTGGTTTTTGTCAGTTCAATATACCAGTCGCAGAGGTAATCCCAAATGAAATCGTACACCTTGGAGGCCGCAATGCCAAGTTCAAATTTATCAAGATTTTCCGTCACCTCTTTGACAAGGTTGTTGTATTTGGTCAGCACCCATTTGTCCTCCAAAGTCAAGGTATCCGGAAGGACAGGGGCGGTGATCTCATCAGAAAGATTCATCAGGATAAAGCGGGTCGCGTTCCACAGCTTGTTTGCAAAGTTGCGGGCAGCTTTTACCTTGTCTTCCGAGTAACGCAGGTCGTTCCCCGGACTGTTTCCGCTTGCCAGCATATACCGCAGAGCGTCTGCGCCGAACTCATCGATTACCTCCAGCGGGTCGATTCCGTTGCCCAGGGATTTGGACATTTTGCGGCCCTGTTCGTCCCGGACAAGCCCGTGGATCAAAACAGTATTGAACGGCACCTCCCCGGTGTGTTCTACCGCGGAGAAGATCATCCGGGCCACCCAGAAGAAGATGATGTCATACCCGGTCACCAGGGTGTTGGTGGGATAGAAGTATTTTAAGTCTTCTGTCTGTTCCGGCCAGCCCAATGTGGAGAACGGCCACAAAGCGGAAGAAAACCAAGTGTCCAGCGTATCTTCATCCTGATGGAACGAAGTGGCGCCGCATTTTGGGCAGGTATGGGGCTCTTCTTTGGAAACAACGGTTTCCCCGCAGGTGGTGCAGTAGTAAGCTGGGATGCGGTGTCCCCACCACAGCTGGCGGGAGATACACCAGTCTTTGATGTTTTCCATCCAGTGGTAATAGATCTTGTCAAAGCGTTCCGGGACAAATTTTGTTTCCCCGTTTTTCACCGCTTCAATTGCCGGTTTTGCCAGCGGCTCCATTTTTACAAACCATTGTTTGGAAACGCGGGGTTCCACTGTGGTAGAACAACGATAGCATTCCCCAACGTTGTGAACGTGTTCCTCCACCTTGACCAGATATCCACCTTCTTCCAGATCGGCAACGATCGCTTTTCTGGCTTCGTAACGTTCCATCCCCGCGTATTTTCCGCAGTCTTCTGTCATGTGCGCGTCGTCGGTCATAACGTTGATGACCGGCAGGTTGTGGCGAAGCCCCACCTCAAAGTCGTTCGGGTCATGGGCGGGGGTGATTTTAACCACGCCGGTCCCGAATTCCCGGTCAACATAATCGTCGGCAACGATCGGGATTTCCCGTCCCACCAGCGGCAGGGTCAGGGTTTTCCCAACGAGGTGCTTGTAGCGGCCGTCCTCTGGATTGACTGCAACAGCCGTATCCCCCAACATGGTTTCCGGCCGGGTAGTCGCCAGCTCCAGCCAGCCGGAACCATCGGCTAAAGGATAACGCAGATGCCAGAAATGGCCGTGCTGTTCCGAATATTCCACCTCCGCGTCAGAGATAGAGGTCAGACAGTGCGGGCACCAGTTGATGATGCGCTCGCCCTGATAGATCAGCCCTTTTTCGTACAGCCGCACAAATACTTCTTTTACCGCCTCGGAACAGCCATCGTCCAACGTGAAGCGTTCCCGGGACCAATCGCAGGAGGAACCCAGCTTTTTAAGCTGTTCTACGATCCGTCCGCCGTACTGACGTTTCCAGTCCCAGGCACGTTCCAAAAATTTTTCACGCCCCAGATCCTCTTTGGAAATACCTTCCTTTTTCATCGCCTCTACGATTTTAGCTTCAGTCGCGATCGAGGCGTGGTCGGTGCCGGGTACCCACAGTGCGGCATATCCCTGCAATCGTTTATAGCGGATCAAAATGTCCTGTAATGTTTCGTCTAAAGCGTGCCCCATATGAAGCTGCCCGGTGATGTTCGGCGGCGGGATCACGATGGTATAAGGCTCCTTTTTGGGATCTGGGTCGGCTTTAAAATATCCGTTTTCCTGCCAGAATTGATAGATCCTGTCTTCAAATTCTTTTGGCGCATACACTTTTTCCAATTCTTTTTTCATTGATTTTCCTCCTTCGGTCGTTTTCTTCGGGCCGGAAACGATAAAAAATCCGCCCGAAGCACATTTGTGCTCAGGGCGGAATAACTTCCGTGGTACCACCTGAATTCGGAACCATATGGCTCCGCACTCGATCACACAGGGGCAGATCTCCTGCTCCGATGCGGATTCCGGTAACGGCGGAAATCCCGTCGCCGCTTACTGAAAAAATGTTCAGCGGCGCAGCTCAAAGGCTACCTTCCATTCTCCCGTCACGGAAACTTACACCAGCCGTTCCCTCTCTTGGCTTTGGAAAGAATGTACTCCTCCTCGTCACAGCTTTTGTGATTCAAGATTGTGCATTTATTATATCATGAACCCCAAAGACTTTCAAGCCTATAAAACAGCAAAAATTCCCGGAAAGAAAAAGCGGCTGTTGGCAAAAATGGTTAAAAGGGAAGTTCATATAAGGTAATTATGGTTTGAAGCGAATACAGCAGCTCTTCCCGTGAAAGACCATAGCGAGCAAGTTCTTCCTCGGTCAGCCGGTTTACCTTGTCGTAAAAATCCAGCGCCACCAAAAGGTCGGATAAACGCTCTGAGGAAAGGTTTTGGGAGAGATAATCAAGGGCGCGCTGGTATTCCCGGCTTTCCAATAATTTCAAGGTGTGCCGGTATAAGTCGTCGGAAGAAGTGGTCGTCGTTTCCTCTTCGATTTTATATTCCGGCCGGTCCTTTTGAAATACCGTAAGCGCCACTACCCGCACCATGTCGCTGATCTGGCGCATAAACCAGTCCTTTTCATAATCGCAGATCATGGTAAAAACCTCCTATTTTACCAGTAAGCGCCCGGCAAGCTCCGGATCCGGGGTAACATAGGCGGTTTGGTAATCGGTGAAGATCACCATCCCCGGTTTGGCGCCGTTCGGCTTTTTTACATACCGCACCAGTGTGTAATCCACAGGCACCTGCGCCGAATCCCTGGCCTTGGAATTAAACGCCGCGATTTTAGCCGCTTCCTCAATGGTGCGGTTTGGGATCTCTTTTCCATCTGCCACTACAATGACATGGGAACCGGCGATTTTTTGGGTGTGCAGCCAGAGGTCATAGTTTCGGGCTGTTTTTAAGGTCAGCTTATCATTTTGACGGTTGTTCCTTCCGCAAAGGATGGTAAATCCATCCGAGGATCGATATTGAAGCGGCGGAAGAGGCTTTAGCATCTTATTTTTGTTGCGGTAGTTTTTCAGGTATCCCTGTTCCGCCAATTCCTCCCGGATCTCCAGCAGCTCGCTTTCTCCGGTGGTACGGGTCACCGCGTCAAAAATACTGTCCAGATAGACCAGCTCCTGTTCAGACTGTTCGATCAGCCCCCGCAGTTTTTCTTCCGCTGTCTTGGCTTTCCGGTATTCGGTATAGTATTTCTGTGCGTTCTGTGCAGGAGTAAGGGACTCATCCAGCGAAATTTGGATCTGCGGGGCATTTTCCTCATAGAAATTTTGCACCGTGACCGTTTTGTCCCCTTTGTGAAACGCCCACAGGTTCGCGTTTAACAAGTCGCCGTAGATTTTGTAAAGATCCCGGTTTTCTGAATCCGCCAGCTCGCGCTTCTGCACATCCAGCTTGCGAACGATCCGCTCGGTGGTGTTGACTAACAGTTTTAAGAGGTCGTGGGAGCGCTGTTTCATCCGTTCTATCCGGTCGCGCTCTGAAAAGAAGTGGTCCAGAAGCTCCCCGGCTGTGCTAAAAGTAGTTTTTTGGAGGAAAGAGCCGTACTCTTCGATCGGGATCAGGGTGAAATCTTTCGGCTTGCCATTTTCAGAAACAACGGTAAACTGTTCGGTCCCATTTTGCACCATTTCCCGGATCTGGTCTATTTTATCAAACATCCTGTTCAATCGGAAATTTGATACGTCATTTTTCAGCAGGTCGATCCCGCCGGTAGCATAATAGGCGATCTCGCGGGAAAGAAGCGGGGACACCCCGGAATACACCTGCATGATCGCTTTGGCGAAATCCTGATTTTTCCCCTGCTTCAATGCCTTGGCCGCTTCTTCACGGGTCGAGGTGAAAAAGTTCAGTTTATCCTGAGCCGGCGGCAGGGTGTAAGCCATGCCGGGCAGGACGCATCGCACACTGGACATTTCATCGGTAATGCGCTTGACCGCATCAATGATTTTCCCGTCCTGATTGACTAGGATAATATTGGAGTGCCGCCCCATAATTTCCACCGCGATGGTCATGGTCACCAAATCACCCAGCTCGTTCACGGTTTCAAAATCTAAAAACAGGATGCGGTCGCTGCCCAACTGGCGGACTGCAACCAGTTTTGCCGTGCTTAAGTGCTTGCGCAGCAGCATGCAGAACATGGGCGGGGTTTTGGGGTTCTCCAAAGAGATTTTTGTAAAGTGGATGCGCGGGCTGTTAGCAGAGGCGCTGATAAAAAGCTTGACACTGCCGCCCCGGAACCGCAGGCCGATCACGATCTCTTCCTTAGAAGGCTGGTAAATTTTATCCACCCGGCTACCAAGCGCGGTTTCTTCTATTTCCCGCTTTAAAGAAGCAAGAAAAATACCATCTAATGCCACTGTAGATTCTCCTTATCATGAAAAATAAGGACGGGCGATCTGTCACCCGTCCCGGTTTGGTTAGATTGTTTTGACTGGGTTCTCCCGGCTTAACAGGATCGGGGAAAGATTTGTAGACACTTCGATTTGCTCCGCCAAAGAAAAGAACACCACGTTTTCGGAATCAAAATGTCCCGCTTCGATCAAATTCAGCCCCAAATTCTGCGCGTCAATAAAGGCGTCGTGCTTGAGGTCCCCGGTAATAAAAGTATCAATATCGCAACTGAGTACCTGCTGCATCATGCTCCCGCCGCTTCCTGAAATGTAAGCCACTTTTTGGACCGGTTTTCCGCTGTCATAATACCTTACGCCGCTGGCACCCAGGTTTTTCTTGATCAGCGCCGCATATTCCGGCACCGGCATCGGGGCAGGAAGATTGCCCAGACGTCCCAGGTCGTCTAAGCAAAGCGGGGAGGCAATATTTTGCAGGCAGTAATATTTTGCCAACACTGCGTTGACCCCGGTTTCCGCTTTGTCAAGGTTGGTGTGCGCGCTGATGACAGAAATGCCGTTTCGGATCAGCTGGTATACAGTCGAGTCGGCCTGTACCTGTTTTAACGGATGGAAAATAACGGGATGGTGAGTAATGATCAGGTCGATCCCTTCTTTTACCGCCTGCCGGATCACCGCATGGGTAATGTCCAGCGCCAGCCCGATCTTTGTCACTTCCTGATCCGGGTCGCCCACAAGCAGGCCGCAGTTGTCAAATTCTTCTGCGGTGTCAAAGGGGGCTAATTGATCTAAAAAACGGTAGATTTCATAAACTTTCATAGGATACACCAGCACTTTCTCTTCGTTTCCTTATAGTATATCATCTTTTCCGGGTTTTTGCAAAAGCTTGCGGATGTCCGCCGCCAAGGTACGGTAGTGCTCCGCAAGTTCGTTTTGTTTCTGGGAACGGGAAAGCCCGTCTGCGATCCGTTCCATCCGGTCCGCCTGAAAACTAAGATAAGCGTCGCGGTGCGGGGAGGAGCTTTGCGGGACTTTCCCCACCAGCGCGGATAATTCATCGAGCTCCTGCGCCTCTCCTGTCCATTGGCAGAGGAATACCGAGTAAAAATGCCCGTTTTCTGCCACCGGTTCTTCTTTTAAGATGGAAAAGCCGTGGCGGGCCAGCGTGCGGCGCAGAAAATCAGCCTGTGTCATGGGCTGTAAGATAAAATGTTTTTGCGGGTCTTTGGCCCATGAGCAGGATAATATGATCCGGGCAATCAGCTCGCCGCCCATCCCGGCAATAACAATGTCGTCCGCTTCCTCAGCACGAATGCCGGAAAGACCATCTGAAAGGAGGGTCCGGATCTGTTCCGAGAACCCCTGTTCACGGATATGCGCCCGGGCGCAGGACAGCGGCTTTTCGTTAACGTCAGCGGCAATGACCTGCCGGGTGATCTGGTTTTTTACTAAAAAGCAGGGAAGGTATGCGTGATCGGTGCCGATATCGCATACCTTATGGCCGGGGCAGATGAACCGCGCGCAGGCGGCCAGACGTAGATCGAGCAAAATTATTCTCCTTTGGTTTGTTTTTGAAAATCCGCGATCGCTTTTTGCGCGCGGGAGGCAAAGAATGCAGTGAGAAACTGCACGACTGTGACCGCACTAAGCGAAATGACATACCCAATTTCAGTTTTTGGGACCAGCAGTAAAACTACCAACCCCAAAACACGGCCAAAACCACGGGTCATTTCAAAAATCCCGAGGTATTCTCCACGGCAGGGATACCCATCCGGCATAGAGGAAATGACCAGAAAGTCGATTGAGGTGGCAGGGTTCATCAATAAGACCACGAAAAAGGCATTCACCAAACTGAGCGCCAGAATGGTGGCAGCGCTTAGCTGGATCGCCAGCATGAAAGCTGCCCCTGTCAAAACGCAGGTGGTCAGATACATGCTTTTGACCCGATTGCTGGCATTGACGAACCGTCCGCACAGATATTGTGAAAAAATTGCCATGAAGCCGACCAACAAGGCATTTAACCCGATCAGGGCTTCGCTTTCTACATATTGGTACAGCAGGACGTTTAAGAAAAACTGGAACACCCCATCCCGGATGCTGCGCAGAAAGATCTGCAAATTTACCAAAGCCCAGCAGCGGTTGGTAAAAAGCTGACGGATGCAGTGGCGGTACTGGGTCTTGTTTCGCTGGGGCTCCACTTTGGGAAGCCGAGTGAACAGAAAAATAGAGATAATAGACACCACAAAGGCACAGCCAAACATGATGTTATATCCGGTGTATCCGGAAAATGCGTCAATGACCGCGCCGGCAATGGCGGGGACGATGAGCGCAATGATGCTTGCAAATACGCCGATAAAGGAAATGGAGATATCCCGGGTATCGTCTTCGGAATAAAGAGAGATCGCGTTGAGATAGGTGTACCAGAAAAAACCGCCCCCAAAGCCGATCAACAAGGCAATCGGGATAACAAAGGAGGAGATGTTCTCCATACAGATCAAAAAAATCAGGTAAGCCGCCAAATGGCAGCCGATCCCCAGAAAGGTGACATATTTTAAATAGACATGCTTGATGATCATTCCGCCCAGCAGCATCCCTATACCAGAGCAGAGAAAATTGATCATATTATAATAGATGGGGAGGTTGACGTCATCCGATGTTTTTAACAGCAGGATATTGATGAATACGGCATGGATATTAATGGCGACCACAAAACAGAAATGTGAAATTGCAAAGTTCAAAAACTTTTGATTTAGGCGGTCGATTCCAAAAAAGGTAATTAGGCTGTTGCGTAATTTTGCCGCGGTGATCTTCATGGTGTGTACCTCCAGTCAAGGAGAAAATGGCCCGTATCATAAATGATGTTCTGATAAAGAATCGTCCGAATTGTTTTTCGGACGATTCTTTTCGTATTTGATTTGCTCAGATTATGCCAGATGAGCCTTTAAGGCATCGATCAATTCATTGACGTCGATTCCGTGTACTTCACAGGCCTGTTCAATGCTTTCTGCGCGTGCGGCAGGGCAGCCCAGGCAGTGCATGCCAGCCTCTAAAAAGCATTCTGCGGTAGTGCCGTCATAATCTAAAATATCACCGATAATGGAATCTTTTGTAACCGTATAAGCCATGTTTTACACTCCTTTACCACTTATTACGGTTTTATTATACCAGATTGCCTTAGGAATGCAAGCGGTTCGCCCCAAAAAACAAAACGTCATTATCACGAAAATATGACATGGTTTTCTCTGATTTTAACAAAGTTTTTTCACCTGCTTTTCATTGACTTCCCCTTTAAAAAGGAGTATACTGTTACACGCGAGCAAACTGTGTGGTAGCGCTGCGGCGAGGAAAGTCCGGGCATCACAGGGCAGGATAGCTGCTAACAGCAGCCGGAGGCGACTCTAGGGCGAGTGCAACAGAAAGAAACCGCCGTATTTACGGTAAGGATGGAAAGGCGAGGTAAGAGCTCACCAGCGTGCGGGGAACTGTACGGCTATGTAAACCCTATCCGATGCAACACCGACAAGGATGGATTCGTTGGCCCGACGGTCCTGAAAGGTGGCACTGAGCACATTGCGGCGACGCTGTGCCAAGATAGATTACCACAAAAACAGAACCCGGCTTATAGGTTTGGTCGCATTTTTGACAGGAAACAGGCTGTGTCCTTTGGCGCGGCCTGTTTTTGTTTTGCATGTACGTCTGACAGTTTCCGTGAGGAAAAACGGAATATGTGAAACAATTGATTCTTATTTAACATTTTTTGAATTTTTGCGTGCAAATTGTGACAAAAATATGGCTGTTTTTACTGCATGTTGCTCAATTTTCACAAGTTTTATGGGTGCAAAAAGCGGTTTCTTACACAAAAGTACAAAGTGCCTTTACAGGGACTTTACACGTCAAAATGAGTGTGATATTATTACTGTGATATATTGAAGCAAAAAGACAAGTTTTACCATTTTGGAACATAAGTATTAAGTGTGAAAGAAAAAACGATACGGAGATTGAACAAATATGTTTACTACCTCAAAAAAGAGAATTGTGTGCGCAGCGGCCGTCAGCGTGATTCTGCTGGGGCTGATTGGCTTGGATTACAAAGCTTTCTTTAACAGTGACCAGTCTTATGGCACGGTACTGTTTATCTGCGCGGTGCTGCTGTGCGCGCTGTTCGGCGTAATTTTGGCGGTGAAATTTAATTTTAACGAAAAATGGGAAAAAAGGTATGCCATGATCTACCTGTTTGCAGGGCCGTTTGTCACCTTAACTTTGGTGGAATGCTTAGGCAACAACTTTGTATACGATTTTTCCCCGATCGCATTTATTGCCAACTATCTGGTGTATCTGCTGTTATACGGCGTAGCATATGCGCTTACCAACCGTATTGGGGTATCCGGGATCATCATCAGTTCCATTTTAAGTATTTTTGGGCTGGTAAACCATTTTGTCCTGAATTTCCGCGGCACGCCGTTTGTCCCACTGGACTTTTTGGGAGCAGGCACCGCGGCTAATGTTGCCCAGAATTATGATTTTACTCCGACCTGCCAGATGATCCTCTCCGGGCTGATGCTGGCGTGCATGATCGCGTTGGGCATAAAAGTGACTTATGTAAACAGGGTACGCCGGAAGGCTGCCCGGCGCAGTGTTTATACGCTGGCGACCTTTGCCGCGGTGATGTTTGTATTCTATGGGACGCCGTTTTTGAGCAGTCTGAATATTACTGCTAACCTGTGGAATCAGTTGAGCGGGTATAAGCAGCAGGGAAGCGTGGTCAGCTTTTGGCTGAACACAAAGACCTTGTTTGTCAACGAACCGGATGAGTACTCTGCGGAAAAGGTAGAGGAGATCGCAAATAAAACGACAAATACGGTAGAATCCTCCAATGCCAGCAGCAAAGGGGAATCGCAGCAGAAAGTAAAACCAAACATCATTGCTATTATGAATGAAACATGGTCGGATCTAAGCGC
Source organism: Massiliimalia timonensis (assembly GCF_900186585.1). Classification (GTDB taxonomy): domain Bacteria; phylum Bacillota; class Clostridia; order Oscillospirales; family Ruminococcaceae; genus Massiliimalia; species Massiliimalia timonensis. Next base: position 551,007 of record NZ_FYDD01000004.1, read on the forward strand.
GATCGGCAATGAATTTGAAGTAAGCGAAGACCCCATGCCGTTTTACCATTCCCTGACTGAAAATACGATCAAGGGGAACCTTTTTGTTTCGATTTATGGCAATGGGACCAGCAACTCCGAGTTTGAATTTTTGACCGGGAACACGTTGGCATTTCTGCCGTCTGGCTGCAATGCCTATGAGCAATATATCCGGGAAGAAACAGATTCCTTAGTATCTACCCTCGCGAACCAGGGTTATTCCAGAACAGCCGTCCATCCATATTATGGAGATGGCTGGAACCGGGATGTCGTTTATCCGTTATTGGGCTTTGAAAATTTTTATGATTTGAATTACTTTAGCCAGAACAATTTGATGCGGCGCTATGTAAGCGACAGCGACAACTATAAAAAGATTATCAGCCTGTTTGAAAACCGGGATCAGGATAAGCCATTTTTCCTGTTTAATGTGACGATGCAGAACCACGGCGGATATGATATTCAGTACCCGAATTTCCCTGAAACGGTTACTCTGCCGTGGGATGCGGAAAACCAATATCCCAAAACGCAGCAGTACCTGTCTTTAATGAAGGAAACGGACAATGCGTTTAAGGAATTAATAGAGTATTTCAGCAAGGTGGAGGAGCCAACCATCATTGTGATGTTCGGCGACCATCAGGCCAAGATCGAACAGGAATTTTATGAGGACGTCCTGTTCGGCGGGAAATCCATTTCCAGCTTGTCCTTGGAAGAAAACCAGCAGCGTTATATCACCCCGTTTGTGATTTGGGCAAATTATGATATTGAAGAGCAATACATAGAACAGATCAGCGCCAACTATCTGTCGACTTTGCTTTTGGAAACGGCCGGCTTGGAAATGACCCCGTACAACCAGTATTTGTGGAGCTTGTACCAGCAGCTTCCAGTCATCAATGCGGTGGGTTACATCGACAAGAATAACACCTATTATGATTATAAAACAGAATCTGAGTATTCCGGCATGTTGGAAGATTACAAGATTTTGCAGTATAACAACATGTTTGATAAAGAGGGCAAGAAAGACGATGTCTTCTCCTTGGAGGGAACACCTTATGGAAACGACACGGCTTCCCTGTTTGGGCTGCCGGATACGACGGTGAAAACAATTTCTAATCTGATGTATTCATTGGGCGCATAAAATGATTAAAAGAGCATCGCTAATTCGCGATGCTCTTTTTTGTAGTTAGAGGATAACATGAGCAGACGGTAGAAACTGTAGACTGCGGCCTGCGACTCGGCATAGACAGAAGATCTTAAACAGGAAAAACAGATTTTACGCAAGAGTGTGGGAAGGTGAACGCTTTACATAGAAATGATGTAGAAAGCCTGTCCCTGCGTACGGATTCCTTAAGGGGAAATAAAAAACAGCGGGAATGATTTCCTGCTGTTTTTTATCTTTTTGACTTGACAAATAGCATTTATAAATATATACTGTATATAAACGATATATACAGTATATATTATTTGGAGGGGATGCTGTGGAAATTATTATTAGTAATGGGAGCTCCAAACCTATTTATGAACAGATTGCCACACAAATAAAAACGATGATTATCAGCGGCGAACTTTCCGAAGGGGCGATGCTGCCAAGCATGCGGCTGCTTGCGAAAGAACTTCGGATTAGTGTGATCACTACAAAAAGAGCCTATGAAGAACTGGAACGGGATGGATTTATTGAGACCGTAGCTGGAAAAGGCAGTTTTGTAGCCGCGCGGAATATGGAATTTATCCGGGAAGAACAACTGCGCCAGGCAGAAGAAGCGCTGCAAAAGGCGGTCGACCTTGCCCGGACAGTGGACATCTCATTGGAGGAACTGACTGAAATTTTGGCAATGTTATATAAAGGAGAATCATTATGAGCCAGAACGCAATTTTTGTCAAGGATCTTTGTAAAGACTATGACTCCTTTTCCCTGGACCATTTGAACTTTTCTGTTCCGCAGGGGAGTATTGTCGGTTTTGTAGGGGAAAACGGAGCCGGCAAGACCACAACGCTAAAGTCTATTTTAGGGATCGTTTCCAGCCAGGGGCTGGCGCAGGTCTTTGGGAAAGACGCTAGGGAACAGGAACTGGAGATCAAAGAACAGATCGGCGTAGTGTTTGACGAAAACCATTTTTATGAATGCTTTAAGCCCAAGCAGGTAGAGGCTGTTATGAAACGAATGTACCGGAATTGGGACAGCGGCTGCTTTGGACGTTATTTAAAGGAGTTTAAGCTTCCGGAGCAGAAGACGATCAAAGAATATTCCCGCGGAATGAAGATGAAGCTTTCGATCGCGGCCGCATTGGCGCATCACCCAAAGCTTTTGATCTTGGACGAGGCTACCAGCGGGCTCGATCCGATTGTACGGGAAGAAATTTTAGATATTTTTCTGGACTTTATTCAGGATGAACAGCATTCGATCTTATTTTCCTCCCATATCACCAGTGATTTGGATAAGATTGCGGACTATGTAATTTTTATCCACAACGGTAAGATCGTCCTTCAGCAGGATAAGGCGCTTCTGTTGGACACTTATGGGCTGCTGAAATGCGGACGGCAGGTATTTGATAGCCTGCCCCGAGAGGAGATCGTGCGCTACCGCCAGAACGGCTTTGGATACGAGGTTTTGGTTGACCGGACGCACCGTTTGTTCCGGGCGCACCCGGACTGGGTAATAGACCCGGTTTCGATTGAAGATATCATGCTGCTGTTGGTCCGCGGCAAGGAAACACGTTAGGGGGTTATTATATGAAAGGCTTATTGCTCAACGACCTGTTGGGACTAAGAAGGACGCTGGCATATATTTTTGTGTTTTTGGGGATCTACGCTTTATTATTTACCGGTACTATGGGCCCCGAGTTTATTTCTGGATTTATTCTTGTGCTGACAACTATGATGGTAAACTCCGCCGTTATGATCGGGGATGCTGCGAAGTGGAATATGTATGCATTAACGATGCCGATCAGCAGAAGAACCCTAGTACAGGAAAAATATCTGCTGATGCTGCTGTTAGGCGGCGGCGGGATGGCACTGTCTTCCCTGTACACATTTGTCATTTATTTGCTCCATCATACATTGGATTTACGTGGCTTTTTTGATATGGTACTCCTGCTGTTTTCTCTCTGCTTGTTCTTAAACAGCGTGATACTGCCGATCCTGCTTCGTTTTGGCAGTGAAAAGGCCAAATACCTTACAATCATATGCTATGGGGTCCCAGTAGGCGGGATTGTGATCTTGGGAGGAATGGGCGTTCTGGATGGCTGGATCGGCTTTCTGCTGCAAAACCGCACAATGGTTGCTTTGGCATGCTTTGCACTGAGCCTGGTTTTCATGGCGTTTTCTTACAGGATCTCCCTATGGATCTACCAGAAAAAGGAATGGTAAAAATTCACGTTGTAACCATTTGTAATGAATAATGAAAATTTGTAATTCTTTGTTTTGGATTGTAACAACTGTATTACAAATGCGATACAATGTCCTGCAAGCTATTGTACTTTACCCCATAAGCGATATAATAAAATTAGAGAAATAGAAAAAGGGGTGTTGTTCAAATGAAAAAAATAGCAGTGAGTATTGTAGCGTTTGCGATGTTGTTTGCCGTTGTGTTGTCTGCCTGCGGAGAAAAGAACAGCGCCGCTGATCATGGAAACAAAGCGGTGAATGTTGCGGTTGGTTACAGCTTAAAACAGCTGTCTTTGTCGCTGGATTCCAATTTTATGGCACAAAAAGAACACAGCTATCAGGATGTAGATATTAACGGGACCTGCACGGAGTTATATGCCCGGGAAAATGGAAAAGAAGTATCTGCCTTGTATTTGCAGGGCTTTTATAGAAAAGACCTAAAGGACCGTGAGATTATGATAGGCCGCCAAACCTTTTCCGCTGCAGAGCTGGAATCAAACATCATGTATCAGGATCAGAATATCGTGGTTTATGATCTTTCCAACTTCCTGTATCGGGATACCTTAGGCGCACGTGTTGATGCGACTGGCTTAGGGGAAGCTTTTGAAACCGAGATAGCAGAGTGCCTCGGACAAATGGATACCCTGATCGTGAAGGGGAGTTCAAAGGAGCAGGAACCTGTTGTACAGCCTCAGCCTTTAATCGCTGATCATATTCAATTATAGTATGTGATAAACAGGGTACAGATTCTTCTGCACCCTGTTTTGCTGTCTTTAATAGGAAAATGGAAAATAATTTTTGATTTGACGAGAATAAAACTTAAGGGTATACTATAAGAAAAGCAGCTTGCAGGAGGATCTATGCCAAAATTTTTTTGTGAACGAAAAGAAGGGGAGAACCTTTATATTGAAGGGGAAGACGCGAAGCATATCAGCCGTGTTCTTCGGATGGGGCCGGGCGAAACGATCACGGTCAGTTGCCCGGATGGTTTTGATTATGAAAGTGTGCTGCAATCCTGTGGGGAAAATCTGGCAACAGCAAAGATTACGCGCTCCTACCCCAATCAGAGTGAACCGTCTGTTAAAATCACATTGTACCAGGCGCTTCCCAAAGGGGATAAATTTGACCTGATCACACAGAAGGCAGTAGAACTGGGGGTGACAAAGATCGTTCCGGTCTTAACCAAGCGGTGCGTATCACGCCCGGATGAAAAGGCAATGAAAAAGAAAATTGCCCGCTGGCAAAAAATTGCAAAAGAAGCTGCCAAGCAATCCGGCAGAGGGATTATTCCGGAAGTCGGTTCACTGGTTGATATGAAGCAAGCAATCAACTTGATGACGAAGGAGGAGCTGGCAATCTTATTTTATGAAGGCGGCGGCAGGCGCCTAAATGAACTAGTACCGTCAGATGCTCAAAAAATTGCGATTTTAATCGGTTCTGAGGGTGGTTTTGAGGAGGAAGAAGTAAACGACGCAAAAAAACAAGGGATTTTTGTGGCGACTTTGGGTAAGCTAATTTTACGTTGCGAAACAGCGCCTTTGGCAGCTTTGGCAATTCTTATGAATTTAACCGAAAATATTTAAGAAACTGTACTTGTTAAATTTACACACTTGGTATATAATAAGAAGTAGAAATCCGGGGAACCGGTAATTGATGAAAAGAATGCGGATTGGAGTGTTGAATATGAAAAAGAAATCTCCTTGGAAAATAATTGCAGTTGTTACGGCTGTAGTTGGGGCTTTGGTAGCAGTAGCTGGCTATATTAAGAAAAAAAGTAAAAAGATCAGCGATGAATTGGATTTTGATAATTCAATGTTCTTTGAAGAGGATACTTCTTTATCATATGATGACGATGATTCTATTCAGGAATTATCTGAAATAGATGGTGTGGATGATCAAGAGGAAAATTCTGATTCTTCTGACGAAACTGACAAAAATAAAAAGTAAACCCCCTAGTATTTTTCTATAATATTAGAATTATTTTTATAAAGAAAATAGTTGTTGACATTTAGGGACCTATTGCAGTATAATAATTAGGTAGCCAGTTGGTTACCTAATTAAATATCGCGGAGTGGAGCAGTTCGGTAGCTCGTCGGGCTCATAACCCGAAGGTCGTAGGTTCAAATCCTGCCTCCGCAACCATTGAAAAGCCTTTAACCAGACGGTTAGGGGCTTTTTTCTTATGTGAAAAACAAAGGCTTTTTCATGATTTCCCTCCTTCTAAATTTATATAGGCGCTTTTGTATTGCGGTGTATGACAGGGAAACGAACTTTGATTGTGGTTGCAAAAGAATCAATGACTCTGAATTGGGTTATCACTATTGAGTAAACAGAAAAAAGAAGAGGAAACAAAGATTTCAAAAAAAGCAAACTATACTATTTGCACAAAATATCTTATTATTTTTGGACATAAGAAGTTGATTTTTTTTCTTGACATCTTTTTTATCCTGCGGTAAAATTTGTTTGTTTCCGAACAATTATATTTTTAGCAGAAAGGAGGCAGGTACTGAATGGAAAAAGATTGTGGGATGTGGATCCACGTTTTATCACACAAACTAAAAAAGCGTATGAACGCTGATGTTCAAAGCTTGGGGATCACTGGGGTACAGAGCAGGATCATGCACTATATTCTTATAAAATGTACGGAGGGGCCAGTGTTTCAACGCGATGTAGAAAACGCTTTCGATATGTGCCGCTCTACTGCTACAGGTATATTGCAGTTAATGGAGAAGAATGGTCTGATCCTAAGGGAAAATGTGGCCAGCGATGCACGTTTGAAAAGCTTGATTCCCACAAAAAAGGCAGAGCAACTGGACGCGCAAATCGGTGAATTACTCCGTCAGACCGAACGTCGGCTTACGCAGGGACTCTCAGACGAGCAGCTTGCACTATTCCGGGATAGCGCGACACGAATGTCTGCCAATCTGGACGAATAGACGGTACGTCGGTTTTTTTATTGTTCATTTCTTATATAGTACATGACAAATATCAGATTTTGGGGGAATGTTACATATGATTAAAATTCTTGCTCGCAGTATTCGCGAGTACAAAAAGCCAGCGATCTTGACGCCTATTTTGGTTATCGTTGAAGTAATTCTGGAGTGCATCATCCCGTTTATTATTGCAAATCTGGTCAATCAGATGCAGGCCGGCTGCAGCATGGATGTTATCGTCCGCTATGGCATTCAGCTGGTGGTCATGGCAGTACTGTCGCTTGTTTTCGGTGTTGCGGCTGGTAACACCTGCGCTACCGCCTCTACGGGCTTTGCGCGTAATCTGCGCCAGGATATGTTCTATCGCATTCAGGATTATTCCTTTGAGAACATCGATAAATTTTCGGTGTCCAGTTTGGTGACCCGAATGACCACTGACATTGTAAACGTACAGATGTCGTTTATGATGATCATCCGTGTCGCTATCCGCGGGCCTTTGATGATGATTTTTTCCTTTATTATGGGTTTTGCCATGGGCGGACGGCTGGCCATGATCTTTCTGGTCACGATCCCGCTGCTGGGGATTGGACTGGCCTTGGTCATCCGCAAAGCTACGCCCATTTTCCGCCGGGTATTCCGCAAATATGATGCGCTGAATGATTCCGTGCAGGAAAATGTACAGGCTATGCGAGTCGTCAAAAGCTATGTGCGGGAGGACTTTGAGAAAAAGAAATTTACCACCGCGGCGGAAGATGTTTGCAAAGACTTTACCCGCGCAGAACGGATCATGGCGCTGAACAACCCTATGATGCAGTTCTGCGTATATGCAGGTATGGTGTTTGTCCTTTCATTTGGCTCCTATGCTGTCATCAGCAGCCAGGGTACAGAAATCGCTGTAGGGCAGATGTCCGCGATCCTAACCTACAGTTTCCAGATCTTGATGAGCTTAATGATGCTGTCTATGGTTTTTGTAATGATCACCATGTCTATGGAATCGGCCGAGCGTATCGTGGAAGTGCTGAAGGAGCAAAGCTCCCTGACCAGCCCGGAGGACGCACTTACTGAAGTGAAAGACGGCTCCATTGATTTTGACAATGTGAGCTTTAAATACTCTAAAAAGGCTGAACGTATGGCGTTGTCGGATGTGGACCTTCACATAAAATCCGGAGAGCTGATCGGTATTCTGGGCGGTACGGGTTCCTCTAAGTCCACGCTGGTGCAGCTGATCCCCCGCCTGTATGACGTCACAGAGGGCTGTGTCAAGGTAGGCGGCAGGGATGTGCGGCAATACGATTTAGATGCCCTGCGCAACGATGTTGCCGTGGTGCTGCAAAAGAACGTATTGTTTTCCGGTACCATTAAAGATAATCTGCGCTGGGGAAACCCTGACGCTACCGATGAAGAGATGCTGGAAGCCTGTAGGCTGGCGCAGGCCGATGAGTTCATCCAGCAGTTTCCCAACAAGTATGACACATGGATCGAGCAGGGCGGCTCCAATGTTTCCGGCGGCCAGAAGCAACGGCTATGTATTGCGCGTGCATTGCTGAAAAAGCCCAAGGTGCTGATTTTGGATGATTCCACCAGCGCCGTGGATACCCGCACCGACGCGCTAATCCGCCAAGGTTTCCGTGAATTTATTCCGGAGACCACTAAAATCATCATCGCGCAGCGTGTCGCCTCCGTACAGGACGCCGACCGCATCATCGTGATGGACGGCGGGCGCATCAGCGCCATTGGCAGCCACGACGAACTGATGAAGACCAGTGAAATCTACCGTGAGGTGTATACTTCTCAGAACAAGGCAGGTGATCAAGATGGCGAAGAATAAGAGCAAAGAGGCTTCGGCCGTCCCTTCCACTACCGCTCGGGGCCAGCGGGCGCCGAAAGGCGTACTGCGACGGTTGCTGCGCACTCTGTTTGAATTTTATCCAGTACTGCTGCCCATTACGCTGGTGTGTATCCTCATCAATGCCATCGTTAGTTCTATTCCTTCGATATTTATGCAGAACATTATTGCCATTGTTGATGATTCCTATAAAAGCGGCGACTGGAATGCTGTTGCAGGGCGTATTGTTACATATGTGCTTATCTTGCTTGTGATGTATGTCATCAGTCTTGCCGCAGGTGCGTTCTATACACAGATGATGGCGATTATCACTCAGGGATCCTTGAAAAAAATGCGTGAAAAAATGTTTAGCCGCATGCAGGACCTGCCAGTCAAATACTTTGATACGAATGGCCATGGTGACATTATGAGCTATTATACCAACGACGTGGATACTCTGCGCCAGCTCATCAGCCAGAGCCTGCCGCAGATCCTGATTGCCGGCGTTACGCTGCTGACTGTATTCGGAATTATGATGTACTACAGCATGATCCTGGGCTTGATTGTAGTAGTCGGGGTTATATGCATGGTATTCGCGGCACGGGCTATTACCAACCGTTCTTCTAAATATTTCCTGCGCCAGCAGATCACCATTGCTAAGGCCGAGGCCTTTATGGAAGAGATGATGACAGGTCAAAAGGTCATCAAGGTCTTCTGCCATGAAGAGGGAGCCAAAGCCGATTTTGATAAGGTAAATGGGGAAATCTTCTTTAACGCCCGCAATGGGAACCGTTTCGCCAACATTTTGATGCCCTTGATGGGCAACATTGGCAATGTCATGTACGTTGTTGTAGCGCTGGTAGGCGGTGCGTTGCTGCTGACCGATGTGCCTAATATCAGCATTTCTGGTATGGCGTTCAGCATCAGTATTGTAGTACCCTTCCTGAACATGACGAAGCAGTTTGCCGGCGCGATTGGCCAGGTGTCTAACCAGGTAAATATGGTGATTATGGGCCTTGCGGGCGCGCACCGTATTTTTGCACTGCTGGACCAGGAACCGGAAGCCGATGAGGGGTATGTCACATTGGTCAATGCAAAGGAAAACGCCGACGGCAGTCTCAGCGAGTGCAAGGAGCGCACCAATGTTTGGGCGTGGAAGCATCCGCATCATGATGGAACTGTAACATATACCCGACTACAGGGTGATGTGCGCTTTTTTGATGTGGATTTTGGCTACACACCGGAAAAAATGGTTTTGCACAATATTTCCTTGTATGCGAAACCTGGTCAAAAAGTAGCGTTTGTCGGCTCTACCGGCGCAGGCAAGACAACCATCACGAATCTGATCAACCGCTTCTACGATATTGAGGACGGGAAGATCCGCTATGACGGCATCAATATCAATAAGATCAAAAAGGCTGATTTACGCCGCAGTCTGGGGATCGTACTGCAGGATACCAACCTCTTTACCGGAACGGTAATGGAAAATATCCGTTACGGCAATCTGGACGCGAGTGACGAAGAATGCATTGCCGCGGCACAACTTGCCGGTGCGGACGATTTTATCCGCCGCCTGCCGGAAGGATACGATACTATGCTGCAGGGAAACGGCGCGAATCTCAGCCAAGGCCAGCGGCAGCTGCTCGCTATTGCACGTGCAGCTGTGGCAGACCCGCCTGTCATGATTTTAGATGAGGCGACCAGCTCGATCGACACCCGTACGGAGGCCATCGTACAGCGGGGAATGGATGCATTGATGACAGGGCGTACTGTGTTTGTCATTGCACACCGGCTTTCTACTGTTCAAAATTCTAATGCTATCATGGTGCTGGATCACGGCCGTATTACTGAACGGGGCACCCATGAGGATCTGATCAAGCAGAAGGGAACCTACTACCAGCTGTATACTGGCGCACTGGAACTGGATTAACTTGGTCGCTTGGGGACAAAGCAGGAAAACGGTGCCGTGATGCATCAAAACAGGTATGGCCATGCAGTTCAAAAGTGCAGGTCAGCTTGTAAAGGGCAACAAATCGTACTTGGATTTTAAAGCGGCGCTTGGTGCATGATGGTATAAGATCATTATAGGACATACTTATAGCAAGCAGGGGAAGTTCCTGCCTATTTACCATAGCGGCCTAAAAAACTAAATAGTTTCAAAAAAATAGCGGTACAGCCTTTTGGCTGTACCGCTATTTTTTTAATTTAGGTTAATAATATTGGATCCCTGCCGTACGCGGGGCAGAACAGCCGCGCAAGTTTTGGCTTCAAGGTTTTTTCTGGCAATTTGGACAATATACGCTGCTTCTGCCGCCAATCACTGTTCGTACCAGCGTTTCACCGCAGCACGGGCAAGGCTCGCCGGCATGGCCGTATACCTGTAAAAAAGGCGTGTTGCGGTAATCCTGTCCTTTTGCTGCTAAGTAATCCTTCTGTGTTATTTTGTTTTTTTCGATGAAATAACGCAGGCATATTGGAATCTCAATGGCAAGACGTTCCCAATCTTTCTCTGTCAGGCTATTTGCCGCTGTGGATGGATTTATTTTTGCCCGGAACAAGATTTCATCGGAATAGATGTTGCCGATCCCTGCGATCACGCTCTGGTCGAGCAAACATTCTTTGATTGCCTTTTTTCGCTTTCCAAATCGGCCCCGCAGATATTCTGCATTGAAGTCGGCGTTCAAAGGCTCAATGCCTAGCTTATCAATGCCACTGTATCCATCCTTCTCATCGCTTTTTAACAGCCAAAAACGACCAAAACGACGTGTGTCAGAGAAACGTAATTCCATACCGCAGCTTAACTGCATAATAACATGCGTATGCTTTTGCATTGGAAAATCAGGCGGCGTAACAAGCAGGCAGCCTGTCATCCTTAGATGCAGAATAATTCTATCCCCATTTTCCAGATGGATCATTAAAAATTTCCCTCTGCGGCTCATAGAGATTATCTTTTTCCCTGTGATCCTCTCGCAAAATTCACTTGATGTCGGGTATGCGATAACTTTCGCCTGACTGACGACTGTATTTTTGATCGTAGTTCCTCGTATCTGCGGCTCGATTATGCTTTTTACCGTTTCTATTTCAGGTAATTCAGGCATTCTTCACACCGTCCTTTCCTACTGATCTTTTGATTTCACTGTGATAAAAATCATTGACGAACACGGGTGGAGCATGAAAAGGTCTATTCATACTACCATCGTTGGTCACATAATCAAGCCTAGCTTTGGCAGAGTATTCTTTCAGCCTTGCATTACTGTATCCGTAGGCTTTAATCCCCCCCGAGCAAAAAAAGCGGATAGTTTTCAATAATGGGGATAATCTTCATTTGTTCCGCAGGTCTGAAGACATATATTATAGGAAAGCAGTCAGACCAAAGAGGATCACTTTGGTCTGACCGCTGATAATACATCAATATTTTTTCAAGAAATGAGAGCCTTATGCTTATCGGTACAACGGGCCGTAAGCTTGGCAAGCCCGGTAATCCGCACTCTCTAAGTCCGCTGTCCCAAATCCCGCAAAGCAGTGCGGACGGAAAATATCCTTCCGCTCTACATTGTGCAGCGATACCGGGATCCGCAGCATGCTCGCCAACGTGATTAGCTCTTTCCCAATATGTCCATACGAGAACGATCCATGGTTCGCTCCCCAGTTCGCCATCACCGAATATACGTCGCTGAATGCGCCCTCTCCTGTCAATCTCGGCGCAAACCAGGTCGTCGGCCAGGTTGGGTCTGTCCGCTGGTTCAAGATATCATGCACCTCTTCCGGCAGTACCACTGTATATCCCTCTGCGATCTGAAGTGTCGGCCCTACTCCGTGTACCAAATTGACACGCATTAAAGTTACCGGCATCTCCGCTTTGGTATAAAACTGAGAGGAGAACCCTCCACCCTGGAAGTATCCAGCGCTTGCCGGGCACCACTGCGTCGCCTCAAGGCAGGCTGTCACATCCTCTTCTTTCATCTCATACCACGGCTTCATGCACGGCTTGCCCTCGCTGTCCTTTGAACGCGCGCTTCCGTCCAAGGCAGCAGCCCCGGAATTGATCAGATGGATAAAACCGTTCTCCGCCAGTCCCTCCGGCTTCCAGCCGCTCACCCGTTCTACCGCCTCCGGGCTCCAGTAGGTACGCACATCCGCAAATACGCTCGCACTATTGGTCAACAACTGTCCAAACAGCATCGAGGTCGCGTTCAGCGTATCATTTTCGGTTGCCAGAATGGTGGGTTTTCTTACCCCGTTCCAGTCAAAGCTGGAGTTTAGGATCGCCTCCGCAAAGTCGCCTACAGGCTGCCAGTCCGACCACATCCTCTGTCCCTGGAATCCCCCCGCGATCGCATTCCTCCCCAGGCTTTCTTCATAGTATCCCAGTTCCTTTAACCGCGGGTTCCCCAGCATGATGTCCCGGATGATCATGGTCATCTTTACAACAAATTTCCATTCTTCCTCTTTTTGTTCCGCTGTGTGCTGAATTTCCGGCTTATTGTTGTCAAACCCATCTTTACAATTCTTTCTGGTCCATTCATAGGCCCGTTTGTACTCTTCCTCGTCGTAGATCTCGTTTTTCATCCTTCTCAGAACCTCGGTCATATCTACAAACTCTGGACGGATCCCCAGATATTTCTGGAAAAACTGGTCGTCGCAGTAGGATCCCTGGATCCCCATCGAAACTGACCCTACGTTCACATAGCTTTTCCCTTTCATCGTTCCCACGGCAACTGCACACCGCGCAAACTGCAAAATCTTTTCCTGCACATCTTCTGGGATCGAAGTATCCGATTTATCCTGCACGTCCTTCCCATAGATAGAAAACGCCGGATACCCTTTTTGGGCATGGGCTGCCATTGCCGCTGCTAAGTAGACTGCTCCGGGGTTTTCCGTTCCGTTAAAGCCCCAGATCGCCTTTATGGTATTGGGGTCGGTGTCCATGGTTTCGCTGCCGTAGCACCAGCAGGAGGTCACGCTTAAGGTCGCGGTTACATTTTCCTTAGAAAACTTTTCTGCACAGTCCCTAGCCTGGGCGCTCCCGCTGATTGTGGTATCTGCGATCACACACTGCACGGGTGTTCCGTCTAAATACTTTAGGTTCCCTTCGATCAGTTCCTTGGCCGCTACCGCCATGCTCATGACCTTTTCTTCCAGATTCTCCCGTTCCGCTTTCCGACCGTCTATAATCGGTCTGATTCCGATTTTTGCGTTCATCTTCCTTCCGTCCTTTCTTGCAATAAACAGGTTTCACGCAAGAGTAAAAAACATGGAGAAACCTGCATGATTTGATAGTTGCCGTTCAGTTTCAATAGCATCATCATACCACGTTGATTTTGCTATGTCAACGGAAAAAGAAGAAAAAATTGAAACGTTACAAAAACATCTGTTCACGGATCTTTTTCCCGGTTTCTGTGCGGAATATTTGCTGATACGCACGGCGTGCGGCTGACTGATCCTGCTGTCCTTCATACAAGTTTACTAAGAAATCCGCCTCTAACAGGATCTGGTAATCCAGTCCCTGTACATGATCGTAAGTATGGTGATGGCCAACTAGAAAACAGATCCGTTCGATCTCAGCTTCTTTGAAGTTTAAACGGACAAGCCAGGACCCAGCTGCTCCTGCAACGTCCCGGTACAGGTCTTGTATTTTTCCTCGGCCATGCGGATGCCGATGTCGTGTACCAATGCGGCTGATTCCAGTAAAAACTGCGTATCAGCATCCAGCCTTTCCGATTCACCGATTAGCTTCGCAAAGGCAAATACCTTTGTAAAATGTTGTATCCGTGCAGGGCATCCCTGCTCATACCGGATCATTTCTAAGTATAGTTGGTTGATTTGTTCCATTCAAATTCCTCCCGGTTTAATTTGTGGACCGCTGTTGAAAGACAATATCTTATGGTTACTATAAATGACCTGTTCACGACTGTCAAGAAGATTATTCAGAAAAAACTCTGGACTTTTTTCTATGCATCCTTTATAATTTTTACAGAAATCGACATAACGGTATCATCTATCCTAGATTTGTTAGATCAGTTAAAAAAACACAGGAGGCGTTTCATATGAAAGCATTTATCCGGGAATTCAAAGAGTTTATTGCTAAGGGCAATGTGATGAGTATGGCTGTTGGTATTATCGTTGGGTCTGCGTTTACCGCGATCGTAACATCGCTCAATCAGGATATTATTACGCCGCTTTTGGGGCTGATCCTTGGACAGATCGACTTTACCTCTTTGTCCATCACAGTAGGGAACGCATCGATCGCATACGGGAATTTTATTCAGGCGGTCATTACCTTTTTGATCACAGCGCTGACACTATTTTTGATTTTAAAGGCATTTAACCGTTTTACGGCCAAAAAGAAAGAAGCGGAAGAGAAAAAAACGGAAGAGCCGGCGCCAGTGCCTGAGGATATCCAACTGCTGACTGAGATCCGGGATCTTCTGAAAAAGGAATAGGGACAGAAACACTGCATTTCATAAAAAGAGTCCGAAGGCTACTAGCCTTCGGACTCTTTTTATGATGTTTGATACGTTTGCGGTTATGCGGTCAGCAGTGATCCCTAGTCCTATAAGGACGAAAGCTGATCCTGACAAATGGTTTTGATGCCATGCTGTGACAGGACTTCCATCGCTTTTTCATTGTCGGTCACACGGAAAATCATATAGGCAAGATCCTTGTTTCGGGTAATAAATGCATAGGTGTATTCCAGGTTGATCCCATTTTCCGCCAGAATCGTCAGGATCTTGTCCAGCCCGCCGGCCTCGTCTTCGATCGGTACAGCCAGAACAGGGGTGATGGAAAAGATATACTCGGCATCCTTTAAAATGCAGGCGGTTTTATAGGAATCGTCCACGATGACCCTTAAGATCCCAAAGTCCGGTGTTTCTGCAATGGAAAGAGCGCGCATGTCAATGTTGTGCTGCCGGAGCAGCTTGGTAAACTCTGCTAATTGACCGGGTTTATTTTCTACAAATACAGAGATCTGTTTCACTGTCATGTTATATCCCTCATTTCTTAATACAAGTTGCGGTTATCAATGATCCGAACAGCTTTTCCTTCACTGCGTGCAATGCTTTTTGGCGCGACCAGCTGTACTTTCGCATAAATACCAAGCATAGCCTTTAATGCGTCTATCAGTTCCTTTTCCTTGGAAGAGACCTCGGTCAGGGTATCGGAGAACATTTCAGGCGTCATTTCGACCTGAACTTCCAGCTTGTCGCTGTTGTGCTCTCTGCTGACAATGATCTGGTAGTTTGCCGGGTATCCTTTATTCAGGAGTACAGTTTCGATCTGGGATGGGAAGACATTGACCCCCTTGACGATCAGCATATCGTCGCTTCTGCCCATTGGTTTGGACATTCTGACATGGGTACGTCCACAGGAACAGGGCTCCCGGTTCAGCACGCAAATATCGCGGGTGCGGTAACGCATTAGCGGGAACGCCTCTTTGGTGATGCAGGTGAACACCAGTTCGCCTTTTTCCCCATCCGGCAGGACCTCTCCGGTGTTGGGGTCGATGATCTCTGCGATAAAATGGTCCTCATTGATATGCATTCCGCCTTGAGCGCTGCATTCAAACGCGACCCCTGGCCCTGAAATTTCGGTCAGGCCATAAATATCGTATGCTTTGATGTGAAGCTTATTCTGAATATCCTGACGCATCTCTTCGCTCCAGGCTTCCGCGCCGAAAATCCCTGCTTTTAATTTGATTTGATCCTGCAGGCCGCGTTCACAGATCGTTTCTCCTAAATATGCCGCATAAGATGGGGTACAGCATAAAATGGTGGACTGAAGGTCACACATGAATTGGATCTGACGATCGGTATTCCCGGAGGACATGGGCAGGGTCATGGAACCAACCTTGTGGGAACCCCCGTTTAATCCCGGGCCACCGGTGAACAGTCCGTATCCATAAGAAACGTGGACGACATCCTCGTTGGTCCCGCCAGCTGCCATGATGGCACGGGCGCAGCAGTCATCCCAAAGATCTAGGTCGTGCTGGGTGTAGAATGCGACCACGCGGCGTCCGGTAGTGCCACTGGTGGACTGAATGCGCACTACATCCTTTAACGGCACCGCCAACAGTCCGTAAGGGTATGCCTCGCGCAGATCCTCTTTGGTGATAAAAGGCAATTTATGTAGGTCCGCGGTGGAACGAATGTCTTCTGGCTTGACACCCTTCTGATCCATAAGGTTCCGATAATATGGCACGTTGTCATAAGCGTGTTTTACGTTTTTTACAAGTCGTTCATCCTGCCACGCCTTAATTTGTTCCCGGGAAGCGCATTCGATCTCGGGCTGATAATAATGTTCCATCTTCTTCAAAGTCCTTTCTGTTTGATCGTTTGTACAGCAAAGGAAACCGTACAATTTCTTACCCCTATCTTACCACATCTAAAAAATCCTGTAAATAAAAATTTTATCCTGCTAACAGGGAAAAGGCATGTACAGAAATTCTGCACATGCCTTTTTTGCCATACTGCTTTTCTGGGGGAAAGCAGAGGAGGTGAGGTAAGGCTATTTGCCGTGTACCCAGCGCAGGAACGTATCCTGGGAGATGTGGAGCTGTTTGGCCGCCTGTCGGGAATTGATACCGCCGCCCAGCCAGGTGTTTTTCACCAAATCAAAGTTTTCTGGGATGGGCTTTCTGGGACGACCAAACCGGACCCCTTTCAGTTTGGCGGCCGCAATCCCTTCCATCTGCCGCTGCCGGATATTTTCACGTTCTGTCTGCGCCACATAGGAAAGGATCTGTAAAACCAGATCGGCAATAAAGGTACCGGTCAGATCTTTTTCGTTTTTACGGGTATCTAAGAGGGGCATATCCAGCACCACGATGTCCGCGCCTTTTTCTTTGGTGATCAGCCGCCATTGGTTTTGGATTTCCTCATAGTCCCTGCCAAGGCGGTCAATGCTTTTGACCACAAGCAGATCTTCCGATTTCAGCCGGCGAACCAAACGCTTATACTGCGGGCGGTTAAAATCTTTCCCGCTGAGCTTATCCAGAAAGATATTAGATTTCTGGACAGGAAATGCCCTCAGGGCGATCATCTGACGGTCCTCATGTTGTTCTTTGGTGGATACACGAATGTATCCATACACATTTCGATTCATTTTAAACATCCTTCCTTTTTTCTTACGACAAAAATCGCCGTTATTTTCTATTGTAATAGGAAAAAGCGTAAGATGATACCTTTTTTTAATATTTGAAAGAAAAAATATCAGTTTTCCTTTGAAAATGAAGTCATTCCTGCGAAAGTTAGAGTAGATTTTTATTAAATTTAGCACTCTCGAATAAAGAGTGCTAAATTTAATAAAATATTCATATAAAGAAAAAACAAATACAACAATCTGCGCATATAATAAAGACTGTAAAAAGGAACAGGAGATGAGAAGAAAGCTCGAAGTAAATGTATTTACGCGGTGAACAAATCCATAGCCGCAGGCATAAAACAGAGTGGATTCCATACAATAAAACTTGTTAACAGGAGGTATGAATGATGTTTGAACTTACACCCTTTGAACGCAGAAATCATGTTGTTTCGTATAACCCATTTCGGGAATTGGAAGAATTGCAGCGCAGCTTTTTTGGCAACCAGATGACCGCCGCTTTCCAGACAGATATTCGGGATACCGGTGACGCCTATTTACTGGAGACCGATCTGCCGGGCTTTCAAAAGGAGGACATCCATCTGGAGCTGGAGGATAATTACCTGACGATCCGTGCGCAGCGGAATACCGACACAGAACAGAAAGACAAGCATGGAAATTATTTAAGGCGGGAGCGCAGTTACGGCGCTTTCCAAAGAAGCTTTGACGTATCGGCGGTAAAGGCAGATGAAATCAAGGCGGAGTATCATGACGGCGTTTTGAAGCTGACCCTTCCAAAGAAGAACGAAGAGCATAAAAACACAGCAAGACAGATAGATATTCAATAAAAAGGGCGCCCCTCATATGAGGGGCGCCTGATAAAGAAAAAGCAGAGCAAATACTTGCTCTGCTTTTTTGTTACCTAGAAAAAATCATTCAGAAAGCTTTTATTGCTTGATATAATAGCTTACGTTTTTTGCCGGTCATTGCTGTATGTAAACCATCATGCTGATGCCTGCATCTTTTATCAATATATTTTTCGGCATCCTCAAAAGCTTACAGGTTATATATATGTCGCCTGCCGCGCCAGAAACATTGACGACCTGTATCAAATATATTGTCCAAAACCATGATAACGGCACGAAAAAATTAACGATCGTAAGCAATATCAAAAATACTGCAACCGGCGCGAGCGCTATAAAGATATATGTTGCCTTGCCGTAATAATCTGCGCTCCCCGCGTAGGCATATATCCCGGTAAATCCATAACTCACTTTCTTTGTACCGCAGATTTTCATGGCGATACCGTGTATCAATTCATGCAAGAACATATACGCAATGATCATGGCAAGCAAAAAAAGGGATTTTACCCAAAACAATATGATGCCGTTTTCTGCATTGAAAAATGTAAAAACCGGTACATAAAAATGCATAAAAACAACCATAACGATCGCGATCAGAGCAGCTAAAAGATTAACAAGCAGCATCGTTTTTTTATTGTTTTGCAAATCGAGTGCAAAATACCCGATATATCCGCTAGGCAATTCATGAAAGGTTTTCATAATGGATCCTTCCGTTTACTAATTTGATGTAATATAAAAATTTCCGCTTTACTAACGGTAAAAGAGGTACAGTACATGCCTAAAGCCAGTTCTATTCACTGACCGGCCCATAAGGAAATAGAAGCAAGAAATCTCCCTGCCCTACATATTGAAAGCGGGCCTGTTTATTTTATTTTTTTTGTTCCGTATGCTGTTTGATTGCTTGAAAGCTTTCCGCGCTGATGACATGTTCGATCCGGCATGCGTCTTCTACCGCGGTTTTTGGGGTGACGCCTAATCTGATCAGCCAATCGGACAACAGCGTATGGCGCTCGTACATGGTGTTTGCGATCTGCGCACCCTTGTCTGTTAGGGTGATGTAGCCGCTGGGATCCATGAAAAGATAGCCGTTTTCCCGCAGATTTTTCATAGCAACGCTGACGCTGGGTTTCGTCACTCCCAGTTCATTTACGATATCGATAGAACGGACTGAACCATTCCTCTCAGATAAAATCAAAACTGTTTCCAAATAGTTTTCTGCTGACTCCTGTATTTTCATTTGTTCAGCCCCTTTCTGATAAATATGACATCATCATATCATATTCTGTGACTTTTTTCAATGCGCTGTAAAATCTACAGCTATTTCCGTGCCGCGCTGTTCTTCGCTGTGCAATATGACAGCGGCATGATGGCGTTCCGCAATGTGCTTGACAATGGACAAACCAAGCCCTGTCCCCCCGGTTTCTTTTGAACGGCTTTTATCCACCCGGTAAAACCGTTCAAAAATTCGCGCTTGATGCTCCTTGGGGATCCCAATGCCGTTGTCCTTTACCGTGACCTTTTGTTCCTTTACGGTCACCGTCACCCTGCCGCCGGAGGGTGTATAGCGGATCGCGTTGTCACAAAGGTTATAGATCAATTCCCAAAGCTGGTGACGGACCCCATACACAGAGGTCGGCTCTCCTTCCAGAAGAAGTAAGATGTTCTTTTTCTGAGCCGCGATTTCCAGTGATTTTAGGCAGTCTTCAGCAAGGGAATAAAGATCGACTGATTTCGTTTGGGAGGAGGCCGGCGATTCATCCAACTCCGAAAGCTGGATAATGTCGCTGATCAGGGTGAGCAGGCGGGAGGCCTCTTTCCCGATCACCTGCGCAAAATGGACCACATCCTCCTGCTTGGCGAACCCGGTGGCGATCATCTCCGCATAGCCGGAGATTGAGGTTAGCGGGGTCTTTAATTCATGTGAAACGTTGGCGGTGAACTCCTGCCGCATCTGTTCCATCTGCGCTTTTTCCGTAACGTCCAGCATTAGGCAGATCACGCCGATCTGGGAATCATCATTCATCACGGGGTTGGTAAATACCTGGATATATTTCCCTTGGAGCTGTAGCACCTGTGAGGTGCTGTTCCCGTGGATGGCCTCATGAATGCAGCTGTTGAGCTGCGGGATGTCAGATAACGTCATCAAATGCTGGCGGTCGGTAAACGAAGTTTGTCCAAGGTATTGCAAAGCACTGTCGTTCACTACCAGAACCGCTTCCTCCTGATCCAGCAAAAGCATCCCTTCCGCCATATTTTGTATCAATGTTTGCAGTTTATTCTTTTCCTCGGTCAATTCCCGCAACTGGAATTGATTTTGGGTGCGCTGGTGCTGTATCTCCTGAATAAACGGAATCAGCTCCTGATAAATCTTGGAATGATCCTTTACCGCTTCCGGATGACTGATATTATTTGCCAGCAGTTTGATAGGTACCAGCATTTTCTGCATCAAAAAGATGGAAAAGATGATCGACAGCAAAAGCAAAAATAAAATAATTCCCACCAAGAGGGGGGAAGCCCGCCAGAAAAGCTGGTAGATATTGCTGGTTTCCACAGAAATGCGCAGAATATTTCCGTCGGGCAAACGCAGGGCGCAGTAATGAAGATCCTTGAGCAGGGTGGAAGAGCTGCGGACGCTATACCCTTTTCCGGACTGGAGGGCGTCTTCTACCTCCGGCCGGTCAGCATGGTTGTCCAATCCGGCAATATCTGCCGTGCTGTCAAACAGCACCGTTCCATTTGGCGCGATCAGAGTGATGCGGCTGTTTTTGGTCCGAAACCCGGCAATCTGGGAAACAGGGTCTTCCATCATATCATAGCTTTGGGATAATATCTCTGTCTGCTCCCACAGGTCTTCTTTGATTTGATCCTCCCTGGCCTCTTGAAAGATCAGGGCAGAAAGGGTAAATGCGATCACGACTGCGATCAGCCCAATATAAAACAGGCTGGAGGTGATTTTTGATTCCATTGATTACTCTCCCAGCTTATACCCCACATTTCGCACGGTACGGATCTCCTTGCCGCAGTCGCCCAACTTTTTGCGGAGCGTCTTGATATGCATGTCAATGGTGCGGCTTTCGCCCTCATAGTCAAAATCCCATACATGGTTCATGATCTGCTCTCTGGTAAGCACGACAGTAGGATTGGAAATCAAAAATTTTAATAATTCGTATTCTTTATAGGTAAGCTCGCAGGGTTCCCCCATAGAGGTCACGATATGGGAGGTATCATCCAGTATGATGCCGCGATATTCATAAACCTGTTTTTGTGTGATCAGGCTGCTGCGGCGCAGCAACGCCTTGACCCTGGAGATCAGCTCCATGACGCCGAACGGTTTGGTGATGTAATCGTCCGCCCCGGTATCCAGCCCTTTTACTTTATCCATTTCAGTGGTCTTGGCGGTTACCATCATGATCGGGATGTGCTTGGTGCGCGGGCTCTGGCGCAGATCCTCCAGCAGGGAAAGGCCGTCCTGCCCGGGAAGCATGATATCCAGCAGGATCAAATCCGGCAGGGTGTGGCGGATGGTCTTTTCCAGCTGCTCTGCGTCGCAAAATTCCATGACATCAAACCCGCTGTTTTGCAGGGCATACCGTTCCATTTCACGAATATCCTTGTCATCTTCTACGATAAAAATGGTCATAAGATCACTCCATTATCTGTGTTAAACGAAAAGCTTGTTACCATATCAGTATACAATGTTTTGGCGTTTCTGGCAAGGCAAAGAGGAAATGAAAAAAGCCCCTTTCCTGAACTGCTATAAATCCAGTCCCATCTTACGCAGGGCAAAAAAGATCCCGTCATGGTCGTTGTCTTTGGTGTGGCAGGGGAAGAGGCGCTTCAACTCTGCCGGTGCGTTTTCCATGAAAAATCCATGCCCTACCGTTTGCAGCATCTCAAGATCATTATAATTGTCCCCAAAGGCCGCTGTATCAGCCGGAGCGATCTGCCGCATCTGGCAAAATTGTTTAACCGCGGCGGCTTTTGTGACCCCGCGCTCCATGATTTCAAGAAGATGATCGGCAGATTTGGCAATGGAAAGGTGTGGAAACGCTTTTTTTAATTCCTGTTCGATCGTTAGAATTTGCCTTGGATTACAGATGCACAGGATCTTGTGGACGTCATCACCGGCGATCGTTTCAAGGGAGCCTTGCTTTGACTCCGCTTTTACGATCTTTTCCTCTCGGACGATCCTAGGGTCTGACCTATCCTTGACGATCCATTCGTCAAAGGAAAACAGACACCAGCTTAAATCAAACTGACGCTGTTCCGCCAGTTCGATGATTGCTTTAGCAGTACGCTTTTGAAAGCCTTTCTGGAAAAGGACCTGGCCGTTTTCGGAAAGGATCAATGCCCCGCTGTAGCAGATCATGGGGCATTGAAATCCGTATTCCCACATGATCGGTGTGATGCCGGAAGGCCCTCTTGCCGAAACGATCACAAAGGGGATCTGCGCATGCTCCAATGCCCTGATAGCCTGTTGTGTCAATGGAGTGATCTGGTGGGTGGAATTTAACAGGGTGCCGTCTATGTCGCTGAATACGATTTTGATTTTTGGCATGAGAACTACTCCCTTTCTGCGCGTGTTTTGGCAAGTATTTTTCTTCAGTATATACCATTTATAAAGAAAAAGCGAGCCCCTGCACGCTGGCGTGCAGGGGCCGAAATATATATTTATTCCTTTGTGACCGGTGCTTTTTCTTCGATCACATCGCATAGATGCTCCGCGTAATCGCCGTGGAACAATTCGATAACTCCCTGGTCGCAGGCTTTGGCAAGCTCTGGGTCGATCGGAAGTTTTGCAAGAACATCGATCCCAAACTGGGCCGCGGTTTCTTCGATATGGCTGTCCCCAAACAGCTTAATTTCTTTCCCGCAGTCCGGACATCGGGCAAAGCTATAGTTTTCCACAATGCCCAAAATCGGGATATTCATAGTTTTAGCCATGTTCACTGCTTTGGCAACGATCATAGATACCAGCTCCTGCGGGGAAGTGATGATCAGGATGCCATCCAACGGGATAGACTGGAACACGGTCAGCGGAACGTCGCCAGTCCCGGGAGGCATATCCACAAACATATAATCCACGTCGTCCCAGATGACGTCGGTCCAAAACTGTTTGACGGTTCCGGCTATCACCGGCCCGCGCCATACCACCGGGGTGGTTTCATCCTCCAGCAAAAGGTTTACCGACATCAGGTCGATCCCAGTTTTGCTTTTTACCGGGAACATCCCCATGCTGCTGGCCATGGCCCGTTCCTTTACCCCGAATACCTTGGGGATAGACGGCCCGGTCACGTCGGCGTCCAGAATAGCGGTGTTCCAGCCGCGGCGTTTTAACGCGACGGCGAGCATAGAAGTGACCAGTGATTTCCCAACGCCGCCCTTTCCACTGACAACGCCGATCACTTTCCGGATCGTACTCATTTCATGGGGGCGCTCCAGAAAGCTTTTGGGATCTCTGGAATCGCATTTCTGGGAGCAGGTGTCACAGTTATGGCTGCATTCACTCATAGTTTATCGTTCCTTTCTATTGATACGAGCTTATTTTCTTTCTTCAAAACGGCAGTTTAAGCAGGAAGTATCACATTGGCAATGGTTGTCCGCCACCACATACTTCCCGCCTTTAATTTCGATGATCTTTCCATTGATCAGCGCGTCCGCAATATTTCGGTGCGCAGAATGCAGGATGCGTTGGAAGGTGGCGCGGGATATTTCCATCCGTTCCGCAGCGGTATCCTGGTCCAGCATTTCCAGATCCGCCAGCCGCACAGCTTCAATCTCATCAAAGGTAAGGGCAACAGAGGCTTTTGTCTGGTTGTCCGGACGGAAGACCTTACTTTCCGGGATATAGCAGATCTTTCGGTTTTTTGTGATTCCGGGCATAAAATGATACTCCTTTCGATCATGATTCTACAAGAAACGCGATCCTGTGTCGTTATAATGAAAGATGCGCGTAGGCTCATCTCTTTCAGTATAATGTGCATATGCTCAAATGTCAATCCTCCTTTTTTATTTTGGCCGGAAGTAGACCGTTCGATCCGCTTCCAGAAAGGCTTGGCGAAGAAATTGTATCCGAAGATACAGAAATTTTCCAAAAACATTGTGCATTTGGTATAAATAACATTTATTTTACAAGAATTATATGGTAATTTTTTATATAATGTTGTATAATGAACATAGCTTCAAAAGAAAAAATGATAAATTTCTCCAAAGCAGACTCATAAAAAGGATTGGCAGAAGAAAGAATTGGTATTTTAAAGCTTTGGGGCAGGATAAGAAAGAATAGAAAGGCAGTGGAATCACATGAATCAGCAGCAAAACATTGTACAGGAGCAGAAGAAAATCCCGTCTGCTCCCGAAGATTTTCCGGTCTATCTGTTCCACAAGGGTGAAAACTATAAAACATATGAATTGTTGGGTTGTCATCGCGCGGAGCAGGATGGGCAGACAGGATTTTTATTCCGTGTTTGGGCGCCGCATGCAAAAGGGATCCGTGTGGTAGGCGACTTTAACCATTGGGACTATACTGCGGCTCCAAAAATGGCGCAGATGGAGAATTCTTCAGATTTATGGGAATGCTTTATTCCAGGGGTCCAAATTTATGATGCGTATAAATATTATATAGAAAAGCAGGATGGCTCTTTTTGCTATAAAAGCGACCCGTATGCTTACCATATGGAAACCCGGCCGGGAACGGCAAGCAAAGTGTATGACATTGACGGCTTCAAATGGACGGACGGGCGTTACCGCTCTACCGTTTCCCGACGCAATCTTATGAAAAACCCGTTGAATATTTATGAACTCCACCTTGGTTCTTGGAAACAGACCGAGGAAGGGGAGTTTTTAAGCTACAACCGGCTGGCGGAACAACTGATCCCTTATGTGAAGGAAATGGGCTATACCCACATTGAACTGATGCCGGTATCGGAATATCCGTTCGATCCTTCGTGGGGCTATCAGGTGACCGGATACTATGCGCCGACCTCCCGCTATGGAACGCCGCACGCGTTTATGAATTTTGTCAACCAGTGCCATCTGGCGGGGATCGGAGTAATTGTGGACTGGGTCGCGGCACATTTTCCAAAGGACGAGCAGGGACTTTATGAATTTGACGGACAGTGCTGCTATGAATATGAAGATCCGTTAAAAAACGAACACCCGGATTGGGGGACTCGCATTTTTGACTACGGGAAAAACGAAGTGAAATCCTTCCTGATCTCCAATGTTGTTTACTGGCTGGAAAAATATCATGTAGATGGGATCCGGGTAGACGCGGTCGCTTCTATGCTTTATCTGGATTATGGCAAACAGGACGGCCAGTGGCGCGCGAACCAATATGGGGAAAACAAAAATCTGGAAGCGATCGAATTTTTGCGGGAGATGAACACCGCCGCGTTTGAAGCGAATCCCTCGGCGCTGATGATCGCGGAGGAATCCACGGCATTCCCGTTAGTGACCAAGCCGCCTTATGAAGGGGGATTGGGATTTAACTTTAAGTGGAACATGGGCTGGATGAACGATATGCTCCAATATATGTCTACCGACCCGTTATATCGTAAGGGACTGCACCACAACTTGACCTTTTCCCTGACCTATGCCTTTTCAGAAAACTATATCCTGCCTCTTTCCCACGACGAGGTTGTCCACGGAAAGGCCTCGATGATCAATAAAATGCCAGGGGATTACGATCAGAAATTTGATAATCTGCGGGCGTTTTACGGGTACATGATGGCGCACCCAGGCAAAAAACTGAACTTTATGGGGAATGAATTTGCGCAGTTTATTGAATGGAACTTTGCGCAAGGGCTGGACTGGCTATTGCTGGATTACCCGCGTCACCGCCAGATGCAGGACTATGTGAAAGACTTAAACCACTTTTATTTAGAGCATCCTCCGCTGTGGCAGAACGACACCGACTGGGAGGGCTTCCAGTGGATTAGCCATGATGACCATGAACAGAGCGTTATCGCGTTCCGGCGGATCGACCAGAAAGGGAAAGAACTCATTGCCGTGTGCAATTTCTGCCCGGTTTTGCGTGAGAACTACCGTATTGGAGTCCCTTATAGGGGAAAATATACGCCGGTGCTGTCCAGCGACGATAAAAAATACGGCGGGCTGGGAACAGCCCTGACAGCGGTCACCAGTGAAGACGTACCGATGCATGGATATTTGCAGAGCGTGGAGCTCACGGTTCCGCCGATGTCCACCGTGTTCTATACAGTAGAGAAAAAAAGGGTGGCAGGCACCAAGAAAAAGGCAGAAGGGGCTGTGAAAGCGAAAAAGGCGCCTGCCTCAAAAACAGCAGCTAAAAAATCGTCTGCAGAGCAGAAAAAGGCGAACCCAACACCAAAGGTAGCTAACGCCTCTGACAAAAAGAAAGTTCCCGCTAAGGCAGAAACAGGAAATTTAGATGAGAAAAAGGCTGCAAAAAAATCCCGTAAAAAATAAACATAAAATAGAATAAGAGCGATTCAATTAAGGAGGCAAACACTTATGTTAGAAAGACGCAAAGAGTGCATCGCGATGTTGCTGGCGGGCGGACAGGGAAGCCGTTTGAAAGTATTGACTTCTGATATTGCCAAGCCGGCGGTGCCGTTCGGAGGGAAATACAGGATCATTGATTTCCCTCTTTCCAACTGTGTCAATTCAGGGATCGATACGGTTGGGATCCTGACCCAGTACCAGCCGCTGGTGCTGAATGCTTATGTAGGAAACGGACAGCCATGGGGATTAAACCGCAATTACGGCGGCGCCAGGATCCTGCCGCCCTACGCGCAGAGCGACCGTTCGGAATGGTATAAGGGAACAGCTAACGCGATCTATCAGAATATGCATTTTATCGATATGTATAACCCGGAATATGTGCTGATTCTGTCCGGGGACCATATCTATAAGATGGATTATTCCAAGATGCTGGAATATCACAAAGAAAAAAACGCGGACTGCACCATCGCAGCCATTGATGTTCCGATGGAGGAAACGCACCGTTTCGGGATCATCAATACCAATCCGGATCATTCCATTTACGAATTTGAGGAAAAACCGGAACACGCGAAGAGCACCAATGCCAATATGGGCATTTATATCTTTAACTGGAAGATCCTGAAGAAGTACTTAGAAATGGATGAACAGGACCCTAATTCTTCGAATGACTTCGGAAAGAATATCTTGCCAAAACTGCTGGAAGACAAGCAGAGAATGTTTGCCTACCCATTTTCCGGCTATTGGAAAGATGTTGGGACACTGGACAGCTTGTGGGAAGCAAATATGGACTTGATCAATCCTTCTGTGCCGATTGAGCTTAAGGACGATGATTTTAAGATCTACACCCGAAATTATGCAAAACCGCCAAGCTTTGTCAGCGGTACGGCGAAGATTGAAAATTCGATCGTCGCAGAGGGCTGCGTCATTCGCGGCACGGTAGAAAATTCCGTGATTTTTACCGGCTGTGTCGTGGAGGAGGGCGCTGTGATCAAGGACAGCGTGATCATGCCGAACATTTTGGTAAAACAGGGCGCGCAGCTCAACTACACCATTATTGGGGAAAATGCGGTGATCGGCAAAGAGGCGGTCATCGGGCGTTCTCCGAAAGACTATGCGATCAATGCATGGGGGATCGCAGTCGTCGGCACCGGCAGGAAGATCGAGGACGGCGAGGTCGTCGCCCCAAAACAGGTTCTTTAAATTCACAAAAATATCTATCAGCAGAAGAATGGGTGATTAATATATGAATATGACAGGTATCATTTTCTCCAATATTTATGACGCCTATATGGGGGATTTGACAAAGTACCGGACACTGGCGTCTGTACCGTTTGGCGGCCGTTACCGTTTGATCGACTTTGTGCTGTCGAACATGAGCAACTCCGGTTTTAACAATGTTGGGATCATCACAAAATATAACTACCAGTCGCTGATCGACCATCTTGGCTCCTGCGAAGAATGGGACATGAGCCGGAAAAACAGTAAAGTATTCATTTTGCCGCCGTTTGGGACTGGGCAGACAAACGTTTATCAGGGCAAGCTGGAAGCATTGTATGGGGCGATCGCGTTTTTGAAGCGGACTAAGGAAAAGTATATCCTGATGTCTGACTGCAATGTGATCTGCAATATCGACTACGAACTGGTGTTAAAAGAACACCTGCGTTCCGGCGCACAGATCACGGTGGTAGCCAATCGGGAAGAACCGGATAATGATGATGAGGTCCGGGATTTTGTGATCTCTGTGGATGATGACAATATGGTGACCGATATTGCCATTAAACATAGCTTTACGAAAGAAAACCTGTGCGGTATGGGAATGTTTTTGATCGAGAAAAACCTGCTGCTGCATGTGGTAGAAGAAGCGGTGTCCCATGGAAGATACCACTTTGAACGGGATTTTGTGCAGCGCGAATTTTTGGAAGGCTCGCTTTCTGTGAATGTTTATGAATTTAAAGGCAGTGTCCTGCGCAACCGGGATGTCCCTTCCTACTTCATGAACAACTGCCGGATGCTGCAGGAAGATGTGCGGCGGGATATTTTTGATCCGCAGAACCCGATCTACACAAAGGTACGTGACGAGGTCCCCACCTATTACGACCATGACTGTGTGGTGAAAGACAGCTTGATTGCAGATGGCTGCCGGATCGAAGGAACAGTGACAGATTCTATCATATTTCGGAATGTTGTGGTGGAAAAAGGCGCGGTTGTAGACCACTGCGTCGTGATGCAGGGAACTGTGATCCACGCTGGGGCAAATATCAAATATACCATTTTGGATAAGGATGCTCAGATCACCGAAGGTAGGACTCTGGCGGGTTCGGAACGTGCGCCGGTCATCATCCAAAAAGGCGATACGATATAGTCGGTATGAAGCGCTGGCAGATTTCTGCCAGTGGCTTCTTCTTTTAAAAAGTCCCCGAAAGGAAGAACAGGAATGAAGATATTATTTGCTTCAAGTGAAGCGGCCCCATACAAAAAAACCGGCGGGTTGGCAGATGTTGCTTATGCTTTGCCAAACGAACTGGCGAATCAAAAAGATGTCGAAATCTGCGTATTTATGCCGTATTATAAATCTATAAAGACCAATCCGGAGTATGAGATCGAATTTATCACCAATTTCAGCGTCCCGCTGGGCTGGCGAAATTTGTACTGCGGTTTATTTAAGGCAGCAACAGCAAAAGACAACTGGACCTATTACTTTTTAGATAACGACTATTACTTTGGCGGGCGGGATTCTACCTACGGTGATTATGACGACGGGGAACGGTTCGCGTTTTTCAGCAAGGCGATTTTGGAATCTTTGATCCATATGGAGTATACCCCGGATGTCATCCACTGCAACGACTGGCAGACCGCTTTGGTGCCGGTATTCTTAAAGGCTAATTACTGCCATATGGAGCGTTTCCAGGCGATCCGTACCGTGTTTACGATCCATAATATCGAGTATCAGGGAAAAGTGCCGGACTCCTTTTTTCAGGATGTCCTTGGGTTGAATGAATACTGGTTCAACGTCCTGCATTATGTAGACTGCTTAAACTTTATGAAAGCGGCGATCGTACTGTCCGATAAGGTAACTACTGTTTCCAAAACCTATTCCTACGAGATCCGCCACGCTTATTTCGCACATGGGCTACAGGATATTTTGCAGGAATATGGATATAAAGTGGACGGGATCGTGAACGGCATCGATACAGATCTGTATAACCCGGCTACCGACCCAAAGCTGTTTCAAAACTATCAGATCGGCGACCTGAAAGGGAAAGCGGCGAACAAGGCGGCTTTGCAGGAAAAACTGGGACTGCCGGTCGATGTTGATGTGCCGGTGATCGGGATGATATCCCGGCTGGTTTCCCACAAGGGGCTGGACCTGGTAGAATATGTTGCCAACGACCTGATGCAGATGGACATTCAGCTTGTTGTGATCGGGACCGGCGACGAAAAATTCCAAAACCTGTTCTGGCGGCTTGCATGGGAACACCCGGATAAGATGTCGGCAAATATTTTATTTGACCCGGTGCTTGCCAACCAGCTTTATGCAGGGGCCGACCTGTTTTTGATGCCCTCGCAGAGTGAACCGTGCGGGCTGTCCCAGCTGATCTCCATGCGGTACGGGACCATTCCGATCGTGCGGGAAACCGGCGGGCTGTTTGACACAGTCCCGGCGCTAAATCCAGAAACTATGGAGGGGAGAGGGTTTACCTTTAAATCCTACAATGCGCATGATATGCTGCATTCTGTCCAAATGGCGGTTGACTTTTGGAGTGACAAGAAAAAACTTGCAATCTTAGTAAAAAATATTATGTCTTACGATTGTTCTTGGAAAGAGCCTGTAAAGCGATATCTGGAAATTTACAGAAGCCTGTAATGTGTGGCGAGAAATACGGGATTTTAAACTGGAAGATTTGTCTAGTTTTCACCTTGAAAGTTTGTGCAAAATATCGTAAAATAATGATAATATCCTTATGGTTTGATAAAGACCATAAGGATATTCTTTGATAATGAGAAATTATCCCTTTGGAGGGACTGAATTTCCCGCTTCTGGATAGAATAGAACGTGAGGAGGTTCTTTATGAAGAAAGAAAAAAGGGAGATGGAAATGATGACGATGCAAAAAGAAAAGATCCTTTCACTGTTAAGTGAAAAATGTATGCAGTCCTTTGGCTGCGACTTAGATGAGGCAACAAAGCAGCAAACATATCGGGCGGTCTGTCTGGTTGTGCGGGACCTTTTGGTACAAACCCGGAACGACTTTTGCAGCCGCTATGAAAAACAACAGGCCAAACAGGTCTACTACATGTCTATGGAATTTTTGGTGGGGACTTCCCTGCACAATAATCTTTACAATTTGGGGCTGGAGGATAGCTTCCGTGCTGCTTTGGCAGATTTGAATGTAGATTTAGACGATCTGTACGAGATCGAACCGGACGCTGGGCTTGGCAACGGCGGGTTAGGGCGTTTGGCTTCCTGCTATATGGACGCGATGTCCTCGCTTCATATCCCGGCTACCGGTTTTTCCCTGCGGTATGAGTTTGGGATCTTTAAACAGAAGATCATTGACGGCTGGCAGATGGAATTTCCGGACAACTGGTTGGACATGGGCGACGTTTGGCTGATCCCCCGGAAAGAGGACGCCGTTGAGGTGAAATTTGGCGGTCAGGTCCATGAATGGATGCAGGACGGTAAGTTAAAGATAGAGCAGTACGATTATACCCCGGTTCTTGCCGTACCCTATGATATGTTTATTTCCGGCTATGACAGTGGCGCGGTAAACAAGCTGGTTCTGTGGAGCGCCAAATCCCCCAGCAATATGGATATGAACGCGTTCTCCCGCGGCGACTATGTCAAGGCGATTGAACAAAACGCTATGGCTGAAGCAATTTCTAAGGTGCTGTATCCGGCGGACGACCATGTGGAAGGGAAGATCCTGCGTTTAAAACAGCAGTATCTGTTTGTGTCCGCTTCCCTGCAAAGCATTGTGAAAAATCATTTGAAGCACTTTGACAATTTGGACAGCCTGCCCCAAAAGGCAGCCATCCACATCAACGATACCCATCCAGCGCTGTGCGTTCCTGAGTTGCTGCGTATCCTGCTGGACGACTATGGCTATGACTGGGACCGCGCGTGGGATATTTGTCAAAACACCCTTGCTTATACCAACCATACAGTGATGAGCGAAGCGCTGGAACGCTGGCCGGAATACCTCTTCCGGGAACAGCTGCCTAGGATCTATCAGTTGGTGGCAGAGATCAACCGCCGTTTGGTAAACCAGCTGAATACCGTTTATCCGGGAGATCTTGCAAAGATCGAATATATGGCGGTGATCGCGAACAACGAGGTGCGGATGGCGAACCTTTGCTTGGCTTGCTGCCATAAGGTAAACGGGGTATCCAAACTGCACAGTGACATTTTGAAGGACAGTATTTTCCATGACTATTACCACATCGCTCCGGATAAGTTTACCAACGTGACAAACGGGATCGCTTACCGCCGCTGGCTGTGTCAATCCAACCCGAAGCTGACTGAAAAGCTGCGGGAATGGATCGGGGATGGCTTCCTGCATGACGCGAACGCCTTGGAAAAGCTGATGAAGTACTATGACAAGGCCAATGTACTGCAGGACCTGCAAAAAATCAAACGGTATAATAAAGAAGTACTTTGCAACTATATTGCACGCTCCAACGGGATCAACGTTGATCCAAATTCAATTTTTGACGTGCAGATCAAGCGTTTGCATGAATACAAGCGTCAGCTTTTGAATGTACTTCATATCATGCATCTTTACTGTGTGATCAAAGAAAATCCGAATCTGGATATTCCGCCGCGTACCTTCATTTTCGCGGCCAAAGCTTCCGCTGGATATTTTATGGCAAAACAGGTGATCCGTTTGATCGACGCGGTTTCCAAGCTGGTAAACTCCGATCCGGCCGTTCGGGAAAAGGTAAAGGTTGTTTTCCTGGAGGATTACAAGGTGTCCCTAGCTGAAATCATCATCCCCGCGGCGGATATTTCAGAACAGATCTCTATTGCCGGGAAAGAAGCGTCCGGTACCGGAAACATGAAGCTGATGATCAACGGGGCCGTGACATTGGGGACTTTGGACGGCGCCAACGTGGAGATCCACGAGCAGGTAGGGGATGACAACATCTTCCTGTTTGGTCTGACGGCTCCAGAGGTAGAGGAACTGTGGAAAAAGGGATATAACCCGGTTGAATACTACAATGGAAATCTGGAACTGCGCCGTGTCATTGATATGCTGACCTCCGGTGTGCTGGGCTCCCGTTTTGACGAGATCGCAAAATCCCTGCTCACCAATTCTTATGGGGCGGCGGACGCATACATGACCTTGGCTGATTTTGACTCCTATGTCCGCAAGCAGGAGGAGGTAGGGAGGACTTATCTGGATAAACGGAAATTCTTCAATATGTCCTTAGTGAATATTGCGAAAGCGGGCCTGTTCTCCGCGGACCGCGCAGTAACAGAATATGCAGACGATATTTGGCAGGTAAAAGGCATCAAATAAAGAGAACAATAAAAGGAAGCGCTTGCGTTTGCCAGCGCTTCTTTTTATGAGAAGGTGAGAAAAGATGGAGATCTTATTTGACAGCAGACAAAAAAAGTATAAAACCCCGTTCGGCTGTCTGCGGCAGGGGGAACCCTGTTCTATTATGATACAGATCCCGAGCGATCATCATATTCAGGCGGTTTCTTTATGCTTGGAAGATGACATGGGGAACCTTTTGAACAAGATTTTGCTTCAACAGGATGCAGGAGAACATGGATACTTAAACTATCGCGGACGTTTTAAGCTGGAAGAGTGCGGGCTGTACTACTATTATTTTGAGGTGCAGGCAGGCTGGGAAACTTTTTTTGTGTGGAAACACGAAGATAAGCCCGCTTTAACAGGAAATGGAAAATGGCAGCTGACCTGCTTTGCAAGGGGTTATGACACGCCTCAGGGCTTTCAAGGCAAGGTGATGTATCAGATCTTCCCAGACCGGTTTTTCCAAAAGGGAACCTGCGATACCTCTGGGAAATTGAAATCCTTTGTGATGCACCAAAGTACTGACGAGACTCCGGTATACCGTCCTGACGAAAAGGGAATCGTTCAAAATAATGATTTTTTTGGCGGGAACCTGCAGGGAATCATGGAGAAACTGCCGTATTTGGAGGAACTGGGCGTTCAGGTACTTTATTTAAACCCGATTTTCAGCGCCTATTCAAACCACCGGTATGACACCTGCGATTATAAGGCCATTGACCCGCTTTTGGGGACAGAGGAGGATTTTTGCGCTCTTTGTGAAGCGGTGCACAAGCGCGGCATGAAGCTGCTGCTGGACGGCGTATTTTCCCACACTGGGGAGAGGAGCATCTATTTTGACAAATACCGTGAACACGGGACAGAAGGCGCTTACGGAAATCCGGATTCCCCTTACCGGTCATGGTTCCAGTTTGACCCCAAAGACCCAAACGGCTACCATTCTTGGTGGGGAATCAACACCCTGCCGTGTACCGAGGAACTGGACCCGGGATTCCTTGACTATATCATCGAGGGGGAGGACAGTGTCGTTGCGCATTGGCTGCGCCTCGGCGCAGATGGGTTCCGGCTGGATGTGGCGGATGAACTGCCGGATGAATTTATTGCAAGGCTTCACCGCCGTGTCAAAGAACTGAACCCCAATGCTCTTGTTCTGGGAGAAGTATGGGAAGATGCCTCCTATAAAATCAGTTACAGTGTGCGCAGGAAATATTTTACAAATCAGGAATTGGATGCCACGATGAACTATCCCTATAAGGATGCGGTCATCGGTTATGTAAAAGGGGAGCAATCCTCCGGGCAGCTGGCACAGACGGTGATGAGCATCGCGGAAAATTACCCGAAGCCGGTGCTGGACTGTGTGATGAACAGCCTTTCTACTCACGATACCATGCGGATCCTCACAGTGCTTGGCGCCAACCAGTATCCGCAGAGTAAGGAGGAACGGGCCAACTACCGGCTAAGCGCAGAGGAGTACCAAAAAGCAGTACAGCGGCTCAAATTGGCTGGCTTTTTGCAGTTTATGCTGCCGGGCTGTCCGTGTATCTATTATGGGGATGAAATCGGTATGCAGGGGTTTGAAGACCCGTTAAACCGCGCCTTTTTTGATTGGGAGCATCAGGACAAAGAACTTCAGCGCTATTTTAAAGAGCTGGCGCGGTTGAAAAAACAGCATACGGCTTTGCAGATCGGGACGATCCAAGTACTCGCCGACCGAAACGGCGTTGTGTGTTTTCAACGAGAAGCTTTGGCTGAAAAGCTGGTGTTCATCACCTGTATGAACGACCATTACGAATGCTTTACAAACTACTCGATCGAGATGATGGCAGGCGGGGAATGGGAAGACGGATGCCTGCGGCTGTCAAAGTATGGCTTTGCATTGCTTCGTGCAAGATAAAAAGAGAGGGATTCTAAAAGAATCCCTCTCTTTTTATCTGTATCAATTTGCTGGAAAGTGCAGGGCAAAACAGTCGTTACTTTTTAGCGGACTCAAAGCCAAGATAACGGGTCCCCTGAAATGTAAGCTTTCCGCTGGTGGCTTCTTTGAGGCTTACATATACACGTTTGTTTACGGAAAATTCAAGAAGCACCCCACCCTCTGCTTCAAAGGTCACAAAATACCAATAGACCTTGGTACGGTGAGAGATAGACGAGCTTCCCCGCCGGATACGGCAGCTGGTTTGGATGTGTTTTGACGCTACTTTTGCCGTTACGATAAGCTTAGGGGCGCGGCTGTTGCGCCGCCATTGCTTGATCAGGACAACAAGTATCACGAAAAGCACGATAGCAAAAAGGACTATGAACGAAATAACTTCAAATTGCAAGGGGGCCAAAGCGCGCGCTCCTTTCGCAGAGAGATGGGGTTTTAGACAGCCATTTCTATCGGACAGATCAAAAGCAAAGAAAAAAGCCCCAAATATTGGGGCTTTTTGCAGTAAAATAATTTTTGAAAACTATCTCTTAGAGAACTGCGGAGCACGGCGAGCCGCTTTAAGACCGTATTTCTTACGTTCTTTCATTCTCGGGTCACGGGTCAGGAATCCAGCTTTCTTCAAAGCAGGACGCAGTTCTTCGCTGTACTGAAGCAAAGCTCTGGATAAGCCGTGACGGATGGCGCCAGCCTGGCCGGTCACACCGCCGCCGCTTACGTTGCAGACAATGTCAAATTTGCCGAGGGTATCGGTCAGATTTAACGGCTGGCGAACGATCAGTTTTAAGGTTTCCAGGCCAAAATATTCATCAATATCTCTGCCGTTAATGGTGATAGAACCGGTTCCGGCATATACTCTTACGCGGGCAACAGAGCTTTTTCTTCTGCCTGTGCCATAAAAATATGGTTTAGAATCGTACATCAGTAGTTGCCTCCTTCTTATAATGTGTAAGCTTCAGGTTTCTGAGCAGCGTGGCCGTGTTCCGAGCCTTTTACAACTCTTAAGCGGCGCAGCTGGTTTCTGCCCAAAACAGTGTCAGGAAGCATACCTTTGACTGCAAGCATCATAGCTTTTTCAGGATTGCTCTGCATCAGGTGGGAGTATTTTACTTCTTTTAAGCCACCGATCCAGCCTGTGTGCCATCTGTAAAATTTCTGTTCTGCTTTGTTGCCGGTCAAAACAGCTTTATCGCAGTTGATGACAATCACGTGGTCGCCACAGTCACAGTGCGGTGCGAAAGAAGGTTTATGTTTACCGCGCAAAACGTGAGCAGCTTTTGCGGCTACACGACCCAAAGGTTTTCCTTCAGCGTCGATCACATACCATTTGCGGCTAACTTCTTGAGCCTTTGGCATTGTAGTTGACATATTCGTTCCTCCAATAATTCATTCTTAAATTAGCATAATTTATTATACTGGTTTGTCCAAACAGAGTCAATCGATATTTTGCCTTTATTTTAATATATATCTCTTATACTCTTAAAATCTTTCTGTTTTACTCTGTTTCTCTCTGTTTCTCATTCCCCATTTCATTTTTTTGATTTTTGTTAAAACGACAGTGAGGGAAATTGTTTTATTTTTATTTTTGTATATTTTTCACCTTGAGATAAAAAAACCGGCTTTCGTAAGGAAAGCCGGTTAAGACGTTAATAATTATTTTGCGTGTTTTTTCTTTATCCCTAAAACGGTGAAACCGCCTGCGGATAACAGAAGCGCCAGCATCCATGGGAGCATTCCTGTATCGCCGGTTTTAGGAACATCTGTTGTTTCATTTTTGTCTGGTTTTTCTCCTGTTGCAGGGATCATAATAGAATCTTTGGAGATCTCCTTGGTCAAAGCTTCATCACTAAAATATTTGCCACAGTCAGCGCAGTACCAGTAAGCAATGTTGCCCGAATCTGTTGCAGTTGGTTCTGTTGCTTCTACTTTGACCGCATGATGACCAGTTGCTTTTACAACAGTAGCTTCTTTGGAAATTTCGTTGGTCAAGGCCGCGTCGCTGAAGTATTTACCGCAGTCAGCGCAGTACCAGTAAGCGATGTTTCCGTCCTCTGTGCAGGTAGCAGCTTTTGCTTTTACCTCTGTAGGTGTGTGGACATGGGGTGCAGGAACACCTTTAAATTCTGCTGTAGTTTCAGCCAAAACAGCGTCATTGTCTACTGCTTTGATCTGGATGGTAGCATTCACGGAACCAGCTTCGGTAAAGGTAACGCGGAATTTGCTGGTGAAGTCGCCTAACGGGAAGCCGGACTGCGGACCAAAGCTGTCCCCGGTGAGTTCATACCAGTTGCCATCTGCTGTTTCATAGTATTCGATTTTCGCAATGCTGGTATCGCCAGTTACAGTAGCGAAACCTTTCACCATGGTGCCCGCCTTGCTTCCGCCAGTGGTGGAAATGGTAAATTCCTCAGTTTGACCAACCGTAAATGTATCCGGTTTGGTAACGGTTACAGTTGGAGCATCCTTTGCGGTGAAAGTTGCTGTAGTTTCAGCCAGAACAGCGTCATTGTCTACTGCTTTGATCTGGATGGTAGCATTCACGGAACCAGCTTCGGTAAAGGTAACGCGGAATTTGCTGGTGAAGTCGCCTAACGGGAAGCCGGACTGCGGACCAAAGCTGTCCCCGGTGAGTTCGTACCAGTTGCCATCTGCTGTTTCATAGTATTCGATCTTCGCGATATTTGCATTGTCAGCTTTAAAATAGCCTTTTACCATAGTGCCGGTTTTGCTTCCGCCAGTGGTGGAAACAGTATATTCCTGAGCTTCGCCAACTGTGAATACATCCGGTTTGGTAACGCTTACAGTTGGATGTTCAATGACAATGTTGTCGCCTTGGTTTACTTTATCCCCGTTTACGGTAACATTCCCGTCGCCGGAATTGCTGATGGTCACACCGTCAACTGCGATGGAAAGGTCGACGTCACCTTTTAAGATGTCAATGGTTGAGCCAGCAACAGCAGAATTTACTTCTTCAGCAATTTCTTTGCTGCTGCCAACCAGGAACACTTTGTCTTCGCCCGGTTTGGTGTAGCCTACGGCAGTACTGTCTGCATCTACATAATCTGCCGGGGAAGTGGTGAACGAACCGCCGGAGATAGTAGCTTTCTTATTGTCATCACTAGTAGTATATTCTTTTACGATGGCAGGAGCATCAAAATCCCCGCCCAGTACTTTATTATCGGAACTACCAAATGTATAAAAGATCGATTTGCCGCTTGTTACGGCTACTTCTTTACCTTCTGCGGGATCGACGGTAGCGTAACGGGTCTGGAAAGCATAATTGTCCGCGTTAATGGAGCCGCCGGTTACAGTGACCGGTGAAAATGCGGAGTAAACCCCTATGGATTTAGAAACAACTTCCCCGCCAGCAATGGTAACAGAAGAATCTTTCTGCCCATTGGAATAGATCGCAGCGCTGGAACTATAGGTGCTGTCCTGCATTACCTTACCGCCAGTCATGGTGAATTTGGCAGAAGTGTTCACATAAACTGCCTGTCCGCCGTTTACGGTATTTTGAATGGTACCGTTAGAAAAATTCATGCTGGCATTAGAATTTACTTGAACTGCATAGCCGTTTTTGGCAGTGTTTATAATGCTGCCACCCGATACATCCGCTTTTCCGGAACCGTTTACAAACAAAGCGTAGCTTGATGTGTCGTTTTGAATGGTTCCGCCTGTCATGGAGAAAGCGCCGCCTACATAAATAATCTCGTTGCTTCCATTAGAAACGATCTTACCAGTTCCTTCAGCAGAGCTGTCCTCAATAGTCAAACCGCCGCTGGTTTGTACATAGAAAGCCCCTTTTGAAGAAGCTGTGATCGTATGGCCGTTCAGATCCAGCACAAGGGTTTTTGTCGGCTGCTCTGGTCTTTCACTGGCCCAGCCGCCAACAGTCACTTTATCAGACAAGGTAACGTCGGTGGTCAGCTTATAAACCCCGCTGGTTGGCAGGGAGTCTGCTTTAGACCATTCCTGATAGGTCGCGTCCGCAAATACTATGCTTGGCATCAATGCCACTACCATCAATACTGTGACAAAGATGCTGATGGCTTTGCGAAACTTTGCTTTTTGCGTCATAATGATTCACCTTCCTAAGTATTTTGTGGATTCGTATGGGGGATCCGGCTTTTTTGAATTATAGGTAAAAATAAAAGCTTTGTTTTTGCAGAGATAATCTGTACTTTTTCATTCTTAAAAACAGGCATAAAAAAAGCAAGAAAAAAGCCCAATTTTAGGCTGTTTTCTTGCTTTTTATTTTAGAATGGAAAAGTACACGATTTTAAAGCGAAATACCCAATCCCACCTGTATTATAATCTAATCGAATTACATTTTCAAGCTTTAAAAGGATATTCTTTCCTTTTTTATGGGAATCGCTAATTTATCTGGGAAAAGTTTGTCTGTTTTTTTATGGGAAAGATTAAGAGAACTAGAAATACCGGATAGAAGCCACTACTTTCCCCAAAATCACTACTTCCTTTACGATGATCGGCTCGTAATCGTCGTTTTCAGGCTGAAGGCGAAAATGGCCATTTTCCTTGTAAAAAGTTTTTGTGGTAGCAGAGTCGTCTACCAAGGCGACGACGATTTCCCCATTTCTTGCGACAGGGGACTTTTTCACGATCACGATGTCCCCATCAAAAATACCGGCATTGATCATACTGTCCCCCTTGATGGTGAGTGCGAACAGCTCGCTGGGATCGCCGAAACCGCTGTCAAAGGGGATATATCCTTCGATCTCCTCGATCGCGGTGATGGGGGAACCAGCCGCTACGTTTCCCAAAATCGGGACGCGCGCAACATTGGAATTGGGGAGCTGGATGGACCGGTTATGGTTGTCCAGCTTAACGATCAGCCCTTCTTCACACAGCTCGTTGATATACCGGTGCACGGTAGAGGTCGATTTGATATTCAGATCCCTGCAAATCTCCCGGACAGTTGGGGAAAGATTATGGGAGATCCGGTCAACAATATATTCATAGATCAATTTGGCTTTCTCATTCAATGGGATTCACCTCAATTTAAGTTCCTGTTGGTTTATGAAAAATCAACTATATTATAGCATATTTTCCGTATAAAGTCACAATTTTTTTTAATTTTTAGATAATTTCACATATTTTTACACACAAATTCAGAAAAATGGTGTATAATAAGGATACTCATTAGATGAGTGAGTTTTATACTCTACCCTCCTCAATAAATACCCCTCAAGTAAGTATTTGCAAAAACAGCGATGAAGCCCCCACTTCATCGCCGTTTTTGTGTCCGGAGAGATGAAAGAAAAAGAGCGTGAAAAAATGGGTGTTTTGAATATGACGGTTGATATTCACGGCATGACGGCGGAGCAGGCGAAAAAGACGCTGATCCAAAAGATCGAACGCCTACCAAAAGATTACGGACAGATCACTGTGATCCATGGTTACCATGCCGGAAACCGTTTGCAGACGATGGTGCGCAAGGAATTAAAGCACAGCCGGTTAAAACGGCGTATCCTGACAATGAATGCCGGAGAAACGATTTTGATCATTGAGTAAAAAAGCATACCGCAGTAACAGTCTGCGGTATGCTTTTTTACTTGTTGTTAAGAACGGATACAGTCGTTTACATACTCAACTGGCACATCCATGCGTTTGGCGGCTTCCTTCACGGTCATCCCCTCCGCCAAAAAGCGCAGGCAGACAGACTTCATGGCCTCGCCTACCTCTATTATATGATGGTCCGGATCATAAAAACGCACTGCCCGCTGTCCCCACGGATGTTCCTTTGCGGGGTGGACCAGTTCGATCTGCGGCAGGGTCTCCAATTTTCGCAGAAAACCGTCAAAATCATCTTCCTCAAAATAAAGTTCTGAAACCCGCCCGCCGAAAGTAAGCTTGGCGCCTTCCAAAAAGCCGCTCCAGCTTTCTTTCGTCTGTAAGCAGATCCCGCCGGTCAAGGTGACGTTTGCGCCAAAATCCAAGATCACATGCAAGCCGAGCACTTCACGGTAGAACTGCTTCGAGCGTTCCAAATCTGAAACAGCCAGCAAGGGGTTTTGAAACTGCATGAGGATCCTCCTTTATGAAAAATTTATTTTTCGATCTTCATGGAAATGTCAAAGCACTTGACCGAATGGGTCAGCGCGCCCAGGGAGATAATATCCACCCCGGTTTTTGCCACGTCTGCGATATTTTCTAGCGTCACGTTGCCGGAGGCTTCCAGCTTGGCGCGCCCTGCGGTCATTTCTACCGCTTTTTTCATGGTGGCGTAGTCCATGTTGTCCAGCATGATGACATTGCAGCCACAGTCCAGTGCTTCCTGCACCTCTTCTAAAGTACGGGTTTCCACCTCGATCATCACCATGTGCCCAGTCTTGGTGCGCAGGGCGTTTACCGCCCCGGTAATCCCGCCAAAGGCGTCGATGTGGTTATCCTTGAGCATGGCGGCATCGCTTAGGTTGTAGCGGTGGTTCCGGCCGCCGCCGACCACGACCGCGTATTTTTGAATGGGACGAAGCCCCGGCAGTGTTTTACGGGTGCAGGCGATGGTGGCGTTGGTCCCTTTCACAAGATCTACACATTTGCGGGTAGCTGTGGCGATCCCGGACATATGCTGGATCAGGTTTAAAGCAGTACGCTCTCCCTTGAGCATGGCGCGGGTTTTTCCGGTAAAGGTCACAAGGATGTCCCCCTTTTCCACCCGGTCGCCGTCATGTTTGAAAAGGGTGTATTGCAGGGTGTCGTCCAGCATGGAGAACACCCGCATTGCGATGTCGATCCCGCAGACGACGCCGCTGTCCTTGGCCAAAAATTTAGCTGTGGAAACACTGTTGTCCGCGATCAGGTAATCGCTGGTAACGTCGATATAATTGATATCCTCGCTCAAAGCCCTTTTGATGAGGTCGTCAACATAAAAGAAAGGCAGTTCCATATTCAAAAAGCTCCTTTACAGTAATTCTTTTAAGATAATGTAAGCAACGGTCACCAGACTTTTTGCTTCCACATAGTCGCGATCTATCCGGTAAGGGGTGGTTTCCAGCTGCTTTTTCAGGGCGCAGACACGTTCATATCCGTTTACGATCTCTTGTTGGTTCGGCGTGATGAAATAAGCGCGCTGCATGATCGCGCGGGTCTCGGTGCGGATACCTGCCGGCAAGGGCAGGGCGTTCTGTATTTCTGGGAACTCGGCTGGTACAGGGGAAATTTGTTCCTCCTGTGCCAGACGGTTGATCTCGTCCGCCGCACGGTGGGAGAAGACAAGAGCCTCCAGCAGGGAATTGCTGGCCAAACGGTTGTTTCCGTGCACCCCGGTGTGGGAGCATTCTCCGGCAGCATAGAGCCGGTCGACGGAGGATTTCCCGTTAAGGTCCACATCGATTCCACCCATCAGGTAATGTTGGCAGGGGTAGATCGGAATCGGTTCTTTCGTCATATCAAAGCCCTGTTCTAAAACCCGGCTGTAGATCATTGGAAACCGTTCCCGGACAAAGTTAGCGGGCTTATGGGTAATATCCAGATAAAACTCCTTAGAGCCAGTCGCTTTTTGTTCTTCCATAATAGCGTGGGAAACCACATCTCTGGGAGCCAGTTCCAGGCGCTCGTCATATTTGTGCATAAAGCGTTC
Source organism: Massiliimalia timonensis (assembly GCF_900186585.1). Classification (GTDB taxonomy): domain Bacteria; phylum Bacillota; class Clostridia; order Oscillospirales; family Ruminococcaceae; genus Massiliimalia; species Massiliimalia timonensis. Next base: position 593,654 of record NZ_FYDD01000004.1, read on the forward strand.
CCGGCGGCAGTTGAGAAGATAGGCGCCCTCCCCGCGCACTGATTCCGAGATTAGGAAGGTTTCACGGGTCAGGTGATTGGCAAACCCGGTTGGATGGAACTGGACCAGATGAAGATTCTTGATCTTGGCGCCTAGCTGGTAAGCAAGGGCAATACCGTCGCCGGTCGCGATCTTGGAATTCGTAGTGTATTCGTATACCCGGCCGATCCCACCTGTTGCCAGAATACAGTAGTGGGAACTGACCAGAAAATGCTCGTCTCCGGACAAAATGTCGAAGCTGAAGCCTTTCCCTTTTGCCATGCCGCAGACCACAGCGTGTTCCAGCAGTTCCACGTTTTTCCGCTTTTTCACGGCCTCGATCAATGTTTCGGAAACAGCCCGCCCGGTATAATCTTTATAATGGACGATACGGGGCTTGGAATGACCGCCCTCCAGGGTAAAGTGCAGAGACCCGTTTTCATGGTCAAATTCTGCGCCGTACTGTTCGATCAGTGCGCGGACCTCCTTTGGCCCCTGATCCACCAGGATCCGGACTGCGTTCGGGTTGTTTTTAAACCCGCCTGCGATCAGCGTATCGTTAAAGTGAGCGTCAGCACTGTCGTTTTCTGTGTCAATGACGGCGGCGATCCCTCCCTGGGCAAGCGCGGAGTTGCTGAGGATCAGTTCCTCTTTACAAACCAGCAGCACCCGAAGGCCAGGGCTTAAATTCAATGCGCCGTAAAGCCCGGCGATCCCGGCACCGACAATGACAACATCATATTCTTTTTTCACTATCTTTCACATCCCCAATAAATCATTGGCTGATTATCATACGTTACAAGTATACCATAAAAAGATAAGCGGCCGCAATGTTTCACGGCATGATTTTTTTAAAAACACACGGGTCGTCTTATAGTTTTTGTATAAAGCAGGGGGATGCCAGCCAATACTTTGATTGCCAGCCTGTATGGAAAATGCCTAATTTGTAGGGAAGAGGGGAACTGGAAACTGAACAAACTGTGAAGCCTGTCCCAAAACAGATGGATTTTCTTGACAAGCCTTGCAAAGGTGGATACAATAAGAATAAAGAAACAGTTCGGTTAAAGTTTTCTCTTACGGTTTGGACGGAACAAAAAGCAAAACATCACAGAATGATGACCTTATCATGCTTTTTCTTCCGATTTTCTGATGTGGCATGAAACGTGTACGGTAATACGAGCGGGATACAGACCCATAGTGGCCGATCGGAAACAGCCAGGCTACATAAGCAGACAAGTATGATTGATGTACGGAGATCTCAGCGGAGCCAAGAACAAAAAGGGGCTCGGCTTATTATTTTGTGATTATTTTTGGATGATTGAAGGGAAATTTTCTCCGTATGACCGAGGAAAAGTGAGGAGATATTGTGGAAAAGCAAGAAAAACAGAATGGAAAAATGAATACAGGAAAACAGCAAAATGGAAAGAATACGGCTCCACGGCACCGCAGTGCGCCGCGCCGTTCTGCGGCGAAAGCACCTCAGGAAATGACGATCGAAGAACGCCTGCGCGCTTTGCGTATGCAGCAGGAAGCGACTGTTGAGGCCGCCCCGGAGATGCTGGCGGCTGAGCCTGCAAAGCCGGTGAAAAAAGAGCCTGCTCCCAAGCGGGGACGCCCGGCGAAGCCAGCGGCTGAAAAAGCTCCTGCCAAACGGGGAAGACCAGCTGCAAAGCCTGCCTCAGGCACAGCAAAAACCGCTGCGGGGAATGGAAAGAAGAGCAGGGCCGCCAGAAAAACTCCGGTCCGGATCATTCCGTTGGGCGGGCTGCATGAGGTAGGAAAAAACATCACCGTATATGAATGCGGCCAAGATGCCTTTCTGGTAGACTGCGGCATGGGCTTCCCGGATGCGGATATGCTGGGGGTAGATTTGGTGATCCCCGATTTTACCTATCTGGAAAAGAACGCGGACAAGATCCGTGGGATCGTGATCACCCACGGACATGAGGACCATATTGGTTCTATTCCTTATTTATTACGAAAGATCAACGTCCCGATCTATGGGACAAAATTGGCGATCGGGTTGATCGAGGGGAAACTGAAGGAACACGGCCTGCTTGGCAAAGCAGATCTGCGCGTCATCACTCCAAAACAGACGGTCAAAATGGGGTGTATGTCCGTGGAATTTATCCGGGTCAACCATTCCATCCCGGATTCTGTCGGCGTGGCAATCCACACTCCTGCCGGCGTAATTGTTTATACCGGAGACTTTAAAGTAGACTTTTCCCCGATCGAAGGGGACATTATCGACCTGGCACGGTTTGCAGAACTGGGCAGCAAGGGCGTATTGTGCCTTTTGTCGGATTCCACCAACGCGGAACGCCCCGGTTCTACCATGAGCGAAAGCAAGGTGGGGCAGTCCTTTAACACCCTGTTTAACAGGGCGGAGGGGAAACGGATCATCGTGGCGACGTTCTCATCGAATATCCACCGGATTCAGCAGATCGCAGACAATGCGATGAAATACGGCCGAAAGGTCGCGGTATCCGGCCGAAGCATGATCAACGTGGTCGGCAAGGCGATGGAGCTGGGCTATTTAAAGGTGCCGGACGGATTGTTTATTGATATTGACGCGATCAACCGCTATCCTGCGGATAAGATCGTGCTGATCACCACGGGAAGCCAAGGTGAACCGCTTTCCGCGTTGTCACGGATGGCTTCCTCCGATCACCGGAAGGTCAGCGTTACGCCGAATGATTTCATCATTATTTCCGCAACGCCGATCCCGGGGAATGAAAAGCACGTGACCCGGGTCGTGAACGATCTTTTGAAGCTCGGCGCGGAAGTGATCTATGAAAAGATGTACGAAGTGCATGTTTCCGGGCATGCCTGCCAGGACGAATTGAAATTGATCCTTTCTCTGACAAAGCCGAAATTCTTTATCCCGGTGCACGGGGAATACAAGCATCTGGTCGCGCACGCTCATCTGGCACAGTCAGTGGGGATCCCGCCGTCGAATATCCTGATCGGGGATATTGGGCAGGTGATCCAGGTGGATAACGTGGAGATGAAGGTGATCGGAAATGTAGAGGCCGGAGGCGTATTCGTAGACGGCTTGGGCGTGGGCGATGTCGGCTCTATCGTGATCCGGGACCGGAAGCGTCTGGCGCAGGACGGCCTGATCATTATTGTCGCGACCATCGAAAAGGAAACCGGTGCCTGCATGGCCGGCCCGGATATCGTATCCAGAGGGTTTGTCTATGTGCGGGAATCGGAAGAACTGATGGAAGAGGCGCGGCTGTTAGTGAAAAAGGCGTTGGACCAGTGCTTGGACAGCGGGATCCGCGACTGGACCACCATGAAAAACAGCATCAAAGACGCGCTTTCCAGCTTTATTTACCGGAAAACCAAGCGTTCACCGATGATTTTGCCGATCATGATGGAAATTTAGCGATTGCAGCAAAAGGGTGGGAGTTCCCGCCCTTTTTTGTTGTCTTTGCCGGCATTTTTCCTTTGCTTTTTTCATGGAAATATAGTATAATATTCTATAAATTTATGCTGCTGGTATGAAACTGCGGGAAAAGGGGGCCTGGACCGGTGCAAAAATTTAAAAAGGTGTGGATTCTGCGGCCTTTTATGGTGCTAGCGGTCGCGTTGTCCGCCTTACTGTTGTTGATTGCATATTTTTACCATTGGGTTTTGTTTGTCTGCCTGTTTCCCCTTGTTTTAGGTGCGCTGATTTACATGTTTTACCGGTATTTCAGGCTTCACAGGGAAATTTACCGCCTGCTGAAGAATATGGGGCAGCATTTGAATGTGACCCACCGCCAAGGGATGTTTAATCTCCCGATGCCGGCCGCTGTCGTTACTCAGCGCAGGGAAGTGATCTGGTACAACGACGCGTTTCGGAAGGTGTTGTCGGAAGAGGACCTGTACGGGTCTTACTTAAACCGGATCACCTTTCGTTCTTTGGAGGAGTTAAAGCATCATCAGGGGGATGTGATCTCCTATAAAGATAAGCACTATAAAGTGTATATTGTAAGCTCCGATTCGGAGACTGAAGCGCTTCATCTGCTTTATTTTATTGATGTCACAGAGTTGTACGACACCATGCGCAAATATCAGATGACCCGTCCGGTCGTGATGGTGATTTTGCTGGACAGCTATGAGGAGATCGTGAAAAATGCACGGGAAAGCGAAAAAACGCAGATCCTAAGCGAAGTGAACCGTTTGCTGGAGCAGTATATCGGAAAAACAACAGGTTTTATCATCCGGCTGGAGCGGGACCGTTATATGGCGATCATTGAGCGCCAGCACTTTGACAAGATGCTGCAGGACCGGTTCACTATCCTGGATGAAACGAAAAATATCCTGACGACCGAGCGTGTTCCGATCACGCTGTCGATCGGGATCGGTTACCAGGCGGATACCTTTGCAGAAAATGAACAGGACGCCCGCCAAGCATTGGAAATGGCTTTGGGGCGGGGCGGCGACCAGGTGGCCTTGATGATCGAGGGCGGATTTAAGTTTTACGGCGGGGCTTCTAAGGGCGTAGAAAAACGTACCAAGGTGAAGAGCCGTATCGTTGCTTCCGCAATGTCGGAATTGATCCTTAACAGCGATCAGGTCCTGATCATGGGACACAAATTTGCAGATCTTGACGCGGTGGGCTCCGCGATTGGGATGGCAAGGGCATGCCAATGCCTTGGAAAAGAAGTGCATATCGTGCTGGATTACCACAAATGTCTGGCTGATACTCTGGTGGACCATTACCGCAAATTTGAACAGGATGAAAGGTTGTTTATCCCGCCGCACGAGGCGATGTCCCTTGCGCGCCGGGGAACCCTATTGATCATTGTGGATACGCATTCCCCGCATTTCGTGGAGAGTGCAGAGGTATATCAGGCCTGCAAGAATGTGGTGGTGATCGACCACCACAGGAAAATGGTCGATTATATCGACAACGCCGTGATTTTTTATCATGAGCCGTATGCCTCTTCCGCATCGGAGATGGTGACGGAGCTAGTACAGTATCTGGGCAATGAATGTGTGTTGGCGCATTACCATGCAGAGGCGCTTTTATCAGGGATTATGCTGGATACCAAAAACTTTATCATGAAAACAGGAGTCCGGACGTTTGAGGCGGCGGCGTACCTGAAAAAAATGGGTGCCGATACCGTGGAGGTGCGCAAATTGTTTGCCAGCTCCATGGACTCCTACCAGAATAAAACGAAGCTGGTGGCTTCGGCAGAAGTCTATAATGGATGTGCAATCGCGTGCAGCGACCTGCTGACCGACGACATCCGGGTAGTCGCAGCTCAGGCGGCCGACGACCTTTTGGGAATCAACGGGGTAGATGCTTCCTTTGTGATGTATGAACAAGGGGACACCGTCAATGTTTCTGCCCGTTCCATGGGGGCGATGAATGTTCAGGTTATTATGGAAACGCTGGGCGGAGGTGGCCATTTAACGATGGCGGCAGCGCAGATCGCGGATTCCGATATGCCTAAGGTCAAGCAGCTTTTGCTCAATGCGATCGACGATTACAATACGACACATAAAAAAGTGTCTCCCAATACTTGAGAAGAAAATATGGAGGAGAGATATAAAGATGAAAGTTATCTTAAAGGAAGACGTTAAGGGCAGTGGGAAAAAGGGCGATCTTGTCAATGTGGCGGATGGCTACGCGAAAAACTTTTTACTGAAAAAGGGGTTGGCAGTCGCGGCCGACGCTCAGGCTGTCAATGAAAAGAACGCCAAAGACGCGGCGGCGGCGCATCACGCTCAGGTCGCTTTGGACAACGCCAAGGAGACCGCAAAGCGCTTGGCGGACCAAACTGTTACCGTTACGGCAAAAGCCGGAGAAAAAGGCAAGCTGTTTGGAAAAGTGACCGCTAAGGAAATTGCCGCGGCAGTGGAAAAAGCATTTGACTTGGAAGTAAATAAAAAGAAGATCACACTGGCGCAGGATATTAAATCCTTTGGCACTTTTTCCTTTGAATTAAAGCTGCACACCGGCGTTGTTGCAAAAATGCTTGTCAACGTGGTGGAAGAGTAACAAAAGAGAAAAAACAAAACAGAACGTCTTAAAAAGGACGTTCTGTTTTGTTCGTTATTTTTGAGAAAGGGGGAACCCTGTTTGGCAGAATACACAGAACTGCAATTTGAGGACGGACTGCCCTATAGCTTAGAGGCGGAACAATCGGTGCTGGGAGGAATCCTGGTCAACCCGGACTGCTTGACCTCCGTATTAGAAATATTAACCCGTTCTGACATGTTTTACCGAAAACAGCATGCGGAAATTTATGATATTTTTCTAAGCATGTTCAACCTCTCCAAACCGATCGACTTTATTACGGTGCTGGACGAGGTGGCACAGGCGCAGATCTTTCAGGATGATGCTTCGGCAAAGGTGTACTTGGCGCAGCTAATGGAGATGGTGCCGTCTACGGCGAATATCGCTGATTACTGCAATATCGTATTAAACCGGTATTACCGCCGCCGGCTGATCACTGCCGCAAAGGAGATTGAGGAGTATGCCCGCAACGAGGAGGGCAGCGCCAACTACCTGATGGATATGGCGGAGCAGAAGCTTTATGATATCCGCCAGGGAAAGGATAACAGTGAACTTACCCCGATCGACAAGGTCATCATCGGGACTTATGACCGGCTGCAAAAGCTGACCGGGGAAGACAGGGACTTATATTTGGGCTTGAGCAGCGGGTTTACCCGGCTGGACGCGATGATGACGGGACTGAACAAATCCGACTTGATTTTGCTGGCGGCCCGTCCTGGTATGGGAAAAACGTCTTTTGCGCTGAATATCGCCACCAATGTGGCTAAAAAATATGACAAAGATGTCGTCGTGTTTTCTTTGGAAATGTCCAGTGAACAGTTGGTAAGCCGTGTGCTTTCTTCGGAGGCGCAGATCCCCAGTGAAAGCCTTCGCACCGGCGTGCTGTCCACCGACCAATGGGTCCAGCTTGCCGCGAGTGCGGATATTCTGTCTAAGACCCGGATGTATCTGGATGATACGCCGGGGATCACCGTGGCAGAGGTCAAGGCAAAGGTGCGGCGGCTGAAAAATCTGGGACTGATCGTTATCGACTATTTGCAGTTGATGTCCGGCAGCGGGAAAAGCGAGAATCGGGTACAGGAAGTTTCCAAGATCACCCGGAATTTGAAGATCATGGCGAAGGAACTGAATATCCCGGTCATAGTGCTTTCTCAGTTGAACCGTTCTGCGGAACAGCGCCCGGACCACAAGCCGATGCTTTCCGACTTAAGGGAATCCGGCTCGATCGAGCAGGACGCGGACATCGTTATGTTTTTGTTCCGCGAAGGATATTACGATAAAGAGGTGGAAAACCCAAACGTCGCGCAGTGTATCCTTGCCAAGAACCGTCATGGCTCTACCGGCGAGGTGGATCTTGCATGGATCGGGGAATTTACCCGTTTTGGGAATTTGGAGGTACGGCGTGATGAGCCTCCGTTCTAACCGGGACGACCTCCCCTTTCAGGAAGGCGACACTGTAGTGGTCGGCCTGTCGGGCGGCGCGGATTCCGTTTGCCTTACCCACTGGCTCCGGGAAAATTTTTCGGGCTTGCGCCTAGCGGCCTGCCACATTAACCACCAGCTTCGCGGCGAGGAAAGCGACCGGGACGAACGGTTTGTAGAAGCTTTTTGTGAGCAGGAGCAGATCCCCTTGTACCGGGAAACGGTTTCAGTGCGGGAACGGGCGAAAGCGCTTTGCCTTTCTGAAGAAGAGTGCGGCCGGGAGGTGCGGTATACTTTCTTTGAGGAAACGGCTCAAAAGCTGGAGCAGAAAATGGATGGAAGGGTCTGGATCGCAACGGCGCATACCCAAACAGATCAGGCGGAAACAGTGCTGTTCCGTTTGGTAAGGGGGAGCGCTTTAAAAGGACTTTGCGGCATCCCCCCAGTGCGCGGTAGGATCGTGCGGCCGCTTTTGGGAGCCAGCCGGGAAGAGATAGAGGCTTACTGCACAGAACACGGGCTTTCGTATGTGACGGACAGCACCAATCTTTCCTGTGGGTACAGCCGTAACCGGATCCGGCTTCAAGTGCTTCCGGAGCTTTCCAGAATAAACCATGCGGCTGTACAGCATATCGCAAAGACAGCTGGGCTGCTGGCTGAGGATGAGGAGTTTTTACAGCGCTGTGCGCTTGATGCATACCACCGGGTCCTGCAGGGGGATCAGCTTGATATACAGCAGCTTTTGCGGGAACCTATGGCCATGCGGCGGAGGGCGCTGGCACTTTGGCTTTCGCAGTGGAAAGTGCAGGTGTTTTCTTCCAGGGTCGAAGAACTGATGCGTCTTTGTCATACAGGCGGGCAAGTGCAATATAAAAGTTCTTTGATGATCAGGAAAAGAGGACGGTTTTTAGAAGCTGTTTCTCCGGAAAAAGAGGAACCATACTTTGAATTTCTGTTAAAGGACGGTATTTTTGAAAGCCCAACAGGGGAAAGCTATAAAATTCAAACTTTGGACACGAATCCTTCCCGTTTCGTTCAAAAAATTTATAAAAATGTATTTGATATTTTGATAGATTGTGGTAAAATATCAGGTAGTATTATGATTCGTCAGCGCAGGCCGGGAGATATGATCCGGCTTCCATACCGGAAATGCACTAAATCGGTGAAAAAATTGTTTTCTGAAGAGAAAATTTCGCATTGGGAACGCAGTCGGCGGTTTGTTTTGGCAGACCGGCAGGGTGTGATCGGGGTGGAAGGCTTTGGCGCTGATGAGCGCGTATGCTGTGACAAAAGGACAACAAAGGCGGTTGCCATCTGTTGGTTGAAAGGAATAAGACAAGATGATGAAGGATGATATTTTAAAAGTATTGCTGACAGAAGAAGAGCTTCAGGCAAAGGTAAAGGAGCTCGGCGCGCAGATCACAGAGGATTATCAGGATAAAAAATTACTCCTCGTTAGTGTGTTAAAGGGTTCAGTCGTATTTATGGCGGATCTGATGCGTGCGATCGACACCTATTGCCGGATCGACTTTATGAATGTTTCCAGCTATGGCTCTGGAACAAAAACGACTGGGACTGTAAAAATTATCAAGGACTTGGATATTGATATTGCAGGATATGACCTTTTGATCGTAGAGGATATTCTGGACAGTGGAAAAACCTTGAGTTACATCAAAAAGATCCTGATGGAGCGCAAACCAAATTCCATTAAGATCTGTACACTGCTGGATAAACCGGAAAGAAGACAGGTGCCGGATATCAAGGCAGATTACAAAGGATTCATCGTACCAGATGAATTTGTGGTAGGATACGGGCTTGATTATGCGGAAACTTATCGAAACCTGCCTTATCTTGGCGTATTGAAGCCGGAAGTGTATTCTAAATAATGATCTGTCGAAAAATCTAATGGTTAAGGAGAGGTAATGTTTTGCAAAACAAAAAGAAGACGATCCTGATTTATGTTGTGGTATTTGTGGTTTTGCTGATCAGTTTGTTTACGGTGACCCAAACCTTAAAACGTGGTATGGAGCCTGCTTTTAAATATTCTGATGTAGTAGAATTATTTGAGGACGATAAGATCTCGGATTTTGACCTTGATTTGGGAAACGGGGAACTGACCGCGATCCTGCGTAATAATGTGGAATTCCCGGGGGCTCAAAAAACTGTTGACGGGAAAATGGCATTTACCTATAAAGTGCCTGTGGTATCTGTCTTTTTAGATGATATTCAGGAGGTAGTTAAGGAAAACAACGCGAAACACCCGGACAGCAAGATCACATGGGATTATTCGTACAGCAGCAATAATACCGGACTGCTGCTTCAGTTTGTACCAACGATCATCCTGATCGTGGCAATGGTTGGGTTGTTTGTATTTATGATGCGTCAGGCAGGGGCCGGCGGGAAGATGAACCAGTTCGGCAAGGCCAATATGAAAAACCCGGTCCAGCATGGGGTGAAAACCACCTTTGCCGATGTTGCCGGCGCGGATGAAGAAAAGGAAGAGCTGGCGGAGATCGTTGAGTTTTTGAAAAACCCGAAAAAGTTTAACGAACTGGGTGCAAGGATCCCGAAAGGCGTTTTGCTGTTAGGCCCTCCGGGTACCGGTAAAACCCTGCTTGCCCGTGCTGTTGCAGGGGAAGCAGCCGTACCGTTTTTCTCGATTTCCGGTTCGGATTTCGTAGAAATGTTTGTCGGTGTTGGTGCCTCCCGTGTACGTGACCTGTTTGAACAGGCGAAAAAACATGCGCCATCTATCGTGTTTATTGATGAGATCGACGCAGTTGGCCGTCATCGCGGAGCCGGTTTAGGCGGCGGGCACGATGAAAGGGAACAGACCTTAAACCAGCTGCTCGTTGAGATGGACGGCTTTGGGATGAATCAGGGAGTCATCGTAATTGCCGCAACGAACCGCCGTGACATTTTGGACCCGGCTTTGCTCCGTCCGGGACGTTTTGACCGTCAGGTCGTTGTCGGATATCCAGATGTCAAAGGCCGTGAAGAGATTCTGAAAGTCCATTCCAGAAACAAACCGCTGGGCTTTGATGTGGATTTGGGCGTCATTGCAAGAACTACTGCTGGGTTTACCGGGGCTGACCTGGAAAATCTGTTGAATGAAGCCGCGCTTTTGGCGGCAAGAAGAGGGAAGAAAGCGATCACCGGCACTGATATTGAAGAGGCTACGATCAAGGTTGTGGCAGGACCGGAGAAAAAATCCCACAAGATCAACCGGACCGACAAGAAGATCACAGCCTACCACGAAGCTGGGCACGCAGTGGTCACCTACTATTGCCCGACCCAGGATCCGGTGCATGAGATTTCGATTATCCCGCGTGGGATGGCAGCTGGATATACCATGAACCTGCCGGAAGAAGACCGCGCGCATGTTTCTAAACGCAAGATGCAGGAAAGCTTAGTCGTGCTTTTGGGCGGACGTGTTGCAGAGGCTACTGCGCTGGAAGACATCTGCACCGGCGCTTCCAACGACATTGAGCGCGCGACTAAAACTGCCCGCGATATGGTCACCCGCTACGGCTTTAGTTCCCGTTTGGGACCGGTCGTATACGGGGAAGCTCAGGGCGAGGTGTTCTTGGGCCGTGATATGGGACATCAGCGCAACTACTCTGAAAATGTGGCGGCGGAGATCGACGAGGAAGTACGGATGCTCATCGACCAGGCGTACAGCCGGGCGGAGGAGCTGTTAAAAGAGCATTACGATCAGCTGGATCTGGTCGCGAAATATTTGCTGATCCATGAAAAGGTGAATGCAGATACTTTTAAACAGCTGATGAACGGCGAGATCAAGGTGGAAGACCTGAACGCAGAACTGGCAAAGCTGGAAGCAGAGGAAGAAAAAAAAGCCGCAAAGGCAGAATCTTCTGATGAAACAGAAAAGCCTGCACAAATCTCTGCTCCAATAGTACCGGAAGCAAAGGAGGAGCCTGCACAGGAGCCTGCTGCGCCGGAAGCTGAAAAACAAGAAGAGGCTGTTTTGGAACAGACAGAAGCTGCAACTCCTGAAGTTCCGATCCAAGAGGAAATTTCAAATGAGGAAGGTATGCAGGAAAAGGAGCCTGTAAAGGATCAAGACGGCGCGCCTGAAGTCGTGGAAGAAAAGACAGCGCAGGAAGAACCGTCTGAAACAGAGCAGGAACCGGAAAAGAAGGAAGAACCTGAAGCAGAAAAGCCTTCCGAAGAGGCGAAGCCTCAGAAGACTGAAAAAGCCTCAGGGCAGGCTACACAGCGTTCGGCAAACCGTCGCAAAAAAACTCAGGGCGGAAAGAAAACGAATGCCAAAGCTGCCGAAAAGCAGGAAAATGATCCTGAAACAAAAAAATAACAAAGAAAAACGGACGATTATTTATCGTCCGTTTTCTTGTTCCATATAAAACCGGAGCTGACGCTGTACACGGGACAACCCGCGCTTTACGGTACGCGATACGGTAGATTTATTGACCCCAAGCATCGCGGCGATCTCTGTCATTTTTTTCTGCTGGTAAAAATACAAAAGCAGCATCTGCTGCTGCCGGGGCGTAGTAAAATCCTGCATGATCTGACGGACCATCCGGGCAGGGGCGATCCGTGAATGGTATTTGGGGTCTTGCGGTACAATATAGCGTGCTTCATCAAAACTGATTTTGTCCAATCATTCCTCACATCCTTCCATAAAAATGTCTGTATGAAGCAGACAAATGGTGCAGCCACACAATTTAGATGATAAGGTTATGGTATCATGGGAATAATTCGGAGTCAAGGGTGAAACGGGAAGCTGTTTTGAAAGGCCGGAATTTTTCTAGGATCACCCGATCAAGCTAAATGGGATAAGCAATAAATTGGCTATTTCCCCAAAGAACTGGGCAGGGCAGAGGTGGAATTCTGACGGGTTCTATCGTTGACAAAACTGACCGCTTTGGTATAATAAATGATATATGACATTTATTCCTGAGCTTGACATGGCTGTTTGAGAGGAGGAAAAGACCTTTCGGTAAATGAAAGGTTTATAGCAAGATGAAATTAACAGGAGCACAGATCATTATTGAATGTTTGTTGGAACAGGGCGTTGATACGGTATTTGGGTATCCGGGCGGAGCCGTGCTCAATCTGTACGACGCGATTTATGAATACCGCAGCAAGATCCGTCATATTATAACCGCGCATGAACAGGGCGCAGCACACGCGGCGGACGGATACGCCAGAGCAACCGGGAAAACCGGTGTTTGCATTGCTACCTCCGGTCCCGGCGCCACCAACTTAGTGACGGGAATCGCAACTGCGCATATGGATTCTATCCCCATGGTGGCGATCACCGGAAATGTGGCTGTCCCTTCTCTGGGACTGGACAGTTTTCAGGAGGTTGACATCACGGGAATTACAATGCCGGTTACAAAGTATAATTTTATCATCAAGGATGTTTCAGAACTGGCCGACACCCTGCGCCGTGCTTTTGAGATCGCAACGACCGGGCGTCCGGGACCGGTGCTGGTGGATATTCCTAAGGATGTGACAGCGGCCGCCTGTGAATACACCCGCAAGGAAATCGTAAAGCCGGATAATTACTACTCTTTGTCTGCTGATGAGGAATACCGGCAGGTGGCGGACTTGATCGCTGCTTCCAAAAAGCCGTTTCTTTATACCGGCGGCGGGGTCATCAGCTCTGGCGCGGCTGAGGAAATGGCAAAATTTGCGGAACTGGTCGATGCGCCGGTATCCTCTTCCCTGATGGGACAGGGCGGGTTTAATAACCGGGACAGCCGGTATATTGGGATGTTGGGTATGCACGGTACGGTGGTTTCTTCTAAGGCTGTATCCGATTGCGACCTGTTTATCGGTATCGGGACCCGCTTTTCCGACAGGGTGATCGGAGATATTGTTTCTTTTGCGCCAAAAGCAAAGATCGTGCATATTGATATCGACCCTGCTGAGATCAATAAGAATATCCATGTGGATCATCAGCTGGTCGGGGATGTCCGTTGTGTGCTGGACAGGCTGAACGAGCTGGTACCGCCTCAGGACCATACGGAATGGCTCCGGCAGATCGATGCATGGAAAGAGGAATTTCCGCTTCATGTTGCAGAGGATTACGGGGATCAGGTCACCCCGCAGTATGTGCTGGAAACTCTGGACGAGCTGACTCATGGGGACGCGGTGATCACGACAGAAGTTGGACAGCACCAAATGTGGGCCGCACAGTACTATGATTTTAAAGAACCGCGCCAATTTATCACATCGGGCGGCTTGGGAACGATGGGCTATGGTCTGGGCGCTTCTATGGGCGCGCAGGTGGGCCGGCCCGACAAACAGGTGATCAATATTGCCGGCGACGGCAGTTTCCATATGAACTGCAACGAACTGGTGACTGCTTACAAGCACAATATCCCGATCGTAGAGCTGTTATTTAACAACAGCGTGCTTGGGATGGTGCGCCAGTGGCAGCGGTTATTCTATGGGAAACGGTTTTCCCAGACGACTTTGGAACGGGACACCGATTATATGAAGCTGGCAGAGGCTTATCATATCCCCTCCTATCGGATCACCAAAAAAAGCGAGGTGCGCGAAGTGCTTCAAAAGGCACTGCGGCATGACACGCCGGTGCTGGTGGAATGCGTTATCGACCGGGACATCAATGTCCTGCCGATGGTGCCGGCGGGCGCCGCCATAGACAAACCGATCTTAGACATAGAGATCGACGATTGATAGAAAGGGTGAAATGACCATGCCAAAGAAACACGTTTTATCAATTTTAATGGATAATAATTCCGGTGTGATGCTGCGGATCGCAGGTTTGTTCAGCCGGAGAGGATACAATATTGAAAGTATTGCCGCGGCGCAGACAGAAAATCCGGAGGTGGTGCGGATGACTATTGTTACCAACGGGGATTCCGCAACATTGGAGCAGATCGACAAACAGCTTTCCAAACTGGTCGACGTGCGGGAGGTCCGTGTGATGACCAGCGAAAATTCTGTGAAGCGGGAGCATGTCATTGTGCAGGCGGGAAACAGCGAAGAGAATTGTGCTTCCCTGATCCAGGTGGCAAACCTGTTCCGTGCGAATATCATCAATGTCAGCGAACAGTCGCTGATGTTGGAATTGACCGGAAAGCCAAGAAAGATCGACGCATTCATCCAGCTGGTGAAGCCGTTTGGAATCAAAAAAATGATGCGTTCTGGCTTACTGGCATTAGAACGGGAGTAAATAAAAAATGACCTGCCGCCATGAAACGCAGGTCATTTTTCTGAATTCTAAAGGATACCATAGAGACGAGGGGATCTGATGAAACGAATTTGGAAGCTGGCGGCAGCAGGCTTTTTTCTGACCTTGTTCGCAGCGGCTATTTGCGGCTGTATGAGCAAGGAGGATCGACAGATCGCCAAACGGAATGAACAGCTTGGAAAAGGCATGGTGCGTACCTATGTGCGGGAACATTATGGGGAACAGGCCCAGATCATAGAGCTTACCTGTTTGGATCAATTAAAGGACAGCGGCCCGATTCCGGATTTTTTTGATCATCCCAGCGACTATGTAAAAGCAACAGTGCGCGGCAGGAACGGGGAATTCCAGGTTTTAATGAATGTTCGGACGCAGGAAGGGTATGATAACCGGTATCAGGAGCAGATAAAGCGATCGGCACATTCTTTCTTTGCCTCCCGTATAGACCTGCCGGAGCCCCGGCGAACCGACGTCTATTACTATTCCAAAGAGATCGGTGAATTGCCCCGGCAAAGCATCGAGGGCTTTGCTGAGCCGGGCCTGCGGCAGTTTGACCAGCTTTTATACCAGGATAACTATCAGGCAAACGTCGTATACCAATATGTTGATACAGGTCTTGATTTTTTGCGGGGAGCTGGACAAACGCTGCTTTTGACAGAACGGGACATCGGGGATGTGACCGTAGGCTTTGCAAATTTTTGGGATGAGTTTTCCATGTATCAAAGCAGTGAAGACGGGCTGGGAAAAAATCAGGTAGCAGAAGACCTGACAGAACAAAATCAAAAGATCAAAGAGGTTTATGTGGTTTCTCGGAAGAAATACTATGATTGGGACACCGAAACAGAACGATATGATGATGCAGCGGAGGAAGAATACCATTTGTTTCGCAAGTTGCCGCTGCAAGGCGGGATAGAACTGGTATATGATACCGAGTGCTATGAGATCACGATGGAACAGGTGAAGGCGCCGGATACGGTAACATCTATGGGGCAGAATTTTTATGACCCGTTGAGTCCGCAGTATCAGTTGAAAATCAGCAGGAAAAAGGCTGTTGACCAAAACGAAAACGCTTATGAGGACATTATGCTTTATTTCCCAGCTGAGTTTGCAGGGGATTACCTTGTGTCCGAAGAAAACGGAGAGGAAGACTGGAACAAGGTTAGTTGGGAACGGTCAGGAGTATATTATGATTACTTTTATACCTACGAAGACCATACCGACATGGCGTTCAGTTTATATGGTAAAAAAGAAGAAAGAAGCTAGACCTTAAAAATAAAATAGGTGGAGAGAAAATAATCATGGCAAAACGCAAACAGGAATATACCAATGAAAGCATCACCGCGCTCAAGGGCGCTGACCGGGTGCGGAAACGCCCTGCGGTCATTTTTGGCTCGGATGGGCTGGAGGGTTGCGAACACTCTGTATTCGAGATCCTTTCCAACTCGATCGACGAGGCAAGGGAAGGCCACGGGGACAGAATTATCATTACCCGTTTCCCCGATTCCTCGATCGAGATCGAGGACTTCGGCCGCGGGATACCGGTGGATTTTAACCAGAATGAGAACTGCTACAACTGGGAGCTGGTGTTCTGTGAATTATATGCCGGGGGGAAATACCAGAACTCGGGAGACGCGAACTATGAGTTTTCTTTGGGACTGAACGGGCTGGGGCTGTGCGCTACCCAATATGCCTCCGAATATATGGACGTTGAGATCCTGCGTGACGGACAGCAGTATAACCTGCGGTTTGAAAAGGGGGAAAACGTCAGCTTTGAGAAGGCCCCCACCCGCTTGAAACGGACTGGGACAAAAATCAAGTGGCGCCCTGATCTGGAAGTGTTTACCGATATTGATATCCCTAACGAATATTTTGAGGATGTCCTAAAACGCCAGGCGGTCGTCAACAAGGGGCTTGTGTTTGTTTACCGTTTTCAGGGGGAAAACGGCTGGGAAGAAAAGGAATTTGTTTACGCGGACGGGATCACCGACTATGTACGGGAGCTGGCGGGGGAAAACGCCATGACTACGGTGCAGTACTGGGAAGCAGAACGCATGGGAAAGGATCGCGCGGACAAGCCGGAATACCGGGTGAAATTATCGGTGGCGATGGTGTTCTCCAACCGCTTTAAAATGACGGAATACTATCATAACTCCAGCTTTTTGGAATACGGCGGTTCTCCGGAACGGGCGGTAAAGCAGGCGTTTGTATCCCAGATCGACAGCTACTTAAAGCAAAACAGCAAGTACCTGAAAGGGGAAGGAAAGATCAGTTACACCGACGTGGAGGACTGCCTGATCTTAGTATCCTCTTCTTTCTCTACCCAGACGTCTTATGAAAACCAGACCAAAAAGGCGATCACCAATAAATTTATTTATGAGGCGATGACCGAATTTTTAAAGCACCAGCTGGAGGTTTATTTTATTGAAAACCCTGACGAGGCAAATAAGATCGCCGAACAGGTGCTGATCAACAAACGAAGCCGCGAAAACGCGGAAAAGACCCGTCTGAACCTGAAGAAAAAGCTTTCCGGTACCATTGACATGGCAAACCGGGTGCAGAAATTTGTGGACTGCCGCAGCAAAGACCTATCCCGGCGGGAACTGTATATCGTGGAGGGCGACTCTGCGCTGGGATCGGTAAAAATGGGCCGGGATGCGGAATTTCAGGCCATTATGCCGGTGCGGGGAAAAATTTTAAACTGCTTAAAGGCGGAGTTTAACAAAATTTTTAAAAGCGAGATCATTACTGACCTGGTGAAAGTACTGGGCTGCGGAGTGGAAGTGACTACAAAAGCCAATAAGGATCTTTCTACCTTTGACCTAAACAATTTTAAATGGAACAAGGTCGTGATCTGCACCGACGCCGACGTAGACGGGTTCCAGATCCGCACCCTGATCTTGACGATGCTTTACCGCCTGACCCCCACCCTCATTGATGAGGGATATGTGTATATTGCGGAATCCCCGCTGTATGAGATCAACACAAAAGACCGGACTTATTTTGCTTATACAGAAAAGGAAAAGCAGGCGGTACTGGAAGAACTGGGGAAGACAAAATATGTGATCCAGCGCTCCAAAGGGCTTGGGGAAAATGAGCCGGAGATGATGTGGCTGACCACCATGAACCCGGAAACCAGAAGGCTGATCCGGGTCAATGCAGAAGATGTGGAAAAGACATCCGCCATGTTTGATTTGATGCTGGGAGACAACCTGCAGGGAAGAAAAGATTATATTGCGGAAAACGGTCAGGAGTATCTGGAACTTGCGGATATATCCTAATAACAGATTGAGGTTACAAGAATGGCAAAGAAAAAAGAAGCGACCAACCATAAAAAGGTGAATGTAAACGCCACGATCGAAGGCGGCGGGATCATTGTTGACCAGCCGATCACTGAAACGATCGAGCAAAACTACATGCCTTACGCGATGAGCGTCATCGTATCCCGCGCATTGCCGGAGATCGACGGCTTTAAGCCGTCGCACCGGAAGATCCTGTACACCATGTACAAGATGGGGCTGCTCAGCGGCGCAAGGACAAAGTCTGCCAACATTGTCGGGCAGACGATGAAGCTGAACCCGCACGGGGACCAGGCGATCTATGAAACGATGGTCCGCCTGACCCGCGGGAATGAAACGCTGCTACACCCGTATATCGACTCTAAGGGGAACTTTGGAAAGGCGTATTCCCGCGACATGGCTTATGCGGCCTCCCGTTATACGGAAGCAAAGCTGGACCCGCTTTGTGCGGAGTTTTTCCGTGACATTGATAAGGATACCGTGGATTTTGTGCCGAACTATGATAACCAGATGATGGAGCCGACTCTCCTGCCGGCTACCTTTCCATCTGTTTTGGTCAACTCCAATGTGGGGATCGCAGTTTCCATGGCAAGTTGTATCTGCCCGTTTAACCTAAAGGAGCTGTGTGAAACCACGATCGGGCTGATCCGCGACCCGGATTACGACCTGCACGAAACCCTGAAAGGGCCGGACTTTCCGGGCGGGGGATATATGATCTTCGACCGCGCAGTACTGGATCAGGTGTACAACACTGGCCGGGGAAGCATTAAGATCCGGGCGAAATATCAGTACGACAAACAAAACAACTGCATTGAGATCACCGAGATCCCGCCTACCACCACGGTAGAAGCGATCATGGACAAGATCGTTGAGCTCATTAAACAGAATAAGATCCGGGAGATCGCGGATATGCGTGATGAAACCGACCTGTCCGGGCTAAAGCTGACCCTTGACCTGAAACGCGGGGCAGAACCGGACAAGCTGATGGCAAAATTATTCCGCACGACCCCGCTACAGGATAACTTTTCCTGTAATTTTAACGTTTTGATCGCGGGGCATCCCCGGGTGATGGGCGTACGGGAAATTTTGCAGGAATGGCTGGCGTTCCGGACTGAATGCGTCCGCCGCAGGGTTTATTTTGACTTGAACAAAAAGAAAGAAAAGCTGCACCTTCTCAAAGGCTTGGAAAAAATTATTCTGGATATTGACAAGGCGATCCGGATCGTACGGGAAACTGAAGAAGAAAGTGAAGTCGTGATGAACCTGATGATCGGGTTCGGCATCGACGAGATCCAGGCGGAATATGTAGCCGAGATCAAGTTGCGGCATTTAAACCGGGAATACATCCTGAAACGGACGCAGGAAATTGAAGATTTGATGCGTGACATTGCTGAAATGGAGGAGATCCTGGGCAGCAATAAAAAAGTGCGCGCTATTATCGTATCTGAACTGAAAGAGGTTATGAAAAAATACGGGAAGCCGCGCCGCACCATGCTGCTCTTCGCGGAAGACGTAGAAGACGAAGCGGAAGAGGAAGAGATCCCGAGCTATGCGGTAAATCTGTTCTTGACTAATGACGGTTATTTCAAAAAGATCACTCCGCAGAGTCTGCGGATGAGCGGGGAACACAAGCTGAAGGAGTCTGACTATCTTGTCCAGCATGTGGAATCCCAAAACGACGTGGAACTGCTGTTTTTCACAGACCGGCAGCAGGTCTATAAATCGCGCGCTATGGATTTTGACGATACAAAAGCCAGCGTGCTGGGGGATTATATCCCGGCAAAGCTTGGATTTGACGAGGATGAAAGGCTGATCGGCATGGTGGTCACAAAGGATTACAGCGGGAATATCCTGTTTTTCTTTGAAAACGGAAAAGTTGCCAAGGTGCCGCTGAAATCCTATGAAACTAAAACCAAGCGGAAAAAGCTTTCCAACGCCTACAGCGGAAAAAGCCCGCTGGCAGCGCTCTTTGAAAGTACGGACCAAGAGGAATTTGTCCTGACCTCTACTGCGCAGCGGAAACTGCTGTTCCATTCCGCCGCGATCCTTCCAAAAACGACCAGGGATACGCAGGGCGTTGCTGTGATGACCCTGAAAAAGAACCACTTTGTGGAAAAGGTGGAACGCTTTGTGGAAGGGATGTTTGCGAATCCGCACCGGTTCCGGACCAAAACACTGCCGTCGGCAGGCGCTTTGATGCGGGAGGAAGACTACGGCGAACAGTTGAATCTGTTAGGAGAATAAAAAAAGCCCGCCGGCAAAGCCAGCGGGCACACTGCTTTTCATCATATACAACGTTTGGGTGTTATATATGGGTCAAACGCAAGAATTTTTTGTGTTATGAAAAACAATGTACTATTAATATAGCCAATTTGACGGCTGATATTCAAGATTTTTCATAAAAATAAAATTTCCATCAGATCGTAAGGTGACAGAAATGAAAAAAACTAGGCAGAATTATTACGGCAGTTTATGCACCGAAATGTATGAGCTCCTGCATGAAACGGCGCCGCAGGATGAACTGGATTTTTGCGGTGGATACGATTGCTGACCGGTGCCCGGACGGGGACGATTACAAAACCGCTGTCGCCGTAAAGACCAAGGAGGGGCTGGATCTGGTTTTGAAAAGCAAAAACCATTATGACGAACAAAGCCAGACGCAGTTTTCCCCGTCGGTCTATGAACTGTACAGCGGCGGCCGCCTGCTGCAAAGCGAGCCTATGGATTTTCAAACGCATCTTTACTGTTTTGGGGAAATGGAGCAGATATTACGAGAGATCGGTTTTACAGCGATTTCAGTGTACTCTTCGTTTGACAAGAAAGCGGCACAGGACGATCTGTGCGAAATGTTTTTATATGAATGCAGTTTATAACAGCGGTTTGTTTTTCTGTGAAAGCCGTGAATGCTTGCGAAAATCTACAGAAAAATAAAAATAATGGTTGAAATGGGACAAATTGTATGTTATGATATGTAATGTATCATTATGTGTGTATGGAGGCAAAACGATGAACCCGATTGAAATTGTTGGCGGCATCTTATTAATTATTGCAAGTGTATTGATCATTTTGATTGTTATGTTACAGGAAAGCAAGCAGGCTGGTATGGGCGCTATAAGCGGGGAATCCGGAAGCAATAACTTTTACGGACGGGAAGGCGGACGGACTAAAGACGCGTTTTACGCGAAACTAACCAAGATTTTAGCAGTCGTTTTCTTTGTGGTAACATTGGTGATGAATTTGGTGATCCATTTTGTAAAGTAAGAGTAAATACAAGTGCCCTGCGTAAGATAATGACGCAGGGTGTTTTTTTACCCGGATGAAAAGGAAATAAAAGGAAGTGAAGGAATGAACGAGTGGATCAGTAAAGTGACCGTATGGGTCACAAAGGCCGGAAAATCCGGTCTGGCATGGAAAGACCTTTGCCATAAGCTGAAAATTAAAAATAAACAAAAGGACCGCCTGCGCTCCGTTTTGGCAGAAATGGCGGAGCAGGGGCAGATTATAGAACGGAAAAATCGGATCTATGCGGTGTCAGCCTTAAAGCTGATACCCGCCCAGATCACCCGGGTCAACAAGACGTTTGGCTTTGCTAAGACCTTGCCCGATGAAACAGAATATTTTATTCCCGGCAAATTTTTGATGGGGGCAATGCCTCAGGATAAGGTGCTCTTAAAAAAAATAAAAGGCAGGGGGACTTCTCCGGAGGGGGAAGTGGTGCAGGTCACGGCTTATGGGCCGGGAGAATTTACCGGCAATGTGGCCTGTGAAAACGGGAACTGGTTCGTGCGCCCCGATACCATGGGCAAACAGCCGATTTTTGTGCGGGAAAAGGACTTAAACGGATCGTCGGAAGGCGACAAGGTAATGGCGAGGATCACCCGCCGCGGAAAACGACACAGCGAGCATCAGGCAACGGTGGTAGCGTCATACGGTGATTCCGAAACAGCTTATTCCTGCGCGTTGGCCGCGTTGGATCTTTCCGGCGTAGCGATTGAATTCCCGTACGAGGTGATCGACAAGGCGAGATATCTGCAAAAGCGCGGATTGAAAAGCAGGGATTTGGAGGGCCGCACCGACTTTCGGGGCGACATCGTCTTTACGATTGACGGCGCGGATTCCAAGGATCTTGACGACGCGGTTTCTTTGGAAAAGTATGAGGACTGCTATGTGCTGGGCGTGCATATTGCAGACGTTTCCCACTATGTCAAATACAAGGGCGAGATCGATACCGAGGCCTTTTACCGCGGTACCAGCATTTATTATGCCAACCAGGTGATCCCCATGCTGCCCAAAGAGCTTTCAAACGGGATCTGTTCGCTCAACCCGGGAGAGGACCGGCTCACCCTGTCCGCTATTTTGACCTTAGACCTAGAGGGCCAGCTAATTGATTTTGATTTCCGCAAAGGGGTCATCTGTTCCAAGGTAAAGGGTGTTTACAGCGAGATCAACGACCTGTTTGCGGGGACGGCCGGCACACAGATAGAGGAAAAGTACGCCGAGGTAAAGGAAAAGCTGTTTTTGATGAAAGAGCTTGCCGAGATCTTGTCCGGGAATAAACGCCGCCGCGGCGCCCCGGCACTAGAAACCAGCGAAAGCAAGATCTTAGTCGATGAAAACCAGAAGGCGGTCGAAATTTTGCCACGGCAGACTGGGATCGCCGAGGAACTGATCGAGGACTTTATGCTGACCGCCAACGAAGCGGCGGCAACGGCTGGGAAGATGAAAGATGTACCGTTTGTATACCGGGTGCATGAGCCGCCTTCTCCGGAAAAACTAGAGCAGCTGAATATGACACTGCGGATTTTAGGTCTCCAGACGCGCGGCCTTTCCCCGAATGTAAAGCCGAAAGCGTTGGCCGAGATCTTGGAAAAGGTAAAGGGGAAAGAGATCGCGCCGATCGTCAATATCCAGATGCTGCGGGCGATGTCCAAGGCCAAATACAGCGAAAGCCCGCTGGGGCATTACGGCTTGGCGCTGGAAAATTACGCGCATTTTACCTCCCCTATCCGGCGTTATCCGGATTTGATGGTGCACCGGGTGCTGACCGACCTGATCGCAGGAGAAGCTGTGGAAGAAATCCGCCGCCGTTATGCCAAATATGTGGTAAAAGCATCTAAACAGGCTACCCAGACCGAGATCAACGCGATGAAGCTGGAGCGGGACTGCGAGGACTTTTATAAAGCCGAATATATGAAAGACAGGATCGGCGAGGAATTTGACGGGATCATTTCTTCCGTTGCCTCACATGGAATCTATGTGGAGCTTCCTAATACTGTAGAGGGATTAGTGCGTGTGGAAGATCTGCCCAACGGGGAATATGATTTTGATGAAGTGATGTCTTACCGCAACCGGTATACAGGGGAAAGCTACCGCATTGGGCAGAAGGTCCGGGTAAGGTGTACTGCCGCTCAGGTGAGCAGCGGGAATATCGATTTTGTATTTGTGGAGGAAGGAGTATAGACAATGGTTCGTTATTTTGAACAGAAGGACCGCGAGGCTTTTCTGGCAATGGCAAAAAAGTTTTATACGATGCCGGCCGTGCTGCATGAGGTGGATCCTGTGTTTTTTGAGAATACCTTTGAGGAGATCATGAAAGGCTCGCCCTATGCGGTGGGCCTGATCGCCGAATACAACGGGGAGGTAGCCGGCTATGCGCTTTTATCTTTGACTTGGTCGAATGAGGTGGGCGGCATGGTCGTGTTGATAGAGGAAGCGTATGTGGAGGAGGCGTTCCGCTCCTGCGGGATCGGAAAAGAAATCTTCTCTTTTATCCGCAGTGAGTTTGACAGCCGCGCAAAGCGTTACCGACTGGAAGTGACAAAAGAGAATACCCGCGCGGTTAAATTGTACCGCGCGCTGGGTTATACAGACTTGGATTATGGACAGATGATCCTGGATAGAGTATAAAAGATGCATAAAAATTCACAGTATACATTTTGATACTATGAAAGCGCAGATGATTTGTCAAAAACAAGGGCAATTCTTACGGGTGTTTTATACTGATTTCATAAAAATACAGATTTTATGAATATTTATGCAAAAAATGCTTGCAATTTCTTTGCAGAAGAGTATAATATACATTGTCAGCAAAATACTAAAATGATGAAAAGCAAGGCAGGCTTTAGCCTGTATCAAAGATACGGAGGATTTGAAAATGGCAAAGTACAATAAAGTAGTATTGGCATACTCAGGCGGACTGGACACGTCGATCATTATCCCATGGCTGAAAGAAAACTACGGCTGTGAAGTGATCTGCGTGGCTGGAAACGTCGGCCAGGACGCAGAACTTGACGGTTTGGAAGAACGCGCGTTGAAAACAGGCGCTTCCAAGCTGTACATAGAGGATATTCAGGACGAGTTCGTCAACGATTTTGTGTTCCCGACCTTAAAAGCCGGCGCAAAATATGAAAATTACCTGCTGGGCACCTCCTTTGCAAGACCTCCGATTGCAAAACGGATCGTTGAGATCGCCAAAAAAGAGGGAGCGGATGCGATCTGCCACGGCTGTACCGGAAAAGGGAACGATCAGGTTCGGTTTGAACTGACCATCAAGGCGCTGGCTCCGGAAATGCCGATCATTGCTCCATGGCGGACGTGGGAACTGAAATCCCGTGACGAAGAGATCGACTATGCGATCGCGCACGATGTGCCGATCAAAATCACCCGTGAAACCAACTATTCCAAAGATATGAACCTGTGGCATCTGTCCCACGAAGGGCTGGATCTGGAAGACCCGGCAAACGAACCGCAGTATGCAAAAGAAGGTTTTCTGGAAATGGGCGTTGCGCCGGAACAGGCTCCGGACAAACCGACCTATATCACCTTAAGCTTTGAAAAAGGGATCCCAGTTGCGCTGGACGGAGAGAAAATGGACGGCGTGACCATGATCAAGACCCTGAACAAGCTGGGCGGCGAAAACGGCATCGGCCTGCTGGATATCGTGGAAAACCGGTTGGTAGGGATGAAGAGCCGCGGCGTTTATGAGACCCCGGGCGGAACTATTTTGTACCATGCGCACGAAGTGCTGGAAACTATCTGTCTGGATAAAATGACCCAGCATTACAAACAAAAACTGGCGCTGGAATTTGCTGATCTGGTTTATAACGGCCAGTGGTACACCCCTCTGCGGGAGGCGATGAGCGCGTTCGTTGATAAAACACAGGAAACCGTGACCGGTGAAGTGAAGCTAAAGCTGTACAAAGGCAATATCATCAATGCCGGCGTCACCTCTCCGTACACCCTGTATGATGAAGAAGTGGCAACCTTTGGGGAAGATGAGGTTTATAATCAGGCGGATTCTGCCGGATTCATCAACCTGTTTGGGCTGCCGATCAAAGTGAAGGCTTTACTGGACCAGAAACGGGAACAGAAGTAACCGGAACAATCAAACAACAGATCATGATAGGGCAATGTCAAATAATTTTTGATATTGCCCCTTGGTTTATCATGGAGGAAGAGGGAGAAAACAGATGGCAAAAATGTGGGCAGGACGGTTTAAAAAAGAGGTTGATGAGAAGGTAAATGATTTTAACAGCTCTATCGCCTTTGACCATGTGATGTACCGTCATGATATAGAGGGCAGTATTGCGCATGCGACCATGCTGGGAACGCAGGGGATCATTGACCCCGCCGAGGCAGACGCAATCGTAGAGGGCCTGCGGGGGATCCTTTCCGATTTGGAAGAAGGGCGGCTGGAATTTGATATGACCGCCGAAGATATTCACATGTTTGTGGAAGCGGAGCTGACCAAGCGCCTTGGTGATACTGGAAAGCGGCTTCATACTGCGCGCAGCCGGAACGACCAGGTGGCGCTGGATATCCGGATGTACCTGAAAGACGAAACCAAAGAGATCGAAGCGTTGACCCGGGAATTGGCGGGGGCTTTGTGTGATCTGGCAGAAGAACATGCGGACACTGTGATGCCGGGATACACCCACTTGCAGCGTGCGCAGCCTATTACATTCGGGCATCATTTGATGGCTTATGTGCAGATGCTGCTGCGTGACATTGGCCGTCTGGAGGATACTTATAAGCGGTTAAACGTCATGCCATTGGGCAGCGGGGCGCTGGCCTCCACCACTTACCCGATCGACCGCCAGCTGGTCAGCGATCTGCTGGGATTTTCAGGGCCGACCCAGAACAGTCTGGACGGCGTTTCGGACCGGGATTTCTGCATTGAATTAGCAAGTGCGATTGCTACGCTGATGATGCACCTTTCCCGCCTGTCGGAGGAAGTGATCTTGTGGTGCTCCTGGGAGTTCAAATTTATTGAACTGGACGACGCTTATTCTACCGGGTCCAGCATTATGCCGCAGAAAAAGAACCCGGATATTACCGAACTGGTACGCGGAAAAACAGCCCGTACCATCGGCAACCTGACAACGCTGCTCACCATGATGAAAGGGCTTCCGCTGGCTTATAACAAGGATATGCAGGAGGATAAGGAACCGATCTTTGATTCCTGCAAAACGGCGAAGCTGTGCGTCAGTACCATGCTCCCCATGCTGAAAACTATGCGGGTGCTCAAGGACAACATGCGCGCCGCCGCGGCAAAAGGATTTATCAACGCGACTGACTGCGCAGATTATCTGGTGAAAAAAGGAATGGCGTTCCGTGACGCTTATAAGATCACTGGCACGCTGGTGGCTTACTGCATTGACCACAACAAAACGCTGGAAACCTTGTCTTTGGAAGAATACAGGGAAATGAGCGGCCTGTTTGAAGAGGATGTATTCCATGCGATCAGCTTGGATACCTGTGTAAAGGGCAGAAATGTGTTGGGCGGTCCGGCACCGGAAATGGTAAAACAGCAGGTAGCCGAAGCGAGAAAGCTGTTATCAGAATAAAGAATCGAGGAGAGAAAATGGCTCAGACAAAAGTAGGGATCATAGGGGCGACCGGATATGCGGGGGAAGAACTGGTACGCATTTTGTTAAACCACCCAAATGTGACGCTGGCGGCAATCAGCTCTGTCAGCTTTGAGGGGAAAAAGCTAAGCGAGGTTTATCCCTCCTTGTATCAGATCTGCGATATGGCGCTGACAAACGAGGATACTGTGATCGCACAGAGCGATGTGATTTTTGCCTCTTTGCCGCATGGATTGTGCGAAGCGCTTGCGAAAAAAGCGGTCGGGCAGGGGAAAAAGTTTATTGATTTGGGCGCGGATTTCCGCCTAAAAGACGAAGCGGATTATCAGCAATGGTATGGGCTGGAATACAAAGAAAAAGAACTTCATACCCATTCCTGCTACTGTATCCCGGAACTGCACCGGGAGCGGCTTGGAAAGGATATTTCCATTATCGGAAATCCGGGCTGTTACCCTACCAGCATCGCGTTGGGGATGGCGCCGATTGCCAAAAGCGGGCTGGCGGATCTGAATACCTTGGTCATCGACTCGAAATCAGGTGTAACTGGGGCAGGGCGGGGGCTTTCCCAAACCACCCATTACCCGGACTGCAATGAGGCGTTTTCTCCGTATAAAACAGCGGTTCACCGCCACACCCCGGAAATTGAGCAGACTTTGTCCGAGCTTTCCGGCGAACCGGTGCGGGTGACCTTTGTGCCGCATCTGCTCCCGGTAAACCGGGGGATCGTATCTACGATGTATGTCACCTTAAAGGAGGGCGCATCTAAGGAAACGGTGCGGGCATTATATGAATCCGCTTACCAAAACGAAAAGTTTGTGCGGGTATTGCCGGACGGTGATACGGCAAACCTAAAGCATGTGAAGTTTTCCAATTACTGCGACATATCGCTGCATTTTGACTCCAGAACCAACCGCCTGATCGTGGTGTCCACGATCGACAATATGGTAAAGGGGGCGGCCGGGCAGGCTGTGCAGAACATGAACCTGCTGTGCGGGTTTGAAGAAGACGCGGGGCTTTGTCTGGTTCCGCCGGCATTTTAAAGAATGAGGGAATTTCTCAAAGGAGAGGCAGGAAAAACCATGAGAATGATAAAATATGAGGGACTGGAGCTGGTAAGCGGCGGGGTCTGCGCACCGAAAGGATTTAAGGCGGCGGGAGTCCACTGCGGGATCAGAAAAAACAGGGCGAAAAAGGATTTGGCAATGATCTGTTCCGACCAGCTTTGCGACGCGGCGGCAGTTTATACCCAAAACTTGGTAAAAGGCGCGCCGATTTTAGTGACCCAGCAGAATTTGAAAAACGGGAAAGCGCAGGCTGTGATCGTCAACAGCGGGAATGCGAATACCTGTAACGCAGACGGGGAGGCAAAGGCCGCGGCAATGTGTGAGATTGCCGGCAAGGCGCTGAACCTGCCGGAGGAGGACGTGATCGTGGCCTCTACCGGGGTGATCGGGCAGGTGCTGGAGCTGGAGCCGATCGTTTCCCACGCAGAAGAACTGGCAAAAGCGCTTTCTTATGAGGGCGGACATGACGCTGCAAACGCGATTTTGACTACCGACACCTGCGAAAAGGAAGTGGCGGTCCGTTTTGAATTGGCAGGGAAAACCTGCACCATTGCCGGCATGGCAAAGGGCAGCGGCATGATCCATCCAAACATGGCGACGATGCTCTGCTTTATGACGACGGATGCAGCGATCGACCACGAGGTACTGCAAAAAGCTTTGTCAACGGTAGTCAATGACACATTTAATATGGTTTCAGTAGACGGGGATACCTCTACGAATGACATGGCCTCTATCATGGCCAACGGTATGGCGGGCAACCCATTGATCGATTCGGTGGAAAGCGAAGAATATGAACTGTTTCGGGAAGCCTTGTTTGCTGTGCTGATGAACCTGTCCCGGATGATCGCAGGGGACGGCGAGGGAGCCACAAAGCTTTTGGAATGCGTTGTGACCGGCGCTGTGGATACCCAAAACGCAAAAATTATCGCGAAGAGCGTCATCACTTCCAATCTGTTCAAATGCGCGATGTTTGGCGAGGATGCCAACTGGGGCCGTATTCTCTGCGCGATCGGCTATAGCAAGGCTGATCTTGATATCCACAAGGTGGAAGTGATTCTTTCTTCAGAGGCTGGGAGCCTGCAGGTTTGCAAAAACGGGGCTGGGGTAGCTTTTAGCGAAGAGAAGGCCGCAGAGATCTTAAAAGAGGAAGAGATCAAAATTATTGTAAATTTGGGCGACGGAAACGGAAAAGCTGTTGCATGGGGTTGCGATTTGACCTATAATTATGTTAAAATTAATGGGGACTATCGTACCTAACTCCATGAGTTTGATTTTTGGAGGAAGAAACGATGGAAACAGAGAAGATCGAAAAGATTTCCAATGCGGTGAAAGCGCAGGTTTTGGTAAGTGCTTTGCCGTATATTCAAAAATATTATCAGAAAATCGTTGTGGTGAAGTACGGCGGCAACGCCATGACCAGTCAGGAATTAAAAGATGCGGTGATGACCGACGTGGTCATGCTTTCCTTGATTGGGGTCAAGGTGGTGCTGGTGCATGGCGGCGGACCGGAAATTAACGAGATGCTGGCGCGCGTGGGCAAGGAATCCAAATTTGTCAACGGCCTGCGGTATACGGATAAGGAAACCGCAGAGATCGTCCAGATGGTTTTAGCCGGAAAGGTGAACAAGGGTCTAGTTTCCCTGCTGACCCAGCATGGCGGCAATGCGATCGGCCTTTGTGGGATCGACGGGGATATGATCCGTTGTGAAAAAAAGACCAGCCAGGATTTGGGCTTTGTGGGACACATTACCGATGTGAACACCAAACCGATTTTGGATGCGCTGGACAGCGGATACATCCCGGTCATCTCTACGGTGGCGGCAGACGAAAAGGGCGATGTTTACAACATCAACGCCGATACGGCAGCCGCGAAGATCGCCGCTGCGCTGCATGCGGAAAACCTGATTTTGATGACTGACATCCGTGGGCTTTTACGGGATAAGGATGATGAGGATACCTTGATCCCAGCCGTGGCCGTCAGCGAGGTCCCGCAGTTGATCCGCCAGGGGGTCATTTCAGGCGGGATGATCCCAAAAATCGAGTGCTGCGTGGAATCTATCCGCCGGGGCGTGCAGAAGTCGCTGATCATTGACGGCAGGATCCCGCATTCTATCATGATCGAGTTATTTTCTGATGAGGGGATTGGAACGCTGTTTACAGCTTAAAATAACCATAAAAAGGAATGGAGAATAAAATGATGAGCGCGATTAAAGAACATGACAAAAAGCAGATCGTTGGAACGTACGCCCGCTTTGATGTGGCGATGGTAAGCGGCAAAAGCGCGACCTGCTGGGATGAAACGGGAAAGTCTTATATTGACTTTACCTCTGGGATCGGCGTCAATTCTCTTGGATTTGCAGATGATGAATGGGTCGAGGTGATCTCCCGTCAGGCGGGGAATCTTCAGCACATGAGCAATCTCTATTACACGGCTCCGTGTGTGGAATTGGCAGACCGCCTGTGCGAAGCAACGGGTTATGAAAAGGTATTCTTTGCAAATTCCGGCGCAGAAGCAAATGAGGGCGCGATCAAAGTTGCAAGAAAGTACAGCTTTGATAAATACGGAGAGGGCCGAAATAAGATCGTTTGTCTGATAAACTCGTTCCACGGCCGTACTGTGACCACTCTTTCCGCGACCGGGCAGGATGTGTTCCACAACTACTTCTTCCCATTTACGGAAGGGTTCGTATTTGCAAAAGCCAATGATCTGGTCGACGTTGTTTCTAAAATCGATGACAGTGTATGCGCGGTCATGTTTGAATTCGTGCAGGGGGAAGGCGGTGTGATCCCGCTGGAAGAGTCCTTTGTAGAGGGGCTTTATACATACTGCCAAAAAAGAGACATCCTGACCATTGCCGATGAAGTGCAGACTGGGGTTGGGCGCACCGGGACCTTTTTGGCCAGCGAGCAGTTTGGTGTCCGCCCGGATATTACGACCTTGGCAAAAGGGCTGGGCGGCGGCCTGCCGATCGGGGCGGTTCTCTGCAATGAGAAGACCTGCAATGTTCTGGGTCCCGGCGATCATGGCTCTACCTTTGGGGGAAACCCCGTTTCTTGTGCGGGGGCGAACGTGTGCATGAACCGGATCGCGAACGATGCGTTTTTAGAAGAAGTGCGCCGCAAATCGCGCGTTATCAAAGAGGCGATGATGGGGATCCGCGAGGTCGAGGGCCTGAGCGGGCTGGGGATGATGGTTGGAATCCAGCTTCACAGCCGCAAGGCAAAGGAAGTGGCGCAGGATTGTCTGGAGCACGGCCTGCTGGTGCTGACCGCCAAGGAAAAGATCCGTTTACTGCCTCCGTTAAATATTACCGATGAAGAATTAAGCCGGGGACTTAAAATTTTACGGGAAGTCCTGCTGGCAAATGAGGGGGATATTTTGGGATGAAGCATTTGTTGAAGATGCTGGATTTGAGCACAGAAGAGATTTTCAGCCTGCTCAATCTGGCTGACCAGTTAAAATATGAACAGAAGCATGGGATCGAACATCACCGTTTAAAGGGGAAGACTCTGGGGATGATCTTCCAGAAAGCCTCGACCCGTACCCGTGTGTCTTTTGAAACGGGAATGTACCAGCTTGGCGGTTACGCTCTGTTTTTAAGTTCCAATGATCTGCAGATCGGGCGCGGGGAACCGGTGCAGGATACCGCACGGGTGCTGTCCCGCTATTTGGACGGTATCATGATCCGGACCTTTGAGCAAAAAGAAGTAGAGGATCTGGCAAAATACGGTTCGATCCCGATCATCAATGGGCTGACCGATTTTTGTCATCCATGCCAGATTTTGGCTGACCTTTTGACGATCCGGGAATACAAAGGCAGCTTTGATAACCTGAAAATGTGCTATCTTGGAGATGGGAACAATATGGCTAATTCCCTGATCGTTGGGGGTTTAAAGGTTGGGATGAAAGTCAGCGCGGCCTGCCCGGAAGGATATCACCCGGATCCGGCTGTGCTGGAATTTGCCGCGGGATACGGCGACCGTTTTGTACTGACCGGCGATGTGTTGGAAGCCGCCCGGGATGCCGATGTTGTGATTACCGACGTATGGGCTTCTATGGGGCAGGAGCAAGAAGCGCAGGAACGGCGCGAGGTGTTCGAGGGCGTTTATCAGATCAACAGCAACGTCATGGCTGCTGCAAAGAAAGACGCAATGGTACTGCACTGCCTGCCGGCGCACCGCGGGGAAGAGATCACCGAAGAGGTGCTGGAAGCGCACGCTAATGAAATTTTTGATGAAGCGGAAAACCGGCTCCATGCACAGAAAGCTGTGCTGGTAAAACTGATGGAACGGAAATAAAAAAGCACCTCGGACTTTTGTCCGAGGTGCTTTTTTATCAAACGATAAAACAAAATCAAGGCAACTGCTTTCCAGCGGTTATGTCCGGTTTTGCTGATGAGCGGCAATGGTATCCGCGATCTGCCGGAGGGTGTCCTCATATTCTGAGAAAAAGGCTTGGTAAGCCTCGCAAAAATAATTGATACTGCCACCGTTCGGGTGGGGGATCCGCATCCGGTTACAGCCACAGCGGCAGAGCTTATAAAACCGGCAGTCCCGGCATTGCTTGGACACTGGCATGGATCTCTCTACAAATTGAAGCTCCCTGCGCGTTTTGTCGATTTGGGGGTAATCCACTTCATTCAGATTGCCAAGCTGATACTCGTCCAGCATATAGAAATCGCAGGGGTAAACCTCCCCATCCGCTTCGACCACATATTGTTTTCCGCAGATCCCGCGCTGTTCGCAGGCAGCCGGCATGTACCCTAAAAAGATCCCGATATAGTTTTCAAACTGGCGGATATAGGGCTGCTGGCCTTTTTGCAGGTCTTCATACCAAAGCTTAAAAAGGTCTTTTAAAAAGGTCCCGTATTGCTCCGGGGTAAGGGAATACTCATATTGTCCGCCTGTTTCGCCGATGGGATCCAGACAGGGGATAAACTGGAGATAACGGAACTGATGCTTTTTATAGAAGGTGTAAATTTCTTTGATCCGAGCCGCTGTCTGTCGATGGACCACCGTTAGGATATTGTATTCCACTTGGTAGCGGTTCAGCAGGTCGATTGTTTCCATGATCCTGAAAAAGGTTCCTTCCCCGGAGGGAGAGCGGCGGTATGCATCGTGGGTTTTGCGGGTTCCGTCTAAGGAAATGCCCACTAAAAATTGATTGTCTGCAAAAAACTTCGCCCATTCCTTGTCGATGCGGTAACCGTTGGTTTGGATGGAATTTTCAATCCGTAGTCCCACCGGCGCATATTTTTTTTGCAGCGCAAGGGATTTTCGGTAAAATTCAAGCCCTGCAAGGGTAGGCTCGCCGCCCTGATAAATGAAAGAACAGCTGCCCTCTGCGTAAGCAAGGGTTTTCTGGATGACTGCTTCCAAAGTAGCTTCGCTCATCATTCCATAATTCGGACAGAGACGGTTTTCGGTAATATCATGATAAAAACAATACTGACAGCGCAGGTCGCATGAACCGGAGGCCGGTTTCAGCATCACACAAATCGGCGGCATAAATTAACTCCTTCCCTTACACAAAGGCAGTTTGAAACAGGTACTTTTTTATTGTATCAGAAAACATGTGCCAGGGCAAGATGCCTGCAATGACCGGCAACGGATCAACAAAAACGCGCACCCTAAAATTGACTTTGAGCCAGCCCTTTTAGACAGGCAAGCCGCCGGTTGTAGGAGGCGGAGGGGATCGGGCCGTTTAAAAGGGGATCCTGCGTGTCGGCCATCCACTGGTATAACCGGCTGGCAAGTTCCTGTTTGATCGTTTCATATTCCGGCTCCTGCGCCAGATTTTTCGATTCCCACGGGTCCAGCTTCAAATCATACAGTTCCATAAAAGGTTTGATCGGAGCGAACAGTTCAGGCAGCATCTTGCTGGAAGAAAGAGATTTTGCAACATCTCCCGGAACCTGCACGCCGTGGGTGCTTTCAAAGTTGAAGATGAGCTTGAAGTGTTCGGTACGGATCGCACGCATGGGATCATAGCTGTTATGATATGTTTTTTCTGCAAAAACGGCCTTGTTGGGCTGATATGGCTTGCCGGTCAGCAAGCTCCAGAAGCTTTTCCCTTGAACCTGTTCGGGGATAGAAATCCCGGCAGCCTCTAAAACGGTGGGCAGCAGGTCAATGTTGCTGATCAGCTGCGTGTACCTTTTCCCGCCGGTTATGCCATATCTGGGACAGCGCATCAAAAGGGCTGTCTTCAGTCCGGGATCGTAAAGCGTACCCTTGGCGCGGAAAAACGGAAAGCCGTGGTCAACTGTAAAAATAACCAGCGTATCCTCCGCATAGCCAAGATCCTGAATCGCCTGATAGACCCTGCCGATCGCCTGATCCACTTTTTTGATCGCTCCCTGAAACATGGCGAAGTCCTGTTCCGCCTCCGGTGTGTGTTTGATATATGGGGGAATACTTACCCCTAAGGCGGAGTCAGGTTCGGCGCCTTCAAAATCAAAGGGGCGGTGCGGTTCGAAAAAACCCACATGGGCAAAAAAAGGAGCATGTTGTTCTTGGGCTTTTCGTTCCTTCAAAAATTCGATCACCGAGCCAGCCACCTTGGTGCATTCTTTTTCTCCGCCGCTTTGACGATAGGGCTTAAATTTCAAAAAGCTTTCGTCATAGGTGGCGTGCTGAAGCCCGAATTTGTAGCTGTCATACCCGGCGTCGTGCAGTAGGTTTGCCATCGGCTTTTCGTTGGCATGGAACTGGGAAAACATCCCCTCCTGGCTTAAGCCGTACACCCCATTGGAATGGGGATAGCGCCCGGTCATTAAGCTGGCGCGGCTGGGAGAGCACTGCGGGGCCGTGCAGAAATTGTTTTCGAATAGTACCCCCTCCTCTGCGATGCGGTCCAGGTTGGGGGTCTGCACGGTGTCGATCCCGTACGCGCCAAGATACTGCCCCATATCATGGCAGATCATATAAACGATATTTAACTGTCTGGACATAGCTGCTCCTTTCTGGGATGATTTAACCAATGTCCTCGCTGTCGTACATCATCACGATATACGGATGATCTTCGTTGTATTCCGCTAATGGCTTGGGATTTTCCACTCTGCCGATCGGGCGGACGTTTTCGCCGGCGGTTCCGGTCACGGTGTCGCCTAAATCATGGCGGCAGTATTCCAGACGCGCTTCAAGCTTTGCGACGATTTCTGGATACTCGTCATATAGATTGTTCGTTTCGCCCGGGTCTTTCCTGAGGTTATAAAGCAATTTGACCGCTTCTCCGTCCTTGCTGGTATGGAGCTTCCAATCGCCTACCCGGACAGCCTCCAATGCCTCACGGATATAGTAGAAAAATTCATTCCGGGGCGACGCCGTATCAGAGAAGAGCATTTCACTGAAATTCATACCGTCAATTTTCCGATCGGGGTCTACTTTCCCGCCGCAGAGCTTCGCGAAGGTGGGTAAAAAGTCCATAGAGGTCACCAGATCGTGTACCTCAGCGCCCTCTCGGATATGGTTCGGCCAGTACATGATGCAGGGCACACGCTGTCCGCCCTCCCAGGTCGTGCCTTTTTTGCCACGTAAAGGCCTGTTGCTGCCGCCGTGGTCGCCCCGGCCGCCATTATCAGAGGTGAAGATAAAGAGGGTGTTTTCCTCTAATCCCTGCTTTTTCAGCTCGTGCAGGACAGCGCGCGCCGCCCAGTCGATGCATTCCACACAGGCGCCGTAATCACCGTTTTGAGAGTTTTTCACGAACTCTTCCGAGGTGTATAAGGGCAGGTGGACATGCATATGCGCAAAATATAAAAAGAATGGATTTTCCTTGTTCTGCCGGATGAAACGGGTCGCCTGTTCTACATACCGTTCGGTCAGGGAACGCTGGTCCGGCTGTTCTTCGATCACCTCGGACCCGTCGATCAAGGGTAGGGGGGTATTTAGCCGGCTGGTTTTCTGGCGTCCCATGTCATTGCTGTAGGGGAGCCCGAAATATTCGTCAAACCCATGGTTTAAAGGCAGGAATTCTTCCTGGTCCCCGCAATGCCATTTCCCGACGATCTTGGTGCGGTATCCGGCATCCCGCAGAATCTCTGCGATGGTGACCTCACTGGAGTTTAGCCCAACGCCCTGCCCGGGGAACAGGACCCACTCGCCTTCAAAGGTGCCGAAGCCGATCCGGGGCGGGTAACAGCCGGTCAGCATCCCGCCGCGGGAGGGAGAGCAGACCGGGGACGCCATGTAAAAATCGGCAAAGCGGATTCCGTGCTTTGCCATATCGTCTAAGGTAGGAGTGCGGTTGACAGCGGAGCCGTAACAGCCCAGATCTCCGTATCCTAAGTCATCGCAGTTCATCAATACGATATTTGGTCTTTGTGCCATAAAAATCAATCATTCCTTTCTTCGGAATTTGTGCCGCTCGGCGAAGCCGATTGCCGCTTTGCTTTTTGCAGCAAAGGCACAAAAACGGGGTGTGAAAAAGTATTTTGCACACGAATCTCCTATCCTTTCATTCCAGTGGTGACAATTCCTTCCACAAAATACTTTTGGGTGAATAAAAACAGGATCAGCAGCGGTAAGATGATCATTGCGGTCGCTGCCATCAAAAGGTTCCACTGGGTGTTGACCTCTGTGACAAATTTGGAAATAACCGCTACCTGTATCGTCATTTTTTCATCGTTGTTGATCATAATGAGCGG
Organism: Massiliimalia timonensis; assembly: GCF_900186585.1. Lineage (GTDB taxonomy): Bacteria > Bacillota > Clostridia > Oscillospirales > Ruminococcaceae > Massiliimalia > Massiliimalia timonensis. Next base: position 630,189 of record NZ_FYDD01000004.1, read on the forward strand.
CCACATATAGTCGTTCCATGTTTGTGACGCCTTTAACACGGCCAAGGTCGCAAGGATCGGTTTGGAAAGTGGCAGATAAATCCTGAAATAAGCGGTCAACCGGGAACAGCCGTCAATTTTTGCGGCGTCGTCCAGAGAAGCCGGGAAATTCATGTAAAACTGCCGGCAAAGGAACACGCCGAACGCACCGGCTATGTAAGGGAGGATCAGCCCGGCGTAGGTGTTGATCATTCCGGTCCCGCCATTGCCGAATAGATCGTTTCCGCCCACTAGGGGGAAGCTTTTCAGGTTGATGAACACAGGGATCATAGTGACCTGCGTTGGGACCATCATGCCGGTCAATGCAAAGAAGAACAGGGTGTTGCGCCCACGGAATGGGATCCGTGCAAAGCCGTAGCCTGCCATGGAATTTAGGATCAGGCTGATGAGAACGGTCAAAGCCGTTACAAAAAAAGAGTTTCCAAAGTAACCCAGCCAGTTCCCGCGCTGCATTGCCTCGATATAATTGGAGAACAGGGCCTTTTCCGGAAAAAGTACAAACTTGGAGGCCATGATCTCCGGCATGCTTTTCAGCGAGGTCAGGATCATTAAAAACAGCGGGATCAGGAAGATGATGCACAGAATGGTCAGTAATATGATGACCAAAACATTTTTCAGTTTTCTTTTGGATCTCATGTTCATTTCCTCCTTTAGCCAATATCCGTATCAGTGCCTTGATTGCCGAATTTAAAGTTGATCAGCGTGATGATGCAAACCATGATCAGCAGGACGACGGACATAGCGGAAGCATATCCCATCTTAAACTGGGTAAAGCCCCTTAAATAGATTTGGTGTACGATCGTGGTCGTGGTGTTCAGCGGCCCGCCGTTTGTCAGGACGTTGACCTGCTCAAATACGTTAAACGAGGAGATACAAGAGGTAATGAACAGGAAAAAGGTGGTGGGCTGGAGCATGGGCACGGTGATGTACCAAAATTGTTTTACTTTGCTCGCACCGTCGATCTGTGCGGCTTCGTACAGGTAATTTGGGATCCCCTTGATCCCGGAAAGGTAGATCAGCATACAGTACCCAAGGTTTTTCCAGATGCTGACGAACACAACGCAGCCCATGGCGAGGTTTGGGTCTTTCAGCCAATCGCTGGTGGGCAGGCCGACCGCGCGGAGCATTTGATTGAGTACGCCGGCAGTCGGGTCAAAAATCCACAGCCAGATGGTAGAGGCGCAGACCATGGAAATGATATAAGGCAGGTAGAACCCGGTGCGGAAGATCTTGTATCCGCCGCTTTCCTTGCTCATCAGCAAGGCGAGCAAAAGCCCGATCGCCATAGTCGGGACAATGTACAATAGTGAATAGAAAAGGGTGTTGCCGATCGCCTGTAAAAAGACGGGGTCTTTTAACAGTTGTTTGTAGTTCGCCAGCCCGACAAAATCATTGGTCTGGTACAAATCATAATTGGTAAAGCTCTGCATGATCCCTGTGAAGATCGGGATCAGGACCATAAAGAAAAAGAACAGGTAAAACGGTGCGATAAAAAAATAGCCGATTGGTTCATTCCCAATTTTGCTGTGTTTCTTTTTTCGGATCGCCGTCATCATAAAATCCCCCTTTGGAAAGAAAAAGCGGGTGCAGGCGCTGCCTGAACCCGCTTTTTGCTGTTATGTCCACTAAATTCCGCGTTCGGAGTTCAGTTGGTTATATGCATCGTCCAATGCGGTTTTTGCGTCTTTTTTGCCATACATTGCTTCTTCAAAGGCAGTTTTCATCGCAGTTTCAAACAGGGACGCCCATTCCACCTTTGGCATGCCTTCGGTATACTGCAACGTTTCCAGATAAGCCGGCCCGATGTCTGGGTACGCTTCGTTAAATTTGTCCTCAAGACCTGTCTTTACAGCGGTAGCGCCAGTTTCTTCCACCAGCTTCCAAACAACATCGTCGGTGAACAGGTGTTTCATAAAGTCCCAGGCAGCGTCTTTGTTTTTGCTCTGTTCGCTCATGAACATGATCTGGCAGCCGCCGAAGGTGCTGATCTTTTCTCTGCCTGGTCCCGGTGAGAACATCATCTGGTCAGCCCAGTCTACGCCGCTTGCTTTGATAGTAACATAGGTGTTTAAGGTGAGGTACTGCATTGCTGCATTTCCAAGTTCAAATGGGTTTTGATCTTTTTGGTTCACAAATGGAATGATCAGGTTTTTGTCTGCATACTGGGTGAAGTATTCCAATGCTTCTATGGTCTTTTCATCGTTAAAGGTTGCTTCATCTTTTTCCTCATCAACCAGGGTCGCTCCGTTTTGGCGGGCAAATTGGATCAGGGTCTGGTGGTTGCTGGAGATTGGGAACGCAAAGCCGGCCCTTACAACGTCGTCTCCCTCACGGACGGTCAGTTTTTCTGCATAATCGAGCAGCTCCTCCCAGGTCTGAGGCGGCTTGTTCGGGTCAAGGCCAGCTTCTTCAAAGTAGTCTTTTCGGTAGAAGAGCATGCTTGCTTCAATGTTAATGGCGATCCCGTACTGCTTGCCTTTGTAGTTGGCCACGTCATAGGCTGTCTGGATCACGTTGTCCTTTTCGTCCCACTCGGCGATATAATCGTCAAGTGCCGCATACTGGCCCATAGAAGCACGCTGTGCAATGGTGCTGATCGGCCCGCGGACCAGATCAGGCGCCGCGCCGCTGGCATACAGGGTGTTCAGCTTGGTATCCAGTTCGGTGCCAAAACCGATTTGCTGGTATTCGATCTTTACATTTGGGTTTGCTTTTGTGTACTCGTCGATGATAGCCTGATAGGCGATTTGTGCGTCTTCGCTGGTACCTGCCCGCAAAAAGCTTAAGGTCACGTCGCCAGAGCTATTTCCTTTATCTGCGGTAGAACCGGAATCCGGGCTGTTCACACCGCCGCATGCTGTCATAGAACCAACTGCCATCAAGGCGGCTGCCAACAATGCAGTTACTTTCAGGTGTTTCATGGGTAATCCTCCTTGTCATCATAAGCTTGTTCGTTTGATTTGTCTTTATTGTACTGGATTTTACTGCGAAAGGCTATCCACATTTTTTAGATCGAATATTCATATTTTATTCAATTTTTTGTTGGAAGCCATGTTTTTTCCAAATCATAAGCTTGACTTTTTTCATATTTTTACCCGGATTGTTCAATTTTTCAGCTTCCCAAAGATATGTTTTTGAAAAAACCTAAAATATGTTATAATAATTTTGTGAATTTTTCAGTTTTTTAGGAAACAGACAGGGGGAGAACGCTTGAAGCTTAAAATGAAGACGATCCGGTCAAAATTATTTTTGTCATATGGCGCGATCCTGCTTTTAGTATGTATCTTTTTCGCCGTTTCCTACTCTGTTTCAAAGAACATCATTCAAAAAAGTGCCGCCACAAACTCGCTGAATTCAGTCAAAATCATCGGTCAGGATCTAAATTCCGAATTGACCTACCTGTTTAATCTGAGGGATCAGATCTATAATGACAGCGACGTAAATTTCTATATCAACCGGCTGAAACGGGAAACGGATACGCTGGAGAAACATTACGCTTATATGAAGCTGAATAAAATTTTAAATGATTTCACCAAAAACCTGATCCAGAACAACAAAAGCTGTGAGATCATCCTTTACACTGATTCACGCACCACCGTGTATTATTCTTGGGATAACCAGGGGCCGGAGCTTACGCAGATCCAGCAGGACATCGACATTCTGTTCAGGGATGAACGGCAGGCCTGTACAGTGTCGAGAAAAAGCTACAATCCCTCTAATCCGGAAGAAGCCTATATCTATTTTTATAAGTCTTACCAAAACGCCTATAACCGTTTGCTGGATTTTTACATCATCATCGGGATCCCGGAAAGTACGCTGACCCAATATTTTGACCCCCTGATCCAAGAGGACAGCAGCGCCGCCCTGATTGACGAGGAGGGGACCCCGATTCTTTCCTCCTCCCCGCTGTCGACCCGGTTTATCAACGGGTCGGAAAAGACACAGCCCTCCTCCCAAACCTCCGGATATGAAATCGTGGAATTTCAGGGGAAACAATATATTGATATTTATGATACTCTGGATTCGATCGACTGGAAGCTGACGCACCTAATGCCGATGAAGGATATTTTAAAGGACCTAAATACCTGGACCTATGCGATCGTGGTCAGCTTGCTGATTTTATCGGTATGCATGTTCCTGATCTGCTTGTATGTCAATCAGCGAGTTGCCCGACCGATCCGGAAACTTGACCATGACATGCAAAGGGTCAAGCAGGGGGAACTTCATTTACTGCCGCCTGAAACGGTCTCGCAGGATGAGATCGGGCGGCTCAGCCTTCAATTTTACGATATGGTCTCCCAGATCGAGATCCTAAACCAGCAGATGCTGCAAAAGGAGGCGCAGAAGCGCAACCTGGAAATCGAAGCGCTGCAGGCGCAGATCAACCCGCATTTCATTTATAATACCATCAATTCCATTAAGATGCTGCTTCGGTTAAAACGGCCAGAGCAGGTGAATTCCTCGCTGACGGCATTGGTAGATATTTTAAAAAATACCATTGCCCGCCCGGAAGAGATGGTAACGTTAGAACAAGAAATTAAAATTTTGAAAAGCTATATTTATATTCAGCAGACCCGTTATTCCAATTTCCAGTTTTCGATCGACCTGCCGGAGGAGCTAAACTCCTGCCGTATTCTGCGTTTTTTGATCCAGCCCTTTATTGAAAACAGCCTCCTGCATGGGTTTCAGGAAATCAACGACGAGGTAAGGATCTCGGTGGCTTTCCGCAGGCTGGAAACGGAAGTTGCCCCGATGCTTGAGATTACGGTAGCGGACAACGGGATAGGGATGGACGGGCATACCCTAAAGAAGATCACCTCTGCTGAAAAAAAGACCAGAGGGCTGAATGGGATCGGCGTCAGCAATGTGATCGAGCGGGTGCGGCTCAATTTTGGCGAGCCGTATTCGGTACATTTTGAAAGCGAGATTGGCAGAGGAACACGGGTGATCCTGCGGCTGCCATTGATTTTATCCGATCCGGAGGAGGGGGGAAGCAAACATGGGGGAACAGATTAAAATCATGTTTGTAGATGATGAACAGATCATGCGCGACGGCCTGCGGTTGACCGTAGATTGGGAAAGCTACGGGTTTCAGGTGCTGGGCAGCGCTTCCAACGGGGAAAAGGCGCTGCAGCTTTGCGAAGCTGACCCGCCGGATATTATGGTAACGGATATTCGGATGCCGGTTATGGACGGGCTGGAACTGACAAAGCATTTGGTAGAACGGTATCCGGCCATGAAGATCATCATTTTATCTGCATACGACGACTTTAAATATGCCCAGACAGCGATCTCATACGGCGCGCACGCCTATGTGCTGAAAGCGGAATTGGAGCTGGACCACCTGCTGGCGCTGGCTCTGCGCCTTGGGAAAGAGATTTTGTCCAAACGGCAGGAACAGCAGCGGTCGCAAGAATTACTGGACCGCATGAAAGCGCACACCAAGGAACTGCGGGAGAACCTTTGCTGGAACCTTTTGGTATCCCAGGTTTATCCTCAGGAGGTGGAAAAACAGCTTTCTGACCTATCGCTGGACTTGTATCAGGAGCAGCTTTTTGTGATGCACCTGTGCTTTCGGGAAAAGGTAGCGCCGGATTTTCAGGAGGAGCTTGACAAGCCGGGGCTATTTCGGACTGCACACTGGCTGGAATCCAGCAAGAGCAGGTATATCCTGCTGGCAAATATCAACCCTCAGTTTCAGGACGCTGTGCAGCTTGGCGCGGCGGTGCGGGAGTTAAAGCAGGAGATTGGCCTGCGGGTATCCTGCATGTTCAGCGTATATTACAGCCCTGTTTTTTCGGGCTTTGAAAAGATCTGCGACTACAACGAAAGGATCCTGAACTACATCAGGCTTTATTCTTTTTACGAACAGGAATCCGTTTATTACTGCACGCAGGCACAACTGCCGGCAGAGCCCATGAAGCTAAGTCCGATCCTGCTGGAGCTGGTCCAGCTGACAGAGAGCAACCAGCTTTCCCAAGCCGCGGCGTGGATTGAAAAAACGTTGATCTCTTTTCAGGAACGCCTTTACCATCCGGATGACATCCGGGAGGCCGCGTACTTGATCTGCACTGTGCTGGAGGAAAAGGCTAAAACACTAAACGAGGTCTGCCATCCCCAGCTTGCCAAAATCCGCGAGGCCTTTACCGGCGGGATGGATACCAAGGAAAAAATCGACCAGTTTAAAACCTTGTCCGGATTGACCAGCCAGACCGTGCAGTATATCCGGGAATTATCGGAATTTATCCACAAAAACCTGTACCATTACAATTCCATTGTGGGGAAAGCGATTCAGTATATCAATCTTCATCTGTCGCAGGAACTTTCTTTAAATGTGATCGCTAAAGAAAGCTATTGTAACCCGACCTATCTTTCCCAAATTTTCAAGGAAGAAACAGGACAAAACTTTTCCGATTACGTCACGCAGACACGGGTACAGCGCGCGGCGCTGTTACTGACCACTACCCGTCTTTCTATCGGGGAGATCGCCGAGAAGGTGGGCATCCCCAACCAGAGCTATTTTAGCAGGATTTTTGTCAAGGTGACTGGGGTGCAACCCAACAAATACCGTTCTTCTCATAAAGGCCCTGCCAAAGAGGCCTGAAATTACAGGTTTTCTCCGAAAATCCGCATAGTTTACGGTACGGCGCTCATATATATTAACCACAATGGGAGGGATTTGCGTGAAGAAACGGTTATTTGCTGCGGTCGCATCGCTGGCGGTCTTGATAGGAAGCGCCTTGCCGGTATCGGCGGAAGGAGCGGACGATAAGAACAGCGATTTGGCCAGCGGCGCTAAATCAGCGATTTTGATGGAGCTGGAAACAGGTACGGTCCTGTTTGAGAAAAATGCCGATGAAAAACTGGAACCGGCCTCTGTGACAAAGATCATGACAATGGGACTGGTGCTGGAGCAGGTGGCTGCGGGGAAACTGAGCATGGACGACATGGTGACCGCTTCGGAAAACGCCCGTTCCATGGGCGGAACGGAGATAAACCTTGACAAAGGGGAACAGATGTCAGTCTATGATCTGATGATGTCGGTAGCAGTGGCCTCTGCAAATGACGCCGCGGTGGCATTAGGCGAACATATTACCGGAGGCAGTGAGGATGCGTTTGTCGATATGATGAACCGCAAGGCGGAGGAGTTGGGGATGAACAACACCCATTTTGAGAATACCAACGGCCTGCCTGCGGATGGACACCTGACCACAGCCAGAGATGTCGCACTGATGACCCGGTTTTTGCTGTCCTTTGAACAGGCTACAGAATTCACCGCGACCAACCGGTATCCGATCCGTTCCGATACCAATGAATATATGATGCGCAATTCCAACGCGCTGGTGCGGGAATATGAAGGCTGCATCGGTGTGAAAACCGGATACACCAAAACGGCCGGCCACTGCTTAAGTTCGGCGGCGACCAAAAACGGTATGACCCTGATCGCGGTAGTACTGGGGGAATCAGACAGCAAGACCCGTTTTCAGGAAAGCAAGGACCTGCTGGACTATGGGTTTGCCAAGTATGAGCTTTACCGCCCGGAAGTAACCTTTGAACAGACGGAAAGCATCCCTGTGAAAAAGGGCGTTGTTTCCCGGGTAGAGGTGGTTTCACCGTCTACGGAAATTGCCCCTGTTTTGATCGCGAAGGGTACTCAGCCGGAGGTGGAAGTACACACCCAGCTGGAGCAGAGCGTTACTGCCCCGGTAGAACAGGGGAGTGTTGTGGGAACGACCACCCTGATACTGGACGGAAAAGAAGTGGACCGGTATGAATACACAGCGAAAACGGCCGTAGAACAACGGACGTTTATAGAATCTATGAAGATCGTTTTTTATAAAATGATGACGATGTAAAAAGACAGCCTGCCGAGTTTCCGGCAGGCTGTCTTTTTTTTCGCTGTTGAAATTCCCTTTGGATGTGGTATGATAAAGGAAAGGATAGATGATTGATCGGCTGAAAGCGGGAAGGAGGGATTTTATGTATCGGATCCAGGAGGGGAAGGACCGGGAAAAGAATATTCTGCTGATTCCCGCCATGCTGGACGCACATTTTCCCTTGCTCCAATATGCCTTTTATTCTAAAAACTATCATCCGATTATTCTGGAAAACGAGGACAACATTACCGATATGGGACTGCGTTATGTGCACAACGATATGTGTTACCCCTCTATCCTATGCATCGGTCAGATGCTCTCTGCCCTGCAAAGCGGGAAGTATGATCTGTCCCGCACACGGTTGCTGATGCCCTCTGCCGGGGATGGGTGCCGTGGGTCCAATTATACCAGCCTTTTGCGCAAGGCGTTAAAAAATGCCGGCTTTCCTCAAGTGAAGGTATTGTCCCTTAATGTGAAAGGCGTAGAGCGGGAAAATCAGATGAAGCTGGAGCCGGGAATGGTTTGGCGGGCTCTGTTCGGCTTATTCTACGGGGATATGCTGATGCTGCTGCTTCAGCAGGTAAGGCCTTATGAAAAGGTGTCTGGAACGGCCCAAGCCTGCTGGAAACATTGGGTGCGTGTTTTATCCGAGGACCTGAGAACAGGCCGGAACCTTACCCTGCGAAGTTTGAAACGAAATTTTTTGCGGATCGCCGAGGACTTTTCCAATATCGAACGTACCGGGAAAACAAAGCAAAGGATCGGGATCGTTGGGGAATTGTATATCAAGTACTGCCACCTTGGAAACTGGGATATGGTCCGCTTTTTGGAGGAAGAGGGCTGTGAAAGCTATACCAATGGACTGTCCTGGTATACGCTTTATTACATAGATTCCCATTTAAGGGATTCACGGCGGCTGGAAAAGGCGGGTTACCGGCTGGTCGGAGCTGTTTTGGAACGCCTGCAAAAAAAGATGATTCAGGCTTTACGGAGATTCGGGTTTTACAGTTTAGAGCCGTTTTCCATATTAAAAGAGGAAGCCAAAGGATATGTCAGCTATTCCACCCAGACTGGCGACGGCTGGCTGATCGGGGCGGAAGCAGTGGGCTGTATTAAGCACGGCTGCCGCAAGGTAGCGGCAGTCCAGCCGTTTGGATGCCTGCCGAATCATGTTTGCGGGAAAGGGATCTATTCCTCTTTATGCAAAAGGCTGCCCGACGGGCTGATCGTCAGCGTGGACGTGGATTCCAGCGGTTCCCGGCTGAACGTGTATAACCGGGTGAAAATGCTGTTGGATTTCCGGTAAACAACTCTTTTTAGTGGGTTGTGCCTTTTAGAAAGTTCACAAAACGGACAAACAATTTTCTTCAAAAAATGAGTTGTTAGGCTTGAAAAAGACAGGGGTTTATAGTACAATAATAATATACTTTTCAAAGAAGAAATGAAAGTTCGTGTTTCATGTGAATTGATGTTGGAGGGGAAATTCAGATGGCAGTCACTTTAAATGACAGGCATATAACTGCCTTTATAAAAGGGCATGAATTAGAGGGGATGCAGCCGTTGGTATCGGCGGCACACACAAAGCTTCATGATAAGACCGGCCTTGGAAACGACTTTTTGGGCTGGGTCACTTTGCCGGCAGATTACGACCGGGAAGAGTTTGAAAGGATCCAGAAAGCGGCCAAAAAGATCCAGTCTGATTCGGATATTTTGATCGTTATCGGGATCGGCGGTTCTTATCTTGGCGCACGGGCAGTGATCGAAATGCTTCGCTCGCCGCTTTATAACAGCTTGAAAAAGGATACGCCGGATATTTACTTTGCGGGGAACAATATCAACCCCACTTATTTAAACGAGATCCTTTCTATCTGCGAGGGAAAGGATATTTCTGTAAACGTCATCTCTAAATCCGGCACTACCACAGAGCCGGCGCTTGCGTTTCGGGTGTTCCGCGACCTGCTGGAACAGAAATACGGAAAAGAGGGCGCTAAGGGCAGGATCTACGCGACCACCGATAAGGCGCGCGGCACTTTGAAAGAGCTGGCCGACAAGGAAGGGTATGAAACCTTTGTGATCCCGGATGATGTTGGCGGAAGATTTTCTGTTCTGACCCCGGTCGGCTTGCTTCCTATCGCTGTCAGCGGGTGCGACATCAAAGCGCTGATGGATGGTGCGGCGGCGGCACAGAATGCATACGCGAATGATGATTTAAGCAAGAATGATTGTTACCGTTACGCGGCTTACCGCAATATTCTTCACGCAAAGGGAAAATCAGTGGAAATGCTGGTCAGCTATGACCCAGCCTTTACCATGATGACCGAATGGTTTAAGCAGCTGTTTGGGGAAAGCGAAGGCAAAGACCAGAAAGGGATCTATCCGTCCTCTGCTACGTTTTCCACCGATCTTCATTCCCTGGGACAGTTTATTCAGGACGGTTCCCGCGTGATGTTTGAAACGGTTGTTGATATTCAGAAAGCAAAACAGGATTTCTTTGTCAAAGACGACCCGGAAAATCTGGACGGCTTAAACTTCTTGTCCAATCAGGATATGTCGATTATCAACCGCCGCGCTTTGGAAGGGACAGTGATCGCCCACACAGAAGGCGGCACCCCGAACCTGATTTTGGAGATGCCGGAGCCTAACGAGTATGAACTGGGGTGGCTGATCTATTTCTTTGAAAAAGCCTGCGCGGTTTCCGGTTATCTGCTGGGGGTCAACCCGTTTGACCAGCCGGGTGTGGAAAGCTATAAAAAGAATATGTTTGCCCTGCTTGGCAAACCCGGCTATGAAAGCGAAAAAGAGGCTTTGCTGAAAAAGCTTCAGTAAAAATGTACTCAACATTCAGGGAAACTGAATGTACAAATAAATCGAACGATCACAGATCGTCATTTTAGGAGGAAACAGTTATGATTAAGTTAATTGTGGGAAGCAAAGGATCCGGCAAGACAAAAGTGTTGATTGATCTGGTTAACAAAGCGGCGGAAACTTCCAGTGGCAGCGTTGTTTGCATTGAAAAGGCAATGAACCTGAACTTCTCGATTAAACCATCTGTGCGTTTGATCCATGCAGATGAATATGAAATCAGCGGTTACGAACAATTTTATGGTTTCATCACCGGTGTTTTGGCAGGAAATTACGATATTACCGATATTTTTGTAGACGGTATTTTAAGGATCGGCAACCGTGATCTGGATGCGCTGGCTACCATGGTCGCCAATGTGGAAAAGATCGTGAAAGACGATGTTTCCGTTACATTTACTGTTTCTACCGATGCGGAAAATCTCCCGGAAAGCTTGAAAGCATATCTGTAATCAAACAAAGTCAGATGACCGGCTGTGATAGGCAGTCGGTCATTTTGTGAGAAAACTGTTTCCTGAACACAGGTAAAGATGGCGATTCTGCCGGATTATGGAAGCTCCGGCAATTTATTAAAGTTTTTTTATTGACAAATAATGCTGTGATGTATTATAATATTATGGCACAGCACGATGAGGTGTCTTTATGTCTTATGATCTAAAGCAACTCTTTGAAGTTGTTGGCGAGGTTCAAGAGATTGATTACCGTCTGGATCTGTCCGATTACGAGCTGTTTGGAGGAAAACCGTTTGCAGACCCGGTCTGGGTTCACGGAAAAATCTTCAATCAAGCCGGGGTCGTTACCCTGCAGTATGAAGCGGATTTTAGACTGGTGCTCAGTTGTGACCGCTGCTTGGAGGAGTTTGAACGGAAGGAACACCTTTCGCAAACGCATATCCTTGTTACCGAACTGAATACAGACAACGACGAATATATCGTTGTAGAGGGCTTTTCCTTGGATCTGGACGAGCTGGTTTTAGACGATATTTTGTTGTATCTACCATCGAAGCTGCTTTGCAGTGAAGACTGTAAAGGTTTGTGTGAACATTGCGGCCAAAACTTGAACAGGGGCAGCTGTAATTGCTGTAATACAGCCGAAAAAATGGTTGATCCGCGCCTTTCGGTGCTGGATGAACTGCTCAAATAAACCATAGTGTAACTGGATGAAGGAGGTGCCCGTACCATGGCAGTACCAAAGAGAAAGGTATCAAAAGCAAGAAGAGATAAAAGACGTTCCAGCGTTTGGAAACTGGATGCGCCGGCATTATCTAAATGCCCACAGTGTGGTGAATTGAAAGCTCCGCATAAAGTATGTGATAGCTGCGGATACTACAAAGGTGTTCAGGTTATCAATAAAGAAGCATAATTGCAAAATGCTTCTTGGCACGGCGGCTTGAAAAACAGCCGATTTCAAGGAAGTTCATGAACAGAAAAATGCCGCTTGTTTTTGCAAGCGGCATTTTTTTGAAAGATAGCCGGGAAAGGAGGAAGTGCCTTGGCAGTTATCATCAGCAATGTGGCGCCGGGCAGCTTGGCGGCGAAAAAAAAGATCGGTGCGGGAGATACGCTGGTTTCGATCAACGGGAACCAGATCACTGATGTGCTGGATTATCAATTCTATATTACGGAAACGGTACTGCGTTTAGTGATAAAAAGAAAAGAGGATAAACATTTCTGCGTGCTGAAGATCAAAAAGCAGCAGTACGAGGATATTGGCTTGGAATTTGAAACCTATTTAATGGATCAGCAGAGGACCTGTACCAACTCCTGTATTTTCTGCTTTGTAGACCAGATGCCGCCTGGGATGCGGGACAGCCTTTACTTTAAGGATGATGACGCCCGCCTCTCTTTCCTGTTCGGGAATTATATCACCCTGACAAACCTAAAGCAAAGCGAGATCGACCGTATTATCAAAATGAAGATCAGCCCAATCAACATTTCTGTGCACACCACAAACCCCAAACTTCGCTGTGAGATGATGCACAACCGCTTTGCAGGGGAAAAGCTTGATTATGTACGGCAGCTTTCCAAGGCGGGGATTACCATCAACTGCCAGCTTGTCCTTTGTCCGGGGATCAATGACGGGGAAGAATTAAAACGCACCCTGTCCGATTTAGGCAGCCTTTATCCCAACATTCAAAGTGTTGCCTGCGTGCCGGTAGGGCTGACAAAATACCGGGAGGGGCTTTATCCCCTGGAACGCTATCACCGGGAAACCGCGCGAGAAGTGATCCGGATCGTGGGGGATTTTGCTGAGGACTTTTATCAGAAGCACGGCACCCGGCTTGCTTATGCGTCCGACGAGTTTTATATCCGGGCGGAACTGCCGCTTCCGCAGGATGACTTTTATGAAGATTTTGCCCAGCTGGAAAATGGGGTGGGTGTGATCGCCATGCTGCGCACCGACTTCCGGGACCTGATGCGGGAACTGCCGGAGGATGGGAAGGCGCGCAATGTTTCGATCGCTACAGGTACAGATGCGGCGCCTTTTCTGGCGGAACTTGTTGACGAGGCAAAGAAAAAGTGGCATAATTTAACTTGCAGGATCTATCCGATCCGAAATGACTTTTTTGGAGAAACGATCACTGTCGCAGGCTTAGTGACAGCGCAGGATATCATCAAACAGCTTCAGGGTAAAGAGCTGGGGGATGTTTTGATTCTGCCAAACTGTATGCTGCGGCATGAACAGGATAAATTTTTGGACGATTATACCGTTGCCGATGTGGAGCAGGCACTGGCTGTGCGGGTAAAGGTGACCGGCACAGAAGGCGATGAGCTTCTGCGCGGCATATTAGAGGAAGTTTCTGAATAAGGAAGGAAAGAAGGGAAGAAAGATGGCAAAACCGATTGTTGCAGTGGTGGGACGCCCCAATGTGGGGAAATCTACCCTGTTTAATAAACTGATCGGGCAACGCCTTTCCATTGTGGAGGACACACCCGGCGTTACCCGTGACAGGATCTATGCGCCCTGTGAATGGCGCGGCAAACAGTTTATGCTGGTGGACACCGGCGGGATCGAGCCAAAAACAGACGATGTGATCTTAAAGCAGATGCGGCGTCAGGCACAGATCGCGATCGACACGGCCGATGTGACGATCCTGCTGACCGATATGAAAGACGGCCTGACCGCGACCGACCATGAAGTGGCGGATATGCTGTTAAAGACCGGGAAACCGATCGTGCTGTGTGTGAACAAATGCGACTCTGTTGGGGAACCTCCGCTGGAATTTTATGAGTTCTACAACTTGGGGCTGGGGGAACCGATTCAGATCTCCGCTGCCCATGGCCATGGGACGGGGGATTTGCTGGACGCGGTGTTTGACTTGCTTCCCGAACATGCGGGGGAAGACTACAGCGAAGAATATATTAAGGTTGCGGTGATCGGGAAACCAAATGTGGGGAAATCCTCTCTGGTCAATAAATTGGCGGGGGAAGAACGCGCGATCGTTTCCAACATTGCCGGGACGACCCGCGACGCGACGGACAGTGTGATTGAGAATAGCTACGGGAAGTTTGTATTTATTGACACGGCCGGGATCCGGAGAAAATCCAAGGTTCTGGAAAACATTGAAAAGTACAGCGTGCTGCGTGCGCACATGGCGGTGGACCGCAGTGACGTGTGCGTGATCATGATCGACGCGAACGAGGGTTTTACCGAGCAGGACAGCAAGATCGCCGGTTATGCCCATGAACAGGGAAAAGCTTGTATCATTGCCGTCAATAAATGGGATGCGGTGGAAAACAAAACTGACAAGACCATGAAAGAGATGACCGAGGATCTGGAACGCTCTTTCAGCTTTATGTCTTATGCGCCGTTTCTCTTTATCTCTGCGGCGACAGGCCAGCGGCTGAATAAGCTGTTTGAAATGATCGTCCATGTGAAGGAGCAGAACTCGATCCGTATTTCTACCGGGGTGCTCAACGACCTGCTGGCTTATTGCACGGCGCGGGTCCAGCCGCCCTCCGACAAGGGGCGCCGCTTAAAAATTTACTACATGACCCAGCCAAGCACCAATCCGCCAACTTTCGTGGCGTTTGTGAACCGGGCGGACCTGTTCCATTTTTCCTATCAGCGTTATATTGAAAACCAGATTCGGGAATCGTTCGGTCTGGAGGGAACACCGATCCGGTTTATTGTGCGGGAGCGCGACACCAAAGACACAAAATAATTTCCAAGGGGGCTTACCCGATGTTTGTGACCATTATTTGTTTGATCGTTTCCATGATCATTGCATATCTGCTGGGAAGCGTTAATTTTGCGGTGATCATCACCAAAGCCTTTGCCCATAAGGATATCCGCGATTTTGGGAGCGGTAACGCCGGAATGACAAACGTACTGCGTACGCTGGGGAAGGGGCCGGCTACATTGACCCTGCTGGGGGACTTTTCCAAGGGGCTGTTTGCGGTTTTGATCGGCCGGGCGCTGTTTACCTTTGTGGCGCAGATGCCGGATTTCTTTATTGGGGATTATCTGTGCGCGTTCTGCGGATTGTTGGGGCACTGTTTCCCGGTCTTCTTCGGATTTAAAGGCGGCAAGGGGATTTTAGTATCGGCCGGCGCTTTGATCGCGCTTTCTCCAGTTTCTTTTTTATGCTGTTTAGCCGCGTTTTTGATTTTTATGGCAGCAACAAAGTATGTGTCGGTTGGTTCGATCGCGTCGGCTGTGACCTTTCCGGTTGCGATTTTGATAAGCCGGCTGATCGGGGGCTTTGCCCACCCGTTTGCAGAGGCGGCGATGGCTTTGCTGATCGGCGGGATCGTTATCTTTATGCACCGCGCCAATATTGGCCGGCTGATCCGCGGGGAAGAAAACGGGTTTGGCAAAAAGAAACGGCCGTAACACGATTTTCGTCAATTCGACAGAAAAATATTCTTAGAAAAAAGAATATATGTAAAGAAAAAGACTTGACAGCCGGTTATACGTTGTGTATAATATGGATTGTTAAGTTTTTTCCTTTACAATCAGTCCGATTCAGAGGGAGGATCCCGGAGGAATCAAAGATGAGCAAGAATTTGGAAGTAGCCGTTTTGCTGGATTTTTACGGCGAGATGCTGACAGAAAAGCAGCGTGACTTAATTGACTTGTATTACAATGAGGATCTGTCGCTGGGAGAGATCGCGCAGCATCAAAAGATCACCCGTCAGGGTGTGCGCGACAGCATCAAGCGTGGCGAAGAATTTTTGTATGAACTGGAAGAAAAACTGGGATTGCTGAAAACTTACCGGGAAACACAGCAGACGTTTCAAACGATCCGGGATCTATCTGCGGAAATTTACCGCATCTGCGACCGGTATAAATACTCGGTTGACGTGATCCGGGATTCGCAGAAAATTTTGGAGATCGCCGAAAAACATTTAGATTAGTTCCCCTGCAATACAGGGAGTTTGATAATATGGAGGTTCGCAATGGCTTTTGAGGGATTGTCAGACAAGCTGGCCGCCGCGTTTAAAAAGTTAAAATCCAAAGGCAGGCTGAATGAGGATGACATCAAAGTTGCCATGCGGGAAGTCCGCTTGGCTTTGTTGGAAGCGGACGTAAACTATAAGGTCGTCAAAGACTTTGTCAAGGATGTCAGTGCACGGGCAGTAGGTGCTGACGTGCTTGAAAGCCTGACACCGGCACAGCAGGTCATCAAGATCGTCAACGAAGAGCTGTGCCGTTTGATGGGTAGTGAAAACGCCCGGATCAACATACCGTCAAAACCGCCCTGCATCATCATGATGTGCGGGCTTCAGGGGAGCGGTAAAACAACGCATTCCGCAAAATTAGCCAAACATTTCCGTTCTCAGGGCCACAGGCCGCTTTTGGTCGCATGCGACGTGTACCGTCCGGCGGCGATCGACCAGTTAAAGGTGGTCGGCGCAAAGGCAGAGGCGCCTGTTTTTGAACTGGGGCAGATCGACCCGGTACAGATCGCGCAAAAAGCGGTTGCCCATGCAAAAGACCATGGGAACGACATCGTGATTTTAGATACCGCGGGACGGCTGCACATTGATGAAGAATTGATGAACGAGCTGAAAAATATCAAATCAGCGGTAAGCCCGAACGAGATTTTGCTGGTGGTCGACTCTATGACTGGGCAGGATGCAGTCAACGTTGCGCAAAGCTTTGACGAAACGCTGGGGATTGACGGCGTGATCCTGACCAAGCTGGACGGTGATACCAGGGGCGGGGCGGCGCTTTCCGTTTTGGCAGTGACCGGAAAACCGGTCAAGTTCGCCGGGATCGGAGAAAAGCTGGAAGACCTAGAGCCATTCCATCCGGAGCGGATGGCGTCCCGGATTTTGGGAATGGGCGATGTGCTGACCCTGATCGAAAAAGCGCAGACAACGATCGATGAGAAAAAAACAGGTGAAATGATGAATAAGCTGAAAGAAAGCAGCTTTGACATGAACGACCTGTTAGACTATATGTCCCAGATCAAAAAAATGGGACCGCTCAAGCAGCTGGTGAATATGATCCCGGGAGTGAGCGGGAAGATCAAGGACGAGGACATTGACGACCGCCAAATGGTTCGTTTAGAGGCGATGATCACCTCTATGACCAAGGCGGAACGGGAAAATCCTAAAATCATCAACCCTAGCCGGAAACGCCGCATTGCAATGGGCAGCGGGACCAAAGTGGAGGATGTGAACCGCCTGCTCAAGCAGTTTGAGATGATGCAGAAGATGATGAAGCAGTTTGGCGGAAAAGGCGGTAAGAAAAAGCGCCGCCGCGGGTTCCCGATGATGCCGGGCGGAATGGGTTCTATGCCGGGTATGCCGATGTAAGGCGGCACTGACTATGCTTTTTACGCAAGCAGTTTTTGGATGGGCTGTGCGTGTAAAAATAGATTTGTTAAAAAAGAAAAGATTCAGGAGGTGACAGTTCATGGCTGTTAAAATTAGATTGCGTCGTATGGGAGCTAAAAAAGCACCGTTCTATCGTATCGTTGTTGCTGATTCCAGATATCCAAGAGATGGCAGATTCATCGAAGAAATCGGTTATTACGATCCGACAAAAGAACCGTCTGTAGTAAAAGTGGATGCTGAAAAGGTTCAGAAATGGATCGCGAACGGCGCTCAACCAACCGATACTGTGAAGAAGCTGTTGAAAAACGTTGCTGAATAAGAGGTAATTTGAAATGAAAGAATTACTAGAAACGATTGCGAAAGGTCTTGTTGAGAACAAGGATGCAGTAGAGGTGACCGTTGACGCCCCCAATGAAGAGGGTGTTGTGGTCTACCATCTGCATGTTGCTCAGGAAGATATGGGACGCATTATCGGAAAGCAGGGCAGAATTGCTAAAGCGATCCGTGCGGTGATGCGTGCCGGCGCCAGCAGAGTTGACCAAAAAATTGCGGTTGAGATTGAATAACGATTTGGGAAGCGGCTTCGCTTCCCTTTTTGCTGTCTGTAAGACCGCGGGAGTAAAGAGATCGCCTGCGGATTCTGAAAGGAAAGGTCCAATAGATGAAAAAAAGGTTTTTAGAGATTGGAAAAATCGTAACAACACATGGGATCGCCGGGGAAGTCCGGGTGCAGGCTTGGTGCGATACCAATGATTTTTTGACGGAATTTGATGTTTTGTATTTTGATCAGGGAAAAACAAAGCTTGAGATCGAGCGGGCAAGGACCCATAAAAATGTCGTGATTTTAAAGATCAAGGGAATTGATGATATGAACACCGCGCAGACCTTGCGCAACCGGATCCTTTATGTGGACCGGAACGACATTGAACTTCCGGAGGGCACCTATTTTATTCAGGATCTGGTCGGCTGTAAGGTGATTGACTTTGACTGCCCGGAAAAGGAATACGGGATCTTGACAGAAGTCAGCCAGACCGGTGCGAATGACGTTTACCATGTCAAGGGGGAAGATGGAAAGACCGTGCTGATCCCCGCTATCCCTGATGTGATCCAAAAAACGGATGTTGATGCCGGCGTGATCGAAATTACACCGTTGAAAGGGTTGTTTGACGATGAGGATTGATATTGCGACCCTGTTCCCGGAAATGTGTGAAGCTGTGTTAAGCGAAAGTATTGTTGGGCGTGCCCGGAAAAACGGCTTGGTCGAGGTGCACTGCCACAATATCCGCGACTATACGCTGGATAAGCATAACCGGGTGGACGATACCCCGTACGGCGGGGGAAAAGGGATGGTTATGCAGGCAGACCCGATTTGGCGCTGCTATCAGGCTGTCTGTGAAATGACCCAGGACAAGCCGCATGTCATCTACCTTTCCCCGCAGGGAAAGGTTCTGACGCAGGCAATGTCGGTGGAATACAGCAAAATGGAGCATTTGTTTTTGCTGTGCGGGCATTATGAGGGCGTTGACGAAAGGATCATTGAAAAGATCGTAGATGAAGAGGTATCGATCGGGGATTATGTGCTGACCGGGGGGGAGCTTCCGGCGCTGGTGCTGGCAGACAGTGTGATCCGACTGTGTGATGGAGTGCTATCCGGCTCGGAATGCTTTGAACAGGAAAGTCACTACAACGGGCTGCTGGAGTACCCACAGTACACCCGCCCTGAAGAATGGGAGGGCATGAGGGTGCCGGAGGTGCTGCTTTCGGGGCATCATGCGAATATTGAGAAATGGCGGATGGAGCAATCCCTGAAACGGACAGAACAAAAACGCCCTGATATGCTGAAAACATATCAAAAGGGGCTGAATTGACTTTTTGTGTTGAAAACCAATGGAAAAATGGCACAAACTGTTGAAAACTTTATAGATGATTTGCATAAACGACTTCCGGCAAAATATGTCCAATCTATAGAAAAATCTGAAAAATTTTTTAAACGATTGACGGTTTCAAGGTTTGTGATATAATAATAATTGTTCGAATCATTTTATCCTGTTAAAGCGACAGGATTGTTAGAACGGTTGTATGGTATTATGATTGTTGGTTAAGGAGAGTAACAAAAATGTACGTGAAAGATGTCGAAGTGCAAAATCAGGTTGGTTTACATGCGCGTCCTGCAACTTTTTTCATTCAGAAAGCGAATGAATACAAATCTTCTATTTGGGTAGAAAAGGAAGAACGCCGCGTAAATGCAAAAAGCCTGCTGGGCGTTTTGTCTTTGGGGATTTTGGGAGGCAATAATATTAAAATTATTGCTGATGGCGCTGACGAGCAGGAAGCTGTAGAAGGCCTGGTAACATTGGTAGAATCCGGTTTCGCTGAATAATAACAAAAGAATTAAAAAAGGACTGTCTTAGTGACAGTCCTTTTTCTTTTCTATTGCTTTATAATGTTTCCGGTTCACCGTAATCTACGCCAAAGGTTTCTACTGTTACCTTGCGCATAGCCTGGTTTTCTTTCGGCTTGTCACGGAAATCACGCGGCACATTCACAATGCGCTGTACCTCGTCGATCCCCTCAATAACCTTGCCAAATGCGGCATACTGTCCATCCAAATGTGGGGCATCGTCTGTCATGATAAAGAACTGGGAACCGGCGCTGTCCGGATGGGAAGATCGCGCCATGGAGATGACGCCGGTGGTGTGCTTCAAATCATTTTTAAAGCCGTTGGCCGAGAACTCGCCGGCAATGGAATAACCCGGTCCGCCAACGCCGATTCCTTGCGGATCGCCGCCCTGGATCATAAAGCCGGGTATCACGCGGTGAAAGATAACACCGTCATAAAATCCCTTTTTGACCAGTGAAATAAAGTTTTTTACCGTGTTCGGGGCAATGTCCGGGTAAAGCTCTACTTTAATATCGGCATTGTTTTCTGTTGTGATTGTAACGACTGGGTTTGACATGGGGAAAACCTCCTCAAAATATTATTATTGGGTCATCAGATCGCAAACTGCATTAGAAAATGCCACAGGGTCTTCGACCGGCATTCCTTCGATCAGCATGGCTTGGGTATACAACAGGTCTGTATAGGCATTTAATTTTTCTGGGTCAGTTGCAGCAAGCTTTTTCAGAGTCTCAAAAATTGGGTGCGCGGCATTGATCTCCAGCACACGCTCTGCCTTGACCTTTTGATCCGTCGGCATAGCGTTTAATACCTTTTCCATTTCCAGGCTCAAACCGCCTTCACTGGTCAGGCAGACCGGATGGCTTTTTAAACGCTGGGACAGACGCACCTTGGAAACTTTGTCGCCTAAGGCTTCTTTCATAGCTGCAAACAGGTCTTTGTTTTCTTCCTCCTGCTTTTTGATCTCTTCCTTTTCTTCTTCTGTTTCCAGGTCAAGATCTCCGGCGGAAATGGATTTAAACTGCTTTTCCTGATATTCACGCATCATCTGGATAGCAAATTCATCAATGTCATCGGTCAGGTAAAGGATCTCGAACCCTTTGTCCTTTACAAGCTCAGCCTGCGGCAGGTGCTCGATCCGTGCTACTGATTCCCCGGTCGCATAATAGATGTACTTCTGCTCCTCTTTCATGCGGGAAACATATTCCGCCAAAGAAACCAGCTTGTTTTCGCTGGAGGAGTGGAATAAAAGCAGATCTTGAAGCTGTTCCTTGTTCATGCCGTAGTTGCTGTAAACGCCGTATTTTAACTGGAGGCCAAAGTTTTCAAAGAACTTGTTATAGGCCTCTCGGTCGGATTTCATGAGTTTTGCCAGTTCATTTTTGATCTTTTTCTCAATGCTCTTGGCAATCACCTTCAGCTGACGGTCGTGCTGCAGCATTTCACGGGAGATATTCAGCGACAGGTCCTCAGAATCCACCAAACCCTTGACAAAGCTGAAATAGTCCGGCAGCAGGTCGGCGCATTTATCCATGATCAATACGCCGTTGGAATAAAGCTGCAAGCCCTTTTCAAAATCCTTGGTGTAGTAATTAAACGGAGCCTTGGCAGGGATAAATAACAGCGCGTTGTAGGTCGCAGCTCCTTCGGTTTTGCTGTGGATCACTTTCAGCGGGTCTTCAAAGTCAAAGAATTTTTCTTTGTAGAAGTTGTTGTAATCTTCCTCGCTGACTTCCTCTTTGCTCTTTTTCCAGATCGGGACCATACTGTTTAAGGTTTCTGTTTCCGTATAGGTTTCGTATTCCGGGTCGACCCCGTCCTTCCCGGTTCCTTCTTTTAATTTGGAACGTTCCATCTCCATCTGGATCGGATAACGGATATAATCGGAATACTTTTTCACGATTCCCTGAATGCGGTACTGTTCCAAAAATTCATCGAAATTCTCTTCTTCGGTGTTTTCCTTGATCTTCAGGATGACATCAGTTCCCACGCTGTCTTTCCGGCATGGTTCGATGGTATATCCGTCCACCCCGCTGGAGATCCAGCAATAGGCGTCGTCCGAGCCGTAAGCGCGGCTGACCACCTTTACTTCGGAGCTTACCATGAAAGCGGCGTAAAACCCAACGCCGAACTGGCCGATGATGTCAACATCATCTTGCATATCGTTTTCCTTTTTAAAGGCAAGAGAACCGCTTTTTGCAATGACGCCTAGGTTGTTTTCCAGTTCTTCCTGCGTCATGCCGATACCGTTGTCGGACAAGGTGAGGGTGCGGTTTTCCTTGTCCAGCGAAAGATGGATTTTAAAATCCTCACGGGACAGGGAAATACTGTGGTCGGTAAGGGATTTGAAATACAGCTTGTCAATGGCATCGCTCGCGTTGGAGATCAATTCCCGCAGAAAAATTTCATGATGCGTATAAATGGAATGGATCATCAAGTCCAGCAGACGCTTTGATTCCGCTTTGAATTGTTTTTTTGCCATATGATCTATCTCCTTTTTATAAATTCCTTTATTTTTAGCACTCTATCGCATCGAGTGCTAAAAACAGTATAGTACATTTTTCCAGTGAAATCAACCCTTTGCACAGGATTCTTCTGGAAAATTTACAATTCCAACATATTTTAAAAGCTGGGAAAAGGATAGTATTTTGCGGACTATTCTGGTATAATATAAACTATAAACCACATAAAGAGGAACGGTGATCGATTTGAAATTGGTATCATGGAACGTAAACGGGCTTCGGGCTTGTATGAATAAAGGATTTTTGGAGTTTTTCCGGGAGGCGGACGCTGATATTTTTTGTATCCAGGAAACAAAGATGCAGGAAGGACAAGCCGAGATCTCGCTGGAGGGATACCAGCAGTTTTGGAACAGCGCAGTCAAAAAAGGGTATTCCGGGACAGCGGTTTTTACACGTGTCACTCCGCTTTCGGTGCAGTATGATATTGGTGCGCCGGAGCATACCGGCGAGGGCAGGACGGTTACCCTGGAGTTTGAGGAATTTTATCTGGTAAACGTTTATACCCCAAACTCCCAACAGGAGCTGGCAAGGCTCCCGTACCGGATGGCGTGGGAAACGGCGTTTCGGGAATATGTGAAAGGCTTGGACCAGAAAAAGCCGGTGATCATCTGCGGGGACATGAATGTGGCCCATCAGGAGATCGACCTGAAAAACCCCAAGACCAACCGCAAAAACGCAGGATTCTCTGATGAGGAGCGGGAAAAGATGACCGAGTTGTTGCAGGCCGGCTGGGTAGACAGCTTCCGTTACCTTTATCCAGAGGCGACAGGGGTATACAGCTGGTGGTCCTACCGGTTCCAGGCACGGGCAAAGAACGCGGGGTGGCGGATCGATTACTTTTTGGTGTCGGAACGCTGGAAAGACCGGATTCAAGACAGCCGGATCGACACGCAGGTTCTTGGCAGCGACCATTGCCCGGTGGAACTGCTGTTAAAATGAAGATGTGGGAACCGGCCATTTAAAAAAGGAAAGACTGGGTGATGACCGTGAAAGCTTTACGGGAAAAATGGATCACATTTTGTAAAACCTTTGCAGGGGCTTATGAGGACTACCCGTTTCGCGATGAAAACTGGACGATGATGCGGGCGGCAAACAAAAAGACTTTTGCCGCAATCTACGAACGGGGCGGGCTGTTGTGCATCAATGTAAAATGCGAGCCTATGCAGGCGGATTTTTGGCGGGAGGTATACCCGGCCGTGATTCCAGGCTACCATATGAATAAAGTGCACTGGAACACGATTTTGCTGGACGGCAGTATAGAGGATGCTGCGGTGGAAGAAATGATTGCGCACAGCTATGGGCTGGTGCAGCCAAAACGTCCGGAAAACCGTAAAAAAGCAGGGAAAACAGTTGACATTACCGGAAAAGGGTGTTATAATAATAAAAGTTGAATAAAGGAAGAAAGGAAAGACCAGGAAATATCCTGGTCTTTCCTTTGCATTAGAGAGGGAAAAGGAGAGGGTTCTTTTCATGAAGGGAACAAAAAAGAATACCGCGGCCATGGTATACGACCTTGCGAAGCCCATTACTGATGACGTTGGCGTCTACTTGTGGGATGTGCGCTTTGAAAAGGAAGGCGCGTCCTGGTTTTTAAAGGTGATCATCGATAGCGATGAAGGGATCACCTTTGACGACTGCGAAGCGGTGAGCCGCCCATTGAGCACTTTGTTGGATGAAGAGGACTTCATTGAGCAGAGCTATTATTTGGAGGTGTCTTCCCCGGGCGTGATGCGGGAACTGCGCAAGCCGGACCATTTTGAGGTATGCATCGGCGACGATGTTTTGGTAAAGCTGATCCGTCCTGATGAAGCGGGACAACGGGAATTTCACGGTGTGCTGACCGGTTATGACGATGGGCGCTTTACCATAGAAGCAGACGGGCAGGAAAAAGAATTTGTGCTGAGTGACTGCGCGTTTGTCAAGCTGGATGATGATATAGAATTTTAGGACAGGGAACAAGGAAAGATTTTTAGAGAGGAATGGTTGGAAAATGAATCAGGATTTTTTTGAGGCATTGGCTTTGCTGGAGGCGGAAAAAGGGATACCGGTAGAAAGCATTCTGGATAATATCAAGAACGCGATCAATGTAGCGGTCAGAAAATATTATACCGTGGGCGAAGACAATGTTGTGATTGAGATAAACAAAGATGAGAACAAATTTAAGGTTTCTATCGTTAAGGACATTGTGGAAGAAGTGGAAGATGAAAGCAGCCAGGTCAGCCTGGAGGAAGCTCTGGAAAAGAATAAGCGCGCCAAACTGGGCGGCAAACTTACCACGAAGCTGGATACCAAACAGATCGGCCGGATCGCGGCGCAGTCTGGGAAAAACTTGATCCATCAGGCTATCAATGACGCGGTGAAAGCACAGATGTACCAGCAGTACCAATCCAAGCTCAATGAAGTGGTCACTGCTACCGTGCAAAAGATCGAACCCCGCACCGGGAATGCAACAGTAGAGATCGATAAAAACGAAGTGATTCTGTTTAAAAATGAACAGATCCCAGGTGAGACCCTGGTAGAAGGGCAGCGGGTCAAGGTGTATGTCAGCGATGTCGTGAGCACCGACCGCCGATGTTCTATCAAAGTATCCCGTACCCACCGCGACATGGTGAAACGCCTGTTTGAACAGGAAGTCCCAGAGATTTTCGACGGCACTGTGGAAGTAAAGGCGATTTCCAGAGAAGCCGGCTCCCGGACAAAGATCGCGGTCTATTCCAAGGACGATCAGGTCGATCCGATCGGCGCATGTATTGGAAACAAGGGGATGCGAGTGGCGAATATCGTGAGCGAATTGCACGGAGAAAAGATCGACGTGATCCGCTACAGCGAAGTCCCGGAGGAATTTATCGCGCAGGCGCTGTCCCCGTCCGACGTCTTGAAAGTTGAAATCATCGACCCCGAAGCGAAGGTGTGCCGGGTCAC
Source organism: Massiliimalia timonensis (assembly GCF_900186585.1). Classification (GTDB taxonomy): domain Bacteria; phylum Bacillota; class Clostridia; order Oscillospirales; family Ruminococcaceae; genus Massiliimalia; species Massiliimalia timonensis. The sequence goes on from NZ_FYDD01000004.1 coordinate 655,594, forward strand.
TGTGCCGGATAACCAGTTATCGCTGGCGATCGGCAACAAGGGCCAAAACGCCAAGCTGGCGGCCCGTTTGACCGGCTATAAGATCGACATTAAACCGGAAAGCGGCTTCTATGGCGAGGAAGAAGACGAGGTCGTTTCAGAAGAAGCATAACAATAACAGGAGTGGAGAACTATGCAGGGAAAGCACGGAGTAAAAAAAGTGCCGATGCGCAAATGCATTGGCTGCAACGAAATGAAGCCGAAAAAAGAATTGGTTCGTGTTGTGAAGAATAAAGAAGGGGAGATCTCCCTGGACTTGACCGGAAAAAAGGCGGGACGGGGCGCATATTTGTGCCAAAATCCGGATTGCCTGGCTGCGGCACGGAAGCACCGGGGGCTGGAACGGGCTTTTTCCTGTAGGATTCCTGATGAAATATATGACAGGATGGAGAAAGAACTGAAAGAGCATGAATAAACTGATAGAGAGCATCACGTTTTGTAAACGGATCGGTGCCCTGACACTGGGCTTTGACCCTGTTCGGGAAAGTATGGAACAGGGAAATGCGAAGTTAGTTCTTCTAGCAAGTGATCTTTCTCCCAAAACAAGGAAGGAAGTAGCGTATTTGTGCGGCAGGTATGCTGTGAAAAGCTTGCCAACCCCGTTTACATTAGACGAATTTTGGTATTTGGTTGGAAAACGGGCGGGGATCATTGCCGTAACACAAGAAGCATTTGCTGAAAAGATCCGTACTGTGATAGAAGATGAAACGGACCGTTCAGAAAGATTGAAGGAGGATGCCGAATATGGAGATTAAATACAGACTGCATGAAGTCGCAAAGGACTTGAATGTTCCCAACAAGGAGATCATTACCCTGATCGAGGAAAATTTTGGGGAAACAAAAAAACATATGACCGCGTTGACGGAGGAAGAACTAAATTTTGTGTTTGAACACTATGTGGCAAAAAAGGGTGTTGTTGAAAATTTAGACGCTTATTTTGCAAATAAAGAGAGGACACAGCCGAAGCAGGCGGCACCGAAAGCCGAAAAAGCTGCGCCAAAGGCTGCCGCCAAGGCGCCGGAAAAACCACAGCGCCCTGCCCCGGCAAAACAGCCGAAACCGCAGCAGGCAAAGCCGCAGCCAAAAGCAGAAACAAAGGAACCGGCTCAGCCAAAAGTGCATAACGCACATAATAAACAGCAGGACCGCAATCGTTTTGAAACGGCTAAAAACGCCTCCCTGCACAATAATAAGCCGCAGCAGGCAAAGAAATCACAGCCGGTACAGCAGGCCAAAAAGCCGCAGCAGACACCTGTGACCGCACCGAAAATGGCGGAAAATACAAAGGATTTTGAAAAAGTAGTTCGCCATGTGGATACTTCTAAGGTCGAGGTCAACCTGGATAAATACAACGAAAAATACGAACAGATCGCTCCGGCCGACCGCTTTAACAGCGGTGTGAAAAAACAGAAATTCGGCAATAAAGCCGCACAGCGCCAAAAAGCGAAATATTCCAACAAACGGGAAACGGAAGCAGAAAAGCTGCAGCGTTTGGCATTGCAGCGCGCAAGAAAACAGCAACTTACTGTACAGATCCCAGATGAGATCGTAGTATCTGAACTGGCAAGCCGGCTGAAGGTAAACGTGACGGAAGTCATTAAAAAACTGATGATGCTGGGCGCTATGGTTGGACAGAACGAAGTGATTGACTTTGATACCGCTTCTCTTGTAGCCGAGGAATTGGGCGCTAAAGTAGAAAAAGAAGTGATCGTTACCATTGAGGAACGGCTGTTTGAGGAGGAAGAAGACGCCGAGGAAAACCTGGAAGAAAGAAGCCCGATCGTGGTTGTAATGGGGCATGTTGACCACGGAAAGACCTCGATTTTGGATAAGATCCGGAATGCTGACGTTACCTCCACCGAAGCGGGCGGGATCACTCAGCATATCGGCGCGTATCAGGTCAACGTCCATGGAAAGAATATCACCTTCTTAGATACACCGGGACATGAAGCGTTTACCGCAATGCGTTCCAGAGGAGCGTTGGCAACGGACATCGCGATCCTGGTCGTTGCGGCTGACGACGGGATCATGCCGCAGACGGTAGAATCCATTAACCACGCAAAGGCGGCAAATGTCCAGATCATTGTGGCGATCAACAAAATGGATAAACCGACTGCAAACCCGGAACGTGTGAAGCAAGAACTCACCGAATACGGCTTGGTGCCGGAAGAATGGGGCGGAGATATTGTTTGCTGCCCGGTTTCTGCACTGACCGGAGAAGGTATTGACCAGATGCTGGATATGGTATTGCTGACGGCTGATATGCTGGAACTGAAAGCAAATCCGAATCGTTTGGCTAAGGGAACCGTTATCGAATCCCGTCTGGATAAGGGCCGTGGCCCGATCGCAACGCTGCTGGTGCAGAACGGAACCCTGAAAAGCGGCGACGTTTTGATTGCCGGGACTGCTGTTGGACGTGTCCGTGTGATGACCAACGATAAGGGGCTTAAGGTAGATGAAGCCGGCCCGTGCGTACCGGTCGAGGTAGCCGGCCTTGCAGAGGTTCCGACCGCGGGAGATGAATTTGCCGCAGTTGCGAACGAGCGTCTGGCAAGGGAGCTGGTTGAAAAGCGGAAACATGAACAGAAGGAAGAGCAGTTCAAGCAGTACCAGAAGGTTACCTTGGATAATTTGTTTGACCAGATGAAAGAAGGCGAACTGAAAGAACTGCCGATCATTGTCAAAGCAGACGTGAACGGTTCTGTAGAAGCAGTGCGCCAGTCCTTGGAAAAACTCAGCAACGATGAAGTACGCGTACGGGTGATCCACGGCGCGGTAGGCGCTGTCAACCGTTCTGACGTGATGCTGGCACAGGCTTCCGGCGCAATCATCATCGGATTTAACGTCCGTCCGGACAACAATGCCCGTGAAATGAGCGAGGCTGGGGAAGTGGAGATCCGGCTGTACCGTATCATCTATGATGCGATTGACGATGTAAAACTAGCGATGAAGGGGCTTTTGACTCCAAAAACCCGGGAAGTGGAACTGGGGCGTGCGGAAGTGCGTCAGGTTTACAAAATTTCCAATGTTGGCACTGTGGCCGGATGTTATGTTTTGGACGGAAAAGTTGTAAGAAACGCTTTGATCCGTGTTGTGCGTGACGGTATCGTTTTGGTAGAGGATAAGATCGACTCCTTAAAAAGGTTTAAGGATGACGCCAAAGAGGTTGCGCAGGGGTATGAATGCGGGATCGGTTTGGATAAATTTAATGATATTAAAGAAGGAGATATTTTAGAATCCTTCATGCTGGAAGAATATATTGAAGAATAATCAGTTAAGAAGCCGGGGCCGTTTGGCCCCGGCTTCGGAAAAGGAAAGATATGGCAGGATTTAAAATTGGAAGAGTGACACAGGATATTAAAAGGGAACTGAGCGCTATTTTGCGCGAGCTAAAAGACCCGCGGATCTCCTCGATGCTGAGTGTGGTGAAGGTGACGGTATCCAACGATATGTCGCACTGCAAAGCTTATGTCAGCGCCATAGAGGGAACGGAAAAAACCAAAGAATCGGTAGAGGGGTTAAAAAGCGCTACCGGCTTTGTCAAAAGGGAATTATCGAACCGCCTGCACCTGCGCAAATGCCCGGAGCTTACCTTTGTGGCGGATGACTCGATCGAATACGGGGCGCAGATCAATCAATTACTGGAGGGGCTTCATAAGGACGCTTCAGAAAAGGAAGGTTTATAAGTTATGACGGCAAGTTTGCAGGAGATCGCAGCATATTTAAAGCAGAAGCAGGATATTTTGATCCTCACGCATCAAAATCCGGATGGGGATACTTTGGGAAGCGCATTAGGGCTTTACTATGCCTTGCGCAGCTTGGGAAAAAGGGCGACGGTGCTCTGTTCTGATCCGTTTCCCAAAAAGTTTTGTTATCTGTTTCAGGGGTATGAGGAGGACGAATTTGAACCAGATTGTGTTGTCTCGGTTGATATTGCCTCTCCGCAGCTTTTGGGAGAGCGTCTGTCACAGTACGACGGGCAGATCGACGTTTGCATCGACCATCATGGCTCCAATAATATGCAGGCTGATCTTTTGTTTGTAGATACGCATGCGGCCGCAGCTTGCGAGATTCTTTACCGCTTGATCCGGGAACTGGGCGTGCCGATTGATGAGCGGATCGCAAACTGTTTGTATACCGGCATTTCTACTGATACGGGCTGCTTTAAATTTTCCAATACCACAGCCGATACGCATCGTATTGCAGCGGACTTGTTTGAATACGGCTGCAATTATGAGCCGATCAACCGTGCGCTGTTTGATACCAAATCTAAAAGCCGGATCGTTGTGGAAAAAAGTGTGCTGGAGACCATGGAATTTTATTGTGAGCACCGGATCGCTTTGATCGTGATCCCGCAGGACCTAGTACAGCGCACGCAGATCGACCCGTCGGAGTTGGATGGGGTCTCTGCGATCCCGCGTCAGGTAGAGGGCGTAGAGATCGGTATTACCATGCGGGAGCGTCCGCAGGGCGGTTACCGGGTGTCTGTTCGCACCAGCCAGTTCGTAGACGCGGCGGAGATTTGTGCAAAGCTGGGCGGAGGCGGCCATGTCCGCGCTGCCGGATGTACGGTGGACTTGCCTTTGGAAGAGGCAAAAAAGCGTTTGCTTGAGGTCGTCATTCCGTATTTTGAACAATAAAAAGGCGGACAGAATTACTGTCCGTTTTTTACAGGAGACTGAGGATAGATGGATGGGATCATTTGTATCAATAAGCCGTCAGGCTGGACTTCATTTGACGTAGTGGCGAAGATTCGAGGGATAACAAGAACCCGCAAGATCGGCCATGCAGGAACGCTGGACCCAATGGCCACCGGAGTTTTGCCGTTGTTTTTTGGAACGGCGACAAAATTGTGCGATATTCTGCCCAACAGTGAGAAAGGATATTTGGCGGATTTTCAGCTTGGCTGTACGACAGATACCTTAGATATTACCGGAACTGTTTTGACAGAGCAGGAAAGCCATGTATCAAAAAATCAGGTGGAGGCGGCGCTTGAAAACTTTCGCGGGGTCATTTCCCAGCTTCCGCCGATGTATTCGGCAGTGCAGGTCAACGGTCGGCGCCTGTACGACATTGCGCGGGCCGGGCAGACTGTGGAGCGCGCCCCGCGCCAAGTGGAAATCAAAAAACTGGATTTGCTTTCCTTTGACGAGTTGGCGCAGACCGGGCAGTTTCGGGTACTGTGTTCCAAGGGGACCTATATCCGTTCCCTTTGCAGCGACCTTGGGGAAGCATTAGGCTGCGGCGCAGTACTGACGGCGCTTGTCCGCGAATGTGCAGGTGATTTTATGTTAGAGGATTGCCTGACGCTGGAAGACGTGCAGACTTTGATGGCTCAAGGAGATCTGGAAGACAAGATGCTTCCATTAGACCGTGTGTTTCAGGGGCTTAAGGCGATCCACCTCAATGAGATACAGGCAAAGAAATTTCAAAATGGAGTGAAGCTGGACCTGAACCGGGTCCATTATCGCGGGCAAGATGAAAGTTACCGGGTATATGGTCCGGGAGATACCTTTTTGGGGCTGGCAAAACTGGATTTGGAAAAAATGGAATTAGTGATAGAAAAAATGTTGAAGAGAAACTAGGGGTTGGCATGAGGGTTTATCGTGATTTGAATACAGAAAGCCCGGCAGGCTCTGCTGTGGCTTTGGGAATGTTCGATGGGGTCCATCTAGGGCATCGCCGGGTGATTGAAGCTGCGGCGGCGCACCGGGAGGAGTGGGCTGTTACCGTGTTGACTTTTGTGGCACGCCGGGAACGCCCGGATAAAAAGCTGTTCCAAAAGGATATTTTTACGCCGGAAGAACGGGTCCGGAGATTGTCCCTGCTGCCTGTAGACATGGTTTATATGCCCGATTTTGAGGAGATACGAAAGCTGTCTGCCCAGGAATTTGTACATCAGGTTTTGGGGGAAATACTTCACGCGAAAGTGATCTGCTGTGGGGAGGACTACCGGTTTGGGAACCATGCCGCCGGGAATGTGGAACTGCTAAAGCGTTTAGCAAAAGACATTTGTGCAAAGGTACAGGTTGTCTCCCCTTATTTGGACTGCGGCGAGCCTGTCAGTTCCACACGGATCCGCAGGTATTTGTCAGATGGAAATATCGTGTCGGCCAACCGTCTGTTGGGGACGCCCTACACAATAGAGGGAACCGTTGTTTATGGCAAACAGATCGGACGAACTTTGGGTTATCCTACGATCAATCAGGAGTTGGATCTGTATATCTGTCTGCCAAAATTTGGGGTCTATATCTCTTCAGTGCTTTTAGACGGAGAAGAATATCCCAGCATTACAAACATTGGGGTCAAGCCTACGATCGCAGGGGAACGCCAGCCTCTTGCTGAAACGCACATTATCGGGGTCGACCAAAACCTGTATGGGCGAAGACTTACCGTAAAGCTGCATCAATTTATCCGTGGGGAAGAGCGGTTTGAGGATCTGGAACAGCTGTCGGACAGTATTCATCATGACATTGAAAAGGCTCGCCATTTTTTTAAACGAGAAACGAATTGACATCAGGGATAAAATATGATAAACTAAAAAAGCTGTAGTATACGCAGCTTATGCGGATGTGGTGGAATTGGCAGACACGCTAGATTTAGGCTCTAGTGGGGCGACCCATGCAAGTTCAAGTCTTGTCATCCGCACCACGATGGAGTGACGAAAAAGATGTCACTCCATTTTTTTCAGTATCCATGCGAGTTTGCGGGCTTTTTGGGAGCAAAATTCGAAAAACCGTTTTACCGTGGATGTCCAAAAATAAACCAAATAAAATAGCGAGAAAGCGGAGCTTCCGCCTGGATTTTCAGGCCGGGAGCTCCGCTTTTTTCGTTTGTAACTTTTTGATCCACTTTGGGTATCCGATCATGTCATACCGGGATTTGATAGGAGCACCTTGTTTTGGTGTGCTCTTTATTTCCGCCTCTGGGTTTCGTACTGATAATCGGACATGTACAGTATATCCCAGCATAATCAGCAGCTAGGCTTCAGTTTTGTTATATGTGGGCTATAGCAAGAAAAGACACCGAGAAACAAAATGTTTCTCGGTGTCTTTTTCACAGTTAAATATTTGAAAATGGTAGCAGGCCTATTGGTTTGCCCTGTATCATTATTTGTTGATAGGCTTGATATGCAGAGTATATGAAAACTGAGTGTCATCAAACCGATATTGTGGCAGCAATTCTGGTCCACAGCTATTTGATCCTATGCCGCTCATTTTGTAGTCAAGGCAAAGTACGTTGCTGTCGTTGGGAACAAGCTCATAGCTGTGTGCTTTTGCCGTTAGCTCCTCCTGCGTATAGCGTGAGAAGTTAAAGCTGAATGGACGGTCGGCCCAGCATAACAGTTTGTTTCCAGCTAGGACATAGTCGCATCCAAAATGGCTGGAATTTTCCTGCGGGCGGAGATAGTTTTCATGCATATCCGCGCAGTCTGCAATAAATTTACCTAAGAATGTCGACTGGTGCTTGTCGCAGTAGCTTTCCCACGGGCCAAAACCAAAATACTCGCATGCAGAATCCTCTTTCGGCAGGAAAAGCCGCAGGCCAAAACGCGGTAAAAACGGAAGGATGCCGTTTCGGGCGCCGTCTAGCTTCGCAGTGAGCGTCCCGTCTGGAGCAATGCGCCACTCGGTTTCCAAAGATAAGCTGTGGCAGCGGGCGACTGACGCCAAAGAAACCCTGCTTCTGATCACGACATCATTTCCCTCTACCGCACATGTGGGAGCATAAGCACGGGAAACCATGCGCTGATAACCAATTTCTTCCCATTTTTCGCGAATATACCGGTCATTGTCAGTTGGGGCACGCCAAATATTGTATTCCATAGGTTTCGTGATCAGTTGTTGATTGTGTGCTGTCATAGAACGGAATACTCCGGTGAGGGGATCAAATTCGTACCGGAAATCATTGCCGTACACAATAATGGAGGTATCATTCGCTTCAAAAACAGGCGGTGCGGCGACCTTTGGCGTGTTTTGCAGCTGTTGCAGTCTTAGGTTTTTCGTTCCGTCTTTTGCCAGATCAAAGCATTCGACCCCTAACAAATGCCCTGCTGGAAGGGCACCGTTAGCGCTGTGCTGTATGGTTTCCACCCGGAGTACAAAATGACCTTCTTCCTTTGCTTGCAGCGGGAGATTAAAGGACTGATACCCGTGCGGTTCAATCTGAAGTTCCTGTGGTGCTATTGTTCCCCGCTGTACTGGTTCGCCATCCCGTTCTAGTACCCAATGGACCTCGGCGAACTCAGATGCATTTGTAAAGTCCCGGATATTATGCAGTGTAAGGGTACAACCTGATTCATCAAAGGAAGCTCTGAGTGGGCGCTGTACATTTTTAAATTCCCGTAAACCGGTGTGCGGTGTGCGGTCAGGAAAAACAAGTCCGTCCATACAAAAGTTTCCATCATGAGGAAATTCACCAAAATCTCCGCCGTAGCAATAGATTGGCTGGTTGTTCATCGCTGTTCCTTTATAGACAGCGTGGTCGCACCATTCCCAAACAAACCCGCCGCAGGCAGTGTCATATTTTTCAATGACCTGATAATAATCCTCGATGTCCCCGGGGCTATTGCCCATCGCATGGACATATTCGCATTGGATGAATGGTTTGTCAGGCTTGTTTTCACAATAGGTTATCATGTCTTGGACAGGCGCATACATTTTGCTGTAAAGATCGAGTGGAGCGAAATCCGGCTGATAGTCTTTGGCTGGATAGCTGGCCCCTTCATAATGGGTAAGACGGGTAGAATCTTTTTGTTTGGTCCAGTATAACGCTTTTTCAAAGTTTACGCCATAGCCTGATTCATTCCCCATGCTCCAGATCACAACACACGCATGATTTTTATCCCGTTCTACCAAAAGCTGTACGCGGTCTAATATGGTGGTTTCAAAACGGGGATCATGTGCCAGCAGCGCCGAAGTGTCGCCGGCATAATCACAGCTTTGGGTACAAACGCCATGGCATTCCTGATCTGCTTCGTCAATGACATAAAAACCCATCTCATCGCAAAGCTCATAAAATACCGGTGCATTGGGATAGTGGGAGGTTCGGATCGCATTGATGTTATGCAGTTTCATCAATGTCAAATCCTGTTTCATTTCGTCCAAGGTGACGGCAGAACCGTTGACGGCCGAACTTTCATGACGGTTCACACCGCGGAACTTGATCGCTTTTCCGTTTAAGCAAACGACCGTATCCTTGATCTCTATGTTGCGGATCCCCACCCGGACCGGGATCGTTTCTTCTGCGCAGACAAGCAATAATTTGTATAAGGCAGGCTGTTCTGCGTTCCAAAGCGCCGGCTGTTCCAGCGAAAAGCACAGCTTCCCCTTAGAAATATTTTGGCGGGCGATTTCTGTTCCCTCCGGAGAGAGCAATACCCCCTCTACTGGAACCTCCTGATGAAAAAACGCGATCTCAATGTTGATCTCTCCGCTGCCGTCTGCCAAAACCGGCGCAGTGACCGTAAAATCGGAGATCCCTTCATAAGGGCGTTCCAACAAATAAACTTCCCGGAAGATCCCGCTCATACGGAATTTATCCTGATCTTCAAAGTAAGAACCGTCACACCATTTCAGCACTAGGACAGCCAGAGTATTTTGTCCGGCTTGGAGCAGCTTTGTCACGTCAAATTCACTTGTCGAATGGGATACTTGGCTGTACCCCACAAATTTTCCGTTGAGCCAAAGATAGAACGCCGAGTCGACCCCTTCAAAATTTAATAAATAGCGGCGGTTCGGCTCAGGGAAAAAGGTAAAATCACGGAGGTATGCGCCGCAGGAATTTTGCGCCGGAACATAGGGTGGGTCATATGGAAATGGATAGTTGATGTTGGTATATTGATGCTGGTCAACGCCGTAATTTTGCCAAACAGCAGGCACTTGCACTGAAGTAAAGCCTGAACGCAAAAAATCAGGCGTCCAAAAAGCATCTTTGAGCAGCCGCACATTTTCATACCAGCGAAACTGCCAAGCACCGCAAAGGTCAAAAAAGCGTTCCGACTGGCCACGGTCTTCCGGGTTTGCGGTTTTTGCAGCGCTTTCGGAAGAAAAAGGGATAAAATAAGCGTGCGGGGGCGTGGTTCCAAGATGTAAAACATCCAGATTTTCAAAATAGTTTTCAATGATCATAAATAGCCTGTCCTTTCTGATCCGGCCCTGCTTCAAAGCTGTTTTTTTGCTCTGCCGCGTTTTAAACAGGAAACGGAAGTACAATAGATATTACTATTTTTTACTATTATAGCATTCGCCCTATCCTCCTGTCTAGTTGTTGTTTTATCGGCGGCACAGATCGTAAACAGGGTGGAAAATCCCCTTCTTCCAACAAAATGGCTTCCAAAAAGCATAGAAGTATTTTAAAATCCCCAAACTTTTTCAGATTATCTTCTAAAGAAACTTATATTTTTTCTTGTCCCGTTCCGATATTCTAAAATTAGATTGATCATTCGAGATCGGTTTTCCGAGATACATCTGTTATGATTGAAACGGAGGGAAGAGAAATGAAAAGCCTAGTAGTAGAAGAAGGCGGAAAACTTTCGTTTGCGGAGCTGCCGCAGCCGGAATATGGGGAGTGCCAGGCATTGGTCAAGCTTAAAAGCTGCGGGGTGTGCAACGGGACGGACATGAAGCTGATCCATGGGACGTTTAAGAACTTTGACACCTATCCGGCAGTGCTGGGGCATGAAGGCGTTGGGGAAGTAGTCGAAGTAGGAAGCAAGGTAGAGAGCTTTCAGAAAGGGGATCTGGTGCTTTTGCCGTTTTTGGAACAGGGCGCCAACGGATATGAGCCCGGATGGGGCGCGTTTTCTGAATACGCAGTTGTGGGGGACTGGAAAGCATATGTGAAAGCGGGAAAAGGCCCGGGGACACCTGAATTTTCAGAATCCTATTATGCACAGACAGTGATCCGGAAGGAGGACAAGATCGACGCGGTAGGAGCGGCGATGGTGATCACCTTCCGGGAGGTACTGAGCGCTATCCGCAGGTTCGGGATGAAAGAGAATGAAACGGCAGTCGTGTTTGGGACCGGCCCGGTAGGGCTGTGCTTTATCCGCTTTTTAAAGCTGTTGGGACTGAGCACGGTAATCGCGGTAGATATCCATGAGGAAAAGATCCGGCAGGCAAAGAAAATGGGAGCGGACATTGCCCTCAACAGTACTATTGCAGATGTGAAGCAGGAAGTGAGAAAACTGTTTCCGGAGGGAGTAGACTATGTGGTCGATGCGGTTGGGCTAAACCAGCTGATCTTGCAGGCGATGGAACTGATCCGGTATAACGGGAAGATCTGCTGTTACGGGATCTCGCCGAAATTGGGGATGGATTTGGATTGGAGCCAAGCCCCGTATAACTGGGATCTGCACTTTGTACAGTGGCCGTCCAAGAAAGAAGAGGGAGAAGCGCATCACCAGATCATGGCATGGATCAACATGGGTGTGCTTGATCCATATGACTTTATCTCTGATGTGATGCCTTTTGAGGAGGCCGTCAAGGCATTTGAAAAGGTGGAAGCCCGGGAACCGGGACTGAAAAAGATCGTGATTAAATTTTAGAAAGGAAAGGTGATCGTATGCAGACATCAACATTGTTTTCTGTTTTGCCGGAATACATCTGTACGCCGGATGGGATGGAAATAGACCGGGAGGGAAACCTAGTGCTGTCCTGCCCTAACTATGCCGATGATAACCTGTCGGGCTGTGTTGTGAAATTAGACCGGGAAGGCAATGTAAAGAAATGGTTTGATGTGCCGGTGCTGGAGGAAACGGGCGTGGCGCGCAACATGGGGATCGCGTTTGATAGTGAATACAACGTTTACCTGTGCGATAATCAGGGATGGAGCGAAAAAGAAGATGTGCTGTTTAAAGGACGGGTACTTAGACTGAAAGTGACAGATGAGGGAGAAATTTTAGAAACAAAGGTGGTAGCCTATGGGATGGAACACCCCAACGGGATCCGGATCCGCGGAAACTACATGTATGTCACACAGAGCTATCTGCATCCGGTCAAGGACCCGTCGGGAAAACTGGTAAGCTGTGTATACCGCTTTGCCTTAGATGATGAAAATATTAAGATCACCAATACACTGGAGGACCCCAATATCCTGACCACCTTTCTTACCCAGAACCCGGACTGCCAGTATGGCGCTGACGGGATCGCCTTTGATAAGGAAGGGAACCTTTTTGTGGGCAATTTTGGGGATGGGGCCGTTTACAAGATTACCTTTAACGAGGACGGCTCTGTGAAAGAGAACAAATTGTTCGCGCAGGACTTTTCACAACTGGAAAGCACAGACGGCATGGTGTTTGATGAAAACGGGAACCTGTATATAGCTGATTTTTGCGCCAACGCCATCGGCATGGTAACACCGGATGGAAAGGTGACCCGGATCGCTCAAAGCCCGGACAGCGATGGACTGCATGGGGAACTTAACCAGCCGGGGGAACCGATCGTATGGGACGGGCGGATCATCGCTTCCTGCTTTGATCTGGTGACCGGGCCGGGAAAAGTAAATACAGGTCACAGCATGCCGGCGACCCTTGCCCAGCTTGAATTGGAACGCTGAGGAAGAATAAAGCCCCACTACGGGAAAGGCAGGGTGACTTCTATGAAAACATATTTATTGGCCCATGACTTGGGTACAAGCGGGAACAAAGCGGTGCTGTATGACGAGCAGGGCAGTCTTTGCGCCAGCACACTGTATGAATACCAAACAGATTATCCGGAGGCTGGGTTTGTAGAACAGGATCCGGAAGATTGGTGGCGGGCCGTATGCAGCAGTACCCGGGAGCTAATCGCCAAGGCAAAGATCAGCCCGGGGCAGATCGCCTGCGTCAGCTTCAGCGGACAGATGATGGGCTGCTTATTAGTGGATCGCCAAGGGATTCCCCTGCGGCGGATGATCATCTGGGCGGATACCCGCAGCCAGAAGCAGGAGCGCCGAATGATAGAAGCGATCGGCGAGGAGCGGGGCTACCAGATCACCGGGCACCGTTTAAGCGCCTCGTACGGCGGGGCGAAGCTGCTTTGGATCAAGGAAAACGAACCGGAGGTATACCGGAACGCTTACAAAATGCTCAACGCCAAAGACTATATGATCTACAGGCTGACCGGGAATTTTGTGACCGATTACAGCGACGCCTCCAGCACAAACCTGTTTGATCTTCGGAAAAAGCAATGGTCTGAGGAAATTCTTCAGGAGCTGGCTGTTCCGAAAGACCTGCTTCCGCAGCTCCACGCGTCTACCGATATGGTTGGGGCCGTTTCGCCTGAGGCCGCACGCCAGACAGGGCTGCTGTCGGGCACGCCGGTGATCGCAGGCGGGGGAGACGGTTCGTGCGCCTGTGTGGGTGCGGGGGTGGTGCGCCCGGGGAAGACCTATCATGTACTGGGGTCCTCGTCGTGGATCTCTATGGCCTCGGAGGAACCGGTATTCGACCCTGCGAAGAGGACTTTTAACTGGGTGCATTTAGACCCGGAGCTGTATACGCCCTGCGGGACGATGCAGGCTGCGGGGGTATCCCTGCAATGGTTTAAAAACACTTTTTGTCAGGAAGAGAGCCGGCTGGCCGCAGAACAGGGCGTAAGCCCCTACCAGCTGATCGACCAGATGGTGGCGCAGTCTGTACCGGGTGCAAACGGCCTGCTGTATCTGCCCTATCTGCTGGGCGAGCGTTCCCCTCGCTGGAATCCGGCGGCTTCCGGCGTTTTGCTTGGGCTTCGGACGGGAAGCAGCAAGGGGGATTGTGCCCGTGCGGTGCTGGAAGGCGTTGGGTACAACCTGCGGGTGATTTTGGACATTTTCCGCCAAACCCGGCCGATCGGGGAAATCACCGTGATCGGGGGAGGCGCAAAGGGGAAGGTATGGCTTCAGATCCTGGCGGATATTTTCCAGATGCCGCTTCAGCTGCCGCGGTATCTGGAGGAGGCGACCTCCATGGGCGCCGCGGTCTGCGGTGGAATTGGGGCAGGTATCTTTGACAGCTTTGATGTCATTGACCGTTTTAACCCTACAGAAGAGATGCTTTACCCAAGAGAGGAATATGCGGCCCGGTATGAAAAGCTGTACCAGCTTTTTAACCAGGCTTATGACTGCCTGCTGGAAACCTATACAGGGTTGGCCGGCATACGGTAGAGGGAAGGAGAACAAAATGTTAAATTTTGAATACTACAATCCGACCAAGATCATTTTTGGAAAAGAAACACAAAATCAGATTGGCGATTTGGTAAAGGCCTATGGCGGAAACAGAGTCTTACTGCATTACGGTGGCAGCAGCGCCAAAAAAAGTGGGGTTTATGATCAGGTGATGCGCGCGCTGAAAGAAAGCGGGTTGACTGTTTTTGAACTGGGCGGTGTAAAGCCGAACCCAAGGGTCAGCCTGATCCGTGAGGGCGTGACGCTCTGCAAACAGGAGGGTATTGATTTTATTGTCGCGCTGGGCGGCGGCAGCGTCATCGACTCGGCCAAGGGGATCGCGGCCGGAAGCTATTATGACGGCGATGTATGGGACTTTTACATGAAGAAAGCGCCCGTTGGGCAAGCCCTTCCGATCGGTGTGATCCTGACGATTCCCGCAGCCGGAAGCGAGACCAGCGCGGGATCGGTCGTCACTAACGAAGAAGGGCATTACAAACGGGACTGTCAGGGCGAGACCCTGATCCCCAAATTTGCGGTTTTAAATCCGCAGCTTTGCTTCACACTGCCGGATTATCAGGTTTCTGCCGGAGTTTCAGACATTCTTGCCCATGTGATGGAACGGTATTTTACCAACACAGAACACGTTGACCTGACCGACCGTTTGTGTGAGGCGACCATGCGGACGGTGATCCAAAACGTCCGGCTGGTGCGGGAAAACAAAGAGAATTACGACGCTTGGGCTGAAATTATGTGGGCCGGCACCATTGCCCACAACAATTTACTGGGGACCGGCCGGGAACAAGATTGGGGTTCCCATAATATTGAACATGAACTGAGTGCAGAATATGATATTGCGCACGGGGCCGGGCTTGCAATCATATTTCCGGCATGGATGAAATATGTATACCGCGAAAATATCTACCGGTTCGTTCAGTTTGCAGTCAGGGTGTGGGATGTTGATTTTGCCTGTGAACGCCCGGAGGAGATCGTTCTGGAAGGCATCCGAAGGATGGAGGGATTTTTCCGTTCCATTGGCATGCCTGTCCGGTTAAGTGAGGCTGGGATCGGAGAAGATCGGTTTGAACAGATGGCTGAAAAAGCCTGTATGTTCGGCAGCATCGGAGGATTTAAAAAGCTTTCGGAACAGGATATTGTCGAAATTTTCCGGATTGCCCGGTAAATGAAGAAAGATGCGGAGGAAAAGTGATGATTTCAGCAAAAGAGTTAGCAAATTTATTTGACCATACGCTTTTAAAAGCATATGCGGCGGAACAGGACTTTGAGGTACTTTGCCGGGAGGCGGATCAAAACGGATTTAAAATGGTGGCGATCAATTCGGCGCAAACAGCCCTTTGCAAACGCCTGCTCAAAGACAGCGCAGTCCATGTGGGGGCTGCCATCGGCTTTCCATTAGGGCAAACGACCATAGAAAGCAAGGTGTTTGAAACCAAAGACGCGATCGCAAACGGTGCGGATGAAATTGACTATGTGGTCAATATATCGAAATTAAAAGACGGGCAATACGACTATATTGAAGAAGAGATGAAACAGATTGTTTCCGTTTGCCGGGAGCACCATGTTATCTCTAAGGTGATTTTTGAAAACTGTTATTTGACTGACGATGAAAAGAAAAAGCTGTGTGAGATCGCGTTGAACGTGAAGCCGGATTTTATTAAGACGTCGACCGGGTTTGGCACCGGCGGCGCAACGGTGGAGGACGTACGGCTGATGAAAGGCTGTGTTGGGGAACAAATCAAGGTAAAAGCCGCCGGCGGAATCCGCGATTTGGATACCTGCATGGCTATGATAGAAGCCGGCGCCGAACGGATCGGTACCAGCAGCAGCCTCAAAATTTTAGAGGAATTTGAAGCAAGATACCACGAATAAAGAAAGGAGCAACTATATGAACTATCTGGCAAACCATGAACGGTATCAGACGATGATCTACCGCAGATGCGGGAAAAGCGGGGTGAAACTGCCGGCGTTGTCATTGGGGATGTGGCACAATTTTGGGGATGAGGCGGTTCTTGCAAACTCACGGGAAATGATCCTGGGGGCGTTTGATTTGGGGATCACCCATTTCGATTTGGCGAACAACTATGGCCCTTCAGCCGGATCGGCGGAAGAAACCTTCGGCAGGGTGCTCGCCCGTGACCTGAAGCCTTACCGCGACGAGCTGTTCATCAGCACAAAGGCAGGGTATTATATGTGGGAAGGCCCCTATGGCGAATGGGGGTCGAAAAAGCAGTTGATCAGCTCTCTGGACCAGAGCTTGAAAAGAATGGGCTTAGACTATGTAGACGTATTTTACCATCATCGCCCAGACCCGGACACCCCGCTGGAGGAAACAGCGGAAGCCTTAGAACAGATCCTGCGCTCCGGAAAGGCGCTGTATGTGGGGATTTCCAATTACAGCCCGGAGCAGACCGAACAGATGCTAAAGGTGCTGGGGAATAAAGGGATTCACTGCCTGATCCACCAGATGAATTATTCCATGCTGGAGCGGCAGAACGAACAGGTGCTGGACGTTCTGGACAGAGAAGATGTGGGCTCGATCGCCTACTGCCCGTTGGCGCAGGGGCTGCTGACTGACAAATACCTGAACGGCATCCCGGAAAACTCCCGTGCGGCTGGAAAAAGCATATTTTTAAACCGGGAAAATATTACAGAGGAAAAGATCGCCAAGGTAGCAAAGCTAAACGAACTGGCGGCTAAACGCGGGCAGAGCTTGGCGCAGATGGCATTGGTATGGGCGTTGCAGAGGACGACATCGGTGATCATTGGGGCAAGCAGGCTGGCGCAGATCAAGGAAAATGTAAAAGCGCTTGACAACATGGAATTTACGCCGGAAGAGATCCATGAGATTGAAACGATTTTGAAAGGTTAGCGGAAAAGGAGGACTCTTATGATATATTCTGAACGTTTGGCCGAAACATTGATGAAGCGTTTCCCGGACCCGGATTCCTATCCGTATTTATCTTGGTCCTATTCTCAGGGATTTATGCTTTGGGGGTTTATCCGGCTGTTTGAAAAAACAGGGAAAGACAGCTATTTTTCTTATGTAAAGCAGTATTGCGAGGAGCACGTGCAGGCTGATGGGACGGTATTGGGATTTACCGGGGTCAGTCTGGACGACATCATGACAGGTTCTGTACTGGCGTGGATGTACCAGCATACTAAAGAAGAAAAGTACAGGCTCGCATGTAATCACATCCGTTTAGCGTTTAACGATTATCCGCGTAACCGTGACGGTGGCTTTTGGCACGGACGCCCGCTGGAAGGGGAAATGTGGGTCGACGGTCTGTTTATGGGCTTGATGTTTTTAGTGCGGTACGGCGCATATGTCAACGAAGAGGACCGAAGCTACTGCTTTTCCGAGGCGATCCGCCAATTAAATATTGTATTTGACCGGTGTGAAAAGGACGGCACGGGGCTGTTATACCACGCTTACAGTGAACGTCCGGAAACGCCGTGGGCGAGCGTCATTAACGGGAAATCATCAGAGGTTTGGAGCGAGGGCCTGGGCTGGTACGCGATGATTTTGGTAGATGTCTTGGGGATCATTCCAAAAGATTTTCCCGGCTGGGATTCGGTGCAGAAACAGCTCGAAAAGCTGCTATGCTCTTTAGCCAAGGTGCAGGATAGCTGTTCCGGGCTTTGGTATCAGGTGGTGGATAAGATCCATGATCCCGGAAACTGGTGTGACACATCGGGAAGCGCCATGTTCCTGTATACCTTTTACAAGGCCCGTGCCTTGAATCTGGTTGAGCCATGGAAATATGACGAGGTGATCCGAAAAGGTTTTGAAGGGCTGAAAACAAAATACCTCATCGACCCGGAGGGCAATGTCAATATCATTGATGCCTGCGACGGGCTTGGGGTACAGCTTAATTATGAATTTTATGTCCGGTTCCGAAAGAGTGTGAATGCGAAGGAAGCGGTAGCGGCAGTGCTGTGGGCAACCGCTGCGGTGGAATTTGACGCCATATAACCGATCTCTCAAAGCAAGAGGGAATATCCCATTTCTGGGATATTCCCTCTTGTTTATTTTTCTGTTTCCGGAAGCGGGAGGTTGATGTCGACGATCGTACCTTTATTCAGGGTGCTGTCGATCGAGATGCCGTATTGTTTCCCATAATAGGACTGGATCCGCTGGTGGACGTTCAGCAGGCCAATCGAGAAATTTGATGAATCGCTGATTTTGATCACTTTAGGGGTTTGGAGAGAACGCTGCAGCGTTTCAAGCTTCTGTGGTTCGATCCCTGTCCCGTTATCCGCAATCAGGATATGCAGGCGGTCCAGTTCTCCGTAGATATTGACCATGATATACCCAGCCTCCTCTTTTTTGGCAAAACCATGCACGATAGTATTTTCAATCAAAGGCTGGAGACTGCTGACCGGGATAGCGACTTCTTCCAATTCGGGCGGGAGCGCGCATTCATAAATGAATTTATCCGGGAAACGAATTTGCTGGATCGTGATATACCGCGCGACCTGTTCTACCTCCTGCTTTAGGGTGACGATGGAACCGGATTTTAAATTATATCGCAGCAATTCGGAGATCGCGGTGGAAATGGTGCGGATCTCAGGCACATTCCGGATATTGGCAATGGAACTGATCACATTAAGCGTGTTATAGAAAAAGTGCGGGTTGATCTGCGCTTGCAGCATACGAAGCTCCATCTGCTTTTCATTGAGCTGGATCAGATAATTTTCATGCATGCTCTCCATGAGGCGTTGGTTCAGCCGGTTGTAGCTGTCTACGATCCGGTTCATCTCCCGGTTTACAAGCAGCTGGTTGTCGGAACTGACAAGGCTTATTTTTCCATCCTCGCATTGGTCGATTTGATAACAGATGTGGTTGATGCTTTTGGATAGCTGGTGAGAGATAAAATAAGCCAGCACCAATTCCAGAAATGCGATGAAAATAAAAATAATAATCAGGTTTTGGATGCTCATATTAGAGGCTTCGGCTATGATGGTATTATCCAGGATATGTACGATCTTCCAGCCGGTAGAGCTGTTGTACAGTGTATTCACTGAAAAGGTGTCCCCTGCATATTGAATGTCCTGGTAACTGCTTAAATGCTTTGCGTCTACCTTTGCGCTGACTTCTGACAGGGTTTCAATCAGCCGGCTGTCTTTGTCAGAAAGGTAGCGGGAATCCGTGCTGAAGATCGCTTGATCCTTTTGGTCAAAGAGAATAATGGTGCTGTTGGGAAGCTTGGAGGAGGAAAGAATATCGGTGACTGAATTGAAGTTGATCCCCACGCCCATGACGCCGATCTCTAAGAAAGTATAGGGATCGCGGAGGATCGTGACCAGGGGGAGAATATTCTGATAAGCGATATTTTCCCGCTTGGGATGGCAGATGGGGGCAACATAGGTCATGTCCAGATCATTGCGCGCGTATTCCGCCCATTCTTCGATATTGTCAAAAATATCCCGGAAATCAGAATAGGTATTGAAATTGTAATCAAATTTATACCCATATT
Source organism: Massiliimalia timonensis (assembly GCF_900186585.1). GTDB lineage: Bacteria > Bacillota > Clostridia > Oscillospirales > Ruminococcaceae > Massiliimalia > Massiliimalia timonensis. Next base: position 675,258 of record NZ_FYDD01000004.1, read on the forward strand.
GGTTAATAAAGATCGAGGAAATGACGTTTGTATTCAGCTGGTTTGCCTGGAGCAGCTGCGCCTTCATGATTTGGTCCGCGGAATAATAGCTGCTGGGGGAATCAGAGTAATCGGTAGTCAGGATTTTCCGGACTTCATCGTTCACGATATGAAGCGTGCCGATCTTTTCAGCATTGGAGATCATGGAGTCGATATTCATATTGATCTGTGTAGTTAGATCCAGCAAGGATTCCTGATACCGGCTATCCACCTGGTTGAGGATGCGGTTTACAGAAATCGTGGTAATGACGATCGAGGGCACGGCGATCAGGATCACCGAGATCAGGAATATCTGCGCTTGATAAGAAAGTTTTTTAAGAGGGCTCATGGTATCACTCCCAGAAAATAGTATCTTTTATTATAGTAGACAGACCCTAAAACCACAAGGGCCGGACCCGCTTCAAAATACAAAAAACAAAGCGATTTTTCTACATTCCAAACTTTTTCATATTTAATACCAAAAAAAATTATATTTTTTGGACAAAAGGTAAAATATAATGGAATCAACAAGAGAACAGGAGGTTCAAATCATGAATAAAGTTGAACGGGTAAAGGCGGTATTAAATGGGCAAACGCCGGATAAGGTGCCAGCAGGCTTCTGGTTCCACTATCCAGCAAGCTTTACTGTGGAAGAAACGGTAAAGGGGCACTTAGACTTGTTCCGTCATACCGACATGGACATCATGAAGATCATGCAGGATTTTATGTATCCTATCCATTCACAGATCAACAGCGCGTCGGATTGGTACAAAATTAAATTTGACGGCCCAGATTCCCCGGAATTCAAAAAACAGGCTGAGGTCATCAAGCGGATTCTGGATGGCGTCGGTGGAGAAGCCATGGCGGTGCAGACGATGTTTGGCCCCTTTAAGGCTGCATCCTTTGCTTTTGGCGATGATCTGCTGATGGCACATGCCAAGGAAAACCCAAAGGCTGTAGCCGACGGCGTGAAAACCATTGCGGAAGTCCAGGTCGAATGGGCAAACGCCTACATGGATTTAGGATTAGATGGGATTTATTTTTCCGCACAATTCGGCGAGATCGGACGTTTTTCGGACGAGGAATGGGCTATGATGGTAAAGCCGGCTGATCTTATGGTGCTGGGCGAAGCGGATAAACGGACGGATAAATACAATATCCTTCACTTATGCGGGGAACCGGAATATGACTTTAAGGTATGTTTAGAACGCTTTGCCGATTATCCGGGAGATATTGTCAACTGGTCTGTCAAGGACAATGGACTGAGCCTTCTGGACGGGAAAAAGCTTTATCAGCGTCCGATTTTGGGCGGCTTGAACAATAAGGGGAATATCCTCAGCGGAACAGAGGACGCGATCCGCCAGGAAGTGGAGGACGCGATCCGGGGCTTTGGCTCCATGAGCATGATGATCGGCGCCGACTGTACGATACAGGGTGAAGGGATCAGCTTAGACCGGATCAAAGCAGCAGTTGAAGCAGCGCACAATTTTAAATTTTAAATATATAGGAGTGTAAAACATGAAAAGAAGAATTTTTGCAACCGTACTCAGTTCTTTGATGATTGCAATGGCTTTTGCAGGATGTGGAAAAGACGCTGGTTCCGACAATTCCAAACCGGCTGCCGGCTCCAATAATTCCGGAAAGATTGAATTGGAGTTTTTCCAACAGCAAGGCGAAGAGGCGATTCAGGCCGGATATGAAGCGATCATTGCGGATTTCCAGAAAGAAAATCCGGATATCGTGATCAAGCAGAATACGGTCCCGGACTCTTTGAAAGTATTGGCCTCCCGTATTGCGACCGATGATATTCCTCCACTGCTGACAGACTGGCCGACCCAGATGCAGTTTAAAGAAAAAGTGAAAAATGGGTACTATGAAAAATTGACAGGACAGGAATTCTTTAGTCAGGTCAATGAGGATTATCTGGCAATGACCCCGGCAGACGACGGAGAATATTACGCGATGCCATATGCAAGAAACTATATGGCAGTGTTCTACAACATGGATATGTTTGAAGAAAACGGCATTGAGATCCCAACTACATGGGATGAATTTATTGCAGTATGCGATACCTTTAAAGAAAAAGGTATCACCCCGCTGAATTTCCCGTTAAAGGACGGTGTAGGGCATATCTTCCAGGCGACGACAGTTGCTTTTGTACCGGACGGAGTTGAAGAACTGGTCGAAGTACAGGAAGGGAAAACAACCTTATCAGAGAACGCTGAATACAAAGCAGATTTCAGCGGTTATGCAGACAAGATGATGAAGCTGATGGAATACGGCAACGAAGACGCGTTTGGCATGAGCACCACCATGATGCAGGAATCCTTTGCAAACGGTAACTGTGCGATGATCATTTCTGGTTCTTACGGACGCGGGAACATCCTTCTGGCAAATCCTGATATGAGATTTGGCGCATTCGCACTGCCGGGCGATACAGTGGATTCCACCACCTGCCTGACTGGCGTCAACGCGGCGCTGTGCGTTTCTGCTCAGGCTTCTGAAGAAGAAAAAGAAGCAGCCTTTACTTTCCTGAACTACATCTCTCAGACAGAAGTAGCCCAGAAATGGTCTGACGAATCCGGCGAACCATCTATCATTGCTGGAACAGAATATGCAGACGAAAACTTTGCACCAATCTTGAATTTCATTGACGAAAAGGGACAGGTACACGACTGGATGGCTTCTACTTTGCAGAACAACGTGGTCAATGAATTGTACAACACAGTACAGTCCTTCCTGCTTGACAAACCAAGCACGGATCAGTTCCTGAAAAACATGGACGATACCATTGCCGCTTCTGTTCAATAAGTGATTTTTCTACATAAGGCCGAGGTGATATGACGAATGGGCGATGATTGGAATGGAAGATATTTCAAGAATCGCCCATTGTTATACAGGAAAGCTTTTTATATTGCCGGCCTTAATCAAATGATTGTCCGTTGGGATAACGATGAGTCGTACTTTCGGGCAAAGGAGGAATTGAGATGAAAAGTAAACGAGAGTCAACAGCGGACAAGCTGACAAACTTTCTTTTTACGATTCCCGCAGTTGTTTTATACAGCATTTTCTTTATTTACGCTGTGATCGTTGGCGTGAACTACAGTTTTACAGATTGGAACGGGATCGCAAAAACCTACAACTACATTGGGTTTGAAAACTATAAAAGCTTATTTGAAAACCAATATTTTTGGAATACGCTATGGGTCACTGTAAAGTATGCGCTGCTGCTGGTAGTTGGTGTTATGATCACTTCATTGATACTGGCCCTGTGCTTGAATTCTATTAAACATTTAAAAACCTTAACAAAATCGATCTTTTTTATCCCGGCTATGATCGGCGGGGTCACCATCTCTTTGATTTTTGACCAGATCTATTATCGCCTTGTCCCTGTGATTGGGGAAATGCTGGGGATTTCTGCGCTTTCTCAAAGTCCGCTGGCCAGCGCGAAAACCGCGTTGATCGCTGTTGTTTTTGTCAACGTTTGGCAGGCGGTGGCAATGCCTACCATGATCTTTATGGCAGGCTTGCAGACAGTGCCAGGGGACTTGTACGAATCGGCAATGCTGGATGGGGCGACAACGTTCCAGCGGTTTCGCTATATCACGCTCCCTTATCTGATGCCTACCTTCACCATCAATATGGTGCTTACCATCAAAGCGGGGATCACGTCCTTTGACTACGCTTATGCCCTGACGGCAGGGGGACCGTCCCGGTCCACGACGGTCATTGGGATCTCTATCTACAACGACGCATTTAATAATATGAAATTTTCTCTGGCTAACGCGGAGGCAGTGATCTTATTTATTATCATTGCGCTGCTGTCGCTGATCCAGATCAAAATATCTAGTAAAGGCGGTGTCAACTGATCATGAAAAAAGAAGGATTGGGCTGGCGGATCGCCCGCGACATTATCATCCTGCTTGGCTTGATTTTGATTCTTGCGCCGCTTTACATTGTTATCATCAATACGTTCAAGGATCTGGAACAGGCCAGCAAGGGGTTTTTCCTGTTCCCGGAGCAATGGAAATTTGACAACTATGTGGAGTTGTTTACCAAAAACAACTTCTGGACCTATGCGAAAAACTCAACGATCATTTCTGTGGTTGCCATCATTTTGGTGGCGGTCATCAACCCGGCGATCTCTTATGCGATTGCCCGTAACTTCCACAAGAAATATTACAAAGCGGTTTACTTTTACATTATTTTGGGGTTGTTTGTCCCATTCCAGGTAATTATGCTGCCGCTGACAAAGATCATGACCAATATGAACCTTTTGAACATCACCGGGCTGATTATCCTTTATGTTGCGTTAAGCCTGACCAAAGGGGTATTCATGTTTGTCAACTACATACAAAGTTTGCCGCTTGAAATTGAAGAAGCGGCCAGGATCGACGGCTGCAACACTTTTCAGGTGTTTACAAAGATCATCTGGCACTTGATTGGTCCAATGCTGGCAACCTTGGTGGTAATGGACGTACTTTGGTTCTGGAACGACTTTATGCTGCCGCTGTTATTGCTGAACAAAACTCAGGATTACTGGACGCTTCCTTTGTTCCAGTACAACTTTAAAACAGAGTATTCCTTCAACTACACCATGGCGTTTACCGCTTATTTTACCTGTATGTTCCCGGTACTGGTGGTTTATGCCATCGGCCAGAAGCATATTATTGCCGGCTTGACAGCAGGAGCAGTGAAAAGCTAAAATTATTATGGATTAAAGATGTTTAAGAAAAGTTTTCTTCCGTGACTTTAGCAAAAACTGTTTTATCGTTCACAGAAAACAAACTGATTGATTGGGGAAAGGAGTTTTTGGTGAAAGTACTGATTGTTGAAGATGAGATTTATTCTCGTCAGTCATTGATAAAACAGGTACAGGGCTTTGATTCAGACTTTGAAATTTTAGAGGCAGCAAATGGGAAGAAAGCTTTGGAACTTTTTTGGAGCGAAAAACCGGAACTGATCCTATCGGATATTGAAATGCCGTTTGTAAGCGGTTTGGAGCTGCTTCAGCAGGTCGCCTCCTCGAAGGGCAACTCTAAGGTGGTCTTGATCAGCGGATATGCTGATTTTCAGTATGCGCAGGAGGCGCTGAACGCCGGCGCGGCAGGCTATCTATTAAAGCCGGTCAGCGATGAAACGCTCCATGACTGCCTTAGAAAGGTTTTAAAACAAAGCGACGAGGAGCACAAGATCGCGGCGGGAATGAAGCTTCTCCATTATTCGGATGGGCTGTCCAAGTATATTTGCGACGGGCTCAGTTCCGGACGCCTTCCAGATGATTATGTGCACGAAAAAATGTTTCAGCGGATGATGACGCCGTACCGCGTGATCGTTTGCAGCTTTTCGACCAAGAAATATCCGGAAAGCGTGGAGTTTCAGTTCTTTTTACAGCAATTTTTAAGTAAAAACATTGATCTGGAATATCGGTTTGTGATGCTGTCCCGCCATAAATGGATCATTTTGTCAAAGGACTATGACACGGTGATTGAAACATTTCAGAAAATGAACAGCTATATGGACCAGCACCATTGGAAGTATACCCTGGGGGTCAGCAAGCCGCAGGATTCTGCCGAGTGTTTATTTAAAGCCTATGCACAGGCTGTTACCGCGGCAGAATACCGGCTTATCAACTCCCGCGTGAAGCTGTTCGATTACGCGCAGGTGAGGGAACGTTACCCGGTAAAGGTGGTGCCTTTCTGCAAAACGGAACAGCTGCGGCATTATTTGGAGCAGAAAAATGCCGCAGGCGCTTATTCCTTGATCCAAGAAGCATTTCAAAAGATCGGGGAAAACGAGCAGGCGTCTGTGTCCTGTTATGAAACGATCCTGCATATGCTGGCAGAATTAATCCAAAAACAGGGGCACCAACAGGGACGTGAAATGCCTTATGCTGAGATCGCGCTGAATTTGGAAGGATACGACACACTGGAGGAGGTTCTGGAGGCGGTTCGCGGAGTGATCGACTTTGCCTGTTCGGAGCTGCCTAGACAGCAGGAGCCGGAGGACGGCGGTATCGTGGATAAGGTGCTGGATTACATCCATCAAAATTACAATAAGGACATTTCGCTCAAAGAGCTGGCGGAAAATGTGTTTTACATGAACCACAGCTATTTAAGTCATCTCATTCGAGAAAAAACATCCAAAAATTACAGCAGCTATTTAAAGGAAATCCGGATCAGCCATGCGAAAGATCTGCTGGGCGACCCGGGGCTGTCGATCACAGAGGTAGCGAACCTTTCGGGATACAACGACGCTTCCCAGTTTATTCAGGTTTTTAAAAAGGAGATGGGAATGACACCGAAAAAGTACCGCGAGCTGCTGCAAAAGGATCAGTTGGATAGATCAGGAGAGAAATATTAGGATGGAAAGAAAAGAGATCAAAGAATATCTTCAGATATTAAAAACGGAAATATCACCCGCGCTGGGCTGTACAGAGCCGGCCGCGGTGGCGCTGGCTGTCGCGTACGCCGCTAAAGAACTGGGATGCCCGGTTCAGACAGTTCGGGTAAACGTCAGCCAATATATTTTTAAAAATGGAATGAATGTCGGCATCCCCGGGACCGGGATGATCGGACTGGAGATCGCGGCCGCTTTAGGAAGCCTGAGCGCGGCCCCGGAAAAACAGTTATTGGTTTTGAACGGGCTTTCGGATGGGCAGAAGCAGGCGGCCAAGAAGATGTCAGCTGAAAAGGCGGTGAAGGTTGGGATTGCCGATACAGAGGAAAAGATCTATATTCAGGCTATCGTGGAAAATGGGTCGAAAACAGCTCAGGCCGTTATTGCCGGCACGCATACCAACTTAGTCCTGCTAAAGCGGGGAGAGCAGGTAATAGAAGAACATCCGCTTGAAAAACAGGACACGGCTGGCGGCGAGGAAGAAAAGGCATATGCGATGACTTTGGAAAAGATCGTAGATTTTGTCGATTCAGTGGAGGATGAAGAACTACTGTTTTTAAAAGAGGTGATCAGGCTCAACCGTGCCATTGCGGAAGAGGGCTTAACAAATGATTATGGCCTGATGGTGGGAAAAAACATTTTAAAGAGTGAACATACCGGTTTGGTTTCCAATGATATTGCCAGCTTTGCGGTTGCCTGCACGGCTGCCGCCGCTGATGCGCGGATGGCAGGCTGTGAAAAACCAGTGATGAGCGCGGCGGGCAGCGGGAATCAGGGGCTGACGGCTTCTCTTCCGGTCGCCTCTATCGGCTGGAAGCTGGAGCTGCCAACTGAAAAGGTGCTAAAGGCGCTGGCCTTGAGTATCCTTGTTACGATCCATACCAAGCATTATATTGGCAGGCTGTCAGTATTATGCGGCTGTTCTATTGCGGCGGCGATCGGGTCCTGCTGCGGTATCATTTATCTTTTAGACGGCAATATCGAGCAGATGAAATATGGAATCAACAGCATGGTGGCGGATATTTCCGGCGTTGTTTGCGACGGCGCAAAATCGGGCTGTGCCTTAAAGATCGCTACGGCGGTCAATTCCGCGGTCCGTGCGGCAACCATGGCGCTTAATGGGATTGGTGCGAACGCCTATGATGGGATCGTGGCGTTTGATGTGGAAACAACGCTTGCCAACTTGGGGACGCTTGGAAACCAGGGAATGAGCAATACCAATGCGACGATCTTAAATATGATGCTGGATAAATAACAGCAGGAGGGGTCAAGATGGAACGCAGGATTGACGAATGGATCTCAGCGCATCAGGAGGAGCTGGTCGCCGACATCAGCCGCCTAGTAACTTATCCAAGTGTTTCCCGCCGGCAGGAAGGTCCATATCCATATGGGGAGGGCTGTGCGCAGGCATTGTCCGCAATGCTGGAGATGGCGGGTAGGTACGGATTTAAGACCCAGAACGTGGAAGAGCGATGTGGAGTCGTTTTATGGGAAAATGGTGGAAAAACCATCGGTTTGTGGGGCCATCTGGACGTTGTGCCGGAGGGAAACAAATGGAGCTATCCGCCGTACCAGTGTACCCGAATAGGAGATTTTTTGATCGGCCGGGGCGTTCAGGATAACAAAGGCCCATGCGTCGCGGCTTTATATGCAATGCGCTGTTTAAGGGATTTAGGGGTTCCCATGCAAAACAGCCTTTGCCAGATCGTGGGCTGCGCAGAGGAGACCGGGATGGATGACGCGCAGTATTATGTGGAGCATGAAAATGTTCCGGATTTCAACATCATTACTGATTGTGGCTTCCCAGTCTGCTACGGAGAAAAGGGGATCCTGGAGGTGCGTTTGAAGTCCAAGAAGCCTTTTTCCGAGGCGGTGGCAAGGCTACACGGCGGGCTGGTATCCAACATGGTGCCGGATGCTGCCGAGATTCAGCTTTCCAGGATGCCGGCCGGTCCTTTTTCAGAAACGGCCGTATGGGAGCCAGCCGGACAGGGGGCACGGCTGTGTGGAAAAGGTGTGTCGGCCCACGCCGCTTTCCCAGAGGGTGGAGTAAATGCGATAGAGGCGGTATGTAGCGCTGTTTTAGATACCGGGGTATTATCTGACAGTGATTGGGATATTGTGGATTCGATTAGAAAAATTTGCGCGGTATCCGATGGCTCTTGCTTGGGGATCGACTGCCGGGACGAGGTTTCCGGCGCATTGACCTGCGTTGCTGGGAAGGTCCGCACTGAGCAGAGGCATGCAGTACTGGATCTGAATATCCGGTATCCGATCTTTGTCCCGGCAGAAGGGCTTATCAATGCATTGACCGACGCGGCAGGCCAGTTGGGGTTTCAGGTCATGAGCTGCCATGACAGCAAGCCCAATTATTTTGATAAAGAATCGCCGTATGTGAAAAGTTTAGTAAACACCTACAACCGGGTGACAGGCGAACAGGCGGAGCCCTTTGTCATGGGAGGCGGAACCTATGCTAGAAAAATCCCGAACGCGGTGGCTTATGGGCCGGGACTGCCGGTGGATGGTTCTTCACTAAAACTGCCTGAAGGACATGGGAACTGCCATTGCCCGGATGAGGCACAGTCGATTCCAAATTTGTTGAAGGCATTGAAAATTTATATTTTGGCGTTGATCGACCTTGATAAGGTCATGGGGAAAGAAGCGTCGGAAGAAGGGAGCAGAAACAGGTGAAATATATTCAATTAGGGACCAGCGGTTTGAACGTTTCGCAGATTGCGTTGGGGTGTATGAGGCTGACCGGTTTGTCTGTGGAGGATGCAGGAAAACTGATTGGCACAGCAATGGAACAAGGGATTAACTTTTTTGACCATGCGGACATTTACGCGAACGGGGAAGCGGAATCCCATTTTGCAAAGGCAGTGAAAATGTCGCCCAGCGTTCGGGAAAAGATGATTATACAATCAAAGTGTTCCATTAGGCCGGGAGTCTGCTATGATTTTTCAAAGGAGCATATCCTTAGCAGCGTAGACGCCAGTTTAAAACGGCTGAACACCGAATATCTGGACGTTCTGCTACTGCACAGGCCGGATACCTTAATGGAACCGGAAGAGGTGGCGGAGGCTTTCCATACTTTAAAAGAACAGGGAAAGGTCCGGTATTTTGGAGTAAGCAACCAGAACCCGATGCAGATGGAACTTCTCAGCCGTTATTGCGAAGACAAACTGGTAACGGACCAGCTTCAGTTCAGCATTACCAACTGCGGAATGGTTGACGCAGGGCTGAATGTGAATATGGTGAACCAGGCAGGTGTTGTCCGTGACGGGGGCGTACTGGAATACTGCCGTCTCAAGCAGATCACCATTCAGGCGTGGTCCCCGTTCCAGTATGGGGTTTTTGAAGGGGTATTTTTAGGGAACATGGAAAAATATCCAAAGCTGAATCAGGTGATCGACCGGATCGCGGAACAATATGGGGTAACAAACAGCGCTATTGCAGTTGCATGGATCTCAAGACATCCCGCGGCTCTTCAAACGATCGTAGGGACGACCAATCGGGGACGCTTAGAGGATATTTGCGCTTCTTCAGACGTGCGGTTGACCCGGGAAGAATGGTATGAGATCTACTTGGCGGCAGGGAAGGACTTGCCGTAACCCACAAAAAGAGGTGCAGCCAATTGGCCGCGCCTCTTTTTTGCTGCGGTAAGTGAAATGAGATCCATTGCGGCAGAGACTAAAAAGACGGTGCGCGCTCGGAGTCTTTTGTTGAAGAATTTGAGGATTTGTGGTAGAATAATCCTATGGTTTAGGCCAAGATAACGCTGGCGAACCGTACAGGAAGCCAAATGTTTTATAGACCTCGCTTAAAACGCAATATAGGCATCACAGGATGTGTTTTTTGCAGATGGATCAGGCCGGATCAAGGAGGGACCATATGAAAAAAATCAGATTTGGAACACCGGAAGAATTTGTTCCTACAAAATTTTGTAAAAACCTGAACTATCAGGAAACAGACATACAGTATGATCTGAGCAAAATTACATATAAACAGACAAACCGGGGCTGTGTTATTGAATTGCCGCTCCAGTACCAAGAAGAGGTATATGGATTTGGGCTGCAATTAAAGGGCTTTCGGCACAAGGGAACAAAAAAGACGCTGCGCACTAATTCCGACCCCGTTGCCAACACGGGGGACAGCCACGCGCCGGTTCCGTTCTTTGTCACCACGAACGGATACGGGATTTACCTGGATACGGCAAGAAACGCAACGTTTTACTGCGGGTACGGCAAAAATAAAAACCGTCCTCCAAAACCCAATAATGCGGTCACGGTAACGGCCGAGGCGCTGTATGAGAAAACAGCGCTGGAAGAGGACACCGTCATGGCGATTGAGATCCCTTATGCCAAGGGGATCGACTTATACCTGTTTGAGGGCGACACTATCACGGATATTGTGGCGCAGTACAACCAGTTTTCGGGCGGCGGGTGTGATGTGCCTGAATGGGGCTTGGGCGTTTATTACCGGTGCTATGTAAAGTCTACGGGCGATCAGGTGATGGAGCAGGCGAAGTATTTCCGGGACAACCAGATCCCCTGTGACGTCATAGGTCTGGAGCCTGGCTGGCACAGCAGAAGTTATCCGTGCTCGTACCAATGGGATTCAGAGCGTTTCCCCAATTACCGCGAAGTAGTGGAATACCTGCGGAAGAATGATTTCCATATCAATTTATGGGAGCATGCCTTTATTGACGCCACCTCGCCTTTATATCATGAGATGAAGGACCATTCCGGAGACTTTGAGGTGTGGCAGGGTCTGGTTCCGGATTTTGTGACAGAGGAGGCAAGGAAGCGCTTCTCTGATTATCACAGAAAACACCTGATCGATCTGGGGATCGATGGGTTTAAGCTGGACGAATGTGACAACAGCGACTTTGTACTGGACTGGAGCTTTCCGGATTGTATCGAATTCCCCTCCGGCATTGACGGAGATGTGTACCATAATTTATTTGGCACCCTATATATGCAGACGATGCTAGAGGCGTTAGGGGAGCATGAAACGTTTTCTGAGGTACGGCAGGCCGGGGCGCTTGCCAGCTCCTATCCGTTTGTGCTGTACAGCGACCTGTACGACCACCGGGACTTTATCCGCGGGGTAGTCAATTGCGGCTTCAGCGGTTTATTGTGGACGCCGGAGGTGCGCGAAGGAAAGACCAAGACAGATTTTATCCGCAGATTGCAGACGGCTGTGTTTTCTGTGCAGTGCCTGATCAACGCATGGTATTGCGAACAGGCACCGTGGCTTGAATTTGGCTGTGAGGAAGAGGTAAAGGCGCTGCTGAATGAACGAAAGAAGCTGATCCCCATGCTGAAAAAAGCCTTTGAAAAATATCACCGGACCGGGATTCCGCCGGTGCGCGCATTGGTGATGGATTATACCGCCGACCCGGAAACCTATGGAATAGACGACGAGTATCTGCTGGGTGATTCATTGCTGGTCGCGCCAATGACAGCGGAGCAGACGCAAAGAAGGGTTTATCTACCCAAGGGAGAATGGACCGATTACTGGACTGGGAAAACCGTGCCAAGCGGCTGGTTGGATGTCCGGACAGACAACATTCCTGTTTATGTAAAAGCGGAACGCTAAGAGCGCTTGAGCTTGAATGAGGATCTTTCCTCGTAGAATCAAAAAGCTTGAAACGAAAAAAGTATGGGGTCCATTTGGGCTCCATACTTTTTTTACTGCCGATCCCTCAAACTGAAACCAAAAAGGAAAGCGGCTTGCCGTTTACTGGCGGAGACGTTTGTGATGAAAATAGCTCCAAATACTCAGCGCAAAGCAGCCCAGCATCCCTGCCGCGGCAGGCGGGACCAGCCAAAGGGTGGCATGGCTAAAGGAAATCAGCAAGCAGACGAGCGAGGCAAAGGAAAATGCGGCAAAAATCATCATCATATTTCTTTTGACGATCCCAAGCCATGCGGTCATCATAACCAAATAGATCGCCGCGAATCCGGCGACCAAATAGCCCAGCGTGAGTGGAGTAGGGAAATCGCCTAACTGGTATACGTTGCTGTCGGCAAAGAGCAAAAGCCAGAGAAGGACCGAACTTACTAAGGCCGCGCCCTGTACGATCATGATTTTTTTTCCGCCTGCCCTTTGGGTCTCTTTTTCCTTGATCAAACCGATCAGGTTTTCTTCCGCCTTTTCCTGATAGGAGTTGTCTAGCGTTTCCCCGGAAAGCAATTCATTCACTGTGATTCCCAAAGCGTTGCATAACGGCAGCATTAGGCTTACCTCCGGCAGGCCGTTGCCGCATTCCCATTTTGAAACGGTTTTATTGCTGATGCCGATCAAATCTGCAAGGGCTTGCTGTGTAAGAGATTTTTCTTTTCTTTTGGCCGCGATGAACCTTCCGATTTTTTTCTGATCCATAAAACATCAATCCTTTCAAAGGATATTTTGTAAAAAAGCTTCCTATTATAACACCCACGTACCGTAGAATCGATAGAAACGAGGGGGTTCCGGCAGGAAATTCCCCTAGAAGTTTGAGAAAAGCGGCCGCCCGGCACAGAATGTCCGGGCGGCCGCTTTGAGCATTCCTGAGAAAGCCCTACTTTTGTGATAGCTGGATTTGGTTCATAATAAATGGGAGCACCTGTTCCTGCTTGATATTTAAAACAAGGGCAAACTCATCATATAAGATCCGTTCAGCTTCTGAAAAGAAATATTCGTCAGAGGAACGCAGATGCTTTCCCTTGGCCTGCTGTTCCTGCTGATGGTGGTAAAGGGATTTGATCATTTGAAGCATCCAACTGCGTTTTCCGCTGGACATGATTTCTTTAAATTTTTCTTTACGCTCGTTTTCGTTTTCGATCCAGTCGGGTTGTTCATCAGATATATTTTCGATCAGCTGATAGATTTCTTGGGTGGAAAGGACCTGATGCATCTTTTTTGTCAGGTTTTTGTTATGTACTGGTACATAAATGGTTGAGTTTTCACTGTACACAGGCTTTAAAACATAATATTCCTGCGCTTCGCCAGCTAATTCTTTGGTTACGATTGAATCGATTTTGCACACCCCTTCGGTTCCGTACAAAATCATGTCATTGATTTGATACATGTTTCTCCCCACTTTGCCTTGATACGCGTCCAGTGAACTTCAAAAATAAAACGTGCAGCCTGGCATCAACTGGACTTATGTTTTGCCAAGAAAACTACACGTTGAACACTTATATACTTATTATATCACATTTTTTGAAAAAAAGGACAAAATAACAAAAAATAGTTTCTCAATTTGTGCGAATTTTATGAATAGGAGCAGATTGTTTTTGTATAAAAATCAATCATTTCTTTCTTCAGAATTTGTACCCTCGCCGCCAAAAGCAAAACGGCAAAGGTACAAAGCGGTGTGTGAAAAAGTGTTTTTTACACGATTGCCTGTTAAGGAGCCCTACTCGGAAACCGGGCAGTAGCTGGGGCTGACAGGCTCTACCGGTAAAAAATACCGCCACTCCTCCCAAAGCTCCGTTCCGGTCATCATCCAGAAAAAGTCTGTTCCCTCAAAGGTATACCTGACCTCCTGGGTAGGGTCGCAGCAATTTTCATCAAACTGTTTTAAAAGCCTTCCGGTTTTTCCATAATAGGCCTGCCGGGGGCCTTGATAACAAAGCAGTTTCCCATGAAGCTGGTCAAGCTGGGCATTTAACTGGCAGAAAAGAAACGCGTTCATCATATTATGCCTTTTTCATCCACAATCCGTGGATATTGCAGTATTCATACACATTCTTTAGAGACTCACCCTTTGCCAGCGCAAAGGCGGCTTCCGGCTTTGCACCGGGTTTCAGCCATTTTACCGAGACCCCCTGATCTGTTTCGATCATGATCCATTCGATCCAGTGCTCTTCCAGCATAGGATGCGGCACGGAACCGATCTCGACCACAATCTGTCCGTCCTTATGTGTAAAAACAGGAATGTGCTTTTCCTTGGCCCCATCGGTGACGTCTGCCTTTAACAGGTGCATCTTTTCTCCGCAGCAGTGGACGGGGACCTTGTGATTGGTGAGATAGACGACGATATTCCCGCAGTGGTCACAGCGATAAATTTCCATCTTTATACTTCCTTTCCTCTTTGGGCGAACCCTTTGTTAAAGGTATTCTTCCCGGTGAACAGAAAAATATCCCGTCAGATTTATTCTTTTACGGCGAGGAAAAAGAACCGCGGAAAATGAAAGATGATTTCCCCGTTTTCCTGTTTTGGATAGGCGGCCTGGAGCTCTTTGAGGATTTGGCTTTCAAAGGAGGCCTGATCGGGCTGTGACAATACGGAAAGATAGGGGCGCAGCCCGGTTCCGCGGTACCATTCCAAAATATCTTGGTGGGAGCTCATGATATGGAAATAGGTAGTCTGCCACAGGTCAAACTGCCGGGTCAGCTTGGAGAGCAGGTCAAAATACCCCCCTGGGCTTAACGTATAAAAGATCCTTGGGTTTGGAAACCGGGGCTTCCATTCCGGGGAACTGGCGATCCTTTGGATGATCTGGTGGATCGGTTCGTGCTCGTTCATGGGGATTTGCACGGCAAGACAGCCGCCGGGGACAAGCTGCTCCATCAGGCTGGGAATCAGCCGAGGGTGGTCCGGGATCCATTGCAAGCAGGCGTTGGAAAAAACCACGTCAAAGGTTCGGTGAAGCCCGGATAGTTCTGTCTGCGCATCACAGAGCCGAAATTCTATGTCGCGGTAGGTCTGGGAAGCGCTGCGGATCATGTCTTCAGAACTGTCGATCCCAAGGACCGAGGCGTTGGGGAAACGCTGCTTTAAAACCTGCGAGCTGTTTCCGGGGCCGCACCCGACATCCAATATATTAGAAGGGGAGGAAGCTGTGATCCGGTTTGCCAGATCAATGGCCGGCTGTGTCCGCTGGCTTTTAAATTTAAGATATTGGCTGGAGCTCCAATCTGACATATAGTTCACCTCATTGAAAAGAATATGATTTCAGTATAGCACAGCCTGTACGAAAAAGCCATAAACAGGAGGTTCTAAAATAAATCTCCTTGACTTTTAGAATTGATTGTGGCATGCTAAAAACATGGGGGCATTTTTAACAAATAAACATGAAACGAGGAAATTACAATGAAAAAATTATTGACAAGCTTGCTGGTAGTCGTAATGATCTTTTGCCTGACCGCCTGCGGAAAACCAAGCGTAGAAGAATTTGCGTCTTCTGAAGCCGTTCAGTCTGAAATCGCAGAACTCAAAAGCTCTTTAAGCGGATCTGGGATGGACATTTCTGTTACCGGGGAAGGCGATAAGCTGATCTATACCTTTACCCTTGCCGAGGGCACCGACACAACCGGTTTGGAAGAAGGCCTGAAAGCTGGCGTTGAAGCACAGGCTTCCACCTTTGAAGGGCTTGCGGCAGAATTGAAAGGGGCAGTCAGCGCAGAAAACCCGGTCGTAGTAGTGATTTATGCTACAAGTGATGGAACCGAAATTTATTCTCAGGAATTTACAGCAAAATAATCAGTCCTTATTCAAAAAAGCTGCGGGCATGTTCCGCGGTTTTTTTGAGTCGTTTTTTCTGTTTGACCCCTTGTGGATTCTGCTCGACTTTTCTGCAAAATTACGGAAGAAACGGATGCTTCTAGGATCAACGGCAGCGTTTTAGTGCTGTCTATTGCGTTTGTGGTCCTGTTCAGGAGTTTTGCGGTGAAGCAGGCTATCTCTAAAAAAACAAAAATGCTTTAATAGAAAGATCTTTTGATTTGGCTCCCCTGCCATTTGGCGGGGGAGCCTTTTTCACAGGGCATACAGGGAAAGCCTTTTCTTCATTCAGGTTTCGTGATACAATAAAAGCAATGATCAAATAGGTGGGAACAGAGTATGGAAATGGTTGGCAGAGTGATTTTTTGGATCGCTATATCAGTTTTGGCGCTTGTACTGCTATATGTGATATGCCGGTACTGGTATTTTTACAGGCACGAGCATTTTATCTGTCCTAATTGCGGGAACCGGTGGAAGCCACGGCTGCGGGTGATGCTATTTGGATCTGTGAATGCAGTGGAGGGGAAGATCCTGCGCTGCCCCAAATGCGGAGAAAAGGAATACATGGAGCCTAAACGGGATTAAACAGAAACAGGAGGAAAACAGCTTGAAGCTTTTGCATTGCTCAGACCTGCATATCGGAAAGCGGGTCAATGGATTTTCTATGCTGCCGGATCAGCAGAAGATCTTGCGCCAGATCGTCAGGATAACACAGGACGAAAAGCCGGGGGCGGTACTGATCGCGGGGGATGTTTATGATAAAACGATCCCTTCGGCTGAAGCGGTAGAATTATTTGACTGGTTTTTGACCCGATTGGCGGAGCAGGCAGTGCCGGTCTTTTTCATCAGCGGGAACCATGATTCCCCGGAGCGCTTAGATTATGCGGGCAGAATCCTGCAAAAGCAGGGAGTTTATGTTTCCGGCTGCTATCAGGGCAAGGTCGACTGCTACAGCCTGTGTGATGAATATGGGCCGGTGCACATCTACCTGCTCCCCTTTATAAAGCCTGCCATGGTAAACGCATACCGGGAACAGCGCAGCGACAGCTATCATCAGGCGGTAAAAGAAGTGCTTGCGGGGCTTCCGGTTTCGCCCGGCGAACGCAATGTTCTGATCGCGCATCAGTTTGTGGTAGCCGGAGGTGCTGAGCCGGAGCGTTCGGATTCTGAAACCCTTTCACTGGGCGGGATCGACCAGGTTGACGCAAGCGTATTTGACGGGTTTGACTATGTGGCGCTGGGTCATCTGCACGGCCCACAGAGAATTGGTCGGGACACGATACGGTACAGCGGCTCTCCGCTGAAATATTCCTTTTCAGAATGCCGCCAGCATAAATCCATCTGTATGGTGGAGCTTGGGGAAAAGGGAACGGTAAAAACAAAGCTGATCGAGCTGACCCCCGCAAGGGATATGCGGAAGATCAAAGGGAAACTTCGCACCCTGATTTCTCCGGAAGTAGCGGGGCTGGCAGACCCGGAGGATTACCTACATGTTACCCTGACTGATGAGGAAACGGTGATCGACGCGATTGGGAAGCTGCGGCATGTTTATCCTAACGTGATGCAGATCGAGTTTGAAAACCGCCGGCAGCAGGCGCAAGGCGCTTTTTCCCTTTCCAGTGAGGCGGCCCGCAAAGAGGACCCGTTTGAGCTGTTTCAGGATTTTTACGAAGCGCAGAACAACCAGCCGATGAGCGAAAGCCAGCAGGAGCTGGTGCGCCGCGCGCTGGCAGGAAACAGGGAGGAAGCGCGATGAGACCCAAACAGCTTACGCTCTCTGCTTTCGGGCCCTATGCCGGAACGGAGCAGGTGGATTTTACAAAGCTTTCAGAACAGGGATTGTTTTTGATCACCGGGGATACCGGCGCCGGGAAAACAACGGTGTTTGACGCAATTTGCTTCGCGCTGTTTGGACAGGGCAGTGGAGAAAACCGCGGCGGGGAACTGATGCGCAGTGATTTTGCAGGCCCGCAGTCCGACACATGGGTGGAACTTATCTTCTCCCATCAGGGGAAGGAGTACACCGTTCGGCGCAGTCCAAAATATCAGCGGGCCAAAAAAAGCGGCGTTGGGGAAACGGTGCAAAACGCCTTGGCTGAATTGAGGACCGGGACAAAGGTATACACCGGCTGGCAGGCCGTGACCGAGCAGGTCGAGGAACTGCTGGGAGTAAATTACAAGCAGTTTAAGCAGATCGCCATGCTGGCGCAGGGGGAATTTCTCCAGCTATTGCTGGCAGACAGCCGGGAGCGGAGCGAGATCTTCCGGCGGGTGTTCCACACGGAATCATTTTCTTCCTTTCAAATGCGTCTAAAGCAGGAGATGCTGGAGGTAAAGCGTAGAAAAGAGGAATGTCAGCAGGAGATCATGAACCGGCGGGAAGAGATCCTTTGCACGGAAGAGGAGGAAGCGGCTAGGGAGATCGACCGCCTGCGGCAGGAAAAAAATATATATGATACGCAAACGATCCTGCATCTGCTGGAAGTGATGATCGGGCAGCTGGAGGAACGTCAGCGCATGTTAGAAGAAGAGCAGGAGCGCGGGAAAAAAGAGCAGGAAAAAGTAATCTCCAGCTTGGAGATATTCCGCCAGCAGAACCAGCTTTTGGCACAGTGGGAGACGCTGCGGCAGGCTTTAGAGGACTTGGGGCGAGAAGAAGCAGACATGACGTTGGCGGCACAGGCGCTGGAACGGCAGAAGGCGGCTTTATACCGGGTGCATCCCGCAGCGGAACGGGCTGGCTTTTTCAAGGATTCCTATGCTTCGCTGTCCAAGGAATTGGAACGATCTAAGCTCCGGGCTGCACAGGCCGTACAACTGCACAGGCAAGCCGAACATGTATTAAAGCGGGAACAGGCGCGGGAACCGGAACGGGAGAATCTAGTCCGGGAGATCCACACGCTGGAGGCGATGCTGCCAAAGGCGGAACAGGCGGCGCGTTTAAAGGAAGATCTTGCAAAGCAGCAGGCACAGACAGCGGAAAAAGAGACTTTGGCCGGCAAATTGCAGGAGAGCAGGGAAAAAAATCTGCAAAAGTTCCGGGAAATGGAACGGAGGCTGACAGGGCTGGCAGGCTGGCAGGCCCCTTACCGGACCTGTGAAGAGGCTTTGCAGGGATCTAAACGCCGGGAAACCCTGTTGCTGGGACTGGATGGTACCCTGCAGGCATATCTGGCTGAGGAGAAAAAACGTCCTCGATTGGAACAAAGATACCGCGAAGCAGAGCAGGAATATCAAACGGGGAAAACACAGTTCGATCGGTTAGAGCAGCAGTTTTACCGTTCCCAGGCCGGGATACTGGCTCAGACGCTCTGTGCTGGGGAGCCTTGTCCTGTCTGCGGCTCTTGTGAGCATCCCGACCCTGCAAAGCTTTCCGCAGACGCGCTTTCTCAGGAGCAGATGGGGGCTTATAAAAAAGAGCTGGACGGCCTCCGCCATATTTGGCAGGAAACGAGTCGGCAGATGGCGGCGTTTTCCTCTGCGCAGGAGGCTGGGTGGAACTCTTTTCTACAAACTGCCGGACAGGCGGGCCTGACAGCGCAGGGAGCCGGAGAGTGGGAAGAAGCGCTGCGCGGCCAGCTGACAGCGGAAAAGGAACGGCTGGACTCATTACAAAAAGAACGGGAGCAGCTGTTGTTCCGCCAAGAGGAGGAAAACCAGCTTCAGCAACAAATCAAAATAATACAGGCAGAGGCAGAGGAACAGCTTGCCGCATGGCAGAGGATCAATCAGGAGCTTTTATCAGACCGGGAAGCCTGCCAAAAAACAGCGGGGGAATTGTCGGGCTTACAGACCGATCTGTCAAAACAGGAGATCGCGGCACAGCTGGCTAAAAAGCAGGAAGAACTGGCAGTCTCCCGGCAGGCATTGCAGAAAGCGCAGGAGGACTGGCAGCACAGCCGGGAAACTTTGGAGAAGGAAAAGGCAGTCTGTGAAGAGCAGGCCGTACAGCTGAAAACGGCGCAGAAAAGCTATGAAGAAGCTGCCGGACAGGCGGAACAAACGCGGAAGGACTGCGGCTTTTCCGACTGGAAAGAATACCGGCATTTTTTGACAGATGAGCTTCAAATCAAAGAAACAGAACAAAAGATTACGGATTACGAAATGTCGCTGGCCCAAACAAAGGCCGCGGAACAGCAGCTTTCCGGGCAGGTGAAGGGGATCCGGCGCCAGGACCTGTCCCAATGGGAGGAGAAACTGGAGGCTTTGCGGCTGCGTGCCGCAGAAACGCGGCGTTTGGAACAGGAGGGGCATCACCGGCTGGAAACGAACCGAACTGTATTTTTAAAGCTGTCGGAATGTCAGAAGCGGCTGGAGGCACTGGAGCAGGATTATGCGCTGCGCAAGGAGTTGTCCGACACGGCAAACGGGGAACTTGCCGGAAAGCCGAAAATCCCGTTTGAGCTTTATGTACAGACCACGTATTTTAAACAGATTTTACTGCGCGCCAACTTAAGGCTGGAACACATGACCTCTGGGCGTTACGAACTGGTGCAGCGGGAAAACGCCAGCAATTTAAGAAGCATGACCGGGCTGGAAATAGACGTGTTTGACCAGTATACCGGGAAACAGAGAAGCGTGAGATCCCTTTCCGGCGGGGAATCGTTCAAGGCGTCGCTTGCGCTTGCGCTGGGGCTTTCCGATATGATCCAAAGCTTTGCAGGGGGGATTAGGCTGGAAACCATGTTTGTGGACGAGGGGTTTGGATCGCTGGATGAGGAATCCCTTTCCCAAGCGGTGGAAACCCTGCAGGAATTGACTGGTTCCAACCGTTTGGTGGGGATCATCTCCCATGTTGGGGAACTGAAAGAGCGGATCGAACAGAAGATCGTGGTGGAAAAGGGCCGCAGCGGCAGCCATATTTCTGTGATCGTGGGCTGACAGCCCAAAAATTAAAACGGCAGGGGGATTGTCCCATGCCGTTTTTTGCTTATCCGCCGAAGTCGATTTCCTTTGGGGTGAACTCCTGGTCAAATTTCCAGGTCATTCCTAAGTCCTCCGAAATAAACCGCAGGCATACCCTGCCGCCTAGATAATCCCCGCTGTCCCCTTGGTCGACCAGAAGAGAGAGGGCCCCGTCCTTCTCCATAACAGGGGCCTGCGCACAAATAAAGATCTCCGCGTCGTAGGTTTCGGGAATGGGGAGCTTGATTTCGGAAAAGGTTTTTCCGCCGTCCTCTGTGCGGTAAAATTCTGGAGATGGATCAAAGATGTCGTATCCTTCGGCCGTAGTTCCAAGAAGACGGTTAGATGGGCCGAACGAAAGAAAGCCTACATCGGGAGTTACAAAACCGCCGTGCTTTAACATCCTGGTGGTAAGATCGGCCGCGCCGCGTCCCTGATCTTCCCAGCTAAGCCCGCCGTCATGGGTCAGAAAAACGGCTTTGGCTTCGGTGGACATTTGCCGGTCATAGGAAACGATGAGCCAGCCCTCCTGCTGGGAGGTCCAGCCGGACAGCAGCATCCGCTCCGCATAGGTGTTTGAAGTGATGCTGGAGATTTTCCAGTTCTTTCCCTGGTCTGTTGAGTGACAGCACCATAAAAAACCGTTTTGGCGATACACGAAGGAAGTCATTTCCGGGGTGATGTAGTAGCTTCCCTCAGGAAGAACATTATGGTATTTGGTATCCGAAAGGTCTGTGAGGACATCCGAGGTGACAGGGATAGGGTCCGTCCAGCTTTCCCCGTCGTTATAGGATACTAAAACCTGGGAGGCGTCGGTAATGCAGTAGGTGTTCTGCATTTGCGGGAATCCATGCGGGATCTCATATTCATTTTGCAGTTTTTCATTTTCACGGCGCTCCTGTTCCTGAAGCTGGGTTTGAACAGTTAGGTAGTCGCTGTTTTCAGAAACGTTCAGGATATTTGGGTTTCCTGGGTCCCGTATCAGTCTCAACGCCCTGTCGCAGACGATCCTGCCGTCATTTTCTTCCCCCCAGTCGTGGAAAACGTGGAAGACGGGCAGGGAGGGACGCAGCCAGTACCGGATATGAACATAGATCACATCAGAGCCCGCTTCCATTTCTTCCGTTTCCAGGATACCGTAATCAGAGATCCGCATGGACCGGGGCATTTCTTTCGATTTATACTGTTGCAGATAGGCAGAAACGATGTCTTCCGCCGCCATGACAGGCGCGGGGTTTTTCGCCGAAAAGCTTTCGATCGGCCGGGATTCCCGGCTGGGGCCTATGATAAAAAAGAGGAATATCCCGATCAGCAAGATCAAAATGCCAAATGTTGTGCCTATTATCTTTGCCTTAGAGGACGGATGCATCAGAAACCCTTCTTTCGTTGTTTTTCCCATTGTAGCACATAAAAAAATCCAGTACAATATCTTTTTAGGGATTCCACATAGGCAAAAGATGTAGTATACTGGAAACAGGAAACTGGCATAGGAGAAGGCTTTGCCGGATATACTCTATGTTGGGAAGAGATCGCGAAAGAAAGGATTTGAGATAAATTGGAAGAAAAATATTTGTGGGATTTAAGAAAAATGTACCCTTCCGACACGGATTGGGAACAGGAACTGGAGCGGGTAAACCAGCTTGCCGCGGATCTGGAGAAGAGAAAGGGAAGCTGCGCAGAGAACGCGCAGGCGCTTTTGCAGACGGCGCGGCAGTATTTTGAACTGGATCAGCGGCTGTACGATCTCATTGTGTTCGCTAATTCAAATTTTGACCAGAACATGTCGGACGGCGCGGCGAAAAAGTTGTATGAAACGGCGCAGAACGCCGCGACTGTGATTGGGGAAAGGCTCTCCTTTTTAGCGCCGGAGCTGATGGAGCACGACCTTTCCGACTTTGAACGGTATGCGCAGGAAGAACCCGCCTTGCTGGAATTTTCCGCATTTGCCAAGGACTTTATGGAAAAGAAGCCGCATGTGCTGTCCGATGCGATGGAACAGATGATGGTGCGGATGAACGACATGGGCTCCTCCTTCAGCAAGATCTTTGAGGATCTGGTGATCAACGACCTGAAGTTCCCGGTCGTGAAAACGCCGGACGGCGCTGAGATGACCGCCTCAGAAGCCAATTACCATGTCGCGCTGATGAACCCGGACCGCTCGTTCCGTGAGGCGTATTTCCATGGGCTGCTGGGGACCTACGGCGCCTACCGGAACACCATTACCTCCATTTATTACGGTTCTGTAAAAGACGACTGTTTTACAGCGAAAAACCGGAATTACCCAAGCGCCCGCAGCATGAAGCTGTTCCAAAACCACATTCCGGAAACTGTTTACGACAATTTGATCGACACGGTCCGTTCCAATGTCGGCCCGATGCACGAATATGTGGAATACAGGCGGGAAAAGATGGGGCTTTCGGACCTGCATTTTTATGATCTGTTTGTCCCGCTGGAACAGGACAGCGACCGCACCTACACCTATGAAGAGGCGCAGGAACTGGTGCTGAAAGCGACTGCCATTTTAGGAGAAGACTATACCCAACTAGTAAAAAGGGCTTTTGAAGAACGCTGGATCGATGTTTACCCGCGGGACAACAAGCGCACGGGAGCATATTCTACCGGTTCTTACACCTCTTACCCATATGTCCTTTTAAACTTCACCGGGACTTTGGATGATGTATTTACGCTGGCGCATGAATTAGGGCATTCCATGCACACCTATTTTAGCTGTCATAACCAGCCATATGTGTATTCCAGCTACAGCATTTTCTGCGCGGAAGTGGCTTCTACCTTAAATGAAGCGCTGCTCAGCGATTATCTGATGAAGCACGCGGCCACCAAAGCAGAACAATGCCTGCTGCTGGATAAAAAGCTCAATGACCTGCGCTCTACCTTTTACCGGCAGACGATGTTTGCGGATTTTGAACGGCAGACCCACCGCTGGGTGGAGGAGGGCACGCCGCTGTTGCCAAAGGAGCTTTCCAAGCTACACGGGGAGTTAAACCAAATTTATTACGGCGATCAGTTTGTGGTAGACGAAGCACTTTGTGATGAGTGGGAACGGATCCCGCATTTTTATACCGCCTTTTATGTGTACCAGTATGCCACCGGGATCGCGGCGGCTACTGCGATCGCGAAGCGGATTTTGACCATGGGCCAGCCTGCGGTAGACGCTTACCGCAGGTTCCTGTGCGGCGGGAGCAGCCTGCACCCGATCGACATGCTTCGGGTGGCAGGGGTAGACATGGAAAGCCCGCAGCCTGTTCTGGATACGGCAGAAGTATTCCGGGAAACGTTAAAGCAGTTAAAGGAGCTTCAAAAGTAATGCATCAATAAAACGGAGGAGGTCTGAGGCAATTATTTGCTTCAGACCTCCTCCGTTTTAACTATTGGTATCGTTAAAGAAAGATAGCCGCTTTAAATAAGCGGTCACTTTTTCTTCGTGATCCGGGTACGGGTAGGAAAGTTCTTTGGAGACCCATTTTGAATACTGTGAAAATAAATCCAGCAGTTTTTCCAAGGACTCCCGGCAATGCTCCAGGCTGTCTGCACGAAGGACGCTGTAAACAGGGGCAAGCTCCTCCTCTGTCAGATAACGCGGAAGATAGCGGCCCATTTTACCAACGCTGACCTGGAAATGATTGAAAGCCCCCACCTTCCAGGAGATCATGGTCATCAGCTGTTTACGCATGGAAGACAAATGTTCTGATGCATAAAACAATTCTTTCCGGGCAATACCCTTGGCGACATAAGGGGCCAGCCACCAAAATTCATTGCAGCAATCCAAAAAGCACTGTCTGCTGGGACGTTTTACCCAAAAAGCCTGATCGGACGGGGCAGGGAATTTTGGCAAGATTCCATCCTTATCCAGCAAAGGCACCGTGGGTTCCCCTTGTTCGGCATATCTTGCAACATCGCTGACCGGGATCAGCATCAGGTCAATCCGGTTTAAATCTTCAAACAGCATCAGGTAGGTGAACCACCCGCCCAGAGAAGGCGGGAACAGTTCCATGTCCTCAGGGGTTTGCAGGATCACCCGCTCCCCAAAACAGTCGATCCAATCTGGCTGTGACAGAAAAGAGGACAACTCCGTCACGAAAAAGACGATGTCGTAGTCCTGAAACCTGTCCTTGGCTGCGTTTGGGTCGCTTCGGGAGCCATTCATGGTTACCGCACGGATCCGGTCATCCTGTTGTGCGGTTTGAAGCACCAGCTCCATAATTTCTTGTTCATTTCTCATACCGTTTCTCCTGTCAGGGAAAGCTCATAAAGATAGAACGGGTACACCTCTGGAAGAAAATACCCCAGATCCAGCACGGCGTTTTTCTGAAAACCCAGCCTCTCGTAAAGACGGATCGCTGGAAGATTATCCGGGGACACATCCAGCCGGACCGCACGCAGGCCCCGACGCTTTGCCTCGGCCACAGTGAACTGAAGCATCGTTTTTCCCACGCCGTCCCGCAAAAAATCGGGATGTACCGCAAAGGTGTGGACGACCCAGGCCTCCTGTGCGGAGGCACCGCTTTTCCAAAGCACCTGATGGTACCCCGGTGCACAGTGATGATTTAAGATCATGGTTCCGGCGATCTGGCCGTCTTTTTTTACCAGGTAAAGGCCGCCTGTCAACAGCCCCTCTTCTGCGATTTCCCGAGTGGGGTAAACCCCTGTTTTCCAACCCCGGCAATATCTGCCGTTTAAGTGGCCGTTGATTTTTTCGTAAAGCTGTGTCACCTCATCTAAATCCTGATGAGTCCCTTTGATGATTTCCATATGATCCAGTCCTTTGCTTTTATTCTCGGATCGACAGATAGCGTTCCCCGGTATCCGGCAGGACGACAACGATCTTTTTCCCTTCGTTTTCCGGGCGCTTTGCAAGGAAAGCTGCCGCCCAGACTGCCGCCCCGGACGAGATTCCGACAAGCAGCCCTTCCGTGTGGGCGATTTCCCGCATAGTGCTGAGCGCATCGTCGTTTTCCACGGTGATGATCTCGTCATAAATATGGGTGTTTAAGGTTTTGGGAATAAACCCGGCGCCGATTCCCTGGATTTTGTGCGGTCCGGGCGTACCTTTGGAAAGCACCGGGGAGGCGGCTGGCTCTACCGCTACGACCTTGACAGCGGGGTTTTGCTCCTTCAGGTATGCGCCTGCGCCGGACAAGGTACCGCCGGTCCCTACGCCTGCGACTAAAATATCGACTGCGCCATCGGTATCTCTCCAGATTTCCGGGCCGGTAGTCGCCTTGTGGATCGCCGGATTCGCCGGGTTTTCAAACTGGGAGGGGATAAATGCACCGGGGATTTCCTTGGATAATTCTTCCACTTTGGCGATCGCTCCTTTCATCCCTTTCGCGCCCTCGGTCAAGACAAGCTCCGCGCCGTATGCCTTTAACAGGTTGCGGCGTTCCACGCTCATGGTTTCCGGCATGGTCAGGATAACGCGGTATCCTCTTGCTATCGCTACAGAGGCAAGGCCGATGCCGGTGTTGCCGCTGGTTGGCTCGATGATAACAGAGCCCTCCTTTAAGATGCCTTTTTGCTCCGCATCCTCGATCATTGCTTTAGCAATACGGTCTTTGGCGCTCCCGGCCGGATTAAAATACTCCAGCTTGCCGATCACAGATGCTTTCAAGCCGTTCTTTTTTTCAAAATGGGACAGCTCCAATAGGGGCGTGTTCCCGATCAGTTCTGATAAATTTTGATGAATGTTTGCCATGATCATACCTCTTTCTTTTTAATTGGAGATCCCGCTGAATGCGGATCCCAAATCCTCGATCAAGTCGTCAATGTGTTCTGTTCCGATCGAGAGCCGGATCGTATTAGGCCGAATCCCTGACCCGGCAAGTTCTGCAGATGTCATTTGGGAATGGGTGGTGGAAGACGGATGGATGACCAGCGATTTCACATCCGCTACGTTTGCAAGCAGGGAGAAGATTTGAAGCCGGTCAATGAATTGCTTCGCTTCTTCTGCGCCGCCTTTGATCTCAAAGGTGAAGATCGATCCCGCGCCATTTGGAAAATACCGTTGGTACAGGCTGTGGCATGGATGCTCAGGAAGGGAAGGGTGGTTGACCCGTTCCACTTTGGGATGCCGGCTCAGATACTCCACTATTTTCAGCGCGTTTTCCACATGGCGTTCTACCCGCAGGGACAGCGTTTCCAGCCCCTGCAAAAAGAGAAACGAATGAAACGGGGAGATAGTAGCCCCAGTATCCCGCAGAAGGACTGCGCGGATTCGGGTGACCAAAGCGGCCGGCCCAACCGCATCGGCAAAGACCATGCCATGATAGCTGGGGTCCGGTTCGGAAAGGGAAGGGAACTTTCCAGAGGCTTTCCAGTCGAAATTGCCGCTGTCCACGATCACCCCGCCGATCGCGGTACCATGCCCGCCGATAAATTTGGTTGCGGAATGGACAACTATGTCCGCGCCATGCTCGATCGGACGGAACAGGTAAGGGGTCGCGAAGGTATTATCAACGACCAATGGGATTTTGTGGCGATGTGCAATCTCGGCGATAGCTTCCATATTGACAAGGTTGCAGTTGGGATTGCCCAGCGTTTCTATAAAGATGGCCTTAGTGTTCTGCTGGATCGCCGCTTCAAAAGCCTGCGGGTCATCTGGTTCTACAAAGGCGGCGGATATTCCATAGTCCGGGAGGGTGTGTGCCAGCAGGTTGTAGCTTCCGCCGTAAATAGTTTTTTCCGCTACGATATGATCTCCTGCATGGGCGAGCGCCTGAAATGTGTAGGTAATCGCAGCGGCGCCGGAAGCAACAGCCAGTGCCGCGCATCCACCCTCCAAGGCGGCGATCCTCTGTTCAAATACGTCTGCGGTGGGATTAGTCAGCCGGCCGTAGATATTCCCAGCATCTGACAACCCAAAACGCGCGGCCGCGTGTTCACTGTTATGGAACACATACGAAGACGTTTGATAGATCGGTACGGCGCGTGCGTCGGTGGCCGGGTCTGGTTTTTCTTGGCCAACATGGAGCTGTAAGGTTTCAAAATGGTAATTTTTCTTCTGGTCATTCATATTCAGCACTTCTTTCTATCTTAATTGATAAAGGTCATGGTTGGATAGAAAGACACATTCGGCTGTTCCTCCAGTTGCATTGACGGGTTTTGATGCGCATTAGGGTCGCCATAGGACAGCCTCCTTTTTATTATTTACATAAATCCTATAGGATTAGTATGAATATAATATATCCTGAAAAGGAAGATTTGTCAACCCCTGCTGTATAAAAATTTTAAATACTGAAGACATAGCCGGTTTTTTTTCTTTTGTTTTCCACTAGGTCGGCCAGTGTGGTGTGGTCTACTACATTTAAAATCGCCTGATATAAGGATTCCCACATTTCCAAAGCTGCGCATTCATTTGCCCGTTCACAGGAATTGGGAGAACCATCCAGGCAGGGAATAGGGGCAAGGCTGCCTTCGGTAAGGCGCAGGATCTCGCCAACGGTGTATTCTTCCGGCCTGCGGGCAAGGCGATAGCCGCCCTGCGGCCCGCGCACGCTTTTTACAAAACCCGCGCGGTTGAGCAGGGTGATGATCTGTTCCAGATATTTAAAGGAAATGCCCTGCCGGGCGGAAATATCCTTTAAGCTGATATTTTCCCCGGTGTTATATTCGGCAAGATCGGCCATCAGCCGAAGCGCATACCGTCCTTTTGTAGAAATTTTCATCTTAAACTTCCTTTCTTAGGATATACCATTCTTCTTTTATATTTCCTATTATAAGATAGGAATAATCGGAAATCAATCAAATTTTTCTTTACATTTTCCGGGAGATTTGCTATAATTCAATAAGAACAAATGTTCTTTTGAAAGGAGAGAGTTGCATGACCATCTTTGAAAAGCTGAAAATCCTAGCGGATTCTGCAAAATATGATGTTGCCTGTACCTCCAGCGGGGTGGACCGTGTGGGGCAGCCCGGGGATCTGGGGAGTGCGGTTTCCTGCGGGATCTGCCACAGCTTTGCTGCGGACGGGCGGTGCATTTCTCTGCTGAAGGTGCTGATGACCAATTTTTGCGTATATGACTGCAAGTATTGCGTCAACCGCAGAAGCAACGATACCCCCCGCGCCGCGTTTACCCCAAGGGAACTTGCCGACCTGACCATCCAGTTTTACCGGCGCAACTATATTGAAGGGCTGTTCCTCAGCTCGGGGATTTTGCGCACCCCGGACGACACCTGCGAAAAAATGATCGAAACGCTTACCATTCTGCGAGAAGAATACCGGTTTCAGGGATATATCCATGTCAAGGCGATCCCCGGGGCGGACAGCAGGCTGATCGCGCGGCTGGGGCTTTTGGGGGACCGGATGAGCGTCAACATCGAGCTGCCCTCGCAGGACAGCCTGAAGACCTTAGCGCCTGATAAATCTAAAACGGACATTTTGAAGCCGATGGGCTATATCTCCGGGAGGATCCAAGAGAACGGCGCCGATTTGGTAAAGTACCGGCACGCCCCGCGCTTTGCCCCGGCGGGACAGAGCACCCAGATGATCGTAGGGGCAACGCCGGACAGCGATTTCCAGATTTTGCGTCTGACCGAGGGGCTGTACCGGAAATACCAGCTGAAACGGGTGTTTTTTTCCGCATATATCCCTGTGGTAGAGGATTCCCTGCTGCCGTCCGTTACCACCAAGCCGCCGCTTTTGCGGGAGCACCGGCTTTACCAGGCCGATTGGCTGCTGCGGTTTTACGGGTTCGAAGCAAAAGAGCTGTTAGATGAAGAGCACCAGAACTTTAACCCGGTGCTCGACCCTAAATGCAACTGGGCGGTCAATCATCTGGAGCTGTTCCCGGTAGAAATCAACCGGGTTTCTTACGACATGCTGCTGCGAGTGCCCGGGATCGGGGTAAAAAGCGCCCGGAAGATTTTGAAGGCCCGTAAGGTGGGACCGCTTCATTTTGAAGATTTAAAGAAGCTGGGCGTGGTGCTGAAACGGGCGCAGTATTTTATTGTGTGCTGCGGCAAGGCGGCGCAAGGACTGCGAATCACGCAGGATAGTATTTTAAGGGGACTGCTGTCCGACAAGGGGATGGCGATGCTGCCGCAAAGCTACGAACAGCTGTCATTATTTCCGGAACAAAACCGCCTGACGGGAGAGGATGTGAGAAAATGTTTGACCGGGCAGATGTGACATACCGCTATGACGGTTCTTTCGAGGGGATGCTCTGCTGTGTGTTTGAAAGCTTTGCGCGCAGGGAGCTTCCGGCTTCTGTTGCCCCGCCGGACCGCGGGCAGCTGACCTTTACGCCGGAGGTATGGATCGAAACAGACCCGGAGCACGCAAGACGGGTTTTCGCTTCTGTTTCCAAAAAGATCTCCAAGGCGGCGGCGCAACTGGTGAGCGACATTTTTTTGAGCTGCATGGAGGAAAAGGAACTGGCGCTGATCCGCTTTCTGCGCCTGGGGTACCGCTATGGCGCCGCTGTGATGGACATGCTGGCAGACGATACGGTAAACGCCCTGTACCGGGCGCAGCTTTATTTAAAAAACGAGAGCCATCTGACGCTGGAATTCCTGCGCTTTTCGGAGATCAAAGGGGTGCTGATCGCCCAGATCGAGCCGCAGAACTTTGTGCTTCCCAAAATACAGGAGCATTTCTGCGCCCGGTTTTCGGGGGAGCGGTTTTTGATTTATGACCGCCCGCATCAGGCGATACTGGCTTACCAGCCCTTTGAGGCGAGGATCTTTTCCGTGGAGGGCTTTGAACTGCCCAAAGCCGAAGAGGAGGAGCAGCTTTACCGGGACCTTTGGCAGCATTATTATGACAGCATCGCCATAAAGGAGCGGGAAAACCCGGTTTGCCGCCGCAACCACATGCCCAAGCGTTACTGGAACTGCATGACCGAGTTCCAGAACCTTCCCAGGGAGGCGCGCCGCACGCTGAAAAACAGGGAAGAAACACTTCTAAAGTGATTTCCATAAAAATAAAGGGGAAACAAAAAGAACTTTTATAAAAAAGAAATAAAATACACTTTTTTGAAAAAATGTGTTGACAAACCTCTCATCATTTGGTAAAATAATATTCGTCGCTGAGAGACAAGAAAGAAAAATGCGATACGGATGGGAGCATAGCTCAGCTGGGAGAGCATCTGCCTTACAAGCAGAGGGTCACAGGTTCGAGCCCTGTTGTTCCCACCACCCGGCCCGTTAGCTCAGCTGGTTAGAGCGCTAGCCTGTCACGCTAGAGGTCGTCGGTTCGATCCCGATACGGGTCGCCAATTTTTCTTTCATCCGCCTCTGTAGCTCAGTCGGTAGAGCAGAGGACTGAAAATCCTCGTGTCGATGGTTCGATTCCGTCCGGAGGCACCATTTCGTATCTATGCAATAGTATGGGTACGACCCGCAGGTTTAGCTCATCTGGTAGAGCGCCACCTTGCCAAGGTGGAGGTAGCGAGTTCGAGCCTCGTAACCTGCTCCAAGTAAAAGCAAGTACACAGTTTGTGTACTTGCTTTTTTGCGTGTCGAAAGCGGGAAAATTTTAGGAAAAGATTTTTCTTGACAAACCTTTTTTCCTGTTATATAATGATATACTGTATCAAAATGGACTTTTGTACCTATTTTGCGAAAAAATCTCGGAAAAATGCGGGTTTCACCTGTTCTGATTTGTGAAAATTCGGGGGTGATTTTTCTGGTTTTTGTGGAAACATACGAAATTTTTAAAAAATAGCAAGTTGACTAAAAAATATTTTTAAATTTCGTACAATTTTTCTGTTGATTTTTGGGCAGCCGTGCAAAATGAAATGGCGCGTTTTACGGCGCGTTTGGTGTTGAAATATAGGAATGGAGTGATTAAGCCTATGGTAAATGTCAAGCCTGTTCAGCTCGGAACAACCACCCGTATGAGCTTTTCTAAGATCGACGACGTCCTG
Organism: Massiliimalia timonensis; assembly: GCF_900186585.1. Lineage (GTDB taxonomy): Bacteria > Bacillota > Clostridia > Oscillospirales > Ruminococcaceae > Massiliimalia > Massiliimalia timonensis. Next base: position 706,959 of record NZ_FYDD01000004.1, read on the forward strand.
GAAATGCCGAATCTGATCGAGATTCAGGTCAATTCCTACCAGTGGTTCTTAAAGGAAGGTTTGAAGGAAGTATTCCGTGACATCTCTGCGATCACGGATTACACGGGGAATCTGGTACTGGACTTTATTGACTACCGACTGGAAGATAAACCGAAATATTCTGTGGAAGAATGCAAGGAACGCGATGTAACCTACGCCGCGCCACTGCGTGTTACCGCCCGCTTGCTGAACAAGGAAACCGGGGAGATCAAGGAACAGGAAATTTTCATGGGCGATTTCCCGCTGATGACCGAAAGCGGCACCTTTGTCATCAACGGTGCGGAACGTGTTATCGTTTCCCAGCTGGTCCGTTCACCGGGCGTTTATTACAGCGACAGCTACGACAAAACTGGGAAGAAGCTGTTTGCCTCTACCGTGATCCCGAACCGCGGTGCATGGCTGGAATATGAGACCGACTCCAACGACTTTTATTATGTGCGGATCGATAAAAACCGCAAGATCCCGATCACAACCTTTTTGCGGGCTTTATTAAAGGTGCGCGACGATGTGACGGCGGAAGACGTATCCTCTGATTTTACCTTGGGGCTTACCAGCTATCAGGGTTCTGATTCGGAAATTTTTGAGATCTTTGGCGAGGATGAACGCCTTGCAACCACGATCCTGAACAAAGACGGCACCAAAAACGGGGAAGAAGCCCTGCTGGAGGTGTACCGCAAGCTGCGTCCGGGCGAACCGCCGACCATTGAAAGTGCGGTGAAGCACCTTGTCCCGCTTCTGTTTGACGAACGCAGATACGACCTTTCTAAGGTTGGACGCTATAAATACAACAAAAAGCTGGCCATTGGCGCGCGCTTGGTAGGACAGGTCTTGGCTGAAAACGTGGTCAACGAGCTGACCGGCGAAGTGATCGCGGCTGCCGGGCAGAAAATAAACCGCGAAACCGCAATGGAGATCGAAAAAGCGGGGGTATCTTCCGCTTGGATTACCGTGGAAGAGGGCGAACGCACCATCAAGGTGATGTCCAATGGGATGGTTGACATCAAAAACTTTGTGGACATTGACACCGAAGAATGCATGGTGTATGAAAAGGTCCGCTTCTGCATCCTGAAGGAGATCCTGGACAAGGCTTCTTCTGCGGAAGAGATCGCGCAGATGGTGAAGGAGAGGATCAACGAGCTGATCCCGAAGCACATCATCATCGACGATATTTTTGCAAGCGTGAACTATATCAATAACCTCGCTTATGGCGTAGGCACTGTGGACGACATCGACCACCTTGGAAACCGCCGCATCCGTTCTGTCGGGGAACTGCTGCAAAACCAGTTCCGTATTGGTTTTTCCAGAATGGAACGCGTTATTCGCGAAAGGATGACCCTTCAGGCGCAGGATATGGATGTTGTTACCCCGCAGGCGCTAATCAATATCCGTCCGGTCGTTGCGGCGATCAAGGAATTTTTCGGTTCTTCTCCGCTGTCCCAGTTCATGGATCAGAACAATCCGCTGGCGGAGCTGACGCACAAGCGCCGTTTGTCTGCATTGGGGCCGGGCGGTTTGTCCCGTGACCGTGCAGGGTTTGAGGTTCGTGACGTACACTACAGCCACTACGGAAGAATGTGCCCGATCGAAACACCGGAAGGTCCGAACATCGGGTTGATCTCTTATCTGGCTTCCTTTGCGCGGATCAACGAATACGGCTTTATTGAGGCGCCGTACCGCAAGGTCGACAAAGAAACCGGCGTTGTGCTGGACGAAGTGGTTTACATGACCGCTGATATGGAGGATAACTTCATCGTCGCGCAGGCGAACGAGCCGCTGACCGAAGAAGGAACCTTTGCCAGAAAGAGGGTCACCGCCCGCTATCGTGACGAGATTTTGGAAACAGAACGGGATTCTGTTGACTATATGGACGTTTGCCCGAGAATGATGGTATCTGTTGCGACCGCAATGATCCCGTTTTTGGAAAACGACGATACCAACCGTGCGTTGATGGGTGCGAACATGCAGCGTCAGGCTGTGCCGCTTTTGAGAACAGAAGCACCGATCGTCGCCACCGGCATGGAATACAAGGCTGCCGTGGATTCCGGCGCTGTTGTTATTTCCAAACATGACGGTGTGGTGGAACGTGTCTGTGCGGACGAGGTTGTGATCCGTGACGATGAAGGTGAAAGCCACTCCTATAAAATCATCAAGTTCCTGCGCTCCAACGCGGGCACCTGTACCAACCAGCGCCCAATTGTCAGCAAAGGCGACCGGGTCACAAGGGGGCAGGTATTGGCGGATGGACCGGCAACCAGCAACGGGGAAATTTCCCTGGGTAAGAACGCACTGATCGGGTTTATGACCTGGGAGGGCTACAACTACGAGGATGCGGTTTTGATCAATGAAAAGATCGTCCGCGACGACGTATACACCTCCATTCATATCGAGGAATACGAGATCGAAGCCCGTGACACCAAGCTTGGACCGGAAGAAATTACCCGCGACATTCCGAACGTCGGGGAAGACGCGCTCAAAGACTTGGATGAAAACGGGATCATCCGCATTGGTGCGGAAGTCCGTTCCGGAGATATTCTGGTCGGTAAGGTGACGCCGAAAGGGGAAACCGAACTGACCGCAGAAGAACGCCTGCTGCGTGCGATCTTCGGGGAAAAGGCAAGGGAAGTCCGCGACTCCTCCCTGCGCGTGCCGCATGGGGAATACGGGATCATCGTGGATGTGAAAGTATATACCAGAGAAAACTCCGATGAACTGAGCCCGGGTGTAAACATGGTCGTCCGCTGCTATATCGCGCAGAAGAGAAAGATCTCTGTTGGGGACAAAATGGCGGGCCGTCACGGAAACAAGGGTGTTGTTTCTCGCATTTTGCCGCAGGAGGATATGCCGTTCTTGCCGGATGGCACGCCTTTGGACATTGTATTGAACCCGTTGGGCGTACCTTCCCGTATGAACATCGGGCAGGTTTTGGAAGTCCACTTGGGATATGCGGCGAAGGCGCTGGGTTGGAAGATCATGACGCCGGTCTTTGACGGCGCGCAGGAGGAAGACATCCGCGCCTGCTTAAAAGAAGCAGGGCTGCGTGAGGACGGAAAGACCATCCTTTACGACGGACGTACCGGGGAACAGTTTGACAATCCGGTCACCGTTGGGATCATGTATTACCTGAAGCTCCACCACTTGGTCGATGATAAGATCCATGCCCGCTCTACCGGCCCGTACAGCTTGGTTACCCAGCAACCTTTGGGTGGTAAAGCACAGTTCGGCGGACAGAGATTCGGGGAAATGGAAGTTTGGGCGCTGGAAGCTTACGGCGCCGCTTACACCTTGCAGGAGATCCTGACTGTGAAGTCGGACGACGTGGTGGGCCGTGTGAAGACCTATGAAGCGATCGTCAAAGGCCAGAACGTGCCTGCTCCGGGCATTCCGGAATCCTTCAAGGTACTGATCAAGGAACTTCAGTCCCTGAGCTTGGACGTGAAGGTGCTGGATAAGGACAACAATGAAATTGACTTAAAACAGCACTTTGACGATGACGACGACATGGTATTGCAGCCGGTCATGGACGAAGATTATGTGGAAACAGAGGAGATTGAAGACGAATACACCGTGGAAGAGCCTGAACTGGAAGACGATGATTTCGGCGCAGACCTCTTTAACAGTTTGGCGGGCGAAGCGGATGATTCCGACAAATCATTCTAATCGCTGACTGGCATTCTGAACAGGAAAGAGCAAAGCCCGGTTTGGGTGATCACTATCATGGAGGTTAAGATATGGAATTTAACGTATTCGAGTCAATTAAAATCGGCTTAGCATCCCCGGAACAGATTTTGGAATGGTCTTACGGCGAAGTAGAAAAACCGGAAACCATTAACTACCGCACCCTGAAACCAGAACGGGGCGGACTGTTCTGCGAATGCATTTTTGGGCCGACCAAGGACTGGGAATGCCATTGCGGAAAATATAAAAGACTTCGTTATAAAGGAAAGATCTGTGACAAGTGCGGCGTTGAAGTGACCCGTTCCAAGGTTCGCCGGGAACGGATGGGGCACATTCAACTGGCTGCCCCGGTATCGCATATCTGGTACTTTAAGGGGATCCCATCCCGTATGGGGCTGATCCTTGATATTTCTCCAAGACGGTTGGAAGAAGTGTTGTACTTTGCAAAATATATCGTCACCGACCCAAAAGACACCATTTTGGAAAAGGGCCAGCTGCTGACAGAAAAAGAATATTCCGATATGCTGGAAAAATACGGTGACGGTTTTGAAGCTGGTATGGGGGCGGAATCCATTAAGGTGCTGCTGCAGGAAATGGATTTGGATGCGCTTTCTGCCGAGATCAAAGAAAACTTGGAAACAGCGACCGGCCAAAAGCGGGTACGCCTGTTAAAACGGCTGGAGGTTGTGGAGGCGTTCCGCGTTTCCGGCAACCGTCCGGAGTGGATGATCCTGGATGTCGTTCCGGTCATCCCGCCGGATATCCGTCCGATGGTGCAACTTGACGGCGGACGCTTTGCAACGTCCGATTTAAACGATCTGTACCGCCGCGTCATCAACCGGAACAACCGGTTAAAACGGCTGTTGGAATTGAATGCGCCGAGCATCATCATCCGCAATGAAAAGAGAATGCTGCAGGAAGCGGTTGACGCGCTGATCGACAACGGCAGACGGGGAAGACCGGTTACCGGTCCGAACAACCGCCCGTTAAAATCCCTGTCCGATATGCTGAAGGGGAAACAGGGGCGTTTCCGTCAGAACCTGCTGGGAAAACGTGTCGACTATTCCGGTCGTTCGGTTATCGTTGTCGGCCCGGAACTGAAGATGTACCAGTGCGGCCTGCCGAAAGAAATGGCATTAGAGCTGTTTAAGCCGTTTGTCATGAAACGTTTGGTGGAAACGGGAACGGCAAACAACATCAAGAGCGCGAGAAAGATGGTGGAACGCGCACGCCCGGAGGTTTGGGATGCGCTGGAGATCGTCATCAAATCCCACCCGGTACTGTTAAACCGTGCGCCGACCCTGCACCGTTTAGGGATCCAGGCGTTCGAGCCAGTGCTGGTAGAGGGCCGTGCATTGAAACTGCATCCGCTGGTCTGCACCGCTTACAACGCGGACTTCGACGGCGACCAGATGGCTGTCCACGTACCGCTGTCCGCAGAAGCGCAGGCAGAAGCGCGCTTTTTGATGCTGGCGGCGAATAACCTGTTAAAACCGTCTGACGGGCGTCCGGTTGCGGTTCCTTCTCAGGACATGGTTTTGGGTGCTTACTACCTGACCATGGAAAAAGACGGCGATTTAGGGGAAGGTAAAGTTTTCCGCGACTTCAACGAAGCCTTGATGGCTTATCAGGATGGGGTCGTTTCGCTCCACGCGAAGATCAAAGTCCGGGTCACCAAAGAGGTTGGAGAGCACCGTATCAGCAAGATCATCGACACCACAGTGGGACGAATGATCTTCAATGAACCGATTCCGCAGGATCTTGGCTTTGTAGACCGCACCAACAGCGAAAACCAGTTTGATCTGGAAATTTCTTTCTTGGTGAAGAAGAAACAACTGGGAGAAATTGTTGACAAGTGTATCAAAGCACACGGCACAGCAACGACCTCCGAGGTCCTTGACAAGATCAAGGCGCTGGGCTTTAAATATTCAACGAAGGGCGCGACCACCGTTGCTGTCTGCGACGCGACGATCCCGCCGCAGAAGAAACAGTATCTGGAAGAAGCGGAAGCTTCTATCGAAGAGATCATCGAACAGTTTGAAATGGGTCTTATTTCCGACGACGAGCGTTATAAGCTGGTTCTGGAAACCTGGAACGAGTGCACCGACAAGGTGACAAAGGCGCTGCAGGATAACCTTGACCCATATAACCCGATCAACATGATGGCTGACTCCGGAGCGCGTGGTAGCATCAACCAGATCCGTCAGCTTGCCGGGATGCGCGGCTTGATCGCCAATACCGCGGGTACTACCATCGAAATCCCGATCCGTGCGAACTACCGTGAAGGGCTGAATATTTTGGAATACTTCATTTCTTCCAGAGGTGCGCGTAAGGGCTTGGCAGATACCGCGCTGAGAACGGCTGACTCCGGGTACCTCACCCGTCGTCTGGTCGACGTATCCCAGGACGTGGTAGTCCGGGAGCACGACTGCGGCACCCATGAGGGGATCGAAGTTTACGCGATCAAACAGGGCAAGGAAATGATCGAGCCGCTGGCTGACCGTTTGCAGGGAAGATACCTGGTGGAAGACTTTATCGACCCGCAGACCGGGAGCGTTTTGGTATCCAAAGATAAGATGCTGGCTGACAAGGATATTGCGAAGCTGGAAAAAGCCGGTGTTGAATCTATTAAGATCCGTTCGATTTTAACCTGTGAATGCAAATCCGGCGTGTGCAGCAAGTGCTACGGCGGAAACCTGGCGAACGGCAAGCCTGTTGCGGTTGGGGAAGCAGTTGGGATCATTGCGGCCCAGTCCATCGGGGAACCGGGTACCCAGCTTACCATGCGTACCTTCCATACCGGTGGTATCGCAAACGCCGAAGACATCACACAGGGTCTTCCGAGGGTCGAAGAGCTGTTTGAAGGAAGAAAGCCGAAGAATGCGGCGATCATTTCTGAAATCAGCGGGAAAACCCGTTTTGAAGAGATCAAACGTACCCGGAACCTCTTTGTTACCGCTCCGGATGGGGACGAAAAACAGTACCAGATCCCATACGGGTACCGGATCAAGATCCAGGAGGGCGACTGGGTAGAAAAAGGCCAGCCGCTGACCGAGGGTTCCATCAACCCGCACGACGTACTGGCTGTATTGGGTGAGGAAGAAGTTCAGAACTACCTCATCACAGAAGTACAGAAGGTATACCGGATGCAGGGTGTTGATACCAACGATAAGCACATCGAAGTCATCGTGAAACAGATGATGAGAAAGGTCCGCGTCATAGACGCTGGGGACACTACCCTGCTGCCGGGCTCTTTGACCGACAGAAGTGAAGTGCGCCTCCAGAATCGGGAAATCGAACGCCGGATCGCTGCCGGGGAAACCGAGCTTAAGAAAGCGGAAGTGCAGCCGGTGCTGCTGGGTATCACCAAGGCTTCTCTGGCAACCGACAGCTTCCTGTCCGCGGCTTCCTTCCAGGAAACGACGAGAGTTCTGACCGAAGCGGCGATCAAAGGAAAAGTCGATCCGCTGGTTGGCCTGAAAGAAAACGTCATTATCGGGAAACTGGTCCCGGCGGGAACCGGTATGGACTGCTACCGCAACGTACAGGTTCTGCCGGCTGCGCCGCAGGGAACGATGGCCAGTGCGTTTGAAGAACTGGATTAAAGTATTTGAGTTGACAGCGGAAATTCCGCTGTCAACTTCATATACAAAATAAACAATCAAAAGCAGTGAAAAGTGGCGGAAATAGACGAAGTTATGAATTTTAAATTATTTCGTCTGACCTCTTGACAAACTGCGCAGAATAGTGTTAAATTAAATAGGTTGAGGCACTTTGATGCTTCAATCTATTTTCTTATTTTTTAGATTAAGGAGGTGCAGTATGCCTACATTTAACCAGCTCGTACGCAAAGGTAGAAAAGTATCGGAACAGAAGTCCGGCGCTCCTGCTTTGCAAAAAGGTTACAACTCGATGAAGAAAGTCAGCACTGACCAGTCTTCTCCGCAGAAACGTGGCGTATGTACAGCAGTAAGAACCATGACCCCGAAAAAACCGAACTCCGCGCTTAGAAAAGTAGCAAGGGTTAAGTTGACAAACGGACAGGAAGTTACAGCTTACATTCCAGGTATTGGACACAACTTGCAGGAACACAGTGTCGTTATGATCCGCGGCGGACGTGTCAAAGACTTGCCGGGTTGTCGTTATCACATTATCCGTGGTACTTTGGATACCCAGGGTGTGAATAACAGAAACCAGTCTCGTTCCAAATACGGTGCGAAACGTCCAAAAGCTGGTGCTAAGAAGTAATTGTTCCCTGAAACGAAGTTTTCGCCCAATGCGTGGCATTTGATAGATAATGTTACCGCTTTGTGGCAAAACGGGAGTAAATTTGCTTTCGAGTACCGATGATATCATTTTATGAAGGAGGGAAGCGAAATGCCAAGAAGAGGTAAAATCGCAAAGCGTGAGGTTTTAAGTGACCCGCTTTACAATTCCACTTTGGTTACCCGTTTGATTAACAGCATCATGCTGGATGGGAAAAAAGGGGTAGCGCAGAAAATTGTGTACGGTGCGTTTGAAATCGTACAGGAAAAGACCGGCAAGGATCCGCTGGAAGCATTTGATGCTGCCATGGAAAACATTATGCCGCTCTTAGAGGTAAAAGCCCGCCGTGTTGGTGGTGCTACCTACCAGGTTCCGATGGAAGTAAGACCGGAAAGAAAAGAAACCTTAGGGTTAAGATGGCTGACCACTTATTCCAGAAACCGTGGTGAAAAAACCATGAAAGAACGTTTGGCCGGCGAAATTATGGATGCTATGAACGGCACCGGCGGCGCTTGCAAAAAACGTGAGGATACCCACAAAATGGCGGAAGCAAACAAAGCTTTTGCACATTACAGATGGTAATCATACCGTGCGCGCCTTTCATTTTGGGGCTGCGTGATTGTTTGGCGGCAGATGCTGCCAGTGTAGAACTATAAGGAGAAGAGATATTATGCCAAGAGACGTATCACTTGAGTTAACACGTAATATTGGTATAATGGCCCATATTGACGCAGGGAAAACCACCACCACCGAACGGATCCTGTTTTATACAGGGGTAAACCGTAAGATCGGTGAAACACATGACGGTGCTGCGACTATGGACTGGATGGCTCAGGAACAGGAAAGAGGTATTACCATTACTTCTGCTGCGACTACCGCCTATTGGAAAGGCCATCGTATCAATATTATCGATACTCCGGGACACGTTGACTTTACTGTTGAAGTTCAGCGTTCTTTGAGAGTTCTCGACGGTTCTGTTACTGTTTTCTGTGCAAAGGGCGGTGTTGAGCCTCAGTCAGAAACAGTTTGGCGTCAGGCTAACGACTACCATGTTCCAAGAATGGCTTATGTCAACAAAATGGACATCATGGGCGCTGATTTTTACAATGTTGTTAGCATGATGAAGGACAGGCTGAAATGTAACGCGGTCCCGATCCAGTTGCCGATCGGCGCGGAAGAAACTTTCTGCGGCATCATCGACTTGGTCGAAATGGACGCTGTTATTTACAAAGATGACCTTGGGAAGGATATGGAAGTTACCGGGATCCCAGAGGACATGAAAGAAAAAGCAGAAGAATACCGTACTAACCTGTTGGAAGCAGTTGCTGAGCAGGATGAAGAGCTGATGATGAAATATCTCGAAGGGGAAGAAATCACCGTCGAGGAAATCAAAGCGGCTCTGCGTAAAGGTACTATTTCTAACGAGATCGTACCGGTGACCTGCGGTACTTCTTACAAAAATAAGGGCGTACAGAAATTGTTGGATGCTGTTATTGATTACATGCCTGCTCCAACTGATGTTGCGCACATCAAAGGTGTCAATCCTGATACCGATGAGGAAGAAGAACGTCCTTCTTCTGACGATGAACCGTTTGCAGCTTTGGCGTTCAAAATTGCGACCGACCCCTTCGTTGGAAAACTGTGCTTCTTCCGTGTATACTCCGGTTTTGTAAATGCCGGAACTCAAGTATACAACGCTTCTAAGGATAACAATGAAAGGATCGGACGGATCCTTCAGATGCACGCAAACCACAGAAAAGACATTGAAACCTGCTATGCAGGGGACATTGCCGCGGCTGTTGGCTTGAAAAATACCACAACTGGCGATACCTTGTGTGATCCGAAGCATCCGATCATTCTGGAATCCATGGACTTCCCAGAACCAGTTATTTCTTTGGCGATCGAACCGAAAACCAAAGCTGGTCAGGAAAAAATGGGGATTGCTTTGGCAAAACTGGCTGAAGAAGACCCGACCTTTAAAACTTATACGAATGAAGAAACCGGGCAGACCATCATCGCTGGGATGGGTGAATTGCACCTTGACATTATCGTTGACCGTCTGTTGCGTGAATTTAAAGTAGAAGCAAATGTTGGTGCTCCTCAGGTAGCTTACAAAGAAACCATTACTCAGCCTGCTGATGTTGACCACAAATATGCAAGACAGTCTGGTGGTAAAGGTCAGTACGGTCATGTTAAGATCCGTGTTACCCCGAATGAATCCGGTGCTGGTTATGAGTTTATCAACTCTATCGTCGGCGGTGCGATCCCGAAAGAATACATTCCTGCTGTTGACGCTGGTATCCAGGGTGCAATGCAGGCAGGCGTTCTGGCGGGTTACCCGGTCGTTGACTGCAAGGTAGAACTGTACGACGGTTCTTACCACGAAGTTGACTCCTCTGAAATGGCATTTAAGATCGCTGGTTCTATGGCTTTCAAAGAAGCTATGAGAAAGGGCGCTCCGGTCATTTTGGAACCGATCATGAAGGTTGTTGTCATTGTTCCGGAAGAATACATGGGCGATGTCATCGGCGATATTAACTCCCGCCGCGGACAGGTTCAGGGTATGGAAGCAAGGGTTGGCGCTCAACAGATTAACGCGTTTGTTCCGCTGTCTGACATGTTTGGTTATTCCAATGACCTGCGTTCTAAGACACAGGGGCGTGGACAGTATGTTATGGAACCAAGCCACTACATGCAGGTGCCGAAATCAATTGCTGATAAGATCATGACATCCAGAAGCAAAAACGATTAATCTTTTATTCTTTTTTGCGAAAAGACTTGTATTTTTTAAAAAGTACTGTTACAATACTAATTAAGTGAGATACTTTATTAGATTTGATATTCAAAGGAGGAAATTCCAAATGGCAAAGGAAAAATTTGAAAGAACCAAACCGCATGTCAATATTGGTACAATCGGCCACGTTGACCACGGTAAAACTACTTTAACTGCTGCTATCACTAAAACTCTGGCTCTGCAGGGCATGGCTCAGTACAAAGACTATGCTAACATCGACTCTGCTCCGGAAGAAAGAGAACGTGGTATTACCATCAATACCGCTCACGTTGAGTACGAAACCAAGAACCGTCACTACGCTCACGTTGACTGCCCTGGCCACGCCGACTATGTTAAAAACATGATCACCGGTGCTGCTCAGATGGACGGTGCGATTCTGGTCGTTTCCGCTGCTGACGGCCCGATGCCGCAGACCCGTGAACACATCCTTCTGTCCCGTCAGGTTGGCGTTCCTTACATCGTTGTATTTATGAACAAAGCTGACCAGGTTGACGATGCAGAACTGTTGGAACTGGTTGAAATGGAAATCCGTGAACTCTTAAATGAATATGAGTTCCCAGGTGACGATATTCCGATCATTGCTGGTTCTGCTTTGCAGGCTTTGGAAGCTCCAGACGATCTGAGCAACCCAGCTTATGAACCAATTCTCAAACTGATGGATGCTGTTGACGAATATATCCCAACTCCGGAAAGAAAAGCAGATCTGCCGTTCTTAATGCCGGTAGAAGACGTATTCACCATCACTGGCCGTGGTACTGTTGCTACTGGTAGAGTTGAAAGAGGTCAGCTCAACACTGGCGACGAAGTTGAAATTCTTGGCTTGACCGAAGAAAGAGCAAAAACTGTTGTTACAGGGATCGAAATGTTCAGAAAGATTCTGGACTACGCGGAAGCTGGCGACAACATCGGTGCTCTGCTCCGTGGTGTTCAGAGAAACGAGATCGAAAGAGGCCAGGTTTTGGCAAAACCGGGTACCATCCACCCGCACACCAAATTTAAAGGCCAGATCTACGTTCTGAAAAAAGATGAAGGCGGCCGTCATACTCCGTTCTTCAACAACTACAGACCGCAGTTCTTCTTCAGAACTACTGACGTTACCGGTGTTATCGCTTTGGAAGAAGGCACCGAAATGGCTATGCCTGGCGATAACGTTACAATCAGCGTTGAACTGATCACTCCGATCGCTATCGAAGTTGGTCTGCGTTTCGCTATCCGTGAAGGCGGCCGTACCGTTGGTTCTGGTGTTGTTTCTGAAATCATGGAATAATCCATTTTCAGTGTAGCATATGGATCGTAAAAAGCTGTTGCAGGAAACTGCAACAGCTTTTTTTGCGTTTTTCTTCCAAAGTTTGGCATGGCAAAAGGCGGATGGTTTATATAAATACACAAAAATAGTATACTTAATTGTCAAGAATGCTGAAAATCAAAAAGTTCTGATTTTTTCCTTGACTTTTTCTGATAAGAGGGATACAATAGAGAACAGAAACACAAGATGTTGTAAAAATAAACCGGAATATATACTATCAGTAGTATGCAGTTTGGATTTCCCGGGGAATTGAGAGGAAGCTTATCCATGATTCAAAAGATCATCAAAAGGGACGGACGTGAAGCCGAATTCCATCGCGAAAAGATCGTAAACGCGATTTATCAGGCAGCCCAGGCGCTGGGCGGCACAGATCACAGCCAGTCAGAGCATGTGGCGGATTTGGTCATTGATTATTTGGAAAATACCATGCATTTGGAATCGCCGACAGTAGAACAGGTACAAGATGTTGTAGAAAAGATTCTGATTGAAAACGGCCATGCCAGAACGGCGAAGGAATTTATTTTATACCGGGCCGAACGTACCCGGATCCGGGAAATGAATACTCGTTTGATGAAGACTTATGAGGATTTGACCTTTAAAGACGCTGCGGAAAACGATGTGAAACGTGAAAATGCGAACATTGACGGTGACACCGCCATGGGGACCATGCTGAAATATGGTTCAGAGGGAGCTAAGCAATTTAACGAGATGTTTGTGCTTGACCCAAAACATGCAAAGGCGCACATCGAAGGAGATATCCATATCCATGACATGGACTTTTTAACGCTCACTACCACCTGCTGTCAGATTGATTTGGATAAATTGTTTGAGCATGGGTTCTCAACAGGACACGGATATTTGCGGGAACCAAACGATATCCAGACCTATTCCGCTTTGGCTTGTATTGCAATTCAATCTAACCAGAACGATCAACACGGCGGGCAAAGCGTGCCAAACTTTGAATATGCCATGGCAAAGGGCGTGCGCAAGACTTATGCGAAGCGTTACAGGGAAAATTTAGCCAAAGCATTGGAATTTGTGGCTGACTTAGAAGACCCGCAGCTGACTGCTTATGATATTCTGAAGCTGATCAAAGAGGAAACGGGCCTGATGCCTGTATTCGCCAATGATAACGGCTATTTAGAGGAAGAAGCGGAACGTTTGGGCAAATTTTTGGATCAAAAGACGATCCAAAAGGTTCAGCGGTTTACCGTGAAAAACAGTGTTCACGAAACAGACCGGGCCACTTATCAGGCAATGGAAGCTTTGGTACACAATTTGAATACTATGCACTCCAGAGCCGGCGCGCAGATCCCCTTCAGTTCTTTGAACTATGGCTTGGATACCTCGCCGGAGGGCCGGCTGGTGATCGAAAAGATTTTGCTGGCTACAGAAGCGGGGCTGGGGAATGGTGAAACGCCGATCTTCCCGATCCATATCTTCAAGGTGAAGGAAGGGATCAACTACAATCCGGGCGACCCGAACTACGACCTGTTTAAACTGGCCTGCCGGGTGTCTGCAAAGAGACTGTTCCCGAACTTTTCATTTATTGACGCGCCGTTTAATTTGCAGTATTATGTCCCAGGACGTCCGGAAACGGAGGCCGCTTATATGGGCTGCCGTACCCGTGTTGTTGCGAATGCGTATGACCCTACCCGTCAGATCGTAAACGGAAGGGGAAATTTGAGCTTTACCTCGATCAATCTGCCTCGTTTGGCGATCAAGTCGAATGGGAATGTGGAATTTTTCTTTGAACAACTGGATCGCATGATCGATTTAGTGATCGAACAGCTTTTGGACCGCTTTAAGATCCAGTGCAAAAAGAAGGTAAGAAACTTCCCGTTTTTGATGGGACAGGGCGTTTGGATCGATTCTGACCAGTTGAGCGAGGACGATGAGATTGGGGAAGTGTTAAAACACGGTACCTTAACGCTGGGCTTTATCGGATTGGCAGAAACCCTGAAATCCCTGATTGGGGTACATCATGGGGAAAGCCAGGAGGCGCAAAACCTTGGATTGGACATCGTTGGATTTATGCGTAAGCGGATGGATCAGGCAACCGCAAAGACGGGGCTAAACTTCTCTTTGATCGCAACGCCGGCCGAAGGACTTTCTGGAAGATTTGTCCGGATCGACCGCCAAAAATATGGAACGATCGAAGGGGTCACAGACCGCGACTATTATACAAACTCATTCCATGTGCCGGTTTATTTCCCGATCTCTGCATACGATAAGATCCGCAGGGAAGCGCCGTATCATGCGCTTACAAACGGCGGGCATATCTCTTATGTAGAATTGGATGGAGATACGACCCAGAACTTGGAAGCATTTGAAAGCGTGATCCGCTGTATGAAAGAAGCCGGGATCGGATATGGATCGGTGAACCATCCGGTTGACCGCGATCCAGTTTGCGGATATACGGGGATTATAGGCGACACTTGTCCGCGCTGCGGCCGTCACGAGGGTGAGGGCGTTGACGTTGAGGTGTTAAATAAATTTAAAGGCGTGTTCAGGGATTATCGCAGTGAGGAAGAAATCCTGGAAGAAAACGATAAGTTATGCCACGCAGTAAAAGGAGAATAGAAGCATGAATGGAACATTAAAAGTAGTAAATGGAAAAGTTGGAGAAGGCGTCGGATTTGAACGGATCAGAAGAATTACCGGTTACTTGGTTGGTACGGTAGACCGCTTTAATAACGGCAAACGTGCAGAAGAACATGACCGTGTAAAACACTCCTTAAATACCGAACAGGAAAGAATCTAACTAAAAAAATGCAGCCGTTTTGATCTGTGATTGAAACGGCTGTTTTTATGAAAAGAGGAGTAACGATGACAGTACGTATTGCAGGCATTGTCCGGGAATCTATCGTTGACGGCCCGGGGATCCGGTTTGTAGTTTTTACCCAAGGATGCCCCCATCATTGCCCTGGCTGCCATAATCCGGAAAGCCACGACCCAAAGGGTGGATATGATTGTGAGATCGACAAGATCATGACCGAGATCGAAAAGGACCCCCTTCTCAAAGGGGTCACCTTTAGCGGAGGGGAACCATTTATGCAGCCGGAGCCCTTGGCGGAGCTGGCACAAAAAGTTAAAGAACATGGCCTGGATCTATTTATTTATACTGGTTTTTTGTTTGAGGATCTGCAAAAGCGCCAGGATGCGGCAACGGACAAGCTGATCTCCCTGGCGGACTATATTGTAGACGGCCCGTTTTTGTTGGAGGAACGGAGCTTGGAGTTAAAATTCCGGGGCAGTAAAAATCAACGGATGATCGACGTAGCAAAAACACTGAAAGCCGGCCGGGTAGTGACCGCGGAGGAAGGATAATGACAATTGCAGTACGTCCGGCAAAGCAGCAGGACTTACCGGAACTGGTGGAATTATACCAGCAGCTGATTGGTGAAAAAGAGGAATTGGCAGAAGTACAAAAGCGGTTCGCCCGGATGCAGGAGGACGCTAAAGCGACCGTTTTAGTTGCAGAAGATACAGCATTGCACAAGGTCGTGGCAACGGCAATGTGTATTTTCTGTCCCTCACTGATCATGGGAGGGCGGCCTTTCTTGGTGATAGAGGACGTTGTGGTATCCCAGCAGTGTCGAGGGCAGGGGATCGGAACGATTTTGTTTGAGGAGATCGACCGCTTGGCACAAAGGGAGGGCTGCTCTTATTCGATGCTGGTTTCTTCTGACTTCCGGAAAGAGGCACATCAGTTTTACGGGAAAGCTGGATTTCAGGACCCGGTGAAAGGATTCCGGAAAATCTATGGAAAAGGATAAAAATGCCGCAGGGAAATGTTCCCTGCGGTCTTTTTTTAACAAAAATAGGAAATTGGAATAGGATACTATAATGAAATGAAAAAGGGCGGTGGCATGATGCCGGTATTTTCTGTCTGGCTGGAAGCGCTGTTATTGGTGATCGCCGTATCGGTAGATGCGTTTGTAGCCAGCTTTTCTTATGGTATGAACCGTATTAAGATCCCAACCTCCTCCAGATTTTTGATCGATTTGATTTGCAGTGGCTCGCTGGTAATTTCCATGCTGTGCGGGACAGCACTGGGAGCTGTTCTGCCGCAGGAATGGATCCGTCTGCTTTGCTTTTCGATCCTCTTTATCCTGGGGCTGATAAAGCTATTTGACGGGATGATCAAAACATGGATCTCCCGCAGGAAGCACACCAAAAAACAACTGTCTTTCCATTTGTTTTCCCTACATATGATCTTGCAGATCTATGCGGATGCCACAGAAGCAGACTGTGACAGTTCCCGTACCCTGTCCCTTTCAGAAGCAGCTGGGCTTGCTGTTGCCCTGTCCTTAGACAGTATTGCGGCCGGGGTGGGGGTAGGCGCAAATTCTGACGGGATTTTCATTACGGCGGCCATGGCTTTAGCGGCTGGCTTTTTGGCGGTTTGCTGCGGAGAATACCTTGGCAAAACGCTCCGTAAAAAGATCCAATGGGATCTTTCTTGGATCAGTGGGGCGCTGCTGATTATTTTGGCATTCTGTAAGCTGTAACCATCTTTTTATTCCTGAATATACTGATAGCAGGGGAAACCCTAAATTTTTCAGGATAAAAGGAGCGACGTCAATGGACGACATATGTTCCATGGATCGAATGAGGGAGGGGCAGACTGCCACCGTGACGGGGATCGAATTAACAGGCAGCATGCGCAGAAGGTTACAGGATATTGGGATCATTGAAGGGACCAACATCAAATGTCTGCAAAAAAGCCCAGCCGGAGACCCGATCGCGTACTTAATTCGAGGGGCGGCCATTGCACTGCGAATTGAAGATTCCAGTGGGATTTTGGTAAGACCGTAACAAACGGGCAGGCGTCTTACAGCATGATAAGAGGCCTGCCCGTTATGATATAAGAAAAGGGATGATAACAGATGGGATTGACCGCAGGCTCTACTGGAAAACACGCAGTGGACCAGGGGCTGATTATTCAAAAACAAACCCCGCAGGACCGGGTCATTGCATTGGCAGGCAACCCTAATGTGGGGAAAAGCACTGTTTTTAATGAATTGACTGGGATGAACCAGCACACAGGGAACTGGCCCGGAAAAACTGTGAGCAATGCGCAAGGCAGTTATACATATCACCGCCAAAATTATATTTTAGTGGATCTTCCCGGGACTTACTCTTTGATGTCGCACTCTGTGGAGGAAGAAACAGCACGCGATTTTTTATGCTTTGGCGAAAGTGATGCAGTGGTTGTGGTTTGCGACGCTACCTGCTTGGAGCGAAATTTAAATTTGGTACTGCAAACGATGGAGATCACCACCCAGGTGATCGTTTGCGTGAACCTGATGGATGAAGCAGAAAAAAAGAAGATCTGCGTTGATTTGGCAGTTCTTCAGGATTTATTGGGCGTGCCGGTAGTTCCCGCAAGCGCACGCAGCGGAAAGGGCTTGGACCTTTTGATGCGCACGATCGAACAGGTTTGCAGCGGAGAGCTTTGCCCCACTCCCTTGCGTGTCACCTATCTGCCGGCCCTGCGGCAGGCGGCTGGGCTGATCAAAGAAAGGCTTGCTACAAAGGAATCAAAGATTTCCGCTGACTGGGCTTCATACAGGCTGTTAGAACAGGATCAGGCCTTGACTGAGAAGCTGACGGCGTGCTTTCAGCTTACCGATGCAGAACAGGCTGAGCTGGAACAATGCATAGAAAAAGCAAAAGCCCAACTGGCCGAAAAAGGGATCGATGAGGATCACATCCAGGACAAAATAGTATCCTGCATCGTCTTGATGGGAGAGGGGATTTGTAACGACTGTGTACATGATAACAAAGACTGCAGCGACAGCCGGGACCGAAAGCTGGACCGTATCCTGACCAGCCGTTTAACCGGGATCCCTATCATGATTTTACTGCTGATGGGTATTTTCTGGCTGACCATTACTGGGGCGAATTACCCCTCTCAGCTGCTTTCTGACGGATTGTTTTGGATACAGGACCGGCTGACAGATCTATTTCACTGGCTCAATGCCCCAGAGTGGCTGCACGGGGCACTGGTGCTAGGGGTGTACCGGGTGCTTGCTTGGGTAGTATCGGTGATGCTGCCGCCAATGGCCATCTTTTTTCCGCTATTTACCTTGCTGGAGGATTTTGGGTATCTGCCCCGGGTCGCGTTTAATTTGGATCATTACTTTAAAAAGGCAAAAACCTGCGGAAAACAATCATTAACAATGTGTATAGCATATACAAATTTGTAATCAGATGCGCCAGTTAATAGAAACCTCCTTTCCGTCAATATATATAGTCTCAATCAGTTCAGCAACATAGATCCGCTTCTTTTCTACAGATTGGGTCCGCATGTACTGAATCTGTGATACCAACTGTTTAAACCGCTCGATTCGTTCCTTGACGCTCATTTGCCGGCGGTTTTCTTTTGCCTGGTTTTCCAGCTTTTCTTTTTCCACCTGCAATGAGTGAACGCGTTCCGATATTTCCGAGATGGGGAGAGTACCGATCTGATATAGATCAAGCAATCTCTTGATCTGCTGGTCTATCTTTTCGATTTCAGCTTGAAAGGAGGCTTCGTCAACAGCAGAAGGCTGCTTGACAGAGGAAACTACCTGATTCAAACGATCATCATCAATACTCATATGCTCTATTTCGTCAAAAATAAGTTCGTCTAGATCGGAGATCTTCCACTTATCGTTTTTGCAGTTTGGGTCGATCACCCGCTTTGGGCTGCTTTTAGACCGGGAATAACAGGTGTAATTTCCATGCTCTGCTGAAAACTTAGCCCCGCAGCGCTTACAAAACACCAAGCCGGACAAAGTAAACCCTGCCTTAAACGGTGTTTTTTGCGCGGTCGTTTTTCGTGATTCCCGTTCTTCGGAGTTGAGATACTGCTGGACGCGCTCAAACTGTTCCCTGCTGATGATGGGAGTATGAAGTCCGGGATAAGCAACGCCTTTAAACTTTACCATGCCTATGTACACGGAATTTTTCAAAACATTTAAAACTAATGTGGCAGAGCCCCAGCCGCCGTATTTTTCGTGCATTTGCCGCTGGATGGAATTGATGCTTTTCCCGTTGAGAAATTCCCGGTATACCTCCTGTACCTGCTGTGAGGTGACAGGGTTTACAATCAGCTTCCCGTCCTTATAATCATATCCAGTGGGCGCGGTGGGACCGCCGTGGTAATACCCCGCTTTGCTGCGGCCGATCCGTCCCATGGTAAAGCGTTCTGTGATCTGATCTTTCTCCAGTTGGGCGAACACCGACAATATCCCGATCATCGCCTTTCCGAATGGGGTAGAGGTGTCAAAATTCTCATTGAGGGAAATGAAGTCCACGCCGTTTTTTAAAAAGTGGTCTTCGATGATATTCAAGGTATCCTTCTGCGAGCGGCTTAAACGGTCTAATTTATACACCAGTACTGCATTGATCTTGCCGCTTTGAACATCTGACAATAATTTTTGCAGGGCGGGGCGCTCCATATTCCCGCCGGAGTATCCGCCGTCGATATACATATCGTATATTTCGTAATCTTTTGACTTACAGTATAATTTTAACCGTTCTGTTTGTTCCTCGATACTGTAGTTTTCAAGCTGGTTTTCGGTAGATACCCGCGCATAACAGGCAACGGCCATATTTTCCAGACGGCTCGCCTCCCTCATCTAAAATAGCTTATAAAACCCCCTAAAAAGGCGGCCCTTGTGTCCGGCGACAGCACATTTTGCTGAAACGCTCATTCGGTTTCACAAGGATACGGCATCGCTTTATCTGCAATTCCATTATAGGCCGCCTTTGGCGTTTCGTCAATGAAAATTTTTACTCTTCCGCTTTCCCAAGGCAAAACCCGGTGAAAAATCACCGGGCGAAGATGGCTATTGATTGATCCTTTCATGGTTTGCGTATGCAAGCTCCTGCAAAAATCGGTATAGCTGCTGGATGTTGTATTTTTTGGGAAATTCAAGTTTTTTTTCTGCGATAGAAACCCCGCCGTTCGCTTTAAAATACGGAGAAGAAATATAGTGGATATTGATTTCGCTGTCATCAAGGCCGAAGCCGGATGTTTCAGCGGAAACATGGATTACACTGCTTAAATTGATCGAGTCTACACGCATTTTTTGCCCTGTGGCGCCCTGCTTGTCAAAGTCGATGATGCGTTTGTCAGTGATCAGCACAACGTCGCGCACTAACTTGAAGCCTACATTGATCTTTTCATTAGTCATTAAATACGCACCGTATTCCTGCATCAAGGCCTCCGGCGACATTTCATTAAGATTGCCAGCGGCTCCGCTGATTTTGTCTAAAAATCCCATTATAATTCCTCCTAATATTTTATGCCGTAATGAAACGGAAAAATTGACATCGTTTTATTCTTCCGCCTTTTCCACAACAACCGCGGTGGCGCTGGCAATTACTGCGATGATGTTGTTATAGATCAGCGGATAATCAAAATCCACGCCGATCAAAGCGTTGGCGCCTAAGTCAACTGCTTTTGAGATCAGCTTGTTTAAAGACGAATCTTTTGCCTGTTCAAATTTCTTTGCGAATTTATCTGTTTCAGTTCCCAAAAGATTTGCGACACTGGCAGAAAATTCGCTGGCAAATCCAGTTCCCAAAACCGTTTCAGCCGAAATCACTTTGATGTATTTGGTAATACGCCAGCCCTCGAAATTAAAGCCGGAGGTCATCATATAGTTAGAAATTTGGTTTTTCAATTCAACTGCATTTTCATGTTCCTGAAAATGAGAATCGCATTCAGAAACAATTTGATGGATTCCGCTTCTGACTGATGAAGACACATTTTCGGATACAAAAGAAAGAAATTCCTCTTTACAAACCTTATATTTTTCAAAATCAGAACGTGAGGACACGATACATTTCTGTTTTCTGTTTTCACAATCAGTGCAGATACGCTCTTGTAGGTGTGTTGATGAAAGAGGATAATCCGAGGCAAATCCACTTTGTTTTTTTCCGCAAATGCTGCAAATAATTGCCATATTAACACTTCCTTTCCTCTTCTGCTGGGACAAAACAAATTTGTTAGATCTGGATTCATTCTAAAAGTGGTCGAAATCGACTGGTTTTAAAGAAAGATCGGTTTCTGTCCGTTTTTAGTTTTGCTTGCCGGCATAGTATTTCCTCCTGTTCTGCTTGGAAGTAAAACGCGTTAACAGATTGATACGCGCATCATCAATATAATGATAATAATATATTACTACAAAAAATATACTATTTTCTTTCATTTTCTCCTAAAATTTTACAAAATATGGCAGAAAACGACCCGAAATTGTTGAAAACATTTTAAGATAAGGTTGAAAAGAAATGTCAAGTTACGAAAAGTAGAAATATTTTCCTATTTTTACTACAAACTGACGATTGCGTTTTTCGGGATACAGTGATATAATAAAACCACAACAGCAAACAGAACAAATGTTCGACATATAATAAGGGGAATCAGAATGGACAATTTTAGTGAGTTGAAAAATGAAACAAAAGAGGAACTGATTGCGTATTTTATGGAATTGCTTGCCTATGCAAAAGAAACAGGTATTATTGCCCCTTCCCGCCATTCTGATCAGAAATAATCTTTTGCAAAGCAAGAATCGCTTGAATAATTTGCTCCTTATCCATTTGCCGGAGCAGTTTAATAATTTCCTCTTCAGACTGTGTTAAATCAATCCCTTCAACGCTGGTTTCAGTGTTGGGGGTATTTTTTTCTTCCCAGCCCATCAGGTAGGCCGGGGTAGTATGAAAAATTTCCGCAAGGCGAGCAATGGTGCGTTGTTTTAAGTTTTTAATTTCCCCACTTTCATACCGTTGTACGGTAGCCTCTTTTACGCCAATGAGATCGGCGACTTCTAATAGGGTCATTTGGTTTTCTAATCGTTTGAGTTTGATCCGCTCTCCTATTGTCATGTGTTTCACCTCAATTCTCTTACCTACATTATAGCTATTTTTTTCTCAAAACGCAAGATTTTTTCAGGAAAACGGGGAAAAACTTTCGCAAAAAGTATTGACAGGGTGGGTGCGGCGTGATATAATAACTTACGTAAAAAGAAAGTTGTTGGAGGTGAGGAAAGCATGTATTATGTTGATATTCCAGAATTAAAAGCTCAAATGGCAAGAAAAGATTATAACATCACGACTTTTTCCCAGAAAATGGGGGTTTGCCGCGAAACAGTTTCCAGAGTTTTAAGCGGAGAAAACCCTACTTATCCATTTATGTGTAAAAGTATGGAGGTTCTTGAACTATCCAAAGAGCGTGCGATGAATATTTTTTTTGCTTCAAAACTTACGTAAAAAGAAAGAATTAAAGAGGTTTCAGAAGCACAAGCGAAGCAGAACCAAAAAAACAGCCGCCCTTGTATTGGAATTACAAGAACGGCAGAGTCCCGGTCATAAGCGCTACTTTTCAAAGCTGCTTTTATTTGTAATATGCTGCGATGTATTTTGTCGTTCAGCCTGTTCGGGTAGATACGCCTTGCACCGGCAAGAAGTGTCCCAGGGTAACTTTATTTGAAACTTTCGGCACCATGAAGGAACGTACTGCGCACCATGGTAAGAATTGTAAAACGGCTTATAAAGCTTCCTTTTACAATAATCACAATTTATGCAGTTTAATCTTGGCCCTTCAATTTTAAGCAGCTCTTTTTCTTTTTGATTTCTTTTTCGATAATTCATAAAAGGAAAAATGAATAACTCCAAAATCACAGGGAGAATCCACAAAGCGTTGATTGCAACACACAGGATAAGATCTAAAGGACTCATCATTATGTCAAAACCCTTTCTGTCATTTTTTTACATATTATCATATGCGGCAGTAGGATTTTGTCAAAAAAGAGAGAAAGAATTTATTTTTTCTCTTATTTTATCAAAAACAGGGGGAAAGGAGGGGTACGAGGTGAACGTTGGGCAGGTGATCCGGGAAAGGCGTTTGGCAAAAAACATGACACAGAAAGAACTGGCGGAGCAAGTACAGATCACCCAGCCCATGCTGTGCCAGATCGAACGGGGGACAAAAACCCCAACGGTCCTGCTGGCGTGGGAGATCGCAAAGGCGCTGGGATTTGAACTGAACGATTATGCTTCACAGGAAGCATAGGACAAATCCG
The DNA here is from genome assembly GCF_900186585.1 of Massiliimalia timonensis. GTDB lineage: Bacteria > Bacillota > Clostridia > Oscillospirales > Ruminococcaceae > Massiliimalia > Massiliimalia timonensis. The sequence goes on from NZ_FYDD01000004.1 coordinate 730,117, forward strand.
GCTTATCATAATCTGAAGGGAGGTGATGATCATGGCAAGAAAGGTAGTTCTTTCCTCCGGCAAGGTGGCTTACGTGACCAATATCATGGCTGACGGTACGGTGAGGGATTCCATGGAGGGGTATACGCTTCCTTACAATGAAAAAACCAAGCGCATTTATCAGCACTTGGCGGATATGTATTTTAATTTTGTCGCGGAGCATGGGGAAGAACTGGAAAAGGAATGGGAAGAAAAAGAAAGGACGTGCAAAGATGCAGGAAGTACTGACAGCCCTGGTTAGCGGCTTGATCTTTGCCGGGTGGATACCGGCATGTGTGATGATGGACAAGCTGAAAAAGGGCAGAAAAAAGCTTCGCCCGGTTCTGACACAACCAAGACGAAGCACACAAAATGTAGTATACATACAGGATACACCAAAGGGGGCGTAAAGTCAAGTGGAAGAGATCGGATACAACCGGCACGGCGATGATTTGCCGGAGCCTGCCCCGAAGCTTGTGAGAATGGCAGAAGAATGCGACCGCCTTTCGGCTGAAAGGGATAAGCTTATGGAAGAAAAGAAAGATTGCGAGGCATTTTTGAAGGAGCTTCGCCTTTTGGACATGGATACGAAAGAAAAAATCCTGTCCGAATACGAGGAAAAAATTGAAACCTGCGCTGAAACATATCGGGCGATCAGCCAAAGGCTTTACGAATTGGGGTATTCGGCATGAACCTACAGCACAGCGGGGCAATGTACGTAGGGTACTGGAACGGATATGAATATCGTATTCCCGCGAAAGCATTTGTTTGCTTTTACTGCGACCTGTGCGTGAAAACGCCGATCCATCAAGCGTGGTTCTGCTTCGCGAACGGGTATTGGCTGTATCACATTGACAAACAAAGGGGGCCGATGTGCCCGGTAGAATGGAGACTTGACGATGAAAGTTAATTTGAATATGGAAGAAACGCGGGAAGAACGGGACCATTCCAGCGCCCGGAGCCTGCTGCGGAGGCTCGAAAGGGGAAAGGAAGCAGACCTTACGTTCAGGAAGGAGATGGAAGGATGGGAATACCGGTATTGATCCTTGGGGAATCGGGTTCCGGGAAAAGCAGCAGCTTACGGAATTTTGAAACGGACGAGATCAGCATCTTTAATATTGCGGGAAAGCCGCTTCCGTTCCGGAAAAAGCTGTCCAAGGTAACCACAAGCGATTACAAAACCATCATGGCCGGGTTGCAGCAAAGCCGAAAAAAGGTGTTCGCGATTGATGACAGCCAGTACTTGCTTTGCTTTGAATTATTTGACAAAGCAAAAGAAACCGGCTTTCAAAAGTTTACAGATATGGCGGTAAACTTTTACCGTTTGATCCAATTTATCATCAAATCCCTGCCGGAGGACGTGGTGGTGTATTTTCTGCATCATGTGGAAACCACGGCGGAGGGAAAGACAAAAGCCAAAACCGTTGGAAAGATGCTGGACGAAAAGCTGACGGTGGAGGGGCTGTTTTCGATTGTACTGTTGTGCCAAACAGACGGGCAGCGCCATTATTTTGCGACCCAAAGCGACGGGTACACCACGGCCAAAAGCCCGATGGGGCTGTTTGAAAGCAATGAAATTGACAACGACCTGAAAATGGTAGACCAAAAAATACGGGAATATTGGGAAATATAGGAGGAACACAGAATGTACAAGCCAAGAAATTATGAATCGACGCAGGAATTTGGAACCTTTGAACCATTGCAGTTAGGCGGGCATGTCTGCAAGATCTGCAAGGTGACGGAAACAACCTCCCGGAACGGGAAACCGATGGCGGTGATCTGGCTGGACATCGCGGAAGGGGAGCAGAAAGGGTATTACGCCAAGATGTGGCAATCCGGCGACCGGAACAAGGAAAAATGGCCGTGCGCCGTTTACCAGCTGGAAGAGGACAGCAATGGAAATACCAATATGGGATACAAAACTTTTCTGGAGGCAGTAAAGCGATCCAATCCCGGGTTTGATGAAAACAGGCTGTGGGCTGACAACGGGAACGATTATCTGAAAAACAAGCTGATCGGCGGGGTATTTGGCCGGGAGCAGTATGAAAACAACCGGGGGGAATTGAGGTTTTCTACCAAATGCATATATTTCCGTGATGTTGAAACCATCAGAAAAGGGGTAGAAGTGCCGCCGGACAAGCTGTTAGAGGGCGCAAAGCCGCCCGTTTCCGACCCATTGAGCGATTACGAGCCGATCGTGACAGATGATGACGATATGCCGTTTTAAGAGTAAAATCAAAGATTTAACTCTGGAGTTTGCGCTTTTGCGGCAAAAAGCAAGCCGCAAATCCGTGAAAGCCGGAACCGCGCAACGTCCCGCAAGAGGAAATCCCGCAAAGGAGAACGAAAGATGGCGTATGACAAAAAGACTTTTTTAAAAAGGGTCACCGTGTTAGTTGATACCAGAGAGCAAAAGAACCAGCATATCCTGTCGGCTTTCGATCAGCTGCATGTGAAGTATCAGGACACAAAGCTTGATTACGGGGATTATTCCTTTTCGGTAGACGGGAAGGATTTTTCCCTTTCCTGTGTGGTGGAACGGAAAGGCTCGGCGGATGAGTTTTATTCCAATATCACGCAGGACCGCCAGCGGATCGAAAAAGAGTTTTACGCGGCCAGCAGCATGGGGACGGACTTCACGCTGCTGGTGGAGGGGTGCGAGAGTATGGAGGCGCTGCGGGGTGTCGAGGTGCCGGAATGGGAGCTGGCGCGCCTGCACCGGAAAGAAAAGGAGATCGGGAAGATCTGCTATTCCACCATTTATTCCTGGATGTGCGGCAACCGCTACCAGTTCCACCCGGTATTTATTTTGGACAGCCGGCAGACCGCGTTAAAGCTTTTAGAGATTTTTTACTGGTACTGGCACAACTACAAACGGCTGACCGCCAGCAGGAGGAACCGAAAATGCTAGAAAACGGATTTGTAAAACTGCACAGGAGCCTGCTGAAATGGGAATGGTATGATGATTTAAACACCTTTAAGCTGTTTATGCACCTGCTTTTGACGGTGAATTATTATGACAGGCAATGGCGGGGAAAGACCGTCAAAAGAGGCTCGCGAATTACCAGCTATGCGATACTTGCGAAAGAAACAAAGCTGTCAGTAAAATCGGTCAGGACTGCAATCAAACACTTGATTTCGACAGGCGAGGTGGCAAAGGTATCAAATTCTGAATACACCATAATTACGGTAAATAATTACGATAAGTACCAAGACGCGGCAAACGAGCAGGCAGGCGAGGGGCAAGCAAAGGGCAAACAAGGGGCAGGCGAGGGGCAACAAAGTAAGAAAGATAAAGAAAGTAATAAGAATGAAAAAGAAGGGCCGCCCGTGCCGGCTGATGCGCCGGACGGTGCGGCTTATGAGATGACAAGAGAGGAACGGCTGGAAAAGATCAAGCGGTTAAGGCGATAACATAGAAAGCGGGGCTTTCTCAGCGTTTTGCCCTTTTCAGCCGGACAGCGCGGCTGAAATTTGGCTTCCGCTAAAACCGGGCAATTCCGCAAATAAGGAACATAGAAAGCGAAGCTTTCACGGCGAGTTGCGCCGCCGGCAATAAGGACAGCCGGCGTTTCAGCAGGCTGAAAACCGCACAACATCGCCAAGGCCGGGCGATTGGAGGCATTTATGAGTTATGAACTAAAGCAATCGGACATATTGGATTTAGCCCACACCCTGGACGGCCGCACCCGCCAAAAAGGGGACGAGCTGTTTTTTCAGTACTGCCCCTACTGCCACGGGGGGCAAAGCCGGGACAAAAACACCTTTTCCGTGAATCTTCAGACTGGGACGTTCCACTGCTTCCGTTCCTCCTGCGGAAGGTCGGGGCACTTTGTAGAGCTGGCCCGTGACTTTGGCTACCAGCTGGACTTTGGGGAAAACTGGCGGGAAAAGAAATTTAAACGCCTGCCTCAAAAGGAGATCACCGTCCGCGACCCCGCGGTGGAATGGCTGAAAACAAGAGGGATCAGCGAAGAGACAACGCGGCTTTACCATATCACGACGCGGAAGAAGGACAAAAGCGTTTTGGTGTTCCCGTTTTACAACGAAAACCATGTGCTGGAATTTGTGAAATACCGGAACACCGACCCCCAGCGGATCAAAGACCACGGCAAAGAGTTCTGCGAAAAGGACACCAAGCCGATCCTGTTCGGAATGGACCATTGCCAAGGGTTTGAAAGGCTGGTCATTACCGAGGGGCAGATCGACAGCCTGACATTGGCCGAATGCGGTGTGAGGAACGCGGTGAGCGTTCCAACAGGGTGCAAGGGATTCACCTTTTTAAACTACATATGGGACTGGATCACGAAGTTTTCGGAAGTGGTGGTATTTGGAGATCACGAAAACGGGAGGATCACCCTGCTGGACGAATTGCAGAAAAAACTTCCGATAAAAGTAAAGGCGGTTCAACCGAAAGACTATTTGGGCGAAAAGGACGCAAACGACATTTACCAAAAGTACGGCAGGCAAGCGATTCTGACAGCGGTAGAAAACGCCCAGGTGGTGCCGGTAAAGTGCGTGAAGCGTCTCAGTGATGTGAAAAGCGTGGATTTATCAGCCTTGCCGAAAATAGAAACCGGTATTGTTGAATTGGACAAGCTGATCGGCGGCCTTTATTTTGGACAGGTCATTTTACTGACTGGGAGAAGAGGGGAAGGAAAATCGACCTTTCTTTCCCAGTTGGCGGTAGAAGCGATTGATAAAGATTATCCGGTGTTTCTTTACTCCGGAGAGTTAGCGGATTATCATGTGAAAAATTGGATGGATCTCCAGAGCGCGGGGCCGGATCATATTATCATTCACCAAAATAAGTATGAACAGGAATCCTTCTCTCTGGACAACGACACAATAGAAAAAATAAACCGGTGGTATGGAGACCGGGCATATATTTTTGACAATACGGTTTTAGACGCGGACATGGAAGAAACAGAGAGCTTGACAAAGACGATCGAAAGCAGCATTCAGCGGTATGGGATCAAAATGGTCTGCATTGATAATCTGATGACCGCAATGGACGCTATGCCTGGCGAGGACTTTTATCAGGCGCAGTCCCAGTTTGTGAAGCGGCTGAAAAAGCTTGCGGTGAAATATGACGTGGTGGTGATCTTAGTTGCCCACCCAAGGAAAACGAAAGAAGCAATTTCTAACGACGATGTTTCCGGCTCGTCTGACATTACCAACCGTGTCGACGTGGTGCTGTCCTATTCCCGGAATGAAAAAAAGTCTGAAGATATGCCGGACCAGTGCGACAGCAAGCTTTCCGTTTTAAAAAACCGGCTGACTGGGCGCCTTACCAGAGCTGGGAAAGAAATAGAACTATTTTACAGTAATATGTCAAAGCGGGTGACATCACTGGAATCGCCGGAGCGTACTTATCGCTGGGAAATAAACGAGCGCAGCGAACTGCTCAATCTGGACGAAATGAAGCTGTTTGAAGCGGAAGAGTGGGAGGACCTGACAGATGAACTTTGAGGAACTGGAAAAGCTGGTGATAAAAAAGGCTCCTCTTCCCATGTCTGGAAGGTATGAAGAAACAGTGTGCTTTTTGGCGCTGCGCGGGCTTTACACCAGCCTTGCCGGCAAACGGATTACAAAAGAGCAGGCAGTGAAGGAACGGGTACAACTAAAAAAGGAATTTTATCACATGTGCTGGCTGCATGACCGCTACGCGGCCGCGCTGGCGCAGTATCAGGAGTTTTTACGCCTGGCGGGAAGATACCGCCCGGAGATATTAGGCGCGCTGGAACGGCACGCGGAGCCGGCAGAAGCGATGCGGCTGATGGCGGACTGCATTGCTTCGCTTTGCCAGGACAAGGTGTTTGCGCAGCGGGCAGTAAAGTTATTGGAGGAACAGGATGCAAAGAAAGAGATGTAAAGCGTGCGGGAGAAGCTACTACGGCCACGGGAACAGCTTTTACTGCAAGGACTGCCGCGGGGAGATGGAGCGAAGCCTGCGCCGGAAACGGACAGGGTACGACCCGATGGGGTGGTACAAAAAGATTGTAGCGGACCAAAAGGCGGGGAAATACTCCGGTGTAAAGGGCGCTAAGATCAACAGCGATTTTTCTAAAATAGACCGAAAACACGCAAGGGGGAATGAACGATGACAAATCAAGAATTAGAACAGATGATAGCATATGAAAATCAGGCCAACAGCAATGCGAACAGCGCGCAGCGCTGGCAAAAGCAGGCGCAGGAGCTTGAAAGGGAATTGGAACAGGTCAAGGCGGAGCTGGAAAGCCTGAAAGGGGAATAGCCATGTACGAAACACTGACGTTCCGGGCGAAAGAAGCGGATCAGGAAATAAAGTCAGACGCGGGGAAATGGAGGATCACCCTAGTGCCGCCGCAGATCATCTTTGACATTGCCGAGGTACGGGAATACGGGGTGAAAAAATACAAGGACCCGGAAAACTGGAAACGGGTGGAAAAGGCGCGGTATGTCAACGCGTTGTTCCGGCACCTGTTTGTGTGGCTTACAAGCCCATATTCCAGCGACCGGGAAAGCGGGATCAGCCATTTAAAGCACGCGGCCTGCAATATGGCTTTCTTGTGCGAGCTGCAAGCCCGTGAAGAAAAGGAGCTGGAACGCTTGGAAGAGGAGATCACGGCATGACGGGGGAAGAACGGATAAAAATCCGTAAGGGGCAGATCATGCTGTGCCGGGTGTTGATTCAAAAGGCGCTGGCGATGAAAGACCAACGGATCGCTTGGAGAGAACAGGAAGCCATGCGATACGAAGCGATGATCGAAGGCTGGGAAAGGGAGATCGAAGAACTTGAAAAACAAAACGGACAATCCTAGGAAGTTTATCAACCGTGTGATTGGTACGGCGAGCGGGAAAGACCGGAGCAAAGCCGGGAGGAGGAAAAAGAGGAAATGAGGGAATGGATCGCATGATTCGTAAGCTGATTGCCGTTCCCATTGGCTTTATCGGGATCGGGGTCATCGTTCTGGGCGTTTTGATCGAGGGGCTGGCAGAAATGATTTTGAGCGCGGGGGAGGGATAAAAGTGCCAAATTATGGGGCTGAGATCATCTGCCCATTTTTTATTGCATTATATGATACAAAAAATTCTTACCGAATCGTCTGCGAGGGGCTTTGCCCGGAGGCGAGCACCGCAATAGGATTTCGTCAAAAACAGGCGATGAATGAATGGCGGCACCGATATTGCCTGACGTTTCATTATAAAACCTGCCCTTACGCCAAGGCGCTGGCCAAGCAATATGAACAGGAGGAAAAGAAATGAAAACGATGGAAGAAAAATGCTCTGCCGCGGCCTTGCGCATCAAGGAACTGAGCAAGAAGCTAAAAGCAGCGGAACACTTGCTGGAGATAAAACAGCAGCAGCTTGTAAAAGAACAGGCCCGCTTAGCGGCAAACTTACAATTCACTGCCTATTTTATCTGTAAGGCAGGAAAAACCCAGATCCCTTATGACGAGCTAAAAAGCGCGGCCGCGGACAGGGTGCGGATGCGCTATGACCCGGACAAGCGGGTGATTACTGCGCAATACCTGGAAGATAAGGATAAAAAAGACTGAAAAGGGCGATTTTGAACCCCCGACCCTGTAAGATATAGGGAGAGGTGATCATTTGGCAGATTGGGCAAAAATCAAAACAGAATATATCACCACCGTTTCCAGCTACCGGAAGCTGGCCAAGAAGCACGCGGTTTCCCTAAAGGCTTTGGCAATGCGGGCAAAGGACGAGGAATGGACCAAGCTGAGAAGGGATTTTCAGGACAAAACCACTACAAAAATAGTACAAGAAACATCAGATATTTTAGCCGAGGGCCAGGCCGGGCGCTTAAAACGGATTTTACAGATTGGGGACGAGGTGCTTGTCTGCTTGCAAAAGGCGGTGGGTGAGCTTTCAAACGAGGAAAAAATTGATACCTATCGTGCCCGCCAGATCGTGCAGTCATTAAAGGATTTAAAAGAGATACAAACGGCTGATGAAAAGGCTGACAAGCCTCAGGCCGGCGGTGTGGTGATCCTTTCCCAGGTGCTTTCTGAACAGGAAGGGGAATCGATGTGAAACAGGTGATATGGTCGCCGCAGCCACAGCAGGCGCGTTTTATGGAGCGTCCGGAATACGAGTGTTTATACGGCGGCGCGGCCGGCGGCGGAAAATCGGATGCGCTGATTGCGGAGGCTCTGCGGCAGGTGGAAATTCCGCATTATAAGGGGTTGATTTTGCGGAAAACCTTTCCGCAGCTATCGGAATTGATCGACAAAAGCTTATCCCTTTATCCCAAGGCATATCCGGGGGCGAAATACAACAGCACTGCCCACACATGGACCTTTCCTTCCGGGGCGAAGATCATATTTGGCAGCTTAAACCATACCCAGGACAAAATCAACTACCAGGGAAAAGCATATGATTTTATTGGCTTTGACGAATTGACTCATTTTACCTTAGAAGAATACATGTACCTATATTCCAGAAACCGCCCGAACGGCCCGGGAACGCGGGTGTATATCCGGGCGACCACCAACCCCGGCGGGATAGGGCACGGCTGGGTAAAGGAACGGTTTATTACCCCGGCGCCGCCTATGACCACGATCCAAACGGAGGTAGAGGTAGCGCGCCCAGACGGCAGCCGGGCGTTGATGAAGCGGAGCCGGGTATTTGTGCCCGCCACAGTGTTTGACAATAAAAAGCTGCTGGAAAACGACCCGAACTATCTGGCAAACCTTGCCATGATGCCGGAGGCGGAAAAAAACGCCCTGCTTTACGGAAGCTGGGACAGCTTTGACGGGCAGGTGTTTACCGAATGGAAAAACGACCCGGCGCATTATGACGACCAGCGGTTTACCCATGTGATCCGCCCGTTTTCCATCCCAAAGGATTGGAAGATTTACCGGGGGTTTGACTTTGGGTATGCAAAGCCCTTTTCGGTGGGCTGGTACGCGGTAGACCACGAGGGAAGAATTTACCGGATCAAGGAATTTTACGGCTGTACGGGAACCCCTAATGTAGGGGTGCGGTATGAGCCGGCTAAAATTGCTGGGGAAATCAAACAGGCGGAGCAGGACGACCCTATGCTTCGGGGGAGAAAGATCATTGGGATTGCGGACCCGTCCATTTTTGACGAGAGCCGGGGGGAATCGGTGGCGAGAATGATGGAACGGCAGGGCGTATACTGGGAGCCGGGGGACAACACCCGCATTGCCGGGAAGATGCAATACCATTACCGGCTGGCCTTTGACAAGGAGGGAATCCCCATGTTTTACACCTTTTCCACCTGCAAGCACTTTATCCGCACGATCCCGGTGCTTGTTTATGATCAACGGCATGTGGAGGACGTCGATTCCTCGCAGGAGGATCACATTTACGACGAGTGCCGGTATGTTTTTATGGAACACCCAATTTCCCCGCGGCAGAACGAGCCGCCCGTACAGGAGCTTTTTGACCCGTTGGAGCTGCACCAAACGGGCCGGCGGGACCCATATACATTTTACCGGTTATGACAGGAGGAGCACAGATGGCAAAATCTACAACAAAGCGGCAGCCAAAACAGTTGCCTGAACAGACAGCGGAAGCTGCTGCGGCTTATGAAACCCCAGAGGCCGCGCCCTTGCAGGAGGAGCAGGCAGCCCAGCCCTTACAAATGGGGCAGGAGCCCCAGCAGGCCCTTGTTCAAGGCATGGGGGCAGAAGCGGCGCCCCAGCCGGAACTGGTGAGCCTGATGGCGCAGGGGCGGAACATGCCCGACGAGCTGCTGGCGCAAAAGGCTGCTTTAGATATGCAGAGTGTGCCTACCGGTAAGGAGGGCGTGATCGGCAAAGAACAGGTGCGCGAAGCCGCGCAGATTTTAGAAAAATACAAACAGGGAAAACGCAACCTGGAGACCAGAATCATTGATAATGAGCAGTGGTTTAAGATGCGTCACTGGGAGCAGATCCGCAATAAGGGAAAGCCCCAAAACCCAAACGACCCTCAGCCCACCTCTGCGTGGCTGTTTAACTCGATTGCCAATAAGCACGCCGACGCCATGGATAATTTTCCGGAGCCGAACGTACTGCCCAGAGAGGAATCGGACAAGCCGGACGCGGACATGCTAAGTAAAATTCTGCCGGTGGTATTAGAGCACAATGATTTTGAGCAGACCTATTCCGACGCGTGGTGGTACAAGCTGAAAACCGGCACCGGGGTATACGGTGTATTTTGGAACCCAAAGCTGGAAAACGGGTTAGGGGACATTGATATTAAAGAACTGGATCTATTGAACCTGTTTTGGGAGCCGGGAATTACGGATATTCAAAAATCCCGCCACTTTTTTACGGTGGAGCTGGTGGACAATGACCTGCTGATGGAGCAATATCCCTTTTTAAAAGGGAAGCTTTCTTCCCCTGCGATCGACGTAGCGGAATATATCAGTGATGATTCGATTGACACCTCCCAAAAATCGGCGGTGGTGGACTGGTATTACAAAGTACAGCGCGAGGGCAGAACAGTGCTGCACTACTGCAAATACTGCGGCGACGAGGTGCTTTACGCTTCGGAAAACGACCCGTCCTATGCCGAACGGGGCTTCTACGACCACGCCAAATATCCGGTGATTTTTGACACCATGTTTGTAGAGGCGGGCACCCCGGCGGGGTTTGGCTACATTGACATCATGAAAGACGCGCAGATGTACATTGACAAATTAGATCAAATTACCATGCGCAACGTATTTTTAATGAGCAAGCCCCGCTTTTTTATCCGGGACAACGGCACTGTCAACGAGGAGGAATTTGCAGACTGGTCCAAGGATTTTGTACACTGCACGTCCGGGCTGGGGGAGGATTCGATTCGGCAGATTGTGGTTTCCCCGCTGACAGACCTTTGCGTAACCGTGAAAAACATGAAGGTGGATGAGCTTAAAGAAACCTCTGGCAACCGGGACTTTTCGCAGGGGAGCACCACCTCTGGGGTGACGGCGGCCTCGGCCATTGCCGCTTTGCAGGAAGCGGGCAGCAAATTATCCCGCGATATGATCAAATCCAGTTACCGCGCGTTTAAGCAGATTGGGTATTTGTGCATTGAGCTGATCCGCCAGTTTTACGACGAACCGCGCAGCTTCCGGATCATCGGGCCGCAGGGGCAAAACGAATATGTGCACTATGACAATACCAGAATCCGTCCGCAAAACCAGGGGACTGCCTTTGGGGTGGATTTGGGATACCGACGGCCTGTTTTTGACATTGAAATTACCGCGCAGAAAGCTTCGCCGTTTAGCAAAATCGCGCAGAACGAGCTTTCCAAAGAACTATACGGCATGGGATTTTTTAACCCGCAGCTTGTTGACCAGGCTTTGATTGCCATTGATATGATGGATTTTGACGGGAAAGAGATGGTGCTGCAAAAAATCTCTCAGAACGGCACGCTGTACCAGCAGGTGCAAAAATTGCAGGAACAGATGCAGAAAATGGCGATACTGGTAGACAACGCCTATGGGTCGAGCGTATTTGATAACCTGACGGGCGCTATTGGACAAAAACAGCAGCAGGCAAAGGACGCAAAGCGCGGCAAGGCAGACAATACGGTGATTGAAACGGACGCGCTGGGCAAAGCGGTGAAAACCTCTAAAAACAATACGGCTTCCACAGCAAAGGACAGGGCGCAGGATACCTCGAACCCGAAATAAGGGGTTGACGTCAAGATGACAAGGGTGACTTTTTTGAAAAGCGGCCGGGAGATCACGCTAACCGCCGCAGGACATGCCGGCTACCGGGACGGGGAGGACATTGTTTGCAGCGCGGTTTCTATTTTGGGGTTTACCCTGATGAACCGGCTGGAGCGTTTTGGCATGGGGGACAGGCTGGACGTCTTTTATGAGCCGGGGCGGTTAGAGGTGACCGCCCGCCCGGAGGAAACAGACCGGGAACGGATAGAGGGTGTATTTGAAACGATTTTGACCGGGTATGATTTGCTGGCCCAAAGCTATCCGGCGCATGTGACCTTGGAAAGGAGAGAGGCGAATGACGGTAAAGGAAGCGATTGACGCGATAGACCTGTTAAAGCCGAACCAATTTGACGAGCAGATGAAAACAGCCTGGATAAGCCAGGCAGAAGCCTTGGTGCAAAACGAGGTGCTGTCTTACCACAAGGAGGAAGAGCTTGTCCCCGCCATTTATCACTATCCGCAGGACGCGGGAACAGTTTTACTGGTTCCGGAGCCGTATTCCGACCTATATGTGAAGTATTTGGCGGCGCAGATTGACTTTGCCAACGCGGAGTTTGGCCGTTACAATAACGATATGATGCTGTTTAACACGCTGTATGCGGCGTTTCAGAACGATTACCGCCAAAAGCACCTGCCAAAGCAGGGGCATTCGTTAAACCACATTGGCGGGTAGGGGGGACAGGGTTTGATTTTACCGCAGCTTTCAGAGGCGTCCGCCGGGAAAAGCACGATGGTGGACTTTAAGGGCTATAACCACAAGCTGTTTATTGCAGACGGGGAATTTTACGAGATGCAGAACATGACGGCCGACTATTACCCGGTATTGTCGCCCCGCGCTCCCCGCGGCACCAAGCTTCATTTAGAAAAACCAAACGGGATTTTTGCAAAAGAAAAGCTGATTTGGGTGGACGGCAACAAGTTTTATTTTGGCGGGGAATATCAATTTGACGTGGAGGACAGCAAAAAAAGCTTTGTTTCCATGGGCGCTTATGTGATCATTCTGCCGGATAAGCTTTACTACAACACCGCCGACGGCACCCACGGGACGCTGGAAAACCGCTTTGAAGCCACGGGGGAGGTCCGTGTTTCACAGGTAAAGGCAGAATCCGGCATTGGCGCGGATTCCACCTATATAAAGATTGAAGCCGAAGGGATTGGCGCGGGATTTTCCCAGTATGACGGGGTGGAGATTTCGGGCTGTACCCAAGAGGATTTAAACAAAACCGCCATTTTACAGGAAGTGGAAGAAAATGCCCTGACTATTGTGGGGATCGTTGCAGAGGACTTTACCCAAACCGGGGGACTAATCGTTCACCGGAAGCTGCCGCCGATGGATTTTGTGACAGAAAGTGAAAACCGGCTGTGGGCGTGCTCCAGCGAAAAGCATGAGATTTACGCCAGCAAGCTGGGCGACCCGAAAAACTGGTACTGTTACGAGGGGATCTCTACCGACAGCTATGCCGTTACCGTGGGCAGCGACGGGGATTTTACCGGCGCGTGTACCTATTTAGGAAATATTTTGTTTTTTAAAGAGGATACCGTTCACAAAATTTACGGTTCACAGCCCTCAAACTTTCAAGTGATGTCCTCCTCGATCAGAGGGGTCGCCAAAGGTTCGGAAAAAAGCCTTGCAATCGTCAACGAAACCCTTTACTACCAATCGCGCAACGGAATTGTAGCCTATGCGGGCAGCGCGCCGACCAAGATTTCGGAAGCGTTGGGAGAGGAGGCTTACCATTCTGTTCATGCCGGCGCGATAGGAAACAAATACTATGCTTCGATGTGCCGCGGGGAAAACGAGTGGCACCTATTTGTATGGGACGAGGGAAAAGGCATGTGGCACCGGGAGGACAACACCCACGCGCTGGGATTTGCCGCGCTTTCGGGCGAGCTTTATTACTTGGACGCGGACACAAGCTGCCTGAAAACCGTGGTGGGAAACGACCCGGAAGAGGTTTTTTGGCTGGCGCAGTTTGGGGAATGGAACGATTCCTCCTTTGATAAAAAATATATTTCCAAAATTCAGGTAAACGCCCAGCTTTCAGAGCACGCCACACTGGAAATTGCCTTAAAGACCGATTCCGCGCCGTTATGGGAAACGGTTTACCGGGTAACCAGCAGCGAAAAACGCACCTATACCATTCCGATCCTGCCGCGCCGGTGCGAACGGTTTCAGTGCCGGCTTTCCGGGAAAGGGATGTGCAAGATTTTTTCGATTGCCAAAACAGTGGAATTTGGGAGTGAACGCTAATGGCGAATTTTGGATTCAATTTACAGCTTCCGGACATCAGTGAGGACGACCTGCAAAACAGGCAGGCGATTTTAGCGATTAAAAACCAGCTTTACGCGCTTCAGGAGCAGTTGCGGTACACCTTTGGGAATTTGAATTTTGCGGATAATTTTGGGTCGACAGTATCGCTGGGCGGGAAGAACAATTCCGCCGGGGTGCTGGAGATCAAAAACGAGCGCGGAAACGTAATGGTGCTGCTGAACAAACAGGGGATCACCATGTCCAACGGGACGGATATTTTTGGGGCGGCAGGGCTTTTGTCCAGCTTTCAGTACACCTCGGGAAATTGGCAGAATTTGGGGTATACCTACCAGCCCAGCAACGGGTATACGGTACGCAGGCCGCTGACCTTTATGGTGGAGATCCCGGAAAATTTTCAGGTGAAAAGCGCGAAGATCACCCTGTACCATGCGCTGCGGGAGATGACCGTTTATTACACCAATCCCAGCGACCCAACAGGGGCGCCCAAGCGGGAAACCTTTTTTGGTTACGCCCGCAATGTGAAATTATACCGCGCGACAGGCTTTTGGAGCTACCGGGAAAAGATCACCTACAACTCGGATTCTACCGGGAAACCTGCCGAGCCTGCGGCCGAGGAGGTGGCGGGCGCGTTTGGAGAAGACGGATATACGCCGCCGACGCCAGACCCAGACGATGTACAGACCCTACAGGTAGACCGGGCGACAAGCGGGGATATTTCTGCTGTGTTAAAGCCGGGGATCAACCATTTGATCCTGCAAACTGGGAACAAAGATCCGCTTGCAGAGGGAGCCGGCGGAGATTTAGACGGATTTGAGGTGCGGGAGGAAACGCAGACGGGGACTGTTATTGCAGTGCTGGACATTACCGGGTATATGAAATAAGACGACCATGCGCCGGAGGGGAGAACCCTTCCGGTGCTTTTTCATGGTGAAGAGGGCGAAAAAAGAGTTTTGATTTGTTACGCTAACCTTAACAGGAATTTCAGTGAGGAAGATTCGTGTGAAAAATACCGTTTCACACCCCATTTTTGTGCCTTTTAGGCAAAAAGCAAAGCGGCAATCGGCTTCGCCGACCGGCACAAATTCCGAAGAAAGGAAGGATTGATTTTTATGGCAAAATTGAAATATGACAAAACAGAAGAAACCTTATCCGCGCAAAAGGATTTTGAAGCGGCCAAAGACCGATTAGATGAAATAGAAGCGCAAAAACCGGGGGATTATAAACCGTCTCAGGAAGTAAACGACGCCAAGCAAAACGCGCAATCGGCCGCGGATAAATTGCAGCAGATTGAAAACCAAAAACCAGGCGCTTATGAAAGCCAGTATTCCAACCAGATTGACGAGCTTTTAAACAGTATTTTAAATCGGGAAGATTTTACCTATGACATCAACGCCGACCCGCTATACAACCAATACCGGGAACAGTATGTGCGGGAAGGGAACAACGCCATGCGCGACACCATGGGGCAGGCAGCCGGTCTTACCGGCGGGTATGGGTCTTCTTATTCCGGGATTGCGGGGAGCCAGGCATACGACAGCTACCTGCAAAAATTAAACGACAAGGTGCCGGAGCTATACCAGCTAGCCTATCAAAAATACCGCGATGAGGGCGACGATCTTTACAACCAGTTGGGCGTTGTCCAAGGGTTGGAGCAGGACGCTTACGGAAGATACCGGGACACAGTATCCGACTGGCAGGGAGACCGGGATTATTATGCCGGGCGGTATGACGCTGCATTAAACCAATCGAACTATCTATCGGAACAGGATTACCAGCGTTACCAGAACATTATGAACCAGTATAATACCGACCGCGAATACTATGCCGGACGGGTGGACGCTGCCGGGAACCGCTATGATACCCGTTCTGAATTAGACCACGCATATGCACAGCTTGCACAGAATATGAGCCAGTTTAACCAGCAAATGGCGCTGGAAAACAAGAAATTAGAAGAAACTATCCGGGCTAATAAGGCACAGGAGGCATTGTCCCGCGCACGTTTAAGCAGAAGCAGCAGCAGCGGCAGCAGCGTCAGCAGTTCCGTGAATCAGGCGCTGAAAAACGCGGCAAATGTTGTAGCGGCGGGGAGCTTGGGAACTTCAGCCAAAAACGCGGCGAAAGCAGCCTCGAACTTGGCGACAAAGGCCTATGTCAATCAGGCAAAGGAACGAGTGGTTTTGGGGTCTAAGAACCAGGCTTACAACTATATCAAGGGGTTAAACGTTTCGGCAAGCGTAAAACGTGAGATCGCCTTACAGGCTGGGTTAGGCCCAGTCAGCTTTTAAATCCAGGGGGAATAGAGATGGCAAAGAAAAATAAACAAATTGCACGGCTTTCTGGCAGGAGCTTTTTAAACGGAGGCCTGACGCCGCCAAAATTATACCGGGAAGATATTGACGAATTGATTAGACAGCAGGAACGGGAAAAAAAGAAAAAGCAGGCGGTTGGGCTGATCCCGCAGTTTATTCCAAACGACAGGATCGTCACTGATTTAAAAACAGCGGATCTGACTGATGAGGAGTACAATCAGGCGGTACAGATGGCGCAAAAACGCAATCAAATGATGAGTGTGCAGTCTCCGATTCCAAAGGATTTAGACGAATTTGAGAAGTGGTATCAAGATACGTCTGGGATTGATTTGAAGACAACCACGGAAGACGAACAATTGGATATTTATGCGGATCGACACCGTAAGAAAAACGGGGTCGATGTAGATAATATGACCTATGCAGAGGTCTTGAGCGACTACGAGGGATTAAATGATGAAATTTCGGAACTGGAGAAACAAATCTCTCAGCGGCAGACCATAAAAGATCATCCAGTAAATGGTTATGGAAAAACTGCCGAAAAATTTTACGCTAAAAACAGCGAACAACTGGACTTGATACAAAAACGTAAACAAGAATTAGAGCAAAAGAAAGAATTTTACGACGAGATATTGAATGATAAGGACTTTCATAAAAAAGCCTTAGAAACAGATGATGACGGAAAATGGGCAAAAGATAATGTGCCGAATTTTAGTGCCTTAGAATATTTTAATAGTCTATTGGATATTCAGAAAGACCCTACCAAAAGTGAGGAAGAAAAAAATTCTGCGGCAATGAAGCAGATCGTTTGGGGGGTTCTGGCTTCTCCCAAGGTTGCTTTGGGGGAAGACGTTTTGATGTATGCCTTTGTTTCACCGGAAGAGCGAGAAATATATAATTCTATTCACAGCCATTACGGAAAGGAAGAGGCAGAACGATATTTTTCAACGATAAAAGATGATGTGCTGCAGCGGGAAGCCGATTTTATGGTCGATCAGATGATGGAATCGGACAATGGCTGGACAAATAATCCGGTATTTCGGTCGCTGTTTTCCTTTAAATCAAGACATGAGGGCGGATTAAAAGGTTTTCTTCAGGACATTCGCCTTTTATCTGGAGATACAGAGCCAGTAGAAAAATCTGCTTATGAATATGCTTACGATGAAATGCGCCCGCAGCTTACGGGAGTAGAGGGGTTTGCCAACGATCTGGTTGGCGGTCTTGGAAATAATTTGCCGGCTTCTTCAGCGAGTTTAGCCACCTTTCTAGTTACCGGCGGAAACCTTGACGCCGCACAGGCAGTGGGAAGCAGCGTTACTGCTATTCAAGTATTTGGGGAATCATTTAGACAGGCAAAGCAGGAAGAAAAAGCAGACGAAGAGGCTTATTTATATGCCACCTTGGAGGCATTAAAAGAAGCCGGGTTAGAATATGCGATTGGGGGAGATTTGTTCTTTTCCAGCGGTGGGACGTCAAAAGCGCTGAAAAACACAAAAATCGGCTCAAAGGTGATGGAGGCGCTTAAAAATGGGAGTGAAGCCCTTATTAAGAATCCAGTCGCTAGAAGAACGGCGAAAAATGGGCTGGATCTGTTGGTACATGCAGGTGATGAATTTGTAGAAGAAGCAACACAGGAAGCGACAGAACCACTGGTTCGGAATATTGCATTTGGGGAAGAGAATGAGTTTGAGCTTTGGAATGACCAAATTGCATATGCCGGATTGCTGGGCGCCGGGACTTCGGCTGTTCATAACACCGCATACCGTGCCGTAGAAAACAGTTCTATCAAATCCGCGGGGAAACAGATCAAATCTTCCGGGCAGGTACAGGAAGCGGTTCAGGCCGGTTTCAAAGCGGCAGAGGGCGGCAAAGCATGGGAATTGGCGCAGGATATTTCCAAAAAGCAGGCCGCAGGAAAAACACCGTCTGACTATGAGGTGGGGCTGCTTGGCAGCTACCTGCAAGAGGAAAGGACCCAAAAGCAGGCCGCGCCGGAACAGGAAATGGAACTGGAGCCGTCTGAAAATACCGGCGGGGAAATCACCTTAAATCCGGATACCTATGCCCAAACCCAAACGCGGCTGACCGAAATGGGCGTGGACAAACAAGCCGCCGCAGTACAGGCCAAGGCGATTGAACGGCTGAAATTAGGGGATACGTCAGCGATTCATACCATTCTGGAAAGCCCGGAAGCAAAACAGCTGTTAGCCAGGGACACCGGCGTTGTGTTTGGAACCACGCCCGAACAGGGCAGACGGGCAGCCGGGGAAATTGCGGCCCGTGCACAGTCACAGGCAGGCAGGATCCGGCAGGAAATACAGCCTGAACAAGCCGCTTCAACCGTAAGGCAAAACGATCAACAGCAGACAGATACTTCTGCAATGCAGCCAATGGATCATATGACCGAGCGGGAAACGGCGACGGCCATTTTGCCGGCTGAAAGCCCTGCTTTGCAGCCTCAAACAGCGAGCGCTCAACAGGGCTTTGTTCCGGATCCTGTTATGGAGAGCGGACAGTCCGCGCCCCTGAAAACTGTTTCGGAAGTACGCAAGCCGCAGGCTGTTTGGGCGGATTCCGGGGAACCGGTACAGGTGACGGGGATCCAAAGCGCGCAAAACGGGGAATTATATGTTAGGGCGGACAGCGATTCGGGCAGTACCGTTGTACGGGCAAGCGATTTAAGCTACCAAAGCCCGGAGGTGGAGCTTATTTACCAGACAGCCGCCCAGCTTGGCACCAGCGGTGCCAAGGCGTTTGTTTACGGCTACCAGCCGGGAAGCAGCTTTGACAGCTATTACAAAGGATTTATGCGGGCTTATCATGCAGGGACGGCCAACACGCCGTTTGAACAGATTGGCAGCGCCTATACTGCCATACTGCCAAAAGAGACCGCCAGACGGGCCTATTACGCCGGGCAAAACGACCAGACAGAAAGATTTACAAACGCCGGGGAACGTAGTACAATAAAGACAAAACAGGTAAAAGACGTTACTTACACCTATCAGGCTGTGCCAGAGGGGCGGCGGAGCGAAAACGCCGGCACGATTGTGCGGGAGCTGGAGCTGCTGGGTCTTGGCGGGGAAGCGATTGAACCGGGGTTACAGGTGCGGCAGAACGGGAAAATGCGCACTTCACAGGGGGATGCTTCAACGCTAAAGGACGGGCATGTGGTGGTTCGCAACGACACAGACGCCAACCCGAAAAACGCGGCGGCCCATGAGGCGTTTCACGCATGGCGAAACCTGAAACTGCCGGAGGCAAACGCGTATTTTGACGCTGTAACTGACGGGAATATTGATTTTTCCAGCGAAAAATTTCAGGATTTTCTCGCGGAATTTAAAGAAGTCTATTTTACACTAGAAACAGCGGATTTTGAAGTAATAGAAAGCGAAAGATTTCGAGAAGAAATATCCGCTTTTGTCAGCGGGGCTTTGTATGAAAACACCCCTACGGAAATACAGCGCTATGCCCCTATGTTTTATGACTGGGAAATGGTAGAAACCGCGTGGCAAAAAATGATAGAAGCCGGAAAAAGGAGGAAACAAGATGACAGACGAAGAATGGCGTCAGAAGTTACGCAAGCAGATGGAAGCACACAGTGGGAAGAAAATAGAGGACGTTCAACTGACGCCGGAAGAGGAAGCCAAACGGAAAGCCCAATGGCAGGAAACGGTAAAATTGTTGCAGAAAAAACAGGAAGAACGCCGGAGGCTGAAAGAGGAAGACCCAGAAGCATACCGCAAGTTGAAAGAGAAGGAAGACCAGGAAATGAGGGAATATCTGGACAGCGTTCCCTTTTGGGATTAGAAAGTTCTGAAGCGGAAGGGGGCGCCGGAAAAGGGAGGAAACAAGATGGACAAGGACTGGGACGGGATTATGGATCTCAAGGTTTTGAATTGGGAGGAGAAGATTCAGAGAACCCCGGAAGAAGAGGCCCAATGGCAGGAAACGGTGAAATTGTTGCAGAAGGAACAGGAAGAACGCCGGAGGCTGAAAGCGGAAGACCCAGAAGCATACCGCAAGTTGAAAGAGAAGGAAGACCAGGAAATGAGGGAATATACGGACAGCGTTCCCTTTTGGGATTAGAAAGTTCTGAAGCGGAAGGGGGCGCCGGAAAAGGACAACAAGGACAAACCACAGGATTAGCCCAGAACGAAGCGGCTAAAAAGCTAAAAGGTTCGCAGCGGGCTTATCTGCATGTGCTTGGAAAATTATCCAACAGCAGGATCGTATTGGACGACACCATTCAGGGCGGCAGGGCTAACGGATACTATGATCTGGACACAGGAGAAATCCATATCGCGCTGGACGCGGTTGATTCTGCGTATGATTTTGTTGCAAAGCACGAGCTTACCCACCAGCTGCAACAGCTTTCCCCGGAACATTACCGGCAGTACTTTGATCATGTTGTATCCTATTTGAACCAAGCGGAACCGGACGCTTTTGACAAACTGGTGCAAAAGCAACTAGACGGTTACCGGGAAATGGGAAAGAAGATCACCCGCCAGCAGGCCATGGACGAGGTTGTGGCGGACGCTTCCGACGCGTTTTTGCGGGATTCGGCTGCGATCCGGGATTTGGTAAGCCAAAACCGTACCCTTGGGCAGAAAGTTTTAGACGCGATCCGTTCCATGATCCGGAAGATCGACCAGTATTTGCGCACACACAAAACGTTACATACCGACGCGGCCCGGCTTTTAAGCCGCAACAAAAAAGCGTTAGAAGAAGCACAGCGGCTTTGGACAAACGCTTTGTTAAGTGCACAAAAAAATACCGCACAGCAGAAAAGCAGTACGGGTGGCGATGTGCGGTTTAGTATCAGGTATACTACGGATAATACGCCTGTCGTAGTAGTGGAAGACAATATTTTAGACAGTATTCCAAAATCAAAATGGGTACAAACAGTTAAAGATACTATTTCGAACAAATTTTCCACAGGTATCCCGATAAGCGGCAGATTGATTAAGGTTAATAGTATTTCTCGGAGTGAATTTACTAATTCAAAATATAGCAAATATCTTAAAAGCAGTGACGGCACTATTTATCAAGATAAATTCAGATCAGCAAATAATCTTGACGATATTATTCTCGCTTCAACAAACTACATAAACGAAGATTTGAAACATAGTCGAAATGACAAATTTACGGAATTTGCGCGCGGGGATGTATTGATTCGGGTAGGAAGTACAGATTATTCTGCAAAAGTAATAGTTGGATTTACCTCCGGAAAACAAATGGTTTTATATGATATTATTAACTTTGTACCAACTTCTTTAGACATAAAAAATAAGGATAACTCAATAGACTTTGGAAAAAACCGCAATCTAAGAAATGAGTTATCCTTGGATACCAATATACCACAAGAGGACACTGGTGTCAATGATAGTATATCCAAAAATGATAAAAATGTGCGGTTTAGTATCAAGCGTGACGCTGACGGAAGCCGTTACGTTCAAGTTGATGAAGATATTTTAGAAGGTGTTCCCCAAAAAGATTGGACCAAAACTATAAAAACGGTGATGAGCCGACGCTTTTCTAATGGCATTCCTATCAGTGGGCGATTGATTAAAGTAAATAAAATAAGCAAAAATGAATTTACCAATTCTAAAAACACACAGTATTATCGTAAAAATAAGCCAGATGTGTATCAGGATAAGTTGACTGCGGCTGGAAGCCTAGATGAAATTGTTTTGGCTTCAACCGACTATATCAATGAAGACTTAATGCATTCCAGAAAAGATAATTTTAAGCAGTTTGCCCGTGGTAATGTGACAATTCGTGTAGGCAGAAACAAATATGATGCGAAAGTAATTGTTGGCTTTACTTCTGGTAATCAGATGGTGCTATATGATATTGTTGATTTTAAACGAAAAAAAATAGATGCACTGCAAAATACCGTCCAATCACAAAATAAAGTGAAGAACAGTAGCGCCAGTACATCTATTACCACCAATATACCACAAGAGGATACTGGTGTCAATGATAGTATATCCAAAAATGATAAAAATGTGCGGTTTAGTTTAAAAGGCTCTCAGGGGAACCAATACGATTACTCAAAATCATTTGCAGAACAAATTGACGATTATAAGGCGGGGAAAATACCAAAAGGAGATACGCTGGTTGTCGGTTCTACTTCTGATGTGTTCCAAAAGATTGGGTTGAATCCTCTTCCAATGACATATTCTATTGGTCACTTAAAAGATGTGTTGAAAGGAAATAAACCGGATCATAATTTTGGCGAAACAGTTTTAAAACAGCTACCAAATGCAATTAAGAATCCTGTAGCGGTAATCGCTTCTCAAACGCAAAAAAACACAAGCCTTGTCGCGTTGCTTCCGATTCAATACAAAGGCAAAACCATGATAGCTCCCGCATATATTGATGGATTTGGATTTCAAAACGGAATACAGATTGATAGCAATGCAATTACAAGTGTTCACACAAGGGGCAATGCGGTAACAAAGCTGTTAAACGATGCGATTCAAGAGGAAAGAAACGGAAAGACTGCTGTTTATTATTACAATAAAAAAATAGCCGATCCGCTTCTTCACGTCGCCGGGCTACAATTGCCCGGAGGCTTGATACCTCACGGTGGCTATATTCATAGTATACGCGAAAAAGGCTCGCCTGTCAATAACAGGTTAGAGAACGTTACATATTCCCAGCAGTTTAAACGGTGGTTCGGCGATTGGGAAAAACATCCCAATACGGCAAGTAAGGTTGTGAATAAAGACTCAACACCAAGAGTAATGTATCAAGACCTACGTGTTGAAAACAGTGTTAAGAAAAAAGACGGATCAGGATTACGCGCTTTAGGAAAAGGAAATTATTTTACCTCCCAACAGCTTGATGGTTCGGGCGTGATTAAAGCATACCTTGATATTAAAAATCCTTTTGTATATCAACAAGGGGTGTTGGATTTAAAAGCGCAGTTTGCAAATACGTCTCAAATTGACACAACGCACATGAATCATAGTGAATTGCAGCAGGCAATGAAAGATGCAGGGTATGATGGGGTTATCCAGTATACAAGTCATGAAAATATGATTGCAGTTGCGTTCGATTCTACCCAAATCAAATCCGCAACCGACAATATCGGAACATTTGATGGAAACAATCCCGATATTCGCTTCTCCCTGAAAAACGTATCCAAGCTTGATTACGAAACGTTGGTTTCCAAACCGGATATGCTGGTAACAACATTGACCGGGAAAGTACCATTGCGTGATGATGAACGCATTGACAGAACAGAAATTATCAATCAGGGATTGCAGAGTCTGAAAGGTAAAGATAATGGGAAGAATGTGGCTGGTCGGCATTATGTTTATGTAGATGATATTGATGAATATGTGTCGGTAAATAGAAAGGCGATTGAACATGGCTTGTCCCGTAAGGCTGACGCCACTGCAAAAGTAACTCTTCAATTAGGAGATATTTTACAACATGCAATTTATATGAATGAGTTAAATCCCAGAAATGAAAATGTGCTTTCTTCTTATGTATTATTAGGAGTAGCCAATGACAAAGAGGGATTTGTATATCCGGTGCGTTTTGTAGTAAATCAATTTTCTGATTCAGGGTCGGAAATTAGCCAAGTAGAAGTATTGAATGCACTTTATTCTGCAAAGGCAAAAAAAATGAAGCCTGTCGCAAATGCGAGCGCAACAATTGGTAACGATACCAACGTTCCTTCAGACTTCACTATAAGTATAGCAGAACTATTAGACATGGTCAAGGACACTTATCCGGATATTCTGCCTCAATCTGTATTGGATCATTATGGAATAGGACGTCCAAAAGGCGGGCTTTCCAATTCCGTAAAGTTCTCCCTGAAAAACGTATCCAAGCTTGAATCCGAAAATTTGATTGAACGATATACTCAAACAGAGTACAATGATTACGGCTGGGTGGCGGTAAATGAAGTATTGACTCCGTCGGAACTGCGAAAACTAAATACGCAGTTTGCGGATATGCTGCATGGAGAAAAATTTTCGAAGAACAGGGACGGATACTACATCATACCTGTGGGAGAGGAAAACAGACCGCAGAACAGCTTTGTGTTTATTAAGGGTACAATCAGCCACCCGAAAATTTCACAGATTCTTCGGATTGATGTGGAAAATGAAGCAGAATTAGATATTATAAGGAGTGAGTTTAAAAATGGAAACTCTTTCTACGCAAGGAAAATTGTTGAAGACATTTACGGAGAAGAAATTTCTTACTCAATCTATCAAACTTCAGATTTCAGCAATTATAGGGAAATCAAAGCAGAAATCAGTCGCCTGCGCCGAAATGCTGGAAGTAATCGAGGAGTGTCAGACGGAGGAAGAGATCAAAGCGGCAATCTGGGATCATTACAAGATAAGGATCAAGTAACATTCTCCCTGAAAAACGTATCCAAGCTTGATTACGAAACGTTGGTTTCCAAACCGGATATGAAGATTACACCAATCACCTATTCGCAGCAATCAAAGCTAGAAAAAAGTAGATCAGAAATTGTGGATACAGCAGTTAAAAACGCCAGAATGCTGGGAAAAGAAAATCGAAATGGGAATGTTGTGGTACATGTTAAAGATATTGACACAGATATTATTATTTCCAAAGCGGCAATCCGACACGGATTGGACAGACGAAAAGCGATACAAACTCCTATTGTAGAACATATTGGAGAAGTGATTACTAATTCTGTGTTAATAAATGAATTAGCACCCAAAAATCAATATGCAGATAGCAGTTATATTTTGCTCGGAATTGCAAAAATTGATACAGAAAACAATTACTCATTGGTACGTTCCGTTGTTAATCGGTTTACAAATGAATTGGAAACCATGGATGTGCTATACTCTGTAGATATTAAAAAAGAATCGGCTGCTTCTAAAGAAGCCAGAGCTTCAGGTACAAATACCCTACAATCTCTTACCGATTCCACTATTAGTGTAGCAGATTTTCTGAGTATCGTCAAGGACACTTATCCGGATATTCTGCCTCAATCTGTATTGGATCATTATGGAAGGGAACGAACAGAGGGGATTTTTACAAATTCATTAAAGTTCTCCCTGAAAAACGTATCCAAGCTTGAATCCGAAAATTTGATTGAACGATATACTCAAACAGAGTACAATGATTACGGATGGGTGGCGGTAAATGAAGTATTGACTCCGTCGGAACTGCGAAAACTAAATACGCAGTTTGCGGATATGCTGCATGGAGAAAAATTTTCGAAGAACAGGGACGGATACTACATCATACCTGTGGGAGAGGAAAACAGACCGCAGAACAGCTTTGTGTTTATTAAGGGTACAATCAGCCACCCGAAAATTTCACAGATTCTTCGGATTGATGTGGAAAATGAAGCAGAATTAGATATTATAAGGAGTGAGTTTAAAAATGGAAACTCTTTCTACGCAAGGAAAATTGTTGAAGACATTTACGGAGAAGAAATTTCTTACTCAATCTATCAAACTTCAGATTTCAGCAATTATAGGGAAATCAAAGCAGAAATCAGTCGCCTGCGCCGAAATGCTGGAAGTAATCGAGGAGTGTCAGACGGAGGAAGAGATCAAAGCGGCAATCTGGGATCATTACAAGATAAGGATCAAGTAACATTCTCCCTGAAAAACGTATCCAAGCTTGATTACGACAACCTAATCAAAGAAAACAAAAAGCAGAAAGAAATGATTTCGCTGCTGGAAGAACAGTTTCAGGTGACAAAAGGCATAAAATGGGACAAAGCTTCCATTGACCGCACTGCACAGCGCATTTTAAAGCAATATGACAGCACCTATTCTGTACAGGATTTGTCCGAAAACCTGACAAGCCTTTACGGATACCTAAAAAACAACCCGGACACGAATACAGACGAGGTGCACAGCGTTGTAACGGCGATGTCAAAATCGGTTTTGGAGCATTCCCGAAAGCTGGACGACGCCATGTACCAAGAGTACAAGGAGCTGCGCGACCGGATACGGGGGACAAGGCTTACCTTATCCGACGCGGATAAGGCGGATCTTGACCGGGCCGGCGGGTATCACCAATTTAGACGGGACAACTTTGGACGGCTCAATTTGACCAACCAGGGGATCCCGGTAGACGTATTTTACCAAGAACTGCAAACGCTGTACCCAGAGTTTTTTGCCGGGGAAGAGATCGCCCACCCTGCCGACCAGCTGATACGGATTGCCGAAGTGCTGGATACCATCAGGCCGGTATATGTCAACCCTTATGGAATGAACCTAGATGAAGCCGCCGGGGTATTGGCAAACGAGCTGTTGGAATCCTATGTTGATATTCCGCAGGCAAAGCCTACTTACGCGGACCGGGAGCTGCAAAAAAGGAAGAAATTAAAGCTGGAATACCAGAAAAAGATCCGGGAGATCAAAGCAGAGTACAAAGCGAAATACGAGGAAAAGCTCAAAGAGGTAAACCGCCAAAATATCCTGAACATCCGGAAAATTCAGGAGCAGTTAAAGAAAACCGCCGCGGCAGACCGGGAAACGATCAAAAAGCTGGAAAGACAGGTGGAACGGTTAAAGAAATATAACCAAAATATCACCCATGCAAAAACAGCCGCGATGTCGGTTTCTCCTGTAACAAGCGTTTCTGTGCCGGTTAAAAAGTCGGATTCGAGTGTTCCGATGAAGCAGGTTATATCCGAGGCCCCGTCTTATGTGGAAGCTGCCAAACAGTACGGCACGATCCCAAAAGGCGAAAGCCCGGTTCGCGATGTGGCTGTGCCGGCGCAGACCGGGGAAAACGCCAGAGTGCGGCAGTTCGCCAGAACCGCTATAGAAGCGGGCGCAACGCCGGACGGAATGATCTCGGAATTTGAACGGGAAATCCTAAACGGGGCGTTTGATTACAACCCGATCAGCGACAAAACAGCGCAAAGGGAAGCAGAGCTGACCCTTTCCAAAAAGGGGTTTGACGGCGCGCTGAAACAGTGGAAAGGCGCGCTTAAAAACCAAAAAGCGGCCTCCAAGGACGATATTGTGCTTGCGGAGAAGCTGTACGTGCAGGCGGCGAAAGAGGGGAATTACAAGCTTGCCATGGAGCTGGCGGCGGAGATTGCCGAAGAGGGCACCCGCGCCGGGCAAACCGTGCAGGCAATGCGGCTGTTAAACAAGATGTCGGGCGAGGGACAGCTTGTTTATATTGAGCGTACGGTCGACCGAATGAACCAAGATCTGAAAAGCCGCAGAGAAAAGGGGAAAGCTCCTTACCTGGAGATTCCGCAGGAAATGAAAGAAACGCTGCTGCAAAGCAAAACGCGGGAGGAAATTGACCGGGCGGCGGAGGATATTTACCGGCAGTTGGCAAGCCGGCTTCCTGTTACCTTTGCAGATAAATGGAACGCATGGCGGTATTTATCAATGCTTGGAAATCCGCGCACCCATGTGCGCAACCTTACTGGGAACGCCGTGTTCCTGCCGGCGGTTAAGATGAAAAACCTGATTGCTACCGGCTTGGAGCACGTCTACCGGAAAGCGGGCGGAGAGATAGAGCGCACCAAAGCTTTCAGGGCGACAAAAGAGAGCCTTGACTTTGCCAAAAAGGATTATGAAATAATGGCGGATATTATTGCCGGCGGAGGGAAGATGAATCCGTCTGACGTAATCCGTGATTATCAGAAAATATTTCCGTTTAAAACACTGGAAAAAGCGCGGAAATTCAATTTCAATGCATTGGAAGCGGAGGACAGGATCTTCCTGAAGCGATACTATGTTTCCGCGCTGGCAGGATATATGACCGCGAATCAGATTGACCCCAACGCATTTGTTTCCCAGCAAATTTTGGAGCGTGCCAGAAACTACGCGATCCAAGAGGCGCAGAAAGCGACCTACCGGGACGCTTCTAAAGTGGCCGGTATGTTGCAGCATCTATCAAAAACAAACAGTGCGCTTGGCCTTTTGGTGGAAGGGGTTTTGCCATTTAAGAAAACGCCGGTCAACATATTAAAACGCGGGGTGGAATACAGCCCGGCGGGGCTTCTTTATTCCTTGACCATGGGCGCCAAAAAGGTGAAAACAGGAAAGATCACCGCGGCGGAATACATTGACAGCATTGCCTCCGGCCTAAGCGGAACCGTGTTATTTGCTTTGGGCGCGCTGTTACAATCGCTTGGGATTCTGCGGGGCGGCGAGGACGATGACAAAAAGAAAGAACAGTTTGACCGAAACATGGGCTACCAGCCCTATTCTTTGCAGATTGGGGATATTTCTTATACCATTGATTGGCTGGCGCCCTCCTCTTTGCCGTTGTTTGTGGGGGCAAGGGTATTTGAAACGCTGACCGAAGAACAGGAGGACTATTCTGTTTCCAGCTTTGCAGAGGATTTGCAGATGATCGCGGAGCCAGTGTTAAGCCTTTCGATGTTAAGCGGACTAAACGATACCCTTTCTTCTGTATCCTACGGGGATAACGGGATTTCTGACATTGCGGCAAATGTGCTGGCCAGCTATTTTGGCCAAGCGGTGCCCACATTATTTGGACAGGCCGCCAGAACGGTGGACGGAACACGACGGACAACCTACACAGACAAAAATATGGATATTCCGTCCGATCTTCAGTACTTCTTCCAAAAGAATCAAAACAAGATTCCTGCGGCAAGCATGCTTTCCCAGCCTTATATCGACCTTTGGGGGAGAGAGGACACCCAGGAAAACATTTTAATTCGGGCGTTTGAAAATTTTGTAAGTCCCGGTTATCTCAATGCGGTTGAAACTTCGGCTGTGGAACAGGAATTGGTGTTCATTTACGAAGAAACCGGGGACGCGGGAGTATTCCCCTCCAAGGCTGCGAAATATTTTCAAGTAGACGGGCAACGGAAAGATTTGACCGCCCAGGAATACACCATGTTTGCCAAGGCAAAGGGGCAAAAGGCATATTCCTTGCTGTGGGAAATGATGGCGACCCAAGCCTATCGGGAGGCTTCCGCCCAGGAAAAGGCGGAATTGATCGCGGACGTTTATGAATACGCGACGGTTTTTGGAAAAACGCAGGTGTCGGCTTATTCAACCAATGGCTGGAAAGCCAAGGCGTTACAAGCCGATCAAAACGGGGAATCGGTAGTGGAAGTGATCTTAAACAGAAAGCGGGGGTAATCCCCTGTAAAACGGACAGGCGGCCCGAAGAAGGGTCGTCTGTTTTTTTGTGGATTCAAAGGGTGATTTTCTGGGGGGAAGATGATACTTTTAAAGATAGGGAAGTGTACCCTGACTCTTGGGAAAGACCATGAAGAAAAGGAGAACCTTATGAAACACACAAACACAGCGTACCCGCTTTGCTTAACGCTGTTTGACGGCGCTGCAGCACCGGCTGGCACGCCGGCGACAGGGGAAGCGGGAAGCGCGCAGCCGGGCGGCGGGGAGGAGACTTCCTACACCCGGAAAGGAAAACGGGCGAACCCTCTTGCGAATGTCCAATACGGAAAACAGCCGGCAGCTTCCGAAGCTGGGCCAGCGCAAGAGCCACAACACCATGCCGCCGATGGTACTACCACAAAAACAACGTCCAACACCTTGGAGGAACGGAAAGCCGAATTTGAAAAGCTGATCCAGGGGGAATACAAGGACCTGTTTCAGGAAAAGTTTCAGCAAACCTTTGACAAGCGCTTTAAAGACCACAAGGCTTTGGAGCATACCGTAGAACAGCTACAGCCAGTTTTAGAGCTGTTAGGGACAAAATACGGGGTGTCTGACGGGAACATAGACGCGCTTGTTCAGGCGATTGAAGAGGACGACAGCTATTTTGAAGACGAAGCGATGGAACAGGGCGTTACCGTGGAACAGCTAAAGCATATCCGCCAGATTGAACGGGAAAACGCGCAGTTAAGGCAGGCGCAGGAAGAACTGCAAACCAGGCGCAACGCGGAAAAAACCTATTCCCAGTGGATGGCGCAGGCGGAACAGGTGCGGGAGATTTATCCGAATTTTGATTTTTCCACAGAATGCGAGAACCCGAATTTTACCAAGCTTCTGCGCGCAGGGGTGGATGTGAAAGCAGCCTTTGAAGCGGCGCATATGGATGAGATTTTGGGCGGAGCAATGGCTGTTACCGCACAAAAAGTAAGCAGGCAGGTTGTCAACAACATTCAATCCCGCGGCAGGCGCCCATGCGAAAACGGCATTTCCTCTCAGGCTGGGACGATTGTGAAAAACGATGTGAGCAAATTGACCGCCGCCGACCGGCGGGAGATTATCCGGCGGGTAAACCGCGGGGAAAAAATCTCGTTTTAATCGCTCGGAAACAGAAAAAGGAGGAAATTTTTTGAAAAAAATGATCTGGGAAATCCCATTAAATTTACAGTTATTTGCAACAGCTGCAAACACCACAACAAGCTCTGGCGAAGGCAACAACCTGACCGCAGAGATGAAAACCTTTTACAGCGATGTTTTAATTGACAACGCGATCCCAAACCTGGTGCATGACCAGTTTGGCCAGAAACACCCGATCCCGAAAAATGGAGGGAAAACCATTGAGTTTCGGAAATATTCTCCGCTGCCCAAAGCAACCACTCCATTGACAGAAGGGGTGACCCCGGACGGTCAGGCGCTGAACGTTTCCACCGTGACCGCAACTGTCGCGCAGTACGGCGGTTGGATTCAGCTGCCGGACATGCTGCTTTTGACAGCGATTGACAACAACATGGTACAAGCCACCGAATTGTTAGGCGACCAGGCGGGGCGCACCCTGGATACAGTGACCCGCGAGGTGCTAAACGGCGGCACCAGTGTGCAGTACGCGGATGGATCTGTCACTGCGCGTGCAAACCTGACCGCCGACAACAAAATGACGGTAGACTGCATTAAGCGTGCGGCGCGGTTTTTGAAGACCCAGCTTGCCAAGCCGATCGACGGCTATTATGTGGCGATTATCCACCCGGATGTGGCCTATGATTTGACCGAAGATCCGGAATGGAAAGATTGGCACAAATACACCACCCCGGAAGAAAAATTTGAAGGGGAGATCGGAAAGATCGACAAGGTGCGGTTTGTGGAAACGACCGAGGCAAAAATTTTTGCAAAAGCCGGTTCGGACAGCGTTGACGTTTACTCCACCCTGGTGCTGGGCGCCAACGCATACGGCGTTACCGAAGTGACCGGCGGCGGGCTGGAACACATTGTCAAGCAGCTTGGCTCGGCCGGGACTGCCGACCCGTTGAACCAGCGTGCTTCTGTAGGCTGGAAATCCACCAAAACCGCAGAACGTTTGGTGGAAAACTATATGGTACGCATTGAAACTGCTTCCAGCTTTAACAGCGGCGCAAACTAAGATGTTTGAGGCAGGCGGCGGCTGCCCCGTTGCCTGCCCAGTTTATTAGGAGGAAGATCAATGGCAAAAGAAACAGAGCTGGCGCCGGCTCCCATTTCTATGGAAGAGGTGCAAAAACAGATTGACGCCATGCTGCTTGAGGCAGAAAAAAAGGCGCAGGAAATTGTCCGTAAAGCGGGTGAAACGGCTCCAGCCGCCAAAACAGTTTCCAAAGAGATCCAAAAACGGGAAAAGGAATTACAGGAGCCGGTAACCGTGAAACTGTTTAAGGACAATAAAAACTACAAGGACGATGTTTTTGTTGCGGTAAACGGAAGAACGTTTCAAATTAAACGCGGGGTAGAGGTACAGGTGCCGCGATATGTAAAAGAGGTACTGGACCATTCGGTTCAACAGGACGAAGCGACCGCGGCGTTTATTGAATCCAAAGAACGGGAATATGAACGGGAAAGCAAAAAATACCAGTAACAAGAGATTGGGGGATGTGCGGGAAGTATATCCCCCCATTTTTATATGGGAGGTGCTTATTTGACGAGCTATGAAGTAAGCATGGAATTGTGGGACGACAATCATGCGCTACATTTATTTTCTGTACGTGGAGAAGCGGCGGCGCGCACCGTTCATGTCCAGTTAAAAGAACAAGGAAACGCCGTGGATTTAACCGGCAAAGAGGTACGCGTTTATATGCTGACCCCAAACGGGAGCCGGATTTTTTCAAATTGTGTTTTGGAGGACGCAAAAAACGGGAAGCTTTCTTTCCCAATTACCGCAAAGGCGCTGGAGCGCCGGGGCCTAGTAGAATGCGAGCTGTGGATTTCTGAGGACTCCGATATGGTACTGAAGGTGACAGGGCTGAAATTAGAGGTCCGAGAATCCATTATGGATGAAGACGCCATTGAGGGGAGCGATGAATTTTCCGCTTTGGTTGAAATGCTGGGTTCGATGAAACAATGGGAAAGCGAAGAGGAGGCGCGAAAAAAAGCCGAAGCAGAACGGATGTTAGGCGAACAGCAAAGACAGCAGGAGGAAACAGCCCGGCAGGAGGCGGAGGGCTCCCGCGCTGGGGCGGAGGCCGCAAGAGCTGCCGCGGAGGAGGAACGCGCCGCAGAATTTGAGGCGTTACAGGCAGAGTCCCAAGCCGGGGCAGCCTACGCAAAGGAGCAGGGCGACTACGCGAAAGCCCAAGGCGGGTATGCAAAGGAACAGGGCGATTATGCAAAAGAACAGTACGACCGGTTAAAAGACGTTGACCTTGCCCAGCTTCAAACACAGGTGGAAAGCTTGGAAGCAGGCGTATCTGAAGCGGAAAACGGGATTGCGCAGGCAAGGGCGTTTCAGGCAACCAAAGGCAAACCCAACGGTCTTGCCACCTTAGACGGGAACGGGAAACTGGTGGAAAAGACAGGTTTAGCCACTTTGGCTGGAAATGGCAAGCTTTCTTTGGAGGAAGTGCCCAGCGCGAACAGTATGGAGCACTGTAACCTAGGAGTTTCGGAAGAGATTCCCAAAAGTTCAGACCTAAATAACTATACGGCGGCGGGAACCTATCGTTCCCCGACAAAAGGCACATCAGAAACCCTGGTTCATTCCCCAAGAAACGACGGTGGCTTTAAACTGATTGTGACACATAACCAGTCCGGGAACTGGATCAGCCAGATTGCGGTTGCGGAAAGTAAACTTTGGATCAGAAATAGGAATGACAGCGGTACATGGGGCGAATGGGAAAGCGTTTTCATCGAATCCTCGGATTCTTCTACCCAAGCAACGCAAAGAAATCATTTGGGAATGAATAAAGTATTATGGGAGGGAACTTGGTCTAGCGGAAAAATTACAATTCCAAACGCTAACCGATATCGGATATTGCTATTGGCTACAAAAGCCAGAAGTAGCGGCAGTTCTATTGGTACGCTTATTGTAGCGTGCAACTATAATACATGGTTAAGGGGAATAGGCGGCTATTCCACGGCAACACCAACTATGACCCATTATTATTTCAATGCTCAAAGTGACAGTGATACATCGAACACCTTTAATTTTATTGAGTGTACTGCACAAAGAAATGACGGAACAAATACTACTGAATTATCAGTAGCCGCTATTTACGGCGTAGTATAAAAGGGGGACCACAATGCAGATACAAGTAACAGACGGATACATCACCGGGTATGCGACGGTAGGCGGATTCCCGGACGGGATAGAGGTACCGGGCAGCTTTTTGGAAGAACTGGAGCCGGAGAAAATCGGGTATTACAAATATGAGGGCGGGAAGGCCATATTAGATGAGGAAAAATATGCAGCTTATCTGGCTGAGAAGGAACAGGGAGAGGCCTCCCAGTCTGAATATATCCCTAGCGAACAGGAATCTATGATTGTCATGGTGAAAGCGATGTTACCAACCATGGAAATCAAAGACGATAATACAAAACTGACTGTTTCGGGCTTGTATGAAGTCTGGGCGCCGGGGAAATATGAGGTTGGGGAGATCCGCAACTGGTACGACCAGACCTGGGAATGCTTCCAGGCGCATGATAATGCGGTGTACCCGGACATCAAGCCGGATAATCCAGCATGGTTTACTTTCTGGAGGCCATTGCACGGGAAGACGAAAAAAACGGCCCGGCCGTTCGTGCCCGTGCAGGGGGCGCATGATATGTACCATACCGGGGAATACGCCTGGTATGAGGGATTTTTGTATGAGTGCGTACAGGATACGAACTTCTCCCCAAAAGAATACCCGCAGGGGTGGAAAAGCGAGGAATAGCATTGGCAACAGATTTGATATTGTCCGCTTTCGGGATCATGCTGACCGCCGTAATGGGATATGCGGTGTGGCTGTTAAAGGAGCAGAAACGGGAAAAACAGATAGAAAACAAAAAACGGGACGCGAACTCACAGGGGACAAGGCTGATCTTGTTTTACATGCTCCAACGGTTGCATACTGAGTACAAGCTTCAGGGATTTGTGACTTACAATCAGCGCCGGTCCTTTCGGGAGATCTATGACGCCTACCATGCGTTGGGAGGAAACGGGTTCGGCACCGCGATGTGGGAAGAGGTGAAAGAACTGGACTTGAAAAACGAAGAGGTAGGGCTTTCAACCTATGCAAAAGCGTATTTGGAGGAAAAGGAACAGTCCGCAAGAGAAAGGAAGTAGATACATATGAGCATTAACTGGAGAGTAAGGCTGAAAAATAAGACGTTTTGGCTGTCGCTGATCCCGGCCGTATTATTACTGGTTCAGGTAATAGCGGCGGTGTTTGGGTACACGCTGGATTTAGGGGAACTGGGAAACAAGCTGTTAGCCGTTGTAAACGCGTTATTTGCGGTGTTGTCTGTCCTAGGGGTAGTAACCGACCCAACCACAAAAGGCGTGTCTGACAGCACGCAGGCTTTGTCTTATGAGGAACCAAAGGAGGGTTAAGCGATGAGCAACAGCAAATTAGTATCATACACCAAAATTTCCCCCAACAAAAACCCGAGAAAAAATTCAACCTATAACCCGACAGGGAAAATCACAAAGATTACAATTCATCATATGGCGGGAAACCTTTCCGTAGAAAGCTGCGGGAACGTGTTCCAGACAAGGGAAGCAAGCGCCAATTACGGCATTGATTCAAATGGCAGGGTAGGAATGTATGTAGAGGAAAAGGACCGTTCTTGGGCTTCTTCCAGCCGGGAAAATGATTATAAAGCTGTTACGATCGAGGTGGCGAACGACGGCGGGGCGGATACAGATTGGCATGTATCGGACAAGGCTTTAGCCAAACTCATTGATTTATGTGTGGACATCTGCCAGAGAAATGGGATTGATAGGCTGACCTACACCGGGGACAGCAAAGGGAACCTGACCCGGCACAATATGTTTGCTGCTACCACCTGCCCGGGGCCGTACCTGCAAGGGAAGTTTCCGTACATCGCGGAGGAGGTCAACAAGCGCCTAGGCGCGGACAAGCCCTTGTACCGGGTGAGGAAGTCGTGGAAGGAAGCTTCTTCCCAGCTAGGGGCGTTTGAAAAGTTAGACAACGCGAAAGCCATGGCGGACAAAAACAAGGGATATACCGTATTTGACGAAAACGGGAAGGAAGTGTATTCTACAGCCCCCAAAAGCACCAAGATCAACGTGATCTACTGCGTACAAGCAAACGGAAGATGGCTGCCGGAGGTAAAGAACCTCGAGGACTACGCGGGGAATGACAACCAGCCGATCACAGCCCTGATGGTAAAAGTGGACAAGGGCAAGATCAAATACCGGGTACACTTGGCAAAAGAAAACCGCTGGCTGAACTGGATCACTGGATACAACAAAAACGACTTTAAAAATGGTTATGCCGGGAATGGGAAAGGCCACCCGATCGACGGCGTTCAGGTTTACTTCTACACACCGGACGATGTGCGCCCGTACCAGCAGGCATATTACCGGGTGTCCGAAGTGGGGCGTTCCGGGTATCTGCACTGGATTGAAGATACCAGCACCGCCAATGGGTCTGACGGTTATGCGGGCAATCTGAACGGGAAAGCCATTGACAGGATCCAGATTCAAATTAAAGAGAGATAGCAAAAGTAATGCCGCTGAGGAATAACCCCAGCGGCGTTTTTTATTGGTTTTCTAAAAGGGTATTGACGCAGATCAGCATGTCCTTGGCATACTTGGAGCCGGTCGAGATACAGCACTCAAAAAAATCTTCCTTTTGGCACTGCTGGCATGGAACCAGCATGTGTTTAAACGGGCATTCCTGGAAAGTCAATGGATTCCCTGCGCCATATAAAAGCTGTCCGCTTGGGACACCAAGAGAATCCGCGATCCGCCAAAGTGTGCAGTAGCTGATATTATTTCTTCCTGTTTCGATCTGCCACATATAAGACACACTGACGTCAGACTGATAGGCCAGTTGCTCGATCGTCATATCTTTATAAAGCCGACACCCGCGGATCAGTTTCCCTAAATTCTTCATCTTTGGGTCGATTTCA
The DNA here is from genome assembly GCF_900186585.1 of Massiliimalia timonensis. Taxonomy (GTDB): domain Bacteria; phylum Bacillota; class Clostridia; order Oscillospirales; family Ruminococcaceae; genus Massiliimalia; species Massiliimalia timonensis. The sequence continues at coordinate 766,624 of NZ_FYDD01000004.1, forward strand.
TTTGGATTTGGTTTTCTTTTCTTCATCATTTCCCATTCTCCTCTGCTTCTACAGAATATTCCATTTTTTACCTTATTTCAACAAGTATTTATTACCATAGTTATATTATGCGTAATAAAGTAATAGTTGTTGAGTATAAGGATTCTAATGTGATTACAAAAATGTATATATAATTTGTATGGGATTTGGTTGTAATGCAGCAGGAATCGTGGGCTGTAGGATCATTGATTCGCCGCGGGAACGGCTGATTGCAATGATTACTAACTCCCTGGTTCCTTGCAACGGAAGGTTTCCTACGTTGGTTTCGCTGATCACTATGTTTTTTGTTGGGGTAGCGGCCAGCCCGTGGAACAGTTTCCTTTCCACACTGATCTTAACAGGGGTCATCCTGCTGGGAATCATATTGACCTTTTTGGTGTCGCGAGTACTTTCCTCCACGATCTTAAAGGGGATCCCTTCTTCCTTTACACTGGAACTTCCGCCGTATCGTTGTCCACAGATCGGGAAGGTGTTGGTCCGTTCTGTCTTTGACCGGACGTTGTTCGTGTTGGGAAGAGCAGTTTCTGTTGCGGCGCCGGCAGGCCTTATTATCTGGCTGATGGCGAATATCACGATAGGGGACGCTACTCTTCTGACCCATTGCTCCGATTTTTTGGATCCGTTTGCCCGTTTATTTGGGCTGGATGGCGTGATATTGCTTGCCTTTATTTTGGGATTCCCGGCAAATGAGATTGTGGTACCGATCATGATTATGACCTATCTGGCAAGCGGGAGTCTGACTGATATGTCCAATTTGGGAGAACTAAAAAATCTATTGGTAGAAAACGGCTGGACGTGGCTGACGGCAGTTTGTACAATGCTATTCTGTCTGATGCATTGGCCCTGCTCTACCACCTGTCTGACGATTCGTAAGGAATCGCAGAGCACGAAATGGACGCTGGTCTCTTTTCTTGTTCCTACTTGTTTAGGGCTGGCAATCTGTTTTATTGTTGCGACGACGGCCCGTCTCTTTGGGCTTGCTTAAAAAAGCTTGCTGTCTGTTAAGACAGCAAGCTTTTTATCTTGACAGGACCAATTTTTTCCGTTAAAGTGGAAGAAAAGGGGGAGACATCATGGGACAACGTTTTGTAACAAATTTTATGATCAACCGCTCCGAAGAATTTGTATGGTCGGTGACACAGGATTTCTTTGCGAAAGAAGGTTTCCAGCTGACCGAGTATAAGGGGGAGCAGGTCTGGAAAAAGGGGAACGGCTGGTTTACTGGTCCACAGTTTATGAAAGTGGAATATGGGAATGGCCAAGTGCATTTAGAGGCTTGGATGAAGTTTGCGATCCTGCCGGGCGTTTACTGTGGGGAATTTGGGATTGACGGCGCGCTGTTTTTCGCAGTAAAAGCGCATTTAAGGACCCGGGTCGACGCTTTGATTCGATTGTTGATGCAGCCGATAGGGATGAGCCGGCCGCAGATGGTGCAGCCGCCGGTAAATAACAATACTTCTGCTGTGCCGCCAATGGCTTGGCAGGGACAGCCTGTCCCACCGATACAGCCATACCAGTCAATGCCGCAGATGCCGGCCCGTGATCCAAAGGGCCAGGCGGTAGCATCTCTGGTCTTAGGACTGGTAGGGATTATCGCATGGGTCATACCGCTGTTTGGCTATCCGGTTTGTATCATTGGTATGATCATGGGCGGAATGGGGATAAAATCCTCCAAAAGAGGATTGGCGGTTGCCGGGCTTGTGCTGAGCATTTTATTTTTAGTTGCTACGCTGATCAATAGTATTCTTGGAGTGCTGATTATGTCCGGAAGCTATTATCTTTAACATAATCTTTGAAAAAATCGAGAGCCTTTCCATATGGAAAGGCTCTTTTTTTCGCTTCCCCGCATAAAATATAGAAAACATTGTTTGAGGAGAAACGCTATGCCGATTATTTACTTAAGCCCTTCCACACAGGAATGGAACCTGTACCTGAATGGGGGCACCGAAGAATATTACATGAATTTGATCGCAGACGCCATGGTTCCATATCTGCGGTCTTGCGGGATCCAGTATACCCGCAACACGCCGAATATGACTGCCGCTTCTTCGATCAGGGCTTCTAATGCCGGGCGGTATGACCTTCATCTTGCGCTGCATTCCAATGCCTCCCCAGAATCCAGTGCGGGACAAAACAGGGGCAGCGAGGTATACTATGCGGCCGGAAGCCGGAACGGGAAACGGGCGGCGGAAATCATTGCCAACAACTTGAAAAAGATCTATCCGTATCCGGAAAAGGTGCGTGCATTGACAACAAACTATCTGGGAGAGGTGACAAAGACCAGGGCTCCGGCAGTTTTGATAGAGTTCGCCTACCATGACAATCAGGAGGATATGGACTGGATCGTCAACAATATTCAGGCGATCGCCGCCAATGTGGTACAGTCCTTGACCGAATACTTCGGGATTCCGTTTATTCTACCACAGCAGCCTGTGGTAGGGGTCGTAACAACGCAGAGAACAAGCTTAAATATCCGCAGTAAGCCTTCTATTACAGCACCGATTATCGGGCAGGTAGGCCGCGGATACCGGGTCACAGTTTATGGGACCTGGGAAGACTGGTATGTGATCGACAGCAGCGGTGTTGTTGGGTACGCAAACAGCAGGTACATTACTTTATAAAGCAAAAAAGCGGCTTTGCACTGACGCAAAGCCGCTTTTTTTAGAGAAGTTATTTTATTTTTCAAAAGGATTTTCTGTTGGGTACATCATACCTTTTGGCTGATTGAAGGCGACGTCTTCCACCCCTAAATACTTCATGATGTCAAAGATCGCTTTTCCAAAGTGCCCGAAAGCAACTGCACCGTGGTGCGGGTATCTCTTAGCGATCAGGACGTGGCGGTAGAAACGGCCCATTTCCGGGATTGCGAATACCCCGATCCCGCCGAAGGAACGAGGATTGACCGGTAAAACTTCCCCTTCCGCAACGTAGGATTTCAGCCCGCCTTCTGCGGTGCCCTGCAAGCGGAAGAAAGTGATCGGACCCGGCTGGATCGCACCTTCCAGTGTTCCGCGGCTGACGTCCGGTTCTTTGTCCGGCTCCAGGCAACGGTGCTGGATGAGCTGGTATTTCATTTCATATTCAGCAAGCTTTCCTGCATTGGTATTCCCGCAGTGGAAGCCCATAAAAGTATCCTTATGGTTGTAGTTGTATTTATCCTTGATGGATTCCAGATACATATCGGCCGGAACGGAGTTGTTGATGTCCAGCAGGGTAACAATGTCGCCGGAAGCACACAGGCCGATGTATTCGCTCAGTGCGCCGTAAATGTCAACTTCACAGGATACCGGGATGCCGCGGCCGGTCAAACGGCTGTTAACATAGCATGGGCAGAACCCAAACTGTGTCTGGAAAGCAGGCCAGCATTTGTTGGCAAAGGCCACGTATTTTCTGGAGCCTTTATGCGCTTCGGCCCAATCCAGTAAGGTCAGTTCAAACTGAGCCAGTTTTGGAAGCAGGGTCGGCATTTTGTTGCCGGCGCCCAGTTCTTTTTCCATGTCTGCTACGACGTCAGGGATCCTCGGGTCGTTTTCATGCTCTTTCACGGCAACCAGCAGGTCCAGTTCAGAGTTTTCTTCTACTTCAACGCCTAGATCAAATAATTTTTTGATCGGTGCGTTGCAGGCGAGGAAATCATTTGGACGAGGGCCAAATGCGATGATCTTCAGGTTGCTTAAGCCCAAAATGGTGCGTGCGACCGGAATAAAGTCGTCCATCATATCGCAGACATCGCTTGCCGTCCCAACCGGATATTCCGGGATATAAGCCTTGATGTTGCGGATCCCTAGATTATAGCTTGCATTGAGCATACCGCAGTAAGCGTCGCCGCGCCCGTCGATCAGGTTTTCCTGGGTTTCCTCTGCCGCCGCTATGTACATGACCGGTCCGCCAAATTTCTGCGCCAGAATGGTTTCCGGGGTTTCCGGGCCGAAGTTGCCAAGGTAAACCACCAAAGCGTTTACATCGTTTGCAGCCAAATCGGCTGCTGCGTTTACCGCGTCGCATTCATTTTCTACAATAACTGGACATTCGTGGATGCTTTTGCCGCGTTCTTGATAGGTTGCCACAACCGCTTTTCTGCGGCTTTCAGACAATTCTCTTGGGAAACAGTCGCGGCTGACTGCCACAATGCCAAGTTTTACATCAGGTACATTATTCTGAAACATGTTCCGTTCCTCCTAATTATTTTAGTATAAACTTATGATAACATGAAATGGAAAGGATGTCTATTGAAGAAATTCCATAAAGATTTTTTTAAAAAACCGATACTTTTCACAAAAAGATCTTTCTGATTTGTATAATAAGCTTAATTAAATGTACGGATAAGAAAGATTTTTATGGATATTTTGTATAGTTTCCGTGCTCCTGCACGAAAATGATAACAGCAGCACGGAATAAAATGCCGCAGGAAAACTGCTGGTTCTGTCAAAAATAAAATGGAAAAGGCGAAATTTGTAATAACTATACAAAAAAGTAAAAATATTATTTAAAACTGCTTGACAATATGTGAAAAGTAAGATATGATAGGTATAAATTCAATGTTGGAGTAGTGTCTATGGCTTTTCGTCCGAAAAAGAACGGTCATGCCATCAGTGATGAGGAACTGGTTCGTGCGTATCATCAGGGGGACAATACCAGCTTTGTGGAGCTGATTTCCCGGTACCTGGATTTGATCGATGCGAAGCTGACGCAGTTTCATTGCAGTGGCGCAGAACGGGAAGACGTAAAGCAGGAGGCGCTGATGGCGCTTCTGAATGCGGTAAAATTGTATGACCCGGACAAGGAGACCCGTTTTTCCACCTTTGCAAGCCGCTGTGTGGAAAATTCCGTGCTCCGTTCTCTTCAGCATAGGAATACTAAAAAAGCAAGATTGCTTTCGGATGCGGTTTCAATTGATGAAGCAAAAGAAATCGCTGTTCAGGAAAATCCCGAGGACCTTTACATTGATCAGGAAGGGTATCATGTGATGCTTGGAAAGATCGAAGTAAACCTTTCGGAATTTGAAAAGAATGTACTGTTTTCTTATCTCGACGGAAATAGTTATGCACAGATTTCCACGCAGTTTGGCGCCTCGCAGAAGTCTGTTGATAATGCACTACAACGTGTTCGCAGAAAGCTTAAAACGGTATTCTCAAAGTAATGTGCTTGCTGCAAGCATCTGCCCTGATAGCTTAAAAAGAGCGTTGTGCAAAATCAAAGGTGACGGTTTAAGTCCGTTAACGGGCAAAAAATATTTTAAGGCCATGAAGGCTAAGCGAGGTTATTATCATGTACGAAGACAAAACATTAGTGTGTAAAGAATGTGGAAACGAATTTGTTTTTACAGCAGGCGAACAGGAATTTTATGCGGAAAGAGGATTTGAAAACGAACCTCAGAGATGTAAAGACTGCCGTATGGCCCGTAAAAACAACAACAAGGCTCAGAGAGAAATGTTTGTAGCTACCTGCGCATCCTGCGGCGGGGAAGCGAAAGTTCCTTTCAAACCAAGAGAAGACCGTCCGGTTTATTGCAGCGAATGCTTTGCAAAAATGAGAGAAGAATAAAAAATATTCAAAAGCCGTCCACAAAAGTGGGCGGCTTTTCTCTTGAGATTTGTCAAAAAAATCACGAAATTTTTAGGTAAAACAGATAGAACCGGCGAAAATTCTTATGAATTATGTGGATTGCAAGACGGCTAAAAGTTTGCTATACTACTAACGTAAAGTATGCAGGAGTAACAGAGCGATGCACAACACTTTATGTGTGTTGTTGCGTTGCCTTTTTTTATTTATCTAAGGAATAGGAGAACGGCGAATGACCAAGCAGATGATTGCCCAGCTGGAGGAAATGCCCATCATTGCGGCGGTAAAAAACGAAGAGGAACTGGAACTGGCGATCTGTTCGGAGTGTCCGGTGGTTTTTGTGCTGTATGGGGATATTTGCACGATCTCCGGGATCGTTTCCCGGATCAAAGCTGGGGGCAAGATCGCGATCGTCCATGTGGATCTGATCGAGGGGCTGGAAAGCAAGCCGGTCGCTGTGCAGTTTCTGAAACAGAACACCCATGCGGATGGGATCATCTCCACCAAGCCGACCATGATCAAGGCCTCCAAAGAGGCAGGGCTGATTACCATTCAGCGCTTTTTTGTGCTGGATTCCAGGGCGTTTGAAAACATCCAAAAGCATATTTCCCTAGGATTGGCGGACTTTGTAGAGGTGCTGCCCGGGGTGATGCCCAAAGTGATCCGGAAACTGGCAAATGAGATCAATGTCCCGCTGATCGCCGGCGGGCTGATCACCGACAAGGACGATGTCATCAGCGCACTGGGCGCTGGCGCTACAGCGGTATCCACGACACTGAGCAGTATCTGGAAAAGTTGATGCAAAACAGGAATTTGATTCTGAGGGAGGATTTTCAGATGAAAAAATATATTGTGGCATTGGATCAGGGAACAACAAGCTCCCGGTGTATCGTGTTTGACCGGGATTTAAATATCATTTCCCTGTCGCAGAAGGAGTTTCCGCAGATTTTTCCAAAATCCGGCTGGGTGGAACAGCGCCCGATGGATATTTATGTCTCCCAGTACGGCGTGCTGACCGAAACGTTGCTGATGGGAGACATCAAACCGGAGGAGATCGCCGGGATCGGGATCACGAACCAGAGGGAAACGGCGATCGTTTGGGATAAGGAAACCGGAAACCCGATCTATAACGCCATTGTGTGGCAGTGCCGCCGCACCTCGGAAATTTGCGAGGACTTAAAGGCAAGAGGGCTGACTGATTATATTCGGAACAGCACTGGGCTTTTGATTGATGCTTACTTTTCCGGAACAAAGATCAAATGGATTTTAGACCATGTGGAAGGTGCCAGAGAAAAAGCGGAAAGAGGGGAACTATTGTTTGGAACGGTAGATACCTGGCTGATCTGGAAGATGACAGAGGGAAAGGTGCATGTCACCGATTATACCAATGCTTCCCGTACCATGCTGTTTGACATCAACAACCTTTGCTGGGACCAGAAAATATTGGAGGAATTGGAGATCCCGGTATCCATGCTGCCGGAGGTAAAAAGCAGCAGCGAGGTTTACGGCACGGTGAATATCCAAGGGGTAGAGGTGCCGATCTGCGGGATTGCAGGGGATCAGCAGGCCGCGCTGTTTGGTCAGGCGTGCTTTGAAAAGGGCGACGCCAAAAATACATACGGCACAGGCTGCTTTACCCTGATGAATATTGGGGATAAGCCTGTTTTGAGCGAAAAGGGACTGCTGACGACCATTGCGGCGAGCGTGGGCAACCGGGTTTCTTATGCCGTGGAGGGAAGCGTATTTGTCGGCGGGGCAGTGATCCAGTGGCTGCGCGACGGCCTGCGGCTGATCAGTGATTCCCGTGACACCGAATATTTTGCCTCGAAAGTGAAAGACAACGGCGGCGTTTACATTGTGCCGGCCTTTACCGGAATGGGTGCGCCGCACTGGGATATGTATGCGCGCGGCACCATTTTTGGCCTGACCCGGGGCACGAACCGCAACCACATTATCCGTGCGGCAGAGGAATCCATTGCTTACCAGACCAAAGACGTCATCGACGCCATGATCGCCGATACCGGGATCGAAGTGAAATCCTTAAAGGTAGATGGAGGGGCTTCGGCCGACCATTTGCTGATGCAGTTCCAGTCTGATATTTTGGGGATCCCGCTGTACCGCCCGATCGTCAGCGAAACCACGGCGGTGGGCGCGGCGTTCCTTGCCGGCTTGGCCGTAGGCTTTTGGAAGGATTTGGACGACGTAAAGGAAAGCTGGCATCTTGGCATGACCTACCAACCGCAGATGGACGCGGCGGAGGTAGAGCGCCTGACCTCGAAATGGAAGGTCGCGGTGGAGTGCACCAAGCAGTTTAAATAGGCTTTGACAAGCGGAAAAAAAGCGCATATAATAGAAAATAGAATTGAATAAAAATTCGTTCAAGAGAGTAAAGAGTAAGACGAAGACCGGCCTTTTTCTAAGAGGCTTGTTTCGTTTTACTCTTTTTTTCTGTCCAAAATGGGTTTGATGTGATAAAGGAGAATGGATCATGATTGATGTAGCAATTATCGGCACCGGCGTCTGCGGCGCCGCGGTGGCAAGGGAATTGTCCAAGTACCGGGATCTGCAGATCGTCTGTCTGGAAAAGGATACGGACGTGGCCAACGGGACTTCCAAAGCAAACAGTGGGATCGTGCATGCGGGATACGACCCCAAGCCGGGAACTTTGATGGCAAAGTACAACGTGAAAGGGAATGCCATGATCCGGCAGCTTGCCAAGGATCTGGATATTCCGTACCGTCAAAACGGCTCGCTGGTTGTGGCCTTTGACGATGAGGACATGAAGACCGTGCAGGCGCTGTATCAGCGGGGGCTGGAAAATGGGGTGCCGGATCTATCGGTCATTGACGCGCAGGAGGTGCGCCGGCTGGAGCCTAACATCAACCCGGACATCAAAGGGGCCTTGTACGCCAAATCCGCCGGGGTCATCAGCCCGTGGGAGCTTGCCATCGCGCAGATGGAGGTGGCGGTGCAAAACGGCGTGGAAGTAAGGCTGGAAACAGAAGTAACAGGGATCTCGCTCTGCGGGGACCATTTTGAGGTCACAGTCAAAACAAACCAGGGGACCGAGGTGCTGGAGACAAAATTTGTGGTGAACGCGGCGGGCGTCCATTCCGAGGAGGTCTGTAGCTACATATCAAAGCCAAATTTCCATATCGTTCCCAACAAGGGACAGTATTACCTGCTGGATAAAACTCAGGGCGCTTTGGTGGAGCGGGTTATCTTCCAGTGTCCCTCCAAGGTGGGGAAAGGGGTCTTGGTTTCCCCAACGGCGCACGGCAATTTGATCGTGGGGCCGGATGCGGTAGACGTTGATAATGCCGAGGATGTTTCCACCACGGCACAGCAGCTTGCTTTTGTTCGCAACACGGCGGCGCGCACCTGTAACAAGATCAATTACCGGGAATCCATCCGCAACTTCGCAGGAGTGCGGGCGCAGGGAACCGTAGACGAATTTATCGTGGGTACAGTGCCGGAAACCGACCGTTTTATCAATATCGCCAACATTAAGTCCCCGGGACTGACTTCTTCCCCGGCGATCGCAGTGGATGTCGTTTCCATGATGGGAGAAGCGGGGCTTCCATTGAAAGAAAAGGACGATTATGTTAAGACGCGGCAGATAGTTCGTTTCCGTGAACTGGACGAAGCGGGAAAACAGCGGATCATTGAAAAGGATCCGCGTTACGGAAGAGTTATTTGCCGGTGTGAAACCATTACAGAAGGGGAGATCGTGGCGGCGATTCACGCTCCAATCGGCGCGCGTACCGTTGACGGCGTCAAACGGCGCTGCAATGCCGGAATGGGTCGATGCCAGGGCGGGTTCTGTTCGCCGAGAGTGCTGGACATCATCTGCCGGGAAACCGGGTTAAAACCGGAAGAAATCCGCAAGGATAAAGCGGGTTCCAATATTTTGATCGGTCAGACCCCGAAAGGGCAGGATAAAGCTTCAGTTTGAGGAAAGGATACGGGAAACGATGTTGACTTATGATTTGGTAGTGATCGGCGGTGGCCCGGCGGGGCTTGCCGCGGCATACAGCGCTTATGAAAACGGGGTAAAAAATATCCTGATCATTGAACGGGACGATGTCACCGGCGGGATTTTAAACCAATGTATCCACAACGGTTTTGGTCTGCACTATTTTAAAGAGGAACTGACCGGACCGGAGTATGCCCAGCGGTTTGAAGATATGGTAAAGGGTACCACTGTTGAGGTAATGACCCAGACGATGGTGCTGGGGATCACCCCGCAAAAGCAGATTTACGCGGTCAATTCCCAGAAAGGGTACTTGACGATCGGGGCAAAGGCCATTGTATTGTCGATGGGTTGCCGGGAAAGGACCCGCGGCGCGATCGCCATTCCGGGAGACCGGCCGGCCGGCGTGTTCACTGCAGGGACCGCGCAGCGTTACCTGAACATGGAAGGATACATGGTAGGGAAACGGGTCGTGATCTTAGGCTCCGGCGATATAGGCCTTATCATGGCGCGCCGCATGACCTTAGAGGGCGCCAAGGTGCTGGCTGTGGTAGAAATTATGCCCTATTCCAACGGGCTGAACCGGAATATCGTGCAGTGCTTAAACGACTATGACATCCCGCTTTACCTGTCCCACACGGTGACAAATATCAAAGGGCAGGGCCGGCTGGAAGAGATCACGGTCAGTGAGGTAGATGAAAACCGGACACCAATTCCGGGAACGGAAATGAAATTTGACTGCGACACCCTGCTCCTTTCTGTAGGGCTGATTCCTGAAAATGAACTGACAAAATCGGCCGGGATCCAAATTGACCCACGCAGCAACGGCGCTGTGGTGTACGACGATATGCAGACCTCTGTGGAGGGGGTGTTTGCGTGCGGCAACGTGCTGCATGTGCACGATCTGGTGGACTTTGTGACCGCGGAGAGCATGAAGGCCGGGAAATTCGCGGCGCGTTATGTGCTGGAACAGTATCAGCACAGCGGGGAAACGACTGCTGTCAAGCAGGGGGATTGCGTCAGCTATACCGTTCCGCAGCAGATCGACCTGCAAGCCGGCGAGGAAACGACCGATGTGTTTTTCCGTGTGAACCGGGTCATCAAGGGCGGTACGATCACCTTGACCGCCGAAGACGGAACCGTTTTGCTGAGCCGGAAAAAGGCGCATTTGCTGCCGGCCGAAATGGAAAAGATCAACCTGAAAAAAGATCTGCTGAAGGGCCACGAAACTGTGACGCTCAGCGTAAACTGCTAAAAGCGGAAAGGACGGACTAAACATGAAAAAAGAACTGATCTGTATCGTCTGCCCGCAGGGCTGCCGCCTGACTGTGGAAGAAAAAGACGGCTCTTATCAGGTAAGCGGGAACACCTGCAAACGGGGCGAGGCTTATGGCATTAACGAGATGACCGCACCGCGTAGGGTGATTACAACAACAGTAAAGCTGGAGGGCGGGCGCTGTCCGCGGCTTCCGGTAAAAACACGGACCGATGTGCCGAAAGAACTGATTTTTGACTGCATGGCAAAAATCAATCAGGTCACTGTAAAAGCTCCGGTAAAAATGGGGGACGTTGTGCTGGCGGACGTCATGGGAACGGGGGTAGACGTTATTGCTACCCGTGATATGTAACAGGAAACTAAAAAGGGCTGAACAAAAAGTTCAGCCCTTTTTTATGCTATTTGTCACCGCGTTGATGATAAGCTTGACACATCGCTCGATGCCCAGCGTTCCGCTGTTTAAACACAGGTCGTACCGGTCGGCATTGCCCCAGCGGTCGTCCACATAAAACTGGTAATAGCTTTTCCGCTTTTTATCAACCTTCTGGATCATCTCTTTCGCGGTTTTTTCGTCGGCTTCAAAGCGGGAAGAGATCCGTTTTACCCGTTCCTCTAACCCGGAATGGATATAAACGTGCAGGCAGTAGGGTGTGTTTTCTAAAATATAGTCGGCGCACCGGCCCACGATCACGCATGCGCCCTGTGCCGCGGCGTCCCGGATCGCTTGTGCCTGCGCTTTAAAAATCTGTTCTGACAAAGTAAAGTCAGAATTTCCCAAAAACGGGTTGGCGGCACTGGCGGCGAGAGATAACGAATACAGGAAACTGGAAGGCGGGTGCTCCTCGGCGTTCTCAAAGTAAGCTTGCTGGATGCCGCTGGTTTTGGAGGCGAGTTCGATCAGCTTTTTGTCGTAAAACGGGATGTCTAACTGTTTGGACAGAAGCTGTCCAATTTCATGGCCTCCACTTCCAAACTGACGGGAAATGGTGATGATTGTTTGGATTGACATGGATAAGACCCCCTTTATTCTATGCCCTTTGGGGGCATAAATTTTATCTTTCAGGAAATGCTAAAAATACAAATTCTTTCATTTTTATGACTTGACAAGCCTGCCATTTTTGTGATGTTAAATAATCTATTCAATATTATTATACCACAAATCTAAAATTTGTGTATGGATTTTTACCGTCCGCCTTTCACAAACCTTTCACAATTATTCAAGATCTGTTTACCTGGTTATCAAATTCTTATCACCGGGAGTATGTATGATATAACTGTAATCAAAAAGAGATAAGGTTTGAAGGCGTGTATCACCGGCAGCCGCCTGAAAGACACCTGTATCTGCCGGATAGAGGAGAGAGAAGTATGTATCAGCAGTATGATGGAAACAACAACTGGAATCAAAACAACAACGATGTGTTTCAAAACAATCCGCCTGCGCCGCCGGCAAACCAGCCGGGCGTACAGACTTGGGTGGATCCGGCACCGCCGATCCAGATGGTGCAGGAGCCTGTTTCGGCAAAGAAAAAATCTCATAGATCTGCAAAGATCGTGGCGATTATTTTAGCAGGAATGATCGTGGCTACAGGCTGCGGGTTTGGCGGAAGCCTGCTGGCGAACCAGCTGACCGGCGGAAAAACCTCCCCGTCGGTGTTGACCCAGTCGGTAGATAACACCAGCGCAAACGCTGCGAATAAAGGTGACAACGATATTGCCTCAGTTGCAGCGGCGGCCGAAAACACGGTAGTAGAAATCACCACCGAGGTCATGGAGACCTCCCCGTTCATGGAACAGTACACCGCTTCCGGTGCAGGGAGTGGCGTGATCCTTACCTCGGACGGCTACATCGTCACCAATAACCACGTGATCGACGGGGCTAGTAAGATCACAGTGACCCTGAAAAATGGTGAAAGCTATGATGCGAAGCTGATAGGCGCCGACGCTACCAGCGACTTGGCAGTTTTGAAAATAGAAGCAACTGATTTGCAGACTGCAACGTTAGGTGACTCCGACAAACTGAGCGTCGGCGATCTGGCGGTCGCAATCGGGAATCCGCTTGGTGAATTGGGCGGCACGGTAACAGAAGGGATCATCAGCGCATTAGACCGTGAGATCACCGTGGAAAACCAGCCCATGACCCTGCTCCAGACCTCTGCGGCGATCAACCCCGGCAACTCCGGCGGCGGTTTGTTCAATGGGAAAGGGGAACTGATCGGGATCGTCAATGCAAAAACCTCTGCCTCTGGCATTGAGGGGCTGGGATTTGCGATCCCTGTCAATACAGCAAAACCTGTGATCGAGGATCTGATCCAAAAAGGCTATGTGACCGGGCGAATCAAATTAGGGGTCTCTTTTATTGATATTCAGGACCAGACTACCGCTATGCGTTACCGGGTCAACGATCTGGGCACTTATGTTTACCAGGTCAATGACGGGTCTGATGCGGACAAAGCAGGATTATTGACTGGCGACTTAGTGGAAGAGATCGACGGTACGAAAATCACCTCTTCCAGCCAGATCAAGGAAATGATGGCAGACTATTCGGTCGGGGATAAGATGAAGATCAAGGTACTGCGGGACGGCAAAGAAGTAACTGTGACCGTGACCTTTACAGAATACACCCCGCAAAAGACAACCGAACAATAATCTCCCTTAGATAGGGGCCTCCTTTTAGAGATACACCGCTGTGATCTTTCACTGCGGTGTATTTTTTCTGTTTCCAATCGGATTTTATGATATAATAAGCACAGGAAACGCATGAGAAGGAGGAATTTAGAATATGGTGTTTTATGAGGTGGAAAATGATCGCCTAGAGCGGAGGGAACAGGCAAAAGATTGCTCACGGGAAAATGTTACGGTAGGATATGTCACCTTAAAGGAGCTGGAACAGGAATATTCCACATTTGGCTTTCCAAAGGAATTGTTGGCGACATGCCGGGAGGCTCAAAGCCGTTCCCGCAGCAATTTGGAAGTATACGACACCTTCAGTTTCGTACTGCTGTGGATGCCGGACCTTCAAAATATGCGTGCTACCCAGCGGAGGGTAGCCTTATTCCTGCAAAAAAATTTGTGCTTGTTCGTCAATATCAGCGATACAGAGCAACAGAGTTATGGGGTGCTGGTCCGCATCCTTGAAAATTTGGGACGCCGTATGACCATAGAAAGGGTGATCGGCAGCTTTCTGCTTCATTTGGTAGACGGCGGCAGCGAGAGTCTGGAGCATGGGGAACAACAGGTGACCGCAATGGAAGAACGGATCTTATCGGACCATCCTGACCCGGAGATTAACCGGAGGCTCTTCCGCATGAAGAGCAGGTTGACTTTACAGCAAAGTTATTACGAGGGGTTGGTCGAATTAGGGGAAAGCTTGGCGGAAAATGAAAACAATCTCTTTTCAGAAAGTGAAAATTTTCGTTATTTGAATATTGCAGTCAGCAGGATCCAGCGTTTAAGCGGCCATACCCAGAGTATGAAAGAGGAATTAGAGCATTTGCGGGAAACCTACCAGTCCGCATTAGATTATAATTTAAACAACATTATGAAGCTGTTTACTGTAGTGACTACAATTTTTCTTCCGCTCAGCTTAATTGCCGCGTGGTATGGCATGAACTTTCAGATGCCGGAATTCGGCTGGAAATATGGATATTTGGCAGTTATTGTGGTGAGCGTGGCCGTGCTGTTCGTCTGCTTGTGGTTTTTCAAGAAAAAGAAGCTGTTTTGAAGAACTATGAAAAAAATTGTTGAAAGCTGCCGCTTTCCTATGATACAATAATAAAAGCATGTTAAAAATTAGGAGGACAGTTTATGTGGCAGATCCGTGGCTTAAAGCGTCAGGCAAGGAAATTATTAAAACAGCAGTATTGGCGTATTATTGCGGTCTGCTTTATCATGGCAGTGATGACCGGTATCTATGCCGGGACGTTAAGCGGGCTGTTCAGTTACGATTCGGCCCGTGAAATTGCAGAGGATGTCATCATGAAGAGCCATCCGGGGCAGTCCAATTCCGAGGTGGTCAATGATTTTTTGCAGCAGATAGGCGTTCAAAATCAGCCCGATGCGGGCAAACAATATGGCACGGAAGGGGTGTTGGCGGGGATCTTTAACAGTGTGACTCAATCGGGGTCTTTGCTGTTCGGGATTTTAAACGCGATCAATCAGACCTTGTTCCATGACCGGATCATGGCAAGTGTTGTGATCGTCATTGGGATTCTGCTTGTGATCGCATGGTGGCTGTTTATTGAAAACGCTTTAGTGGTAGGCCAGTGCCGCTTTTTTCTGGAGGGGTATACCTACCCCAAAACACCGATCGCCCGGATTTTGTATCTTTTCCGGATCCGTAAGTTTTGGAACGTAGACCGGGTGATGTTTTTCCGGGCGCTTTATATTTTCTTGTGGGATTTCACTCTGGTCGGCGGCTGGATCAAGCGCTATTCCTATAAAATGGTGCCCTATATTTTGGCGGAGAATCCTTTGATCGGAAGAAAAGAAGCTTTTGCCCTCTCCCGCAGAATGATGTACGGAAATAAGTGGCGAGCCTTTTTATTAGATGTGACCTTTCTTGGCTGGTGGTGTCTGGACCTGCTGACGCTGGGAATTTTAAAGATCTTTTTTATGAACCCTTATAAAACAGCGGCAGAGGCAGAGTTGTACCGGGTGCTGCGCGCACAGGCAGTAGAACAGAAGATCCCATATCATGAGCTTTTAAATGATGCGTATCTTGTCAAACAGCCTTCCCTTTCAGAAACAGAAGAAACGTTTGAAGAATATCCGGTCGAATATTATCCGATCCCGGAAGCTGAGAAAAAACAATGGATCCGTATTGAGTACCAGCGCAACTACAGCATCCGTTCCATGATCCTCCTCTTTTTTACCTTTTCGATCGTGGGCTGGATTTGGGAAGTGATCCTTCATTTGATTAATGGCTTTGGCTTTGTAAACCGTGGGGTATTTCATGGGCCTTGGCTGCCGATCTATGGAACAGGCGGGCTGCTGGTGCTGATTTTACTCAAACGGGTTTTGCATAAGCCTGTGCTGACCTTTTTTCTGACAGTGCTGATCTGCGGGACAATAGAATATTTCACAAGCCTTGGCCTGGAACTGATCTGGAAAACAAAATGGTGGGATTATTCCGGATATCTGTTCAATCTCCACGGCAGGATCTGTTTGGAAGGTCTAATCGTATTTGGTTTGGGCGGGTGTGCGTTTGCTTATATTTTTGCGCCGATCGTAGATGATTTTTACAAAAAAATTCCCATAAAAGTACAAACGCTTTTATGTGTGCTCCTCATTACAGGATTTGTGGCGGATCAGGCCTACACGTTCATTCATCCGCATACCGGAAAGGGAATCACGGATTATGAAGCTTCTGCGGCTGTCACAGTAGAGGTAAACAGAGAACTATAAATGTAGAAAGGTACAGCTAAAGGCTGTACCTTTTTTGGGAAATTTCTCCTAATAAAAATCAAAAAATTATCAGCCAAAAGACGGTTGGAAAATGTATACTTCCATTTTATTTACAAATACTATCGACACAGGAACAAACTGATAGTCAGATAAAATAAAATGGAGGAATAAAAAGCATGAAAGCAACAGGTATTGTAAGGAGAATCGACGACTTGGGGAGGGTAGTGATCCCGAAGGAGATCCGCCGCACGATGCGGATCCGGGAGGGTACGCCGCTGGAGATCTATACTTCTGGAGAAGGGGAAGTGATCTTCAAAAAATATTCCCCGGTGGAAGAGATGGGACAAAGCGCTTCTCAGTTTGCAGAGGCTTTATATAAGGCGGGAGGGATGCCGGCAGTGATCTGTGACAAGGATCATGTCATCGCGGCTTCCGGGATCCCGAAAAAGGAAATTTTAGAGCGCCGGGTTTCCCCGATGGTCGAGGACAGTATGAATGCCCGCCGCGTCATCAGTTACCGGGGGGAATCCTCGGACAAGATCTTGGCGATCGAAGGGGTGGACCGCTACACGCTGGTGTGCTATCCGATCCTGGCTAACAGTGATGTTTGCGGGGCGGTCTTATTTTTATCCGATGGAAAGAACGGGGTAAGCAGCGAGCTTTTGGAAAAATTGGCTGAGGCCGCGTCCATCTTTTTGGGAAAACAACTGGAGGACGAATAAAAGAAAAGGCAGCCGTGGAGATTCATGCGCTCCACGGCTGCTTTTTCTGATTATTTTTTCTTTCTTAAATGCGGGTTTTTCTTCCGCTTTTTCCGGACGGAAAAGCCAAAGCTTCCGATCTTTTTCCCAAGCTCTAAATATTCCCCGTGGGCGAATGCCGCCAGATGAGAACGAGAAAGGCACAGCTTTCCGTTTTCGTCCAGATACTGCGGGTCTACGTCCACCGCGGTAATATCGGCAAGGAACATATCGTGGGAACCTAGGGGAATGATCTGGGTCACCCTGCATTCCAAGCTGACCGGGCTTTGGGAGAGCACCGGAGCCTTTACCGTAAATCCCGGTTCCGTTTCCAAACCGCAGGCCTCGAATTTATCCAAATCCTTGCCGGAACGGACCCCGCAGAAATCTGCCGCACGGATCATGGAGGAGGTTGTTAGGTTGATGACAAATTCTCCGTTTTCCTTGATTAGCCGGTAGGAATGCCGGGAAGGACGCACCGAGATATAGGTTTTTGGCGGAATAGTATTGATGATGCCGGTCCAGGCAATGGTCAGCACGTTTTTTTCTTCTTCTGTCCCGCAGGTGACCATGGCCGGGGGAATGGGCGCAAGCAAGGCCCCGCCTTTCCACTGAATCTTTTTCATAAAATCCAATCATTCCTTTCTTCGGAATTTGTGCCGGCCGGCGAAACCGATCGCCGCTTTGCTTTTTGCGGAAAAGGCACAAAAACGGGGTGTGAAAAAGTATTTTTCACACGATCCTCTTCTCCTATTCCCATAAAAAAAGGCTGACTACTTGAAAAAGAAGCCAGCTCTTTTTTATTTGCATGTCATTTCGGCACTAGATCGCACGGGTTACTTTATTTGAACGCAAGCAACGGGTGCAAGCATACACGCGGCATGGTTTGCCGTCCACGATCGCTTTCACTCTTTTTACATTAGGTTTCCAGGATCTGTTGGAACGTCTGTGCGAGTGAGAAACCTTAATACCGAAAGTAACGCCTTTACCGCAGATATCACATTTAGCCATTCATCTGCACCTCCCTCGACTTACTTTGGATTGACTAACGTTGTTATTTTAACAGATTCAAAGGACAAAATCAAGTGTTTTTGCGAAAAAAAGTGAAAATTTTAGAAGTTTCTCAAAAAATTAAAGCGCGTGCCCTTGTATTTTTACCGTATTCCCGATATAATGTTAATCACAGAGCCGCACTGGATTTGCGTGCAAATTAAAGAAGAAGGAACTTATACTGATGTCAGATTATGCGATGCAAATCGCCGTCCGGCTGCTGGTGGTGATCACCGCCCTGCCGGTCCATGAATGCGCCCATGGTTGGGTGGCGTATAAACTGGGCGACCCAACTGCCAAACAACTGGGAAGGCTGACGTTAAACCCGTTCAAACACTTTGACCTGTTCGGCACTATGATGCTGCTGCTTACCGGATTTGGATTTGCCAAGCCGGTCCCCATCAATCCGAATTATTTTAAAAACCGCAAAGCTGGGATGGCCATTTCCGCACTGGCAGGGCCTGTTTCCAATATCCTACTGGCGGCCGTGCTGCTGCTGATCTTTAAGATCTGCGGGTATTTTATTCCGATGTCTTTGAATGCAGGGTATATTCTGCAAACGGTTTTTTCGATCATGGTCAGCACCAATATTGGGCTGGCGATCTTTAACATGATCCCGATCCCTCCCTTAGATGGGGCCAAGGTGTTGAGCTTTTTCCTTTCCGACCGGCTCAATTACCGGCTGATGGTATTTGAACAGAAGTACCAGATGTTTATGATCTTAGGTCTGTTTGCACTGATCTATTTAGGGATCTTGCGCCTGCCAATGGGGATGCTCAGCGGGCTGATTTACCGGGGCATCGATTTTCTGACCGGTTTTATTGACCTGCTGGCAAGGATAATATAAAGGAAAATTACCGCATGGAACAACTGGAATTTAAACTGGAGGTCTTTGAAGGGCCTTTGGATGTGCTGCTTCATTTGATCGCGAAGCATAAATTGAATATTTACGACATTCCGATCACCGCGTTGTTGGAGCAGTATCTGGATTACATTGAACAGATGAAGATGGCGGATCTGGAGGTGACCAGCGATTTTTTGGCGATGGCGGCCCATTTGGTGTATATCAAAACCGTTTCCCTGCTGCCCAAGCATGAAGAAGCGGAAACCCTGAAACAGGAGCTTCAGGGACAACTTTTGGAATACCAGCTTTGTAAAGAAGTGGCGGCCCGTCTAAAGGAGCGTTTTGAGGGCCATAATATCTTTGTCAGGGAACCGCAAAAAATCGCACTGGATAAAACATACCGCCAAACCCATGACGTCAGCGTTCTGCTTAAGGCCTATCAGGAGGCAGCGGGAAAGGCGAAACGAAACCTTCCTCCGCCACGGACAGCCTTTTCCGGCATTGTGTCCCGGCGGATGGTGTCAGTCACCAGCCGGATCGTTTTTGTATTAAACCGTCTGTATTCCGAAGGGAAAGCCCGTTATCAGGATTTCTTTTCCCAAAGCGGGGACCGCAGCGAGATGGTAGCCACTTTCCTGGCAATTTTGGAATTGATGAAATCCAAGCGGATCACGGTGGACGAGGAGAATACCTATGTCTACTTTAACCGGGAAGCCGCCGGGTCTGATGAAGAATTTGACGAAGCGGAATATCAGTAAAACGGCCACAGGGCGGCTTTTCTTTTGAAGCGGCCGGACATGGTTCACAGAAGCAAGGTGATGAGAATGGAGTATAAAAAATACTACGGCATGATCGAAGCCGTGTTGTTTGCAAGCGGGGAACCGGTCGCACTGGACAGGCTTTCAGAGGCTGTGGAGATCGACCGGCAGACGCTGTTAGGGCTGATGCCGGAATTTATGGCACAGTACCAAACCCCGGAGCACGGGGTGCAGGTGGTAAAGCTGGGGGAAAGCTACCAGATGTGCTCTAAAAAAGAATATGAAGGCTGCATCAAGCACGCTCTGGAGATCAAGCGGAACACGCCGCTGTCCCAGGCGGCGATGGAAACGCTGGCGATCATCGCCTATAACCAGCCTGTTACCAAAAGCTTTGTAGAGCAGGTGCGCGGAG
The DNA here is from genome assembly GCF_900186585.1 of Massiliimalia timonensis. Taxonomy (GTDB): domain Bacteria; phylum Bacillota; class Clostridia; order Oscillospirales; family Ruminococcaceae; genus Massiliimalia; species Massiliimalia timonensis. The sequence continues at coordinate 786,681 of NZ_FYDD01000004.1, forward strand.
TGGACAGCTCGCAGACGGTCAATAATCTGGTAGAAAAGGGACTGGTGGAGGAAGCCGGCCGCTTAGACGTGCCGGGCAGGCCGATCACCTACCAGACTACCGATAATTTCCTGCGAAGCTTCCAGATCTCCTCGTTAAAGGAGCTGCCGCCTTTGCCTGATGAAAGCGGCCAGATCCAGTTAGAGGAGATCGTGGTGCAGGAATAGCGGAAAATAGGGGAAGAAAGGAAGGAAAGCATTGCTTGTTGTTGGGATCATCATTGCGGTACTGGCGCTGCTTTTGTCCTTTAGCGTTACCCTGTATGTCAGCATCAGCGACGCTGTACGGATTAAAGTCGGGATGTTTGGGATAAAATTTGATGTAAAATCCCCGGAGCATGACCTGAAGGCCGCGGCTAAGGAAGCTGAAAAACTGGAAAAGGAAGAACAAAACACCCTGAAAAAAAAGAAGAAAAAGGGCGGCGAGAAAAAGAAAAAAACTGCTGCAAAACCAGGCTCTGCCGGCAAGCAGGAGGAAAAGGACAGTTTTTCCGATACGGTTTTTCTGATCTTGAATTTGATCAAATCTGTCTTTTCGCCTTCGTTGTTTGTGTTGCGGCATACCCGGCTGACCGGTGTGTACCTTGACATGGCGGTAGGGACAGAATCGGCGGATAAGACCGCCCTGACCTATGCCGGGATCGGGATCGCGATCAGCAATACACTGGCATTTTTAAAAAGCCAGATCAAGGTGCGGGTAAAGCACTGCTCGATCCGGCCGGACTTTACCTCCGACCACATCACCCAGCAAACACATTTTAAGGTGAAGATCCGTTTGGGTGTGATAATTTGGGGCGGATTGGGCATGCTAACCAATATCATAAGAAGTATGTTTTTAAAAACCAAAGAGGAACAAACTCCTACAGTGAATCAGATAAAGGAAGGTGTCAAAGATGAGTGAACATCCAATTCAGGGACTGATGTCCACAACGATGCAGAAAATTAGGGAAATGGTTGACGTGAATACCATTATCGGGGAACCGATCCTTTCCCCGGATGGGACTGTGATCATTCCGGTGTCCAAGGTTTCGTTCGGATTTGCTTCCGGCGGGTCTGATATTCCGTCCAAACAGCCGAAAGATATTTTTGGCGGCGCGTCGGGCGCTGGGGTTTCCATTCAGCCGCTCGCGTTTCTGGTTGTGTACCAAGGCAATGTAAAACTGCTGCAGATGACTTCCAGCGACAACACGGCGAATAATGTGGTAAACATGGTGCCGGAAGTGCTGGACAAAATCAGCGAGCTGTTTAAAAAGGACAAGCCGGAAGAAAAGAAGTCCCCGAAAGACGCGTCATCGGCAGATATCAAAATAGAAGAAGAATAATTTCTAATCATCTTCCTGCCCGCATACAATAAAACGGGCAGGTGATGATAGGATTGAAGAAACTAATCAAAAAAGCGTGTTTGTTTTGCATGGCATTGGGGATCGGCCTGGCGGGCAGTGTGCCGGTTGTCAGCGCCCGGTCTGCCGATGTTTATGCGCAGTCGGCAAAGGCATTTGTGCTGATGGAGGCGCAAAGCGGGACGATTATCCTTTCCGGGAATGAAGACGTCCGGCTGCCGATGGCAAGTACCACCAAGATCATGACGGCGCTCATAACCCTGGAGCAGCCGGAGTTGGATACATATTTTACTGTGGACCCGGAGGCGATCAGGGTAGAAGGCTCCTCCATGGGGCTGACAGAGGGCGATCAGGTCTCCCTTTACGCATTGGCGGGGGGGATGCTGCTGTCGTCCGGCAATGACGCGGCCAATTCTGCGGCGGTGCGGATCTCCGGCTCGATCCCGGAATTTGCGGAGCTGATGAACCAGCGCGCGGAAGAGATCGGGATGGAGAACACCCACTTTGTCACGCCAAGCGGCCTGCATGACGAGGAACACTATTCCACTGCGTATGACATGGCGCTGCTGGCCAAAACAGCGCTGGAAAACGACCGTTTCCGGGAACTGTGCAGCAGCCCAAAGGCAAAGCTCAATTTTGGCAGCCCGCCGTTTGACCGGTGGCTTTCCAACCACAACCGTCTGTTGTCTTATTACGACGGATGTATTGGCGTAAAGACCGGCTTTACCAAAAAAGCGGGACGGTGCCTGGTTTCTGCGGCGGAACGGGATGGGGTCACGCTGATTTGTGTGACCTTGGACGATCCCAATGACTGGGTGGATCACGCAAATTTGTTTGACTACGGTTTTTCCCTGGTGCAGGAAACCGTTTTAAAACCGGATACTACCGAGCTTGCGGGAAACGTAGTGGGCGGTATGGCTGACGAATTCCGCGTCAGCGCGCCCAAGGATGCGGTGGTGCACACCGTAGGCAAGCCGGGCGACATCACCGAACAGATCTTGATGAAGCCGTTCTACTATGCCCCGGTGCAGGCCGGGGAGGTGGTGGGCACAGTGCGCTATTTGTCCGGGGATAAGGTACTGGCAGAGGTGCCGCTGACTGTTGGGGAGGATGTTGAACAGAAGATCACAGAGGTGGAAAAAAGTTTTTCTGACAGGATCAGGGAATGGTTTGAAAGCCTGCTGGGAAAAAGCACATAAAACGACTGATGGGAGATCAGACGAAAGGAAAGAAAGAACATGGAAAAAGTTAGGATTCAAAAAGTAATTGCAGATATAGGGTTTTGTTCCAGGCGGAAGGCGGAAGAACTGATCGGCCAGAAGCGGGTCAAGGTAAACGGACACCCGGCTTTGATCGGCCAGAAGATCGACCCGGTCCATGACATCATTACGATCGACGGGGAGAGGCTTTACTATTCCCGGAAAAAACAGCATGTTTACCTGATGATGAATAAACCGCGCGGGTATATCACCTCAATGAGCGATGACAGGGGAAGGCGCTGCGTCACAGAACTGCTGCCCCAGACCGACGTTCGGATCTACCCGGTGGGACGGCTGGATTTAAACACCGAAGGGCTTTTGCTGTTCACTTCCGATGGGAATTTTGCCAATGATATGATGCATCCTTCCCGTGCGGTCAGCAAAACCTACCGCGTTACGGTGCGTCCCGACATCACCGATGAACAGGCGGTAAAGCTTGCCGAGGGGGTTTATATCGACGGCAGGAAAACCGCGCCGGCCGAAGTGCGGGTGCTGTCCAAGGAGAATAACCGTGTCGTGATGGAGCTGGTGATCCGGGAAGGGCGCAACCGCCAGGTTCGCAAGATGTGCGAAGCGGTTGGGCTGGAAGTGGCCCGGTTAAAACGCACGGCGTTCGGTCCGATCCGTTTGGGAATGCTAAAACCGGGCACTTGCCGGGAACTGACTGCGGAAGAGCTGAAAGCTATCCGCACCGCGGTAAAAAAGCCGGTAAAAAGTTAAACAAAACAGGCCGGCAGCGTCCGGCCTGATCTTTTTAGGAGGGGTCTTATGATTCAGTTGCTGCCGGTAACGGAGCAGGCCATGCTGGAGCGGTTGAACCGCATTTATCAGCAAAACGCGCAGTTTGCCTATGTCTGCGTGGAAAAAAGGGAGATCAAGGCAAGCTGCCTGTACAATATCAAAGGAGACGTAGTCGAGATAGTGAATGTTTCCAGCGTGGAGCCGGACATCTTTGACGGGCTGGTGCGCGCGGTGTTTGCAAGCGCCATGGATTTAGGGCTGGAGCACGCGGTATTTGATGAAAAAATTGACCATGAAATGCTGGTTCAATTACATTTTGTGCAGGACGATGGATTTTCTGTTAATTCCTTAACAAAAATCATTCATAATTGCAAAAATTGCAAAGCGTGAACCGGGAAAACTTGTTATTTTTAAATAATATGTGTATAATAAATACTGGAGAAATTTTGAAAATGGTACGCTGGAAAAACAGCGTTGCCAGTTCAATTATGAAAAAATCAATCGTAGACATGGACATCCATGTTAAGGAGAAACGGAGGAATAGTAATGAATCCTGAAAGCAAGATGAATCAGCTTGCTGAATACGTCGAAAAAACTTCTCAGGACACTCCTGCAAGATCGAGGCTGGTATCTTTATACGACGAAGGTACGTTTGTAGAGCTTGATGCGTTTGCAGGGATGAATGAAGAAGGCTTGTGCGGCGTGGTGACCGGCTATGGATATGTGGGGGACACCTTTGTTTACGCTTATTCTCAGGACGTGACCGCCTGCGGCGGCGCCGTCAGCAAAGCGCATGCGAAGAAGATCAGTAAACTGTATGATCTGGCCGCAAAAACCGGCTGTCCTGTCGTTGGGGTATTTGATTCCAACGGCGCAAAATTATCCGAAGCCAACGAAATGCTGGATGCCTACGGCGAAATTTTAGCGAAGACAAGCACCCTTTCCGGGGTCGTTCCTCAGGTTGCCGTCGTTTTGGGCACCTGCGCAGGGACTTCCGCGCTGCTTGCGTGCGGCGCAGACTTTTTAGTCATGTCTGAAAAGGGCGAACTATTCCTGAACGCACCGTTCGTCACCAATGCGAAGGGTGAAGATAAAGAAGCGGGTACTGCCGGCTTTGCGGCGAAGTCCGGGATCGCTTCGGTGATCGCGGCTGACGACGAAGCTGCTTTGGAAGAAGTGAGAAAGATCGTTTCCATGTTCCCGCAGAACAACCTGGCTCCGGCTCCGTTGTTTGAAACTGCTGAAAATGCACAGGCGGCGGATTTGATTGCCAAGGCTTATGCAGATGTAGACAATATGTGCGCGAAATCGGTTGTCGAAGCAATTGCAGACGCTGACAGTGTGGTAGAGCTTCAGGCTGATTTTGGAAAGGGTATTGTTACCGCGCTGGCTACTGTTTCCGGCGCCGCGGTAGGAATCATTGCCAACAACGAAACGCAAGGGGAACTGGACATCGACGCATGTGATAAGGCTACCCGCCTGATCCGTGTCTGTGATGCATTCAACCTCCCGATCATTACTTTGGTAAACACCAAGGGCTTTAAAGTGACTGCTTGCCCGGTACTGATCAGAAAGAGCGCGCGCCTTGCACACGCTTATGCGGAAGCGACCACTGCAAAGATCACCGTGATCTGCGGACAGGCCATCGGCGCGGCTTACATGGCGCTGGCCTCCAATGCAAACACTGATGTTTGCTACGCTTGGCCCACCGCTGCGATCTCTGCAATGGGCTTAGAGGCGACAGTAGAATTTTTGTCCCATGACAAGCTGAAAGGGACCACTGACCTGGAACAGTCCAGACAGGAATTGGTCGATGAATATGTAAACACCGTTGCGGGCGCGTTCAAAGCTGCTGAAAACGGTTATGTAGACGATGTGATCGCGCCGGAAGACACCCGTGCTGCAATCATCCGTTCCATGGAAATGCTGGCCGGAAAACGCGTCAGCAATCTGCCGAAAAAACACGCTATTATGCCGCTGTAAGAGCTTGATAGGATCGTAAGGAGGATTTAATTATGAGAAATTTTAGTGTTACTGTAAATGGAAAACAATATAATGTTGCTGTAGAGGAAACTGCCGCCGGCGCTGCTCCGGTTGCCGCTCCTGCTCCAGCACCGGTCGCGGGCGCTGCTCCTGCTCCAGCACCGGCTCCGGCAGCCGCTCCTGCTCCAGCACCGGCTGCGGGCGCTGGCACAAAAGTTGCAGCTCCAATGCCAGGCACCATTATGAGCGTGAAAGCAAATGTTGGCGACGCAGTAAAAGAGGGTCAGGTCATCATGATTCTGGAAGCAATGAAAATGGAAAATGACATTGTTGCGCCATGCGACGGAACCGTCACCTCTATCGTTGTAAAATCTGGGGACAGCGTAGAAACCAACCAGACTCTGGCTACTATTGGCTAATAAGGAGGAGATGTAAAGATGGCAAAAGTTAAAATTACTGAAACCGTCTTGCGTGATGCTCACCAATCTCTGATTGCTACCCGTATGACCATCGACGAAATGCTTCCGATCCTGTCCAAAATGGATAAGGTTGGATACTATTCCGCTGAAGTCTGGGGCGGAGCTACGTTTGACAGTTGCTTGAGATTTTTGGATGAAGACCCGTGGGAAAGATTGCGCATTATCAGAAGAGAGATGCCGAACACCAAACTGCAGATGCTCTTCAGAGGCCAGAATATGCTGGGCTACCGTCACTATGCAGACGATGTTCTGGAATATTTTGTGCAGAAATCTGTGGCAAACGGGATTGATATTATCCGTATTTTCGATGCGCTCAACGATATCCGAAATCTGGAAACCGCGATCAAAGCCGCGAAGAAAGAGGGCGCTCACGCACAGGTAGCAATCTCGTACACCTTGGGCGACACCTTTACTGACGAATATTATGTCAACTACGCAAAACAGATCCGCGATGCCGGCGCTGATTCGATCTGCATCAAAGATATGGCTGCGCTACTGACCCCATACAAAGCTGCGGAACTAACCAAAGCGATCAAAGCAGAGGTTGACCTGCCGTTGCAGCTGCACACCCACTATACCTCCGGTTTGGCTTCCATGTGCCTGCTCAAAGGCGTAGAAGCCGGGGTAGATATCATTGACACCGCGATGAGCCCGTTGGCGCTGGGTACTTCCCATGCTCCGACAGAATCTATGGTCGCCGCTTTCCGTGGGACAGAATACGACACAGGATTGGACTTGGTGCTGCTGAATGAGATCAGGGATTATTTCATGACCCTGCGTCAGAAATATTTGGATTCCGGACTGCTTGATCCGAAGATGCTGGCAACCGACGCGAATGCGTTGATTTATCAGGTGCCGGGCGGAATGCTGTCCAACCTTTTATCTCAGCTCAAACAGGCTGGCAAGGAAGACAAACTGACCGAAGTGCTTCAGGAAGTGCCAAGGGTCCGTGCAGATTCCGGAATGCCTCCGCTTGTTACCCCGACCTCTCAGATCGTTGGTACCCAGGCGGTGTTCAACGTGATCATGGGCGAACGCTATAAGATGGTAACCAAAGAATTTAAAGGCTTGGTCCGCGGTGAATACGGAAAAACTCCGGTCAAGATTGATCCGGAATTTAGAAAGAAGATTATTGGCGACGCCGAACCGATCGACTGCCGTCCTGCTGATCTGCTGGAACCAGAGCTTGACAAGCTGCGTGCGGAATGCGCAGATTGGGTAGAGCAGGACGAAGATGTTCTGAGCTACGCTCAGTTTGGACAGGTGGCTGTGAAATTCTTTGAAAATAGAAGAAATAAAAAACTGGGGATTGATTCTGCGCATGCAGATGCTGCAAATCAGGTACATCCGGTATAAGAAAGAAAAAAGTCATATCTGGGTTTCCGGATATGGCTTTTGCTTTGATAAGCTGGGTTCAGGAACTTATTTTTGTCGATTATACGGATAGATTTTTGTCGGGAAACCGTATATAATATAATTAAGTCTGATTGATAAACATGAAAGCCGGAAAGGGGAGGGGAAACATGAAAACCAATTTCAAATCAAGCGTTGTTTTGATGGTGTTCCTGTTATTTTCCTTGATCGCCTTCCCGGTGAGCGCGCAAGAGGAATTGGAAAGCAGCGGGCTCCTTTCCGAAAGCACCGTGCCGGAAAGCTCTGAATCGGCAGAAAGCAGCGGGGAGGAAAGCCCGGAGTCTGTTCCGGAGGAAAGTTCCGAACCGGTTTCTTCTCAGGAACCAGAGAGCGAAACGCTTTCCGAAGAAGGCGCGCCGGAATCAGTTTCCAAAGATACGGCGGACCAAACACAGTCTATGGCGATCCCTTCCAACGAATACTGGAACGAAGAAACCGAAGCTACGTTGGCGCTTGCCTGTGATTGGCTGACCATCTCCCATCAGGGGGAATTATATTATTTTTGTATGGGAACTGCGGGGGAGCCGGCTCCTGCCCAACTGGTAACAGCCTATATTGCACAGGTTTCGGCCGAAGAAGGGGAGCAGGAAATTCTGGACACGGAATACACAGCCCTTAATACGACCTTTTGCGGATACAGCGCCAGAAATGTGCTTGGTACGGATTTTATCAAGGGGATCGAAGATTATCCCGACTATGATTCTCAGGAACTAAATACGATCGTATACGCTTTGCTGGCATTGGACAGCAATCAATATTGTGTAAAAGAAACAGCGCGGAATACCCGGACAAGCCTGTTGGAACAGCTTTTGCTGTATCAGAATGAGGACGGTGGTTTTGCAGAGCTTCTGAATCATAGTAGCACCCCTTCCAGTACAGCGCTGGCTTTGACCGTCCTTTCCAATTACCAGGAAAGACAGGTCGATTATCAAGAGGCGGTCCAGGCAGGACTTTCCTATTTGTCTGAAACACAGCAGCCTGACGGGATATTTCTTGACAGGGGGAAAGAATCCTCCTCCGCGACCGCAAAGGTGCTGACGGCGCTGATTTCCTTGGATATTCCTTTAGATGACGAACGGTTTGTCAAGCAAAATCATACTTTGAATGAGGTACTGATGCGGTATGTACGGCTTGATGGCGGGTTCAGCGAGATGCTGGATCAGGATAGTGACGTTGTTGCAACGGAATATGCTATTTTAGCTCTCTCATCTATGAAACAAGGAAAAAACCCTTACCAGCTTTCCAACCCATTGCAGGATACAAATTCCGCATCGTCAGCAGATACTTCCGGTGTGGAACGAGAGCCCCTTCGTGGTCCTGTTAAGATCACGGTCATCATTTCTGCGGTCATTGTGGTGATCCTTGCGGCGGCGGTGGTCAATTTGGCCGGTTCCAGACAGCAAAAAAAGCAAAAGGAACAGCAAGATCATGATGAAATACATGAATAGGAAAAAGGGAACCGGTTTATTGATCGGTTCCTTTTTGTTCTTTCCAATATTTTAAAAGCTGTTCGCGGTCATTGGGAACAGTTTCCTCTATCACAGCATTTAGTAAAAATTCCAGAGCCACGCCCACCTGCGGTCCTTTTGTGACGCCAGCTTGGATCAAGTCATTTCCATTCACTGCAAGCTGGGAAACAGAAAAGCAGGCTTGCTCCTGAAGAAGCGTTTCCAGCATTTCAGAAAAGTCATGCAATTCGGAGAGCCTGTGATGATATTCGGGAGCTAAGGCCAGGGTGTCGGCGTATTTGACTGGAAGCAGCAGGCGCAGTTTGGTTTCCCCAAAACGGTTCAGCCAGCGTTTGATCCCCTTGCGTTCTGTAGGGAGCATGGTGTCATGGTATTTGACCAAAAAAAGTACGTTCTCTATTGTGGTACGGTCAAACCGCAGGGTTTGAAGCGCTTTTTTTGCGATTTGGACGCTTTTTTGAGCATGCCCGTAAAAATGTCCGACGCCATCTTCGTCAATAGAAAAACAGTCTGGTTTTCCGGTATCATGGAACAGCATGGCAAGGCGCAGCACAGGATCCGGCTCGATGACAGAAACTGCCTTGGCAGTATGTTCTAATATGTCGTAAACATGATGTGGATTGTGCTGTTCAAAGCCTTTCATCCGTGAAAGCTGCGGAATAAAGAGTGAGAGAACATCGGGGTAATCCAGCAGGATCTCCTGAATGTTCTTTCCGCAAAGACACCGGGAAAGCTCCTTCTGAACCCGTTCTGCCGCCACAAAAGACAAAAGCTCCTTTTTCTGATGGATCGCGGCGGAAGTATCCGGAGAGATGGAAAATCCGAGTACAGAAGAGAAACGCAGGGCACGTAAAATGCGCAGAGCGTCTTCCTCAAAACGGACAGAAGCCTCCCCAACACAGCGCAGGCAGCGCTGCGCCAGATCGTTGATCCCGTTGAAATAGTCAATGAAGCCGGTTTCCGGCGACCAAGCCAGCGCGTTGACCGTAAAATCCCGGCGGGCAAGGTCTTCCCGTAAGTCGGGGGTGAAGCGAACGGCATCCGGGTGCCGATGGTCTGTATATCCAATGTCCGAACGATAGGTCGTGACCTCAATGGGAACATGGTCAAGCAGGACGGTTACAGTGCCGTGCCGGATCCCTGTTTCCAGTACAGGATATGCGGCGAAAACCTTTTTGACCTGTTCCGGGCGGGCGTTGGTGGTTAGATCCCAATCAATGGGATCCGTGCCCAGCAGGCAGTCCCGGACACAACCGCCTACCAAATAGGCTTCAAATCCATTTTTCGCCAGTTTTTCCAGGATGGCAGAGACCTGTTGGGGCGGTGTGATCTGAACCGGCATGAGTGGCTGCTCCTCTCTTTTTTCTATCAATTAACTGGCCGTGATAAAAACGGCAGTGCCGTAAGGCAGGAAGAACATCGTTCTGAGAGCCGTTTTTCTGGACGTTAAACGACCTGTTTAACGTTATTATAGCAATATCTGTTAAAAAAATAAATTGCTTTTTTGTGGTGCTTGATGAAGTGCCAGAAAAAGAAAAGAAACAGGATTTGCTTTTTGGGAAAAGCCACAAAAAAGGTAAAAATTTGTAACTTTTCCAGCGCTTGAGTTGAAATTCTGTAACTTTACTTCTGAGATGGTATGTAGTAACATAAAGATATATAAGTATGATTACAGGAGGGATTCCATGGGGGAGGATAAGTTTTTCTCGGCAGAAGGATCTGCTAAGAAAGACCCACAGACAAATAGCCCGGAGGCTGAAAAGACAGCCTCATCTTCAGCACAGAAATCCCCAAACGAAACTTTGCGATCCACTCAAAATTCTGTGGCTGATCAAAATGCTGCAAACGCTGTACAACAGGAAAAAGCGAAGGATTCGCATTCCTTGGAAATAGATCCTGCTTCTGCGGAAAAACAGGAAGGGGTAAAAGAAAAATTTCCAATTCCAGAGGAAACAAAGCCTGAAGAGCCAAAAAGTGCTTCTGCTTTGAGTGAAGGGAAAGATGCAGTGAAAGCGCAGGATGAAGAAAAGCATCCGGGCAAGTCAAAGCGGAGAAAGAAGAAAAAACATGCGGATAAGCAGCCGGCAGAACAGCAGGATTTAGATCAGACAAGGGTGATAGAAACGGTAAAGCCGGAGGAGAAAACGCTTGCTGAACCAAAAAAGCCAGAAACACCAAATGCGGAAAATCCGCAGAAACCGGCTGACCGTTTTCCGGTTTCAGAAGAAAAGAAGCAGGAAGCAGACCTGGACAAGACGCAGGTATTAGGACAAAAACAGCAGCCTGATCTGGATCAAACGAGGGTGATAGAAACGGCAAAGCCAGAAGAAAATATGGTAGCCGCAGACAAAAAGAGCTCCGACCGTTTTCCCATCTCGGAAGAGAAGAAAACGGAGAAAGCGCAGATAGTTTCCTCTGATTCTGGATCTTCTGCGGACCGAAACAGTGTTCCGGTTACTGCGGAGCCTGTTGCAGAGCCAGCTAAAAAGGAAAAGAAAAAGTGGAAAAAGGTTTTGGCTATCACCGGCGGCGTGTTGGGGCTTTTGATCATAACAGTCGTCGTTGTGATGCTCCTGCTCAGCGGGTCGATTGAGAAAAAGCTGAATGTGGACACCTTTTATCAGGGAATTTATATAGAAGACGTTGACCTTGGCGGAAAAACCATGGAAGAAGCCAAGGAACTGATGGCGGATCTGGAAAAACGGATACGGGATGAGATCGACCTGACCCTGACTTATCAGGATCAGACATTTGAGTACACAGAGGATGACTTCCAGTTTACTTATGATACTGATGAGGTATTGGAGGAAGCCTATCAAACAGGACGGGATGGATATGTTTGGTTCCGGTATTTTAAAGTGCTGATGCTCAAAAACAATCCGGAAAAGTTCTCCTTGTCCCATGAATTAGAGGATACCAGTGTGCTTTCCAAACAGATCGCGGCAGAGATCGCAGATCAGGTCAATGCAGAGCCTAAGGATGCAGCAGTAGAAAAATTTGATCCGAACGCTGGCTCTGAAATTGAAGAGATGTTTACGATCAGTGACGCAGTGACTGGTGTGGAAGTTGACCAGACGAAATTGGCGGAAGACTGCAAAGCGATTTTGGATGGGAAGGAAAAAAAGGGAACAGTTGCGATCCCGGCTTCAGAAACTTCTTACACGATGGATAAAGAAGAGATGCTTTCCCATATCAGCTTGTTAGGGACGTATTCTACCATTTCCCATAATAATGCAAATGGAAACCATAACATGAAAAATGCCTTGGGCAGGATCACTGGAACTGTGTTGCAGCCGGGAGAGACCTTCTCCTTTAATGGAACGGTCGGCCGGCGGACTGCTGCCAACGGCTTCAGGACCGCTGGGGTCATCAAAAACGGTGAATTGGTCGACGGACTGGGCGGCGGCGTTTGCCAGGCTTCTACTACGGTATACGGTGCTGCGATCCGTGCGGGAATGGAAGTGGTAGAACGCGGAAACCACCGCTGGCCTTCTACCTATGTTCCGATCGGGCAGGACGCTATGGTAAGCTGGGGCAGCCAGGATATGAAGTTTAAAAACAATACGGACTATCCGGTTTACATTAAGTCGTATATGTCTGGAACAAAGCTTCAGGTAATGATTTACGGTTCCCCGTCAGAGGAATGGGATGAGATCGAAATTTCTTCTTGGCAGACCTCGACACTTTCGCCTGGAAAACGGACTGAAGTGAAGGACCCTTCTCTGCCAAAAGGAACAGAAAAGGTGAAGATCAAAGCAAGGGCAGGAAGCACTGCCAGCGCGCAAAGGACCTATTATAAGGACGGGAAAAAAGTAAAAACAGAAGCCTTGCCAAGCTCCCGCTATAATCCGGTCAATGAAACGGTTCTGATCGGTACCGCAGAGCCAACGGAAAAGCCGGAACCAGAAAAGAACGAGGAAACAAAAGAACCCGTTGTAGAAGAATAAGAAAAAGGCCCCATGGAAATTCCATGGGGCCTTTTTTGATAAGAGATTGTATCAAAATTGTAACAAGTGACAAGAAAAGCTTGTCTTCGCCCTAACAACTTTCTATAATAGATTTATAGACTGGGGGATACATAATCCCTGCGTTTGTCGTACAGGATATGTATAGACAAAGATTGGAAGTGAACGAAGATGAAACGAACGTTATATGTGGTGATCCCATGCTATAATGAAGAGGAAGTCCTGCCGGAAACGACCCGCCGGCTGGCCGGGAAAATGGCCTCCCTGATGGAACGCGGCCTGATCTCAGTAAAAAGCCGGGTAGCGTTGGTAAACGATGGCTCCAAAGACCGCACCTGGGAGCTGATCTGCGCCTGCCATCGGGATAATCCGCTGTTTTGCGGCATTGATTTGAGCAAAAACCGCGGGCATCAAAACGCTTTGCTGGCTGGCTTGATGACGGTAAAAGAACATGCGGATATGGTGATCTCCATGGACGCTGACCTACAGGATGACATCGACGCCATGGATGAGATGGTGCTAAAATACTTGGACGGCTGCGACATTGTATATGGCGTGCGGAACAAGCGGAAAACAGACAGCTTTTTTAAGCGCGTCACAGCAGAGGGCTTTTACCGCGTCATGAATTTTTTGGGTGCCAATACTGTGTTTAACCATGCGGATTATCGTCTGATGAGCCGGCGCGCCTTGGAGGGCCTGGAAAGCTTTGGGGAAGTAAACCTCTTTTTGCGGGGTATCGTGCCGATGATCGGGTATAGGACCGACACGGTATTATATGAACGAAGCGAACGCTTTGCCGGGGAAAGCAAGTATCCGTTAAAGAAGATGATTTCCTTTGCCTTAGAGGGAATCACTTCGTTGAGTGTTAAGCCGATCCGTTTTATTACCGGGCTGGGTTTTCTGGTGTTTTTAGCCAGCCTTGTGATGTTTGTGTACATTCTGGTGCGCTTTTTCACCGGAAATACTGTGACCGGTTGGTCCAGTGTTGCGGCAAGCGTTTGGCTGTTCGGCGGGTTAATGCTGTTGGCGTTGGGTGTTGTCGGAGAATATATCGGGAAGATTTATCTGGAGGTAAAGCATCGTCCAAGATTTATTGTACGAAGCTTTCTTCACGATCAGGAGCAGGAAGAGCAGGAAAAGCGGTAAGGGGAACAGCCCTTGCCTGCTGAATCGATCAAAATTTTTATAGGGAAAAAAGACTGTATCAGCAAAAGCTGGCACAGTCTTTTTTGACGTATTGCTTATCAAGGGGGATATACAAAACTGCTTTTCCCACATAAACGGCTGAAATAGCACGTCAGTTGCGGAAATTCAAAAAAAGTGGTAAAATATTAGGGTTAGAGGAAGAAAGAAAAGAGGGATTTAGGGTGTCTGTGAAAAACTGGAACTTTACGAAGATCGACAACATACTTGCAAAAACTTTGGCACAGGAATGCGGGATTTCCCAGATGGTTGCCGAGATCCTGGTCAGCCGGGGCATCACGTCCTATGCGCAGGCCGACGTCTTTTTAAACGATGAGCAGGTATTGGAAGACCCTTTTTCCCTGATTGATATGGATCGTGCCGTACAGCGTATCTCCCGGTCGCTGGAACAGGATGAGCCGATCGTAGTTTACGGAGATTATGACTGTGACGGAGTAACTTCTACCGCTATTTTGTACAGTTATCTCAGTATGCTTGGCGCGCAGGTTTCTTATTATATTCCTAAACGGGAAACCGAGGGCTATGGGCTGAACCGGGAAGCGATCGGCCGGCTGGCAGAACAGGGTGCTTCCTTGATCATTACGGTAGATAACGGGATCTCTGCCTTGGATGAAATACGGTATGCCAATGAACTGGGATTAACTGTGATCGTAACCGACCATCATCAGGTGGGGGAGGAACTGCCCGAGGCTTATGCGGTTGTCGATCCGCACCGGCCGGATTGCCCCAGCGAATTTAAGCACCTTGCCGGTGTTGGCGTGGCGTTTAAGTTGGTCACTGCGCTGGAAAACGGGGATTATGACAGCACGCTGGAACAATTTTCCGACCTTTTGGCAATTGGAACGATCGGGGATATTGTGCCCCTGGTCGGGGAGAACCGTACCCTGGTACGGATTGGATTGGAAGCGGTTGCACATACTGATAATATCGGCCTTGCGGCATTGATGGAGACGGCGGGAATTTCCCCGCAAAAGCTCACGGCTCAGAACGTGGCATTTGGTATCGTGCCTAGGATCAACGCCGCGGGCAGAATGAAAGACGCGGCGATCGCGGCGGAACTGCTTTTGTGCGACGATCCGGAGCGGGCGCAGATACTGGCGCAGGAGGTCGATACGCTAAACCAAAAACGCCGTTCTCTGGAAGACGGGATCATGCGGGATATTGAAGCGATGATCGCCGAAGATCCGTCGTTGCTCAATAATAGGGTGTTGGCACTGTATCACGAAGACTGGCACCCCGGGATCATCGGGATCGTTGCCTCCAAGGTTTTGGAGCGGTATGGAAAACCGGTGCTGCTGATGTCGGCGGAAAACGGGCAGCTGCGCGGCTCTGCCAGAAGCGTGGAATTTTTCTCCCTGTACCAAATGCTGACAGCCTGTGAAAAGACGCTGACCCAATACGGCGGGCATACCCAGGCGGCGGGCTTTAGCCTGCCTGAAGCGAACTTTGCGGAGTTTTACCGGGATATTGAAGCCTATGCGCGCAAAGAATATCCGGTCATGCCGGTCTTTTCCTATGAAGTTGACCGGGTACTGCATCCGCAGGAGCTGGGCCTAGAACAGATCCGGGAGCTTTCTGTGCTGGAACCGTTTGGAGCGGCGAATCAGGTGCCGCTTTTCTGCATCAAAAAAGCGGTGCTTCGAGGGATTTCTCCGGTTTCTGAAAACCGTCATCTGCGGTTAAAGATGCAGTACGGCGGCATGGAAATCACCGCCATGTACTTTGGGATGAGCACCGACCGGTTTTTGTTCCGCGTGGGGGAAACATTGGATTTTCTGTGCAATATTAGTATCAATCCTTACAATGGGCGGGAATATCTTTCGGTTATGATAAAGGACATCCGTCCATCTGGATTTGAACAGAAAAAGTTTTTCAATGCCAAAGCTTATTATGAAATGTACCGCCGGGACGAGGAGATCACCCCGCAGATCCGGCACAGAATGATCCCTAACCGGGATCAGACGGCGGTCGTCTATAAATATTTAAGGAAGTGCGGGGCTTACACTGGGGAAGTGGAGCTGCTGTATTCCGCGTTTCCAATGCTGAATTATTGTCAATACCGAGTCATTCTGGATGTGTTAGAGGAACTGGGGCTGATTCGGGTCTCCCCGCTTCTGGACCGGATCGACCTGTGTGACTGCGATCATAAGGTAGATTTAGAGGCTGCGCCTACTTTGCGCAGGCTAAAAGGGAGTTGACCCAGCCCCAAAAGTATTTCAGGCCAATAAGAAGGGAAATCGTCATGCAGGATCAAGTTTATCAGCAATTAAATAAAATGATTCAGGAATCCGGGCGCGTTTACGATACGGAAAAGATCGAGAAGGCTTACCTTTTGGCGAAGAAAGCCCATTGTGATCAAAAACGCTTTTCGGGGGAACCGTACATCCATCATCCGTTGCAGGTGGCGTGTATTCTGACGGAACTGGGAATGGACACCGATTGCATCTGCGCTGCTTTGCTGCACGATGTAGTAGAGGATACTTCAGTAACGCTGGAGCAGTTAAAAAGCGGGTTTGGGGACGAGGTTGCCTCTTTGGTAGACGGCGTTACAAAGCTGGGAAAGGTGCCGCTTTCCACCAAGGAACAGCAGCAGTCGGAAAATGTGCGGAAGATGCTGCTGGCAATGAATCAGGATATCCGTGTCGTCATCATCAAGCTGGCGGACCGTCTGCACAATATGCGCACGCTTCAGTACATGCGTCCTGATAAACAGCGGGAAAAGGCACTGGAAGTGATGGAGATCTTTGCCCCGATCGCGAACCGTTTGGGGATCATGGCGATGAAAGAGGAACTGGAGGATCTGGCGCTGCAATATCTGGATCCGATCGCAGTGGCGGAAATTGAGGCGGCGCTGGCTGTTAAAAAGAATGACCGGAACGCCGTGGTGGATTCCATCAAAAAACGGATCCGGGAACGGCTGAAAGAATACAACATCGACCCGTATATTGAAGGGCGCGTCAAAAGCCTGTACGGCATCTACCGCAAGGTTTATATGGCGGGACGGGATTTTGACGAGGTATATGATATCTTTGCGGTGCGCATCATCGTCAATACCGATATTGAGTGTTATAATATTTTGGGGATCATTCACGATATGTTTACCCCGATCCCAAACCGGTTCAAGGATTATATTTCCACCCCAAAACCGAACATGTACCAATCACTGCATACCACGGTTATTGGAAAAGAGGGCATCCCCTTTGAGATTCAGATCCGCACCTGGGATATGCATTACACGGCGGAATACGGGATCGCCGCGCATTGGAAGTATAAGGAGGGGATCAACGGCAAGGATAAGCTGGAGGACCGGCTGGCGTGGATCCGTCAGATCATTGAAGCGCAGAAGGATTCTGAGGGCGCGGAGGACATTGTAAAAACGATCAAAACCGACCTCACTCCCGAAGAGGTATACGCATTTACCCCAAAGGGAGATGTGAAATGCCTGCCCGCCGGCTCTACGGTGATCGACTTTGCTTACGCGATCCACAGCGAGGTCGGCAACAAGATGATCGGCGCTAAGGTAGACGGGCGGATCGTATCCTTAGAGCACAAGATCGAAACAGGTCAGATCATCGAGATTTTGACCACGAAGTCGATCTCCCACGGACCGAACAAGGATTGGCTGAACATTGCCCATACCAGCGAAGCGCGCTCAAAGATCCGCGCGTGGTTTAAGCGGGAGCGCCGGGAAGAGAATATCATCGAAGGAAAAATGGAGCTGGAACGGGAATTAAAACGCAGCTATATCCGGCTGGATGAGGAGCAGTATCAGGACCTGATCGAAAAGCTGTGCCGCAGGTATAATCATGATGAAAACGATTTATATGCGGCGATCGGATACGGCGGGATCAATCTTCAAAAGATCATGCCAAGGCTGAAAGAAGATTATGTGAAGATGATCAAAAACGACGCGCCGGAGCCCGCGGATATTTTGCTGGATAAAATGGAGGATTCCAAGCAAAAGCTTTCCGGCGATGTGATCGTAGAGGGGATAGACAACTGTTTGGTAAAATTTGCCCAGTGCTGTTCGCCGCTTCCGGGCGATGATATCATCGGCTTTGTGACCCGGGGACACGGGGTTTCCGTCCATAAGCGGGACTGTGTGAATGTGATCAATTCCATTGATGATCCGGAGCAATCCGGGCGGTGGATCAGCGTCCGCTGGACTGGCGACGTGGCGAAAAATTATAGCTGTACCTTGGACATCATTGCGCGTGACCGCGACGCACTGTTTGCCGACATCAGCATGGCGCTTGCAAACCAGCGGGTACCGATCCACGAGATCAGCGCGCGCCAGTTGAAAAACGGAAACGCGATCGTCGTTGCAACGATCAGCACCCAGGGCGTGGAGCATTTAAAAAATATCATCTATAAACTCGGAAAGGTCAACGGTGTGATCAGCGTGGAGCGTTCCGGAAAATAACGGAGGGAAAGACATTGAAAGCAGTATTGCAGCGGGTGTCCTCGGCGGGGATCACAATTGACCGGGAATATTCTAACGGTGAGATCGGGCAGGGCTTGACCGTTCTTCTGGGCGTTATGGAAGGGGATACCAAAGCGCAGGCGGAATTTTTAGCAAAAAAAATATGCGGGCTGAGGGTATTTTCAGATGAACAGGGGAAGCAGAATCTTTCCCTGCAGGATATTGACGGGGAAATGATGATCGTTTCTAATTTTACGTTGGGAGCGGACTGCCGCCATGGAAGACGGCCGTTTTATGCGCAGGCCGCCGCGCCGGACGTTGCTCAAGCGTTATATGATTATTTTGTTGACTGTGTAAAACAAGAAACGGTAAAAAAGGTGATTACCGGCGTATTCGGTGCACACATGGATCTGCATATCGAAGCGGATGGCCCGGTTACAATCATTTTGGATACTCAGGAATTGGGGAAATAAATAACGCAAAAAATATTTATTTGGAATACGCGGCAAAAAAGCCAGCCCATATAGGCTGGCTTTTTTGCGCTTCTGGATAGAGAAGGCTTTCCGTACATTTCGTACAGAGGATGGAAATGAGAAAATAATAAGAAGTTAGCAAATAGGATTTGACTGGCTTTTACGCGTTCTTTTTCATCTGTAATTTCAGCCGGTCCGCGATCATTGCGATAAATTCTGAGTTGGTGGGTTTTCCGCGTCCGTTGTGGATGGTAAAACCAAAGTAAGAATTTAATGTATCGACATCGCCGCGGTCCCAAGCCACTTCAATGCCGTGACGAATTGCGCGTTCCACACGGGAAGAGGTGGTTTTGAACCGTTTGGCAATGGTTGGATAAAGTAATTTTGTCACAGAATTGATCATCTCGCTGTCTTCTATAGAAAGAATGATCGCTTCTCTAAGATAGTGGTAGCCTTTGATATGAGCAGGCACACCGATCTGATGAATGACGTCAGTAACCAACATTTCTAGATCTAAGGTCTGAGAAGAAGCTGATTTTCCAGAGGCATCCTCATGTCGCAGGTTCACTGCCTGAGAAGAGATAGCGTCGCATAATTCGGTGATTGTCGCCGACTTGCTAACAATGACCGCGTCTCTTTCTTCAAAATAGCTCCGGTCATTTTTGGGCGTATCAGAAGTGCCCAGAATGATAAATTTAGGCAGGTCCATGGCAAAACCGTCTAAGCTTTCTAAAACACCGACTGCATCCATGCGTACCATATTGCACTCCATTACGACAATATTTGGTTGGAATGCAAAAATTTCTTTGCGTAGCGCAGACCCGTCTTTCGGCGTTGTTTTGACTAAAAAGCCGCGCTCTTCTAATATTTTGGCACAACTCACCCCAAAGTTTAACGAATCGTCCCCGAATAATACTTTAATTCTATGATACATGCTGAAATATCCCCCGATCTTTTGTTGTTATCCAAATTTTACCATATTTTACCAGAAGTTGCAAATAAAACTTTTCGCCATAAAATTCAACAAACTCACAGATTATGAGGATTTCGACAAAATATTACTTTTATTTTGGGGAAGAGAGGATCATGATTCTAAATTTTTCGTCTGATTATACATATTTTCCGCGAATATACCATAACCTTTGGTCGAATCGTTAACAAACACATGGGTCACAGCTCCTACAATTTTTCCGTTTTGCAGGATCGGGGTGCCGCTCATTCCCTGAACGATCCCGCCGGTCAGTTTGATCAGTTCCGGGTCGGTCACTTTGATCACCATATTTTTCACTTTATGGTCTTCACGGTAGTCGATATCTGTGATCTCTATTTCATATTCCTGCGTTTCATTTCCTTGGAATTTACAAAGAATACTGGCTTTCCCTTTTTTCACTTCCTGCTGAAAGGCCATAGGGTAAGTTTTATCCGTAAAATGTTCCTGGAATAATGTCCCATAAATACCAGTTTCGTTATTGGTCACAATAGTGCCGATCGCTTCGCCGGTCGTAAAAACACCTAATAATTCTCCCGGAGAACCAGAAGCCCCTTTTTTGATGCTGTTAATGGTAACATCGCAGACCTCACCGGAACCGACCGGCATGATTTGCCCGGTGTCCACGTCACAGATCGCGTGTCCAAGGCCGCCAAAGACTCCGTTAGACGGGTCAATAAAGGTAATCGTTCCAATCCCAGCCGCGCTGTCACGCACCCAGATGCCGCTTTTATAGCTGCCGTCTTCCGCGGATTTCACTGGCTCTACTGTGAATTCCATTGTTTTCCCGTTACGTTCTGCTTCAATTAACACGAGTTCCCCTTTGCTTTCCTTGATGATTAGGGCGACCTCTTCGTTGTAGCTGATCTCCTTTTTATTGACGCTTAAAATAATATCGCCGGCCTTTAATCCTGCGTCTTTGCCGGGGCAAACTTTCCCGTTGTCTGTCCTTACATCAGAAAAACCGACAACGATCGCCCCGCCGGTAAACATTTTCACACCAAATGGGTTTCCGGAGGCGATCAGCTGAGGTGTCTGAGATTGGGAAACAGAAACTGATTTTACAGGGAAAATACCCAGCAAGTCCACAGAAACATTTTGTGTCCCGCCAGATTGGGAGACCGCTGATGTTTTCCCTCCAGAATAGGAGGTGTTTAAAAATGACTGTGCTAAAGAAAAGGACTTGGTATCCGCCGTATAATAACGGTCCGGAAGGTAACCATCCAAATAGATGATCCCTGAAAAAAGGGCCACCGACATTGCCGCCAGCGCCGCTGTGATTTTATGAATGAAATTTCGCATAACGCATCCTCTTTTCATTTGATTTCAATGTTATGTTACACCGAATCATCTCGTTTATGGGTGGCAAATTTCGGGCTGGCAATGAAGGAAGGATTTACAAATTTTTCATTTTCAGGTATACTATAAAGGCATTATTATCTAATCAGAAAAATTAGCAAACTTGAATTTGTGGATTGAATAAATTGAATAATAAATTGGCATAAAAGGAGGTAAATATGGAATTAGCATTGAAGCACATAGATATGGGATTTTCTTTAAAAGATGTACATCAAGATGATTTAAATGATTATTTATTTGTGGAAAAGATTTCACATAGTAAGTATATTTTTGAAAACTCTGAATTTTTGGGAGAGTATGATGAACAAATTTTGAAAGATGCTTTTTATGATAGAATTAAAATGACATTTTTCAAAAAAATACTTCTAAATAACGAGATAGTTGGCTTTTTGAGCTATGACAAAAAAGTGAATAAAATTGATAATGTACTTCTGAAAATAATGCCAAAAGTTCAAAACAAGGGTATCGGAACATGGTTTCTACAAGAATTAAAAAAATATTCAGTACCAATTTTTCTTGTAGTTATAAAAACAAACCCTGCTCAAAATTTATATAAAAGATTAGGGTTTGAAGTTTATGAGGAAAAGAATGCATTTTTATTCTTTAAATATGAAATTGTGATTAGTGCACTATAAATACCAATTTGGCAAGGTTTTGGGATATTCCCAACAAATTAAGCTGAAAAGATTTGCCTAGTTGAAAATTGTAAAAAATTTGAAATAATTAGAACGAGAGGAGAGAACACGATGCGGGTAGGTGTGATCGGCGGCAGAAAAATCGAATCGCTTGATATTCATGAGATCATTCCATATATCCCTGCGCAGTGTTCTGAGATCGTGTCCGGGGGCGCGCAGGGGATCGACCAGCTTGCGCGGAAGATTGCTGAAGAGCTTTCTGTACCGCTGACGGAGTTTTTTCCGGATTATGAAAAATATGGGCGTGCAGCGCCGATTCGCCGAAACCAGCAGATCGTGGACTACTCGGACCTTATCATCGCCGTATGGGATGGGGAATCCAAGGGAACGAGGGATACCTTGATACGGGCTCTTAAAGCGGGAAAAGCAATCAAACCGGTGATCGTAGGCCGGAAATCGTTTTCCGGGCAATCGTTTTAAGGCTGTCAGCCAGTTTAACAAAAACGGAAGCGTTTTTTGATACCCGGCAGGTCATGATAAAAAAGACAGCTTGCCGCATGATTTTATTGGAATCCATTTAAAAATTATTTTGATATGACAAAATTTTCTAGGATTGATAAGGGAGGATTTTGACAGATGATCCGAAAATTTGCACATTATTATAAACCGCACTGGAAGCTGTTTACCATGGATATGATCTGTGCGTTCATTGTAGCGGCTTGTAACCTGTTTTACCCGATGATCGCAAAGAATATTATCAACGATTATGCGCCGAATAAATTGATTCAGCAGTTGGTGTTCTGGTCGGTGGTATTGATCCTGATCTACCTGTTAAAGGCGGGATTGAGTTATTTTATCCAGTATTACGGTCATGTCGTTGGGGTGCGGATGCAGGCAGATATGCGGCGCGACATTTTTAAAAAGCTGCAAAAACTGCCGTTTTCCTATTTTGATAAAAACAAAACAGGAACGGTTATGTCCCGGATCATGAACGACTTGATGGACATTTCTGAATTGGCGCATCATGGCCCGGAGGATTTGTTTCTATCTACGATTTTGCTCATTGGCGCATTCGTTATCCTGTGCACGATTAGTATCCCGCTGACGTTGATTATCTATGCGGTACTCCCGTTTGGGATATTATTCGCAATGAAGATGCGGGGAAAGATGAATGTCGCATTCAAGAAAAGCCGGGAAGAGATCGCGGAAGTAAATGCCAGTCTGGAGAACTCGATCGCGGGCATCCGTGTGTCCCGTGCTTATACCAGCAGCGAGCACGAACAGAAAAAATTTAATTTTTTTAACCATTGTTTTGAACTGGCGCGTTCCGCAGCTTATAAAATGATGGGTTATTTCTACTCTGGAATGGGGCTTTTTACAGACCTGCTGTATGCGATCGTGCTGATCGCAGGCGGGGTGTTCCTGCTGTATGACGCTATAGACGCAGGGGAGTTTACCATGTATATCCTCTATATCAGCATGTTTTTGGACCCGATCAAACGGCTGGTAAACTTTGTCGAGCAGTATCAGAACGGGATGACTGGGTTTGAACGGTTCCAGGAGATCATGAATGAGGAAGAAGAACCCGAAGACCCGCGCGCGGTAGACGCCGGTGTGCTGGAAGGGGACATTTGTTTTCAGCACGTCAGCTTTTCTTATGAAAATGAGGACGGGGAAAAGACGCGTCAGGAGCTTGTGATCAACGACCTATCTTTGGAGATCGAGCAGGGTACCACGGTTGCGTTGGTAGGACCATCCGGCGGAGGAAAAACCACCCTCTGCCACTTGATTCCCCGGTTTTATGATATTACCTCTGGGAAAATCACGATCGACGGGAAAGACATCACTCTGATGACCCGGGAATCCCTGCGCAAAAACATTGGGATGGTGGCGCAGGATGTGTTCCTGTTCACCGGGACGATCCGGGATAATATCGCATATGGGAATCTGGAGGCGACCGAGGAAGAGATCATCGAAGCGGCCAAACGGGCGAATATCCATGAATTTATCATGGCGATGGAAGATGGATACGATACCTATATTGGAGAACGCGGAGTGCGGCTGTCAGGCGGGCAGAAGCAGCGTGTTTCGATTGCGCGTGCGTTTTTGAAAAATCCGCCGATCCTGATTTTGGATGAAGCGACCTCTGCGCTGGACAACGCGACCGAGCTTCATATCCAGCGGTCGTTGGAGGAGCTTTCTGTGGGGCGTACCGCGGTGGTAGTGGCGCACCGGCTGTCCACTATTAAAAATGCGGATAAGATCGTGGTGCTGACCAACGAAGGCATTGCAGAACAGGGAACACATCAGGAGCTGTTAGAGAAAAACGGTATCTATGCGGAGCTGTACCGGTATCAGTTTGCCGGGCAGGAGGAAAACGTCAAAGGAACATGTTAAGATTATTTTAGTGAGGTGTTTATCAAGATGAAGGTTTTGTTAGTAAACGGAAGTTCCAAAAACAATGGCTGCACAAGTGTTGCATTATCTGAAGTTGCACGTGCTTTGAGGGAAGAAGGAATTGAAACAGAAACTGTTTTCTTGGGGAATCAGCCTTTTCCGGATTGTACTGGTTGTCGAAAATGCAGGGAAATAGGGGAGTGCATATTCCACGATATAGCGAATGACCTTGCTGAGAAAGCAAAGAACTGTGATGGCTTCGTATTTGGGTCTCCGGTTTATTATGCCCATCCAAGCGCACGGCTGCTGGCAGTTATGGACAGGGCTTTTTATTCTGGGTCTAAAAACTTTGCTTTTAAACCGGCTGCAGCTGTACTCAGCGCACGCCGCGCGGGCACAACGGCCTCTTTTGATGTGATTAATAAGCATTTTACAATTTCATCGATGCCAGTTGTTGCCTCTACTTATTGGAACCATGTGTATGGCAGGAAAGCAGAAGATGTACAGCAAGACAAAGAGGGTTTGATGACGATGTATAATATAGGAAAAAATATGGCTTGGATGATAAAGTGTTTTGCATTGGGAAAAGAAAATGGTATTTTACATCCGGACAACGAAAAGATCCTAACAGATTTTATTCGATAATTATGGCAGAAAAACATTCTCCCAATGCGTAGGAAAGCAGAATGGCAGAGATAGAGCGGGAATTTTCTAATCTTTGTATGATTGAATTGACGATAGAGCACATCAACGGGAAAGAGGCCATTGAGCTGGTGAAAAGAAAATAACATAAAAAAAGCGCCGAACTAAAAATTAGTTCGGCGCTTTTTTTATGTCCATTGGTTAGATCACACGGATACGAATAATTCCGTCTTCCGCAGTTAAAATATCAGTAACGCTGTCGGAAACAGTACCGCTGACATCCATCATGGTATAAGCCATTTCCTGCTTGGAGGAATTCACCATGTTTTCAATGTTGATTTGATTGTCAGACAAAACAGTGGTGATTTTAGAAATAATAGAAGGAACGTTTTTGTGGATCACACAAAGACGGGTATACTTGCTCTTTGGCATAGAAGCTGTCGGCATATTGACAGAATTTTTGATGTTTCCGTTTTCCAGATAGTCGATCAGTTCCAGCGCAGCCATTCTTGCACAGTTGTCTTCTGATTCGGGAGTAGAAGCCCCCAAGTGCGGGAACGCAACCACGCCTGGGTGGCCGATCTGTTCATCGGTAACGAAATCAGTCACATAGCAGGATACTTTCTTTTCATCTAATGCTTCTAAAATATCAGCGGAGTCGACCAGTTCACCGCGTGCGAAGTTTAACAGCCTGACGCCATTTTTCATCATAGCGATAGATTCTGAATTGATCATGCCCTTTGTTTCTTTGTTGCACGGTACATGTACGGTGATGTAATCGCAGTTTTCATAGATCTCTTTTAAGCTGGTCGCATGTTGGATCTTGTGAGAGAGGCCCCACGCCGCGTCTACGCTCAAATAAGGGTCATATCCATATACTTTCATGCCTAAGGCAGAAGCAGCGTTACAAACCAGTACACCGATCGCTCCAAGGCCAATTACGCCAAGGGCTTTGCCGGAGATTTCCGGGCCGACAAATTTCCCCTTGCCCTTTTCGACCAGCTTAGATACCTGATCGCCTTCACCCTTCAGGGTTTTGATCCATTCCATGGACGGAGCCACTTTTCTGGAGGAGATCAAAAGGCCGAGCAGGACCAGTTCTTTTACCGCATTGGCATTCGCGCCCGGAGTATTGAATACTACAACACCGTTTGCCGCACATTCATCGCAGGGAATGTTGTTTACCCCAGCGCCGGCTCTTGCGATCGCTTTTACGCTTTTTGGCAGTTCCATGTCGTGCATAGAAGCGGAACGAACCATAATTGCATCTGGTTCTTCCATTTCTTCCGCCCAGCTATAAAGGTCGCGGTCAAAATTTTCCAATCCAGCCGGCGAGATTTTATTTAACAATTTGATCTGATACATCAAACTCAACTCCGTTTCTTAAAATTCATACCCCGCCGGAAAAGGCAGGGCATGGAATATATTTATTGGTTTTCCGCTTCAAATTTTTTCATAAATTCGATCAGCTTTTCAACACCTTCGATCGGCATTGCGTTGTAGATAGAAGCACGCATACCGCCGACTGTGCGGTGGCCTTTCAGGTTTACAAAACCAGCTTCCACAGATTCTTTGATAAACTTTTTGTCCAAGTCTTCATCACCGGTAACAAACGGTACGTTCATCAACGAGCGGGAATCCGGCTCTACCGTGCCTTTGAACAGTTTGGACTGATCCAAAAAGTCATACAGCAGTTTCGCTTTCTTCTGATTTAAGGCGTACATTTTGTCAATGCCGCCGATATCATTTTTGATCCATTCCAGTACCAGTTTGCAGATATAGATCGCATAGCAAGGAGGTGTGTTGTACATGGAATCATTTTTCGCATGGATCGCATAGTCGAACATGGTCGGAACTTTTTCATCCACGCCCTGGATCAAGTCTTCCCGAACGATCACGACGGTTAACCCAGCAGGTCCCATGTTTTTCTGTGCGCCTGCAAACAAAAGCCCGAATTTGGAAACGTCGACCGGTTCGGACAAAATGCAGGAACTGATGTCAGCTACCAACGGGATATCGCCGGTATCCGGCAGTTCGCTGTAATGGGTACCGTAGATGGTGTTGTTCATGCAGATGTAAAAATAATCTGCGTCCTTACTAAAGGTAGAAGAATCTAATTTTGGTATGTAACTAAAGGTTTTGTCAGCACTGGAGGCAACAACGTTGCATTCCCCGTATTTCTGCGCTTCGCTGTAAGCTTTTTTCGCCCACTGGCCGGTGATGACAAAATCAGCTTTGTGGTGCTTTTTCATCAGATTCATCGGGATCATAGCAAATTGAGATGAAGCGCCGCCCTGTAAAAATAATACTTTATAATTATCTGGAATATTCAAAATTTCTCTTAACAGGGATTCACAGCCGTTGATGATCTCTTCAAAGACTTTAGATCGGTGTGACATCTCCATTACGGACTGTCCGCTTCCGTTATAATCCAGCATTTCTGAAGCTGCTCTCTTCAACACTGCTTCGGGCAGCATCGAAGGACCGGCACTGAAGTTGTAAACTCTGCTCATGTATCTTCCTCCATTCAATTTGCTCACTCTTTGTCCTGTTATCTCTCTAAAGTGAGTATATACCCATTATATTTTCTTTTGCAGGTTTAGTCAATAGAAAATTCATGATTTTGTGAAATTTTAGACAGATTATTTGAATTTGCAGGCAAAAATTTTATTTGGAAAAAGATAGTGCAGCCTTTGCTTGTATAAACAAGTTTCTCCGTGTCAAAAATAGGAGTAAACGATGAGATCTGTCAGTGGTGGAACAGATAAAAAAAGAAAAGAGGTTGTCAATCTATGAAGAAGCTGGAATTTGCCCAAACCGCAGATACCAATAAAAAGAAAAAAAGAGTTTTTTATACCGCATTGGGAATTTGTATTGTCGCGATCGGGATCGCTTTGTACATCGGCATCAGCCAAACGGTACAGCAGATCCACGAGGACCGTACGATCGACCTGAACAACGCCTCCTCCAAGGCCGTGGTTCAAGAGGATGATTACCCGGAACTGGAAGATGTCGACAAAACGCAAAGCGATGTTGCAGTAGAATCAAAACCAGAACCAAAAGAGGAAAGCAAACCGGAATCTACGGTCAGTACAGCAGCGAAACCAATCAGCTTTGCAATGCCGCTGGAAGGGGAAACTGTCAATGCGTTCAGCAATGGGGAACTGGTCAAATCAGAAACCTTGAAGGAATGGCGCACCCATGACGGGGTGGACCTGAAAGCCGAAGCGAACAGCCCGGTCAAGGCAGTCTGTGACGGGACTGTAGAAGCAATTACCGAAGACCCGCTGTGGGGCATTACGGTAACGCTTTCCCACGACGGAGGCTATCAGAGCATTTACTGTGGATTAAAACCGAGCGTACCGGTGAAAAAAGGCGCTGAAGTAAAGGTGGGCGATATTGTTGGGTATGTTGGCAATACCGCAGAAATTGAGATCGCTGAGGACAGCCACCTGCATTTCGCAATGAAGAAAAATGATGAATGGATCGACCCGATGGGATTGATTAAGTAAAAAAAAGGACGGAATATCCGTCCTTTTTTCTTGGTTTCTTGAAAGAAATAGTTCGGTATGATATAGTAAAGATGAAAGATTATGGGTTTGTGTCTTTAAGGGGGCAGGACTATGAAAAAAAGAAAGTCTACGGTACTCTCTGTATTGATTGGGCTGCCAATCATTTTGCTTGCGCTTTATTATATCGTTCCAATATTTATTAGTATGGGATTTTATCAGGAAGGGGTTCGATACAAAAATATTGATGTATATGAAGGACTCTTCGATTGCTTTGCCGGGACTTATTACTGGGATCGCGAGGAGATGACGGTCACGATTCCGGATAAATATCATGGGAAGCCGATCACTGCGTTGGGCGGCTATTTCGGCCCGGGTGTACCGACCCTATTTTTTGTTTCGCCATCATTGCCGGAGGAAAAGGGCCTGACGCTTTTCATTGGGAAAAATATTTCGGAAATCAATGAAATAGAATGGGAAGACTTTGTCTGGGTGGAATGCTCGCCGGAAAACAAGACGTTTTATGCGGAGGATGGTGTTTTATATGCCCGCAAGGATGACAGTGTAGTTTTTGATCCGGATGATATAGAACATGATTAAGTCAGCGTTCTTGGATTGCGGCCTGTGTGACTAATACAAAACGCAGATATATTTAAGAAAACAAAAAGGCGGAGGATAACGTGTCATCCTCCGCCTTTTTGTTTTTAAAGCCCGGCCTTTTTGCCAATATCGTGCCGGAAATGCATGTTATCAAAATGGATCGTTTCCACCGCTTCATAAGCTTTTTTCAAGGCCTCGTCCAAGGTGTCGCCCACTTGGGTAATGCCCAGAACACGCCCGCCGGCAGTGAGGAACCGGCCGTTTTCATATTTTGTGCCGGCATGGTAAACGACCGCTTTCCCGCTTTCCCCGTTTTCATCCAGCCCGGAGATGGGCAGCCCCGTTTCATATTTTTGCGGGTAACCACCGGAGGCCGCGACCACACAGGCCGCCGCTTTTTTCTTGGAAAAAACGACAGGTACTTCGCTTAACCGTTTGTCGGCGACTGCTTCAAAAATATCCAAAAGGTCGCTTTCCAAAAGCGGCAGAACGACCTGTGTTTCCGGGTCGCCGAACCTGCAGTTGTATTCGATCACTTTTGGGCCGTTTGGTGTGAGCATCAGCCCAAAGAAGATGCAGCCTTGGAAGGGACGCCCTTCTTTGTTGAGCGCCTCCATGGTCGGAACAAAAATGGTATCCATGCAGATTTTTGCAACTTCTTCCGTATAGCATGGGTTCGGCGCAATGGTTCCCATCCCGCCGGTGTTCAGGCCCTGATCACCGTCTAAGGCGCGTTTGTGATCCATGGAAGAAACCATTGGCACGATCGTTTTAGAATCGCAGAACGTTAAAACAGACACCTCTGGACCAGTTAAAAATTCTTCGATCACGACATGGTTTCCGCTTTCGCCGAAAATCTTGTCCTCCATGATCGAGTGGACGGCGTCTGCCGCCTGCTCAAAGCTTTCTGCAATAATAACGCCTTTTCCCAGCGCTAATCCGTCGGCTTTGACCACGGTTGGATAGGTGTTTTGCTGTTTGATGTATTCGATCGCCTGCTTGGGGTCGTCGAACACTTCATACTTAGCGGTTGGAATGCCGTATTTTTTCATCAGTTCTTTGGAATAAACCTTGCTGCCCTCGATCACTGCGGCCGCCTGGTTCGGTCCAAAGGTGCGCACGCCGATTTGATTTAGCGCATCCACCATTCCGGCTACTAAAGGATCATCCGGGGCAACCACTGCAAAGTCGATTTGTTTTTCCCGGCAGAGGGCGCACATTCCCTCAATATCGCAGGCCTTGACATTGACGCACTCTGCGTCCCTGGAGATACCTCCGTTGCCCGGCGCGGCATAAATTTTGACAGCCTTTGGATTTTCTTTTAGCTTTTTGATGATGGCGTGCTCCCGTCCGCCGCCGCCGATCACTAAAATATTCATGGTGTAACCTCCTGAGATTAGTGGTGGAACAGACGGATCCCGGTAAAGGCCATGGTGATGCCGTATTTGTTGCAGGTGTCAATCACATGGTCGTCGCGGATAGAGCCGCCCGGCTGCGCAATAAATTCCACGCCGCTACGATGTGCCCGTTCAATATTGTCGCCGAATGGGAAGAACGCGTCAGAGCCAAGGGAAACGCCGCTCATCTGGCTAAGCCATTCTTTTTTCTCTTCCCGGGTCAGCGGTTCCGGCTGGCTAGTAAACATGAGCTGCCAGTTATCGTCGCCGATCACGTCTTCATAATCGTCCGAGATGTACACGTCAATGGTGTTGTCGCGGTCAGGGCGGCGGATGTCCGCCTTAAACAGCAGGGCAAGGACTTTCGGATGTTGACGCAGGAACCAGATGTCCGCTTTGTTCCCGGCCAAACGGGTGCAATGGATGCGGGACTGCTGTCCGGCACCGATGCCGATAGCCTGTCCGTCCTTTGCATAGCAGACAGAATTGGACTGGGTGTATTTTAGGGTGATCAAAGAAATGATCAGGTCGCGTTTTGCTTCTTCAGTCAGGTTTTTTGTTTCGGTGACCAAATTGCCCAGCAGCTCGCCGTCGATTTTCAATTCGTTTCTGCCCTGTTCAAAGGTGATGCCAAAGCAGTCCTTGTGCTCGATCGGAGCAGGCTGATAAGCTTCATCAATTTTCACGATATTGTAGGTGCCCTTGCGCTTGGATTTCAGGATCTCCAGCGCTTCGTCGGTGTATCCCGGCGCAATGATCCCGTCGGAAACTTCCCGCTGGATCAGCAGGGCGGTTTCCTTGTCGCAGATGTCGCTCAGCGCAATGAAATCCCCGTAAGAGGACATTCTGTCCGCACCGCGTGCCCGTGCGTAAGCGGTAGCGAGCGGGGAAAGGGTGAGGTCATCTACAAAGTAGATCTTTTTCAGGGTATCGGACATCGGCACAGCCACCGCCGCGCCGGCCGGGCTGACGTGCTTAAAGGAAGCCGCCGCCGGAAGACCGGTTGCCTGTTTTAATTCTTTGACAAGCTGCCAGCTGTTAAAGGCGTCTAAGAAATTGATGTATCCCGGTTTCCCGTTCAGCACCTCGATTGGCAGTTCCCCCTCCTGCATAAATATGCGGGAAGGCTTTTGGTTGGGATTACAGCCATATTTTAAAGAAAGCTCTGTTGCCATGAGTAACGCTCCTTTTCCGTTTTGCTTATTGGTTTTTGTTGATGATTCTGCTTTCTACCGCACCCGTTGTAAGGTCGATAAAGCGGGTAAACAAGGAAACCTTGTTTTCTTCATTTAAGCTATCCCAAATGAGGTTTGTGAACGCATCCAGATCATTGTCAGCAATCACAACGCCGGTCGGTTCGCCCTCATAGGATGGGATGGGGTTCCCATCGCAGACATAGGTGTGGATAAAGTGACCTTCTCCAGCGACCGGCTGCGCGTATTCATAGAAAAAGCGCTGGGCGGAATCCGGATTGCTGTTGTTGCTTTTCAGGATAGAAAGCTGATAGGAAAACCCGCCGTCCGATACGGTGACAAGGCCGGAAATCCTTGGGGTAAAGTTCGGCGCGTCCGGTTCAAAGGTGCGGGTGCGCAAAGCATCCGCAAAGGTTTTCCCGTCTGCCATAAAATCATAAACCGTGTCGGTCTGGTCGCCGTTAGTTACAATGGTGTGGTTGTCTAAAACTCGGACCGGGGAATAGATAATTAAAGATGGGTCGGATAATTTTGCCGGGTCAAACGCTTGTGTGCGCAGTCCGCGCCCCTCGTATACAAAGACGCGATTTCTGGAATTTTCACTCCGTCCCATGATAAAGTAAGCGATTGCGGCATGGTTTCCGTCGGGGGTAAGTCCTAAGATGATTCCGCGGCCCGGATAGGTATTGGAGGAGAGCTCCGGCTGGATCTCAACAAATTTCATAAAGTCAAATCCTTTCTAGTCCGTAATAGATACTTTCTGGTCGGTTACTTTTATTTTCCCTTCGCAGAACAGGGAAACCGCTTTCGGCAGGATTTCCCATTCCGCTTCTTCCATCACTCTGCGCTGCAGGGTTTCGGGGGTGTCGTTGTCCTTTACCGCCACTGCCTTTTGCAGGATGATCGGCCCGCCGTCACAGACAGCCGTTACAAAGTGAACCGTCGCGCCGGTCAGCTTGACCCCTTTTTGCAGTGCGGCCTCGTGGACGTGAAGCCCGTAAAACCCTTTTCCGCAGAAGCTGGGGATTAGGGCAGGGTGGACGTTCATCATTTTATTGGGATAGGCGTTGCATACGCTTTCATCCAAAATCGTCATAAATCCGGCATATACC
The DNA here is from genome assembly GCF_900186585.1 of Massiliimalia timonensis. GTDB lineage: Bacteria > Bacillota > Clostridia > Oscillospirales > Ruminococcaceae > Massiliimalia > Massiliimalia timonensis. The sequence continues at coordinate 819,299 of NZ_FYDD01000004.1, forward strand.
ACCAGATCTGCCTCTTGCTCCTGCAAAGTGTGCAGGACCGCTTGGCTGTACGAAGCAACGTCCGGATATTCCTTGCGGTTTAATACCACCGTGGCGATACCGTGCTGTTTCGCGCGTTCCAGCGCGTAGGCGGACGGATTGGAGGAGATCACGCAGCTGATTTTGCCATTTTTTATAATTCCGGCTTCCTGCGCGTCGATCAGCGCCTGAAGATTGGTCCCGCCGCCCGATACTAAGACAACGATCTTTAGCATATTTCGACCCCGTTTTCTCCGTTTACCAACTCCCCGATCACATAAGCGTCTTCACCGGAGGCTTTCAGGCTGGCAAGCGCCTGGTCAGCGAATTCCGGGGATACGGATACGATCATACCGACGCCCATGTTGAAGGTATTAAACATGTCGCGTTCCGGGATATTGCCGGTTTTCATGATATGCTCGAAGATCGGCAGAACACGGACAGCGCTGCGGTCGATCTTCGCAGAGAGGTGTTTCGGGATAGACCGCGGGATATTTTCATAAAATCCGCCGCCGGTGATGTGGGAAATCGCGTGGACCTCTACGTCTTCCAGCAGTTTCAGGATCGGTTTTACATAAATTTTAGTCGGGGTGAGCAGAGTGTCGCCTAAGGAAGCGCCCAGTTCCGGCACTACAGTTTTCAGGTCGGCGTGCTCTACGTCAAACACTTTACGCACCAGGCTGAACCCGTTGGAGTGTACCCCACTGGAGGGAAGCGCGATCAGAACGTCGCCGGCTTTTTGATATTCCGGATGAAGAACTTTTTCCTTGTCCACTACGCCAACAGAGAACCCAGCCAGATCGTATTCATCAACCGGGTAGAAACCGGGCATTTCCGCGGTTTCTCCGCCGATCAGCGCCGCGCCTGCCTGCACACAGCCCTCTGCCACACCGGAAACGATGTCAGCTACTTTTTCCGGGATGTTTTTGCCCAGTGCGATGTAATCGAGGAAAAACAAAGGCTTCGCCCCGCAGCAAATAATATCGTTGACGCACATCGCAACACAATCGATCCCAACAGTGTTGTGCTTATCCATCAAAAAGGCAAGCTTTAATTTGGTGCCTACGCCGTCTGTGCCGGAAACCAGTACTGGCTTTTGGATCCCGGTCAGATCCAGTTCAAACAGGCCGCCGAAGCCGCCAAGCCCGGATAAAGCGCCCTTGGTCATGGTTTTTGCAACGTGCATTTTCATCAGTTCTACTGCTTTGTAACCGGCGGTAACATCAACGCCGGCTTCTTTATAGCTTTCGCTGAAGCTTTTCATATCGTCATCCTTTCTGATCTATTAAGATCTTAACCACTATTCTTTTCCGTTCCAGCAATAAGTGCAGACATCTTCCGGATCAATGCCGATCGAATCGAGCATTCCCTGCAAGGATTGGTAGCGCAGGGAGGTAAAATTCAGCTTTTCACAGATTTTTTCGATCATCTGGTGGTATTTTGGGCAGGAAAAATCGCTGTACTGCTGTACCGTTTCTTCCGAAACATCTTCCGTGCCTTCCAGCTCCGCGATGGTACGACGGGTGATCAGATCCATTTCAGAGGTGGAACGGGAGAAATTCAAATACTTGCAGCCATACATGATCGGTGGACATGCGGAACGGATATGTACCTCTTTTGCACCGCTTTCATATAAAAATTCAACCGTTTCCCGCATTTGGGTTCCCCGGACGATAGAATCGTCGATAAACAAAAGCTTTTTGTCCCGAATCAGGGAATCGACTGGGATCAGCTTCATATGCGCGATTTGATTGCGCATAGACTGCTTCGGCGGCATAAAGCTTCTGGGCCAGGTAGGAGTATATTTGATAAACGGCCGCGCGAACGGGATCCCAGACTGGTTGGCATAGCCGATCGCATGGGCGACCCCGGAATCAGGTACGCCGGCGACGGAATCGATATTGACTTCAATATCGTCTTTGGCAAGGATCTCCCCGCAGCGATAGCGCATCTGCTCTACATCTACGCCCTCATAGCAGGAGGTCGGATAGCCGTAATAAGTCCAAAGGAACGCGCATACCTTTTTCTTTTTGTGGGGCGGCATTTTGATCGTTACACCATCCGGGGTGATGAATACGATCTCACCGGCACCCAGTTCCCGTTCCGGACGATAGCCGAGGTTTAAAAAGGCAAAGGACTCAAAGGAGGCGCAGAAAGCGCCTTCTTTCTGCCCAAGGATCATCGGGGTGCGTCCCATACGGTCACGCGCCGCATAAAGCCCGTCCTGTGTCAGCAACAGCAGGGTCATGGAGCCATCGATCATATCCTGCGCATAGCGGATCCCTTCTTCCAGGGTATCCTTCTGGTTGATCAGGGAAGCGACCAGCTCTGTCGCATTGATGCGTTCTCCGCTCATCTCCAGAAAATGGGACATCCCATTTTTGAAAGCCTGCTCCAGCAATTCTTTTTCATTGTTGATCCTGCCCACTGTGGTAATAGCATAGCTGCCCAAATGGGAACGGACGATCAAAGGCTGGGGTTCATTGTCACTGATACAGCCGATCCCCATACAGCCGTTCATCTCTAAGATATCCCGCTCAAATTTTGTACGGAACGGGGAATTTTCAATATTGTGGATCGCGCGTTCAAAGCCTTTGCCGGTATACATTGCCATGCCGCCGCGCCGGGTCCCCAGATGGGAGTGGTAGTCTGTTCCAAAAAAGACGTCCATAACACAGTCCGTTTTAGAAACAGCCCCAAAAATTCCACCCATGATAACACATCCTTCTTCTTACTCTTTTGTGCTTCGAAAACAGGAAGAGGGCAGCAGGGATTTGCTGCCCAGATCTTCCGAAAAGGTTTATTATTCGCCCATTAAGCGTTTCATAACTTCTTTGTAAGCGTCCTCTTCGCCGCCCATATCTCGTCTGAAACGGTCTTTGTCCAGTTTTTCGTGGGTCACAGTATCCCAGAAGCGGCAGGTATCCGGAGAAATTTCATCAGCCAGAACGATAGTGCCGTCGCTGAGTTTTCCAAATTCCAGTTTGAAGTCGATCAGCTGGATATTTACTTCTTTTAAGTAAGCAGAGAGGACTTCGTTTACCTTCAGCGCATATTTAGCGATCAGGTCTAACTCTTCCTTGGTGCACCATTCCATAGCAAGGATATGGTATTCATTTACCATTGGGTCGCCAAGCGCGTCGTCCTTATAGCAGTATTCCAGCACGGTCTTTTTCATTGGGGTGCCTTCCGGCAGGCCGATGCGTTTGGAAAGAGAGCCAGCCGCAATGTTTCTGACGATTACTTCCAGCGGAACAATCGTCACTTTCTTTACAATGGTTTCGCGGTCAGAGATCTCTTCTACCAGATGGGTCGGAACGCCTTCCTTTTCCAGCATTTTCATCAGGTGGTTGGTGACGCGGTTGTTGATGATCCCCTTGTCGTGGATGGTGCCTTTTTTCGCGCCGTTTCCAGCGGTGGCATCATCCTTGTAATCCACGATCAATAATTCCGGATCTTCTGTGGTCCATACTTTTTTTGCCTTTCCTTCATACAACTGGGTTACTTTGTTCATTGTCATTTCCTCCTTGTTTTCCCTCTATCCTTTTACAGTTCCTGCTGTAATTTCTGGTCCTTTGCCACGACCTCTGCGGTCATGTTTTCTTTCATTTGGGCAAGCTGCTGCGCCAGTTCTTCATCGGCGATCGCCAGCATCTGCGCCGCTAAGATCGCCGCGTTGTCTGCGCCGTCGATCGCAACGGTAGCTACCGGGATACCCTTTGGCATCTGGACCGTGGAAAGAAGAGCATCCAATCCGTCCAGTGTAGAAGCTTTGATCGGAATACCAATGACCGGCAAGGTGGTGTGCGCCGCCAAAACTCCTGCCAGATGCGCCGCTTTTCCAGCCGCTGCAATGATCACGCCAAACCCGTTTTCCCGTGCATGGGAAGAAAACTCACATGCCTGCGCCGGGGTACGGTGGGCGGACATGATGTGTGTTTCGACTGGGATCCCAAAACTCTTTAAGGTATTGATCGTATTTTTTAAAACCGGCAGATCGCTGTCACTGCCCATGATAACAGCAACTTTTTTCTTGTCTGACATTCTCAAGATTCCTCACTTTTCCTCATAATCGGGGAAGCCCCCATCTGTTTTGTCTAAAACAATAAAAGAAAGCTGCGAAAAAAATCGCAGCTTTTCTATTACTGTACACTGATCCCCGCATAGACTTCCTGTGAAAAAGGCGCACTCAGAGTATGACAAGGCACGGTCATGTTATTATGACACATTGATATGCACCAAGTCATTGCATGCTCCTCCTTCATGGACTCAAGCGGATGTTACCCTTTAAGTTTACCTTATTTTTAGGAAGAATGCAATATCCGAAACTTTGAATTTTCCTGTCGTTTTAGCGGGAATAAATGGTGATTATATACAAGCCCTCCGGTAGCTATTTTCCGGAGGCTTCCATATCGCTGAACAATTCTTTGGCCGAGGTAGCCAAACCAGCAAACCCCTGCATATTACTTGGGATAATGATCTTGGTGGCTTTCCCGTCAGCGGCTTTGGCAAAGGCTTCTAAGCTTTTGAGAGCCAGGACCTGGTCGTTTGGATTGGCCTGGTTTAACAGGGTGATACTGTCTGCTAAAGCCTTCTGTACCATTTCGATCGCCTGGGATTCCCCCTGCGCCTCGCGGATCTTCTGTTCCTTGACCGCTTCTGCTTTTAAAATGGTGGCCTGCTTTTCTGCTTCTGCGCGCAGGATCTGGCTTTCCTTTTGCGCCTGGGCTTCTAAAATACGGCTTTCTTTCTGCCCTTCCGCAACTAAGACGGAGCTTTTCTTTTCCCCTTCTGCACGCAGGATCGCTTCACGGCGTTCCCGTTCTGCTTTCATCTGTTTTTCCATAGCGTCCTGAATTTCAGCAGGCGGGATGATGTTTTTTAGCTCTACCCGGTTGACTTTGATCCCCCAGCGATCGGTGGATTCATCTAAGATCGCCGTGATTTTGCTGTTGATAAAGTCGCGGGAGGTCAGCGTATGGTCTAATTCCAGATCCCCGATGATGTTGCGAAGGGTAGTCGCGGTCAGGTTTTCGATAGCGGACATCGGCCGTTCTACACCATAGGTAAACAACTTTGCGTCGATCACTTGATAGAAAACTACCGTGTCAATTTGCATAGTGACGTTGTCCTTAGTGATAACCGGCTGTGGCTTAAAATCTACTACAAATTCTTTTAAGGAAACCTTTTTCGCAATCCGGTCGATGAATGGGATCAGGAAATGGATTCCGGTAGACCAGGTCGTGTGATAGGTCCCCAAGCGTTCAATCACAAATACCTGCGCTTGCGGAACGATCTTGATCCGGGTGATCAGGAAGATAAGAATTAACAATAAAATGATTAACACAATGGTAAATTCAGACAATAGTGGAATAAATGAAGACATAATATGCTCCTCCTTTTATGATTTTGACGGTGGGATTGCTTCCATCAGTCTTTCAACGTATGCGGTCACGCCCTCCAAACGGACTACCTTCACGGCGGCTCCCTCTTCGATCAAAGAGGAATCTGTACTGCGGGCATTCCAGCTTAAGCCGTCTATTTTTGCTCTTCCGCGGTTTTGCAGATTGTCGATCGTTTCTGTTACGATCCCTGCTTTTCCAATCAGCGCGTCGGCATTGGTCGGCTGCGGTTTTGTGCTGATTTTGCGTACTAACGGCCGCGTGCAGATCAAAAGCAGCACCGAAAGTACCAAAAACAAGATTAGCTGTACTGAAAGCGGCGCATGGAATACTGCGGCAATAAAGGCCGCCGCACTTCCTACAGAAAACCAGATCGAGATAAGCTGCACTGTCATGGATTCAATGACAACTGTTGCAATGAACAAAATACCCCAAAAAATGAGTTCGTACATGGAACACCTCCTAAATATCGTTCCCTTGTTTTCCTCATTGTAACACGAAACGGTAACGGTTTCAACGAATATTTTGCGGTGAACAGGATTTTCCTTTGGCAGGAAAACCTGCTTGAAACCGATTTTTCAAAATTTTCACAGGTTCGTCATTGTTTTGTCACGGCCAAGGGAGAAAAGCAGATTTACTTTTACCGCGGGATTTGCTATAATAAAAATACAGAGGAATTGACATGAAAATGATCATGATAAAGGAGATCCGTTACAATGATTTGTAAAGTTTGTGGGGCAGAATATGAAGGGGCCGTTTGTCCAAAGTGCCAGACCCCCGCAGCCGTTGACTATACAAAATTCGATTATTTTCCAAATCGCAGCCAGCTTCGGCAAATGCAGTTTCCACAGGGCGCTCAGCCTTTTGTACAGGATGTGGCAGAACCAATGACGGGCAATACATATTCGCAGCCTCCCGCGCCGGAAACGCAGGGATATGCTCAAGATGTCCCCGCGCCTTATCGGGAACAGCCTGAGCAACAGACCGGCCCGTATGCTCAGTGGAACCCAGAAGACCGCCGTCCCTACGGGATATGCCCGAAGTGCGGGAACGTCCTGCGCGGGGATTATTGCGGCCAATGCGGGTATTTTGTTGGAAGAAGCCAGCAGGCAGGCTGGCAGGGCGCCGGGCAGTGGAACGCTTCTCAGCCACAGGGCTGGGTGGGCGCGCCTCAACAGCCGCCGCAGCCAAAGACGAAAACATGGGTGATTGTGCTGGTGATCCTTTTGGCGATTTTGATCCCGGTTGGTTTGCTTGTGGGGTATTTTGTTTTCCTGTTTGGGCTGACAAACACTATTATCGATGCTGCCGATTCCTATGGATCGGGAAGTGATTCTGCTTATTATGAGCAATACGATCAGTATGAAAGCTTTGATGACTTTTTGAACCGTTATTCTCAGGAAGACGGCTCACAGCAGGATATCCCAGAGGATGAAGGAGAGTCTCTTTATCCAAACGGGGTCTCCAATGCGGAGTTTGCTCAGCTGAAAGAAGGGATGGACTACGCAGAGATCAGTGCGATCATTGGGGGCGACGGCCAAGTCGTGGCGCAGGAGGGCGCCAGTTTTACCGCTGTTTGGATCGGGGAGTATCGCCCCTCTGCGATCATCTCTATTGATTTTGAGGAGGGAATTGCGACTTCCATTGAACAGGAAGGCTTATTTTAACAGGGAGATCAAAACGAACAGCCTGCCAGTCCGGCGGGCTGCTTGAATGAGGAGGCTTACCATGGAGCATTTTTTGACAGCAGACATCCTTTTGCCGAAACGGGGGACTGATTTGACCCGTTTCAGTGTAGTGGCTTGCGACCAGTACACGTCTGAACCCAAATATTGGGAAAGGGTGAGGAATAAAACAGAGCGGGAGGTTTCTGCCTACCACCTGATCTTTCCAGAGGCGGAATTAAAGACAGCCGACTTTACAAAAAAGATCGAGCAGATCAACCGGACCATGGAGGAATATCTGGATGGAGGGGTGTTTGCCTCCTATCCGGACAGCATGTTTTATGTAGAGCGCACCCTGCGAAACGGCGCGGTTCGCCGTGGGCTGATCGGCAGAGTTGATTTAGAGGAGTATGATTATCAGAAAGGCTCTCAAAGCCTGATCCGCGCTACAGAGGGAACTGTGCTGGAACGGATCCCGCCAAGGGTAAAGATCCGGGAACACGCTCCGCTGGAGCTGCCTCATGTGATGCTGCTGGTAGACGATCCGGCGAAGAGCGTGATAGAACCTCTGCAACCTCAGGCAGAGCAGTGGGAGCAGGTCTATGATTTTTCCTTAATGGAGGATAGCGGGCGCCTGAAAGGCTGGAGGCTTCCGGAACAGGCTGTGAAACAGGTTGCCGTAGCTTTGGCAGCACTTGCTGACCCAAAAGCGTTTTCCGGCCGTTATCAGGTAGAGGACTGTCCGCCTCTCCTTTTTGCAGTAGGGGACGGCAACCATTCGCTGGCGACAGCCAAGGCCTGCTATGAAGCGCTGAAAGAAACCTTAGGGGGAGAAGCAGCCCGCTGCCATCCTGCGCGCTATGCTTTGGTGGAGCTGGTAAATCTCCACGACACTTCTCTGGAATTTGAGGCGATCCATCGGGTCGTGTTTGGGATAGATCCGGACCATCTGCTGCAGGAGATGAAAAAAGCCCTGTCTGTTACCGAAGAAGCAATACCTGACGGGCAGAGCCTTGTCATGGTGTGTGGCGAGCGGAAAGAATGCTTGAATGTGCCCGACCCAGACAGCAATTTGGCAGTTGGAACACTGCAAAACTTTTTGGATCAATATACCAAAACCTTTGGCGGTGAAACGGATTATATCCATGGAGAAGCCGTAGTGGAATCCCTGTGCAGGGAACACCAAGATGCCGTTGGGTTCCTGTTGCCTTGCATGGAAAAGTCGGAGCTGTTCCGCACCGTTATTTTGGACGGGGCGCTTCCAAGAAAGACCTTTTCCATGGGAGAGGCTTGTGACAAGCGCTTTTATTTGGAAGCCAGAAAAATCAGATAGAATGAAAAAAGCAGACAGGAAAGTTCTTCCCTGTCTGCTTTTTTGCTGAACCGAAATTTTGGCGGCGTACTGGAGAACAGTGAAAAGGAGGATCGGGCCTGACCCGTTAGGATAGGCCCGATCCTCCTTATTTCCCGAAATACTGTTCGGAAACTTCTTTTCCAAACCAAACGGCAGTTTCTTCTTTTGCGTTTTCAAAGCTGTCGCTGGCATGGATCAAATTGTAGCAGCTTCTGTTTTCGCTGGCACAACGATCAAAGGAATCATCTCCCAAATCACCACGGATCGTGCCATGGTCAGCTTTAGAAGGGTCGGTCGCCCCAACGATCCGGCGAATGTCTGCCACAAGGCTTTCCTTGCCACTTTTTAAAATCATGGGGATAGTATCCTGTCCGTTAAAATAGTCCATTAAGCGGGAACGGAACACATCGCCGTATTTTTCGATCACATGTGCGTAATGAACGTCGATTAGCTGCTCATCTACTTTTTTAAACCCAAGGCGTTCTATCTCGATGCCTTCTTTTTTAAAATACTGCATGATTTGTTCCACCAAATGGCGTTTTAAAGCATCTGGTTTTAACATAATAAAGCTGTAATACATTGTTTTGTCCCTCTTTCTTCTTTTTTATTCAATGGATTTTAAGCTTTCTACCATTGAGATCTTTTTCAGCTTCCGGTACATGACCAGATCGACCAACACCGTAAACAAAGCGGTCAGCAAAATCGCCCAAATGAAGCTCATCGGCGCGATCTGCCTTCCAAACATCACCATGTCCACCTCAACGGTCGCAATAGTGAAGCGGTGCAGGACGACTCCCATAATAAGCCCCAGCGCCCCGCCCAGCAGGGTGAGGAAGCCGGTTTCCCGGTAAATATAAGCGCTGACTTCACGGTCATAGAAGCCCAGCACCTTGATGGTGGCGATTTCACGCAGACGCTCTGTGATATTGATGTTTGTCAGGTTATAAAGCACAATGAACGCCAGCAGCCCGGCAAAAAGGACGATAACCATGATCACATAGTTCAGGCTGGAGATCATTGTGTCAAAATTATCGCTCAGAGAGCTGATAAAGTTGACGGTGTTTACCCCGTCCTGTGCGAGCAAAAGGTCGGACAGGCGGTTTTCGGTCTGGGTGTCCTCCGCGGTGGATTTAGCCCAGATCTGGGTGTATTCTGGTTTGTCGCCGCTCACCTGTTCATAGATTTGGGGCGACAGGTATAAATAATGGTCAATATAGTTTTCTGTGATACCGGTGATGGTAACGTCGCAGTATCGGTCCTTGCTATTTTGGAAGGATACCGTATCTCCTACCGAAACTCCAAGCAGCTTTGCCGCTTTTTCTGTAATGACAGCACTGTCCGTCCCAAACGCGATCGTCTGGTTAGAATTTCGCGGCTGGAGGGAAACAAAGCTTGAAAAAGCAGCACTGTCTTTTGGAATGGTAAGGTTTACGGTTTGAGTTTTGTTGCCAGCCTTTAGTTCCACAGACTGGGTATGCAGGGAAAGGATATGGGTGAAATAATCGGGATTTTCCAGCAAGGCTTTGGTATCGCCGGACAAATCCTCCTCTGATCCTAAACTGACCGAGGTATCATACTGGAAAATCTTAGAGTATTGCAAGCCAACTATATCAGACACAGAATCTTTGATCCCAAAGCCGGTGAGCAGCAGGGCAGTACATCCAGAGATTCCCACAATGGTCATAAACAGCCGTTTTTTGTAACGGAACAGGTTCCTGGCGGTCACCTTGTGGATAAAGTTAAAGCGTTTCCAAATGGCGGGGATTTTCTCTAACAAGATACGTTTTCCCGCTTTGGGCGCCTTAGGCTGCATCAAAGCCGCAGGAGTTTCCCGCAGGGTAGAGAAGCAGGATAAGAATGTCGCCCCTAAGGTACAAAGCAGGGACGCGCCGCAGCCCGCAAGGATGTAAAGCGGACGGAACGGGGTAATGATGTCCGGCGCAGTGTATATGATCCGGTAAGAGTTCCAGCACACGATCGGAATGAAGAAATTGCAGATCAAGATCCCTATTACCGAGCCGATCAGGGTCGCTGAAAACGCGTAGATCAGGTATTTGGACATAATGGATACATTGCTGTAGCCCAATGCCCGGTAAGTCCCGATCAGGGTGCGTTCTTCCTCTACCATACGTGTCATGGTGGTCAGCGCCACCAAAGCCGCTACCAAAAAGAAAATGATAGGGAACACCGTGGAAAGGGAAGCAATGCGGTCAGCGTCGTTGGTCAGGCTTGCAAAGCCCACATTGGTGTTCCGGTCGAGCCAGTACCAAGTAGGTTCTTCTAAGTCGTCCAGTTCCGCCTTGCCATCCTCGATTTTTTGCTTCGCATCGGCAAGCTTATCTTCTGCTTCCAGCTTTTGCTCTTCATATTCAGCCCAGCCGTTCTTTACCTCCAGCTTTGCGTCAGCAAGCTGCTGACGGCCGGTTTCTAGATCTGCATATCCATTATCCAGATCTTTGCGGCTTTTGTCAAGCTTAGTTTTTGCATCAGAAAGCTTTTTTTCAGCCTCCTCAAACTGTTTTTGAGCGCCCTTTTTCCCTTCGTCCAGATCTTTTTGGGAGCCGTCAAGCTGGGTGATCCCATCCTTGACCTGCTGTAACTGCGCTGTCACCTGTTCCTGTGAAGCATCATAGGTCAGGATCGTCTGCCCCAGTGGATCGATCTGATCTGTCAGGGCTTTGATCTGAGCCTCTAATTGGGCAGTTAGGGCGTCGTCGCCGGCATCCTCCGCAGCATTGAGCTGGTCGATCAGTTCAATATGCTGTGCGGTCAGCTGGTCTAACAGTTCTCGCGCCTCATCTATCTGCGGCTTTTGGTCCGTTAGCTTTTGCTGGGCCTCCTCCAGCTGAGAAAGGCTGTCCTCCAGCCCCGGACGCGCTTCGTCGATCTGTTTTTGAGCTTCCTCAAACTGCTTGGCGGTATCTTCTTTCTGCTGTTTGAGCTGGGTGACACCGTCTTCATATTCTTTTTTCCCCTGCTGATAGGCACGCTCGCCGTCAGAAAGGGTAGTTTCAGCATCATCGAGCTTTTCTTCATTTTCAGCGATCTCAGCTTCGGCGTCTTTTAGCTTTTGTTCCGCCACGGCAAATTTCTGGTCGCTTTCCGCCTTGGCGTCGTCATATTCCTGCTGGGCGTCGTCGATCGCTTCCTGCGCCTCGTCTCGGATCTCCTGCAAACGGATCGGGGTACGCTCCTCGGCAAGGTCGGTGAGATGATCAGAGGTTTGTTCTACCAGGTCGGCATACTCGTCGGAGAAGGCGGAAAGAGCGGCCGCGTCTTTTACAGTGAGGAACAGGTCTGTATATACGGACTGGGTAAAATCCTCCTCCGGTACATACATAAAGTAATCCAGGCTTCCGCTGCCAAGGTCGCTGCTGCCAAGAGAAAATGACAGATAGTAGGCAGAATCCACCACACCGACAACTGTATATTCGGTTTGGCTCAGCTGGTCGGCAAGGTCACCTTCTGTGTCTTCCAGATAGATCGTAGTCCCCAGTACATCGCCTTCAGAGAAAAATTTCTGGTTGCTGACAACGCACTCTCCGCTTTTTTCGGGCATCCGTCCGCTGACCAGTACCGGTCGGTTTAGATAATCTCCGTTTTCATCGGATAGGTCGCGGGGCAGGGAATGGATGCGGATCACCTGATCCTTTCCCTCCATCCGGCTGATCACGTCGGCGGTGAAACCAGCCATCACGTTTTCAACGCCTTCCGTCTGGCGGATGGCGGCAACATCGTTTTCAGTAAAGCCAAGGGTAGAAATCCCGTGGATGTCCATCATGTGCGAATCATCCGCATAGGCGTCCACTGTGGTCTCCATATCGGGTGAGGTAGAACGCAGCCCAACGTAAAACCCGGTCCCCAGCGCAACGATCATCAGGATCGCGAAAAAACGGCTCAGGGAATGGGTGACAGAGCGCGCGATCTCTTTATGGAACATCGTCTTCATTACCATTCAAGTCCTTCCGCAGAAACAGGGTTTGGATTTAAAATGATGTCAACTACTTTTCCGCTTTTGATTTTAATAACACGGTCGGCGATCGCGGTAAACGCCTGATTGTGGGTGATGACGATCACAGTCTGACCATTTTTTTTACAGGTGTCCTGCAAAAGCTGCAAAATAGCCTTTCCGGTTTGGTAATCCAGCGCGCCGGTGGGCTCGTCGCAGAGCAAAAGTTTGGGGTTTTTGGCGATCGCACGCGCAATCGCGACCCGCTGCTGTTCGCCGCCGGAAAGCTGTGCCGGGAAGTTGGATAATCTGGAGCCCAGGCCGACCTCCTCCAGTACTGTTTTTGCATCCAGCGGGTCACGGCAGATTTGGGAAGCCAGTTCTACATTTTCCAGAGCCGTTAGGTTTTGGACAAGGTTATAAAACTGGAATACGAATCCAATATCATATCTGCGGTATTCGATCAACTGGCGCGGGGTATAGCTGCTGATATTTTTCCCATCCAGCAGGATCGTTCCGCTGGTGCAGGTATCCATGCCGCCCAGCATGTTCAGCACCGTTGTTTTTCCGGCTCCGCTGTGCCCTACGATTACCACAAATTCGCCCTGCTCCGCCGTAAAGGAGATCCCGTCTGCGGCGGCGATCTGAACTTCACCCATCTGATAAAGCTTTGTTACGTCTTGAAATTCAACAAAGGCCATTCCTTTCCAGCCCCTTTCGCACCTGATTTTCTTTTTTCTTAAGCCTATTATAGCATATTTTGACAGGGGAAAATATCAACAAATTGTGAGCAATTCTCGGAAATAGAAAGAAATTTGAAATCATGCTCTATTTGTGCTACAATACCCATAGAGAAAATGTCGAGTATAAGGATGTATCAAATGAAAATCGTGCAAACTAAGGATATTCGTGCCCATAACCGTCTGAAGATCCTGAAATATATCCGCCAGCACCGGAACACCTCACGGGCAGAGATCTCTGAGAAAATGAGGCTCAATAAAGCAACTGTTTCTACCATCGTGAAAGAGTGGATGGACCTGCATATTCTGCGGGAGACTCAGCTTGGTACCTCTACCGGGGGAAGAAAACCGATCATGCTGGAATTGATCCCGGATGCAGGATACTGTATCGCTATTGATTTTGACGTGACGAAGATCCGGGTCATCGTCACGGATCTTAATAATGAGCTCCGTGACAACTATGTGATCCCGTTGGTAGGGACGAATTTCCTTGAAAATTATAAGCAGCTTTACCAGTATCTGGACAGGCTGATCGCCACCCAAAAGCCATCGCCCTATGGCTTGATCGGGATCGGGATCTCGGTGCGCGGGGTGGTGGACCGAGACGGGACCATCCGGAATATCCCCCGTTTAAAATGGAGCAATATAGACATCAAAACTTTGGTGGAGGACCGCTATCATGTCCCGGTCATCGTTCATAACGACGGGAATTTGGTCGCGCTGACTGAATTAAAACAACACCCCCAATATAAAGAACTGGCGATCATCAATATTACTGATGTCATCTCCACCGGGTTAATTACCAACGGCAAGCTGGTGCAGGGATACCATGGGTTTGCCAATGCTTTGGGGCATCACACCATCAACTGTACCGAAACAGAACAGTGCACCTGTGGAAAATACGGCTGCTGGGAGCAATATTGCAGCAATGACGCTGTACTCAAGGCCATGAACTGCCATTTACAAAAACCGATCAGCCGGATCGAAGAGTTTATCGCGATGGTGCGGATGAAGGACCCGCATGCAGTTGCGGTGTTAGAGCAGTTTGCGCGGTATCTTGCTGTAGGCATTGCAAATATTATCTTTATTTTAAACAGCGAGGTGATTATCATCAATTCGGTGATCGTATCCTCGTTCCCTTACCTGATTCCAGAGATATTGCACAATATTTTGCTTCCGATCACGGAAACGCAGGATATCCTGTTATCTGATATGGGGGCTGACGGTCCGCTTTTGGGGGCGTCAGATCTGTGCATCGACGGCTTTTTCCAAGCGCTTGCAAACTCTTAATAAAAAACGAGGAAGCTTTTTTAAGCTTCCTCGTTTTAATATGGCTGAAAAATTTTATGCTTTGGAATGGATAAACGGCAGGACATGATCCAAGTACCGGCGGATCGCTGTCACCGTATCTTCTGTCATCCGTTGGTCGGACATCGGGCCGGTAGCCCAGGTGATCCCGTAGGCGGGCTGTGGTGCGCCGCCGATGTTACAGGGGACAGAGAGGTTGATCATTCCCATATGCTGTGCGAAAGCGTTCATCACCTGCATGCAAAGCTCGCTTCCGCCGTAAAGGTCGCCGCTGGTAGCAAAGCAGCCAAAATATTTTCCGGACATCAAAGCGTCTACCCAAATATCACAGAACGAATCCATAAAGGCTTTCATCTGTGCGGACACGCATCCGTAATAGGTAGGAGAGCCTAAAAACAGCGCGTCGTAATCGGTCAGATCTTTCCCGGAGCCAACCACCGGAAGTTTTAAAATCTCTTCCCGGTACGCTCTGGAGGATTCAAACCGAAGGGAGGTTTCTTCAAAGGTATCGTCTTTGACGCGGAACAGAGCGACATCTTCGCCCTGTTCTTTCAGATAATCGGCATAAGCTTTTGCCATCAGGTAAGTATTTCCGCAGACGCTGTGGAATACAACTGCAATTTTTGACATGTTGTGTTTTCCTTCTTTCTGTTTAACCGTAAATCAGCTTCTGGCGGAAATAGAAGAAATGGTCGCTGTGGGTATGGATAGACAGCATTTTGGTGTGTGGGTGGTCTTTGGAGCCGAATTCTTTGCCGAATTTTCCGATCGACAATGCCTGTCCGCCCACATAGATGCAGGAATAGTTGAAGAACAACTCATCCATCAGCCCTTCCGATACCAGATAGTGCATGTAAGAAGGGGTTTCCACCAAAACCTTGTCCAGCCCAAACTTCTTCATGATATACAGCGCCACATGGGAATCCGGGGCTTTTTCACCGGTCGCGATCACGATCACCTTGTCCTGATTTGCTTTCATGCCGGCAATCAGCTCGTCGGTGACTTCTTCTTTGGAGGATACAGGTCCTACAACGTAGTAATCGCATTGGATGTTTTGTTTTACCACTTCCAAACCTGCGGCAGAGGTGCTGATCATAACCGGCACTTCTGGGGTTTTAAAGAGGAGATGGTCAAACGGGATGTCAGTGGCGTCTAAGGAAGAAATGATGTTCCACGGAACCGGGTTCATTCCGGCGGCGATCCGGGCGTCTTCCATGTCCTGATCGAACACATGGCAGGTATAGTCGCCTTCCGCCTGCATGGTGCCTGCGCCGATGATGTCGGCGTCGGAAACTGCGCGGAGCATATTTAAGATCCACCAGTCAGCGTTTGCGCCGTCCGGGTCATACTTGTTCAGTTTCGCGATCAGCGGCCCCTGCGGAGCGTCGGTGAAAGCGATCTTTCCGTCAATAGAAGTAACAAGAGAAGTATAAGTATAAGGGCGGTCTTCGTGCAGTTCCGTAAATTTCAACTCGCCGTAGATCTGTTTGATATGGTCAGAAGTTATGGTTTCTACAGAAGCATTTTTTAGGTCTTCGCTTTCGTAGATCTTGGTAACTTTTGTTTTTTCCACATCAAACGGCATTTTAAATAAAGAAGTTGCCATTTGATTTTCCTCCTTAGATCAGGCTGCCACCGCAGACATGCATAATTTCGCCGGTGATAAAGCCGCTTTCATCGCTGGACAGGAAAGAGATCGCGTTCGCCATGTCTTCCACCTTGCCCATTTTGTGGAGCGGGTACATGCTTGCGTATTCTTCTTCCAAAGCCTTTGGATCCTCTGCTTCTGCAAAGCGCATTTCGATCATCGGGGTGCGTACCAGCCCCGGCAGGATGCAGTTGACACGGATGTCAGGCGCATATTCCAGAGCAATGCATTTGGTCAGCATAATAACGCCGGCCTTAGACGGGCAGTAGCCGATCCGTTCCGGAATTGGGTGAACCCCCAAGTCGGAACCAACGGTCACGATGGTAGAATCTTTCTGTTTTTTCAATTCGATCACAGCAGCCTTGCACATATTGAACACACCGCCCAGATTGATGCTGATCTCTTTCATAAAGGTGTCGTAGTTGGTGCTTTCTAAGCTGCCGATAAAGGTAACGCCAGCGCAGCATACCAGCTTGTTCACTCTGCCGAATGCTTTTACAGCCTGTGCAACAACGTTTTCTGCTTCTTCCGGTTTGGAAAGGTCGGCCTGAACGTAGATTGCGTTCTGGTCTTCGATCTTCATAGACGGTTCGATTCCGCAGCCAACAACTTTTGCGCCTTCTGCGAGAAAATGTTTTGCAACGCCTTCACCGATTCCGGAAGAAGCTCCGGTAACGATGACCACTTTATTTTCAAATTTCATGATCAATACCTCTTTCTGATTTTAAAATAAATGGGGGAGAGGCGGCAAATTAGTCGTCTACCCGTTCAAATCTGCTGTAACGGTGTACGCCGAAGTTTTCTTCGTTCTGTCCGCAGTAGATGAATTCGTACGGTTTTGTGAATTTGCTTTCAAATTCTTTGATAAACGCAGCCTGCAGTTCTTTGTCGTCAACTTTTTTCCAGGATTCCAAGCTTTCCCAGATAAATACAAAGTGCATTTCGCCCGGTTTGTTTTCGTTGATCCAGGTTTCTTTGCTCAAAAACGGGATGTGGTCAAATCCGTCCCACATTGCTTCGCCCAGAGTCCAGACTTCGTGGTCGATGGTCAAATATTCTTCCACGTCTTCCGGAGCAACTTTGAAGATCAGGTGTTCTACAGGCAGGTGTTCTTTGGTTGTGAATTTGTACTTTTTAGACATAACGATTTCTCCCTTCAATGAATCAAAAAATTTTATTTATTGGCTTCGTTCATCTTGTTAGCCAGGTCAATGACCTGCTGCTTGATGTCAGGACGGGTTTCCAGAGAATCCACGTCGCTGTTTGGAAGACATACTTCCCCTAAAAATTCTGTGCTCAGGTCGTTTAACAGGTTTTTAAAGACCAGTTCGCCGCCCAAAAATTGATTTTCAAAGCTTGGTGCGCCGCCAACCATTAAAATCGCGCCTTTTTTAATAAAATGATCCGGCATGTCGTTTCTGACATGGCCTGCCCAGTAAACCTGTAGTCTGTCGATCAATGATTTCAGCTCACCGGTAATGGAGTGGAAATACATCGGGGAAGCCAGTACAATATTGTCTGCTTCTTCGATTTTGCGGTAAATATCCTGCATACCGTCCTTGATGCTACAGCCTTTTTTGTGCCAGCAGTAGCGGCAGTCCTTACATGGAGCCACCTCGGTACGGTAAGCATCAATAATTTCCTTTTCGCCGTCAAGATGCTCTAAAAACAGGTCGACCATTGCTCTGGTGTGGCCTTTTTCTCTTGCGGCACCAAAAAGCACTAAAGTTTTCATGTCATTCTCCTCTTAAGATTAGAAATAGTTTTATGAAGCTGCGAAATACATAAATTTATGACTATACTCATGAGGGGCAGAAACAAAACCATAGTTTTCTGTGCCAATGAGATCGTCAAACTAAAATTTCGCCCTCTGTTTTGGGCTGAGGAAAGATTCTAATAATTCAGTTGGAAGATGCTTTCCCATCTTCCAACTGAACGGTTCATCTTTTTGCTGTGTGCTTTTATAACTGTGAGTCTACCTGAACCTGCTGTTCCAGCATAGCCTCTGCTTCCAAGTCAGCCTGATGCGCCTTGTGATTGAATTTGATCAGGTGCAGGATAAAGAATCCAACCGCGCAAACTGCATAGGCAATGATAAAGTTGGTTTCAAAAACATAGCCTTCGGTCAAGATGATGCTTGGAGAGTGAATCATACCAATCGCAGTCAGTACGATCGCGATCACGGAAGTGATCGAAACAGCTTTCCAGTTGTTGTCGATGATGAATACGAAGATACAGCCAACGATCAAGCCGATAAACGCGGAACCAGGTTTATACATGGCAAGACCAGCAAGTCCGCCTTCTGCAACATTTGTGATGATAAAGTCGACCAATACCGGTACAGAAGCCATGATGACTGCCGGATAGTATTTGCTTTTCACAACGTCAAACGCCTGAGCATAGCTGGAGATACCAACAAATACAAGGATCGGCAGAACGGCAGCTTCCGGAATAAAGGAGTTGATGATCGCGCTCAGGCCGGTTAAGCCAACTAAAGCATAAAGAACGACCAGACCAAAGTGGTAGCCAGTACCAGCGTTCATCTTTTTCCATCCCGGATAGCCCCAGTACAGACCAACTGCCAGAGGGCTTCCAAACAGAGCGCCTACCATACTTGCAACACCAGAGATTACCAATGGCTTTGTGGTGGTGAAGAAAGTATCGCCGCATTCTTTTGCCTGTTCTACCGCTTGGATACCAGTGATGACCTCATTGATAGAGAAAGCGATGATGATTGGCAGGAATGGGATCGTCGCGCTCATTACTTCCGGTGAGAAAATGCCGAAAGTAGGCAGCGGCAGGTAGAAGCCGATGTTAGAGAAAGAATCAGCAACTGCGCCAAATCCCATAGCGCCGGTAGCAAATGCGATCACTGCACCGACTACGATCGCGATCAAAGCAGCCGGAACCTTGGTGTTTACTTTGCCAAGGTAGATGACAAACAATACGACCAAAGCGATCCAACCAACCAACGGCATTTTCAATACGCCGTCCATGGACTGCAACACCAGGAACGCCATAGCACCGCCGGCCAAAGAACCAAACAGAGCGCCTGCCGGAACGATTTTTAAGAGTTTTGGAACAACGAATGCGCCGATCACGAACACAAGGCCGCCGATGAAGTGCGCGAATACACCAACCTGGAAAGCAAGCATTGCATCATTGGTAGTATTCAGCACAGGCAGCATGATAGAATACAGCCAGATGAACAAACGTCCAGCCTGGATCCCTGCCGGAATAGCAGTTAAACCCGCGTCGCCTCTTTGTTTTGCAATGTGACGGTAATACAGCCAAAGGCCGCCGTTTAACACAATGATACTAACCAGTACGCCCGGCATCATGGTGCCGAACACAACATCGCTGCCAAGCTGAAGGGTACCAGTCAAAATTGCGATCGCCGCAATTACTTTTGAAAAGCCGTCAAAAAACACACCTAAAGATGCGTCTAAGTCGGATTTCTTAAAAAAAGGAATTTTTACGTTTTCCATTTAAATTGTCCTCCCAACGAATTTGTTTCACGAACTGTGAGTTGTTTTCGTGAAACCACTTTTAAATACTACTGTCTTGCGTTTCTTACGGCCATGGATTCAGGTTGTCCAGAAAAAACAAAAATAACCGATTTTGGCCAAAGAAACCGGACTAAAAACTTTTTGGGGATCTTTAAAGAAAAGATCCTGTCCCCATTTTTTTGTTCAAAGCCCGTTCATTTACACTGATCGTTCTATCTCCTCCATTCACAGTTCCCTGCCAAAGCAACAGAATGTGAAACGGAAGAACCGTTTCCCTTTGATCCTGTGTTTCTGCAGGCTTTGTTATTTGTTTGACATAGTTTAAGATTCAAACTATGTTTTTCTATTAAAACCCTTTGCCTCACAACAAAGGGTAAATAGACCGTTAATCGGCTGCGGTGTCACTTTCCGAGAGAGGATGCGGTTTTCCGCGTTCAAAGATAACGTATTTGGCGAACAGATAGAGGGCGACAACGCAGTAAATGATCCCCAAAACCACGCCTGTTTTTGGAAGCCATGCAATAGATTCGCAGTGGATCATTCCAATGAAAGAACAGAATGCAAGCCCAAGCGAGAAAGCACCCGCACGGAAATACCGTTTATCCAGCACGCAGGCCAGAACTGCCGCGATCAAAAGGCTGGATAGGAAAGCTCCGTTAGCCAGAATGTTGATTCCCTCTAAAGGAAGAGAAGCGCTGGTAAGCTGTTCAGCCGTGATGCTGGCAGCCTCTGTTCCGGCCGCCTGAAAAGCGGAGTTGACCAGCGTTTGGATATATTGAAAAACAATTGGTATCATGGATAGCAGGATAACAGGGAAATACTTGGCTTTGGTATTTTGCAGGGTAGTCCCTGTCACGGAGAAGCCAACAAAAATCAACAGAACCAGTACCGCTTCGGTCGGGATAACCGCCATGACGATCCCGGTCAAGCCGGTCAGGCATACAAGCAGATAAGCGATCCCAACAACTAAGGAATAGCCGGCGCGGGCGCCCAGCGCTTTCCAGCCCGGATGGCCGAAATAAACAGTAGTCGGAAAAGGATTCCCAAGCAGGGAACCAACCATAGTAGTTACACCGTCCATGACCATGGAACGGCGTTCCGGATAGCAGTCTCCAACATCTTTTGCGCTTTCCAGCCCTTGTAAAGTGCTGAGGAAGTTGTTGATCTGAAGCGGGATGATGACTGGTAAAAACGGAACAATTTCTTTAAAACCTTTCAAAATCTCTCCGCCAAAGAAATGCGGGACATAAAAGCCTAGGTCGTCAAAGGAAGAGATAAAGTTTTCCGGGGTGAGATAACCGGTCGACCATGCGATGACAGCCCCAAGCACGATGGCGATCAGACCGGATGGGATCTTTTGAAAACGCTTGTCCGCTTTTCCCAGATAATCAATGATGACAATAAAGAGCGGGAGGACCGCATAGATCGGTTTATCGAAAACCAAAGCGATCCCAACAAAGGACAACCACACGATCGCGCTGGCAGACATATTTCCAAGCAATGCGCTGTGCGGGACATTTTTTACAATCCAGCGCCCTGCAAAAGCACCGAGCACTTCGATGATCCCGCCGATAAACGCCGCACAAAGCCCCACGCGGAACGCCAGCATGGCGTCGTTGGTTTTCCAGTAAACCGGCCCCATGATCAGGTAAAGCCAGCCGGTCAGCTGGGATGCGCCGATCCCGAAAGGCTGTGCGGTGACATCGTGGCGCTGCTCCTTCTGGGCAAGGCATTTTGCCTCATAAAAATACCACAGGTTTCCCAAAAAGGTCGCGACCCCGATCGCCGGGACGATCTGTCCGATTACAATAGAAGCAGGCATTCCAAACGCAAAAAGCATGATGCCGGTTGCTGTCAGGATTTTGGAAAAGCCGTCAAAAAACACACCGAACGTAGCGTCGATATCGCCTTTTCCCCACCATTTATACTTAAAGTTCATAGCTGGCCTCCTTGAAAGTTTGCAAAATGCTGATGCTGTCCAAAGCCTGCATTGTTAGTTTTATAACAATTAAACCGTTATTTGTTTAACACACAAACTAAGTCCAAAGTTAGGATACTACATTGGTCATGATTTGTCAATAATTTAAAAATAAAAATTTCAAAAATGTTCCAGATTTCTCATGATGCACAAATCAGGAAGGAAGATTTGTACATTTTGACAAAATTTTAACAATTTAACCTGTTGACGAGCTGCTGTCCAAAAGAAAGAGCCAAGGTAATGAAACCTTGGCTCTTTCTAAAAAGGGGGATCATTGTTTGCTTTCTTCAGAAACAGGCTGTAATGTATCGACGACCTGTTCGATCAAGGGCTTTGTTTCCTCCGCCTTTGACTGTAGGGTACAGGTGACCACCTGTAGGAAGTCCTGCTGCGTTTCTACAGTATACACCCAGTACTGTACCTTGATTTGATCAGAGCTTCCGGAAATTCCGGTCAGGGTCGCAGGGGTTTCTTGGATCGTGATGTCCGCCGTCTGGTCGATCACAGCATTTTCCATATTGGAGGCGATATTGTGAAGGATCACGGTCGTGTATTCTTTAAAATTCATGGACAAAGATTCTTTCGATTCGGGAAGCAGCATCAAATACTGCTCTTTGGAAGGGTCGCCGTATTCCAGTGTGGCGTCTTGGGAAAGCTGTCCCTTTAGATCCTTCCATTTTGCAGGGACCTGAAGTTGGTATTTGCCGTCTTCACTAGTCACACTGACCCAGCTTGAGGAATCGTTTAGAGAATTTTCGCCCGGGCTATACTGAGAACCGCACCCCACAAGACATCCTAGCATCATGATCAATGCAAGGATCACAGCGGCCGATCGTTTTATTGGCATAAACACTTCTCCTTTAACATGGGCCTTAAATCAGTTTTCAGGATCTAGTGTCATTGTAGTATATGGCTGAAGCCTCTGTCAAGGAAATCACAAAGTTGTAATCTTTCTGACAACAAACCGGTTGAGTGTATTACAAAAAAGTAACAACGGGCATGGAAAACACCCGTTGTTGGAACAAATCGTTTTGTACGCTGTGCAGAAAATACACTGTATTATATTAAGAAACGAAAGAACATGTGTTAGGCGGTAAATTGCTTGGGCAGGCGTTTGTTAAGCAGGAATGCCAACAGGCTGGCCAGCACCGCCTTGATCACATCCCCGATCAAAAACGGTGCTACCGCGCTGAGAAAAGCCGCCTGCAAGGTCACTCCCTGCGTGATGCTCATCATAATAACGCCAAATAGATTGATCACTGGGATCCCGACCAATGCCGTGACCAGCAGGTACCGCCAAAATTGATTGTTTTTCCCTTTGAGGAGGCTGATTAAGACGGCGGCAGCTAAGAAGCCGATCAAAAAACCGCCGGTTGGGCTGACGAATTTTGCGGGACCGGAGATCCCTCCTGCAAAAACAGGCAGACCAATCAATCCGGCAAGCAGATAGACGCTGATCGCGGCGAAAGTTTGTTTTGGGGTCAGCAGCAGGGCAATCAGATTGACCGCAAGGGTCTGGCCTGTGATCACAACTGGGGTAAAGGGCAGTGGGACGACCAGATAGGAACAGACGATCAGCAGAGTGATGCACAGCGCGATTTTTGTAAGGGTGTAGACCCGTGTTTGCGGGATGGTTTTTTGTGTTTCCATAGGTATGTAAATTCCTTTCGTTTAGGGTTTGGCTCCAGTATACCAGAAAAATTTCAAATTGTAAACTGAAATTTAGAATTTTGGTTTACAATTTGAGGGAAATTCATAAAATAGAATTGCCAATTCCAGCATTTTCCGCTACAATAAATAATGCAAAGAAAATTTGTTTAGGCTTAGAGGAGAAAACTATCATGCCGTATGAAAAACGAACGTTTACCCAAGACGAGATCAAATACCTGACCTTGCTTTCCAATACTTATCCAACCGTTCAGCAGGTGTGCACCGAGCTGATCAATTTAAAAGCGATTCTAAACCTTCCCAAAGGCACCGAGCATTTTATGAGCGACCTGCACGGGGAATATGCGGCGTTTTACCATATCCTGAACAATGGTTCAGGGGTGATCCGGGAAAAAGTGAACCGCTTGTTCGGGGAAGAAAAGGACGAGCAGTGGCGTTCTGATTTCTGTACGCTCATCTACTATCCGGAGCAGAAGCTCAGTATGATCCGGGAAGAGGGGAAAAACACAGAAGCTTGGTACGAAGAGACCCTGTACCGGCTGATCGACCTGTGCAAGCTGCTTTCCTCCAAATATACCCGGCAGAAAGTGCGCGAGGCGCTTCCGGCCGAATACAGCTATATTATTGATGAGCTGCTCCACGCCCAGCCGGATGAGGACGACAATCAGCTGGTCTACCACCGGAAGATCATTGAAACGATCATAGGGATACAAAATTCCGACGACTTTATCATCGCGCTGGCCTCTTTGGTGAAGCGCCTGGCAGTAGACCGCCTGCACATTGTAGGGGATATTTTTGACCGAGGCCCCCGGGCGGACAGCATTGTAGATATGCTGATGCAGTACCATTCGGTGGACATTGAGTGGGGCAACCACGATATTCTGTGGATGGGCGCCGCGGCGGGCAGCCGTGCATGTATGATGACGGTGGTGCGCAACAGCGTGGCATACCACAACCTTGCGACTCTGGAAAACGGCTACGGGGTGAGCATCAGGCCTTTGTCTGACTTCGCGGGTAGGGCTTATCCGGAATGCGATTCCCCGCACAAGGCGCTTTTAAAGGCAGTTTCTGTGATCCTGTTTAAGCTGGAGGGGCAGGTGATCCGCCGGCATCCGGAATACAATATGGATTCCCGCATGCTGCTGGAGCAGATGGATCTGGCCTGCGGGACGGTAACGATCGACGGGAAAGTTTACCCGCTCAAAGACACTGTCTTCCCAACGATCAACTGGGCCGACCCATATGCGCTAAGTGAGGAAGAGGAACGGATCATGCACGGGCTTGCCCGGGCGTTCCGGGGAAGTGAACGCTTACAGCGGCATACTCGGTTTTTATATGAGCGCGGGAGCATGTACCGGATCTACAACCAGAACCTGCTGTTCCATGGGTGTATCCCCATGGATGAAAACGGGGATCTTGCCGTGGTGACCCACCAGGAAAAGCGGATGCGCGGAAAAGAATACATGGATTACTG
Organism: Massiliimalia timonensis; assembly: GCF_900186585.1. Lineage (GTDB taxonomy): Bacteria > Bacillota > Clostridia > Oscillospirales > Ruminococcaceae > Massiliimalia > Massiliimalia timonensis. The sequence goes on from NZ_FYDD01000004.1 coordinate 844,011, forward strand.
CGACCGGAAAGCACGGCGCGCTTACCTGACCGAGATCAGCGAGGAGGAACGGCAGGACTGCCAGGACTTTATGTGGTATTTGTGGTGCGGAAAGGAATCACCTTTATTTGGCCGCTCCAAAATGACCACCTTTGAACGGATGCTGGTGGCGGATGAATCCTCTTGGACTGAGGAGAAAAATCCGTACTACCGGCATTATCAGTCCGAAGCGGCCTGTGTGCGGATCCTGGAAAATTTCGGCCTGACCTCCCCGTATTCCCACATCATCAACGGGCACGTCCCAGTCCGTGCGATCGAAGGGGAAAGCCCGGTCAAGGCAAACGGCAGGCTCATCGTCATTGACGGGGGGTTCTGCAAAGCATACCACAGCCGTACCGGGATCGCCGGGTATACGCTGATCTATAATTCCCACGGGATGAGGATCATGTCTCACCAGGCATTTGAAAATACCAAAGCAGCCATTTTGGAAAACCGCGATATTGAATCGAGCTCTGAAGTGTTTGAAACCGAGCTTTCCCGTGTCATGGTAAGCGATACCGATCACGGCAATAAGTTGAGCAACCGGATCTATGATTTGACCTTATTGCTCAATGCTTACCGGCAAGGTGTTTTGACTCCTAAGTTTTCGCGCAGACAGGATATCTCTTTACGGTATCCCGGGGATGAGCAGGACCTGATGAAAGAACTGCGGGAGCGCAGCCGTTCCTTATGAATTCTATCTAATAATCATCGTTGAAAATAAGAAGTAATTACAAAAAATAAGGGAAAGAATTGACATCTTTTTGCGAGAAGCTTATGATAAAATCAGTTCTATAAAGTTATGAAAAAACGGCTTAAACTCAGAAAAGGGAGGTTTTTTAGATGGGCATTTTAGAAAAGATGCGGTTAGATGGGAAATCCGCCTTTGTTACCGGCGGGGCGCGCGGAATTGGAAAAAGTGTGGCGACTGCGTTGGCAGAGGCTGGAGCTGATGTTGCGATCGTGGATATCGATTTAGATGAAGCCCAAAAAACAGCGACACAGATCGCAGGGGAGACCGGCAGAAAAACGATCGCTTTAAAGACCGACGTCACAGACCCGAAAGAGGTAGACGCTATGATTGATTCTCTGCTGGCATCGTTTGGAAAGATCGACATTGCTTTCTGCAATGCCGGGATCTGCATCAACGAGCCTGCCGAAAGCATGACCTATGAGCAGTGGATGAAAGTGATCAACGTCAACCTGAACGGCGTATTCCTAACTGCCCGCGCTGCCGGAAAGGTGATGATTCAGCAGGGCGGGGGCTCTATCATCAACACCGCTTCCATGTCCGGGCATATCGTCAACGTGCCGCAGCCCCAGTGCGCTTATAACGCATCTAAAGCGGGCGTGATCCAGCTCACAAAATCATTGGCAGTGGAATGGGCGACCAAAAATGTGCGCGTCAACAGCATCAGCCCGGGGTACATTGCGACGGAACTGATTTCCAACGCGCCGCATTTAGTTCCGCTGATCGAAAAATGGAACGATATGGCGCCGATGCACCGGATGGGAAAACCGGAGGAGCTTCAGGCGGTCGTTGTTTACCTTGCCGGGGATTGCAGCAGCTTTACCACAGGCTCTGACTTTGTTGTGGATGGAGCATTTACCTGTTTTTAATGGAGAGATTTGAAGAATGATGAAAAAGAAAATTGTAGTACTTGGGAGTTTAAATACGGATTTTGTGGCGGATGTTTCGCGTTTGCCAGTAGAGGGGGAATCTATGCTGGCAAATGGTTTTGGTATCGTCCCGGGCGGAAAAGGCGCCAACCAGGCATGTACACTAAGTAAACTGGGCGCGGACGTCACTATGCTCGGAGCGATTGGGAAAGACGGTAACGGGCAGATGATGAAAGACAATTTGGAAAAGTCCGGGGTAGACTGCTCCCACTTGCTGGAATCCGATGTACCGACAGGGATCGCTATGATTACAGTGTTTCCTAATGGGAATAATTCGATCGTAGTCGCGCAGGGAGCCAATATGGAAGTTGACTGCGCTTATATTGATAAAAATTTGAAGTTGCTGGCTGATTGCGATGCGCTTGTCCTACAACTGGAAATTCCACTGGAAACAGTGGCGTATGCCGCAAAAAAGGCAAAAGAGCTTGGAAAGCTGGTCATTTTAGACCCGGCCCCGGCTCCTGCCCCGGAAACCTTACCAAAGGGCTTGTTTGAAACTGTTGATCTGGTAAAGCCCAATGAAACAGAACTGGCAATTTTAACGGGAATGCCCGGTGCGGCAAAGGACCCGGCCCCCGCGGCCGCCCGTTTAAAGGAAATGGGCGCCAAGGAAGTGCTGGTGACCCTGGGCGGAGAAGGTTCCTATTTAAGCTTGGCAGATGGGACCGAGTACCGCGTAGCGCCAAAACAGGTGCCGGTAGTTGATACTACGGCAGCCGGGGACGCGTTTACCGCATCGGTCGCGATCCAGCTTGCAGAAGGGAAGCCGCTGACAGAGGCGGCGGAATTTGCCAACAAGGTTTCTTCGATCGTGGTGACCCGTAAGGGCGCGCAGTCTTCTATTCCGACCATGGAAGAGGTGTTATCCTACCACTTTGACGATTAGACCGTTTGATACGAAATATCCGATAGCGGAATATCCCCTGATATTCCGCTGTTTTTCTAAAGGATGGGAAAAGGAGGAAATGATATGCAACAAGAACCAACACTAGACTGGCTCACAGATCCGGAAGTATTTCAAATGAATCGATTAGACGCGCATTCTGACCATCGCTTTTACACCGACGAAATAAAGGCCTTGGAGCGCGGCCCGATGGACCTGTGCCAAAGCCTGAACGGGAAATGGAAATTCCATCTTTCCAAGAACCCGGCTTTGCGCCCGCAAAGTTTTTTTGAGGATGTTTTTTCATGCGAGGCGTGGGATTCCATCGAGGTACCGGGCCATCTGCAAACACAGGGCTATGGAGACCCGCAGTATACCAATACGCTCTACCCATGGGACGGTCAGGCGGACATCCTTCCTCCGGCTGTGGATATGGAGCATAATTTGGTGGGCAGCTATATCAAAACGTTTACAGTGGCTCCGTCACTGAGAAACAAACGGCTGATCCTTTCGTTTCAGGGATTTGAAACCGCAATTTATGTGTGGCTAAACGGAACGTTTGTCGGATATGGGGAGGACGGCTATACCCCGACCGAATTTGACATTACTGAACTGGTAACTGACGGGGAAAACCGGCTTGCTGTTGAAGTTTACCAACGAAGCAGCGCCAGCTGGATCGAAGACCAAGACTTTTGGCGTTTTACCGGATTATTCCGGGATGTCCTGCTTTATGCGCTGCCGCAGACCCATCTGGAAGATTTGTTTGTAACCACAGATCTTTCGGTAGACTATATCATCGGCACGCTGAAAGCCCGTTGCCGTTTTAGTGGGAAAACGGCCGACACGGTGGATATTGGGCTGTTTGACAAAGACGGGGAACTGGTAGAACAGCAGTTGGAAATCGGCTATCGGCAGGAAATGGACTTAAGCCTTTTGTTGGCTGCGCCGCATCTTTGGAGCGCGGAGGACCCGTATCTTTACACGCTGATGATCACTGTGCGGAAAAACGGGGAAACGGTGGAATCGGTTTCCCAGCGGATCGGTTTCCGGAAATTTGAGATGATCGACAAGGTGATGCACCTGAACGGGAAACGGATCGTCTTTAAAGGGGTGAACCGCCATGAATTCGATCCGGTCCGCGGGCGTGCGGTAACAGAAGAGGATATGCTTTGGGACATCCAGTTTATGAAACAGCATAATATCAACGCGGTCCGCACCTGCCACTACCCCAACCAGAGCCGCTGGTATGAGCTGTGCGATGAATACGGTATTTATTTGATCGATGAGGCAAATTTGGAATCGCATGGATCTTGGTCGCACATGGATGTTGATGTATCCGACTGGACTGTTCCCAACGACCGGGAGGACTGGCTGGAAGCGGTCTTAGACCGTGCCAACTCCATGCTGGAGCGGGATAAAAACCATCCGTCGGTGCTGATCTGGTCCTGTGGGAATGAATCCTACGGCGGAAAAGATATCTTTGAAATGTCACAGCTGTTCCGGGCCAAGGACTCGACCCGGCTGGTACACTATGAGGGCGTGACCCGCGACCCGCGTTACCCGGATACGACCGATATGGAAAGCCGGATGTATCCGCCGCCGTGGGAGATCGAAGCATACCTGCAAAATGACCCGCCGAAGCCGTATATCAGTTGTGAATATGTCCATGCGATGGGAAATTCCTGCGGCGCGATGGATGAATATATTGAACTGGAAAAATATCCGATGTATCAGGGTGGCTTTATCTGGGATTATATCGACCAGTTTATCTGTCGGAAAAATGAATTTGGCGAGCAGGTTTTGGCATACGGCGGTGATTTTGGCGACCGTACCACCGATTACAATTTCTGCGGGAATGGGATCGTGTATGCGGATCGCACCCCGTCTGCCAAGGCGCAGGAGGTGAAATACCTGTACCAGAACCTGAAGATCCGCCCGGATGAAGAGGGCTTCTGGCTGAAGAACGATAACCTGTTTGCCGGCACAGAGGGGTACCGGTTCGTGTGTGAAATGAAACGAAACGGCGAAGTCTGCTTCCGGACTGAAGTAAACGCCAAGGTCTCGGCACAGACAACAGAACACATTTTGGTATCATGGCCAAAACGGGAACCAGGTGCAGAATATGCGCTTTTGGTCAGTGCGGTGCTAAATGGCGGAACCATCTGGGCGGAAGATGGGTTTGAGCAGGCTTATGGAGAAACGGTTTTGGGATTTGTACCTGCTGTAAGGCCTGTTCCGTCCGGAACCTTAAAGGTGGTCAACGGAACTGGAAATATTGGTGCGTTTGGAGATCATTTCTCGGTTTTGTTCTCCCGGAAAGAGGGCGGGATCGTATCCTTAAAGTATGACGGGGAAGAGCTGGTGTCCCGCGCGCCGAAACCATACTACTGGCGCGCAGCCACAGACAACGACCGCGGCAACGGCCATCCGTACCGCTGTGGCTTCTGGTATACAGCCTCCTTGTTCCAGCAGACGGCGGACATCCGCGTAGAGGAACAGGAAAACTCCCTGACTGTGGCATATTGCTATCACTTGGCACCAAGCTCGGAGGCGCAGACCGTGATCAGCTATACGGTTACGGCAGATGGAGCGATTTCTGTCCGCATGATGTATTCCGGGGCGCAAAACCTGCCGGAAATGCCGATGTTTGGCTGGCGCGTCAAGCTTCCGGCAGAGTACGATCAGGTGAAATGGTACGGCGCCGGACCGGAAGAATGCTATATTGACCGCAGAAACAGCGCGAAGCTTGGCATTTACCAAACTACCGCTGAGGAGAATATTTCCGGTTATATCGTACCGCAGGAATGCGGGAACCGTACCGACGTCCGGTGGGCGGAGATTTCGGACCTGCACGGAAAGGGGATCCGTCTGGAATTTTTGGAACAGCCGTTTGAGCTGGGTGTCCTGCCTTATTCCGCAGAACAGCTGGAAAGCGCGCTGCATTGGGAGGAACTGCCTTGTCCGACCGCTACCTGGGTCACTGTTGCCGGAAGGCAGATGGGAGTTGGCGGTGACAACAGCTGGGGAGCGCATACGCATGCTCAGTATCTGATCCCCTCCGATCAGCCGGTATCCTGTGGATTTGTGATCCGTCCGCTTTGGTAAAGAACATAAAAAACCTCTCTTGATTTTCAAGAGAGGTTTTTTCGCGTTGTTATGCAAGTTCACGGATCACAACGGCGCCGGTAACTGAGGAAGCGTTCGGACCGGTATACTGTAAGGAGAAAGTCCCCGGAGCAGTTAGGGTGCTGATCAAAAACGCGGCGGATACGCTGGCGGACATCCCGGCCTCTGAAAGCTGGGCGGTCGTGCTGTGGCTTGCTTCAGGCACCAGGTTGATCAGGGGCTCCACTTGGAAAGAGCCGGCAGTAGACCCAGTAGCAGTTACCTGATAGCTGATCTCAAAAATATGTCCCTGCGCAAGTGAGATTTCGGTTCCGGAAACAGGGGCAATGACCTGCCCGGAGCTGATCAAGATCGGCAGCAGCGTCAGATCGGTATTGCTGGCTGCGGCGTTGTCCAGAATATGAAACATTGCATATTCTTGGCAAGGGATGCAGATCGGCGGGCAGCAGGGCTGCGGGCAACACGGCGTTTTGGGGCAGCCAGCTTGGCAGTTGTCATCGGTTCTGCAATCATAAACATTCATTTTCATTGTATTCACCTCCATTCCAGTATATGAAAGGAGGTGAAAAAAGGGGAATCTGCTATTCCTGAGCAGGATTGCACGCCTTGACCTGGCGCACTAGTTCCAGCACATCCTGATAGGAATCAAGCGCTCCGCAGGCATTGCGGAATTTTGCGGCTCCGTGCATCCCTTTTACATACCATGCGGCGTGCTTGCGGGATTCCCGGATGCCTTGGCGTTCCCCTTTAAACTGACAGATCAGGCTAATGTGTTCCAGCATAATTTCCAGCCGTTCGTCAATACTTTTTGAGGGAAGAAGCGTTCCGTCTGTCAGATACCGGTCGATCTCCTCAAAGATCCAGGGATGTCCATAGCTTCCACGGCCTACCATAACCAGATCACAGCCGGTTTTTTCATACATCTCCTTGGCAAGCTGAGGGGTGGCGACGTCCCCGTTCCCGATCACCGGAATAGAAACAGCCTGTTTGACTGCTTTGATAATGTCGATATCAACCGGCGGGTTGTACATCTGGCGCTTAGTACGTCCGTGAACTGTAATGGCGGAGGCACCGGCTTCTTCCAGCATACAGGCCAGCTCCACGGCGTTGATGCAGGTGTCGTCAAAGCCTTTTCGGATTTTTACCGTGATGGGCAGGTCCACCGCGTCCACGCATGCCTTTACAATGTCTGCGGCAAGCTGGGGCGTTTTCATCAGGGCGCTTCCACTTCCGGTTGTAACTACCTTCTGCACGGGACATCCCATGTTAATATCAATAAACTGAGGTTGAAACTTGGCCGCCTTTTTGCAGGCAAGGGCCATGATGTCCGGCTCACTGCCGAAAAGCTGAACGCCCATGGGATATTCTTCTTCGGTAACTGCAAGCAGTTCGGCGGTTTTCCGGTCAGAGTAAAACATCCCCTTGGAGCTTGCCATCTCCCCAACCACCAAAGCGGCGCCGTATTTTTTGCACATCAGCCGGTAAGCATGGTCGGCAACCGACGCCATGGGCGCCAGTGCGGCAGTTTTGGGCAAGGTAATATTTCCTATTTTCACAATATCGTTCCTTTAAAGTTGAAATAAAACCGGGGGCGTGATATACTGGGTACAGACCCGTTTCGTACAGGATTTGCCCCGTGGTTTCAGCTTTTCATTATAAAGCAGATGCCGCGGTTCGTCAACCGTTTGTGCGGTAAAATGGGCTGGGAAAGGAAGAAAAAATGAAGCTGCTTGCGATCGATGGGAACAGCATTCTAAACCGTGCTTTTTATGGGGTACGGCTGCTCTCTAACAAAAAGGGCGTATACACGAATGCGATTTTCGGATTTTTAAATATCTTGCTAAAACTAAAAAAGGATTACCAGCCGGATACCACGGCGATCACCTTTGATCTAAAGGCGCCGACGTTCCGCCACCTGCGGTATGACGGGTATAAAGCCAACCGCAAAGGGATGCCGGAGGAACTGGCTATGCAGCTGGAACCGCTGAAAGAGATTCTGCGGGCGCTGGGCTACCCGCTGATAGAGCTGGAGGGTTATGAAGCGGACGACCTGCTGGGGACTATTGCCGCGCTGTGCCAGAAAAACGGGGCAGAATGCATCATTGCCACCGGGGACAGGGATTCCTTACAGTTAGTTGGCGACCGTGTAGCAGTATGTATGGTAAAAACCAAGGAAAACATTTTATATGATCCGCAGAGGTTAAAAGAGGATTACGGAGTGACCCCGGCCGAGATCATTGAACTGAAGGCGCTGATGGGGGATGCTTCTGACAATATCCCCGGAGTAAAGGGCATTGGAGAAAAAACGGCCACAGCTTTGATTCAGAAATATCATTCTATCGACACGATCTATCAGTCGCTGGAGGAGATCGAAGCAACGCCAAGGGTAAAAAAATTGTTGGGCGAGGGAAAGGAATCTGCCTTCTTAAGCCGGGAGCTTGCCACGATCTGTGTAGAAGCACCGATGAAAGAAGATCTTGCCGATTTGCAGATGAAGTCGGTCCAGGAAACAGAGCTGGCGAACTGCCTGACCCAGTTGGAGTTATTTAGTTTCTTCCCGAAATTTGGGATACAGCCTGCTATGGCACAGGAAAATACCGATGCTCCAGATCGCACAAAACAGGTGAAGCTGCTGCTTGATCCGACTTTGGAGGTGCTGAAAGAAAAGCTGGAGCAGCAGGGCAGGATCGATTTTTACCGGGAAGGAGAAACCGTTTATTTTTGCTTTGCGGATGCGTTGGCTGTCTGCCGGGAGCAGGCGGAGAATGCGGTTTCTGAGCTGGTGTTTTCCAGTGTCCTTCCAAAACGGACGTTTCAGGCAAAACAGTTTTTTAAAGAAGCAAGGGCTATGGGTACTGCCTTTGAAAACCTTACGTTTGATGCGGAGCTTGCCGGATATCTGTTGAGCGCCGCCTCCAGAGGATACGCGCTGGCCGGTTTGGTGCAGAAATACCTGCCGCTGCAAAGCTGCCAGGTGGAGGCCGCTGGGGAAGAAGCGGAAGCATTCCAGACAGCCGCGGCATTCTCCGATTTGTGTGATGTTTTGGAGCGCACCCTGAAAGAAGAAAACATGCTGGACCTGCTGCACGAGATCGAGCTGCCGCTGTGCGAGGTTTTAGCCGACATGGAATATGAAGGGTTTGCCATTGACCTTGAGCAGGTACGCGAATATGGCGACGAACTCCAGCAAAGAATAGACGGGCTCCGCGACCAGCTGTTTATCTATGCAGGGCACACCTTTAACCCCAATTCCACCAAGGAACTGGGCGTGATCCTGTTTGATGAACTGGGGCTGCCCGCGAAAAAGAAAACCAAAACTGGCTATTCTACCAATGCTGATGTGTTAGAGAGCCTGCGCGGCAAGCATCCGATCATTGAATGCCTGCTGGAATACCGGAAGCTGACCAAGCTCCATTCCACCTATATCGTAGGGCTTTTAAAGGTGGTAGGTGAGGATCAGCGTGTCCATTCCACTTTTAATCAGGCGGAAACACGGACAGGGCGGATCAGTTCCACTGAGCCAAACGTGCAGAATATCCCGGTACGGACCGAAGAGGGAAGCAAGATCCGGGAATTTTTTGTGGCGCGGGAGGGGTATACCTTGGTAGACGCCGATTATTCCCAGATCGAACTGCGGATTCTCGCACATATTGCAGACGATGAAAATATGATCCGCGCGTTTCAGGACAAGGTGGACATCCATCAGGTCACGGCCTCCCAAGTGTTCCATGTGCCGCTTGACGAGGTGACGCCGCAGTTGAGAAGCCGAGCAAAGGCGATCAATTTTGGGATTGTTTATGGGATCGGCGCCTTTTCACTGTCGCAGGACATCCATGTTTCTGTAGCAGAGGCCAAAACGTATATTGACCAGTATTTGAAAACGTACCATGGTGTGCGAAACTATATGGATGAGATCGTCCGGCAAGCGGAGGAAACAGGCTATGTCAGCACCCTTTACCATCGACGCCGCGACTTGGCGGATATTCGTTCCACCAATAAGGTGGTAAAGGCAAATGCTAAACGGATCGCCCTGAACACGCCGATTCAGGGGACTGCGGCGGACATCATTAAAATTGCGATGATCCGGGTATTCCGCCGCCTGAAAACAGAGGGGTTGGAAGCGAAACTGATTTTACAGGTCCATGACGAACTGATCTTGGAATCGCCTGTGATGCAGGCGCCGTTTGTGGCCCAACTGTTAAAAGAGGAAATGCAGTCTGCGGCAAAGCTGGCGGTAGAACTTTCTGTGGATGTTCACACCGGCAAAAACTGGCTTGCCGCAAAAGGATAAAAGAATAGGGGGAAAAGAAGATGAAAATATTGATTCTCTGTACCGGTAATACCTGCCGCAGTCCAATGGCGGAAGGGATCGTGAACGATATTGTCAAACGCGAGCACCTGGAAAACGAAATCCAGGTGGAAAGCATGGGCTTTGCGGCCAACGACGGGGAACTGCCAACAGCAAACGCTGTGGAATGTATGAAAGAGATTGGTATCGACATCTCTGGAAAACGTGCCCGCCGGGTGTTGATGGAAGATTTGGAGCAGGCTGACATGTTCTATGTCATGACCGATTCCCACAAAAACATCATTTCCGACGCGATCCCAGATGATGAGGACCGGGTCATGGTGCTAGATGTACCGGACCCGTTTGGAAGCGGGATCGAAGTGTACCGGGAATGCCGGGATAAGATCAAAACTTATTTTGAACACGAATTCCGCTATCGTTTAGGAGAAACCGATGGCGAGTAGCGTACATATCATACCGATGTCCTCGGAACAGGCTGAGGCGGTATACGCACTTTCCTGCGAGTGCTTTTCCACACCGTGGAGCTTTCAGAGTATTGCCGGGGAAATAAAAAATCCCCATGCCCTTACGCTGGTCGCGCTTCGGGAGGGAAAAGTGGTGGGATACCTGAATGTTCATCACGTTTTAGATGAAGGCGACATCAACCTGATCGCCGTGCGGGAATCGGCCCGCCGGGAGGGGATCGCCACCATGCTGATGAAGGCGTTGTTTGAACGGGCAGAAAATGCGGGGATCTCCAGCTATATGCTGGAGGTACGGGTATCCAATCAGGCGGCTGTTTCTTTTTATACCCACATGGGATTTTTGGAGGTGGGGCTGCGAAAGGGATACTACCAAAAGCCGGAAGAAGACGCCTTGCTGATGAAAAAGGAATTATAGAGGGAAGTGACGGAGGCCCGTCACTTTTTCCTTGCGTGACAGACGGAAAAAGGAGGAAGAGGATGAAGATCCTGGGAATCGAAAGTTCCTGTGATGAAACTGCTGTGTCTGTTGTAGAGGACGGCAGGCATGTGCTGTCCAATATGGTTGTTTCACAGATAGAAGAACATAAGCTATATGGGGGAGTGGTGCCGGAGATCGCATCCCGCCGCCACTGTGAAAGTATTGTCAATGTAACAGATCTGGCGTTATCCGAGGCGGGAGTCGCTTTGTCCGAGATCGACGCGGTGGCGGTCACCTACGCGCCGGGTTTGATCGGGGCGCTTTTAGTCGGGGTGAATTTTGCCAAGGGGCTGGCGCTGGCCGCCGGCAAACCGCTTATCCCGGTCCATCACATCCGGGGGCATATTGCCGCCAATTACTTGGCATACCCGGAATTAAAGCCCCCGTTTCTCTGCATGGTCATGTCGGGTGGGCACAGCCATATCGTTTGGGTGAAGTCCTACACGGAATTTGAAATCATTGGCCGCACCCGTGACGATGCGGTGGGAGAAGCTTATGACAAGGCCGCGCGCGCGCTGGGGTTTTCTTATCCGGGCGGCGTACAGATGGATAAGGCAGCTAAAGAGGGAGATCCTTCCCATTATCACCTGCCCAAACCAAGGGTGGAGGGCTGCCCTTACGATTTCAGCTTCTCCGGCCTAAAGACCGCGGTGCTGAATTTGATCAACAATTCCCGGCAAAAAGGGGAAACTGTGGTCATCAATGATGTGGCGGCGGCGTTTCAGGCAACGGTCTGTGATCTGATCGCGGACAGGCTGATGCGGGCGGCGAAAGAGCGGAAAGCGGATAAGATCGTGCTGGCCGGCGGGGTATCGGCCAACAGCGGGATCCGGGAGAGGATGCAAAAAGAATGCCGGGAGGCAGGAATGAAATTATATATGCCGCCCCTCTGTTATTGCGGAGATAATGCCGCGATGATTGCAAGCCAAGGATATTTTGAATTTTTAAATGCAGCAAAAGCAGGGATGAACCTGAATGGGACGGCCTCCCTGCCAATCACTGACGAAAAATTTGACCGAATATAGACGGTTTTGTATCTTTGACACAAAAATATCAGAATTATAAAAAATTCATAAATTAAAGATTGATTTTTTGACAGCTTCACTATATAATAGTAGTTGTGAAAAGTTTGATTTTTCTTTCCTTTGTTTGGATTTGATTCTGGCCAAAGGCAGAAAATATGTCAAAATTATGATCACAGTGAAGGGAGTTTTACAAATGTTAACTAACAACAAAAATGTCCTCAACTGGGTTGAGGAAATGGTTGCTCTTTGTAAACCGGATCAGGTCGTTTGGATCGACGGTAGCGAAGAACAGTTGAAAGCACTGACTGACGAAGCGGTTTCAACTGGCGAAATGGAAAGACTGAACGAAGAAAAACTGCCGGGCTGTCTGCTGCACAGAACCAACCCGAATGACGTTGCCCGTGTTGAAGCCCGCACCTTTATCTGCTCCAGAAAAGAAGAAGATGCCGGCCCGACCAACAACTGGTGCGATCCAAAAGAAATGTATGCGAAATTAACTCCGATGTATGACGGTGTTATGAAGGGCCGTACCATGTACGTGATCCCTTACTCCATGGGTCCGATCGGTTCCCCGCTGGCTAAAGTTGGCGTTGAGCTGACCGACTCTATCTACGTTGTCCTGAACATGGATATTATGACCCGTGTCGGCAAGGCTGCATTTGAAAACCTTGGCGATGTTTCTAATGACTTCGTACGCGGCCTGCACTCAAAAGCTGATATTGATCCGGAAAACAGATATATCGTTCACTTCCCGGAAGACAATACCATCTGGTCCATCAACTCCGGTTATGGCGGAAACGTATTGTTAGGGAAAAAATGCTTCGCGCTTCGTATTGCTTCTTATCAGGGTAAAAACGAAGGCTGGATGGCTGAACACATGCTCATTTTGGGGATTGAAGCACCAAACGGCGAGACCACTTATATCTCTGCTGCATTCCCGTCTGCTTGCGGTAAAACTAACCTTGCTATGCTGATTCCGCCGGAAGTTTATGCAAAACAGGGCTATAAAGTTTGGACTGTCGGCGACGACATTGCTTGGCTGAAACCGGGCGCTGACGGCAGACTGTATGCAATCAACCCTGAAAACGGCTTCTTCGGCGTTGCTCCGGGCACCAACATGAAATCCAACCCGAACGCGCTGAAAACAACTATGAAAAACACTATTTTCACCAACGTTGCCCACAATCTGGATGACAACACTGTTTGGTGGGAAGGTCTGGACAAGAATCCTCCGGAACATGCAATGGAATGGACCGGCAAACCTTGGAACGGCAAAACTGATACCGATGTGAAGGGCGCTCACCCGAACTCCAGATTTACCGCTCCGGCAAGAAACTGCCCGTGCATCAGCCCTGAATTTGACAACCCGCAGGGTGTGCCGATCTCCGCAATGGTATTCGGCGGCCGTCGTGCGAAGACTGCTCCGTTGGTATATCAGTCCTTTGACTGGAAACACGGTGTGTTTGTAGGTTCTACTATGGCTTCTGAAACTACTGCCGCTGCAACCGGTGCCGTCGGCGTTGTCCGCCGTGACCCAATGGCTATGCTGCCGTTCTGCGGTTACCACATGGGCGATTATTTTGCTCACTGGCTCGAAATGGGCGAAAAACTGGGCGATAAAGCTCCGAAGATCTTTAACGTAAACTGGTTCAGAACTGACGACGAAGGCCACTTCATTTGGCCGGGATTCGGTGACAATATGCGTGTCCTGATGTGGATCGTTGCCCGCTGCAAAGGCGAAGCTGACGCTGTTGAAACCCCGATCGGATATGAACCAAAACCGGAAGACATCAACCTGGAAGGCTTGGATATCGATTTGGATACCCTCAAAGGCCTGTTAAATGTTGATATTGACCTGTGGAAAGAAGAAGCGGCAGGAATTCACGAATTCTATGCGAAGTTTGGCGACAAACTGCCGGAAGAACTGAAACACCAGCTGGCTGCTTTGGAAGAAAGATTGGGCAAATAAGCTTTGCTCTTAAAATAAAATATCCCGCTGCATTAGCAGCGGGATATTTTATTTTCTTAAGGGTGGCAAAAATGGATCGTGTATATAAGGCGGCTCGGGAAAATGATGTGTTCCGTGAATGGGACAGCAGCTCGCGGCAGATAATAAGATCACTGCTGCAAGCAACAGAAAAATTAGTTTTTGCCTTCTCATCATAGCGCGCCTCTCCTTATCAGGATAATATCAGTATAGCAAAAAAGTCGTAATATGTCAATTAAAATATACATATTTTGATAGTTATATATCATAATAGATAATGTAATATCATTTTTGTAGAGTATACTGATATTTATGGAGGTATGCGGCATGATTGCAGATCGGATTAAACAGCTTAGGGAAGAATGCGGCTTATCTCAGGCGCAGCTGGCAAAGCGCCTGCATGTAACGCGTTCCAGCGTAAATGCTTGGGAAATGGGCCTTTCCATGCCAACCATTCAATATGTTGTGGAAATGGCGAAGCTGTTTCGGATACGTACAGATTTTTTGTTGGGACTGGAAGAGGAGCAAACGATTTCGCTGGAAGGTTTATCAGAAGAGGAGATCAGCTTGCTGTACGGCCTGTTAGGCTATTTCCATAAACGTTCTTCTCCGGGAGAATAAAAATACACAGACAAAATAAAAACCGGACAATCTTAGGATTGTCCGGTTTTTCATGTACTAAGAACAATTACTTGATTTCAGCAAAGTATTTAATGGTTCTAACCATCTGACTGGTGTAGGAGTTTTCATTGTCATACCAAGAAACTACCTGTACTTCACTTGTGCCATTTTCGAGGTTGATAACCATGGTCTGAGTTGCATCGAACAGAGAACCATAAGTCATGCCAACGATATCAGAAGAAACGATTTCTTCTTCGTTGTAGCCGTAAGATTCAGAAGCGGCAGCTTTCATAGCAGCATTGATCTGTTCTTTGGTTACAGTTCCTTCAACAACACAGGTCAGGATCGTGGTAGAACCGGTCGGAACAGGAACACGCTGAGCAGAACCGATCAGTTTGCCGTTCAATTCCGGAATAACCAGGCCGATTGCTTTTGCAGCACCGGTGGAGTTTGGAACGATGTTAACAGCAGCAGCACGTGCACGTCTGAAGTCGCCTTTTCTGTGCGGGCCGTCCAGAACCATCTGGTCGCCGGTGTAAGCGTGGATGGTGCTCATGATACCGCTCTTGATCGGAGCTAAGTCGTTCAGAGCTTTTGCCATTGGAGCCAAGCAGTTTGTGGTGCAGGAAGCAGCAGAGATGATTTTGTCATCAGCAGTTAAAACTTTTTCGTTTACGCTGTAAACAACAGTAGGCAGATCATTTCCAGCCGGAGCAGAGATAACGACCTTTTTAGCGCCTGCATCGATGTGAGCCTGAGCTTTTGCTTTAGAGGTGTAGAAACCTGTGCATTCCAGAACAACGTCTACATCCAATTCGCCCCATGGCAGTTCAGCAGCATTTGGTTTTGCATAAATTTTAATTTCTTTTCCGTCAACAACGATTGCGTCATCTTTTGCACAAACCTTGTCAGCCAGAGCATATTTACCCTGAGAAGAATCATATTTGAGAAGATGAGCCAGCATTTTCGGATCGGTCAGGTCGTTGATTGCAACAACTTCATAACCTTCAGCACCGAACATCTGTCTGAAAGCAAGGCGGCCAATACGACCAAAACCATTGATAGCAACTTTTACCATAATAGATAACCTCCAAATAATTTTTACATTCTTATTTTATACTATTTCATCAAAGAATACAAGAGTTTGTCAGGGAATTAACAGAAAATTTTTATAAAAAAACACAAAGAATTTTGCATAAAAGAACGGAATTTTTTGGTTAAGGGTGATTTTCCTTATGTGAAAATTGTCCAATTTATCGTTCAGGATTTGTTCTTTACTTTTATTACTAAATTGCATATAATATAATTATAACGCCAAGAAGGGGACACGCTATGATGAAGAAGGAGGAATACTTGCAGATTGTTCAGCAAATTATTGATAGACAGCCGACGGGGTTATTAGTCACAGATCCTAATTTGCAGATCTGTGCGCAAAACCGGCAAGCAAAACGATTGCGCCCGGCCTTTATGATCGGGGAGCAGATGGATAAATTGTTTTTGTTTTCCGATATTGAAGCCCTGACTCTGCTTTCTTCTTTACCGACTGACGCCCCCCTTTGCGTAAAGGTAAATTCTAATCCATACCATATTCCTTTCTGGACCGTCACCTCTTTTAAGGTGGACGATACCGTTTTTCTGCAATGGGAAGAGCCCAATCCTGTCCCGAGGATCGCGGCTGTGGTTTCCAGATTAAACCGGAATTTGGACCAGAAACGGAGAAATGCCCTGGATGCCGCTGAATGCCTTTCAGACTCTGAAAAACGGAAAAAGGCAGAATATCAGGCGTTTTATGCCGAATGCCAAAAGAATAAAAACAATACCAATCTTTATCACTTTATTTCACTGTATTATCAAACGCAGTCCCCAACATTACAGCTTCTGGATTTAGGGCAGCAGTTGTCCCAATGGGGAGAGCAGATCAAGCAGCGCTTTCCGTTGATTGCCGATAAGCTGATTTTGGACTGTTTCGAAACCTCTTTATTTGTGAGACTGGATTCTGTGCAGTTTGCAAAAGATTTCTCGGAAATCTGTTTAAATGCTTTACAGGCTGTTTCTGAGCTGTCAGATGGCATGGTCAAGGTTCGGTGTTATCGGGAAGAAAACTGCGCGGTTGTTTCGGTTGAAGATAATGGGGCGGGGATTAGACAGGAGCACCAGATCAGTATTTTTGAACCGCTGTTTACCACGGGTACCGATTCTTTGGGATTAGGGCTTACAATCACAAAATTATCTGTAGAACAGCAACATGGTGTGGTTACCGCAGAAAATAAAGAGGATGGTGGAGCAAGGCTCTTGGTTTGCTTTCCACTGGAAAATTTTCAGGGTACTTTATCTGAAACACGGTCCTTGTATGATGAGACCTATCACCGGGCGGATGCCAAAATGTTGGATATTTTGGCGGAGATCGGCGGATACCAAACAGAATTGATCGAGCGGAAATACCGCAAATAAAAAAGGGCTGTCCAAATTTTGGACAGCCCTTTTTTATTTCTCAGGATCAATTCCCATTAAACGCAGATAATTGTCTACGGATTGGCTCAGCATTTTTTTGATCTGCTCCCGCTTTTCCTTTGGGGCGCTTTCTACTTTTCGGCACAAAAGCAACAGCTCCTGATCACTGATCAACTTAGGCTGTTCCGCAGAGTCCTGTTCGTAGGAAGCAGCTTCATTTCCAAAGAGGTAATCCAGAGAAACGCCAAAATAGTCGGCGATCCGCTGTAACTTATCTACACCGATCTGTTTGATTCGACCGTATTTATAATCGGACAGGGCAGAACGCGGGACCTTGGACCGCCGGCACATTTCTGTAACGGTGATCTGTTCCCGGGCACAAAGATTTTCAATTGTTTTGTATAGAGTATCCAAAAAAATCCCTCCAGTATGAGATGAAAGTACTAAATACCGGAATATCAGCATTGATAATTACTAAAAATGGAATATACTAAAAAGTGGATCACGGAGATTCGACACATAGTTTTCTATTCTTATCATATTACGATTTGCAGTAATAGTCAACTGGTTTCCAAAAATTTTTTAAACTTATGTGAGATAAAAGGAGGTTTTATGCAACAAAAACAGTTGTTAGCCCAAAAGATCCTTCAGATATGCGTCGAACGAAAACTGACACTGCTGGAATCGATCGACCTGATAGAAAAACTGTATCGGCGGGAAAAGGACATGGCGCCGCCCGATTGTGATAAAACGCAGATAACCGATTGTTAGCAGGCATTGCCGGCAGACAGCGCCAGACAAAAAGTAAGCAGAAAGTTTCTAGGGCCTATGGGCAGACAGTCGCAAAAAACTTTGCGGTAAAAGAAGCCGTGAAGCAGCAACGGCATTATGCAACCAGCAGTAATAGCAGATCGCGAAAATAAATGGCCGCCAAAAAATAGTTTCTCTTTTGCGGGACTTCCCCAAAATGATCGAGTGCCAAAAAGGAACTGGGACAATTACTGTCCAGTTCCTTTGTATATGTCTATCGTAAAGTATCATCAAATTCCATCATACAGCCAATGCAAGGTCATTTTTTCGATCATAGCAGCATTTTCCTCCGCATAGATTGGGGAATCTACCTTTGAACAAAAGCTTTGCTGTTGTGTATATTGATCGATCAAGGGTTGATATGCTCGCAATAATTGCCGTTCTTCCTCGGAAAAAGGAATATCAGGCCGCTTTTGGAAGGTAGCCAGCCGTTTTTCTGCGGCAGTGAGGGAAATGGAAAAAATACTGCTGACCGATTCCTTTGTCAGGGCGGCGCCTTCGTTTTGCAGAGCATTTAAAACAATTCCGGGTACCAGTAAATGAGAGGCAAAGGCATGTGCTTCTACCTCTTGCAGTGCTCCATCGGTTTGATGCTCCAAGTAGATATGGCCGATCTCATGGGCAAGGGTCCAGTTTAGACGCTGCTGGTTGATTTCGGACACGTTATAAAGAACAAGATAAATCCCTTGGTACACGATCGTGCAGCCATCCTTTAAAAGCCCTTTTCTTCCGGTAAATTGATAGACTGGAGCTCCTGTCAGGTGGGAAAAATGCTGGATCGAATCAATCATTATTTTTTTCTGAAAAGAAAGCGAACGGACTTGTACTGCCATGTGTTGCTCCTTTTGCTCTAAAAGGAGCAACGTTGCGGCCTGCCGGCAGCGTTCAAAATCAGGCTTCAAGCGTTATTCCCCCTTATCCGGCTGGCTTTGCATCAGCTTTAGGTATTGGTCTATGGATTCATTCAGCATTTTAGTGATGGCCTCCCGCTTGTCTGCCGGGGCATTTTCCACTTTCCGGCACAACAGGATAAGGCTGGGGTCTTTGACCGGTACCGCGCTCTCTTTTATGAGCGACACATCTCCAGCAGATTTTCCTAAAAGGACATCTGTAGAAACATGAAAAAATCCAGCCACTTGGTGAAGATGCTCGAAACAGGGCCTTTTGCCGTCTAGCCAGTTTTTGATCGTGGTTTGGTGAACGCCTATGGTCTTTGCAAGACGATAGGCAGAAACCTGATTTTCTTTCATCAGGCCGGACAATATTTGAGAAAAATCCATAAAAAACTCCAGTAAAAACAATTTGGAAAATATTTCCGATTAGTCTATAGAAATAGATTATCACAGATCATAAAAAAACGCAATTAGGAGTAATCACAAAGAATAGAACAGGCCGCTGGAAAATTTGTACAGCCCTTTTCTGCGGCGCTGTCGAATCAAGGCGAACGATAAATAAGCTGTCAAAGACCTTTGGAGCTCATTTTATTTTGAGGTTATATATTGTTGGATTTAGCGGCCATGGCCTGTTCGTAATAGGCTACCTTCTGCTCCATATATGCAACAACCTCCTGCGCTTCCTGAAGCCGCTGGTAAGCGAGCTCCCTCTGCTCTAAAATGATCTGGTACCGGTCGTGGAGAGAAACATCGCCAAGCTTATACAGGTCCGTATAGCGTTTAATTGCTTCAATCGACATTCCGCAATGCTTCAGACATTGGATCACCGTAAGTGTTTCTACTGCCGATTCATCAAAAATCCGGCGGTTATTGGCATCCCGCCGGCAGGGCAGCAAGTCCTGATCGGTATAAAAGCGAATCGTGTGTTCGGTCACTCCGGCAAGACGGGCTAGTTCTTTCACGTGGTACATGGTCGGGTTCCTTCTTTCTGGGAAATAATTTGAAAAATATACTTGACTTCGTGTAACACGAAGCTGTTACAATGATTATAACACCGAATGTCGTATAAGACAAGCGGCATGAAACAGAAAGGACGGATCATATGGAACGGTATTTAGGAGAAAAGATCCCAAAGCTGGGATTTGGGCTGATGCGTCTGCCTCAAAAAGACGGACAGATTGATTTGGAACAGACCAAAGCAATGGTCGACCGTTTTCTGGAAGAGGGTTTTGCTATTTTGACACCGCGTACGGATACGGGGACGGGGCTTCGGAACAGGCAATTAAAGCCGCGCTGGTAGACCGCTACCCGCGTGACCGGTTTTTACTGGCGACAAAGCTTCCTGCCTGGGCAGGGGCAAAAACGAAAGAAGAAGCAGAACAGATGCTGGAAACTTCTTTGCAGCGGACGGGAGCAGGCTATTTTGATTTTTACCTGCTTCATAACCTGGGGGAAAGCCGGACCCATTATTTTGACGATTACGATATTTGGAGCTTTCTGGCGAAGAAAAAAGAAGAGGGGATCATCAAGCATCTGGGCTTTTCCATGCATGATAAGGCAGAGGAACTGGACCGCATCTTAACGGCGCATCCAGAAATGGAATTTGTCCAGCTTCAGATCAATTATGCAGACTGGGAAGACCCGGCGATCGAGTCCCGGAAATGTTATGAGGTAGCCCGGAAGCATGGGAAACCGATCATTATCATGGAACCGGTCAAGGGAGGGATTTTGGCTGATCCGTCGGATCAAGTGCTACAACTGTTCCAGCAGGAAGATCCTAAGGCATCTCCTTCCTCTTGGGCGATTCGATTTGCCGCTTCTCTGGATGGGGTGATCACAGTATTGTCCGGGATGTCGAACTTGGAGCAGATGGAGGATAACCTTTCCTACATGAAGGACTTCCAGCCTATGACGGAACGGGAACGCGAGATAACCGAGAAAGCAAGAAAGATCTTTGAGGCGGTGCCTACTGTGCCTTGTACCTCCTGTGCGTACTGCATGAAGGACTGTCCTGCTTCGATCGCGATTTATGGGACATTCCAGGCGATCAATCTGTATAAAACGTTTGAAAACCTGGAAATGGCAAAAGGCAAGTACAGCTGGAATACAGACGGGCAGGGAAAAGCAAAGGCGTCGGCCTGTATTCAATGCGGCCGATGTGAAAAGGTATGTCCACAGCACATCCATATTCGTGAAGAATTGAAAAAGGCAGCCACTGTGCTGGAGGGATAATAAAAAGCGATGACGAATTCTCGTCATCGCTTTTTTCTATTCCTGCTCTTCCATTACGTCATAAAGGATCGTTCCGTCTAACACACTGAAAAGGACCCGATCCTCTTGACTATCGTTTAAAATAGAGATTTGGACACTGGTATCGGGGAACCCATAATAAGGCCCCAGATCCTGTATAGATGTGGATACATCGACCATTCCATCCCGGATCGTGGTCCATTCTTCTTCCGATACGAGATCGGAAACGATCCGGTTTGCCATTCCGTCTTCCGACATGGTGATCGTCATCAGGCTGGTCGTTTCATCAAAAGATACATCAAATTTCACAAGCTCCGGATCAAATGATTCGGACAGGATTTGGCTAATATCTTGAATAAATTCGGCTGAACTACCGATTTCCGGCTCCGTTGATGGTTCTGGTTCCGGTTCATTCGATATAACTGTTACAATGATCGGAAAGGCTGTTTCTGTTTTTCCATCGCTGGAACGTGCATAAATCTCAGCTTTTTCTTCCCCTACTGCCTTGATCTCATACCAAAGCGCGCCTGAGGTCTTGGTGCCGGGCTGGACCACTGCCACCGATTCGTCGCTGCTAGCGAAAATGACATCGCCGTCTTTAAACTGTTTGGGGTTTACTTTGACCCAGCCTTTTTCTGTGCGTCCAATCTCCAAAGAAATATCTTCGGAACTTTGCCAGCTCAAGCTTTGGATCGTGCTCAGATTGGAGAACGCCTCGCCAATGGCGGTGCCGAACCCTCCGATCACGACCAACGCTCCCAGAACGATCAGGACGATTTGCCAAGCCTTTAGGCCTTTCTTTTTGGGCCCGGGCATCTGAAAGCCCTGTGGATAGCCCTGCTGTTGGTAGGCTGGTTGCGACGAGGGATAGTTCCATTGTGAAGCAGCAGGCTGCTGCCCTGACTGTGGAATGGATGTTTGCTGTGCAGTTGTGTTTGTTTGTGCCGGAGCACCGCAATTTGGGCAAACAGGGCCTTCAAATTATGTGCCGCGGTACTGGCATGTCATCATATTGCCTCCTTCTTTTTGTCTGTTCCAGATGAACTGCTTTATTGCTCGGGGTCGATCCCCATTAAGCGCAGATAATTATCCACCGATTCACACAGCATCCTTGTGATCTGATCTCGTTTATCTGGCGGTGCGCTTTCTACTTTTCTGCAAAGCACCACCAGTTCCTTGTTTTTGGACAAGGCCTTTACTGCCTGTTGTAATTGATGATCCATAGAAGGGTCAGGCTTTGGGTCTTTTCCAAGCAGATAATCAATGGTCACACCTAAAAAATCGGAGATTTTTCGCATGCTTTCATATTTAGGCATGCTGTTGCCTTTTTTCCATTCGCTTAAGGACGACTGGGAAACACCAGTAGCTTTCCAGACCTTATAATTGGTCAGTCCACGCTCTTTGCACAATTGTTCGTAGATCTCGTACATTTTGACCCGCCTTTCCATCATTGATTTAACATACAAATGCTATGCTTCTGAATTAAGAATATCACAAACGGGCGGGAAGTACAATTACAAATTTATACCAAAAGGGTAAAAAATTTTTAGATTCCCTGTGTAGAAACAGACTCTGTGAAAGCTGCGAAAGGATTCATAAACCGGGGATTTTTCTCATAATGTAAGATAACGCGCTTTTTAGGAGGAGATACCGTTGCAGAACCAATACTATCCATTTATAAACGAGCCGCTAGCCTATCCATATGATTTCTTGGAGCCCTACATTGATGAAGAAACGATGCGTCTGCACCACGATAAGCATTTGCAGGCTTATATAGATCATTTGAATCGGCTGCTTCAAGAGCATCCTGGGTTTCAAAAATTCTCTTTAGAACAACTAATCCAAAGTGCTTCCCGGTTCCCAAAACAGATCAGCCGTCCGATTAAAAACAATGCCGGCGGCGTTTACAACCACCGGTTTTTCTTTTCAGTCATGACGCTCCCCTCGCAGGGAATGCCCTCTGGGATCCTGCTTCAGGCAGTCGAAAACAAGTTTGGCAGTTTTGAAGGGTTCCGCAAGCTATTCCAAAAAGCGGCGCTGGATGTTTTTGGCTCCGGTTATGCGTGGCTGGTAACGGAACGGGGCAGGCTGAATATCACAACCACCCCGAATCAGGACTGTCCGCTTCAAAGGGGGCAAAAACCGATCTTGGCTGTTGACGTTTGGGAACATGCCTATTATTTGAAAAATCAAAACCGAAGGACTGAGTATTTGAAGAATTGGTTCCAAGTGATCGATTGGGAACAAGTACAGCAATATTATCAGGATAGCCTGTGCTGTGAATAGCAGAGCTGCGGCGCCCGATTACAGACTATCAGTAAGAAACAGAACACCCCGTACCTTTTTGAAAAAAGTACGGGGTGTTCTGTTTCTCTGAATAAAGGGTTTAGTTACCGGAATGTTGCAGAATATTCCGGCATAGTTCCAATATCTGCGGATCTACGCTGGCAGTGGCGATACACGAATCCCCTTCATAAATGCTAACATCCACCAGCCAGCGTTCTCTCGCGTTCCAATATTGCGGGTCGCTCTGTTCAAAGGTCACAGCCAATTCTGCGGGGACGCCAAGGCTTTCCCGGATCACATCCAGCTATTCCTTGGAAAGCTGCATCTGCCAGCATTTTAAACAAGCTGGTACCCTTATTTTCCGAAAAAACGAATGACTTTAAAGCCGGATTGTGATAGAATATACAGGTATCACAAAGAAAGGAATCCGAATACTTATGAATGAAAAGGAAATTTCCGAGATCCGCCGCCGTTTCCGCCCCGAAAAAAACAACATCTCCTTTGTACGGGGATGCTGTGTGAATGAGAAACGTGAGATCGTATCGGAATTTGAACAGTCTCTTTTGACTTCTTCGCAGGAAGAGACAGAAAATATTTTAACAACCTTGAAGCGTACATTGTCAGGGACATTGGGGAAAAATTTAATGGATATCGAGTTTGCCACCCAGCAGGTCGTGGACAGCGAGGAGCACCACCTGCTTATGGCATTGCGTGATTCCGGGCTAAAGGACGAGGACGCTGTCCGGGCCTTTTATCAAAAGGCGATCCAGTCTATTGATTTGGAAGGGAATTATTTGATCCTGCTGACGTACGATGTTTATGATGTCCCATACCGTTCCAAGGATGGTGAAAAACTGGAGGATGCGGATTCAGATGTGTTTTCTTATGTATTGTGCAGTATTTGCCCCATTAAAATGACCAAGCCTTCTTTAAGCTATTACATGTCGGAAAACCAGTTCCATAACTGCGGGATCGACTATTTGGTAGCCGCGCCGGAGCTTGGCTTTTTATTCCCTGCCTTTGATGACCGCAGTACGAATATTTATAATGCCCTTTACTATTCCCGCAATGCGGCAGAGATCCACACCGGCTTTATTGACGAGGTGTTCCGGTGTGAGCCGCCGATGCCTGCCCCGCAGCAGAAAGAAACATTCCAATCACTGCTGGAAGAGGCCTTAGAAGAGGAATGCAGTTATGACATTGTGGAGGCGATCCACGAGCAGGTCAGCGATATGATCCTGGAACATAAGGTCAACAAAGAGGAGGAGCCTCTTGCTGTTTCGGGCAGGGCGATGAAGGGGATGCTAGCCTCCTGCGGCGTTGCGGAAAGCCGCTTGGAAACATTTGCCGAAAAATACGACGATACCTTTGGAAAGGACGCTGTGATCAGTCCTCAAAATATGATCGACTACAAGAAATTTGAGGTCAAAACTTCAGATGTGACAGTTCAGGTAAATCCGGAACGGTTAGATTTGGTGGAAACAAAAGTGATCGAAGGGACAAAATACATTATAATCCGTGCTGAAGGAGATGTTTCGGTAAACGGCGTCAACATCCATATTGACTGAGCACAATCAAAAAGCAGGCGGCGACTCCAGTCACCGCCTGCTTTTTTTGGCTCGTTATAGTTCCCGCTTTTGCTGGGATGGGCTGCATCCAAAATACCGCCGGTAGGTTTTGGAAAAATAGGAAAGGTTCTGAAAACCGCTTTGTTCAGCGCTTTCACTGACGTTGCAGTTTCCTGAAGCCAAAAGGCTGCGGGCGTGGTCGCAGCGGATCAGGTTCAGATAATCGATCACTGTCCTGCCGGTGATCTCTTTAAACCCGCGGCAGAAATAATATTTGCTGAATCCGACTGCCGCGCTGATAGAATCAATAGTAAGCGGCTGGTCATAATATTTTTGGATGTGGGCAATGGCCGCTTTCACCATGTTTAGGCGGCTGTCGTGGGAAAGGGGAGCAAAGGCCGGCTGGGAAAAATTGCGGTAAAGCTGGACAGCGATTGCCAGTACAGCGGACTTCACGGCAGTTTTATGGTAAGGGCCGGCCTCCTTCATTTCCCGGCAGATCAGCTCAAACTGTTCCCGGATATGGGGATCCTCTAAATGAAACTGCAATTCCATGTCGCGGGCAGGAAGCCCCTGCTTTTCCAAATAATCCCGCCCAATGATAAGGCAGTAATAATAACAGGTTTCACTAAGCGTTTGGATCGAGTGCAGATGGGTGCAGTTAATGACCGCGACCTGCCCAGGTGTAAAAATTTGGCGCTGGTGGTCGGAGGTGATCTGGGCACTTCCTTTGACAAGATATAACAGCTCCAGATCATTTTGCCAGTGGATCATAAAATTTTCTGTATGGCTTAAATGATCGAAATGAAAAATGATTGGGAACGAGGTGTCGGAAAACTGAATGTTTTCATAAGAGGTTTGACGGTTCAAATAGATCCCTCCATCTTCAAAAAGCAAGATTGTGTCAATTTAGGGCAAGTTTTTATCTTTACTTTGCTTTTGTGCATATTATATAATAATATTACTGAAATTGTCAATAAATTGTTTTAAAGCAAAAGGAAAGGAGCATCTGCGATGTATCATTTCTCGATTGGCGTTATGCTGGAATCTTTTCGCACCGATATTCCGAATGCACTCAAAAAAGCAGCTTTATTGGGAGCGCAGGGCATTCAGGTGTATGCGACGACTGGAGAACTGTCGCCGGAAATGATGACGAAAGAAAAACGCCGTGAGTTTTTAAAGATGGTAAAGGATCATGGGCTTATTATCTCCGCGCTTTGCGGCGACTTAGGGCACGGTTTTGGAAATCCTGAAAAAAATCCGGAGCTTTTGGAGAAATCGAAGCGGATCTTAGATTTGGCAAAGGAGTTGGAAACCGATATCGTAACGACCCATATCGGCGTTGTACCCGCCGACCCAGCGCATCCGCGGTACGGTGTGATGCAGCAGGCCTGTTTTGAATTGGCGCAGTATGCGGATTCTCTGGACGCTCATTTTGCCATTGAAACTGGGCCGGAAACTTCTGCCACATTAAAGCGCTTTTTAGACGGGCTCCACTCAACGGGCGTTGCGGTGAATCTTGATCCGGCCAACCTAGTCATGGTTACGGAAGACGATCCTGTGCGGGCGGTACATACCCTGAAGGATTACATCGTACATACCCATGCAAAGGACGGGCGCCGTAATTTTTACCGTGATCCGGAAGTGATTTACGGATTGGTGGAGGAAGAAATGCTGGCGAGCGAATCCTTTACTGAGCTTCCGCTGGGCGAGGGGAAAGTGCCATTCCCGGAATATTTGAAAGCGTTAGATGAGATCGGGTACCATGGATTTTTGACCATTGAACGGGAAGTGGGAGAAGAGCCGGAAAAGGATATTCAAACAGCAATGGCGTACTTAAAAGCACTGATCAAATAGAAAAGAGGGACAAAACATGGATCAAAAACTGAAGATCGGAATCATTGGGACTGGGAATATTTCTGAAAGCCATATTTCTGCCTATCAAAAAAATCCGGATGTCGAGCTGTATGCGTTTTGCGACATTCGGGAAGACCGTTTACAGGAAATGGGAGAAAAATACGGTATTACCCGCCTTTATACTGATAAGGATGTCATGCTTCGGGAACTGCCGGAACTGGATGCGGTCAGCGTCTGCACTTGGAATAGCCAGCATGCGCCCTGCACCATTGCCGCGCTGAAGGCTGGAAAACATGTGCTTTGTGAAAAGCCGATGGCTACCTCGGTCGAGGAGGCAAAGGCAATGAAAGAGGCGGCGGAAGAAAGCGGGAAGCTGTTGATGATTGGGTTTGTCCGCCGGTATGGGAACGACTGTGCGATTTTGCAGGATCTGATCGGCGACGATTATTTTGGCGAGCTTTACTATGCAAAGGCTACCTATCTGCGCCGCAACGGCAGCCCGGGCGGCTGGTTTGGGGACAAAAAGATGTCCGCGGGAGGCCCTTTGATTGATCTTGGCGTTCACGTCATTGACCTGACCCGGTATTTGCTGGGTAATCCGAAGCCGGTTTCCGTTTATGGGGCGACTTTCTATAAGATGGGCGACCGCCGCGAACTGAAAGATAAAAAGGGATATGTTGCTTCATCCGCAACTGGGCAGGAGGAGTTTAATGTGGAGGATTTGGCCAGCGCCATGATTCGTTTTGATAACGGGGCCGTTGTTTCGGTGGAAGCTTCTTACTCCTTAAACATCAAGGAGGATGAGGGGAAAATCGAATTATTCGGAACTAAAGCCGGTGCAATGCTGGATCCGGAACTGGAACTGTACAGCCAGCAAAGCGGGTATATGAACAACGTTACCTTATGTACCCCTACTGCCCTGAGTTTTGATGGGCTGTTTGAAGGGGAGATCAACCATTATGTGGACTGTTTGCTGCGTGGTGTACCGTGCAAAGCCCCGGCCGAGGATGGGATCGTGCTGATGAAGATTCTGGATGCCATTTATGAATCTGCCCAAACCGGCCATGAAGTTGTGATTGGATAAGGGGGAGAATGCCATGAAACTTGCAGTAAGCTCTTATAGCTTTCAGCAGTATTTGCAGGACGGGCGCCTGACGCAGCTTGGCTGTATCGCCAAAGCAAAGGAACTAGGCTTTGACGCAATAGAATTTACAGATTTAGAACCGCCGCAGGGAATATCCGAAGCGGATTATGCCGTGCAGATCCGCGAAGAGTGTGAACGCCTTGGACTGGTAGTATCCAATTATACGGTCCATGCTGATTTTTTGGCGAATGATGTGGAACAGGAAGCACAACGGCTCAAGCGGAAGGTGGATACTGCGCTTTTGCTGGGGAGCACCAGTATGCGCCACGACGCCGCTTGGGGCTTTGGCGACGACCGGGGCGCCAAAGGCTTACAAAATGTAATTGATCGGCTTGCCGACGGCTGTCGCCGGGTAACAGAGTATGCTTCTTCCAAAGGAGTGCGTACTATGGTGGAAAACCATGGGTTCTTTTTGCAGGATCCCGACCGGGTAGAGCGGCTGATCAACACAGTAGATCATAAAAATTTTGGCTGGCTTTGTGATATGGGGAATTTCCTTTGCGCGGACGAAGACCCTGCAAAGGCCTGCGGCAAGGCGGCGCCTTATGTCTTTTACGCTCATGCAAAAGATTTTTTTGTTAAGACTGGAAACGGCCCTGACCCCGGGGAAGGCTTTTTCCAGTCCCGCTCCGGGAATTATCTGCGGGGCGCGATCATCGGCCACGGCGCGGTCCCGATCATGCAGTGTCTTGGGGTGCTCAAAAGGGAAGGATATGACGGGTACCTCGGATTGGAATTTGAGGGGATCGAAGACAGCTTGCAGGGCATCCGCATTGGGATCGAAAATTTAAGACGGTATCTGGCTCAATTGGAGAATGCGGCCGGCTGATAGGAATAAATTCTTGTTTGATTTTTAAGATTTGGCATAGAGTTTCAATGAAAGGTTGCTCCGTACAGTAAAATACTGTACGGAGCAACCTTTTTTCTCGTTCATCGTATGGCACCAGACAGAGTCTATTTGCGATATAAGAAAAAGGCTGTTTTTATCGGGCCTTGGGCTTTTAAAACTGCTTGACAGGGGGCTTTTCTTTGCTCTGCGGCATCCCTTAAAAGGGAAAGCGGAAAATCTCCCCAAAACACAACAGCATATATTTTTCCTTGAAATCATAGTTTTGCCCCATTAAATTTTTTTGAAGAATATGTTAACTTTATTTATAGAAATTCTAATATAAGAAATTCTAAAAAGGCAAGCAAGGAGGAAACACATTGAAAAAGCAAGGCTTTTTACATGAGTTTAAAAAAAATAGAACACTGTTTTTTATGGTGTTGCCAATGATGATTTTGGTATTGGTGCTGTCCTATCTGCCAATGTCGGGTCTGGTTTTGGCATTTAAGAATTATCGTTTTGATTTAGGTGTATTCGGAAGCGATTGGAACGGTTTGGAAAATTTCCGGTACCTGTTTGTTTCCGGAACAGGCTGGAACATCACCAAAAATACTATTGTGTATAATTTAATCAACCTAGTAACTTCACAAGGATTGGCTATCTTGGTTGCAATCGTTATTTCCGAATTGAGCGGAAAAGTCTTTAAACGTATTACACAGTCTGTCATTTTCCTGCCATATTTTATTTCGTGGGTTATTGTTGGCACCTTTATTTTTAACATCTTTAACTACGAAACCGGTGTTATGAACAATGTCTTGAAAACTTTTGGGATGGATCCGGTCAACGTATACTCTATACCAGGAGTATGGCCATGGATCATTTGTATCTTTAACGCATGGAAATGGGTGGGTTACAACTCTATCATTTATATCGCAGCAATTACAAACATTGATACTGAGTGCTACGAAGCCTGCGATATTGACGGGGCGAATATTTTCCAAAAGATTTGGTACATCACCCTGCCTTCTATGAAGCCTACGATCATCACCATGGTTCTGTTGCAGATTGGAAGGATTTTGCGCGGCGATTTTGAGATGTTCTACCAGATCGTAGGGAACAACGGGCAGCTGTTTGACAAAACCGATGTCATTGATACATATGTTTTCCGTTCCTTGCTGACAAACTCAAATCTTGGTATGACTGCTGCGGCGACCCTTTATCAATCCGTGCTTTGTTTTATTATTATCATGGTTGTGAATCACATTGTTAAAAAAGTAGAAGCAGATTATGCGCTGTTCTAAGCAGTACTGTTTTGAAAATAAAACATAAAACGGAGGGGTTGTTGTGTCAAATATGGCTACAATAAATAGCAATAAGATAAAGCTTACCAAATCAAGGATTGTTTTTAATATTATTTCTTATCTACTTTTGATCGCGCTTTCTCTTGCCTGTCTGCTGCCATTTATCATGCTGATATCCGGTTCCTTTACATCGGAGCAGGTGATCAGGTTTGAAGGCTATAGTATCTTGCCAAAGGATTTTACTTTAGAAGCATACGAAGTTGTTTTTCAGAATCCTGAACAGATCTTCCGGGCATATGGCGTGTCTATCTTTGTCGCTGTTGTGGGTACAATATTGGGATTGTTCTTTTTGACTATGACGGCGTATGTTATCAGCCGGAAAGACTTTAAATACCGGAATGTGATCTCCTTTTATTTTTACTTCACAACGTTATTTAATGGTGGGATGGTGTGTACTTATATTTTCTACATCCAGTACCTCCATTTAAAGGATAACTTACTGGCGCTGATTCTGCCGCTGATGATGAATGTATTCTATCTGCTGATCATGCGCAGTTTTGTTACTTCAATTCCACCTGCGCTGATTGAATCTGCTAAAATTGACGGAGCGGGAGAATTCAGGATTTTTCTTCAGATCATTCTGCCGCTGTTAAAATCGGGGCTTGCCACGATAGGGCTGTTTCTGACTTTGGGATATTGGAACGACTGGTACAATGCAATGCTGTACATCAATTCCGAAGAAAAATATCCGTTGCAGTACATGCTGTATAACATGCTGCAAAAACAGGAGGCGATGGCACAGATTGCAAGCCAAGCTGGGATGAGTGTGGAAAACCTGCCAACCAACGCCTTAAAGCTGGCAATGGCGGTAGTAGCTACCGGGCCGATTATTTTGCTTTACCCATTCGTACAAAAGTATTTTGTCAAAGGAATTACGATTGGTTCTGTAAAAGGATAACCGATCTGTAATAAAAAATAAAATAATGGAAAATGGAGGAATTTTTCATGAAAAAAAGGTTCGCTAAAATTGCGGCGCTGTTATGTGCTTTGACAATGGCAGCAAGCGTTGTTACTAGCTGCGGCTCCAAAGATGATAACAGCGGGACAAGCGGTGCTAAAACCGGAGAATTAGACACTTCCAAAGAAGTTGAGCTGTCTATTTATGTGATCGGGGACAGACCAGCGAAACAGGACGAAGTGGAAGAAAACTACAATAAGCTGTTTAAAGAAAAGCTGAATTGTACGGTGAAAACAAACTATTTAAGCTGGGCTGAATACAGAAACAAGTACCCGTTGCTGTTCTCCTCCGGGGAAAAATTCGATATGGCTTATGCTGCATCTTGGCTGAACTTCTACTCTTTGGCACAGAAGGGCGCTTTCATGAATTTGGACGAGCTTTGGCCAACCTATGCACCGAAAAACTTTGCACAGCAGTCTGAAACAGCAAAAGAACAAGCGACTGTTGACGGCCACTACTATGGCATCCCAAGCTTGTACAAAACCTATTCCGCATACGGACCGATCTACCGGACTGATATTCTGGAAGGTACCGATTGGGACGGAAAGATGGAAAATCTGGAAGATTACGAAACCTACCTTTCTTATGTGAAGAAAGAAGCTCCCGAAATGCAGCCGCTTTCTATTGTTCAGGAAGGTGCTGAAATTGACGAACTGTTCATGCAGGAAAGAGGTTTATATCCGGTAAAAGGAGCGTTGGGCGATTTCTTGTGGCTTGACCCGACAGAATCCAATCCGAAAATCTTTACCTACTATGATTATGAAGAAACACCGGAATTCCTCGAACTGGTAAACCGTTGGAACGAAGCTGGATACTTCTCTAAATCTGCGCTTTCCAACACCGATACCACGGAAGTGGAAAACGGCAAGGCTGCAAGCCGGATCAAAAACATGGGAACCTACGAAGGTGCGCACATCCAGCACCCGGATTGGGGCTTTAAATTTGCTAACTTTGTAAGCGACGTTTCCTACTCTTCTTTTATGCAGGATGCTTTCGTTATCTCCAACACTTCCGAAAATCCGGAAAGAGCGCTTGCTTGGTATGATCTGATCACCAGTGACGAAGAGGCTTTCCGTACATGGAACTACGGGATCGAAGGAAAATCTTATCAGATCGTTGACGGTCAGGTAGAAAAACTCAACCTGGAAGAATATGAAGAAAACCCATTGTGGACCGCTCGTACACCAGGCTTATTCCTGCGTGTGTTTGGCTCCCCGGCAGATATTCCAGAAATGGAAGCTTCCTATGATGAACACATCAAGGAAGATCAGGGATGCCAGAAATTCCGTGCATTCAACATTGATACTTCTAAGGTAGAAACTGAATACGCGGCTTGCATCAACGTTCATCAGCAGTACTGGTGGCCTTTGGAACTGGGTTATACTGATCCGGTAGAAGGCTTAAAAGAATACCAGCAGAAGATGGAAGCAGCAGGCGTGGATAAAGTGATCGAAGAATTCCAGAGACAACTGGATGAATACCTGAAAAACAAATAAATCATATATTAAGTGAAAACTTGCCCAAAAACCGAATCCATGCGGCTGTACCAGGCTGCATGGATTCGGTTATCAAAGAGGGAAGAAAAAATATCCTGAAAAATTCGATTTATTACTATGGCATAGCCTTGAAATAGGCTTTTGATTGCCTTATAGAAAAGAAATGCGATACAGAAAGGAGAAACTAAAGATGAAACAGAAACAGATCGTAGCAGTAGGACCAATGCAGAATGAATTAAAAGAAATAGACGTATTGCAGCCGAATGATGATCAGGTATTGATCAAAACAAAATATGTAGGTGTCTGCCGGTCAGAACATGACGACTGGAAAGTAGCAAAAGCAGGGCAGACTTTTGGTCATGAACCACTAGGGATTATTGAAAAAGTTGGGAAAAATGTAAAAGGCTTTAAACCGGGCGATCGAGTCAGCGGGATGTGGGGCGGTACGCTTCCGGGTTCTGGCGGGATGGTACAATATTCCGTTGCAGATCCAAAAGTAGATACTGTGATCAAATTGCCGGACGGACTTCGTGACGAGGATTTGATTCTGGAGCCATTGTCCTGCATGATGAGTGCAGTCAGCAAAGCAAAGGTCCAGATGCCGGGGACCCATGTGGCGGTAGTAGGCTGCGGTTACATGGGCTGCGGCGCAATTGGGCTTTTGAAATTACGCGGAGCTTATGTAGTGGCGATCGATATCCGGCAGGAATCTTTAAATGACGCGAAAAAGTATGGTGCAGATGAAGTTTACTTAGTGGATGAAGCGAAAGAAAAATTCATCGACAGTGATTTCAAAGGCTTCAAAGTGGTCATGGAATGGGGAGAAACCAGCGAATCATTGGATTTGGCAGTAAACCTAACCGCAGAATGCGGACAGTTGTGTGTGGCGGCTTACCATACAGGCGGAACCAGAACGGTAGATGTTCAGCAGCTTGGCGTAAAAGCGATCGAAATGCTGAATACGCATCCCAGAGAAATGTGGCTGTCTGTAGAAGGGGCATACAATGCAGTTGAATTGTTGGAACGAGGGGATTGGAACTATACCAATCTTCCGGTAAAGATTTTCCCAATGAAAAAATTCGATCAGGCACAGGCAGAACAGGAAGAAAAATACGGAAAATATATGAAAGCCATCATTGACATGACAAAAGAAGATGGCGAACCGTATATTTTATAATTTAACTGCCAGAGGGTGGATTGATTTCCTCCCTCTGGTTTGTGCTATGTCTGTGTGCATAACAAGAAGGAAATAAAAGCTCTACGGCCAATCAGATTGACCGTAGAGCTACTCCATAAGCTTTTGACAACGCATTTTTAATAGTTCGGATTTCCAAAGTTTTACTGTTTCCGGATCGGCAGGTGGGACATTTAGCAGATATTCCCTCCCTATATTCAGGGATTTTGCGGCGCCCATTGTATGGTAGGGCATGATCTCGACCGCCTGCACGCATTCCAGTACAGACAAATCGGCGATCGCCTGAAAATGGGACTGGGTATCGTTGATCCCCGGGATAACCGGACAGCGCAGGATAACTGGCTTTTTTAGTTTATTTAACAGGGACAGGTTTTTTAAAATCTTGGATAATTCTCCCCCAACATACTGTCGATGCAGTTTTTCATCCGAAAGCTTAAAGTCAAATAAGAATAGATCTGTAAATTCTGAAACGCTGCGCAGATCCGCTTCTCTGCAAAATCCGCTTGTTTCAATACAGGTATTTAACCGCCCCCTTTTTGCCTGTTTTAAAAGTGCCAGCGCAAAATGCGGCTGAAACAGCGGCTCTCCGCCCGAAAGCGTAATCCCGCCGACGGATGCCCGATAATAATCAGCATCCTTCAAAACAATGTCCATGATATCATCCGTAGTTACCGTTTTTCCGATCAATGAAAGTGCAGAAACCGGACAGCTTTCTATGCATTTCCCGCAGCCTGTGCAGAGGGAAAAATTCACCAGATGCTCATTGTTGACGAGATGATGTACCCGCTGGGGGCAAATGCTTTCGCATTCCCCGCAGAGCACACAGTGATTTTCCCGATAAGAAAGCTGGACATTTTGTTGTTTGGATTCAGGATTATGGCACCATGCACAGGATAAGGGACAGCCCTTTAAAAAGACTGTGGTGCGGATCCCGGGTCCGTCATGGATACAAAACCGCTGAATGTCAAAAATGATTCCCTGTTCCATTTTTGTTTACCCATGCAATGTCCGGGACAGTAATTCCTGCTGGACATCCTTTCCAAGCTCTATAAATTTGGCGCTGAACCCGCCTACCCGGACGATCAGATCCTGATGCCTTTCCGGATGGATCACCGCGTCCTCCATCTCGTCACGGCTCACGACGGTGATCATTATTTGGGAACCGCCGTTTTGGAAATAAACAGATAACAGGGCTTTGGTTTTTGCAATCATATTTTCAGAAAACATCTCTTTATTCAGCTTTAAATTTTGCACGCTTCCGGCATGGTTTTGAATCGAGGGTTTTACGATAGAATGAAGCATTGCCGTAAGTCCCGAACGGTCGGCGCCTCCCTGGGGATTGTTGGCGTTTGCTAACGGCGCCCCAGATCCCCTTCCGTCTGGTGTTGCCGCGGTTAGGTGTCCCAATACGGTGTTAGCGTCGTTGTTGATAATCACCGCCAAATAACTGTGCATGATCGTGTTTTTTACACTTTCTTTGATTGTATCACAGATGTGGTCATGTACCGTGACCAGCATAGAATCGGCAGTTTCATCCTCGTTTCCGTATTTGGGAAGATTCGTTAAAATCCGGCGGAGATTGGGATTAGAAGAAAAATTATCCCTTAAAGCCTGTAGGAGATTCTCCGAAGAAATGATTTTTTTGTCGTAGACCGCCAGCTTGATCGCAGTCAAGCTGTCCGCCGTATTGACGTTCCCATAGGATTCGAGGGTTCCGCCTAAATAGCGAACGCCTCCGTCTAACAGTGGTCTGCCTCTGGAGATACAATCGTCAAACAGCATGGAAAAGCAAAGGAAAGCACAGTGCCGGCCGCTGTATATGTATTCCAATTCCTCCATTTTGGCCAAAACCGTTACAAAATGCTCCACCTGCCGTTGATATGCGGACAGCAGTTCTTCAAAGGTTTGATATGTCTCCAGTCCGCCCAGATCCAGACCCAGCACTTCCTCAGTTTCCAGATCCTTTCCGTGGTACAGCGTTACTTCTAATGCTTTTGCCAGATTGATGATCCCGCTGGGGGTCCCAATAGATTGATGCTCCAGAACATATTCACCGCACCCGTAAGGGCAATAATGCTCGGCGATTTCCTCCGATACGCCGAACGCATGGGATACGGCCGGGATATTAACGTCATCGTTATATAACATCGGAAAGGTACAGCCTTCTCCGATGGCAGTGAAAGCCGCGTCATAAACCGTTTCGTCCATGCCATGATAAAACCGCAAGGCAACCTGCGGCGCGGTGGTGCGCATTTTTCGGATGGTGTCAATTGCTAATAAGCAAAATTGGTCGCAGTTTGTTTCGTTTTTTCGGCCTTTCCCGCCCAGAACGATCCGGCTGTCATATACCCGGTTTTTCAATTCGATCATCTGCCAGAAACCGCACATCAGCTCTAAAGCACGTTCCTGCGTTAAAAAACCGCTGGAAAGATCATTGACATAAAATTCAGAAAGATAGGTGTCCATCCTTCCCAAATTAAGGGAACCGGAATAGATCCACCAAAGATAGAGCATTTGGAGGGCGTCCCGAAAATGGAGCGCCGGAGCGTGAGCTATTTGAAGCAGGCTGCGCTTTGTTTCCAGCAGTTCCTCTCGCCAGTTGCTGTTAAGATCCGTTTGGGACAACAGGCGTTCAATCTCATCCACATAGGATTCGCAGATGCGGCTGAACGTATCCAGCACGCTATGAAGCGCCTGATAAAAATTATTTTCTTCTAAGGCTGCGTACTGTTGTTTTTTTCGAATCTGCTGATGCAGGCCGTCAACTCCCAAGGTAAGCAGCTTGAGGTAATCCAAATGCGTCCCGCTCATCCGGTAAAGCGGATGGGCGACAGCGCGGTCCTGAAAGTAATTTTCATAGGGAAGCCACTGAAGGACATTGGGCGGATAATGGCTGGAGATAAAATACTTTGTTCCGTTTTCCTGCCAAAATTCGGAAAGCCGTCGGCAGGTTTCCTCCTGCTGTCTGTTTAGCTGTCCGCTTTTCTGCCATCGGTCCCACTTATCATGATCCATGCAGTACCCCATATCCATAAACCCGGGTTGGGGGGAAAACTGCACCAGCGGGGAATAATATCGCCCCACGAACATATCCCCGTCTTGGGGAGGACACATACAGGCGGGAAACTGCACGGCCAAACAGGCGGCCTCACATGTAGAAATATCTTGACTATGGTTTTCCTGATATGTGCGGGTGAATTTTTCGGAAAAATCCAGTTCTTCCTCGATGGAAAAGGGGCAAACAGTTTCTTGAAGTCTTTTCATAAATTTCCTCCAAATCATCTGAAATGATCGACATTTACTCTGATTTTTGATCTTTCTAAAAATAAAAAGCAGTAAACATATTTCAATAAAACTATAACAGGAACCGTTGTCTTTTTCTACTTGCATTTTGATAAAACTTACAGTATATTGATATGGATACTAAAATTTTTCCGATGATACGGAGGGAGCATATCTATCATGAAACAGCTTCGTTTTGAAGATGTTCCCAAGCAGCCTTGCGGTGCTGGGATCATTGAAACTGTGTTGGACAACGACAAAAAAACGCAGCTTCACACCCATGATTTTTTTGAGTTGTTTATTGTAAAACAGGGTTGCGTTTTACATATAAATAACGAGGACGAAACCTGTATGCAGCGTGGTGACTTTTCGGTGGTCAAAGATACGGACAGTCATTGCTTTCAAAAGATGTCGGCAGAACGGGCGGCGTTTGTTAATATTTCGTTTTCAGCTGCTTTCTTTCAGGAACTTTTAAAGGAAAAAGGGATTGATGAAGCAAAAATGTTTCCGTACTTTACTGGGAAATTGTCGCCTTCACAGTTGGCTGCAACAGAAGAGTATCTGAATTTGCTGACGGGAAGTGCAGAAAGATCAGAACAGCATAAACTGCGGCAGAAAGAACTGCTCAAAAGCCTGCTGCAATTGATCTTGCTTGATAACATGCTGACGGAAGGGCGGCTGTCTAAGGACGCTCCGCTTTGGCTTCAGCAGGCAATCGGCGCACTGCGCCGGCCGGATATCCTGCAAGGCGGTTTAAAAAGCTTTATTTATCTTTGCGGGCATTCTCAGGAACATGTGACCCGGCAAACACGCAGGTACTATCATCAAACGCCAAGTGAACTAATCAATTATTATCGGATCCAATATTCCCAGGAGTTGCTGCTTAATACCGATCTTTCTATCTTAGAAGTTTCTATGTGTTCGGGGTATGAAAGTGTTTCCTATTTTAATCGTATATTTTTGCAGTACACTGGGGTGTCGCCAAGAACTTATCGAAACAGCATGAAATTGATTTACCAGTAAAGCAGAGAAATGATTTTACTTTTGACAGGACTTTCATTGCTTGAAATCAGTTTGAAATATAATATTTGCAGGAAAGGATGCTTTAATTTGAAGAGCCTTTTAGGAAAGGGGAACAAAACGTGATACAATTATTGCTTGTGGATGATGAAGCTAAAACCAGAAACGGGCTGCTAAAGCACGTTGATTGGGAGAAACTTGGGATCGATATGGTACAAACAGCACAAAGTGCGCAGGAGGCCCTTGCGCTTTGCGAGGAATACCAGCCAGATATTTTGATTTCGGATATTCGCATGCGGAAAATGAACGGACTTGAGATGAGTTCTATTCTAAGCCAGAAATATCCAAGCTGTAAGATTATTATCATCAGCGGATATGCGGATAAGGAATATTTAAAAGCAGCGATTGAACTGGGATCGATCAGCTATGTAGAAAAACCGATCGATCTGCAAGAGCTGGAAAATGCTTTAAAGAAAACGGTAAAAGTGATTTTAGAGGACCGGAAATCGATCCAAAACAGCGAAAGGCTGCTTCAGAATCAAGAATTTTTGAAACGAGAAACTTTTTTATCACTGCTCAACCATCAAAAGGGAAGTGAACTAATTGACATCTATGAACTTCTGCCGCAGGAATATAAACAGTTTAGGATCTGTGTGGTGCGTTTTTGCGCGCCTGTGCTTCGTACCGTTCAGATGAAAAAGACGTTTTTGCAGTCATTGGAACTGGAGCAATTTTTTCGAGCAGGGGGATTTGTTCACAGCGAGTTTACTGATAATCGCCATATGGTTCTTTTGTTATGCGGGGAGCGCTCTTTGATTTCTGACGAAAGTAGGATCGTTGAACAGTTGACAGAAATTTGCCAAAAACCATGTGACGAATCAAAAACATTTTTGTCATGGGGCGAACTGGTAGATGCACCTGAGCAGATAAGCCTCTCCTATCATCATGCACAGACGGCGGAAAAGGCTATTTTTTATAAGGGATATTCCAATGTGGAATTTTTTCAAGAAAGGGAAGAAAAACCAGTCGTTCTGGAACAGGATTATGTAGGCAGATTAAAAAATTTTTTGATCCGGGGAGATGAAGAAGCTGCTGAACATGAGATCCAGAATTTGACACAGGCCTTTTATGATATGCATGTAGAATCATCAGCCTATGTGTTGAGCCTTTATTTTGAATTGGGAAAGGCGATCATTTCAGAGTTTGGAAGGCTGTTTTTGGAAAGTGAAGAAAAACGGACAGAAAAATATCAAACGTCGATCCAAACCATTGAAAACCTAGATACTATTACAGAAATTGAAGCATACCTGATCTCTCAGATCCGGGAACTTTTCACTTTGGCAAAGAAAGACCGAAGCAACAGCTTCATGATCATGAAGGTAAAAAAATTTATCAATGAGCATTACCAACAGCGGGATATTTCTGTCAAACAGATCGCTGCGGAATTATATATTACACCGACCTACCTGTCGTCGCTTTTCAAACGGAAAACCGGGAACACGATCGGCGAATATCTGACAACGGTGCGGATAGAGGAATCGAAAAAGCTGCTTTTAGATCCACGCATGAAAACCTATGAGGTGGCCTTGGCAGTAGGATATGAAGACGCCAACTATTTTACGAAAATATTTAAAAAGAATCTAGGAGTTACACCTTCAGAATATAGGGAGAGAAAAGGATTGTGAGATTGATTGCACAACTTAAAAAGACTATTCGCCAATATTCCATGCGCACAAAATTGACGATTTCTTTTTCTATTGCGGTGATTACAATTTTAATGATCATTATGATCCTGTTAAGCCGTCTGGTAAATAACTATTATCAGGAAAAAATCTTGTTTTCCGCAGATCAGTCTTTTGAACAAGCGAATTCATTTATACAGAATTATCTGGATACGATGATTTATGTATCGGACCAGATCTACTATAATAACGATGTACAGCAGTTGTTGAGCCAGAATGATTTGGGGAAATTTCAGTCATATGGGGAACAGTACAGGGATTTTTTACGGCTTGATAGTGTGTGCCGGACAGCAGAATTGGTAGAAACGATTTATATGGCGAGGTTGTTTGTACCGGATCAACTGACATATTCTGAAAACATGCGCCATTTTGAAAAGATGTCAGTATTGGAAAACCGTAAGGATTACGAAATTTTTCTAAACAACGGAGGTGGCAGTTTTTTCACTGCTCCAGAAATGATAAAAATGCCGGGACTGAATTATGAAGTAGAAATCGTTTCACTGCTTAGGGTCATCCTTACTACAGACGGTACCATTGAACCGATCGGCGTACAGCAGATCGGGATACAGACCTCCAAAATCAAAAGTGTTCTGGAAAAATCTGAAATAACTAAATCAGGGATTGTATATTTAGTAAACAGTGCGGGAGAGATCATCAGTTGTTCTGATGAAAATAATGATTTGCTGCGAAAACTGAAACAGGCCGGGGAACTGCCTTGGCCAGCGTCGAGCGATTCCTGGAGTGAAGTTACAGTACAGAAACAGAGCTATTATATGAACCAGGCACAGCTTGATTCTGCCGATTGGTCTTTGGTCGCCTTGATCCCCCAGCGGGAAATCATACAACAAAGTAAACAGTTAGAATCTATTATACTTGTTCTGTCTTTTGCGGCAGTCATCGCGATATTTATTGTGTCGAGCGCAATTTCGAAATACTATACCAACCGGCTGTCCTACCTGACAGAGATGATGCACGAAGTACAAAATGGGGAATTGGATATTGATTTAAAAATCAAGGAATCGGATGAGATCGGGGATCTGTTTCATAGCTTTTCCTATATGACGCAGCAATTAAAATTGTTGATGGAGGAGAAATACAGATCAGGGAAAGCAGTAAAAACAGCCCAATTACAGGCCTTGCGTGCACAGATCAATCCGCATTTTTTGTATAACACGCTGGAACTTATCAACTGGGAAGCAATTGATCACAATGTACCCGAAATCTCTGAAATCGCAAAAAGCTTATCCCAATTTTATCGAATCAGCTTAAACAAGGGAATGGAGATTGTATCCCTTGAAAAGGAACTCAACCATGTCCGGGCATACGTCAATATTCAGAATTATCATTTTGACGGTGCGATCCAATTATATATAGATGTTCCTGAAGAACTTCTGCAATGTTCCTGTATCAACATTATTTTACAGCCACTGGTAGAAAATTCGATTCTTCACGGTATGGAAGAAACATTGAGTGGGGAAGAATACCCGATTTATATTTCTGCCAAACAGGTAGAGCAGGACATTATTTTATCAATTCAGGATGAAGGAACCGGGATGAGCAGCCAGCAGATAAAAGATATTATGAATATGAAATCTTTGAAAGTGACTGGCTATGGGATAAAAAATATTGATCTTCGTTTAAAGCTTACCTATGGGGAGCAATATGGATTAAGTTATCAAAGCAGTGTTGGAAAGGGTACAACCGTAAAGATTCGGATCCCGTTTCAGCCTTATCGGTCTGAACAACAAATAAAGCTGGACGAGTAAAAGGAACGCCAAGCAGTTTTCTCTGAAATATCAGGAATCAAAAAGGAGAAGCAAAGGTTTATTGAAACTTTTGCTTCTCCTTTTTGCCTAAAAACTTGTGTTCGTGAGCCGGTACTGCTTTTGCTATAATATGATTATTTTTTCAAGTCATTTAAAAAAGATATTGACAGGAAACTAATAGTACTTCTGTATAGTAAGTTTGTCAGATAGCTTAAACCCCCAAACAGGAAGAGCAGTTGCTCTTCCTGTTTGGGGGTTTAAGATTTTTTCCGGTATTTATAGGACTCTTACCTCAAATTCGAGATGATGATCCCCTCCGGTAAGTTCATATTGCTTAGGCATGCCGGTGCTCCATGCCATGTCTCCGCCAATTGGGCCGTGAACTGCGTCAAGATGCAGGAAAGTTTCCCTTCTTGCAGGCAGTTCATGGTCGTGGGCTGCGGAACGGTAGTCCTCGATTTTGTGATGCCGTGCGTCAAAATGGAACGGCTGTTTTGACTGGATCTGCAGACGGTGTCCAGCTCCATCTTTTAGCATCAGCCAACGGGTTTCCTCATGTCCTCCTGTTTCAGAAGGGGGGACAAACGGAAAATGCTGTTCTGTTACCGTGGAATGAAAGACTCCTAACGGCGCTGCTAGCAGACGGTCCGGGTAGTTTTCTGTTTCGCCCCGGCCAAAATAAGATAGTTCTTCAAACCCTTCGGCAATGACGCATTCCAGCCCGACTCTTGGCACAGCGCGATAGGAACGGTCGATATGAAAATCAGCCGATACCTGCAACACCCCGTCGCCCCGGAAAGCATAGGTTAGCTTCCCATTGATCGGCGGGTTGTTTAAATCTTCCTGCTCAAAGGGGAATGTTATCTGCACCATTTGATTGCCGGACAATACCTGAGGCTGTCCAACGATAAAACGCTGATCCCGGATTTTTTCATATTCTTCGTACCAGCCCCATTTTGGCTGTGTGTCCAATCCGGTATAAGGTCGGTCAAAGCAAGGGGCCATACCGCCTACGATCCACGGGCGGTCAGCCCCCCAGCGGATGATCTGCCCGGTTTTTGCCGAAATGACCAGCTGGCTGCCGTCTGCCTCCAAAATTAGCTGATCCCCCGCTTTTTTGAATCCAGGGGCAGTGCAGACGGCCGTTCTTTCCCGCAATGCCGGACCGCTTTCCAGATCAAATTGGAACAGGCCGATCTCCTCTCCATGATTGGCATAGAAGCTGTCTTGGCGGCGGCGTACAGAAAATTCGATCGTGTAAATGCAGCCGCTTTTCTTTGTATGCGGGATCTCAACGGTGATTTCCTGCTTTTGTCCGGGGACAAGCGCAGGCAAGGCTATTTCCTGTTCAGCAATGACCATTCCGTTTTCCCGCAAAAACGCAGTGCAGGAAAAATCAGATAAAGTAGAGTCCAGACAGTCGTTACGGACTAAGAAGCGGTTAAACTCATCGGTCGTGTCAAAGGATGACCAATGCTCCGGCCGGCAGAATCGGACAGGCGCATAAGCCGCCTTCACCTCATATGCGACCGGCTTCCAGGTCAGGTCAGGCAAAACGACGCCGTTGCAGGTCATAAAGGAGGGACAGTTCCCGCCGT
This sequence comes from Massiliimalia timonensis, assembly GCF_900186585.1. Classification (GTDB taxonomy): domain Bacteria; phylum Bacillota; class Clostridia; order Oscillospirales; family Ruminococcaceae; genus Massiliimalia; species Massiliimalia timonensis. The sequence continues at coordinate 887,105 of NZ_FYDD01000004.1, forward strand.
CGATCCCTTCCACAAAAGACTCTCCAAAATCTCCGCCATAGGCAAAAAACGGTTTTCCGTCAGCGGTTTTTCCTTGCAGGCATTTATCCTGCCAGTCCCAAATAAATCCGCCCTGAAAGCGCGGATACCGCTGTGTCAGCTCCAAAAAGCGTTCCATGCCTCCCCCGCTGTTGCGGATCTGGTACAGGTATTCCACCAGAATGATCGGGCGGTCGTCGTCTGGGTCGGCAAGCATTTTTAGGATATAATCTATGGAAGCATACATGTTTCCGCGGATGTCAGAGATCCGTTTCCCTGGCTCTCCGGCTTCATACTGGCACAACCGCGTGGGATCGTATTCTTTGATAAAGCCGTACATCGCCGCATGGTTGGCTCCGGTGCCGCTTTCGTTTCCCAAAGACCAGGAAAAAATACTGACATGGTTTTTGTATTGCTCCACCATTCTGACTGCCCGTTCCAAAAACAGGCCGGACCAGCGCGGGGAATGGGTGAGCGTTCCCATCAGCCCGTGGGTTTCAAGGTTGCATTCACAAACCAGAAGCAGGCCGTATTGATCGCACAGGTCGTACCATTCCGGGCAGTCAGGGTAATGGCAGGTGCGCACGGCGTTGATATTCATACGCTTCATCTGCCGGATCTCTTCCAGCATCTGTTTGGGTGTTCCGTGCCTGCCGGTCGGATAAAAGTGCTCGTGCCGGTTTACTCCCCGGACAAGAAGCCGCCGGCCGTTTAAGTATACTACCCCGGAGCGGACTTCGATCAGCTTGAATCCAAAGCGGCAGGATTCAATATCCAGCACATTGCCCTCCGGATCAAAAAGCTGTGCGATCACTGTATATAGCACAGGATGCTCCGGCGACCAGCGTTCTACCTGTTCCAAATCAAAGGACACGCGGGCGGTATTTGCCGTTGGGATGACATCAGAACGATAGTCTGCTTCTGCTTGGATACTGCCGCTTTTTTCTGCAATGAAACGCTGCTCTTTGTCATACAGCGATATTTTTACACTGCAATCGGCAAAGCCGGGAACACGGGGAACGCGGATGTCCGCCTGAAATGTCCCCGTACTGTTTGTGACAGACGGGATTGCCTTTACATGGAGATCTTCAATATGCATCTTCGGTTTCGCGATCAGCCATACGTTGCGGTAGATCCCGGAAAGGTACCAGTAATCCTGGTCCTCCAGATAGCTGCTGTCGGCAAACCGCATGACCTGCAGCGCCATTATATTTTCCCCACTGTGAAGATATGAGGTGATGCAAAATTCCGCAGGAAGCTTGCTGTCCTGAGAATATCCGACAGGTTCTCCGTTCACCCATAAGTAGAACGCCGCTTCCACCCCGTCAAAGCGGAGATAGACCTCACGGTCCGCAAACTGTTCCGGAACAGCAAAGGCTTTTCGGTAACACCCAGTGGGGTTTTGCTTCGGAACAAAGGGCGGATTCGGGATCCTTTTTTCGCCTTGCTTGGCCTGGATCAGGCAATCTTCCTCCCCGGCGGCCCAAGGGTACACCACATTGGTGTAAATGGGCTCTCCAAAGCCTTGCAGCTCCCAATTGGAAGGGACAGGAATACTTTGAAATGCGCTGTCATCATAGTCCGGGCGGTAAAAATCATCTACAGCCTCCGGCGCGGGGTACAGCCGGAAAAGATAATCCCCGTTCAAGCTGTGCAGGTAGGGGCTGCTGCCGTATTCGCAGGACAGGGCGCGCTGCACTGTGTCGTAAGCGCCCCAGCGGGAATGGGCGGGCAGCCGGTTTACGGCGGGCACGTCGATATTCTCCCAATCTGGTTTCCAATGGAAATCCATTCGATTATTTTTCATATAAGCCATGATTGACCCCTCCATTTATCATGCTGTCATCCACTTGGTACAACAGCTTTGCATTGACGTTTCTCATATCCTTATGATAAACTGTTCTTTGTAGAAATAACATGGTATAATTGGTAAAAAAGATGTCCTTTTTGGGAAGGGGGGAGGGCTTTATGAAAAAGGTTTCACTGGAGGCTTTGGCGCATCAGGTCACCTATCGTTTCGTGGGCGGAAAACCGGAGGATGGGATCTTATCCTGCGGCTTTATGAGGAAACCGGAAGCACATCAGTCGCAGATCGATTTTAAGATCCCGTATTACAGCTGTTTTGTCCTGCTGGGCGGAGAAGGCGAATATTGGGATGAACATGGGGTGTACGCGCCGCTTCGTGCCGGAAGCGTTGTCCAGCGTCTACCCAACCGGGTCCATTCTACCCGGGTCCATGCCAATGGCGAATGGCTGGAGTTTTACGTCAGCTTTGGGAAATGTGTGTTTGATGCCTTGGCCGCCACGGATCTGTTGAATCGTTCTTTGCCGGTGCAGCGGATCCATGAACCGGAAAACCAGATCCCGATCTTTCAGAAGCTGCTTTCCCGCATGTGCTCTGTTCCTGACCGGGCATTGACGCCATGCCTGTTTGAGGCTCAGCAAATTGCGCTGATGCTGACGCAGGGGGCTGGCTTGCAGGCTGGTCTCTCTCCGCTGATGGCAAAAGCCTGTGAGCTGTTGGAAAAAGATCTGTCAAGGGAAATATCTTTGCATGAGGTAGCTGAACAGCTCCATATCAGCTATGAAACGTTCCGCAAAGCGTTCCGGCGAGAAATTCAGATGTCCCCGATTGGGTACCGCCAGCAAAAGCGCATGACAACGGCACAAATGATGCTGATGGAGGGGGAGCCTGTCAAATCGGTTGCCAAAATGCTGGGGTATAGTGACGCATATGCCTTTTCTAAGCAGTTTAAAAGATTCTGCGGCTGCTCCCCGATTTCTTATATCCATCGTTTCCAAGAGTCTGTCTGATTTTTGAGAGAGGAAAAGCGCTGACAGAATAGAGTTTCTATATAAACTCTATTTTGAGTCGAAATATATATGGTATGCTATATTAGGAAAAACATGAAGTATTCTTGTCAACTTGAATTACAGGCTATGATGTGGTATAATCATACTATTAGGAAAGGGTAAACGGCCATTACAGCTTGGAATACTTGAGCGGTTTTTATCCTGTCAAAATTTATACGACCTTGTCAACGGATATTTCCAGAATTGAAAAGGATCTCGGGAAAAAGAAAGGAACATCTATGAAGAAAAATTGTTTGATCGCACAATCGGGCGGCCCAACCGCCGTGATCAACTCCAGCGCGGTAGGAGTTGCGTTTGAAAGCTTTCGTTCTGACTGGATCGACCGTGTTTATGCTTCAGAAAATGGTATTTTGGGGGTATTAACGGGAAAATATTTTTGCTTGAATGATGTTGATTTTGAACAGTTAAAACGCCTAAAAACAACCCCTTCTTCTGCGTTTGGATCTTGCCGTCACAGGCTAAAGGACTGGCGGGAGGATGAATCGGAATATGTGCAGATTTTTCGATTTTTTCAGGAAAAAAATATTGGATATTTCTTTTATATCGGCGGAAACGACTCCATGGATACGGTGATGAAGCTGAGCAGCTATTCAAAGGAAAAACAGCTTGATGTGATTATTTTAGGGATTCCCAAAACGATTGATAACGATCTGGCATTGACCGATCATTGTCCGGGTTATGGAAGTGCGGCCAAATATATCGGCACATCCCTGCTGGAAATCTATCAGGATGCTCATGTTTATCAAAGCGAGCTGGTCACCATTGTGGAAGTTATGGGGCGGAATGCAGGCTGGCTTGCGGCTTCTAGCGCATTGGCGCAATACAACGGTAAACGGGTCGTTGACCTGATCTATTTGCCGGAGATCCCTTTTTCGATGGAGCAGTTTTTAAAGGATGTCAAAGCTTGCTTTGATAAAACAGGAAATGTTCTGATTGTTGTGTCAGAAGGGATACGGGACGAAAACGGTGTGTACTTGTCAGATTCAGAACCATTATCAGATGGCTTTGGGCATCAGCAACTGGGCGGAGTTGGACAGCGGCTGAAGCAGGAAGTAATGAACCATATTACACAAAGGGTAAAATGCGTAGAGTTTAATATTTTACAGCGCTGCGCTGCTCATTGCTTATCCGAAACAGATGTAGAAGAGGCCTATAAGGTGGGGAAAGAAGCGGTCCATTATGCGGAGAACGGAAAAAGCGGGTGCATGGTAGGGATCCGGCGGGTCAGTGATAAGCCGTATTTGATGAAACCGGATCTGTTTGAAATTGATACGATTGCCAATCAAGAAAAAAAGATCCCGCAGAAGTGGATCGTTTCGGAAGGGAACTATGTGACGCAGGAGTGCTTGGACTATATGCAGCCTTTGATCATGGGAGAAAAATTCCCGGATTATGAAAATGGTTTGCCTGCTTTTTCAGTATTAAAATGCGGTGAATAAACAGTCGCTACACAGAGAATGTAAGAAGGGGAAGCTTCAACGAGTTAGGTTTCGGAAGAGGTCCTTAAAACAAAAAGTTGAAAAGAGCGTCAAGGCGGCGCCCTTTTTACTGTAGTAAGAGTCTGTTTCGCAGGATATAGACGTTTTATTTTGGGATTGAAGCCCAATTATGGCTATGCTATAATGGCAGTATTGATATTAAGAAAAGGACAGGGAGGTGTTGGTCATGATCACCTATTATGAAAGCCGGGAAATTCCCTTTGACAGCTTTTTATCGGACGATTTGACTTTCCCTCTTCATCTTCACAAACAAATGGAGATCGTTCTGGTAACGGCGGGTGAGGTGACTCTTTGGATCGGGTCTCATCAAAAACATATGTCAGAAGGAGAACTTGCCCTTATTTTTCCAAATCAGGTTCATTCTTATGTTTCTGAAGGGCATAGTCAGCTGTTATTGATTATTTTCGACCCCGAGCTGGCGGGGGATTTTACAAAGCTGCTGATCCAAAAACAACCGCGGGACCCTTTTATCAGGAAAGAGCAGATCCATCAGGATATTCATTTTCTTCTTCCGTATTTTAAAGGGTATCGTTCGGCTCCTCTTTACCGCAGGCTTTTAAAGGGATATTTGACAGTGATTCTGAGCCGTATACTAGAACGGACGGAACTTGTTGCAAGTTCTGCGTCACCAGAAACGGATCTTTTGCATCATGCTTTATGTTATATGAACCTGCATTTTACAGAGCCCCTATCTTTGGATTCTCTTTCTAGAGAACTTGGCGTCAGTAAGTTTCATCTTTCCCGCTGCTTTTCGGAAAAGATTGGCTGCAATTTTACCCAGTATTTGAATTCATTGCGTATCAATTATGCCAAACAAAGGCTGGAAACGTCAGGGATCAGCGTTTCAGAGGTTGCTGCCGAATCAGGTTTTGAAAGCCAGTGCACTTTTTTTCGTTCCTTTAAGCTTCAAACAGGGCTTACACCGAATCAATACCGGAAAAATGCAAAAGAATAGGAAGGGAAGTTTTTTATAAAACGGAACTTTAAAAGAATTGGGCAAGAAACGAACGAAATCGAATTTGATTTGTGCAGGTGCCTGTACGAATATATCCTAGGCGAAAACGGCTTGACCTGGAGGTTATCTTTGGATGATACTTACATTATAGCAGTAATTTTAATTAAAAATAGAGCATTATAAAACCCCAAGGGCTTTGTCTATTACACTGAACTAGCCCTTGGGGTTTTATAATTATCTTAGTAATTTTCGGCGAGTACTTGGAAAAATGCCTGCAAATGTTTGCACACCGGGCACATTTCCGGAGCTTTTTCTCCCACATGACGATGTCCGCATACGCGGCACTGCCAGACCACCTGGTTTGGTTTTTGGAATACTTTTCCGTCCTGAACATTTCCACAAAGTTTTTGATATCGTTCTTCATGTTCTTTTTCGATCTTTCCCACTTGTTCAAACAAGAAGGCGATATCGTTAAATCCTTCTTCTTTTGCAGTTTTAGCATATTCAGCATACATTTCTGTCCACTCAAAATGTTCCCCTGCGATCCCGTCTTTTAAGTTTTCTGTTGTTTGCGGGATCCCATCATGCAGTAGCTTAAACCAAATTTTTGCATGGGCTTTTTCGTTATCAGCAGTTTCCTGGAACAACTGGCCGATTTGTTGGTAGCCGTCCTTTTTGGCTTGGGAGCTATAGTATTGATATTTTGTATGTGCCTGTGACTCCCCGGCAAAGGCGGCCATTAAATTTGCCTCAGTTTTGCTTCCTTTTAAATCCATAATTGTTTCCATCTCTTTCCTGTATAGATTTCTTTAGATAGTATTGCCATAGGAAAGATTTTTATACAAAACAAGTTTTATTTGACATTCTATTTAATAGGCTGCAGGCAAATGGAGTGTGGCGCAGTTGGTAGCGCGCTTGACTGGGGGTCAAGAGGCCGTGGGTTCAAGTCCCGTCACTCCGACCAAGCAATCAAAGGACTGCTAAAATAGAATTTTTGGTATCGTGTTTTTCAAGATTCCAAAAAGTAAACGTAGTTCTTTACGTTTACGCTCTTGTTTTTTGCCGGGACAAATTGCTCTAGCAAAAAACAAGAGCCTGAATATAAAATTCTCACAGAATACGTTTCAATGAAATAATTTAGTGTATATTGCAATACGTTTTAAAAAAGACTTCTAATCCACTGGATTAGAAGTCTTTTTTATGTAATCTAACATAGAAAGTAAATCGTAAAGCTGCCGGGCTTTTTTCGGCTCAAAGATAGCTTGCTGAATAGATCTCCACGCCATCATTTTGAGTAGATGTATCAGTGTATTCACGATTTAAAAATATTCATAGAAGCTATTTTATCAAGGTCCTTCCAGCTAGTTTTAACCTCTGTATGACCTAAAAAGTAATCTATATTTATTTAGTCAGCGATGATATTGAAGTTTTGACATAGAAAGAGACTGAATTTTCGGTTATTCCATTTCTAAATTCTAAATCATCCTTTTACTGCGCCTGCCATTAAATTAGCTTGGAAGTTTTTCTGAAACAAAATATAGATTAGAATAATTGGAAGAATAGAAATCATCATACCTGCCGACAACAGTTCATAAGAGGTTGTATGAGCTGATTGAAAAGCATATAATGCGTAGGGAATTGGATATTTTTCCTCATTGAAGATATAAATCATTGGAGCCAACAAATTATTCCATGATGCCATGGCAACAAAAACAATCAGGGAAGCCCATGCAGGAAATGTATTTGGCATCACAATACGGAGTAATACGCCAAGTTCGCTACAACCGTCTAATCGTGCCGCTTCTAATAATGAATCCGGTAAAGATATAAAAAACGATCGCATCATCATAATTGCAAAGCCCAATCCGGTTGCGATTCCTAAAATGGCTACACCGGTTAATGTATTTAAAAGTTTTGATGCTCGTAAAATAAAATAAAGCGGCAGCATGATGGTTTGAAACGGGATCATCATACTCAATAGCAAGGTATAATACAATACGTTTTTACCAGGGTATCTAAATTTGGCAAAAGAATATCCGGCTAAAGTTGCAACAAATAGTGTACCTATAACTGTAATAACCATCATAAAGATACTGTTCAATAAATAACGGTCAAAGTGCCCCATTTCCCAAGCAGAAATATAATTTTCTACAATTTGCCACTCGTGCGGCCAAGTGAAGGGACCGCGAACAGAGTCCTTTGTTGTCCGAAATGAAGTGATGATAATCGTGGCAAAAGGAATTAAGGTGTAAATTGCACCAAGGATTAGTACTATATACATTAGTGCTTTTCCAAGCATTTGTTTTTTGGTATAACTTTTTGCTTTCCCCATATTTATACCTCTTCTCCCACTAATCTATTATAGACAATTGTAAAAATAACCATAAAAATACCAAGCAAAACAGCTGCCGCAGACCCGTAACCAAACTGATTCATCGTAAATGCTTGTTTATAAATATAGTATGTCATAATTTGAGTTGAATCATTTGGGCCGCCAGCAGTCATAACTAATACTAAATCATACACTTTAAAGCAGTCTATTACAGTATATACCAATACCGTGTTTAAGACTGGCTTTATTTGCGGGATTGTTACATGAAAAAACATTTGTAGCCGATTAGCACCATCTAAAAGAGCAGATTCTTCTAATGCATTATCAAGCCCCATAAATGCCGCCAAAAATAGTACCATACAAAATCCGAAATAGGTCCATCCTCCAGTAATGGTAATCCCAAACATTGCTGTTTTTACATTGCCTAACATAGCAAAGCTATTATCATCGCCAAATAGGTCTATGATTTTGGTAATTAATCCCACACGTGGGTCATAAATCCACTTCCAAACAGCTCCATAGATTACTGCAGAAATAATTCTTGGAAAGAAGTAAATGGAGCGAAAAAAGGTTCGCCCTCTTATATTGGGTCTGGACAACATATAAGCTAATAAAAGCCCAGGTAAGACACCGAATATCATTAATCCAAATGTATAAAACCAGTTATTAAAAAAAGCGCCCCAAAATACTTTATCTTGGAATAAATTCAAATAGTTCTGAAGTCCAACGGAAGTTTGCACACCAATACCATCCCATTCCAATGTGCTATAATATACAGCTTGTATTAAACTGTATACGAAAAAGATAGCAAACAAGATCAATGCTGGAAGAATCAAAATATATCCCATTATCATTTGATTTCGGTAAAGAGAACGTTTCTTTTTCATAATATAGGGTCATCCTTTCTAAGAAAGCTAAAGGTAAGCTGTTTGATTTAAACTACTAGTTTAATATCCGTTTGCAGAGAAGCGGTAAGAATACCAAAGATATTCTTACCGCATTCATCTACTTTGGCTAAAAAGACATAACAATTACTCAAAAGTAAAAGAACCCTTTGTCATTTTGCTTTCCACGTCTTTTTGCAGTGCCGCATCTGCTTCAGCAATAAAAGAATCCGTATCAAGCGATCCAACAATTAAATTTTGTCCGGCAAATGAGAAAAATTCAAATGCATTGGTCCCCAACCACATGTTGATTCCCGCTGTGTTTTGCAAAGTTTCATCCCCTAATAATTCCACTACATGTTCGCCTAATTCGTTTGCTTCTACTTCATATTCATCTGTATATGGAGGAACTGTTCCTCCTACTTCATACCACACTTTGGAGGATTCTGGTGTAGCAACTGCATAGTCAATAAATCCAAGACTCTCATCCGGATATGCAGTGGCGGCGTTAACTAAAAAGGCTCCACCTGCAAAATTCACCTGTGAACCACCATCCTCACAACTTTCTGAACCTGGAAACGGAATAATTGTAGTTTTAAAATCTGTGTCCTTAGTAATATTACCGACTTCCCAGTTGCCAGTTATCCATGCAGCACATTCTTGACTGAAATATAATTGTTCTTGATCCCCATGAACTTCAGGATGATCAGGGAAATATCCATTATCAATCCACAGTTTAATAGTATCTATTGCTTTACGGACAGATTCTTTATCCCAACTTCCATCATTTTCCATACAGTCTTTAATTTCATCTTGTGACATATATGCATATAAAATGGTACCAATAAAGTTCATATTTGATGACCACTCTGCTCCCATTGTGTTGGCTAATGGAGTATAACCGGCATCTTTTAATTTTTGAAGTGTGTCTGTCAGTTCTTCAATTGTAGTTGGATTTTCCAATCCTACTTTGTCAAAAATATCTTGGTTAAAATATAAACTCATGGTTTCCATTTCATGACCAACGCCATAAATATAATCTCCTACACTTGGAACCTCCCAACAGGCAGACATCAGTTTGTCTTTCCAGCCATAAGTTTTGTATGCTTCGGACAAATCCATTAGATATCCTGCTTTCACATAGCTTCCTACTGTACCAATTCCACCTTCGTAATAAAGCAGATCTGGAGCATCTCCAGCCATAAAAGCAGCTTTTATGGTTTCTCCCAAACTTGTCAATTCTTTTTGAACACGATTGATTTTTACATCAGAATGTGATTCTTCATAAGCAGAAATGATTTGACTCATTGCCGAATTCAGAGATCCATCTACAAAAGTGTCCCATAATTGTAACGTTACTTTTCCGGGAGAACCATTTTCTCCGGTTTGCGAGCCACTGTCATTTCCCGTTCCGCAACTTGATAATACGCTGATTGACAATGCCGATGCCATTAAAATTGCCAGTAATTTTTTCATTTTCGTTACCCCCTATTTGTTATTGAACTATAAAATATAACTTTTGGCTAATGTCAAAATTATATTTTTAAGCAAATTATAAATTGATAAGTTTTTTTGCCAATAGTTCTATTCGGTCACATACATTTTGTATCTCTAAATATTCAGGTTGGTCATTTAAATAAATGTGCATTCTGTCTTGGAATGGATCAACCCAATGCGATGGAATATGATTGATACCAATGACAGCTCCGATAATACTTCCGGCAGTCGCACCGGTGCAATCATTATCACCGCTCATTGCAACAGTTTCGCCTATTGTCTTGGTGAAATCACAATTTCCAATTTGTAATCCCATTACAACATGTAATGCATTTGTTAAAGCACTTCCATTAAACATTCCGTTATAGCGTTTCCATACTAGATCATAGGCTTGTTGATAATCCTTGGGTTGTTGTTCTAACGCCCATCGAATTCCTTGTGCAAATAAACAGTCTTTTGGAATTTCCGTTAAACCAATTTTTACTGCCTCTATGGGGTCGTTTACAAGAAATGCCGCTGCAATTGTGGCAGCCATAAACATGGAACCATATACACCATTTCTGCGATGATTTGCAGAAGCATCTCGATATGCTAATTCAGCTGCTTTTTCGGGCCACCCTGCACATACGTATCCATAAGTATCTGCTCTCGTCCATGCCGCAATATTCTGAAGATTAGGATTCCGAAATGTCCCGGCTTCAGGTAATTTCATTCCATCCAATAAATTTTGAAGCATTTGGCGTTCTCCCCACCAGCACCCTCTATTCCCTGGGGCTTTTTCTCCTCGCTCTAAAGGCAAATACTTTTTCCAGATGTCCGCCATATTTTCTTGGGTAAAATTGAATCCATATTCTTCTAGTAGCAACAATGAAAGTAAAGTATATATTGTATCGTCATCAGGGGGGACGGCATCCATATGTCCTTTAGTAAGATCAATTTTTTTTCCAACAATATAATGTGTGGCTTCTGGATCTTTAACCTGTGACCAATAATCTGTCAAAGGGAAGTTATCACCAAAACGCAGTGCCCACGCCTTAGCTTTGTCAACTGGTTCAAATTCTAATGCAGCCCCCAGTGTACAACCAGCCATGCGTCCATAAAAAGCCCCTTCTAAACGTCTTCGATAATCGCTAGGAAAATTTGAAGTCATTTTCCGAACGCCCGATGGACGTAACTTTTGAATTGTTGGTAAATCGTCGGGCTCATCTGAGTCTTTTTGTGATAATACCAGATGTTGATATTGATCCAAAATTTCATTCAAATTTTTTTGAAATTCGTTGAATAAATTTTTCCCTTCAGTTGGGCAACCGTACTCAGCAGACAAACACAAATAACGTACCAATTCATCCATTTTTTCTTGTAATAAAAATTTTGAAGCAGGGATATAACAAATATTTTCTATTGTCATAATTTCACCTCGTTTTCATTGTTTATATACCATTATATTAATTGTTTGAAAATAAAAGTCAATAGTAAATTTTTATGTATATTTTACTAATAAAAATAAATATATACTAAATTTACAATATTTTTTTAAATATTTTGTTGATAATATAAAATATTATTTTTTTTTTGGATATTGTTTCTTGTTGGAAGATATGTTACCATTAGTATAGTAAATTTTTAAAAGTAAAATAATGGAGAGAATTTATTATGAAAAAAAGTGTTAATAAAACAATTACTATACGAGATATTGCTTTATCCTGCCAAGTTTCCCCTTCCACTGTTTCGAATATTTTATCAGGGAAAAGGCAAGTCAACTCTGCTGCTGGTAAAAAAGTTTTAGCATACGCAGAAAAAATAGGATATCAAAAAATTCATCAACAACGTTTTAAAAAAGCGATCCATCTGATATTATTCAGAAAGCACAAATTAATCCTTTGCGATACACCTGTGTTTTCTGCTTTGGTTACAGCTCTTGACAATTGTTGCAAAGCACAAGGTTATGCACTTTCTCTTTCTTATATTGATGCTTTAACATTGGGAGAAAAAGCGACCCAAAAAACTATTAGTCAAATCATTAGTGACCCTACAACTCCTATTTTGTTGCTAGCAACCGAGATGTCTGAACAAGATTTTCACCTTTTTGAAAATGCAAAAGCTCCCATCATGGTAATTGGAAATTTGCTCCCTAAAGTTCCGTTTAATATCATTGATACCGATAATTTTGAGGCTGGTAGAATAGCTGTACAACACTTGATTGATAAAGGGCACACACATATTGGCATCATTAGTTCTTCGGTTCCATTTGATTCTGCGAAGAAGCGAAAGCAAGGAGCACTATATGCGTTACAGGAACATGATTTTCCTATTAAGGCAGAAGATATTTTGTACCTATCGCCATTTGCTGAAGAAACTTCGGATAATATGACACAAGTGATTCAAAATCGCAAAGAACAATTTCCTACTGCCTTTTTTGCGATTAATGATTACTTGGCTTTAGGCGCTATGCATGCGTTGATCCAACATGGATTCTCTATCCCAAAAGACATATCTCTAATTGGGATGGATAACATGCCATTTGATTGTTTAGTTTCTCCCAAATTGTCCACGATAGAAGCACCTATCGAGGAAACTGCTAGACAAGCTGTTTTACGTTTAATTGCACTCACACAAGAAACAGAACAGTATATTATGAAGTCTTATATGGGTGTCAAATTGGTTGAACGTGATTCAGTGCTTGATCTCAATACATGTAAGTGACAGATTAAATAATACTTATTTGTAAAATTATCTAGTTTTGAAAATTTTCTATTGTTCTTGGTTCATATCTCGTTCTTTCGAATCGTTAAATGGAAACAAATTCCTGTTTTCATATGCAGGGTAAGATATAAAGTTAGCATATGCCAGCGTAAATGGTGAAAAATCCATACTGAAAATACTTTTCTGATAGTTTGTTGTAACTTGTATGGCGAGGTTCTTTTTAGGCAAGAATTTCTAAGAAATCCTTGCCCAAGCATTCTTCCGTTTCTTCATTGCTGAAAGCCTTTGTAAACAGCTAATTACCCAATATTGAGAAACTACTTCTATAGATAGAATTATATTCTTTCATCGTCTCTTATCCTTTGTGCTGATAAAAATAGTCCTGTATAAAATTACTAAATGACTATAACAAAAAATAAAAAAGCAGGCCGAAAGATCGAAATTTAATATTGTCCGTAATCTTTTTAACCCTTTAAAAAAGATTATAATAAAATAGTAGGCAACTCGCACTTGTCTACTACTTTTTGTTATCATCCAGTATATTACAAACATTTTTGCTTTTTTCCACTAACAGGCACTCATTTTCCCAATCAATGTCTTTCCATTTTAACCTGTATAGTTCCAAACGCCGCAATCCCGTATATAGCAGGAATAGAAATACATCTCCGTATGGATCAGTCAGACAGGCTTTTTCTATCTCTTGCTGTTCATAATCCTCTAACGGATAAACTTTTCTTGTAGGCGCATTTTTTGGAAACTTTAAACGTAGGTTTCGGTATCCGCGATATGACTCCAGTATTAAATAACCGTTCTGGCTTTAGAGATCGTTGAATGGGAATATCCTTTATCTGTAAGTTGATTTAAAGCAGCTTGATACTCTTTAGGCGCAATCTGATTTATTTCCTCATTTTTCAATACTGCTTTTAGCTGATTGACTGCACAGGAATAGCAGATATAAATACCTGTTGCAACATACCCATAGACAGAATCTTTCAACCATGTGTCAAAGTAAGAAAATAGTTTTGTTTCTGATTGTTTCATAAAATCTCTCCTTGATGATAAAATAAAATTGTTCTTTATACATAAAAACAAAAGGATCAAAATTAAAGAGAAATTTCTAATGCAAAAATAGGTGGGACAATTTGTCCCACCTTATATTCATATCTATGCTAAAATTTTAATGAATCAGCAATTTTATTAAAAAATAGTTTCAATATAATTTACATTATCACAAATCTGTAACATATACATAATTTTTGTTAACATATTTGTGTATAATATTGACAATTTATCCACAAGAGGTTATATTGGGGTTAGATTCATACCGACCGGCTATTGATATGAGATAATGCACCTCCTTCATTTGCAATCGTCATCTATGGTTCATAAGACCTTTAGGTCACAAGGAGTGACAGAAATGTTTAAAAAGTGTGGCAAATAGTGTTAATTCCAGTAAATCTATATGTCACAGTAAACATGGAAATAAAGCAAAAGGATATTATCCACATTACCATGTTTACCGATTGGGAGTCGACGGACATAGTTTTTTTATTCAAAGGGGATAAATGAACATGATAAACAGTTATATTGAAATATCTTCTGATACATTCAATAGTTATATTAAAAATGGATTTTGCATTTGTGATGCTTTTGGAATCAGTTATCTGAATAGCAGTATCAAAAAAGTACAGATGAAAAATGAAACAAATTGGATTTCTACAAAGAAAGTAACTGAAAGTTATGTAAAATTTTTGAATGAAATCGAGTCATTCCGATTAGATGAATTTCAATTTCAATTACCACCACATTATCAAAAAAACTTCACACATGGGTTTATCAGTTAAATGCTCAAACTAAAAAGATAATCCGCTCTGTTGATCACTGGGAGAAATTCGATGGTTATCATTATCCCACAGATTTATGCTTTTTTAAATCACATAAACTGTGGGGATATAGCATCATTCACGAAAAAATGCTGTTCATTGAATAATCTTTTAAAAATAGACTTTTCAGTGATTGCCTAAATTAACATGGAATAGGTGATAAATATGAAAATTCTCTATCTTAGTTCTTTATGGATATATGTTGTAATAGGGGCTCCTAGTATTGTTCTATTGATTTTATTTAGAAAGAAACGTCCAGATATTAAATTTTTTATCCCTTATATCTTGTTAATTACAACGCTTGCTTTCTTAGGAGCGATGATTGAAACATTTGATATATGGGAAAATCTAAAAGGTTTTGTATCGGTTGCACTTGGTCTAATGCCATCATTTATAAATTTAGGAATCGCTCTTTCGCTGGTTTATCCCGTAAAAAAAGGGACTTGTCAACCATGGGTTCTTATATTTATGATAAGTATGACCATAATCTCCGTAGTACACTATTTCTTAAACGGTCGGCCATATGAATTTTATACTCCGTAATATTCTTTCAGTCACAGAATGCGCAGTCTAACTCTGCGCATTCTGTGATAAATTCCACGCTAAACCGGTTATTATTATCTGCAATCCCGTTATTATGATCCGGAATGGGGACGCTTTATCAATGTTGAACTCAAATTGCATTATGCAGCCTATAAATGCGGTATTAAAAAATCCAGTTCTAAAGTTGCCGATATTGGTGGAAAGAAAAAAACCGGTTATGATTCTAACGCATGGTTCTTTGAAAGTGCAAATGCACTGAGAACAACTTCCCAAATTAGTCTGTTCTATACATGGAGTTATAATTAAAAATTAAGAGGTACTTTTAATGAGAAAATTTTTATGTTTATTAAGTGTATTCTGCTGTATTTACTTAACCATTGGTTGTGAATTCAACAATAATAAAAATTTTACCGGGTGGGAATTTATAACCTTAGAGGGAGTCGGTAGTTTCCGACTCCCTGATGGGTGGAGCATGGAACAAACAGATGGCTTTTTAACAGGTTATGATGAAAACGGTAATGCCGTAATGTTAGAAATAACAGAAGAATCCGTTTATGGGGATTATGAATCCCTTGATGAATATGGAGAAGTTTTTTCAGCCGGTGGATATTATACTAAAAATGAGTATCATGTTGATAATACAAATATAGAATTATTTGCAGTAACCTTTAGCACAGATGTCACAGAAAGTGAACCTCTAGGCGGAAGTTTCTCTTTCGTTTTTTGAATCCCGATATAGATGAAGAACTCGTACGTAAAATTGCTATGTCATACGAAATGGAAGTGTTGTCTTAATTTCTATAGCTATTCCATTCATACTTTTATCCCATCTGTAATCAACATTGTGAAATATAAAGGTAAAGTAACATTTGTGAATCGCGGGTATGGCAATATCTTTCATATATACACAATACTTTATGCGAGGTAATAACTATGAATAAAAAAAGATATTGGGTTTTAGTGGGTACGCTTTGTATAATCGTTGCAGTTACTATTTTAATGTGTTTTCATTGTTTTCACGAAAACCGTAAAAAGACAGGTGAACATTTTATTGCCGAGTCCGTTATTTCCTCCAACCAGCTTCAAGAAGAAATTAAAAATATTTTTCCTGAACTAAACAACTATCAAATAAGCTCTATACAGGGCTCACTTGACCAGAACTTGAGAGGTACTTGGATTATCTCTTTTGTAGAATGCAATGTCTCCAGACCACATATCATAACGCTCCAAAGTGACACCCAAAGGCATATCGTATTCGACTTTTCCAAAAGCGGCTATTATTCAAAACTATATGAAGCCTCCTTGCCTAATTCATTAGTGGATTCTCATATAGTGCTAGCTAAAGTTCTTAAATTACTACCAAACGGCTTTATCCCTGCACATATTTTAGCTGAAGTAGTACCCGTTTCAGAAAAGAATGCCTTTGTTTGGAGCATACTCTTCTACGATAATAATTCCGAAATAAGGTATTTTGCTGAAGTAGATGCTGTTGATGGTTCTATTCTTGACTTCCAATCAGTTTAATGGTTGTTGCTACTAATTATGCTGTAGATACTGTTCATAACTATATTGATACTCATATAAGTTTAGGAATCGCTCTTTTGCTGGTTTATCCCGTAAAAAAGGGACTTGTCAGCCATGGGTTCTTATATTCGTGATAAGTATGACCATAATCTCTGTAGTACACTATTTCTTAAACGGTCGGCCATATGAATTTTATATTCCGTAATATTCTTTCAGTCACAGAATGCGCAGTCTAACTCTGCGCATTCTGTGATAAACTACACGTCAAACCGGTTATTATTACCTGCAATCCCGTTATCATGATCCGGAATGGGGACGCTTTATCAATGCGGATACCACCGAAGTTCTGTCAAAAGAAAATTCTGCGATCGAGTCCAATATTTTTGTATATTGTTTGAATTCACCAATCGATGATATTGACGGACAATACAGTAGGAATGCTGCTGTCAAATATGCTCAAAAATGGTATAACAAATATAATCAACAATATTACCGTTATTATGGAGGAGACTGTGCAAATTTTGTATCATAATGTTTACATGCTGGTGGCATAAAAATGACATCAGGCTGGCATTCATATCGTACCAAAAAATCTCTTTTACAAATTTTATTCTCTCCTGGCAGTGGTTAGGATTATAGACAGCGATATAAATGGAATGTTACTTTATCGTGGAGCAAAGCACCCAACCAATACAATTATTTTAAAAATACGAGTAGAGGATATGTTAACGGGAGTGTCATCAAAATTTCTAAAAAGAGTGATATAACTAATGTCGCAAAAAAAGGTGTACAAAAGGGCGATTTACTATATTTTGTTAAACCCGGAAAAACCGCTCCTCACCACGCAGCTATTATAGTCAAAGTAGCTAATGGCAAAATTTATTATGCCGCATATACCCAGTCACGAAAATGTCAAGATCTATCTAAATCAATAGGAAAAGAATCTGTACTAATTATTCGAATAAAGCCATAACAAACAGGAGATGCAGTATGAAAAAATGGGTTATATTTATTATGTGCTTCTGCATAGTAGTTGGGGGGCTCTTCATGTGTTTCTTATTATCAAACAAACAGTACGTAGCTATTCAACAGGATGGCGCGTATTTTAATATGACCTCCCAGACCTTGCTTCGATTAAAAGGTAATCCTGTTGAAGTGTATAAAAATGCTGGAGATACTCCTTCTGATATCTATGTGTTCCAAGAAGAAGTTTATGGTTACCCTGCCATAGGAGATTATCGCATTTTTCGTGGCGGTTGGAAAGAACAACTTATCGAAGTTTCTTTTCAAATTTCCGATTTAACACTGGATGAAGCACAAAAAATCTGCAATCAGATATATGAGTCTGTGAAAGCAGAATATTCTGATCATCAAGATTTTTATAACAGTGGAGTTCAAACAGATGGGGTATCCTACCTAAAACTGGAATGCGGAACTGATACAGGAGCAACAGGCATTTCTTACGATTTTAATTATGAGGGCGGGGAGCTAAGTATTTCTGCCTTGCGTCTATTCTGATTTGAGATATGGCATAAAAGTCAAAATAAAAACACTTTAACTTTACATAACAATAGAACTATCCACGATTCGTGACGTGGTAATTTCGTCGCGGCTCATCCATGTGTGCATTTAAGAGACATGAATCGCTGACAAAAAACAGGCAGTATAGATCAGTTGAGTCCAATCTATTACCGCGGATATTATTACCTGCAACAAGGTCAAGCTTTCTCTGGCTCTCATCAAAAGTCTCCTACAAGCGGCCAGTAAAGCCTGTCCATAAATAAGAAGGAGATAATTATGATTATCGATCAAGCTTCATACGATAGTTACAAATCCATGGATCATAACCTAATTGTTAATATTCTCGAAACTTCGGTGTCTGTTTATAATGTAAGTGCCCCAACACCTAGACAAATTGATCGGGTCCGTTTTAAAAATCCGAGTGTAGCATGTTTTACGCCCAGCAATCAACTGCTGGGCGTAAGGGATACCAGCGGCCGGATTTTAGTGTATGACCTTAAGAAGCAAGAGATCATCGTAAAGCAAAAACAGGTGAAGGCCGAGGAAGGCTCTGATCTTTACTTTTTAGATGAAAATACGTTGTTTTTCTCGGATTGGGCCGGAAAGGTATATATTTTCTCAATTTTTCCTCCAACTTTAAAAACTATTTATGACTTTAAGGATAGACATATGAATGTTTCAAGCCTGGTGAAAACTCAAGATAATCAATGGATTTTATTTGGCTATGTCGGAGACGGGTATAATAATAGCATAAAAACAGAAATTTATTTATTAAATCTTGATAATGGAACATTAAAAAAAGAACTATTACAGCGGTTTTCTCAAGATATTTACACTCTTTCTTACTCGGAGGATTCCAATCATAATATATATTTCACCGCGGAGGAAGAAGACAAGATTTATTTTTTTAATATATTAAATAAATCTATCAAAATCTTTACTACTTTGGACATGGAAGAAGATTTGGGAAGCGCTATTAGGTTAGTTCTTTCACCTTTTTCCCCACATTTAGCAGTAGTATTCGATCCAGAAGTGAGAATATATCATTTGAAAACCAAGGAAGTTTTTTTTACTTTTAAGGGGAAGTCTCTTATGAATTTACAGTTTTTAACAAATAATCGCATTTGGATAGGAAGCGAAAGCAAAATTTATATTCTGGATTTACCGGTCTAAAATAATAACTCCTTCACAATAAGCGTGGAAATAAAGCTAAAGGATATTTATTATCCACATTACCATGTTTACCGGTTGGGAGTCGACGGACATAGTTTTTTTATTCAAAGGGGATAACCACAAAACATTATTCAAAATAAAAAAGCATTTATTTACATTTTAGGATTTTGGAATGATAAATCTATTTTCGGAGGGATACATACCGTAGCTGTGAAATGCGTAAAAAAGACCAGAAAAGGATTATATAACATGCATGGAAATGACACTAGAGTTCGTTCATACAATAGCTTTGAACAAATCGTAGGAAAAGGAAATCTAATAGTGGCATATGAGGTACATTAATAGGAGATATTATGATGAAAAAGCGAATCATGATTTCAATAGTCTCATTGGTTATAGTTCTGATGGGTATAGGACTTTTTCATGTTTATGATAGGGCATATAGTCGCAATTATACACTGAAAGATTACACTTTTTTATCTAAGAGAAAATATATTGGAACTACTTGGCATTTAGATGGCCTGAATTTGGATTTTCAAGTAGTTACTCGAGAGGAAGGTGAAAAGGTCATGAAAGATGAAATGGATCTTTTGCCCGAAGGGACAGTAGCAACTGTTGGCTACATGAAAATAAAAAATAAGAATAGGCCTGTGTATCTAACGATGGGGTACGGTGATACCTTTTCCATATGTAGTCTTGTCACATTGAATAATCAATCCATTTGGGAAGATATGTGGGAAGATATTTGGCATACTGATAATGAACCATTTATTTGGGAACTTTTGAGAGGTTCTGTTCAGCAGAAAGACGATAATACTTACCAACTAACACTGGAGAATATAAACATGTTGGATGATGAATATCCCGAATCCAAAGAATGGGAACAATTGATCGGAAAAAAGTTAGAACTAAGACGGGTGGAATGAGGAACAGAGGTGTCCAATTATGAAACATAAACTGTCAACCAAATGCGTTATACTTATATCGGTAATAAGTTCAGTAGTTGTATTGGCAATCTTGTTTGCGATTGTGTATAAAATTGATCAGTATAAGGAAGAGGAACCTTTGCTGTCAAAAGAAGAATACATCGGTTCTACGTGGCATTTAGATGGGTTGGATTTGGATTTTTATGTCTATAGTGCTGACGATGCATCTTCAATTATAAAATATTGTGATCGTGATGCAGCGGCCATATGTTATATGAAAATAGATGGTAAATTAAGACCAGTAGAATTATCTGGTGTTACTCCTCCTTTCCACAGGTTTATTATTACAGCCATTCCCAATCTAAACCCTCAAGATTGGGAAAATTATCATAGAACGGAATCGGAAACAGGCCAAATTGATCCCACAGCACTTGAGTTTATATCAGGTGATTTTGTCAAAAAATCCAACAATCTCTTTGTCTTAACGATTGAATATACAGGAATGAATTATCTTGAATCCAAAGAATGGGAACAACTGATCGGAAAGAAGTTAGAACTAAGGCGGGTGGAATAAAATCTAAAAATCATTTGATTTCTCATCATGTGTCACCACATACAACTTACCCGACGAAATGGGATTACTCATCTCAATTATTTACATTGCGTAGAAGACTATAGTTACACTCACTCTAACGGAGAGGCATATCAGGTCATCGAGGATCTCAATTCCCATACGTTGATCAATATGTATGGAAAAGATGACGGCAAAAACATTTATTATCAGGAAGGCTTTGTAGATCCTAATAAAATTTACTGGATCGATAATGACACCTTAGAAATTGACGTATAAAAATAAATCCGTCGTTCTCGGTCTATGATTACCGTATCCATTTCCAGAAAGGTATCTGTCATGAAACAAATTGTAGCGCAAAGTCGACAAATTCTTAAAAATAACATCCAACCAATTTTCAAATTGGTTGGATGTTATATCCTGTGGGTTATTCTAATAAGATTACTAAATTTTTCAATAACGTATTTGCTGTATATTCCTACTCCATCGATTTTAGATGAGTTTACCTTGTCCAGTAATATTTTTATAGATCCATTTCTTGAGTTTTTCTATTTTTTATCATTCATAGGATTGCGGTATGCTTTGACAAAAAATAAATTTAACCCCAAAAACATTTTTAGATTTTATCGAATTATACGAGCAAAGAAATATATTATTCCATACCTATTTGGGGCAATCCCTTTATTTATTGTAAAGTTGTTTTCCGCAATTTTGGGGATATATATTTCACAGTATTTGGAAATGTATATTGGGTTTATTTTCGATTCCTACTGGATATTCTTCGGGCTGAGAGCTATCTTTTTAATTTTTATGTATCCATTGCTCTTTATTTTTGTGCAAGTTGAATTAGAAACTGGTAAGAAAACACTGAGAAAAAAACTAAATATCTCTTGTTATATTTATAAGCGATGTTGGATAGACTTTTTAAAATTATGGGTCAGATTCTGGCCTTGGATTTTAGGGATGATTGTAGTGTCGTTCATTGTTTTATATACTACAAATTCATACTATTATTTTGAGATATGCCTTTATCCTTTAATGGGTGGTGCAGGCATATATGTATTGCCATTGTTACAATTATCGCAAGCACAGATTATTGCAGATCGAATTATAAACTCTGGTAATAGATGATAGACAAGATATTTTTATAGTAGAGATGTGAAATATGATTCAGAGAGGTGGGACAAATTGGACCACCTCTCTGAATCATATTTCCGAAAAAACAACTGGGACAATTTGTCCCAGTACCTGCATTGAAACCATACAGTTAAATAATCGACCGGAATCATCGACACCTAAGATAGTTGAGAGATATATATTAGAAATAATATATATCTCTTTCAGTATGATTTGCGTTTAAAAAATAAATGTCAACAACCCGGACAGGAAAAGGCGGCAATCTCTAATTCACGCTGGC
Source organism: Massiliimalia timonensis (assembly GCF_900186585.1). Taxonomy (GTDB): domain Bacteria; phylum Bacillota; class Clostridia; order Oscillospirales; family Ruminococcaceae; genus Massiliimalia; species Massiliimalia timonensis. The sequence goes on from NZ_FYDD01000004.1 coordinate 909,425, forward strand.
TGACAAAGTTATAGATCAAGGATTTTAAATAGGCTGTTTTATGGCGCACTGATCCCCAGGACACGGAATTTCTAATATGGTCTGCTAAGTCTAATATACAGTTGGTGTCAACGCTGGAGAGAGTGTCTAAAAGATGAATCGCTGAATGGTAGCAGCCGTTTATTTTTGTGCTGTCACTGACGGACATTTCCGCTACGGAACGTACTAACTGATCGACGATAGGAAGCTGTTCCGGGCAGGCATATGTAAAATAATTGTAGTCTATCTGTTTTTTGATCTTCTCAATACCTGATTCTTGAATCGTCAGGATAGGTTTTTGTGCAAACTCTTTTTTCATAGCGGCCAGTTTCTTTTCCAGAGCCGCTAATTTCGATTGTTTTACTTTAATGGAAGTGTTGATTTTCTTTAAGTATTCCCGCCGTTTTTGAGCCAAGACTTTTTTAGCTTCTTTTGCTTTTTTCACATTTTCCTCGTTCCGTTAAGATTCTATCGGCATTTTCACATAGATGATGTTTGCCCGTTTTCCACGCTGCTGAACTTCTTCAATCAAATCCGCTGATACCAGTTCCTTAAATACTTTGCCGGAAGTATTCAAGACGCAGCCTAAAATCTTTGCAGCTTCTTCACGGCTGAAAAAAATATATGCCCGTCCTTTAGAATCCAGATAATGATTTTTTAGGGAAAGCTGTATACGATCCAAAAGTAAAGCGTATAGATATTTTGAATTGATTGATAAATGAGCATATCTCTGACTATAGATCAAAGTATTCGGAATCTGTGTGAAACAAGTTGTATATTCTTTTTTATAAGTAAAGTAATTTTTATTTTTCATTATATCTTCTAAAGGGTGATGGAATGGCTATTTCATCCCCCTTTTTTCTGCCCAAATGTAAAAAAGCAAGGTGGGACAATTTGTCCCACCTTGCTTTTTGTTCCGTGCTAGAATCTAACTGGAACAAAATGTTTCAGCTAATGCGATATATCCATAGAAGGATTTGACTCCAATTGGTGATAAGCCTTTTGATTTAGTTTTCGTTGTTTTCCCTCGGTCTGTAATGCGTTTTTGATTCCATTTAAACACCCGGGCAGCCCTGAAATATGTGCAGCACTTTGTTTATGGCCATGCTTGCGGGGCAGGGGAGTGGATGATTTTTGAATATTCCCTCATTTCCTTTAAAATGGCGTTTCCCATTCTTTGATAAAAGTCATTCATTTTGTTTTTCGCATAATCATCAGCCTTGCTGTTTTCTCCATACGCTTCTTTGAATGTTTCCTGTTCCCGCACTAACAGACGCTGGTATTCGGCAAATTCCTTTTGATAATAAATCCTGACGAATGCCCGCGTCATATCGTCGATCTCATTCTGAAACGGCTTCATGGCATTCATGTTGTAAAACCATTTACGCCGATCTGCGGGCAGCTTACAGTATAGTTTTACAAAACGCCTTGCCAGCTCCGGGTGTTCAAAAGACCAAACAGAATTTTTCCCTCGAATGATTTTGTTTCTAATGATTTCGTCCATCATCTCCCGGTCTGCCTGAAGAATCGTATTCACTACCTTGCTTTTCATCGCCCGTCTGGTTTTTTGTGAGATAGTACCTTGAGGCCGAAGCTTACCATTGATATTCCGTTTTTTCCGGGTTGGATTCGGCTCTACCGTTGCGACATGGATATGGATATTGTCTGTATTGTAATGAACCGAAGCGCTCCATAAACCGGACATACTCATATCCTCCTGATCCAGCATGGTTTTCATCATTGCTCTGGTACATTCCCGCATTTTGTTTTCGTCTAATGTTTTTGTAACCGGATCATAACCCCCCCATTTTGGCTAAATAGCGGTTGTCAAAAGAGATTACCGTCTGCCATATGATCGAATTGTTATCAAATGCCTTTTTAAACAGTTCCTTTATTTTCTGTTTTTGTTCCTTGGATAGGGAATCCTGCTGTGCGGTAAAAAGCGCCCCCATCTTTTCCGGGTTATCCATATAATCGTTATCCAGGGAAAATTCGTTAAAATGCTGCTTTCGTACCGCCTCATCACGATCTAAATAATCAATGTAGCTTTCAAAGGCTTTTTCATCTTTCTTTTGCAGGGTTTTGTCTATAAAACGGGTTTTGACAATGATCCCCGCCTTTATATCATTACTTTGCTTCATCATCTAAATCATCTTCCGGATTGTAATTTCCATATTTGTTTTTCACCGCTATGTCTTTTAAAAATTCAGATAGATTCATCTGTGATTGCTGCAAGGCAGAGGATTGGAAATCCTTGTCTTTAAAGGACGGGGCAGGGGGGACATTCTGGTTAATGCAAATCATATTTAATAAGTCTACCACCAGAAACAGCATACGCCGTTGTTCGTTGCTGTATTTCTTAATTAGATCTAGTTCGTGATGAAGATCAACTAATTCCAATTTCATGGATTCCATAATATCATGGTTATCATAATAGAACTTAATACACATGCGGACAGCAGCCGAATCGTTATATAACTCTGTGTCACGGCTTAGTTCTTGAAGTGTCTGCCAAACCCCGGCGGTAAGTGTCAAAGTTTTTTTAATCGCCTTATCGGATAATCTGACGGATTGCGCCATGTATCTCAACCTTTCTTTTCTACTTCATTTATTTGTTGCAGTATCGTTTGATTGGTTTTTACAGCCTGTTCCAATACAAGATTGGTTTCTTTCATCATCTCGATCACGCCGCTGTACATGCGTTCATATTTGCTTTCCAGCTGGACCAGCCCTTCCATCATGGCGATCTGATCCAGCCATTCGCATAGAAGCTGATTCCGGCTGATCCCTTTTTTGTGCGCCAGTTCGTCGATATGGCAGACTGTAGCAGCGTTCAAATTGCGGATTTTGATTTCCATATTTCTCCTTTCCTTGTGCGGAGCACAAATTTCTTTTTTGGCAACTTTTTTCTTGTAAATTGCAAAGAAAAAAGTTGAAAGAGCATAAGGGAAACCTGTCCCCATTTTCAATGTGGAGTTCGGCAGTGCCGAACGTTATCATGGGTACAGATATTCTTTAAAGTATCTATTGAAGCAATACCAACTTTTTAACGTATTTCATGGTGATACCATATTCAGCCAGTTTTTGTAGTTGTTCTGTGTTCAGCTTGGTGACATCCTCTTGAGTAATACTTTCTTCTGGTTGTAGATCCGTTGATTCCAGATCGGGACTTGCAAAATCCCGATTCACAGAACGAGAATTGAAGTACAAAGAACCGCCTAGAATCACGATCAAAATAATAAATGCAAAAACAGTACGTTTCTTATTCATTTTATTTCCTCACTTATGGCAAATAGTTTTTAGGGTCCTGACTGTATCCGCCGTGTTCCTGCGCCCATGGAATAAAGCCCGTCCAAAGTTGTATGCCTGCAAAGTCAAATTGAGATTATCCACATCATTTATTCCCGTACACCCCGATTTTTTGATACAATCACTGAAATAATGGATACTGACTTGTATGGAATATTCTTGAATTTGTAATAGCGTTTGGCCTTCTAGGAAGGTGTTTTGTATTGTATTTGCATTCACTGGACTGCATAGGGTCGGCGCCAATTCCACGAGATTCCTGCATCATAACTGCCAAGATCACATCAATGTAATCTTCTATCCCATATTCTGCCGCATATTGTTCCACTAAGGGGCGATAAGCGAGAACTTCATCACTCAAAGCAAAATTACTATCCATGTTTTCCTCATGCTGTGCACCCGCAAAAAACATGGAAATCATGGAAACGATCATCACCATAAACAACAAAAAAATCAGCAGCCCGATCAAAACCGGACTGCACCAACCCAACAATTTTTTTGCCCCCTTTTTCAGCCAGCCGGCAGCTGCTTTCCCGCCTTTTGCGGCTGCTTTCGCTGTTTGTCCGGCAAGCTTTTTGCCAATGTCGGCAGAGGGATTGTGATTGTCATTTCCCAACAATATGCCTTCCTTCCACCGTAAAATATAAATCAAGCGCCGCCGGAGAACAATGCCAGTTCTTCCTCGCTCACTAAGACGTTCATACGCAAGCTGGACAGCCCGTTTATGATCATCAGACATTCGCCCTGGGAAAATTTCGGGACATCTTCTAAATCATTGTCCGGTATCTCTCCACGGAACGCAAGCCGTAACGTATCATAGTATTCTGCGTCCTGTTTGAAGACAAATTTATACTGCGCCAGTGTAAACAGGATTTTGATAGAATCTATCCCGGCCTAACTGCTTCTTCCAGCCGGGGAATATATGATGTAAAAATCAAATCCCCATAACTCTCTTTTAACGCCTCCGTTACTTTCCGGTTGGTTAGCGTGTTCCGGTACATCGTGACGATGAAGCCCTCGATAATATCTGGCAGCTTATCATTTTGCTTGATCAACATCATTTTTTGGATAGTCCCTGGAACACCCTCATAGCACTCCGGCTCCGCCTTTTTTACGGACACCGCATACATTTTACTCATTCTCTCGTTCTCCTTTATTTTTTTCTTCGATCAGATTTCCGTTTTGCCATACCTGCCAGCCTATGATCCTTCTGCCATCGAAAAGCTTCGTTGGGTTCTCCAGTAAAAAGTCAGCGGCACGGACGCTTTCCGCTAAATCCTTCGGGGAATAAAAGTGAGTTTCTTCCGTCTGCGTCCCATCATGGTAAAGAAAAACCAGTTTATATGCCAAAAGCCCGCTGATACTTTTTCTTAATAAATCCTCTGTGTATTGGAAAGTGGAGGCCCCTTGAATCTCCGCATACTCTTTTAATGTTTCGATCAGGGATTCATCTTTTATTGTGATCCTCATTTTAAAAAACCTTTCCAACAAAAAAAGAAGTGGGACAAATTGTCCCACTATCATTCTATTATTGATTAGATCAAGATATATATGATAGCCAGCACCTAGATTTCCCGATTCTTTAAATTCTTTTATTTTATCATCTTTTGTATAAATATCTGAACAGTTGATTATACCAGGACTTTGATCTGGAAAACGCCGCCGAAATTCAAAAATCACTTCATCACGGCTTTGAACGTTTATAATGATATATCCTCTCTGATACGGGAATTCTTTCCATTTAAATTGCTATATTTATATATTTCACTGAATGATCTAGTAAAGCTCCTTATTACATAACTCAGTATATTATTCTTTTAAAACTCGATCTCTGTATTCGATTATTAGGTTGACTTCTTGCCGGGTTCCAATTAAGGTACGGCGTATTTCTCTTATTGCTTTTGGTAATAGATAGTAATAGAAGACAAAGCGTATCCTTGGTAGGCGGTATCATCGCAATTCATCAGTTTCTTATTCTGGTTGCTACTCCGAGGGTATCACCTTTTCACAGGACATAAGAATATGCAACAGAATTTATACCCAATTTTTTATTTGACATTCTATTTTCTTTTCGATATAATAGGATGCAGATAAACGGGGTGTGGCGCAGTTGGTAGCGCGCTTGACTGGGGGTCAAGAGGCCGTGGGTTCAAGTCCCGTCACTCCGACCAAGCAATCAAAGGACTGCTAAAATAGAATTTTTGGTATCGTGTTTTTCAAGATTCCAAAAAGTAAACGTAGTTCTTTACGTTTAGACTCTTGTTTTTTGCCGAGACAAATTGCTCTAGCCAAAAACAAGAGCCTGAACATAAAACTTCTCGCAGAATACGTTTCAATGAAATAATTTAGTGTATATTGCAATACATTTTTAAAAAAAGACTTCTAATCCACTGGATTAGAAGTCTTTTTTATGTAATCTAACGTAGAAAATAAATCGTAAAGCTGCCGGGATTTTTTTGGCTGCAAAGATAACTTGCTGAATAGGTTCTCTACATTATCATTTGGGGATTTCAGTCACATTTGTCAATCTTCTCAGCATTCAAAGACGTGACGCACAAACTGTAATTCCCCTTTTGCATCACGGTCCAGCATTTCTTCGCAGACATCAGGCACTAAGTCTCTCCACACTTTAATTTCTGAGCCTATTATAGTTCCTCCACTCATAACAAAAGGTTCCATTACTACAGCATTTTGATAATTAATATCCCGAAGTGCCTGCCCTGTTTCCGTTCAAGAAAGAGATCCCTTACCAGGAACTAACATATTTTGTTCGCCAATATGGAAATGCCCCAATCTTGCTCCTGCTTGCCGTATAGCCGCTGTTATACTTATTCTCTTCAATATTCATATGAAAGGTACCAAGCATAATATTTACCTGTGAGCTATGCACTGCTTTAACAAAGTCAATTGCTTCCGAACAAGTGTTCATCATATATGTTTCATAGCAATTCAAAACTTCCATTCCTAAAGTTACATCATTTTCTTCAGTAATTTTGGATAACCTACGCATATTTTTAATAGCTCGTTCCACATCTTCCTTTTTGTTTCTGGGCATATTCATATCTAATGGCCAGTAAGAATAAAGTGCTCCTCCTAAAAATTTAATATTCATTAAGTTTAATTAAAATGAAAGATAAAAACTAACAAAATATTTTCACATCAAGATAGCTCTTGAAAAAAACATAACCTCTTTCCTTCGGAAGAGGCGGCTATAATAGAGTCCCCCTTCCAACGAAAAGTTAAGTGATGATTTTTAAATATATATTCCTTATCTTCTTCAATAAACGGAAAACAGAAAGAATATGTATGCCCCACCATAAGATGATTTAAATATAGCCAATCACCTAAAATGCAATAAATGATTCCTGATTTCTTCAATTCCTCCTTAAGCTTTTTCAGATCGATTCGACTGCTAAGTCTAATACGCAAATTCTTCTTTGCTCTTAATTTAATAGACAGAATATCATCATGCTGATAGGGACTACTAAATTTAATATCATGATTTTCATAGTCAAATAATAGATTAATACTATAAATGTCGTTATTTTCTGTCGTTTGATGACATTTAGACCAGCACAGTCCGCTAACACCGCCAATAATATCCCAATTATAAGAAATCACACTGCCCGGTTCATCTTCATGACCATATGGCGTAGGAAACCCAAACGCCCCTTTCACTCTCCTTGCCATGTGGTTCTTAGAGTCATCAATATAATTTTTATCCGAAATAAAGCACGTATCCAGTAACTGAGACGGCAGAATATGACCTCTCAGCATCTGTTCTGCACGTTCATAGTATTTAGAAAAGCCCGCCTTTCCTAAAAATAAGCAAACCTCCAACAAGTCACAGCTATTATTAATTTCTCCCACTAGGTTTGTACGATTTAAATTTTCGGTTACCCAGCCTGTATCTATTGCAATTTGATAAAATCCGTTTTCCATAAATGATTTTAAACGATTGAACAATAACATATCTTCAGTGATATCTGCTAGTAGGGCAATACCAGATAGCATAGAAGTGGTTGAATAAGGATGCGCGGCGGTTCGATCCGGATCAAACGTACCATCTTCCAAAACTACGCTGCGCAAAGCAACATCGGACAGTTTACAAGCCAGAGTTAAAGCGGCGGCACTATGACTAATTTCGTAATATCTAACTAAGCCACCAATAAATCGTCCAAATGTATTACAAAAACGAGTTTGCTCTAAGTCACCAGTAAAGAGGCCTACACTTTTTGCTCCGGTTGCTTCCTCATAAGCAGTTGAATCCCATCTACCGTTTTCAAAATCAAAATACTTTTCTACTGTCGCAATAACTTTTTCCGCAATAGTAAAAACTCGGATATCATGATCATAGAGATAAACCGCTGTCAGTCCAAAGAACGATTCGCGTAGATTACAGAGGTCTACTTCTTTTTTTAGTTCAAATGTATTTAAATCTATATTAGCCGGCAAATTAATATGATTGCTATACACTTTAAAGACCCATTTTTTTAATTTTTGAAAAACAACTGGATCCAATTCCATCCCTGTTACTAATTGGGAAAAAAACAGACTTTCTGCCCATCTGCCAGGACAGTGACCACAGCTCCAACTAGTATGGTGATAGTTTCCGAACTGTTCGCCTGTTACTATATTTTCAAAGTACGGTAAATCATCATGATTTGCATCATACCATTCACACATAGGATTTTTGGCCTCCCGAATCGCCATATCTAAATCATTGGTATTGGTCATAACATATTTTGGGAAATTCATAAGTGTTTCCTCCTAACATTATTAGCCTTTAACAGCACCTGAAGTCATTCCTTCTATAAATTTTTTTTGTAAAGCAACATATAAAATAATAATCGGGCCTATGGCAATAGCGCCGGCAGTAAATACACTAGCCAGATCCATAGAATATTGAGATACAAATTTATAAAACCGAGTAGAAACTGTTCGCACATTGTCTGTTGATAGATAAGTATTTGCCCACAAAAATTCATTCCAGCACTGTACAAAAACTAATAGCGCTACAGTGGAAAAAATTGGACGAGCAATTGGCATTGTTACATGCCATACTACACTTACTTCACCACAACCATCAATTTTTCCGGCCTCCTCCAATTCTTTTGGAATACCAATTAAGTAAGTTCTCAATAACAGAAGATTAAAAGAAAGAAATATTGCCGAATAAATTATTATCATTGATAATCTGGTATTTACAATGCCTAGTTTTGTAAATACAGTGTAATTGGGGGTAATAAACAAAAACCCCGGAATACTCATTCCCAAGGTAAAATATCCTAGGAAAAAATTTTTAAAAGGAACATATAGTTTGGACAGTGCATAGGATGCCAATCCTCCAAATATTAAAATTATCAATACACAAGTAATTCCAATAGAAAATGAACTGATAAAAGCAGAAGTATATCCACCTTTTTGCCAAGTTTCAATATAATTAGAAAAGTTAAAAGAGGAAGGAAGTCCTAACGGAAAATTTTTTATTTCTTTATCTGTACGCATACTATTCAAAAATAACATAATTAAGGGAAAAATTTGAAAAGCAGTTACAAGAATCAAAAAAATATGTACCAGAGGATTTGTTCGTTTTTGTTTTTCTATATAGCTTTTTTTCACTATTCTTCTGCTCCTTTCCCCAGAATTCTCATTACTATAAAAGCAATTAATACTAATGTACTTTGGACTACACAAAGTGCACTGGCATATCCAGATCGAAACATAGTAAAAGAATTTTTATAAATCCAAGTTGATAATATTTCTGTCGCCTGTCCTGGTCCACCCTGTGTCATAGCCCAAATGTAATCAAACGTTGTAAAACTCCACATGATTGACATCGAAATAATAAAAATAAAAGTAGGCTTGATTCCAGGCAGTGTAACATACCAGAATTCTTGAATTTTGGTAGCTCCTTCAATTCTTACCGCTTCATACAAATCTTCATCTACCTGATGGAGAGCTGCTACAAAAAGTACCATTACAAATCCCCACCAATGCCAGTTGTCTACAAAAGCCACTGTGAATAATGCGATACTAGGATCTCCCAACCATAAAATTTTTGATAATGAATCAAAACCTATAGCTTCAAAAATGACAGGGAATCCATAATAAGGATTGACAATAGATTCCCACAATTTTGCTGCAATGACGGCCGAAAGTACGTAAGGCATAAAAATTGCCGTTCTATAAAGCATTTGTCCATGTCTCAATCGGACAACCAAAGTAGCCACAAACAAACCAGCAATTAATGGAACAATTAAAAAAATGAGCATCCAGATTAAGTTGTTTTTAAACGCAATCCAAACAACTTTATCTTCTGCAAAAATTTCTATGAAATTGTCTATTCCAATAAAAGATGGAGATTTTAGGCCATTCCAATCAAAAAACGACATCACAAAAGTCGAAACAGATGGGATCATAACGACACATAAATGTAATACTAGTGCGGGAAGAATGAAAATGAACCCTATGTATTTTCGTAAAAATGGCATAGGCTTTTTATATTCTGATAATCTATTCCGCATGTTTTTCCCTCCTTTTAAGTTTCTAGCCGGACACAATGTCCGGCTAGAGGCAATTTGCATGTCCTAGTTGATATTACGGAATAGTGGGAACAAGACCAGCCGCAATGTCCTGATCAAGAACTTTCTGGGACTCTTCGGAAAATTCCTGAACAGTCATCTGTCCCAAAAATACTTTTTCTATATTATTGATTTGATACTCATGTGTTGCTGTTGGCCAAAAAGTCCATTGGCAGTATCCTATCATTTCAGGATTCTCTTCCAATTCAGCAAAAATATCCTTCATTTGCAGAATCATAGGATCAACATCTTTTGAAAAATCTTCGGTAGGAATATCTGTACAGAAGGGAGACAAACCTGCCTCTACACCTTTGGCCATATTTTTAGTATCACGATAGATATAATCAATATACTGTGCGCATTCATCTTTTACATCGGAAATAATGTTTATCGCCAAGGAACCGGCGCATGCAATAGGCACAACCGCAGATTCTAATTCATCATTAAATTTTGGGTAATAATCCATACCATAATCAAATGTGCAGTTTTGTTTCATTTGTCCAATCATAGCGGTAGTATGGAAAAAAATTGGACTTTTCCCGCTATAGTATAATGATTGTGAGTCCTCATTAGAGATTGCATGGGTTTGTTTCTCTCCAATATAACCTTTCTGCCACCAATCATTATACATTTCGATTGCTGCGACAAAATCTTCGTCAGTAAATTTTGCTTGCCCTGCCAGTAATTGTTTGACTCTGTCCCGTCCGCAATAATTGCTATACCACAAAGACAATGCCCAGTCATTTCCCATTATAAATCCACCGGTATGGTAACAAATTGGAATTAAATCTGCATCTTGCGCCTCTTGACACATGGTTTCTAACTCGTTTACTGTTTTTGGTACTTCCCATCCATGCTCTTTCATTAGGTCATTATTATGCCACATGATAATTGCTTCATACCAGTTGGGAATGCTCATGTACTTATCGTCTACTTTACAAGACTCTAAGGCCCAATCAAACATAATTTCGTCCCAATTATATTCTTCAACATATTCTGTCATATCAACGAGTCTATCACTAAAATTACCTACAGAAGATGGTCCTTCCAAAGTCATTAGGTCCGGACCTTCTCCGGCTGCCAACTGAATTTTAAGCACTTGTGTAATATCAGGAGTTGGGATAAAGTTGACATCAATATTAGAGTTGGATTCTTCGAATGGTTTAACAAGATAGTTTTCTACCGCTTCAATTTGATAGTCCTGAGTACTTCGTCCATCCATCCAGTTTATGGTAGTTTTATCTCCTGCTTTTTTTTCGCTATCTGATGTATTGTTATCATTATTACCATCACACGCTGTAAAACAACTTATCGTTGCTGTAGCAGCCAAAAATGTAGCCAAAACAGATTTTAGTTTCATCAAGGAACCTCCTTTTAGTCGAATTAAATTGCACGTGGTTTAGTATAGAGCTCTATTAATCGGATGTTTTTCATAAAAATATTCCAATTACAATTAAAATTATATTGATTGAAGACAATTATTTCAAGTTGACTTATTTGTGTTTTTGTTGTGTAAAATTTTTAGATTTCTATAAAAACTCATAAATTATAGTTTTTACTACATATAGAATTTTAAAATTTTCAACAATGTAAATATTTTCAATTTATTGTATTTGATTTTTAAAAACCTGATCGTTACAATAAAATTATGAAAGGATTGTGATAATCAGTGAAGCAGCTTTTAAAATTTAGGATTACGCTAAGATGGTATTTAACCCTGGGAGTTACTGGTCTAGTTATATTATCCGTTGCCACCTTTTTAATATTTCCTACGCACAAATATTTATCTTTGCTTGAACTGCAAACTCAAAGATATGCAAATAATTTTGTCAATCAAATGGCCGCAAATATTGCAGATACATTAACCGAAATAGATTTTAAAACAACGAATCTTGTTAACGAACCATTGATATGGGATTTTCTAAAAAAAGATTTTTCTGATAAAGAAGCTAAACAACAATTTGAAATGATTATTTCTCAATATTTTAGTTCTACTGATTATTATTATTTAGATTCTATTGAAGTTTACGGAAAAGAGGAGTCTAAATTTTACTCTTACGGAAAACTCAATTCCAAAGTAGACAATCCTTTTTCTAGTGTAGAATACCAACAGGCCATAAACTATCCCTTGCAATTGTGTTGGTTAGGATATAATCAACAACTAGATTGCTTAGACGCAGTTCGATTGATTTATGATACCAATACATACGAAGTTACCGGGTTGATCATTTTAAGATTTTCGCCAAACTATTTATATGATAAGGTGTATACGTCCAGTAAGGAAGATGAGTTCGACATATCTAATTTAATGATCATAAGCGAACAAGGTAGAATTTTCGGAGCGGCAAACAGCAACCTTTTGGGAGCATTTCTTTCGAATAATTCACTAGAAAAATTAGTAAATTATTCAGGAATTTATCAGTCTGGAAACAAGGTGATCAGTTACCACTTTCTAAAAGATAAAATTACAAAGTATCCATATCGAAATTGGGTTGTGCAAGTGGAAATAGAAAAAGATGTTTTATATAAAGAGGTCAACCAAATTATGTATTTCTCATACTTTATTGCGTGTCTTATTATTTTCCTTGGAATCTGGGGAGCTAGACTTTGCTCTATTGTGGTCACAAAACCAATTTTAAACTTAGTTTCCGGCATGAAACAAGTACAGAGAGGCAATTTGAAAACACACTGGACAGCCCAGTCGAGAATCATCGAGATTGATTTTTTGGGTCAAAGTTTTAACCAAATGTCCCAAAATTTAGATGAATTAATCACTAAGGAATATCAAGAACAGTTGTTACTTAAGGACTTACAACTAAAGAATTTACAGGCACAGATTAACCCACATTTTCTTTTTAATACACTCCAACTAATCAGCTGGACTGCCTCTCAATATGAAGCAGAGGATGTATGCAATATGATTTATAGTCTAAGCTATATGCTGGAGAAAGACCTTGATCGAAAGGGAAGCCATGTCAGTTGCTTAGAGGAAGAAAAAATTTATATCCAACATTATGCATATATTATTGATAATAAATATCAGGGAAGAATTCATATTAATTGCCAGTTTCCAAAAGAATTGTTGCGAGCTAAGATCCCCAAATTGATCCTTCAGCCTTTTATTGAAAATTCTATTGTTCATGGTCTGAGCGGTCAAACCAAACGTGGGACAGTTGATATCAGTGCTATGCAAAAGCAGCAAAACCTGATTATAAGCATTAAGGATAATGGCATAGGTATGGGGTATGAACAAATAGAAAAAACTTCCTCCGCGGAAGAAGCGGAGGGACATCATATTGCTTTACAAAATATTCAACATCGTATTAAAATACTCTATGGAGAAAAATACGGGTTTACTATTAGCAGTCAGCCTTTTCAAGGAACAGTTGTAACTATTAAAATTCCGTTAGAAATTATGCGAGGAGAGGATAAACATGATGAAAATACTCATAATTGAAGATGAAGAAGGAATTAGAAACAATATGCGTACAGCCTATGATTGGGAACAAATGGGTTGCGAAATATGCGGTATTGTAGCTAATGCCCTTGAAGCTGTAGAAATTTGTTTGACACAGCCCCCTGATTTAATTATTTCAGATATTGTCATGCCAGGCATTGATGGTATTACTTTTCTAAAATATATTAAAGAACGCAATCCAGATATCCATTTTATTATAATGACTGGTCATCGTGAATTTGAATATGCAAAAAACGCGGTGAATTTTGGAGCGGATGCCTTTATGCTCAAACCGATCCATTACCAAGAACTGTCACAGATAATTCTAAAAATTAGCACAATACTCAGAAATCAAAATGATGAAGAAAAAAAGCAATATGAAAAGGAAATTATTCTTCGAAAGCTATTGGAGGGGAGGCTTAATAACGAGATGCATTCCGATAGCTTTGTACATGCGATGTTGGGAAAATACCAAAATCCTTATTGTATTGCGGTGTTAGAACCAGATGGCGAAGCACCCCGCACTCCCCAATATATCCAAGGCCTACTTTCTGCATGCATTGATTTGAATATTGAGGACAACTGCTGTTTTTTAAAAATGAATTATGAACAGATTGTAGCTGTTATTTCTGTTTCTCATAAAGAAATAGAATGGAAAACGTCTATATATAATTATTTTATAGCTCTTCAACAGCGAATTTATGATCTGTTCAAAATAACAGTTTCAATTGGAGTTAGTGAGTTATTATCAGGACAACAGAGTATGCAGGAAGGATATCTGCAGGCTAAAAAGTCTCTTAGTAATCGTTTCTTCAGTGGATTTAACAGCATACATTTTTTTGCTTCCGGAGGGGAAGACAGTTTTCTGGACTATTACCAGATATTAGACACACAACAATTATTTTATGATTTGTTGCAAAACTCCAGTGGTATTTACCTTACCGAAAAAGCAGGGAACCTATTGGATCAAACAATTCAAACGTTAGGGAAAAATCGAGCGTTTATCAAAAGCTCTATATTAATACTGGCTACTTTATGTTCTAAGCATATCTTTAATGAGAACAAACGACAACTGGCATCCTTTATGGAACGCCATGCCAACTTTCAGGCAATCGTATCCAGTGAAAATATAGATAATCTAAAAGGAGTTTTTCTTTCAATTTTATTGGATTTAAGTGAATATATATCCGTTAAGAAACAAACTGATAAGCAAATCATTATTGATCGTATTGTGCAGTATATAGAAGAAAATTATGCTTCGAATATATCCTTAAACGATGTTGCAAAGGTGGTATTTTTATCACCTGGTTATCTTAGTGCCTTGATCCCTAGTATAACTGGTAATAATTTTACAGAAATTTTAACGCAAACTAGAATCAAACATTCTATTGATCTTATGAAACAAAATCAACTAAAAAATAGTGTCATTGCTAGAAAGGTGGGATTTAGCCAACCTCAATATTTTAGCCATGCTTTCAAAAAAGTAACGGGATATACACCGACAGAGTATCGACAAACCTACCTTTAGTCATAGATTGAAAAAGAAATAATTTGAATTGTAGATTTGCTGCTGACATGATTCTTTCCTCTCTGTACTCCTAGTCTACTAGATCAGAACAAGCATTTACCATCACTCAGCATAGGTAGTATAACGCCTTTTAGGGGTTCGCAGATTCATTAACGGTATGATAACTACTTTCTAGGTCACTCATAAATTCTCCGTTTAGGCTAAACGGCCGTTCTATAGACAGTGTAGATATATGCAAAAACGTCTATCTTATTTTGAGGGACAAAGTCTATTATCATACAAGACTAATATTCTCTGTGCATCTTTATCTGAACAGTTGATTATACCAGGACTTTGATCTGGAAAACGCCGCCGAAATTCAAAAATCACTTCATCACGGCTTTGAACGTTTATAATGATATATCCTCTCTGATACGGGAATTCTTTCCATTTAAATTGCTATATTTATATATTTCACTGAATGATCTAGTAAAGCTCCTTATTACATAACTCAGTATATTATTCTTTTAAAACTCGATCTCTGTATTCGATTATTAGGTTGACTTCTTGCCGGGTTCCAATTAAGGTACGGCGTATTTCTCTTATTGCTTTTGGTAATAGATAGTAATAGAAGACAAAGCGTATCCTTGGTAGGCGGTATCATCGCAATTCATCAGTTTCTTATTCTGGTTGCTACTCCGAGGGTTCATATGGACACTCGGATTTTTATTTCTCAAGTTTCGTTATGAGCATCGGTATCAAGTCAAAGCTTGCATCTATGCCTGAAAAGCCTTGGTATCACTGGCTTTCCGGGCTTTTTCTTTTTCCAAATCGGTTTGGGTAGACGAATAAATTCTCCTGAAACCTATTACGTGAGGGACGCCGCGTTGAAACGTGCTAAAACCCCTGTTTTTTAACCCCCTTATATATAAAGGCAAAAAGCAAACCCGTGAAAAAGTATGGTTTTTCAGGATGTAGTGCTGTTTGACGACACAGTGATGGAAAACATCCGCCTTGGTAAGCATGGCGCCACAGAGGAGGTCCTCGCCGCGGCTAAAGCTGCCAATTGTGACGAATTTGTCCGCAAGCTGCCCAAAGGTTACAATACGCCGATTGGGGAAAATGGAGCGAAGCTTTCCGGCGGGGAACGGCAGCGGATCTCCATTGCCCGGGCACTCTTAAAGGACGCCCCCATTGTCTTGCTGGATGAGGCGACTGCAAGCCTAGATGTAGAAAACGAAACCAAAGTACAGGGAGCGCTCTCTCGCTTGCTGACAGGCAAGACCGTATTGGTCATCGCTCACCGAATGCGTACTGTGGAGGCGGCTGACAAGATCGTTGTCCTAGCAGACGGCAAGGTTGCGGAGGAAGGCTCTCCAGCGGAACTGATGGCCAAGGGCGGGATCTATCGCCGTATGGTAGAGCTTCAGCAGCAAAGCGCTCAATGGAGCTTGGAATAAAATTTTTAGAAGTCAAACAGCCTGGGAAGGATCTGCAAACCTTTCTAGGCTGTTTGAAATTGTACCTAGATGCTGAACGGGGCATCGGTAAGCAACTGCGGAGGCTTACAGGAAAAGAGGATTTGTGAGGAGGTAGCAAAAATTTTCAGGAAAGAAATTGAAACAACTTTCAGAAACAGTCTTAGTTTAGGTTAAGGCGTCTTTATGAGTGCCATTGTGTGAAAATAAAACGCCCCGATAATGAAGCGGATAGGCAAAGAAAGTGGGGCGAATAATATTACAGATCCCTGCTTGATGATCATTCTGTCGCTTCGTTTACAAATTTTGGTTTGCAATTCTTAAACACATTTCGCGTGTTTTAAAAACAGCCTTAATATCTTGCGTATTAAAATCAAGGGCGAAAACAGTGGATCAGTTGGCCTATTAGTTTATCTTGAAGAATTGAAAAATATGAGGTTTTGTGGTATACTTTTGTGGTATACTAAAACATTGACAAAAGAGTTATTTTGTAGTAGGATAAAAAAGAAAACATTTGTTCTTAATTGAAACCGATATGATATTCACTTGTCATAACACCGCTGCGAAAACAGGAGAAATTGCCGATGGATAATCAGGAGAAATTTAAACTGGTGGCGCCTTATCAGCCTACCGGCGACCAACCTGCCGCCATTAAAAAACTGGTAGAGGGACTGAAGCGTGGAGATAAGGAGCAGACCTTGCTGGGGGTTACCGGGTCCGGAAAGACCTTTACCATGGCGAATATTATTGCGCAGGTAAACCGCCCGACGCTGGTGCTGGCACATAACAAAACATTGGCAGCTCAGCTTTGTTCCGAATTTAAGGAATTTTTTCCGGAAAATGCAGTTGAGTATTTTGTCTCCTATTATGACTATTACCAGCCGGAAGCATATATTCCAAATACGGACACCTATATTGAAAAGGACAGTGCGATCAATGACGAAATAGACAAGCTCCGCCATTCTGCCACTTCGGCGCTGAGTGAAAGGCGGGATGTCATCATTGTGGCAAGCGTGTCCTGCATTTATTCGCTGGGTGACCCGATCGACTACCGGAACATGGTCATTTCTTTGCGGACAGGCATGGAAAAATCCAGAGATGACCTGATCCGCAAGCTGGTGGAGATCCAGTATGAGCGCAATGACATCAACTTTATCCGCAACAAGTTTCGCGTGCGGGGCGATGTAGTAGAGATTTTCCCGGCTTATTCCGGGGACAACGCGATCCGGGTAGAATTTTTCGGCGATGAGATCGACCGTATTTCCGAGATCAACACCCTGACTGGGGAGATCAAGGCTGTGGTTTCCCATGTGGCGATCTATCCGGCTTCTCATTATATCGTGCCGGAAGAGAAACTGCGCCAGGGGATTCAGGCGATTGAGGACGAGATGCTGGAACGGGTTAAGTATTTCAAGGAAAATGAAATGTATCTGGAAGCACAGCGGATCGAACAGAGGACCCGGTATGATATTGAAATGCTTTCCGAGATCGGCTTTTGCAAGGGCATTGAAAACTATTCCCGCGTGCTGTCGGGCAGGGAGCCGGGAAGTACGCCCTTTACTTTGCTTGACTATTTCCCAAAGGATTTTCTGCTGCTGATCGACGAATCGCATGTAACCACCCCACAGGTGCGGGGGATGTATCACGGAGATTTTGCCCGGAAAAAGACTTTGATTGATTACGGGTTCCGTCTGCCCTCCGCCTATGACAACCGTCCGCTGAACTTTGACGAATTTTACGGGAAGCTGAATCAGATCGTCTTTGTTTCCGCCACACCCGGACCGTTTGAAAAGGAGCTCAGTACTCAGATCGTGGAACAGGTGATCCGTCCTACCGGCCTGCTTGACCCAGAGGTGATCGTGAAACCGGTAGAAGGGCAGATCGAGGATATTATCAGCGAAGTGAATCAGCGGATTGAACGGAAAGAGCGGGTGCTGATCACCACGCTTACTAAAAAGATGGCGGAGGATCTGACCGCTTATCTGGGAAATTTGGACATTAAGGTGCGGTACATGCACCATGACATTGACACCATTGAGCGGATGGAGATCATCCGCGACCTGCGTTTGGGCGAATTCGACGTCTTGGTCGGCATCAATCTGCTGCGGGAGGGGCTGGATATTCCTGAAGTTTCCTTAGTCTGCATTTTAGACGCAGACAAAGAAGGCTTTTTAAGAAGCGAAACCTCCCTGATCCAGACGATCGGACGTGCGGCGAGGAACGCCGAGGGACAGGTCATCATGTACGCGGACAGCGTTACCCCGTCTATGGAACGTGCGTTAAGCGAAACCCAACGCCGCCGCTCCATTCAGATGAAATACAATGAGGAGCACGGGATCGTACCGAAAACGATCCGGAAAGATGTCCGGGAGATCATTGAAATCTCCAAGAAGGACGAGGAGGCAGACGTCCGCAAGCTGAAAAAGCGGATGAACGACCGTGAAAAACAGGCAATGGTGAAACGGCTGACTGCGGAAATGAAAGAAGCAGCCAAGCTGCTGGAATTTGAGTACGCGGCCCAGATCCGTGATAAGATCAAGGAACTGACTGATGAAACATAAAGAACGGACAATACGGCCCGCCAATTCGGGGGATCTGGAAAAATTGCTGGAGCTTTATACGCATCTGCATGATGGAACGGTTCCAGCGAAAGAAAACAACTTACTTGATGTTTGGGAAGAGATCCTCTGCGACCGCCGGCAAAAAATTCTGGTGATAGAAGAGGCTGGGAAACTGGTTTCTTCCTGTGTGCTGGTCATCGTTCCTAATCTCTGACACATGGGCAGCGCCCCTATACGCTGGTAGAAAATGTGGTGACACGCAGGGATTACCGCGGCCAGGGCTGTGGCTCGGCGGTGCTGGAAGCCGCCAAAAATTTAGCGGCGGAATGCGGTTGCTATAAAATCATGCTGATGACCGGGTCTAAAAAGGAATCCACCCTGCGCTTTTATGAAAGAGCCGGGTACCGGAAAACGGACAAAACAGCATTTGTACAATGGCTGTAGTATGCCGAAAAAAGAAGGAGTTAATATGGCAAAAGACCAAATCGTAATCAAAGGCGCCAGAGAGCATAACCTGAAGAATGTGGATCTGACAATACCAAGGGACCAGCTGGTGGTGTTTACCGGACTGTCCGGTTCAGGGAAATCCTCGCTGGCGTTCGACACCATTTATGCCGACGGGCAGCGCCGTTATGTGGAAAGCCTGTCCTCTTATGCAAGGCAGTTTTTGGGGCAGATGGAAAAGCCGGATGTGGACGACATTGAAGGCTTATCCCCCGCTATTTCGATCGACCAGAAGACCACTTCAAAAAACCCAAGGTCTACCGTGGGAACGGTCACCGAAATATATGATTATTTAAGGCTTTTGTATGCGAGGATCGGAGTGCCGCACTGCCCGGTCTGCGGCAGGGAGATCAAACAGCAGACTGTGGACCAGGTAGTCGATCAGGTTATGGCAATGCCGGAGCGCACGAAAATCCAAATCCTTGCGCCCGTGGTAAAGGGGCGAAAAGGGGAGCATGTCAAAGAACTGGACGCTGCGCGTCGTTCGGGTTATGTCCGCGTTAGGGTGGACGGGAACCTATACGACCTCTCAGAAACCATCAAGCTGGAAAAAAATAAAAAACACAACATTGAAGTAGTGGTGGACCGCCTTGTTATTAAGGAGGAGGTGCGTTCCCGTTTGGCGGATTCGCTGGAAACAGCGGTAGCGCTTTCAGACGGCCTTGTGATCGTTGACGTGACTGATGGGGAAGAAATTTTATTTTCCATGAACTATGCCTGTCCGGAACATGGGATCAGTATTGAGGAACTGGAACCAAATATGTTCTCCTTTAACAATCCGAACGGGGCCTGCCCGACCTGTACCGGGCTGGGGACTTTTATGAAAGTAGACCCGGATTTGATCGTACCGAACAAGGCGCTTTCCATCCGGGAAGGTGCGATCAAGGCTAGCGGCTGGTACTATGCAGATGGAAGCATCTCGCAGATGTATTACGAGGGGCTGGCCAAACACTATCAGTTCAGTTTGGACACACCGTTTGGGAAGCTGTCCAAAAAGGTACAGCAGATCCTGCTATATGGAAACGACGGCGAGATCATTCAGTTTCAGCGTACGAACGAATTTGGGGAAAGCAATTACCGTTCCTCCTTTGAGGGGATCCTCAACAATTTGGAACGCCGTTTCCGTGAAACACAGAGCAACTACATGCGCGATGAAATTACCCAGGTAATGAGCGCGGTTCCTTGTCCGGACTGTCACGGAGAGCGGCTGAAGCCGGAGATTTTGGCTGTTACGGTTGGTGGAACGAACATCAGCGATTTCTGTAAAATGTCTGTGGTGCAGGCGTTGGATTTTGTGGAACAGTTAAAGCTTTCCGAAAAAGATGAAATGATCGCACACCAGATCTTAAAAGAGGTAAGGGAACGGCTGGGTTTCCTAAAAAGCGTCGGCTTGGAATACCTCACCCTTTCCCGTTCGGCAGGGACATTATCCGGCGGGGAAAGCCAGCGTATCCGACTGGCGACCCAGATCGGATCATCTCTGGTAGGGGTCGTTTACATTTTAGATGAGCCGAGCATCGGCCTGCACCAGCGGGATAATGACAAGCTGATCGCTACCCTGAAACGGCTGCGGGATCTGGGCAATACCTTAATTGTCGTGGAACATGACGAGGACACCATGTATGCCGCCGACCACATCGTCGACGTCGGTCCTGGCGCCGGGGTGCACGGCGGGGAGATTGTGGCTCAGGGCTCGATTGAAGACATCATCGCCTGCGAGCGATCCATCACTGGGCAGTACCTGAGCGGGAAGCAGAAGATCGAAGTGCCCAAAGAACGCCGGAGGGGAAACGGAGAGGTTTTACGGGTTCTTGGGGCAAAAGAAAACAACCTTAAAAATATCAATGTGGAGATCCCGCTTGGAACACTGACCTGTGTGACCGGGGTTTCGGGCTCAGGAAAGTCGTCGCTGGTCAATGAGGTAATCTACAAAGCCCTTACGAAAGAACTGAATAAGGCAAGGATCAAGCCGGGCGCTCATAAAGCCATTGAGGGGCTGGAGCACATCGACAAGATCATCGACATCAACCAGTCCCCGATCGGACGGACCCCGCGTTCTAACCCGGCAACCTATACGGGCGTATTTACCGATATTCGGGAAGTGTTTGCCATGACCCAGGACGCCAAGATGCGCGGATACAATGCAGGGCGTTTTTCCTTTAATGTGAAAGGCGGCCGCTGTGAGGCCTGCGAAGGGGACGGGATCATTAAAATCGAAATGCATTTTCTGCCGGATATTTATGTTCCCTGTGACGTTTGTAAGGGCAAACGGTATAATCGGGAGACCTTGGAGGTAAGATATAAGGGGAAGACCATCCATGACGTTTTAGAAATGACGATCGAGGAAGCGCTTTATTTCTTTGAAAACCATCCAAAGATTCAGCGCAAGCTCCAGACCCTGTGCGATGTTGGGTTAAGCTATGTCAAGATGGGGCAGGCGGCGACTACCCTTTCCGGAGGGGAGGCACAGCGCGTAAAACTGGCAACAGAGCTTTCAAGGCGTTCTACCGGAAAAACGTTGTATATTCTGGACGAGCCGACCACCGGCCTGCACGTTGCGGACATCCACAAGCTGGTAGAGATGCTGGGCCGTTTGGTAGATGCCGGGAATACCGTGTTGGTGATCGAGCACAATCTGGATGTGATCAAGGTCGCCGACCACATCATCGACCTTGGGCCGGAGGGCGGCGACAAGGGCGGAAAGATCGTGGCGACAGGGACACCGGAGCAGGTAGCGAAGAACAAAAAATCGTATACAGGGCTATATTTGAAAAAAATTTTGGAAAAATAATAAAAATATCTTTACAAAAATACACTTATATGGTATATTAAGGATGCAACAAATAGTTGATCGATGGTTACCGTGAAAGGAGTTTTTAACATGAAAAAAGTATGTACAGTTTGCGGTTGGGAATATGATCCAGAAGTAGGATATGAAGAAGGCGGAATCGCTCCGGGGACCCCGTGGGAAGAAATTCCGGAAGATTTTGTCTGCCCGCTATGCGGCGTTGGCAAAGACATGTTTGAAGATGCATAATCAATAAAAAAGCGGCGAGAATTTTCTCGCCGCTTTTTTATTGATTGAGGAATCAAATAACTTGGATCAGCACCATATAAATGACCGTTCCGCCGGCAATGGAAATCAGCATGTTCCGTTTCCATAGGTGAAGTGCAGCGGTTACAGCGATCCCCAAAAGCTCGGGAATGCCAAAAGGCGCGGTAAGAAAGGAAACATCTTTCAGGCAGTAAACGACCAAAAGCCCGATCACAGCAAAAGGGAGCACCTTTCCAAGATATTGGATATATGCGGGGGTCTTCCGTCCTTCCGGAAACAGGATAAACGGCAGAAAACGTGTAGTCATTGTTCCTAAAACTACGGCGGCTACCGTGATGACAGCCTGTGTCAAGGTCATCGTCATGCTGTTTCACCGCCTTCCAATTTTCGGCTGATAGGCTTTCGCAGGACCGTTAATAAAATCAGGATACAGGCCATTGCCGGAAGAATAAACTGGTCTGAACGGAAGAATACTAAGCACAGCGCAGAAGCGCCAAGCCCGACCCAGGCAGGGAGATGGTGCTTTTGGGAAAGCCATTGTTCTAGAAAAATAACAACAAACAGGGCGGTCATCACAAAGTCGATGCCTTCCAGTTCAAAGGGCAAAAATCCGCCGATCAGCCCGCCGATCGTGGCGCCCGCCACCCAGTAGCACTGGTTTAAAAGGGTGACAAAAAAACAGAACCATCCATGGTCTACCCCTTCCGGGGCTTTGGTCGAGCATAAAATAGAAAAGGATTCATCGCACATCCCGAAGATCAGATACGGCTTTTTCCTGCCGGTGCCGCGGAAGGTGTCCAGCATCGAGATCCCGTAAAACAGGTGACGCGCGTTGACCATCAGGGTCAAAAGATAAGCGTATAAAGGATTGAACGCAGACGCGAGCAGGCTGACGGTGACAAACTCCATAGAACCGGCAAAGATCGTCATGCTCATCAGCATAGGCCATATAAAGAAAAAACCTTTGCTCTGCATAAAAATACCATACGCGATTCCCAAAAACAAAAAGCCCGCCATAATGGGGATCGTATGCGGAAAGGCGGCGCGCAGCGCTTTTCTTTTCACATTCATAAAACAAAACTCCCTGTATTGATAAACTGATTTTATTGTAATAAAATGTCTAAAATTTGTCAAACATGACAACGGCGAGAATCTTTACAAAAGTTATACTGATGTGGTATGATATAAGCAGATATTCAAGTAAAAAAATAGGAGGAAGTCAGTATGTTTCATAAAGAAATTGCAAAAGACGTATACAGCGTAGGCGTTTTGAACCCGAACCTGCGTGTATTTGATATTGTAATGTCCACCGAATTTGGGACAAGCTATAATGCTTATCTGGTAAAAGGAAGCGAAAAGACCGCTTTGATCGAAACTTCCCACAAACACTTTTTAGACTACCTAATGGAAAATATTCAGGATGTTGCCGAACTGAGCTCGATCGACTATTTGGTGATGAACCACAATGAGCCGGATCATTCGGGCGCGATTGCAAAACTGCTGGAAGTGATTCCGAACCTGCAGATCATCGCTTCGCAGGCTGGGGCTTTGTATCTGAAAAATATCACCAATCGAACTGATTTAAACCTCCGTATCGTGAAAAATGGAGAAACTCTGGATCTGGGAGGGAAAACTCTTACCTTTTTAAGCGCGCCGTTTTTACATTGGCCGGATTCCATGTTTACCTGGCTGGAAGAGGACAAGGTCCTTTTCACCTGTGACTTTTTGGGCAGCCACTACTGCGAACCGCAGGCAATGGATTCTTCCGTGGCATATCCAGAAGATTATGAAACGGCGTTCCGTGGCTATTATGACGCGATTTTCGGGCCGTTCAAGCCGTATGTTTTGAAAGGTTTGGATATCATGGACTCCCTGCCGGTAGAAATTGCCGCGCCAAGTCATGGCCCGGTGCTGACCAAGGGGAATCTGCTTCCTGCTGCCATGGAAAAATATAGGGAGTGGAGCACCCCTGTCAAGAGTGAACAAAAGGTGATCCCGATCTTCTACTGCACGGCTTACGGAAACACCGAACAGCTTGCCGACGCGATGGCCAAGGGGATCAACCGTGTATTCCCGGATGCGGCGGTGGAAACCTACAATATCATTGATCACGATTTGGCGACTCTTGGCGGTATCATGAACGAAAGCGACGCGTTTTTGATCGGTTCCCCGACCCTGAACCGGGATGCGGTGCCGCCGGTATACATGCTGTTGGCTCATGCGGATGCCATTAATATCCAAAAGCGCCCAGTCGCCGTATTTGGTTCCTATGGCTGGAGCGGCGAAGCGGTTGCCAACATCCGGACCCGCTTACAGTGCTTGAAAACCAAATTGTTCGCGGAAGATTTCCGTGTTATTTTCGTACCCAGCGAAGAAGATTTGAAAAGAGCGGAAGAATTTGGCGCGGCGTTTGCTGAATCATTAAAATAATAGACATCATCAAAGCGAACTGCAGAATCACTGCAGTTCGCTTTTGCTGTGATTCGGCAAAAACTTGCCATGGATCAGATGATTGTAGTATAATAAAAAGAGTTAACAGGAGGTATCGAACATGAAAGGGGATTTACATTGCCATACCCGGCTGTCCGATGGTTCTGAGGGGATCGAGGAAGTGATTTCCCGCGGGAAGCGCGCGGGGATGGACTTTTTGGCAATTACGGATCACGACACGGTGGCTTCTATGTCTCGTGCTAAAGTCCTGGCGGACCGCTATGGGGTGCAGGTGATCCCGGGTGTTGAGTTTTCCAGCAGGGATCCTAAAACAGGAAGAAAGGTGCATGTTTTATGCTATTTGCCCGAAAAGCCGGATCGCTTAGAAGGGCTGTGCGTCCGGTTGTGCGAATCCAGAAAAAAGGCGGGCAGGGCAATGATTCAGAAGCTGACCCGCTATTTTCCGGTATCGGTAGAGGATGTGCTGCGGTTTTCCAAGCACAGTACGGCGATCTACAAGCAGCATATTATGCATGCGTTGATGTGCTATGGATATACCACCCATATTTTCGGCGGTTTGTACCATGAACTGTTTGACCCGAAAACCGGGGTGCTTCTTTCCAAAGTGGAGTATCCGGAGGTGGATGAGGTGATCGATCTGATCCATCAAGCGCAGGGGCTCGCTGTTTTGGCACATCCATATGAATACGACAGCATTGACCTGATGAAGCGGCTGGTTTCGGAGGAAAAGCTGGATGGGATCGAGGTTTACCACAGCCGGTGCCCCCAGGAAAAAGAAGGCTTTTTAAAACAGGTAGCACAGGAACACGGCCTGATTATGACCGGCGGATCGGATTTTCACGGCTTTTATGCCTCCCGACCCAGCCCGATTGGGAACCGGTACACTTCGCAGGAATCGTTAGACGCACTGTTCCGTGCCAAGGAACAGAAACGCCAGGCCTCCAGATAGAATTACAGCAGGAAAGGAACGTTTTTAGATGGACTTAAATGAAAAAGCAGTATTAAAGCATAAGGAATGGCAGGGAAAAATTGAAGTGATCTCCCGCACGCCGGTCACGAACAAGGAGGAACTTTCCCTCGCCTATACGCCAGGGGTGGCGGCGCCTTGTCTGGAAATCGAAAAAGACCCGGAACTGTCCTATGAACTGACGCGCCGCGGGAATTTGGTGGCCGTTATCACCGACGGCACGGCTGTGCTGGGACTTGGCGATATTGGACCGCTGGCGGCTATGCCGGTGATGGAAGGAAAATGCTGCCTGTTTAAGGAATTTGCAGGGGTGGATGCAATCCCGCTTTGCGTCAACTCCAAAAGCGTGGAAGAGATCGTCCGCACGATTGAACTGATTGGTTTAAGTTTCGGTGGAATCAATTTAGAGGATATTTCCGCGCCAAGATGCTTTGAGATCGAACGCCAGCTTAAGGAAAAGCTGAATATCCCGGTGTTCCACGACGACCAGCACGGTACGGCGATCGTAGTTGGGGCGGCGCTGATCAACAGTTCCCGCCTGACAGGAAAGCCGCTGGAAGAGATGACGGTCGTGGTAAACGGCGCAGGGGCCGCAGGCATTGCGATCGCGAAATTTTTGATGCTGTTAAAGGTCGGCAACATTATCATGTGTGACAAGGACGGGATCCTGTACCGCGGGGCGCCGTATATGAACGAAGCGCAGGAAAAAATGGCGCAGATCACCAACCGGGATAACAAGACAGGCTTGCTTGCTGACGCGATGGAGGGAGCAGATGTATTTGTCGGTGTATCCAGGCCGGGGCTTTTGACGGCAGAGATGATCCAGTCTATGAATGAAAAGCCTATCGTATTTGCCATGGCGAATCCAGTTCCGGAGATCATGCCGGACGAGGCTAAGGCAGCGGGGGCGTATATCGTAGGAACTGGGCGAAGCGATTTCCCAAATCAGATCAACAATGTGTTGGCGTTTCCCGGTATTTTTAAGGGCGCTTTGCAGGCAAGGGCCACCGATATTACCGATGAGATGAAGCTGTCGGCGGCATACGGGATTGCTTCGATCATTCCGCAGGAAGAGCTGGCGCCGGAATATATTTTGCCGGATCCATTTCATAAGCAGGTCGCGGCTAATGTGGCGAAGGCTGTAGCCGACGCTGTAAAATAATGAGAGGGAAAGTAACGCCGGGAGTTTTCTCCCGGCGTTTTTATTATTTTTAAAAATGTATAAAATGTGAATATCGCTGAATGAAAATTGTGTACCATGCACAAGAGGTTAGAAAAAAAGAGAATACCTTTAAAATAAGAAGTATTTTTGAGTATTTGAGATATAAATTTGTGTTAAATTCGGTTAATTGCGGCAGGATATGAAAAAAAACTGGAATTTTGCGATTTTTTTTGGAAAAACGCTTGACTTTTAGATTGGTTCGTCCTATATTTATAATTGTTGTTTTTGTATCTTATATTCACTGTGCGTATGTCCACTATAACCCCAAGCCGAAAGCGCGGGGGGAAAAAGCCTTTTGCGGGTGGTGGTACAAAAGCCCAGTGGGGTCTGCGTGGGGCAATGCTCAGCTTCATGTAAAAACTAAAATCCGCAAAGGGGGATGCACAAAATGAGCGAAAAATTATTAGATTTGAAGAACATCACCTTATCCTATGACGGGGAAAAGATCCTGGATAATATCAATCTTTATATCCGGGACAAGGAGTTTGTGACTTTGCTAGGGCCGTCGGGATGCGGGAAAACGACCACCTTAAGAATTATTGGGGGGTTTGCTTTTCCGGATGAGGGTGATGTTTTTTTTGAAGGAAAACGGATCAACGACCTGCCGGCCTACAAACGCCCGATCAACACGGTGTTTCAGCGGTATGCGCTGTTTCCGCATCTGAATGTTTACGACAACGTGGCGTTCGGCCTTAAGGTGAAGAAAATGGACCGCAAGGAGATCGACAAACGAGTGCGCGAAATGCTTGTCATGGTAAACCTGAAAGGGTTTGAAAAGCGCCGTGTCAATAAGCTTTCCGGTGGGCAGCAGCAGCGTGTTGCGATTGCCCGGGCTTTAGTAAACCACCCCAAGATCCTACTTTTGGATGAGCCGTTGGGCGCGTTGGACCTAAAGCTTCGCAAAGAGATGCAGATCGAATTGAAAAATATCCAGCAGCGGTTAGGGATCACCTTTATTTATGTGACCCATGACCAGGAAGAAGCGCTGACCATGTCGGATACGATCGTCGTGATGAAGGATGGCGAGATCCAGCAGATCGGCACGCCGCAGGATGTTTATAACGAACCGAAAAACGCGTTCGTCGCTGATTTTATCGGGGAGAGCAATATTTTTGACGCCATCATGATCCGCGATAAGCTGGTCGAAATAAACGGCGTTGCCTTTGAATGTTTAGACGGCGGCTTTGGGGAAGACGCGCCGGTAGATGTCGTGCTCCGTCCGGAAGACATCCAAATCGTTCCGGCTGGACAGACTGCTTTGACCGGGACGGTAAAAAGCGTTGTCTTTAAGGGCGTGCATTATGAGATCACCGTTGTCTGCGATGGGTTGGAATGGATGATCCAGACTACCCGCAATGCGGAAGTCGGATCGGAAGTATCCTTAGCCTTTGGGCCGGATGACATCCATGTGATGAAACGGATCTTTAAAGGCTTTACCAGCAAGATCGAAGGCACGGTGGCCGACACGGATACCATTCGTTTTTTAGGGGTGGAATTTACCCGCGAGGGCTTAGATCTCCCGGTAGGCAGCAAAGTGTTGCTGACGATCCCGCCGAAATCTGTAGAGGTGGTGTCGGAAGACCACAGTGATTTGATCGTATATCTGGAATCCATGGTATACAAAGGTGCTTATAATGAAATGATCGTTTGGGCCAAAGACGAAAACGAGGAATATCAAAGCCTTCTGGTCCATTCCATGAATGATGAGCAGATCGCAACTGATATTGGGATCAAGTTCCGGTTTGACGATATTGCAGTAGCTCCTTGCGAAGAGCGGAAAGGAGCGGCAAGTGAAGAATAAGATGACCGCTTTCCCATATTTGATATGGATGGCTATGTTTATTATTATCCCGCTGGTTTTGGTGGTTTATTTCACCTTTGCCTCTGAAGACGGCGGCTTTACGCTGGATAACATCGTCAAGATCAGCCAGTATACCCCGATTTTTATTAAGTCGATCAATCTGGCGATCATTGCAACGCTGATCTGCTTTGTGCTTGCTTACCCGATCGCGTACATCCTTTCTCGTTCCACCGAGCATTATCAAAGGACGATGATCCTTTTGATCATGCTGCCGATGTGGATGAACTTTTTGCTGCGTACCTACGGCTGGATGACCTTGCTGGAAAACGAGGGCTTGATCAATAAATTTTTGAGTATCTTCCATATCGGACCGTTTCAGATGATCAATACGGCGGGAGCGGTCGTGCTTGGCATGGTGTACAACTACCTGCCCTTTATGATCCTGCCGCTTTATTCTGTGATGACGAAGATCGACTATTCCATGATCGAAGCGGCGCAGGACTTGGGCTGCAACCCTGTTAAGGTGATTTTAAAGGTGCTGATGCCGTTGAGTCTGCCCGGGATCATTACCGGCGTTACGATGGTATTCGTGCCGAGCGTTTCCACCTTTATTATTTCCCGGATGCTGGGCGGCGGGCAGAATATGCTGATCGGTGACTTGATCGAGCAGCAGTTTATCGGTAGTACCTATAACCCCTATGTCGGTTCTGCGATGTCCCTGATCTTGATGGTCATCATGCTGATCATTATGGGGATCATGAGCTCCTTTGACGATGATGAAATGGAGGGGATTGTGATATGAAAAAAGTGGTTTCAAAAGGGTATATCTATCTGGTCCTTCTGTTTTTGTACGCGCCGATCTTTGTATTGATCGTATTTTCCTTTAACGAATCCAAAAGCCGGGCGAATTTTACGGATTTCACCTTTAAGTGGTATCAGGAGCTGTTCCGCGATGAGCTGATTATGACTTCCCTGGGGAATACGCTTTTGGTAGCGGTATTGGCCGCGGTGTTTGCCACCGTTTTGGGTACTGCCGCCGCGCTGGGAATGAAAAATATGAAAAAGCGCGCCAGGGGATTGTGCATGAACCTGACTTATATGCCGGTCATCAACCCGGAGATCGTTACCGGTATCTCTATGATGCTGTTGTTTGTGTATATCAGCCACCTGTTTGACTGGGAACTGGGAATGATCACTGTTTTGATCGCGCATATCACCTTTTGTGTGCCGTATGTGATCTTAAACGTGCTGCCTAAGCTGCGGCAGATGGACCAAAATACCTATGAGGCGGCGCTGGACTTAGGCTGTACCCCGTTTTCCGCCTTTTTTAAGGTGGTAGTTCCGGAGATCATGCCGGGGATCATGGCCGGCTTTTTGATGGCTTTTACCTTTTCTTTGGATGACTTTATCATCACTTATTTTACCAATGGAAGTGATTTTCAGACCCTGCCGGTCACCATCTATGCGATGACCCGCAAAAAAGTCAACCCGAAAATCAACGCCTTATCTACGATCCTGTTTTTGGCGGTTTTAATTATTTTAATTATTATGAACGTCAGACAGGCGCGTGCCATGAAAAACAAGGAAAAGTAAGAAAGGAGCATCTTTCATTGAAAAAATGGATTGCGCTGTGTGCCGCCTTTCTGCTTTGCTTTACCTGTGTGAAAACAGGGGCGCCTGTGGTTCAGGCAAAGGAAAAGGTGACGCTGAAAGTTTATAACTGGGGAGAATATATTTCGGACGGAAGCGATGACAGTTTAGATGTCATTAAAGAGTTTGAAAAACGCTTCCCGGATATTAAGGTCAGCTATACGACCTATGCGACCAACGAAGAACTGTATGCCAAGCTGCGCAGCGGTTCTGCAAACTATGATGTAATCATTCCATCGGATTATATGATCTCCCGTATGATCGAAGAGGATATGCTGGAAAAGCTGGACTTCAACAACATCCCTAATTTTGAGGCGATTTCAGAAGAGTTTAAAAACCCGGCCTATGATCCGACCAATGAATATTCCATCCCCTATACTTGGGGGACCGTAGGGATCATCTACAATACTACCATGGTCGAAGAAGAAGTTGACAGCTGGGATATCCTGTGGGATCCGGAATATACCAACCAGATTTTGATGTTCAACAACTCCCGCGACGCCTTTGGAATTGCGGAAAAGCTGTTGGGATATTCGCAGAACACCACAGACATTGAAGAGCTAAACGCTGTAGCAGAAAAACTAAAAGAGCAGAAGATCGTGCTTCAGGCCTATGTCATGGATGAGATTTTTGACAAGATGTCGTCCGGAGAAGCTGCGATCGCGCCGTATTATGCCGGGGATTTCCTGATCATGCAGGAGGATAACCCCGATCTGGCGTTTGCAGTACCCAAAGAAGGGACGAACCTGTTTATTGACGCCATGGTGATCCCAAAGGGCTGCGAGCATAAAGAAGAGGCGGAAAGATTTATCAATTTTTTGCTGGAACCGGACATTGGCTTGGCAAATATTGAGTTTATCGGTTATTCCACCCCGCTGGACACGGTAAAAGAACAGCTTGGAGAAGACGTTTTGAATGACGGGATATCCTATCCTTCGGAGGAAGTGATCGCGAACAGCGAAAGTTTTGTCAACCTGCCAACTGACGTAAACCGGTATATCGACGAGCTTTGGGTAGACATCCGGGCTTCCGGCAGTTCATCTGTGTGGGAACTGGTGTTTTTGATCGTTGTGATCATTGGTTTAGGCGGGGCATTGATCGTATATCTCCGCCGGAGAAACAGATAATAGTGCATAAAAAAGCGGCGGCGCCTTACAGCCCGCCGCTTTTTTATGCAGGTGAAATTTATAAAGATTTCTTAAGCTTCCCGTAAGTTCGTTGTGTTTGATGGATATAGATGATATAATAAACATCATGAAAATTTGAAAGTTAGGCTGGGAAAGAATAAGATGGATTTTATCAAACACGTTTTTTATGGGGTCGCGATCGGGATTTCCAATGTAATTCCGGGACTGAGCGGCGGTACTACCGCTGTCATTTTAAATATTTATGACCGGCTGATCGGCTCTATTTCCAATCTGCGCAAGGAACCGAAAAAAAGCCTTATATTTTTGCTCCCGCTGGTTTTAGGGGCAGGCTTAGCTATTTTGGCGTGCAGCAATTTGATTACCTATTTGTTAGAACGGCATTATATGCTGATCAACTTCTTTTTTATTGGGATTATTTTCGGCAGTATCCCGATGATTTGGAAACGTGCTACTAAAGACAGTTTTAAACCGTGGCACCTGATCCCCTGTGCGGTGACCTTTGCCATTATGATAGTTACAGTTGTAGGGCCGTTTGCCCCGGAAACAGAAACAGTGATCACTTCTGTAACGCCGTGGGTGTTTATACAAATGTTCTTTTGCAGCGCGCTGGCCGCGGTTTGTATGATCATCCCGGGGATCAGCGGAAGCTTTGTTATGCTTCTGTTCGGGGTCTACACCACGGTGATGACTGCGATCTCCAGCTTTGATGCCTTCCTGCTGCTGCCTATTGCGCTGGGAGCCGGAGCAGGGATCTTATTCGGGGCAAAGATCATAGATTTCTTTCTGCGCCGCTACCCGCAGGCAACCTATTTTTCCATTTTGGGATTTGTGCTGGGATCCGGGCCGGTGCTGTTCGGCAAGATCCTTGCGACCAATAATTTCCGCACAGGGCTGCCGCTGGCTGGTTCCATTGCGGTGCTGATTGTTGGGATCGTGATCGTACTGGTCTTTGACAGCAAATGGCTGCGGGAAAAATTAAAGGGAAGAACCGGTAAAAAACTGACAAATTCTGAAAATGTTTAGATTTGTGTTATTGTTTTTCTCTATGGACAGTGCTATAATTAAATTTATTGTAACACGTTTGGGAGGAAACAAAATCTATGAATCAAAAACCAGTTTGGAAATATGGACTTAATATTTTTGGCGCGCATGTGACGGGGGTCGTTCTGGCGCTGATCCTGGTGATGAGCATGGTGCCGATCAGCGATAATATGATCTTCCAGGTATGCGTGGGGATCTTTGTATTATTTTTGTATTGGTCCTTGATCAGCGGGACTGCTTGGAAAATGGGAAATGAAGACCTGAACCGGGTCCACTTCAACCGCATGGAAAAAAACATGTGGCGGGGCGTACAGGCTGGGCTGATTGCTTCGATTCCTATGTTTGTATTAGACTTGGCGATCATTGTTTTAAACCTGTTTGATTGCGGCGTAGTCAGTGATTTTGGATTGGTGGTATACCGCGTCCTAAATATGCACTATATGATCTTTATCAATCTGGTGACTGGGACACAACAGACTTTGCTGGAGCTGGCTTTCTGGAAAGTGCTGGTGGTTTGCCTGATGTCGCTGGTCACAGTGGTATTTGCTCACAGCGGTTATGTCCTTGGGTACAAAGATATTGTAGTTATGGACAAATTGATGTATAAAAATCGAAAGAATAAAAAGAAATAAAAGAGAAAACACACCCATATAATATCTTATACCCGTGCATCGGGTGGGATAGAAAGGGTGTGTTTTATGTATCATACCGGAAGACGTGACCTAACCGCTGGAAAGCTGATGTTTCTTGCGGTGATGGGCATTTTTGCATGCTTTGGCATCCTGCTGGAGGATGTTCCAATGACGGCCGGCACCCAGCCGGCAGAAACCGCGCAGGTCAGCAGGGTGGTTGTTGACGCTGGACATGGCGGTGTGGATGGCGGCGCGGAAGGGATCCATGGTGAAGTGGAAAAGGAGATCAATCTGGCGATTGCTGGGTATCTGCGGGAATATTTGGAATTGAGCGGGATAGAGGTAGTAATGACCAGGGACACGGATCGTTCCCTGTACAGCACCGAACAAAGTTCCATTGCCCAGAAGAAAAAGGAAGACATCCGCAAACGTCTTGAGATCATTGATGAAGACCCCGATTCGATCACCGTGTCCATCCACCAAAACAAATTTGGGGAAAGCAAGTATCATGGCGCGCAGATGTTTTACGGCGTGAATGATCCTGAAAGCGAGATCCTAGCCCAGACAATACAGAGTTCGATCGTGGAAAAATTGCAGCCGGATAATACCCGCAAGATCAAACCAGGAACCAAGTCGGTGTATCTTTTAATGCATGCGCAGAACCCGATCGTGTTGGTGGAATGTGGTTTTTTGTCGAACGACGAGGAAGCGTCAAAGCTTACGGACGAAGAATATCAAAAAGAAATGGCGTTTGCGATCTATTGCGGAATTATGGAATATTGTGGGCGGACGTAAAGTAAAGTTTCCCTGCCGCGGCTGCGGCAGGGACGGAAGAAAAACAGGGTGATAAAAGATGGCAAAAACAAAGGAAATGTATGTGTGTCGAAGCTGTGGGTACGAAACGCCCAAATGGTTTGGCAAATGTCCCGGATGCGGCGGGTGGAATACACTGGAAATGGTGGAAGCTGCTCCGGCGGCAGAAGCAGGGAAGAAGGTTTCTGCTACTGCCACTGGACGGCAGTCTGAGATTTACCGGATCAACAGCGTGGATGTAAATGAGGAGATCCGTTTTCACACCGGCGTATCGGAACTGGACCGGGTGCTGGGAGGCGGGATCGTGAAGGGTTCCGTCGTGCTGCTGGGCGGCGATCCCGGGATCGGGAAATCCACCCTTTTGCTGCAAATTTGCGAATATCTGGGTGAGGATCTAAAAATTTTATATGTATCCGGGGAGGAATCTGTCCGCCAGATCAAGCTGCGCGCCAACCGGCTGGGGGTGAACAGCGAAAACCTGTTTTTGCTGGCGGATACCAACGTAGAACGGATTGCCAATACGATTCTGGCACAGCAGCCTGATTTGGTGATGGTGGATTCGATCCAGACCATGAATATTGAAAAGCTTCAGTCCTCCCCGGGAAGCGTGATGCAGGTACGGGAAAGCACCAATGCTTTTCTGCACCTTGCAAAAAGCGAGGATATCCCGATTATTATTGTCGGACATGTGAATAAGGACGGGGCGATCGCCGGGCCAAAGGTGCTGGAACATATTGTGGACGCAGTTTTGCACTTTGAAGGGGACCGCAACCAGAATTTCAGGATTCTGCGGGCGGTGAAAAACCGGTTTGGCTCTACTAATGAGATCGGTGTATTTGAAATGCTGGACGGCGGCCTGCAGGAGGTGGAAAACCCTTCGATGATGCTGCTTCAGGGAAGGCCTGAAGAGGCATCCGGCACCTGTGTCGCCTGTGTGATGGAGGGTACCCGTCCGATTTTGGCAGAGGTACAGGCCTTGGTGTGTAAAACCGTTTACGGGAATCCACGCAGGACGGCTACCGGATTTGATTATAACCGGCTGGCACTGATCCTTGCAGTTTTGGAAAAGCGGTGCGGATATTATTTTTCCAGTCTGGATGCCTATCTCAATGTGGTCGGCGGGCTTCGGCTGGACGAGCCGGCGGCAGACCTTTCTATTGCTTTGGCGCTGATCTCCGGCTTGCGGGACAAGCCGATCTCCGAAAAGGTGCTGGCGTTTGGGGAGATCGGTCTGACCGGCGAGGTGCGGAGTGTGTCCAATATCGTGCCAAGGATAAAAGAGGCCCATCGCTTGGGGTTTCAAACCTGTATTGTATCCAAGCATTCGCTGCGGGAATTAAAAAACATCAATCCCGACCAAATTGAGATCATCGGGGTTTCTACTATCCGGGAGGCTGTTCAGAAAGTACTGGGGATTTAAAAAAGGGGAGAATGCGATGACGATTCGTCTGCTTTGTGAAAAAGACATTCCGGCGGTGCTGGAGATTTACCGGCCTTACATTGAAACATCGGTTGTTACCTTTGAATACGAGGCGCCGAGTTTATTGGAATTTACCAAACGGGTGCATGCCATCCAGCAGGAATTTCCATGGCTGGTCTGTGAGATAGGGGGAGAGGTCATAGGATATGCGTATGCTTCCCATTACCATGACCGCGCGGCTTATTTCTGGGACTGCGAGCTGTCTGTTTATGTAAAACAGGGCGTGCGGCGGCAGGGTGTTGGAACAGCGCTGTATCAGGCACTGCTCCCGTTGTTAAAGGCACAGGGGTATTATCAGGCGTATGCGGTGATCGCTGCGCCCAATCCCCAAAGCCAGTTGTTCCATCAGAAGCTGGGGTTCCGTTCTTTGGGGATCCATCCAAAAGTAGGGTTTAAATTTGGAGAATGGAGAGATCTGGATTTTCAGGTGCTTGAGTTGCGGGAGAAGAATCAGCCTGCTCAGTTTCCAGTCCCTTTTCCAAAGCTGGAAGCCGTTGACAGGGAAACTGTTCTGTGATATACTTGATACAAATTACAGTAGGAGGTGTGTGGATGTCGGCTATTCGCTAAATACAGGGCAATAAAAGTTTTATTCTCATCGTATCTGGTGATGGGTTGTTTTTGTTGTACTTATTTTGCGGATAGGAAGATATGGTTCCTGCTTGTTGTTACAAGGAGGAATACTGCGCACTTTAACTTGAGAAGATAAAGCTGGCGGCTAACGCAGGATAAGTCTATGGATGACCCAAATAGTGGGCCATCCATTTTTTATTGTCCTAAAATGTTGAAAAGGAGAATGCTGTATTTAGGATAAGGAGAAAACCATGAATCGTGAAAACAAAAGAAGAAGCTATGAAAAGGGATACTATAAAACACACACCTGCACAGAAAGCTTTACCTGTAAGGTATGCGGACGGCCGGTGGTTTCGGCCGGAGCCGGCAGCGGTCATCGCAATCATTGTCCAAACTGTCTGTCCAGCCTGCATGTGGACAATGAGCCAGGGGACAGGGAATCTGACTGCGGCGGGATCATGGAGCCGGTCGCGGTTTGGGTCCGGAAGAACGGGGAGTGGGCGGTGATCCACCGCTGCCGCCGGTGCGGCGCTTTAAGCTCTAACCGCGTTGCTGCCGATGACAACCCCATGAAGTTGATGTCGATCGCGATGAAGCCGCTGTGTTTACCGCCGTTCCCGTTAGAACGTCTTGAAGAGATGACGGAGTTGATGGGCGGAGCGGGAAGCCTGCGCCGATAGACTGAGATCATAGAAAAAAGCCGCCTTGTTTATCTGGGGCGGCTTTTTTGCTTTGGGGCGGGCTTTGGGCAGTAGTAACAACAGCCGCCTACCGGCGTCCCTGTAGGAGCGGCGTTGGCTTTGAGCTTGCAGTATCCGTCTTTTTGATGAAGGCAGTCTTTATCACAGAGGACTAAATTCATAAAACAAACCCTTTCTGATTTGGTGTTATCAATAGTATGTGTGAAGAATTTGTATTTATTTTATTGACAGGTGAAATATTTCCCTTTTTTTGCCCAACACTATCAATGAAAGAAACGAGGACGAAAGGGGAAGAAAGATGAAAAAAAGGCTTTCTGTTTTATTTGGTACAACAGCGGTGTTAAGCATAGGGGCGCTATGCCTGCCGCAGATCGTAACGGGCGCTGTCCTGACGCAGGTAGAGGTGACCCAGCCGGTTTATGAGGATTATTACGAAAAGGTCAGCGCTACCGGAAAGATCGAGGAGATCGGGCAAAGTAAATTGAGCGCCCAGTTGCCGTTGGTTCCAAAAGAAGTCTATGTCAATTTGGGGGATAGCGTACAGAACGGAGATGTGATTGCGGAAATTGATTTTGAAAAGACAAAGCAGGCGATCTTGTCCATGCTTTCTTTGTATGACGCAGTCCCAGAGGAACTGTCCTCTGTTTTGGAAACTGTCAAACTGGATCAGGAAACGCTTGCGGCGATGATCCCCTCTCAGATCGTAGCGGATTATTCCGGAGTCATCAGTACATTGAACCTGACCAAAGGCGCAGTGGTTTCTCCGACCGAAACGGTGGCTACGATCGCGGACCTAAGCTCTCTGCGTGCGGCGCTGAAAGTGCCGGAGGAATATGCGGCGAAGCTGAAAACAGGGCAGGAGGTCACGCTGAAGATCTCCGCGCTGGATCAAAAAAAATATCACGGGACGATCGAAAAGATCTCCCCGGCGGCACAGGAAACATTGGTTGGCACCTCGAAACAAACCGTGGTAAATGTGTATGTGAAGATAGAAGACCAGGATGCGGACCTGAAGGCAGGGTATTCCGCCGTGGGAACGATCCGGCTGAGCGAAACCGAACCATTGATGACCATCCCCTACAGCGCGATCGACCAGCAGGACAGCGGGTCTGAATTTGTATACCTGTACCAGAACGGACAGACAAAAATGCGGGTGATCGCAACCGGGGAAGAACTAGCCGATTCCGTTGAGGTGGTCGGCGGACTGGACCCGGATGAATGGGTGATCGAGGATATCAGCAAGGTGTCGGGGAACGGGGAATTTGTAAGTTTGTCGGAGAGCAAAAATGATTGATTATTTTGTAAACGCGCTAAAGCATATTACCAGAAAGAAGGTCCGCTCTTTTTTAACAGTGTTTGGGATCGCGGTAGGAGTCATGTCGGTTGTGCTGATCACCATTATCAGCGATGTGGGACAATCTGCGGTAAATCAGGAGCTGAACGATTTGGGGGCCGGCGGCATTTTGATCAGCAGCGGAAAGAATACGACCGAACTGACAGATACCCAGCTTTCCATACTGCGCAGCAATACATTGGTGGACAGCGCGACCCCTCTGGTCGTGAATTACAGTACTGTAAAGCTGAAAAGCGGGGCAGACGATTGTGTGATCTGGGGAGTGGATCAAAGCATCTCCAGCATGATCCGTCTGGAAGTCCTGCACGGGAGGCTGATCAGTCAGAACGATGTGCAGACGATGGCACAGGTTTGCCTAGTGGACGAAAGTTATGCCAAAAGTATGTACCACCGTTCCAATATCGTGGGGAAGGAACTGAAGATTTTGATGAACGGGGTGTACCGTCCCTTTGAGGTGGTGGGGGTCATCAAATCAGGCGGGAATCTGCTGCAAAGCATGATGGGGGAAATGGTACCCTGCTTCACCTACCTTCCCTATACCACTATGCAGGCACTGGAGAACAAAACAGATTTAGGGCAGATCATGGTCAAAACTTCGCAGGACAGCCAAAAAACAGCAGATACGCTGACTGCTCAGCTCAATGAGGAATATGGGGTAAAGGATGCTGTAAAAGCGCAGGATCTGAACAGCCAAATGGAGATGATAGAGTCCTTGATGCGGGTGGTAACTTTGATTTTAACGGTGATCGCGGGGATTTCTTTGCTTGTGTCCGGGCTTTCGATCATGACGGTTATGCTGGTTTCGGTCAGCGAGCGTACGCGGGAGATCGGAATCAAAAAGTCGATCGGTGCTACCAGAAAAATTATTTTGACCGAATTTTTGATCGAATCGGGCTTAGTCACGCTGATCGGTTCTGTAGCCGGGGCGGCAGCCGGGGTGCTGCTGGCGCTGTTGGGCTGCGGTGTTTTAGGGATAGCGCCGGTAATACACCTTGGAAGCGTGCTCGGCTGTATTTTATTTGCAGTGGGGATCGGTGTTATCTTTGGGGTTTATCCGGCTTTGAAAGCAGCTTCCCTAAAACCAGTTGATGCCCTGCGGCATGAGGTCACATAAAATGGCGTTTTCTTGCACTGTTTTTTCTGGAAAGAGAAACCTAAGAAATAGCATGGAAGAACAGAAATTTCTGGATAAAACAGTAAAACCGGAAAATGAAATGGGCAGGTATTCTAAAGGATACCTGCCTTTTTTATGCAAATCTTCCCAATTTTCAAATAAAATTGACATTTGACAACTGGTACGCTATAATGTCATTGATAAAAAGTGTCATCATTTTTTGTGCTTTACTTAAGATAGATATTTTAGAAAAGAAAGAGGAATGTAGAAAGATGAAAAAAATCCTTTCTGTTGTCCTGATTGCCATGATGCTGGCCACTGCGGTTCCGGCTCAGGTGTTTGCGCAAGAGGAATCAGCAGCCTCCCAAACAACTTCTGCTTTGGAGGATACATCGTCAACAGCTTCTGAAGATGTATCAGACACAACGTCCGATATAGAATCTTCCCCGGAAACAGAAACTTCTTCTACGGTTTCCGATGAGGCTACATCCTCGGAAGACAACACAACAGTTTCTAAAACAGAGGATACCTCTGAGGTGACTTCTGAAGAAGAAACAGAAGAAGAGCCGGAGGATTTGGAAACAGAAGAGGAAGAGGAGTCGGAAGAAGCACTGCCGGATGACCGCACGCAGGCTTTACTGGATCGGCTTTCCAATGCGACGCCGATGCTTATGGCGGCGAAAGCGTCGACAGACGATTTCGCTCAGAGCCTGAAAGCATTCCCAAAAAGCTACCACAGCGCTTTGGAAGCATTACATAAGCAGTATCCAAACTGGAAATTCAAAGCGATAGACACAGGATTAGACTGGGAAGATGTGGTCAATGGGGAATGCAAAGGCTTGGTCCAAGGCAGTGCCAGCGATTTGATCAAAAGCAACGCGGCAGGAGATTACGATCCGGCAACGGGAAAATATACACAAAGAGACGCAGGCGGCTGGGTGAGGACTACCAAAGCAAACACCGCTTATTTCGTCGACCCAAGAAACTTTTTGGATACCAAACGCGTCTTTATGTTTGAGGCGAACACCTTTGATAAGTCCGCCCATACACAGGCGGGGGTAGAAGCTATCCTAAAAGGAACATTCATGTCCAATAAAAAGATTTCTTATAAAGATACAAAGGGAAAAACAGTAAACCTGTCCCAAACTTATGGACAGGTCATCTATCAGGCTGGGGTAGACAGCGGTGTAAGTCCATATTATCTGGCCTCTAAAATCCGGCAGGAGGTTACGATAAATGGTCAGCCAAGCGGTAGTATAAGCGGCACCTATGAAGGTTATGAAGGATATTACAATTTCTATAATATCGGCGCTTCTGATGGATCGGCTCCGATCAAAAACGGGTTAAAGTACGCAAGCGGTTCCGGAAGCTATGAGCGCCCCTGGACTTCTCCGCCTTTGGCGATCGTCGGCGGCGCGAAGTTTATTGGGAATTCTTATATTCTGAAAGGGCAGAACACCGGATATTTCCAACGGTTTAATGTAAATCCTGACGCGTATTACGATACCTATACCCATCAGTATATGACTAGTATTTTCGGCGCGGCATCAGAGGCGAGCTCCTCATACAATGCGCACAACAATATGGGCACCCTTTCCGACAGCAAGGTTTTTTACATTCCGGTTTTTGACAACATGCCGGATAAAAATTCTAAAGTAACGATCAATAAATCGAAAAAGACCGGAAAAGTTGTAACAGCGTCCAGTTCTTTAAAAGTGCGTAAAACTGCATCGCCCAGCGGAAGCGTCATTGTCAGTCTGCCAAAGGGAACTAAGGTGACGATTTTAGATGGCAGCACCTATACGGTCCAAAATTATGATACTTCTACGTTGTCCTCCCCGTTTTGGCTGCACATCAGCGCAAGTGTGGAGGGAAAAACCTACACGGGATATGTCAGTGCGGATTATGTTACTGCTGATGCGGACTTTACCCTGACTCAGGGCGCTAAAAAGACGCTCTCTGTTAAGAAAACAGGAACTACCGGGCCGATTTATTATGAAACCAGTGATCCGGCCGTGGCAACAGTTAATTCCAAGGGGGAAGTTACCGCAGTTGGAAAAGGGACGGCTATGATTTATGCACAGACTGGCGGCGGCAGCTTTGACGTAGTTGGCGTGCAGGTTAACGCAGGATCTTCTGCTTCTTATAAGGTCACCTTTAACGCTAATGGCGGAAGTGTCAGCACTTCTTCCAAAACTGTGAAATACGGCAGTACCTATGGGACCTTGCCTACCCCAACCCGCAGTGGGTATGACTTTAAGGGCTGGTATACTGCAAAATCCGGTGGCACAAAAATCACTTCCAGCAGTAAGGTAAGCATTACCAAGAATACCACACTGTATGCGCAATGGGAAAAGAAAGCCACTGAAAAGTTAGTGACCTATAAAACCAATACAGCAGTCAATTACCGGACAGGCCCGGGAACCTCATATAAAGTAGTTGCTACCCTGAGCAAAGGGAAATCTGTTTCTGTGGTAGAGGGTTATTCCAAGTCCGCCAATGGCTATACTTGGTCTAAAATTAAAATCAGCGGCAAGTATTATTATGTTGCTTCTAAATACCTGACCAAATCTGATTCTTCTTCGGGTGGTTCTAGCGGCTCTACTGAAAAGCTGGTGACTTATAAGACCAATACGGCAGTCAATTACCGGACAGGTCCGGGTACTTCTTATAAAGTGGTTGCTACCCTGAGCAAAGGGAAATCTGTTTCTGTGGTGTCTGGATATTCTAAATCCGCCAATGGTTACACTTGGTCTAAAATTAAAATTAGCGGCAAATATTATTATGTTGCTTCTAAATACTTAACTAAATCTGGTTCTTCAAGTGGAAGCTCCAGTAGTTC
Organism: Massiliimalia timonensis; assembly: GCF_900186585.1. Lineage (GTDB taxonomy): Bacteria > Bacillota > Clostridia > Oscillospirales > Ruminococcaceae > Massiliimalia > Massiliimalia timonensis. The sequence goes on from NZ_FYDD01000004.1 coordinate 951,684, forward strand.
TGGAGGCAGTTCGTCAGAAACACTGATCACCTATACCACGACAACGGCAGTCAATTACCGGACAGGTCCGGGTACTTCTTATAAAGTGGTTGCTACCCTGAGCAAAGGGAAATCTGTTTCTGTGGTGTCTGGGTATTCTAAATCTGCCAATGGTTATACCTGGTCTAAAATTAAAATCAGCGGCAAATATTATTACGTTGCTTCTAAATACCTGAAGAAAAATGCAAGCTCTTCAGGTTCCGGCAGTTCTTCTGCCGAGAAATTGGCAACTTACAAGGCAACGACTACTGTGCATTACCGTACTGGTGCGGGAACTTCCTATAAGTCTGCGGGCCTTTTGTATAGTGGCAGCAAGGTTTCTGTAGTATCAGGCTATTCTAAATCAGCGAACGGATACACATGGTATAAAATCAAAAAGAACAGTAAATATTATTACGTTGCTTCAAAATATTTAAAGAAAGCATAACGAAAAGGGCGCACAAGTATTTTCACTTGCGCGCCCTTTTGTACAGGAGGTCGTTTGATGGTCGCAACGATAACATTGAATCCTTCATTGGATTATTGGATCGAGGTTTTAAATCCGCAGATCGGCATTTTGAACCGGACGTTAGCTGAAGCTGTTTTTCCCGGAGGGAAGGGGATCAATGTTTCCATTTTGCTGTCCAGACTGGGAATCGAAAATGAGGCGCTGGGCTTTTTGGCTGGCTTTACCGGAAAAGAGATCGAACAAAAACTACAGCAAGAAGGTTGCAAAACAAAATTTATTCAGCTAAAGGATGGACTGACTAGGATAAACGTTAAGGTCAGGGGAGATGAAGAAACGGAGTTTAATGCCAGAGGACCGAGGGTTTCAGATGCGGAACTGAATCAGTTATACCGACAGGTGGGGTCGCTTCGGGCGGGCGATTATCTGGTCATGTCCGGCAGTGTTCCAGCTGGGATGCCGTTAGATGTATACAGCAGGATTTTGTCAGCCTGTGAGGGCAGAGATCTTCAAACGGTGATCGATACCACTGGACAAGCGCTGTGGCAGACACTGCCCTTTCGGCCGTTTTTAATAAAGCCAAACCACCATGAGCTAGGCGAGTTGTTTGGAACTGATTGTGCCTCTGCTGAAACAGCGCTGGAGCTTTCTTCGCGCCTTCAAAAAGAGGGCGCGCGGAATGTGCTGGTGTCCATGGCAGGCGCAGGAGCTGTATTCCTTGGGGAAAAGGGAGAAACATTTTGCCTGCCGGCGCCAAAAGGAAGCTTGAAAAATTCTGTAGGCGCGGGAGATTCCATGGTAGCTGGCTTTTTAGCGGAATATATCAAAACACAGGATATGTATGCCGCATTCCGTTTCGCTGTTGCGGCCGGGAGCGCAAGCGCCTTTTCACCATGGCTCGCCGAACCGGAATCGATCGAAGATTTGCTGACGCAGATATAAAAAAGGCCTCCCAGCTATTTGGCTGGAAGGCCTTTTTTATACGCCTGGCAGAATACGGACCACCATGGCGGTCAGATCGTCGTGCGGGGTCAGTTCTTCTTCGGCGGCTTTACAGATCGCCTCAGCTAAGTGGTCACAGGAGATTTCTTCACTGTGTTTCAGCATAGAAGTGATCTCTGGTTCGGGCAGTTCTAATATGCCGTCTGAAGCAAGCAGGACCGTATCACCGGCATGGAGAGTCAATTCTTTGCGATCAAACTCGATTCCTTGCAAAATACCAATAGGCAGGGAATTGGTTTCTACTTTTGCGATCGTCTTTTCCATCAAAACAAAAGAAGAAGCACAGCCCGCTTTATAAAATTCTGCTTGTCCGGTGTATAGGTCGATTTTTAATAGATCGATTGTTGATAATGATTCTTCGGGGGATTTGATCTGGATAGAGGAATTGACAAACTTTAAGATGGATTCCATTCCCAGCCCCGCCTTGATCAGCTTCAGGATAATACCACAGGTCATGGTACTGTCAAGGGCGGCGCGCTTGCCGCTGCCCATACCGTCGCTTAGAATAAAATAAGCATTGCCTTTGTTATCTAAAAAATGTTCAAAGCTATCGCCACAGACGGTATCCGGTTGTTTGGAGGACTGGCGAACGCCAAATTCAATGCGGTAGGTCGCGGTTTCATAAAAGGAGATCCGGACCTTATTGCTGATTTTAGAGACCGAGGGGGCCGCAAAATCCCGTTTTAAGGCATTGCTGAGGCAGTCTCTTAATTCCTGTAAGTCTACTTGGATTCCGGCGGTCGTATAGATCTCCACCTCCATCCGGTCAAACCGGTTTAAGGTACAGAATACGGATTTTGGTTCCGCTGCAAGTTCGGTGAAAATCGCCCGGATGATTTCGGCGTCATCCGGAAGCTGTGTTTCGATTCCGGAAATTTCCTCACTGACTTCCCAAAGCATTTGAGAGATCCCTGAAAGCTGCTCTACCGCAAAGTTGCGTACCTCCTCTGTGCGCCGTATCGAAAAATCACGATTCACAGATTCCCGGTAGTTCCGCTCCATCCGTTCCAAAAGCTGCGGCGCGCGGCAGCAGTTTAACTGCCGGAATGACTGAAGATGCTCTTCCCCCGGCATGATCCCGTTTTTTAGCATGGTATACAGCTTTTGAAAAGCGTCGGCTGTCTCGTTGTAATGGCTGTCCCAACAGGTCAGGCGCATAGGGCAGCTTTGGCAGACAGAGGCCGCAGTTTTGTTGCAGACCGCTGCCGGGTCGGGCCGGGTAGAGGCCTTTAGGCTTTTGGACACCCGCACCAGAGAATTTTGAAGGTCCTGTATGGTTTCCGCGGCAAATCCCAAACGCTGTTCAATATTATCCCGCAGGCCAAAGCTTTGCAGTTCCGGTTCGGAAAGGACTGAAAAATAATCAAATAGTCGTTCGGGCATGGCGAGGTATAGTCCGGCGGAGATCAGCATACACATGATATAGAAAAGCATGTCCAAACTGATCCCAACAATAAAAGCTGAAAAGATGGCGGCTGCTAAAAATACCGCGGTCTGTCCGAGCTTTCCTGCTATCTGGAACAGTCCAGCAAGGAATGCAGATACCAGCAATACGGAGCCTACCTGCAAGAAATCAACACTGTATAGGCACAGCGCAATGGCTAGAATGATTCCGCTGACAGCGCTTCCGCCCAGATTGGTGTGGGTGATCGCGATCAAAAGGAGCAAAGTACCTAAAATGATCCCCAGATTAAATCCGTATAGCTTGACATCACACAAGGCGATCACGGAAATCATCAGCAGGATCGCTAAAGAAGAAAGCTCCACCCGGCTGTATTGAGAAATAGAGGTATATTGGAACAAGGCGCGGACAGCAAGAAACAGAAAACAGGTCACACCGCAGGCGATCACACTTTCACAGATCCGCAGGATAAAATCACTGCCGGAAAAGTCAAGCAGGAAAAATCCAATCACGTTTATTGTAAAAAAGGATACGAAAGAGATGCCGGCGCAACCAGCCATGCTGTTCCGGAAAGTGGTACGCTGTATGATGAATTTTAACCCCAAGGCGCATCCAAGGATCAGTAGGTAAAGGATATTGTTTTCTCCGATCCCAGTAGATAGGTATCCCATTGCAGAACCAAGCGCAGTGATCGCTGCATACCGCAAGGGCAGGCAGGCTGTCAGGGCTACGGCGAAAGGGGAGATGCCGCCTAAAATTTGGGAATGCGGAAGGAAAAATGACAAAGCAGCAATTGCTGCAATACGGAATAATGCATATTTTCCTGAAGCAAAGGTTAGTTCACGTGGATGTAGTGCCTGAGTTTTCATGATGTATTGCCTCCTGAAGTAAATGAAATGGTAAATATTGGCAAATACCATTATACGGCTTGTCTCAGGAGAAAGTTGTCAGATTAAGAGCGACAATTTTGCAGGAAAATACGGAAAAAAGGCACGGCCGCTCAAATTAAGGCGGCTGTGCCTTTTTCATTCTTCTTTATTCCGCTTGTACTGCGCTTAAACGATGGATTCCATCTTTTATTCGGGTGATTGTCGTTTCTTTTCCCAAAATTTCTGCTAAATCGATCCCACCGCCCGGTGTAAATTGTTTTCCGGAAATTGCGGTCCTCAGCGGCCAAAGGACAACGCCGTTCTTCACGCCCAGTTCAGCAATAACTTCAAAACATTTTTCATGGATAGTATCCAAATTCCAGCTTTCTTCCGGAATTGCTTCCAAAACAGGAAGCAGTGCGGTAAGCGCCTGCAAAGAGTTTTCCAAATTGGTTTTCATCTTTTTATGGCAATACATCTGCAAATCATAGTCCGGCAGTTCATCAATAAAATCCACCTGATCCGGAATATCTGTAAACAGTTCAGTCCGGGGCTGCAACATCGCGCAAAGGGTCTTCATATCCACCTTGTCGCTCTTGCAGGTCTGGCGGATATACGGCATTGCCTTTTCCATGAATTCATCAAGGGTCAGCTTGCGGATATATGCGCCGTTGATTGCCTTTAGCTTCTGGGTATCAAAAATCGCCGGGGATTTAGAAATACCGCTGACATCAAATTCCTGACATAGCTCTTCCAGAGTAAAGATCTCGTTTTCGCCTTTTGGCGCCCAGCCTAGCAGGGCAATATAGTTGATGACCGCTTCGGTCAGGTATCCCTTTGCGATCAAGTCCTCAAATGAAGCATCCCCATTTCGCTTGGAAAGCTTGTGGGTGGAGTCTTTCATAACCGGGGAACAGTGGATATAGGTTGGGATTTCCCAGCCAAACGCCTGATACAGCAGGTTATACTTCGGGGTAGAGGACAGGTATTCGTTCCCTCGGATGACATGGGTGATCCCCATGGTGTGGTCGTCTACAACATTTGCAAAGTTGTAGGTCGGCATCCCGTCGGTTTTGATCAGAATTTGGTCGTCCAGCGTGGAGTTTTCCACAGTGATGGTCCCAAACACTTCATCTTCAAAAGAGGTGGTGCCTTCCCGCGGCATTTTCTGACGGATCACATAGGGAATCCCTGCATCCAGCTTTGCTTGAACCTCTTCCGGAGAAAGATCGCGGCAATGGCCGTCATATTTCGGGGCAATACCGGAAGCCTGCTGAATTTCGCGCAGCTCGGTCAAACGGTCTTTATCGCAGAAGCAATAGTAGGCGTGCCCGCTTTCTACAAGCTGCTGGGCATACTCTTTAAACATCCCCATTCGTTCGCTTTGGATGTAAGGGCCTACCGGGCCGCCGATATCCGGGCCTTCATCCCATATCAAACCGGTCTGGCGCAGGGTGTTATAGATAATGTCAACAGCGCCTTCTACATAACGCTCCTGGTCGGTATCCTCGATTCTTAAAATAAAAGTGCCGTTATTTTTTTTCGCTAACAGGTACGCATAAAGCGCAGTTCGTAAATTTCCCACATGCATATACCCGGTTGGGCTGGGCGCAAAGCGGGTTCTAACGGTATCAAACGTCATAATCTGATTCCAATCCTTTCCTTTTTGACCTAGACATATCAATGAAATATTTTATCATTTTTCCAAAGGGTTTGTCAACTGTTCTACAGCACTAAAGCAGTCCATTTTCCACGGCGAAACCGGATCATCACCAAGATGAGCCGGGTAAACTGGTCGATCACCAGCGCGTACCATGCGCCGTCTAGCCCCAATCCTAACGGATAACATAGCAGGTAGGCGATCAAAGGGCGCAGAACCCCGATGCTGATCAGGGAAACAAGGGCGGTATATTTAGTGTCTCCCGCACCGCGCAGACTGCCGGACGTGATGACCTGACAGATCTGTGCGTGGATCGTAAAGGCCATAATGATCATCAGGACGCCGCCCTGTTCGATGATCTGGGGGTCTGTGGTAAACAGCCTCAGAATAACATGCCTGCCAAGCACAAAAATGATAACCAAAATCGTGGAGATCACCAGCCCGATCCTTTGATTGACCGCAACGGCTAACTTTGCCAAGTCTTTCCGTTTGGCGCCCAGCCGCTGGCCCACCAAAGAGGTGGAAGCGATTTGAAGCCCATCGCCGAAGCCAAAAGAGATGTTAAGCACGTTTAAACAGATTTGATGGGTGGCAAAAGCGGTGGTGCCAAGGCTGGAAACGATTTTAGCATATAAAAAGAAGCCGACACGCATGCAGACCTGTTCTACCAAGGCGCTCAGGCCAACGTTCCAAACGCTCTTCATGGTCCGCTTATCGGGCAGCCATGAGGCAGAGGAGTGCAGGATATTTAAGATCCCATCCCTGTGGGTGATCGAAACAACCGCCAGAAGCAAGGCTACCAAATTGCCAAGCGTGGTGGCGATAGCCGCCCCGCGCACTTCCAGGCGCGGGAAGATCCACGCGCCGTTGATCAAAAAGTAGTTGAAGATCACATTGACAACATTGGCGCTGAGGTTCGTCTGCATGGAAATTTTGGTGTTGCCGACACCACGTTGGGCACCGTTGATGGTAAGCCCGATCCCATTGAAGAACAAACCGATCATGATGATCCTGAAATAATCCACAGAATCAGCAATAATATCATTTCCGGCTCCGGCAAACAGCAAAAGGGGGCGGGCAAAAACAATTCCTAATACGGAAAGGACCAGCGACATTATGGTGGAAAGCAGAACGCACTGCTTTAAACAATGATTCGCGCCTTCATAATCCTCCGCGCCTTTTCGGCGGGATACAACAGCAGTTACCCCCACGTTAAAAGATAGGATCACCGCCAGCATGATCAGCCTAGGCTGTGCCGTGATTCCCACGGCGCTGATCGCCTCCGGCCCAAGAACGCCGACCATCATCGTGTCAACAAAAGAGATCATTGTCACCAAGACAGATTCCAACACAGACGGCCATGCGATGTGAAAAGCGTCTTGATAAAGTTCACGGGCAGGTGGGATCGTTCCATCCTGCTCATTTGGCTTTACTACACCGGAACAGCTAAAAAAATGCTGGATACCACTTTTTATCATGTCAAAGCCTCCTTTTTACTAAAAACGGAAAGACAGTCCGGACTTGAAACGCAAGTCCGGACTGTCTAAAATCCACGATAATTATTAAAAAATGCAGTATTGCTCCATGTATTGTTCCATTCGTGCCAGAATTCCTGCATCATACCCTTCTTCTTTCAGAAATTCATGGATATCAGCAACAGTAACGATCGGATGGACCTGGATCCCAAATTCATCATATACTTCCATCACTGCGGTTTTTCCGGCACTCTGTCCTACCTCACAGCGGTTGACAGAGATAAACATATCCGGAACTTCTACCTTGGCGCATCCTGTCAGGATCGGCATAGTTTCCCGAATGGCTGTTCCCGCGGTAATAACGTCTTCAATAATAATGACACGGTCGCCGTCTACCGGCTTGTAGCCGACTAAGCTTCCGCCTTCCCCGTGGTCCTTCACCTCTTTGCGGTTGAAGAAATACGGTTTGTCGATCCCGTGGTCCCTTGCCAGAGAAGCCGCTGCCGCTGTGGCAAGCGGAATGCCCTTATATGCAGGTCCAAACATTGCCTCGAACTGGTCAGAGCAGGTTTCCTTGATCAGGTTTGCGTAAAATTTCCCAAGGGCGGCGATCTGCGCCCCGGTTTTATAATTTCCGGTATTCACAAAGTATGGGGTCAGCCGGCCGCTTTTTGTTTTGAATTCGCCAAAGCGAAGAACGTCGGCACTCATCATAAAGGTGATAAAATCCTTTTTTGCAGCAGTCAACATGATACAGTTTCCTTTCTGTTTTGTCTTTTTGTTATATGTCTATTATAGCGTAAAATGGAACTGGATTCAAGCCGTTTGCCGGCAGGAGATCATTTTTGACAGTACCGCTCCAGCCCCTCCAGAGAAAAAGAGGGGATAAAGCTTTCGCCTACAGCCCCGCCCTCCTGCAAAAAGCCCTGGGTCAGTCCAAGCTGCTCCATAAACTCTACCGCTTCCCGGTATTCCTCAGCAGTGACGGTTTTTGATAACACTGGGTCAGAACAGCAATCCTTTGTTGGCGTGTACTGATTCATTAGGCTGATCATCACCCTGTCGCCAAAGCGTTCTGCTACCGCGCGCAGCAGCAGCTTTGTGTCCTCCAACTGGCCGGGCAGCATCAAATGACGGATGATCACCCCTTTACGCATCCGTCCGTCCACTTCCAGTTTCGGAAGCCCGACCTGCGATACCATTTCCTGAATCGCGGAAATGGCAGTTTGAAAATAGTGTGGGGCGTGGGAAAAATTTTGAGCGAGCTGGTCGTCAAAGTACTTGAGATCCGGCAGATAAATGTCTACCGCACCATCGAGTAACCGCAGCGTTTCCACCGATTCATACCCACTGGAGTTGTACACGACCGGGAGATGCAGCCCCCTGCCGCGCGCGAGCTCCAGCGCCGTGAGGATGGAGGGGACATAATGGGTAGGGGTCACCAGATTGATATTTAAGGCCCCCTGCGCCTGCAAATTTAAAAAGATTTCGCAAAGCTGTTCTTCTGTAATGGGGATCCCGAAGCCGCCGGTGCTGATTTCCCGGTTTTGGCAGAACCGGCATTGCAGGGTACAGTGAGAGAAAAACACAGTCCCCGAGCCGGCGCTGCCAGACAAGCACGGCTCTTCCCAAAAGTGGAGCGCCGCACGCGCCGCCTTTACCTGAGCGGGGGCGCGGCAAAATCCAAGTTCTCCGGCAAGACGGTTTACCCCGCATCGGCGGGGGCAAAGGGTACAGCGGGTATAAAGGGAACGCAGGCTTTTATCCATGGTTTTCCTCCTCTTCTGCAAGCTCATAGCAATAGGCGCGGCCCTGTGTCCCGCATTGGCGGATTACCCCCAGTGCACGCAGTAAGGCGACCCCGCAGGAAGCTGCACGCTGGGATATCCTTGCCGCCTTCATCAAATCCTTTACCAAAAACGGCTTGGGAAGGGGCGGGAGGAGTTTTGCAAAATCCTGCGGGATGCAAAGCATATATTCCGCAGCGATTTGAGAGGGCAGGCGGTCACAACGGATGGACCCACGTTTTTTGTCATAACTCCAGCCGTTGAGATACCGGTACTCTTCCAGATCGATCATCATGATATGGATCGTAAGGCCGGGGTGAGGGAACAAAGGGCGCAGCTTATACAGCTCCCGAAAAGCGTCTGCCGGCGTTCCTGTTTTTGGGGAACGCCGCGCTTTGGTGGTTTCTCCGGTTTCGGGATCGATCCAGGAAAGGGTTTTCCGATGGGGCAGGGGATACACAACGGTTACATCGTGCTCCTGTAACAATTCCGGAAGCTTCTTCAACAGCCGGTCAAAGGAACGGGTCTGGATCTCGATGATCCGCCGGTCCCGTTTGATGTCTGCCACAAACCCGCCGACTGGCACCTCCTGATACTGACGCTCCGGTTCCAGATATTGCTTCAGCACCGCGTGCAGCGTCTTTTCACCCAACGTACCGATCCCATTTGGCTCGGTTCCAGCGCCTAATACCTGTTCACGGGCTTTTAAAAATAGCTTATTATCCATGAAGCAGGAACTCCTGTAGCTCTTGGGGCGACTGCGCCAGATAAACGTGCGGATAGGCGGCAAGCTCTTCCCGGCTGCCAAAGCCGTACAGCACGCCGCAGAACGAAAGCCCGGTTTGCTGGGCCCCTTCGGCATCGTGCTTTCGGTCGCCGACCATTAACACGGAAGAAGGGTCAGCGATCTGCTTTTGCGATAAAATATGCCGTATCACATCGGCTTTTTCTTTGCGGGTATTGTCCAGCAAACTGCCCGCCGCAAAATCAAAATACTGCGAGATCTGAAAATATTCTAAAATGCGTTTGACAAACACCTCCGGCTTAGCGGAAGCGACGCAAAGAGTAAACCCTGCGCCGCAAAGCGTTTTCAGCATGGAAGCAACGCCCTTGTAAAGCTTATTTTCATAGATGCCGGTATCCCGAAAGCGTTCCCGGTATTTTTCCACCGCAAGGGTCGCGGTTTCGTGGTCCATCTGGTAAAATTCCCGGAAAGAATCATATAACGAGGGGCCGATGAAACAGCGGAGTTCATGAAGATCGTTTACCTGTATCCCGAAATGGGAAAGGGCATACTGCACGCTTTTTGCGATCCCTTCAAAGGAGTCAGTGAGCGTGCCGTCTAGGTCAAAAAAGATGGTTTGGTATTTCATAAAAATCAGCCATTCCTTTCTTCGGAATTTGCGCCGGCCGGTAAAACCGATTTGCCGATTCGCTTTTGAGGCAAAGGCACAAAAACGGTGTGTGAAAAAATTCTTTTTTCGCACGAATCCCCTTAATTTAAACACAGCTTGATCGATACCCAGTCGTTTTCCTGCTTCTGTTCCAGTACCCTCAGCCCGGCTTGAAGCAGCGCTTCGGTCACATCCTGGCAGCGGTCTTCGATGATGCCGGAAACGATAAGCACGGAAGCTTTGTGCATAAACTGGGTAACGGTCTGGCTTAACCGGATCAGCACATCTGCAACGATGTTGGCGCAGATGACGTCATAGGTCCCGGTGATCTGTTCGGTCAGGTCGCCGCAGTGCAGTTCGATTTGCTCGCCCACCCCGTTGAGGTCTGCGTTTTCCTGGGCAATTTTTACGGCAAGCTCATCAATATCCACCCCAACGGCAGATTTTGCACCCAACAAAAGCGCGGTCGCCGCTAAAATCCCGCTGCCTGTCCCAATGTCCAGCATGGTAGTCTGCGGGGTGATGGCATCCTCCAAAAACTGCATGCACAGGCGGGTAGTTTCGTGGGTGCCGGTACCAAAAGCCATGCCGGGGTCCAGTGTGACACGGATGTCATCTTTCCCCAGTTCGCAGGTTTCCCAGCAGGGGCATACCACTAAATGCTTCCCTACACGGACCGGATGGTAATATTTTTTCCAGGCGGTTTCCCAGTCTTCTTCCCGGATGCTTTCGCAGGCAAAGCTGAGCCTGCCGAAATCAATAGAAGGGGTTTCCTCCCGCAGCGATTCAATGCTGCCCCGGATCTGGCGCAGCATCTCCAAGCCCTGCATATTGTCCGGGATATAAAAGATCACCGCGGTCTCGCATTCTTTCATTTTCATCAGTTCATCGTCAATGTAATCCCAGTGGATGGTGGTGTCCTCTAAAAAATCCTGAAAATCCTGGGCGTCCTCGATCATGATCCCGCGCAGTCCGTGGGAGATCAAAAAACCAGAAACGATCTCGATCGCTTCTGTGGTCGTATATAATTTTACCTGTGTCCATTCCATATGGCTCGTCCTTCCTTATTTCAGTTCTTGGGACTATTGTACCATAATCCCTAACTTTTTGCACGCAAAAAGCAGTATGAAGGGAGGATTTGCCGATCTTACGCAAAATCCGGCGCTTTGCTTGACTTTATCCGGCTCCTGCTTTAAAATATAGGATTAGGAGATAAGAATTTTAAATCGTGTTTTTTTAAAAACAGCGATCAAATAAACGGAGGTTATGGGTATGCTCAAAAACAGTGAAAAGACGATGGACAAAATTGTTGCCCTTTGCAAAGGCAGGGGCTTTGTTTATCCAGGCAGTGAAATTTACGGCGGCCTGTCCAACACCTGGGACTACGGCCCTTTGGGCGTAGAATTTAAAAATAACGTAAAAAAAGCGTGGTGGCAGAAATTTGTGCAGGAGTCCCGCTACAACGTGGGGCTTGACGCGGCGATTTTAATGAACCCGCAGGCTTGGGTGGCCTCCGGGCATGTCGGCGGATTTTCTGACCCGCTGATGGACTGTAAGGAATGCAAGACACGCCACCGTGCCGACCAGCTGATCGAAGACCAGACCGGGGAAAACCCAGCCGGCTGGAGCGACCAGCAGATGATGGACTTTATCCGGGACAAAGGGGTGACCTGCCCGAACTGCGGCAAGACCAATTTTACAGAGATCCGGAAATTTAACCTGATGTTTAAGACCTATCAGGGTGTCACTGAAGACGCGAAGAATGAAATCTACCTGCGTCCGGAAACCGCGCAGGGGATTTTTGTAAACTTTTCCAATATCCAGAGAACGACCCGTAAAAAACTGCCGTTCGGCGTTTGCCAGATCGGGAAATCGTTCCGCAACGAGATCACGCCTGGAAACTTTACCTTCCGTACTCGTGAATTTGAACAGATGGAAATGGAATTCTTCTGCAAACCGGGCACAGATTTGGAATGGTTCTCTTACTGGAAAGATACCTGCAAAAACTGGCTGCTGTCCTTGGGGATCAAAGAGGAAAACATCAAGCTGCGCGACCATGAGCAGGAGGAACTGTCCCATTATTCCAATGCGACTACGGATATTGAATTTATGTTCCCGTTTGGCTGGGGCGAGCTGTGGGGGATCGCAGACCGCACGGACTTTGACCTAAAACAGCATATCACCCACTCCACCAAGGGATTGGATTATTTTGACCCGGAAACAAACGAACGTTATGTGCCGTATGTGGTAGAGCCTTCTTTGGGGGCTGACCGTGTGGCGCTGGCTTTCCTGTGCGAAGCCTACGACGAGGAACAGCTTGACGAAAAGGACACCCGTGTTGTCCTGCGCTTGCATCCGGCACTGGCACCGTTCAAGGCATGTGTTCTGCCGCTTTCCAAAAAGCTGAGCGAACAGGCACAGGAGGTTTATGATAAGCTTTCCAAGTATTTCCGTGTGGATTACGATGAAGCCGGTTCTATCGGCAAGCGTTACCGCCGTCAGGACGAGATCGGCACCCCGTTCTGCCTCACCTATGACTTTGACTCGGTGGAGGACGGCTGCGTTACCGTCCGCGACCGCGACACCATGGAACAGGAACGTGTAAAAATTGACGAGCTGGTGCATTACATCTCCAAACGCTTAAAATTCTAATAGAGTTTTTTAATCCCCGCAGAAATTTTTCTGCGGGGATTTTTGCCTCTTTTTCACCGTTTTCTTTAAAAATACATAGAATACAGAGTCATTGATATCTGGAAAAGGGAAAAAGGGGTGTTTTTATGGAACAGTGGATCATGGGAGTTATGGCGATCTTTGCAGTGCTGGGAGTGTTGGAGGTCGTTTTTTTGATCTGCCATTGGACCTATGGGAGGGAAAAAGAGGGGGAAACACTGGTCATTTTGCCGGTAAAGGGCGAAGTTCCGGAACTGGAGTTTTCCCTGCGGAAAATTCAGCATAACAGGGCTTGGAAATACCATTCGGAATGCCAGGTGTATTTAGTAGACCTTGGTATTTCCGAGGAAAGCAAGCGGCTGATACGGATTTTACAGAGGGATATTCAGGGGATCTACCTTTGCTCTGCGGAGGACCTGCCAAAGGCGATCAGTCAAAACGTTTGTTTGCAAAGTCAGTAAAAATATACTATAATAATAAGACATGAACTGGCCTGCAAAAACGATGCTTGCAGGCAAAGGATCAAGAAAAACGGTATTGGTGTTGAAGGGAACAGGGGCAATGGCAGAAAAGGAATGGCTGAACCTGTGCGGCAGTGTCGACCATATTATTTATGCGAACCGCGACAGCGGCTTTGCGGTGATCGAACTGGAAGCGGGAGATGAACTGATTTGTGCGGTGGGCAATATGCCCGATGTGCAGGAAGGCGCGGAGCTGAGCCTGATGGGGTATTATACCACTCACCCCAATTATGGCTATCAGTTCCGGGTGGAAACCTGCGAACAGCGGATGCCGGCAACCGCCGGAGCGATCTGCAAGTACCTGTCTTCCGGCGTGATCAAGGGGATCGGCCCGGCCATTGCCCGCCGTATCGTGGAAAAATTCGGCGATGATACCCTGCATATCATGGAGCAAAGTCCGCAGCGCCTTGCCGAGATCAAAGGGATCACTGTAAAACGCAGCCAGGAACTGGCAGAAGAGTTAAAACAGGTGTTTGGCGTGCGCAACCTGATGCTGTTTTTATCCCAGTACGGGATTTCGCCGGCGGTCAGCGTAAAAGTGTGGAAACGCTGGGGCGTTCTGGCGCAGGACCTGATCCGGGAAAATCCGTATATCCTTTGCGGGCGGATGTTCCAGCTGGAATTTCAGCTTGCGGACCAGATCGCCCGCCAGCAGGGAATTTCACCGGACAGCGAAATCCGGGTATCGGCCGGGCTGAGCTGCATTTTGATCCACAATTTGAATAACGGCCACACCTGCCTGCCCAGCCGTAAGCTGATCCAAGCGGCGGAAAAGCTTTTAGAGCTTTCCGGTGATGTGATCGAGGAAAAGCTGGAGGAGGTACTGGAAAAAGGCGAGCTGGTGAGGCTAAAGAAAAAACAGGAATATTTAGCGCTGCCCGAGCTTTACTCCTCGGAACAGTATATTGCCTCCCGGATCGCCATGATGGTCAGCATCCCGCCGCAGGATGAGCCGCAGATCGACTTTGTGATCCGCCAAATCGAGGAGGAACGGAACATCCGCTATGAAGGGCTGCAAAAGCAGGCGATCAAAGAAGCGCTGATGAACGAAATTTTTATCCTGACCGGGGGGCCGGGTACTGGGAAGACTACCACCCTAAACGGGATTATCGACGTGCTGGAGTACTGCGGAAAAACGCTCTCTATCGCGGCGCCTACCGGCCGCGCGGCCAAGCGGATCAGTGAGGTGACCGGCAGGGAAGCAAAGACCATCCACCGTCTGCTGGAGGTAGAGATGGGTGACGGGACCCCCCGCTTCGCCAAGAATGAGCAGGAACCGCTGATCAGCGACGCGGTGGTGATCGACGAGATGTCCATGGTGGACGTGCCGCTGTTTGAGGCGCTGCTGCGGGCGATGAAGCCCAGTGCGAAGCTGATTTTGGTGGGAGATTACCACCAGCTTCCCTCGGTGGGGGCGGGAAATGTCCTGCATGATCTGCTTGCCAGCGGGGTGATCCCCACCATAAGGCTTCAGCAAATTTTCCGCCAGGCCGCGAAAAGCCTGATCGTTACCAACGCGCACCGGATCGTGCAGGGGGAAATGCCCGACCTTAATAAAAAGCAGGGAGACTTTTTCTTCCTTTCAAGGAGGGATAACGCCTCTGCCTCCCAAACGATCTTAGACCTCGCCTGCCGCAGGCTGCCCAACAGCTACGGATATTCCCCGACTGAGGATATTCAGGTGCTCTGCCCGCAGAGAAAAGGGGAGTTGGGAGTAGAAGAACTAAACAGCAAACTGCAAACGCAGCTCAACCCGCCCGGCGCGGGAAAAACAGAGTTTAAAGCGGGGATGTACACCTACCGTTTGGGCGATAAAGTGATGCAGACCAAAAATAATTATGACATCGAATGGCAGAAAAACGATGAACGGGGCATGGGGATCTTTAACGGGGATATTGGCACGATCTGTATGATCGACAAAGGCTCCCAGACATTGGCGATTGATTTTGAGGGACGGATCGCCTATTACCCGTTTGAAATGGCCAGCGACCAGCTGGAGCTGGCTTATGCCATTACTGTCCACAAAAGCCAGGGGAATGAGTTTGAAGCGGTGGTGATCCCGATCTTGGGCGGGTACGACCGGCTGTACTACCGAAATCTATTGTATACCGCAATCACCCGAGCCAAACAGATCGTGATTTTAGTCGGCAAGGAAGAACGGATCGCTTATATGGTGGACAACAACCTGAAAAGCGTGCGGTTTACCAACCTGAAACATTTATTAAACGGGATGGTGGAGGAATTTTGAGCAAGAATTCGTGTTGGAAGAATATAAAGGCAGGGATCATCCATCTGTTTTTTCCAAACCGCTGCCCGTTTTGTGGTGGTACGATCCCATTTCGCAGCCATTGCTGCGAGGATTGCCAAAAGAAAAGCGAACTTTGGGAGCCTGTGGTGTGGAAGGAATGCGAGGATTGGCATTTTGACGCGTTTGCCGCCCCATTTTTATATGGCATGGGTGCGGAGCAGGGCGTGTATGAATTGAAGTTTCACGGAAATATTACCCCGGCAGAACATTTTGGGTACTTTCAGTATCAGTGCCTTGTGCAGGCGGAGCTTGCCGGGTTTGACGTTATTACCGCTGTCCCGATGGCGAAACGGCAGAAACGGCGCCGCGGGTATAATCAGGCGGCCGAACTTGGAAAGGCAGTTTCCAGATATTCCGGAAAGCCATATCTGGAACTACTGAAAAAGCCAAAACAGCTTCTGGTACAGCACACCTTATCTTTGGAGGAACGAAAGCGCAATGTGATCGGGGCGTTTTGTGTCCGGGAACCGTTTTTGGCGGCGGGGAAGACAGTCCTTTTGGTGGACGACATCCTGACGACCGGCGCAACGATGGACGAATGCGCCAGGGTGTTAAAACAGGCCGGGGCGAAAAGTGTGATTGCCGCGGCGGTTTGCAGGGTGTCAAAAGAAAAATGGGACTTGGAAAAACAGAATCTTGAAAAGTATCGTGACAATATGGTATAATAATTAATAGACTTCATTTATTTGGAAGAATCTAAAAAGGACAGGAGAATCGGTATGGCAAGAGTAGAGATCAAAACGCTATTTGATGATGTCAGTGCTTACCAGGAACAAAAAGTGACCGTATCCGGATGGGTAAAGACGATCCGCGATTCCAAGGCACTTGGGTTTATGGAACTGAACGACGGGAGCTGCTTTAAGAATTTGCAGATCGTCTTTGAAGATAACCGGATCGATAATTTTAAAGAGGTAACAAAGTTTAACGTAGGAAGCGCGGTCACTGTAACAGGTGATCTGGTGCTTACCCCGCAGGCAAAACAGCCGTTTGAGATCCATGCAGACAGCGTTGTTCTGGAAGGCGCTTCCAGTAACGATTACCCATTGCAGAAAAAACGCCATTCTATGGAATTTCTGCGTTCGATTGCGCACTTGCGTCCGCGTGCCAATACCTTTTCCGCGGTATTCCGGGTGCGTTCCGTGGCGGCATTTGCGATCCACAAATTTTTCAACGAACGCGGTTTTGTTTACGCACACACCCCGTTGATCACCGGCAGCGACTGTGAAGGCGCCGGCGAGATGTTCCGGGTCACTACCTTGGATGCGAAAAACCCGCCGCTGTGCGAGGACGGCAGTGTGGATTACGCTCAGGACTTTTTCGGGAAACCCACCAGCCTGACCGTTTCCGGGCAGCTGGAAGCGGAATGCATGGCTATGGCGTTTGGAAAGGTATACACCTTTGGGCCGACTTTCCGGGCGGAAAATTCCAACACGACCCGCCATGCGGCTGAATTTTGGATGATCGAGCCTGAAATTGCCTTTGCTGATCTGGCGCAGGATATGGAGCTGGCGCGGGATATGGTCAAATATGTTTTGGCATATGTGCTGGAGCAGTGCCCGGACGAGATGCAGTTTTTCAATAATTTCTTCGACAAGGGCCTGATCGAACGGTTAAAAGCATTGGTCGATTCCGAATTTGCGCATGTCACCTACACTGAGGCGATCGAAATTCTGGAACAGCATAAGGAGCAGTTCGATTATCCGGTTTACTGGGGCTGTGATTTGCAATCAGAACATGAACGTTACCTGACAGAGCAGGTATTCAAGTGCCCTGTTTTTGTGACAGACTACCCGAAAGAGATCAAGGCGTTTTATATGCGCTTAAACGACGATGGGAAAACCGTTGCGGCAATGGATATGCTGGTGCCGGGGATCGGGGAGCTCATTGGAGGAAGCCAGCGCGAGGAACGTCTGGAGGTTTTGGAAGCGCGTATCAGAGAACTGGGGATGGATCCGGAGGATTATTCCTGGTATCTGGATCTGCGCCGGTTCGGCGGCACCAAGCACGCAGGCTTTGGGCTGGGCTTTGAGCGGATGATCATGTATATCACCGGGGTCTCCAATATCCGCGACGTACTGCCGTTCCCAAGAACCACAGGAACAGCGGAATATTAACAAAGAGAAAAAGCAAGCCGTGAAAAGCGGCTTGCTTTCTTGATATGAGAGGATTCGTGTGCAAAATACTTTTTCACACCCCTTTTTTGTGCCTTTGCTGCAAAAAGCAAAGCGGCAATCGGCTTCGCCGAGCGGCACAAATTCCGAAGAAAGGAATGATTGATTTTTATGGAACGGATCAAGGAACTGACCCAAAAACTTTTGGGGTGCGGAAAAAACGGGATATGCCTGGCGTTTTCTGGCGGGGTGGATTCCGCAGTATTATTAAAGCTGGCTGTCGACGCCGGGCTCCCAGTACTGGCGGTAACGTTCCATACCATGCTGCATCCGGCCGCGGATCTGGAACAGGCAAAAAAACTGGCGAAGCAAATGGGGGCGCCGCACCGGGTCCTTCCGATCAACGAGTTTCAAAATCCAAAGGTCATGGAAAACCCGCCGGACCGATGTTACCACTGTAAATTTATGCTGTTTGAACAGCTGGCGGATGTTGCGCGGGAGCAGGGGCTTGGCTGTATCATGGATGGAACTAATTTTGACGACCTTGGAGAGTACCGTCCGGGACTGCGCGCTTTGCAGGAATGGAACGTCCATAGCCCGCTGGCCGAATGCCATGTCACTAAGGCAGAGGTCCGTGAAATCGCGGCAAAGCTGGGGCTGTCAGTGGCGTCTAAACCCTCTGCGCCTTGTATGGCGACACGATTCCCGTATGGCGACCGTTTCACCCGCGAATCGTTAGAGCAGGTGGAGCGTGCGGAAGCGCAGTTAAAGGAACTGGGGTTTTATAATGTCAGAGTGCGCTGCCATCGGGGGATTGCCCGGATCGAGGTGGATAAAAAGGATCTAGGGCTGGCGGTCCAGTATGGGGAAGAGATCGTTTCCATCGTAAAATCGCAGGGCTTTGATTATGTTACCTTGGACTTAGAGGGCTTCCGTAGCGGGAGCATGGATCTTCACGTACAGCGGGAGAAGGTTGATTGACATCAAGAACATTTTGTGGTAATATGATCACAAGAAAATATAAAAATTATCCTTACCGCCGGGTAAGGAAGGAACGTTGGGTTTCGTATCGGTAGGCCATGGTAGATACGAAATGCCGGCGTTTTTTTGTTGTTTAGGAGGAAATGATGAAACACAGACCTTATTTGGGAGAATATGTAAAATATACTTCTTTGAATGTCCTTGGTATGATTGGCCTGTCCTGCTATATTTTGGCGGATACCTTTTTTGTGGCGAAAGGACTTGGTACGAACGGGTTGGCCGCCTTGAATCTGGCGATCCCGATCTACAGCTTTGTCCATGGATGCGGGCTGATGCTTGGCATGGGAGGCGCTACCAAATATTCGATTTTGCAAAGCCAGAAGCATACAGGGGCTTCCAACAGGGTTTTTACGGGTACGCTCTGCGCTGCCGCCGCCTTTGCCTTGATGTTTGTAATGGCGGGGCTCTTCCTATCCAAGATGATCACGCAGGCTTTGGGGGCGGATCTGGCTGTCTTTGCAATGACGAACACCTATCTGCGGGTGATTTTGCTTTTTTCCCCTGCGTTTTTGCTCAACGATGTCCTGCTGTGCTTTGTCCGGAATGATGGGAACCCAAAGCTTGCCATGATGGCAATGCTGGGAGGAAGCATGTCGAACATCCTACTGGATTACCTGTTTATCTTTCCGCTTGATATGGGGATTTTTGGGGCGGTATTCGCAACTGGGCTGGCGCCGGTCATCAGTATTTTGATTTTATCCCCCCACTGGCTGGGACGAAAACGGGGATTTCATTTTATGTTCGGTGCAGGAATATTAAAAGGGGTATTGCCGCTTCTTTCTTTGGGATTCCCTTCCCTGGTGACGGAGGTTTCTTCGGGGATCGTGATCATCGTGTTTAACATGATTTTGCTGAAGTTTCAAGGGAATGTGGGAGTAGCCGCTTATGGGGTGGTTGCAAACCTTTCTTTGGTGATCATTGCGATCTATACCGGTATCGCGCAGGGCATCCAGCCGCTGTTGAGCAAAGGATACGGAAGCGGGAACAAAGAACAGGTGAAGCGGGTCCTGCATTATGGGATCATCACTGTGCTGCTCCTCTCCTGCGTGATCTATACGCTGATCTTTTGTCTTGATGGTCCGATTGCTTCGGTCTTTAACAGCGAGCACAACCGGCAGCTGCAAGAGATTGCCCAAACTGGGTTAAAGCTTTATTTTACAGGTATCTGGTTTGCGGGGACCAACATTATCCTGTCCGGTTATTTCACTTCTACTGACTGCGCAAAGCCGGCACATGGGATCTCTCTGCTGCGGGGATTGATCGTGATTGTCCCGATGGCGTTCCTTTTATCGGCTTTGTGGGGGACTGCCGGGGTATGGCTCGCATTTCCAGTTACAGAGCTGATTGTCGCCATATCCAGCTTTTACCTGTATAGAAGGCTCAGGGATAGACCTGATAGGATAGAAGCATAAAAAAGCGGTATTCCCCAAAATGGGAATACCGTTTTATCGTTATAATTCTGCATCTAGTTGTAGTTTTTCTGCAATTGTCAGGATAAATTGGCTGTTGCTTGGTTTCCGCGACAAGTCAGAAAAGTAATTTTGAAGCTCCTTTGGGTTGCAGTGATCCCAAGAGGTGACGATCGCGTGACGGATTGCCCGTTCCACACTGACCGGAGTGGTGTTAAATTCCTTAGCAATCGCAGGATAAAGTCCCTTTGTGATGGATTCCAGTTCACGGCTTCCGCGCAATGCCAATAAAATTGCATGGCGCAGATAACGGTACCCTTTTAAATTGGCCGGGATACTCAGCGAATGCAGAGTAGTACTGACTAACTGCTCAGGTGAGTAAACCGGGCAGTGAAGAAAATAATCTGGTGACTGAATGATCGAAGAACAAATTTCACCAATCGTAGTGTTGGCATAAGGCCGTGATAAATAAAAGGCCGCGCCGGCTTTCTGGGCAAAATTTTTCTTTTCTGTAGTTGGGTCCGGGTCGGTAATGATAAATTGAGGAAAATAATTAGGAATCGCAGAAACCGCCTTGATCATTCCAAAGCCTGATATATGTTTCATGTCAGCAAGTAGTACAATGATGTGAGGGTGATAGTTACAGATATAATCAAAAATAGTAAAAGCATCCGGCTGAACCTCTTGGACTTCAAAACGGTCAGGATCAACCCAACAATTCCAAGTATCTTCCCAGAACTGAGTATTATCACAAATCAGGATACGAATCTTTTGCGCCATATCTCCCTCTCCTTCGACAATTTAACAGTTATTATTTTACCATATTTCTCCAGTTGCCACAATTCAGAAAATCACTTATAAATTTCTTTGGCATTTGAGAAATACTACTAAAATTTTTCGGGATTTATGGCGAAAAACATCGAAAAAAGGCTAGACATCGAAATGCCTAGCCAAAAAATCGAATTATTTTGTGCCAAAAATACGGTCGCCGGCATCACCAAGTCCCGGAACGATATACGCATGCTCGTTTAAAGACTGGTCCTTGGAAGCACAGTAAATGGAAACGTCTGGATGCGCTTTTTGCAGTGCCTCCAGCCCCTCGGGTGCGGCGATGATACACATAAATTTAATATTGGTCACACCGCGCTGTTTGATCTGGTTGATTGCATCGATCGCAGAAGCTCCGGTTGCCAGCATCGGGTCTAGCACGATCACTTCACGGCGCTCAATATCGACTGGAAATTTTGCGTAATATTCAACAGCCTGCTTAGTGTCAGGATCACGGTATAAGCCGATATGTCCAACCTTTGCGGCAGGAACCATCTTTAATACGCCGTCTACCATCCCTAATCCTGCGCGCAGGATCGGAACAAATGCCAATTTACTGCCGGCAATGATTTTTGTTTTTGCAACGGCAATAGGCGTTTCGATCTCAACCTCTTTTAAGGGGAGGTCGCGGGTCGCCTCATAGCACATCAGCATAGCGATTTCGGAAACCAATTCCCGGAACTCTTTTGAACCGGTATTTTTGTCGCGGAGAAGCGAAATTTTGTGTTGGATCAATGGATGATCCATGATCATTGGAGTAGCCATAGTAAAAATCCCTTTCTTATTTTATTCTTTTTCTAAATTCATCATTTTTTCTACACGAAGGGCATGCCTGCCGCCTTCAAATCCTGTGTTTAAAAATACATCCAACAGTTCACACGCTAACCCAGGGCCGATAACACGTGCCCCAAAGGCGATAATATTGGAATCGTTGTGAAGCCGGGTGTATTTTGCGGAAAAATAATCGTGGCAAAGCGCCGCACGGATCCCGTGGATTTTATTTGCAGCCATCGAAATCCCGATCCCGGTACCGCAGATCAGGACCCCTTTTTCGCATTCCCCGCTTAAAACGCTTTCACAGACAGGCTTTGCAATATCCGGATAATCGCAGGATTCTTCGGTGTAGGTACCAAAATCCTTAAAGGGGATCTGTTTTTCTGCCAGATGTTTCATCAATTCTGCTTTCAGTGTCACGCCACCGTGATCACAGCCAATCGCTATCATGGGTTCAACCTCCGTTTTTTGATCAGCTCCCGCTGTGCTTGGGGAAGCCGCAGATATTCTGGAACTAATGCGCCGGCGCTTATTATTTCTCCAGACGCAATTTTTTCCAGCGCCGCCAGCCCTACAGAAGAAGCGCGCTGGTAACGGCTTGCAGGGCCGCTGAGCACTAAATTGGGCAGGACCGCTTTGTATTCATTATAGCACAAAAGTGCGCCGTCTCCAACTAAAATAATTGCTTTTTCTTCCTTTTTTAACTCTTCCAGCAGATCAGTGAAAGAAATGGCCCGGTCAGGGCCTTTTTTGCGGCGGCCCCCATTTTCCTGAAGGTACAGTGCATTGTAGACCTGCTGGCAGCGGGCATCCATGACACAGCAGATAATGCCGTTGAAATCCGGCACATTGTAGGAAAGCGCGTCCAGTGTAGAAACAGCCACACATGGTTTGCTGCTGGCATAAGCCAGCCCCTTGACTGCCGCGATCCCGATCCGCAGGCCGGTAAATGACCCCGGACCGTTGGAAACGGCGAAATAGTCGATTTCCGATACTGGGCATCCGGCTTGCTGAAGTAAGCTTTCGCACATAGGCATAATCGTTTGGGAATGGGTCAGCCCAACGTTGACGGAATATTCCGCTAGGACCTTTTCCTCTGTCAGCAGGCTGACGCTCGCCGCCTTGGCGGTAGTATCCATAGCCAAAATTTTCATAGCGTTCTTCCTTTGCAGTTATTGTTATGCGGATTCCCCGCGATCGAAGATCTGGATCTTGCGGTCGTTTTCCCCGGTAGAGGAAATGGAAACCGTGATCGTTTCCGGCGGCAGGACCCCGTCGATATTTTCACTCCACTCAATGGCAAGGATCGCGTCCGGCTCGTCCAGATAATCAAAAAATCCGGTAGAATACAGGTCGTCGAAACCGGAGATCCGATACATGTCAAAATGGTAAAGGACAAGGCCGTTTCCCCGGTATTCGTGGACCAAAGCGAATGTCGGGCTGGAGACCTCTTCCGTGATGCCCAGCCCCTTGGCAAGGCCTCTGGTAAAAGCGGTTTTGCCAGCGCCAAGATCGCCAGTATAAGCAATGACATCCCCCGCACGGAGGTTTTCGGCAAAATCTGCCGCGATCTGTTCGGTTTCTTTGGTGCTGTGGGAATGGTAAAGTTTCATCGGCAAATCCTTTCCTATTTCTGTTTGCGGCGGTCAAACGCCGTAAAAGTACTGAATCCATTATATTATTTTCTGAAAATTATTTCAATAGTTATGGTAACATTCCGGGGAGTATGATATAATAAAACTAATCATTATCATAGGTGCGGCAGGCAGGTTTTTCTTGCTTTTGAAAGGATGTGCAGGACCTGCCGGCAGCACTGCGGCTGATGAAAAGGCCGTTTATAAAAAAGAAGAAAATCATGATATGGGGGAATTTACAGATGATGACAGACATCGAAATTGCACAAAGTGCAAAAATGAAGCCGATCTATGAGGTAGCTGAAGGGCTGGGGATCAGCGAAGAGTACATAGAGCCTTATGGGAAATATAAAGCGAAGCTGTCTGATGGGTTGATGGATTCCTTGCAGGATCATCCAGACGGGAGGCTTATTTTAGTTACTGCGATCAACCCAACTCCGGCAGGGGAAGGGAAGACCACTATCTCGGTCGGTTTGGGCGAAGCTATGCAGCAGATCGGGAAAAAGGCGGTGATCGCCCTGCGGGAGCCGTCTTTGGGGCCGGTATTTGGCATTAAGGGCGGCGCCGCAGGCGGCGGGTATGCACAGGTCGTCCCGATGGAGGACATCAACCTGCACTTTACCGGGGACATGCACGCCATTACGGCCGCGAATAACTTGCTGTGCGCGGTGATTGACAACCATCTCCAGCAGGGGAATGAATTGGGGATCGACCAGAGGCGGATCTTATTCAAACGCTGCATGGACATGAACGACCGCGCTTTGCGGTTTGTAACTGTTGGTTTGGGCGGAAAAGTAAACGGTATCCCGCGGGAGGATGGATTCCAAATCACAGTGGCCAGTGAAATCATGGCAATTTTATGCCTTGCTTCTGACATACATGATTTAAAAAAGCGTTTGGGAAACATTTTAGTTGCCTATACTTATGATAACCGTCCTGTTTTTGCAAGGGATCTGGGCGTTCATGGGGCAATGGCCGCGCTGATGAAAGACGCGGTCAAGCCAAACCTGGTACAAACGCTGGAAAATACCCCTGCGATCATGCACGGCGGTCCGTTCGCAAATATCGCGCATGGCTGCAACTCGGTCAAAGCGACCAAACTGGCGCTGAAGCTGGGGGATTATGTGGTGACAGAAGCGGGCTTTGGGTCTGATCTGGGCGCGGAAAAATTTTTGGATATCAAATGCCGTTATGCCGGCTTAAAACCAAACTGCATCGTGATCGTGGCAACGATCCGTGCGTTGAAATATAACGGCGGGGTGGCAAAGGCTGACTTGGCGGAAGAAAACGTGGAAGCATTGAAGCTGGGGGTGAAGAACCTTCAGGTCCATGTCCAGAATATGCAGAAATACGGGGTCCCGGTCGTGGTAGCGATCAACCGCTTTTTAACGGATACTGATGCGGAAATCCAAGTGCTTAGCGATTGCTGTGATGCTTTGGGATGTGATTTTGCATTGGCGGAAGTGTTTGCAAAAGGCGGACTTGGCGGTACAGAATTGGCCGAAAAGGTTGTGGCCGCCTGTGAAAAGCCGTCGGATTTCCATGTTCTGTATGACCATGAACTGCCGATCAAGGAAAAGGTCGGTACCATTGCGAAAGAGATCTACCGTGCGGACGGAGTTGTTTATACCGCAGCTGCGGAAAAAGAAATTGCTGAGATCGAGAAGCTGGGCCTTGACAGGTTGCCTGTATGTATTGCCAAAACGCAGTACTCTTTATCAGACGACCAGACAAAGCTTGGCGCCCCGACCGGCTTTGATATTACCGTACGGAACGTCAAGGTTTCTGCGGGCGCTGGATTTATCGTGGTGTATACCGGCAACATTATGACTATGCCGGGCCTGCCCAAAGCGCCTGCTGCTTTAAAGATCGATATTGACGAAACAGGAGAAATCGTTGGACTGTTCTGATCGGATCATTGTGAGGGAAACAGATGAGAAAAGTTCAGTCGGCGTTACGGCAAAGGTGGAAGACAACGGACATGTGGCTGTTGGGGCTGTGTGTCCTGCTCTCCTGCTTTGGATGTTTGATGATGGTATCCTGCTATGCGGCGGGCTTTATCCGCTTTAGTACTGTCGTCACTCAGACTGGGGCAATGCTTTTGGGGATCGTTACAGCCATTTGGATCTCGTTGTCCGATTTTCGCGCTGCCGCACGGCTGTGGCCTGTTTGGGTCGGCATTGGCATTCTGCTGTGCCTGCTTTTATGGACGCCGCTGGGGTATACCCCGGCGGGCAGCGACGACCGTGCATGGCTGCGGTTCGGCAGCTTTTCGCTCCAGCCGTCTGAACTGTTAAAGTTAGCTTTTGTTTACACCTTTTCCCTCCATCTTTCCAAAGTACAGAAGAATTTGAACCGGCTGCCACAGTTTACGCTGCTGTGCCTGCACGGGGCCGCTTACACGGCGCTGGTCATGGTGCAGGGGGATTTTGGCTCGGCGACTGTGTTCTTGGCCATGTTTGTGGTCATGATCTTTGCAGCTGGACTATCGCTGAAATTTTTGCTGGCCGGAGCCGTGATGCTGGCGGCGGCGGTCCCGCTGGTGTGGCAGTTTGTGCTGCCGGGATACCTGAAAGACCGCTTTTATGTCGCGTGGGATCCTGCATCCGACCCATTAGGAAGCGGCTATCAGCAATATAAGGGACAGGTGGCGCTGGGGTCCGGCCAGTGGTTTGGCAGGGGGTTATTTGCCAAGGGACTGGTAGATGTGCCGGAAGGGCATAACGATTTTGTGTTTGCGCACATCGGACAAACCTTGGGGTTTGCCGGCTGTGTAGCCACCGTGTTGATGCTGGTGCTGATCTGCGGTAAAATCTTAAGGGTCGCCCGCAAAAGTGACAGCCTGCTGGGCAGTTGTATCTGCTGCGGGGTTTTTGCGATTTTATTTTATCAGTCGCTGGTGAATATCGGGATGGTTTTGTGTTTGATCCCCGTGATCGGGATCACCCTGCCGTTTGTCAGCGGGGGAGGGACCTCTTTGCTGATTTCCTTTTTGGGGATCGGAATGGTGATGAGCGTTTCGCGGCAAAACAAGGCCGGATATATTTTCCATGAGATTGAGTGAGGAGAATTATGAGAGTAATTACAGGAGAAGCCCGAGGACGGAAATTAAAGACCTTGGAGGGGCTGGACGTACGCCCTACCACCGACCGAGTCAAAGAAGGGCTGTTTAATATTATCCAATTTGATCTACCTTGCGCCAGATTTTTAGATCTGTTCGGAGGTTCCGGCCAGATCGGCATAGAGGCGCTGAGCCGCGGGGCGGAATACGCAGTGTTCGTGGATGAAAGTCGGGCGGCTCAGCAGGTAATGAAAGAGAACCTGCAAACGACCGGAATGTTCCAGAAGTCCAAGGTGGTATCCATGGAGGCGAAGGCGTTTTTAGCTGGAACCAAAGAGCGTTTTCAAATTGCTTTTTTGGATCCGCCTTACAGCAAAGGGATCTTACAGGAGGTGCTCCCGCTGGTGCCCGGTGTCATGCAGCCGCAGGGGCTGATCATCTGCGAGCATCTGAAGGAAGAAACGCTTCCAGAGCAGGTGGGGAGTTACCATCTGCATAAGATTTACGCTTACGGGAGGATCCGTTTAAGCGTTTACCGGGAAGCGGCGGATTGATTTGCATTTTCCAGAAAAATATATTATAATGACAATCAAAGAAAACAGGAGTATATTTTTATGAGAGTGGCAGTTTGTCCGGGAAGCTTTGACCCGATCACCAAAGGGCATTTGGATATCATTACCCGAGCGACAACATTGTTTGACAAGGTGATCGTATTAGTAGCAGTCAACCCGGCAAAACAATGCAGTTTTACCGTGGAGGAACGGGTCGATATGATCCGGCGGAGCACTGCACACCTAAAACAGGTAGAAGTGGACACCTTTTCCGGCTTGCTTGCGGAATATGTGGATAAGACCGGCGCTTCAGCTATTATCAAGGGGTTGCGTGCGGTATCTGACTTTGAATATGAATTCCAGATGGTGATGGCAAACCGTCGGTTACATACAAAAGCCGAAACCATTTTTTTGACCACCGCTTCGGAATACCTTTTTTTAAGTTCCAGCTTTGTCCGCGAACTGGCAGGGTTCGGCGGGAATATTGCCGATTTTGTGCCTGCTGAAATTGTAGATGATATTGTGAAGCGATTGGTGAAATAATAGTTGTAAAAGGTTTTTAAAGATCTAGGCCAAAAGGCAGAATGGAGAATACTATGAATATCAATGAAATTTTAGACATCATGGACGAAATGTTGGAAAGCGCGTGGTCTGTCCCGTTATCAGGCGGAAAGTGCATGATCGAAGTCGACCGTTTTGAAGAATTGATTGATGACATCAGGTTGAATCTGCCTCAGGAGATCAAACAGGCAAAGCTGATCGTGACTGACCGGAAGATCATTTTGGAAGACGCGAAAAAAGAGGCGGAAAATATCATTAAAACAGCAGAGGAACGCGCGCGCCGTTTGGTAGATGAAGATGAGATCACCAAAAAAGCAAAGGTGCAGGCAAATGAGATTTTAAGCACTGCACAGTCGCAGGCGCGGGAACTGAAACGGGCTGCCAACGAGTTTTCGGAAAGCATCTTAAAGAATGCGGAACACGGCTTGGTGGATGCTGTCAATCAAATCAAAACCGCCAAGACTGCCCTGCGTTCCCCAAACCATGTAAAATAAGAGGGATGACGCCAATAAAATTGGCGTCATATTTTTTGTCTGATTATTTCGTATATTTTTCATAAATTATTGATATTTTTGCTGTGTCTTATGGTATAATAAGGATATAGAAAATCATTTTCTATTGCCTTTAAAAATCTTCTTTAGAGGCACCACAAAGCGGGATACGCTTTGCGTCAGTAAGGAGGTTCATATTATGATCAACATTACAGCAAGGGGCTTTGATTTAAAACAGGGACCGAAAGACGGAGTGGAAAAGGAACTGAAGCGGGTCGAAAAAATGCTTCCTTCAACGGCGGTTTTTGATGTTACGCTATCGAAAAAAACAGACAGCTATCAGTGCGATATTACTGTGAAAAACGCGGGCAGCTTTATCCGCGGCGAGGCGCGGGCAGACCGGATCGAACCTAGTATCGACTATGCGGTAGACGATTTGAAACGGAAACTGAGAAAGCTGAAAACCAGTTTGGTGGATAAAAAGCGGAAAAGCGGGATCGATATTTTAGCGGAAGCGATGACCGGTCTTGGAGAGACAGAAGAAGCTGAGGAGGCAAACCCCTCTACAGAGATCCGGCGCAGAAAACATGTCCTGCTTAACATGATGACAGATGATGAAGCAATCGTTCAAATGGAAATGCTGGGGCACTCTTTCTTCGTGTATCTAGGGGAAGATGGAATGACGCATGTTGTTTACCGCCGGAAAAACGGGTACGGCGTGCTGGACTGCGAAATGTAACAAAGATCAGGCAGATGCCAAAAGAAAAAGCATAGCCAAACAGGCTATGCTTTTTTTGATAGAAAGGATTCCTATGGAACGATATATTTTACATCAGGAAATACGACAGGATAAAAAACGCCGTTTGGCATTTGACCGGCTGGCGCAGAAAACGTTTGGGATAAGCTTTGAAAACTGGCACCAAGCGGGGTATTGGCAGGGAAATTACCGTCCGTACACTCTGTTTGACGGGGAAAAAGCGGTTTGCAATGTTTCGGTGAATCCAATGACATTTTGCCTGAACGGGGAGGAAAAGCGGTATATCCAACTGGGCACGGTGATGACAGATGAAGCTTATCGAAAACAAGGATTGTGCTGTTCCTTAATGGAAACCGTTTTAGAGGAGTGGATAGGGAAATGTGATGGTATCTACCTGATCGCCAACCACACGGTGCTGGATTTTTATCCGAAATTCGGTTTTTCACGTTTTTCGGAATACCAGCAGATATTCCCTGTTACGCCGAAAAACATACAGCAGAGAAAATTGGATCTGCAAAACAATGAAGACCTTTCCCTGCTGAAAAGGCTGTAT
Organism: Massiliimalia timonensis; assembly: GCF_900186585.1. Taxonomy (GTDB): domain Bacteria; phylum Bacillota; class Clostridia; order Oscillospirales; family Ruminococcaceae; genus Massiliimalia; species Massiliimalia timonensis. Next base: position 981,027 of record NZ_FYDD01000004.1, read on the forward strand.
GATCAGGCGAATCCGTTTTCCATATTGCAGGGCAGGGAAAACTTTAGCCTGCTCATGTTTTATTGTATGGGCCCCTGCCGGGACAGCATTTCCTATCTCCCGGAATTAGATCTGGCAGTGATCACGGAAACGGAAGGGAGCGTTTTGCATTGCCTGGAGATTTTAGGCAAACAGAACGGGAGCCTTGCTGAAATTTTAGGAGCTGTTGCCCCGGAGGGCGTCACAACAGCCGTATTGGGCTTCTCGCTGGGGGAAGCGGCAGGCGGCGAGCTCCAGCAAATAGGGGATGATGACGCCTTATTTTGGCTTTCCGGAATCCCCTGCCCATTTGCCGCGCAAAAAATGATGTTCCCCCTGCTGACCCACGCATAGGGTCAGGCTTTGTAAAACAACACTTCCATCGTCTTTGCGACCGCATCTTCATCGTTGGTGCCAATGATCTCATCAGCCTGTTGCTTTACAGCATCCACTGCGTTTCCCACTGCAAAGGAACGGTCGGCGATCTCCATCATCGAAAGGTCGTTTAGGTTGTCGCCGAATACGGCCACAGGAAGCTGGTATTTTTCCCGGTAAGCTAGCACTGCGTTTTTCTTGGAAGCATCTTTGTGGTAAATCTCCAAAAAAGAATAGCCCGGATGGTAGACATCGGAATAATGCGATGCGTTGATCTCTTGTGAACAGGGGAGTTTCTTTAACAGATCGGCTGCTTGCAGAATTTGCCCATCTGTCGCTAAGATAGACAAATAGACCGTCTCTTTTCCGGCCGGCGGACTTTCTTGGTGGTAACGCTTTAGAGCAAGGTCTTTGCGTTCTTGATAAAACGACTCTTCAGTGGGATGCCGCAGAGCATCATAATAAATATCCAGGCGGCCTTCCCCAAGACAGTGGGTGAAGCAGTTTAAGCCAAGGGAGCGGATCAGTCCTAAAATTTCCGCTGCGACAGGGTAGGGGATTTGCTTGCAGCGCAGGAATTTCTGTGTCTGGAAATCATAGCAGGCAGAACCGTTCATGATGATCACAGGGATCGGCAGGACAAGGCCGTTTAGCATAGGGCCGATGGTGGCGCAGGTCCGGGCGCTGGCAAAGGTGATCTTTGCGCCCTCCCGGATCATGCGAGCAAGCGCTCTTCTGCTATATGAGCTGATTTTTCCGCTACTGTTGAGAAATGTTCCGTCTAAATCACTGATCATCAGCCAACTTCCTGCCATCTGTTCCTGTCCTCCTAAGTTTCGGTATCATAATCAAAGTATATCATACTTTGGCGGATCATTCTACATAGATCTTCAGCTTTTGCCCAGGATAGATGAACCGTGGGTCTGCAATGCGGTTTTCCCTTGCGATCCTCTGCCAGGTCGTGTGGTAGCGTTCAGCGATCCGAATGAGGGTGTCGCCTTTTTGGACCGTGTAAACAGCGATGTGGGGCTTGTGGCCGGGGTGCGGCTCGTCTGAACGTTCAAACCCGTTTAATCCGGCTCGCTTTATGATCTTGGGGAAATCCTGATAGCAGTAATCCATGTCACAGTCCCCATGGATCCCGGCAACCTTGCCTCTGCTGGTGTACTGCCACATTTTATATTCGCCGCGGTAGGATGGCTCCGGCGCATAATCTGCTAGCCAGATGGTGTATGGGGTCAGTCTGTCGCGGTCTAATTTTGTGATCAGCCAGTAGGCGTTCGCATAGACTCCCACAAAATATCCCGCGCGTTCCATCTCGTCGCAAAAGGCAATGGCAATATCGGTGAGCCTGCGTTTGGAAAGAAAAGCCTGTGATTGATCCTCCAAGTCGTAATAGATCGGGAACTCAAATCGTTTTCCCCTTAACCAGCCCTGAAGGTTTCTGGCTTCTTGGCGCGCTTCCTCAACGGTAGTGGCATAGCTGTAAAGGTAAGCCCCGACTGGGATTTTGTGCCGTTTGGCTTCCCGGTAGTTTTCTTCAAACCGACGGTCGATTTGATTCGGGAAACGCCCGTATCCGGCGCGGAGGATTGCAAATTCAATGTGGTCTCGTTTCACCTCTTCCCAATGGATTTCCCCTTGGAAAGAAGAAACGTCGATCCCGCGGATACGCATCAAAACACCTCCTTTCTGAATCGTTTGATACCGCGTTCATAATAAAAGCGGTATACTATATCATATGATCCGGCAGGGAAAAGGGAAGATGCTGACAAGCAGAAAAAATTATGGTACACTAACAGTAAGATGAGGAGGCGAGACAATGAAAAAAATTTATCTGGCGGGATATGATGTGTTTTATCCTGACGCGGCGGGGCGGGGACAGGCTATGAAACAGCTGTGTAAGAGGTACGGCTTTGAGGGGCTTTATCCTTTGGACAACGAGGCGCAGTCTGCGCAGGAAATTCTGGCGGGGAACCTAAAGCTGATTGAAGAGGCGGATATTGTGATGGCGAACATGAACCCTTTCCGGGGAATGGAGCCTGATTCTGGCACGGCCTTTGAGGTGGGGTATGCCGTGGCTAAAGGGAAAAGGATTTATGTATACTTGGAAGATTGCCGCACTTTGCGTCAAAAAATTGGGGAAACAGATGCCCGGGGATTTGCAGTGGAGGATTTTTCACTGCCGCTGAACCTAATGATCGCCTGCAGTGCGGTTGTGGTAGAGGGCGGGCTGGAAGACTGCCTGCGCCGGACCAAGGCAGGAGAATAAAACAAGAAGCCGTGATGAATTTTTTCATCACGGCTTCTTGTATGGATCGTTTTTTCATGATCCAATCACGATTTCCTCGTTGTTGAACAGGGAAAAGAACTCTGTATAGGAGGTTTTTCCGCTTTTGATATTTTCTGCCAAATACAGAAGGTTTTCTACATTGACGCAGGCCCCTTGTATTTTTCTCATGGTGGAGATGTATGAAAGGCCCTTTTTAAAATTCCCCTTTAGATAGGAGGTAACAAACAGAAAGGTGAAATCGGTTACCGATGGATCAAAGCTTTTCCACCATTCATTTGAGGGAACGCCGGGAATCCTTTGCTGGTTTTCTTCAATATACCTGGACATTTCATCCCGGCAGCCAGCATCCAGATTAAACCCGTCTTTATAGGATTTGTTGTCAATGATCGTTCCCTGTGTTCCGTAAGAGAGGATGACATCCGGCCTGTTGGAATCCCCCAGCCGGCTGCCGGAAAAATCAAGTTCTTTGGTAAAAAGCTTTGCTGTTTGGATTTCAAATTCTTTTGCTTCTAAATTTTTCTTTGCCTTTGTGTCTGCGTCGCTGTACGCAAGATCGACCAGAAGTAGGTAGCTGTGGCTTATATGATGCAGCTTCTTGCGGATCTTATCCTTTAGTTCTGTGATATGTTCCTTCCTGATCGCGGAAGGTGAAGGAAGGATCTCAAGCCCGATAATGATGTCGACGAGTTTATATTTGCCGCCGTCCTTCGAGATCGTGATACCAATGTTTTGGAAATTATCCAGTTCATCCTGAATGACGCTTTCGGTTTCCATGATTCCCGATCCGTGCAGATATTGCTGGATCGACGCAATGGTTTTTCCGGTTTTTAACGAGTTTAAAATCTGCGCCCTTCTGAGCCGGATATAATTGGCGTTCGGCACTTTTGTGGCCAGCATTTCAAATTTTACGATTTTTGGGATCCTGGCATTGCTGGAACCCCCTTTGGACTTTTTCAGGGCCAGCTCTCCCGCACGGGTGATCTGCCATGCGCGGAGCGTTATTGTATAGGTGGTTCCCAAATAGGTTTCGGTGACGTCTTTATACATGGGCTTGACCCATTTCATTTGGCTGAGCCAGTTTGCTATAGTTCTGGCATATTTGTCTGAATCGCCCTCTTCATTCTGCTTGATGTCCTGTTGTTTTGCGGCCGGGGCAGTGCTGTAATCGTAGACAAAAATTTCCTGAGGAATAGAGGTAAATCCCATTTCTCCCTGAAAACCAAGCTGGGCGCCGATTTCAAATTTTGTTTTGGGCTTTTGATCCGACAAGATTTCCAAAACCCGGTATACCGGCGGGTAGGATAAGAGCGCCTGTGTAAAAACCTCTTGTTCCTCTACGGTGTCCTTTGCGTGTACCAGCCGTACTCCTAAATCGGTGATTTTACAGGAGTCGGTACTGGGACTATGTTTGATCAGCCCGGTGGAAACCGCCCATCTTAAATAGCCGTCGGCTGTCCAATCGTCGACATAGGGCTTCTTGATCTTTTCTTCGTTTCCATCCTCTCTGACGATGAATTTTGAGGAGGAATGGGCGTCGATAGCGGCTTGCACGATCCCGGTGCAGATGGCATCCTTTCTGGATTTTGCGCCGTTTAACCCCTTTCCTTTCAGCAGGTCATAAGAGATCTCGATCTTCTCTTTTGACAGTTCCAGAATAAATTGGTCATAGTGCTCCCGGGTAATAAACCGATATTCCAGTAGTTTGGGGAGTCTGTTTGTTCTAAGGTCTATATTGCTGTCAGAATCCTTTTGAAAAATGCCGGTAATATATTTTAGTGTTTCAAGACGGTTCGGATTTTGCACCCACCCAAACGTTCTTGACATGGTATCCTCCTCCTTTTAATAATTGGTAATTAAAACCTCGCGAGTTTTTTTGTCCCTGTTTTTCGCATGATAGTTACTGTTTTTGTAACTATAATTGATTTTATGAGTGTGGTATTTTTTCTTCCATTCGATCAGTTCCTGGTTTTTGATCCCTTTATGCTCTGTAACGTTGGATAGCGCAAACCTTGCCCCCTGACGGTCAAGCTGGTCCAACAATGCAAATAACGCTTGATCGTCGGCTTTTCCCCAACCGTGGAAGCCGCGTTTCCCATCGTTATAGCTGCCTGTAGTGATTAAATAAGGCGGGTCTGCATACAGGAAATCCCCTTGCGTAAGGTCCGAAAGATCTAGATCCTGAAAATGGACTGACGAAAACTCTATGGGCTGAATGTTTTTATGGAACTGTATCAGATTAGCCCTAATACTGGAATTAAAGCTGCTTCTGTTCAACCCGAACGGCGAGTTGAATTCATGCTTGCTGTTAAAACGGAATTGGTAATTAAAGGCATAGCAGACCAGAATATAAAGATCCAAAGGATTGCGGGTACTGCTTTCATTATACGCTTTCCGGAACAGGTTGTAGGACTCCTTATCGGTGATCGACAAATGATTTTGCTCAATGGTCGTGTCAAGATAGGCCAGAAGCTCCTCGATGGTCATGGACTGGAATGTTTGATAAATACCGATCACATAGTGGTTGATATCATTTGCCCGGATCCTATTTGCCCGGATATTGGAGCAAACGTCACAGCCGCCGGCGAACAGGTCGACCATTGTATTGATCCTTTTTGGAAAAAATTTAGTAAGCTGGGGCAGCAGCTTATATTTTCCACCAATATAATTTAAGGGGGATTTATGATAGTTATGCTCCACTTTCCCGCTCCTTTTCAAAAAAGTATATTTGCTCTTTTAATCCCGACTGATGATTGGGGATCTTGCTTTTGTATCTTCGGTATTCCATTTCTATCAGCCGGAAGCTGTGTTTCTTCGCATGTTTTTTACAGATAGCGGTGAGTTCTTCCGTGGAAAGCAGGCCTTCGTTGTTGTAGCTGATCATAATATACCGCACGTCGGCCAGCTGTATCATGGTTTCAAAGGCTTCAGCCGCTTTTGACTTCATGCAAAATTTTGATTTTTGCCGGTCATAGCTGCGCAGGCCAGTAATGCCAGAAATATCAGGCTGGTCATACAAGGCGATCGTTTCCAGTACATGGTAATTGGGCAGATACTGTCGCGCATTATAAGGCGGATCCGCATATAAAAGATCGGCTTTGACCTTACCCAACACATCGGTGTAATCCAAATTCATGGATACTGATTTTTGGGAAGAGGGGATGATCACCGGGGCTTTTAATTCGATGTCGCGGTAGGTTCGTGCATCCCAGTGCTTTAAGTAAGCGGCATATACCCCTGCAATGTTGCTGACATAGGGCACCGCCGCGATCAAGGCTGCCAGCAGGTAAAAATATTCGTCTTCTGAAAGCCGATCTTTCCATTCCTCGATTTGTTTTCGGATGATGTCTATTTTGATAGCATTTTCATTTTGAAAGTACATTCTGTCACAGGTTTCATTAGGGGAATAATTGCGGTATACAAAACAGTCCTCCAGCTTGTACCCCGTGTCCTCTAATTTTAAGCTGTTGAGGTACTGGATAGGGTCTGGAATTCCCAGCCGGTCAAATTTTGGCGTTTCATTTAAGTCTAACGTTCCCCGGTTTAACACATAGGAAAAGTACAAAAAGTCGTTAGAGTAAACCTGATACCCCTGTTTTTTAAGTGCGGCCGATACTGCGCCGCTGCCGGCAAACACATCAATGACAGACCCCGCCTGCTTTGCTTTCTTTTGTATCGTGCCGATAATCTCACTTGTCAATAATGCTTTTCCGCCAATGTATCTCATGGATTTTCGCTCCTATTGTGTTGATGGGTATTAAAAAATAATTATCCTTGATAAAATAAGGCTGTAGATCAGGCTATCCCCGGCACTGCCGATTTTTCTGCGGCATTTCACGGGGTTCTTTGCTGCGCTCAAAGTTTCAAAAATGTCTTTCATACAAATTATATCGAAATTTCGGGATAATATCAAGTTCCAAAAGTCTTTGTGGGGGCCGCTTTTACAGGAAACTTTTTGTTTTTTAGCTTCGCATAAAAGAAACGCCCCTCCCCTTTGCCTGAATGCTCAGGCAAAGGGGAGGGGCTTGATTATTTTTCTTTTAACAGAAAAGGTTTTCGGTTAGCGGATCCCGTATTTTTCGATCACATAATCCATATCCTTGTCGCCTCTTCCAGAGAGGTTAATCAGGACGGAGCCTTGATCCATTGTTTTGGCAAGCTTCATGCCAAAGGCAACCGCATGAGAGCTTTCGATCGCCGGAATAATCCCTTCTAAACGGGCTAATTTGTAGAAAGCATCGATCGTTTCTTCGTCGTCGATCACATCGTATTTTACCCTGCCGATTTCCTGCAAAAATGCATGTTCAGGACCGGAAGAAGGGTAGTCTAAGCCGCTTGCAACAGAGTAAACGGGCGCTGGCTCTCCGTTTTCATTCTTCAGCATAATGCTGTTGAAGCCGTGCATAACACCTTCGGTACCGTATTTCAGGCTTGCGGCATGGTCGCCGAGCGATGCGCCCCTGCCAAGCGGTTCGATTCCATAAATATCCACAGGATCATTTAAAAATCCGGCAAAAAATCCCGCCGCATTGCTTCCGCCGCCTACGCAGGCAACGATCGAGTCCGGAAGATGTCCGGTCATGTCAAGGAACTGTTCTCTTGCTTCGATTCCTACTACACTCTGAAAATCGCGCACCATCATTGGGAAAGGATGGGGACCTACCACCGAGCCAATGCAGTAGATAGCATTGTCATATTCTTTGACATATGCCTCAAATGCCGCGTCAACAGCCTCCTTCAGTGTTTGCAGGCCGTGCGTGACCTCAACGACATTTGCGCCGAGGATCTTCATCCTGGCGACATTGGGAGCCTGCTTTTTAATATCCACTGAGCCCATATAGATGTCGCATTCCAGTCCAAAGTATGCCGCCGCAGTTGCAAGGGCCACCCCATGCTGGCCGGCGCCTGTTTCGGCGATCACCTTTTTTTTGCCCATATATTTGGCAAGAAGCGCTTCTCCCATACAATGGTTCAACTTGTGGGCGCCCGTATGGTTTAGATCCTCACGCTTTGCGTAAAGCTGTACTTTTCCGCCGAGCGACTCGGAAAGCCGCTCCAGATGTGAGATAGGGGTAGGCCTGCCCTGAAATTCTTTTCTGATCCTGCGCAGCTCTGCAATGAATTTTCTGGACTGGCAGATCGAGTAGTAGGCTTCTGTGATCTCGGACATAACTTCTTTGAGCTTATCGTCAATGTACATTCCGCCGTATTTTCCAAAGTAACCGTTTTTGTCGGGATAATTTCTAAAGTAGGTATCAAAATTGATATGATTAAATTCCATTTTATTTTCCTCCAACTCTCACAAAATTTATGTTTATACGTTTGTTTTTGATAAAAGGGTAAGTTATTTTAAGCAGCGCCATCGTTTCGTGAACAGCATATTATACCTCCTGTAACAGAAAAACTCCTTTGACTCAATTCTGCCAAAGGAGTTTGGAAAATAAAAACGCCCTCAACAGAATCAATACAGATCTGTCAAGGACGAATAAATTATTATCCGCGGTGCCACCTTGATTTCATGGGTATATCCCATGCACTTAGCAGGATACCTGCATATCCCCGGCAACTGACGTATGCCCACACGTTGCAGAATACTTTGCGACGACTCGCATTTGACTGCACCCTCCGCGGTCCATTTGACAACTTGTTTCTTGCCTGATTTTCAGCGACGCAGGCTCTCTGTAAAGGCATGGCTGCCGTTATCTCCGCTTCAACGGTTTATCAATTTATTTTTTTAAATTATATCACCCTAATGCGCTGTTTGTCAAGAGAGAGTTTTTACTGTCGATGCCTTGGGCGCAGCTTATGCCAATGCAGCGAACAACTTTTTACAGGAGCAGGCGGCAATGATCTTTAATGGAAGCTGGATGATTGCTGATTTCAGCAATGAAGAAAAAGCGGTTGCTGGATTAGCGGACCATATTGGCTTTGCGATGTATCCGGAAAACGGATTGATTAAAACATATGCGGAGGGAAGCGTTATCTGTGCCAAGACCCCGGAAACTCAGGAAGCGGCTTTTACCTTCCTAAAAGAATACTGGTCTACTGAGCCGCAGGAAGACCGGATGGAGAAAGATGGGTCGATCCCGGTATCCTCCGAAATTACAATAAGCGATGAATTTAAGGCTTCAAATCCGTTGTTTGTTGCTAACGTAGACGCTGTACAGAAAGCGGAAACTACCGTGCAGACCTTTGATGTTTTGGCATATGCTAGCGTAGTTGATGCGTTTGGTCAATATTACCCAGAATTGGCGGCGGGTTCGCTGGATGCAGCCGGTATGGCAGAAAAGCTTGATGAAGCAGCAGCAAAAGCGGAATAATATGAAACCATCATATTTTGAAAAAATGTGATAAGAAAGGATTGAGAGCTTACTATGCGTATCAAAAAAAGGTGGATTATATTGTTTTTGTTGCCAGGAATTGCATTGTTTTGCTTTGTCTTTCTGATCACAACAGTTCAGGTGTTCGCCACATCGTTCTGTAATTGGAGAATCGGTGGTGAGATTTCATTCGAGGGCATAAACAATTACAAACAGCTTTTTATGTCGGATGATTTCTTGTCCGCGCTGAAAAATAATATTATCTGGATTGTTTTGCAGTCAACGATCCATGTTCTTTTTGGGCTGATCTTTGCTTTGATTATTTCACGCAGGAAAAAATACAGTGGTTTTTTTAGAACTGTCTACATGCTTCCAAATATTATCTCCAGTGCGGCGCTAGGGATGCTTTTTTACAATATTTTAAATCCAATGTATGGTCCAGTTAACAAGATCGTTCAATTTTTTGGTGTAAAGGACTTTAATGTGAATTGGTTTGCAGACGCAAATGTTGCATTTTTTGCAGTCACTATAACTTGGCTGCCTTTTGCGGCGATCGTTGCATTACTGGTAATTGCAGAACTGTCCGCTATTTCGGAGGACATCCCAGAGGCGGCGGTAATTGATGGTGCCAACGAACTTCAATTAAACATTTATATCAAAATTCCTCTGGTAAGAAATGCTATTGGTACTGGTACGATCTTGGCGGCAACCTCTATGTTACAGAAGCTGGATATACTGATTATGACTTCAAATGGCGGTCCCGGTAACAAGACGATGAACCTTCCTTTATTGATCTATAAAACTGCGTTTAAAGACAATAATTTTGGACTTGCTAATGCACAAGGTGTCATCCTGATTATTGTTGGGTTGATCTCAATTGGATTGATCAATAAGATTTATCGTATGAATGATCCAATTTAGAGAAATTGAGGAAGGTGTAAAAATGAAAGTATGCAAGAAGATCTTAGTAAAAATATTGATTTTTTTCTTTTTGGCTGTTACGCTGCTGGTTACATTGGGGCCTTTTTTGTGGGTGCTTTTTGCGTCGTTTCAAACCAACAAGGAAATTCTGGATTTTACTCTAGGATTTCCAAGTGGCGTGCAGATCAAAAACTATACTACGGCATTTCAACTTGCTCCCATTGTCCGGTATTATTTTAATAGTATTTTTGTAACCTTTTTTGGGGTGACCATCAACCTGATCGCTATGGGAATGGCGGCTTATGTGCTTTCACGTTTTCAATTTCGGGGACAGAACCTGATACGCCTTCTTTTTTCTATGGGTTTGCTGATCCCGGGTGCGGCGTTACTGCTGCCACTATATACTTCAGTCAGCGCAGTCGGTTTGTATGACAGTATGTGGGGGTTGATCATTGTATATGTTGGGTTTGGCATACCTCAATCCCTTTTTATCATTTCTAGTTACTATAAAACGATCCCCAAGGAAATGGAAGAATCGGCTTATTTGGATGGAGCGGGCTTCGTCAGGACCTATATTACGATTATTATGCCTTTGGCAAGACCTTCTTTTGCAACAGCCGGAGTGATGCAGTTTTTGCTGTGCTGGAACGAATTCCAATTTGCGTTAACATTGACAACGGGAGACAGAAGCCGTACTTTGCCGATCGCATTATATTATTTTAAAAGTTCGTTCGCCAGTGATTATGGAGCAATGTTTGCAGCAATCGTTTTAGTATCGTTACCTAGCATCATTGTTTATATCATCCTACAAAAATATGTGGTGACAGGAATGGTTGCTGGGGCTGTAAAAGGATAAAATTAAGAAAGGAATATATCGAAATGAATGAGAAAAGAGTGATCGACTTCCGCTTTGCTCCAGAACGGCCGCAAAGCTGCATTGGCTTGGTAGACGATGTCTATAAAACAATCCTGAGAGAAGACGGCAGTATCAATTTTGGTTTTGATCGTTTTCATGAAACAGATAACCTGCAGTTCTATATGCGCAATAATGATACAAAATATCCTGTGCATAGCAGAATTGTTGTAAACCGCGGATTTCAGTTTCGTTATAAACCTAGTATCACCTACCGTGACAAGCTGTTGGAGGTGAAACAGGACTTTGGAGATCCAGGAGCAGCGATCGTAACAACAGTAGAGGATTATGCAGCGAGCCGGGTTTCTTGGAAAGCATTTGCATGGCTGACTCCAAAGGGTGTGAGAGCTGATGTGGTCCTTTGGAAATTGGAGGCAAAGGAAAACTTTACAACCACCCGTGCGACAGTAGTACTGTCAGAATTGGGTTCTGCTGTAGATGGAACCTTTACGATTCAGGCTGCTCCGGGAGAAAAGACCTGTTCTGTAGAAGGGGTCAAACCATATCATTTTGCGGCAGGGGAGGTTAAAGAAGGCGCATTTTTCTTCGTATATGATGGAGAACTTTCAACAGAAGAGGCCACGCTGAACAGTGCAAAACAAGCTGAATTATGGGCAGCAGACTATTGGAAAACAGTAAAGCCGTTCCAAAAGAAATTTCAGATTCCTGATAATCAGATTATGGATATGCTGAAATCCTGTGGACGCAATATCCTACAGGCTAGAGAGGTCCATAAGAAGGTTTACACCTATCAGGTGGGACCGACCTATTATCGGGGATTATGGTTTGTGGACGGACATTCTATTCTGGAAAGTGTACATATGATGGGCCGGCATCAGGAGGCATATGCAGGGCTGCTTGCTGTGCTTGCTAATACTCATCCAGATGGATCGATTGAAATTATGAGTCCACATGATAAAGAAACCGGAATCGCGTTGGCGACAACTGTCCGACAATGTGAGATTATGGAGGATGATGAGCGGCTAACTGAGCTATGGCCGACGCTTTGTAGGGCGCTGGCCTATATCCAGGAACAGCGCAGACAGGCCCGAGCGCTTGGAAAGGACTATCCAGGATATGGCTTGTTCCCTCCGTGTTTAGGAGATGGAGGTATCAATATAGAAGCAGAATATACCACACCGCTATGGGTGATGCATGGATTAAAGGCGGCCTATGAAGCCGGAAAACGCTTAAATTTAAAGGGCTTTGAAGATTTTAAAGCCGAATTTGACAGCATTATGGAGGCTTTCCGGAAATGTGCAAAACGGGATACAAGGTATACGGATGACGGGATCGCGTATCTCCCGATGAGCATGCTGTCCCCAGACGAATTGGAACGCAAGGTAAGGGAGAATATCGATGATGATGGAATCATCAATCATGAGGTATATAAGCCCCAGACAGGAATATGGGCTTACAGTCAAGCGATCTATCCAGGAGAGGTCTTTGAACCAGATGATGCATTGGTATCAAATTTACTGACCCTGATGGACAGCGTTGACGATAGAGAAGGAATTCCGGAAAATACCGGTTGGATGTGCTGGAACGCCGTTTGGCCTTATGGAAGTATGTTTGATGCCTTGGCATGGCTGTATGCCGGACGGGGAGATAAAACGGCAGACTATCTCTATGCTTTTGCTAACCATGCTGCTCCTGCACGGTGTTGGAGGGAAGAACAGGCGCTTAAGGGGACCAATTCAGATGAAATGATTGGGGATATGCCGCACAACTGGGGTTCTGCAATGTTCATCTATGTGGCAAGGAATATGATTGTTATGGAGAAGAAGAATAATCTAGAACTTCTCGCTGGGCTGCCTAAAGAGTGGCTTCCAGATGGAAATACCCCTTTGATCCTGGAAGAGACCCCGACTCGATACGGCGCTGTAACCCTAACGCTTGAAAAAGACGGTGACCAATACCTTCTAAATTATGAACGCCAGGAAAACGGTCACCGCAGAGCATATTGCTGCATTGGGATGGCTCTGTAAGCGGTGTAAACTATATTCGTTCAGAGGAAGGCCATATAATGCTCAGCGGAGATATGGATTCATTTCGTGCTATCCTGCAGTAAGATTATTTATATGGAGTAGCATCCCTAGCATGTTGTTTGCGGCATGCTAGGGATCAACAATAACACTGATCGAGTAGAAAGGGGGGATGAGAAATGTACCGAATTGGAATTGACTTGGGCGGAACCAATCTTAAAATTGGGCTAATTGATCCAGATTATCGAATTGTGGACCAGTCGGTCTGTGAGACTCATGTTCAGGCAGGTGCTGATGGCGTTATAGAGAAAATCGTCTTACAGGTTCGAGATATTATCAGTAAAAATAATCTTTCCCCAAAAGAGATATTGGGTGTAGGGTTAGGGTGCCCGGGCGTGATAAACAGTAAAACGGGTACAGTGCTTTATTCCAATAATTTTAACTGGCACGATCTTCCGATTAGGAGTATTTTAAGCCAAAAGCTCAATCTGCCATTAGTAGTTACAAATGACGCTAAATGTGCCGCATTGGGGGAACTTATGGCAGGAAGCGCCATAGGATGCAAAAATATTGTATTGTTGACACTTGGCACCGGTGTCGGAAGCGGTATTGTGGTTAACGGGAAGCTTCTGGATGGGAGTGGCTGTGGTGGCGTTGCGGGGCATAATACGATTGTGCAAAATGGCAGACAATGCACTTGCGGAAGAAAAGGATGCTTGGAAGCCTATGCTTCTGCTACAGCGTTGATTTCTGAAACAAAAAAGCAATTACATATGCATCCGGAATCTTTGATTGCTGATCTGTGTGGGAGGGATCCTGAGAAAATTGATGGAAGGATTGCTTTTGAAGCTGCGAAAAGGGGAGATTCATATGGGCAACAGATTGTTGATGATTATATTGAGGCACTTGCAAACGGTGTATCCAATCTGGTGAATCTGTTTCGTCCCGAAAAGATCCTGCTTAGCGGGGGGATCTGCAATGAAGGGGATACGCTTTTGACACCTTTGAATAAAAAGGTGAAAGAATATTGTTTTGCCAACATCTATCTCTGTCCGCCGCCTGTGGAGATTGCAAGGCTGAAAAATACAGCCGGTATCATCGGCGCAGCATCATTAATTAATCTATGAGGTGAACAAAAACATGAAGTTTGATCCAGGGTTTAAGATTACACCGACCTCTGCCCCTCTCGGGTTTCAATACGGGCAGAGAGTTTTTGGGCCGCAGGTGGAAAATCGGACGTTAGATTCGATCCGTAAAAATTTGCGAGACCCTAATTGCACGGGACCTGACATTGTCTATTCAATTGCCATGGATGTCGGGTGTGAAGAGGATAGAGAGGAAATTGTAAAGCGAAATCTTTTATATGGAGCGGTGACCTATGCAAAAGGAAACCTGGGAGAAGAGCCTGTACGTTCACAGGGACACGTCCATGCAGTATCTCCATCATGTGGAATGTCAACCTGCGAAGTATATGAGATTTGGAGTGGAGCAGCTTATATCTATATGCAGGAAACTATGCAGGAAACGACAAGAGATTTCCCGGGAAGATGCTATGCGGTCTTAGCATATCCCGGAGAGGTTGTAGTTGTACCCCCAAATTGGGCACATTGTACCATCGTTGCTGATATTACGAAGAATATGAGCTTTGGCGCATGGTGTGTCCGCGATTTTGGTTTTGATTACAGCGGAGTACGAAGTCATGGCGGTGTGGCTTGGTTTCCGATCGTCAAAGATAATAATATTATATTTCAAAAAAATGATTCCTATCAAACGGAGGAATGCGTCGTTAAAAGACCGCGCCGGTATAGTGATCTGGGGATTGAAGCGGGTAAGCCGATTTATACACAATTTCAAGAAAATCCGGACAGGTTCCTTTTTGTATCGAACCCAAAACTTGCCGACTGGGAGCATTTCGTTCCGTAATAGAGAGACAAAGAGCGAAAAGTGCGGAGGAGGAAAGAAAATATGAAAGTGATTGAACCACAGGTGTTCCATAAGATTTATGAAGATGTAATACAAGGTGAACATGTAAAGGTTTATCAAAAATATCTTCGAGAAGCAACCGGGATCTATTCCGATACAACTGAAGTAGATCTGGATACGTTATTGTATACGGTGTACTCTTATGAAGCTGGTAGTCCTGAAAAAACAGGTGATCTTTATTGGGGGCTCACTATTTTAGAACCGGTAACAGTCAATGAAGAATGCAATATGACGCGAGGCCATTTTCATCTTGATCAAAATTGCGCTGAATTTTATTTCGGGGTCAGTGGAACTGGCTTATTGTTGCTGATGGACAAGAATGGAGAGACTTGGGCGGAAAAAATCACAAAAGGTTCTCTACACCATATTGACGGACAGCTCGCTCATCGTTTGATCAATATAGGTGAAGAACCATTAGGCGTTGGCGCCTGCTGGCCGACAACTGCCGGACATGATTATGGGGCGATCGAGGAAAAGCCTTTTCGATACCGGGTGTTTAAGAGAAATAAAAAAATTGTATTTGAAGAAAGCGAGTAACGTATGGGATATTTAGCGTTTCAAAGCGAATATGATAAATTTCCACAAACAATGGTAGCTGGATATGACGACCAGGCATACCAGGGGTGGGAAAGCATCAAAACAGTTGTGAAAACTGCTTTCAAAAATGGGGATATCTTGATGATAGACTGCTATCCGGGAACAGATGATCGGGAGATCCTTATAAATATTCAAGATGCGATCCAACCGGATTTGTTCATCAATATGGAAGATATTTTTTATGAAAGTAATAAATTGACGGACTTAATGAATTTTCATTTGACAGAGGACCGGGTTCGAGGAATCATGTATTATGGGACGATTTTAGATTTTATTGACAAGGAAAAACTAGAAGAAGCCCGGGAAAAGGTAAAAAGACATACCGGAAAGGCCTTGGTCTATGGATTTGGAGCGTCGTTGCTGTCGAAAGAAGGAACTCTGGTATATGCCGATATGGCACGATGGGAAATCCAGTTGAGATATCGAAAGGGAATGCCCAATTATAAACAACATAATTATGATGAGGACAATTTAAAAAAATATAAACGAGGATTTTTTATCGAGTGGAGGATCGCTGATCGACATAAATCCGGTTTATATGAAAGGATTGATTTTTATTTAGACACCAACACTAAAAATCATCCTGCAATGATAAGTGGAGCAGGATTCCGTGCGGGACTAAAACAAATTTCTGCTCAGCCGTTTCGCCTGGTTCCATATTTTGATCCAGGAGTCTGGGGCGGGCAGTGGATGAAAGAAGTGTGCCATCTTGATCCTGCGCAGGAAAATTTTGCATGGGCATTTGATGGGGTACCAGAGGAAAATAGCATCTACTTAAATTTTGGAGGAGTCAGGATTGAATCTCCAGCCATGAACTTAACCTTGTATCAGCCTAGAGAGTTTCTGGGACAGAAAAATTTTGCACGGTTTGGGGCGGAATTTCCGATCCGATTTGATTTTCTGGATACTATGGGTGGGCAAAACCTCAGCCTACAGGTTCATCCGCTGACAGACTATATTCATCACAAATTTGGGATGGCCTACACACAGGATGAAAGCTACTATATATTAGACGTCGGAGAAGGCGGCGGCGTATATCTGGGATTTAAAAATGGAATTGATCCTAAGCAAGTGGTTACGGACCTAGAAGAAGCGCAGCTGGGTAACATAAAATTTGATGCAGATAAATACGTTAATTTTTTCCCCGCAAAACAACACGATCATTACTTGATTCCAGCCGGTACAATCCATTGCTCTTCTAAAAACTGCATGGTGCTGGAAGTCAGCGCAACACCATATATTTTTACCTTTAAACTCTGGGACTGGGATCGGGTCGGTTTGGAGGGCAAGCCAAGGCCAATTCATATTGAGGATGGAAAACGGGTGCTTCAGTTTGACCGGACGACCCAATGGGTAAAGGATAATTTGATCAACCGTTTCCAGGAGTTGGAGAGTACACCGGACTATTCACGGATTAGGACCGGACTCCATGAATTAGAATTTATCGAAACTCAAGTATATTCCATTCAGACAAAAGTTCACATCCAATCTGATGGTGAAATGGCAATTTGCAATTTAGTAGAGGGGAAAGCAGCTGTAATTGAAAGTCCCGAAGGGGAATTTTCTCCTTATACAGTACATTATGCGGAAACTTTTATTATTCCAGCCAGCGCAGGGAATTATACTATACGGCCTAGGGATCAAGGAGAACCAGTTAAAGTTTTGCAGGCGCGTGTTAGAAATTGAAATTAATGGAATTCATATAAGCTTGGCAAGCATATATCCTTGTACCCGTTGGAACTAAGAGCAAAATAACAGCATAAATAAAACCAAAAAATTGAAAGAAAGGCGTTCTATTCTGAACGCCTTTCTCTATTTGTATACGGAGACTATTGGTAGAATCAGAACAAAAAATTTTATGTGTTTCCGGTTTTTTTCGGATGAGCATATTAACAGCCAAAATTAAAGTTTGATTACAAGTATTTTACCGATTTTCGTTCACGGATAAAGGTATCAAATAAGATGTGGCTGGCAGGAAACTGTTCGCTGTAAGGGTTACGCAAACGGTAGATCAGCTGGTCTACCAAGGCTGTGGAGATCTCCTCTAAATTATGGGCCATTGCAGTGATGTCGAGCAGTTGGACCCACTGGATGTCGCCGTATACAAAAAAGCTGATGTTTTCCGGAATCTGTAATCCGGTTGCCCGGATAGCACGGTAAGCATTTTCCTTATACACAGAGTTTGCCATAACTGCTGTAGGATGAAACGTCTGAATTTGATAAATGATTTCTTCGTAAGAATTTTCCTCCAAAACAATCAACTGCTTCTCTTTGCTGATATGATTTCGCTCCATGGTGTCCAGAAAAGCATTTAGCCGGTCAGCCCCTCCGACATATAGGATTTTTTGATGTCCGCGGTTAATTAAATATTGTGTTCCTGTAATAGTGGCCTGAATATCGTTGACACAAACGCTGTCTAATTCGGGGAGGACATCGGTCAAAAGTTGAACGATCACAATTTGAGAAGAAAGATGCCTCACATATGCCTGATTGTTTGGGTGGCATCCTAAAATAACCAGTGCGTCAACACGGGCGGCCGCCATGGATTCCAGACAATGATATTCGCTATTAGCCCCATCTGAAATAAAGCTGACCAACAAATGATAACCAAATTTTTTTAAAATCAGGTCCAGATGCTCCAGTAAGTCAACGTAAAATAAGTTGGTGAGCTTAGGGATTACGATCCCAACTGTTTTGGATTCGTTCTTTTTTAAGGAAATCGCAGCAGCATTAGGGATATAATGCACTTCGTTTGCATAAGCGAGTATCTTTTCCCGGGTCTTTTGACTGATTCGGGAATCTTTGTTAAACGCCCTTGATACAGTGGAATAAGAAACGCCGCAATGGGCGGCAATATCCTTTAAAGTAAGCATTTCAGCTTTCCTTTCCATATAATTTTAGTAAATTTAGTATATCATATAATTGGGGCTTATGCAAATAAATTCTTAAAACCTCTCCTAATTATTATATTCGTTTGCAATTATTGGAATTTTTGTCTGACGAATTGAATAAAAATATCAAATATATATTGTGATTTATTTACAAAATATATTTGATTGCAAATTGAAATGTTGACATTTTATGAATTTAGCGTTAGTATAAACACAAAGATTGGTGCAAAGGTTTGCATTAAACGATTACGAAAGGAAGATGACTATGAAAAAAGCTTCAATACTTCTGCTCCCTGTTTTACTGATGTCTATATTGGCCGGATGCGGTGACTCTAATGGGAACAGCGGTGCTTCTCAAACAGCTGATTCCGGTGAGAAACAAACATTAGTCGTGTGGAGCCGCGATACAGAGGACAGTCAGGTCGGCCGGGCTGTGGAAAGCGATAAGGCGGCTTTTGAAAAAGAAACCGGTGTATCGGTAGAATTGCTGCATATTGCTCATAACGACGTTGTTGCTAAATGGAACACTGCATTTGCCGGAGGGACTGCCCCTGATGTGATGGATGTCGGGGTATCTCACATTGTAGGGCGTGTAGAACTGGGACATCTACTGCCTTTGGACGATTATTACAACGCCTGGGAAGGGAAAGATGATCTGGCTTCCAGCATGGTAGAATACGGGAGCTACGATGGCAAAATCTATGGTTTGGCTTATAATGCCTCCCCTGCTGTAATGGCTTGGCGAAAAGATTACTTTGAGGAAGCCGGCCTGAACCCGGATTCCCCGCCTGCAAATTGGGAAGAATTTTTAAGCTATGCGAAAAAACTGACCCAAAGGGACGGAGACATCGTCACCCGGGGCGCTGTTGATCTTCCGGATACAAGAGGTGCCCATATTTTAGCACAGTTCTTTATGCAGAATGATATTTATGAGTCTACCTATAAAGATGGTCCAAACTTTACATCTGACGGGGCCTTGGAAGCGGCCGCTTTTCTTTCAGATATAGCGCCTTATGCCGTTCTTACCTCATCCGGAACTACTTCGGCCTTTGAAAAAGGGAATGCGGCAATGAATTTATGCATTGGCCCGGATCTTATCCAGAGTATGATCAAAGAGGATCCGTCTTTAGAAGGGAAAATAGGGTACGCTTCTTCCTTGACTAATGTAAAGGGCGGGATGCACTGTGGCGCATGGCTGTATTCGATCAGCTCTCAAAGCAAACAGCCTGATCTTGCATGGGATTGGATCGAATTTATTTTTACGAAGGAACGTGTAGAGGCGCGGATGAACGAAACGAATATGGTACCGCCATTGACTTCTATGTCTGAAGAATATAAAGAACTTGGCGGAGAGCTTTACGCTGCACAATTGGGGAACTTGGTTCAGTCGCAGGCGTATCCGAAACTATCCTGGACCAATATTTACGAAGAATCCCTGCATTTGGCATATGATGAGATTATTTATGCACAAAAAACACCGGAGCAGGCGATGCAGGATCTGGAAGCAGAGTGTAAAAACAAAATGTAGGATGTGTCATCATTTCAGAGATGATTCAGTTCAAAATCTCCCCGCAGAATTTTGTTGGGGAGATTTATGATAAAGGGAGTCAATAGACATGGCTAAGCTGATTAGATTTATGAAAAAGATGCCGGATAAATCAGGATACCTTTTGATTTTGCCGTTCTTTATTATTTTTATTTATTTTTGGATCACCCCGATCGTCAACGTGGTAACAGACAGCTTTACAGATTACCAGCTGTTTGGTGCAAAAAGCTTTACGGGAATCGACAACTATATCAAAGCTTTTTCAGATACAACTTTTGTCAAGGCGATGATCAACACGTTGTTATATACAGTAGGAACAGTTTTTCCAACCATGATACTTGGTTTTTTAATTGCCCAGCTGATG
Source organism: Massiliimalia timonensis (assembly GCF_900186585.1). Lineage (GTDB taxonomy): Bacteria > Bacillota > Clostridia > Oscillospirales > Ruminococcaceae > Massiliimalia > Massiliimalia timonensis. The sequence continues at coordinate 1,001,230 of NZ_FYDD01000004.1, forward strand.
AATTCTTCTCTCGTTCGCACCAAGATCACCCGTACTTTTATGTTTCTGCCGCATGTGCTGTCAATGGTGGCAGTTTCCGTGATCTGGCTTTTGATCTATGATCCGGCTTATGGACATGCTAACCTTATTTTAAAGTTTTTTGGAATGTCCCCGTCCAAATGGCTGCAAAATCCGGATACGGCGTTGATTTCTATCATCATTATGTCTGTTTGGAAAGGGATTGGCTACAATATGATCATCAATTTAGCTGGATTGCAGAATATCCCCAGCTCCTTTTATGAGGTCGCCGATCTGGATGGGGCGAATTACTTCCAAAAAACATGGAAGATTACCTTGCCGATGATGAGCCCGACCACCTTTTTCCTGCTGGTAACAGGGTTGATCGGTTCGTTTAATGTATTTGAGCAGGTAAATGTTATGACCGGCGGCGGTCCGGCTAATGCCACTACCACGATCATCCATCAGGTTTACTTAAACGGATTTACGTATTTTAATATGGGATATGCTTCTGCACAAAGTGTGATCCTGATCGTCATTGTATTGATCGTTACAATGATCAATTTCAGGGTCAGTTCAAAATCCGCAGAAGTAGATATGGGGTAAGGATATGAATCGGACAATATTGAAAAAAATTCTTTTATACTTGTTGCTGATCGCGCTCAATCTGATCGTGTTGTTTCCGTTTTTGGTGATGATCGCAACGTCTTTGAAAAGCCTAAACGAAATCAGGGTCTCCCCCTATTCATTGGTCCCGAAAGAAATTCGGTTTGATAATTATATTTCCTTCTTCTAATCAGGAAATTGGGGGCAGTATTTCTATAATTCTGCTGTGGTAGCCGTTGTGACGACTGTTGTGTCCATTTTAACGAATGCGGTCGCCGGATATGCGTTTGCAAGACTTCATTTTTACGGAAGGAATTTCTTGTTTAAATTCACACTGATCGGGATGATGGTGCCCATGCAAACGGTCATGATACCGATCTATTTAAAGGTAAAGTCCATTCCTTTGGCCGGGGGGAACAACATTCTGGGACAAGGCGGCACAGGATTACTAAATACGACATGGGGAGTAATTGCCCCATTGCTGGCCGGTGCATTTGGGCTGTTTCTTTGCCGACAGTTTTTTGCAAATTTCCCCACATCATTGGATGAGGCAGCTAAAATAGACGGCTGTTCTAATATCAGGACTTTTTTTAGGATCTATCTACCGTTGAGCAAGCCGGTGTTGGCAACACTTGCTATCTTAAAGTTTACCGATGGCTGGAACCAGTATACATGGCCGCTGATCATTACCAACTCTGATGAGGGAAGGACATTGCAGCTTGCATTGGCGATGTTCCGAGGCTCCAGCGTGATTAAATGGGATCTGTTGATGGCAGGAACGATCATTACCTGTATTCCGGTGCTGATAATATTTTTAGCCTTGCAAAAATATTATGTGCAGGGTATTGTGACCAGCGGATTAAAAGGCTGATAGCTGATAGAAGAAAGGGCAGTTAACTTATGCAGAAACCGAATATAATTTTACTAAATATTGATGACTTGGGGTATGGAGATATTGGCTGTTACGGCTCAAAGCTGAATCGTACCCCGCATATTGATAAGCTGGCAGAAGAAGGGATTTTATTTACAGATTTTTATGCGGCTGCTCCGGTTTGTACGCCTTCACGGGCAGGTCTTATGACGGGCTGTTACCCCAAACGGATCGATTTTCAAAGCTTTGGAGTTTACGACAGTCAGGATCCACAGAAGAAAAAAGACGATTTTGTTGTTTTGATGCCCGGGCAGCCCGAGGGGTTAAACCCAAAAGAAAAGACGATAGCGGGTATATTGAAAGATGCCGGATATGCTACCCAAATGATCGGGAAATGGCATTTGGGGGATCAAAAAGAATATTCCCCCCTTCATTTTGGATTTGACCATTATTTTGGGATTCCGTACAGCAACGACATGGGATTGATGCCGGTCAATGACTTCTGGAGCCGTTACCATTACACAATGTGTCCTCTGCCGCTGGTACGGGATGATAAGCTGATTGAAGAGCAGCCCGACTGCGCCTCACTGGCGGAAAGATTTACAGTGGAAGCTGTAGATTTTATCCGGGATCATTCTGAACAGCCGTTTTTCCTCTATTTTGCTCATTATTATGTACATAATCCGCTTTATACGGCAGAACGTTTTCAAAAGGTTTCTGAGAATGGACAGATGGGAGCTGCGCTTGCCTCGATCGACTGGACCGTAAGCATGATAGAATATGAATTGGAAAGGTTGGGCTTGTCAGATAATACGCTGATTATTTTTATGTCAGATAACGGGGGCGATACCCGTTCTTGCAATGCTCCCTTGCGAGGGTATAAAGGCTCTACCTTTGAAGGAGGAGAGAGGGTGAACTGCATCATGAAGTGGCCGGAGATCATCAAAAGAGGAAGAGTAAGCAATGAAATTGTATCTATGATGGATATTTTCCCAACCTTTGCCGAGATAGTTGGGGTCTCTATTGACGATGGAATAAAACGGGATGGGATTTCAGTTCTGGATCTTTTAATAGATGAAAAACAGCACTCCAAAAGAAACACCTTTTTTTATTATGCAGCCAATGAATTGCAGGCGGTCCGCAAAGGGGATTATAAACTTCATTTAAAGACTGGCGAGCTTTATGATTTGAGAAAAGATGTTGGAGAAACTACTGATATTGCACACCAGTATCCTGAAAAAGCAGCAGAATTGGAGCAGATCGCTCAGCTATGCCGCGAAGATATAGGAGATAGCGCTACGGGAACGATCGGAAAGAACTGTCGTCCGAAAGGATTTGTAAAGGATTTTAAACCGATGACTTGTTTTGATCCGGAAAATCCATATATGATTGCTTTGTACGACTAGCAGGCGCCTAAAATTACCTTTTGATGTGATGCAAAAACAACGTATAATAAAACAGCGGAAAGAATTTGAAAACATAGAAGGCGTGGAGAACAAGAAAACATAAAAAGAAACACAGTTTCAAAAGCGAGTGAATGTAGCATATTGAACGCCAAATGTTATGTGGTTCTAGCATTGCTTTGACATAATAAATAAATGTTTTGGATAAAACATTATGGATGCCCAGATCAAACGTTGGAAGGATGGATCAATGTGAATATTGTTTTTAAATTTTTAGGCGGTTTCATATGGTTAGCCTAACCCTGTTCTGGAGAGATAAAAGGGAATTGGGAGAAAACAAAAAGGCGGTATTATAAACGATACCGTCTTTTTTGCTCTAGCATTCAAAATATATTGAAAAATCCGAACCCAATTAAAATTGGGTTCGGATTTTATTGGTTTAGGTTTGTACTACAAAAAAGATACCCACTGAAAATGAGAATCTCGGATTCAGAATGGATTTATTTTTATACAGTGATTTTTTGAGTTTTTCTTCTGGGTGTCCCATTCTTGCAAGAGAGGCAATGCTGAAAAGCTGGCTTGAATACTGGATTCTTGGTATAGAAAAAGAGGTTAAATTGAGTTGTCACATTTTTGAGTTCCAAATATTGACCTCTGTTCGTTTTACACAATCTCGTAGTCTGGTGTTTGTTTTTTCTAATAAAGACCAAAATGCAAAACTGCAAAAAACAAAAAGCTCACAAACCCCGTTGCTATGGGATTTATGAGCCTTGTATTTGGGCTAGGGTGACGGAATTGTTACCCTGTGATTCAGAAGAAAAATGAGAATAGGGGGTTCAGATTTGATTATTTTCTTGTTTTTACATTGCGATTTCCCCGGTTTTACTTTTTAATGTCTCATTTTTATAAAAATGAGCAAACCTGGAAAAGTAGCTTAAATACTGGGTTTATGACATAAAAAAGAGGTCGAAATTCGGATGTTTCATTTTTTAAGTTCCAAATTTTTCCTTTTGTTAAATATAACATTTGTTGATTTTGTGATATTTTAATGACATAGCAAAGAGCTATGTATAATGTGTAGAGAGAAATCAAATATTTTTATATTATCACACAAAGATTTAATATACATATTGACTTTTCTGTAAAAAGATATAATATAAAATATGTAATGACATTATGAATTCATGATAAATAGGGGGATGTTAAATGAAAGCATTGAGTGTTGATAAAACAAAACATCTTTCAATATGCACAATTTCAAAACCACACTATACAGAATATCAAGCATTGGTAAAAACACTAAGCTGTGGGGTCTGTAATGGAACTGATATGAAACTGATTCATGGTACTTTTAAAAATATGAATCAGTATCCTATGTTACTGGGGCATGAAGCAGTGGGTCAAGTGGTTGAAATTGGCTCAAAAGTAACAGGATTAAAAAAGGGAGATATTGTTTTACTTCCGTTTTTATATGGGGAAACAGAAGGCTATAGCTCTGGATGGGGCGGATATGCGGAATATACTGTAGTCTGCGATAAAATGGCATATTTGGAAAATGGAATGGGTCCGGGATCTTTAAGTTATGATGAGGGTATTTTTGCTCAAACCGTTCTAAATCCAGAGGATAAAGTTGATCCGGTTGGAGCAGCAATGATTATTACTTTTCGAGAAGTGTTGAGTGCCATTAGACGTTTTGGATTTGAAGCGAACAAAAATATATTGATCTTTGGGGCAGGACCTGTTGGTTTGTGTTTTACTAGATTTTGTAAATTATTGGGCTTATCTACGGTTATTACAGTGGATATTATGGATGAAAAAGTGGCTGAAGCTAAAAAAATGGGTGCAGATTTTGCTTGGAACAGTACCAAAATCAATGTTGTGGATAAAATAAGACAAAAATTCCCAAATGGTTTAGATTATGTTGTTGATGCGGTTGGCCTTAACCAGCTTATTAATCAAGCGATGGAACTCATTGCATATAATGGGAAAATTTGTTGTTATGGTATTTCACCTACATTAAATATGAATCTGGATTGGAGTAAAGCACCATATAACTGGACATTACAATTTGTTCAATGGCCGTCTAAATTTGAAGAAGCCGAGGCTCATAATCAAATTATGGCATGGATTAATGTTGGTGTATTAAATCCAATGGATTTTATTTCTGATGTGATACCTTTTTCAAATATTCTTGATGCATTTAAGTTAATAGAGGAACGGCGTCCTGGTACTAAAAAAATTGTTATCAAATATGACGAATAAAAACAGAAAGGTGTTTTAAAATGCAAACTTCAAAATTATTTTCTATTTTACCAGAATATATTTGTACACCCGATGGGATGGAGATTGATCGGGATGGGAATTTAGTTTTATCATGCCCTAACTATGCTGATGATAATTTGTCTGGTTGTGTGGTGAAAATTGATAAACAGGGAAATGTAAAAAAATGGTTTGATGTACCTGTATTAGAAGAAACTGGTGTAGCACGTAATATGGGAATTGCGTTTGATGATGAATATAATGTATATCTATGTGATAATCAAGGTTGGAGTGAAAAAGAAGAAGTTTTATTTAAAGGACGTGTCCTGAAATTAAAAGTTACTGATGAAGGGGATATATTAGAAACTAAGGTAGTAGCTTATGGTATGGAGCATCCAAATGGGATTAGAATTCGTGGAAACTATATGTATGTTACACAGAGTTACCTGCACCCTGTCAAGGATCCATCAGGAAAATTAGTGAGTTGTGTATATCGTTTTGCATTAGATGATGAAAATATCAAAATTACTAATACATTAGCGGATCCGAATATTCTAACTACATTTATTACTCATAATCCGGATTGCCAATATGGAGCAGATGGAATTGTTTTTGATAAGGAAGGCAATTTATTTGTCGGAAATTTTGGTGATGCTTCTATTCATAAGATAACTTTTTATGAGGATGGATCTGTGAAAAACAATCAGATTGTAGCACAGGATTTTTCTCAATTAGAAAGTACGGACGGAATGATTTTTGACGAAAAAGGAAACTTGTATATAGCAGATTTTTGTGCAAATGCTATTGGAATGATGAGTCCAGATGGGACTCTTAGAAGAATTGCACAAAGTCCGGATAGTGATGGGCTACAGGGGGAATTAAATCAGCCTGGAGAACCAATTGTATGGGATGGTCGAATTATTGCTTCTTGTTTTGATTTGGTAACGGGACCGGGAAAAGTAAATACAGGACATAGTATGCCGGCTACGCTCGCACAGTTGGATTTGGAGTGATCATAAATGGCAGGACAGTATATTTTGGCGCACGATTTAGGGACTAGTGGAAATAAAGCCACAATTTATGATTTTAAAGGAAATTTGTGTGCTAGCGTACTTTGTGAATATCCGACTTATTATCCACAGGACGGATTTGTAGAACAAGATCCAAATGATTGGTGGCGGGCAGTGTGTTCATCTACCAAGAGACTTTTGCAAGAAGCCGGAATTAGAAATACAGAAATAGCAGTAGTCAGTTTTAGTGCTCAAATGATGGGTTGTTTGTTAGTTGACCATTGCGGTGAAGCCTTGAGGAAGATGATTATTTGGGCAGATACCAGAAGTGTTGAGCAAGAAGCTGAAATGATTGATAAAATTGGTATGGAACGAGGTTATCATATCACTGGCCATCGGCTTAGTGCCTCTTACGGTGGAGCGAAACTTCTTTGGATCAAGGAAAATGAACCGGATATCTATGATAAAGCTTATAAGATGTTGAATGCCAAAGATTATATTATACATAGGCTTACAGGAGCTTTTGTAACAGATTATAGCGATGCTTCCGGAACAAATTTATTCGATTTAGAACGAAAAATGTGGTCGGAAGAAATTGTGAATGCTCTCGATCTTCGGATGGATTTATTGCCCGAAGTACATGCCTCTACTGATATCGCAGGAGGAATCACGCCTGAAGCAGCAATGGAGATAGGATTATTGGCAGGAACCCCCGTTGTGATTGGCGGAGGTGACGGATCTTGTGCCTGTGTAGGGGCAGGTGTTGTTGAGGAAGGAAAAACTTATAATGTTTTAGGCTCATCTTCTTGGATTTCGATAGCTAGTAAAACACCTGTATTTGATCCTGCCATGAGAACATTTAACTGGGTTCATCTTGATCCTGATTTGTATACTCCTTGTGGTACCATGCAGGCGGCAGGATATTCTTTGAATTGGTTTAAAAATGTATTTTGTAAAGATGAGATTAAAGAGGGAAAAGTAATCGGAAAAAATCCGTACCAACTAATTGATAAGCAAATTTTGCAAACAGCACCAGGTGCTAACGGACTACTATATCTACCTTATTTATTAGGAGAGAGATCCCCACGATGGAATTTTCAGGCCAAAGGCGCATTTATTGGTATGAAAATTACAACTACAAAAGCAGATTTTGCTCGAGCTGTATTGGAAGGGGTCGGGTATAATTTAAAAGTTATTTTAGATGTTTTTGATAAAACGTATCCTGTTTCAGATGTTGTGCTAATTGGAGGCGGAGCCAAAGGAGAAGTTTGGGCTCAAATACTAGCTGATATTTGGCAAAAACCAGTTTTGATTCCAAGATATCTAGAAGAAGCCACATCAATGGGGGCAGCGATATGTGGCGGAGTTGGTATTGGGGCATTTCCAAATTTCAGTGTGATTAAACAATTTAACAGCATTAATAAAACAATTGTGCCAAATTTAAAGAATGGTGAGTTATATAATAAACTTTACAAAGCCTTTAATGTGGCTTATAATGGACTTTTAGATACATATAATATGTTGAACATGAACGATTAAATGCGAAGGAGCAAATGTATAATGGAGTCTGTTGATTTTATGTTCGGTAAGATTCATAAAGATATTCCGGTGCCTATGTATTATCAGATAAAACAGGTAATACTTACTGCAATTAAAAACGGATTATTGCAACCAGGTGAAATGTTACCGACAGAATTGGCATTTTGTGAACAATATGAGGTAAGTCGACCTACAATACGGCAGGCATTAAACGAATTAGTAATAGAAGGTTATTTATATCGTTTAAAAGGAAAAGGAACATTTGTATCTTCTCCTAAGATAGAAGCAAAATTTTTAAGTAAATTACAAAATTTTAATGATGAAATGCTTGCTAAAGGCTTAACTCCTTCCACCAAAGTAATTACTTTTAAAGTGATTTCTGGTGTTCAAGATATCAATAATAGACTAAAACGTCCTAATTCCGAAAAATTATTCTATTTGGAACGTGTTCGATTTGCAAACGGGGAGCCGGTTGTTTATGTGGAAACATTTTTTTCATATGATCAATTTCAAAAATTAGAGAATGTTGATTTTGTCTCAGAGTCACTTTATGACAGTATGAAATTAAAGTGCAATTGTACGGTGGCTAGAGTGAATCGTATGATTGAAGCTGTGAGTGTGTCACAAAAGGAAGCTACGTTATTGGAAATAGTCAAAGGCAGTGCTGCTATGTTAGTAAAAACTACTGCTTTTACTAAACAAGGCATTCCTGTCGAGTATTCTATAGCCAGATATAGAGGCGATAGAAACCAATTCAGCGTTGAATTAGAATTAGAATAATTATTTGATTTATTAACACTGCAATAATGTAGGTAATAAAAATTTTATCATTTAATATGTCATGACAATAGGATGTAATGATTAAAAATAAAAAGTGAGGGATATTTATGTTGAAAAAATCGAAATCATTAACGGCGCAATCATTAGCAAGGTATTTTGATCATACGTTTTTGAAGGCAAATGCTACAATTAACGATATGAAAAAGTTATGTGATGAAAGTATTCATTACGGATTTCGAATGGTTGCTATTAATCCTGTGTGGGTTCCTTTCTGCAAAGAAGTTTTAAAAGGAAGCGATGTTCATGTTGGGGCAGCTATTGGTTTTCCGTTAGGACAGAATACTATAGAAACCAAAGTCTTTGAAACCAAAAATTCATTAGAATTGGGTGCTGACGAGATAGATTATGTCATTAATATTTCAAAACTAAAAGAAAAGGATTATGCTTATATAGAGCAAGAAATGATCGAAATCATTGATTTATGCCGTAAATATCATGCAACTTCAAAAGTTATTTTTGAAAATTGTTATCTTACTGATCAGGAAAAGAAAGAATTATGTCGCATTGCCTGTAAAGTAAAACCGGATTATATTAAAACGTCTACCGGTTTTGGAACGGGCGGAGCTTTAATAGAAGATCTAAAATTAATGAAGGAGTGTGTTGATGGAAGTGGAATAAAATTAAAAGCGGCTGGTGGTATTCGATCTTTAGAAACTGCGTTGGAATTAATTGACTTGGGTGTAGAAAGAATCGGTTCAACTTCAAGTGTAACAATAGTCAATGAGTTCCAAAACGCAACAGCTTCAAACTTATAATTGGCTAATATAGTTTAAGTGTACAACTATATTAATAAATCAAAACATGAAAGGAAGAATCTTTATGAAAAAACGTTCAGTTGTGTGTGCTCTTTTAGCAATGGTGTTAGCTGCAGGCAGTTTAGTAGGATGTGGCTCAAATAACAATTCTGACACATCTTCAAAATCTGCCACAGGCACAAGTGGAGCACAGAAAGAAGTAAGTTGGGCGACTTGGGGAAATGAAGGAGAATTAGCGCGCTTTAATGCCTTGAATGAAGCTTTTATGAAAGAAAATCCAGATGTAAAGATTAACTTTATCTCGATTCCAAGTAATGGATATATGGATAAAATTTTGTCTATGGTATCCAGTGGTACAGAACCAAATATTTATTATGTAGAGAGCGGCTATCATAATCTGGCAGCAAGCGGAAAATTGGAAAATCTTGAACCTTTTATGGAAAATGATAAAAACGGTGTAACAAGAGATAACTTTTTCCCAAATGTCTTACCTTGGTTTGAAGTAGATGGCACATTATATGCATTACCATGTGATACTGCGCCAATTACATTATATTATAATAAAGATATGTTAAGCTCTTTGGGGCTAGAAGATCCAAATGATTTAGATGCACAGGGAAAATGGGATATTAATGCGTTTGAAGAAATGGCCCAAAAAATCACTGAATCTGGAAAGGTAACATTATTATTGGATAACAGTGATCAATCTCAGATTGGATGGTTTGCTTCCAGTGGTGCAGAATATTTCAATGATGATGCTACTGAATGTACAATTTATAGCGACAAGGCAGTAGAAATTTATACTAAAGTACAAAATATGGTGAAAAATGGATTAATTCAGTGGAATGGATCAGGTAGTATGGATCCAAATGGTTTATTCATGGGTCAGCAGCTTGCATTTGTAGAAGCAGGGAGATGGTTGATGCCGTTGTTCAAAGACATTAAAGATTTTGAATATGATATTTGTCCTATGCCTTCTGGACTAGACGGAGGCCGTGAAACAGCGATTGCTTCCGTACCGGTAGTTATGTCTGCAAATACATCTGATAAAGAAACAGCATGGAGATTTTTCAGTTATTTTGAAAGTGAAGCAGGACAAACATTCCGTCTTCAGGATTACGGAAACTGTATTCCATCTATCAACCTACCGGGATTAGACGACACTGTATTTATGAATGAACCGGCTCCTGCTCATAAAGAATTATGGCAGAAATACCGTTCAGAGGGAAGAACAAAATATGTTGCATGTTCTATGTATCCAGAAACAGCACAACTTTTAAAGGATGCTAATGATAAAATGTTTGCTAATTTTGAAGATGTAGATACTGTTTTGAAACAGTTACAACAGGATGCCAGCGCAGCAATGAAATAATTCATGATGCAAAAGATGTGCAAAAGTTGGATTGTGAATGATCCAACTTTTGCAATATAGGAGATATAGATTTATGAAAGGAAATAAAACAGAAAGCTTATACGGTTATCTATTTATAACTCCTCAAATAGTTGGACTAACAATCTTTTCGATTATTCCAATTATTTCCGTTTTTTATTTAAGTTTTTGTCAATGGGATGCAGTTTCAGATCCTATTTTTGTGGGAGTACAGAACTATATAGAAGAGATCAAGGATCCTAACTTTTCAAAAGCAGCGTTAAATACCTTGCTATACTCACTGATTTACATTCCAGGCAATATTATCATTGCTTTATTGTTAGCAGTTGCTATCAAAAATATTAAAGGTAAAACAGCCTATCGTTTATGTTATTTCTTACCAGCTGTAACCGGATCGGTGGCAATGTCTATGATTTGGTTATGGATTTTGGAGCCAAACGCAGGAATTATGAATTATTTCTTGAGCATTTTTGGAATAGAGAAGTTAAATTTGTTAGGAAATATGGCTACGGTTATTCCTACTATAGGATGTATTGCGGTATGGTATAATGTTGGGTACAATGTTGTTATCTATATTGCTGGTTTGGAAGGCATTCCAGGGGTATATTATGAAGCTGCAATGATTGATGGGGCGAATCCCGTAACTCGTTTCTTTAAAATAACATTGCCCATGATGTCTCCTACGATCTTTTTTACTACGATTATGACCACAATCGCTAGCTTTAAAGTATTTGATCAAGTTTTTGTTATGACAAATGGGGGACCGTCAAAAGCAAGTTATATGTATGTTTTACATATTTACGATTATGGTTTTAAGCAATTTAAAATGGGACAGAGTAGTACCGCTGCTGTTATCTTTTTTGTACTTTTGCTAATTCTAACAATTATTCAGAATATCATGTCCAAAAGGTGGGTGAACTATGAAACATAAATCAAATATATTGGTCTCAGTCATAAAACACTTTGTTTTAATCTGTATAGCGGCCATTATGGTTTTTCCATTTGTTTGGATGGTGTCTACTTCGTTAAAAGATACTTATGCAGTATATAGTTATCCTCCAAAATTTTTCTCTTGGCCTTTAGAATTTGCTAATTATCAAAGTGTATGGACTTCCTTACCGTTTGGAGCAGCTTTTTTGAACAGTTTAACAATCACTGTTTTAATAGTTTTTTTTCAGCTGTTTACTGCATCTATGGCAGCATTCTCTTTTGCAAAATTAAAATTTAAGGGCAGAGAAACCTTATTCATTTTAATTTTGGCAACTATGATGATTCCGGAACAAGTAACTATGATTCCGTTATTTAAAATGTTTACTGCTGCAAATTTAATTGATACACATTGGGCTCTGATTCTACCCGGGGCATTTTGTTATCCATTCGGAGTATTTATGTTAAGGCAATTTATAAAAGGTTTGCCTGACGCATTAATGGAAGCTGCTAGAATTGATGGATGTAGTTATCCAAAAATTTATTATAAAATTATTTTACCATTGAGCAAATCATCAATTATGGCACTATTGATTTTTTCATTTTTACAAAATTGGAATAGTTTTTTATATCCTTTACTATTTTTAAATACCCAGGAAAAATTTACTTTACCTTTGATGCTTAATATTTTTAAAGGATTATATTTTACAAATTGGCCTGTCTTAATGGCAGCAGCTGGTGTTGTAGTAATACCGGTAATTATTGTATATTTAATTGCTCAAAAATATATTATAGAAGGAATTGCTATTACAGGAATGAAGGGGTAGTCAATATGGCACAAACAGTTAGAAGGCCCAAGTCCTTAAATTTTGCAAAATCCGCAGAAAAATGTTTACATCATATTATTCAGAATGTAGATCCTGATTATGACTATGTACCGTATGTTGGCGTTACTTTGGGAGAAAAACGCCCACATTTTGTTCATCATAGATTGGATTGGAGCGAAGTATTACCTTATGCAATTTATGGTGCAATTTTGGCCCGTGATTTATCAGGAAGTACAGAAGGAAAGAAAATCGAGCAGAAGCAAAGAGAACTATTACTGAGGCAAATATCGCCGCTGGACTCTTTGATTTATACAAGAAAATCACCTTGGAATAAATCATATCCAATGTGTTTATGGGAACAGTCCAGAGCATTACACGCTTTATTATATTGGTATATGGATTCGGGCGATGAACGTTTGATGAACATTATGTCTAATATGGTGAATACATTGTTCAAAATGTCTATACAAACTGGTTGTATGCGTTCATTTTCTCCTGATATCATCAATCATATTGGAATGGGTGCTATTGCACTTGGAGAATTAATTGATCCTTTAATAAAGTACTATGAACTTTCGGGCGATTCGAAAGCATATCAACTAGGATTAGGTTTGGCTTATTATTGTACTGACTCCAAAACAGGATTTTTTGGTGATGATGGCAATATTCTTGACAATCAACTATATCGCTCTGCAATTTCTGTTTTAAGTGGAGTGTTGCGTGCAGGTAGATTGGCGAATGATCAAGACTTGATTACCCGAGGTAAACAAATTCACGATACATTATCTTCATATGTTACACGGTATGGAGCTACTCCTTGCACTGAACCTGCTTGCAGTAATATGGAATTGATTTATAGTGCCATTCATTTGGCGGAACTTGGGGATTTGGAATATTATGATCAAATAGATCGATATATCCGTAATCAAACAAGTGAAGCTCAATTTTTAGATGAATCTGAATGGGACTTTAATCTGGCTAGAAACGGAAGGATACTGGGAAAAGATTTTCAATGGGTATTTGGAGAATATCCTGATCAACTAGAAACACTACCGTATGACTATTATGGTGATGATGTCATATCAAAAAGTATTGGCGGATTTTTGTGGACAGACTTTTCTGAACATCGATTTGTTCCAGCTTCCTTGATGTTATGTTGTTCAGGACATGCCATGCGAAGCTATCATTTGGTTGTAGAAAAAATGGTTCAACCTACTATTCAAGGATTTGATATTAATTTTCATTATTCCTATGAAAATAATTTAGTTGAGTTAATTAGTTATGAACCCTATATTGGTAAGTTTGTCATTATTCCCAAACAATCTTGCCATAAAATTCGTATCAGAATTCCTGATTATTGGCGAAAAAGTGAAATAACAGTAAATGGTGAAAATATAACAGATAAAATCAGTAATGGATATTATATAATTCAAAATGCTGATCCCAATAAAGAGTATGTTTTTAAATATTTATTGGATTGTTATGAAACACAAGAATCAGTTTATGTTATAAAAGATTCAGTTATTAATTATATAAAACAGGTGAGAGTACAATGGAAAGGGAATACAGTTGTAAATTTACTAGATAATCAATCTCAGAATCCTAAACGTATTTATAAAAGATCACATCTAATAGACTCTAAAGTTGAATATGAGGATATGATACCTCATGTTAGTTCAAAACATATTTATTGGTAGGCTACGTAGGTCAAAAGGTAGCCAGAACATAAATAGTAATTTTATCGCCTGAAAAATTAGGGATAAACTGCTACTTCCTTTTCGTTTTATTTGATTTTGCCTCCATACCTCCGTGATAAATTAATTTTTGAAAAATTACCACAAAATCTGAAAAAACCTAAATGAATATTTAAAAGGAGTGACATCTATTTTGTCACTCCTTACTTTATGTTATCATTATTCAATAAAATTGATCTCACATTTCGTACAAAAAAGAAACCCCACGGTGTGCAAATTGCTCACCGTGGGGTGTGACTAGGAACTGAAAAAGATGCATACCATAGTCGCGAGCATCTTGATTGATTTAAAAGAAAAAGAGTCCGAACGCGAATTGCGTCCAGACTCAGTTTGGACTAGGGTGACGGAATTGTTACCCCTACTTCTAGAAAATAAATGAGAATTGAGGGTTCAGATTTGGTCACTTTTTTATTTTTTACATTGCGATTTTCGACCTTTTATTTTTTATGTTTCATTTTTTGAGTTCTAAATCTTGACTTGGAACCAGATCTTTGACTTCTTATATCTCATTTTTTTACTTTTCATCCAGTTTTATACTTATTTTCCAAATAAAAAATATTTAAAACTTATAGAATGTTATGAGCTTTGTTTAGAACAAGATATGCCGAAAGCCGCCTTGGATCTCGGTAAGCTTTATGATGCCGGAAAGGTTGTGGAGCAAAACTATCAAAAAGCGTATGAACTTTATCAAATAGCGGCTGACGCAGATCTAATTTCTGCAATCCGCAACTGTGGGTATGGTTTCTATTACGGACAACATCAGGATATTGACTACAAGAAGGAATATCAATATTTTTCTCTCGGTGCATTACTTCATGATGATGCAAATTGCTTGTACAAATTGGGTGATATGTATCTGAATGGTTACGGCGATCAAAATGAAGATTATGCTTTTATGCTCTATCAGAGAGCCTTGGGTTGCTGTCAAAAAAATGATAGGGATTCCGTTTGCATTGCTTATGCACAATTCCGGGTTGGAAAATGATATCTTGATGGGATCGGTACATACAAAAATACGGAAAAAGCACACGAACTGCTATCTCTTGCACTTGTTTCTATAAGAGAAGGAAAAAGGATCATTTTGTAATTAAGCTCATTCAGTCTGCAAAAGAATTATTGGTACAAGCGCAAACTGATCTTGATAAGGAAACATCGGATTACCAAAGAAAATGGGATTGTGAACTTGATGATCCAAAATTTTAAGAATTATACATATATCAACAAAAATCTTCCGGAGTCTTTTTATGAAAAGACTCCGGAAGATTTTTGTGTCGTGCAACTTCACATGAATACTGAAAAAATGGAGTGACATCTATTTTGTTATTCTTTCCTGTAACTAGGAATTAAAAAATGTATACCATAGTTGCGAACACCTTGATTGAAAAGAAAAAGAGCCCGAACGCGAATCGCGTCCAGGTTCAGCCTGGTGTAAAGCGTGAACAAAAAAGGAGCCACGCTTTTTTTGCTGTTGGACATGAACCAATACAGCTTTATTTATCCTTTAATATCTTGGATTCTTAACCCTTTATGAAATATGCAATATACATTCTAAAACTCCCAATACTTCCGCAGAAGCCTTTTATCATAATGAAAAGGAATGAAACCTCATCAAACAATTTAGTTTTAGTTCAAATTACAACTGGTGTTCAATTTTTATACAAAATTCGATACTGTCGTGCGGTCATATGATTCATTTTCAAAAATTCTTTACAGAAATAGGATATATTTTCAAAGCCTACATCTAATGCAATTTCTGTTATTGGTTTTGTAGTTTCCAATAGCTGATTTTGTGCCATTATAATGCGATATTGATTGATATAATCAATACAAGAGCATTGAGTAGCTTGTTTAAATATTTTTGAAAAATAAGATTCACTGTAACTAGTGAGTAGAGCTAAATCTTTAATATATATTTTTTTCATATAATTTGCTTGAATATATTCTAATGCCAATTTGATTTTTTCGATGGAAATATTAGCAGCTAAGGTGATTTTCTCTTTTGGGGAAACTAGAATAATTTTATAAAGTAATTCAAACAGTAATGATTTAATCCTTAACGAAAACGCCTTGTCTTGCTTAGTCATACTATCAGAAATTTTTTTTATTATTTCCGCAATTTCAGTCGCTTCTTCAGTATCTGCTAAAATATGATTTGTAATTGGCAACTGACATTCTTGAAGGGGTAAGATATATTGGTTATTACAAATATCTTTGGAAGACGTTGCTAAAATAGAAGTATTAAAAAGAATCGTAGTATTCTGGCTATCATGTCCAAAGATCGAATTTCCAGAGTGTAAAGAACGAGGAGGGATAATTAAAATATCACCTTGCTTAACATGGTATTTTACAGCATCAATTGAATAGAGCCCTTCTCCTTTTTGAACAAGGCTAATTTCCATTTCTTCATGCCAATGTGCTGTAAGTTGGGTACAATGGATATCCAGAGTAGGATGGTAAACTACAATTGGAAGCAACGGGCTTCCATGTTGAATACCTTCTTTTAGACTACTGCTTAATAAATGCACCGAATCACCCTTTAACTCTCAAATGATAGAATAGTGTTAATAAAACATAAAATAATATAAGATAAATTTAAATAAGAATAATATTATAATACTATAACAAGGATATCTTTGTAAAGATCGAACATTCATTTAGTGTGAAAGAACTTGGAGGAGAAAAATGAAAAGATACTTTAATATTTTGTTATCTGTTTTGATTGTGTCTTCAACAGTTATAATGACTACAGCTTGTAGTTCAGATGCAAAGGATGGCGGATCAGTCAATGCTGGCAACAAAACTACTATTGAATTTCTTAACCAAAAAAGAGAAAGTATTGATGTATTAACAAAAATAGTAGATCAGTACAATAAGTCCCAAGATAAAGTGATAGTGAAATTAAATAGTCCAGCAGAAGCAACAACGGTCATCTCTTCCCGGGCGGCTTCAGGTGATTTGCCAGAAGTATTTACAGATTGGCCAATGCAAGCAAATTACGGACAATATGTTGATAGTGGCTTATTGGAAGATTTGACAAATGAACCATATATGGATACTGTCAACGAAACTGCACTGGAAATCAGCACTAGACCCGACGGGAAAATTTATACTGCGCCATTAGCATTAAACACTTATGGAATATTTTATTCTGTAGAAGACTTTGAAGAGCTGAATATTACAATTCCAACCACTTATGATGAATTGATTTTGGTATGTGAAAAGCTACAGGCAGCAGGGAAAACCCCATTTATGTTTCCTGATAAAGATTCTTGGACGGTAGAGCAGGAATTCATGTTTAATACTGGCGTTTGGGATAAGAATTTTCTGGATACCTATCGGGGATGCAAAGAGGGATATATCACTTTGATTGAAGATGATGGAATTCAGCAGACAGCCTCCAGAATGCTGGATCTACGCAATCGCTTTGGACAAAAAGATTCTTTGGGAACCAGTTATGATGATGCAATTAGCAATTTTGCCACAGGAAAAAGCAGCATGTTTATGCAAGGCATCTGGGCGTTAGATCCAATTAAACAAGCAAACCCTGAATTTGAATTCAATGTATTTGCGGTGCCTGGAAACACTGCTGATGAAACCAGAGTGGAAATCGGCGTCGATTTGGCCTTTGATGTATCAAAAGATTCCAAAAATAAAGAAGCGGCTTTAGAATTTGTAAGGTACATGATGACACCTGAAACAGCCAAGTTGTATTCTGAAACAATCCAGGTTCCAACAGCAATAGAAGGAGGGAATGCAGAGTTAACCGCAATCGCACCTCTTGTTAAATATGTGGAGGAAGGGAAATCTTTTCCACAGCTTATGGGATTACACACTACAGATATTGCTACAAATGAGCCGGCAGTATGCCAGCAGTTAATTGTATCCCAAGACATTGATGAATTCAAAACATCAATGAATGACTTATGGGCCAATACGGAAAAATAAAAAGAGCCCTTAGAGGCTCTTTTTTGAATTCTTAAGGAGGTATTTCGTAATGCGAACCCCAAAATCCCCTAATAAAAAAATGCCATTTTATATTATGAGTTTGCCGTCATTGATCATGTATAGTTTCTTTTTTGGAATACCTGTCATATCCGGGATTTATTACAGTTTAACTGATTGGGACGGCATGTCTAAGGAGTTTAACTTTATAGGTTTTAAAAACTATCTCCATAGTTTCCAAGATGACAGATTTTGGAATTCTTTTCTGTTCACATTTAAGTACACAATCGTACTAGTAATCTCCGTCATTGTTATTTCCTTGATAATAGCGCTCTTATTAAATACGAATATTAAAGGGAAAGGGTTCTTTCGATCTATTTATTTTTTCCCTGCCGTACTAAGTTTAATTACTGTTGGTTTAATATTTAATCAGATTTTTTATCGAGTTGTACCTCAGTTGGGAGAACTGCTCGGAATAGAAAGTTTGCAAAGTAATATATTAGGAAATTCAGAATTGGCAATTTGGGGGATTTTGATTACAAATATATGGCAGGGTGTTGCTATGCCTGCAATTATTTTTTTGGCAGGACTGCAAAGTGTTCCCAAAGATTTATATGAAGCTGCAACAATTGATGGTGCAAATATGATTCAGAAGTTTCAATATATTACCATTCCGTTTTTGATTCCCATGCTAAGCATAAACCTGGTTTTAGTGGTTAAATCCGGATTGACAGTGTTTGATTATATTGTTGCGATGACAGAAGGTGGACCAGGAAGATCAACAGAATCGATCGCTTATATTATATATCAACAAGGCTTTCGACAATATCAGTTTTCATACGGGGTAGCTCAATCAATTATTTTACTTATTGTGATTGTAATGATATCAGTTATCCAAACGAAACTTTTAAGTAGGAAAGAGGTAGGGCAGCAGTGAATAAAACGAAATTATCTTTAAAAATCGTGATCTACACTTCTTTAGTGCTGGGATTATTATTGATCCTTTTTCCGATGTACTTAACCATAATCGTAGCGTTTAAAACTCCTGCCGAATCGGCAGAGAACTTTTTCTCTTTTCCGAAACAGTTCTATTTAGAAAATTTAAAAACAGTTGTTTGTTCAGATAATTTTATTTATTTTTTAATAAACTCGATTGCTATCACTGTCATTTCATTAATCGTAATTATTTTCTTTGTTTCATTATGCTCGTATGCAATTTCACGCAACCAAAATAGCCGCTATTTTAGATTTTTGCATATATATCTTTTGGCGGGGATTTTTGTGCCTTTTCAAGTCATTATGCTTCCTTTGGTTAAATTCATGAGCGGCATGAATTTAACCAATCAGGTGGGAATTATTCTTTTGTATATCACCCTAGCAAATGCTCAAGGGGTTTTCCTCTGTGTGAATTATTTAAAATCCATTCCGATGGAAATGGAGGAAGCTGCCCATATTGATGGCTGTTCAGTTTACCGGACTTTTTTCTCTGTAGTATTCCCCTTGATGAAACCTATATTGGTCACATTATTGATTATGGATGCTTTATGGATTTGGAATGATTTTCAATTACCGCTTATCATGCTGAATACTTCTTCGGAACAATGGACACTTCCTTTATTTCAATACAATTTTAAAGGTCAGTATAGCTTTGATTATAATTTAGCTTTTGCATCGTTTTTAATATCTATGTTGCCTATTATCATCGTTTATGCTTTATTACAAAAACACATTATTGGCGGCTTAACTGATGGTGCAGTAAAATCTTAAAACACTTCAGAAAAGAGGATATACTTCATGTCTACATATACAGTTGCAATGATGCAAATTCGCGTAATTCCTAACGCTCTGGAAAAGAACTTAGAACACATGAAACAAAGTTTAAAGCTTGCTAAAAATGCCGATATTGCCTTGTTTCCAGAATGTTGCGACCTTGGTTGGGCGAGCGCTTCTTCAAATGTTTTAGCACAGCCAGTTCCGGGCGGTACAACAGTGCAATTTATTCAAGAAATGGCAAAGGAATTCCATATTTATATTGTTGCTGGGATTACTGAAAGAGAACACGGAAAAATATTTAACACTGCTGTTCTTATTTCAAATACCGGCGAATTTTTAGGAAAATACCGAAAGATCAATTTAGTACAGAACGTGGAACAGATGTATGAAATTGGTGATAGAATTAGAATTTACCATACCCCCCTAGGAAAGATTGGTATAAATATTTGCGCGGATAACCTAATGTCTTCCATTATGATTGGCGAAAGTATGGCAAAAATGGGAGCAAACTTGATACTTTCTCCTTCTTCATGGGCTGTTCCGCCAGAAAAATTAAATAATGAATATGGCAAAGAATGGATCGACCCTTTTACATATCTATCCCAAAAATATAATATAAATATTGTATCTGTGAGTAATGTTGGACCTGTAATAGATGGAACTTGGAGAGGGTGGAGTTGTATAGGGAATTCTATTGCCGTAAGTGACAATGGTAAAAAAGTATTAACCTTAAGTTATGGAGAAGAAGCAGAAGAAATTCATTTTTTCCAATATGAAAGTTAATTTGTAATGTAATACACCCATTTCTTGTATTTTGTGTTTTCTTAAAATACAATTCTATAAAAATAGAGAGAAAGCGGAGCTATACTCTGAGAACCAGATTATAGCTCTGCTTTCTCTCTGCTTTGTCTCATTTCAATTTCCTAACATTCACGGTAAATTCTTTTTAAAAATTTATCTCAAAAAGCTGTGCAAACCTACATGAATACTGAAAAAATGGAGTGACATCTATTTTGTCAATCCTTACTTTATAGTGTCATTATTTAATAACGTTGATCTACCATTTCGTGTAAAAAAGAAAAACTACAGTGTACAAATTGCTCACCGTAGTTTTGGGCTAGTTTGATTGAATTGTTACTCTTACGCCTAGAAAATAATTGAGAATTGCGGATTCAGATTTGATCGCCTTTTCATTTTTACATTTTTCGAATTTACTTTTTGATGTCCAATTTTTATAAAAATGAGAACCCTAAAAAGTGACTTAAATACTGGATCTATGACATAAAAAGAGATCGAAATTTGGGTATCTCATTTTTTGAGTTCCAAATTCCGACCGGGGTTCATAATATCTTCAAAGCCTACTCCCGTAAAGGGATGGGACAAACAATTTTCAATGTTGACTTTTCAGCGATGTGCTTATAGATTTGCACGATTGCGAGGTACACTATAGATTCCCCAGCTATGGTAGACTTATCTGTATCCAATAAGATGTCCTTGCCGGAACATTTTATCGGATATTCCGCAAGTGATCTCATATATATTTACGCTATTTTATCGTTTATCTCCATCCAGCCATCTGTGTTGTAATCGATTATAAATTTTTATCAGTGAAATAATCTAATAGCTGCGATGGTAATTTTCTGAAGTGAATCAATCCATGCAAAAAGAATGTATATATTTTGTTTTTGTGTATCCTTACTCATCTGTTTTGAATTTATTGTTGATGCTTCCTGTCCTTGACCGTTCGTAAACAGAAATTATTTTTACAATAGAATCGTAAAAATCTTCTGCGAATTTAGAAAAGAATAACTCTTTGAGGTAAAAAGCTTTATATACCCTTAGTTTCTGTAAGGGCAATAATTTCGAAAAAAATACGGATAGTTTTCACGGGTGCAACTTATGACACCTTGTCCCAATACAGAATTGCATTTCTCAACAAAGTGTCAGCTTGAATATTGATCTTTGAATGAAACAAAATTGTTTGTGACATAATTCAATCTCGTTTTAACCATTTTATAACAGCAGAATTTCTTCCTTTTTTTCTACAATGATCTTTTATTTATCCAATTTCCTATTTGCGTAACGCAATACAATGTTGCTATCTCTTCTTGTTATATGCCGGTAATTCCTTCTGTATTTCCTGCAAACTAAAAAATTGCTCAGTACATCATATTATAAATTTATCATTGGGTTTTAGTTCAAAATCGTATTTTTACCGCAAATAAATATCTGTCAGTTGCGCTGACGAATATTTATTGCACTTAAAGATATATTCATCAAACACAAAATTAGCCGCTCCAACAGCCGCTTCTTCAGAACTGAAACTATCCTGGCGGAATTCCACGATCCCGCGAACAGAAGGTAAAATATACTTATTGTAGCTGTCGATCGTTGCCTGATACAGCAAGGGTAATTCCCAACGCTTGTTGAACAATAATACGATTAACTTGATGTCACACATTTTCGCGGTATTTGCCAAAACAAACCCCAGATCATCTCCTGCCAGTTGAACGATCTCCCTGCATACCGGGTCCCCGTGATTCAAAAGTTCGATAAATGCATCGATGCTGTCGATCGTCTTTCCGTAACACCGCTGATTATACTTGTGCAGCATACTCTCGATGGAAGCCGTGGTGGTCAGGCAGCCACGCAGTCCGCAAAAACATTTTTCTCCGTTTCGGTCCAAAGACACATGCCCCAGATTCGCACAGTCGCCTCGCTTGCCGTCAACCAGTATCCCTTTGTTATACAAGGCGGAACCTATGCTGTGATCATCGATCAGCACAAATAATGTCTCGGGGAATTCTGTCAAGAATTGTTCCGCGTGTATCTGAGTAAGCAGCACCGTGTTGTTTTTCAGAATAGCCGGAAATCCGTAACGTTCTTGGATCATCTGTATGATGTTTATATTTTTGCAATCCTGTACCTGCTCAAAATTTACGATAACCCCATTTGGCCCGTCGATAAAACCCGGCATCCCCAGAGCAAGTCCGACGATTTCTTTGTTCCCTTGCTTCAAAAAGTTCACGGCGGAGTCCAGTTCATTAAATAGGTACTTGATAAATAGGTTGGCATCCAAATCTTTTTCCATATGTACACAATGGTAATAAGCGACGGTACCGTTCAGGGACATTGCGGTCACGGTAATGTGTTTCCTTCGGACAATGATTCCTATGGAAAACAGCCATGTGGGATCCAATGTATATAATTGAGCGGAACGGCCGCCGGTATTTGTCAGTACCCCGGATGAAGCGATAACATGCTTATCCTTTAATTCCTGCAGAATCCGCAAAACGGTTGGACGGCTGATATGAAGGGTACTGCAGCAGCCTTCTATTGTCATCGAACCATTTCTTTTGACTGTATTTAAAAGATTTAAAGTATTGTTTTCCTTAACCACATCTGTGTGATGTTTTTGCATGATCGCTCCTCCTAAATTTTATATTATCAGTATACCCCTTTTTGAAAATTTTTTCAATTTAAATTACATATAATTTTTGCACATTTTATAAAATTATTTTGTAAAATGTATTGACAAAATAAAAAACATAATTATAATATGATTATATCAGAAAATAATTAAACTACAAAACAGATTATAAATCTTTTTAATAATATGTTTTGTAAAATAATTTTAAGAAAGGAGAATATCATTTATGAGTATGCCGAAAAAGCACGTGATCGGGTTGACTCATATTGATGTCGCATGGAAAAAAGGAAAGCAGGAAATGGCGGAACACCTTGATACCTTTTTGCTGCGCCTGGTCAATCTGTTGGAAAATCACCCGAATACATACTATATACTGGAACAGGCAATACACTACCGTGAACTGAAAAAAAGAGATCCAAAACTATTTGCAGCAATTTTAAAATATGTGCAGGAGGGCAGATTGGAATTCGCCACGGGACTTGCATCGACGATCGAAAATAATCTGACCAACGGCGAAAGTTTTGTTCGGAATCTTCAGATCGGAACCCGATGGCTGAAAGAAAACATGGGTGTTTCTCCTGTCAGCTGTATGATGATAGACACTTTCGGATTCCCGCCTCAGATCCC
Organism: Massiliimalia timonensis; assembly: GCF_900186585.1. Classification (GTDB taxonomy): domain Bacteria; phylum Bacillota; class Clostridia; order Oscillospirales; family Ruminococcaceae; genus Massiliimalia; species Massiliimalia timonensis. Next base: position 1,025,180 of record NZ_FYDD01000004.1, read on the forward strand.
GCAGATCCTGGTGCAAACGGGATGTCCGATAATGATTGCCAACCGTCTGGGCGGGACTCATTATGATACGAATTTCCAGATCAGCGGATTGGACGGTAGCAAGCTATGGGTCATCGGAAGAGATGTCCAGACCCCGGTATCCAAAAATGATCATATCGCATTTCAGTTTTATCAAAATCGTGAACAATTAACACCTCTGTTTCGGGAGGCCAAGGTCAACGATTCATCTCCGCTGATGGTCATGCCTTACACGGAAAACGAAGTGTGTCCTTCTGAAATGATCTTTGAGCAGTGGTCTCGTCCCAATAGAGCCGGCCTCAAATTCACAAAGCTGTCGGAATTTCTTGAAAACTTGTCTTCGGAACAACGGTCCGAAAAAATTTATAGTGCGGATCTGAATCCAGAATTCACCGGTACCTTTGCGCTGCGACACCGGCTGAAACTGCTGAACCGAAGAGCCGAAACCCTTTTGCTGGAGGCTGAAAAGCTGTCCGCGTTGTACGGCGCTCATGATAAGAAGGAAGAATTGGAAGAGTGCTGGTGGGACATGGCTTACACACAGTTTCACGATGTCCTGACCGGTTCTCATCAGACAGATGTATATTCGGATTGTGTACAGACTTACAACAAGATCATGGCAAATTCACAGGCGACGATTACATCTCTTTTGGTTTCGCCTGCAGACAGAGCCGATCGGTATGGGGAATATACGATTTGGAATGGGCTTCCGTTTGACCGAACGGAATTGATCACTGTTCCCGTCACGGAAAACCTGCACGGCAAAACTCCCTGCCTTGACGGAAAACCGGTCCCGTTTTTCACAGATGGAAATAGCTGCTGCTGCAGCGTCCCTATCTCCGCGATGTCTGCGAAAACTTTGCTGTGGCAGGATGAAGTCCCATCCTCCAACAGTTCGAGGGAAACTTCCGGTGTCTGCGTGTTAGAGAACCAATATATTCGCTTGGAACTCGGTAACGGCGCCATGATAAAGTCTTTGTATGACTTGAAACACAAAACAGAACTGCTGAGTGAATGTGACAATCTGTTGGTCCTGCAAAAAGAGGACGGGAATTTTCAATATGAAGAACCAGACGGGAACGAGATCTCCTGTGGCTGGGGATCTTATCAGATCAAAAGCCAAAGCAACCATATAAGACAGAAAGCAACTGTTACAGGCAGTTTTCCCGGAGAATTTTCCACAATCGCTTCTTATGAATTGACCTTTTCTTTAGAAGAAAATTCCCCGTTTCTGGACATTGACCTTCACATCACCTGGAAAGGGGAAGGATACCGGCTGAGATTGGGACTGGATTCCACTCTGCAGGAAACCGCCAATTATTATGAGATCCCGTTCGGTGTAGTACAGCGTTTCGCCTATTTTCCCCGATTCAACGCCAAAGGAGAATGGCCGGCACAGCGATTCGTATGCATGGAATCCAGACTGCAAAACCGCGGACTTGCTTTGATCAACAATGGCATGGTCGGGGTAGAGATCCTGGACGGACAGCTGCGGAGTACCCTGCTTCGGGCACCGACAAAAGAATATGCCGGCATGGTCCCGGATGATACCTCTTCAGATCACGGAGAGCACGATTTCAAATTCCGAATCCTGCCATACCAGGGCAGTTGGAAAAACAGCGGAGTATTGGAATTGGCTCAGCGTTTCAACACCCCCCTGGAGATATTAAAGGGTGGGCAAAACGCGTTGTCTGCTGGTGTGCGAGTTTCGAATCCTCATATTGTGCTGTCTTGCATCAAACCTGCCGAAGATCAGCTCTGCGCAGTACGGATGTATGAAAGCACAGGCGAATCTGTAACGGCGGAAATCACATTGCAGAATGCCGTCAAAGTTTTCCTTTCGGATGTAAAGGAACTCCCCTTAGAGGGAATCGAACTTTCAAACGGCAAAGTGCAACTGGATTTCAAACCGTTTGAGATAAAGACAATTTTAGTTAAATGGAACTCAAAGGAGGAAAAAAGATGAAAAAATTATTAACCCTGATGTTAGCTATGGGTCTGTGTATCACAGCGGTTAGCTGTTCCAGCGACGCAGACGGAAACACCTCTGCAGGCAAGCAGTCCGGCGAAAAAACAGAATTGACCTGTGTTTTCCCGAGCTTTGCTTCACAAGAGGAAGAGTTCAAAGATGCTCTCAAAGAATTTGACAAAGAAGATCTCGGCATAACAATCACCCCTACCTATGTCACAGCATCTGCTTGGAACGACTTCTTTACAAAGATCCAGACTATGGCAGCGTCAGGAAAAGCCCCGGATTTAATGCGAATCACCAACGAAGGAGCACAGATGGTCGCTGATATGGGCTTGGCGCTTCCACTGGAAGACTATATGGCTAATGAAGATCCGGAAATGTTGAATGATATCGATGCGAACCTGATGCAGGCATATGATGTTGATGATCATCAGTATGCTTATGCTTACGAATGGAACAACTGTATCGTTTATCTGAATACCGCCTTGATGGAAGAAGCCGGGTTAGAATTCCCGGAAGCCGACTGGACGCAGGATCAGTTCCTGGAATACGCAAAAGCGATGACCACGGAGAAAAACGGTCAAAAAATTTATGGGTGCGTTGTCCCGGACAGTTATTTCATTTTCTCCGGTTGGTTGTTCAATAATGACACCTCTGTACTGAATGAAGATATGACCAAAAGTAATTTGCTGGACCCGAAAGTAAAAGAAGTCGTACAATTCTTTTATGACTGCATCTATAAGTACGAAGTCGCGCCGGTACCGGAAACCGGGATGGACTATTTCGTATTGATGGCCAACAATCAGATCGGTATGGGTTATGCCGGCAGATGGTCCGTCCAGACCTTTGAAAATAGCGGCTTTACAGACTTATAATATTCAGAAATTACCGAAAATCCAGAAACAAGTCACCATTTACGGAGGAGGAGCATTTGTTGTAAGCAAGACCACCAAGCATCCTGATGAAGCATACAAAGCTGCAACATGGTTTAACACCAGTGATTATTCACAGGTCGAACTATTGGGCGCAAGCGCTATTCCATCCCGTCGATCCATCATGGAAGAAGTATTGGCAAACGATATCCCGGAAAACAACAAACTGTTCATGGATACCGAAAACGCCAAACCGGTCGAAGCACCGCCTCAATATTCTGAAATTTCACTGATTGTAGAAAAATACATCAAGGCTATTTTCACAAATGAAATGGGTATAGACGATGGTTTGGCTGCAGCAGATCAAGAAGTAAACGCTGCGTTATCCAGATAATTTTTTAGTTGTGGAAGTAGGATAATGAATATCTTACTTCCACATTACTTAATTCAAATAACAAGCGGTAGGTTGTTGTTTAGTCGATCATAGATGTACAGGATCTTTAGTTGAAGAGATATAAGAAAGGGTCGTTAGAATGAAAGAAAAGTATCAGGGCGGTGTTAATTATGGAATAAAGAGACGCCGCAAGGAAGAACGGGCAGCTTATATTATGTTAGCCCCTGCACTCATCGTGTTTTTAATATTTGTGGGGATACCAATTATCCTACTGTTTTTTTTGTTCCTCACCAAATATAATATTACAAATTCTCCCGAATGGAGCGGATTAGACAACCTGCAGCGTTTTTTGACAGATCCGGTCTTGCCGACAGTGTATTGGAACACCTTCAAGTTTGCCGCAGTTTTAATCCCGATGCACGTTATTGTGGGAATGATATTAGCATACAGCGTTTACCGCGCCAATCGATTTATGCAATATGTAGGTCGTACTATTATCTATTTCCCGACAATCGTTACGACCGCTTCTGTTGCGATAGCCTGGGCATTTATGTATAGCACTGATATGGGGGTAATCAATTACTTTTTGCGTAAAATCGGGATAGAGATCCCGTGGTTGACATCTTCGGTATGGTCCATCGCAGCAATCGTCATCTTCAGTCTTTGGAAATTTGTAGGCTCGTCATTTTTATATTTATTTGTCGGTCTGCAGGGTGTCCCGGAATCGCTGAGGGAAGCGGCAGCAATAGACGGCGCAAACAGCAGACAGACATTTTTTCATATCGTCCTCCCTCTTTTGACTCCAACGCTTTTCTTTGTCATCATTACCAACGTGATCAATTCCATTCAGATGTTTGATGAACCTTATCTGATCACTTCTGGAGGTCCAGGGGATTCATCCCGCACGATCAGCCTTTATATTTACGAACGTGCATTTCGTGCTTATGAGATGGGGTATGCCTCTACTTTGGCAATCAGTCTGTTTATTATTTTGTTAGTGGTAACTCTTTTACAGTTCTACATTTCTAACAAATGGGTTAATTACGATCGATGATCATATGGGGAGGAGGATTATTTTATGAAAAAACTATTTATCGGAAAATTATTGAATCATATCTTTTTAGTTGTCGTATGCATTATCATTTTACTGCCGTTTTTTTGGATATTTGCAACCAGTTTACGCTCTCCGGCAAATTCATTCAGTTTTCCACCCTCTTTTTTCCCAACTGAATTTCGTTGGGATAACTATGTAGAGGTATTCCGCTCTATACCGTTTTTTCAATTTTTGTGGAACAGCTTATTTGTAGCAACCGTCTCTACTGTCGGACAATGTTTGTTGTCCGCTTTGGCGGCATATGTTTTTACCCGTTTGGAATTCCGCGGCAAAAAGTTCTTCTTCTTTCTGATCTTGAGTGGAATGATGATTCCTGCTCAAGTGACAATCGTTCCGTTATTTTTGGTTATTAAAACCCTAAATCTCATGGACACGGTATTTTCTCTGATTTTGCCATCCTTGATTTATCCGCTGGGCATTTTCCTTTTGCGCCAGTATATGCTGACCCTCCCAAAAAGTTACGACGAAGCCGCCTTTTTAGACGGCGCTGGTTACTTCAGAATTTTTCGGACGATCATGCTACCCATGTCGATGCCGACTCTGGTCGTTATCGGAGTCATGCATTTTATCAGTGTTTGGAATGACTTTTTCAAACCGTTAATCTTTATCAATACATACGAAAAAATGACCTTGCCTCTAGGAATGACGATCCTTAAAGGCTTTATGGGAAACGGAAATTTATCTGTTATTCTGGCAGGAGTCATGATTTCTGTCATTCCTCCTTTAATTTTTTATGTGATTGGTCAAAGAAAATTGATTGAAGGCATGGCTATGGTAGGCATTAAAGGATAATTTTCAACTTAGATCTAATTCATATGTCCAATAAACAGAATATTTTTGTAAAAATTGATTATTAAATACAACAACCTTTGTGAGAATTTCCATCATATCCCTATATAAGTGGATTATCAAAAGCGCTTAAAAAGAAAAATACTGTGAAGTACAAACTATATTTATAATTTCTAGTTGTACTAACCTTTTAGTTGGACAAAAATAAAGTTTCACAATAAAAATATCAGAGATAGAGAAATACAGGCAGCATATGCTGCCTGTATTTCTCTATCTCTGATATTAGTTAAGAGGTTCTGTTACCTCGCATCCCCCGATAAATTTGATTAGTATCTTTTCTTTCGATAGAACGGTAACTCGTTCGATGATTCGATAAACTAACGCATCCGAATATTCAGTTAACTCCAAGTCATGATCGGAAAACAGATCCATAATCTTCCGGTGTTTTGTTTCAGTTGTCACTTTTCTTTTTTCGGATTTATCTGACTGTTTTGCCATTTGTTTTAGTTTCATGATTTCATTACTGATCTGCTCTAACCGCCTGTCTATGATCTCGTTTTCTGTTCCAGCCATAAGCAGAAGTCTGTCAAATTCCTGTTCCAGTTCTTCCAGTTTGTTTTTCACCACGATCGGATCGGCTTCATTTGTTTCATCATGCAGATTCGCCAGAGTATGTCGCAAGATATCAGCCATTTCACTCTGTTTTTCCTTCACCAATGATTTCGCCGCTTCCAGTATCGCTTGATGTAATGATTCTTCCGGAATGCTGGGTGAATCCTTGCAGTATCTCGTTCCAAATTCCACCCGGTTGATACATCTCCATACGACCTGTTTTCTTCCATGAATATTCCAAGTAATTCTTCGGTAGTAACATCCGCAATTGCCGCATACTAACCGTTCCGACAACGGATATTTACTGGTAAATCTTCCTCGGTTTGTTTTCGTCTTTTTCTGAGTAGCCGGTTTCTTGCTGTTTCTTCTTGCGATTTCCTCCTGTACCTCGTGGAACATTTCTCTTGAGATAATCGCCGGATGATTGTTCTGTATATAATACTTCGGCAGCTCTCCGTTGTTTTTCTTGAGTTTCCCCTCAAATAAATTGGATACATAAGTCTTTTGCAGTAATACATCTCCCATGTATTTCTCATTTTTCAGAATCCGTACAATGGTTTGCTTACTCCATTCTTCTTTGCCTGAAGGAGAGAGAATCTTTTTTCTCTCTAAACAAGCCTTGATATCCTCCACACTGTCACCATTCAGATAATTTTCAAAAATCATACGGATCGTCTTCGCTTCCTCTGGTTCAATCTCAGGATTTCCGTCCGCTCCTTTTCGGTATCCGAGACAGTTGCTGTAGCGGAAGGTGAAACGCCCCTGACGGTATCCCATCCGAATCCCCTTGGATACATTCCCGCTGATTGATTCGCTTTCAGCCTGTGCGAAGGCGCTCAAACAGGTGAGGATCATTTCACTGTTCATATCGGAGGTATCAATTCCTTCCTTTTCGAAGATCACCGGAATCCCCCAGCTTTTGAGCATCCGCACGTGCCGAATACAGTCTAATGTGTTTCTTGCAAATCTCGATACGGATTTGGTTAAAATCAAGTCGATTTTTTTCTTTCTGCACAGCTCAATCATCTCTTTGAACTGCTCTCGTTTGTTGGTCCGTACCCCGGAGATTCCTTCATCCGCGAAAATCCCGGCTAATTGCCACCCTTCGTGATGAGTGATCTTTTCCGTATAATAGGAGACTTGTACTTCGAAACTGTTTTGCTGTTCTTCTTCCTCGGTGCTGACACGGCAGTAGGCCGCTACTCTCAGCTTCTTTTTCCGCTTCCTTAGATCACCCAGCATAGGATTTGCGGGGATCTCCAGAATCTCTTTGTTTTCCATGGTAGAACCTTCTTTCTTTTAAAGTATTTTCCCGTTGATCAACCTCAGTTTTACGGAACAATCAGGTTGCAGGATGACCTTATCGACGACTTTAGAAAAGAGCTCCTGATCGAGTTTTTCATCTTCCGTATGTCCTTCCAGCAGTTTCTGGATTTTCAATGTCAGATAATCGTCTTCACTGTGGCAGGCTTTGTATTTTTCCGCCGCGCACTCTAAAATCAGAGACAGTACTTTCTCTTTGTCTATCTCCCGCCGGTCCATCATTTGATCGATTTCATGACTCAGGCGGACAGCCTGCATGGATAGACTGATTCCTGTTATTTGATCTGATTTTGTGATCTGAGGATTATGACATAATTTCAAAAATCGCTCCGTTATTGATTGTAAGATTTCATAATCATCGATAGGACCAAATTTTTTTTCACATATCTTGCAACTCCATTGTTTTCTATTTGGATTTCGATTGCACCGCGATAAAGAACTACCGCAATTTGTGCAAACCAGTTTCTGTTGCACAAAATATATATCTGACTTAGGCGTTGATTTATCTTTTCTCATTTTTAATACTTTTTGTCCTGTGGCTTGTTCGATAATAGGGGAGTAGGTAAAATCCCAATATTTTTTGTTGTCTAATATTCTGGCAATCATATTTTTGTTCCATAGTTCGCTGTTTTCCCGGAATTTTAATCCGGATCGCTGAGCAAAATCTGTTAATTGAAGTAGGGAGGCGCCGGACAAATATCGGTTAAATATTTGCCGGACTAACGCGGCTTCTTCTGGAATCATAAACAGCTTTCCATTTTTCATATGATACCCGAAAGGGTAGTAGCGAATCTTTTTCATTTTTTCACCGTCTTTCTTCGAGATTTATTCCATTGATAAGCCGGAAAACTATTTTATCGGGAAATACGATAAGGTTCTGAATAGTTCCTTTAAAAATATTTTCTGCAAATTCCATCATTGGTTCGCTACCGTTCAATTGATCCAATAATAACTCTGTATTTGAGATCACATTGCTGAGGGTATCTGATTCTCGCATTTTTTTCAGCTCATTCCGCAGACGTTCCAGTTCATGGTTGTTGCGGTTACATCGTTCAATAAAAATAGCAGAATCAATACATCCCTTGGTCTGCAACCTTGCGAGTGAATGATTCTGCCTAACAAGTTCTGTAATTTGTCTGTTGAGATCAGTTTGTTCTGCATTGGAAAAACGGGATTTGTCCTGCAATTCCCGCAGCTGATCCAGCATAGTCTTTAAGATCAGCTCCTTATTCTCCGTCATCTTATGATACATTTTTAAAAATAACTGATATACTTCTTCCTGTCGGATTGCTTTCATTGGACATAACTCTTTATTTTTCCTATGCCGATAACACATCCAGCGGTTTTGGTGTTTGTCTTGATGGCGGTGAAAGGTTGACCCGCAAAGACCGCATCTCATCATTTTACTAAGAGGAAATTCTTTGATTTTTTCTTTTGGGGCATGAATCCTATTTCTCTGCGCAAGCAATGTTTGCACTGTATCAAACACTTCACGGGATATAATCGCAGGATGAGAGTTTCTGATATAGTATTGAGACAGTTCTCCTGAATTCTTCTTTCTGGCAAGCGGGAGAACATCCGGCGTATATAGCTTTTGAACCAGAGAATCTCCAATATATTTCTCATTAGTTAAAATATATCGGATCATACTATGATGCCATCTGGATTCTTTTTTGGTACTTTGATCATTAGCATTCAGATATCTTGCTATATCACTTGTACTGTTTCCTGACAGATAACTGTCAAAAATATATTTGATAATCGGCACTTCCTGCGGATCAGGAACAAGTTGATTGTCCTTTAAGGAATAACCCAGCGGCGCGCTGCAGGTGATAAAGTCGCCGGACTTCATCCGCTTTCGGTAACTCCACTTTAAATTTTTGGAGATGGAGAGGGATTCTTCCTGAGCGGCTGCGCCTAGAATGCTTAAAATCATTTCGCTTCCCATCTTGCCGGTATCGATATGTTCTTTTTCAAATTCTACCGATACCCCCAGCATACTCAGCTCCCGCACCGTCTGAATGCAGTCTAAGGTATTTCTGGCAAACCGTGAGATCGATTTGACAATCACCCGGTCGATCTTTCCCGCCCGGCAGTCTTCGATCAGACGCTGAAAATCTTCCCGTTTTTCCGCGCAGGTCCCTGTGACCGCTTCATCTGCGTACATCCCTGCAAATTCCCATTCCTCCTTTGACTGAATATAGTCGGTGTAATAGTGTACCTGCGTTGCGAAAGAATTTAACTGATCGGCGGAATCGCTGCTGACACGCGCATAGGCGGCAACCCGCAGCTTCTTTGCCTGTTCCGCGATCGGCTGTATCACTCTCACTTCCCGCACTGCTGCCGCCTCCTTTCCTGCCGGACATCTTTTTCGTCACACACAACACTACCATAAGCTTTCCCGGATAGCTATCACGAGAACTACTAAAGATCGAGCGTGGAAACTCCGTATCTTTCGGCAATAGCAACATTGGCTTCCCTGCATTCTTCCTGCGTCAGTTGTTTTTGTTCCATTAGTCTTTTTAACAGGGAATAGGAAATATAGTACTCGATTTCGCAGATTACTTTCTGATCGGGTTCATTCATAATAGCTCTCCTCTCTAAGGTTGTTTTATGGCAAAAAATAATCCGCACCTTTTTTGGTACGGATAAACTCCTCTACATCTTCGATTTTATTAGTAATGCGAAGCTTTGGCAGAGCTTCCAGCGCAGCTTGGTGATACCGCTCTCCGGGAGCTGCCCGGTAATCTAAAATACTTACCGCACAGGTATCGGTTTCGGTCCGGATCGCCCGTCCGAACCCCTGACGGAGTTTTACCTGCATATCAGGAATAATCACCGACCGGATATATTCCTGTAAGGTTGGATACTGTTCTCGCTCTGCTTCCCTGACAGGATCTGGAACAGGAAAAGGGAGTCGGGTGATAATAAGCGACGACACCATATCGCCGGGAAAGTCTACTCCCTCCCAACAGGAACCCGCCGCGAACAGTACTGCGTTCGGCAGCTGTTTAAACTGACGGATCACATCCTGTGAATTCCTCCAGACTTCCAGAAGAGGGAAACTAAGTTTGTCTTTAATCTGATGGCAGACAGAGCTCATTAACGAATACGAGGTGAACAACACCAGAGTGTGACCGTAAGAGGCCTCCGTTAATTGACAGATCTGTCCTGCCAAACACTTGATTTCCGTTTCACTGCCCATCTGTGTTCTCGGCAGATCACCGGGAATGTAGAGAAGACAGTTTTCCAGGTAGTCGAACGGAGAGGGGGCGATGAAATCTACCGATTTGTGATTTGAGAACAAGCCCATAAGCTTTTTGGTTCTTTCAAAGCTATCTCCTGCCATCAGAGTACCGGAAGTGAGGATTGCCGGAACCTTATTCCCCCACAGCGCGCTGGAAAGCTGTTCCGGCATTTCTCGGCTGGCAACGCAGAGGTTTGGGGTTCCGGTTCGGTCATACTGAATATATAGGATATATCGTCTGTTGCAGGTATAGAAGAGGTTTAACGTTTCCTCTGTTCTTCCCAGCCGGTGAATGATCCACTGAGGGAGAGAAGAGGCAAGCTTTTTTTGAAGCTGCCTGAGAAGAGAAAGGCAATCCCGAAGCGCCGCTTCCCGGTCGGGGGTTAATACAAAGGCGGTTTTCTGCGCTTCCTCCAGCAGTTCACCTTTCCGCATCGCTTTCATAAGGTGTGAAAATTTTTCTTTTAGCTGCTGAGCCGCAAGGATACATTTTCCCCTTTCCAGCATCGAACAAAGCTCGGTGAAATCCTCGTCTGAAACGGTTTGCCCGTACATTTGGCGGGCTGCCTCCGGCAGTTTATGAGCTTCATCGATCACCAAAGCCCGGTAATCACTAAGCAGCGGATGTATTTCCTGCAAACGGTGATGGGCGTCGGCTAACAAATAGTTGTGGTTACAAATTTGAATGAAGATCTCTGCATTTCCGGCTTCTTTTAAATACTGATGATACCGGCAGAGATCCCGTTTGGGGCAGTTCTTTTCGCAAGCCTTTGGCACGCACACCTGCCTCCGGTCGAATCCGCTGAGATCAGGCACATCATCCAGATCATAATGCTTCCGAAGAGAGAACAAAGCATTTCTCTGGATTTCATTCTTTTTCTTATCCCTGACTGCTTCCAATCTTTGGGACAAACGGACATCACAGACAAACCGTTCCTTTCCTTTTCGTATGACCGCCCGGATGGGTTTGGAGATAATATGATTTTCAAGAAAAATCCGGGATAGGAAGGGGAGGTATTCCCCGATGATAGCGTCCTGCAAAGCAACGCCTGAGGTGGAAATCACGACCGGCCGGGAACCGGCAGATCCATATTCTGTAACCTTTTTCATCAAAACACAGGCGGTCAGGTAGGAATAGGTTTTGCCAATCCCGACGCCTGCGTCACAAAGCGCAATATGATCTTCAAGCAGGGCATCCAGCATGATATGGCAGAGTTTAATCTGTTCTTCCCGTACTGCCAATCCGTTTTGGGGCAGAAGTAACCGGAAGATCCGTTCAATTTCATCGTGTGCCTGCTCTTTCAGACTTTGATTCATTTCGGCACTTTCTCCTTTCAATAACGTTTGATTGTGCGTTAACGGCAAACTAATACGGCGCAGTTTGATACTGCGCCGCACGGATTTGTCGTCAATGACAATCTGAATTTTAAATATATGGATAAATAGGTTTTGTGCCATATTCGCTGCTCGCCCCCCGGCAACATTGGGAACCATACGGGCAGGCTTGCAGTTTCCAAACCGTTCACCGGCTCTCCAAAGGTCTTGCTGATTACAACCCAAGGTCGGCCGGCCCATCTGACGTGTGGGCAGACGATACCGTGTATCATTATCCCCCGCCCGAGGTCCTGGCAAAAAGGGAAACTACTCCCTCTTTTCGGCCAAAAGATATCGCTCGGAACAGTCCTCCGTTCGTCTTGGCGCTTTTTCCGAAGTCCGCAGTATGTTTTATACTGTAAACTTTTAGTCGCTCGCTCAGGCGGGAACGTACCCGCATGGCTGGTATTCACTTTTCAAGCTACGAAGTGAAGGGTATATTTTCCCTTTCACTCTATAGCCCGGGAAAAAGTGTTAAAAGCTTCATACTTGAAAAAATTTTCTTAATTTTTTTCTTAAACGCACCATTCTTAGATTTACTGCTTTTTGGCTAATACCGATTTTTTCGGCAATTTCATAGCCATTAAAGCCTAGCATTTTCAAAAAAACAATATGAACAGTCAGCTTGTCCTCTTTAGAAAGAATTTGAAGCAGTTCCATATTCTCGATACTATCCAGAAAAGATTCGGTATCTTCTACAGGAAGTTCTAACTCTTGCGCGGTCATAAGCTCCCAAATGGGAGGCCATTCGACCTTTCTCTGTAAATACCGGCGTTCTTTATTGAATTGTGCCCAATCGTATGTATGCAGGCGCTGGATGGTTTCCTCATCCACGCCGAGTTCTCTGAGTTTCTTTTCCTCTGTTTCTTTCCATTTGATCCATTCTTTTTCTGCTCTGGCTTTGTTATATGCCATTGTTCTTTCCTCCGATCAATCTAAATTTTTTAAAATTCAGATTGTCGAAGGCGGACCTCTGCATTTTATGAATCGAGGTAAAACTTCAGCAATTAACCGTGCTGCCTAAATGATTTCAATTTAGGCAGCAGAAAGATATGATAAAATTGAGTTCCGAAATATACTACGTAACAAAATAACAAGAAAGTCCAGATCGAAATATATATAGTTCGATCTGGACTGTTTATTTCAATAAAGTTCTTTTTCAATATTTTTAGATTATTTTTCATTTTTCATCCCATTTTTGGTGAGGGTTTTACTAATATATTTTTGTCCTACCATAATATGGGAAAATATATCAAGCAAAAAAAGTCGAAACAGAAAAAAATATTGAAATTACGTAGGATTTTTTTGGTTTTCTGAAAAAACTTAAAATATTATTTGAAATTTTGCTCCCTTCTCAATTATCTTGTCGTTTTAAATATATTTTAATATACTGAATTGAAAATGGAAAAATAATATATCAGCACCAAATGGATGTGAAAGATATTATAAAATATGGCCATAAACAAAGCAATCACTAATCTTTATTCATTGAAAAAAATGATTTACTAGGATATAATATTACGTATAAATGAAGTCTAAATCATTCAATGAGGTATTCAAATGGGGAATATCAACTAATTGAAATAACATGATTAAATTCAAGTTCTTGAGTTCTAAACTGACTAAAAAGGTTTTAATATAAATAAAGTATGCTGGGCGTGGGGTGTCAATACCGAAACAGCTATAAAAATTTGTTAGGGAATCGGGTTATATAAGGTGATATAAATATTAAAAGACATTTACGGGGAAATTATGTATGGAGTTAATTAACAACACAAGTAAGACATTAAGAGATGATCTGGCGGTCGAGATCAAAGCAGGTAGTAAATTATCGATCGCAGCAGCTTGTTTTTCGATTTATGCTTTTCAGGAACTAAAAAATCAGCTGAAAAGTATTGATGAGTTACGCTTTATTTTCACTTCGCCCACTTTTACTACAGAAAAAGCCAAAAAAGAAAAAAGGGAATTTTACATTCCGCGCTTAAACCGTGAACGTAGCTTATACGGTACAGAGTTTGAAGTTAAGCTTAGAAATGAGCTTACGCAGAAAGCTATTGCAAAAGAATGTGCAGAATGGATCAGAAAAAAGGTCACGTTTAAATCAAATATAACAAATGACAATATGATGGGTTTTATAAATTTGGATGATAAGAATTATATGCCAATCAATGGATTTACTACAGTAGATATAGGATGTGAACGTGGTAATAATGCTTACAATATGATTCAAAAAACGGAAGTTCCTTTTTCTTCCGCTTATATTGAATTGTTTGATAGCCTTTGGAGCGATAGTTCTAAAATGCAGGTTGTTACAGACGAAGTAATAGAAAATATTACAGCCGCATATCAGGAAAACTCTCCGGATTTTATATACTTCGTTACACTTTATAATATCTTTAACGAATTTCTTGAAGATATTTCAGAAGATGTTCTGCCAAATGAAGCAACTGGATTCAAAAACAGCAAAATTTGGGGTATGCTCTATAATTTTCAGAAAGATGCTGCGCTTGCAATCATTAACAAACTTGAAAAATATAACGGATGTATTCTTGCGGATAGCGTTGGTTTGGGAAAGACATTTACAGCCCTATCTGTAATTAAATATTATGAAAATAGAAATAAATCAGTTCTGGTATTGTGTCCTAAAAAGTTAGCGAACAACTGGAACACCTATAAGGATAACTATATTAACAATCCTATTGCAGCGGACAGACTTCGTTATGATGTACTTTATCATACTGACCTTAACCGTACTCACGGCAAGTCCAATGGTCTTGATTTGGATAGGTTAAATTGGGGTAACTATGACCTTGTTGTGATTGATGAGTCGCACAACTTCCGTAATGGCGGTAAATTGGTAGAAAACCCTGATGAAAACAGTAAAGACAATCGTTACGTGACTCTGATGAAAAAAGTTATTAGAGCCGGTGTAAAAACGAAAGTCCTTATGCTGTCTGCAACACCGGTAAACAATAAATTTCTCGATTTGAAAAATCAGTTAGCGCTTGCATACGAAGGTCATACTGACTTTATAGATGAAAAATTGAATACAAGCCGTTCGATTGATGATATCTTTAAGCGTGCACAAAGAGCGTTTAATACTTGGAGTAAATGGGAACCGTGTGATAGAACAACAGAAAATCTTCTCAAAATGCTTGATTTTGATTTTTTTGAAGTTTTGGATAGTGTTACAATAGCTCGTTCAAGAAAGCATATTCAGAAATATTACGATACAAGTGAAGTAGGAACTTTTCCGAAAAGATTAAAACCTATTTCTCTGCGTCCTCACTTGACTGATCTGAAAGAAGCAATCAATTACAATGAAATTTTTGAACAGTTAATGATTCTTGCACTGACCATTTATACACCTACACATTATATTCTTCCGAGTAAAATGGAAAAGTATGCTGAACTTTATGGCGACAATACTGTTAATATTGGCTTTACACAGGCGAATCGTGAACAGGGTATCCGTAGACTTACTGCAATAAACCTTATGAAACGTATGGAAAGTTCAGTATATTCCTTTAATCTAACTTTAAAGCGCATAAAAGACTTGATAGAAAGCACGATCAATACAATTGACCGTTTTGATAAACACACCACCGTTAACCTTGAGTTGACTGATATTTCAAATGTTGATGAATTTGATGATGAAGATCAAAATACTGATGAGCTTTTTTCATTCGGGAAAAAAGTAAAAATTGATCTTGCCGATATGGATTACATTTCTTGGAGAAAAAGTCTCTTGAAAGACGCGAAAGTTCTTGAACTTCTTACTCTTATGGTTGGAGACATTACTCCTGAGCATGATTCAAAACTGCAAGAATTGTTCCGTGTTATTGATGAAAAAATTGCTCATCCGATTAACAGTGAAAATAAGAAGATTATAATATTTACGGCTTTTGCAGACACTGCCGGGTATTTATACGATCATGTCAGCAAATATGTAAAAACAAAATATAGATTAAATACTGCTATGGTATCAGGTTCAATAGATGGTCGCACCACCTGCCCGAAACTACGGTCGGACTTGAATACCGTTTTGACCTGTTTTTCTCCTGTTTCAAAAGACAGAGATTTGTTTGATAGTATTCCAAAAGAGGATATTGACATTCTGATTGCAACTGATTGTATTTCGGAGGGACAGAATTTGCAGGACTGCGACTATCTTATCAATTATGATATACACTGGAATCCGGTTCGTATTATTCAGCGTTTCGGTCGAATTGATCGTATCGGCAGCAAAAATAATGTCATTCAGCTTGTAAACTTTTGGCCTGATGTTACGCTTGACGATTACATCAATCTAAAAGCCAAGGTTGAAACAAGAATGAAAATTGTGGATATGACCGCCACGGGTGACGATAATCTGTTAAGCGAAGAAGAAAAAACCGATCTTGAATATCGAAAGGCTCAACTCAAACGATTGCAAGAAGAAGTTGTCGATATTGAAGATATGACAACCGGTATTTCCATTATGGACTTGGGACTGAATGAGTTCAGGCTGGATTTGCTCCAATACATAAAAAATCATGATGACCTTGATAAGACACCGTTTGGACTGCACTCCGTGGTTTCTGCAAATGAAGAAATGCCGGCAGGCGTTATTTATGTTCTGAAAAATCGTTCTAATACTGTAAACATCAACAATCAGAATCGTTTGCACCCATTCTATATGGTTTACATTTCTAACGATGGCAAAGTAATCTGCGACCATCTTTCCCCAAAAGCGATGCTTGATAAGATGAGATATCTTTGTAAAGATAAGAAAGACCCTGTATTAGACTTGTGCCGTCAGTTTAATAAAGAGACAAAAGACGGACGAGATATGAGAGAACTTTCAAAATTACTCGGAGACGCTATAGCTTCTATCATTGAGATTAAGGAAGAAAGTGATATTGATTCTTTCTTGGGCGGTGGTCAAGTCAGTTTTCTGTCCAACGAGATTAAGGGATTAGATGATTTTGAACTTATTTGCTTTTTGGTGATTAAGGATCAGATGAAAGAGGATTTACCAGGAGAAGAATATAAACTGGTCATAGCCGGAAGCAGAGACTTTAAAGACTATCCGTTACTTTCTGAAACGGTAGACAAGCACCTGAAAAACAGAGCAAGAAATAAAGCTATTACAATCATCAGCGGAACGGCGAAGGGTGCAGATCAATTAGGTGAGCAATACGCAAAAGAAAAGGGATACAAGATTAAGTATTATCCGGCTGATTGGGAGCATTACGGCAATGCGGCAGGTCCCATACGCAATGCGCAAATGGCAAAGGCGGCAGACGATGTGATTGTTTTTTGGGATGGGAAATCTGCCGGAACAAGGAATATGATGGAAGCTGCCCAAAAAGAAAATATCCCCTGCACGGTTATTCACATTGAATAGGCAAAGGAGAAGTGAAAATGCTTGGGTTACCAAAAAACACAGAACTGAATAAACAGCTCCCTAAAAATGCGATCTATGCAAAGTTTCAGATGAATACAACTGCAAAAGAACGTATCGACAGAGATATTTCCCGAATTTACATCGTAAATGAAGTTTCTGCGTCAAAGATCAATCTAAATGAGGGGGCGGAGGTGAAGTCTTTCTTTGTCATGTCCGTGATCCTCAAGCGCAAGGACTATGATGAGAAAAATATCATCACGCTGTCAAAACTGATACCACAAAATATGGTAATGGTTTTAGAATATGAGAATCAAGCAAGGCTTGCAGTTTTCCATACCAAACTCATGCAGACAGAGTGGTTTGAGAAAGAAAAACTTTCTCTTGAACTGAAAGGCCTAAACTTTGATACTGTATGGGAAAATATTATTGTTCAGATCGGCGGATTGACTGTGGAACAGGGGAATTCCCTTGATGAGCAGATTGTGATTGATGAACAGAGAAACAAACTGCAAAAAGAAATCGCACGACTTGAAAAACTCGCCAGAGCGGAAAAGCAGCCGAAGAAAAAGTTTGAGCTGGTGCAAAAAATTCAAAAACTGAAAGAAGAAATTGGGTGAACAAAATGAGTTGGGTTGAGATAAGTCAAATTGCAGCAGCTGCTATTGTAAGCGCCGGAGGAATTGGAGGCATTATTATCGGTGTAGTATCCTTTTCCGCAAACAAAATAGCCGATCGAATGGATAAAAAATTCCAAGCATCATTAGATAAACAATTAGAGAAATATAAATCAGATTTGAGTAAAAAGGAATATGTCAGCAAGACTAAATTTGATACAGAATTTGCGTTATATCGTGAGCTGAGTTTGAATTTTGCTGATATGGTCAAATCAATCAATATATTGATTCCAATATATGCCAATCTACCTGCCGACAAAAAAGCTCGTTTGGAATACGAGAAAAAATGCTACGAATCTGCTTGTCCTGCTGTTGTAAAAGCTCAGGATACATTAAATTCCAATATTCCTTTTATATCCGAAGAAATATTTAATGGATATGAGGAGCTGCTGCGTTTGTCAATTTTGCAGCTTGATGAATATGTAGAACGCTTTAATGCTTTAGATTTGAGGCCACAACAGGAAAAAGAAAGTTTTAGTCCAGATGCGTATAAAAGGACCCGAGAAATTAACGAAAAGTGGAAAAAGCTAAACAATACGATTCGGGCATATATTTCTAATCTCGATGTTATGGAGGATAAATAAATGGACAAACTCAAAATGCAGACAGCAAATAAAGCTGATGAAAACTTTAAAAAACTAGCAGAACTATTCCCGAACGCCGTAACCGAGACGATCGACGAAAACGGCGAGGTGGTCCGTGCGATTGATAAAGACGTGCTGATGCAGGAAATCAACACAAGGGTGGTTGACGGCAACGAGGAGCGCTATCAGTTTACTTGGCCGGACAAGAAGAAGTCTGTTTTGCTTGCAAATGCGCCGATCAATAAAACACTCCGCCCTTGCAGAGAAGAAAGCGTGGATTTTGATAACACCGAAAACCTCTATATTGAGGGCGATAACCTTGAAGTACTGAAACTTTTGCAGGAAACCTATCTGGGCAAAATCAAAATGATTTACATAGATCCCCCCTACAACACGGGAAATGACTTTGTGTACGAAGATGATTTTGCCCAAAGCACAGAGGAATATCTTGCAAACAGTGGACAGTTTGATGACGAGGGCAACCGCCTTGTAAAAAATCTTGACAGCAACGGTCGTTTCCACACCGACTGGCTGAATATGATCTATCCACGCTTAAAGCTTGCGAAAGATTTGCTTTCTGATGATGGAGTTATTTTTATTAGTATTGATGATAATGAGGTAGATAACTTAAGAAAAGTATGTACTGAAGTTTTTGGCGCAAGTAATTTTGTGGGTTGTTTTTTATGGCGTAAAAAGAGTACTTCAACCAATGTTGCAAATGCTTTAGTAAGTCCTCAAACAGATTATCAACTTTGCTATGCAAAAAAGCTATCTCCAGCAAGTTTAAATCGTCGAATCACAACAACAGAGGATAGAACATATCCCTACACGGATGAATTTGGAAAATATAGAACAGCTATAATTGAAAAAAAGGATTCTGGTACATATACAAGATCAACAATGAAATTTCCTATATTGGGGCAACTCCCACGAGAAGGTAAACGTTGGCAAATAGGTGAAAAAACAGCAAGAGACTATGAAGCAAAAAATCTTTTTGTTATTGATAATGGTATAATTAAGCTAAAAATATATGAGAAAGATGACAAGGCTACTTTCTCTGCGAACCCAACATTATTACTTGATTGTGGTAGCTCTGATAGTGCTGCTAAAGAAACGAACATTGGTTTATTCAATCAATCAGAGTTATTTACAAATCCCAAACCCACTGAATTATTAAAGCACTTGATAAAAATAAGCACTTCCCAAAACGCATATATCCTCGATTTTTTTAGCGGCTCAGCTACAACCGCTCATGCTGTTATGCAGTTAAATGCAGAGGATAGCGCAAACCGTAAATTCATTATGGTGCAGGTTCCCGAAAAAACTGACGAAAAATCAGAGGCATACAAAGCAGGTTATCAAAACATCTGCGAAATCGGCAAAGAGCGTATTCGAAGAGCGGGTGCCAAAATCAAAGACGAAAGTCCGCTCACAACACAAAATCTTGATACGGGCTTTCGTGTTCTCAAGTGCGACAGCAGTAATATGAAAGATGTTTATTATAATCCGTCTGAGTATAATCAGTCGCTGTTTGCAAGTCTTGAGGACAATATCAAAGAGGACAGAACACCGGAGGATTTACTGTTCCAAGTGATGCTTGATTTGGGTGTTCTGCTTTCCAGCAAAATTGAAGAAACAGTGATTGACGGCAAGAAAGTATTTGATGTTGCCGACGGCTTCCTGATTGCCTGCTTCGACGAAAACGTGACGGACGAAACCATTACCGCAATCGCAAAACAAAAACCTTATTATTTTGTCATGCGTGACAGCTCCATGGCTAACGACAGTGTGGCAACCAACTTCGAGCAGATTTTCGCAACTTACAGCCCCGATACAGTAAGGAAGGTGCTGTAAATTGGAGAAACTTATCAAGCAATACGAGAACTATTATCTCATCAAATGTTATAGTCAAGAAAAGTACCGGTCAGATTTTAACAAAGGGAACCTATACCTCAAGGCGCTCTCTTATTTTCATAATGTTGAAAATAAGTTTCAGCAAGACAAAGAAGGTATGATATTTCACCAAGCAAAAAATAGTATTGGAAGTTTGTATACAATAGACCCAATTGAAAGTGCTGTGGTTTCTGATTTGATGAAAAAAGGAAAAATGGATGAGGGAATTGAAGTTCTTAAAGCAAAAGGTAATCAAACTGCTGAAACAAAAGATTTATGTATGAATGTCAATGGCTTTTTAACTTGTTTCTACTTGATGCCTAAGAAGTGCTTAAATATATCAAAAAACAATATTGATATTTCACCAATAGGAGAATACACCAACTTTTTTTATTTTTTGAATAGTTATGCTGAAAAACAAGGGTATACATATTTTTCTATTTATGATGCACCAAAATTAATCACGAAAATATGTCAAGCTTTTAATCATGAGAATTATAATTTTGCTTTTGGATGTGTTACTTACCAGGATATTGGCGATCAAACAAAAATCAAGTGGTTTTTGGATAATCAAATAGAAAAAATAGTATTTACAAAGCCACTCAAACTTAAGTATCAAAAAGAATTTAGGTTTTTTGTTAGCCCTAAAAAACAAACAACATGTGATTCAATAAGCATTATATCAGAAAGTTTAGAAAGTACAGTTGTTTCATCGTTGGCTTATTTAACACCTAAATATTGTGAGGGGCTGAAGGAGGGGTGATTTGTGAAATTTAATTTTAAAATACAACAATATCAAACCGACGCCGTAAACGCCGTGGTAAAAGTGTTTCGCGGACAAGGGTTTTATGATAAAGTCAGCTATATCCGTGACATAGGAAAAACAAAACCGGGAAATATGCAGATGATGTTCGAAATGTCTGACGGGGAAACAGAATTGTATGATCCGATGAATGATACCGGCTACAAGAACGAAATGCTTGATCTGACAGATGAACAGATTTTGAACAATATTCAGAAGCTTCAAAGTGAAAACAATATTAAGCAGTCGACTTCACTTATTAAGGATTTGGGACGTTGTAGCCTTGATATCGAAATGGAAACAGGTACCGGGAAAACCTATGTGTATATCAAGACAATGTTTGAGCTGAATAAACAATATGGCTGGAGCAAGTTTATTGTAGTTGTGCCAAGTATTGCAATTCGTGAGGGTGTAAAGAAATCCTTTGAAATAACCGCTGACCACTTTATGGAGCATTATGGGAAAAAGGCTCGCTTCTTTATTTACAATAGCTCGAACCTAAATCAGCTTGATAACTTTTCACAAAGCTCCGGTATCAATGTGATGATTATCAATACACAAGCGTTTGCTTCATCTCTCAAAGAGGATGGCAGAAGTAAGGAAGCTCGTATCATTTATTCCAAGCGTGATGAGTTCGGCTCCCGCCGTCCGATTGATGTAATTGCTGCAAACAGACCGATTATCATTTTGGACGAGCCGCAGAAAATGGGCGGTAACGTAACGCAAAAGGCTCTGAAAAACTTTAATCCACTTTTCAGCCTGAATTACTCCGCTACACACGCTAAACAGCATAACTTAATTTATGTGCTGGATGCGCTAGACGCCTTTAATAAAAAGCTTGTAAAGAAGATTGAAGTCAAAGGGTTTGAAGTGAAGAATTTCAGAGGTACAGACAGTTATCTGTACCTCGAGCAGATTGTGCTTTCCAGCAAGAAACCGCCAATGGCAAAAATCGAGCTTGAAATCGGCTATAATAAATCCATTAACCGTGAAACCCGTGTGCTTGGCGTCGGTGATGACCTTTACTATGTTTCTCAGGAAATGGAGCAATACAAAGGGTACACCATTTCTGAAATTGACCCGCTTCGTGGCACGGTGACCTTTACCAACGGTGAAGTAATTACAGCCGGCGATGTTGTTGGAGATGTTTCCGAAAAGGATATGCGCCGTATTCAAATCAGAGAGACGATCCTCTCTCATTTTGAAAAGGAAGAAAAGCTGTTTAATATGGGGATCAAATGTTTGTCACTTTTCTTTATTGATGAGGTCGCAAAATACCGGCAATATGATGAGAACGGTGATGAGCTGCTCGGTGAATACGGACAGATGTTCGAACAAGAGTATATGACTGTTTTAAACGAATACTTAACTCTGTTCGATACGCCATATCAAAAGTATCTGAAATCCACCTGCAGTGATGTCAGTGCGGTACATAAAGGCTATTTCAGTATTGATAAAAAGACCGGCCACAGCATTGACAGTCAGTTAAAGCGTGGCAGTGAATTTTCCGATGATATTTCCGCCTACGATCTTATTTTGAAGAATAAGGAACGCTTACTTTCCTTTGAAGAACCGACAAGATTTATTTTCTCTCACTCTGCGCTTCGTGAAGGTTGGGATAACCCGAATGTTTTTCAAATCTGCACGCTGAAACACTCCGACAGCAATACGGCAAAGCGACAGGAAGTAGGCCGTGGTCTGCGTCTTTGCGTCAATCAATCCGGCAACAGAATGGATATAGAAACCTGTGGGGAAACCGTTCACGACATAAACACTTTGACGGTGATTGCCAGTGAAAGCTATAAAACATTTGTAACTGATTTGCAGAGTGATATTAAGTCCGTTCTTTATGATAGACCTACTGTTGCAACAAGCGAATACTTCAAGGGCAAATATGTTAAAGTGGATGATGTTCCTACGCTCATTGACGACAATACCGCTAATGCGATTGAGTTCTATCTCATTCAGAACGGATATGTAGATATGAAGCGCAAAGTTACGGACAAGTACCGTCAGGATATTAAGAGCGGAACGGTTGCTGAACTTCCAGATGAACTAAAACCCATGGCGGATGGCATTCACTCGCTGATTCAGTCTGTTTACGATGACAGCATTCTTAAGGATATGTTTACAGACGGCCATGAAACAAAGGTTAAGGACAATCCTCTTAATGAGAACTTTGCAAAGAAAGAATTTCAGGCGTTGTGGCGAGAAATCAACCATAAATATGCCTATACGGTTGAATTTGACAGCGATGAGCTGATTAAGAATGCAATCGCTCACATTGATAACAAGCTCTTTGTTTCTGAGCTGCAATACACCACAACAATCGGTCGCCAGAAAGCAGAAATGAATGAGTATGAGGTTGAGCGTGGAGCTTCCTTTACCGGTGAAAAGACAAGAACACAAACTTTAAAACACGCTGAGACCAGTCAAATTAAATATGATCTTATCGGCAAAGTCGCAGAAGGAACTGTTCTCACTCGAAAAACAGTATCAGCCATTTTACAGGGTATCAGAGTAGATAAGCTCTATATGTTCAAGAATAACCCGGAAGAATTTATCACCAAGGTGATCAGACTTATCAACGAGCAGAAAGCTACAATGATTGTAGAACATATCTCCTACGATACGATTGAGGGAGAATATGACAGCACAATCTTTGCGGCCGAGAAAAACACACAGAGCTTTGATAAGGCGTTTCTCGCAAAGAAAGCCATTCAAGACTATGTGTTCACCGATGGCTCTGCCGAAAAAAGTATTGAAAGAAAGTTTGCCGAGGATTTGGACGCAGCTGAGGAAGTATGCGTTTACGCAAAGCTTCCGAGAACATTCCAGATTCCTACTCCTGTTGGAAACTACTCTCCGGACTGGGCTATCGCTTTCTATGAGGGTACGGTTAAGCACATTTTCTTTGTTGCTGAAACAAAAGGGACAATGGAAAGCCTTGAACTCCGGCCTATTGAACAGGCAAAAATTTCTTGTGCGAAAAAGCTGTTTAATGAAATGTCTACAAGCAAAGTAAGATATGAAGCAGTAGATAGCTATCAATCTCTTTTGAATGCGATGAAATCGGTGTAGGCAGTAGGGAATAGGGGATTGATATAGTAATAATCACTTCTGTTCAACATCTATAAAAACATAGAAAGAGTGCAATTCTAATGCTTAGATCATAGCATAATACAAAGGAGACCTCCGTAAACTAAGAAAAAGGGTTACGGAGGTTTTGTTATGAATCGGGTCATTCTACACAGCGATATGAATAACTTTTATGCTTCCGTAGAAAGCCTTTATCATCCTGAGTATAGAGGCAAACCAATGGCAGTAGCAGGCGATCCGGAGCAGAGACATGGTATTGTTCTTGCGAAAAACTATGAAGCCAAAGCATTTGGAGTACAGACCGGTGATCCGCTGTGGCTTGCAAAGCAAAAATGCCCGGACATTATTTTCTCTCCGCCTCACTATGACAAGTATCTTCAGTTTTCTCAAAGGGCAAAAGAAATATACTCGGAATATACCGATCAGGTAGAACCATTCGGTTTGGATGAATGCTGGCTTGATGTAACCGGCAGTACAGGTTTATTTGGCTCAGGAAAAACAATCGCCGACACATTAAGGGAACGGATCAAAAAGGAACTGGGGATCACTGCTTCGGTTGGAGTTTCTTTCAACAAAGTCTTTGCCAAGCTTGGCTCTGATTTGAAAAAGCCGGACGCGACAACGATTATTCTTCCGGATCATTTTCGGGAAACAGTCTGGCCGCTTCCGGTTAGTGAATTGCTATATGTCGGGAAAGCAACTCACCAAAAACTGCGAAAATACGGAATCCGAACGATTGGAGACTTGGCTTTGACAGACGTGCGTTTTCTAGAACAGATATTAGGGAAAAATGGAGTAATGCTCTGGCAGTTTGCTAACGGGCTGGATCAGTCACCGGTATCCAATATCGGAGCAAAATCAATGATCAAATCCATTGGAAACAGCACGACAACTCCTAGAGATCTTGTGACTGATGAAGATATAAAGATTACACTGTATGTTCTGTGCGAAAGTGTATCAGCAAGAATGCGGGAATATGATTTTGTGTGCAGGACAGTGCAGATCGGAATACGGGATCAGGAACTGCACTTTTATGAACGTCAGGGAGCAATGACCTATCCAAACCGAACAGTAAAAGACCTGTTTGACCAATCATTTTCCTTGTTTAAACTTCATCTACCGGAGAAACCTGTACGGAGTTTAAGTGTTCGGGCCTGCCAGCTTTCAGTTATGGGGAATGAGCAGTTATCACTATTCCCGGAAGAATTCAAGCTTCAAAAACTGGAACGACTGGACAGGGCGATCGACAAACTGAGGGAACGGTATGGACATTTCAGTATTCAGCGGGGAATCATGCTGACCGATCCGGAGTTGTCAAACCTTGATCCGAAACGTGACCATATTATATATCCGGTTAGATTTATCGTTAATTAACATTTTTAAAATTTTTTAAAAAGAGGTTGCTTTTTTCGATCAAATTTTCTCTTTATAGAGTGTTAGCTAACAACATAAAAAAGCTATAAGGAGGAAATTAAAATGTTACTATACACCATTACGACATCTTATTTAAAAAATGGCACATGGAAAGAATTCAAGTACAAAACGTCCAACTCAATGGATGGAATCAAAATCCAAACCCTTCCCAGCAGCTCGTTCTATCTTCAGTACCGGACATGCAATAAAGGAAATACTTCATTCTATTCGTTTGTTAAAAGTAATGAAAATGATTATGCTGGACTTTCTGGGAAACCGATTCAGCAGCTTCAAATCCAGGCATATACAAACTCCGGCACAAAACTCACTTCAAGAATTGTAGTGATGTATCGTGCATCTGTTGACGGTCGTTGGTTACCATGGGTAAGTAATGCTGATCCTGAATGGATGCAAAGCGTGCACACCAAATATCATCTGGATGGCACGATTGATACTTCCAGCTGGTATGCGGGTAACAAGGGACAGGATATTGATGGTCTGGAAATTCGAGTCTATGACGAGGATTCTGTAATCGACGGTGATTTCACAGGCGGAGAATCCTCTCTGGATTTAAGTTACATGGTAGATAATCTTGATAACTGGGAAAGCTTCTCCAATGCGACACTGGCTTCTAAAGTTGATGGTATCAAAATTCAAACCAGTACCAGTAAAAATTACTATCTGGAATACAAAACAAAAAACGAAGGGATGTCTGACTATCTGCCTCTTGTGAAAAGTACAGGTCGAGCCAGTAATGATTATGCCGGTTTACCGGGAAAACCCATTCAGCTATTGCATATCCAAGCGTATGATAAAGATGGAAATAGACTGCGTTCCGGCGTCATTGTTATGTATCGTGTCCATGTTGAGGAAAGATGGCTACCTTGGGTAAGTAATGCGGATCCTGAGTGGATGCGTCAGGCAAAAACAAAATATGGTCTTGACGGTCTGCTTGATACAGAAAGTACCTATGCCGGAAATGACGGACAGAATATTAACGGTGTAGAAATCAGAGTGTTTGAGGACGACGCTTCTAACCCGGGAGCAGATGATTTCACCGGCTCTGAAATTAAACTGAATACTCAGTATATGGCAAACAGCCTTGATAACTGGACATCCTTTGACGGGCAGATTTCTTCAAAACGGATTGACGGTATCAAAATCCAGACCAGTCCCAGTGATTCTTTTTATCTGACATACAAATCATGGAATGCCGGAAACAGCAGTTATTATCCAGAAGTAAAGAGTACAGAGAATGATTACAACGATTACGCGGGTTATCCGGGGCAGCAAATGCAGCTTTTGAGCATCCAGGCATACGACAATGACGGAAACCGTCTGCGTTCCGATGTTGTGGTCATGTATCGTGTCAGTGTAGAAGGTCGCTGGTTGCCATGGGTAAGCAACGCTGATCCGGAATGGATGAGAAGTGTACAAAGACAGTACAATCTCGATGGGACTTTGGATACGGTCAGCACTTACGCCGGAAACGCAGGACAGAATATCAACGGCGTAGAGATCCGTGTATTTAAAGGTTCTACAAACGATCACCCGTTAGGAGAATTGCCAGGTGCCGAAGCTTCTGTATCGCTGAGTTATATGCGGGATAACTTGGACAATTGGACTTCCTTTACGCATCGGGTAACAACCTCCCCAATAGAAGGAATTAAAATCCAAACCAGTACTTCTAAAGGATACTATCTGATGTACAAAACCAAAAACGCCGGACTGTCTAGTTATCTTCCGTTGGTCAAAAGTACCGGTACCGCTTATAACGACTATGCAGGTCTGCCAGGGAAAGCAATCCAATTGCTTCATATTCAGGCGTATAAAAATGACGGAACCAGACTGAGAAGCGGTGTAGTTGTTATGTATCGCGTCCGTGTAAGTGGAAGATGGCTCCCATGGGTGAGTAATGCTGATCCGGAATGGATGGTCAGCGTCCAGTCAAAGTACAACCTAGGTGGCACGCTGGATACTAAGAGTACCTATGCAGGAAACGCGGGACAGAATATTGATGGTGTGGAAATTCGGGTATTTGAGGAAAATGATACTAACGGAACAACACATACGCCAACTGGTGATTATAAGATCATCAATGTTCCATTTATTTCTCAATATCCAAAATATCCGACAGGATGTGAGAGCGTTTCTACTGTGATGGCTTTGAATTATGCTGGAATCAACATGACGGTAGACAAATTTATAGACAATTATCTCAATAAAGGCTCAACCAGTGGATTCAATCCGTATATCGAGTTTGGAGGGGATCCAAGATCCACCAGAGGTTGGGGATGTTTTGCAGAAGCAATTCAACTGGCTTTAAATAAATTCCTGCCTGATACAAACTATAAATCTTATGTATTAAGAGATTATTCTGTGGCGCAACTTTGTGCCGATTACATTAACAAAAACATTCCTGTTGTATTTTTTGCGACACAAAAAATGGAAGCTGTTTCCAAGACAACCACATGGTATGCTGATGGAAAAAAATCACTTGGAAGTCTCGATTCCATTGTTTATTGTTAGTCGGATATGATGAGCATAATTATATCTTTAATGATCCGCAGGATTCTCATGCTCTCACCTATTATAGCAAGGACGCCGTAGAGGCAGCATATATAGCTGAGGGCTTACAGGCACTTATAATTGTGGAAAAAGAAGATCCTTCACCTAGACCACCAGAAGAATCTGAAAATCCAGAAGAGCCAATCGATGGATACAAGTTAGCTGAAGAACTGGATAAAATCGATCGCTCTATACTGATGAAAACGAATTATTATGCTACATATTATAATTCAAAACATACGGAAACTTTTGATGCTAAAATTCCCGATGACTTTAATGATTATAATATACTGGCTTGCTTGCAGTTCATGTACATATATTTTTGTGATCAACAGGACTATGAAAAAACTGATTTCTTATATGATGAAATGCTTAGAGTCAGAAAATCACATCCCAACTATAAAAATTTGTATAAAAAGTTTTTAGACTCCAACGGACAATTTGACTTAGGATACGAGTATTATGCTCCAGGCCGAAAGACTACTAAGATTGAATTCCAGAAACTTCAATATTTTACAAAGGATAAAATTATACAGATGAATAAAGCAGACGACTGGGTAGGAGTCTTAGCCTTGCTTATTCCAGGAGTGGGATCTGCTTTAGAATTCTTGTACGCCATTGCCTTAAATGTGGAACAAAATAATGAAATACAAATTCCATACGATATACTCAAAAATGGTTGTGATATTACAGCTGACAAACTTCTTAAGGAAATAGCACCAAAACTTGGGATCTTAGGAAAAGGAGTTACCGCTTTGAGCACATTAAGCAATGTAACTAATACAATATATAGCACTATTGGCGAAGAACGTGAAGTATATAATTATGTTCCAGCAGGAGCAACAGAAGGTGTATCCATACGCGATGGTGATTCTTATATAATGGTTCGTTTATATTATGACATGGGAGTTGAATATCATCAATTTGAATTTTATTTTCGAGACGGATGCCCAATGGCTAGTATGCCTCAATATACTGTCCGACTTGATGACGATCCAAGAGGAATAGCCGCTACAGAAAAAAAATACGAACAGTACAGTGAAGAAGGATATGTACCTAGTGAAAACCATATGTTAAGGGGAGAATATTGGCCGCCTAATAGAGACTAAAATTGTGAAATGTATAAAATATAAAAAGGGGCTCACATTTTTATGTGTCCCCTTTTTTATAACACTATTCCTTCTGCAATCTGCCGGTCGTAATAATACAAATAAAGGTGATTGCCTTTTTGAAAGTATCGTTCGGCAGAAATGTCATCTCGCACAAAGCTGATTTCACAGTTACACTGCCGTTTTCCTGTCCATTTGATTTCTTCCAATACTACGCACAAACCGGAACTGATCAGATTTCCTTCTGTATCTTTAAAATAAGCAGGAAAAATTTCGCCGTCCTGAACCTGTAATTGAGGACGCCATAATCCACTAGATTTTTTAGAAATCCATTGAATATTGACAGAAACTTTTTGTTTCCTTAAAAATGAAAATATACTGTTATCTTTCCGATTATAAAGTCTTTCAAATGGAACTTGCTTAAATAAAATAATCTCACTAATTACAAAAAGTATTCCCATTATTAAGAATAAACCCCAAAGCATATTGATATCTTTTTTTATGCTGGTCCAGAAACACACTGCCACAGCAAGCAGCACTCCAAATATAATTACCTTTAACTCTACTTTTAGAAAGTGCTGTTTGCTTATACCATGTAACATATATACGTTTTTGCAATTATGACAGCTGGGCGGATCTTTCAACTCAACTAATTTAGAAATCAAATCCAAATGCAGCTCATACCCCGGAAGCCACTCCCCGCACCATGGGCATCTGTGTTTTAACATCATATCACCTCAATAATTGTCTAATTTCACTTGTGGCAATCTATTTTTCTGTCTTGGCAAAATACCAAAAAATGTTTTCCTTTTTATGAACAACCTTCAGTTCTTACTCTTTGCACAATTCCATTTTCATCAAAAGAAATCATGTACCATATCACATTTCCATCTCCGCGATGTCCTGAATACCAATCATAATCATGATATCTGTCCTTTACAAGGTATTTTCTGACAATTGGATTTAGTACCTGTGCCTGCCTAACTTATATTCATCTTATCATATTTTTTCCATATTTTCTATGCTATTTCCTATAATAAACTGCATGGGTTATGTTGAGTAGTATGTTTAAAAAATAACTTTTGTCATTATCACAACACTGATTATAAATGCAACAATCAAACAATCAGTAAAATAACGATCAATTTTTTGGAGGTCATTTTTATCATACTACGTCACTATCCTTAAATGAATTTTTATGCAATGTATTTAATTCCTACTAATACAAATATATAGTATATATCCTAACAGTTAACATAACAAGAAAAATGATAATACAAATAAAAATCGACTGTTTTTCTAATTGAAACAGATTAGCAAATTTTATTGATGTAAGTGGAGGTGGAGTGATTTGGCAGACTTTCTTGGCTTGATGGACATCAGTATTTCAATATTCGTATTACCTTAACCTTTCTGTTTTAAATTTTTATATGTCATCAGCTAATAAACAAAACCTAAGATAGTTTTTTGAATAAAACTATTTTTAATATAGTAAGCTGATTTTGGATATGTGATGTTATTGTATTGACAGATTCACAATGTTATGCTTTTAGCATAAGGTGTTTAAGGATATGCAATTTAGTTCTTTTAGAAAATTTTCTTTTTGATGACATATTTGATTGCTTTATCCCGGCACTTTTTGTCTATTAAGTGAAGTGAGGATTAACAATGAAGAAAAAAGTGTCAAAAGGTTTATACCAAATTATCTATGAGGCACAGAACGGATCAAATAAAGCTGTAGAAAAAATATTGTTCATCTTTGAACCGCTCATAGGGAAATATACATCATGGCTAAAAGATGAAGATGCCAAACAAAATTTAATACTTTTTATTATAGAATTGCTAGTAAAATACCCAATAAAATCATTTCAAAGTGACGCTGCCTTTGTTCAATATATTTCTCATTCCATCTGTCACGAATACATACGTTTATCTAAATATCAACAAGAACTAAGGTCTAAGTGTATGCTATTAAAGGACGATTTTTATAGTTATCAGGATCCTGGAGAAAGAATAGATTACCAAATAACTATATGTAGTTTTCTGTACCAGCTTCCATCGGAACAGAAAGAGATTCTTGTATTAAAGTATTATTATGGATATATTGAACAAGAAATTGGAGACAAGATGCATATTTCAAGACAAGCAGTTAATAAGCAAAAAAATCAAGCTTTAAAAAAGTTAAAGCTGTTTATTATAAGTTAAGGTTAACATTCAAAAGGTTAAATTAGACCATATTGACTTTACGATTTTTTGTATCGGCTATGATTGATATAAATCAAAAAAAGATAAAATGTTTGATGCTCATTATAAAAATGCACATTTCGTTGAATCACCCATAGGAATTTGTTGTTATTCTATGTACAAACAGTTACTCAAGTAAGACAAGAAATGGATATGCACGTAATGCCAGTGGACTATCTGTTGTTCTAGATCAGGGAACGAGGAAAAACATAGGTATATGAATAGATTTTATATGTTTTTTAATGTGATAGATTTTTCTGACATTTTTCTTTATATAATAAAAAAGTTTGTTATAAAGAAAATAGAGGGAATTTAGTTGATACGCAAAATCCCGTATCCATAAATCCTAGAATACCCCAAAGGATACCAGTTTTGCCTGCACGCATTATTTGAATTGCCCTCAATGGTATAAACTCTGTCGCCTTCTACTTTTTCTACGATCCCGACATGATCGACCAAAGAATCTCCGTCCCAATTAAAGAAGATAATATCTCCCGGATTCGGGAGATAAGTGCTGTCCTGCCACAACCCGCGTTCCTGAAACCAAGGCACACCTTCAAAGGTACAGGAAGAGAACTTCGGCAATACTCCCGCATCAATGTATCCGCATTGTTCCCCGCACCAGGATACAAAACAGGCGCACCATTCCACTCTGCTGTTAAATCCGTACCAGCTCCAGTATGGCTCTCCGCCGACATTTCCAACCTGAGACAGGGCAACTGTCACCAAATCGTCGCTCCCATTTCCGATCCCATATAAAGCTGCGGACCAGAGACTTTGATTTTCCGGCTTCAAAAGTTCAAGAAGCTGGCGGTCCTGTTCGGGGGTAAATCCGTATTGATCCGCCAGCTCCTCTGCGGTTCTGTGACTGACAGTGACGGTCAATATTTTTTCTGTCACAGTTTCGGAATTACCCTCATCGTCAGTTTGGTTGATCTCGTTTTCTTCTGTCTTGTAACTGACTGTATGGAAATCCCAAAAAACAGAACGCAAAATCTCCAGTTTGCTTTCATCCATCGTAGCTACCTCCTGCGAGACAGATGTTTTCACTGCGTAAACAGAAAGGATTTCCGGCCAGCTTGCTCTGGAACCTGTGATGTTCACTTCATCATGCGGATTATCCGCTTTGATCGTTTCGATCCTTTGATTGTATTCGGTGTTGATCCGGGTGACCGCTGTGCGGATTGTCATTCCGGTTCCGGTATCCTCTCCGGAAAAGAAGATTCCGTAACAGGAGTAAATAATCCAGAAAAACAAAGCAACGATTATGATAATAACGATTACAACCCAACCGCCGGCAATGACAGCGGCAGCGACCGACTTGATCGCTGCCGCTGTTGCTTTGACTGCTGTTGTCACTGCTTTGACCGTAACTTTTGCGCTCACTTTAGCGGCCTTCGCTGCTCTCTGTGTAGTTTTTACGGTGGTACGGGCAGTTTTTTGCGCTGTCCGGGCAGCAGTTTTGGATCTTTTGATGGTGTTCTTTGATTGTTTCACCGTCCGGTTCACGGTTTTAACCGATCTGTTTGGCTTTCCTTTGATCAATGGGAAATTTGATTTTTGGGAATTGGTCAATAATCGGTCGGAATGCAGTTTTTGAATCGCGCGCGAAGCTTTCCTGTATTCCTTTCGCTTGTTTACCATTGTTTGAACCAGTTTCCTTCCTCCCCGGTAAACAAGACCGGTCCCTTTCTGCAGAATCTCTTTTCCGCCGGAAACGATTTGATCTGCGGCACAGTTTACCGGTTCATTTGAGGAACTCTCATTCTTGCTGTCGAAAGGGTTTTCCTTTAACCCGGCGGCGGCTTTTTCTTTTGATCTAAGCCACACATCTTTCATAACAGTTTTCGGTATTTTGGAAGCGCTGTCCAAAACTTTAGGGGTTTTACCCTCCGGTTTTATCTTGATTTCTTTCAAACATGCACCTCTTTCTGAAAAGTAAAAGGGAACCGGAACCGGTTCCCTAACATGAATCAGATTGCTTCATAGGATATGTTTCTCTCAGCGCTTCATCCGGTTTGGTGGTCATGAGACGGTAGAGCTTTGTGTTCTGAGGGAAGCTGTTCTCAAACGGAACAATATTTCCGGCGCAGCGGATCAGCCCGCAGCCTGCTGATACATTGGTAATATATCCTAACTGCGTTTCGGAGATGTTTAACAGCTTTGCCAGCTCTTCCCGGTCGGTAGCCGATTGGTTGAGCAGAACTAAAAACTCTGAGTTTGCAAGCATGAGACGGGCAGTATCAGACCGAAGCAGCTCCTCCACGTTCTGTGTTAATCCGGTCACAAGACCGTTGTATTTTCTGATCCGCTTCCACAGACGGTAGAAAAATTCAGCGCTGTACTCATAGCGGAATAAAAGGTAAAACTCATCCGCGAATACCCATGTCGTTTTTCCTTTCTTCCAGTTTTGGATCACCCGGTTAAAGATCGCGTCCAGGGTAACCAGCATTCCGATCGGCATCAGCTGTTCTCCCAATTCCCGGATATCGTAACTGATGATCCGGGCTTTGGTATCCACATTGGTCTGATGGGCAAAGGTATTGAGACTGCCGGTGATGAACAGTTCCGCAGAAAGCGCCAGCTCTCCGGCTTCCGGCTCCGGCTGTTTTAAGAGAGAACGGTAAAGATCCAAGAGCGTCGGCGGCTGTCCTGTATATCCCCTTGCCATATATTCCCGGTAGATGTTATAGGTACAGCGGTCGAGGATGGACTTTTCTTTGGCGGAAACATTCCCCGCACCGATCAGCTGTTCAAAGAGGGAGAGGATAAACTCCGATTTTTCAATCAGAGGGTTTCGCTCATCGCCGTAGGCTCTGTCCATATCCAATGCATTGATGTGGGTGTTGGAAGCGGCAGAGATTGGGATCGTTTCTCCGCCCAGCGCTTTTACTAAAAATCTGAATTCGGATTCCGGATCTAAAATCAGGATATCGTCATTGGTAGAAAGAGCGATATTGACGATTTCTTCTTTTGCACTGAAGGACTTTCCGGACCCGGATATCCCTAACCGGAAGCTGTTTCCGTTTAACAGCTTCCTTCGGTCGGCGATGATCATATTTCCCGAAACAGCATTTTGTCCGTAATAGATCCCGCCTGACTGTAGGATCTCCTGTGTACGGAATGGAATCAGCACAGCAGTGCTTTCGGTGGTCAAGGTCCGCACTGCCTCGATTTTTCGCAGACCGTAAGGAAGGACGGTATCCAGCCCGTCCTTTTGCTGCCAGCGCAGAGTACTCATCTGGCATAGATGCTTTCTGGCAGTGGTGAGGATCGTTTCTGTATCAGAGTCCAGTTGTTCTTTGGAATCCGCTAAATGCACCAGGGTCACAAGACCGAACATCATCCGTTGATCCCGGTTGGTCAAGTCCTCCAGCATTTCTTTGGTTTCTTTTCGCTGCTGTTCAATGTCATAGGGCAGGACTGCGGAGAAGTTTTGATTCGCGTTTTGCTTTCTCTGCCAGTTTGCCGCATTGGTGTCAACCCCCAGCAGCTTGTTCTGGATCTCCCGTACCGCTTCATCGGTGGGTACCGGTAAAATGTCAATGGAAAGCATCAAGCTCTTTCCTAAATCACAGAGTTCGCAGATCATGGAATCCTTGATATAGCTGGCATAGCTGCGCAGGTAAAGAACACGTCCCCAGCGGTGATCGATCCGAAAACAGTCCGGCTGAAATTCCATACTGTCCGGACAAAGCCAGTCTTTGAAGCTGTGTCCCAGCTTCATCTGTTCTTTTAAGTCAAACGGGAACGCTTCGGGTTCCTCTCCTTTGAAAAAATCCCTCAAAAGCTGCAGCCGCTGCTGCAGATCCAATGACTTTCCTACGGATGACAGCTGAGAAAGGTGAGTCACAAGATCGGTCCCGATCCGGGTAAAATAGGCGCGGGCTTCATCGATATTTCGTTTTGCAGCTGTAATGGTAATGTACCGATCCTGTATGACGCGGTTGTTGGTTTCGGTTGCTTTGGAGAGCAGCATTTCGTTGTACTCATCCCGAAAAGAGTCCAGTCCGTCCTCTTTTTTAGGAAGCAGCAGGGCTTTCTCAAATTCTTCTTTGTTCACCTTGCGGTTATGGATGGTGATCTTGGCGCCGGCGCCGGAGTCCAGCGCGTTTAAAAGCTCGGAGTAATCTAAAAACATCGCTGTTTTGTCTTCTTTTGAGGCGATGCTATAGTTAATATC
This sequence comes from Massiliimalia timonensis, assembly GCF_900186585.1. Lineage (GTDB taxonomy): Bacteria > Bacillota > Clostridia > Oscillospirales > Ruminococcaceae > Massiliimalia > Massiliimalia timonensis. The sequence continues at coordinate 1,060,853 of NZ_FYDD01000004.1, forward strand.
GGTAAAGGAAAAGGTTTTGGAATAACGGTTTCCCAGCTCAAAAATCCCATCCGGCCAGACCCGCTGAACGGGGATGGCTTCCTGTACGGATCTCGGTATTTTAAACCGTTCCTTTTCCTGTCTGAGTGCTCTTGCTAAGGTTTTTACGATAGGCGTTCCTTCCTTTCTAAATTACTATGATTGTTTTTTCGTTTGCGGGGAAGTTTCTCCCCTTGGGAAATCTTTTCTTTCATCATCTCGTGATAGAGGTTTTGGGACTTAAACACCAGTTTTTTCGGATACAAAATCTCTGATTTGATCCATGCCCAAACAAATTTTTCAGCTGTCATGCCATGGTATTTAAAAAATCCGCAGACTGCAAAGGGAGCTGCGCCCAAGATGCAGATCCAGCCGACTTCTTGAGTTCCCAAAACCGGATGAAGAACAAAGTAGAGCCCTACTGCTGCCAAAACAGCCAGCAGGGAGCAGAGAAACTGTCTGAGACTCAATCCGAAAAAGACTGTTTCCTGATAGTCTTGGATTTCTTTGGGTATTTTGATTTCTATCTTTCTTCACTCCTCTATGATTAAATTTAAGTAGATTTATTTATTATAAATATGATAAACTAAAGAAAAACGGGAGGTTGGTTCTAGATGAAAATTAAAGTAAATAAAATAAGTTATTTAAATTACAAGGTCGTATTCAATATAGAAAACTTGCAATCGGCTCGCGATGTAAATAACAAACGTATAAAGTATTTACAATCATCTATTGCTGATCCTACTTTGAGAAAACAACTTATTACTCATTCTCAAGATATCAACCAATTATTGGATATTTTGATTAACAAAAAAATAAAAACCGTATCTGAGTTTGAATTGACTCGTCGTAATATTGTAATGTTAAACAATACACTGTTTTGCAAGGCTTTTTTTGCAAATACTTCCCCTAAACTCAAAAATGCAATGATAAAAAAATTCATCTTATTTACAATCAGAATTGACTACTTACTCTCAGAGCATCATATAAGAGAATATTTTTTGGTGCTTGGACGTTATATTGTGCTCTATTCTATATTATTAGCGTACGATTCATACTTTTATTGGTTAAGCCACATGAGCCCTCTCATGTTCATCCCTCTTATTACTTCAATTGCGGGAAGCGCTGTATTATTCTTCTATATGCTATATCATTTCTTGAGATATTATAAAATAGAAATCGCATTAAAGTTGTCCAAGAAATATTTGTATACAGATAGTGTCTATAATAGTTCTAAAAATAGTACTTCCTTTTTGCACGCTCTTAGTAAAATTTGTTCTCTAATCTCGAACTTATGCTATAATAATGGTAACAACATTTAGAGAAAAGAGGGGTTCTGAAATGGAATTGGTTTTGATTCTTTCACTGTGTTCGACAATTTTGATGATGATTCTGTCCTTGCTTTTTAAAGTTGCGGGGAAACTACGTTTGACACTTCCGCTGCTCTATTTCCTGGCGGCAGTGGTCAGCACTTTCTTTACCGATTGGACAAGTGAACATGAACAGCTTGTTCTGTTGGGACTGTATATCCTGATCGGATTGGTCGTTCTCAGCTGGATCGTTTCTCTGGTAAAAACCATCCGCCGCAAAAAATCCGAAAAGTTGTTTGAAGAAGATGTTGCATGGCAGATCAATCGCGCCAGAGAGCTTGGCGTTCCGGTCGACAGCGTTCTGATTGATGATGACGGTACAGTATTAGACTCAAAGACAGGACAGCCTTTGATTTAACAAGACTGTTCATGTACAGATAGAGACCGCCGGGAGGCGGCTTTTTTGTCTTGCTTTACAGTCCCAACAATTCTTTGATCATACGATCGCTCATCCGTACCGTCCCTACCAGCACCAACAGATGAAAGATCACCTGTATAATGTAGCTCCAGACCATTGTCACGTCAGACAGCTCTGACTCGGAAACCGTAGGGCTCGAGGCAAACACAGAAAAGATAATACATGCGAGCGCGATCACCGCTCCTTCCAGACACACTCCCGCATAGGAACGCAAAAAGTTTTTCCCGATATTAGAAGTGGGTTCTCCGGCAAAGGATGCCATCGGAATGGGCGCGATTGCGGTGAAAATATATATTTTAAATATCCGGGCATAGACGGTAAGGATCATGACAAAGGTGAGAATGATGATCATCAGACACCCGATGAGCGTCACGATCCATAACGGGATACTGTTTAAAAAATCTACCCTGCCGATCGCATCGATAATTTCCTGCGGCAGAACCGCCTGATCCGCCTTTGTGATCCCCGATTTCTCAATGATCGCGGAGATCACTCCCTGACAGATCGAAAAGACCGCCATCATTAGGTCCAGCCCGTATCCGACCGCCGCCTTTGCCAGAACAAAACGCACAAAGAGTTTGAAAGCGGGTTCCGGACGTTTTAAATCCGCAAGACTTGCGCAGGTTTTGACTGCGCCCGCCGCAAAAAATAACACCAACAAACCATACCCAATGGCTTTTAACGCGCCGTTGATCTCCAGCATCACCTGCCAGATCCCGCCTCCTTTAAACTGTGCGGGGTCTTGGGTCAGCAAGACCCAAATCTCGGACAGCCTTTCATTCCAGACATTCAGCGTGTACTCTAAATTATCTACAATCCAGTTTGCGGCCGTTCACCTCCTTTCCGTCACACATCTCATACTCCTGTGATGAGATCTAAAATCTCTTTGGTAAATGTCACAACCAACCCTCCTGCCAGGGTCAGAAATCCCTGCGACCGCTGGCTGGGGTCGTGGGATTGAAAGGAGAGCCCTACCTGCACCACACCCCAGCCCAACAGGATGAGCCCGATCGCCCGGATCAGAGAAAAGATAAAGCCGGAAAGGTTGTTGACCGCCTCTAAGGGATCTCCGGCCGCGGCAGCTGTCGTATAGCCAAAACACAGACAGCATACGAAAGCCGCATAGCCGGTAAAGCCAAAACGCCCCTTTTTCCCAAGCGGCAGGGCGTTTGCGGGTTTGTCGTTGTTTTTACGGGGCGTCAAAAGATGAAACCCTTTCTTCAATTTCTTCAGAAGCATTCCTCCAGTCTGATGTATATATATTTATGATTTTAAAAAATCCTCCGGCTCCAGCAGTTCGAAATCGTCATACTGCTGAGGGGAATAATCGAGATCGTCTGCCGCGTCCTTTGCCTGTGTGTAATCATAAGGCTCAGCGCCGCCATCCTCTGTCAAACGGATGTTGGGATGACGCCTAAGGTCGTATTTGTCATCCAGCATAGGACGTTCCCCCCGGACAAATAAAATGGCTTTGCGGTTAGAAAGCATTCGTACCTCATCGGGCGTTAAGAGCTCCCGCCCTGTCTGCTGATCGTTCACACTGAAGCTGCCGCTTCGCCCCCGGCTGTGACCGTAGGTGTTGGTATCCAATGTTTCCTTGCCCATCAGCTCGGAAACATATTTATGGGTTTCCTTCTCGTTCCCACCTAAGTAGAGAAACTCATCGCACAAACCTACCAGCGATTCCCACTGTTCTTTAAACAGCGCCTTGATCTGCGCCATATTCTGAGCAATATAGCTGCAAAAGATATTCCGGCTTCGCATCGTAGAAAGCCATGGCAGGAAGCTGTCGGTAGGGAGGGCGATATTCGGCGCCTCGTCAATCAGCAGATGGACCGGCACCGGCAGCCTGCCTTTGTATTTCCGGTCGGCTACAAAATAGAGGGTTTGGATGAGCTGACCGTAAATCATCCCCACAAGGTAATTGAGGGATTTGTCACTGTCCGGGATACAGCAGAACAGAGCTATCCTTTTTTCACCCATTTCTTCCAGATGAAGGTCATCGGTGTAGGTGAGTCTTGCGATCTGCGGCAGGTTAAAGGCTGAAAGGCGCACGCCCACACTGATTAAAATGGATTTTAAAGTTTTCCCGGCACCCATCTTAAAGACGTGGTACTGCTTGACAGCAATACTTTCCGGATCCCGCATGGCAAGCCTAGCGAACAGGATATCCAAGGGGGATTCGTACCCCTCGTCTTCCTCCCGGACTTCCGCAGCCGCCAGCATCTCCATCACCGTCGCGAAGTTCTGTTCTTCCGGCGGCGCTTCATGCATGAGATACAGTACCAGCGCCTGTAAGAGCGCTGTTTCCGATTTTGTCCAGAACGGATCGGTATTCTGCGATCCGGGCGGAGTGGTACTTTGGATCAAAGTTTCGATGAGACGAAGCACATCCTTATCATCCCGCACATAGGCTAAAGGGTTATAGCAAAAGGATGCATCAGGGTTTAATAGATCAAATACCCGCACCTCAAAACCGTTCGCTTTGAGCGCCCCGCCTGTTTTCCGCAGGATTTCCGATTTCGGATCGAAGACCACCAGCGAACAGTTCCCGCAGTTTAAGACATTCGGAATCGCATACGACCGGCTTTTTCCTGCGCCGGAGCCGCCGATCACCAGCACATTGGTATTGCGCTTGTGGCGGTACCCGTCCAATCCCATCTGAAAATGCTGAGTTAAGATGAGATTTTGTTTCGGATTCTTTTTATCCCGGTACCGTTTGGCAGTCTGAAACACATCGCCCCATTTGGCGGAACCATGTTCTTCTCCCCGCCGGCGGTTTTTTCGGCCGGAAGCAATTACAAGCATGGTCACCCCGTACCCAAGGGAAAACAAAAGCAGGCACCGAACAGAATATTCCGTCCAAGGAACCCAAAGGGGGCTGTTCATCGCTTTCGAAAGGTTTGTCAAAAAATTTTGGAGACTCATCCCATCATTCCAGCACCCGGCTGTGAGCAATGCCGCCCACCAGACAACGGGGAAGGGCAAAAGCCATACCCACCATGGATTTTTACGTTTTACCATCGAGTCAAAAAATATCCTTCCTCTCTGTAAAAAAATAAAGCCCCGGAGGCTGTCAGGATGATCCTTTCAAACCTCCGGGGTGTGGTTTTGTCTGTCAGCGGGCAGGCGCCCGTCTGTATCCGGAATGCAGCAGCTTAAACAAGACCCGATCGATCCCGCCGCAGCTTCGGCCCGCAGACAGATAGGAATTGCGCATACAGTTTAAAGACTCTACCGCGCACGCGTATTCCGTATCATTCAGATACAGTTTTCTTTTTGGCGCGCTGACAGTTTTACTGACAAGCTCCTCGATTCCGGCACAATCCTCTGCGCCGGTATTTTGTTTCATCTCCAACAGCGCTTTTGTCAGGAAAGTCTGTTCTAAAATTCCCATCTTAAAGAGTGTTTGCTTTTCCATGATACTCCCTGCCTTTCCTTGTTTTCTTCAGCTTCACCATACCACAATCTTTCTCGGAAAGCTACCGGACAAAAGAAAACAAACGGAAAACTTTTGGATGTACATTTCTTCAACGTTCCGCTTCCTTCTCTGATTTGGATTTTGGAGATTTGGCAGCTTTCTGTGTTTCTACAGAAAACTCATCCGGTCCGATGGCTTGTTCCGGATCCCGGAAGCTCCTCTGAATATCACGATTCATAGAATACGCCGCCCGTTTCACATCGCTGATGAAACCACGCTTTTCTTCCGGTGTCATTTGGGCACAGCTTTCGCACACCTTATCAAACCGGAATGCCGAGGTGTCCAGACCGAATTTCTGCGCTGTCACATATGCGGAGCAGTAGCTTTGAGCCGCATACGCCTGCCGGTAATACCCGCTTCCGACCGAGTCAAAACTGGCATGAGCCTGTTCCCGGGCAATGGCGCAGATAGTGGTCGTTTCATCCATTCCGTTTCTCACATAAATCGTACGTTGTTTGGGAACATACTGCGCCTGCACTCCTTGGGGAAGCTGATCAGAAATAGCCAGCGGGACAGGACTCTGTTCTGCCATAGCGGCAATGATTTCTTCCGGCAGATGCTGCTGTTGGGGCAGAGGCTGGGGTCCTCTGGTTTGGGAGATATCATAGGCTTTGGTAATGGTATAACCATTCGCTATGGTACCATCCTCTTTGGTATATTCCTGATCCGCAAAGAAAGTGTATCCCTTTTCACCGGAACGGATCGATCTCCCGGCTTCCTTCCATTTATCAAAGGTACGGGGATGGGTGATCTCCTTGTTCTGGTTATATAGGATGAGGAGATTTCGGGTGCTTTGCGGGGTACACTGCGCCATAAAGGTGAGGAACCCTTTCATGGAAGCGTCGCTTTTGAACACTTCCTGTGCCTGAGCGTCCGCTTTTGCCCAAGCGCTTTCTCGTTCAGCCTGCTTTATGGCGGCATATTCTTCCTTGGTATACTGCTGCTGAGGCTGGGGTGATTCTTCTTTTCTTCCGATTAAATTTGACAAATCGATAGGTCATCATCTTCCTTTCACTTTCTTCTTTTTCCTGCGGGACCGTCCGGGTGCAGGACGGTTCCGGTCCGGTCGTTTTATTTTTTCCTCTTCTTTTTTAATCTCCTGCAGCTCTTTTTTCACCGAAGGCTTTCGCTCCGGCTCCCTATGGTTTTCCCCATCTGGAGACAAGTCTTTGCTGGGCGAAGAAGGCTCGGACAGATTCTTTCCCACTGCCGGGGGTTCTGTTTCTTTCTCCCGGCCGGAGATAAAATTTGGGGATTCTCCCGGCTGTGCGGCGGGGATGCTGAAATCTTCTTCCAAGCCGCCGATCTCAAATTCCGCCGCGCCCTGTTCTGTCTGAACCGTTTCTGTTTTGGCAGGAGCAGAAACTTCTAATGTTTTCATTTCCTGTACAGGCGCTTTCTCAACGACAGCCGCTTCGCCGGCCTGCGCTTTCACATAGTCCAGTCCGAGGTTATCATAGATCCTCTGGATTTTTGCGGCGTCGTCTGCAAACGCCACTATTTCGATCATTTGTCTGTCCCTCTTATTTCTGATGGGGACATACAAAAGTCCATGTCCCTTGGCTTCCTTTGCAAATTCTCTCATCAGTTCTGCCGGAATCTTGAAGAATTTGAACGGACGCTGTTCCCGGAGCATTCGGACAAGCCTTGTCTTTCCATGAGTTTTTTTCTGATCTTTCAGCACTGCATAAACAAACAGCGCAAAGTTTTTTGCCGCCAGTCCCGACAGCTTGAGGGCTATTTCGGTCCCCTCAAGCGTATATCGGACGATCTGATCAGCTGGATCATTTCCTAAATTCAATCAATTCACCGCCCTTTCATCGCTCTCTTGAGGGAGTGTGTTTTGTTTTCTTTGCTTCCGGAGCGGAAACCTTTTCAAAGGAATCCTCTCCGGGGATCAGGGACAGACCGGAACCGGTATCCCATTTCACTCCGATCTGTCCGATATCATCTACATAGACAACCGTTCCTTTTGTTCCCGGCGGCGGAGCCTGCGGATCGTTCATCTTCTTTAAAATGATGCGGGTTCCGGCAGGGTATTGCCGGCGGATGAGTTCTGCTTGTTCTTTTGTGGGGAATTGGCTGATAACATTTCATCTCCTTTTCTGATTTTCCTGATTTCGGGTTTCTTTTTTCTTTTCTTCCTGTGCCAGCTGTTCCTGCCGCTGCTGTTCTTCTGTGCGGGCTTCCTGCAGGCGCTGTTCGATCTCAACAGAATGGGTTTCGATTTTCCGGCAGAGCTTTACGGTGTACCGCAGCTTTTTGAGCTGCTCTGTGAGGACACCGATCTGCGGGGAATTAGGCTGATAACGGTAGAGTTTCCGGCGCTCTTTTAAAAGTACAGCGATCTCATCCTCCGATTTCTGCCGGATGGCGGCAAGCTGCCCCCGGTCCTCAATATGGTTTTGAAAGATAAATTCAGCCTGCTCGATCCGCTGATCCAGCTTGCGGATATCTTGCCGCACAGCAAAGCTTGGGTACCGGGGCTTTTTCGGTAATATTCCCATCTTAAAAAGATAGGAAAAGTACAATGCCTGCAGGCCCGAAAGCTTTCGGGAAGGCTTTTCTCCGAGAAGGAGAAGGAAGCTGTTTGCCGGCCGGTTTTCTTTTCCAGCCCGGTGAGGGGGCTTAGGGTACAAAATACGTTCCCGAATCTCTTGCGGGGTATATCTTTTCCCAAGGGTTTTAAACCGCACCGCCCGTTCTTTTCCCGGAGGCTTCAAAGCGGGATATTTGCGGTCAAGCCGAACAGTGTATCCCCGGTTTTCGAGGCTGCGTACAAACTGTTTCCAGGTAAAGGAGTCGGCAATCGCGGCATCAATATCCTGCCGGATCGCAGTTTTCCAAGTAGGCATTCCGTTTTGCTCGGCCAGCCACAGGGCATAGGGACGTCCGACACGTTCTGATTTCTTTGTTTGAATGACTGACAGGCTGTATGTTTGACAGAGTTCGTCCGAAATCCGCCGCACCTCGGTGACATAGGTTTTCTCATTGCTGCGGTACTTTTTCCCGTTTTCCATGGAGACAGAGTTCCACACAATATGGTTGTGGATGCATTTGGTGTTGAGATGGGTACTGACCACCGCCTGAAATTTCCCGCCGAGCAGCCGATCCGCAAATTCCATTCCAATTTGATGCGCCAGTTCCGGGGAGATTTCTCCGGGAGCAAAACTCTGCACCAGATGAAATCCCTGCACACCTTTTTCCTTATGCCATATCTTTTTGATCTGACACATATCCTCAAAGGCAGAGTCTATGGTACAGCCGATAGCTGACCGGAACAGATCCTGTTCTGACTGATCCTGATTGAGCGCCTGACCGAGCACTCCTTCCAGCGATTCCGCGTTTGTACTGCGGGAACATTTCTTTTCATCCAGCACATATCGGACGGCGCTGTCCAAGCGGTGGACTGCGATCACACTGGTATATGCGATTGGTTTTTCCTCCCTTCTCAGGCGCGGGATATATGGGGTTATTTGTTCAGGCGGACTGCGGACGCGGATTGCGTTCAGGCTCAGCCTGACTACCATTTCTCCTTGACTTCTTCCCAAACCTGACGGGCTATCTTTGTCATTTCCTCCACGCTCTGCCGGCTGGCTTCGCCATAGGTGTTGGCAACCTTGGCAAGCTGATTGGCGTTATTGCAAAGCCCCGCCGCTTTGTGAAGCAGATCGGCATGGTGTTCGCAGGGTCTTGCCCGCAGTTCGGCTCCCATGATGAGGGTGCGCAGAAATTCCTCTCGGGACAGACCGCTTAGAGTTACCTGTGATTCCAGATACGCCAGTTCCTTTTTATTCAAATGAATCGGGATGATGTGGTTTCGTTTTCTCATGATGACTCCTTTTTAACGCTCCGGTTCTTTCCTTTTGCGGCTTTTCTTCTGCTCCGGCGCTTTAGCCGGATATTCGTAATGGACAGGGATATCCAGCAGGCGGAGCTTGCCGCAGTCCGGAGCGAAAGCTGCGTATCGGGTATAACAGTATCCCTCTGATTCTACAAGGATTCCGTCCCTGCTGGTTTCTCCTTTCACCAGTACACAGTGCCAGCAGAGGCTGCCGGGATCGAACCACATCTTGTCTTGGTAATCAAACAGGAAAATCTGGTCTTGCAAAAATCCGGTTTCCTGAAACTGACGATATTCTTCATCAGCCAAAACCACTACCTGTTCTACTCGGAACTCAGTCTGGCGCTCCGGTACAGGATTTTTTGGATTCTGACCGTTGATATCGGATAGATCATGGGGGCGGTGGTAGAATACAGCGTGTTCCTGATAGGCTTTTGGTTCTTCCAATACAATGTGTTCCTCAGGTACGTCCTGCAGGTTTACTTTGCGGCAGTCCTTTCCATAACCAAGGTACAGGCTGTTTCGCCCCTGTGCAATCAGCATACATTCCTGTTCTCCTTTAGTCCTCACCATCAGACTGCGGAACAGCCCGCCTGGATCGGCGCTCATCAATTCCCGGTTATCCTTGAGGAAAGGATATTCCGGGGAGACGTCCTCTGAGAGCTTCTCGAAATCCTCTTTGCCCAAGACGATGACCTTTGTCACTTCAAAAACGCCGGGGACATATCCGGCTTCATTGCGGCGCAGTTTATCCAATGTTTTAACGTCCGCCGCAAATGCAGCATATTGTTTCTGATTCAGTTTTCTCACCTCTTTCTATATTCGATGGGTGGCTGGATGCCGGGGTTTGGGGGTCCTCCCCAAAATGCGTTTGGATATCCAAACGCTATGCTTGCAAAACCAGTCACCGGCTGGGAAAATATCACGTTAGGATCAGAGCCTGTCATACGGTTCTGATTTCTTTATTTTTGCCAGACCTTCTAACGTCGTGCAGATGATGTTTCGTTTTTCGGCTATCCCGATCTCGGCGGACATGGAACTGCTGATCTCATTCCCGCAGACTACCAGCATTCGGCATCGGCACAGTTTCTGACGGGAAATGTTCTGAAACTCCCGCTTCTCATCAGCATTTTCCATCTGAAGGTACTGACTGTCCGAAAGCTTCGGGCAGATCGGGACATATCCGAGTTCATATACTGTGCGGCAGTAGCGTTTTAATTGGCGGAGCGCGGCTTCTTCCGAAGCGCAGATATATGCAAAAGCTTTTTCCATGATGATTTCCTTTCAAAATAGATATTTTTTTGGACGCCCCTTTGGACATCCGTATGTTAGCTGTTATCAGAAGATGGTTGTCCATTTGGACTGCCATCCGATGAGCCGGATTCATTTTTGTGAGCTTCCAGCGCCAAACGCACCCGATCGGATCCCAGCTTGTAATAGGCGTCGGTGACTTCGATCCCCACCGCTTCATATCCCTCCAGCCGGGAAGCAAGGACAGTGGTTCCGGCTCCGCAGAAGGGATCGAGGATTCTCCCGCCCGGCACACAGATTTGCACCAGATCCCGCATGAGCTGCAGGGGCTTTTCTGTAATATGAATACGGTTTTGAGGATTGGCATACCGGAACACACCGGGCAAACATCCAACCGGCCGGCTGATCGGCATAGGTCCGTTGGAACCCCATACGATGTATTCGCTCTGCTGGCGGAAGCGCCCTTTCTGCGGCCGGCTTGTCATCTTATCCCATACCGCGCAGCCGCGCCAGATCCAGCCCGCCCACTGCAGAGCATCGGTGATAGAAGGGTACTGCCGCCAGTCAATGAACAGACAAACCGGCGCTCCCGGTTTGCAGGCTTTTTTGACGTCAGAAAGCCATTCGGTCATCCATCTGGTCCAGCTGCGCTGATCCTTCTGATCTCCGTCAAAATCGGGCAGGGCGTTTTCCTTGTCCATGCTGCTGTATTTTTGATTGGTGGTACGGTTTTTCTCGGATGGCTTCCACCCTCCCGAAGCGTAGGGCGGATCGGTAATGACCGCATCGAACACTCCCGGTTTGAATGCCCGGATCAGCTTCAAGGTATCTCCGTGCAGAATGGTCCAGCCATCCCCGCCGCTGGGTTCTGCGGATAACATGTTTGGTTTTACAATGTGAGTCAGTTCTTTTGTTTTATTCAGAGGCATCATCCTTTCTTTTATCGCTCCGGATCAGAGCGTTTTTTCTGTTTTGGTAAAGTCTTTTCGGACAATTCCGTTTCCACATATTCGCTGACAATGTTCAGCGCTTTGTAATAATCCCCGGACTGATAAACACGGTCACACATCTCCTTTGCCTGATCCGGCTGTCCGTTTTCTTTCAAAAGCCGGGAGGCTCTGCCGAGGATAGCGAAGATATTCCCGTCCTGTCCGATCAGTCTCATTTTCGGTCGTTGTTTTTCCATCAGATCACCTTTCCTGCTGCCGGGCAGCCTTCCTTTCATATCTTTCCTTTGTCAGATCGGCATAATCATACCCTTCTTTTGCGGGGAGATTTCTTACCGTCCGGTACTTGTCCTGATAGACGCTCTCAATATGTCCGGCCGCCCATCTTCCTGCAAAATCGTTGTTGGTGCAGATCTCGATTTCTTCGATTTCGGGGTGACGGGAGAGAAAAGCGTCCAAAGCAACCGGGTTCTTTGTATTGCGGTTTGCCTGCTTTCCTTCTTCGGGGGCATAAATTCCGCCGAGAGACAGCCGCCATTTATCTGTTTTACCTTCCAGTGTCAAATGCGCGAGCGGTTCGATCGCCGCCTCATATACAGCGAGCTTTTTGGATGCGCCCTTAGGCGGGAGACAAAAACAAAACCTCTTGTCGCTGCCGGACACCTCTGCTTTGAAAGGTTTCCCCTGTGTATATGTACCGCGGAGAAAGGCATACCGGGCAGCGCCGGTTTCATCTTTCCCGACAAACACAGCGTTGTGGTAGTCAGCGCTTTCATAGAGGATCCCTGCCCGGATGCAGGCTTCGATGACTCTGCGGTCAATACCGCGTTTGAGAAGATAAGCGAAGACCCGGCGGTTATCCTGCGCCGCTTTCGGAAGGACAAACTCCTTTTTCTTTTGCTTCAGTACAGTGACCGGAGGGATATATACCGGGGCTTCATGACACAGGATCATTACCGCTTCTGTAAATGGCAATCCTTCCACACGAACTAAAAAATCAAGCGCTGACTTGCCGCCTGCATCCCGGCTTTTCCAATGGAATTTGGAGGAAATTTCGTTGATCTTAAAGCTGTCATGATCGGTCAGCTGCCATTCTGTTTTAGAATACGGGCAGGGAACCAGTCTTGTCTTTTCATACTTTCTTAAATACTCGATCGCAGTCATCTGTCTGGCGGCGGCGATCTGTTCTTTCGTTACCTGAGGCACATCCGCACACTCCTTTCCGTTAGATCACCGTATCCCGGAGAAGCTTTGCCCGGTCGGTGCGTTCCCACGGAAATTCCGGTCTGCCGAAATGCCCGTAGGCGGCAGTGTCAGCATATCTCGGCGTGAGCAGATCCAAACCTGCGATCATCTCAGCCGGCGTTAATCCGAACACCAGTTTTACCGCTTCTGCCAGGCAGTCGTCTGCGCAGACCGTTCCGGTACCAAAGGTATCCACCTGTACCATCACCGGTTCTGCTACCCCGATGGCATAGGCCAAGGTCACCTGACACCGTTTGCACAACCCTGCCGCCACAAGGTTTTTGGCAATGTACCGCGCCATGTATGCGCCCGAACGGTCGACCTTGGTGGGGTCTTTTCCGGAGAAAGCGCCCCCGCCGTGGGGCGCGAACACACCGTAACTGTCCACCATGAGTTTTCGTCCGGTCAGACCGGTATCGGCATACGGTCCGCCTGACACAAACCTTCCGGCCGGATTGATGAGGATTTTTGTATCCTCATCCGGCGGCAGGATCTGCAAAGCAGGGGTAATCACCTTATCTGTCAGTTCAAAGCTAAGTTCGTCCGCCGGAATCTTAGGACTGTGCTGGGCAGAAAGCACAACGGTGTCCAGTCTCAACGGTTTCCCGTCCTCCATATATTCCACAGTGACCTGCGCTTTCCCATCCGGACGCAGAGCGGGGAGCTTACCCGATTTTCTGACAGCGGTGAGTGTTTTCGTCAGACGATGTGCCAGCACGACGGGCAGCGGGAGCATTTCAGGAGTTTCGTCACAAGCGTATCCCACCATCACCCCCTGATCTCCGGCTCCCAGCCGCAGGGACATTCCTTCTTTTTTCACTCCACGGCGCTGTTCTAACGAACAGTCCACCCCTGCGGCAATGTCCGGGCTCTGCTTATGAATGTGACACTGGATGGTAAAATGAGCCGGATCATAGCCTACTCCCCTGAGAGCCGAACGGACAATCGAAGGGATAGAAGGTTCATAGAGGCTGGTGATCTCCCCGGCAACAATGATCTGCCCCCGGGCAGCCATCACTTCGCAGGCTACACGCGAAAGGGCATCATGAGAAAGGCATTCATCCAGCACGCTGTCGGCGATAAGATCGCACAGCTTATCCGGATGTCCTTCCGTAACTGATTCGGCGGTATATATTTTTGTCATAGTACTCCTCCTTTACCGTTCATAATCGGCGGGTTTTTTGGACTTTTGGGAAGTTGCCGGCTTTGTGCGGATGCATACGATCCCTTCCTGCGCAGGAAGAAATTGTTCCGGACTCAGAAACATCTGCTGATATTTCCGCATTTGTTCCTCGGTCAGACCGCAGAAGTTTTCTCCCTCAATACCGCAGATAAAAAAGGTTCCTGCGATCACATCGTAATCGCCCAGCACACGGTTGAGCGGCAGTCCCATCATTTTCCCTTCGTCATTGCAGACCAGTGCGACCGGTTCCTCCCACGGATAAATCGCTTGAATGAGACCGCCTACTATCCGCTGCATTTCATGAAGCTCATTTTTCAGTTCAAAAGGGCGCGCTTCTTTGCCCGGTTCTACAAGCAATACTTTCATCTATTTCACCTCCAGTGAAAACGGTTTGAGACTTGTTTCGATTTCCTGATAGTTTGCAAACTGTACCGTACACCCCAGCAGATAGGACACCGCTTCTTCCCATTCTTTTAAGGGGTATTGCTCTTTGTTTGGCAGCCGGTACAGATCTCCGAGTGCCGCCCATTTAAGTTCCGGTACAAGGCGCAGATTGGAGATCACGGTACGGTGTTGTTCGGTCAGTTTTTCCAGTAATCCTTTCTTCACTCAATTCCTCCGATCAAAAAACGATGGGCGGGACGTCCTTTAACGTCCCGCCCGATTGCGAGTGTATGTTTTTCTTTTATTCTATGGCTGACCAATAATCTTCTAAAATTGAACAGCCTCTTTAATTTGAGCCTTTCCTTTTTTGTCCAGCAGTTCTCCCTCCCATAGCTGCTTGAGCCAATTAAATACTTCTTGCTGATTTTCAATTATGTTTTCTATATTGCTATTTCCACTCGTTAATTAAAATTTCAATAGCTTTCCTTATTTGTTCTTTTACAGTTTCCGATATTATCTCGATTGATGTTAATTCCTGCATCCATTGAATAAGTTCTTTCTGTTCATTCGGAAGAACAACGAAACGGTTTTCCTTAAAATACATTAGTTCATATTCTGAAAGACGACAAGCCTGACTGACTTCCTCCGGCGTGACGATAGCACCAAGGCAGTCTTCTTCGATCAAGCCGGCAATTATTTTGCTTCTTTGCAAACTTTTCTCATCACCGTCTTTTAGCTGCGCGAGAGCAATACATTTGAGCATACTCATCTTTTCTTGTGCATTCATGATATGATTCATCCTTTCTGTATATTGTGTTACCCAGTTGGGGTAGTTACAACATATCAAAAAAAGACTCTGCATAGGATAAGATAGTTTTGAGATTGTTTGGAGACATTGAAAACTTTTGGCGGCTATTTTCTATTCTGGTTTTTCTTCCGATTTCGTTTCTCTTTGATGAGCAGTAATACCAGGCTGGTTCCTGCAGTTAATACAGCAATCCCTGACATGATGATAACGGAAAGAGAATGATCACCCGTTTTCGGCAGTTCGATTTTGGGAATGAGCCTGTTATGCATCCGAACGGTGATCTCCTTGTCCGGGACAATCGTGACCGTTTGCTCATCCGGCAGGATATATTGATCAGTGTCTTTCCCGGTCTGTTCCGATACGGTGTATTCGCCCGGACGGAGAGTAACACGGATCTCTCCGTTTTCATCTGTGGCAAATGTTTGATCATACACTCTGCCCGTAAAATCAGTTCCTGTGATCTGAAAGGTCCGTCCTTCGATCTTTCCGTCCTCAGCGGTCTTGACGATCTTCAAAGATCCGGTCCTCGCCCTGTTTGAAAACTGAGCGTCGTCCCGATTTGACACTGTAACGGTTTGATTGTCCTCTTTGATCTCAAAGTAATAGCAGTGATCATCCGGCAGGAAAAATTCAGGCGCCTGTTTTTCATGCAAAAAGAATCCGCCATACCGTAAACCGTCCAGCTGATAGATCCCGGGCTGGGTTTCGGTGAGTTCGCCGACTAATTTGTCAGCCTTTTCATCGAATTGTCGGTTTTGATCCACATCCGCATAAACTTCAAATACCGCGCCGGACAGCTTATGATCCGGATATTCTTCATCAACCTTTACGACCCGGACGGACCCGGTCAGGAATCTGTTTTCAATTTCTATCCTGATGATCTCTTTGTCCTGAGAAACAGTAACAGGGTAATTGGCGGTATTCAGCACAAAGGCAGGTGCCGGTTTTAATTCCCGCACGATCCATTCCCCATAGGGAACATCCTCAAAGAGGAACACCCCGATCGGATTCGACTGAGCTGTCATCAGTGCAGTTTTTTCTGTAACTTCGGTTTCATCAGGTGCAAACAAACCGAATATCGCTCCGGCAATCGGGAATCCGTCCTCATCGATCTTTTTCCCCTCGATCGTTCCGCGGATCAGTTCGTTTTCTATTGCCTCTCCGTTATTGACAATCACTTTTACCTTTGCAGTATCCTGTCCGGCATAATCAAAGGAAATAGGATATTTCTGGTTACTGAGAAGATAATGTTCATCCGCAGAATATTCCTTTACATATACCGAGGATTCGACAGGAAGATCGGTTATAAAGACAGCGCTGCCATCCTGATTGCAGGAAACGATCTCTAAAAGGGAATCTTTCGGGATGACTTTTCCGTCTGCTGCTTTCATTTCTTCTGCTGCATACAGTCCGAACTGAACAGATAACAGTTCACCGTTCATACCGATTCCGAACTGTTCCTCCTGTTCTAATTGCTTTTTCAGACTGATCTCGATTTTCTGACGTTCATTTTGGAAGGATATCGCTGTTTGCGTGATCTCAACCTCCTGTCCGGCATAGGTGAGAGTCACAGATTGAGGGATAGGATTCAGCACCATTCCGGGAGGCGCTTCGGTTTCTATCACCTTGAATGTCCCCAGATACATCGGTTTACTCCGGGCTTTCCCATCCTCTCCGGTCACTAAGGTATCCACGATCTCACCTTTTTTGTATCTTAATGTCCCGTCTAGGGTGTAGATATCTTCCTCGGCAATCACCTGATAGGCTGCTCCGGCTAATCCGGTCGTTTCATAGACCGGCCGGTAAATCCCGTCTGATTCGGTGACAGAGGAAAAGACTTCACCGGTTTTCGTAATGGTGATGATCCCTTTTTGCGGGGTGTTAAAAAGATCTATTGTAACTGTTTTTTGCGTTCCGTCAACGGTAAAGGGAATCGTCTCCTGATTCAGCACATATCCGTCACAGCTCTGCACTTCATGCAGCTCAAATGTTCCGCTGTGCAAAGGCTGAGGCAGCATGAGCTTTCCGGTACTGTCGGTATAGAAGGTATCCAAATCTGCGGGGGTGGGGTAATCGATGCGCTGGGTGATAAATTCTCCGGTACTGAGATCCTTGATTTTCACTCCGACTCCGGCGGCGGGAATCACTTTGCCGGTTTCTGCATCCTTTTTGACAATTTCGATCATCGATTCAAAAGCCGCGTTATTTAATAAATAGAAATAGGTCTTTTCATGTTCGTCGATCAGGACATCAAAATCAGGGATCTTCTCTGTACCTTCTAATCCCTTCGTCTGATGTACGGTATATGTGCCGGCAGGGAACAGTTTTGTCCGGGCAAATCCGTTTTCGTCACAGACAAGTGTATCTCTCTCGGTTTCCTTTGCGTTATCAAAGCTTCCGGCTGATTTTAAATACACTTGAAATTCAGCGCCCGGTTCGGGTGTTTCGATTCCTGTTTGCCCATCATCACTGTGTTTGATAATTGCTACTCTTCCTTTGATCACCTGTTCGGTCACATCCATGCTGATCTCGTTATATTCAATTTCATAAAGTTCAGGCTCTGCTCCTACATGGTAGATTTCTGGGTTCAGCAGGTATCCTTCACTTGATTCTAATTCACGGATTGACCAATCGGATCCGCAAGTGTAGTATTTGGTGGTAAATTTTCCTGACTCATCTGTGGTATACCTGTCGATGAGTTGCTCTCCCTGATACACACCATAAACAGCTCCCGCAAGGCTGGCGTCACCCTGTGCTGTGCCTGTTTCCTGATCTGTTTTGGTGACCGTCAAGCTCCATTTTTTCAGGACATTTTGGAAACTCTTTTGAGTGACTTTGTTCCATTCGACCAAAATGTTTTGTTTCTTGGGGAGAACGTACCGATCTTCGGTTTCCGCTTCTTCCAGCGCATACGGGGTATCGCCGCTGATCGGGATATCCTCAAACACAGCGATTCCGGAGGAATCCGTTACGGCGTATTCGTCCACTTTCAGTCCGCTTAAGGATGTGCCGGACAAACGGAATTTCATTCCCTCTGTCAGTCCGTCCTCTGAAGTTTTGGTAACCTTTAAACTGCCTTTTTTCAGGGTGTTGTGAAAGGTGACAGAGGCAGTCTGTCCCCCGATCACCGTGACCTGTTTTGATTCCTGCGGTTCATATTCTTTTGAGGATATTTCTGTTACGGTATATCTGCCGGGAGCAAGGTCGTTTACCTGTATTTCACCGTTACTTCCGGTCGTGACCGTTTGATCCGTGTTCTCCCCCTGGGTCCGGAAAGAGATTCCCGACACTTTTCCATCCTCTGAGGTCTTTTTGATTTTGACGGAACCGTCATCGATCTTCAGGTTCAAATATCCCTTGATGGGATCATTCACTGTTTGCCCGTAAGTTGCCACATTCTGCCGCTGATTGACATTTTCCTGACCGGTCGTTCCGTCCGTCCAAACGACAACGCCTCTGCGCTTGGAATTTTTTCGTTGGGCGGTCACCTTAATATTCTGACCGGACGGATCTTTGACCTTGATCACCAGGTTATTTCCGCTGACAGAAAAAGTGACACCGGAGATATTGGCCGAAAAGCTGTATTCGGACAACATCTTATTGGCGTCCGGGATGGTGACTGTATATGCAGAACCTTCGTATGTAAGCTGATAGGTTTTTGCCGAAGAAGCCGAACGCGAAAACCCCGAGGGGAGTTTGACATGTTTTTTGACAGCATTCACTATCCGGTTGTAGTGTTCCAGGGTTTCACTGCGTAAGGGATAGTTTGAGGGGATCAGGTCTAAGACATTGTCCTTTCCGTAATCGCCGCCGTCCACCTTATTAAATTGTTCGTCCCGTTCTCCGACAATGATCTCCCAGATGATCAGCTGAGTTGCTTTCATTTCGGCAATACGGTCAGCTCCTGAGTTGGTACTGGTCCAGGACGGAGATACGTTTCCCACATATCCGTAATGCATCACTCTGCCGATGAACAGCTTGATTAGTTCCGGACTGATGGTTTGATTGAATTTACCCGGATAACTGTCCCAATAGGTTTCATCCTTTTGGGTCAGTTTATCAAAAGTCCAGCTTCCGATCCCCGGTTCGATACAGTATGCCGCCTGTCCTTCATAGCTTCCCAGGGCTTTGAGATTATCCTTGCTTGAGCTCTCCATCCCCCAGCCATTCATCAGTTTTACTGCGGGATGTCCCCACCCGGTCTTATTGGTTTCATTCGCTCTGGGCAGGTCAATGACATACAGTTCCTCTGTCGCTGCTGCCCGGACTGCTGTCATCACCAGCGGGGAAATGATCCCGATACAAAACAGCAGGGTCAGCAGTACAAAAATCAGTTTCTTTCTTTAATCGTTCCATTTCCTTTCTGCCTTTCTTTCAAAAATCTTATGGATAAAACAAAAAATCCCCGCAGCCTGATTTTTTTCAGACTGCGGGGAAATCATCGGTCCTCCCGTCTTTTAACGAAGACCTTTTGCTTCTCCGGGAGTTTTTTTCGGGTGCGTCTGACCGCTTCCAGCGCCGGGAATGTCTGCAGACCGTTTTGTCTGCAGCCTGCCAGGATCGAATACAGATAGCTTTGGGAAGGCAGGGCTGGCTCGTCCCGGTACGGTACGTTCATGGTATACACCATACCGATATATTCCTTTCCGTTCCTACCGGTAACAGTCACTGTTTCCTTTTTATAGAGATACGGAAACCCCTCATAATGATCCAGATGGCGTTCATCCTGTTCGGTAATGCTCCAGAGTACACCGTCCACATAACTGCCTTCTTCCGGCTGAATGGTTGCGACGCCGCAGCCGCCTCCGTTAGTACAAAAATCCAGACGGTATCCCTCAAGCCGGACGGTTTCCAAAACCTCCGCTTCGGGACACCGGAATGCCATCTGGTTTCGGTTCATATTGCTTCCGTATGCAAAATACTGAATCCTTTTCACAGCGTATTCCTCCTTTCTTTATTCGGTTATCGTTCCTGATCCCGGCGGTTCTGCAGGCTGGGGTATTGGGATCTATCATACCGCCAAGCGCGGTCGCCGGGAAGATTTTTGAGTAAATGTTCTCTCACATTTTTGTATTCCGGTCCGATGAGTCCGAGGCGCAGCAGGAAGGTGCGGAAGGTAAAGGCGGGGTTTTCGCTGATCTGAGTTTTTCTCATCACCGTCCGTTTCTGGTTGACCGCCTGCGCGGAGACCGCCAATGCCAGCGTAATATTTGCCCGCACCTTTCCCGCGTGAAGGGTGCTTTCAAAACATCTCCATTCCAAAGTGCCCCGGTAAAAGACAGAATGCAGATTCAAAGCGTAATATCTTGTCCAGTGGTAATGCTCATCGCTTCCGTCCATACCGCCGTACCATTCCTGTTTTAACCGTTCCATTGAGGTATCCGACGGCAGCTTTCTGATCTTTTGAAGCATAGGCTCACGCACCTTCTTGCACCATCGTTCCACCCGGTCTTCATTGACATTCAATGCTTTAAACAGGATATCCTCTTTGGAATACATGATGGAAAGGGCATTTTTTAAGCTCTGCGGGGTATGGTTAGAAGCGTCTATATGAACATGCATTCCGCAGCTCTCGTTTACTGCCGCGCCGGCGTGGCGGAGCGCCCGGACGACCGTTTGCAGTTTCTCCATTTCGCTGTAACTGAGCTTAGGAGAATTCATCTCCACCTTGTAGATCCCCGAGCTGACCGGGACCTGCCGGCGTCCGTCCCGGCGGGTCGCGCGGATGCTTGAGTCATAGACAAACCGCCATTTTTTCCTGTCGCAGTCAAATACCTCCCACGGATCATAGGTAGAGGAGGACTGACAGTGAACAGCGGTAGTTCCGAACAGCGAGGCAACCGCTTGGGCTGCCTGATGTCTGGTGATCCCGGTCATTTCGATCTCACATCCGAAATACTGGTCTTTCAGATCAATCGGCGCCTGTCACCTCCCGGTGGACGGCGGCCAGCCTTTTTCCGATCGCCTCGATAACGGTCACGGTAACGCCGTTTTCCGCCTGCTTATACAGCTGCGCGTCCGACTGAAACGACACGATCCTGTCGATCCGCTCGTCTCTCCAGCCTTGCAGCCGCAGACATTCCCGAGGCGTCAGGCGCCGGATCCGTCCATGCTGCAGAACACCGTGCCGATCCTGCGCTGTCAGAGTAAACATGGGTTCTTCTTCAGATTTAATGCGCCGACCGTTCTGGCGTACATTTTCCCGGTCAGGCGTCAAAACTGCGCAGGCTTCTAAAGTTCCTTGGTCGCTGTTTGTGGTGAGGGTATGGGCGATTTTCCTGCCGACTCTGCCGCGGCGGGTATTCAGCCCGGCAAACGCCAAGCTGATACTGTCGCCGGGATACGCCGTTTTATATCCCTTTTTTGTATTTTCCTTGATCGGCAGACCCACTTCATACAATCCGGTTTTTCCCCCGAATCCGCCTGTCTGAGACGCAAGGGTACAGCTTATTCCTTCTGCGGAATAGACCCGTTCTCCCTGAGCTCCGGGAAGGATTTGCATAAGAGACGTTCCTGCTGTTTCGGTGAAAGGAAATATTTTTCCTCTGCATCGTTCATCAAGATATCCGATAAGGTACACCCTTTTTCTGGATTGGGGGACTCCGAAATCCTTGCTGTTAAGCACCTGCCATTCCAAACCATACCCCAGCCTGTCCAGCGTACCGAGGATGGACGCAAACGTCCTGCCCCCGTCATGATTAAGCAGTCCGGGAACATTTTCAAGCAGCAGATACGCAGGTCTTTTTGCCTCAGTCAGCCGGGCAATTTCAAAGAACAGGGTACCCCTTGGATCGGAAAATCCTCTGCGGTTTCCGGGAATCGAAAAAGACTGGCAGGGAAATCCTCCGCACAGAAGTTCAAAGTCGGGAATGTTGTTTGGGTCGGCTTTTCGGATATCTTCACAGAACCACTCTCCTTTTGTATCAAACAGAGTCCGGTAACTGCGGTCGGCGGATTTGTCGATCTCGCAGTGTCCGGCGCAGGTAAAATCTCCGGCAAGGCTGAGTCCCTCGCGAAACCCGCCGATGCCGGAGAACAGATCAATGTACCGTATGTTTTTCTTTATCACACCTTTCCTGGATTTCTCTGATATATTTATGATATGCGCAAGCGGCATTCCCCCTTTCATAAAGGATAAGGATATCTATATATATATGAAAACAGCCCGGGGTGAACTTCGGTTCATCTCCCGGGTTGCTGCTGACCTTTTTATTCGTTGGTATTTTCTTCTGTATCTTCCGTTTCTTCTGTCCTTGCCTCATATTCCGCCGCTCTGGCCGCTTCAAATTCTTCCTCAGCTTCTTCAAGCGCCTGTTCGATCAGTCCGATCACAAATTCCCGCTGTGTGAGCCTGCGGCGATAGGTTTTTTCATACCGTTCCAGATATTCTTTGATTTTTCCAAACAATTCCTCACTGACCTGAAATGCCAATGTCCGTCCTTTTTCCATAATTTTTTGCTCTCCTCTCTGATAATGTTCGTTGATGATCATCTCAATGAATTTACTCATCGTACTCTCTGTTTCCCTGATCTCTCCGCTGATCCTGTCGTGCAGCTGAAGCGGGATCTTACAGGTGATTCCTTTTGTTTCCATCCCGGTTCCTCCTTTCGGCCAACACAAGCATACTAAAACTCTGCCGGTAAAGCTATCACCAAAAGCGACAATGTTACGGTTTCAAAGCAGGCAAAACCAACAACCGCTATTCCTCTCCGGTCAGGGAGCTGAGAAAGGACATTATCTCTTTCGGGATCTGTTCTTCCTGCTGCGGTACGGTTTGGAAAGAAACATTTTTTAGTTCCTCTCTGATCACCTTCCGCAAGGTATTTTCCCAGCCCCTGTTTTGTTTCGATGCAAGGATTGCCCGGACCAAGAAGTCACCCTTTTCTCCTTCCGGCACAGACTGCAAAAATTCCCAGGCTCTGCGGTGCTCCTGTTTTTTCAGATTGGGACGGAAGGTAAAACCCGGGCGCTTCATCGTTTTTCCACACAGCCCGGCATCTGCCCCAAAATCCGTTCAAACCCTTTGGCGTTTACCTTGTCGTCCGAAAGGATCAAAAGCTGACACAGGCCATCCTGCTGGCGCACACTGCGTTTTATGACCGCAGCCCCTCCGCCCAGCATAATCACCGGGAGCGCTTTCAGGTCAAACCCTGATTCCATGACTGCGGACAGCAGTCGTTCGGTATAGATCCGTCCCTGCTTTTGTACGATTTTCTTTACCGTTTCGTCCATCTGACAGGGCTTTTCTTCCAGGATCCGTTCTATTTGAGCGTCAGTCACGGACAGTCCGGTATCCCGCCGGATCTGTTCTTTTATTTCATCGATACACTTGATCATTCCCAGCTCCAGGCTGCGGCAGGCAGCTGCATTGGGAACACCATGGTCCAGTCGCATCAGATCCACCGTCCAGCCGCCGATATCCATCAGCAGGACAGACGGTTCATTCCGGATGAGTTCGGGCTGGGTTACGATCGCGGAATATCCCTGCGGGAACAGTTTCACATCCTGAATAGTGATTTTATATGATATCCCCTCAAATTCAAAGGTGACCGGCTGGGAAGAACGCAGGAGATATTCCCGGAACGCTTTCTTCTCTCTGCCGAATCCGGTGAGAGGCAGTCCCGCCGCAACCGTCACAGCGCACTCTGTTTTTTCTCCCCGCTGTTTGATTTCCTTTGCAATCGCGGCAAGGGTCAGGAGGTAGTAGTTATCGTTCTCCATCTTGTTTTTTAAGACCGGCTGTCTGTCTGTTCCGCACACGAAATATTTCCCTCCGTACTTCAGGGTATTCTGCAGCGTATACGGCTCATAGGAATACTCGGACACACCGGCTGGGAAAGAAAAATGTGTTGTTTTGATGGCATAGTAGCCATGGTCGATTCCAATGTTCATAAGTTTTTTCCATCCTTTCGAGTTATTTGTTGAAAAGTGAGTGCTTAAAATCCAAAGAAAAGCTCTCTGGAAAAACTACGGTTTTGCAGAGCAAAATACAGATCCTGCTGTATGATCTGTAAGTGGTTTTTCAGAAAGATATATCATAAGATATTTCTTTTCCCAGCTAAGTAATTTTAACTTAGGGGGAGAGAGTGTGAGAGAGGGGGAAAACTCCCCGCCCTGAAAAATCGCAGAGAAAAACCGCCCCGGTCCTAAGACCGAAGCGGTTCTAAAAAAGGGCGCACTGATCCCTTGGATTTTGAGGGTTTACAAACCATCCCTTTTTGAGGACTGGTCAATCTATCTATGAAACTGCGGGAAATTTCTACACTTCCCACAGTGAAAAAAAGGGTAATAAACGCAAAAAAGCGGAGTTCTGAGCCTGAAAAATCAGGTCAAAACTCCGCCTTCGCTCTATTTTATTAAGGTCTTCTGCCTCGACATCCACGGTAAATCGATTTTTGAAAATTTACCCGAAAGCTGTGCAAACCCGCATGAATACTGAAAAAAATGGAGTGACATCTATTTCGTCACTCCATCATGGTGCGGCAAACGGGACTTGAACCCGTACGTCAAAGACACACGCCCCTCAAACGTGCCTGTCTGCCTATTCCAGCACTGCCGCATAATTTAAAGTGCTTTAATATTATAGCAATCGAAATAAATTTTGTCAAGGGATTCCTGGGAAAAAGTTGTGTTTCCTGTAGGAATTCCACGGAATTTAAACAGAAGAAAAACTAAGAATGTTCAAAAAGTAAATCTTGTCAAAAATTCTTGTTATTTGTTGGGGGATTATGGTATAATAATCTTGATATTTTATAGTATTTTGCTAAAAAGCAGCGGAATATTTGATTAAGGAAGACTGTTTTTTATCATGCTAAAGATAAGAGGTTTACTGAAATGAGAGGCAAACTGATCGTACTAGACGGATTGGACGGTTCTGGAAAATCTACACAGGCACAGCTTTTGGCAGACCAGCTGCGCCATGAGGGAAACCGGGTGGAGCTGTTGTCCTATCCTGATTATAGTCAGCCCTCCTCGGCCTTGGTAAAGTTATATTTAAACGGTGAACTTGCGGACAACGCTGATGATGTAAACGCCTATGCGGCTTCCAGCTTTTACGCAGTGGATCGGTATGCGAGTTATATGCAGTTTTGGAAGGATAAGCTGGAACAGGGGATCACAATGATCGCCAGCCGCTATGTCAGTTCTAACGCGATCCACCAAATGGGAAAGCTCCCCCGGGAGGAATGGGATGCCTTTTTGCAGTGGCTAGATGATTTTGAATATCAGAAATTAGGTCTTCCGCGGCCAGACCAAATTATTTTTTTGGATATGTCCCGAGCGGTTGCAGATCGGCTGATCATGTCTCGGTATCACGGAGATCAGACGAAAAAGGATCTGCATGAGCAGAATATGAATTATATGCAACGGTGCATGGAGTCGGCGCATTATGCCGCTTTGAAGCAGCACTGGGAATTAGTGCGCTGCTGTGACGGGAAGAATGCTTTTCCGATCGAACAGATCGCACAGGAAATTATGAAACGAGTAAAAGAGGTATTTTAACAGAATGGATATTCTTTTTAAGAAGCCAGAAATTGAAGATCAGCCGCTGATAGAACCATACTTTCATGCGGTGAAGGAGTTGGGCTGCGAAATGACCTTTTCCAGCCTGTTTTTGTGGTCGGGGCATTATCGGGTGCAGTTTGCTGTTGTAGATGATATGCTGGTGCTCCGGGCAGGAGAAGCCCCCGATTTTTCTTTCGCTTATCCGATCGGAACCCATGATCCCAAGCCGGTGATTGAAACGTTGCGCAATTATTGCAGAGAGCATGGTTTTGTGTTCCGCATGCATGGTCTTACAAATGATAAGCGTGCAGATCTGGAACAGGCGTTTCCCGGGGAATTTGAATTTGTTTCGGATCGGGACAGCGCAGATTATATTTACTTATCAGAGGACCTGATTTCTTTAAAAGGGAAAAAATATCACGGAAAACGCAACCATATTAACCGTTTTAAAGAAGAGAATAATTGGAGCTATGAACCGATCACCCGTGAAAATATGGATGAATGTGTGGAGCTGGCGCTGGAATGGTGCCGCCAGAATGGCTGTGCAGATGACGGAAGATTGGCAGAGATCTGCGTGATCAAAAACTCTTTCCGCTATTTTGAACAGTTAAAATTAGTAGGCGGGATTTTACGTGTAGATGGCAAGGTAGTGGCTTTTACTATTGGTGAAGCTGTGAACGAAGATGTATTTGTTGTGCATATCGAGAAGGCATATGCTGAGATCAACGGGGCGTATCCTGCGATCAATCAGGAATTTGTCAAACATGAGGCCAGCCAATACCGTTATATCAACCGGGAAGAGGACCTAGGGATGGAGGGTTTGCGGAAAGCAAAAATGTCTTACCGTCCAGTGATCCTGTTAGAGCGGTATCTTGTGACTGAAAAGGAATCATAAGAGGAAACGAAAGATGGAGTTCAGACAGGCAAAAGAAACGGACATATCAGGGATCCGCGATCTTTGGAAACGTTGTTTTGGAGATGAAGATGATTACCTGAACTTTTATATAAAAGAGGCATACCGGCCCAGCCGAACATGGCTTTGTGCAGATGGGACGCTTCCGATCTCGATGATGACCCTCTTGCCGGCCTGTGTAGAGGACGGGGAGAGTTACTATCAGGGAGGATATGTATATGCTGTAGCGACCCTCCCTGAATACCGGCATCAAGGGCTGATGTCGCAGCTCCATGAGCGGGTAGAAGAAGCTTGTAAAAAAGAGGGGTTCTCCTTTTTATCTTTGGTGCCGGCCGAACTTTCTTTATTTTCCATGTATCGGAAATTGGGATATGAGGTATGTGCGCAATTATACTATGACACGGTTTCCAAAAAGGATGGCAAACTGTTCTCCGCGAAAACATGCTTTGAACCAATCAGGCCGGAGCAGTTTTTAGATTACCGCCTTTCGTACCTGCGCCGGCAAGGGGCATTTTTACGGCTTCAGGACGACTGCTGGGAGTATACGGAAAAGGAACTTTCTGCGGCAGGATATTCCTATTTAGGGATAGAGAATAAGCTGGGAAAAGGTTATTTAGTCTATCATATCAATAAAATCGGGCATTTGCGGATCCGGGAGGCGGGAGTCCCTGAGGATTGCTTGCGTGCCGCGATTGGAGATATCTGCCGTTATTTTGAAGCGCCTGAATTTTTTATCAAGCTGCCTTGGGGAGGCTTTTCCGGAAAAGAAAACCGCCGCCCCTTTGCAATGATGAAAAAACTGAATGCTACTGTGCCCGGACAGGTTTATACAAATTTGATGCTGGACGACTAGCAGAAAGGATTTTGATATGATCTACTTGTTTTTAGCAAATGGATTTGAAGAAGTAGAGGCATTGACGCCTTTGGATTACCTGCGGCGTTGTGAGCTTCCGGTAAAAACGGTAGCGGTCGGCAACCGGCTGGTAACAGGATCCCATAAAATCACAGTGATGGCGGATCTTCTGATTTCAGAAGTCCGGCCGGAAGATGCACAAATGATCATTCTTCCTGGCGGGATGCCGGGAACGCTGAATCTGGAACAGTCTGCCAAAGTGCAGGAAATGATCGACTATTGTGCGGAGAACGGACGGTGGATCGCCGCTATCTGCGCCGCGCCGTCGATTTTAGGGCATAAAGGACTTCTCAATGGCAAACGGGCGACCTGCTATGTGGGATTTGAGGACCAGCTGGAGGGCGCGCAGTACACCGGCGCCCCGGTAGAAGCAGATGGGAATATCATCACCTCCCGCGGGGCTGGGACAGCGAACCAGTTTGCGTTCCGGCTGGTTGAAGCGTTGTGCGGGGCACAGCGTGCTGAAATATTAAAGGCAGGAATTTTATGGGAGTAGACATTCGGGAATACAAAAACAATCTTCGGAAAAAATACCGCGGTTGGCGGGAAGCCTTGTCCCCGGAGGAAAAACGGGAACGCGACGACCGTATCTTTCGGCGGGTGATTCGCTGTGAAGCGGTACAAAAGGCGGATACAGTGATCTGCTTTATTTCTACCCCGATCGAGGTGGACACTCACCGTCTGATCCATTATTGCTGGCGGCACGGAAAACAGGTAGCAGTGCCGAAATGCCTGGAACAGCGGGGGAGGATGGCGTTTTATTTGATCTCTTCCTGGGAAGATGTTGAAGTGGGAAAATTTTCTTTGCTGGAGCCTGCCCCGGAGCGCTGCCAAAAGCTGACTGATATGGAGCGTTCTGTTTGTATTGTCCCGGGATTCTCATTTGACCCGCAGGGATACCGTTTGGGATTTGGAAAAGGATATTATGACCGGTTTCTTTCCTCTTACAAAGGGATCAAGCTGGGAATTTGTTATAGCGCATGTGTGGCGCCAAAGCTGCCCAGAGGCAGGTTTGACGTGCCGGTCGACTTTTTGTTGACGGAAAAATATGTGAAAAAGATTTAAGATTGCAAAAGAGGATTGGAGGCAAGGATATGAACAAAGAGCCGATGGAACATGGCATGAGCTTTGGAGTGTCGCCTGACCCAGAGGAAGGGAAGGAGACCCGGCAGGAAGAACATCCGCTTATTGAAGAAGCTCCTGTATTGGGGGAACAAGCGCCTGAAGATCAGCCGCTTGCAGAGGAACCCCCTGTTGCTTCAGCCCAGCCTCAGGAAGAAAAATTTGTGATCAACCTTCCTGACGAGGCTTGGGAGGAATTCGGTGACCCTGAACTGGACCAGGGTACATATGAAGAACCGCAGCCAGCCTTGGAGCCAGAACCCAAAAAGAAACGGAAACGGCCCAAACGAAAAGTGGTAAAGGAAAAAATTTCTCCGGTGCGTATGGTGATCAAAATCGTCATAGCGCTGATCGTTTTGGGGATCGCCGTTGCTGTTGCGACAGTAGGCGTACTGGTGATCAAAGACGTGATGGGCTTTAAAGACGGGGACGAAGTGATTGAGATCAGCATCGAGCCTGATGAAACGGTAACGGCCGTCGCCAATAAGATGGAGGAAGCCGGCGTGATTGACTCGGCATTCGTATTCCGTGCTTATGTCCGCTATGCTACCGATGGGATCCAGGTCAATTTTGGAAAGTATGCTCTGAAGCCTTCTATGTCTTATTCAGATATCATTAACACGCTTCAGGAATACTCTGACCAGAGTTCCGTTACAAAACGTATCACCATTAAAGAGGGAGCCACTGTGGAAGAGATCGCCCAGATCATGCAGGACAACGCAATCTGTACCAAAGAGGCGTTTATTGACGAAGTAAACAATGGTGAATTTAAAGCTAGCTTTGTACAGGCGTTAGACGAAACAAAAGACATGCGCCCATATCGTTTGGAAGGGTACCTGTTCCCGGATACAAACGATTATTATATCGGCTCTGACGCGCATGACGTTGTTTCTAAGATGCTGGTAAACTTTGATAAGCGGTTCACTTCGGATATGCGTCAGCTTGCCAAGCAAAAGGGGTATACGATCGATGAGATCATGACGATGGCTTCCATTGTTCAGGCGGAAGCTACCCCGGAAGAAATGGCGAATGTTGCAGGCGTATACTGGAACCGTTTGAACTCTCCTTCCAAATTCCCGAAGATGCAGTCAGACCCGACGACACTGTACGCGGAACATGTATTAAAACCGTTAAAAGTGTCCCAGGAGATTTTGGATGGGTACAACACCTACGCGACGGAAGGCCTGCCGACCGGGCCGATCAACAATCCGGGTGCAGAAGCAATCGAAGCGGTGCTGAATCCAAGCAATACTGACGCGTACTTCTTCCTGAGTACCAAGGATGGCTCCGAATTCTACTACGCAGAAACCTATGAAGAACACAAACAGAACATTAAAAAAGCGGGCTTAGATGAAAGCTTAGGATAACGGTCAAAAAAGGGGCGGCAGGAATACCGCCCCTTTCTACCGTCTTATTTGGAAATACATAAAGGAGGAGCGAAATGGAGATCGTCAAACCGGAAGTATTAGCGCCGGCGGGGGACTTTGAACGGCTGTGCAGTGCGGTACAGTACGGCGCGGACGCAGTATATCTGGGCGGAAAATCCTTTGGGATGCGGGCCGCCCCCGCCAATTTTGATGAAGATGAGTTAAAACAGGCTGTGGAGTATGCGCACGAGCATGGGGTAAAAGTTTACCTTACCTGCAATACTCTGCCAAGAAACGATGAGATCGAAGCGTTTCCGGGATATATCCGGTATGCTGCGCAGATCGGGGTAGATGCCTGTATTGCCAATGACATCGGGGTCTTTATGATGATCCGGGAACATGCCCCGGACATGGAGATCCATGTGTCCACACAGGCTGGCATCATGAACTATCAGACAGCCCGTGCATTTTATGACCTGGGCGCAAAACGGGTGGTGCTGGCAAGGGAATTATCCTTAAAAGAGATTGCCGAAATTCGGGAAAAAACACCGAAAGATCTGGAAATCGAGGTGTTTGTTCACGGGGCTATGTGCATGTCCGTATCCGGACGTTGTTTGATTTCCAATTATCTGGTCGACCGGGATGCGAACCGGGGAGAATGCGCGCAGCCTTGCCGTTGGGGGTATTACTTGGTGGAGGAAAAACGCCCGAACGATTATTATCCGGTTTTTGAGGACGAAAAAGGCTCTTATATTTTAAACGCAAAGGACCTGTGCATGATCGAGTATATTGACAAGCTTGTGGAAGCAGGGGTAACCAGTTTAAAGATCGAGGGGCGGGCAAAATCCGCTTATTATGTATCGGTGATCGCCAATGCCTATCGCTGCGCAGTAGACCAGTATTGGAACGACCCGCGTCATTTCAAGCTGGAGCCATGGCTTTCAGAGGAAGTCCGCAAGGTAAGCCACAGGCGTTATTCGACCGGATTTTATTTTGGAAAGCCGGACCAGTATTATGAAAACGGGGGCTATCTGCGGGAATTTGACGTGGTGGCCGTTGTAGACCGATGTGAGGGCGGCTGGTTATACGGCACCCAAAAAAACAAGTTTTCGGCTGGCGACGAGGTAGAGATTCTGGCCCCAAAACAAAAGCCGGTGGCTCTGACCATTGGGGAGATGCAGGATGAAGCAGGCGTTTCGATCAGCAGCGCCCCGCATCCGCATATGAGATTCAAATTAAAGACAGACCTTGTTTTCCCGGCAGGTTCTATGATCCGCAAGGGAAGAGAGCTTTAAGAGGTGAGAAAGATGAAGATTATCAAAAAACCGGTCGGGCTGCTGGCGGCAAACTGCTACCTTTTGGTTTCCGAACAGGAGAACGCCGCGGTGATCGACCCTGGCGGGGATGCAGACGTGATCATGGACCTGCTGCGGGAACACAAATTAAGCCTTGCGATGATTTTGCTGACGCACGGGCATTTTGATCATATTGGCGGCCTGTTCGGGCTTCACAATGCCTTTCCCGGCGTGCCTGTTTATATCCAGCAGGCTGACGGCGAGATGCTGACCGATCCCGTGAAAAATCTGAGCGCCGACTTAGGGATGCCTTATTCCCCGATACGGGATTTTATCCCCTTAGCCGATGGGGACACCTTGACGCTAGACGAACTGACGATCCGGCTGATGCATGTTCCGGGGCACTCTAAAGGCTCCAGCGTTTATTTAGTTGGGGAGGCGATGTTTAGCGGGGATACCCTGTTCCGCGGCAGTATTGGCCGGCACGACCTTTACGGCGGAGATTACCAGACCATTGTGCGTTCCTTGTCCCGTCTTGCCGCATTAGATGGAGATTACACGGTTTATCCGGGCCATGGTGAGGACACGACCTTGGGGTATGAACGCCGGACTAATCCGTATTTGGGAATGATGAGCTATGACGATTATCTGTAACCAGCACAAATTCCAGTATGAGGTGGAATGCGTCTGCAAGATGTTTTTCCCCTGTACCCGTTTCGGGCACGAATATGACAGCACGGATTTTGACCGGGACGATATCCTGATCACCCGGCAAAAGCAAGGAAATACACACACCTATCTGCTGGTGATCTTTAAATGGAACGGGAAACTGTACCGCGCCCATAAGGTCGTGGAAAACCAAAGAGCCCAAAAACAGCATTGCGAGGAACAGCTTTGTACGGCTTTGTACGAGGTTTTGACCAAAGCTACCGGGCTTCAAGTCCAATGGGGCATCATGACCGGCGTGCGGCCCGCGAAATATATGACCTATCTGATGAAACGGGGTAAAAGTATGCCGCAGATCCGGCGGGAGTTCCGGGATCGGTATCTGGTGTCTGACCAGAAGATCGACCTAGTGGAACGGACTGCAAAAAATCAATTTGAAATCATCGGCTCCTCCCGGGAAAATTCTTACAGCCTATATATTTCCATCCCGTTTTGCCCGTCCCGGTGCAACTACTGCTCGTTTGTGTCCAGTTCGATCGCGGGGGCAAAGGCGCGCAATTTGATACAGCCGTATGTAGAGCACCTTTGCAGAGAGCTTGCCTATATTGCTGAACAGGCGAAGGCACTGGGGCTGCGTTTAGAGAGCATTTATATTGGCGGGGGAACGCCGACCACCTTTTCCGCAGAACAGCTTAAACAGCTTACTGACGCAGTGCGGGAGTACTTTTTGTGCGATACGGTGCGGGAATACACCATTGAAGCGGGGCGAGCGGACACCATTACCGAAGAAAAATTACAGGTGATCCTGCGTTCCGGCGCAACACGGATCAGCATCAATCCCCAAACCTTTCACGATGAAGTTCTGCGGGGAATTGGGCGGAAACATACGGCGCAGCAGGTCATCGACTGTTACCGGCTTGCGAAAAAATTGGGTTTTACGGATATTAACATGGATCTGATCGCAGGGCTTCCGGGCGATACGCTGGAAAGCTTTCAGCGCACTATTGATACCGCGATCGGCCTAGACCCAACCAATATCACCGTTCATGCGTTGTCGGTGAAGCGGTCCTCCTCCCTTTATACGGTCAATGGTCTGGATGAAAGCCTGAAACAGGCGCAGACAGTGAAGATGGTGGACTATGCCTACCGTGCGCTCACCAAGCAGGGATATGAGCCTTATTATATGTACCGCCAAAAGAATACGTTGCAGAACTTGGAAAATGTGGGATACTGCAAGCAAGGGTATGAGGGGCTTTATAACATCTTTATTATGGAGGAGCTCCATACCATTTTGGCCGCTGGAGCAGGCGGGGTCAGCAAATTGATCCGCCCGGGCTGTGACAAGGTGCAGCGGATTTTTAATTTTAAATATCCGTTTGAATATTTAAAGGATTTTGATGAGATTCTAAAGAGGAAAGACGCTATTTCTGAATTTTATGGGCAAATTTTATAATATTCGTTGAATTTCTGAAGAAGATTGATTATAATATGATATAGAGTATCTCGAAAGGTGGTTTCGCCATGAATATGGACGATGTTTTTGAAAAAGCAAGGGTCGCTATGAATGCGGCGGCACAAAAAACAGAAGAAGTGGTAGCGGTTTCCAAATTGAAACTGGAAGCTGTGAAAGTAAATAATGAGATCAAAGGAATGTACGAAAAGCTGGGCCGGGAAGTTTACCGTGCCAAGGATCAAAAACCGCACGAGGATGTAGTTCATTCCCTGTGCGAAGAGATCGACGAGCTGCGTGCAAAGCTGGAAGCGTTAGACCGGGAAATGGCAGAACTGAAAAAGGTCGTGTCTTGTCCATCCTGCGGGCAGAAGAATCCAAAGGAAAACTATTATTGCATGAAATGCGGCGCGCAGCTAAAAGAAACGACTGGTTTTGACGCGGAGGTTGCAGGGGAAGAAGCCCAGCAGGAAACAGCGGAAAACGATTAGCTTAGAATAAAAAACGGTTGGATAGCACCCAACCGTTTTTTACATGACCAGTTTTTTGGATAGAAAAAGGGTTCTTGTCCAGCAAAAACAACAGGAAAGCTTATAAAAAACAAGTTGCAAATACAATCCATCAGCGATAAAATAGCAGATAGGGACAGAGAAAATGTTTGGAGGAATTGTGATGAAGACAATTTGCGGATTGGATTGCTGTGGTGCGTGTGACAGAAAAGAAGCTTGCGGTGGCTGCCTGAAAACAAACGGCCGCCCTTTTGGAGGGACATGCGTTGCCGCCGAATGGATGAAAAAAGGCGGAAAAGATGAGTTCCTGCGTTTAAAAAATAACCTGATCGACGAAATCAATTCTCTTGGTATCGAAAACTTACAAATCGCAGATCTGAATTTGCTCAACGGCTTTTATGTGAATTTAGAGTTTACGCTTCCAAGCGGACAGTCTGTAAAATTTTTGGAGGACAAGAATATATACTGGGGAAACCAAGTGGAAATACCTGAAAGCGACAGGTGCTATGGGCTTGTGGCTGACGACAGCTTTCTTTTGGTGTGCGAATATGGCTGCGGCGGGGCTGACCCGCAGATCGTCATGTTTCAGAGAAGACAAGCCGGCACAGAAATAAAAAAGCAAAACCTCGTCTGAGGTTTTGCTTTTTTATTTCTGATTTTTCAAAGTTTGTCTTTTTAGATGGGCTTTACACATAATTGCACACACGGGCGATCGCAATCTCAATAAACCCAAGGGCCTCCGCGCGGCTCAATTTTCCGTTCGCAGTTTGCAGGACCAGTTCAAAAAGCTCGTCTGTCAGCTTTGGCATGGAACCGGGCTGATAAATGACCGGGCTTGCATCGAAATCAAGATTGTCCCGCATGGTTTCAAAAGTCAATTTGTTCCCGGTGATTTTTAGGACAGGGGCAATGGGGTTACCAGTCGGGGTGCCCCGGCCGGTGGTAAACAGAACGATCTGCGCGCCGCCTGCGATCATGCCGGCCACGGAGGAAGGGTCGTTTCCGGGTGTATCCATGATAACCAGCCCTTTGTCATGAAGCTGTTGAGCATAGTCATATACTGCCACAATGGGGCGGTGGCCGCCCTTGTGGATGCATCCCAAGGATTTTTCTTCCAGCGTTGTGATTCCGCCGGCCATGTTGCCGGGAGACGGGTTTCCATGGCGCACCTCTTCGCCCACCATATGTAAAGCTTCTTCGTACCGGTGGACGATCTCAAAAATCCGTGACCGGACCATTTCATTGACAGCCCGGCGCGCAAGGATATGCTCGGCACCGATAAATTCGGTCGTTTCACTTAAAATAGAGGTGCCGCCCAAATCTACAATGAGGTCGCTTAAACACCCCACTAACGGATTCGCCGCTAGGCCGCTGGTGGGATCAGAGCCGCCGCATTCGGTTCCGATGATTAGCTCAGATACCGGAAAGGGCT
This sequence comes from Massiliimalia timonensis, assembly GCF_900186585.1. Classification (GTDB taxonomy): domain Bacteria; phylum Bacillota; class Clostridia; order Oscillospirales; family Ruminococcaceae; genus Massiliimalia; species Massiliimalia timonensis. Next base: position 1,095,972 of record NZ_FYDD01000004.1, read on the forward strand.
GGCGCTGCTGCATACTGGCGGCTTCGGCCAGCTCGCTGGCATAGCGGACGGCCTGTTCCACTGCCTTTAAAGTACCGCCCGCCTGTTGGATCACCACCTGCCGGAACGGTTTATTGGTACGTTTTTGAATGGCTTCTGTCACCAGATCCATCTGGCAGTTTTCACACCCCAGAGAAATGATAACAGTACCGTAAATATTGGGATTGGCGGCAAAGCCCGCCATAATGTCCATGGTCCATTGCTGGTCCGCCCCTACCTGGGAACAGCCGTTTTGGTTGTGGAAGGTCACGGCTCCCTGTACCTGGCGGGCTACTAGGCTGGCGGTGTCGGAGGCGCAGATGCTCGCGGGCAAGATCAGGATATGGTTGCGGATCCCAACGCGGCCATCCGGGCGCGCAAATCCTAAGAATGTCTGCTTACTCACAGGCTTTCCTCCTTTTCCAGATTTTCACGCACACTTGCTACGTTATGTACATGGACGTGCTCTCCGGTTAAAATATCCCGGCTGGCTTCCCCGATATGTTCCCCGTATTTAATGATTTTAGAACCGCAAGGAATATCACAGACAGCAAATTTGTGGTAGATGGCAATGTCCTCGCGCACATTCACAGCGCGCTGTTTCCCATCTGGATAACAGAAAGACGCCCGCACTCCTGCCGGAATCGGTTCAATGGCTACGGCAACATTATCTTTTGCCTCAATGATAACAGCATTATCCATAAGTTTCAGATCCTTTCTTAAAAGGGCTATGGTTGCATTATAGCACAAGGGTCAAAAAAACGCCATGAATTTCATGGCGTTTTTTCTTATCTTTTTTTATTTAATATCGTAAGCAGGGGGCGGGCGACAAAGGTTGCGATCAAAGCTGCGACAACCGCCTCAATCACCCCGTTGAGTGCGATCACCCCGCCGATTACTGTGAGCAAGGTGTCAAAAGCGATCTCTTTTGCGGCAGCATACTGCTGTCCAAAGAAAATATAAATCCCAAACATCACCAAAATGGTGTTTACCATAGATCCGGCGATCCCAGAGATGACACAGGCGAGCACTTTTGTGCGGTCCCACTTTTGGATCCATTGAAACAGCAGTCCTGCCACAACGCCAATCAAAATACGCGGTACAAAACAGATGACCAAACTCCAGAAGTTTCCATGGGTATCGCCGAGCTGGTAAAACGGGGTAAATACAAAAGCTGTGATACCGCCGTTAATGGTGTTGGTCACCAGGCTGGTAAGACCGAATACGAATCCTAAAAAGGCACCCGCCTTTGGCCCCATTAAAATCGCCCCAATAATGACGGGGATATGGATCGTAGTGGCCCGAATGGTCGGTGTGATAGGGATATATCCCAAAAACGGGATCATCGCCATGACGACCATGATCGCGGTCAGCAGAGCTAGCTGGACCATCGTGATGGTTTTGGTGGATTGATTTGACATAAAAAAACCTCCTGCTGCTGCTCCGTATTCGGATGCAGTGCAAATTATTTGTTGGTATGGTTTTTCTGATAGATCCGGTAAAGCCCTTTCAACACAAGATAAGGGTCTTTTACGAAGCGTGTCTCGCAGTGGGGAACGATCACATCAGCATACTGTCCCGTAGCCAGAAAGCAGGGGGACTGCCCAAGCTGTATTTCGTATTTGCGGCACATCCCGTCAATCATTGCAGCCGTGCCGTAAACCAATCCAGACTGCATGGAGGAAACGGTGTTTGTCCCGATCACGGAAGCAGGGGCTTCCATGCTGATTTGGGGAAGCTGGGCAGCGCTTTGATGGAGCGCCTGCAAGCAAACGCCTACCCCGGCGGTGATCGCCGTCCCGCAGAAGACCCCGCGGGGATCGATCGCAGAAAAGGTCGTAGCGGTACCCATGGAAACAATTACGCAGGGCGCAGTGTATTCTGCAACGGCGCAGACAGCCGCGCAGACAAAATCAGCGCCCAAAGTCGCGGTACTGACCTTTAGGTTCAGCCCGGTCTTGACGCCTGCGCCGACAATGCCTGCTTCGATCCCCAGTAAAAGGGAAACCGCCTGTTTTAGTTTCTGGGTAAGCATCGGTACAACGCTGGCGATCATCGCGCCATCTATTTCAGAAAGCGGCGTGGCTTGCAGGGATAGGATCTGCTTTAAAGAGCCCGCATATTCATACTCAGTCGCGTTTGGCTGTGCGGCGATTGACGCAGCATAACAAAGCCTGTCGTCATCGAACACGCCAAAAGTAACGATCGTATTTTCTATGTAGATCGTCAGTACCATAACTTACACCTTTCCTGTTTAAAAAACTACCAACATCTTTTTTATTATAAACAATCCGCTGGGGATTATCAAGTATTTTCCTGCTTTTCAGCTCATATACATGCAAAAGGAAAAGGTGGGGATTTCGGTGAAGCAATGGATGAAAGAAAGCGTGGTTTTTGGCACGATATTGTCTTTTTTAAGCTTGGGGCTTTGGTTTTTCTATCCACAGCCGTTGACTGTCACTGGGAATTTTCCCACTTGGGCGGAGTTTGATGTTCCGCTCAAAGCAATGCAAAAAGCAGGGCAGGCGGATATTGATACCTATCAGCAAGAAAACCATGTGGATTGGATCGAGGCTTTGTCCTGTCTTGCAGTGCGGTATGGCGGGAATTGGGAACAGTATCAAGGAAAGGATCTGGACCGTGTGATCCAGTCGTTAAAAGACGGGGAAAAGCCGGAGGATCTGATCAGTGGGAACACCAAGGGATACGATTACTATCAAACGGTTTACAACGCCGTTTTAGGCGGCTTTATTGGGGAATATCAGATAGAAGAAGCAGAGGAGGACGGCGCTTCCTCTATTGTAACAAACTATGGGGTCAAAGTGTTTTCCCCCATTGCGGGTGGGTATGGATACAGCCATTATGATGATTTCGGCGCCGGGCGGAGCTATGGTTTTGCGCGCAACCATTTGGGCAACGATCTGCTGGGAAGTGTTGGAACGCCGATTATGGCGGTGGAAACGGGCACTATTGAGGCGATGGGCTGGAACGAATACGGCGGCTGGCGGATCGGGATACGGAGCATGGATAAAAAGCGGTACTATTATTATGCGCACCTGCAAAGCGGGCATCCGTATGTTTTTACGCTATCGGAAGGCGATACGGTGCAGGCCGGGGACGTGATCGGATACTTGGGGATGACCGGCTATTCTACCACAGAGGATACCAACGGGATGAAAAAACCGCATCTGCACTTTGGGATGCAGCTTGTTTTTGACGAATCCCAGAAGGAATCCGATCAGGAGATTTGGATCGATGTATATGAAATTGTAAAGTTTTTATCGAAGCACCGCAGTTATGCTCAAAAAGATGAAAAAACAGGGGATTATAAACGCTCTGCCGCTTTTTTTGACTTGAGTGTGGAAAGTGGCGCTGAAATATGGTATACTAATCATAACAAAAAAATTCCCTCTGAATGATCAGAGGGAATCCGCTTATTTCATCATATAGGACATGTTTTCCATGACGCTTCCGACGGTTTTTAACGCTTTGCCGGTGTTGCGGCGGATCGTTTTTGCGGCGGAGTTTGAGTGGCCTTTGTGGTTGATGACATAAGCCGCGGTACCGATCACCGCGCCTGCGGCAAGACCGGTGACCAAAGGATTGATTGATTTTTTCATGCTGCTACCTCCAAATTGAAATTACGGGAAATAACCCCGCAACTTTATTATTTGTGGCAAAAAATATTTTATTGCCATGAGATTTTGGCAAAATTTTTGTCAGTTAACGGAAACCAAAGAAAGAAGGGAAGGCTAACATGCTCAAACGCCCCGCGCGCGTCGCCGCGATCCATGATTTATCCGGTTTTGGCCGATGCTCTTTAACCGTGATCCTGCCGTTGCTGTCCGTGATGGGCGTTCAGGCAGTTCCGGTTCCAACGGCGGTGCTGTCCACCCATACGGGCGGCTTTCAGGACATTGCCGTAAGGGATCTAAGTGATTATATTGTACCCGCTTTAGAGCAATATAAAAAGGAAAAAATTGGTTTTGAATGCATCTATACCGGATTTTTGGCTTCGGAACAGCAGATCGACGATTGTATCCGTTTTATGGACGCTTATCCGGAGGCAATGGCTTTTGTTGACCCGGTGATGGGCGACCACGGAAAGATGTACCGCACCTATACGCCGCAGCTTTGCGCGCGGATGCGGGAGCTGGTGCGGCGTGCGAATATCATTACCCCCAACACCACCGAGATGAGCCTTTTGCTGAACGAACCATACTGCCCGGAGCCGCTAACCCATCAGGAATTTAAAACAAAATTGCTGAAACTAAGCGAGCTTGGGCCTTCTACCGTGATCGTGACCGGGGTGGAACTGGCGGATATGACGATCAACAATGTAGGGTATGACCGGGAGCACAACACCTTTTGGCGGGTCAAATGCAGTTATGTGCCGGTAAATTATCCGGGAACAGGGGACATTTTTGCGGGAATCGTTGTCGGCTCTATTCTAAAGGGGGACAGTCTTCCAATTGCCATGGAGCGGGCTACCCGTTTTCTGGAGCTTGCCATTAAGACAACGTTCAGCTACAGTACCGACCCGAGGTATGGCGTACTGTTGGAGCAGACTCTGCCGTGGCTGTGCAAGGAACAGGTTTTAGACCATTATGAGGTTTTATGATCGGAGATATTGCCATGGAACTGATTCAAATTACGCGGGAGAATCTGGCTTGTGAGCACATTTGCTGTGCGATCGCCAATGAAAAGGATCGTCAGGTCATGGCTAAAAAGGCGTGGCTGAAAGACCGTTTGGATGACGGGCTCGTTTTCTTAAAGGGCAATGTCCGTGGGAAATGTTTTATCGAATATCTTCCCGCCGAAGCGGCTTGGGCGCCGGTCAACGCGCCGGGATATTTTTATATCGACTGCCTTTGGGTGTCCGGGCAGTTCAAGGGGCATGGGTATTCCAGCCTGCTTTTGGAGGCATGCATCCGTGACGCAAAGGAAAAAGGGAGAAAAGGGCTGACGATCTTGTCCTCCCAAAAGAAGCAGGGATTTCTTGCGGATCCTAAATATCTGCGGCACAAGGGCTTTTTGCTTGCTGATACTGCCGCCCCGCATTTTGAGTTAATGTTTCTTCCGTTTGCAGAGGGAGAAGAAAAACCGTGTTTTCGGCCTCATGTGAAAGAGAAGCCGTGTGTTCCGCAGGAGGGGATCGTCCTGTACTACACCAGCCAGTGTCCTTTCACTGCAAAGTATGTGCCCTTATTGCAGGAAATAGCCGAAAGACACGGGATAGCGTTTGACGCGGTCCATTTGCTGACCAAGGAACAGGCGCAAAGCGCCCCCTGTCCGTTTACAACGTTTTCTCTGTTTTATCAAGGAAAGTTTATCACCCATGAAATTTTATCTGAGAAAAAGTTTGAGAAGCTTTTGGATTCTGTCGAAGAATAAATAAAAAGGAGCGGGAATAAAATTCCCGCTCCTTTTTATTTATTCTTCGATCGCTTCTTTAAGATGCTTGGCAAAAATTTCGCCGATCAGTTCCAAGTCACCCAAACCAGTTAAAATGGGAACAGCACAGACCCCGTTTTTTTCCAGCACAGATTTCCAGGAATCCGGGCCTTCACCGGCAAGATCATTTTTGGCATGATCCCCGGCCACGATCATAAACGGCATAAGATAGGCTGTTTTGACCTGCCGGGCATTCAACCGGGAAAGGATATATTCGACCCCCGGAAACCCCTCCACCGTGCCGACATAGATCCGCTCGTGCCCCAAGGCACGGAAGGTGTTTTCCAGTTGGCAATAAGCGGCGTTGGCAAAATGTTCGGTGCCGTGGCCCATCAGCACTAACGCTTCGTCCTCCCTTAAAATAGGAATACAGGAGCAGACTGCATTGACCGACTGGATATAATCCGTCTCAGATGATAAAAGAGGCTTGCTGATGACAAAATTTTGGAAAGCGGCGCGGTATTTGGAAAGCTCCCGCACCATTTTTTCATATTCAAAGCCTGGAATAACGTGCAGCGTTTGGCAGATCACCGTGTCATAACCCTGTTCTGCCAGCCGACTGATCATCTCCTCCGGGGTGGGGATAGATACCCCTTGTTCTTCTTTTAATTTTTTTATGATCGTTCGGGAGGTAAATGCCCGGAAACAATCCACCCCGGAAAGCTGTTTTTTTAAGCTGCTTTCCAGATGCCCGATCGCCGACAGTGCATCGGGATGCGAGGTGCCGAAGCTGATCATAATGCATGCTTGATGATTCATTATTTTAGTTCCTCTTGCCGGAAAAGACAAAAGCTATAACGTTTCTTTTGCCGGTCCCGGTTTCATTTTTACCACGCCGGAAGCCGGACATTCGCCCTTTAAGGGAATGCCTGCCCGGATCAGGATTTCTTTGATTTTTTCCTGTTCATCAGGAGTGGGCAGGTCGAACGGAGCAGCAGGCATAGGATTGATGTCCAAGACCAGAGATACCGCATATTTTACGACAGCGATAAATTGGACGGAAACATCGGACAATTCCATCAAAATACCGATCCTGCGCTGGCATTCATTTGCCAGGGAAAAATCGCATTTTTGAAAAGACGCGTAAAGCGTACTATAGAACATTGGCGCAAAATTAGATAGCGCGCCGATTACTCCATTTCCACCTGTCAAAAGGGTCATGAAAAAATATTCGTCACAACCCGAAAATACACAGAAATCAGGATTTTTCTCCTTGATATCCGAGATAAAGGAGCGGGTATGCGCGAATACACTCATGGTATCTTTAATTCCGCAAACATTAGGACATGCCTCCATGACCCGTTTTACCAGCGGGACCTGAATGTTAACGCCAGTGCGCTCCGGGAAATTATAAAATAATACCGGAATATCCGCAGCGTGTGCAACCGCACAGTAATAGTGGTACAAGGCATTTTCATCCAGCGTGACATAATAAGGGGAGATCACCAATACGGCGTCGGCTCCCGCTTGCTGCGTGTACTGGGTAAACCGGACGGCCTGTGCCAGTTCTGTGTGTCCTGTGCCGACCAAAACCGGAACACGATGCCGAACCGTTTTCACGACAAATGAAACAAAATCCTGACGTTCCTGTTCGCTGAATGCGAAGAACTCTCCGCAGGTACCTAAGATCAACAGGCCGTCGACGCCGTTTTCGATCAGGTACTCGATCAGCTTTTCATTAGCTGGATAGTCGATCTGCCGGTTTTCGTCCAGCAGGGTGACCATGGGTGGAACTACGCCTTGAAATTTCATGGCAATCTCTCCTTTAGATATTCAGTTATTCGGTGATACTTGGAATTTTCACATCCGGGTCAACATCCGCAGTATAATCGACACCGGAGATGCAAAATCCAAACATTTGGTAAAAATCTTCCCAGTAGCCGTTAATGTCAGCATCCTTTTCTAAGGTTTCATCGCTGATGGTACTCCATACTTTCATGACGGCCTCCTGTACCTGCGGCAGCATTTCCAGATCATCCAAACGGATCATCCCGTCCTCATCTGTTTCCACGCTGTCCTTTTGCAGCTTATCGTGGAAAAGGCGGTACATCTGTTCTATACAGCCCTCGTGGTTGCCCTGTTCTTTCATGATTTTATAAAGGAGCGTAATGTAAAGCGGCACGATCGGGATCGCTGCGCTGGACTGGGTGACCAGCGCCTTATTGACAGAGATGTATGCTTCGATCCCCAGTTCCCTGGAAATTTCCTGAGAAGTGTGGAACAGGTGATCTTTCGCTTTGCCGATGGAGCCGTCTTTATACATAGGGTGGGTCAATTCCGGCCCAATGTAGGAATACGCAAGCGTTACTGCGTCTTCTTCGATCGCATCGGCATCCTTGAGCGCTTGGATCCAGTCTTTCCAATCCTCGCCGCCCATGACTTTGATTGTATTTGTGATCTCTTCTTCGGTGGCGGGATCAATGGTAATATCAGACACCTTTCGGTTGGCAAGGTCGATCGTTTTATTGGTATAGCTGTTTCCCACTGTTTTTAGTACGGAAGAATAGGTCGTTCCGTCTTCTGTGGCGCGGCGGGGCGCCGCTAAGCTGTAAATGACCATATCTACCTTTCCAAGATCCTGCTTGATCAGGGAAATGGTCTTTTCTTTCACCTCTTTGGAGAATGCGTCACCGTTTAAGGTTTTTGCGTAAAGACCGTCGGCTTTTGCAAATTCTTCAAACGCCGCGGTGTTGTACCAGCCTGCGCTGGCTGTCCGCTTGCCGGAAGCCGGTTTGTCAAAAATAATGCCGATCGTCGCAGCGCGTCCGGAAAATGCCATGGAGATTCTGGAGGCAAGTCCATATCCGGTGCTGGAGCCAATGACCAGTACCTTTTTAGCGCTGTTGATTTCTGGCTGGGACGTTACATATTCGATTTGGCGCCTTACATTTTCACGGCACCCTGCTGGATGCGCGGTGGTGCAGATAAAGCCCCTTGTTTTTGGTTCTATGATCATTGTGTGATTACCATCCTTTTCTATTCGATACACAGTTATTATAGCAGATAGATGTGCCATCCGCAATATGAAAAGAAAAAAGCAAGCAGGTTATCGCTTGCTTTTTTCTTCTTTTAGCATTTCGTGGATGGTACGCCGGGCCTGCGAGATGGTGGAGGCCGCAGGGGATACCGAAAGATGGTCTTTCTGGGACAGGATCTCCATTAGGTGGGAAATACGCGGCAGGCGCAGATGGTGTTGGCGCAGGATTTCCTTTTGGGCAAAGATCTCTTTGGGTGTTCCGCTCAGAATGACCCGGCCGTGATCCAGTACATAGGCATAGTCGCAGTAAAGCGGGACCAGATCGATATCATGCGTTGCAATGAGGAAAGTGACCCGATTTTCCTCTTTGATCTTCTGCATCAGGTTTAAAATTTCACTGACGCCCGACGGGTCCAGCCCAGCGGTCGGTTCATCCAAAATAATGACTTCCGGGTCCATGACCAGCACCCCGGCGATCGCCACCCGCTTTTTTTGTCCAAAGCTGAGCGCATGCGTTGGGGCATGGAGATATTCTTCGATCCCGGTCTGCTTTACCGCCAGTGACACCCTGCGCTTGACTTCATCTTCCGGAAGCTTCAGGTTGTATGCCCCATAGGAAACGTCTTTTAAAACGCTGGCGGAAAAAAGCTGGTCGTTCGGGTCCTGAAATACGATCCCTACCTTGCGGCGGAGCGCAGCGATTCCTTTTTTATGATAGTCGACCGGCTCTCCTCGGAACAGGACGGTGCCCTCGTCCGGGGTCAGTACACCGTTCAGATTCAAAAAGTAGGTGGATTTTCCGGCGCCGTTCCCCCCTAAAAAGGCGGTGATGCTTCCCTCGGGGATCGCCGTATCCAAGTGGTCCAAAGCAAGCTTTTCCCCTTGATAGGAATAGCATAATCCGCGCGTTTCGATTAGATTCATAAGACACTCCTTTCCAGAAAAAAGATGCCTAAGGCTGCTGCGGCAGTCAGGAAAGTCGCACCGTACCATCCCTTGCCGGGCTGGTATTCCTCCTGCAGGGCTTCTAAGCTTCCCTGATAGCCGCGCGATTCCAGTGCTGAATAGATCCGGTCACAGCGCTGGTAAGCCCGGAAAAACAAGGTGCCTACCAATGTGCCGAAAGAGGCGATGGAATGGCGGATCCCCTGGTAGCCCAAGCGGGCGTTTTGCGCTGTTTTCATGGTGGCAGCTTCCTCCCATAAAACAAAGATATAACGATATATCAATTCCATCAGGGAAACGACTACCTCCGGCAGCGGGCTCTTGCGGAATAAGGCAAACAGGCCGGTCATCGGTGTGTTAAATGAGAGAAAATACATGCAGCCCACAGCGCCTAAGGCGGTGGCGCAAAGCCGGAGCCCTTCCAGAAACGACTGGGCGCTGATGCCGACCTGCGACCCGCCAATAGGAATGCCGGCCAGCAGTTTTTCCCCGGCTGGATAGACGCTGATGAAAATAGTCAGCGTCCCGACCAGCAGAAAGCCCAGAGGGATAGATAAAAAGTGCAGGTAACGCCGCAGGGAAAGCCGTGCAAAAAACAAGGTGGCCCCTGCCGTGACCAGCAGTACAAGTGCTCCGACCAAGATGCTTCGGCAGCCGATACAAACGCAAAGGAGTACCAGCGAAAAGCACAGCTTCGCCTTGGGGTCTATCCATGCAAGCTTAGAATGATATGCAATCGAGTCAATTTGATTCATGCTGTTTTTCGGTGCTTTTGCCGCCTTTTTTGGAGGTAACCCTGCCCAAAACAAATCCTACGACGCCCGCGCCGATCGCCGCCTGTAGGGCAAACAGCAGGGATTCGATCTCACCGCTTGCTGGTTCCAGCAGGGATTCCGCCCATGGCTGGTAGTCCGGGTCGATCTCCGTGATCGCTTCTTCCGCTTGGCCGTCAGCGCCGCCAAATTCGGCATTGGGCAGCAAAATAAGCGGGACTGTGGCGATCACCAGCACCGCCAAGATCAGCAGAAGATTTTTCTTCCATAATTTCATGATCGTTCATCCTTTCCGATTATTATAAAGCATGCAGGGTTTCCAGCTCTTTGTGGTTGTATTTGACCAAGACGTTGTAAACCACGACTGTCAACAGTCCTTCACAGATTGCTAAAGGGATCTGTGTAACCGCAAAGATCCCGGCAAATTTCGCAAGGGAAGCAAGGAAGCCGCCGGTTGCGTCCGGATGCGCCATGGCAAGCTGAACAGAGGTAACTACATAGGTAAACAGGTCGCCCAATGCCGCGGCAAGAAATACTGCGACAGCGGAGGACGCGCCCAGCTTTTTGCTGAGTTTGAATATACCGAATGAAACCAAGGGGCCTGCTACCGCCATGGAAAAAGTGTTTGCCCCAAGGGTGCTTAAACCGCCGTGCGCCAGCAATAAGGCCTGAAACAGCAAAATGATCACCCCGATCACGGACATGGCGGACGGCCCGAACAGCACCGCGCCCAAGCCGACGCCCGTGGGGTGAGAACAGCTGCCGCTGACCGACGGGATTTTTAGCGCGGAAAGGACAAACGCAAACGCGCCGCACATTGCCAGCAGGATCAAGTTTTTGGAAGACTGCTTGACTGATTTGGAGATCGAGAAAAATCCCCATACCAAAAACGGTATACAGACCGCGCCCCATGCAATGGCCCAGCCCGGCTGCAAATAGCCTTCCATGATATGCATTGCCGAAACCTGAGGCGTAAAAAATACTGCCGCGCACAATACGACAGAGGCAGAAAGCACAAGCTTTTGCCATGTAGTTGTTTTCATCATTGTAAAACAACCCCTTTCTTATCAATTTGTTGTGCATGCGAAAAAATAAAACCCCAAGGAGTATTCCTCAGGGTTTTCTGCATTACAAAATATTGTCAAAATCCTGCGATCTTGACAGTTTCCATGCAGACTATACCCTTCATACACTGTGAAGTTACAGCCATCCGCTGTGCGGAAAATAACGGCAGATATCCCGACTTAGGCTTCTTTGTCCGCTTTCGCCTTCCCAGCTTATCGCCAGTGGCTGGCAGGAGCATGCTCCCGCCGGAAAGCTTCCTCAGCCATTACGGTAGCAGGACTGTCCAGGATTTGCACCTGAGTTCCCTTTTAAGAAATGCAGAGTTATCATCCGCATTTCACCGTTATTCAACTGATTGATAATTTTAGTTTCATTCTTTCGCATTTTCAGTGTAGCATGACAAGGCCTTCCTGTCAATCAGGATTTTGAAACGGATTCCTTGACAGTGGACAGCGGATAAGCTACAATAAGGTTGGATAAATGAGGGGCAGTATCCGGGGAAGTCAGGTGGGAATCCTGCGCAAGTCCGTTACTGTGTCTGCTTTTTGCAGTAAGCCAGATCGCCGGGCCGCTCATTTCACAGCTTTGCGGTCACCAAAGCTTGTGGAGCAGGAAAGAACGGGCGGATTCTGCCTGTCTGTCAGATTCGATTCAGACTCCATTCGGTGATTTTCATTGAATGGAGTTTTTTTAGAGGTTTATCATGGAACTTTATCTTGACCCAATGCATCCCGGCTTGCGCTATGGTTATACCACCGGGACCTGTGCGGCGCTTGCGGCAAAAGCGGCGGCGCAGGCGTTGCTTTCCGGGAAGATTCCGGATTCGGTCAGCGTCCGCACGCCAAAAGGGATCACGGTCTGTGTGCCGGTAGAGAAGGGAACACTGCAAAACGGTGCGGCAGTCTGCGCGGTCCGAAAAGACAGCGGCGACGATCCGGATATTACCAACGGGGTGCTGGTATACGCAGAAGTAAAACAGGCTCCCGGCGAAGAAGTGCGGGTCGACGGCGGCATTGGCGTTGGCCGTGTGACAAAAAAGGGGCTTGCCTGTCCGGTAGGGGAGGCCGCTATCAATCCCGGCCCGCGGGAGCAGATCCGCCATGCCGTGTTAGCGGCAGCCGAGGAACTTGAGAGTGTCGGCGGGTTTGAGGTGGTGATCTCTATCCCTGAGGGAGAACGTCTTGCGAAGAGAACCTTTAATCCCCGCCTTGGGATCGAGGGCGGCCTTTCTATTTTAGGGACAAGCGGTATTGTGGAACCGATGAGCGACGCGGCGCTGCTGGAATCGATACGGTTGGAGATCAAGGTGCTTCACGCAGCCGGAAACGAACGCCTGTTGATCACTCCGGGGAATTATGGGGAAACCTTTGTGAAACAGCAGATGGGGTTGTTTGACGCTCCCATGGCGCAGTGCAGTAACTTTATCGGTGACACACTGGATATTTTACACCGGGAAGGGATCAAAGGGATTCTATTAGTTGGGCATATTGGAAAGCTTATCAAGGTGGCCGGCGGTATGATGAACACCCACTCCAAATACGGGGACTGCCGCATGGAGATTCTCTGCGCATATGCGGCGCTTTTTGGCGTGCCGCAGGGAAGCCTGCGAAGAATGATGGAAAGCGTCACTACGGAGGCGGCGTTGGACGTATTGAAGGAAACCGATAAGTTGGAGCCGGTGATGGATGCGGTGACCCAAAAGATAGCACAGGAGGTAAAACGCCGCGCCCCCGAGCTGCCGGCGGAACTGGTTTTATTTTCCCAGACTCACGGGACAGTAGGGAAAACGGCTGGCGCGGATAGAATGATCGCTTTGTTTCGTGAATTACGAGAAGAGAGGTAAAAGATGATAAAAGGTAAATTATATGGAATCGGAGTAGGTCCGGGAGACCCGGAGCTGATGACATTAAAGGCTGTGCGCATCATCACTGAATGCGATATGGCCGCAGGCCCTTTGGCCAACGGTGAAAACCAAACTGCTTTTGAAATCGCCACAAAGGCTGTGCCGGAACTGGAAGAGAAGCCGTTTTTATCCGTTCCCATGCCGATGACGAGGGATTTGGAAGAAGCGAATAAAAACCGTGACCGCGCGGCAAAAATGATCATAGAAGAATTATCAAAAGGCAAGGATATCGCTTTTTTAACGCTAGGGGACCCTACGGTTTATTCTACCTACCTGTATCTTCACCAACGGGTAAGAAAGGCAGGATATGACTCGCAGATCATTCCGGGAGTTCCTTCCTTTTGCGCTGCGGCCGCCGCACTGGAAACCAGCTTAGTGGAGGGGAAGGAGCCGCTGGTGATCGTACCGGGGTCTTATGAATGTACGGAAGAGATGCTGTCCGTTCCCGGCAATAAGGTGCTGATGAAGACCGGGCGGGCTTTCGAAGAGGTAAAAGGCTTATTAAAAAAACATGGGCTGTTTGATCAGACCCAGATGGCGGAACAGTGCGGCATGGAGGGTGAACGCGTGTATCACACGCTGGATGAAGCGCCGCAGAATCCGCATTATTTTTCCGTTTTACTGGTAAAACCGGGACAGGAGGAAGCGTAATGGTTTATTTTGTTGGAGCTGGGTGTGGCGCACCGGATCTGATCACTGTGCGCGGCCAGCGATTGCTTTCTCAGGCGGATGTCATCATTTATGCCGGGTCGTTAGTGAACCCGCAGCTTTTGCAGGAAGCAAAGGATGGCTGTCAAATCTATAACAGCGCTTCCATGACGCTGGAAGAGGTTTTTTCCGTGATGAAACAGGCGGAGCTGGACGGGAAAACGACGGTACGGCTTCATACCGGGGATCCTTGCTTATATGGGGCGATTCGGGAGCAGATGGACCTGCTTGAGAGGGAGAGCATCAGCTATGATGTGGTGCCCGGCGTCAGTTCTTTCTGTGGGGCCGCCGCCGCGCTTCGGGCGGAATACACTCTGCCGGATGTGTCGCAGACGGTGATCATCAGCCGGATGACAGGCAGAACCCCGGTGCCGGAGCGGGAATCTATTGCCCGTTTGGCGGAGCACCAGTCCACCATGGTGCTGTTTTTAAGCGCAGGATTGCTTTCAGAGCTAAGCCGGGAGCTGATTGCAGGCGGCTATCCCAAGGATACGCCTGCCGCGATCGTTTACAAGGCAAGCTGGGAGGACGAAAAGGTGTGCCGGTGTACGGTGGAGACCTTGGCGCAAACAGCACAGGAACAGGGGATCACAAAAACTGCGCTTATCACCGTGGGGCGTTTTTTGGAGGGCGGTTACTCCCGCTCCAAACTGTACGACCCGCAGTTTACCCATGAGTTCCGGAAGGGATAGGAGCCGTGAAGCTGGCAGGAATTGGTTTTACTGAAACAGGAAAGGGCTTGCTGGAGCGGTTTTCGGACCTGTTTGGCAAAGATTTGGACAGGTATGAGATCAACGGCGTTCGGCAGGATATCAAAACGGTAACAGGGCTATCAGAATTTGCCCGGATTGGATTTGAAAAATATGACGGGCTGATCTTTGTGGGCGCCTGCGGGATCGCAGTGCGGGCGATCGCCCCCTTTTTGCAGAGCAAAACCGTTGATCCTGCAGTTTTAGTGATTGACGAACAGGGAAGGTTTGTGATCCCGGTGGCGTCGGGGCACCTTGGCGGCGCGAACCGGCTGGCAGAGCAGACCGCCTGTTTTCTGGGCGGGACTGCGGTGATCACCACCGCGACGGACATCAACCGGGTATTTGCAGTGGACAGCTGGGCAAAGGAACAACATCTTTGGATTCGGACGCCGGAACAGATCAAAACAGTTTCTGCCGCCCTGCTGCGGGGGGAAGCGGTGGGCTTTGTATCCGAATATCCGTGGTGCGGAGCGCTTCCGCCGGGGGTTCGGGAAACGGAAAAAGCGCAGGTGGGGCTCTGTATCAGCGCACAGCAAAAGTTCCCCTTTGCGAACACGCTGCTGCTGACGCCTAGACCCTATGTGCTGGGGATCGGATGCCGTAAGGGGATTTCCCGGGAAATTTTGGAAGAACAGATTGCAAAGGCTCTTTTCCATGCAGACATAGAACGGGAAATGCTTCGGGCAGTCTGCTCGGTCGACCGAAAGCAGGACGAACCGGCCTTGGTGAGTTGGTGCAGGGAGCATAGACTGCCGTTTCTCTGTTATTCCGCACGGGAGCTTTCCGAAGTGGAGGGGGAATTTTCCTCGTCGGATTTCGTAAAGCGGACTGTAGGAACGGAAAATGTCTGCGAACGCGCGGCGGTGCTGGGAAGCGGAGGAAAACTGATCCTTCCTAAGTTTTCCGGGCAGGGCGTAACGGTGGCGGCCGCGGAATGTGAAGTGAAAATAAAATTTTGAAAAGGATAGGACGGATGGGAAAATTATCGGTGATCGGGCTGGGCCCCGGCGGGGTATCTGGGATGACACGGCAGGCTTTTGAGGCATTGCAAGGCTGTGAGCTTGTTGTCGGATACCCGGTTTATCTGGATTTGATCCGGGAAGACTTCCCGGAAAAAGAATATTTCAGCACTCCGATGAAACAGGAGATAGAACGCTGCCGGAAAGCGGTCGAAGAGGCGCTTGCGGGAAAACAGGTAGCGCTCTTGTGCAGCGGGGACGCCGGGGTCTACGGGATGGCAGGCCCGGTTTTAGAACTTTCAGAAGAATATCCGCCGGTGGAGATCGAGGTGATCTCCGGGGTGACTGCGGCGTGCGCAGGGGCGGCCGTATTAGGCGGAGCTTTGATGCATGACTTCGCGGTTATCAGCTTAAGCGATCTGCTCACTCCCTGGGATTTGATTGAAAAGAGGCTTTCCTTGGCGGCACAGGGAGATTTTTGCATTGCCCTTTATAATCCATCCAGCCGCAAGCGAAAGGATCATTTGAAAAGGGCATGTGATATTCTGTTACGGACCCGTGAGCCGGAAACCGTTTGTGGGATCGTCCGGCAGATCGGACGGGAAGAGCAGGAGAAGCGGATCTTGCCATTAAAGGATTTACGGGATACAGAGGTAGATATGTTTACCACTGTATTTATTGGAAATTCCCAAACGAAACAAGTTGGGGAATGGATGGTAACGCCACGCGGCTACCATCTTGGAAAGGGCTGATGGGGCAATGAAAAAACTGCTGATTTTTTCCGGTACCACAGAGGGGCGGCTGCTTGCGGGAAGCCTGTGCCGGGCGGGACATCATGTCACAGTCAGCGTGGCGACCAAATATGGAAAGGAACTGGCCTTTTCTGAAGCGGGGTACCGGGTGTGGACCGGTCGGCTGGACAGGGAAGAAATGGAAGAAAAACTAAAAGCCGAACGCTTTGATGCGGTGATCGATGCGACCCACCCCTATGCTGTGCAGGTGACAGAAAACTTAAAGTCGGCTTGTGAAGCGCTGGGCATATCCTATTACCGCCTCAAACGCATGGAAACTTCAGCAAAGGAAGCGGTATATGTATCCTCCCCGGCAGAGGCGGTCCAGTATTTGGAGCAGACTTCAGGCAAGGTTTTGCTGACAACAGGAGCAAAGGAGCTCAGTGCATATGCGTCGCTTTCCGGCTTTTCCGACCGGGTTTATGCGCGAGTCCTGCCCTGTGTGGAATCCATTGAAGCATGCCAAGGCTGTGGACTAATGGGCGGGCATATCCTTGCTATGCAGGGGCCGTTTTCCGAAGAGATGAATTTGGCGGTTCTGCGGCAGATAAACGCCGAATTTTTGGTGACCAAATCGTCCGGGACGGCAGGCGGTTTTGATGAAAAGGTACGGGCGGCAAAGAGGGCCGGAGCAGTCGTGATCGTGATTGGGCGCACTCAACAGGAAACCGGATTTTCCATGGAAGAATTGTGCGGTTTATTTGGGGTGTGCCAAGAACTGGCCCCTCCCGCTTACTTTCCGATGTTCTTCTCGTTACAGGGGAAAAGGATTTTAGTGGTCGGGGCCGGGGCTATTGCGGCACGGCGCATCCAAACCTTGAAGCGGTTTGGATGCTATATCACTGTGGTGGCGACCCGTCTTTCCGATCCGGTGCGTGCCATGGCGGACCGGATCTATGAACGGGAATTTGCAGATAGTGACTGCGGGGGCATGTATTTCGTATTAGCCGCTACCAATGACCGGGCGGTGAACCACCATATTGTTTCCCTTTGCAGGAACCGAGGGATTTTAGTAAATGCCGCGGACTGCAAAGAGGAATGCGACTTTTATTTTCCGGCGGTTGCGGAGCATGACGGGCTGGTATTTGGGATTTGCTCATCAGGGGCAGATCACCGAAAGGTAAAACAGGCGGCGAATTTTCTGCGTAGGGAGTTTGGGCGAAAACAGGAGGGCTTGGAATGATACAGGGACAATGCGGTCAGGAATTTCCCCAAAGAGTTATTTGGCTGACCGAAACATTCCGCTGGCAGGCGGCTTACGATAAGCTGGCAGAGCATGGGATATTATCCGTCCACCTTCCTTTAACGGCCAGCCGTCCTTTGACTCATAACACCTTGTTGTGGCAGGCCGTTTGTCAAATCAAGCAATATGATTGGCTGATTTTTCCGGATGCAGAAGAAGCGGAATTGTTTTTTGATATGCTGCTGCAGTGCCGGACAGATGTGCGGGCCTTGGGACACATCAAACTGCTGGCTGGAAACCAAGAAGCGGAACAGGCTGTTAGGAAACGCGGGGTATTTTGCGCGTTTCCTCCTTGTGAAACGCAAGAGGAAACGGTGCGGAAAATGGCGGAACAGTCCTGCCGCAGAGAACGGGCGCTGGTCCTTTCCGGGCAGCATAAGGCGCCCGGACTGCTTTGTGCATGCTCTCGATATGGGATCGCGTTTGACGAAGTACCTGTGTGCCAAATGGTACGGACAGGGAAAAAATTAGATCTGCTCATGCCTGATGATTTTTTGGTGGCTGACCTGCCGCAGGCGGTGGAGGCCGTGTGCGGCCAGCTTTCCCAGCAAGAACGAGGAAAACACATACTCATCGCGCTGACAGAAGGCGCGGGATCTGCGGCACAGCAGGCGGGATTTATGGTGTTAAGGCTTTCCAAAAAAAGCGTGCCGGCATTGCTGAAATTGTTCCAGACAAAGGGAGGAGAAACGCATGAAACAACGACGGATCTATCTGGTCGGAGCCGGGATGGGGACATTGCTCTCCCTGACCGGACAGGCGAAACAGGCGATTGAAGAAAGCGAGATCTTGTTCGGCGCGGCGCGGTTGCTTGCTCCCTATCAGGAACTGGGAAGGTGTGTAGAGCCCATTTATCAGGCGGGAAAAATTGCGGAATATCTTGACGCGCATCCCGATATTCGGACCGCGGCGGTACTGCTGTCTGGAGATATAGGCTTTTACAGCGGAGCAAAACAGCTTGCGGATGCGTTTAAAAATGAGGAAGTGGTAGGAATACCCGGGATCAGCTCGGTGCAGTATTTTTTTGCAAAGCTTCAGCTTCCTTGGGAGTCGGTCCATCTGATGAGCCTGCACGGCAGAGAACAAAATCTGCTGGCGGCCCTGCGGCGGCATCCGAAAATTTTCCTTTTGACCGGAACGGATCACAGTGTGAATGTGATATGCGGAATGCTTTGCCGGTATGGGTATGGACAGGCAAAGATCGTTGTAGGAGAGAACCTTTCTTATCCGGAAGAGCGTTTCCTGCACGGGACGGCAAAAGAATTTGCCCGGCTTGAAACAGCGCCGCTGAGCGTGATGCTGATCGAACGGGCGGAGGATTCGGAACATCCGGCAGTGCCGGGAATTGACGACCGGGAATTTATCCGGGGCAAGGTGCCGATGACCAAAAGCGAGGTGCGCAGTGTTTCCATTTCCAAACTTCGGTTATGCCGGAATGACGTCGTGTATGATATTGGTGCGGGAACTGGGTCTGTTTCGGTAGAAGCGGCGCTGATCGCAGAGCAAGGGCAGGTGTATGCTGTGGAATACCAGCCGGAAGCGGTGTCGCTGATCCGGCAGAATGCGGAGAAATTTGGCTGTAGCAACGTACATGTGGTAAAGGGAAAGGCCCCGGAAGCGCTGGAACCGCTGCCACCGCCGACCCGGGTGTTTATTGGCGGAAGCTCCGGGAATTTACAGGGGATTTTTAGATGTTTAACCGAGAAAACGGGCTTTTTTAGGCTTGTACTGAACGCCGTTACGCTGGAAACCCTGCAGGGGGCCGTAACGTATTTGGAACAGCTTGGCTTTTCTGACACGGAAATTGTGCAGGTGGCGGTGACTGACCTGAAAACGGTAGGGAAATACCATATGATGGATGCGAAAAACCCGGTTTTTATCGTTAAATCGGTTTGGAACAAGAAGGAGGAAATGTGATGAAAGGAAATCCGGCGCGGCTGATGCTTACCGCCCCCGCAAGCGGGAGCGGCAAGACTATGGTGACCTGCGCGGCGCTGAAACTGCTGGCCCAGTCGGGAAAAGCGGTATCCTTTAAATGCGGGCCGGATTACATTGACCCCATGTTTCACCGAAAAGTACTTCACACCAGTTCTTACCAGCTGGATTCCTTTTTTATGGAACGGGATGCCCTGCGGCGTTCCCTGCTTCGGCATACGCCAGCCGGCGGAATCGCTGTGCTGGAGGGAGCGATGGGATATTATGACGGGGTCGCCGGCACTACGACCCAGGCCAGCGCTTATGAGGTCGCAAAGCAAACAAAGACCCCGGTGGTGCTGGTGATCGACTGCAAACAGATGAGCACTTCGGTTTTGGCGGTGATCCATGGTTTTTTGACCCTTTACCCGGATTCCGGGATCAAGGGCGTGATCTTTAATCAGCTGTCTGCGGCCCGGTATCCGGAATTGCAGAAACTAGTGGAGCAGAATTTCCCGGTCAAGGCGCTGGGATACCTGCCTTTTTTACCGGAATGCCAGCTGGAAAGCCGGCATTTGGGGCTTGTGACCGCGCAGGAGGTAACTGACCTGCAAAACAAGCTGGAACGTTTGGCAGAGCAGGCGCGGGAGAGCCTAGATCTTCCCGCTATCGTCGCATTAGCTCATGAGGCTCCCGAGCTGGAGGCGGAAGAGGAGCTTTTGCCGGAACGGGTGAAAGAGCCGCCGGTGATCGCACTGGCGCGGGATGAGGCTTTTTGCTTTACCTATCAGGAGAATCTGGAATTATTGGAGCAGTTGGGTGCGGAGATCCTCCCGTTTTCCCCCCTGTGGGACAAGGAAATCCCTGAAAATGCGGATGGCCTGCTGTTAAGCGGGGGATACCCGGAACTGTATGCCAAAACGCTTTCGGAAAACAGCGGTATGCGGGATTCTGTGCTTAACGCAGTACATGGCGGGATGCCCTGCATTGCAGAGTGCGGAGGTTTTTTGTATCTTGGAAAAAGCCTCGTTGACCAGCGGGGGGAATGTTATGACATGGCAGGGGCGCTTCCCATGGAAAGTTATCCTAAACAGGGGTTGGGGCGGTTCGGATATATCACGCTGACCGCCCAAAAGGATAACCTGCTGTGTCAGGCAGAGGGGCAGATCAAAGCGCATGAATTCCATTACTGGGAAACTTCCGACCCGGGAAGCAGCTTTTTAGCGGTCAAGCCGGTGCGGGGGACAAAGTGGGAATGCGCGCATACCAGCCGGAGCCTTTACGCGGGTTTTCCGCACCTGTTTTTGCCCTCTAACCCTGAGGCGGCAAAACGGTTTGTGCTTGTCTGCTGTGCGTACCGTCAAAAACGGAGGAATGGATAAATGGAATCATTAGAACAAGCACTCCAGAGGATCGAGCCTGTGCGGCAGGAGTTTGGGCAAGCGGCGAAGCGGCGCTGGGACAGCATCGCCAAGCCTTTGGGCAGTTTGGGGCTTTTAGAGGATGCGGTGGTCCGGATCGCGGGGATCCAGCGCCGGGTAGACTGCGATATCAGCCGGCGTGCGGTAACGATATTCTGCGCCGACAACGGGATCGTGGAAGAGGGCGTGACCCAGTGCGGGAGCGAGGTAACGGCGGTAGTAGCGGAAAACTTCACAAAAGGGGATTCCTGTGTGTGCATCATGGCAGAGCTTGCGAACGCAGAGATCGTTCCGGTGGATATCGGCATGAATATTGATGTACCCGGCATGGTACGTGCAAAGGTGCGGTATGGGACAGAAAACTTTTTAAAAGAGCCGGCAATGTCCCGGCAGGAGGTAGTAAAGGCTGTAGAAGAGGGGATCTATTTGGCAGAAAAGCTGGCGGAAAAGGGCATACAGTTGATTGCCACCGGGGAAATGGGGATCGGGAATACCACCACCAGCAGTGCGGTGGCCGCGGTGCTGACCGGTCGGCCGGTGGAAGAGATGACCGGCCGAGGCGCAGGGCTTTCGGATGCAGGGCTGAAACGGAAGATAGAGGTCATTAAACAGGCGTTGGAACAGCACCAGCCCGATCCGGCAGATGTGATCGGGGTGCTGTCCGCAGTCGGCGGGCTGGACATTGCAGGGCTTGCTGGGATGTTTTTGGGCTGTGCAAGGCGGCATATCCCTGTGATGGTAGATGGCTTTATCTCTTCAGTAGCCGCGCTCTGCGCCGTCCGTTTATGCCCGGCAGTACAGGGATATTTATTGGCCTCTCACTGTTCTGAGGAGCCAGCCGGGGAACTGCTGTTGAACGAATTGGGGATAACGCCCCTGATCCGGGCAGGGATGCGCTTGGGAGAAGGCACTGGGGCGGTGGCCGCGATTCCGCTGTTAGACATGGCGATAGAGGTTTACCGGAAAATGAGCACCTTTGAAGAAATTGAGATCGAGGCATATCAGCCGTTATAAAGAGAGGATTATAAAATGATCATGTTAGTGACCGGGGGTGCGGCAAGCGGAAAGTCAGAATACGCGGAACAGGTGGCGGCAATGCTCGGCGGGAACAAAATTTACCTGGCGACCATGCGCCGTTCCGACGAAGAGGATGAACGCCGTGTCGGCCGGCACAGGGCACTTCGCCGTGGAAAAGGGTTTCTTACCGTGGAGCGGGAACGGGACTTATCCCACTGCGAGGTGCCGAAGCAGAGCACTGTGTTGCTGGAATGCTTGTCGAACCTGTTATCCAATGAAATGTTTGATGAAAGGGGCGTTGGTCTGAACCGGGCAGGCGAAGAGATTTTTGCCGGGATCTGCAAGCTTACGGAACAGGCGAAACATCTGGTGATCGTAAGCAATGAGATCTTTTCGGACGGCGTTCCTTATGAGGAAACAGTCATGCAGTACCAGCAGATATTGGGAGAGCTGAACCAGCGGATCGCCGGGATGGCGGACCGGGTGGTCGAGGTCGTATGCGGGATCCCCGTCATGTTAAAGTAGGAGGAGAAAGATGGATCTTTGGCAGTCTTTTAAAATTGCGTTTTCCATGTATTCGGTGATCCCGTTGCGGAACATAGAATGGAAAGAAGAAACCATGCGGTATGCGTTTTGCTTTTTCCCTTTGATCGGCGTGGTGATCGGCGGGGCGGAATGGCTTTGGCTGTGGTGCGCATGGAAAATTGGATTTTCGGCAGTGCTTACCGGAGCGGCCGCCGCCGTGATTCCGGTTTTGCTGACAGGGGGGATCCACTTAGATGGGTTTTGCGATACGGTGGACGCGCTTTCCTCCCACCAGCCAAAGGAACGGAAGCTCGAAATTTTAAAGGATTCCCATGTGGGGGCCTTTGCTGTGATTGGCATCTGCGTATATTTTTTGCTTTCCTTTGGGCTGTGGTGCGAATACCAATACAGTGTGGAAAGCGCGTTTATCCTTGGGGGTGGCTTTGTGCTTTCCCGCGCGCTGAGTGGACTGGTTTCTGTGCTGGCTCCCCAAGCCAGGAAAGAGGGGATGCTCAAAACCTTTTCCGATGCGGCCAAACAGCGGGCAGTCGTTATATCGTGTGCGGCATTTCTGGGGATCACGGCCGTGGGAATGCTGGCAGTGGATTGGCGGATAGCGTTAGCAGTACTGGCGGTCATGGCAACTATTTTGGGGTATTATCTGCTGACCTCCCGCAGGCAGTTTGGCGGCGTGACCGGGGATCTGGCAGGCTATTTTTTAACGCTTGCGGAAATGGGCGTTCTGGCAGGGGTTGTATTGGCACAGCATTGGTAAAGGAGAAAAATTATGAAGCTGATCGTTGGAGGAATGGCGCAGGGAAAAACGGCGTACCTGCAAAAAATGGCGCCGCGGGCTGTACAAAATATGGCGGATGGCAGGAAATGGGACTGGACAAGCGGTGAAAAGCCAGCCGCGATCAGCCATTTGGAGGAATTGATCCGGCGGCTGCTGGCAGAACAGGAAGAACCGATCGCATGGCTGGAAAGGTATGTGAAAGGTTCCCCAAAAACGGTGTTTCTATGCACTGAGGTAGGGAACGGGATCGTGCCGATGAAGCGGGAGGAACGAGACTGGCGGGAAACGGTAGGGCGCGCCTGCTGTATGCTGGCAAAACAGGCACACTGCGTAGTGCGGGTATCCTGCGGGATCGGAATAGTCATAAAGGGGGAATGGCAGTGAGGATCACCTTTTTGCGGCATGGAAAAACGAAAGGGAATTTAGAGCATGCATTTATCGGCCGGACAGATCAGCCGCTGTGTGTTGAGGGCAGACAGAAGCTGACCTGTGCGAAAGAACATGGTAGGTACCCCTTGGCGGAGCTGGTAATCGTAAGCCCTATGAAGCGCTGTCTTGAAACGGCGCAGATCCTTTATCCCAGCGTCACAGCTCAGATCGTAGAAGGACTGAGGGAAACTGATTTTGGGGATTTTGAGGGGAAAACACACTGGCAGTTAAAGACTTTTCCGCAATATCAGGCTTTTTTGCAGGAAAACGGGAAGAACGGCTTTCCAAATGGGGAAACGCTAGAGGGAGCAGACCGAAGGATGCGTACCGCTTGGGAGCGGGTCGTCCCCAGCTTGTTCCGATCGGGGAAAACAGAGATCACAGTCGTGGCGCACGGCGGAACGGTGATGAATTTGTTGTCTGCCTATGGGTGTCCGAAGCGGGATTATTATGATTGGCAGTGTGAAAACGGCGACGGCTGGCTTGTTGAGGTTACACCGGAGCAATGGGAAAAAAAGCGGTTTTCCGTAGTGGGTAAGCTGTCACAACTGGAGGGACAGGCATGAATTTTTTATGGCTTTCGTTGTTAGCGATGCTGTCCGGTTTTGTTTTGGATCTTTTGCTGGGCGATCCGCACTGGTTGCCTCACCCTGTGCGGCTGATCGGGCTTTTGATCAGCGGGCTGGAAAAAGGATTGCGTGCTGTTTTTCCAAAAACGCCGCGGGGGGAACGTACCGCCGGAGTACTGTTGGCGCTGATTGTTACGCTGTTGGCATGGGCAATCCCATGCGTGATTTTATGGCTTGCCTGGCGATGCCAGCCGGTTCTGTATTTTTTATTGGAAACGGTGATGTGTTACCAGATTTTAGCGGTGACCTCACTGAAAAAGGAAAGCATGGCGGTGCTGGAGCAGCTACAGCATGGAACGCTGGAAACGGCCAGGCGGGCAGTTTCCATGATCGTTGGCCGGGACACCGCTTCACTGGACAGGGCCGGGGTTGCCCGCGCAGCAGTGGAAACAGTTGCTGAAAATACCTCGGACGGGGTGGTGGCTCCGCTGTTTTTTTTAGCGGTCGGCGGCGCCCCGCTGGGATTTTTTTATAAGGCTGTCAATACTATGGATTCCATGGTCGGGTATAAAAATGAACGGTATCTTTTCTTTGGATGGGCGGCGGCAAAGCTGGACGACATCATGAATTTTCTGCCGTCCCGGCTCTCTGCGTGGCTGATGATCGCCTGCTGCGGGGAAAAAAAGTTTGACCGGAAAAATGCCGTTAGAATCTATCGTCGTGACCGCTGTCAGCACGCAAGCCCCAACAGCGCGCAGACCGAATCTGTCTGTGCCGGGGCGCTTCATCTGCGGCTGGCGGGGGATAATTTTTACTTTGGAAAGCTTTGTCATAAGCCATATATTGGGGACGATGACCGCCCGATCGTGCCGGAGGATATTGCGCGGGCAAATATTTTGATGCAGGCTGCCGCAGTGCTGGCGTTAGCGCTTTCCTGCGCTTGGCGGGGAATTTGGCTTGCTGTTTTAAGCGGGATCTTATAACGGTTGCCGGTAGCGGCCCGGCGGTTACAACAGAAAGGAGAAATAGGGTGTCGGCTGATATCAACAGGATACATGGGGGAGATTGGGAGAAAACTTCGGCGGGGGCGCTGGATTTTTCAGTAAACGTAAACCCGCTTGGGATGCCTCTCTCGGTGGCGGAAGCGGCGCAAAGGGCTGTGACTTTCTGCAATCGGTACCCGGACCCGGCCTGCCGGGAATTAAGACAGGAGCTAGGGGCATATTACCACCTGCCGGACGAATGGATCCTGTGCGGGAATGGCGCGGCTGATTTGATTTTCCGATTGGTGCAGGCGTTAAAGCCGAAAAAGGCCGCATTGTTTGCTCCCACCTTTTCCGAATATGAAATCGCGCTGAACAGTGTGGGATGCGAGCTCCGCACCATCCCTTTGCCCCGGGAAAATGATTTTTTACCAGAGGAGATCCCGGATCTTTCTTGGATTGAGGAGGGGGATTTGCTTTTTCTTTGCAATCCAAACAATCCCACCGGGCAGGCTGTGGCAAGAAGCTGGCTTGAGGAAATCACGAAGCGGTGTGCTAAGGCTGGGGCTTTTCTTTGTGTAGATGAGTGCTTTTTGGAATTTTGGGAATGCGGAGAGCAGAACACCATGCTTTCCCTGCTGGGTGAATACAAAAATGTGCTGGTTTTGCGGGCGTTTACCAAAGCCTATGCCATGGCAGGCTTGCGGCTTGGCTGGTGCTCCTGTGCGGACAAGGATTTGCTGAGGGAAATGGAGCTTTCGGGCGCGGCATGGAATGTTTCGATCCCAGCACAGGCGGCAGGACTTGCCGCGCTTCGGGAAGCCGGATTTTTAACAAGGACACGTCTTTTTTTGCAGAAAGAACGCCCCCGGCTGAAAGCTTCACTGGAGAGTTTGGGACTGACAGTGATTCCTTCGCAGGCAAATTACCTTTGCTTTCGTGCCGGTAGCCCCGACTTAAAAAAAAAACTGCTGAAGCGGGGGATCTTGGTGCGAAACTGCGGGGATTACCGCGGCTTGGACGCATATGATTACCGTGTGGCGATCAAAACACCGGAAGAAAATCAACGATTGATACAGGCGTTAAAGGCTTGTATTTATGGAGGATAGCATAGCAATGGCAAAGGTACTGATGATTCAGGGAACTACTTCCAATGCTGGAAAAAGCTTGGTAACAGCCGGATTATGTCGGATATTCCGTCAGGATGGATACCGGGTCGCGCCCTTTAAATCACAGAATATGGCGCTGAATTCCTTTATCACTGCCGACGGTCTGGAGATGGGCCGCGCCCAGGTTTTGCAGGCGCAGGCGGCGGGGGTCGAGCCCTCTGTTTTGATGAACCCGATCCTGCTAAAGCCCACCAATGACGTTGGCTCGCAGGTGATCGTGAACGGGGAAGTGCTGGGGAATATGAAAGCGGCGGATTATTTCCGGTACAAGAAAAAACTGATCCCTGATATTATGAAGGCGTTTCACACGCTGGCTTCCCAGAACGATATGATTGTGATCGAAGGGGCTGGAAGCCCTGCCGAGATCAATTTAAAGCAGGATGACATCGTGAATATGGGGATGGCTAAACTGGCGCAGGCGCCTGTGCTGTTGGTTGGAGATATCGACCGCGGAGGGGTGTTTGCCTCCCTGTATGGGACGGTCGCCTTACTGGAACAGGACGAGCGCCAAATGGTAAAAGGGTTGTTGATCAATAAATTCCGCGGGGATGAGGAGATCCTCCGTCCGGGACTTTCTATGCTGGAGGAGCTGACCGGGATCCCGGTCAGCGGGGTGATTCCTTACCTGCATTTGGATTTAGATGACGAAGACAGCCTTTCGGAACGTTTGGACGGACACAAAGGGCAGGGACTTTGTGACATTGCGGTGGTCCGGTTCCCGCGCATCTCCAATTTTACAGATTTTAACGCTTTGGAACGGGTTCCGGAGGTGTCTCTCCGGTATATAACCTCCCTACGGGACTTTGGAACGCCGGATATGGTGATCCTGCCCGGAACAAAAAACACGATGGGCGATCTGAAATGGATGCGGGAAAACGGATTAGAAGCCAGGATTTTAAAATTTGCGGCACAGGGCGGGCCTGTGTTTGGGATCTGCGGCGGTTACCAGATGATGGGCGAACAGCTGGAGGATCCGGAGCAGGTAGAAAGCGGCGGGTCTATGCGGGGTATGGGGCTTTTCCCAGCACAAACTGCCTTTTCCCGAGAAAAGGTCCGCGGACAGGTGCGGGGAACATTTTCAAAAGTACGGGGCATTTTTGCCGCCCTGTCGGGCAAGGCTTTTTCCGGATACGAGATCCACATGGGGAAGACCTCCTTTTTACAACCGGTATTCCCGCTTTCTGACCTTGGCGGAGCGCAGAAAGAAAACTATTATGGTAGCTATGTCCACGGCCTGTTTGATTCCCCAGAGATCGCGGCCGCTATGGTAAAAGCGTTACTGAAATCAAAAGGGATCGACGCTTCTCTGGACACTTTCGATGAAACCGCATACCGGGAAAGGCAGTTCGATTTACTGGCAGACGGGATCCGGGGACATGTGGATATGGAACGGATCTATCAGTTTTTGGAGGAAGGAATATGAAACAGGGATTGATCCACCTTTATACAGGGGATGGAAAGGGAAAAACCACGGCGGCTGTCGGGCTGTCTGTTCGCGCGGCGGGCAACGGCATGAGGGTCTGGTTTTTGCAGTTTATGAAGGGCCGTCCCAGCGGGGAGATCGCGGTGCTGGAACGTCTGCCGGGTGTGACGGTCCGGCGTGGAGAGTGCCAGAAATTTTCTTTTCAGATGACAGAAGAAGAAAAAAAGGCAGTGCGTTTCCAGCAGGATGAACTACTGCGGGAAGCGGTTTCTCAGCTAGAAGAGATCGATCTTCTGGTGTTAGATGAGGCGACCTCTGCAATTTCCACCGGGTTGCTTGGAGAAGAGGCTTTGCAAAAATTACTAACACAGAAGCCGCCGCAGCTGGAGCTGGTATTGACTGGGCGGGACCCGGCTGATTACATGATAGAAGCGGCCGATTATCTGACCCAAATGGTAAAACAAAAGCATCCATATGACCGTGGGATCGCGGCAAGAAGGGGGATCGAGCAATGATGAAACTTGCGCAGGCGCTGCCGATGGAGATAGAACACCGCAGCTTTGAGATCATCACAGAGGAAATGGGACCGCATCACTTTTCACAGAAGGAGCTGCCGGTCGTAAAACGTGTCATTCACACCTCGGCGGATTTTGACTATGTGCAGAATCTGACCTTTACTGAAAATGCCGTAGAAGCTGGGCTTTCCGCCCTGCAAAAAGGAGCGACGGTGGTCACGGATACCAACATGGCAAAGGCGGGGATCAACAAAAAGATCCTAGCCGAGCTGGGTGGAACGGCAGAATGTTTTATGGCTGACCCGGATGTAGAAAAGCTGGCAAAAAGCGCCGGGACTACCCGCGCCGTGGCAAGCATGGAAAAAGCTGCCTCCCTGCCGGGACCATTGATCTTTGCGGTTGGAAACGCGCCAACCGCCTTGATAAAACTGTATGAGCTAATAACCCAGAAGCAACTGGAACCGGCGCTTGTCATTGGTGTTCCAGTCGGCTTTGTGAATGTAGTAGAAGCGAAAGAACTGATTTTAGGCGCAAAAGTGCCGGCGATCGTAGCAAGAGGCAGAAAAGGCGGCAGCAATGTCGCGGCAGCGATCGTCAATGCGCTTTTATATCAGATAAAACGATAATATTCTTTGTTTTTGTAACCGGGTTACAGAATCGAATGAAAAAATTGGATATACTAATCTCAAGATAAAAGAAAAGGAGAGATCCTCATGGCAGTGATTACGATAACGAAAGAAAATTTTGAACAGGAAGTACTTCAGGCGGAACAGACCGTACTGGTAGATTTTTGGGCCAGCTGGTGCATGCCCTGCAAGATGCTTTCCCCGGTAGTTGATGAAGTGGCAGAAGAAAATGCTGATGTGAAGGTTGGCAAAATCAATATCGATGAACAACCGGAACTGGCTCAGCAATTCCGAGTTATGAGTATTCCTACTCTGGCAGTGTTCCGCGGAGGAAAATTGGTAAACCAGACAGTAGGTGTTCAGCCTAAATCTGCGATTGAAGATTTGATCCGGTAATGAAAGAGCATAAAAAATCCGTACCCTTTGTTTTTCAAAGAGTACGGATTTTTTATAAGTAGAGATTTTGTTTAACCGTCATGCATTTGCGTAATCAGTTTGTCAAACTCCGTATTATTACGAAGAAACGAAAAATCTTCCTTGTAGGCTAATTCGTTACAAATCGTATCTGCCAACCGGCTTGACCAATCGGTGGAATAGCCGTTCTTTGCACTCTGATACAACCGGCAGGCCTGAGGAATCCACTTCATTTTCATGGCGGGCAGCATTTTTTTGAGGATTTCTAAACTTTTCTTTTGATCCTTTTGTACAAGAGCAAGCTGTAAATGAGCATGCCAGTTCATCCATTCCGGAAAATAAAACAGCGTATTAACAGCTTCATAGGTATCTGCAAAAAATGCGGCATCGCTGTCACGATTTTCTGATAATGCAATATCAAGCATGTTAATTAGGGCAGATTCTATTTCGGTAACTCCTTTTAATATCCGATGTTCCCACAATTTTTCCGCGTCTTCATACCGTTTCTGCTTTTGATAAAGCACGGCAAGCTGTTCTTCTTTATCCACGGAGGAAAACGGAAGAGCATGGATCAGTTCCTCTGCCTTTACAAAATCCCCTTGATTGCGTGCATAGGAGATCAGCATACACATAGCGGTATCCCTGATTCCCGGGTTTTCACTGTCGGCTAAACGTTCGTAATATGGTCGAAACTTCTCTTTGTAATGTTCCGGGTTAGGTACGTCGTAAAGTAAGAGCGCGCTCTCTAAGTAAAGAATAGCAGAATAAATCAGGTTATCACAAGTGGGATATTCCTGTATCTTCTCTATTGCCTGCTGGAAAGCTGCTTCGTAACTTTGATTTTGAACTGTTCGATCAACTTCATCTACAAAAAGTTTGATTTCGTCAGCTGTCAGATCATCATGGAAAGACAGAAGCGTGTTTAAATCAGTTTTTAACAGGCGAGCCAAAGCGGGCAGAAGAGTAATATCGGGATATGTGCTGCCTTTCTCCCATTTGTTTACAGCCGGTGCAGATACCCCCAGCAGTTCTGCCATTTGCTCTTGTGTCAGCGATAATGCTTTTCTTTTTTCCCGAATGATTTGATTGATCTTCATACCGAATCCCCCGTGATTTTATGGTTTCATCCTATCAAAAATTACGGTAAAATACAACGGAGAGGTTGTTAAAAAATGCTTTGTGAGAATTAACCTAGGGTTAAAAATAAATCTTAGGCATTATCATGAAAGAGATATTTTTTAATTGGTCAACTTCCGCAATTTTTCCCGGTCGGTCACGGTAACCGCTCCTCGGGAAAGCGTGACGATTCCCTCATTGGCAAAGTATTTAAGCATACGTGTTACCACTTCCCGGGCACTTCCCATGTATTTGGCGATTTGTTCGTGGGTAAGGCGGACGGTATCCCCGCCGGTTTTGGCAAGCTCGTCAATGAGGAAGATGGCAAGACGTTTGTCAAAGCTCATGAATAGGATCTGTTGCATAGCCCACATTACATCGGAAAAACGGGTGGTAAGCAGCTGGTATTCAAAGACCTGCGCATGAATATTCTGCTGGGTGACCTGCCGGAACACAGCCGCGGGGACCAAAAGCGCCGTGCTGTCCTCCTCCGCGTCTACAAAAACATCGAAGGTGATCTCCTTTAAAATACAGGAGGCAGTCAGCAGGCAGACCTCCCCTTTGGAGAGACGGTACAGAGTGATGTCTTTCCCATCTTCAGACAGCAGATAAGTACGGAACTGCCCGCTTTGGACCAGCAATACCCCAATGCAGTCCAGGCTTCCGCGATGCAGTTGTTCTCCTTTGGGGTATTGGACTGTCATGGTGTTTTTGATCATCAATTCTTTTTGTTCCTTGGATAGCTGTCCCCAAAAAGGGAATGTTTCTTGTAAGATGACTTCATATTCGGTTGGCTGCATCGTATCATCTCCGATCGACTCTATTGTTCCTAGTGTACCATAACCGTTTCAAAAACACAATACAGAGTCATATGCGGCACGGTGCGCTCGTACCCTTAGCTGCCGTTTGTGACAGATTTTATAAAAAAGGCCGCTGTTTAAAACAACGGCCTTTTTATAGTAGAAAAGCGGAAGGAGTTATTTTAATTTCCGAATATATTGAATCATCTCTGTCCCGGCTTTTGCTCCTTCATATACAGCTTTAGAGATTTGCAGCAAGCCGCCGGTACAATCTCCGGCAGCATAAAGCCCCGGGATATTCGTTGCCATACGTTCATCAACGACGATCCGGTTTCCATCTGTTACAGCGCCGATTTTTTTAGCCAGATCGGTACTGCCGGCTACGCCGTAAGCCACAAAAATGCCGTCTGCCAGCAGAGGGTCACCCTCAGAAAATTCTACGGCTTCTACCTGTTCCGTACCGCGAATTGCCGCGATCTTCCTCAAGTCGGTCTGAATTTGCTCCGGCACCTCTACGGAAGGGGGGAGCCCATCGGTCAGCAGGGTAACAGAACCTGCAACCGGGAGCAGCTCCAGTGCCTCGTGCAAGGCGTAATCACTGTTTCCCAGCACAGCGACTGATTTTCCACGGTAGAAAAAGGCATCACAGACTGCACAGTAGCTTACCCCGTGGCCCTCCAGCTCCCGGATGCCGGGAATTCTAGGGGTGGTGCGGGAAGAACCGGTAGCAAGCAGCACACTGTCTGCCGGAAAATTGCCGGAGGTGGTTTGTACCACCAGCTTTTCCTCGAATGTAATGCCTAAAACCTCTGTTTGTTTGACCTCGACCCCTAAACGCACAGCGCCGGCAAGGCCGACCTGCTCCAGCTCGGGACCGCTGATCGGCTGGGCAAAGCCGTAGTAATTTTCAATTTTTTCTGTTTTCTGCAACGCGCCTTTTCCGTTTGTCAGGATCGTAGTCTGGATCCCGGCGCGTGCGGTATATAAAGCGGCGGAAACCCCTGCCGGCCCCGCGCCGATGATGATAATGTTTGCCATGATGTCTCCTCCTTTTTAATTAGTATAACCGTTTTCGCAATTAGATTCTGTGACAGACTCACGAAGCGCAAGAAATACCCCGCAGTATTCTGCGGGGTCCAACCGGAATCATTGCTCTAAAAAGGCCTGGATCACCTTTATTTTTTCCAGTGCGTCTGCATATCCCAACCGGTAGGCGGCTTTTAATTTTTCCGCGTCCTTTTCCAGCCGGGAAAGTCCTAAAGATTGGCTGGGCCGCAGAACGACCGCCTTTCCCTCCGCTTCCAGTTGGTCAACGAAGGCAAGGGTTTGGTTATATACCTCATGTCGGTTTTTCAGCATTTCGATCAGTTTCGGGAAACGTCGGTATTTGATTTTTGCAAGCCGTATCACACTTGAGGGGCTTTTTTTGTATCCCTGCGGCTGGGTCAGAACAATGATATTTTTATCATTGCCATCCGCTATGGATCTTCTGACCGGGATTGGATCGGCGATCCCGCCGTCCAGCAGTTTTTTTCCATCGTATTCCACCATCGGGGAAACATAGGGCAGCCAGCTAGAGGCTTTTACGATCACCATTTTGTCCTTTAAGCCCTCCATGGAATAGTAAACTTCACCGCCGTTCACGCAATCAGTTGCGCCGACCATCAGCTTGATCCCACAGCTTTCATAAGTATCATAATCAAAAGGATACAGTTCCTCCGGCATTTTTCGGAACAGCATGTCTTCGTTAAAAATTGCACCTTTGGTGATCAGGTTCCGAAACCCATAATATTCCGGGTCATTGCAGTGCTCAATGTTAATGGCGGCGCTCCGCCCCTTTTGATTAGACAGATAGGACACCGCATTGCAGGCGCCCGCGGAAACCCCGATCACATAAGGGATTTTGATATTTTGTTCCAGAAAGGCGTCTAATACCCCGGCAGTATAGACACCGCGCAAGCCGCCGCCTTCCAAAACTAAACCGACCTGAGCCATAATTTTTCCTCCCGTGTTTTATTGATATTATTATACCGTTTTTAAAGTTTCTGTGCAACAAGGAAAAAACTATCAATTATTGCGTTTTTAGTTGAAAAATTTGCCGATTTCTTCGATAATACTATACAAAATTGTGTGATATACGGTATAATCAAGGAAAAAGAAAACCGTAAAGGAGCATGGTGTAATGTCAAAACCCATTTATTTGGATCCTTCCTATTCCCCAGAGGAACGCGCGAAGGATTTAGTTTCCCGCATGACGGTCGAGGAGAAGGCTTCCCAGCTGCGATTTGACGCCCCGGCAGTAGAACGGCTGGGCGTTCCGGAATACAATTACTGGAATGAAGCCCTGCACGGCGTGGCGCGTGCCGGGACGGCAACAATCTTCCCACAGGCGATCGGCCTTGCGGCAATGTTCGATGAGGATCTTTTGCAGGAAATTGCCGAGGTGATCGCTACCGAAGGGCGTGCAAAATACAACGAAGCTGTGCGGAAAAACGATCGGGACATTTATAAAGGACTGACATTTTGGTCCCCAAACATCAATATTTTCAGAGATCCCCGCTGGGGACGCGGGCACGAGACTTATGGGGAGGACCCTTACCTGACCTCCCGTTTAGGGGTGCGCTTTATCAAGGGGCTTCAGGGAGATGGAAAGACCATGAAGCTGGCGGCCTGTGCGAAGCATTTTGCGGTGCACAGCGGCCCGGAAAGCCTGCGGCATGAATTTGACGCGCAGGCGACCCCAAAAGACATGAACGAAACCTATCTGCCGGCTTTTGAAGCGGCAGTAAAGGAAGCGAAGGTCGAGGCGGTCATGGGCGCTTATAACCGCACCAACGGCGAACCCTGCTGCGGCAGCAAGACCCTGATCCACGACCTGCTGCGGGAAAAATGGGGCTTCCAGGGACATTTTACCTCAGACTGCTGGGCGATCCGTGACTTCCATACCCATCATATGGTGACCAAGACAGCTCCGGAATCAGCGGCGCTGGCGCTGAATAACGGCTGTGACGTCAACTGCGGAAACACCTACCTGCATGTGCTGGCAGCGCTTCAGGAGGGGCTGGTCAACGAAGAGACGATCACCCGTTCCGCAGAACGGCTGTTTACTACCAGAATGAAATTGGGGATGTTTGATGAGGATTGCGAGTACAACAAAATCCCCTACGAGGTCAATGACTGTAAGGAACACAACGCCTTGTCGCTGAAAGCCTCCCAAAAATCAATGGTATTGCTGAAAAACAATGGGATCCTGCCGCTGAAAAAAGAATCCCTGAAAAATATTGCGGTGATCGGGCCGAATGCAGACAGCCAGCTGATGCTCAAAGGTAACTATTATGGGACAGCATCGAAGTATACTACGATCCTGGAAGGGATTCAGGAAGCGGTGGACCCGGATACCCGTGTTTGGTACGCGGAGGGCTGCCACCTGTATAAGGACCGGGTAGAAGGCCTTGCTAAAACAAACGACCGGGTCAGCGAGGCTGTTTCTGTGGCGGAACGCTGCGATGCCGTGGTCCTTTGCCTTGGGCTGGATTCCCTGATCGAAGGGGAAGAAGGCGATGAAGGAAACTCTTATGCCGGCGGGGATAAGGCGGATTTGAATTTGCCGGGATTTCAGCAGAACCTTTTAGAGGCGGTATGCGGCACCGGGACGCCGGTGATACTGATCTTGGGCGCAGGAAGCGCTATGGCGATCCAGTATGCGCAGGAGCATTGCGCAGCGATCCTGGATGTATGGTATCCGGGCAGCCACGGGGGAACTGCTGCGGCCGATCTGCTGTTTGGTAAGGTCTCCCCAAGCGGAAAGCTTCCGGTAACTTTTTATCATGATACGGCTGACCTGCCGGAATTCACTGATTATTCCATGAAGGGGCGCACCTATCGCTATCTGGAAACCACACCGCTTTATCCATTTGGATATGGCCTGACCTATTCCAAGGTAGAGGCTGCTGCACTCAATGCGCCGGAAGCAGTCGCCAAAGGAGAACCGGTCGCCATAGAACTGACGTTGGAAAACCGCGGGGAATTCGATGTGGAAGAGGTAGCGCAGGTTTATGTGAAAGACTTGGAATCTCCCAATGCGGTGCGTAACTGGAGCCTTGCGGCATTCCAGCGCGTTGCTTTGGCAAAGGGAGAAAAGAAAACGGTTTTCTTGACCGTACAGCCTCATGAGCTGGAAGCGGTGAATGAGCAGGGTCAGCGGCAGATTGAAAGCGGCAGCTTCCAGTTGTTTGCTGGGATCAGCCAGCCGGATGACAGAAGTGTAGAATTGACAGGGACCAGCCCGCTGAGCTATATTGTTCATATAAAATAATAGGATACTTAAAAATCCCCCTGACCGAAGACGATTGGTTCGGTCAGGGGGATTTTTATAGTTGCAGACATGTCCGAGGCTTATCCTCCGAAGCCCAAAATAGCAATGACGATCCCGCATAAGATGATCAGCAGGCTGACCGCTCGGATGATGCGGATCGACCTTAAGATCCCAAGCCAGTAAAAGGAATCGGGGAAACCAAACGGCAGGATGAAAAAGTTTAGCCCCCAAACGATCAGCGACAAACCAATGATCCCGGTGCCCACCCCCGGTTTCATCATCATCATAACGCTACCGGCAATAATGCCGGCCGTGCCGACGATAAAGAGGAACAGGAAAGAATGAGTTTTCCGGTCCATGAATCGGTTGAATGCATGGGCTTTCATGCGGCAGTCTGCATTACAGTATTTTTCCTGCGGGCCAGTCAACGGCTTTCCGCAGTATTTACATCGTTTCACGGGTTGTTTCCTCCTTGTATGTAGTACCAAAACTATCATACCTTGCGGCATTAAAAAAATCAAGATGCTATAAAAAACAAAGGCTTTCCACAAATCATGGAAAGCCTTTTGAAGTTATTTGTTTTTCTGGATAAAGTTCCAGCTGTCCCGGCACATATCCTCAATGCCGTATTTTGCTTCCCAGCCCAGAACTTCCTTTGCTTTTGCCGGGTCTGCATAGCATTCCGGGATATCGCCTGCCCGGCGCGGCGCAATGACATAGGGGACTTTGATCTGATTTACAGTTTCAAAGGCCTTTACGATATCCAATACAGAGTAGCCGGTTCCTGTCCCCAGATTGTAAGCGTTGACCCCGCCGATCTCCCTTGCTTTTTCCACGGCTTTCAGATGCCCCAGCGCAAGATCGACAACATGGATATAGTCTCGTACGCCAGTGCCGTCATGAGTTGGGTAGTCGTTTCCAAATACGTTCAGCTGCGGCAAAATCCCCTCTGCTACCTGACAGATGTAAGGCATCAGGTTATTTGGGATCCCGTTGGGGTTTTCTCCAAGCAGGCCGCTTTTGTGAGCACCGATCGGATTGAAATAACGAAGCAGAGTAACGTTCCATTCCGGATCTGCCACATTTAGATCGGTCAGAATTTGTTCCAGCATCAATTTCGTGGAACCATAAGGGTTTGTTGTAGACAATGGGAAATCCTCTTTGATTGGAACAGTATGCGGGTTTCCATATACGGTTGCAGAGGAGCTGAACACGATTTTTTTGACATTGTGGCGTTTCATCGTTTCACATAGAATCAGTGTTCCGGTGATGTTGTTATGGTAATATAAAAGCGGTTTTTGTACAGATTCCCCCACCGCCTTTAACCCGGCAAAGTGAATGACGATTTCGATTTCGTTTTCCGCGAAGATAGTTTCCATTTCGTCCGGATGAAGCAGGTCGGCTTCATAGAATTTAAAGTCCTTGCCGGTAAGCTGCTTAATGCGTTCTACCGCTTCCGGCTTGCTGTTGCAGAAGTTGTCCATGACAACGATCTCTTCCCCGGCATTCAATAATTCGACACAGGTGTGGGAGCCGATATACCCGGCACCGCCGGTAACCAAAACTGACATAAAAACACCCTCATTTCCTTACTCAGATTGATGGAGCAAATGATTGAATCTCGCTGGTTTTATTATATCTTATTCCCGGACGGAAAGTCAATGAGATGAAACAAATGTCCATATTTTCGAGCGGCAAATGATAGATTTTGTTTGACAAAACCCGGCGGTTTGGTTGACAAATTTTCTGGTTGTTGATATTATATTAAACGGGAAATAATAAGATGTGGTCATGATGAAAAATCATTTTGTAAAGGATAGAAACATTTCGCGAAAATATCGTGAATTTGAGGTGTAAAAGATGGGAGTCAGAATCTGTCTGGGTTGTATGCGTGAGATCGGGGATGTGGAACGCTGTCCGCACTGTGGCTTTAGCCGGGAGGATGTTGTTTTGCCTAACGCGCTGAAACCAAAAACTGTGCTGCACAGCCGTTATGTGGTTGGAAAGCTGCTTTCTTCAGATGGGGAAGGAAATACCTATATCGGCTTTGACTGCAATAAGGAATGCGCAATTTATTTACGGGAGTATATGCCCGATAATCTTTGTGCCCGCGAGGAAGAAACGCTGATCGTGGAGCCTGGCTGCGATGCAAAGTTTAAAGCGCTGAAATCTGATTTTCTGGACCTGTATCAGAACCTTGGAGAATTGAATTCACTGGAGA
Source organism: Massiliimalia timonensis (assembly GCF_900186585.1). Classification (GTDB taxonomy): domain Bacteria; phylum Bacillota; class Clostridia; order Oscillospirales; family Ruminococcaceae; genus Massiliimalia; species Massiliimalia timonensis. The sequence continues at coordinate 1,133,813 of NZ_FYDD01000004.1, forward strand.
ATATCATCCGGGTTTATGACCTTTTTGAGGAAAACAATACCGTTTATGCGGTCTATCTAAAATATGACGCGGTCCCGCTGTCCCAGTATATCAGGGAACAGGCTGGGGAACTGAGCTGGAAGCAAGCCTCGGAACTGTTTAAACCGATTTTTGAATCCTTGGCGGTGATCCATACCCACGGTGTGATCCACCGCGGCATCAGCCCGGAAACGCTGATGGTAACACTGGAAGGGAAACTGATCCTGACCGGCTTTGAGATCTGTGCAGCAAGGGTCCAGCACAGCGAACTGAGAAGTAAGATCTATGAGGGGTATGCGGCGCCGGAGCAGTATGCCCGTATGACTCCCCACGGTGAATGGACCGATGTGTACGGCCTGTGCGCGGTGCTTTACAAGACCCTTTCGGGCACGATGCCGCCGGAGGCAAATACCCGCGCAGTGAATGATAACCTGATCCCGCTGGTGGAGTTGAATGAAACAGTGCCGTTGTCAGTTTCTTTGGCGGTGGAGCGCGGCCTTACCTGCGACTACCGTGAACGTACCGGCAATATCCGCGGGTTAGTTTCTGATCTGTACCACGAAGGGAATTTTACCATTTCTATGGATGCAGTCAAGGAAGAGGCGACCCAGTATTATGACGCTGCCAAGAAGCGCCCGGCGGCAAATCCAGCGGAAAAGGAACCCAATGGTGGAAAACCGGGAGAGAAAAAAGAGGAGCGTCCTCCGATCGCGCCTTGGAAACGGGTCGTGCTGCTTTGTCTGCCATTTGTCCTGCTCATCGCCTTTTTGCTGTACTGGGTGATGGTCGGATTTGGCTGTAAAAGCACCAATGAGCCAGCAGATGATTTAAACTCGGCGGCAAGCTCTGAGTTGACTTCTGATATGTCTGAAACAGAAAGCGTTTCTTCTGATTCCTCAGTTTCCAGTGAAGTGGCTGCGGACCTGATCGAAGTGGATAATTTTATCGACATGAATATCAGTGAGATCCAGAATAACCCAATGTATGACGGGAAATACAGCTTTGTCGTAGAGGCGCAGGAACTAAGCGGATACGAAGAAGGGACCGTTGTAGAACAGAGCATTGCAGCAGGAACAAAGGTGGAACGGGGAGCGGAGTTAAAGCTGATCGTTGTAACAGTTCCAGAGCTTACGGTAACTTTCCCGGCATTAGATAATCTGCAGCAAATGACAAAGGATAATTTGATTTCCAATTTACGGGATGATTTGCATATTCCGGCCTCTAAGTTTGCTGACCCCGTGGAACAGTCGCATGAGATCGTTCCAAAGGGGAATGTGATCAATATTGAAGGCCCGAATGGGATTCAGCCTGGTGCAGAGGTTCCGCTGGAAGACATTCAGGATGGCTCGATCACCATTTATTATTCTTCTGGCCCGGCGCAGCAGCCTGAACCGGAAGAAAGCACGGAAGAGGAAGAATAAAATGAATAAGGCTTGCGGCTTTCGCTGCAAGCCTTATTTTCTGGCTGAACAGGAGGAAAAACATGGCAGTTGTGATCATTATGGCAGCGGGTACGCTGATTGGATATTTTTTGATCCCGGTCCGGGCAACGGAACGGTTTGGGAAATTTAATTCCCAGTTCCAGCTGATCCTGGTCTGTATCTTGATTTTTATGATGGGGGTCAAATTGGGAAGCCGGGAAGATTTTCTCCAGGAGCTTACGCAGTTAGGGTGGAAAAGCCTGGTGCTGGCAGCGTTCCCGATCGTGCTGTCGGTCGCTTTAGTATATCCGCTGACAAAACGTTTTTTAGGGTGGCATGTTCGGAAAGAGGAGGAATAACAGGTGGTATATCTAGCGATCGTCAGCTTAATTGCCGGGGTGCTGTGCGCACAGTTTATCTTCACACCTGAAATATCGGATTTGCTGATCCGGCTTTCTGATTTAGTTTTGTATGTGTTGATGATTTCTGTGGGTATCAGTGTTGGGATGAATAAGGTCGTACTGCGAAAATTGAAAGAATATAACCTGACAGTTTTGTTGATCCCTGTAGGTATCATCATTGGCTCTGCAGCGGGGGGCGGGCTTGCCGCACTGGTGCTTCAGATGCCGTTGTCCACCTGCGTGCCGATCGTCTCCGGACTGGGCTGGTACAGCCTTTCGGGAGTTTTAGTGGGCGATTTGATTGGCGCTGAAGCAGGGACGATCGCGTTTTTGAGCAATTTGCTGCGAGAGATCCTTTCCTTTCTGCTGATCCCATTTATAGTGCGCCATTTCGGCCCTTACACTGCCATTGCACCCGCGGGCGCGACCAGCGAGGATACAACGCTTCCGATGATGATAAAATATACCAGTGAAGATGTTGTGGTGATCTCTGTGATGAACGGGGTGATCTGTTCAGCCTGTGTGCCGTTTTTGATCAACCTATCCTATCAGTTGTTTCGGTAAAAAAAGACCGTTCCAAAAATGGAACGGTCTTTTTTTACTTCAGGTCATTTAGATCATATGGAGTCTGCTGATAGACGATGTTCAGCCAGTTTTTATAAAGAAGATTCGCATGCCCCCGCCAAATAAAGGGAGGACGCATCGCCGGGTCATCATTAGGGAAATAGTGATAGGGGAACGGGACGTTGTCCATTCCCTTTTCAATATCCCGGAAATATTCGTTTGCAAGGGTGCGGCGGTCATACTCAAAGTGCCCAAATACAAAGACACGCCGGCAGTCATGAGAAATAGCGATATTGATCCCGGAAATATCGGAATAGGAAAGCACCTCCAACTCTGGATGCCCATACAACGCTTTTTCGTCGATCCCAGTATGGCGGGAATGAGGGACTTGGAAGATCTCGTCAAACCCGCGCATTAAAAGATGATTGGCGTTTGTAAGGCTGTGGGGGAAGATGCCAAACATCTTCTGTGGAAGAATACGCTTTTCGATACCATAATGATAATAGACGCCGGCCTGCGCTCCCCAGCAAATGTGAAAGGTGGAGTAGACATGGGTCTTGCTCCATTCAAAGATTTGTTCCAATTCTCCCCAATAGTCAACCTCCTCAAAGGGCATCATCTCAACCGGGGCGCCAGTAATGATCAAGCCGTCATAACGTTCCTCTTTTACTTCGTCGAAAGTCCGGTAAAACTTCAATAAGTGTTCTGAACTGGTGTTCTTAGAAACATGGGTCGCGGTTTGCAGCAGGTCAATGTCGATCTGTAAGGGAGTATTGCCCAACAGGCGCAGCAGTTGGGTTTCTGTTTCGATCTTTTTAGGCATTAAATTTAGGATCATGATCCGCAGGGGGCGGATGTCCTGATGCGCCGCTCGGTCATCAGTAATTAGATAAACATTTTCCTGTTCCAGCGTCTGTTTTGCCGGCAGGGAATTGGGTATATTGATGGGCATGCTATAACCTCCCTTAAATAACTATAAGAATGAATCTATTATATCATTCTTAAAAGAAAGGTGCAATGAGTAGCAGAAAAATAAAAAAGTTGCAAAATCCTATTGACAAAGTAGAAAAAAGGTGCTAAAATAACAAAGCTGTCGAAGCGGGGGAGTACCGAAAGACAAGGGGCGAAAAAAAGCACTTGACAAAGGGACGCGAACGTGATATGATAGTAAGGCACCACAAAGAGGGAGCGGACAAGTAC
>NZ_FYDD01000003.1 GCF_900186585.1 Massiliimalia timonensis
ACGTTCAGCTAGCGAGTACTAATCGGTCGAGGGCTTGACCTCAAATTATGCGAGGCTCAAGTGATGAATGCTACTTTTTCTCAGATTCATAATTATTCGGTTTTGAGGATACCATTTCCTCTGAAAAGTAAATAGACGGTGTTGATGGCGGTGAGGATCCACCTGTACCCATACCGAACACAGAAGTTAAGCTCACTTGCGTCGAAAATACTTGGCTGGCGACGGCCTGGGAAAATAGATAGACGCCGTCACGATAGGAACACCTGAAAAGGTGTTTTTGTCGTTTATTCCTCCTTAGCTCAGTCGGTAGAGCGCATAAGGCGTTTACAACCGGAAAAAGCTTAGAGGAAAACGACAAAATGGGTGAGCATAATTTGTGCAAGCCCACCATATTCCTCGTTAGCTCAGTCGGTAGAGCATGCGGCTGTTAACCGCAGGGTCGTTGGTTCGAGCCCAACACGGGGAGCCAGAAAAAGCCCGTAAACACTACGTTTACGGGCTTTTTTTATCCTAAAGCTTATCATTTATGAGGCAAAATAGTTCATATGCTAGAAAAAACAACCATATGGTTGTAAACCGGAAGAAACGATGGGATCGTGTTGCTTTACGGATCAAGGACCAAAGGAAAGAAGCCTAACAGTATTTAAAAAATACCGTTAGGCTTCTTTCCATTTTAAAAGCGAAATCGTACATTTGCGGAAAAGGAAAAAGAAATATATACTGGGGATGTAAAGGAGGCGCGGCATATGAAACAGGAAAAACGATATTTGTATTTGACCCCGAATGAATTTAAGATCGTCATATATAGCTTAAACTGGCTGCGTAATGCCAAAATCCAGAGAGGGGAATATACCGACTGGGTAGATGAACTGCTCATAAAGGCAATGAAAGCCCCTGTTAAAAAAGTAAAGATACATAATTAAGGGAAAGCCGTTTGCTCTAAAAAAGAGCAGACGGCTTTTTTTATCCCTCAAAAATAAAGCGCACTGTTACATAGCCGTTCATTTTTATGGGCGGCTAAATTTATTGGAAAGGAGGCACGGCTTGTTTGAAAACAAAAGTAATCGCAGTAGCCAATCAAAAAGGCGGCGTAGGGAAAAGTACCAGCGTATATAACCTAGGCGCGGGATTGGCTATGAAGAAGAAACGTGTTTTGCTGGTAGATGTTGACCCGCAGGGCGATCTAACCAAAATGCTGGGACAGCGAAGCCCGCACGACCTGCCGGTTACGCTCAGTAATGCGTTGAGTGATGTGGTAGCCAATACAGTAAAAGAGGAACACCGGGAAATAATGCGCCATTGTGAGGGCTTTGATTTTGTCCCTGCAAATCGTTCCCTTTCGGCTGTGGAGGTCAGCCTTGTGAACATTCCAAACCGGGAAACGGTACTGAGACGGTATATAGACAGCGTAAAAGAACCATACGACTATGTGCTGCTAGACTGTAACCCTTCTCTTGGTATGCTGGTTTTAAACGCCTTGTCCGCCTCAGACTATGTATTAGTCCCCGTACAGGCCGAGTATCTGGCGGCAGAAGATATGGCAGAGCTAGTCGGCACAGTACAGCAGGTCAAAAAAGCAATCAACCCTAAATTAAAAATTGGCGGTGTGTTTTTAACAATGACGAATGAAACAAAATTCCGAAAGGAAGTTACTGCGGCGGTAAAAGAGAATTTTGGAAAGCATTTGCCTGTCATGCAGACAGTGATTCCGGCTACGGTGCGTCTGGCGGAGATCAGTACGGCGAATAAGAGCATTTTTTATCATGAACCGAAAGGAAAAGCGGCGAAAGCTTACCGGAATCTAACAGAGGAGGTGATGGAGATTGGCGAAAAACAGCGTAGCCGGTCTGTTGACCTCAGTAGATGAACTGTTTACCACACAGGAAATTCGTGAAGAAGCAAAATTGGAACGGGTAATCGACCTGCCGCCAGATGAAATCAGCGATTTTCCAGATCACCCGTTTAAGGTGAGAATGGACGAGGAAATGCTGCAAATGATAGAAAGCGTGAAGCAGCATGGTGTTTTAGTTCCTGCTTTGGTCCGGCCTAAGCCGGAGGGCGGTTTCCAAATGATCGCAGGACATAGGCGAAAGCACGCCGCAAAATTGACCGAACTTTCTAAAATCCCCTGTATCGTCCGTGATCTCACCGATGAAGAAGCAACGATTGTGATGGTAGACAGTAACTTGCAGCGAGAAAAGATTCTGCCTTCTGAACGCGCTTTTGCATACAAGATGAGATTGGAGGCCATGAAACGACAAGGGCAAAGAAATGATTTAACTTGTGCAACACCGTTGCACAAGTCAGGGAAGAAAAGTCGTGAAATTCTTGCTGAACAAGTTGGCGAAAGCTATGAACAAGTTCGCAAATTTATCCGTCTAACAAGTCTTATTCCTGAGCTATTGGAATTAGTGGATAATTCTGTACTAAAGGAAAAGGATAAACTGCAAATAGCACTCCGCCCGGCTGTAGAATTATCTTACTTAAAAAAGGAAGAACAGGAGGATTTGTTTCAGGCTATTCAGGATATGGACTGTACCCCGTCCCATGTACAGGCAATCAAAATGCGGCAGTTTTCCCAGCAGGGAAGATTAGACAGCAATGTGATCTTTTCTATCTTAGAGGAAGAAAAACCAAACCAAAAAGAGCAGTTTAAAATCCCGAAAGAGCGCATCAGCAAATATTTTGCACCGGGGACGCCCGTGCAGAAAATTGAAGATACCATTGTTAAGGCACTGGAATTGTACCGCAAACGTCAGCGCAGTATGGAACGATAACCGTGTTACTAACAAGGGAGCATTGCGCTCTTTTTTAGAAAAGGAGTTTTTTTGCTTCTCCCCCTCTCCGCACCTCACCCCCTCTGCCAGCTAAACAAACCAGCTAAAAAAGAAGATAGATTCGTACATTTGCAGAAAGATGTTGTTTAAGAATATAATGGGGGTAAGTGAAAGGGGGAATAGCTGTGAAAAAAAGACTGATTGCTGTCATAACTTTTGCACTGGTATTGTTATCAAGCTGCGGCGGCCAAAGCGGCCTCAATGACGATACGACGAGCGTAGGACGGTATGAAAACAGTAGAATAGAAAATCGGGAGGGATCAGAAACGGAGAGCAGCGCCCGATCTTCTTTTTTAGAGAGTGAATCGGAACTGTCAGAAAAAACTCTTGATTCAGAGCAAACGGAAAGCACTACAGAAAGCAAAACGGAGCAGAGAAAACAGACAGGTACTGCCAGCAAATCGTCACAGGAAAATAAACAGCAGGCACAAACAGGGCAGAAACAATCTGCCGGTAAAACGCCCCAAACGCAGAAAGAGCAAGCTGCGTCCAGTAAAGAGCCGCAAACGCAAAAGCCAGAAGCAGCACCGGAGAAACCCTCAGCTTCTTCCAAACCAAGTACAGTATCAAAAGCAGAAAGCAATCCATCATCTACTCCGCAAGCTCCGGCTTTTCATGTTTCCGAATATATACAGCTTGCAAAGAACTATGGCCAGAATGTAGGACTTGCATTGGACAGCACAGCTACAGATTGTTGGGACGATCCCATTACAGCGAACGCGAATTGCCGGTATTTAAAACGGGATATACAAGACCGGCTTGACTGGTATAAGGCAAGTGGCTTTACTGCCTTTTGGGTATGGTCGGAACAGGTAGGAAGTGGAGAATACCTGATCTATATTGGCTACGCATAAATCTCATAATACAAACATTAGGCACACCGAAAAAGGGTGTGTCTTTTTTTATACTCAAAAATAAGGAGGTAACACGATATGAAGCTATTGAAAAAGCCCCTTTCCATATTCCTTGCAATGATGATTTGTATGCTGGGAATAGGCACAAATTTTACGAATATCGTATCAGCCGCAGCCGAGGAAATGACAGCATATATGATTGATATTCCTCGAAGTATCGACCCGCAGAAAACAGGCTGGGGACACCCAGCATTGAAATGTTTGGGAGGTTGGTCTATTGATGAAGGGAACTACTATACAGTCCATGCTCAGGACAGCTTTGAAGGCAGATTGATTTACTGTATTGAATTAGGGGTCGGTATGTACACTGGAGATCAGTTTAAACGGCGGGGTGAAGATTACTGGGATAACTACCCCTCAGACAGAAATCCAACGATTTCCCCTACAGTTATCAAAGCATACATTGGGCGAATTTTGCAGTATGGACAGCAAGGGAATGCAAATGTAAGCTGGAACAGTACGATACCGGCTCATGCCAAGGAACTTGCCGGATATATTGCAACCCAGCTTCTTATATGGGAAACAATCGTAGGAGAGCGTGACAGCCAGTTTAATCATGTCAATGCAAATGCACAAGGAAAAAACAACGTTAAGGAATATATTCTCCCGAATAACCCGATACGAAGTGAAATTTTCAGCGCGTATTCTAAAATTGAAAGTCAAGTAAAGAAACATACTATGCTGCCTAGCTTTTTTGCACGAAGTTCTGGTAGTGCCGGTACTTATGAATTAAAATGGGACGGGAAAAAATATTCTGTTACATTAACTGATAAAAATAATGTCCTGTCTGATTATACATTTTCCAGCAGCACCGCAGGGTTAAAGTTTTCTGTAAATGGGAATAAGCTGAACATTACTTCTGAAAAGGCTGTAAAAGGGCCAATTTCCATTAGGGCTGATAAAATCAACAGTAAACGAAGCGGTATAGTTGTTTGGACTGATGGAGATGGGAACAGCCAAGATACTGTGACATATGGGGTAAGTGTGTCTGATCCAATTTCCGGGTATATGAATCTGGAAATCAAAACCGGAAATATGAAGTTAATCAAAATTGCAGAAGATGATAAAGTAGAAGGTATATCCTTTAACATTACCGGAGAAGGGTATGCCGCTACCAAAACTACTGATTCCAAAGGGGAGATCAACATTTCGGATTTAAACCCCGGAATCTATACGGTGACGGAACAGACGGAAAATAAATATGAGCCGCAGGCCACTCAACGAGTAACTATCGTTAGCGGACAAACTGTTGCCGTACATTTTAACAATACCCTGAAACGCGGCGATTTGAAAGTAACCAAGACAAGTGAGGACGGTCTGGTAGAGGGTGTAAAATTCCATCTAACCGGTACATCACTTTCTGGTTTGGCGGTGGACGAATATGCTGTATCTGATGATTCAGGCATAGCAAAATTTGAGGACGTATTGATCGGGACGAATTATACGCTCGAAGAAATAGATACAGGAATTCAATATGTAGTGCCGGAAACACAGAAAACAGCGATTGAATGGAACAAGGTAACAAATAAGAGCGTCCATAACGTCCTTAAAAAGTTCCGGGTTACTGTTACGAAGTCGGATTCTGAAGCTGGAACGGCACAAGGCGGGGCTTCCCTTGCCGGAGCCACCTATGGGATTTATAAAGGAAATACTCTAATTGACAGCTATACCACAGACGAAAAAGGACAGTTCACCACTTCCTATTATATTTGTGATGATGATTGGAGTATCCGTGAAATCAATCCCAGCGAGGGCTATCTTTTGGATTCTACTATTTATCATGTAGGAGCAGAGCCGGAGCTTTATACCATTGAACTGAATGATACCGCCCTTGATGTAAACGAACAGATTATCAAAGGCAATATCGCTATTATCAAGCACACAAATAATGGGGACACGCAAATTGAAACACCGGAGGAAGGCGCGGAATTTGAGGTGTTTCTAAAATCGGCAGGAAGCTATGAATCGGCAAAGGAAAGTGAGCGCGATTATCTTACCTGTGATGAGAATGGATTCTGCCAGTCGAAGGATCTGCCCTATGGCATTTATACCGTCCGCCAGACAAAAGGCTGGGAAGGCCGGGAGCTGATCGACGATTTTGATGTATATATTGCAAAGGACAGCCAGACTTACCGTTTCCTAATCAATAACGCTAATTTTGAAAGCCGCCTTAAAATCGTCAAGGCAGACGCAGAAACCGGAAAAACAATTCCTTATGCGGGGGCGGGGTTCCAGATTTATGACCCGGACGGAAATTTGATTACGCAGACATTCACTTACCCGGAGATTACAGAAATTGACACCTTTTATACCAATTCCGAGGGTTATTTAATTACCCCGGAACCGCTTGCATATGGCTTCGGTTATTCTTTGGTTGAGGTGCAGGCACCCTATGGCTATGTCCTGAACAGCGAGCCGCTGTATTTTGATGTAACACAGGAAAATTCCAGCGAGGAAAGCGGGATTACTGTGATCGAAGTCGTTAAGGAAAACACAGCCCAAAAAGGAATTATCAAAATCAGCAAAACCGGCGAGGTATTCGCTTCCGTAACAGAGAGCGAAGGGATTTATCAGCCGGTATATGAGGTTCAGGGACTTCCCGGAGCGGCCTTTGAAATTATTGCAGCAGAAGATGTCTATACTCTTGACGGTACGCTCCGCTATTCCGCAGGTGAAATTGTGGATACTATTACCACCGGGGCGGACGGAACCGCACAGAGCAAACCGTTGTATCTTGGAAAATTTAAAATTCGCGAGGCAGAGTTTCCGTCAGGTACGGTAGATACTGGTGCGGAACCGCAAATTGTGGAATTAACCTATGGCGGTCAGGAGGTAGAGATTACCGAAACTCATGCCGCATTGTATAATCAGCGTCAAAAGGTTCGGGTAACGCTTGATAAGGTGCTGGAGCAGGACAAGAAATTCCAGATCGGCATGAATGATGAGGTAACGGCGGTCACTTTTGGTTTATTTGCGGGAGAAGATATTACGGCAGCAGATGGAACAGAGATTCCTAAAGACGGGCTGATTGAAATTCTTTCCCTGAATGAAACCAGCAGTTCCGAGTGTAAAACCGATATTCCTTTCGGGCATTTCTACTTGAAAGAACTATCTGCGGACGACCATTATATTTTGAACGGTGAAACATTCCCGATTGTTTTTGAATATGAGGGGCCTTCTGTGCCGGTTGTAGAAATCAAAGCTAACAACGGCGAAGCAATCGAGAACAAACTCATTCGCGGAAAAATCGAAGGCAGGAAAACCGATGAGAATGGTACGGGACTTGAAGGCGCTGTAATCGGACTGTTCCGAGAAGATGAAACTGAATTTACTGCCGAAAATGCGTTGTTGACCGCCGAATCTGCGGAGGACGGCGCATTTTCTTTTGAGGGCGTACCTTATGGGAATTGGCTGTTAAAAGAGGTACGGAGCGTAACCGGGTTCGTCCTTTCAGATGAGATATTCCCTGTTTCGATTGATAAGGACGGGACAATAGTAGAAATCACCATTGAGAACCAACGTGTTTATGGAAATCTCCGTTTGACAAAGATAGACAAGGACTACCCCGGTACTAAATTGACCGGCGCGGAATTTGAAGTGTATCGTGATTCCAATGGCAATCAGAAGTTGGACGAAAGCGATGAAATTCTTGGAGAAATGGAAGAATCCAGCACCGGTATTTATGAAATGGCACATGTCGAGTACGGCGGTGTGTTTGTTAAAGAATCCAGAGCACCGGAAGGTTTTCAGCTTGATGAAAATGCTTACTATATTGAAATTACAGAAAACGAAAAGATTTATGATGTGGAAAACGAGGCAGGAAAAGGCTTTGTCAATGCGGCACAGACTGGTTCCCTGCGGATTGAAAAAACGTCCAGCGATGGAAAATTAGAGGGCTTTACGTTCCGTATTACTGGTGCGAATGGATACGACAAGACCTTTATAACCGACGAACAGGGTGAAATCCATGTAGAACTGCGAGTGGGTGATTATACCGTTTCGGAAGTATCTAATGAGGCGAGCGCCAGATATGTGCTGCCTGCGGATAAGGTGGTAACAATCCATTCAGAAAAAACCACAGTAGCCAAAATGCACAATGAACTGCGGGATACGCCGAAAACTGGAGATGACAGCAAACCGTGGCTTTGGATCACTCTGATGGGTGTTTCTTCCATAAGCTTGATTGCAATAGGAATCGCTGCCTTGAAAAAGAAATCAAAGAAAGAGGAAGATGAATCATGGAATTAAAAACTATCGTTGCTATCGGCCTTGTTCTTTTTATTGTGGCGGGGCTTGTGTTCCTGTACATGAGAAATAGAAAGAATAAATAACTTTTCTAAGAAGGGAGCGGCAAAAACGCCGCCCCCTTTTACATAACCCTCAATTATATATCAAGGAGTGTAATGAAAATGAAAAGAGAGAGGTTTGAACAAAGAATATTTCGGGTGTTCGCACAGGCAGGTTATTCTCCAGTGCGGATTCTCACGATCACACCGGAGGAAATGGTAGAAATCCCCGGTATTACAGTTCCAAATATCCGTGCGGTTTTATATGTGCAGAATAAGGTGCTGGCAGAGAAAAATACGATACGAGCGGGGAAATTGGTAGAGGGTCTTTTACGAGAAGTAAAAGAAGAAAGCGGGTGGGGAGATGATTAGACCACATATTTTGGACACACTGGCTCAAAAACAAGACTGCTATATTTCCGATCTGCGTTTGAATCCCGTAAATAATCAAGCGGCACTGGCTGATCTGATCCTTTTAGATAATTCTGTCTGTCCACTGAACGAATGGCGGGAAACGGTTGATTATCTTATCGGAGAGGATATGTCTTTAGAGGACATAGAAATGATAAAAAATAATCTCTTAAGGAAATGGAGAAATTTGATATATGGAAAAACAAGCATTTGAATATATGAGTTATCATTTTATACCGGTTCGGCAATTCAACAAAAAAGAGGACTTTTTTACTGTTACTAGAAGGCTGAAATCAGATTTGGAATTAGGATTCTTTGATGATGATTATTATGGAAAAGGGAGCAGAAAAGCGGCATACGCCTATCAAGATTTTTATGTGGCTGCTACAGATAAGGAATGTGATATTTTTCAATGCTTGGAAAATGGTAAGCTGTATGTCCCTTGCACACATGAATTACAGCAGTATCAGGAAGCTCGGATAAATAAAAGGGGAGATAGAGATGAGCGGTAAAACAGGAAAACGTATGGCGGGTGACTATGAGATTTTTCAGGCAGTACATATAGGGGATAAAGAGATTGTGCTAGGTGAAAACCCACAAGATACGACCGGCGCAGAATATATGTGCGCCTTTTGCCAAAATAATGCACTGTTTGATTTATATTCTGATGTCATGTGCAGCAACGACTTTCCGGAGATAGCAGAATTGTTTGGCAGGCGGATCGCGGAACAAGCACATAGTATGCAGGCAGAACTGAACAAAATGAAAGCGGAGGGAATCAGCGACCATATTATCACACCGTCGGACTGTCCGCCGATTTCCCATAGTGACGATTTACACAATAAGGTAATTGTTATTAGGCCGGAGGTTCTGCATCGGGAATACCGCCGGGCCACTTGCCAGTTGAAGCTATGTAAAGGCGGTTTCGGCGCATATCCTAATAGCCGAGGTTCTGCTTGTGTTTGTGCTGATTTATATACGGGCAAAGTGAACCGATATGAGCGCATGGATATTATGGGGACTATGGAGCCGGAAAAATTGCCGCAATGGGCAAAGGAACGGTTAGAAGCCTTGTCGCGGAGAAAAGCAGATTTGGAACGGTAAAAATAATATTTGATATTGATTAGATTGAAGGAGCTGATGAATTGGAAATTCAAATGAATGAGGGATATATCATAATAGATTCAATTTACATTGGAGGTTCAGGATTTGTACTTGGTGTTAGTTCCTCTATACCGAATATGTATGTAACGTGGGAACATATCAATGGCAAATATTATAATGGACGTTATACAGGAAGCATGTTAAGTGCAAAAAGGGATTTACTCAGCCGAGCGACCAATGCGCTGGAAAGAATGGAACGAAAAAAACAACAGAAACAAGGCAATGAACCTGAGTTTACCCCGTGGGGAGAGATCAGTGAGTGCTGCGAATTATCTCCCGGTATATTCTCTGTAAGTACGCCGAGCCATGGGGGAATTATGGCAGAGGCCAGTATAGCAAAAAAAATATTTTCTAAGGAGGCGGCAGCCTGTGGATTTCAAGAGAATGGATATATTTGCTTTGAGGAAGATTGTGCGGCAACGGTTGCAATTAGGGAGTTAATGGATCGGGGAATTTATCAAGCGCCGGTCAATGAATACTATAACGCTGGAGAATATAGCAGTATGATTGATGACAGTATTAGGCGATATTATCCCGATTACTGGCGGAAACGAGAAAAGCAGCTTTCCAAAGGAAGTAACGTTATACCAACCAAAAAGAAAAACAATAAGGAGCGCGAGCGATAAATGAAATTAGATATAAGACCCATGAAGCCGGAGGAGAGGCTGTATATATATCAACAGAGCAGCCAGATCGAAGGACAGACCGGAAGTATCGGGCGCTTGCGCGGTGATTTTGGAAAAAGCGGCACGGAGTTTTATACCACATGGGAGGATTATATCAAGAAATTCCGTTCCGATGATTTTGACGATGAATTTGATAAGGTCATCAACGCCCTGCGTTTTGAAGATGTGGGCGGCGGTCTGTTTGGAAGCCGCAATTTCATGCGGCTTTTCTGCAAGGAAAACCCGGACAGCGCCTTTCAGGGAAACTACTGCGAGGAATACGGATTCCGTATCGACAAAGGGCGGCACAGCTTCCTGATACGCTGTAACCCGATGGCAGATGATTACAATTTCTATGTGTTTTGCTACGTCAAAGAGTATTTGGATTTCCACATGGAAAAAGCCCGGAATGGAATTCGCTTTATTAACTCAGACTACAAAGAATTATTTCGGATTCAAGACGGAGAGAAAATCAAAATCACCCGCCCGGACGGAGAAAGCCAGATTCAAACATGTCGGTATATTGACGAGTGCCATGTGGAAATCGGCAATAGTTGGAGCAGTCTTTACCACATCTGCCAGTTTGCCGAAAGGATGGAGATGAGCGGGAATCAGGTAATCCCCATGCGCTCGTCTTTGCCGGAATGGTGTTACAGCACGCTTCCGTCTACCGGAGAACGGATTATTATTCAAAAGGGTGAAATGGGCTATATTCCTTCCGAAATGGAAATTGTCGGGAAAAATGCCCGGAAAGCGGCGGATTTTGCAAATAATACCATCGGCGTTACCAAGGCGCAGGAGGCCGCTATGCTGGCTGGTTCCGTATTTGGCTGGCAGACGCCCGCCGCCGACCCGAAAAACTATGATGAGAACGGAAAGCTTATCAAACCGGCAAAAAAGAAAAATAGGGAGTATGAAAGGTGAGTAGTTATGAAATACCATGTGACCATTACAGAGATAAACTATGGCGGAGTCGATGTAGAAGCCCGAAATGAAACAGAAGCACAGGAAAAAGCGCGGCAGGAATACTATAACGGCAATGTTTTCTGGAAGGACAGCGAGATTTCCGATCTTAATGCTGAAGCCGCCCACCGACAGCAGAAAGACCGGGGTGAAGCGCGATGAAAGAGGACAGGCACGTTATTTGGAGTAATTACAATTTAGACTATAAGGACTGGAAAGACGATCTGGAAGCTGAATACCCGGATTTGTCTGAAGAAGAACGGTTTGAATTGATGTATGAAATCAATGATAGATACCTAGATGATGAACGGCTTAATTTAGACCTTCAACTTTCCACCCCTATTTTGGTTATTGGGGATTTAGGGCTTTGGAATGGGCGGGTAATAGGCTATCAAGAGATTGAAAGCGGCAATATTCGGGACTGCCTATGCTCGGATACAGATTATTCTACATGGTATGTAGACCGGCTGGGCGATTTTCGGTGCGACGCGATCCATCATGACGGGGTAAACTGCTATTTATACCGTGCGTACAAAGAGAATGTACGAGAATCACAGATTGACCTGCTAAAAGAGAAAATATACCGGGGGAAAGTGACCCGTGCAGATATAACGAGAATAACCCGCAGGCTTGGCGATGAGATCGCTCAGGTCTACGGGTTTCCTATTCCCCGCCAACAAACTACCGTGAAAGTAAGATAGGAGGGAGGCAAATGGCAACAGAATATAAAACGCTTACCGAGATATACCGGGACGCACAGCATAAATTGGCGGATATAGAAGAATGGTGCAAATTTTTAACTGCCGCCTGCCGTAATTACCGGCTTCCTTTTGATGAACAGCTTCTCATTTTTGCCCAGCGCCCGGACGCTGCCGCCGATCTTCCAATTAACGGAAAATATGGCTGGAATCAGCGGTTTGGACGATGGGTGAACAGTGGCGCGAAAGGAATTGCTGTATTTGACCGGTCCTATGCAAAAGGGACACGTTTAAAATATTATTTTGATATTTCTGATACGCATGAAACAAACATCTCCAGACCGGTTCCGCTTTGGACTATGCGTTCGGAATATGAATTGGAAGTAATTGAAACTCTGGGAAACAGCTTTGGGGATTTAGACAAACGATCTAATTTTACGCAGGCGTTATTTTCGGCAGCGAAAAATGCGGCTGAGGATAATATCCCGGATTATACCTCTGAATTGCTCGGCTTAACAAAGGACAGCTTTTTAGAGGAACTCGATGAACTTAATATTGCGCTGATTTATAAAAATTTAGTGCAAAACAGTATCGGATATATGCTGTTAGTTCGGTGCGGTATGAATCCAGAACCGTATTTTGACAACGATGATTTTCGGGATATTCTGAATTTTAATACCCCGGAAACAATCAACGCTTTAGGAACTGCAACCAGCAGTATTGCTCAAATGTGTTTGTCGGAAATTGCCCGGACTGTATTGAGTTTGGAAAGACAGGCTAAAAAAGAAAATCGCACATTTGCAGATACATTAAAAACACTGTATGCTGGAGGTGTGAAAGGAAAAGAACCGGAAAGGAGCGTTGACAATGAACGGAATCACATACAGCAGGCAGGGCGAGTTCAACCTACCGAATCTGCTTCCGCCGCAGGAAACGGAGGGACAGATCGGAAAATACGCGTTGCTGAGGCTGGAATTTCTCAAGGAACACAGGAAAATCACTTACACGAATCTGCTAACCACGGGAACACTGAATACCCATTTAGCGGAGATCGAACGGACGGCGGCGAACCGATTGAAATTGATGATGAAACAAATGAGCGAATCAGAAGGAATAACAGAGGAATTGAAAGCGAACGCCCCCGTGAAGTGGGCAGGACTGATGAACAATATCCGTCACTCAGCGGAGGAGATTATTCTGAGCGAACTGATTTACAGCTAAACAAAGAAGCAGAGGAAAAAGCAGGCGGCGGCGAGCTGCCTGCTTTTTTAGATGAAAAACTGATTATGGCTGTAATCGCAAATAAAGATGATGATTTAAAATATAAGAAACATCAAATAGTGTTGTTCTTTTCTGCTCATTCAAAACCGGAAGAACGAGCAGGATATATAAAATCTGCGTATCAGGATAGATATACTGAGATAATAGCGGACGGAGTAAGGGTAGGCTATAAGCCGCAGGATAACGGGCTGTTGATATGGAAAGGCAGCTATCTTTCACGGACACATGAATCAGTATTTTCTTGGGATATTGTTGCAGAATGGACTGGAAATCTGATAGAAAAAAAGGAATATCTGATTGAAACAGATGTAGGAAAACTAAAAAATCAAGCTGTACAGCAGATGTCGCTGTTTGATTTTGTTGCAGAAAACAATAAATCTTTGGAAGCAAACGACGGAGAACAACATTTTAGTTTTCCACTTCCTCAGCAGATTATAGATGAATCCCTTTGCCTTGGATCAAATGAAATACAGAGCCGGTTGACGATTTGTGCATATTTTATGAAAGATAAGCCATTGACGGATAATGCTTACTTTTTAAAAAAACATTATGGAGAAAACGGTGCGGGATTTTATTTCAATGACCGTAAAATATCAATTTGGTATAACGAGGACGGGATTCGTATTGCTTACGGAAGTTCTGCCCGTCAAGCGGGTACGCTTATTACTTGGGAACAAGCGGCAAAGCGAATCCGGGAATTACTGGACATGGGACGGTATATGCCGCAGAGCGAACTGGAGCAGGCTGAGGATTTTGAACGAAAAAATATAGCAGAACAACTTTTGTTTTTATATCGGGATATTGACAGCGATAAGACAGGACAATTTTTTCCTACCCTCTGTACTGTTTATGAAACCAGAACTGACTTTTCGGATATGAGCGAAAAGATCAAATTATTACTGGAACAGACAGAACAGGTAAAGAATTTAACCGGGGAGTGTATGGAGTTTTTGTCCGCTTATGAAAAAGACAGAAATATTATGCGGTTTCATTACCATCAGCCGAAAAAAATACTTCATAAGCTTCAGGATTTACAGCGTGAGCCGCTTAGATTCACTGCGGAAGAGAATTTCCCGCAAAGGCGTTTCTTTATCTCAGATGATGAGATAGATAATCTTTTGCGTGGCAGTAAAAACAATAGTGATTATAGACTGGCAGTTTACTCTTTTTATCGGAACCACAATGACCGTAAGGAACGAGAGAAATTTTTGAAAAACCTTCACGGGGAATATTCGGGATTTAGCGGCGGTAATGATGATGTGATGTATCAGAATAAGGGAGTATATTTCAGTCATGGAAGGATTATGGCTCCTTATGCTAAGGCAGAATTAAAATGGCATGAAGTTGAAAAACGTATCGACTTTTTGATTTCGCATAATCAATTTTTATCTGATCATGACCGCGCTGTTATGCCGCAATACGAAAAACAACAGATTGCGAGAAATATTCGGACATTCTTTGAGAATGTCCCGCAGGGACAACCTCGCCCCTATCCTTATGAAACAGAGTTTTGGGGAGCGGTCAAGCTGATAGAGGAACAGCTTGACGATCCTGCACATGTAGAAGAAATTTATCGAATGATGGTTCCGGTATGGAAAGCTACTGCACAGGACAATCGTCTGTATTCCATGCGGCAAAGGATATTTGAGAATATTTCTGCGTTCCGTCAGGGAACATTTACCCTTTTTGCGGAGAAAAAGGAACATGCCGGTTCCGCAGCTATACCGGAATACCGCAGTAAAAAAGAAACTGAACCGGTAATATTAGTGGAATCAGACCATTTAGAAAATTTATCAGCAATTCCTGAGCAGCTTATTGAAGAAAGCGGCTTCCATGAACCACAGACAGCAGATGAAATAGAAGAACAGGAAGGATCACCAAAGGAAGAACAGGAAATTATACGGCTTGTACCGCCGAAACCATATCGTCAGCACATCACATTTAACACGATACACTCAGAAATTCCAAAGGAACAGCGATACGATTTTCAGATTACAAACGATGATCTAGGCACTGGCTCTAGGGGAGAAAAATTTGAAGCTAACGTAAAAGCCATTCACTGTCTGAAAAAAATTGAAGCAGAGGATCGTCTTGCAACACCGGAGGAGCAGGAAATTTTGTCACGGTATGTTGGCTGGGGTGGATTGTCTGATTGTTTTGATGAACGCCATAGTAAGTATCAGGAGTTAAAATCTTTTTTGAACGAGGAAGAATATGAAGCGGCGCGGGAAAGCAGTTTAACCGCTTTCTATACTCCCCCGGCTGTGATCCGGGGAATTTATCAGGCATTGGAACAAATGGGTTTTGCAGAGGGAAACATTTTGGAGCCATGCTGCGGAATAGGAAATTTTATGGGCATGCTGCCGGAAAGCATGAGGGAAAGCAAGTTTTACGGCGTTGAACTTGATTCTATCAGTGGAAGGATTGCAGGACAGCTTTATCAAAACAGCAGTATTTCGGTGAATGGGTTTGAAACTGTAGAAATGCCGGACAGCTTTTTTGACGTTGTGGTTGGAAATGTACCTTTTGGAGATTTTAAGGTACTGGACAAACAATATGATAAATTCAACTTTTTAATTCACGATTATTTTTTTGCAAAGACTATTGATAAGGTGCGTCCGGGTGGTGTTTTGGCTCTTATAACTTCTAATGGAATAGGAGGCGGAACATTTGATAAGCAGGACCGGAAAGTGCGGGAATATATTGCTCAACGCTGTGACCTGATCGGCGCAGTCCGTTTGCCGAATAATACTTTTTCCAGAAATGCCGGCGCAGATTTAACAACTGATATTCTATTCTTACAAAAGTTAGAACGCCAGCGCAGTATGGAGGTAGAAGCCCCGGAATGGGTCAATGTTGATGTAATTCACGAGAACGATTTTATAAACAGTGAAGGAGAAAGCCGCCATCAAAAGATAACGCTGAATCGGTATTACAAGGAACACCCGGAAATGGTTTTAGGAAATCTGGAAATCAAGTCCGGCCCATTTGGGCCGCAGCTTGTTTGTTCCCCTGTTCAGGAGGCTGATTTTTCAGAACAGTTAAAAGAAGCGGTCAGCCGCCTTAAAGCGGAGATCACACCCTATGAAATAGAAGATGTGGAAGAAATTGATGACTCTATTCCAGCAGTTCCAGATGTTAAAAACTTTAGCTATACCATTGCAGACGGTACGGTTTATTTCAGAAACAACTCCCGCATGTATCCATATAAAGGCTCGGTTACAGCAGAAAATCGAATCCGTGGCATGATCGCTCTGCGGGACTGTGTTTATAGCTTGATTTTTATGCAAACGGAAAATTACCCGGACGATGAAATAAAAAAGGAACAACAGAAACTTAGTAATCTTTATGATGAGTTTGTTAAAAAGTACGGGCTAATCAGCGGCAGAGGGAATGATATGGCTTTTTCCGAGGACTCTGGGTATTATCTTCTTTGTTCTTTGGAAGTCCTAGACAAAGAAGGAAATTTTAAACGAAAAGCAGATATTTTTTCAAAACGCACGATTCGCCCGCATATTCCTGTATCGCATGTAGACACTGCGAGCGAAGCCCTTGCGGTATCTATTTCTGAAAAAGCAAAAGTTGATATAGAATACATGTCAGAATTATCAGGCAAAACCCCGGAAGAACTGGAAACAGAACTTTCCGGGGTAATTTTTCGGGATAT
Organism: Massiliimalia timonensis; assembly: GCF_900186585.1. Classification (GTDB taxonomy): domain Bacteria; phylum Bacillota; class Clostridia; order Oscillospirales; family Ruminococcaceae; genus Massiliimalia; species Massiliimalia timonensis. The sequence goes on from NZ_FYDD01000003.1 coordinate 16,887, forward strand.
TGACTGTCCTGAAACAGCAGCCGAGATAGCCGCGCCTTTTTTAGATTTAAACCGTTATCCTTTAGTCACAAGCGATGAATATTTGTCTGGCAATGTCCGACAAAAGCTGCGAATGGCAAAAGCACTGTGGGAAGTATTACCAGCCGAAAAGAAGGCAAGAATAAAAACCAATACCGAGGCGCTGGAAACTGTACAGCCAAAAGATTTAGCTGCCGGGGATATTAGCGTGCGTATTAGTGTAAACTGGATACCGCTTGAAATCTATCAGCAGTTTATGTATGAATTGCTGGACACCTCAATTCAATCAAAAAGATATATCAAAATCCTGCGTTCTGAGCATAGCAGCCAATGGAATATTACAGGGAAAAGCACAGACCGGGGTAACGTCAAGGCTAACAAAACCTATGGAACAGACCGGCTTAATGCCTATCAGATTTTGGAGCAGACCCTAAATCAAAAAGATGTTCTGATTTTTGACTATATCGAAGATGAAAACGGAAACAGAAAGGCGGTGCTAAATAAGAGGGAAACAGCGATAGCGCAAGATAAGCAGGAATTGATAAAACAAAAGTTCAAGGATTGGATTTGGAAGGATATTGACCGGCGTAATATGCTGTGTAGGATATACAACGAGAGATATAATAGTATCAGGCCGCGTGAATATAACGGGGAGCATATCACATTTTCCGGTATGGCCCCGGATATTGCTTTGCGTCCCCACCAGATCAATGCGATAGCCCATATTATGTATGGCGGAAACACCCTGCTTGCCCATGAAGTAGGCGCGGGAAAAACCTTTGAAATGATTGCGGCTAGTATGGAGATGAAACGTCTGGGGTTGTGTACAAAATCAATGGTCGTTGTTCCAAACCACATAACTAAGCAGTGGGCTTCTGAATGGCTCCGGCTTTATCCGGCTTCTAAGATTTTAGTGGCAACCAAAAAGGATTTTGAAACTAAGAACCGGAAAAAATTTTGCAGCCGTATCGCTACCGGAGATTATGACGCGGTAATTATTGGCCACAGCCAGTTTGAAAAAATACCAATGTCGATAGAAAGACAGACTGCTTTTCTGCGTTCCCAGCTTTTTGAAATCACTCAGGGAATTGAGAACGCTAAGGCAGCTAAAGCAGAACGATATACCGTTAAACAAATGGAAAAGACCAAAAAAAAACTGCGTGCAAAGCTGAAAAAGCTGAATGATACCAGCAGAAAGGATAATATTGTTACCTTTGAACAGCTAGGGGTAGACCGTCTTTTTGTCGATGAAAGCCATTATTATAAAAATTTGTTTTTTGTTACTAAAATGCGGAATGTCAGGGGAATTGCCCAGTCAGAAGCGCAGAAGTGCTCAGATCTTTTTATGAAGATCAGGTATCTTGACGAGATCACAAATAACCATGGGACTATTTTTGCAACAGGTACACCGATCTCTAATTCAATGGTAGAGCTGTATTCGCTGCAAAAGTATTTGCAGTATGAAGGTTTAAAAGAATTAAGACTGATTCATTTTGACGATTGGGCGGCAAATTCCGGAGAAACAGTCATAGCAATGGAGTTAAATACCACTGGAACCGGACTGCAAATGAGAACGAGATTTGCAAGGTTTTATAACCTTCCTGAACTAATGTCTGTATTTAAACTGGTTGCGGACATACAGACTGCGGATATGCTGAATCTTCCTGTCCCCAAAGCCAATTTTCATGTTTCAGTTTTGAAGCCTTCTGAGCTTCAGAAAGAAATGGTGAAAGGATTAGCGGAACGGGCTGAAGAAATTCACAAAGGAGGCATAGACCCAAGAATAGATAACATGCTGAAAATTACCAATGACGGAAGAAAACTGGCGTTGGATATGCGGCTTGTCAATCCTTTAGCCCCTGATGATCCAAATGGGAAGATAGCCGTTTGTGCTCAAAAAGTATTCCATATCTGGAAGGAAACAGAAAAGCAGCGAAGCACACAGCTTGTTTTTTGCGACCTGTCTACTCCGAAGAATGATGGAATGTTTAACGTATATGATGATCTAAAGCAAAAATTGGTCACACTAGGAATCCCGGAAGAAGAAATCGCTTTTATTCATGATGCTAACTCTGATGTTCAAAGAGAAAAGCTGTTTGCAAAGGTGCGTTTAGGAAAGGTACGGGTCCTTATGGGAAGCACTCAGAAAATGGGTGCGGGAACCAATATGCAGGATAAGCTGATTGCTAATCATGATTTGGACTGCCCGTGGCGTCCTTCCGATCTGCAACAGCGATTGGGACGTTTGGTTCGTCAAGGAAATGAAAATCCAGAGGTTGAGGTTTACCGTTATGTCACAGAAGGGACTTTCGACGCTTACCTTTATCAGCTTATAGAAAATAAACAGAAATTCGTAGCTCAGATCATGACCAGTAAAACGCCTGTCCGTGTTGCGGAGGATATTGATGATTCAGTCCTTAATTATGCTGAAATTAAGGCTCTTGCTACTGGAAATCCTTTGATTATTGAGAAAAGCAATTTGGATATGGAAATTAGCAGGCTGAAATTATTGAAAGCCAGCTATATGAATCAACAATATGAATTAGAAGAATTGGTAGTAAACAGTTACCCGAAACAAATTACTGCTTTAACAGAATATATCAAAGGATATGAGAGGGATATGCAGCTAGCAGCAGAAAATCCGAAGCCAGAAAACGGATTTGCAGGAATGGAAATTATGGGAGAATATTATACAGAGAAGGAAAAGGCGGGAAAGGCAATTATACAAGCCTGTGCTCAAATGACAGAAACAAACGAGATTACATTAGGGACATACCGGGGCTTTTCCCTCACCTTGTTTTATTACGGTATCATGAACCAATATAAAATTAAGATAAAAGGAGCTATGTCCTATACAGTACCTTTAGGAGAGGATATTTTCGGAAATATTACCCGGTTAGACAATGCGATTGCTAACATATCTGGTACATTAGAGGCAGATAAAGCAGAGCTGGAGGATATAAAAGTGCAGCTAAAAAATGCTCAGGAAGAAATGGCGATACCATTCCCGAAAGAAAAGGAACTGGAAGAAAAAACAAAGCGATTGAATGAAATAATTGTTAAGTTAAGACTTGATGAAAAGGACAAGGCGCTGATTGATGATGTCCCAGATGAAGCAGAAGAACCGGAGAAAAGAAATGTGATGAGTATGGCAAGATAAAAAGGAGGCAATACCGGAATGACAAATGAAGAATTAAATGCGAAGCTGTATGAAAAAATGTTTGCCGAACAAGAGAAGTATAGGGAAAAGCTGCTTACAATGCAGCCGGAAGAAATTTTGGAACATGCTTATGAATACGCTGTGAGAGAGGACATTTTAGCATCATTGGAAAACAACGAATTGGAAGATTCTCAGGCGAGAGCGTTGTTAAAATATGCCCGTCCGCTTTCTCTTGTTTATAAGGAGTACGACAACCGGGTTAATGAATACATGGAAGATATTTGGAATACGATTGAAAGCGCAGCGAATCAGAAAATACAAGCCCAAAAGGACAGAAAACAACCGGAACGGTAGAAGAAGCCTACCATTGTTTTTTTCTTCCTTTTATCGTATAATGTGAAAGAAGAAAATAAAGGAGAATCCTATATGGAAGTTACAGCAAGTATGATCCGGTCAATGACACATCGTAGCGGTGACGCGGAGGTTGAATCAGGACAGCTTAAAGGGGCGATTGAATACAAAGCAGAGCACGGAAGGGCAATCTCTTTTCTGGCTGTTACCATGACAGAAGAATTTAATCGAGATTTGGAATTACCCGGAGAAATTGAGAGCATTAAGTTCATGCAAGGGGAAGATGATTCGTGGACGGTTATCTTCGCAGCCAAGAATGAAAAGGTACCTTCTATAGCAAGTATTTCCAATGACGAAATGAATAGATTGCTGGAACAAAATCGAATTGTGCTGTACGGAGGTTAAAAATATCCTGATAAAATAAAGAAAAGCCGGTTGGTATTTACCAACCGGCTTTTTACATAGGAAAGCAAATACCATTACATATTCAGCTATTTAAAAAGGCTAATCTACGGATATGTATTGGGGTGCTATTTATGTCGTTTTATAGCCGTGAAACAGTGGCAGACGTGAAAAAGATAGATTTGTTGACCTACCTGCAAAACTATGAACCGGAGGAACTTGTGCATGTATCGGGAAATGTGTACTGTACAAAAGCCCATGACAGCCTGCGGATTTCTAATGGGAAGTGGTGCTGGTTTTCACAGGGGATCGGAGGAAAATCCGCTTTGGATTATCTGATTAAAGTAAACGGATATACATTTCTGCAAGCAATGGAAATCCTGATAGATCATGTGAAAACACAAAAGCCGGTCTTGGTAAGCTATTCAAAGCAAGAGCCAAAACCATTTTGCCTGCCAAAAGCCTACCGGTATGCTACCTATGCAGTTTCTTATTTAGAGTGCCGGGGGATTTCCTCGGAGATCGTTGATTTTTGTTTCCATACCGGACGGATATATGAAAGCTATCCACATCATAACGTCGTATTTGTCGGCTTTGATAAGAATGGAAAAGAACGCTTTGCCTGCCAGAGAGGAATTGCAACTGATTTTAAAGGCGATGTTGCAGGAAGCAATAAGAAGTATTCCTTTGCATTTCCTGTTAATCCTGAAAGTAAAAGAGTACATCTTTTTGAATCCGCGATAGATTTAATGTCTTATGCAACACTTCTTCAAATGGAGGGAATGAATTGGCGAAGGGCCAATTTGCTATCCCTTTCCGGGATATACCAGCCCAAAAAAGAGATTGCGGAAAGCAAGCTTCCGGCAGCTCTTACACAATACTTAGAGGACTATCCGCATATCAATTCAGTCATGCTACATCTGGATAATGATAAACCGGGCAGACTGGCAGCAAAGACAATTTGTACTGTTATGCCGGAAGGAATAACAGTAATCAACCGTCCGCCGCCGCATGGGAAAGACTATAACGATTACCTTTGTGCTCGGTTGAAAAAATCTATTCAAAAAAATCAGGAAAGGGCAGAGCGTTGATTTTCTGGCAACGAATATCTTCTGCTGTTCCGGGAACGATATTGACAATAGTTCGGTCAACCGATATAATGATAGTGGAGGAATACAAAATGGAGATCAATGAATTACTTTCTCAAAAAGGAATGTCAAAGTACCGTTTGTCAAAAGAAAGCGGAGTAGCACAAACAACGATTATGGATATTTGCAGCGGCAAAGCACGGATTGAAAAATGTGCCGGAGATACTCTGTACCGGATCGCCAAGGCGTTAGAGGTATCAATGGAAAGTTTGCTTGAAGAAAGAATGAAGGAAGATGAGCATATGGAACATAGGGCTTCTTTTGAAGTATTTAAAAGCAATGTTTGCCATGCTGTGAAAGATAAGGGCGATATTGATTTTTTGATTGATACGCTGGAAAGCGATGAGATTCGCCGCCTGTATAATAAACAGTGGTATCCTGAAGCTCTTTACCTTTTGGCGATGGTGGACTATCTTTCACGTGAAAATGGCGTGCCTTTATGTACAAAATATAGCGATATTCGTAACTGTAAATTAAAAAATGCTATTTATCCCGCAAGCCTTGTGCTTTCGGCGGCAGCGATGAGAAACCAACAATCGCTAGAGGAAAGCCAAAAAACAGCGATCCCGGAGTTTATGCGTCATAACATTGTAGAAAACGAGGTGCGAAATGTCATCTAAGATTTCATTTACTAAAGAAAATCTTGACCGTTGCCTGCGGGAACTTGGAAAAGAATTTCGCCGTTTGAACGGGACAGCCATGCCAGCAGAAATTACACTGATTGGAGGCGCGTCCGTTCTTGCTAATTATGGGTTCCGGGATATGACCTATGATGTGGACGCTATGATACGGGCGTCATCGGCAATGAAAGAAGCAATCAATCGAGTGGGTGATCGGTTAGGGCTTCCGGCGGGGTGGCTCAATTCCGATTTTACCCGGACGAAATCCTATACGCCCAAACTAGCTGAATATTCGGTGTATTATAAAACTTTTTCCAACGTTCTAACTGTACGGACTATTTCCGGCGAGTATTTGATTGCCATGAAATTGATGTCGAGCAGGCAATATAAAAATGATATTTCTGATATTGTAGGAATCCTGCGGGAACAGAAGGAACGGGGCAGCCCGTTTACCTTACAACAGATTGAAACGGCTGTTTGCAATCTATATGGCGGCTGGGATCATTTTCCCAAAACAGCGTTTCCGTTGATAAAGGAAATCATGGAAAGCGGGCGTTTGGAAGAATTATACCGATTATATCGGGAAGAAGAAAAAAACAGCAAAGAAACATTGATTGAATTTGAAAAGGACTATCCTGGTGTGGCAAAGGAGGATAACATAGGGGAGATTTTGAAAAACCTAAAAGCACGAAAGCAGAGAGATTTGGATAAATAGTGCTTTTCTATTGTAAAGAGCGTTCTAAAAAGAACGCTCTTTTTTATTGCTCAGAAAATTTATAAACTGGAGGAAAAAGACGATGGACATATTAAATACCGGAAAAAGAATCCGATATTTTCGGATTTTAAATGGTATGACGCAAAAGGCGCTCGGAATGGCGGCAGGCTTTCCCGAAAAGAGCGCCGATGTACGGATTGCACAATATGAAACCGGTACAAGGAAGCCGAAACATGATGTGATCGTTTCTTTAGCGAATGTATTTAATGTTTCACCTATGGTACTTGAGGTTCCAAGTATCAAGAACAGTACAGAATTGTGTTATCTATTGTTTGCACTGGAGGACGAATTTGGAGTTGTCCTGTATCCACAGCCGGGTAACTATATTGAAGAAATTTGTGAGCCGATAACTCTATGGCAGCATCAGAGGGAACTCTTAGAAGCCGGAGGAATCTGCTACGAAGAATACGATCACTGGCGTTATCACTACCGTTAATAATAGGCAGATTGATATATTTTTTCGCTGGTAAAATATTCCCGGAACGGGAATGGAATGTATGTGTACCAGCAAGCATCGCCTTTGGGTGACCAAAGGCAGCTTGTTAGGGGAAATCCCCTAAAACCCCTGTGAATGAAAGTGAGATGATAAGAATGAGGAAACGAAACTGCCGTGTGCAGGTACGGCTGGATAACAAAGAATATCAGGCGTTTATGAAACGTGTCAAAAAGACCGGGTTATCTCAGGAAGTATATTTACGCCATCTAATAAGCGGGCTTGTTCCGCAGGAAGCACCACCCTCTGAATATTTTGATTTTATGAAAGAGTTATACCGGGTGGGAAACAACCTTAACCAAGTCGCACAGAAAGCCCATGTGCTGAACGTGATCGACGTGCAAAGATATGATAAAGCGGTAAGACAATTCGAGAAACTGGTACAAGACATTACAAGGGCAGTGATTTTGCCGCGTTCTGCAAAGTGAAATCTTATGGCAACGACTTCTATCTGGAGCGTAAAAGGCTGGCTGGGAAAGCTGTTGATCTATGCAGAGAATCCAGAGAAAACATTAAATCCCAACTTCTATCCCCGAAAGGATTTATCAGAACAGGAAAGACAGGGACTTGATGACGTGATAGACTATGCAGTGCAGCAGGGAAAAACGACAAAGATAGATACTGATGATGAAAATGTTTCAGTCATACAACGTTTTGTTTCAGGCGTTAATTGCTCGGCTTCTACTGCCCGTGATGAGATGATAGCAGTAAAAAGACGTTTTGGAAAGGAAAACGGAGTAGTTGCTTATCATGGCTATCAATCCTTTGCGCCGGGAGAGGTCAATCCTCAGACAGCGCATGAAATTGGATTGAAGCTTGCCCAAAAGTTATGGGGCAACGGTTATCAGGTAATCGTCGCTACACATTTAGATCAGGAAAGCCATATCCATAATCATTTTGTTGTCAATACTGTTTCGTTCAAAGACGGGAAACGGTATCACCGCACAGAAAAAGACTATTACGATATGCAGAAGGAATCAGATCGGTTGTGCCGGGAATATGGGCTGTCTGTCATTGAAAATCCCCAGCGCGGCAAATCAAAGCATTATGGAGAGTGGAAAGCTGAACAGGATTCTCGCCCAACATGGCGAGGAATTATTAGAGCTGATATGGACAGCGCCATTCGACGTTCCAAAACGGAAAAACAATTTTTTCATTTTTTAAAGGAAATGGGATATGAAATCAAAATAGGTCGGGATATTTCTGTGCGCCCATTAGGAAAAGAGAGGTTTTTCCGCTTGGCCCGGAATCTTGGAGAGGAATATTCTATCGGAGAAATTCGGAGAAGGATTCTGTCCCAGCGTTTTTTAAAATTATCTGTTTCAAGCTATGTATCACGCCCCCAAAAATATACACTGAGAGGCAGTTTTAAGAAGATAAGAAAAGTAACAGGCTTTCGAGCGTTATATTTTCACTACTGTTATTTATTAGGAATATTTCCAAAGAAACGACCGCTTAAAAAACGTTCAGTACCTATTCTTTTCCGCGAGGATTTAATTCGTGCAAAAGAACTTTCCGATGAAGCAAGATTGTTGGTCAAGCATAGGATTGATACACCTGAACAGCTTTTGGATTTTCAAAGTAAAACAGAATCAGAAATTGACGAAATTACCAGCCAGCGAAAACAGCTATACAAAGTATTACGCAGCAAAAATACTGTACAAGATGGGGAAATAAAGATGGAGGTGAAAGAAAAAATTTCAGCTTTTAATGCAGAACTAAAAAAGTTAAGGTATCAGGTGAAATTATGCAAAGATATTATAGTGCGCTCTGAACAAATAAAGGAAAAATTTAAGACGATCCGTGAGGACGCGGAAAACCAGAGAAAGGAGAGAGAAAAAGATGAACAATTCAGGGGACGCGGCTGAACAAATCGTGCGGTTTGGATTTGAAGGGGCAGAAGTTGCATTGAAAATTACTGGTGCGGCAGCTAAAAATATTGCGGCTATGCTTTATGCAGTATTAAAGGATCAGAAACGGACACGAGGAAAAGCGCGGCTGGACAGTATGATTAGAGAAGGGAAACAGACCGCTATCTATACAGTAAAAAAAGATGATTGTCCGAATTTTGCCAAGCAAGCTAAAAAGTATGGAATCAAATATTCCCCGATTCCCGTAAAAAAAGAAGATAAATCAGTAGATATTATGGTGTTTGAAGATGACGCGGTGCGTGCCAACCGTATTGTAGAAAAATTCAATATATCGGCGGTAAAGAGTGCTTCTATCACAAATGAGGTAGAAGAAATCAAGAAAAAACAGCAGGCAGGAAAAGCACCGAATGAACAAACGGGAAAGGAGCAGTCTGCTACAGAAAAGAGTGCAGAGGATCAACTATTAGACGAAATGCTGGGAAGCCCGATACAAAAGGAAAAAGGGCAGGCAGAAAAAGAGAATCTTTTTGGAGAAGCGGCGGGAAAAGCCCATCCGTCCGCGAATATCTCCGAGCCTACAAACAAGACGGGTTCTTTTGAGCCGGTAAAACCGTCTGTCCGTGAGGAATTGAGGGAAATTACAGTGGCTCAGAAGCAGAAAGAAGGAACATTGAAAGCGGAAGAAAAGTCCGTTTCACAGAACAAATCGTACCAACAAACTATTACACACAAGCAGCCAAAACCTAAGAAGAAACCAAAGACAAGAGGGAGGTAAATGATCATGAGTGACTTTGACGATGTTTTTGTATCAGTTGAAACGAAGGAGCCTGCACAGTCTAAAGAGGAACGGAGGACAACACCGAAAGAATGGTGGCAGATACGGGAACAAAAAGAACGGGAACAGGCGTATTCGTCGTTGGATCGGATTTTCGCTGATTTTTCAGAGGGAAAAGGAAATCTATGCGAATACCTAGATACCTATGGACGGATTGACCGTTATTCATTCAGAAATGTTCTGTTAATTCATAAAAAGTGTCCCCATGCGACATGGCCCGGAAATTATGGTTATTGGAAATCAAAGGGTGTTGACATATTAAGAACTGAAAGAAGAAACCCTATTATTATTTTAGAACCGGGCGGCACATATCAACGTCAAGACGGGTCGATTGGACAAAATTATTATGCAAAGGAAATTTTTGATGTTTCACAGACCACAGCCCGCGGGGAAACAAGAAACAGGCCAAATTTTGATGATCGTTCGCTGTTAAAAGCCCTTATCAGTAAATCACCGGTTCCCATAGAGGTAGCTGAAAATTTCCAAAAAGAAGGGAAAGGCGCAATATATGACCAAGAGCAAAAGAAAATTTTTGTAAGACAGGGCATGGAGGCACAGGACATTTTTCGATGTGTGTCTTTTGAACTGGCAAAAGCTGAATTGGAACGACTAGACGGAGAATATACCCCGGAAGATGTACACAAGGCTTATTGTATCTCATATTTGCTGTGCAGAAAATACGGGATTGATACTCAAGGTTATGATAAGGACAGTCTAAATCAAACTTTTGTAGGAAAAAATTCAAAAGAAATTGGTATGGAGCTAAATAGCTTGGAAAATGCTATAGGGGCAATCAATCATCGAATGTCAAGGACATTAAGAGAAAGCTTTAAAGGAGCTGTATCAAAAGATTATGAGCGTTAGGAGGAGAAAGCTGTGAAAAGAGAAGAAAAGGTTACTCTTACACTTGATAGGTATGAGCATAGCATTATGATTCAGGCATTGCATGAATTGAGAAATGATATGCTTGCGAATCATCAAATCACAGATGATGTAGATGATGTTTTATTAAAAACATTTGACGCACCAGTGACAAAGAAAGTGAAGTGGCGTGATGAGGCCCGATAATAATGCGAAAGCCGGTATATGGTCATACGCCATCGGGACAATATTGGTTGTATGGCTTTCATTACTAATTGCGCCCTCAATATCCGGGGGAATAGCTTCTATTATTGAATATTTTCCGGCTGCAATCAGCAACCCTTTTCAAATTATATGGTGTGAGGACAGTATGAAAACTGTCCTCATTTTTATTGCCATTTATGGCTTTGGTGTGGGGATTTATCTGTCTACCCGGCGGAACTACCGCAGAGGCGAAGAACACGGATCTGCAAAATGGGGAAATCCGAAAGAAGTGAATAAGAAGTATGCGGACAAAAATTTAGCAAGCAACCGGATTTTTACACAGCATGTACGAATGGGATTAGACGGAAGAAAGCACCGGCGTAATCTCAATACTCTTGTTGTCGGCGGAAGCGGCGCAGGCAAAAGCCGGTTTTATGCAAAAGTAAATCTTTTGCAGGCGAACACTTCATATTTCGTGCTGGATTGTAAAGGGGAATTATTAAGGGACTGCGGTGCTTTACTGAAAAAGAAAGGCTATGAAATTCGTGTAGTAGACCTTTTGAATATGAGCAAAAGCCATTGCTATAACCCATTTGTGTATCTTCAAGACGATAACGACGTACAAAAAATGGTAACAAATCTGTTTAAGGCTACTACACCGAAAGGAAGCAAATCAAATGACCCCTTTTGGGATACAGCCGCCTCTATGCTGCTCATGGCTTTGGTGTTTTATCTCCATTATGAAGCTCCTGATGATGAAAAAAATTTTGAAACCGTTATGCAAATGCTCCGAGCGGGGGAGGTTCGGGAGGACGATGATTCTTACCAGTCGCCTTTAGATGAATTATTTGAGCGTTTGGAAATGAGATCGCCGGAGCATATTGCCGTAAAGTATTACAAAGATTACCGTTCGGGAAGTGCAAAGACCTTGAAATCTATTCAAATTACTTTAGCGGCTCGGCTGGAAAAGTTTAATCTTTCATCTGTTGCAGCATTGACGGCAACGGACGAACTGGATTTACAATCGCTGGGTGAAAAAAAGATGGCCCTTTTTGCACTGATTCCAGATAACGACGCAAGTTTTAATTTCTTAGTCAGTTTACTGTATGCAAGTACCTTTCAGCAGTTGTTTTATTTAGCCGATCATAAACATAACGGCAGTTTACCAGTGCCAGTGCATTTTGTGATGGACGAATTTGCGAACGTTTCATTGCCCTCAGACTTTGACAAACTGCTCGCTACTATGCGATCACGGAATATTTCAGTTTCGATTATTCTTCAGAATATTGCGCAGCTAAAAGCTTTATTTGAAAAAGAATGGGAATCTATCGCCGGAAACTGTGATGAATTTCTTTATCTTGGAGGAAATGAAACCAGCACCCATAAGCTGATTTCTGAAAGCTATCTGGGAAAATCGACTGTTTGGTTAGATACCTATGGGAAAAGTACCGGGCATTCCGGAAACTATTCGACAAATAACCAGATCACAGGCAGGGAATTGATGACCCCTGATGAAGTGCGTATGCTCGATAACAATTTAGCTTTGTTGTTTATCCGTGGCGAACGTCCATTAGTGGACGAGAAATACGACTTGTTGAAGCACCCGAATATACGGTACACAACTGATGGAAATGCCCGTCCTTATGAACACGGAGGAAAACAGTATGTGGTAGCTAGTATGTCATTTGTAGAAAATCCGTTTGAATTTGAGCAATCCAATTTTGAAATGGCATTTGAAATTTTATCTGATGAGGAGATACAAACCATTTTCCAAATCACAAAGGAGGAATTATATCATGAATATATTTCGTAAGAAACCAAACAAGGAAACGCATTCTCTAAAATTGGGGCAGAAAGGCAAAAAGGCATTTGCGGTATATGCAGCAATAGCACTGTCGGTTTGCAGTTTTGGTACTACTGTGTTTGCGGCAAGCGACCCGTTAGCCGTTATCAATAACCTTTCAGATTTTATTTTTGGTTTGATTCGCGCGATTGGTATGATCCTGTTAGGCTTCGGTGTAGTTCAGATCGGGTTGAGTTTGAAATCCCATGATCCGTCCCAGCGTGCTAACGGCTTTCTAACCCTTGCTGGCGGAGTTGTTATTACTTTTGCAAAAGAAATTTTAAGCTTAATTACAGGAGGATAAATAGCAAGAGCGGTAGGCCATTTTTATATGCTTGTCCTTTAAAATAGTTAAATTTGCGAGGAAAGGAGGTTTGTAAATGTCAGATAATTGGGTGGTGCAAAACCTAGAAAATGCTTTAAATACTTGGAATCAAAAATTAACTGAGATTTGGCAGCTTATTACACAATCACCGCAGCAGTTTAAGGGTGGGACGATTTGGAATGTTATCGTAAATATACATGGTGCAGTACAGGCTATAGGCTTGGCTTTATTAGTGCTGTTTTTTGTTGTGGGGATCGTTAAGACGTGTGGATCGTTTGCGGAGGTTCGTAAACCAGAGCACGCCTTAAAATTATTTATACGCTTCGCCATTGCAAAAGGAGTTGTGACCTATGGGCTGGAATTGATGTTGGCGTTATTTAATATTGTTCAGGGGTTGGTTTCAACAATCATGACATCTGGTGGTTTGGGTGCGGCACAGCAAACTATTTTACCACAGGAAATTGTTAATGCTGTTGAAAATAGTGACTTTTGGGATCAAATACCATTATGGGCTGTGACGCTGATCGGAAGCCTGTTTATTGTTATCCTGTCCTTTATTATGATAATGACAGTGTACGGGCGTTTTTTCAAATTGTACCTTTATACAGCGATTGCCCCAGTTCCTCTTTCAACATTTGCCGGAGAACCTACGCAGCATGTTGGAAAGAGTTTTATAAAGAGTTATGCTGCGGTGTGTCTGGAGGGAGCAATTATTGTCCTCGGCTGTATTATCTTTTCCTTGTTTGCTGCTTCACCGCCTGCGATAAGTCCAAATGCGGCGGCTGTAACACAGGTATGGAGCTACGTCGGGGAGTTGATTTTTAATATGCTTGTTCTAGTCGGGGCTGTGAAAATGGCCGACCGCATTGTACGGGAAATGATGGGACTGTAAAGGAGAATATCAATGAAGCGATTTTATGTTTTCAAAGACGGAATGCAACAAGGAAGTATGTCATCGAAAGAAGAAGCCATCGAATTGATTAGGCGGCGCCAAAAACGTGAAACACACCCTATTCTGCGTTCGGAATACAGCATTATTGAGGGTGAGGAAGAATTTATCCCCTATCTCACTCAGCTTGAACAACCCAAGAAAAAGCGGGAAATGGAGCGTTAGGCAAAAAATATTTGAAATTCAAAATTATTTGTTGATAAGGAGTAAACTATTATGAACTCATACGAAGAAAAGAAGCAAAGAAGAATTGACTACTACAACGAAAAAGCGGAAAGGTTTGAACAGGAAAGTACCCGTCTTTCACAGGAATCCAGCAAGATGATTGGCGCTATTCCTATTGGACAGCCTCTTATGCCGGATCACCATTCTTATAGATCCGACAAAAATTATCGTGACCGTGCATGGGGAAAAATGGGAAAATCTGTTGAGATAGGTCAGAAAGCAGATTATTACCGCAGCAAGGCAGAGGCTGCCGAGAAAAATACCGCCATTTCCAGCGATGACCCCGAAGCGGTCACGAAGTTGAAAAGCAAGTTAGAAAAACTGCAAAATTTCCAAAGCTATATGAAAACGGTAAATTCCTATTACCGCAAAAACGGTACGATGAAAGGATTTGAAGGTATTTCTGATGAAAAGGCGGCGAATATCGACGAGACAGTAAAAAACAGTTATTCATGGATAACTGTTCCCTATGCCCCTTATGAACTTTCACAGAATAATGCGGAGATCAACCGTCTGAAAAAACGAATTGCCATATTGGAACGCCGGGAGGAAACGGGCTTCGTGGGCTGGAAGTTTGAGGGCGGCGAGGCTGTTGCCAACAGGGAGGAAAACCGCTTGCAACTTTTGTTTGATGAAAAACCGAATGATGAGCAACGGCGGATTTTAAAATCGTATGGTTTTCATTGGTCCCCTAGAGAGCAGGCATGGCAGAGGCAACTTAATGACAATGCGATTTATGCGGCAGGCCGGATTGATTTTATTTGTCCTGAGAATGGAAAAAGTCCAAGAGAGCTACAGCCAAAACCTGTAAAGAAAGATGCACCAGATCGTTGATCGGGAAATAAGGAGGAACATATTATGAATATCAATACTGAAAAATTGTTGAGGCTTTCAAAACGAATGTTGAAGCGTACAGAAGAATATCAGGAAAATCGAAAAAGTGATATGTCTGAGGAAGATAATTTTCAAATGGAATATCTTTTAGGAAAAGGGAACTGTTCTAAATCGAAAGATGTGATTGCGTATGCTTCTAATTACGATGGGATTATATATTTTTATCCCTTACAGCAAATGAGTAATGCCAGATTTGTTTCTACTTGGGACTTTGAAGATACCAGTTATGATTCACAACTGTTTGACCATTTGGAGTGTGGCTATGATTTACTTTGGGCTACATCTGTATGCCATAATGGAATATGGTGCGAGATAGAGGAAAGCTATCATGAAGAAATAGAACATAAAGCTGGTATGCAAAAGTATTTAGAATACTGTGTGCGAAATTATATCACAAAAGAATCTTTGAAAGAAGAAACCGGTTATAATGGCAAGGACATTATGGCCTTGTATGATAAAGAAAAAGCGAAAATCAAATGGCAAAAAGGGCAAGAACGATAACAATAACAGGGGGAATATATATGGAAGTAAAAATCAATCGGGAAATTCGCAACTATACTGAATCTATGTTTTTCGGATTGAGTATGCGGCAATTTGTCTTTTCCATTCTGGCCTGCGGCGTAGCCGTGGGCCTTTATTTTATCCTGCGTCCCTATTTGGGTTTAGAAACTCTTTCGTGGATTTGTATTCTGGGCGCTGCACCTTTTGCCATGTTGGGCTTTATTACTTATCATGGCATGAAAGCGGAACAGTTTATATGGGTTTGGCTGCGCTCGGAAATTATCGAACCGAAAGAAATCCGTTTTGAATCTTCTACCCTTTATTATGAAGCTCTTAAAGATACGATTAAAAAAATATAATAGGGAGGAAAGACATGATTAGGACATTAAAAAATCTGTTTAAGCAGGATCGGGAACGCTATACTGTTCCCCGAAGGGTGCAGGATACAATCCCGGTTCGGCGTATCTGGAAAGATGGTATTTTTATGACCGGGAATAAGTTCTCTAAAACCTACCAATTTACAGACATCAATTATTTTGTAGCGAGCCGGGAAGATAAAGAAGCAATGTTTTTAAGTTATTCAGAGTTACTCAATAGTCTGGATTCAGGTGCATCTACTAAAATTACGATCAATAACCGCCGTTTGAATCAGGCAAACTTTGAACAATCAATCCTTATGCCTATGCGTGACGATTTTCGGGACGAATACCGGAAAGAGTATAACCAAATGCTTTTGGATAAAGCTATGGGAGGCAATAGAATCATTCAGGAAAAATACATTACCATTTCAGTCAATAAAAAGAATGTTGAAGAAGCGCGGACATATTTTGCCCGTGTAGGTGCTGATTTAATTTCCCATTTTGCTGTGCTAGGTTCAAAATGTAAGGAATTGGACGCAGAGGAAAAACTGCGGGTACTTCATGATTTTTACCGTCAAGGAGAAGAAGCCGATTTTTATTTTGACCCACAGGATATGATGAAAAAAGGTCATGATTTTAAAGACTATATTTGCCCGGATTCGATAGAAAAAAATAGTGATTATATAAAACTCGGTGAAAAGTATTGCCGGGTTTTATTTTTGAAAGATTATGCTTCCTATATCAAGGACAGTATGGTAACGGAATTGACGGATTTTAACCGCAATATGATGTTGTCGATTGATGTGGTCCCTATCCCTACCGATGAAGCAGTACGAGAAGTGGAAAACCGTCTTTTAGGCATAGAAACCAACATTACGAACTGGCAAAGGCGGCAAAATGCCAATAATAACTTTTCTGCGGTTGTCCCTTATGATATGGAACTGCAAAGGAAAGAGGCGAAAGAATTTCTGGACGATTTAACTACCAGAGATCAGCGCATGATGTTTGCCGTGATTACTATGGTGATTTCTGCCGATAGTAAGGAACAGCTTGACAGTGATACCGAGGCCATTTTGTCTGTAGCGAGAAAGCATATGTGCCAGCTTGCAACCCTCAAATTTCAGCAGCTTGACGGTTTAAATACGGTACTTCCGATTGGAACACGAAAAATCAATGCGTTTCGCACCTTAACCACGGAATCACTTGCGGTTTTTATGCCTTTCAAAGTACAAGAGATTCAAGATGATGGGGGAATTTATTATGGTGAAAACGCGATTTCCCATAACTTGATTTTGTGCAGCAAAGAAAATCTTTTGAATCAATCGGCTTTTCTGCTCGGTGTTCCCGGATCGGGGAAATCATTTAGTGTAAAAGAATTGATTACATTTCTGATTTTAAATACGAATGATGATATTTTAATCTGTGATCCAGAGGGTGAATTTGTGCCGTTGATTCAGGCTTTGAGCTGGGATATTTCTACAGTCATTCGTATGACAGCAGGCGGGAAGGATCGGCTTAATGCGATGTACATGGTTGATGGATATGGTGAAAACAATCCGATTGTGGAGAAATCTCAATTTGTCATGTCGTTGATTGAACAGATAGATAAACGGGGAGTTGGCCCGCAGCATAAATCAATTATAGACCGTTGTACAGCTTTAGTTTATCAAGAAGCGGAGCAAACAGGAAGGGCAGCTACCCTTTGTGATCTGCGTAATAAGTTGTTGGAGCAGCCAGAAAGGAAAGCGAAAGAGATCGCATTGTCTTTAGAGCTATTCACAACCGGTTCCCTTGATATTTTTGGAAAAGAAAGCACGGTTGATCTTGATAACCGTATTGTGGTATTTGATATTCATAGTTTAGGGGCACAATTAAAGCCTACAGGACTTTTAGTAATTACGGATACCATTTTAAATAGGGTAACATTGAACTGGAAATGCGGCAAACGTACTCACGTTTTTATCGACGAATTTCATGTAGTGTTTGAAAATGAGCAAAGCGGAATTTTCTTTAATTCCGCATGGAGGCAGTTCAGAAAACGGGGCGCTTATCCCACAGCCATTACGCAGAATGTAGAGTATTTGTTGGATTCCGTACAGGCGAGTACCATGCTGTCTAACTCTGAATTTGTTATCATGCTAAATCAGGCCGCGTCAGACCGGACTAAGCTGGCAAAGCTGCTCAATATATCCGATGAACAGATGAGCTATGTGACCAATGCCGACGCGGGGTGTGGGTTAATCAAGTATGGAAGTGTTCTTGTCCCGTTTATTAACCATTTTCCGAAAAACACAAAATTATATCAGCTTATGACAACTAAGCCCGGCGAGGGCGTATTTGGGGGTCAGGCAGTGCCAATAAAGAGGACGGTGGATAGCGTATGAAACCAGAAAAATTTATACGAGATGTAGGGCGGCTATTGGACGGCTGTTCCACAGAGAGTATTGAAACATGGATTCAGTGGGCGAAAGAATGTGTTGAATCGGAACAATATCTGGATTTTAAGCCCCTTCCAACAGAACAGGCGGTATCCGTATGGCTGGATTCCTACTATGCGTCATTCTATTTTATCAAGCAGGATTTTGGGAAATCAACTGCCGAAAAACTCGTCAGTCTTTCTAATTCGGCCTTGTGCTTATATCCTTATGAAATGCGAGAGGCGGCAAAGGTACTGAAAGCTGGAGGAAGCTTGGAGCAAATTGAGAAGATGATTGTGGAAGGAACATTAGAGGATTACAAAAAACTCCCCACGCTGGAAGATGTCAGGAAAAGTGTTCGGAATCGCAAGGAAAAGGAGAGATAGTTATGGAAGAACAAGTCATGAATTTGAGTGTTCACCCTCAAATCCTAGACTTATATACAGTATTAGAGCAAAATGGTTTAAGCAAACAGAAAGAGGAAATACAGTCCCTAGTAAGCTATATTGAAAATATGGAAAACAAATTGTCCGAGATGTCAGAGGAAATCGAAAATATGCACAAGGCACTAGAACGAATGAATGATCGAAAATTCCGCAATAAATGTCAGAACATTATTTCAAGCATTGAGGAAAAAATTCAACAGGCTAGGACAATGATCTCTGTTACCAAAGTCAAGCTGGTTAATTTTGCGGATAATGCTGTAAAAACATTTCGAGAAAAAGGACATTCAACACTGTTACAGATGATGAATGCCCTAAAAGTTCCTGAATTGCTTTCTCATATGCGAGATGGCTTTGCCCATGCCTCTGATTCAATGTTTCAACATGCCGAACATTTAAAGTCAGCACAACAGGAACTGCATGAGATTGGTGCACATTTTAAAAATTTCATGCGGTATTTAGTAGGAAAACCGGCGGCAAGTGAGAAATTGAGAAATGACGCAGGTGCCGGAGCAGATTTAATTTATGCCACTGAGTCGTGTGGACATATATTTTTTAATATGAAATGCAAAACTGATGACTTCATAAATAAGATTTGTAAGGATACAAAAACAGAAGAAAAAGTATCAGTAAAAGGAGAATTAAACAATATTAAAAAGACATTTTCAGAAAAAGTGCGCTCACCTATCCAGAAAGAACAGGTGCGGTAGAAAGGAGAAAAACAAATGGGAAAAAGGCTTATAATAATAGGGGCGGCAATTTTTGCCGCCCTTTTTCTGTTTTCCAGTATTATGTTGTTTAGTGAATATCAGGATCAGAAACAAAGTGCCAGAGTATTCAAACAGGTTACAGAGCTTGTAGAAAAAGATTTTACAGAATCAGAGCAAAAAAAATCACCATTTGAGAAATATGCCGCAGTTTATGAAAAAAATCACGACTTGATTGGTTGGATCACCATTGAAGGAACACGGATTGATTATCCTGTTATGCAGACAAAGGAAAAACCTAATTTTTACTTAAAGCACGCCTTTGATAAATCCTATAGCAGATATGGGGTGCCCTACATAGCGGAGAACTGTGATATAGACGTTTCCGACAATATTGTGATTTACGGACACCATATGAATAACGGCTCTATGTTTTCTGATTTATGCAGATACGCAGATGAAGATTTTTATAAGGCGCATAGAACAATTCGCTTTGATACGCTCGGCAGTTTTGGAGAATATGAGATCATCTCTGTTTTTAAAACTACGGTTTACTCAGAACAGGGATTTTCTTATTATCATTTTGTTAATGCAGGCAGTGAATCTACTTTTAATGAATATGTTTCAAAATGCACAGAACTTTCTTTGTACAATACCGGCGCGACTGCTAAATATGGAGATAAATTGATTACTTTGTCTACCTGTGAATATAGCCGAACAAACGGGAGAATGGTCGTTGTCGCAAAAAAGATATGTTCTGATTCAAAAGGGAGGAAACAGAATGAAACCTAAAAAGCATGTAGCTATGCTATCTGGAGGAAAAGATTCAACAGCAATGTTATTACGTATGTTAGAGGAAAGTTGTCCTGTAGACTTAATTTTGTTTTGTGACACTGGCTTGGAGTTTCCACAGATGTATGAGCATTTGAGGAAACTAGAGAAGTATATCAATCAGAAAATTACATGGCTGAAAGCACCCCGTAATTTTGAATACTATTTTTTTGAATATCACCCGCAACGTAAAAATCCGGTATTAGAACAATATGCTGGCATGAGCTGGCCCAGCCCGCGCAATCGCTGGTGTACTGGTATGTTAAAAATTCGTATAACATCTGCTTATCTGCGGGATTTACGAAAACAGTATGAACTGGTTGAATATATCGGTATTGCCGCCGATGAGAGAAAACGAATTAGAAATAAATGCTACCCGCTTGTGGAATGGAACATGACGGAGAAAGACTGCCTTGACTACTGTTACGAAAAAGGGTTTGATTGGGGCGGCTTGTACAAGCTGTTTCATCGTGTTTCTTGTTGGTGCTGTCCGCTTCAAGGATTAGACGAACTTAGACAGCTTTATTTTAATTTTCCCCCTTTGTGGAATCAACTTCAAAAATGGGATAATACCACATGGCGGCAATTCCGAAAGGATTATTCCGTTAAGGAGTTAGCCTGGAGGTTTGAATTTGAAAAAGAATGGCAGGAACAGGGTGGAACACTTTGCGGTAAACTTTTTTTCACAACATTGAAACAAGAACTGGAAAGGCGGAAGGCGATGATATAAATGCCAAATATAAAAATTAAAAATGTTGCGAAGGGTACAATAAAAACGATTGATAAAACAGCCATTATTTCTGGTCGTATGAAAAATTCTTTTGTCCGTACTAAAGATAAAGCCGAGGAGGAATTGCTTCCCGATGATAACTCTCCAGTGGAATACGCTGTTAATCGTGTGTCTAATGCAGCAGATAAAGGAGCGCACAAATCGGCACATGTTGCTGCCGGGTTAGGAAAATATGGGGTCAAAGGCACAAAAGCTGGATTTTCTAAATTAAAAAGGAATTTACAAGATCAATCGACTCGGCAAGTCAAGAAACAGGTGCGACAGTTAATTGATAAATCAAGAACTAGCATTAAAACGATAGATCGTGGAAATAAAACAGTTAAAAGTACCGTCAAAGGCACGGTAAAGACTGCACAGAAAACAATAAAAACAGCAGAACATACTGCGAAAGCAAGTGTTAAAACGGCAAAACAGGCAGCAAAGGTCGCACAAAAAACAGCACAGGCCACAGCACGAGCGGCGAAAATGGCGGCACAAGCAGCACGGGCTACGGCAAAAGCAACTATTACAGCACTGAAAGCGGCAATCAAAGCGATTATGTTGGCAGCAAAGGCAATTATAGCCGCAACAAAAGCATTGATTGCCGCTATTGCTGCGGGAGGCTGGGTTGCTGTAATCATCATCTTAGTTATCTGTTTGATTGCCTTAATTATTGGTTCCTGCTATGGCATATTCTTTTCTGGCGAAGATACAGGAAATGGAATGACCGTGCAGACAGCAGTACAGGAAATCAATAGTGATTATCAGGAAAGACTAGAAGAAATAAAGAGTGCAAACAGTTATGACATACTGGAAATGTCAGGTTCGCGAGCGGTTTGGAAAGAAGTGCTGTCGGTATATGCTGTTAAAACTACTGGTGATCCTATGGGAGCACAAGAAGTTGCAACTATGGACGAAGAAAAGAAAAATCTTTTAAAAAATATCTTTTGGGAGATGAATCAGATTTCTTATGATACTGAGAGTAAAACGGAAACAGTTATTATAGAAAATGATGATGGTCATGGAAATATTCTTGAGGAAGAAATAATAGTAACAAGGGTATATTTGTATATATCAGTTAGCCATAAGACAGTTGACGAAATGGCAGAAAAATATAACTTTAACAGTACACAAAGGGGGCAGCTTCGTCAACTGCTTATGGAAGAAAACGATCCCTTATGGTCGCAGGTGCTTTATGGAATAGGAAATAATGATATTGTAGCAGTTGCTTTATCGCAGGTAGGAAATATAGGGGGAGAGCCTTATTGGTCGTGGTATGGTTTTAGTAACAGAGTAGAATGGTGTGCCTGTTTTGTATCTTGGTGCGCTGATCAGTGTGGATATATTGAAAGCGGTGTACTTCCTAAATTTTCTGGGTGTACTTCTCAGGGAGTGCCTTGGTTTAAAGAGCGGGGACAATGGCAGGACAACACTTATATACCAAACCCCGGTGATATAATTTTCTTTAATTGGGACGGAGATAGCTTGATCGACCATGTAGGAATCGTAGAGAAAGTAGAGAACGGAAAAATTTACACGATTGAAGGAAATTCTAATGATAGTTGTGTGCAAAACAGTTATCCGTTAGGATATTCTAAGATTTATGGATTTGGAATACCTCTATATTAAGTAGATATAAATAAAGGTCGGAAAACTTTGGCTTTCCGACCTTTATTTATTACCTTGATTATTTTCTTGAAAAGTAGTAATTACTTTTATAATTGTTTCAAGCTGATTAGGCTTTAAAGTTTTTAAGGCTTTTGTTATTTCCTGAATTTGATGTGGGGCTGGATTATCCATAGCGAAAAATTCTTCTGGTGTAATTTTAAGGTAATCACAGATATAAAAGAAGTTTTCCATAGTAGGAAAATTTTTATTGTTTTCGATGTGGTTTATATAACTTGCATTTTGTCCAATATCTAAACTCATTTTTCTTGCAGATATTTTTTTCAAATCGCGGAGTTGCTGCAACCTATCTCCAAAAAAATTTTCATAATCAATCATAGAACATACACCTCATACTACCTTTTATTATAGGCCATGAGTATATGTAAAATGTGGCTGTTATCGCTATATATTTATTGACTTATAGCTAATAACCCAATATAATAATATTAAAAAATGTCGTATTTTTAGCATACGACATTTTAAGTTATTTTTTATTCGCTTGAAAAAATTGATATATGATTTTTTCTAAGATGTCAAGTTGCTCATTATTGAGTTTTCCAATCATTTTACTTAATTCATCTGATTTTTCAGGATTTACTTTATCAATACAGAAAAATTCTTCTGGAGTAATATTTAGATATTGGCAAATATAAAAGAAACTTTGCATGGTAGGAAAGTTCTTTTTATTTTCGATTTGATTTATATAGTTTATATTTTGTCCTAATGATACGCTCATTTCTCTTGCGGAGATATTTTTTTGATCGCGAAGTTGTTGAAGTCTCTTTACAAAAAAATCTTCGTAGTCAAAATCTATATTAAACATATAATAACACTCCCATACTTGTTATTATATGGAATTACTGTACATAATACGAAATATCAAATCTTTTGATATTTTAAAAAGAAAAGAAAAAATCTTTTTTGTTTTGTAAACTGTGAAGGAATAGCTATGG
Organism: Massiliimalia timonensis; assembly: GCF_900186585.1. Classification (GTDB taxonomy): domain Bacteria; phylum Bacillota; class Clostridia; order Oscillospirales; family Ruminococcaceae; genus Massiliimalia; species Massiliimalia timonensis. Next base: position 40,509 of record NZ_FYDD01000003.1, read on the forward strand.
AACCAAAAAATTTAGCTAAAGATTGTATAGAGGGTTTGCTGTACCCTTGGTATGTACATTATGAAGAATACTTAGGTGCAGCAGAATATCTTGCAGGTAAAATGAATCTTATAAAGGTTTTTTCGCCATTTACTGATGAAGTAGTTGAATCATGTGTAGAAAAGCATGATAAATATGATTTAACGCTATTTACTATTCTATATGAAGATTTCATAGAATATCTGTCATATAAAATAGGGTCTGTTTTTTGTGTTGCAGATGAACTCAATCTGGATATTTTACAAGCCCAAAGAAAAATTTTTAATAATACTATAATAATACAAAGTAAAATAGGTGATATTCCTATGCTTGCTAATTTGAAAAAGATGATGTCAAAATTAGAATGGCATAGTTTTTGCAAGTGGTATGAATATTCTCTATGGGCAGCAATATTACGATGGCCGATATATTTTTTACTAGGTTATTATGAATATGCAGATCAAAGATTTTGTAAATCAGATGATTTTTTTAAAAAAGAGGTCTTAACTCAGAGAATTGAAAAACAAATACAGATATACTATCAATCTTTCAATTTATTGTAGGTACTAAAAGAAAAAAGTGAAAGGCGTAATCGCCTTTCACTTTAGACATTTTTGGATTTAAAATCTTTCCACTGTGTTGTTACATGAAGTTCTACGTTATTACCGATTGCTTTAAAATGTTGTTTGCCACAATAGATTTTGAGATTTTCGCGCCCCCTTAAATCCAGTTCATTAGTATTTCCCTTAGTTTCAAGAATAAAATATAATTTTTTAATCCCGTCAATATCAACGTAGACGGCCCAATCCGGGTTATAGCTGCCGATAGGGGTATCGACTTTAAAGCGGGAGGGAAGTTTGAAGAACATCTTAACGTCTGGATCATCATCAAGATCGAGAGCAAACCTATTTTCTACTGTGCTGTCATACATAACATAGTCGTACACGCTATGCTCAACAGCTACAGCGTTCCGATCAAGATTTGCAATCAATTCCGCACTGTCGAAAATCTCCTGTACATAATACTCTGCGCCGTACAGCTTCTTATAACTGATACCATCTATCGCCAATGAATAACAGGCATTACGGATTATTTCAGTAGCTCGTTCAATAAAGAGTTGAGGGTCGTTTAAAAAGTCTTTTAATCGACCGCTTTGCTTCAGTATTTTCGCAATCACGCTGCGGCTCGCTAATGTTTGGCTGTCAAGAATAGCAAGGATATTTGGTAATGATGAATAGCTGTCTGAAAGATCAGCAGTTTTAATGCCGCGTTCTGTATAAGTAACACCCGGTTGGTCGATTTGAATATCAGCAGTCTGTGTAACAATATGTGCTTTGTGTATTGACTCCATGTTTTGCAGGGCGGCAACACTCCGGCGTATCAATTCTTTTTCATCAATCTTTACTCGATAAGTTGTTTTTTGCTTAATTTTATCCCAAAGTTCCAAAAACTCCGGGGAAAGAGTAATTTCTTTTTTCAATCGTACTGTTACATCACGGGAAGCGTCGCGGATCGGAGGCCGGGTATCAGCACGTCGAATGATAGAAACAAGTTGATTTCTTGCGCTTTCAAAACGAGATGGAAGTTCCAGCGTACCGGATTGTATAGCTGATTTCATATTGTCTTTAATTTTTCCTGATTTTGTGATGTATCCTTTTTCTTCAAAATGGTTCATTAGCTGTTGTGCATCCTCATAAGAAATCTCTTTTTCAACAGTTACTGTTTTTTGAACAGTTAATTTAGAAACAGCTTCTGGAGTGATTTCACCATTGCGGGTAATGATTTCAACAGCTTTTTCTTTTACGGCTTCTAATTCTTTTGGCAATTCAGGTACGTCTTTAGACATAGATGATTCAGCTTTTATAAAGCCTTTGTCCGCAAGATGGGAAAGAAGAATAGCCGTTTGATTTTCCGTTAAAGATTTTTCCTCGGTTGTTGTTTCCTCAAAAATCATTCCGTTGAACAATTCAAGTCCCAAAATACCAAACTTTATGCCGGTTTCATTTTCGATTTCTTTTTGTAAAGTATCGGCAAATTCTGCAAAGCTTTCATTTGCCATAACATGAAGAATATTGATATTTCGATCTTCGATTCGTTCTCCGTTCTGATCCACACAAAGACGCAAGCCGCGACCGATTTTTTGACGGGCAGTTAATGTGCTTTTCTGTTCGATAAGCGTACAAATCTGAAAGACATTAGGATTGTCCCAGCCCTCTTTTAATGCGGAGTGAGAAAAGACAAAACGTAAAGGACAATCAAAGGATAATAGCCATTCCTTATCTTTCATTATGGTGTTATAGGTGTTGTAATCGTCCAGCGTGTCACCTTTGGTATTTTTATAATTCCCCTTTTTATCTTGTGAGAAATATCCATCGTGGACGTGATCGGCACCAGCAGGAAAATAATTTTGTAAAACTTTATATTTGGGTAGGGCAATCAATTCAGCGTAAAGCTCCTCAAACATTTGGGCATAAATCCCTTTGCCGCCCTCTGCATTACGATATTTTTTAACTTCGTCGATGAAAAACAGGGACAAAACTTTGATTCCTTTTTTAGTGTAACGCAGTTCTTTGTCAAGATGGGTTTCGATAGTTCGGCGTATCTGCATACGCTTTACAAGATTTTCGTCAATATCGCCTATTGCACGGTGAAGCGGAATAACCTCGGTATTAGACAGTTCGATTTGTTCCATACCGGGAGTACAGTCAATGCCGGAAATTGCGTAATCTTCATAAATTTCCCGGTTGCCAGATAGGGCAAACAGATCGGCACCCGGCTTGACCGTGATTGCTTTACGAGCTACTTTTCCGTCTTTGTCCTCAACGTCTATTTCTATACGGGCGCGAAAACCATTAGCATTAGAAACTGATAGCAATTTAATGTATGGTTTATTAAAACCACTCGTAGCTTGATTGCTGGAAACACATATTTGTTTTACTAGCCCCATTTGATAAGCGTCTACAGGAGTAAGGCGATAAAGAAGATTTACTTTTTCACGGTGGGTTGCCGAATAGCGGAATATGCAGAGGGGATTGAGAGAAGCAATCGCCTCTTTAGCCTTTTGAGTGTTGTCTACGCTTTGTGGTTCATCAATGATAACAATAGGATTGGTGTCTTGGATAAAACGGATCGCAGCTTCTCCGTTTAATCTGTCTTGCTGTTGGTTAATCACGTTTTCCGCTTTTCTGAAAGCATCAATATTGATAATCATGATTTCAATATTAGTGCTGGTAGCAAACTGCCGCACATCGGACAGTTTGGAACTGTTATAAATAAAATAGCGGCAAGGGGTGTTGTCATAGAGTGCGGAAAAATGTTCCTGTGTTGTTTGCAGAGATTTGTAAACCCCTTCCCGAATCGCAATGCTTGGAACAACAATAATAAATTTTGTGAATCCATATTGGCGGTTTAGTTCATAAACCGTTTTGGTATAAACGTAAGTTTTGCCGGTTCCAGTTTCCATTTCAAGGGAAAACTGCCGTCCTTGCAAATCCTCAGTTTGCGGCAAAAGATTATTCTTTTGAACGGCCCGCATATTTGTAAGCATATTTTTATCAGTTATATGGAGGGCATTTGCAATGCCTGTTTCATTAAAAAAGAATGTTTGTCCGCCGCTTTGCTCCATGCTAAAAGTGGAAGTTTGCCGTTGCTGTCCGTCAAAAAGAGCGCATACAGCGTTTACCGCTTCAGTCTGAAATTCCTGTTGTTTAAATTTTAACTTCAATAGATAGACCCCCTAAAAGAAGTCGATTTTTTTATTCCTGATTCCCATAGAAGAAATCGAATAGCCAGCCATATTTTTCATAGTTTAAATAGGCTTCGCTGTTGTCCGGGCAGTATGTCCCATCAGCCGAATTGATGGCATCTATTTCAAATTGGATTGCCATTTCTTTTATTTCGTTGATTTGTTCTTGTGTAGCATGAATCTCGATCGTACAGGGGATTTCATGTACAAATCCCAAATCACGCAATGCAGGATCGGAAGCTAGAAGCTCAACTGTTGCCTGCGGATAAATTTCAGCCAGACACTTTGTTAGCCGTTGAAAGGTTGGCATATCGGTTTCTACTTTCATAAATCTATTCCTTGCTTATTCCGAAAGATTAAAAAGCATTTCCCTTATATTGAAACTCATAGTGATTATCTTGCTCATCATCATAATCATATTCACATTCATCATAGGAAAAACGGTCTATGAGTTCCTTGTCCTGCACGTCAAAGCAAGTGACTTCACAAATAATTTTAGATTGTGTCGAAAAACACACTTCGATTAAAAAATATTCTCCTACCCGATCATAGATCCGCGCCGCCGACATTGTACCGTTCGCTTTGGTGCTTGCACTGTTGGCAATATATCCAATCGTATAACCACCTTGTATCAACACTTTGATTGCTTCGCTGTCATAAGCATTATCCGGTTCCTTACAACATAAAAAGGTAGCGCCAATCGAGAAAGGGTCCCGGTCTTTATAATGATTGAATCCGGTTATCGTTACAAATGTTCCTTTTAACATAAAATAGCCTCTTTTATATCGTTTTTAGCTCAATGTTTTGGTTTTCCAACAGATAATATGCGTTTGCTTTTGCGCTGCTATCGGCTAGGCTGTGGCTTGCCAACACAATTTTTTTCGGCTGATATGCCGCCATTTGCTCCACATGTTCGGCTGTTACACCCGGCTGCAAGCAGATCAGCATTTCGTTATTTTCAACGGTGTAAACGGTCAACCCGTTCAGATCAAAGGCGGAAAGATCGGAGGTGAGGGGATACCCCATCTTTAGCAGGATTTCAAAGACAAGCTCATCATTGCTCCGGTCTGGCTTCAGCCCGTCAAGATGTCCGTCGATCCGGTCGAATAATGTTGCTATATCCTCATTATCAATGAGGGAATCGTCCCATATTTTCAGATTGGAGCTATCCAGCTTGAACACCTTAAATCCTACGTCTGGCAATGGCTTTGGCTCCTCGCCTAATTTTAATTGGCTATTTGCCTGCTTTGCTTCTTCCAGAATCTTTGCACCAGCACGCCGGATTCGTTCCTTGCCGATCTCACAGATATTTTTATATCCAGCCTTAAACGCTTCGCTCTTTTCATCGCACACTTCGGGAAGCTGTACCATAATATACCGGCGGTTTCCGCCGTCCTCGGCGTTTAGCTGCATGACGGCATGGGCGGTTGTCGCGCTGCCGCTGAAAAAGTCAAGGATTATGTCGCAATCATCTTTTACAGTAACATATTCTACAAGTTTTTTAATATCATCAATGCTTTTGGGATTTTCAAAAACCCGCCTATTATCGAATATGGCATTAAACGTTTGGGACGCTGTTTGTGCATAACTAAAATGCACACTACGCATAACCTCTTTATCTGCTTCAAAAAGATTAGTCCTTATGCGTGGTGTAGTCGTTTCGTCTTGTCCAAATACAACTCGCCCGCGATCAATTTCTTCTTTCATTCTCTGCGGATTTGGGTAAATCCAACCTCTCGACGGTACTTTACAAGGTTTATGAGTAACAGGGTGCATAACGTCATATCGCGGCCCACCACCACCGGGCCAACTAATATTTCCATCATCACGATATGGGCCTTTTTCGTCAACCCTTGTAAAACGCGCCAATGATTTACGCGGGTCGTCCTTATCCCATGAACTATATAACAATTTCAAGCCCTCGTTTACTTTTCCCCAGTCGTCATCATATAGTTTTCTCAATCGTTCAAACTCGGCCTTAACTTCTTCTATGCCCTCTTTTGTCATTCTCAAAACAGTGCCGCGTTCATTCATTGTCGCTGTACTTTTGAAATAGACAAGCATATATTCATGTCCAATAGAAAAATATTTTGCGTCATTTTTTCTATTCTTGTCGTATACAAGGCAAGCTATGAAGTTTTCTTCCCCGAATACTTCATTACATAGCTTTTTGAGATTATCCAATTCTACATCGTCAATGGAGACGAAGATAACCCCATCGTCCCGTAAAAGATTCGCGGCAAGCCGCAGGCGAGGGTACATCATATTCAACCAGTTGGTGTGATACCGCCCCATGGTTTCAGGGTTGCTTTTGGTCGTCTGCTCGGTTACTTCCTTGTACCGTGCCAGAGGATCAGCGAAATTGTCTGCATAAACAAAATCATTCCCGGTATTGTAGGGAGGGTCTATGTAAATCATTTTGACTTTTCGGAAGTAGGATTTTTGCAGAAGCTTTAAAACCTCTAAATTATCACCCTCTATATAGAGATTCTGTGTTGTGTCAAAGTCAACGCTTTCAGCAGGACAAGGGCGCAATGTGGACGTGCTCCGTTTTTGGGCTAGGCGCAGACAATCGCTTTTTCCTTTCCATTTAAACTCATATTTTTCTAATCATCGTTGATATATTCCCCGCACAGGGAAAGCAGCTTGTCAATATCCAGCTTGCCCTCTATAAAGCATTCCGGGAACACCGACTGCAATTTTTCTTTATTCATTTTTTCCAAGTCCAAAGAAAGACCGTCTAATTTATCTGTCATATCTGTACCCCCATTCATTGACTTTATTTTACCATAAATGGCGAAATTCTGCCACTTAAATAAAAAATCCTATAGCCTTACGGCTATAGGATTGGAAGTTATTTTTCCATATGGGCAACCATTTTAAATATATGATTTAGAAAGTCTGATACAGCCTGGAACTGTTCAGGCGGTAAACGTTCTAGTTTTTCAGCGATATATGCAACATCGTTCAGTTCCTTGTCACCAAATAGAATGGTGTCACTAGATATGGATAACTTCTCACAGATTCTTTTTAGAGTAGACACAGTAATACCGGAAATACCCCGTTCTATTGCTGATACATTTTTTGTACCTAAAGAAACGAGTTCACCAAATTGTTGCTGAGTGAGTCCGGCACGTTCTCTGGCTATTCGTATTTCATTGCCGATCTGGAGATTGATTTCTTTTTTGTTATTCATCTTTTCACCGTTATTGACTTTCCTAGTTTGTTTTCCAAAGTATGTTGGAGATTCCTAACCTTACTATTATTTTAAGTAATAGTAAAATTGACATAAACCCTATGACACTACTATAATTTGTAATACTAAAAATATGATAAGAAAAATATAGTGCAAGAAAGATAGAAAATCAGAAAAGAGGGGGAGCCTTTTGGATAGAAGAACTGCCGTTGCAAAAAAATTAAGGATATTGAGAGAGAATAGTAATTTTAGTCAAGCGGATATTGCTGCAATGCTGGGAATGGATAGGTCAACATATGCCTATTATGAAACAGGAAAAACAGAGCCTTCATTAAAAACAATAGTTAAATTGGCTGAATTATATAAGGTTTCCACGGACATGATATTAGGAAGAAAACAAAAAGTAATTAACAAGCCTTTAGAACGCAGAGTTTTAAAAATTTATGAAATTGAAAATACAGTAAAAAAGCGCACTTGATTGTACTAACCAAGTGCACTTTTTATTTATCAAGATTAGCGATTAACTCAAAAATATGATTTAGACAATTTGAAACGACAGTAAACTGTTCTGGTGATAGACGTTCTAGTTTTTCAGAAATGTATTCGACATTATTTAATTCTCGATCATGAAAAAGAATTTCATCACTGGATATAGACAGTTTTTCACAAATACGTTTTAGAGTAGCTACAGTAATACCGGAAACACCACGTTCTATATCAGATACATTTTTTACACCAAGAGAAACGAGATCGCCAAATTGTTGTTGAGTAAGTCCGGCACGCTCTCTGGCTATTCGTATTTTATTTCCGATTAGGATATTGATTTCTTTTTTATTTTTCATTATTCCACCACTTTAAATACTATATACAATGAGTTTATGATTTTATACCGGTTATTACTATTATTGTAAGTAATAGTATTGTTGACATAAACCCTTTAATACAGTTATAATTAGTAATAGTAATATAGTGATAAAGGGGTGTGATCCGATTACTTGGGAACCACTTAAAAGATTAGAATAATTATAGAGAGGAGTTTTAAAAATGGCAATTATACGTCTAGTTGACAATTTAGGAAGAGTTGTATTACCAAATGAACTAATGCCAAAGGTAGGGTTAGAAAAGGGTGATGAAGTAACGATAGAAGTATATGATAATAGCTTTTTGATTTCCCCTGTAAAACCTCATTGTTGCATTTGCGGAAAAAAGAATCCATCTGATCGTTTACTTAGGTTAGGAGAAAAATATATCTGCATAGAATGTAGAGATGAATTGAAAAATTTATAATGTAACACAGTGAGAATATACAAATTTTTTGAAATTTTGTAGAAATTCTAAAAAGTTTTATGTAATTATTGATGTTTTTACAAAAATAGGGAAATTCGATTTTTTTCGCTTGCAAAGAATATCCTTTTGTGATAAGAAGAAACAAAAAGAAGTATTTTATATTGCAAAAGGAATAAAAATATGAAACTATATGTTGGACTTTTAAGAAAAATATATATGCCGCCTAGTGTTATGACCCGGATTGAGTCGTTAAACTCAATCCGGGTCATGTTGTTATTAGAGGCGAAATTTGCAGAGAATAGGGCGATTTTACAATATCCTGATGTTTGGTATCACATAATGTCAAATATTAAAAGAAATATAGAAAGAATGGTGAAAGTTATGAACTACAAAATAAAATGACAGTTATTGCGCTCCTATAGGCGATGACATATGCCACCCCTATAAATGGGGTGGCATATGTCATCAAGGGGGCTTTTACATGGTGCGATTTCACCGTGGCCTATCACTGTCCGAATTATTAAAATTCGGACAGGCCGTAAGGAGATAACTCAATCTTTCTGTAGAAAACCTCAGTGCCGTGGCCCGCCTTCAATCAATCTGAATCAAAAAATCTCAGATTGATTGGAGGAAAATAAAAATGGCATATAATAAAGCCAGAGCCGAAAAGGAATGGCTCAAATGGAAAACGGCAGAAGAAAAAAAGCTAAGAGAACTTGGTGTTGACGAGGACACGATTCAGCGTCTACATATCTATGATTGGACACAGTTTAATCGGGAACGGCGGTATTTTCAAAGGCAAGTAGAGTGGACTCCCTATATAGATCAGATGTCGGCTCAAGAACTAGAAATACCTGTAAACGATATAGAATCCCTCTTAAACAGTATTGAGAATAGCAAGCTGTTAAGTGTTCTAATTAAAGCGGACAGCCTTACCCTACAAATTGTCTTGTATAAATTGCAAGGGTTTACAAGTGCGGAGATCGCTCGCAAAATGGGTATGAAAGAAAATACTGTTAATCAACGTATTGCTCGGCTAAAAAAGAAATTATAAATTTTTTGATTTGGGTGTCACTTTTTACCTCTTTTCATGGGCTATATAGTGAACGGGCTAAAATCCTGTTCGATTTGCAGCTTGAAAAGAGAATACCCATTCATCAAGTACATTCCCATTGCCATTGTGATGAGCATGAGCCGTATAGCTATTGCGCCAAGATATAATAGAAAATTTCGTTATGGAGCGAGAAACAGTTAGCTATAAATGAGAGGTAGTTACTTTCATGGCGATAACCGACAATGGGGATAATGATACTCCTGTCCGGTCATAAAGTCGAGCGTGATAAGACCGTCGTAACAAGTGAGGGCAGCCAGCAGAGAACCTGCTGGGGGTGAAATTCCCGTGGAGCTGGGAAACTACCAGCCGCTTGATGACTTCCCATAGCAGTTCGGGGTGTCGAGGACAAATAGGATTGCTTTTATATACAGAATCAGACAGCAGAACGGGTCAAAGAAAATAAGGATTTTGTTTTATATCTTTTCGACCTAGAAAATGTTTTGCTGTCTGATTTTTTACATAGCGAAAATAATTGTTTTGACATTAGAATAGGAGGAAAAGTCATGAATCCAGTATGTCAGCGAGGGGATATATATTATGCCAATCTCGGATCAGGCATAGGGTCTGAACAAGTAGGTAGCCGACCAGTAGTTATTATCCAAAATAATATAGGAAATCAGTATAGTCCCACTGTTATTATTGCATCTATTTCCAGTAAAATCGACGCAAAGGCAAAACTTCCCGTTCATTATTCTATCGGAACAGAATGTGGATTGGAATTGCCTTCTATTATACTCTTAGAGCAAATACGCACGATAGACAAACAGAGATTGGCTTTTTATATTGGACGTTTAAATAATCAGCAGATTGAAAGACTGGATTATTTAACTTCCATTAGCTTGGGGCTGCTTGAACCGCCTAAAAAGAATTTGGTAATGTGCCTTTGCCCGAATTGTGCAGACAATTTCTATTTGTCATATGTTTTGAAAAAAGTAAATCCGAAACAAAAGGAAAAAGACATATGTACTTATTGCGGATACCGTCGAGGGATAGATTATGAAATTATTTCTAAAAGGGGAAGGGAGAACAGTTATAAATGTTAAATGAAAAAAATGAAATAGGGAGACAGTTTAAAATATGTGTTGGAGAATCCTTAGTGACAGTCTATTTCAGTCAGGAAGAATCAGAAGATATAAAGCGTAAGATAAGAGATATTTTGACATCTGCTTATGAGCAACGATTACAAAATGTTTTTTCTCCTACAGAATTAACAGATAAATTAGAATATACGAATTGAACGTGTCTTTATCGCACATTTGCCTTGTGCTTACATTATAATATATAATGTAAGCACAAGGATAAAACACCTTGATTGGACTTTTGATAATTGAATAGTAAAGAACACGATTCCGTATATTGTAATATACGGGAGGAAGTAAATTGAAACGGGTTTATTGTCTTTATAGAGTATCTACAAAGAAACAGGTTGATAAAAATGAAAATGATATTCCAATGCAAAAAAATGCTTGCCATGATTTTGTTATTAGACAGAATGATTGGAGTATTTTAAAGGAATTTTCTGAAAAAGGTGTTTCTGGCTATAAGGTATCGGCACAGAATCGAGATGCCATACAAGAGCTTAAAGACGCGGCAGTAAAAAATGAATTTGATGTTTTGCTTGTGTTTATGTTTGATCGTATTGGTCGTATTGATGATGAAACACCCTTTGTAGTTGAGTGGTTTGTAAAACATGGAATAGAAGTCTGGAGTGTTCAGGAGGGACAACAGCGATTTGATAATCATGTTGACAAACTAATGAATTATCTGCGTTATTGGCAGGCTTCTGGTGAAAGTCAGAAAACTTCTATGCGTATTAAAAACAGCATGGAACAGATGGAGATAGCAGGTCTTTATACTGGCGGACCAGTCAAATTCGGCTATCGTTTAGTAGACAGCGGGTTAGTTAATAAAAAAGGGCAGCCTATTAAAAAATTGGAAATTGACCCAGCCGAAGAAGCGGTAATACATCTGATTGATGATATGACAGTACATAATGGATATGGTTCGTGGAGAATGGCGCAATATCTGAATGAACACGGATATAAAACACATACAGGGAAAGGATTTACAAGTATGAAAATTATTCGTATTTTAAGAGATTCTTATTACTGTGGGATACTTCCTGATGGGAGAACTTCTGAGGCATTGCAGAAACTCAGAATCCGTAGTGATGATATGGCTAAACAGATCGGGTTTATTTTGGATCAACGTAATATGAAGAATGAAGAGAAAAGACATGTTGCACGAAACACTAAAGGAAAAGCCTTACTTTCTGGAAATGTCTTTTGTGCTCATTGTGGCAGTCGGCTTGTAACAATTCGTTATACAGACAGATATATTCGTGCAGATGGGTCGGAATATTCCGTGGAACAAGCCAAATATGCCTGCTATCATAAAAGTCGAAAGTTATGTGAGTGCGATGGACAGACAACCTATCAAGCAGATCAGATTGATAAGATCATAACTCAGATTATCCGTAAATTGTTTAGTTGTATGACCGGAGCACCGGAAGAAGAAAAGCTGCAACTATTATTTAAACAGCAAATAGCCAGAAATCGTGCTGAACAGAAAAAAGCAACTCTTGAAATATCAAAGAGCAAAGACCAACTTGCTAAACTACAAATGGAAATTGGGAAATCGCTAACAGGAGATAGCGTTTATTCACCAGAGGATTTATCACAAGCAATTACAGTGTTAAAGGAAAAAATTTCAGCAGTAGAAAATAAATTGGTTAAACTTCAAGATGAAGAAGAAAACAAGAAATCCAGCGTTGATTTAATTACGTCAGCTTATAATCAATTCAAAAGCTGGGCAGATGAATTTGATACTGCAACTCTGGAACAGAAAAAAATGATTGCTTGTCAATTATTTAAACGTGTAGAAGTGGGTCGAGATTATAAAGTTTCAGTTGAGTTGAACATGACTTACAAACAGTTTTGTAATGAATGGGGAAATGAAGCAAGCATTTATATGGCAGTTTAACTTAACCTATTGAGAACTCTTGGCTAAGAATATCCACATAATGAAATTAAAAATCTTCCGACAGTTTTTCGGTTGTAAACGCAACAATGGTAGAGCATGCGGCTGTTAACCGCAGGGTCGTCTGTTCGAGCCAGACAGGGGGAGCCAAAAAAAGAAGCAGAGAAAAATCTCTGCTTCTTTTTTTACTTTCTTTTGCCTGGTACGGAAAGCCTGCCCTGTGTTTCAACAGTTGTCCGAACGGCAGCGGCTGTCGGAACAATGCGAGTGTAACGAGTATTTGTTCTTTTGCAGTAGTCGTCTGTTCGGCTTGGAGCTATCCGAACAGAGTGAGCTAAAAGAAAAGGACAGCACATTTGTGCTGTCCTTTTCTTTTGATTCTTGGAATGAATGGATATTCTGAGAGTTTCCAAAAGGAAATTCTCGAGTCTGTGAAGCGGAGATACAGGAACGAGAAATTATGGTAAAGCCAAACATTTTGCCCACTTTGTTTGTTCAGGAATAAAGATGAATAATATTTTCGGCGGCTTCCTTTTTTCGTATGCAGTTATCCATAGCATTTTTTTCTATGTAATGATGTGCTTCCGGTTCCGTCATCTTCAGTTTGCTGATAAGTAAGCATTTTGCACGGTTTACGATACGGATTTCTTCCATTCGTTCTTCAATAGAAGACGTTTTCTGTTCCATTTTTCTCAGGCGTTCTCTTGTGCTAGACATCCAACTGAGCGCCTGCAGTAGTAGATTTTTGCTTGTTGGCTTGGAAAGTGTAAATACCCCATGTTCTGCGACTTTATCATGCACCTCTGCGTGAACGTCAGAGCGAGAGAGGATAAGTACGACAGTTGTTTGTGATCGACAACAATCAATCGCGAAACGAGTGCCCGATTCATCCGGTAAAGGGGAGTTAATAATTACAAAATCAACTTCCCGTGCTGCAATATATCGCTTTGCTTCGCTGACATTGGTCGCTATATGTACTGGCTGATATCCGGAAGAAGGGAGCAGCTCTTTGACTGCCACATTGAACCTTTCTGATGCGGAGACGACAAGAACGCTGTAAACGCACTCTTTCAAGCTCATATAATAGTCTCTCCCTTCAAATTTATTTGATCATAATTTATTTGCTGCAATAAATGTCCAAAACAGCAGCGGGAACATATTCTGCAATAAACTTACTTTGTTTCGCAAGCAAACAAGCTTCAGCCAAAGAATCAGGAAGCTTCTGTAATGTAGAAATCAAATCCGCATTGGCTTTGAACAGGTTTTGATCCACTACCCTCGGCATATCAAGTTTGTTCTTAATTCCATATAGTCCGGCATAAATAATTAAAGCAAAGGCAAGATAGGGATTGGATGTCGGGTCGGGAGAACGCAGTTCTGCCCGACGATATTCACCGTGAGCTGCAGGTATACGGACAAGCTGGCTTCTGTTTTCGCTGGACCAGGAAATGTAACGAGGAGCTCTGTTGTGTCCGAAACGCAGGTAGGATTCCTCTGTCGGGTTTAGAAATGCTGTCATTTCCGATGCTTTTTCAAGAACCCCTGCGATCATGTGAGGCAGCTCATCGGTTCCATCTTTAGACTTAATTGACATATTGATATGAAAACCGTTGCCGGGATGATTTTTAAGCGGCTTAGGCGAAAAGTCAGCACAAAGCCCGTTGCGGCGAGCGACTGTTTTGACGATAGTTTGAAAGGTCAGAACATTGTCCGCGGCGGTAAGCGGGTCAGAATACCGGAAATCTATTTCGTTTTGTCCCGGTCCGCCTTCGTGATGAGAGCTTTCCGGGCGAATACCCATTTGCTCTAAAGTTAAACAGATTTCCCTACGGATGTTTTCTCCCCTGTCTTCAGGAGCGACATCCATATATCCCGCATCATCATAAGGGATTTTTGTAGGCTTGCCGTTTTGGTCAAGCTCAAAAAGATAGAATTCCTGCTCTGCACCGAAGTAGAAAGACACCCCTGCATCATCAGCGGCCTGCATTGCTTTCTTCAGTAAATAACGAGTATCGCATTCATAAGGTTTGCCGAAGGGATATGTGACATCACTGAACATCCTGACGACCTTACCATGCTCCGGACGCCAGGGAAGTACCATTAGAGTTTGGCTATCCGGCTTGAGGAACAAATCCGAATGTGTTTCATCTCCATATCCTTCGATAGAAGATGCATCGAAAGCGATGCCGTATTCAAAGGCTCGGTCCAGTTCCTCCGGCATAATAGATATATTTTTCTGTTTTCCGAACACATCGCAGAAAGCAAGTCTAATGAATTTTACATCATCCTCCTTGATATACTGCTTTACCTCGTCCTTTGAATACTTCATAAGATTACCTCTTTTCTTCAATTTGCCACATACATTTGCTCGTATGGGTTTTTACTGTCGGGTGTGACGACAGTAAACTCTGAATTTATTATCTTTTTTATATCACAGCCGAACACTTCGCAGAATTCGGTGAGTTCGGGACGGAGACTTTCTATATCCTCCTCGGTTGCAGATTTCGCACAGACATTTTTTGGAAAAGTAATATGATCTATATTACCTCTGAGAATGATTTTTCCACCATGCATTCCGGTACAGGGAAAATTACCGACGATTCTACGTTCAGTATGACTCATTCCAAGAACCATAATGATACCTCCGGCTTGATATTCCCCAAGAAAGCTACCTGCTTTTCCACCGATAATCATGACAGGGATCTTGTCCTTGTATGCTTTCATGTGGATACCTGCCCGATAACCAGCATCTCCCTGAATATAAATTTTTCCACCGCGCATGGCGTAGCCTGCGGCATCTCCAATACTGCCGTGAATAATGATTTTTCCATCATTCATCGTATCTCCTACGGCATCCTGGGCATTGCCATTCACCTCAATGGTAGCGCCGTCAAGATAGGCGCCTAGTGCATTGCCGGGAATTCCGTTGATTGTAATATGCTTGTCCTTCATCCCCGCGGCGATGAAGCGCTGCCCACAGCATCCGGAGATTGTTATATTCGTATCAAATGAACGAACCTTTTGGTTCAGCGTTTTGTGATCAAGACCTTTAACATCAAATAACATAATATTATACCACATCTCCAAACTTTTTTCTACGGCTTTCAGAAGAAAATGCCATAAAACTCGCATTTTCTTTTAATAAATCAAAGTCAACGGTTTCAAGGGGAGTTTGCTCCCGGATCAAAGAGGTATAAATACCGCCTCTCTCTACCTTATCCACCAAGATATATCCTTTCAATAAGCCATCACGCACAAAGAATTTTTTACAGGATGTATCGTCCTTTTGCATGTAGACTGTTCCGCCGTCTTTTTCACTGGTGTAACTGCCGGCCGTCATAACGTGCAAGCCCAAAATGCCAATAGAATTCATAGGGATCGCATTGTCAAACGACTTCGTTCCGCCTGCCATATTAATACCCGCGGTAAAGCCCTGTATATATGCGTTGGGGAGCAGTGCAAGTACACGATTGTCCCCAAAAGAAAGATCGAATCCTTCTGTACAATCTCCTGCTGCATATACATTATCAAGGCTTGTTCGCATTTCACTGTTTACAACAATACCACGATTTACTGTTCCGCCGATTTCTGCGATCAAAGCTGTGTTTGCCCTAACGCCGACTGCTGTAACAAGGATATCAAAATCAATAACCTTTCCGCTTTTCATAATAGCCTTGTTTCCATCAAATCGAACCACGCTATCCGACAGGCAAAAATCAATGCCATGCATTTCGAGAAACTTCTGTACCATCGGGGCGGTGTCTTGGTCAAGAATACTGGACAGGATCTTATCTGCAAGGTCACACACCATAATACTTTTTACTCGGTCGTGCAAGCCTTCCGCACATTTTAATCCAATCAGTCCCGCACCGATAATGAGAACCCTGGAATCCGGTGAAATCGCTTTTTCAAGCGCGAAGGCGTCCTCCAATGTTATAAAGGAAAAGTGATTCTTCACAGAATCCAATCCATCAAAGGGTGGAACAAAAGGTGATGAACCAGTAGCAATGCATAATTCAGAAAACGGAACCGTGCTGCCTTTTGACAACACAACTGCTTTGTTTTCATGATCAATTTGGATGGCGGTTTCATGGTAGAGAACCTCACATCCATTTTTTTGGTAGAAGTCATCAGGACGATATCCAATTTTATCAAGCGTCGTTTTTCCTTCAAGATAATAGGAGATAAGAGGACGGCAGTACACAGGCTGACTTTCTTTAGAAACGACAACAATATGGCTTTCTGTATCTATGCTGCGAATACCCTCAATACATCCAGCGGCGGCTATACCATTGCCGATAATTACATACTGTTTCATGGGCTCACCTCTCTTCATATACAATTGCCCTGTTTGGACAGCCCTTGACACAGGCAGGCTCTCCACAGGTGTTTTCCAAACACAGTTCACATTTTTGCGCTGTCCCATTTTCAGAAACCGAAAGCGCCCCATAAGGGCAAGCCATAATGCAGGAAAGACATCCCACACACTTTGTTTTGTCGATGCAGACACGCCCATTGTCTGTGTGTAAAGCGCCCGAAATACAGCATTTTACACACAAAGGATCATTGCAATGACGGCAGGAAACAGCAAAACTGATTTTGTCCTTGCCGTCTACCGAGATCCTCGGGAAAAGTTTTTTGCCCTTTAGCGCTTTCACCATATCAGACAACCCGGAGTTGGCAAAGGCACAGTTATATTCACACAGGTGGCATCCAAGGCACCACGCTTCATTCACATATACTCGTTTCATACAATCACCCCTTATTCTCCGGCGTGAGATATGCCAAGGATCTCAAGTTCTTTGTCTGTTAGCCCGATACCACGAAGCATCAAACGGTTTCCCCTTAATGCTTCAATGGAATTGATCCCCATGCCGCCCATTAGTTCCTTGATTTCATGACGCCAGGCATTCATTAAGTTGACGAGGCGTTCACAGCCTATTTCAGGATTAAGACGTTTTACAAGCTCGGGGCGTTGTGTGGCAATGCCCCAGTTACACCTGCCGCTTTGACAGGTACGGCAAAGGTGGCAGCCAAGTGCCAGAAGAGCAGCCGTAGCGATATAACAAGCATCTGCGCCAAGGGCAATAGCCTTTACTATATCTGCAGCATTGCGAATACTACCGCCAACAACAATAGAAACGTTGTTCCGGATCCCCTCGTCACGAAGGCGTTTATCTACCGAGGCCAAAGCTAGCTCGATCGGGATCCCCACGTTATCACGAATTCTGGTAGGCGCTGCTCCTGTACCGCCGCGAAAGCCGTCAATAGCGATAATATCTGCACCACTTCGGGCAATTCCGCTTGCAATGGCGGCAATGTTATGCACAGCGGCAACCTTGACAATAATTGGTTTTTTATATCCGGTAGCTTCCTTCAAAGAGTAGACAAGCTGCCTCAAATCCTCAATCGAGTAAATATCATGATGCGGCGCCGGGGAGATAGCATCCGAACCTTCGGGAATCATACGAGTACGGGAAACATCCCCAACAATTTTCGTGCCGGGAAGATGTCCTCCTATACCGGGCTTTGCACCTTGTCCCATCTTGATCTCAATAGCGGCACCGGCTTCCAGATAATCCTTGTGAACACCAAAACGGCCGGATGCAACCTGTACGATCGTGTTTTCACCATAACAATAAAAATCTTCGTGCAGACCGCCTTCACCGGTGTTATAGAGAACTCCGAGATGCCTCGCAGCGGTTGCCAATGATTTATGGGCGTTATAGCTGATTGACCCGTAGCTCATTGCAGAGAACATAACCGGCATAGAAAGTTCAAGCTGTGGTTCTAATTGGCAGATGATCTGTCCGTTTTCATCTTTCTCCACCTGCGATGGCTTTTTACCGAGAAAAACTTTGGTTTCCATGGGCTCTCTAAGAGGGTCGATCGAAGGGTTTGTCACCTGCGACGCGTTTATAAGGATTTTATCCCAATACACCGGCATGGGCTTCGGATTTCCCATAGAGGAAAGCAATACGCCGCCGCTGTTCGCTTGCTTATAGATTTCTTTGATCGTATCATCCTGCCAGTTGGCATTTTCGCGGAGCTGGCAATCGCTTTTTATAATTTTCAATGCTCGCGTTGGGCAGAGTGCAACACAGCGCTGACAGTTTACACATTTAGTCTCGTCGGACAACATAATCTTGTTATCTTCATCATAGGAATGAACCTCGTTTGCGCATTGCCGTTCGCATACACGACAAGCAATACAGCGCTTGTCGTTCCTTATTACTTCGAATTCAGGATAAATAAATTCTATGCCCATTAGTACGCACCGTCCTTTACCTTAACAATGACTGCTTCTCCGCCTGCCGGAGAGACGATATTCTCCGCATCTGGTTCCATCATACGGATAGCAGCTTCTTCACTTGCAATAAACACCTTGTCATCCTTTTCGCCAACTACCATAGAACGAAGCTTCAAACGGTCATTGAGCGCCATAAGCCCACCGTTAAAGCCAAGCACGATGGAAAAGGGTCCGGTAATCAGAAGACTTGGAAAAACAGTACGGAGATATTTTAATTTTTCTTTTTCTGAAATATCCGTCTTTGCCGCAATGGTGCTCCAAAAGGGTGCGGCAATAACACTTGCTGCTTCATCTAAAGAAAGCTTTTGTACTCGGAGCAGATAGTCCATGATGTAGGTGATGACCTCGGTATCGGTTTGAAGGGTACATTTATAGCCAAACATCTCGATAAATCGGCGGTTGGCATCGTAGGAAGATATTTCACCGTTATGTACAATAGAATAATCAAGCAAAGTGAAAGGATGCGCACCGCCCCACCAACCAGGTGTGTTTGTGGGATATCTGCCGTGAGCTGTCCAGGAATATGCTTCATATTCCTCTAATTTATAGAATACGCCAACATCTTCGGGAAATCCGACTGCTTTAAATGTTCCCATATTCTTTCCGCTTGAAAACACATAAGCGCCGGGCATTTCGGTGTTGATCTTCATTACCGAGCGTGTCACATATTCTTTTTCATCAAGCTGAAGATTTACAAGCATAGAACGAAGCGGGGCCACAAAGTATCGCCATATAATGGGTTCATCGGTAATGGATGGAATTTTCCTTGTGGGAATGATCTCAGATTTTACAATTTCAAAATACTCTTTTAAAACCCCCTCGCAATTCTTGCGGGAAGCTCTATCATTAAAGAACATATGCAAAGCATAAAATTCCCTATATTCCGGATAAATACCGTATGCGGCAAAACCCCCGCCAAGTCCATTGGAACGGTCGTGCATCGGTTTCATCGATTCAATGATCTTTTCTCCGGTCATTTTGTTTCCGTCCTTGGAAATCACTGCGGCAATCGCGCAACCGGAGGGGATGCGTACTTGACCTTCAATATGATTCATAACGCTTGCCTTCCTTTCTTGCTAAAAAAGCAAAGGCGCTCATTTTAGTACAGGGAACTCGTCCTGTTCTAAAATGAACGCCTTTGCTCATCTTGTCTTTTATCATATACTTTTATCGTCGGTTTGTCAATAGACAAGGAAAATATTTTGCAAGTTTTTAAAAAAGTCTTGCAAAAAGGGGTTGACAAGAGCATTTTATCGTGATAAAATAGTCAATGTTGAAGGCAAGGGCGTCTTCGGGATTCATTTCTCGGGGTCGCTCTCTTTTTTATCGAATTCAATAATAAGGAAAAGGCAAAGGCGTCTTTAAGTGGTTTGATACCCTTAAAGGCGCTTTTTTGTTTTCAAGAGGAGGATGCAAGATGTCATATGTTGATGAAATCATCGAACAAGTGATCAAAGAAAACCCAGCGGAACCGGAGTTCCACCAAGCAGTTAAGGAGGTTCTGGATTCCCTGCGAGTAGTAGTGGATGCCAATGAGAAAGCATTCAGAAGAGATGCGCTTTTGGAACGGCTTGTGAATCCGGAACGTCAAATCAAGTTCCGTGTTCCGTGGATTGACGATAACGGACAGGTCCATGTCAATACTGGATATCGTGTTCAGTTCAATAGTGCGATCGGTCCCTATAAAGGCGGCTTACGTTTGCATCCGTCTGTTAATCTTGGAATCATTAAATTTCTGGGATTTGAACAGATCTTCAAAAATTCATTGACCGGTCTTCCGATCGGCGGGGGCAAGGGCGGTTCCAACTTTGATCCTAAAGGGAAATCCGATCGTGAGATCATGGCGTTCTGCCAAAGCTTTATGCTGGAGTTGTATAAATATGTCGGTGCGGATACAGATGTCCCTGCTGGAGATATTGGCACCGGTGCTCGTGAAATTGGATATATGTTCGGACAATACAAAAGGATCCGGGGACTCTTTGAGGGTGTGTTGACCGGAAAGGGATTGTCCTACGGTGGTTCTCTCGCAAGAACAGAAGCGACCGGCTATGGGCTCCTTTATATTACCGAAGAAATGCTCAAATGCAACGGTCACAATGTCGAGGGTAAAACCGTCACCGTTTCCGGCTCCGGCAATGTGGCAATTTATGCGATTGAAAAAGCAGAACAAATGGGAGCAAAGGTTGTGACCTGTTCCGATTCTGATGGTTGGGTATATGATTCGGACGGAATTGATGTCGCAGCACTGAAGGAGATCAAAGAAGTGAAACGTCAGCGGTTAACGGAATATAAAAAATACCGTCCGAATTCCGAATATCACAAAGGAAAAGGCGTGTGGGCGGTAAAATCTGACATTGCGCTTCCTTGTGCCACACAAAATGAGCTTGATTTGGAGAATGCAAAACTGCTTGTTAAAAATGGTGTTATTGCAGTTTGCGAAGGTGCAAACATGCCGACTACGCTGGAAGCAACCGAATATCTGCAAGCAAACGGCGTTTTGTTCCTTCCCGGGAAAGCTGCAAATGCTGGAGGCGTGGCGACTTCTGCTTTGGAAATGTCCCAAAACAGCGAAAGACTTCACTGGTCTTTTGAAAAGGTAGATGCAAGACTCAAACAGATCATGATCGACCTGTTCCATAATCTGGACGCTGCGGCCAAAAAATATGGTATGGATCATAACTATGTTGCGGGCGCCAATATTGCTGGTTTTGAGAAGGTCGTTGACGCTATGACTGCACAAGGTATCGTTTAATCTGAATATGTAAAGGGAAAGGCAAAGACGTCTGACAAATCTTGTATGGATACAGGTGTCTTTGCCTTTATATTTTGAAGGGGGACTCTACAATGAGCGCAGTAACAGAAATTTTCGGAAGCAAGGTTTTTGACGATAGGGTAATGAAAGCAACCCTGTCAGCAAAGGTATATAACTCCCTTAAGAAAACGATCGACGAGGGAGAGGATTTGGATATCAGTGTGGCAAATGCTGTGGCTGCGGCGATGAAAGATTGGGCGGTAGAGAACGGTGCGACCCATTATACGCACTGGTTTCAGCCCCTTACCGGAATTACGGCTGAAAAACATGATAGCTTTATTTCTCCCTCACCCGATGGCGGTGTGATTATGGAGTTTTCGGGGAAAGAACTGATCAAAGGCGAGCCGGACGCTTCTTCTTTTCCGTCAGGCGGTCTTCGCGCAACCTTTGAAGCAAGAGGTTATACCGCTTGGGACCCAACCTCTTATGCTTTCATCAAAGGCAAGACGCTTTGTATTCCCACGGCGTTCTGTTCTTATGGCGGTGAAGCTTTGGACAAGAAGACTCCGCTGCTTCGTTCTATGGAGGCCCTGAACAAGCAGGCTATGCGCATTATTCGCCTGTTTGGCGATAACACCGTTAAGTGCGTGAAAACCTCGGTAGGCCCTGAGCAGGAATATTTCCTTGTAGATAGAGAAATGTATAATAAGCGACAGGATTTGATTTTCACCGGAAGAACTCTGTTTGGCGCAAAGTCTCCCAAGGGGCAGGAAATGGACGACCATTATTTTGGCGTTATCAAGCCCCGTGTGGCGGCCTTTATGGATGATTTGAATCATGAATTATGGAAGTTAGGTATTCTTGCAAAGACAGAACACAATGAAGTTGCTCCTGCGCAGCATGAGCTTGCGCCAATTTATACGACAACCAATGTGGCGACAGACCACAACCAGCTGACTATGGAAATTATGCAGAAGGTTGCTGCAAAACACGGCCTTGTCTGCCTTCTCCACGAAAAACCTTTTGCGGGCGTCAACGGAAGCGGAAAGCATAATAACTGGTCTATCACTACCGATACTGGTGTAAATCTGCTTGCGCCCGGTAAAACTCCTTATGAAAACGCACAGTTTCTGCTGTTCCTCTGTGCTGTTATAAAAGCAGTGGATGATTATCAGGACCTGCTCCGCATCTCTGTTGCTACAGCTGGCAATGACCACCGGTTAGGAGCAAACGAAGCGCCTCCAGCAGTGGTTTCCATGTTCCTTGGTGATGAACTGAATGCCATTTTGGAAGCGATCGAAGCCAACACCCCATATAACGCTGCTGGCAAACAAGTTATGAAGCTTGGTGTAAATGTGCTTCCACAATTTACGAAAGATACCACAGACCGTAACCGTACCTCACCCTTTGCTTTCACCGGAAACAAGTTTGAGTTCCGTATGCTTGGCTCCTCTAACAGTATTGCTTGTGCGAACATTATGCTGAATGCGGCGGTCGCTGAATCCCTTAAGGTCTACGCAGACCGTTTGGAAAACGCCGAGAACTTTGAAACGGCTCTTCACGAAATGATTCGTAAAACTATTAAGGATCATAAGAGGATCATCTTCAACGGTAACGGGTATGACGACATCTGGATCAAAGAAGCTACTGAAAAGAGGGGTCTGTGTAATTATCGTACCACAGCAGATTGTATTCCTCATCTTCTCGACAAGAAGAATGTAGATATGCTGACCTCCCATAAGGTCTTCACAGAAGCGGAACTCAAGTCCCGTATGGAGATTACCCTTGAAAACTACTGTAAGACGGTTCTTATTGAGGCAAATACTATGGTAAGCATGGCAAGAAGGGAAATTGCTCCGGCTGTGGAAATTTATGTAAAGGAGATCGCAAAAACGGCAGCGCTCAAGAAGTCCGTATCGGATGATATTTCCTGTTCTTATGAGAGCAATTTGCTCAAAAATCTTTCTGCACTGACAGAGCGTATTTCTACTGCGACAGACGAACTCGAAAGCGGGATCGATCAGATAGGGCTGTGCGACAATGTCGTGACGGAATCCGCTGCGATCCGAGATATTCTTATCAATAGGATGGAGGAATTGCGTGCTGCTTGCGATGAGGCAGAAGTATTGACGTCTAAAAAGTACTGGCCGTTCCCGACTTATGGGGATCTGCTGTTTGGAGTCAGATAAATAATCTTTAAGGAGATGGTTTTTGTGGATGCTACAAGCATTATGGGGTTTGTAAAGGAGGCCGTTACTTCCGAGGTATTCGGCGTATGGTTCTTGATAGGAGCCGCCCTTGTATTCTTTATGCAGGCTGGCTTTGCAATGGTAGAAACAGGTTTCACCAGAGCCAAAAATGCCGGCAACATCATCATGAAAAACTTGATGGACTTTTGCATCGGAACGGTTGCATTTGTTTTTATCGGATTTAGCCTGATGATGGCTGAGGATTATATTTTTGGGTTAATCGGCATTCCAAATCTGAATATCTTTACTGATTTTGGCGGCTTTATCAAAGAAAACGCCTCCAGCTTTGTTTTTAATCTGGTGTTCTGTGCGACTGCCGCAACTATTGTTTCCGGCTCAATGGCGGAAAGGACGAAATTTGTTTCCTACTGTATTTACTCCGCGGTTATTTCACTTTTCGTCTATCCCGTCGAGGCAGGCTGGATTTGGAACTCCCAGGGTTGGCTTGTACAGCTTGGGTTCCACGATTTCGCAGGTTCTGCTGCAATTCACTCGGTTGGAGGTATTACAGCGTTGATTGGTGCGATTATGGTTGGCCCTCGTCTTGGTAAATATATCAAAGACAAGTCGGGTAAGGTGAAAAAAGTAAATGCAATTCCTGGCCATTCCATCACGCTTGGTGCGTTAGGCTGCTTTATCCTCTGGTTTGGCTGGTACGGATTTAACGGTGCAGCTGCATGGGACGGAACCTCCCTTGCTTCCATCTTTTTGACAACAACTATCGCACCTGCTGTTGCTACCTGTACAACAATGATTTTTACATGGATTAAAAATGGCAAGCCTGATGTTTCTATGTGCCTGAATGCCTCCCTTGCGGGACTGGTCGGTATAACCGCAGGCTGTGACGCGTTGGATGCTTTTGGATCAGTTATCGTAGGTATTGTCTCCGGTATTCTTGTGGTTGTTGTAGTAGAGGTTCTCGATCTGAAGCTTCATATTGATGATCCGGTTGGTGCAGTCGGAGTCCATCTTGCAAATGGCGTTTGGGGCACAATTGCAGTTGGACTGCTTGCCAGTCCCGCAGCACCTGCCGGCCTAAACGGGCTTTTCTACACTGGAAGTGCCAAACTCCTCGGTGTTCAGCTTGTCGGTATCATTTCTGTCCTTGCGTGGACTGCCGTTCTTATGACAGTTGCATTCTTTATTATCAAAAAGACAGTAGGCCTCCGAGTTTCTGCTGAAGAAGAGATAAAAGGCCTTGACAGCACGGAGCATGGGCTTCCAAGCGCATATGCTGACTTTGTCCCGGCTGTAGAGAGCCTTTCTTATGGATACGAATCGGCGGTGGCGGTTAAAGGGGCCGTTCCTGTGGCGGAAGCAGTACCGGTTAAAAAGGTTCCTGCGTTTGAAGAAGACGCTCAGAAATTCACGAAAGTGGAAATCGTCTGCAAGGAATCCCGCTTTGAGGCTTTGAAAGCAGCTATGATGGATATTGGGATTACCGGTATGACTGTATCCCATGTTCTCGGCTGCGGCGTACAGAAAGGAAAACCTGAATACTACCGTGGCGTTCCGGTAGATGCCAATTTGCTTCCAAAAATTCAGGTGGATATTGTTGTAAGCAAGGTTCCTGTCCGCAGTGTAATTGAAACTGCAAAAAGAGTACTGTATACCGGTCACATCGGCGACGGAAAAATCTTTGTCTATGACGTGGAAAACATCGTTAAGGTGCGTACCGGTGAAGAAGGTTATGACGCTCTGCAGGATGTAGAGTAAACTGAAAGGATGGATTTATGATGAAAAATGAAACAATGAAAGACACTGGCTATATTCTTTTTACCGAGCAAACACAAAAAATTCAAATCGGACAGCCTGAAATTTCCGAACTGTACAAAAAGGCGTTTTTGGAAAATGACACAGGCGTATCCAACGAGTATTGCTTGAACACGACCTCTTGGGACTAGGCCCCCATAATCAAAAGCGTTTGAGACAGGAGAAGTAACACAGGGGATCGCTTACAGCGAGTATGGGATAGTGAGAGCCATATAGTAGATCCTGTGCGAATAACACCGGTCGAGCTGCAATCTGAAAAATGGAGATTTAGTAGGTGCGCCGCATAACCTTGCGTTAGTAGGCAGAGCTTTGTCAAGAAGCTTTCAGAGAACAAATATAGGTGGTACCGCGAGAACAGCGCTCGCCCTATAGGAGGCTGAATATTGTTTTATTGGAGGATATACATATGTGTTCTATTATGGGCTATTGCGGTACATCCGCAACATTAAAAGCATTTAGGAGAGGCTTTGAGAAAACTATTTCCAGAGGACCTGACGACAGCAAAATAATTGATACGGGAAAAGGTCTCCTCGGCTTTCACCGTTTAGCAATCATGGGGCTACATCCGGAAGGAATGCAGCCTTTTTGCCTTGAAAAGAGTTATTTGGTGTGCAACGGGGAGATCTATGGGTTTGAACGGTTTAAAAAGAAACTGTCCGAAAAGTACACCTTTAAAAGCGAGTCGGACTGCGAAATATTGCTTCCGCTGTATCAAGAATACGGCATAGAAATGTTCTCTATGTTGGATGCGGAATTTGCCCTCGTTCTTTATGATGGGGAAAAAGAGGAATACATTGCGGCCCGTGACCCAATTGGTATCCGTCCTTTGTATTACGGCTACGATAAAGCTGGTACGATCCTTTTCGCCAGTGAAGCCAAAAACCTTGTAGGACTTGCAGATAAGATCATGCCGTTCCCTCCCGGCCATTACTATAAAGACGGAGAATTCGTTTGTTATTGTGATATTGCCAAGGCAGAGACGGTTGTTCGCGATGATTTGGATACCGTATGTAAAAATATCAGGGAGAAACTTGTCCGCGGCGTTGAAAAACGGCTTGTTGCGGATGCAAAGGTAGGGTTTCTTCTTTCTGGGGGGTTGGATTCCTCTCTTGTGT
The DNA here is from genome assembly GCF_900186585.1 of Massiliimalia timonensis. Classification (GTDB taxonomy): domain Bacteria; phylum Bacillota; class Clostridia; order Oscillospirales; family Ruminococcaceae; genus Massiliimalia; species Massiliimalia timonensis. Next base: position 67,047 of record NZ_FYDD01000003.1, read on the forward strand.
GCGCCATTGCCGCCAAGAAAAGTCATGAACCGATCAAGACCTTTGCTATTGGAATGAGCGAGGATGCAATTGACCTAAAATATGCAAAACAGGCTGCCGATTATATCGGCAGCGACCACAGAGAGATTATCATCACCAAAGACGATGTGCTTTCCGCCTTGGAGCAGGTCGTTTATATTCTTGGCACCTTTGATATTACTACCATTAGGGCCAGTATTGGCATGTATTTGATCTGCAGGGCTATCCATGAAACAACGGATATTCGCGTGCTTCTGACAGGAGAAATCTCCGATGAACTGTTTGGCTATAAATACACGGATTTTGCACCGAATGCGAAAGCGTTTCAAGAAGAATCACAAAAGCGAATTCGTGAGCTGCATATGTATGATGTGCTTCGTGCAGACAGATGCATTTCGGTAAACTCTTTGGAAGCCCGTGTTCCATTTGGAGATTTGGATTTTGTGAAATATGTAATGGCGATTGATCCCGAAATGAAGCTGAACAAATATGGAAAGGGCAAATACCTGCTCCGTCACGCCTTTGAAGACGGCGGCTATCTGCCTGATGAAATTCTGTGGCGCGAAAAAGCGGCCTTTTCCGATGCCGTCGGCCATTCTATGGTGGATTATCTGAAAGAGCTTGCCGAAAGTACCTATGCTGATGAAACGTTTAAGGCAGGCTGTGAAAAATACAGGCATGCAAAGCCGTTTACAAAAGAATCCTTGCTGTATAGAGAATTGTTTGAAAAATACTACCCCCATCAGGCACAGATGATCGTTGATTTTTGGATGCCCAATAAGGAATGGGACGGCTGCAATGTTAACGATCCCTCTGCCCGTGTTCTTTCCAACTATGGTGACAGTGGAAAATAAAAGAAAGAAGTTCATGATTATCAAAAACAAAAACTGATGTATAAGGCAAGGCGAAAAAGGCTTATAAAATGAAACAAATGGCATAAGGTAAGGGTGTCTACGATGTCGTATCAAAGCCTCCGATAACAGTGGAAGAAGAGTGAGGGATAATACTATGACGAAATATATTTTTGTGACGGGCGGCGTTGTGTCCGGTCTTGGAAAAGGCATTACAGCCGCGTCGCTCGGCAGATTATTAAAGGCAAGAGGATTGAAAGTAGCGGCGCAAAAGCTTGATCCATATATCAATGTTGACCCGGGCACAATGAGCCCCTATCAGCACGGTGAGGTATATGTGACAGAAGACGGCGCCGAAACCGACCTGGATCTGGGACATTACGAACGGTTTATTGATGAAAACTTGAATCAGTTTTCTAATCTTACAACCGGTAAGGTATATTGGAATGTTCTGAATAAAGAGCGCCGAGGCGAATATCTTGGTTCAACTGTTCAGGTGATCCCGCATATCACCGATGAAATCAAGGCCTTTGTTTACCGTGTTGGAAAGCAGACTGATGCGGATGTGGTCATTACTGAAATCGGTGGCACGATCGGCGATATTGAATCCCAGCCTTTTTTGGAGGCAGTCAGGCAAATCTCTCTTGAGGTAGGGCATGAAAATAGTCTGTTTATTCACGTGACCCTTGTTCCTTTTTTAAGTGGTTCGGATGAACATAAATCGAAACCCACGCAGCACTCAGTAAAAGAGCTTAGGGGGATGGGCATCGATCCGGACATTATTGTTCTTCGCTGTGACAAGCCGCTTGAAGAAGCTATCTTCAAAAAAATATCTATGTTCTGTAATGTAAAACCGGACTGCGTAATAGAAAACATTACATTGCCTGTTCTCTACGAAGCGCCGCTGATGCTGGAAAAGGCGAACTTTTCCAAGGTCGTATGCAGAGAATTGGGGCTTGGGACAGATGAGCCCGACCTGAAGAGCTGGATCGCAATGGTAGAGCGGATCAAGGCGCGCACGGAGTGCGTGAAAATCGGTTTGGTTGGTAAATATACAGAACTTCACGACGCATATTTATCGGTGGCGGAAGCGCTCCATCATGCCGGATATTACCACAATACACATATTAAGATCCATTGGATAGATTCAGAACAAATCACCATAGAAAATGCAGATGAAAAGCTCGCTGATGTTGATGGCATCATTGTTCCGGGCGGCTTTGGAGACAGAGGGATCCAAGGTATGATTCTTGCCGCAAAATATGCAAGAGAACATAGGGTTCCCTATTTCGGCATTTGCCTTGGTATGCAAATTGCGGTCATTGAGTATGCGAGAAATGTTTTAGGAATTCACGATGCCAACTCCGGTGAATTTGACGAGGCCTGTGCAAATAAGGTCATTGACTTTATGCCGGGACAGAGTGATGAGGTGGATAAAGGAGGTACGCTCCGCCTCGGCGCATATCCTTGTAAAGTCAAAAGCGGTACTGCGCTGGAAAAATGCTATGGCTTATCTGAAATCAGTGAGAGGCACCGGCACAGATATGAATTTAATAACGATTATCGTGATAGGTTTGAAAAGGCAGGGCTTACGCTGGCAGGCACATCACCCGATGGAAGATTGGTAGAAACGGTTGAACTCACCGATAGAGATTTTTATATCGGCGTTCAGTATCATCCCGAATTCAAAAGCCGGCCCAATAAACCGCATCCGCTGTTTCAAGGGTTCATCGGTGCTGCTATTGGACATTTGAAAGGAACGCGTATATGAGTATTCACGAAGAATGCGGTGTGTTTGGGGTGTTTTCTCCTTATACTCTTGACATATCAAGCGTTGTATATTACGGCTTATATGCTTTGCAGCATAGAGGACAGGAAAGCTGTGGGATCGTTGTAAACGATGATGGGGTGTTTACCTCACATAAGGATCTGGGACTTGTTGGAGAAGTTTTTTCGAGAAATATTCTTACATCGTTGCCAAGCGGTCAAATGGCGGTAGGTCATGTGCGCTATGGTACAACGGGAGGAACAAACCGAAATAACTGCCAGCCCATCGAGGTTAATCATCAAAAGGGCAAAATGGCGATTGCCCATAACGGGAATTTAAGTAATGCGGTAAAGCTTAGAAACGAATTAGAAATGTCAGGAGCCATCTTTCACACCACAAGCGATACCGAAACCATTGCCTATATTGTTACAAAAGAGCGTCTTACCTGTGGTTCTATTGAAGAAGCCGTCAGCAGAGCTATGGACGTTTTAGACGGCGCATATTCTATTGTTCTGATGTCACCGCAAAAGCTGATCTGTGCAAGGGACCCCTACGGTTTCAGACCTCTCTGCTATGGAAAAACAGCTGATGGTATGTATGTAGCTGCATCGGAAAGTACGGCGTTAAAGGCAGTAGGCGCCGAGGTAATACGAGATGTCCTGCCCGGTGAAATTCTTGTTTTTGACCGAAACGGCGTGGTATCACGTACCGAGCATTGCGGGAAAAAGAGTAAAAAGCTTTGCTCATTTGAATATATCTATTTTGCACGGCCTGATTCGGTGATAGACGGTATTCCGGTCCACGCTGCAAGATTTAGAGCAGGAGAGATCCTGGCAAAGCATCACCCGATAGAAGCTGATGTTGTGATCGGCGTTCCTGATTCGGGGCTTGACGCCGCGCTTGGTTACAGTAAAGCATCCGGAATTCCATACGCTATTGGCCTTATCAAGAATAAGTATATTGGCAGGACCTTTATCTCTCCCGGACAGTCCAGCCGGCTTGATCAGGTGAAAATCAAGCTATCTGCGATCGAGGAAAATGTCAGAGGCAAACGAGTTGTTCTCGTAGATGATTCTATTGTCAGAGGAACAACAAGCGGAAGAATTGTGAAACTGCTTCGTGATGCGGGAGCTGAGGAGATCTATTTGAGAATATCTTCTCCGCCATTTTTACACCCTTGCTATTACGGCACAGACATTGACTCCGAAGAGCATTTGATCGCTTGTAGGCATTCTGTATCAGAAATAGCGGATATCATTGGGGCAAACGCTCTTGGATATCTGCCAACAGAAGAACTAAAGGCCATGATAGGAAACGGCGGCTATTGCAGCGCTTGTTTTGATGGATGTTATCCAACGCCTGTCCCAAGCGATACACGCAAAGACCGTTTTGAGCAAAAACTGTCTTCGAAAAACAAAAGGAAATAAAGATATGCGAGGTATAGAGTATGCTGAAAGAATTTAATAGAAAACTAGTTTTTGAAGATGGTAACGAATATCTCGGGTATTCCTTCGGGGACACCTGCGATAAGGTTTGCGAAATCGTGTTCAATACTTCTATGGTTGGATATCAGGAAATTTTGTCCGACCCCTCCTATACCTACCAAGCGGTCGTGATGACCTATCCGCTTATCGGCAATTACGGTATGACAGAGGAAGATTACGAAACAAAGCATCCTACTCTTGGCGCCTTCATTGTAGGCGAGTATAATGATACCCCATCAAACTTCAGGAGTACGGCGACCCTTGGAAAAATTATGGAACAGTATTGCATCCCGGGGATCTATGGGGTCGATACAAGAAAGCTTACTCGGTATATCCGAGATTTTGGCAGCCGAAAGGTGCTGATTACAGATATTTCAACTTCAAAAGAAGATGGAATGAAAATTCTCGAAAAGTTCGACATTCCTACAGATGCGGTGTCAAAAGTTTCACCTAAAGAAAGCTATCATGCAAATACCCGGAATCCAAAATTTCATATAGCCGCCATTGACTGCGGCATGAAGCAGAATATAGTTCGCTCATTGAATCAGAGAAAATGTGCGGTAACGGTTGTTCCATATAATACTACCGCTGAATATATTAGAAAATTGGGCCCCGACGGCGTATTTATTTCCAATGGTCCCGGCGACCCCAAGGATGTGCCGGAGGTAATTAAGACGATTCGTGAACTGCACGGAGAATATCCAACTTTTGGAATTTGTCTTGGCCATCAGATTATTTGCCTTTCCTACGGCGCAGAGTGCTATAAGCTGAAATTCGGACACCGCGGCGGTAACCATCCTGTCAAAAATATGCAGACGGGAAAGATAGAAATCACATCACAAAACCACTCCTATGCGGTGGACAGCGATAGCCTGAAGCATACGCCGCTTGAGGTAACACATATCAACCTGTTGGATAACACCGTAGAGGGTGTTGCCTGCGAAAAGGACAAGGTGTTTTCAGTACAGTATCATCCTGAAAGTGCCCCCGGCCCGGAGGACAGCGGTTATTTGTTTGACCGATTTATTGAAATGATGCAGGAGGTAAAGGAAAATGCCTAAAAGAACAGATATTAAAAAAGTCCTTGTCATCGGTTCCGGTCCTATTGTTATCGGTCAGGCGGCAGAATTTGACTATGCGGGCACACAGGCTTGCCTTGCGCTTAAAGAAGAAGGATATGAGGTCGTCCTCTGCAACTCCAATCCTGCTACCATCATGACCGATACCAGCATTGCGGATAAGGTGTATATGGAACCTCTGACCTTAGAATACATCTCAAAGATCGTTCGCCATGAGCGCCCCGACGCTATTTTGCCAGGGATTGGGGGCCAAACCGGGCTTAACCTTGCCATGCAGCTTGAAAAGAAGGGTGTGCTTGCCGAATGCCGGGTAAAGCTTCTCGGCACGAAAAGCAGCAGCATCGAGCGTGCCGAGGACCGCGAACTGTTTAAGGAACTTTGCGAGGAATTGGGAGAACCCGTTTTACCATCTGATATTGCCACCTCCGCAGAAGAAGGATTAAAGGCTGCAAAGGCTATCGGTTTTCCTGTAGTGCTTCGTCCTGCCTTTACCCTTGGCGGTACAGGCGGCGGCTTTGCCGATAATGAAGAAGAATTGTTGCCGCTGATGAAAAATGCCCTCGCGCTCTCTCCTGTACATCAGGTTCTGATTGAAAAGAGCATAAAAGGATATAAGGAAATTGAGTACGAGGTGATTCGGGACGCCAATGATACGGCGATCACTGTTTGCAACATGGAAAACCTTGATCCTGTCGGTATCCATACGGGAGATTCCATTGTTGTTTGCCCCTCTCAAACGCTGACCAATAAAGAATATCAGATGCTTCGGAACAGCGCCCTCAAAGTCATTCGTGCCCTAAAGATCGAAGGCGGGTGTAATGTGCAGTTTGCCCTTGATCCGAAGTCGTTTCAGTATTATCTCATCGAGGTCAATCCGAGAGTTTCCCGTTCCTCCGCCCTTGCTTCCAAAGCCAGCGGATACCCCATTGCAAGAGTATCCGCAAAAATTGGCGTGGGTATGACCTTGGATGAAATCCGTATTGCCAACACGCCGGCCTCCTTTGAACCGGCTTTGGATTATGTGGTAACAAAAATGCCCCGGTTCCCTTTTGATAAATTTACGGATGCAAGCAACGCGCTCAGTACCCAAATGAAAGCGACCGGTGAGGTCATGAGCGTCGGCAGAACAGTGGAAGAGAGTATACTCAAGGCGATTCGTTCTCTTGAAATCGGATTATGCCATCTGCACCACCGCAAGTTTGATGATATAGGCGCAGATGAATTGCTTGGCTATATCAAAATTGGCACAGATGATCGCATTTATGCTATTGCAGAGCTTTTTAGAAAAGGCTGTAGCACGCAACAAATCAACGAGGTGACTGCCATTGATTTGTTTTTTCTTGAAAAGCTTCGGAACATTGTAAATATGGAAACCAGCCTTGTGAAATATCCCCACAGTGCGAAAGCGCTTTTAAAAGCCAAGAAAATGGGCTTTTCTGATGAAGAAATCGCAAGGCTTTGGAACACAAATGAGCAGGCGGTCTTTGAAGAACGAAAAAATGCCGCCATTATTCCTGTATATAAAATGATCGATACCTGTGCTTCAGAATTTAAAAGCTATATCCCGTATTTCTACTCCACCTATGCCGATGAGAATGAATCGGTGGTGTCCGATAAGAAAAAGGTCATTGTGCTTGGCTCGGGGCCTATCCGTATTGGCCAGGGCGTGGAGTTTGACTATTCAACGGTCCATGCTGTTCAAACGATCAAAGCGTCGGGCTTTGAAGCCATTATTATCAACAACAATCCCGAAACGGTGTCAACCGATTACACCTGTTCGGACAAGCTGTATTTTGAACCGCTTTGTGTCGAGGATGTTATGAATATCATCGAGCTGGAGAAACCGTTTGGGGTCATTGCTACCCTTGGCGGTCAAACGGCAATTAACCTCGCGGAGCCTCTGGCAAAGCGTGGCGTACCTATTATTGGAACGGATAAGCACGCCATTGATAAAGCCGAAAACCGGGAGGCTTTTGAAAAGATTCTCGCCTCTCTTTCCATTCCTCAGCCAAAAGGCAAGGCTGTTACGAATATCGAGGAAGGTCTTCGCGCGGCCGAGGAAATCGGTTATCCTGTTTTGGTTCGCCCCAGCTTTGTGCTTGGAGGCAGAGCAATGCAAATTGTAGCAAAGCCGGAGCAGCTATGCCACTATCTGAAAACTGCGGTAGAGATCGACGAGGACAAACCCGTTTTGGTGGACAAATATCTGCGCGGCAAAGAGGTTGAGATAGATGCCATATGTGATGGGGAAAATGTATTTATTCCCGGGATTATGGAGCTTGTAGAGCGCACTGGGGTTCATTCAGGCGATTCTATCAGCGTTTACCCGTCCTTTAGTATTTCGGATAAGGTAAAGGGTAAAATCATTGACTACACGAAAAAACTTGGGCTTGGGATCGGCATTGTAGGGCTTTACAATATTCAGTTCATTGTCGATGAAGAAGAAAATGTGTATATCATAGAGCTTAACCCTCGTTCCTCCAGAACAGTTCCGTTTCTCTCAAAGGCTACGGGATACAGCCTTGCGGATATTGCGACCCTTGTGATTCTTGGAAAAAGCTTGAAAGAACAAGGATTTACCGAAATCTATCCCAAAGAAAGAGAACGCTTTTATGTCAAAGTTCCGGCATTTTCTTTCTCAAAGCTCCACGGTATGGATGCCTATTTGTCGCCCGAAATGAAATCCACAGGAGAAGCTATTGGATATGACAAAAAAATACACCGTGCAATGTTTAAAGCAATGGCGGCCTCCGGGATCCACCTGCAGAATTACGGTACAGTCTTTGTGACGCTTGCTGATGAGGACAAGGAAGAAGCATTGCCGCTTGTGAAAAGATTTTATGATCTCGGCTTTAATATTGAGGCAACCATCGGTACGGCAGACTTTTTAAAGGCCCACGGTATTCGCACAAGAATACGCCGCAAGCTCAGCGAAGGCAGCGAAGAAATACTGGAATCCATCAGAGCAGGATATGTAAGCTATGTGATCTGCACTCGTGCCATCCTTTCGGGAATACATTACGAAGATGGCGTTGCGATCCGCCGCTGTGCAACTGAAAACAATATTACAATGCTCACATCCCTTGATACCGTTAAGGTTCTGCTGGATGTGTTAGAAGAAACAACAATAGGGATCTCAACGATCGATTCATAGGAGGTAAATAATGCACTTTACAAAAATGCACGGTCTGGGAAATGACTATTTGTATTATTATGGAGAATTAAAAAATCCGTCTAGCATATCAAAAAGGCTGTCAGACAGGCATTTTGGAATTGGTTCTGACGGAATCATTACAATTTCGCCGTCAACGGCCGCAGATTTTAAAATGCGAATTTTTAATGCTGACGGCAGCGAAGCTATGATGTGTGGAAACGGTATCCGCTGCGTGGGCAAATATGTTTTTGATAAAGGTTATACCGACCAAAAAAAGCTGACCATTGAAACGCTGTCAGGTAATAGGGAGCTTACACTCGGAACCATCGGCAATAGGGTAAACGAAGTAACCGTCAATATGGGAAAATGCATTGTCAATAAGCCGGTTCTGCTCGATACATCCTATGGAAAGGTCATGGTCACACCGGTATCGGTTGGAAACCCCCACGCCGTCGCTTTTGTTGAGAGTATCACAGATGCTCCTGTGGATACAATGGGGAAGGAATTGGAGCATCATCCGTATTTTAAAGATGGCGTCAATGCAGAATTTGTGCAGGTGATTGACCGAAATACAATAAAAATGCGTGTCTGGGAGCGTGGAAGCGGTATTACCATGGCTTGTGGTACCGGAGCCTGCGCCTCGGCCGCTGCTGCGGTCCGGGCAGATTTATGTGATAAAGAGGAGGAAATAGCAGTTTGCCTTGATGGCGGACAATTAAAAATCAAGGTACTATCGGATGGCACGGTAATGATGACTGGACCGGCAGAAACCATATGCGAATGTGAGGTTGAAGAGCAGTGAGAGCAAATATAAACTACAATCACCTAAAAGAAAGCTATCTGTTTTCAGAAATCGCTAGACGTGTAAGCAACTTCAGCAAAATTCATCCTGAAACAGAAATCATCCGCATGGGGATTGGGGATGTCACCCTGCCGCTTTGCAGCTCGGTGGTAGAAGCCATGAAACAAGCCGCAGAAGATATGGGGAAGGCAGATTCTTTTCATGGTTATGGTCCGGAACAGGGATATGATTTTCTTAGAGAAAGGATCCAAGCCTATTATGCCGAAAATGATGTTGCACTGGAACTTTCGGAAATATTCGTTTCCGATGGGGCCAAAAGCGATCTTGGCAATATACTTGATCTGTTTGACAAAGAGAACACTGTTTTGATCCCCGATCCTGTATATCCCGTATATGTGGATACCAATTTAATGGATGGCAGAAAAATCATTTTTGCAGATGCAAATGAAAACAACGGATTTCTGCCGCTGCCTGATGATTCGGTTTTGGCAGATATTATTTATATCTGCTCTCCTAACAACCCTACAGGAGCGGTTTACAACCGAGAGCAATTAAAGCTTTGGGTGGAATATGCTCTTCGCAATCATGCCGTTATTTTATTCGATGCAGCTTATGAATCTTTTATTGTGGATAAAGATCTTCCCCGCAGTATCTTTGAGATAGACGGCGCAAAGAAGTGTGCGATCGAATTTTGCTCGCTGTCAAAAACCGCGGGATTTACGGGTACTCGCTGCGGTTATACTGTAGTTCCTCAAACACTTGAATTTGATGGAATACAGCTTAACCATATGTGGCTTCGCCGGCAGACAACAAAATTTAATGGCGTTTCCTACATTGTGCAAAAGGGCGCAGAAGCGGTGTTTACAAAAGACGGAAGAGAGCAAATAAAAGAAAATATCGCCTATTATCGAAAAAATGCCAAGATTATTACATCAGCCTTAGACAAGCTTGGTATCTGGTACACGGGCGGTAAAAATTCCCCGTACATTTGGCTTCGTTGCCCGAATGGCATGGATTCATGGACCTTCTTTGATATGCTGTTATCTGAGATTGGTGTAGTCGGAACACCGGGAGCAGGCTTCGGAAAAAACGGGGAAAAGTTTTTTCGCCTAACTGCTTTTTCGACCAATGAGAATACGGCGAAAGCGATGGAAAAGCTCCGCTTACTCTTAGAGAAAGACGATGGGTATCATCAATTCTTTTGATCTTCAAAAATGCCGATCATTTTGGCAAAGGCTTCTTGAGCAATATCCCCTGCGGAATCGGCATCAATGAAGAAAAAATATCGTCTTTCCTACTCCAAAACAGGAAACCGGATAAAAGAGAAATAGCTTGACGATCCCGTCATATCTCTCGTTAGCTCGATCGGCAGAGAATGCGGCTGTTGGAATTGCTGGATAAGAGTTTCAAACAGGAAACCTTTAGAATATTCGAAGGAACCGAGAATGATCCTTGGGTTTACACAAACTAAAAAAGAAGCAGAGATTTTTCTCTGCTTCTTTTTTACGTTCTTTGCCTGGTACGGAACTGCCCTGTGTTTCAACAGCGAACAATCCAGATAAAATTTTTATATGACATGCTGTTTTGTCATACTGGGCAGCTATATTCCCGGTGAGTTTCTGAATTCATACGGCGTCTGCCCAACGATTTTTTTGAAAGTCGTATTAAAATAGGAAACGGATTGAAAGCCTGTCTGCTCTGCGATCTGGTAAATTTTCAGTTCTGTCGTGCGCAGCAGTTCTTTGGACTGTTCGATCCTGTAATGGTTGATAAATTCCGGGATCCCTTTACCCGTATTTTTCTTAAATACACGGCTGATATGGTTTTCACTGATTTGAAGATGCTCTGCTATCTCCGCTAAAGAAATGGCGGATTGATAGTTGTTCTGGATATACTGAATAACACGGTTTGTAATAGCATCATATTGTGGCTTGGAGGAAAAGATATGGTTCTGCACCAAAATATCGCAGAAAAGATGCTGGATGTCATCTAAAAATTCCGCGCTTTGGATCTGTGTTAAGATCCCAAAATCAGAAATTCCTAAATCCACTAAAATAATATTGACGATTTCCGCAATAAAATCTTTGATCCGGGCCGGATTGATAACGCCCTGATTGCGAATCAGACTGAAATAGTCCAAAATTGCAGCTGACAGGGTGCTATATTGCCGGTCGATACATATTTTCCGGATTTGGTTTTCCAAATCTTGAAGCGAAGAAAACTTCTGGTCCAAGATCGAAGGGGTGATCTGATAAAAATCAAAGACGTGGGTATCCTTGTGTAGAAAATGATAGCTGGAGGCTAAAATGGATTCTTGATAGCTTTGCGGGATCTTTTGATAGTCATGGTAGATTCCTCCCACACCGATCACAATTGAAATATTCAAATATGTGGTACATAGCTGCACTACATGGTCACAAAGCTTTTTTAGGGCATGATGGATTTGATCAAGGTTAGACATTTTAGAAAAGCTGATCATAATTACTAACCGGTCTTCACGGACATGTAAAATCTCATGTTCCGGGTATTTTTTCAGTGCATTTTCTAATACGCTCAGCAAGGATTCAAATAGCAGGCTGGTATCTTTGTGTTCGTACCGCTGCTGTACTGACTTAAAATTGTAGATGTCCAACGTGATACAGGTCAAATTGCTTTCACGGACTTGGATGAACTTTTCCGTATTTGGCAGGGCGTTCGGTTTGGTCAGCAGGTTGGAAAGAAGCCCCTGATGCAAGGCTTGTCCTTCTTCTGTATCCAGATGATTGATCACTTCCTTATAATTCTGTTCTCGTTTTTCCTGCATGACTTTTTTTCGCACCTTTGTGAGTGCTTCCAAAAGCTCTTTTTGATTCAGGGTGTTTTTTAGGATGTAGTCGTCGGCGCCCCAAACAAGCGCCTGCTTTACCATTTCAAATTCATCATGACAGCTGAGGATGATCGTGTGAGTATGCCAGCCCTTTTCCTTGATCGTTTGCAGGACACTAATTCCGTCGACCATAGGCATGTTAATGTCCAATAGCAGAATATCCGGAGAATATTTTTCAAGCATTTTGATTGCCTGTTCGCCGTCCTCGGCTTCACCGGCAAGCTGAAATTCATATTCCTGCCAAGGGATCAGATTGCGGATCCCGATTCTTGTCAACAGTTCGTCTTCAGCGATTAGGATTTTCTGTATCATGGTTCCTCCACTCTTCCTTTGTTAATATGGGGAGATGTATTTCAACGACTGTGTAGAACTTTTCCTTGCTTCGGATAGACAGGCCGTATTCCTGGCCAAAACTGAATTTGATCCGTTGGTTGATATTAGAAAGACCAATGCTGGTAGAAGTCCTTTGTTTTTTCTCAAAATTTTTTTGGAGCATTTGACGGATGGATTCTTCAGGGATCCCTTTCCCGTTGTCTGCCACCTGAATAGAAAGGGTATTGTCCCGTACCGTTGCACGGACCAGAATAAACCGTTCCTCCAGATCAGAATCAAAGCCGTGTAAAATTATATTCTCAATCACAGGCTGTAGCATAAAGCGGATCGTGGCGTTTTCCAACAGCTCCTCCGGGACCATTACACGGTAATGGATGCAGTCCATATACCGAACATTCATGATCTCCACATACTTTTCTGTGATCTGTAATTCTTCCTTTAAAGAGATCACTTCTTCTTTGTTTTTTGAACAGAAACGGAGAAAATTGATCAAGGAATCTAAAGTGCGGGAAACGCTGGCGGCTCCTTGGATCTGCGCCATAAATTTAATAGAATTTAAGGTATTATAAAGGAAGTGGGGATTGATTTGCGATTGTAGCGCCAATAGCTCGGCATTGTGTTTTTCCTTTTGTTCTAGCTTGATCTTCTGGATTAGTCCATGCAGACGTCGGGTCATGTGGTTAAAGCTTTTGGCGAGTGACCCGATCTCATCATCCGATTCAATTGCCTGTGCGGCCAGATCGCCATGCTCTACTTTGCCGATCGTGGCCTTTAGATCATCGATCGGTTTGGTGATCCGGGAGGCAGTACGGTTGGACAAGAAGATTAAGGTAGTTAATACCAAGGTCACCATGGTGATCAGTACAATAAACAGAATGGCCCCTGGAGAAAAAAGCTGTCCGATCGGGATCAGGGTGGCGACGCGCCAGCCAAACGAATTTTCCTCGGAATTGATCGAAAGGTAATACTGTTTTTTTGTGGGGGAATAATAGATAAAGTTATCCCCTTCATGTTTGACATACTCCCCAGAAAGCTTTAACTGCTCAGAATTTGGAAGATCAGTCTCTTTGTCTGAGATCACGCGGTCGTTCTCATCGATCAGGACGGTAAAGCTTTCTGGGGAAAATTGATTATTTTCCCAGTTTTTTGTGATCTGGTCAATGGAAATGTTGATAAATAAAACGCCCAAAAGCTTGTCTTGATTCATAGAATCAATTAAACAACGGCCTACAGTAAAGCATTGGGTATTGCTTCCAAGCCCTACCAGGCTATGGTACCCGATGACAGAAATTTTTCCATTGTCAGCAAGGATCTGCCGGTACCATTCCGCTTCTCTGATATTGTAATCGGGGTTATAGGAATTGCCGGGCGTTATATAATAGATATATTCGGAATTTTCCGGCAGAAGATATACGGAATAGATCGCAGAATTCATGTGGAAGATCTGCATAGAAAGTGCTTTCTGCATCTCTTGCGTATCATTGATTTTTTCCCATAAGGCTCCGGAGCCATAATCATTGTAGTCCTTTCTTAAAACATCCATGATGTCCTGATCTAACGCGGGATAGCTGGAAAGGGAAGAAATGGATTCGATGGTATTTTCCAGGCTGTCCAGCATGGTGCGGTTCCCGCTATCGATCACTTGGACCGTATTTTGATGAATAAAATACATGCTCAAAACCAGCATCAAAACAGATAACAGGATGTTGGGAATCAAAATAAAGGTCAAAAAACTTTTGACCAATTTGTTGCGAAGCGACTTGCTTTTTGACTTCATATCGGCCTCCGTTCGGCTTTCCTATACCTTATCGTTCTAAGGTAATCGGCATAAAAAAGCCTGAAATCACGGTAAAACGAGCCGGATTTCAGGCGAACGGAAAGGAATGCATTTTTGTTCTGTAAAAGAGAAAATTCCAGCAGGAACAAAGGTTTTTGGCTTTGATTCACCATCTGGAAAAACGCAGAAAATAAATTATCTTATCCTAATTATATCAAAAAAACTGTTTTTGTAAAATTATTTCTGCAAGAATCGTAATTTTTTTTGAAGATAGGACAGGAATTTTGAAGTTTTTTGTGCAGCCTGCTTTTTTGAAACATAAATTTCATAAATTTTCAATAAATAACAGAATTGTGTATTCTTTTTGAATAGAAGGATTTGTTATAATAAGTTCATCTTAAAGGAGGTAGCACATATGAACAAAAAATCAATTGTGGCATTATTGACAGCGTCTTTGTGCGCACTCACCTTAACTGTAACTGGTTGTGGTGATTCTAAAGATGATAATACATCTGGCGGCGGGAATGCAAGCGCTGAAAGCCCTGTAACCATTAAATGGGGTGTATGGGGAAGCTCTCAGGATATTGAAACATTTAACAAAATGGCAGACGGTGTAAACGAAGTTGTTCCGGAAGTGAAAAACATCGAAGTTATGCACTATGCAAGCACTGATGATTTCTGGAGCGGACTTCCTTCTCAGGTAGCTGCTGGTACTGCGCCTGATATGGCTCTGCCTACCAATGAAAATGCTTATGAATTTATCAACGGCGGGTTGTTCATCCCGTTGGACACCGACGCGATCGACGTTAGCAAAATTGATGAAAACGCGATCCGTATCTGGACTGTAGACGACAAGCTCTATGGTTTCCCGATCGACGCTCAGCCCACCTGCTTCCTGATCAACCTTGATATGTGGGAAGCTGCTGGTTTAACAGAAGCTGATTATCCGAAAACTTGGGATGATGTAAGAGCAGCTGCTGAAAAACTGACTACCGATGATGTAACCGGTATCTGTATCAACATGGAATCCACTTTCCACATTACTCAGGTCGTACAGAGCTTCGGCGGCGGCTGGGGTGAAGGTAAAACCATCGACAGCGCTGAAAACGCAGAAGGCTTACAGTGGGTCATCGACATGTTCAAGGATGGTCTGGCTGTCAGCTCCAAACAGATCGGCGACGACTGGGAAGGTACTTCCTTTGCACAGAACCACGTTGCTATGACTATGGGCGGCACCTGGTTCCGTGGACAGATGCAGACTGCTGCGCCTGACACCAACTACATCGCACTGCCGATCCCGCAGAAAGATCCTGCAAATCCGGCGTCCGCATTGCACTCTGACGCGATCGTGATCTTCAAGAGCTGTGAAAACGTTGCTGCCGCTTCTAAGGCTGCTGAATATCTGGCTCGTGAAGACTGCCAGCAGATCCGTGCAGAAGGTACTGGTAACATTCCTTCCATTCCGGAATTGTATGAAAAATACTATGAAGACAACCCGCAGTTTGCTTCTCTGAAAGGTACAGAATCCTACTCGATTCCGTTCGGCTATCCGGCTAAAACCTCTCAGTTCCAGACTGCATTCGTAAACGAAGCGACTAAGGTCCTCTACGATTCCTCAAACAATGGTACTGCAGAAGAAATTCTTGCAGCAGTAGCTGAAACCTATGGCCCGGTAGAATAAGAATTATCCCTCCCCGCACTTGTGCCGGGGAGGGGTTCTCTCTCATTCAGTTTCCTTTCATAAATAGAAAAAGGGTGAGTCCTTGTGAAAAAATTAAACGCTTTTAGTAAAAATAAGTATTCCCAATGGGCGACTGCTTATCTGTTTCTTCTTCCAGCCTTTGTTTTATGGCTGATCTGGTTTTGTATGCCAGTGCTTCAGTCTTTTGGGCTGAGCTTTTTTAAATACAACTATGTTATGTCGAATGACAACCACTTTGTAGGTTTTGAAAACTATGTTAACATCTTTAAAGATAAAGAATTTTTAAACGCATTTGTGCATTCTATTACTATTGTCGTATTCGCTGTACCGATTCAGACATTTTTGTCTTTGATGATGGCGCTGTTAATCAATATGAAATTCCGCGGACGCGGAGTTTTCCGTACCATTTTCTATTCTCCTTATGTAATTTCTCCGATCGCAGTTGCAACAGTATTTATGTACCTGTTTACAGAGGATCAACCGATCGTAAAATTCTTTACCCTGTTCGGTTTAGAAAACACCTCTTGGGCGGTCAGCGTACGGTATGCGCTGCCATTGGTCATCATGATGTACATTTGGCAGCAGTGCGGGTTCTATATGATCATGTTCCTGTCCGGCCTGCAAACCATCTCGCCAGAGATCATGGAAGCGGCAGAGATAGACGGGGCAAACAAGATCCAGACTTTCTGGCATGTTACTTTCCCGGTACTGCGCCCGACCACGTTCCTTGTTATTACATATGGTGTGATCACTTCGTTCCAGGTCTTCGACCAGATCTCTGCGATCGCGGGTCAGGGGATCCTTGGCGCTCCGGGCAACGCATTGTCCACATTGGTAACATATTTCTACCTCAACGCCTTCAAGTACGGTGAAATTGGTTACGGAAGTGCGGCGGCAGTAATCCTCTTTATCTTGATCTTCTTGGCTACTTTACTCCAGAAGAAGTTCTTGGATAAAGACGTCTAAGATGAATTGGGAGTGTGAATATGAGAACATTTGGTAAAATTATCGTTGGGATCGTTTTGGTGATTTTTGCTGTCGCCTTCTTGTTCCCGCTGTTCTATACGGTATACAATTCTCTGCTGCCGGATCAGTATGTAGGAAGCCTTGTATCGCCGAAATACTTCACCCTGGACAACTTTGAGACAATTTTCCTCAATTACCCGGTTGGACAGTGGTTTTTAAACACGATCATCGTAACAGTATGCTGCGTGGTCGGCAACGTAGTTGTCAACTGCATGGCAGGATATGCTTTGTCCCGGTTTGAATTCCCGGGCAGAAATGGGATCTTTTTGGTTGTTTTGGGTTCTATGATGATCCCGTTCCAATTCATCCTGACCCCGGTATATATCCGGTTGGCGGACCTGAAATGGAATGACCATCTGATCGCATTGATCGTACCATTTTTATTCAGCTGTTTGTATATCTTCATGGCGCGCCAGTTCTTCATCTCGATCCCGAAAGATCTGGATGAAGCGGCAAGAGTTGACGGCCTTGGCTATGCGGGGATTTTCTTCCGCATCATTCTGCCGAATGCGGGCCCGCTTTTGACCTCGATTGCGATCCTTTGCTTTACCGGTAACTGGAACTCTTATCTGGCGCCGTCTACCTTTATGGTGACCCGTGAAAACTTCACATTGGCTGTCGGTGTAAAAACGGTCAGGGACCTGATGTATGTCAGAATGAATTTGATTTTATGCGGTGTCGTTATTTTGTCTGTCCCGATTTTGATTGTGTTCCTGTTGCTGCAGAAACACTTTGTAGAAGGGGTAGCAGCTTCTGGTATTAAGGGTTAATTTATCATTTTATTTTGCAAAGACAAAGCTTACTATGAACTAACAAGAAAAGAGTGTGATGAAAATGAGGCGGGATTTCGTACAAGTATCGGGCGAGAACTTTGTAGTCAATGGCGAAAAGATCATGCTGCGCGGTTTTTCGATCGGCAGCTGGATGAACTTGGAACATTTCATGGTTGGGTTGCCCGGGACTGATTCCATGATCCGCAAAGCGTTTGCAGACGTATATGGAAAAAAAGAGGCGGATGAATTTTTTGACTCTTATGTCAAAGAATTTTTGAAGGAAGAGGATTTTCAGCTGCTCAAGAAAATGGGCGTGAATTCCATTCGCCTGCCTTTTAATTATCACTACTTTATAGACGATCAAAATCCGGATCAACCGCTTGAAGCTGGTTTTTACTATTTAGACCGTGTGCTGAAGCTTTGTGAAAAATATGAAATTTATGCAATTTTAGATCTGCATGCCGTTCCCGGCGGACAAAACCCGGATTGGCATGCGGACAATAAAACTGGGGTATCCCAGTTTTGGGATTTTGCGTGCTTTAGAAAACAGGCCGTACAGCTTTGGAAACGGATCGCGGCCCGCTATGCGGATAACCGCTGGATCGCTGGGTACGATGTGCTCAACGAACCGTTTTCAGGCCTGACTGCCGAGCAGTTTAACGGATTTTATGACGAAGCGATCGCGGCGATCCGCGAAGTTGACCCGGACCACGTTCTGCTGTTGGAAGGCGATGACTTTGGAAGAAGCTTTGAGCTGTTCCACGAGCCGCAGGACCCGCAAATCGCCTATGCCGTCCACTATTATCCGTTCGTCATTGACATGGACGTTTTGGACGAAAACGTAGACGACGAACAGCGGATGAAGGTATTTGAAACGGTGTTCTATCGCCAGCTTCGGGCAAAAGAGCGGTTCCACCGTCCAATTTGGTGCGGGGAGACCGGCTTGGAATTTAACCGCGCGCAGTCTGGGTTGTATAAACGGATGATCGAAAAAACGATCGACCTGTGCGAGACAAACAATATTTCATGGTCTTTATGGACTTATAAAGATGCGCAGGTAATGGGGATCATGTTCCCAACAGATGAATCAGATTGGATGAAATTAGTCCGCAATGTTGCAAAAACCTGGTCGCATCATGGCGAAATGGAACGTTCGGCTGAAATTATGAACTGGATCGAAAAGGAATACTATGAGCCCTTTGACCCTGATTTCTGGTATCGGACAGAATTCCGGATCCGTTCTATCCTGCATGCCGTTGCCGTAGAACAGACTTTGAAGACCAACTTAAAAGCGATCCCGTGGGAAGAGATGAAGCAATATCCAAAATCTTTTGCCTGTGAAAATTGTCATAAATATGACGATATGATCCAGCAGATTTCAGAATTGATTTCCCGGTATTGATATGCTATAATGGTTCTGCAGCACAGATAAATTGAATTAAGGAAAAGGAGAGAATTTCTCTCCTTTTTTGCTATAAAAAAGGAGTGCGTACTATGAGTAAATTAGTCATCAACCCGCTCAATCGAAAATCAAAGATCAACAGGGAAATCTACGGTCAGTTTTCCGAGCACCTTGGCAGATGTATCTATGAGGGGCTTTATGTGGGAGAGGATTCTCCGATCCCTAATGTAAACGGAATGCGTACCGACGTAGTAGAAGCCTTGAAAGCGATCAAGATCCCTGTCCTGCGCTGGCCGGGTGGATGCTTTGCGGATGAATACCACTGGAAAGATGGGATCGGGCCGAAAGAAAACCGCAAAAAGATGATCAACACCCACTGGGGCGGCGTTGTGGAAGACAACAGCTTTGGCACCCACGAATTTATGGAGCTGTGCCGTCAATTAGGCTGCAAAGCGTACATCAACGGAAACCTTGGCAGCGGCAGTGTGCAGGAAATGAGCGAATGGGTGGAATACCTGACCTTTGACGGCCTTTCCCCGATGACAGAGCTGCGCAAGGAAAACGGAAGGGAAGAACCATGGGAGGTTGCCTACTTTGGTGTAGGAAATGAGAACTGGGGATGCGGCGGACATATGACTCCGGAGCATTATGCCAATGAGTACCGCAGATATGAAACCTACTGCCGGAACTACCATCAGGACAAACAGCTCTATAAAATCGCCTGCGGCCCGAACGAAGATGATTATAACTGGACCCAGACGGTGATGAAGATCTGCACGGAAAATGTACCGGCAAATGAAAAACGCCTCAATGGGCTGTCGCTCCATTATTATACTACGACGAATGGCTTTGGCGACAAGGGCTCTGCCACTGAGTTTACCCCGGATCAGTACTATACTGTGCTGTCCCGCGGGCTGAAAATAGAAGAACTGATCCGCCGCCACAGTGACATCATGAACCAGTATGACCCGAACAAGGAGATCGGCCTGATCGTTGACGAATGGGGCACCTGGTATGATGTAGAGCCAGGCACTAATCCGGGATTTTTGTACCAGCAGAACACCATGCGCGACGCGTTGGTGGCAAGCACCAGTTTGGACATTTTCCACAAGCATTCTGACCGGGTAAAAATGGCAAATATCGCCCAGATGGTAAATGTATTGCAGGCGATGATTTTGACCGAAGGGGAAAAGATGATCCTTACCCCGACTTACCATGTCTTTAAAATGTACAGCGCGCACCAGGACTGCACCTTGATTGACAGCTTCATGGAAACAGAAGAGATCGGTACAGATGCCGCAAAGGTACCGAACCTGCACGAATCTGCTTCCATCGCGGAAGATGGGACGATCAATCTTTCTGTCAGCAATCTGTCTGCGTCTGAAGCATATGAAGTGCAGTCAATTCTGGTGGAAACCAAGGTTTCTGATGTGTCTGCGATGATCTTAACGCAGGAAACGGCTGCGCATAACACCTTTGAAGACCCAGATCATGTTTGTGCAAAACCGTTTACTGATTTCAAAGTGACTGAAAAAGGGATCGACTTTACCATCCCTGCGTGTAGCGTCGTGCAGTTCGCGATCCGGTAATGGCGCAAAGGGTTTGCAGGCGGTGTCTGCTGAAAGAAATAGATCAAGAAGAATACTTTAAAAATGTGTTCGAGTATATTGCCTCGCTAGATGAGGAGACCCGTACGCCGGAGGACTTATATCAAAAACGGCTTGCGGCCTGCCAGTCCTGCGATAATCTGATCAATGGGATGTGCAGGGTGTGCGGCTGCTTTGTAGAAGTCCGCGCGGCAAAAAAAATACAATCCTGTCCGGGAATTCCCTCCCGGTGGTAACAACAAAGAAGAGGGATCGGCTTATTGCCGATCCCTCTTCTTTTGTTTAAGCATAAGCTAGCACACAAGCCAAAGCGCCTAATTATAAAGCTTCCACAAAATGATTTTCGTAACGGTCCCAATATTCCCGGTATACCCTTTCGTCGTTTCCGTCAAAATTCAGCTGATACATCCTGAACGTCACAAGAAAGTTTTTTGGCTGCCATAGCTCCTCGTAGGAATACTGGTATTTCATCCCCAAAGCTTTCATTACATTTCCGCTGCGGGGATTATTGATGTCATGTGTGGCTGTGATGTAGGTCATACCGTCTTTTTTTACCTGCTCGACGACTGCTTTTGCCGCCTCACTCACAATGCCCTGATGCCAAAATTCCTTTCGCAGCCCATAGCCAAGGTCATGGCTGTCGTCAGTGCTGACATTGATGTAGCCGATCGGAATATCATCCTGTTTTAAGCAGATAGCATATCGGTAGCCGCAGGGCTGCGTATAAACCGCTTCATACCGTTCCTCAAAAAAGGCTTTGGCATCTGCCATTGATTCCAGCGGGAACCATGGCAAATAGATATTTACCTCTTTATCGCGATAGATATCAAGCAATGCTGCCAGATCCTTTTCGGTGAATTTCCTTAAAATCAGGCGATCTGTTTCCAGTGCCGGGGTATTCATTCGCTTTTTTCCTCCTTTATGAGTCTTACGTATTACTTGTTGTGAACTATTCCAAAAGTTTGAGGCGGATCAAGAGGATCATTCATCGATCAAAAGGGTAGTGACCACCTTGCGGTAATCGTTCGCGGTCATACCGACATGCGAGCTAAAGATCCGGTTAAAGTAACGCAGATTTGGGTAACCGGTCTGTTCTGCGATCTCCCCGATTTTTAAGCTGGTGGATTGCAATAAACGTTTTGCTTCGGCAATCCGTTTTTCGGTGAGGATTTGGGTAAAGCTTTTCCCCAGATATTGTTTGATTAGCCGGCTAACATAGGAAGCGTTTCGGCCTACAGCGTCGGCGGCGTCGGTCAGCCCGATTTGGCTGGCGAAGTTTTGATTGATATATTCCTGCACCTTGCTGATGATCAGGTTTCCCTTGTTTTTATAAGACTCGTTGATCGCATCGCAGATTTGCCCAACCCAGCCTAAAAAATACTGCATCAAAAGATCCGGGTCCTGCTGCGCGGTCAAAAGCTGGTTCATCTGGCTGATAAAATAGTTTACCTGTTCCTGTTCCAGATGAAATTCGTGCAGGATAAAGGAAAGGTTGGAAATAATTAGATTGCAGGTCCCCCAGACCAGGTTATCAGGGGCGCCGCGCATTGCTTCAAAGAGGTCTTTCAGGGTACTGAGCGCCTGGGATTTGTTGCCGGATTTAATATGCGTGTTCAAAAAGCTGATTTGGTCATCTACATCATATGCGGCAGACTCTCCCTGCGCAATGTCCTCATAAAAGATCATATCATGGTCTGGGATATTTTTCTGATAATCCAGACATAGGCTCGTTTGTTTTTTCAGCATCTTTAACTGCTGGATCGAACGGGAGGCATTGCTGATCCCAATTTGCAGGGAAACAGAACAGGAGCTTTCGATCGCGGCCTTGGTTTGGGAAAGCAGACGCACTAAATCACGCTTATCCTGCGCGGGCGATCCGCTGGTATAAGGGAACAAAAAGAACAGGATATTGCTGAAGGAATAGCAGATCGGTTCTGAAAAATGTTCTTTCAAGTATTTTTCTACCAGATAAGTATTATAATATTCCTCTTCCGGCTGAGGCTGCGCCATAGATGACAGGCATTGGAACGCTGCCAGCCGGTATTCCTGAAAAGAAAATTGAAACAGCTCTTCCTGCTGTTTGACCAAAGAGGAGTTAGGTTCTACCGGATGGAAGAGCAGCATTTCCAAAAACTGACGTTTTAACAGCTGATAATTATCCGAAAAATAATTGTGGAAGATCTTGTACAGGTTTTGCTGTTTTTTGTTTTGCCGGAATGATTTCTGCGCCCGTTCAATACAGGCAAGGGTAGCCTGCTGTTCGATCGGCTTGAGGATATAGTCAAAAACATTGTACTCAATACCGGATTTGGCGTAATTAAATTCTGCATAGCCGGTGATCAAAATAATGATATGATCCGGAAAATAATCATGGATATACTTTGCCAGATCCAACCCGCTTTTTTGAGGCATCCGGATATCGGTCAAAATAATTTCTGGTTTTTCCTTTTCAAAGATATCCAATGCTTCATCGACATTGGAGGCCCGGAATATCTGCTGGAACCCAAGGGTAGAGCCGGCGACCATATCAACTAATTTTTGCAGGATCAACGCCTCGTCATCGACGATCATAATATTCAAAGAATCACTCCTTTAGACAGTTCGATCATTCGGGTGAATGAAAAAAGTAGGCTTTTCGTTCAATAGATATTGTTGCCAAAACACCTTGAAAAGAGGGGGTTTTTCTGGTTTTTATAAAATTTTGAGGTGATAGAAAAGGTTAAGGAAAACAGGCTAGTTTTGTTTTGGGAAGTTAACGGTGATCTCGGTTCCTCCATTGGAAAGCCGGTGGATTGCAAGCCCATATTCTGCACCGTATAGTAGCTTCAGCCGATGCTGGATGTTTAACAGCCCAATACTGGATTTTTTGCTGAGCTTATGTGGATCTTCGCCCGCGGTATAGCAGTTGATCTCATCTGCAAGCCCTTGGTCCATGCCTTTCCCGTTATCACGGATATAAAAACGGATCCCATCCTCCTTTTCGCGGCCGATGATAGCAATCATTCCTTGGCCGAGCAGGTCGGAAACACCGTGTATCACTGCATTTTCCACTAGTGGCTGTAAAATCAATTTAGGGATCCGATAGGAATAAAGCTCTGGAGGGATATCCACTAAAAACAAGATCTTATCCTGATGGCGCATTTTTTGGATAAACAGGTACTGGTTGATAAAATCAACATCCTGCTGGATCGTGACCATATCCGGCCCTTTAATGGTCATCCGCATAATATTTCCAAGGGCGGTAACTGTTTTTTGCGTTTCCTCAGTTTTCCCCATTCCTACCAAACTATTGATGCAGTCTAATGTATTGTAAAGGAAGTGGGGGTTGATCTGAGCCTGAAAGGCCTTGATCTCTGCATTTTTGATGGAAAGCTCCTTTTCATAAACAGTATAGGTCAGGGTATGCACCCTTTGCAGCATCTGGTTATAAACTTCTGTCAGGTCCCGGAACTCATCGTGAGAGTTCGCCCGGATCAGCGCCTGCTCCCCGAAGGAATCGGTGTCATTCAGCCTTTTGATAAATTGCTGGAATTGCTGGGATATCGTGTTAGAGGCAAATACGATCGCACAAAAGATGATAACGATCGAAAGCACCAGCGCCAGCATGACCAAGATAAAAGTGATCGTAAAATCATGGTACAAGCCGCTTTCGTTGATGATGCCGATAATTTTGTAGCCGCTGTATGCAGATTCATGTGTGATCCCTTTATAAGTATTTCCGTCAAAGCGCTGGGAGGAATTAGATACCAGGGAGGAGCAGTTTTCATCGCTCAATCCAGAAGGGTTAGATACCACCTGATTTTGGTTATCCAATAAGGCAAAAGAAATGTTGTCATTGACATTGTTGGCAATGATCTCTTCCGAAAAGAAGCACAGGTTCAAGTCTAAGATGATCATACCGATTTGATCGTCAGAGTGGTCGATGTCTCCCTGATAGATGGTACGGACAAAATACAAATGGTTTGGCTTCTCGTTTGCCAGATACACCTTTCCGTGCAGTCTGCGCGCATGGGGCTCATACTCTTGGATCAGCATCCGTACATTTCCAAGCGTATAGCTGTACAACGCATCTGTTACAATAAATTCATGATAGTCATTCATCAGGTAGACATTCCGGATATTGACGTCATAAAGGGAATTATCCCCTTTGGTAAAATAATCGTATATCTCAGACTGCATGGTATCTTTCAGGGCAAGATATTCCTCCTGAGAAAGGGCGGCCTGCTCTATCTGTAATGCCCGCTGCATAGTGGGAGCATACAGCAGCTTATCCGTTGATAACAGGAGATCGTCCATATAGCTGTCAAACAGTGAAACCTTTTCCATGATGTTCTGTTCTGCCTGCGATGTGATGAGGTCTTTGGTTTGGCAGTACATCCACAAATAGGCGCCCGCGCCGATAATAAAATAGCTGATCAGCAAAAAAGGGAGCACCACAATGATGAATTTATATTTTATTTTAAACCTGTTTAAAAAACGGGTGATTAGATGTTTCATAGAAAGAACTCCTTGAGTTGACAAATTCACTAATATTATAACTTATTTTTACAACAAAAGCATCAATTTGCGAATGAAAAGTAAAAAACTGTGTACGGAATGTCATAAACTGTGCACTTAATTTGTGCAAAATACTGTGTTATGATAAAGATAACGAAAGACAGAACAAAAAACCTGTCAGATATGTCTTTGTGGGCGGGACAGCCTGCCCAAATATGAAGGAGGATATCAACATGAAAAAAACATCCAAAATTATGAGCATCGCATTGGCAATGCTGATGACCGCGGGTTTGGCGAGCTGCGGCTCTTCTGATGACAAAGGAAACGACGGCAGCAAAGCTGCTTCCAACAGCGGAGAAACTGTAGAAGTAAAAATGGCCGTTTGGGGTTCCGGCGCTGCGGATAACTTCAATAAAGGTGCAGATGTATTCAACTCCCGTCAGGACAAGATCAAATTTTCTGTGGAAATGCAGTCCGGTGACTACAACCAGTTCCTAGGCGCTAAAACCGCTGCAAACGACCTGCCGGATATGTTTTTCCTAAGCCCATACGCACAGGTTGCACAGTTTGCGAAAAATGGCAAGACCTTAGACCTAAGCGACCAGCCGTTTGCGGAAAGGATCTATGATTCCGCGAAAGCAAGCTGCGAATATGACGGAAAGCTTTATGCTTATCCTATGGTTCAGGAAATGCTGGGGATCTTCTACAACAAGGATATGTTTAAAGATGCCGGAATCGAAACCGTTCCAACTACTATTTCTGAATTTGAAGATGCATGTGAAAAACTGAAAGCAAAGGGTTATACCCCTCTGGCTGCTACCTATAAGGATTCCTGGACGGAAAACCATACCTTCAGTTGTCTGCTGGGCGCTGCATTGCAGGATGACATGAACAACTGGATCGAATCTATGAATGCCGGCACCGGTTCCTTTGATGTGGAAAATGCAGATGCGATGTTCCGCTTCCTGGACATCATGAAAGAAAATTCCGGCGACAACTATATGGACGCTGACTCCACCGCAGGCTTTAATGCACTGGCTAACGGAGAAGCCGCGATGCTGTTCTCCGGCGAATTCTCTCTGCTGAATATGGCCAGCATCAACCCAGACCTGCCGGTTGGATTGTTCGCTGTTCCGATGACTGACAATGCGGCTGACGCAAAACTTGATGTTGACGTTGGGATCTGTGTCGCTGTGAACAAAGACGGCAAACACGTTGATCAGACCTTGGAAGTGTTGGATTACATGAGCGATAACACTGATAAAGAGGGCTGGATCGCAAACACCGCTGATTCCTTGGGCGCCGCACCGGTCTGCATGGACTATGAAGGCGCATATACCGCCGATTATCTGACTGATTACCAGAAATATGTAAGTGAAGAAAACACCCGTCCATGGGTTTACCAGCAGTTAGCAGCAGGTACCCAGACGATCGTTGGCGATACCGTGCAGGGTTACTTCGCAGGTTCTAAAGACCAGGCCACTGTTCTGAAAGAATTAGATCAGCAGTACGCAGATTTGATTAGCTAATGAAACATTAGATAATAGAGGGAGCGAGGAAGAGGACACCCTCTTTCCTCGTTCCTTTTTAATGAGGTGAGATAAATGTCAGATTTGCTATACAAAAAGAATCGAAAATTTTATATCCTTTTGATCCTTCCTGCTTTGGCGCTGTATTGTTTTGGGCTGGTGGGCCCGCTGCTGGCCGGGACGATCCCATCTTCCTTTTATGATTGGAACCTGATCGAAGGAAATAAAGACTGGATCGGCTTTGGAAATTATGTAAAGTTGTTTAGCGATACCACGTTTTTACATTCCCTGCTGTTTACCATGATTTTAGCTGTGTTCACCATTATCGGAACCAATATCCTAGCTTTCTTTGTAGCGTTCCTGTTAAATGAGAAAATTTTTGGAAAAACTGTTTCCCGCGCTATGTTTTTTATCCCTAATATTATCAGCGGCGTTATGGTCGCGTTTGTATGGATCTTTATTTTCACCGGCGCGATTCCGTCAGTCGCGGAATCCATTGGATTGGAATCCCTTGCAAACGTCAGCTGGTTTGGCACGCCGACCATGGCAACGGTGAGCGTGATCATCGTCAGCGTATGGCAGGGAACCGGTTTTTTGATGATGCTTTACTTGGCGGGCTTGCAGACGATCCCGCAGGATGTTTTAGAAGCAAGCACCCTTGACGGCTGCACTGGGCTGAAAAAGATCATCAAGATCCAACTGCCGCTGTTGATGTCTACCGTTACGATCAACCTGTTTGTTTCGATCGCGGGGGCGTTCAAAGCGTTTGATATCCCATTCGCCTTGACTGCCGGCGGCCCATCCAAGAGCACCCAGACCGTTGCGCTGAATATTTACAACGATGCGTTTGGCTCCTTTAAAACCGGATACGGTTCCGCAAAATCAGTCATTTTATTTTTGATCATCGCGATCGTTACGATCATTCAACTGAGCATCACTAGAAAACGGGAGGTTGAAGCATAATGAAAGCCTCAAAAGAGAAAACAAAATACGGCGTGCTTGGGGCAGTCGTTTTATTGCTGGGGATCATTTTCATGCTTCCGGTTTTCCTGATCATCAGCAATGCATTTAAACCCAATAAAGATATTTTAACCAATTTCATAGCGCTTCCTACCAGCCTTTATCTGGATAATTTTACTGAAGCTATGGAGATCATGAATTTCTGGACGGTATTCCGGAATACGGTGCTTGTAACAGTCAGCACCGTTGTGATCGCAACCTTGTTCTCCTTCTTCTGTGCATATGGGATCTCGCATCTGAAAGGAAAGATCTCTACCTTCTTTTATATGCTGTTCGTGCTGGGACAGATCATCCCGTTCCACACAGTCATGATCGCGATCTCTGTTTTGGCGACAAATGCGCACCTGAACAATACCCTCATCGGGCTTGTTATCTTTAACAGCGGCTTCTTTACTGCATTCGGTGTAATGACCTTTGTTGGATTTTTAAAGGGGATCCCAAGGGAATTGGAAGAAGCGGCAACCTTGGACGGCTGCGGGATTTGGAGAACCATGATGCAGGTGGTATTCCCGCTTCTGGTACCTACCACTGTAACAGTAGGCGTGCTGTTCTTCCTGTGGTCCTGGAACGACTTTTTGCTGCCGAGTATCTTAAACGGCGATGAAAGCCTTCGCACCATTACCGTAAACCTGTATATGTTCAAAAGCTCTACCAGCGCGCAATGGAACCTGTTTATTGCGGGTCTTACCTTGTCCATGCTGCCGATCGTTGTGATCTACATTTTGGCCCAGCGCTATATCACCAGCGGACTGACCTCGGGCGCCATCAAGTAAGGGGGAAGCTTTGATGTCTGAAAAGAATTTGACAGTAATTCTGCCGCGGGAAAAAGCTGTGTCTTCGGCGACGCTTGTGCTTGCCAGTGAAGCAGAGGCCGCTAAGATCCTGCCAAAGCTGACCGAACAGGGAAGTGCGGCGGCAGTGGTTTCCGACCCGGAAAAATGGAGGGATGTCCCTTCCATGATGGAAGAGGTACTAACCGTGTTTGGGGAGCAGGCAGCAGATTTTACCCGGCTTTACTTAATTGGTGGGAACAGCCTATCTGAACTTGCTTGGACCGTGGCGGGCGCTTATTCCCGTGTTCTGGCCGGCTGCTGCATCGACGGCGGGGCGGAACATCTGGTGCCGGTCCGTGATGCGAAGTTTTTGCCGATAAGAGCTTATGCGGGAGAGAAACAGGAGCGTTTTTCCGCACAGCAGTTGATCCGCTCCCTGCGTACAATTGGCAGCGAATGGGCGGATTTTGTAGAAGAAGAATTTTTGAGCAGTGACGCTTTGACTTGGCTTTTTAGCCAGACCAAGGAAACGCAGTATGAAGTGCATTGGTTAAAACCAGGGCTGTGGAGCATCGAAGCTGGGGCGATCGAATCTTTCTACCTGATCGAAGGGGAAGAAAAAGCGCTTTTGGTTGACACTGGGATGAACCAAGGCCCGGTTTTACCGCTGGTGCGTTCTTTGACAAAGCTTCCGGTAGAGCTTGCCCTGACCCATGCGCACGGAGACCATATGCTTCACGTAGATGAATTTGACAAGGTTTACTGCTCCCCGAGAGAGGGGCAACTGCCCATGGAGTTTTTGCATGCCATGATGCCTGGTGTTTCCATTGATTTTACAAAGTATATCCCTGTGGAAGAGGGCGATGTGATCGATCTTGGCGGGGTGAAAGTCGAAGTGCTCGCCGCATACGGCCATACGCCGGGTTCAGTCGTATTTGTCGACCATGCGCACCGCTGTTTGTTTTCGGGAGATGCATTCGGTTCCGGGACCGGCGTTTTGATGGCGATTCCGGGAACGATGAATGTGTCCGACCTGCTGGAGTCTGTGAAACACTTTTTGACCTATCAAGAAGCCTTAAAGGATTATATTTGGTATGGAGGGCACCGGTGCCAGGAATTTGGCGAACAGAAACACGGAGAATACTATAATCCGTTGTGTTTTGAAGTGCTGGAAGATTTTGTAGTCCTTTGCGAGAAGCTGCTCAATCATGATGAGACCCTTTTCTGTGAACCAGGAACGAATAGCTGGGTCACGGAAACAGTTTATACAGTTTCTTATCAAAAGGCGGCTATGTGGGTCGTAAAGTCTAAAATCTGTTGATCACTTACTATCTTTCCTTTGATTATGAATACAGCAAAAGGGCAGTCCATAAAGGACTGCCCTTTTGCTGCCGTTTTAAATCATGTGTAGCGCTTAAGTGTGGCTAGCGATATAATAGAACACGAGCTTTAACAGAACAGCAAGCGCTAAGACCGATACAGCAGTGTAAAAGGCCGCCATATCAAAGAGCGCGGCGGTGAATGTCATAAAAAGCAGGCAGATAAGCAAAACATCCAGTACAGTACCTCCGCTTTTATCGTGCAGGTATTGATTCCGCTCATCTTGTTCAGCACGCAGATGATCTTTTAAGAGCTGGCGGTTTTTCAGCAGTTTCTTGTGGTAGCAGATCCGGGAAACCAGATAGATCAGGCCGCCGAAAAAAATGATTCGGCTGGCTGCTGTGGCAAAATCACTCATGATCCTGGAATCTCCTCCGCCAAGCTCTACGACCACGACCATATATATCAGCATAACAACGATGATGGTCCAGGACAGGCGGATCCGCCGCCGGATTTTTTCCGAGTAAGTCGATCTAGGAAAGCTCTTCATACTTCTGGTCCTCCAATCTTTTATTTTCTTCTAAACAGCACAAGTCTTCCACCGTAGTGCCAAACAGTTTGGCAATGCGGTAGGCTAGCATCAGCGAAGGGCTGTACTGTTCCTTTTCAATAGAGATAATTGTTCGAGCTGAAACGTAAACGGCTTTGGCGAGTTGTTGCTGCGTGAGGCCGGCCGCGGTTCTTAATTCTTTTACCTTTGTTTTCATAGTTCACCTTGTGTTATTATGAAGTAAACTTCACATGAAGTTTACTTCATAATAACATGATGCGTCTTGATTGTCAAGAGAAAGAAGGCAGAAAGCTAAAATGGCGGGAGGAAAAATTTTAAAAATGTATTGACAAAAGAAGAATAATGTGGTAATTTATAGTTAGTTAATTTGAACTAACTATAAATTACTTAAAAGGTTAGCTCTTACTAACAATAAGAGGAGGAATTATGATGCCGTTAACAATGACCCGTGCCGGTGAAGTGAATGAGATTAAGCGGATCGGTGGGAAAGAAGAAGTGAGAAAGTTCCTGGAAACGCTTGGGTTTGTTGTTGGCAGCCGGGTTTCGGTTGTGGCAGAAAACCATGGAAACGTCATCGTAAACATCAAGGATTCCAGAATTGCGATCAGCCAGGAGATGGCGAATAAGATCATGGTATAAGACGGAGAGTTTTCCGGTCAAGAAAGGTTGTCTGCGCAGAGTAAGGGCGGACAGCCGTTTTGGTTCGGTTTTCTCTGTTTTTGATAGAGAGGAGAAGGTCACAATGAAAACATTGAAGGATGCAAAGCTGGGCAGTACGGTAACGGTTGTCAAGCTGCATGGAGAAGGCGCTGTAAAACGCCGGATCATGGATATGGGCATTACAAAGGGCGTTCAGGTTTTTATCCGTAAAGTAGCGCCGTTGGGAGACCCGGTGGAGGTCAATATCCGTGGTTACGAGCTTTCGCTGAGAAAAGCTGACGCGCAGATGATCGAAGTAACGGATTAAAAATACAGAAGTACAATGTGCTTCTGATTTTTTTAAGCCATAAGGTTAGCGAACGCTAACCTTATGGTAATTGAACCAGTTTGGTTATTTGTAAGGAGGACGATCACAATGCCAATAAAAATTGCACTGGCCGGTAACCCGAACAGTGGGAAAACGACTTTATTTAATGCGCTGACAGGTTCTAACCAGTTTGTGGGGAACTGGCCCGGCGTTACAGTAGAAAAAAAGGAAGGAAAATTAAAGGGGCACAAGGATGTTGTGATTACCGACCTGCCCGGTATTTATTCTCTTTCTCCCTATACTTTGGAAGAAGTAGTTGCAAGGAATTATCTGATCCATGAACATCCGGATGCGATCTTAAATATCATAGATGGGACGAACTTGGAAAGAAACCTGTATCTGACCACCCAACTGCTGGAATTGGGGATTCCGACAGTGATCGCGATCAACATGATGGATGTCGTGAAAAAGAATCATGACGTGATCGACGTTGCCCGTTTGGGACAAGAACTGGGTTGCCCTGTGGTTGAGATCTCTGCATTAAAAGGCATAGGTATTCAGGAAGCGGCGAAAAAGGTCGTTTTTTTGGCTCAGGAAGGATTGCCTACTGCCCCGGTACATAAGTTTGCGGAGGAAGTAGAAAATGTCCTTACGCAGATCGAAGAAAAAATCACGGGCGTAAAAGAAGAGGAAAAACGCTTCTTTGCGATCAAACTATTTGAACGCGATGAAAAGATCAAAGAGTTATTGGACTGCGTCCCCGAAGTAGAGGACAT
Organism: Massiliimalia timonensis; assembly: GCF_900186585.1. Taxonomy (GTDB): domain Bacteria; phylum Bacillota; class Clostridia; order Oscillospirales; family Ruminococcaceae; genus Massiliimalia; species Massiliimalia timonensis. The sequence continues at coordinate 99,142 of NZ_FYDD01000003.1, forward strand.
CGTGAAAGAAACAGAAGAAAAAATGGATGATGACAGCGAAAGTATCATTACAAATGAACGTTATACCTATCTGTCATCTATCATTGAGCATTGTTACGTTACCAAAAGCAAACGGAAATTAACCGTTTCGGACAAGATAGACCGGATCGTTACTAACCGTTGGCTGGCGCTTCCAATTTTTGCGATCGTTATGGTGATCGTTTATTATGTTTCTGTCACAACGGTTGGAACGATGGCGACAGACTGGGTAAATGATGGGGTGTTCGGCGACGGCTGGCACTTGTTTGGAATCGGAAGTTCGGAATATACAGAAAAATCAGACGAGTTCAGCGATGCGAGCCTGAAAACAGAAGCCTACTTCGACGCTGCGGAGGCTGCTGGGATCGATGTAGAAGCCCTGCGTGCTTCTTGGGAAGACGGAGAGTTGGATGAAACCGCATTGGCTGCCTTTGAAACTGAGGCACAGGCTGCTGGGCTGACCGGGGAAGCAGAGGTCATGGACGATGAAACCGGGGAAGTGGCTGAAACGATCCCCGTAGCTTTGCAGGATTTTGAATCAGCAGTGGCCGTTCGTGAACCAGACCCGGCAGATTATGGGGTCTGGGTGCCAAGTATCCCGGTATTGATCGAAGACGGTTTAACTGCGATCAACTGCGTTGACTGGCTCCAAGACCTGATTTTGAGCGGTATCGTTGGCGGTGTTGGCGCTGTATTGGGCTTTGTTCCGCAGATGCTGGTATTGTTCCTCTTCTTGGCATTTTTGGAAAGCTGCGGTTATATGGCAAGAATTGCATTTATTATGGACCGTATCTTCCGCAAATTTGGGTTGTCCGGAAAATCCTTTATTCCGATGCTGATCGGTACAGGCTGTGGTGTCCCGGGGGTTATGGCTTCCCGTACCATTGAAAATGACCGTGACCGCAAAATGACGATCATGACGACCACTTTTATCCCATGCGGCGCAAAACTGCCGATCATTGCATTGATCGCAGGCGCATTGTTCCAAGGCGCATGGTGGGTGGCGCCCAGTGCTTATTTCGTAGGGGTAGCCGCGATTGTTTTATCTGGTATTATGCTGAAAAAGACCAAGATGTTTGCAGGCGATCCGGCTCCATTTGTAATGGAACTGCCGGCTTACCATCTGCCGACTGTTGGGAATGTACTGCGCAGCATGTGGGAACGCGGCTGGTCCTTTATTAAAAAGGCTGGTACCATTATCCTTTTGTCTACGATCCTGCTGTGGTTCTTGCAGGGGTATGGCGTGGAAAATGGAAGCTTTGGCAGAGTCACCGACCTGAACAATTCTATTTTGGCGGCAATCGGCGGAGTGATCGCCCCGCTCTTTGCACCATTAGGCTGGGGCGACTGGAAAGCAGCTGTTGCCGCAGTGACCGGTTTGATCGCAAAAGAAAACGTAGTAGGTACCTTTGGCGTACTGTACGGCGGACTGGATGAAGTAGCGGAAAACGGCTGGCAGATCTGGGACGCGATGAGAATGGAATTCACGATGCTGTCTGCATATTCTTTCCTGGTGTTCAATCTGCTGTGCGCGCCTTGCTTTGCGGCGATCGGTGCAATTCGCAGAGAGATGAACAGTGCGAAATGGACATGGTTTGCAATCGGTTATCAGTGCATTTTCGCTTATGCGGTTTCTATGTGCATTTACCAGCTTGGCATGCTGTTCACGACGGGGGCATTTGGAATTGGAACTGTAGTGGCGTTCCTGATCGTTGCGCTGATCCTGTACCTGCTGTTCCGTCCGTATCATGAAAAAAATAAATTGACCGTGAAAGTTCGCGTATAATCGTGTATAATAAAAGAAAAAAGAATTTATGGGGGTGGGCTGGATGCTAGAATTTTTGGCCGATAACATTGGAACGATCGTCATTGGGCTGGTTTTGCTTGTGGTGATCATACTGGTTATTCGGAAATTGGTGAAGGACAGGAAGAATGGCAGTGCTTGTAGTTGCGGCTGTGGTTGTAAGGATTGTCCAAGTTCCTCCCTCTGCCATAAGAAATAGTTCCTCTCGGTTTATTACTGTATTTTTATCCTTGGAAAAGGGCTGGTGAAATATATGTTTCACCAGCCCTTTTCTTGTTTATGATATTAAGAGATTTAGATTCCAGCCTTTTAGGGACCCGTGAAAAGAACAGAAAAGAAAAACAGTGACTTCTTTAAAACAAAAAAGGCAACCGTCTCCTTGATCTGGAAACAGCTGCCTTTTTTTACTCTTTTGTAGATTGTTCTTCCGTGGTAGCTTCGTCAACTGCCTGCAATGCCGGCTGAAGAGAAGTATCGGAGAAGAAAGTATTTGCATTATACAGATACAGGACTTCTTGAATATCATAATCCTCGATCAGCTGGTCGATGCTGTCATAATAATAACGCGGGTCTACGATCACGATATCCCGGTAATAAGGAATCAAGAAGGGGATAAAACAGTTGGCGTAAGAATCTTTCAGGACCAGCAACCGTTTATTGCGGGAGGAGGCTGTTTGGATCTCGATCAAGGAGTGATTTCCTCCAAAAAAGAGGCTGTATTTGTCCCGTGTCTTTAAGCTTTCGCTTTGGAATACAGAAGCTTCCTTTTTCTGTTCTTCCACATAACTGACGATGTAAGGGGTCGTTTGCTGGGGAAAATACGCTTCAATAGATTCCTTTTTCCCATTTAAGAACCCACTTTTGGCAGACAGGGTACCTTGGAAGGAATCAGTTACCGGATAGTGTTCGTAAGAAACAGCTTTTAGATCTAAATCCATAACGCCTGCGGCCGTTTGGAATGCCAGATAAGCGCCATTCGTCGTCCAATGATGGTCTGTATGGTAATACAGGTCCGCTTCCTTTTCCGCCTCAAAAGCAGACCGAACATCGATTTTTTGAATCAGCGAGGTGTCGAGCTTCCCAAAAAAGGAATCCATGACTTTATTTTGATCTTCGGCAGGCGCCCATAAAGGCAGATCTTCCGAATAGATATTTACCGCAGTAGGTGCAAGCAGAAAATACTGCTTTAACTTTTCATGGCGTTTGGCAAAGCTGTTGACCGCATTAGTAAGCTCTGTAACAGCAGTATCCTCCGGTGCGGTGAACTGTTCCAGCAGACGGTCGTTTTTCCCAAGGTACACGCCGTTTTCTTTCTTTTTTCCAAGCAGCGTATCCGACAAGGTCTTTAGCTGGATCCAGCCGTCCCGAAAAACGAACTGATCATTGACATAAGTTTCAAATTGCGTCATATAACGTCCATCTGTGAGCCTGCTCCAAGTAAAGTCCGGCTTTCCGGAAAGCACCCGGTTCTCTTTTTCAGAAAAGTCCCGATCTTTCGTAACCGTATTGCAGACAACTAAAATGGCAAGGATCAATAAAAACGCAGCAGCCATAATTCTTGCGAACAATGCAAGCTGTTTTCCCATTTTGCGCTTCACCGTAAAGCTCCTTTCTAAAAGCGGAAGTACAGGAATGGATTATAGGTTTCATAAACCAGATAAGCCACACTGACTAACCATAGAATCAGATTTATGACAATGGCTCCTGCCGGGAATTTTTGGATCAGGCGTTTAAACTGGTTGTAAGCCCAAGGGGTACATACCAAAACAGCCAAAACCATGAGGATCAGGTTCGTCTTTAACAGATACAGCCCTGTAGGGTCTATGATCCCGCCGTTGGTTACTCCAAATAGGTTTCCCAAATAGCCAAATGCATCTGTAATAGAAGTGTTGCTGAAAAGCACCCAGCCAATGATCACAAAGAGCATGGTATAAAGGTGTTTGACCCAGGACGGGCAGCGCTGGAGCAAAGGCGTCAGGAAATATTTTTCCACCAGCAGCAGAAGGCCGTAATACAGCCCCCACAGCACAAAGTTCCAACTGGCTCCGTGCCACAGCCCGGTCAGCGCCCAGACGATCAGGATATTTCGGATATGTTTGGGCACCGATACCCGGTTTCCGCCTAATGGGATATAGACATATTCCCGAAACCAGCTTCCCAAAGAGATATGCCACCTGCGCCAGAATTCTGTAACACTGGTGGAGATATACGGATAGTCGAAGTTTTTCATGAATTGGAACCCAAACATTTTTCCCAATCCGATCGCCATATCAGAGTATCCGCTGAAATCAAAATAGATCTGGAACGTATAGGCCAAGATCCCTACCCATGCGGTCAGTACAGAAAAAGTACCGACCTGCATTTCCTGCACCGAGGTGTAGACCATTCCCAAGCTGTTGGCCAGCAGGACCTTTTTGGCAAGGCCTTTGATAAAATATTCTGTACCCAAGCCAAACGAAGCCAAGGTGACCCGCCGTTCGGTCAGCTGCGGCTCAATGTCGATATAACGGACGATCGGCCCCGCGATCAGCTGCGGGAACATGGCAACATAGAGCCCGAAATTGATAAAGTTTTTCTGTGCCCGTATCTTTTTCCAGTAAATATCTAAAATGTAGGACAAAGTCTGGAAAGTGTAAAATGAGATGCCGATCGGCAGCGACAGCTTTTTATACGGAATATCGACAGAGAAGATCTGGTTTACCGTGTCGATTAAAAAGCCGGAATATTTAAAAAATCCCAAGATGAAAAGGTTCACGGCGACTGCTAAAATCAAACTGTTCCGCGCAGCCTTGCGGTCTAACTGGCGGCTTTCAATGTCCAGCCCCATGACATAGTTAAATACTGTGGAGAAGAGCATCAAAATAACATAAACTGGTTCTCCCCACGCATAGAAGACTAAACTGAATATCCAAAGGATCGCGTTCCTAATAAATTTAGGCGCCAGAAAGTTCGCCAGCAGGACGAGCGGCAGAAACAGAAATAAAAAGAAGATGCTACTGAAAACCATACTGTGGAATCCTTTCTAACAATTATTTTTTGATCGCTTGGATAAATTCAGATTCCCAAAGCTGGGCATTTTTAGAAACGCCGAAGAAAACGTATTGCCCTTTTATTTCTAAAACATGGTTGGAAAGCAGTGCCGTCTGTTCCGCACCGTATCCCTCAAAACTTTCCTTTTGCTGTTCTACGCGTTTTTCGACCGCGCTTTCCACCGTTTCTGTCTGGTCGGTAGATTTCATTTTCACGACCAGAAGCTCATCCACTTCCATAGTAGCTTCTGAAAGATACAAGATAACGCCATCAAACATGGTTTCATCCAAGCCGTAATAACGGCGCAAATCATTGGCATTCCCCTTATGGAGCGACGCAACGCTTTGCTCCTTTAACAAAGCTTCTTCAATTTCTGAGATCGGCTTGTCCGGATAATTATCGGTCCAGCACAGTGCGACTAGAAATAATGCTAACAAGGCGAGCAGGCCATATTTTACCCACGGTATCCATTTCATCATAACAGTCCAGCCTTTTCCGCAACATTTTTAAACCAATAAGGATAGAAAGTGGAACTGATGTGGATACCATCTGGTTCAAACTGGTCAGAATGCGCTTCTGCCAGTGCGGTGGCGTCGATAAAGGTAATGCCCATCTTCTGGCACATATCCTCTAATGCTCCATTATAATCTTCATAATATTTGAACACACTTTTCTTTTTGATTGCATTTTCCCGGATAGGCAGAATGCTGTTGACATAGATCGTTGCATCCGGAAGCTTCTTCTGCAAAGCTTTGATCTGTTCCGCATAAGCTTCGGCAAACTTGTCCGCGTCACCGCTAAAATAAATGAGGTCATTCATCCCAAACCACAGAAAAACCTGTTTAGGGTTCAGGCCTACGATCGTATCCGACAGGTCTCCCATCTGGGGAACGCTCATCCCGCGATGATAGACTACATTACTTTTGGAAAGAAATTGATAAACTTCGATCCCCTCTGTTAGGGAATCCCCAACAAAAACAGAATCCTTAAAGATCGTTTTGATCTCTTTGTTGCTTAATTTTTCTTTTTTGACAGGTTTCTCCTGCTCCTGTTCTTTTTGGGAAGAGGCGGCCTTTTCTTCCGCTTCTTTTTTCTCTTTTTCCAGCAGGGCGTCAATGGATTCTTCAGAATCCTTGACCGATACTTGTTCAGCAGTCTGTAATTTTTCCGATCCGGTTTCCAGCGCTTTTTCTGAGATCCGGTTTGCCTTGTTTCCCATGACGATAATTACAATAATAGCAACGAGCATGACCACTATGATCCCGCTGGCAACAGCGATAAGCTTTACATTAGATTTCATAGCCACATATTCCTTTCCATATTCTCTTTCTTATTTTCTATTGTACCACAGATTTTTATCCTCAACAATGCTCAAAAAAGATTGTAACCAGAATGATAACATTATGTCATACAAAGGGAAAAAACATCTAAATAGATAGGAAATTTGTTTACAAAATTTAGTTACGTGGTGTGCCGTTCGATCAGGGCCACAGGCAGGACAAAATGCTTTTGCAGGATAGGTTCCCCTTGGATCATCCGCAAAAGGATTTGGGCAGCCTGCAAAGCAAGTTCCTTTTTGTTTTGCTGGATCGTAGTGATCGGTGGATAGCAGTATTCTGAAACAGAAGTCCCGTCGAAACCAACAATTTTAACCTGTTGGGGCACTGCGATCCCATTTTGCTGCAAGGCGACCAAAGCTCCGTAAGCGCGCCAGTCATTGGTAGCAAACACCCCGTCAAAGGGCACCCTTTTTTTTACCATGTAAAAAATCCGGTCACGAGCTTCCTGAAAATTGGAGCTGTCGTCGTCCAATGGTACGATCAGCTCTTCCCGCACAGGTAGGCGGTAATGCCTGAGGGCGTCTAGGTATCCGTTCATCCGCTGGGTGTTAACGGAAAGGGCCTTTTGCTTAGACAGGATCAGGATCTTTTCACACCCTTTTTGGATCAATGTTTCTGTGGCGATATATCCGCCTAGATAATGGTCTGATTCAACATATACGACATCTGTTTTCCCTTTGGGCTTGCGGTCGATACAGACGATCGGGATCCCCATTTCCTCTGCTGACTGCGGAAGGTCTTCCCTGCCTGAAATGCAGACGATCCCAGCCACCATTTTGGCTTCCAGGATCCGGAAATAGGCGATCTCTTTTTCCGTTTCTTCATTTGTATTGCAGATCAACACGGAAAAGCCCTGTTCAAAAAAGAATTTTTCCAGTTCCAGAACGATCTGGGAAAATAGCTCGTTCGTGATATCGGGAACGATCACCCCGATGGTATTGGTCTTACTTTCCCGCAGGCTTTTTCCAGCCATATTTGTGGTGTAGTGGTATTGTTCGATCACAGCTTCCACCCGTTTGCGGGTCTCTTCAGAAAATCGTCCGTTATGGTTGATCACCCTTGACACGGTAGCTACAGATACACCGGAAAGCCGTGCAATATCTTTAATCGACACCTTTTTTTTGTTTCTCACAAAACTCTCCCTTTCATTTTGAGTAATGTTACTCAATCTATCATACCAGAAAGAACTGGGAATGTAAATCTAAGTGTTAAAAATTGGGCGATATTCTAAAAATAAGGTGAAATTGTTGGGGAAAACAACAAATTTTTCTGCTTGGATTGACTTTTAAAGCAGAAACTGTAATAATAAAGATGGGAAAACGATTACCCATTTATTACTGAATGGATAAAAGGAGGACTTGATATGGAAAAACTGATCTGCCCGTCTATGATGTGTGCAAATTTTGACTGTCTGAAAGAAGAAGTGGAAACGCTGGACCAAGCGGGAAGCGATATTTTCCATCTGGATATCATGGATGGCAGCTTCGTGCCGAATTTTGGGATGGGGCTGCAGGATGTTGCCTGTATCCGCAAGCTGACAAGCAAACTGGTAGACGTCCATCTGATGATCCAAAACCCGGGAGAATATGTAGATCTGTTTGCTGATTTGGGCGCTGATATTATTTATGTCCATTCGGAGGCAGACCTTCATCCAACAAGAACGCTGGGGAAAATCCGTGCTGCTGGAAAGAAGGCAGGGCTTGCCATCAATCCGGGCACCTCTGTTGAAACGGTGAGGGAGCTGCTGCCGTTGACCGATTACCTGCTGGTGATGACAGTGAACCCGGGATTTGCCGGCCAGAAATATCTGGAATTTGTAAACCGGAAGATCGAAACACTGGCTGCCATGAAAGAGGAATACGGATTCCAGATCATGGTGGATGGCGCTATTTCGCCACAAAAGATCGTCGAACTTTCTGCGATGGGAGTCAGCGGCTTTGTGCTGGGCACCTCGGCTCTGTTTGGAAAAGGCGAGGATTATGGAACCATTATTGCCCGGTTAAAGCAGAGTTAGGAGGAAAACAGCATGACAGAGCATACCTATGTGTTAGGAGTAGATATCGGGGGGACCAATATCCGTTTGGGACTAGTCGATGAAGAGGGGAACCTGAGCGGGTATCAAAAAATATCCCAGCAGAGCATTCTGTACGGTGACGACACCATTCAAAGCCTTGCGGAATACTTAAAGGGGTATTTGCAGGAATTTGCCAAAGACAAGCAGGTCATCGCGCTGGCTGCGGGGATTCCGGCTGCAATGAGCCGCGACCGCTCCACCGTATGGAACGCGCCAAACATCAAAGGGTTCAGCGGCAGAAATGTCAAAGAGGTATTGCAGCCGCATTTTTCTTTTCCAGTCCTTTTAGAAAAAGATGTAACGATGCTCTTTTACTATGACCTTATGCAGCATAAGATCCCGCATAAGGACGTGCTGATCGCCTGTTACATCGGTACAGGGATCGGCAACGTTATTTCCGTGGATGGAAAAGTTTTGATCGGAAATGATGGGGCTGCCGGGGAACTGGGACATATTCCGGTATGGGACAAAACAGATATCTGCAACTGTGGGAATGAAGGCTGTATGGAAAGCCATGTAGGGGGAAAATATCTGGTGGAGCTGCGGGAAAAACGTTTCCCGGATGTGGAGATCAACCAGCTCTTTACTGTGTACGGCGACACGCCGGAAATGGAACGTTATCTGGAGCATTTGTCCCTGCCTATCACCACAGAGATCAATATTTTAAATCCAGCAGTCATTATTTTGGGCGGCGGCGTGCTTTCCATGCCGGATTTCCCGCGGGAAAAGCTGGAGCATTACATTTACAAGCACAGCCGTAAACCGCTGCCGGCAGACAACCTGAAGCTGGTTTATTCTGATAACCAGGGGGAAAACGGGATCTACGGCGCGGCGATTTATGCGCGTGAAATATTAGAGCAAAGAAAAGGAGAATAATGATCATGATTGCATTAGCAAGCGACCACGTTGGAATTGAACTGAAAAAACATATTATTGAATATTTGGAAGAACATAACTTGGAATACCGTGACTTTGGGACCTATGGCACAGAGCGGTGCAACTATCCGGAATTTGCCCTAAAAGCGGCGAACGCAGTAGCAAGCGGGGAGTGCGAAAAAGGGATCCTTTGCTGCGGTACCGGGATCGGTATTTCCATTGCGGCAAACAAGGTAAAGGGGATCCGGTGCGTAGTATGCTCCGATTGTTATTCCGCTTTGCTGTCCCGCCAGCACAACAACACCAATATGCTTTCTTTGGGTTCCCGGGTAGTGGGGAAGGACTTAGGGCTGATGATCGTGGAGCAGTGGCTCAATGGAGAATATGAAGGGGGGCGCCACCAAGTGCGGATTGACCAGATTGCACAGATCGAGCAGACTGGAAAAATCGCAGATTAGTTGAAGGATAGAATTTTATTGACTAAGCCAGTAAAAAGGACTATAATTTATACTAAAAATAATAATTCATGATACTGGGGAGGAATTACAATGAAATTTTTTATTGACACAGCGAATGTAGAAGACATTAAAAAAGCAAATGACATGGGCGTTATTTGTGGTGTTACAACAAACCCATCCCTGATCGCAAAAGAAGGCAGAGATTTTAATGAAGTGATCAGCGAGATCGCTTCTATTGTAGACGGACCGATCAGCGGGGAAGTAAAGGCGACCACCGTTGACGCAGAAGGAATGATCAAAGAAGGCCGGGAAATTGCGAAGATCCATCCCAATATGGTGGTCAAGATCCCAATGACTGTAGAAGGCTTGAAAGCGACCAAGGTTTTGGCTAAAGAGGGTATCAAAACGAATGTAACGTTGATCTTCAGCGCGAATCAGGCTTTACTGGCTGCAAGGGCTGGCGCTACTTATGTTTCTCCTTTCTTAGGCAGACTGGACGATATTTCCTCTCCGGGGATCGACTTGATCCGCACGATCTCAGAAATTTTCCAGATCTATGGCATTGAAAGCGAGATCATCGCGGCAAGCGTTAGAAACCCGATCCATGTCACCGATTGCGCGCTGGCAGGGGCTGATATTGCAACGGTTCCATACAGCGTGATCGAACAGATGACAAAACATCCGCTGACCGACCAGGGGATTGCAAAATTCCAGGCAGACCATAAAGCGGTTTTCGGTGAATAATGAATATAAAAAAGGCCGGCAGCTTAAGTTGCCGGCCTTTTTGGGACGTGGTACTGGGATAAGGACAGACGATCTGTGTTCTGGAACGGACTGCTGCACGAAACATAAAAACCGCCTTATAAAATAAAGGCGGTTTTTATGTTTATGCTTCTTCAGCCATAGCAGGATCACTTTCCCGAGAAAGTCGTCCTGCTATGGCAAGGTTTTCTTCCAGAACAGCCAATATTTCCTGATTTGGATCCCGGTATCCAGCATTGAGCGCGGCCTGATAATTTTTCAGTGCTTCCTGCCGGCGGCCGGCCATGGAAAGCGCATGGGCATAGTTCATCCGCAGCACCGGATGCTGGGGAAGTTCTTTCAGTGCGCGTTCAAAAAGCGGGACTGATTTTTCGTAATCAGAGGTTTTGAAGTAGTATCCTCCCAGCTTATTGTAGGCAAAAGCGTTGCGCGGATTATAAAAAATAGCGTTTTCACAGCATTTAACCGCTTCACCCGGCTGGCCGGAATCAAAATAAATTGTTGCCAGATTAGACCACGCCATATCGTAAGAGGGATCTTCCTCCAGCGCGTATTTCAGGTATTCGATAGCGCGGCCAGTCTTCTTTTCTTCCACAGCGATCCGGCCGATCAAAAATAAAACACGGGCTTTGGCGCGGCCGGCTTCTGCAGCTTTAACCGCCTTTTTTAAATAATGGTAAGCGGCGTCGTAATGATCGCCGTACCAGGCCCGATAGCCTTTATAAAATAGCTTTTTAGCCTTTGGACATCCGTCGAAGTGGTTCGATGCGGCCTCCTGAAAATCATGCTTCATTTGATCGGTTTTCTGCTTATCTAACGAGGTGTAAAATGTGCTGGCTAATCCTAGTATCCCTGCGGCGGTGGGCAGCAATGCTTTGAGATAAAAGGAAAAGTCCCTGCCCTCGAAAGCGCCCATGACCATAACGACGGCGCAAAGGCCGATGATCAGGGAAAAAAGGAGACGGCGAAACAGTATTTTTTTGTTCATAAGGACCCGGGCCTTTCAAAAAGTTATGTCATAAAAAACTTCCCGCTTTAAGCGGGAAGTTTTTCTCCTACAGTGTTTTTACAAATTCTTTTAAATAGAGCTTAAAGTCTTCCCCGATTTCCCGGTGGTTACAGGCGGTTTCAACTGCGGCCTGCATGATCCCTAATTTGTTCCCCATATCATACCGGGTACCCAGAAAATCGACCCCGATCATTCCGGCCTGCTGGGCAAGGATCTTCATCGCATCGGTGAGCTGGTATTCTCCGCCCGCCCCGGTAGGGATGCCACGTAAGATCCCAAAGATCTCCGGCGGAAGGACGCAGCGCCCCAGGATCGAAAAGTTGGAGAATGCCGTTTCTGGGGTGGCCGGCTTTTCTACCATATCCGTGACCTTGTATACATTGTCCTTTAACGGACTGATTTTCAAAGAGGAGTATCGGGTCACCTGCTCAAACGGGACCTCTTTCATGGCGACACAGCCCAGCCCATATGTCTCATATTGGTCTAACAACTGTTTGCAGACAGGATGTTCGCCCATGATCACATCGTCCCCGTACAGGACAGCAAACGGTTCGTTCCCAACGAAAGGCCGTGCACACATAATGGCATGTCCCAGCCCTTTTGGCTGCTGCTGGCGGACATAAGTGATATTTGCCATTTCCGCGATCCGCAGGACCTCATCATGCATCTGTATTTTTCCACTGTCAGCTAGTTTTTGCTCCAATTCCGGAGCGCGGTCAAAATGGTCCTCTACCACATTTTTTCCTCTGCTCAAGATAATGCAGATATCCTCGATCCCGCTTTTAACGGCTTCTTCCACGATATATTGAATGGCAGGCTTGTCCACGATGGTAAGCATCTCTTTGGGCATTGCCTTAGTAGCTGGTAAAACACGGGTGCCTAAGCCCGCCGCTGGGATGACAGCTTTTTTGATCTTCATAAATAGTTCCTCGTCGTTTTTTAGTATTTTATATTATTATAACATAGGTATTGTAATGGTTCAACAGGATAAATCGAAAGATTTTCATAATTTTATCAGGTTTACCAATTTTTGTAGGCGGGCTGAATTTTTGTAGAAAATGGTTGACAAAATGAAAGCCTCCTGATATAATATATTACGTTGCTGAAGCGCAGTGACCTGTGCGGGTGTAGTTCAATGGTAGAATCCCAGCCTTCCAAGCTGGTCGCGTGGGTTCGATTCCCATCACCCGCTCCAATTTTTGTGCTGTTTTCGGACAGGCAGATATGCGCCCATAGCTCAGCTGGATAGAGCAACTGCCTTCTAAGCAGTAGGCCACAGGTTCGAATCCTGTTGGGCGTGCCAATTTAAATAACATATGGTGGGTATAGCTTAGTCGGTTAAAGCGCCAGATTGTGGTCCTGGAGACCGAGGGTTCGAATCCCTCTACCCACCCCACTAAAATTCTCGAATACGAAAGTGTTGGAGAATTTTATTTTATTCATTGGGCTATAGCCAAGCGGTAAGGCACTGGACTTTGACTCCAGCATTCCGTTGGTTCGAATCCAACTAGCCCAACCAGGGTCTGAACACATGCTTGTTTTGTGTTCAGACCTTTTTTATTGATTGACATCGTTCTTTATCAATGATATTGTTACATTAGATTATTGATTCTTTGGGCGGCGGCTTCGCAAACTTCTACCTATAAAAAGGAGCGATAGTATGGAGTTTTATTTTAAAAAATCAGGTGGAAAACTGCATCTTTACCGGAAAGACGGGCTTTTTGGAGAGGATATGGGTGAACTGGAGGAAACCTTTACCGGGAAATTGAAGACCTCTAAAATATTTGGTGAGAATTTTGAATTAAAAGACATATCCGGCCCTTTTTCAAAAGGAGATAAATATTCTATCAAAAGTTCCAAAGGTTTAGATGGCGTGATTGAGAAAAAGGCGTTCAGCGATAAATACACTTTGAAATAAGTATCTCCTATATTTTAAATATTATAACCAGATCATGCATAGATGCCTGAAGGATCTTGGTGTTCAAAAAAGGAGCTGATAGTATGGCAATAGAACGGGTAAGAGAATACTTTTTAAAATTGGGGATCGCAGAGCGCATTCAGGAATTTGATGTTTCGTCCGCAACGGTAGAGCTGGCAGCGCAGGCATTGGGCTGCGCACCGGAAAGGATCGCGAAAACACTGTCGTTTCTAACAGCTCAAGGATGTATTTTGGTTGTTGCCGCAGGGGATGCAAAAGTTGACAATGCAAAATACAAAGCGACCTTCCATGAGAAAGCAAAGATGATTCCGGCTGGCGACGTGGAGGCTTTAGTCGGGCACGCAGTAGGCGGAGTATGCCCTTTTGCTGTCAATGAAGGGGTCACGGTTTTTTTGGATGTTTCCTTAAAGCGGTTTGAAACGGTGTTTCCCGCCTGCGGAAGCAGCAACAGTGCAGTCTGGCTGACGATACCGGAGCTGGAACAGTATGCAGGAGCAGCTGGGTGGGTGGATGTGTGCAAAAACTGGGAGGACCCGGTTGAATAAAGGACAGGAGGATCAAATGGATTTTCGGGAGGAATTTTTAGAATTATACCGCGCCTATATCCACCGTGAGGGGGCGGAAAAGCTGCTGGATTATTTATTGTCGCCGCAGAGTGACTTTTTCACAGCGCCGGCGTCTACCCGGTTCCACGGCGCTTATCCGGGCGGATTGGCAGAACACAGCGTGAATGTTTATCACTGCCTGAAAGATTATCTGGCGAGGGAGCGTGTAAAGGAAGTTTACCAGCTTCAATATTCAGAAGAAACGATCGCGGTGGTATCCCTGCTGCATGATATTTGCAAGATCAACTGTTATAGGCCGGGAAAACGGAATGTGAAAGGCGAGGACGGAGTGTGGCGCTCTGTCGATACCTTTGAGTATGAAGACAAGCTTCCATATGGGCATGGGGAAAAATCGGTTTATATCATTACCGGATTTATGCGCCTGAGCCGGGAAGAGGCGTTTGCGATCCGCTATCATATGGGCTTTTCGGGAACAGAGGATATCCGCAATGTGGGCGCTTCCTTTGAACGGTTTCCGCTGAGTTTCGCACTGTGCACGGCCGACATGGAGGCAACGTATTTCCTAGAGGGGAAACAGCAGTAAGCACCCAGATACAGCCGGTAAGCGGAAGGAGGGAGTGTGGTTCCATGGATTATATTATTCGGGAGATGAAAGCAGAAGAGTATCCGCAGCTGCGCGGCTTTTTATATGAAGCGATCTTTCAGCGGGAGGGGGAAGCGGCGGCGCCTAAGAATATTGTGGAGGAGCCGGCGCTGCAACAGTATATCAAGGATTTTGGAATGTGGAAAGATGATATTTGCCTTTGTGCCGATGCGGCTGGGAAGCTTGTCGGTGCGGTTTGGGCAAGGGAGATTGACGGATATGGAAATACCGGGCGGGGCATACCGGAGCTTGCGCTTTCCCTTTATCCGCAATACCGTGGGCAGGGGATCGGTACCCAGCTGCTCAGGCAGATGCTTTGTTTGCTCCGTGATAAAGAATACCGGAAAGTTTCCCTTGCCGTCCAAAAGGATAACTATGCATTGCGGATGTATCAAAAAGCAGGATTTCAGATCGTTTCTGAAAATTCGGAGGAATATATTATGGAGTACCGTTTCCTTTAAAGCAAAACGTCAGGACCGAATCCCGGTCCTGACGTTTTTGCATCACTTTTTCATCATCCTAACGCCGCTGCTCCATGCTTGGCCGACCTTTTCGCCGACAGCATAATAACCGTTTTGGAATGGGTCAAACAGGAACGCGCCAAGCTTTTTCGGATCGACTTTTCCCGTTTCATCAAGCACACGTTCTTCTGCCTGAACACCTACGATTTCTCCGAGAACCCGGAACCCTGCGGCAGAATGTTGAAATTCTACCACCTTGCATTCCAGCGTCAGAGGAAATTCTTCGATAATGGGGGCGTCTACCTTTTGGCTTTTAACAGCGTGGAGGCCGCTCCGTTCAAATTTATCTTTCATTTTGTTCCCGGATGCGATCCCGAAAAAATCCGCTGCTTCTATGTGGGCAATATCTGCCACACTGATGGTAAACGCATTCCGCTGTTTTAAGTTTTTGGATGTTTTGTGGTCCTCATCCAGGTTTAATGCAACCATATTGTCTGCGCAGATGCCGCCCCAAGCCATGTTCATAACGTCAACGTCATGTTCTTCTCCATAGGTGGCGATCATTAGGACTGGCATAGGGAATAAATATGGTTTGACTCCAAGCTCTTTTTTCATGATGCTCCCTCCAGTATGATTTTGATACTTTTTATTATAGTTCTTTCAAAATAAAAAGCAAGGAGGCCTGGGGGGAATTAAAAAAGCGGCAGAAAATTTTTGCCGCTGACAGTTAAAACATGCAAAATGTGTCGATTTTTCAATGCCTTTACAACATGTTCACAAAGTTC
The DNA here is from genome assembly GCF_900186585.1 of Massiliimalia timonensis. Taxonomy (GTDB): domain Bacteria; phylum Bacillota; class Clostridia; order Oscillospirales; family Ruminococcaceae; genus Massiliimalia; species Massiliimalia timonensis. The sequence goes on from NZ_FYDD01000003.1 coordinate 114,907, forward strand.
TCACAAAATTTGGGTACACTGGGTTCAGCTGTCAAAATCATCCAAATAGGCTTGCGCCTCTTCCAAAGAGTCGGCGGTGATCCCTTCCTGCAGGCGCAGGATGTCCATTTCCGGGAGAGTATCGGTGTAAATTTCAAAAACTTCTTCCGGTTCGGTTAGATCAGAGCCATACAGGGCGATTTTTCCCTGATATTCCCGCAAAGTATATTTTGACTGTGCCGCCGCTATGCTCGATTCTGGGACTGTTGGAGGCGTTGGGACGACCGGCTTTAGCAGGGTGAAGCACAGGATCAAAATGATCCCAAGCAAAACAACTCCGCCGCCGATGATGAGGGTTCTCAGCGTAGTCTTGTTCATCATTGCGATCTTCTTTCTGTGGGTTTTGTTATCCTTAGTTTTGGCCGCAAAGGCAAAATTATACAGGTTCTTTGATTTTGTTAAAATTTATGTCTTAACAGACAGGAAAAAATATGATATAATGAAAAAACATGAAAAATAATAAAATAGGCGTCTTATGGAAAGAGGCCGGTCAAAAAGAAATACATGCAACCAGTAATAAGGGAGGATAGGCTGCTTATGAGTACAAACGGCAAAAAGAAAAAGCCGGGAAGACAGGTTATGCGTGGTTCAGAGTATCGCACCATGCAGGAAACAAAGCCTGTGATCAAACGAAAGAACTCTCATGTTGGGGTGCGCGCTACCAAGGCGATTTTTTTCAGTATCGGAAAGGTCTTTTTGATCATCTGCATGATCCTGCTGATCATCTGCTGTATCGTTGGGACAGCATTGACTGTCTTTGTGATGAAATACGTGGATTCTGACACAGGGATTGACCTAAACACCTTGGAGGTGTATTCTACCTCTGTTGTATATGGGGTGGATTCAAACGGCGAAGCGAAGGCAATGCAGAGCCTGCACCTGAATGGCCGGAGAGAATGGGTGGATTTGGCGGAGATCCCGCAGCATGTTCAGGATGCGTTTGTCTATACTGAGGACGAGCGTTTTATGGATCATGAGGGCGTGGACTGGGGAAGAACGCTTTCTTCCTTTTTAAAATTAGCTTTGAAACAGGACGCCAGTCAGGGTGGTTCCACCATCACCCAGCAGCTGATCAAGAATATCAACGGGGATTTTAACAACCGTACGATCGACGTAAAGATCCGCGAGATCTTAGGCGCGCTGCAGTTGGAGAGGCATAATGCGAAATCCTCTATCCTGGAAGCGTACTTAAATTATATTGACCTTGGGAATGGGAACTATGGGGTACAGGCTGCGGCAGAATACTATTTTGACAAAGATGTATCAGAACTGACCTATGCGGAGGCGGCAAGCCTTGCAGCGACGACCAAGTCCCCGAATAACATCAATATCTTGGACAATCCGGAACGGAATAAGGAGCGCCGCAGCTACAGCTTAAGAAAAATGCTGGAGTTCAATTCGATCACACAAGAGGAATATGAGGCTTCCTTGGAGGAAGAGATCAAGGTCATGGATCGAAAAGGCGACAATGCACAGGTTTTGGAAACGGACAACAAGGTATATAACTGGTATGTTGACGCTACCATTAAAAAAGTGCAGAAAGACCTGATGGATCAATATGGGCTAAGTGCAAACGAGGCCATGAATAAGATCAATGGCGGCGGCCTGCAGATCTATACTACCTGTCAGATCGACATGCAGAATTATCTGGAAGATTATTTCTTGGATGACAGTAATTTCTTTTATCTAGAACAGGAACACCCGCCGGAAGGCGCCGCGATCATCATGGACTATCAAGGAAACGTGCAGGCGGTTGTGGGCAGCCGGAACAAAAAGGAAGGAAACCTTGTCAACAGCCGCGCTACCGACGACATTCGGTCTGCCGGTTCTGCAATGAAACCTATCACCACCTATGCGCCGGCGGTTAACTCTGACCTGATCACCTGGTCGACCATGATGGTAGACGAACCGAAAACTACCAAAAACGGAAAAGACTGGCCTAAAAACTATGAGCAGTCCTGGTCCAGAAGAGGGATCACGATGGTAGACGCCCTGACGGTTTCTAAAAACACCATTCCTGTAGAACTGATCCAGAGACTCGGGGTTGATTATTGCTACAACTTCCTAAAAAATGACCTTCATGTCAGCACATTAGGTAACAACAACGACAAGGCAGAAAACCTGACCCTTGGTATGACCGACTATGGGGTAAAGCTGGATGAGCTGTGCGCCGCTTATGCGATCTTTGGTAATAACGGGAATTATAATACCCCTAAATATTACACCAAAGTGGTTGATATGAACGGGAAGGTTTTGTTGGAAAACGAGCCGGAAAATAGCTATGCGATCGATTCCAGCTCTGCTTATATCATGAACAAGATGATGCAGCAGGTCATTGAAGCGCCGAACGGCACGGGACGTCAAGCGAGGATGAACCGCTTCACCATTGCTGGGAAAACCGGTACATCTGATGACAACTTGGAATTTTCGTTTGTTGGGCTGAATCCGTATTATGTAACGGCGATCCGTTTCGGTTACGACCAGAATGATAAGATTTATACGGAAACAGAACAGCGGAATATTAAATATAAAGTCAATAAGCCGCAGGTTATTTATAAGGACATCATGACAGACCTGCTGAAGGATTATGACAGTGCAGACTTTGAGTTGGATGACAGCGGAGTTGTTCAGAAACGGTACTGTACTGTTACCGGCCTGTTGGCAGGTCCTGGATGCAGCAGCAAGGTGGGTTATTATAAAGAAAGCAATCTGCCCAATACCTGTACCGGGCATTATTCATCCCGGACAGCAAGTAATACAGATGACGAATAAACAGCAAAGAAGGCGGAAACCAGTGGTTCCGCCTTCTTCTTTCATCAACGAAAGGGGATCAAAGCATGAAACGATTTTTAATTCAGAACGAAAAACATGAGCTTCAGGTCAGTAAGGTGATCTTCGGAACCACATATCTTGGCAACATGGGAGAAAAAGAGGCTTTTCCGCAGCTTGACCGCTATTTTGAACTGGGCGGTAGATGCATCGACACGGCGCGTATCTATTCTAATTTTGAACCGGACGACCGCCGTCCCAGTGAGGAGGTAATTGGTGCGTGGTTCCAAAGTACAGGGCTTCGCAAGGAAATTGTTTTGTCTACGAAAGGCGCGCACCCGCCTTTTGGAAAAATGGATCAGTCCCGGCTTGGCAGAGACGATCTGTGTTTTGATTTGGAGCAGAGCTTAAATGCGCTAAAAACAGATTATATCGATCTATACTGGCTGCACCGGGATGATGTAAACGTTCCGGTGGAAGGGATCGTCGACACGCTCAACGATTTTGCCAGACAGGGGATGGTGCGTTGCTTTGGTGCGTCTAACTGGTCTGTAGAACGGTTGCTGGAAGCAAACAGCTATGCTGAAAAGAGTGGCCAGCTTGGATTCTCTGCCAGCCAGATCCAGTGGTCACTGGCCCTTTGCACGCCACAGAGCCTTGGTGATCCAACGTTGGTTTGTATGACGGATGAAACGAGAAGGGCCTATTTGGAGCACGGGATCCCGGTCATGGCCTATAACGCACAGGCAAAAGGGCTGTTTTCCAAGCTTGCCCAGTGCGGCGAAGAAGACCTGCCGCAAAAGGTCAAAAAGCGGTTTCTATGCCCGGAGCTTCGCCAAGAAAACCTTGCCCGCTTCCATCGGGTAATGGAACTGAGCAAGCAGTATGGCGTCAGCCCGGCGGTAATTACGCTTGCGTTTTTGACAGGGCAGAAGCTGCCTACTGGCACGATCATTGGCTGTTCTAAGATTTCGCAATTGGAAGACAGCATGATGGCGCAGGATTTCCAGCTGAAACCAGAAGAGATCCGCTGGCTGGAAGGTAAATAAAAAATGAAAAATGTTAATTTTCTATGAACAAAATCGGCATTCCCCCTAAAAGATATGGTACAATCTATAATAAGAAATGATTTTAAATCAGATAGGAGCAGCCATTCATGATTAGAAGTATGACAGGATACGGCCGCAGCCAGCAGATACTGAACGGCCGCGATATTTCTGTGGAGATCCGTTCGGTGAATCACCGCTTTTTCGAGTTCTCCGCCCGGGTCCCCCGGATCTACGGATACCTGGAAGAAAAGATGAAATCCTTTGTCCAAGGACGGGTGTCCCGCGGGAAGATCGACGTCAATGTTACTGTTTTTACCGTAGAGGGGAAAGAATCCGAGGTTGAGATCAACAAATCTCTGGCAAAGGGTTATGTAGAGGCCCTGCGCGAATTAAAAGAGGAATTTGACCTGATTGACGACCTTTCCCTTTCCTCTATCGCCCGGTTTGGCGATATTTTTTCCGTCCGGAAAGCGCCGGAAGATGAAGAGGTCGTTTGGGCTGATGTCCAGGTTGTTGCCCAAGAGGCGGTACAAAAATTTGTTGAGATGCGGGAAGCGGAAGGGCATCGCCTGAAAGAGGATGTCTTGGCAAAATTACGCCGTATTGAGGATCTGGTGGGGCAGATCGAAACGCTTTCCCCGCAAACAGTAGTAAGCTACCGGGAACGGCTGACTGCCAAAATGAAGGAAGTTTTACAGGATCAGAATGTGGACGAACAAAGGTTATTGCTGGAAGCGGCGATCTATTCGGAAAAAATTGCTGTTGATGAAGAGACGGTACGGTTAAGGAGCCATTTAAGACAGTTTACCGAGCTGTTAGAAACAGATCAGGCTGTGGGACGCAAGCTCGACTTTTTGGTTCAGGAACTGAACCGGGAAACCAATACGATCGGTTCCAAGGCGCAAAATATTGAGATCACCGGCATGGTGGTGGAAATAAAATCCGAGATTGAAAAGATCCGGGAACAGATCCAGAACATCGAATAGTGGAAAAAGGGGGAAACAATGATGAAGCTGATCAATATTGGGTTTGGGAACATGGTTTCTGCAAATCGTTTGATTGCGATCGTCAGCCCGGAGTCCGCGCCGATCAAGAGGATTATCCAGGAGGCGCGCGATAAGGGGCTTTTGATTGATGCAACTTACGGAAGAAGAACGCGGGCTGTGATCATGATGGACAGCGACCATGTGGTACTGTCGGCGATCCAGCCGGAAACCGTTGCCAACCGTTTAGACGAGGATGAGGATGAAGATGAATAAAAAAGGCTTGCTGCTGGTCCTTTCCGGTCCCTCTGGATGCGGGAAAGGGACTGTACTGAAGGAACTGCTGGCAACGGAAGAAAATATTTTCCTTTCCGTTTCCGCTACCACCCGTTCCCCGCGGCCCGGTGAGGAGAACGGAACGCACTATTTCTTTTTGAGTAAGGAAGAATTTGAGGGGGAGATCGCGCGGGATGGGATGCTGGAGCATGCCTGCTACTGCGGGAACTATTACGGGACCCCCAAAAAGCCGGTATTTGAGCGCTGTGAAAAGGGGCAGCACGTTATTTTAGAAATTGAGGTTCAGGGCGCCAAACAGGTGATAAATTCCCAGCCGGAAGCAGTTTCGATCTTTATCATGCCACCCAGCTTAGCGGAGCTGGAGCGCCGTTTGGTGGACCGGCAGACAGAAGATGAGGAAACGGTGCGGCGCCGGCTGGCCACTGCGGTGGAAGAGATGAAGCAGGCAAAGGATTATGACTATATTGTGGTGAACAATACCGTGGCGGAGGCCGTAAAAGACATTGCGGCGATCATCCGCGCGGAACAGAACAGGACCTGCCGGATGGCAGAGATGATCCAAGATAACTGAGAGGAGAAAGAATATTATGATGCACAGACCAGCTAGTACAGAGATCTTAAAAAACGGGGAAAGCTATTACTCTTTGGTGATCGCTGTTGCAAAACGCGCTCGTGAGATCGCAGAAGATGCAGAAGAGCAGCACACAGAGCTGCTGGAAAAACCGGTTCAGGTGGCAGTAGAAGAATTCGCCAAGGGAAAATATAAATTGGTAGAGCAGGAAGGTATTGGCGAAAAAGCGGAATAGCCTGCGGAGGTGACTGGAATGGAAAACCAAAAGACAGTCGTTCTGGGCGTCTGTGGGGGGATTGCGGCCTATAAGCTGGCGGATCTCGCCAGCAAGCTGTCGAAAGAGCAGTATGACGTGCATGTGATCATGACTAAAAACGCCACGGAATTTATTACTCCCCTGACCTTTGAAACCCTGACAGGGAATAAATGTATCGTTGATACCTTTGATCGGGATTTTCAGTGGGATGTCAAGCATATTTCGCTCGCCAAACGCGCCGCCCTTGCTTTGATTGCGCCGGCAACTGCAAATGTGATCGCAAAGCTGGCAAATGGGATCGCAGACGATATGCTGACAACGACCGTGCTTGCCATGAAGTGCCCGGTACTGGTATCGCCGTCCATGAATACGGCGATGTATGAACATCCCGCGACCCAAAGAAATATGGAGACCCTGCGTAGCTATGGTTACCGTTTGATCGAACCGGAATCTGGGGTACTGGCATGTAAGGATGTTGGAAAAGGGCGGCTCCCAAAAACAGAGGTGCTGTATGAAGAGATCCGCCAAGTGCTTGCCTATCCCAAAGATTTGGCCGGAAAACAGGTTTTGGTGACTGCCGGCCCTACTCAGGAATCGGTGGACCCCGTTCGGTATCTCACCAATCATTCTACTGGGAAAATGGGGTATGAGATCGCGCGCGCCGCATATCTGCGGGGCGCGGAAGTGACCTTGGTCACCGGCCCATGCCACCTCCCGCCGCCCTATGGGGTAAAAGCGGTGCAGGTTACCTCCGCACAGGATATGTTCGAGGCGGTAAAGGCTGAGGCTGATACTTCGGACATCATCATAAAGGCTGCGGCGGTGGCTGATTTTACCCCTGCGGAAAAGGCCGCGGAGAAAATCAAAAAGCAAGGCCGCAAAACTGCGCAGATCAACCTGCGGGCCACTACGGATATTTTAAAATACCTTGGGGAACACAAGCATGAGGGCCAGCTTTTGTGCGGCTTTTCCATGGAAACGGAACAGATGCTGGAACACTCCCGGGAAAAGCTTTTGCGCAAGAACGCCGACATGATCGTGGCGAACAGCCTGCGCCAGCAGGGCGCCGGTTTTGGGGGCGACACGAATATCGTCACCCTGATCACCCGGCAGGACGAAACTGCCCTGCCCCAGATGAGCAAGGAAATGGTGGCGCATGCGGTGCTGGATAAATTATTGACATTCGGAAAATAAACTGGAGGGAAAGGGCAAATGGCTGATCAGGTAACGATCGCAAAGGTCTATGTGGAAAAAGCTGCCTATCATTTTGATAAGCCCTTTGACTATCTGGTTCCGGAACAACTGTCCGCTACCCTGCAAAGGGGGTGCCGGGTGGTGGTCCCGTTTGGAAACGGGAACCGCCGCCGGCAGGGTTTAGTGGATGGGATCGATACGGTTCCTGCTCCGGAAAAGGCACTTAAGCCTGTCCTGCTTCAAATTGATACAGAACCGGTTTTTTCGGAAGAGATGTTCCGTCTGGCACGGTTTATGGTTATTAACACGTTCTGTACCTTTTATGATGCGGTAAAGACCATTCTGCCCAATGGGCTGAACATGAACCTCTCGCAGGAATACCGCTTGACCCGGATTCCTGAGGAGGATGAACTTTCGGGATTTACTTTTGAAGAACGCAACCTGATCGCTTTTTTGAGGAAAGAGAAAACCGACCGGGAACTGGATGAATATCTGGCCCTGCAAAAGAGCACGGGAAAGCATAAGCTGGTTGACGGGTTGATTGCGAAAGGGATCGTTGCGGTTTCAGATTCTGCGAAGCAAAAGGTATCGGATAAAAATATTGCGTTGCTCCGGTTGAGTGATGAATACTTGAATGGTGACTGGGAAGGAAAGCTGACTCCGAAGCAGAAGGAAGTAGTTACTTTTCTGGAACAGAACATCACGGCTGATAAAAAGGAAGTGATGTATTTCTGCGGAGTGGGGGAAGGCGTGCTACGCACCCTTGTTCAGCGGCAGGTTTGTACCTATGTACAAAAGATGGTGTACCGGATTCCTGACGCTGGGGATGGGAAAGCTGAAAGCCTGGAACAGATTGCCCTTTCCCCAGCACAGCAAGAAGTATTTGACGGAATCAGCGCCCTGCTCCGGGAACACAAAGCACAGGTGGCGCTCCTTCATGGTGTAACGGGAAGCGGAAAAACACAGGTGTTTATCAAGCTGATCGAGCAAGTGATAAAAAACGGGGAGCAGGCGCTGATGCTGGTGCCGGAGATTTCGCTGACTCCCCAGATGGTGGGCCGCTTCAAAGCCCTGTTCGGCGAGCAGGTGGCGGTGATGCACAGCAGCCTGTCGTTGGGGGAACGCTTGGACGAGTTCAAGCGGATCCGGGACGGCAAGGCGAGCATTGTTGTGGGAACGCGCAGCGCCGTGTTTGCACCGTTCCAAAAGATCGGGATCATTATCATGGACGAGGAGGGGGAACCTTCCTACAAATCAGAAGCAGCGCCGCGCTACCATACAAGGGAAATTGCAAAATTCCGATGTGTGGAGCATCAGGCTCTTTTATTGCTTGCCTCTGCCACCCCTTCGGTGGAAAGCCGTTACAAGGCGCAGGAGGGAGTCTACCGTTATTTTGAACTAAAAGAGCGGTATGCCGACGCCGACCTGCCGGAAGTGTTTTTGGTAGATATGAAAGAGGAGGAACGGCAGGCAAATGTGGCTTCTTTAAGCGGGATGCTGAAAAAGGAGATTAGAAAAAACTTAGAACGCGGGGAGCAGACGATCCTGTTCATCAACCGTAGGGGCTACCAGACAGCGATGCAGTGCATTGACTGCGGGGAGGCTGTGAAATGCCCCCACTGCGATGCGGCGCTGACCTATCACCGGGACAACGGATACATGATGTGCCATTACTGTGGGCATTCTGCCCGTCCGCCGAAAGAGTGTCCCTCCTGCGGGGGACAGCATTTAAAGCTGACCGGACTAGGCACCCAAAAATTGCAGGAGGAGTTGGAAAGCCTGTTCCCGCAGGCGCGGGTGCTTCGGATGGATACGGATACGACCTATTCCCGGTATGCTTACGGAGAAAATTTTGAAGCGTTCGGGCGGCGGGAATACGATATTTTGCTGGGCACCCAGATGATCGCAAAGGGATTGGACTTTCCAAACGTGACCTTGGTGGGGGTGCTGAATGCAGACGCTGGGCTTTACGCCCCGGATTACCGCAGTGCGGAGCGGGTGTTTTCGCTGATCACCCAAGTGGTGGGGCGGAGCGGCCGGGCCCAAAAAAGCGGCCGGGCATATATCCAAACCTATCTGCCGGAGCATCCGGTGATCAGCTTTGCCGCACAGCAGGATTACGAGAGCTTTTTTGGCGATGAGATCGCGGCGCGTAAAATTTTACGGTATCCTCCGTTTTGCGATGTCTGCACGGTCAGCTTCAGCGGCACGGACCCCAACGCGGTCGCCGCGGCGGCCAAACAGTTTTTGCGGATCATGCGGCGGCAGGCAGAGGGATATACAGGGAAATTATCCTTTCAGGCTTTAGGACCCATGAAGGCCGCCATGTATAAAATGGGCGGGAAATACCGGGAAAAGATCGTTATAAAATGCAGGTGCACAAGCGCCTTTAAACAATATCTGCGGCACTGCCTGTTTGCGGTGAGCAGGGAAAAAAGCTTTCGCCGGATCACGGTATATGCCGATGTAAACGGCGACATCAATTCATAAAAGAAAGGAAGAAAGAAATGGCACTGAGAACGATTTATCTGGAAGATGACGAAGTACTGAGAAAGGTTTCCAAGCCAGTTACAGAATTTAATCAGAAATTATGGGATTTATTGGATGATATGGCGCAAACTATGTATCATGCGGAGGGTGTCGGCCTGGCAGCTGTTCAGGTGGGGATCCTGCGTCAGGCGGTCGTGATCGATGTTGGTGAAGGCCTGATAGAACTGGTCAATCCAAAGATCGTGTCGGAAAAGGGAGAGCAGACCGATCTGGAAGGCTGTTTGTCCTGCCCGCGGCAGTATGGTCGCGTGACCCGCCCTGCAAAGGTGAAGGTAGTCGCGCAGGACCGCAACGGCAAGGAATTCACCATCAAAGGGGAAGAATTGCTTGCAAGGGCGCTTTGCCATGAAATAGACCACCTTTCCGGAAAGATTTTTAAAGATATCGCAACCGAAATGGTGGAAGTGAAAGAGGAAGAATAACCATGAGGATCGTATTTATGGGGACCCCGGATTTTGCAGTCCCCTGCCTTCAGGCGTTGCTGGAGGCTTCTTATGATGTGGTTGGGGTGTTTACTCAGCCGGATAAACCCAAAGGACGCGGGCACAAGGTACTGCCGCCGCCGGTAAAGGAACTAGCTTTAAAGCAGGGGATTCCGGTTTATCAGCCGGTAAGCTTGAAAACAGAGGAGTCCTTAGCACAGCTTACCGGACTGGCGCCGGATTTGATTGTTGTAGTCGCTTACGGGAAGATTCTTCCCAAAGCGGTGCTGGAGCTGCCAAGGTTTGGCTGTATCAATGTTCATGCGTCCCTACTGCCAAAATACCGCGGCGCGGGACCGATCCAGTGGAGCGTGCTCAACGGGGAAACAGTTACCGGCGTTACCACCATGTATATGGCGCAGGGCTTGGATACCGGCGATATGCTGTTAAAACAGGAAACGCCGATCGGGGAGAATGAAACCGCTTCGGAACTGCATGACAGGCTTTCCGCCATCGGCGCTTCGGTGCTGTTGGATACCCTGCGGGCACTGAAAGAGGGGAAGCTTTCCCCGCAAAAACAGGACGATGCGCTGGCTACCCACGCACCGATGCTTTCTAAAGAGCTTTCCTTGCTCGACTTTCATAAGCCGGCGCAGATGGTGCATAATCAAATTAGGGGCTTATCTTCTTGGCCGTGCGCGGCGACTACCCTGCACGGGAAACGGCTGAAGGTTTACCGTTCTGAACTGGCACCGGGCAAGCAGGCGGAACCGGGTACTGTTTTAAGTGGAAAGCAGCTGGTCGTTGCCTGCGGCGACGGGGGAGCAGTCCATTTGACAGAAGTGCAGTTTGAAGGTTCTAAACGAATGAAAAGTGAAGACTTCCTGCGCGGGCATCGGGTGGAACCGGGTACCGTTTTGGGAGCCGAATAAAAGGAGAACAAAGAAAGTATGCCGTTTTTTTATATTGACCATTATTATTGGCTGTTAGTTGTTCCGGCGCTTTTGATTGCGGCGGTGGCGCAGTGGAATGTATCGTCCGCTTTCCGAAAATACAGTCGGGTCGGGAACGCAAGAGGTTACACAGGCTATCAGGTGGCGCGGTTTATCTTGGATTCCAACGGGCTTCACCATGTCAGGATCGAACGGGTGGCAGGCTCTTTGACTGACCACTTTGATCCAAGCAAAAGCGTGGTGCGCCTTTCGGATGCTGTATATAGCTCCACTTCTGTGGCGGCGATCGGGGTGGCGGCACATGAGTGCGGGCATGCGATTCAGCACAATGTCGGGTATTTCCCGATCAAAATACGGACCGCGATCGTACCGATCACCCAAATTGGCTCTACCTTGGCTTTCCCTCTGGCGATTATTGGGCTGATCATGGGGGCGCCGATGCTGGTATCGGCAGGGATTATTTTGTTTTCCATCGTAGTGGTGTTTCAACTGGTTACCCTGCCGGTGGAATTTAACGCCAGTGCACGCGCATTGCGCACCCTTACCGATGACCATATTTTAGAAGAAGGGGAAGAATACCGGGGAGCTAAAAAGATGCTGACCGCGGCAGGCCTGACATATGTTGCGGCGCTTTTGACATCGCTGGCACAGCTGCTCCGTTTGATTTTACTGGCGAACCGGAGAAACGACTAGAAGGAGAGCTTTATGGCAAAAAACGCAAGACAGCTTTGCTTTGACGCGCTTTGTCAGGTATATCGCGATAAAGGGTATTCTTCTATCGTGCTGGATCGGGTCTTAAAGCAATGCGGGGCACAGCCCCAGGAAAAAACGCTGGCGGCTGCGTTGTTTTACGGAGTGATCGAACGGGATCTGACGCTTGGGTATCAAATCGACCGATATTCCAAACGCAAATGCGCCAAGCTGGATATTGAGGTCGCAGTGATTTTAAAGATGGGGCTGTACCAGCTTTTATATCTGGAACAGATCCCGGAACGGGCCGCCGTTCATGAAACCGTTTCCCTTTGCCAATACGCAAGGAAAACCAGCGCAAAGGGCTTTGTCAACGCGATTTTGCGGGCGGCGATCCGGGATGGGAAACAGGTTGTCCTGCCGGTGGAAGACGGGTTTTGGAGGCTGTCTGTCCATTATTCCTGCCCGGAATGGCTGTTAAAGCAGTGGGCGGAGGAGTATTCCTTGGATACTGCCCAAAGACTGGCGGAAGCGTCGTTGGGACGGCCGCCGCTGACCGTGCGGGTCAACACCTTAAAGACATCGGACGAGGAACTCTGCGCCCTGCTTAAAAAGCGGGGCGTGGGCCTGCAAAAAAACAGATGGGTAGAGCACTGCTATGCGCTGGAACACAGCGGGAGCCTGAGCGAACTGCCGGAATTTCAGCAAGGATTATTTTATGTGCAGGATGCTTCTTCCCAGTTTTGCGCCAAAATTTTAGATGCAAAGCCGGGAATGACTGTGCTGGATCTTTGTTCGGCGCCTGGCTCTAAGGCGTTTACGGTTGCGCAAGGGATGGAAAACAAGGGAGAACTTCTGGCGTTTGACCTATACGAACATAAAACGAGGCTGATTTCTGATGGTGCGAAACGGCTGGGGCTAGATTGTATCAAGGCGCAGGTGGGCGACGCGTCCGTTTACCGGGAAGACCTGCCTAAAGCAGACCGGGTACTGTGTGATGTGCCCTGCGCGGGGCTGGGGATTATCCGCCGCAAGCCGGAGATCAAATATAAGCCTAGGGAGTCCTTAAAAGACCTGCCGGAGATCCAAAGACGGATTTTGGAAAACGGTGGCCGGTATGTAAAGCCGGGGGGACGGCTTTTGTATTCCACTTGCTCACTAAGCCGGGCGGAAAACGAAGCGGTGGCGGAAGGATTTTTAAAAGCGCATCCGGAATTTGAACCGGTTGATTTGGAAACGGACTGGGGAAAAGCGGCTGAGGCAAAGGGCAACATGCTGACCTTTTTCCCGCACTTGATAGACAGCGATGGCTTTTTCATCGCGTTATTTGAACGAAAGGGGGAAAAGCATGAAAAAGATTGATCTAAAATCTATGCTCCTGACAGAGCTGGAAGAATTTTTGAAGCAGATCGGGGAACCGGGCTTCCGCGCCAAGCAGGTATTTAGCTGGCTGCATGAGAAAAAAGTACGCAGCTTTGATGAAATGACCAACCTTTCAAAATCTTTACGGGACAAGCTTTCTTCCCAATGCCGTATCCCCTGTGTAGCTGTAAAACGGAAGTTGGTTTCCAAGCTGGATGGGACGACCAAGTACCTGTATGGGCTTGAAGACGGAGAAAGTGTGGAAACAGTGCTGATGAAGTATAAACACGGCAACAGCCTTTGCGTGTCTTCTCAGGTGGGCTGCAAAATGGGCTGTGAATTCTGTGCTTCTACGAAGGCTGGTTTTGTGCGCAATCTTTCCGCCAGCGAAATTTTGGATCAGGTATATGAAACAGAACGCGATCTAGGGCTGCGGGTTTCCCACATTGTGATGATGGGGATCGGGGAACCACTGGATAACTTTGAAAATGTGGTGCGTTTTTTGGAGTTGATAAATTCCCCGTTGGGTGCTAATATTAGTATGCGGAACATCTCTCTTTCTACCTGCGGGCTGGCGGAGCGGATCGACGAGCTTGCACAGTATGATTTTGGCTTGACCCTTTCCATCTCTTTGCATGCGGCGGAGGATGGAAAAAGGAGCGAGATGATGCCGGTCAACCGCAGGTATCCGATCCAAAGGCTGTTGCAATCCTGTAAAAATTATAGTAAGATAACAAAAAGGCGCATATCCTTTGAATATGCTTTGATCAAAGGGAAAAATGACAGCACGGCAGACGCGGCGCGTCTGGCTGAACAGTTAAAGGGTCAGCTGTGTCATGTGAATTTGATTCCAGTCAATGAGGTCAAAGAAACCTCTTTTGTGAAAACGGAACGGGAAAATGTGTACCGTTTTCAGAATGAATTGATCAAACGCGGCATTAATGCGACGGTACGGCGTACCTTGGGAAGCGACATCAATGCGGCCTGTGGTCAGTTAAGACGAGAGAATCAGTCAGAGGTGAAGTGAAAATTGTTAGTATATGGAAAAACCGATATTGGGCTGCAGCGTTCTTCCAATCAGGATGAATTTAGGCTCCATTCTGTTAGTGAAGAACTGTGCTACGGCCTGGTATGCGATGGGATGGGCGGAGAAAACGGAGGAAATATAGCCAGCGATGTGGCAAGTACCGTGATTAGCCAAAGTTTAGATGAGCATCTGCGCCCGGGGCTGACGGACGAGGATTATAAAAACATCATCGTGTCCGCTGTCAGCGAGGGGAACGTCGCAGTATATGATAAATCTCTGGAGAATGAACAGTATATCGGGATGGGGACCACTGTGGTTTTGGCAGTGGTATCCGGCGACAAAGCATATATCGCTCATGTTGGCGACAGCCGGGTCTATTTGATCCGCGACGGGAACATCTACCAGCTTACGAAAGATCATTCTGTCGTGCAGACCCTGTTGGAGCAAGGAAAGATAACAGAAGAAGAAGTAGATCATCATCCGCAGAAAAATATGATCACCCGTGCGATCGGGATCAGTTGTTTTGTGGATATTGATTATATAGAGGTCAGCAATATTGCCAATTCAGCGCTGCTGTTATGCTCTGACGGGCTGACCAACACCTGTGATGACGATACGATCAAGGAGATCGTGCTGACAGAAGCCCCAGGCGATATTTGCGGGCGTTTAATTGAACAAGCGAATCAAAACGGCGGCCTTGACAATATTACGGCAGTCGTGATCCTGTAAACGGAGAAGGAGTGAATGGTTTGAATAAATACATTGGAAAGAGGCTGGATGGCCGTTATGAGATCCGGGAACTGATCGGGATCGGCGGCATGGCGGATGTCTATAAGGCATATGACGTCACAGAGGAAAAGATCGTCGCAGTAAAGATCCTGAAAGAAGAATTCGCCAGCAAAGAGGATTTTAAGCGGCGGTTCCGCAATGAGTCAAAAGCGATCGCGGTACTGAGCCATCCGAACATTGTCAAGATTTTTGATGTTAGCTTTGGTGATCGGGTACAATTTATTGTCATGGAATATGTCAATGGGATCACCCTGAAAGAATATATTGAACAGCAGGGGGTTGTGGGCTGGAAAGAAACAGTCCACTTTACCGTGCAGATTTTGCGCGCCTTGCAGCATGCGCATGATAATGGGATCGTACATCGTGACATTAAACCGCAGAACGTGATGTTGCTGCAGGATGGTACGGTAAAGGTCATGGACTTTGGCATTGCGCGCTTTGCCAGAGACAACGGCCGCACCATCTCTGAAAAGGCGATCGGCTCCGTGCATTATATCAGCCCGGAACAGGCGCGCGGGGAAGTGACCGACGAAAGGACAGACATTTACTCCGTTGGGGTCATGATGTTTGAGATGCTGACTGGAAAGCTGCCCTTTGATGGGGACAGCCCAGTGGCGATCGCTGTCAAGCAGATGCAGGCCGAAGCTCCGGCTCCGCGCAGTTTAAACGACCAGATCCCGGAAGGGCTGGAGGAAATCGTGGTCCGCGCCATGAAAAAGGACCCGGATCTCCGCTACCAGACAGCGGCGGAAATGCTGCGTGATATTGATGAGTTTAAGCGCAATCCAAGTATTGTCTTTGAGTATAAGTATTTTACCGATGACGACCCGAAATATTTTGAAACAGATGACCCTAAATTTAAAGATGTCGATGAAGTCGTAGTAAAAAAACGGGTGTCCCCGACCATGCAGATCCTGCTGGCTGTGACCGGGGCATTTGTAGTAATTGCGATCATTGCGCTGGTCATCTTCTTCAGCGCGTTAAATAACCCGAAAGGTGATGTAGTGGTTCCAAGCCTTGTTGGGCTGGAATATGAAAAAGTAATCGCCGATCCGGAGTATACCGACCAGTTTGAAATCGTAAAGGAAAAAGAAGAGCTCAGTGATGAGTATGAAGCCGGATTGATCTGTGAACAGACTCCGGAGGAAGGGAAACTTGTTAAGGAAGGTTATAAGATCAAGGTGGTGGTTAGCTCTGGGCTGAACAAAGCGCCTGTACCGGATGTTTCCGGAAAAACCGAGGATGAAGCAAGGCAGATTTTAGAAGACGCCGGCTTTACCGTGGCGATCGTGCCGCAGTTTAATAAAAATGTAGAGGTCGGAAAAGTCGTAAAAACTGACCCGGAAGGAAACTCTGAAGCCAAAAAGAATGAAGTAATCAAAATCTATGTCAGCACAGGCGCCGCTTCTAAAGAGGTGGAAGTCCCCAACGTGGTGGGCTGGTCCGAATCAAAGGCGCGGGCCGCATTAGACCTAGCGGGCTTTGGCGTTACTGTGAACAAGGTGGATAACAGCAAACCGAAAGGGACTGTTGTTTCCATGACGCCGTCCGGCGTACAGCTGGAGGGCTCCACCATTACCCTGAACGTCAGTACCGGAAAAGCGCCGACTGTTGAGATGACAGCCAGCATCACTGTTACAAACTCTTCGGATGAAAATGTGAAGGTAAGCATCTCTGCGGGTAGAAAATCTGATTCAAAAACGGTAAAAGCCGGTGGAACCGGCCAATTTACTATTAACTTTACGGCGGAAGAAGGAAAAGACGTAACGGTATCCGTATCGGCGGGAGAATACTCCTCTAGTAAAACGATAACGGCGTCTGAGGGTGGATCGGTCAACATCAACCTGAACATTCCAAAGAAGGAAAAGCCGGAGCCAGAACCAGAACCAGATCCGAGCCCATCTGAACCGGATACTTCCCAGCCAGATACTTCTGTACCGGACACTTCAGTTCCACAGCAGGATGATGAGGATTAGTCAATGCTGGAAGGATTTCTTGTAAAAGCAATCGGAGGATTCTACTATGTAGAATCCTCCAGTCATGTTATCTACGAATGCCGGGCGCGCGGTGTGTTCCGCAAAAAGGAGGTTTCCCCGGTAGTAGGGGACCATGTGGAGATCGAACTGGATGCGCAGGGAAAAGGAACTGTCTGCACGATCCTGCCGCGGAAAAACAGCATTTTGCGGCCTCCGCTTGCCAATTTGGATCTTTTATGCATTGTTTCTTCGGTGTGCGATCCTCAGCCGAATTTTTTTGTGATCGACAAATTCCTTGCGATGAGTGAACATAAGGGGATTGAACCGATGCTGATCATTACGAAAAGCGATCTGCAGTCTCCGGAAGAGATAAGAAGAATCTATCGGCATGCCGGATTTCGGGTGTTTGTAGTAAATACGATGGAGGATGGCGGTCTTACAGAAGTAAAGGAATTGCTGCGGGGAAAGGTGTGCGCTTTCACCGGGAATACTGGCGTGGGAAAATCCAGCTTTTTGAACCGTCTGGCTCCTCAGCTTGCCTTAAAGACGGCTAACATCAGCCAAAAGCTGGGCCGGGGACGCCATACCACAAGGCATGTAGAACTGTTTCGGCTGGAAGAGCTCGACTGCTATGTGGCGGATACGCCGGGCTTCAGCACCATGGATCTGGCGCGGTATGATGTGATCCTGAAAGAGGATCTACAATATTGTTTCCGGGAATTTGCGCCGTATCTGTCCGATTGCCGGTTCACTGGCTGTTCCCACACGGTAGAAAAGGGCTGCGCTGTTTTAAAGGCGCTTGACGAGGGGAAAATTGAGCCTTCCCGCCATGAAAGCTATAAAGCGCTGTATGAAGAAGCCAAACAGATCAAGGAATGGGAGCTTTGATAGGGAAGGGAAAAAGGACATGAAAACTTGTTATATTTTTGGAGCCGCCCCAACGCCGGAGGTCTCCTGGATCCATGTGGCCCCTGATGAAGAGGATGCTGTCATTTGTGCTGACGGCGGGTACCAGCTTGCCAGGCGGGCAGGAATAAAGCCGGATTGGCTGGTTGGAGATTTTGATTCTAACCGGGAAACAGTGGACTTTGACCAGGTGATCCGGGTGAAGCCGGAAAAGGATGATACAGATATTTATCTGGCAGTTTCCCACGGCAGGAAGCTGGGATATACCCGGTTTGTGATATACGGCGCTCTGGGCGGGCGGTTTGACCATTCGATCGCCAATGTGCAGATGCTTAAAGGGATGATAAAAGAAGGGATACAGATCACCTTACTAGACGCACAGAATGAAGTGACAGCGATGATGGATACCAGCATTGAAATCCCTAAAAGTGATTTTCGTTATTTTTCCCTGTTTTCTCTGACAGAGGTGTGTGAAGGCGTCACCATCAAGGGCGGCGCATATCCCCTGACCGATTACACCTTAACAAGCGATTTCCCGCTTGGCGTAAGCAATGAGGTGGCAGAGGAAAAAGCGGCCGTTTCAGTAAAAAAAGGCATTTTATTGGTGATCCGTTCAAAAGATGCTCACCCAAATGAAAAAAGCAGCATATGATACAGTAACAGGCGCTCACCAAAGCGCCTGATTTTTTCGTTTGGGAGGTATGCCGTATGCGATGGCCGTGGCTGCCGGTTCGGGGAAAGGCGTTAATTCTATGCGGTATCATAGGCCTTTTCTTTTATGTGTTCCATCCCCTGCTGCTATTGGTGTCTGCGGTTTTGATCGTGGCCGGCGTGCTGACCGTTACATAGGGAAGGGAGTCTGTGTGATGAAGGTCGTTGTATGGAAAAGTCCAAAGTTTTTGTGCGGGATTTTAAAGGTTTTATTTGGGATCAAAAAAGAAAGGATTTAAGAGGAAACCGGTAACAGGCAGACATTTTGTAATGTCTGCCTGTTATTTTAAACGGAAATTGTGCAAAATGCTGGTTGCATCGAAAAGAAAAATATAGTATACTAATAAAAAATAAAATACGTTGCAGAGGAATAGTAGGATGCTGAACGCTTTCAGAGAGTTGCCGGCTGGTGAAAGGCAATGGCTGACAGGATTTGAACTCGCCTTGAAGTAGCGCGCTGAATGCCATTGGCTAGTAGGCTGCGACGGATCCCAACCGTTATTGTGGGAGGATATAAAACGCAGCCGCGTTCGTATCTGAGAATGAGTGCATACCATTTGGTGTGAATTAGAGTGGTACCACGGAGATTTTATCAAGTCTTTCGTCTCTATTGAATTAGGGGTGAAAGCTTTTTTTATTGCCTTTTTGGCAAAAGCTGCCCCGGTCAGAGTTTACACGCAAGGAAAGGAAAGAACCATATGAAAAATTATCAGAAATATCAAAAACAGTATTTTATGCCCCCGGTGCCGTCCTTAAAATGGGCGCAGAAAGAAACGGTGGAACAGGCTCCTACTTGGTGCAGCGTTGACCTGCGCGACGGAAACCAATCCCTGATCGTTCCGATGTCCTTGGATGAGAAGGTGGAATTTTTCAAATATCTGGTCAAGATCGGGTTCAAAGAAATCGAGGTAGGTTTCCCTGCTGCTTCTGAAACAGAATATAATTTTTTGAGGACCCTGATCGAACAGGATCTGATCCCGGACGATGTAACCGTTCAGGTGCTGACCCAGTCACGGGAGCATATCATTAAAAAGACCTTTGAATCATTACGGGGTGCGAAAAGCGCGGTCGTCCACCTGTACAATTCCACCTCTCTCGCCCAGCGGGAGCAGGTGTTCCGCAAGTCCAAGCAGGAGATCATCGACATTGCGGTATTCGGTGCAAAACTGCTCAACGAGTATGCGCAGAAAACCGAAGGGAATTTTAAGTTTGAATACTCTCCGGAAAGCTTTACCGGTACCGAGATGGAATTTGCATTAGATATCTGTAACGCTGTGCTGGACATCTGGAAGCCAACGGCTGACAATCAGGTCATCATTAATCTTCCCGCAACTGTTTCTCATTCCATGCCGCATGTTTATGCAAGTCAGGTGGAATATATCAGCGAAAATCTGAAATACCGCGACAATGTTATCCTCTCGCTTCATCCGCATAATGACCGGGGTTGTGCTGTGGCGGATTCTGAGTTAGGCTTGCTGGCCGGCGCACAGAGGATCGAAGGCACCTTGTTTGGAAACGGGGAACGCACCGGGAATGTGGATATTGTAACACTGGCGATGAATATGTTCTCGCAGGGGGTAGACCCGCAGTTGAACTTTGAAAATATGCCGGAAACCGTTGCCGTTTATGAAAAAATGACAGGCATGAAGGTATATGACCGCCAGCCATACAGCGGAAAGCTGGTATTTGCGGCATTCTCCGGATCGCATCAGGATGCGATCGCCAAGGGTATGAAATGGCGGGAAGAGAAAAACTGCGAGCACTGGACCGTACCGTACCTGCCGATCGACCCGAATGATGTCGGCAGGGAATATGAAAGCGATGTGATCCGGATCAACAGCCAGTCCGGCAAGGGCGGGATCGGGTATCTGCTGGAGCAGAACTACGGATACAGCCTGCCGGCCAAGATGCGTGAGGACTTTGGCTATACGGTCAAAAACGTGTCCGACCATCTGCATAAAGAATTGAAGCCGGAAGAAGTATATGACATCTTCAAGAAAGAATATGTCAACCTCACCACACCATACGGTTTGATCGAAAACCACTTTGTCCAAGCTGACGATATTAAAACAACGGTGACTATTTCTGTCAACGGCGAGGAAAAAGTTTTAGAGGGCGCTGGAAATGGCCGCCTTGACGCAGTCAGCAACGCGTTGAAAGAAAACCTTGGCTTGGACTTTACCGTAGCGGTATATACTGAACATGCGCTGGAATCCAGTTCCCGTTCCCGGGCAGTGGCATACGTCGGGATTGAAGCCGGAGGAAAGACAATCTGGGGCGCAGGCGTTCACAATGATATTATGGATGCTTCGATTCGCGCACTGCTCAGCGCAGTCAACCGGATGCAGGAGCAGCAATGATCGGGAGGGAATGATTTTGGATTACCGGGAACTTGCCAAAAAAGCGCTGCAAGCACGGGAACACGCTTATGTGCCGTATTCCCAGTTTGCAGTTGGGGCGGCTCTTTTAACGCAGGAAGGGAACTGCTATTGGGGCTGTAACATTGAAAACGCAGCATATACTCCGTCTAACTGTGCGGAGCGGACCGCTTTTTTTGAGGCGGTAAAGCTGGGAGAGCGGGAATTTAAGGCCATTGCGGTCGCAGGTGGAAAGCAAGCCGAAAGCCTGCCGCTGGCTGTTTGCTCCCCCTGCGGAGTGTGTTTACAGGTAATGCTGGAGTTTTGCAATCCCGAAACCTTTGAGGTAGTTTTGGTGCAGGATGAGGATCTTTTTTCAATGCACCGGCTCAAGGAATTGATCCCTTTTGGATTTACGCAGAAAAACCTGTAAAAGAGAAGCCCCGTCCATTTTCCGGACGGGGCTCTTCTATTCTACCAAGTCGTTTTTACGGAACAACAGGGAAATGCACCAAATACCGGCTAAGCCGACAATGGTGAAAATGATCCGGCTGATGATGTCTGCCTGGCCGCCAAACAGCCAGCCGACGATATCAAAGCCGAAGATCCCAATGGCGCCCCAGTTGAGAGCGCCGATGATAACAAGGATCAAAGCAATTTTATCAAACATAAAAAGACCTCCTGTAATCTCAAAGTTTATCAAATGATTTGCAAACTTTTCATGAATTATTATCGGTATTTCTTTGCAAGATTATTCAAAGTATGTTACAATATATTTTGACAATTACTAACTTGAGGAGAGGACATGCGTATGGATACCAATCAAATCGTGGTCGTAACAGTGATCGTTGCGGTAATCGTGCTGTTTGTGGCCGCTTATTTTGGTGTTAAAAAATTAAGGGAATACAAAAAGATCCGCGTTGGGAAAAACGGTGAGAAAAAGGTTTCCAAGGAATTGGAAAAAATTGCCCGCAAATCTGCAAACCGTTACCGCGTCATCCACGACCTGTTTTTGCCGCTGTATGATAAAACGACCCAGATCGACCACCTTGTGATCGGTAAATTTGGGATCGTGGTGGTAGAAACCAAGGCGATGAACGGCGAGATCTACGGCACAGAGAAGGATCAGGATTGGGCAAATGTTGTAAATGAACACAAGACCCGTTTTTATAATCCCCTGCTTCAGAATAAAACGCACATTGACTGTGTGCGCCATATCCTGAAAAAAGAAAATATCTACCGCGTCGATGTTGACAGTCTGGTTGTTTTTTCTGAAAAGACCGCGATCCTGAACATTCCTAGAAAATTGCCGGTCATTACGATGAACCTGCTGAAAAAGTATTTTAAAAAACCCAGATATAAAAAAGACAACAATGTCGATGTAGACAAGGTTTATGAAGCGCTGATGAAATACCGCGTTACAGATAAGGAAAAACTAAAACAGCATAACACGAACGTCAAGGAAATGGCAAAACAGAAAC
Organism: Massiliimalia timonensis; assembly: GCF_900186585.1. Classification (GTDB taxonomy): domain Bacteria; phylum Bacillota; class Clostridia; order Oscillospirales; family Ruminococcaceae; genus Massiliimalia; species Massiliimalia timonensis. Next base: position 137,289 of record NZ_FYDD01000003.1, read on the forward strand.
GATAAACGGAGGAGAAGCGGATGGGCTTATTTGGATATGACAAGGGAGAAGGTCCTTCCCCGAAGAAGATCTTGTTTTACTGTGTTGTCATTACAGCCCTGCTGTTACTGCTGGGGGTTATTTCAACTAGAATGGGAAATATCTAAAAACAGGCTGCCTTTTGGCAGCCTGTTTTGTTCCTTATGATTTGATGATAGAGTAGGTGAAATTTTCCCACAGTACGGTATCACCTTCGGCGATCTCCATAGGGAGCAGCGCCATAGCGACCGTATTTTCGATCCCATCTTCGGTTTTCATGATTGCATAATCGCCGTTGATCTTGATAACATGATAAAGGACAGGTTCCATGCAATGACCTCCTGTTTTTTCTTTTATTGTATCACAAGATCACAGGAAAGTCATTATTCCAATACATTTTTTGCCTTGATCCCCTGATTGCGCAGGTAAACGGTAAATTGTCCGTTGCAGTCATAGGTGGCAAGCAAAATATCTTCTTTGGTTTTCGCCTTGCTTTCCAAAATTTGTTTTTCCAGCCACTTTTCCTCTTTGCCTACAGCTTGCAGATGTTTTTTCATTACCTTTCCGTCAATGATAAGGTTGGCTGCAAGCCCTTCCCGCCGTGGGATCAGCTGAAAATCCTTGGGGATACAGGGCCGGCTGTCCGCGTAAGGAAGAAAACTGATCTTTCCAGTTGACTCCATGATCGCATATTCCAAATCAGATAGGTTGAAGAATCCGGCGTTGCGGCATTCTCCTAAAAAATCGCTCAGGTCATATTTCACCTGTTTCAGGCTCTCTTCTAAAATTTCCCCGTCCTGCAACAGGACGACCGGCGTTCCGGTAATAAACCGGCGGCAGCGGATGCTTTTCATGGTGATCCAAGACAGCAGGATCGAGATGCCGCCGTAAACGACCATTGGGATCAGGGTCTTCCAAATATCAATTTCCAATTCAGTTGCCATCACACCGGAAATGGAACCAATGGAAATCCCGATCACATAATCGTAAAAAGAAAGCTGTGAAATTTGCCGGTATCCCATCAGCTTAGTGATCAAAAATAGTGCGAGCGCAGAAAATACAGCACGTCCCAAAATTTCAAGAAACTCCATACAAATACTCCTTTGTTAGTCGGAATATCATTAGTATGGGATGAATTTGACAGATTATGAAAGCGCATTACAGGAGAATCCAAGGGTTTTGCGTAAATTCCCAATTTCCGGGAGCAGCCTTTTCTGTCATCAGCGCATATAGATCGGTAGCCTGCGCCTCCAGCTTTGCCTGGGAAAATCCCATGTGCGAAAGCTGTGCAAATTTTGGTGTGACCGGAACGGTATCCCGTTTGCGCGCTCTTTGGAGCAGTTCTCGGCCTTTTGGGTTGCAGGCGAGGATCCGCAGGTATTGAGGAGGGGAAGCAAGCTCTGCCTGCGGGATTTTTAACAGGCAGGCAAGCAGGCATCTCCTCATCCTTGCGCGAGAATACCGTTTCGTAGCAGTTCGCTTTAACAGGTCATCCAGACTAGCCGCTTCTTTGGACGCACGCAGGATCCGGAATTCCACACCTTCCTTCACATCTCGAAACTGCCGAAGCTGTTCTGGGGTTGCTGTCCGTAAAGAGGCAAGCAGCAAACGGGAGAATGATTCTAAAGAAGTAACGGCCCGGCCCTGTGCGACTGCCTGCGATAAAATTTCAAAGGCCTGCTTCGGCATCCATTCTGATAATTGGGGCAGGTTCCCCTGCTGGAGCTGGCTGCGCAGATAAGAAGCGCTCGCAAATGCTCCGTTTGGCCGCTCGTCATGATGCCCGGCTCCTGAGCGCGGAATAGCCCAGGCTGCCATTTGAGGGCACAACCGGCCTATTGCGCGCAGATATTCTATCCCTAAGGCATTGTTGGGCTGGCGGATGATCTCCGCCGCTGTTTCTCCGGCTATTTCCCATACAGCCTGCTCCCGTGCGTGGATATAGGAGACCCCGTCGTCTAATAAACGCTTCATCATGGGATGCCGTTCTGCCTGTTCTACTGCACGGGCAGCGGCACAAAGATGGGAAAGGCTTTGGCACTCACAGCCAAAGCAAAGCGTGTCTATTGGAAGCTGGGAGAGCAGAAAAACGCCTGCTGCCGCAAAATCCCGGGCAGGGGCACAGGCAAACGGGACAGGGATCTCAATGACCAGATCAGCTCCACATTCCAGCGCCATACGGGCCCTGGTCCATTTATCGCAGATAGCCGGTTCTCCGCGCTGGGTGAAATTTCCGCTCATGACGACCGCCAAATGTGTTGCCCCCATGTGCCGTGCTTCACGCAGCTGATAGGCATGTCCGTTGTGAAACGGGTTGTATTCTGCGATGATACCAACGGCTTTCATGGTTTTGGCCTCCTGTCCTTTACGGATTGTGTTTAGAATTTGTCCGGTAAATCTATGAATTGTGCTAAAATTTTGCGGAAATACTTGTAATTTCCTATTTCATGTATTACTATATAGTATGGTGAAGCTTGCTGTCAAGATGCAGGCTTGTTTTAATCGTTGAAAGGAAGTTATAAAGCTATGAAAGTACTCGTAATCAATGCTGGAAGTTCTTCGTTAAAGTATCAGCTGATCGACATGACTTCGGAAGATGTCATTGCCAAGGGGAACTGTGAAAGAATAGGGATCGGCGGCCTGATTACTCATAAATTGGCGGATGGTACTACGATTCAGGAAGAGGCGGATTTTCCGACCCATACCGAAGCTTTTGTAAAATTGGTAGAACTGTTGACTACTGGTGATAAAGCTGTGGTAACAGACCTGTCTGAGATCGCGGCGGTTGGCCACCGTATCGTACAGGGCGGGAAATATTTCTCGGAATCTGTGCTTGCTACTGATGAAGTGATCGACCGGATCGAAAGCATTTCTGACTTGGCGCCGCTTCATAACCCAGCCCATGTTCAGGCGATCCGCGCCTGCCAAAAGGTATTCCCGGCGGGGACCCCGCAGGTGGTTGTATTTGATACCGCGTTCCATCAGACCATGCCGCCTAAGGCTTATATGTACGGGCTCCCTTATGAATATTATGAGAAATACCAGGTCCGGAAATACGGATTCCACGGAACCTCTCACCGCTTTGTAACCGCCCGTTTGGCAGAACTGATCGGCGGGGTAGAAGGCAAGAAGGTTGTTACCTGCCACTTGGGAAATGGTTCTTCCATCGCAGCAGTCGACAATGGGAAATGTGTTGACACTACCATGGGCTTTACTCCGCTGGATGGCCTTGTCATGGGGACCCGTTCCGGCGCTGTTGACCCCTCGGTTATTTTGTATATCATGAAGCATGAAAACCTGACTCCGGACGAAATGAGCAATATCTTGAACAAACAGTCTGGGTTCCTTGGGATGTCCGGCGTGACCAGTGACTCCCGCGACCTGATCAAAGCTTCTGAAGAGGGCAGCGAACGCTCTCAGGAAACGATTGACAAATTCCGTTACCAGATCCGCAAATATATCGGTTCCTATGCCGCGGCAATGGGCGGCTTAGACGCTGTTGTTTTCACCGGGGGGATCGGGGAAAACTCAGACGAGCTCCGGCATGACGTCTGCACCAACATGGAAGTTTTGGGGATCCACTTTGACGACGCCAAAAACGTGGAATTAAATCGCCATGAAGGAAAGATCTCAAAAGATGACTCCAAAGTACAGGTTTGGATCATCCCGACCAACGAGGAATTATTGATTGCGCGGGATACCAAACACATTGTAGAAGGCATGAAATAAACAAAAGTTTTTGTACGGCACAGTGAAAAACTGTGCCGTATTTTTTCGCCTGTAAAACCCCGGTAAATTTTATTGCTTCCGGAAAAAAAGAAAAATGACGGAAAATCCCCAAAACCCCTTGAAAATTAAGGATTTCCGGCAATTTTGAGCCTTTGCTGTAAAGTTGCAAATCTGTGGAAAATCCCGTATAATGAAGCCGTATAAATATGGTGCCGAGAAGGAGAGAGAAATTATGCGGAAAACAAAGATCATTTGCACGATGGGGCCTGCCAATGACGATGAACAGGTATTGCGGAAATTGATGTTGGAGGGAATGGATGCGGCAAGATTTAACTTTTCCCACGCCGACCATGCTTCCCACAAGAAAAAGTTTGATTTGGTAGTCAAGCTTCGGGAAGAATTAGGACTTCCGATCGCAACGATTTTGGATACCAAAGGGCCGGAGATTCGGATTGGTACCTTTAAAACCGGCAAAGCGGAACTGAAAAAGGGGAATATCTTTACCCTGACGACCCGCGAAGTACCGGGAGATGAAAACGCGGTCAGCATTACTTATGCCGACCTTCCTAAGGACATTCAGCCAGGCGCTACCGTACTGCTGGATGACGGCCTGATCGCACTGCAGGTCGTGAACGTGACAGATACCGATATTATCTGCAATGTCCTGAACAGCGGTGTGATCTCGAACAGCAAAGGGATCAATGTGCCGGGGACCCGGCTGTCCATGCCGTTTGTCAGCGAACGTGACCGTGCAGATATTGAATTTGGAATCAAGGTGGGGTTTGACTATATCGCAGCCTCCTTTACCAGAAGCGCAGAGGATATTTTAGAGGTCCGGAAGATTTTGGACGAGCACCACTGCCACCACATGAATATTATCGCAAAGATCGAAAACGCAGAGGGCGTCAATAATATCGACGAGATCATAAGAGTCACTGACGGAATCATGGTTGCCCGCGGGGACATGGGCGTTGAGATCCCGTTGGAAGAGGTCCCGGTTTTACAGAAGAAAATCATTAAAAAGGCATACACTGCTGGTAAGCAGGTTGTAACAGCAACCCAGATGCTGGATTCTATGATGAAGAATCCCCGTCCAACTCGTGCCGAAGCCACAGACGTTGCCAATGCGATTTACGACGGAACCAGCGTTATTATGCTGTCCGGGGAAACCGCGGCCGGCCAGTACCCGGTAGAGGCCTTGCAGACCATGGTTAAGATCGCAGAACGGACGGAACAGGATATTGACTATATCAAACGCCTGAACCAAATGTCCGGCATACAGAACGTGGATATTACCAACGCGATTTCCCACGCTACCTGTACCACAGCACATGATCTAGGCGCTTCTGCGATCGTAACGGTCACCAAATCCGGTAAAACCGCCCGTATGATCTCTAAGTTCCGCCCCAAATACCCGATCATCGGCTGTACCACGCAGGAGGTGGTTTACCGCCAGTTAAACCTTTCTTGGGGTGTACGCCCGCTGATGGTAGAAGAAAAGAACAGTGCGGACGAGTTGTTTGACCACGCTGTTGATACTGCGGAAAAGGCCGGCTGTTTAAACTGCGGGGATCTGGTGGTAATTACGGCCGGTGTCCCGCTGGGGATCTCTGGTACCACCAACATGATGAAAGTCCATGTGGTAGGGCATATTTTAATTTCCGGACATGGCATTACCCAGCATCAAACCTGTGGACGGCTTTGCGTGTGCAGTACCGAGCAGGAGGCGCTGGAACGCTTTAAGGACGGCGACATTTTGGTGATCCCATTTACCTCAAATAAGCTGATGCCGATTTTAAAGAACGCGTCGGGCATTATCACAGAAGAGGACGGGACCAATTCCCATGCTGCGATTGCGGGGATGGCGATGGATATTCCTGTCATAGTAGGCGCTGAGAATGCGACAAAAATTTTAAAAATGAGCGCCGTCGTCAACATGGACGCCAGCAAAGGGACTGTCAGCTGCACATATTAAGAAAGGAAACGCGCTATGGAAAGATCTTCTTTGCAGCAGAAGCTGGAAGAGCTTGCAGAGCCGGAATACCGGGAATTCAGCCAAAAACTGGTTCTGGATGGCCTCCCTATGCTTGGAGTGAGGCTGCCAACGCTGCGCGGGCTCGCGAAAGAGTATGTCAAAGGTGATTGGAAAGCGGTGCTGGCTCAGGGACCGGAAACGGTATTTGAGGAAGTTATGCTCAAAGGGATGCTGATCGGCGCTGTAAAAGTTTCTGCCGAACAGCGGCTGGAACTGATCCGGAAATTTGTGCCAAAGATCAACAACTGGTCGCTTTGCGACAGCTTTTGCGCCGGGCTTAAATTTACGCAGAACAACCGGGAATTGGTTTGGGGCTTTTTGCAGGATTATCTCCATGGCCAGGGGGAATATCCCATCCGGTTCGGGGTCGTGATGCTTTTGGATTATTTTTTGACCGATGAATATATCGGACGGGTATTGCAGGAGCTGGCCGCAGTCAGACATGAGGGCTATTATGTGAAAATGGCGGTCGCATGGGCGTTGTCCAAGTGTTATGTGAAATTCCCGGAGCAGACTCTGCCCCTGCTTTCGGCAGAGCATTTAGACCATGAAACATTGAAAAAAGCCTATCAAAAAATCATTGAATCCAGACAGATTTCAAGCGTCCAGCGCGATATGTTTCGTCGCCTGCGAGGCGCTTTGTAAGGGGGAAACTTTATGATCACTGTTTCAAATGTTCACAAAAAGGCGCAGATGATCGCCCATAGGGGATTAAGCTCAGCAGAGCCGGAAAACACGCTTCCGGCATTTATTGCCGCAGGGAACCGCAGTTATTTTGGGATAGAAACAGATGTGCATAAAACCGTAGATGGGTTTTATGTTGTGACCCATGATGACACCACAAAGCGGGTGGCAAATCAAGAATTGGAGGTAGCACGGTCCACTTTTGCACAGTTGAGGGAACTGCCGCTAAAGGACTTGAATGGCAAGACGGGCAGGATCGACCTGCGCATTCCAACCCTAGATGAATATTTGGATGTTTGCAGACGGTATGGAAAGGTTGGCGTGCTGGAACTAAAGAATGAATATCCTGTCCAAGATATTCGGGAGATCCTTCAAATCGTAAAGAAGCATTACGCTTTGGAGAATATGGTGTTTATCTCTTTTGTTTGGGAAAACCTTGTCTGCCTGCAACGGGAGGAGCCATCTGCCACAGCACAGTTTTTAACGGAACAATGGGAGGATACCTTGCCCGAAAAACTGCGCAGGCATCGCTTTGGGCTGGACATCAACTATCGCGTTTTGACAGAAGAACGGGTAAAGGCGGTAAAAGAAAAGGGGATCACCCTAAACGTATGGACTTGTGATGATCCGGGGGCAGCAAAACAGCTTATCTCTTGGGGGGTAGATCAAATTACCAGCAACCGGTTGGAGTAAAAGGGCGGCGGAACAATTTCCGCCGCCCTTTTTGGGCAAAGCAGGCTTTTCATTTGTGATAATGATGCAATAATATTCATTATAATTGTATAATTATCCGAAATTTATGAAATAAATTCAATTTTTGTTGCATAAATATTCTTTTGGTGTATAATATAGATAACAGAAACAATCAAACCCAATAAGTAAAGGAGTGTCGGATATGAATAAAAAAGCATTGTTGTTAGGAAACCAATACAACTCTTTGGAAATTGCAGAACAGTTGATGGAACAAGGATATGATCTGTATGCCGATGGGGAAACGGCACTCTATTTAAACCAGAATATGATCCCGACCAGTGCTTTTTGGAACAAGGGGCTTTTTCAATTTGATTTTGTTGTTCAAAGCTGATAAAAAGCGGAGCCTTATTTTAGGCTCCGCTTTTTTTGCTTGATTCCGAGCCTTGATTTCGCTATACTGGAGGGTAGAAAGAGGTGTCGCGATGAATCAGACCGTTGGAATTTTAGCGCATGTGGATGCGGGAAAAACTACAGTTGCAGAACAGATCCTGTACCATACCGGCAGTATCCGGAAACGGGGGCGGGTAGACCATCAGGATACGTTTCTGGATACACATCAAATTGAAAAACAGCGCGGCATTACTATTTTTTCCGGACAGGCTGTATTTACGCTGGGCGGGAAGACTTATTGCATGCTGGATACCCCGGGGCATGTAGATTTTTCTGCAGAGATGGAACGCGCGGTCGGGGTAATGGATTGCGCGGTCCTTGTGATCAGCTGTGTGGAGGGAATCCAGGGGCATACAGAAACCGTTTGGCGGCTGTTAAAGCATCACCGCGTTCCGGTTTTCCTGTTTTTGAATAAAACGGACCGCGCTGGGGCGGACCCAAAGCGGGTGATGGAAGAGGTCCACAGCCGGTTTAGCGGAGATGCTTTGTGGTGCGGGGATTCAAAGCCGGGGCTTTTGTCTCAGGAGCTGGCGGAGCGGGTCGCGGAACGGGATGACGAGTTGTTAGAAGTTTATTTGGAAGAGGGATACCAGCCAAAGCTGTGGGATGACAAAATGGTGCAGATGGTACAGCAGCGGAGGATATTCCCATGCTTTTGCGGCTCCGCTTTGCAGGATGAGGGGATCGACGCCTTGCTGCTGGGACTGGAAAAATGGACCGCACCTCAGAGCGACGATACGGGGGCGCTTTGCGCCGATGTGTACCGGGTGCGGTACGATGAAAAAAGGGTCCGCAGGACCTATTTAAAGATACAAAGCGGCACGCTGCGGGTCAAGGAGGAAATTGCGGTCAGTGCGGTCGAGGGAGAGGTGCAAAAGATCAATGAGCTTTACCTCTGCCATGGGGAAAAGCTCCAGCCGGTGTCAGAGGTGAAAGCCGGGATGCTCTGCATGGTGACCGGGCTGGAAGTCCCCTGTGGAAGCCGGATCGGCAGTGATTTTTCAAAGGCGGGCTATGAACTGCGCCCCCTTTTGAGCGCCCAGGTGCTGTTTGATTCCCAGAAATGGCATCCGCACGAGGTGCTGAACCAGTTGAAGCTGCTGGAGGCAGAGGACCCAATGCTTCAAGTGGCCTGGGATGAAACGCTTCAGCAAATCAGCCTGCGGGTGATGGGCGAGATCCAGCTGGAAATTTTAAAGGGTGTGATCTTAGATCGGTTTGGGCTGGAAGTAACATTTGGGGATTGCCGGATCTTGTATTTGGAAACATTAAAAGAGCCGGTGATCGGCAGGGGGCATTTTGAACCGCTTCGGCATTACGCAGAGGTGCACCTGCGGCTGTCACCGGCGCCCAGAGGAACTGGAGTCACCTTTGATTCGGAGTGTTCTCTTGATGTTTTGGACAACAATTTTCAAAACCTGATCCGTACCCACGTTCTGGAACGCGTCCACAAAGGCGTGCTGACAGGGGCTCCGGTCGCGGACCTGAAAATCACCCTTTTGACCGGCAGGGCGCACAATAAGCATACCGAAGGCGGGGATTTCCGGCAGGCCACTTACCGTGCGGTGCGGCAGGGACTGATGAAAGGACGCTCTGTTGTGCTGGAACCATATTATCGTTTTCGGATCGACGTCCCGAACGAGTATTTGGGCCGGGTGCTGTCTGATATACAGCGCCTTTACGGGACCTTTGAACCGCCGCAGACGGACGGAGATCACAGCCTTTTAACCGGCCGCGCGCCGGCTGCCACTTTCCGTAATTACCAAAGGGAGCTGGTCTCCTTTACCGCCGGACGGGGCAGTTTAAGCCTGGCCTTTGACGGCTATGAACCCTGCCACAATGAACAGGAAGTGATTGCTCAGGCAGGATACGAGGCGGAACGGGATGTAGAGAATCCTGCGGATTCGGTGTTCTGTTCCCATGGAGCGGGCCTTCCGGTCAAATGGCAGGAATCAGACCAATTTATGCATTGCAAATAAGGGGTAAATGTGATGGAACTATTAGATTTGATGAGAAAACGCCAAAGCTGCCGGGATTTTTCAGACCGGCCTGTGAGAAAAGAAGAGTTGTTTCAGTGTGTGGAGGCGGCAAGGATCGCTCCGTCGGGGCAAAACCACCAGCCGTGGAAATTTGTGATCGTTCACCGTAAAGATCTGTGCAGGCAGGTGGCAAAGATCGCACAGCAGTATGGGGAATTTAATCGTTTCTGTGAGCCATGTCCAGCCTTTGTGGTAGTTCAAAAGCGGTACCTGCCGGGCGACAGGGATATTGAACTGGACCTAGGGCTTTGTGTAATGCAGCTGTGCCTAGAGGCAGAGGCATTAGGCCTTTCCACCTGTATGATCGGCTCCTTTGGGGCGGAACAGCTTAGTGACCTGCTTGAGCTTTCTCCGCAGGAACCGCCGCGTTTGCTGGTTGCAGTTGGATATGCGGCGGATGAAACGCACAGGGAAAAGACGCGTTTGCCCTATGAAGAGGTCGTGACTTATCTTGGGGAAGAATCATAAACAGTAAAAAAGACAGATAGAATTTCTATCTGTCTTTTTCCATGAATATCCTTTTTCCGGGCGGGGATACTAAGAAAAAAGAAAAGGGAGTGCAGATATGGACGAAACAACACAGCTTTACCAGTTTATTTATGAAAACGCAACTATGGGGAAAGATACCGTAAAACATTTGTTGACAGTGACGGAAGAAAAGGAGATGGAAACGCTTTTAACAGACCAACTGTCAGAATACAGTGATATCAGTGAAAAAGCCAGAAAAGCATTGGAACAGCGAAAGGTGGAGGCACAAAAAATTGGACCGTTGACCAAGATGTCAACAGATCTGATGATCAATTTCAATTTGATCAAGGATCGTTCCGCTTCTCATATGGCTGAGATGATGACACAGGGAAGCACGATGGGGATCGTAGAAATCACCAAACAACTGAAGGACCTTCCCAATGCAGATGATTCAGCGAAGCGGCTGGGCAACAAGCTTTTAAAAATGGAAGAACACAATATCGACCAGTTAAAAGCATATCTGTAAAACAGAAAGAGGAGCTTTTTAAAGCTCCTCTTTCTGTTTTGTTATCTGGGATCTAAAAATCCGGCGCGCGGCGTGTTGCCGAAAGCGTCTGCGATCTCCCAAAGGTTTTCGTCGGTAATGGTTTGCAAAACCGGAAGATGCGCGATCTTCATATAAATTTCCGCGGCTTTTTCCACGGTTTCGATCAGCCCGAATGTTTCGTCAATATCGCGCCCCGTGCCGAAAATCCCGTGCTGGGCCCAAACAACAAGCCGGAATTCTTTCATTTTGTCGGCGGTCACACGGCCGATTTCGTCGTTCCCGCAAAGCATCCAGGGAAGAACGGAAACACCGTCTGGGAAAACGACCATACATTCTGTACACATTCTCCACAGGGTACGGGTAAACTCCCGTTCTGACAGATCATGCACAAAGGTCATGGCAATGATGTTGGTGGGGTGGGTATGTAATACGACCCTATGAAGAGGATCTACCCTTAACCGTTCGATATGGGTCATAAAGTGGGCGGGAAGCTCGCTGGTAGGCCGCCCGCCGTCAGCGTAGCCCCAGATCAGGTCAATGCCTGCGCCGTCCTCCCGTACACGCACTAGGCCAAGATTGTTTTCCGGGTCATCATACACGTTTTTAAAATACTTTCCGGTCCCTGTTACCAGAAACAGTTTTCCGGCAAGCTCCCTGCCGTCAAAATCCATGGAGATGGTACGAATCGTCCTGGAAAGGTCAAAGTATTGTTCCGCCTCTTCCTGCGGAATGATACAGCTGATATTTCCACCGTTTCTTTCATCCCAGCCAAGCCGGTACAGGTTTTGCGCCAAAAGCCGGATCTCGCGGACTAAAGGCGATTCTGCAAAGTTTGTCATATCAATCACCAAGCCTTGTTCAAAAGGCTTCCTTTCTGTTCTTTATCTGTTTTTTCGGGTGTAAGTGAAGTACCCCGGTATCATAAGCGGGGGTTATACCCTTTTGGCTAACGCTGTGAAAGGATGGTTTCCTCATAGCGGCGGATCTCATCCAGCCAGTCGGCGCCCACCGGAACGCCCATTTGTTCGCAGTAGTGGTCCCATACGATGCCAAACGGATAGGTCTTGTATTCTTCAGTTAAGGCAAGGCGGGAAGTATAATCCCCGGATAGCTCGATTTCTTTGAGCTTCTGGGTCGGCTCCAGCATGGCGCGGAGCAGGGCTTTTAATAGGTTGCGGGTACCGATGACCCACGCCGCGACCCGGTTGATGCTCGCGTCAAAGAAGTCCAAGCCAATGTGGGTGCGGTCTAAGAACCCTCCGCGCACCAACGATTGCGCGATCGCGTTTAACTCGTCGTCAAAAGCGACCACATGGTCGGAATCCCACCGTACCGGACGGCTGACATGCAGCAGTAATTCCTTGGTATATAGCAAGACAGAGGGAATCTTATCAGAGATCACTTCCGTGGGGTGGAAATGCCCGGCATCCAAGCAATAGGCCTTGTCGCGCGATACGGCATATCCTAGGCAGAATTCGTTGGAACCCACGGTATAGCTTTCCGCGCCGATTCCAAAAACCTTGCTTTCAATGGCGTCCAGATTGTAAGCCGGGTCCATTGGCTCGCTGAATACCTCATCCAGCGCAGTCATCATACGATGGCGGGGCGCCTCCCGGTCAACGGGGATGTCCTTGTATCCATCAGGGAACCAGTAATTTGTCACACATTTTTGTCCTAGTTCCCGGCCAAAATAATCGCCGATCTTCCGACTGCGTTTGCAGTGCTCGATCCAGAACTGGCGAACAGCATCATCTGCGCTGGAGATGGTAAATCCGCTGTCAGCCATGGGGTGTGAGAAACAGGTCGGATTAAAATCCAGCCCCAGCCCTTTTTCTTTTGCCCAGTCTACCCAACTGGCGAAATGGCGCGGCTCCAGTTCATTCAGGTCTACTTTTTCATTAGTGTCCGCATAGATAGCGTGGAGGTTAAATTTATGTGTTCCGGGGATACAGGAAAGCGCCTTTTCAAAGTCCTGCCGCAGCTGGGCAACGGTGCAAGCGCGCCCGGGATAGTTCCCTGTGACCTGGATACCGCCGGTCAGCGCATTGTCCTGAAACAGGAAGCCGGCAATATCATCCCCCTGCCAGCAGTGGATGGATACTTTGATTTGCTTTAAACGTTCCAGAACAGCGTCGGTATCCACACCGATTTTGGCGTACTGTTCTTTTGCGATCTGATAAGCTGCTTGTGTTGACATTATGAATCCTTCCTTTCTGTTACCGCCAGATATGCTTGATAGGCCTCTTCCCATTCTTTGGGCTGTACGGGACGGTAAGTAGTTGACGAGATAGAATTGATAATAGTTTTTCTTGCCTCATTAAGACTTGACAATTCTCCTAAAGCGATCAGCTGCACAGCAATGTTTCCCATGGCGGTCGCTTCAGCTGGGCCGGAAACGACCGTGGTGTTGCAGGAGTCGGCCGTCATGCGGCAAAGCAAGGTATCTTTGATCCCGCCGCCGATCATGTGGATATGACGAAAGGCCTTTCCAGTCAGGCGCTGTAGGGTTTCAAAGGTATAGCGGTATTTCATGGCGAGGCTCTGGTAAATACAGCGCATGATCTCCCCGCGGGTCTGGGGAATAAACTGCCCGGTTTTCCGACAGTATTCCTGGATCCGCTTTGGGAGATTGCCCGGCAGTTCAAATTCCGGAGCATCCATGTCGATATAACAGCGGAATGGCTCTGCTTCGAGCGCCTCGTTTTCCAACGTGTCATATCCGCAGGTCTGTCCCTCTCTCTGCCATTGCCGGCGTGATTCCTGGATTACCCATAGCCCCATGATATTCTTCAAAAAACGGGTGGTATGGTCAAACCCGCCTTCGTTGGTAAAGTTGGCTTGTTCCGCTTCTTTCGTCATGATCGGGGCCGAAAGCTCCGTTCCGAACAGTGACCATGTCCCGCAGCTGATATAAGCAAAATCCTCCTCCGTGGAAGGAACGCTGACAACGGCGCTGGCCGTATCATGGCAGCAGACTGCAACGACCGGAACCGGACCGCAACCGGTCTTATCGCAGATCTCCTCCGAGATCGTGCCGTAGATCTCTCCCGGCTCGATCATAGGCGCTAGACAATCGGTAGGCAGTCCTAGACGATGCATCAGGTCGGTATCCCATTTGTGACCACGGGCGGACAGCAGATTGCTGGTAGAAACGATCGTTTCCTCCGACCGCTTTTCCCCCGTTAGGAAGTAAGCGAATAGATCGGGGATCATCAACAGATGAGATGCGAAATCCAACAGCTCCGGATCGTTTTTCTTTAAGTATTGTAGTTGATACAGGGTGTTGATCCGCATGAACTGGATCCCGGTGCGCTGATAAATTTCAGATTGGGACACAGCTTCAAAAACCTGTTTTGGAGCATGTACTGTCCGTTCATCCCGGTAGTGGACCGGATTGGAAAGCAGATTCCCATTGTTGTCTAAAAGTCCGAAATCGACTCCCCAGGTGTCGATTCCCAGCGCGTCGAACCCACCCTGCTGAACTGCCAGCTGGATCCCGGTCAGGATCTCATGATAAAGCCGCAGTACATCCCAGTACAAGGTTCCGCGAACCGATACCGGGTCATTGGAAAAGCGGTGGATCTCCTGCATGGAAATGATGCCGTCCTGGTAAGTGCCCAGCATGGCCCGGCCGCTGGAAGCGCCAAAGTCAAAAGCAAGAACACGTTTTGCCATTGACCTTCCTCCTTTCGTTGAATCATTCTTGTCATTATCATACCATATCATGCTTTTTTCTGTCTATCTTTGATTTTTAAATTGATGTTCATGCAGAAATATGCTATAATTTGATCATAAAAAATCATAATCGCTCATAATTGCTTTTAGGAGGACGAAGTATGTTAATGGAGATGCGGCATCAGCAGATCTTAAGCCTGCTGGAACGTAAAAAAAGTATTACTGTAAAGGAATTGAGTACCATACTTTTCGTTAGCCCGGCAACGGTAAGGCGGGATTTGGCTGTCATGGAAAAGATGGGTACGATCAAGCGTTCCCATGGTGGTGCGGTGCTGATGGAATCGAACGACAGCGAAACCTCATTGCTGGTGCGGGAACAGGAGAATATCCAGAAAAAAAGACGGATCGCAAAATTGGCGCTGGATTTTTTTCATCCGGACTGTTCGGTTTTTATGGACTCCAGCAGTACGGTCGGCACGGTCATCCCTTTGCTGAAAGCGATCCCGTGCTCTGTGGTGACGAACGGGCTGAAAAACGCCATGCTGCTTTCCCAGCAGACCCCGGCAAAGATTTACATGATGGGCGGAATGGTGAACAGCCAGTCCAATTCTGTGACCGGCGCAGATACGGTGCAGCAGCTGGAGCGGATGAATACCGACCTTGCCTTGATCTCTTGTAGCGGGGTGACCTTGCAAAACGGGGTCATGGATGCTTCCTGCGAACAGTCCGCCCTAAAAAGGGTTATGCTTCACCATGCCAAGGTGCGTGTGCTGCTTTGTGACAGCAGTAAATTCAGCCTTTCCTACCTATGCCGTACCTGTGGGTTTGACGATATTGATTATTTACTGACTGACACTGACCCCGGGGAAGCATACCGGGAGGCGGCCTCCCACCAAGGGTGCGAGATCCTGTGGACAGCCCCATAAAATATTTACGAAATGAGGCGCAAAATATTTCCTTTTTCTTCTGTCCCGGTTAAGAAAATCTTAAGTATTGCGTGATATGATAACCATAGTTCAAAGAATAGAGGCTTCCATTATTTGTAACCAGTTCTTTTCCTTCATTGACAAATGATTACAATTTCGATACATCTATTGACAAGTAGAGAAAAACGTTGTACCATTTGTATTATGATAGTAATACAATTTGAAGCCTTATAAAATTACTTTGATAAACTAAACGATTTCATTCGTTGCTTGAACGGGAAAAAGAGCAAAAAAAACGCCTTTTTTAAGGCGCAAATAGTTTTTTTGAAAAGAACGAAAAGGTTTATGTTTTCGTTCCCAGTCAGGCGAAACGGCCTTTGCCGGCCGATGCAAAATGAAATGGATTGGGGGAAATATCATGATCACCATTAACATGATGTCGAAAGCAGATACCGTGCAGGGGCAGGGTGTTTTATCCGCGCACGACGAACAGGTAAAATTAGTAAAAGAACAGTTGGGTGATGAGTTCACTGTATTGGAAAACAGCCATTCTTTTTGTGATATCACACATTATCATACCATTAACCCACAGTTTTTATTTGGGCTCCCTTTTGCGAAGCATAAGGGTACCGCCGTGGGATATGTGCATTTTTTGCCGGAAACATTGGAAAACAGCATTAAATTGCCGCCGCTGGTCAAGAAAGCTTTTTATTGGTATGTGATGCGCTTTTATAAAAGCATGGATTATCTGGTAACGGTCAACCCGTATTTTATCGACCGGCTGGAGGCATATGGAGTGGATCGGGACAAGGTCAGTTATATTCCAAATTTTGTATCGGAAGAACAGTTTTTTCCAATGGAAAATAAGGTGGCACTGCGGGAAAAATATCAATTAGACCCCAAACGCTTTACCGTGCTTTGCGTAGGGCAGCTTCAAAAAAGAAAAGGGGTTCTGGAATTTTTAGAGATCGCTGAACAGATGCCGGATATTCAGTTCTTATGGGCGGGAAATTTTGCGTTTGGAAAAATTTCGGAAGGATATGATCAGATACGCCGCGCTGTAGAATGTCCGCCAGAAAACGTCCGGTTTTTGGGCTTGATCGAACGCAGCTGCATGAATGAGTTCTATAACCTTGCTGACGTGATGTTTCTGCCGTCGTTTGAGGAACTGTTCCCAATGACGATCTTGGAATCCATGAATTGCGGCACACCGATCCTGCTGCGGGATCTGCCGATCTATGAGAATATCCTGTTCGATTATTATCTCCGTGCTGATGATAACGATGGATTTATCGCGTGCTTGAAAAAGCTGAAAAGTGACCCGGAATATTACAAAGAGGCTTCTGGGCGTTCCTTTGCCGGGCACGAATTTTACAGCCGTGACCATGTTTCTAGGATGTGGCGCTGTTTTTATGAATCGGTCGCGGTGCAGGAAACGAATATCAATCCGAAATTAAGCAAGCTTCCGCGCGTCAAGGCATAGAGAGATCCTTTATAAAAAGAGGTGGTTACATGAAGAACCAAAAATGGAACTGGCTGATCATCATTCTGTTTGCCGGCGCTTTGATCGGCTCGTTGTTTTTAGCGGATAAGCCGCAGAATATCTGGAACGCGCTGCGGTCAGCCAAGCCGGTTTTTATTGGCGGAGCGATCCTTTGCATGGTCGGATACTGGCTGTTTGAAAGCTTGGCCCTTTATTTGGTTGCCAATCGGATGCACCAGAAGCTGAGTTTCTCAGAAAGCATTAAAACCTCTATGGTAGGGCAGCTTTTTAACTGCATTACTCCGTTTGCAAGCGGCGGACAGCCCATTCAGGCATACCGCTTAAAACAATTCGGGATTCCGGTGGGGAAGGCGTCCTGCATTTTACTGGCAAAGTTTATTGTATATCAGGTCGTTCTGACCATCTATTCCCTGATCTTGATTTTGCTCCGCTTTTCTTTCTTTGTATCTGAGGTGTCCAGCTTTGAATATCTTGTTCTGCTGGGTTTTGGAGTGAACTGCGTTGTGGTCTTCCTGCTGATCGGAGTGGGTTTTTTCCCAAAGGGGAGCAAAAAAGCGCTGTATGGGCTGACTTCTTTGCTGGGTAAGCTCCATTTGGTGAAGGACCGGGACAAAATGCGGGCGAAGATCGACAAGGAACTGGACGAGTTTTATACGTCTTTTCGGCAGCTGAAAGAGAACCTGACAGTGCTGTTGGCGCCTTGTCTTGTTACAGTGCTGCAGCTTACGATCTTCTTTACGGTGCCGTACTGCATCTGTTTGGCGCTTGGCGTGGCTGACCCGCAGTACCTGACCATTATCAGCGCGGCGGCATTCGTGCTGATGATCTCTTCTTTCATTCCCTTACCGGGTGGGTCCGGCGGGGCAGAGGGCGGGTTTTACCTTTTGTTTTCCATGTTTTTCCCAACGGCCGGCCTGGTGGCAGTTACCATTGTGCTGTGGAGGATCATGACCTTTTACCTGCCGATCGTAGTTGGATTCATTTTCAGCAAATTGAAGGTGAAAAGGCGGATCCGTCTCTGAAAATAAAAAAGCCTGAACCAATTATAGTTCAGGCTTTTTTATTAGCTGTGGGTGGTAGAAAAGGAATGGTCCTCTAAAATGCTGGTGATAAAACGTAAAAGCGACTGCCCGACTGGGTCGGAATAACGCTTGTCACGTTCGCTGTAACGCACTTCGGAAAGCTGTTCCATTACCTTGATGGAAGCGTTGTCCGACAGGCTTAAAAAATCCCCCTTGCCGCCGGGCTGGATACATAAGCGATAATCATATTCCGCATGGATGACACTGCCGGGTTTGAGGGTGGTTTTTACAATTTGCAATAGCAAAAGACGCCCTTCCTTTAGTTCGCATAAAAACGCTTCAGAAGGGGAGTCAAGCCCATATTCGTTGCGGTAGTGATCAAACTGTTTTTTTACTGCCAGGCTTTCTAAGCGTTTTGCCCGCCGCCAGTGGATCACGTTTTGCTTGGTTTTTTCCATTAGGTTCTCTGTAAAGAGATGAATCAATGTTTGTTCCGTAATGATCGCCTTCATGTCACCAGATTTTGTTCTCTGTTTCTATCATACCATAGGAACTGGCAGGATGCAATTCCTGTCATGAAAGAAACAGGTAAAATTTTACAGGAAAGAAAGGATGGAAACGGACAGTTGCACAAAATGTACCTTTGATTTGCTGTTGTCTTTAAAAAACCCTGTTATATATAGAATCAAACAGAAAAATGCGGGGCGGCTGCATTCCTGAGAAGTGCTCAAAGCCGATCTATGACACATTGTATACCTCTATCTTTGGGGCCGATACAGTGAAGGTTTCTGATAGGGTACAGCTATCATTGAAACACATCTATTGAATCAAAAGAAAGTGCGTCAAATTTATTGACGCACTTTCTTTTTTATGGCGAATAGAACAGGCGGGAGACTGCTTGGAATATTTCACGTCTGTTTTTAATCACTTTCCCATTTCTGGGCATGTTTTTCATCCCATACCTCCGGGTCGCCTACATGGACGTCCTTTTCCCGGAACACTGGATTTTTTCCTTCCTTTTTTTGCGCGCAATAATCTTTTAAAGCGATCAGCGCCTTTTTGCCCAGCAGGAAAATTACGACTAAGTTTACCATAGCCATCAGTCCCATCAAAATGTCCGCCATAGTCCAAACAGTGGTAAAATCCATTAAAGCACCGATAAAGATCGCCGCGACACAGCTGATCCGGAAGATCAAAAGCCCTGTTTTGGAATCACGGATAAATTTGAAGTTAGACTCGGTATAATAATAATTCCCGACTAGAGAGCTAAATGCAAATAGGAAGATAGAAATGGTAATAAACAGTGGCCCAAATTCACCGACCTGATTCAAGACAGCCTTTTGAACATAATCCATGCCCTGTACATTTTCATCAATTGGAACACCGGAAAGAAGCAGCATAAATGCGGTGGTAGAACAGATCAAAATGGTGTCGATAAACACAGATAGCATTTGAACCAATCCCTGCTTGACCGGGTGGGAAACATCTGCTGCTGCGGCCGCATTGGGTGCGGAGCCCATCCCCGCTTCATTGGAATACAGGCCGCGTTTGATTCCCTGCATCACGCAGGAGCCAGCAAACCCGCCGAAAATAGCTTCAAAATTGAATGCCTGCGAAAAGATATTTCCAAACATTTCCGGAACGGAACCGATATTTTTGATGGTGATAAACAGCCCCAGGCCAATATAAATAACAGCCATGACCGGGACGATCCCAGATACCAGCCGGCTGATGCGGTGTACGCCGCCAAAGATCACCAGCGCGGTCAGCAAAGCAAGAATTCCCCCGACGATCCAAGGCCAAATACTGCTATTATAATCTTTGATATAATAGTTTAAGGAAGAGCCGGCATTGAACGCCTGCAATGCGTTAAAGCCATAAGCGAAGCATGCGATCAATAAAATCGAGAACACGACGCCCCATTTGCGGCTTTTCAGCGCCTTTTGGATGTAGTAAGCGGGTCCGCCGATAAATTCAGTTCCCCGTTTCTGCTTGTAAAGCTGGGCCAGCGTGCTTTCAATGAAAGCAGAAGCCGCGCCGATCAAAGCCAGAAGCCACATCCAGAAGATAGCGCCGTATCCGCCGATCGCTGTGGAGGCGGCCACAGCTGTGGCGACACCGGCAATATTTCCGGTCCCAACCCGGCTTGCTGTGGAGATCATCAGCGCCTGGAACGAAGAAATATCTTTCCCATCCTTTTTCTTTTCAGAAAGGACACGGATCGCTTCTGGGAACATGCGGAATTGTATAAACTTGGTACGGAAGGAAAAATAAAGCCCTACCAACACCAGCATAATGATCAAAATATAGGTATACATAAAATCACTGATATTACCTAATACTGCATTGATCCATTCCATGAGATCACTCCTTATGAAATTTTTCTGTCAAACATAGGATAGTATATCATAGAACGGGAAAAATGTCGATTGTAAATTATCTTTTTATAAAATGTGTATAAAATGTATCCAAAATATACAATCCCTTTTTTGACAAAGTGCAAATCAACTTGATAAAGCAGCAAAATTTGAATGGAAAACAGTCAAAGATTTTAGAAATATGGTTGCAGATTCCGTTTGTTTTCGATATACTAGAATTTAATGAAAGGGGAAGTGGACATGAATAAAGGAAATCCTTGGGCACTGCTGCCGATCGGCGTTTTTTTGCTGATCTTTATTGGCAGCGGGATCGTATTTCAAGATTTTTACGCGATGCCGGCAGTGGTTGGCTTTGTCATCGCGCTGGTCGTTGCGTTTTTACAAAATCCAAAACGCAGCTTTCAGGACAAGCTGAACGATGTGACGCACAGCATGGGTGATTCTAATGTAATGATTATGTGTTTGGTATTTGTATTGGCCGGGGGATTTTCCGGGGCGGTACAGGCGGCCGGCGGAGCGGACAGTACCGTGAATTTTGCGCTGTCTATCCTCCCGCCGAATGTTGCGGTTGCAGGCTTGTTTGTGGTGGGGTGTTTTATCTCCACTTCAATGGGAACCTCGGTGGGGACCATAGCGGCATTGGCTCCGATCGCGGTGGGGATCAGTGAAAAAACGGGGATCGCTGGGGCAATGTGTATCGGCGCGGTGGTTTCCGGGGCTATGTTTGGGGATAATCTGTCGATGATCTCAGACACGACCATTGCGGCTACCCGTACGCAGGGCTGTGACATGAGGGATAAATTCAGGGAAAACTTTAAGATCGTACTGCCGGCGGCCATCGTTACCCTAGTACTATTTTTAGTGCTGGCCAGCGGAGGGGATTTTAAGGTGGACGAAGCTTTGGAGTATAATTTCCTACAGATCGTCCCGTATCTCGTTGTTTTGGTCGGGGCTTTGGTTGGCGTAAACGTATTTTTGGTGTTGGTGCTGGGAATCGTGCTGTCGCTCTTGGTCGGTGTTTTCACCGGCACCATTGCGGTGACAGATATTTTCACGGTGATTTTTTCCGGTGCGGACGGCTCCGGCGGGATCCAAAATATGTATGACATCACCGTTATTTCCATCGTGGTCGCGGGTGTGATCGGGCTGGTGAAAGCCAACGGCGGGATCGATTTTATCCTGTACGGGATCAAAAAGCATGTACACACCCAAAAGGGCGCGCAGTTTGGGATTGCGGCTTTGAGTTCCCTAGTGGATGTTTCCACGGCAAACAATACGGTTGCGATCGTTATGGCTGGACCGATCGCTAAAGATATTTCAGAGGAATTTTCTATCCCGCCCCGTCGGACAGCGGCATTACTGGATATTTTCACCTCGGTGTGGCAGGGGATCATTCCATACGGCGCGCAACTCTTGTATGCGTGTTCCGGGGCGGCAGCGCTTGCACTGACGCCTCTGGATCTGTTGCCATATTTGTTCTATCCGGTTTTGATGGGGATTGGCGCACTGGGCTTTATTTTGTTCAGCGGCCGAAAACCAAAAAAAGAGAAAACATCGTAAATACTATATTCCCGTTTGGAACGACCTGTTTCAAACGGGATTTTTTTAAAAATCCACTTGATTTTTATGCAGAAAAGAACTATACTGCAAATAAAGACATTTCTATTTAAAAATGAATTCGTATATACGAATAAGGAGGCTGGGATGAGAGAAACAGAACATCGTTCCACAGCACGGGTCCTTGATATTTTGGAATTGCTGGAACATGTATCCAATGGGCTGAGCCTAAAAGAGATCAGCGAGGCGCTGAAAGTGCCAAAAAGCAGTTTATTTCCGATTCTGCACACCTTATTGGAACGGGGATATCTGTGTTCAGAATCAAACGGACGGGGCTACCGGCTTGGGAGTATGGCTTTCCAGCTTGGAAACAGCTATCTCAAGCAAATGGATGGAGATGAGGAAATTGAAACGGTCATGCAGAAAGTAGTGGATCAATGTGGAGAGACCTGCCATTTTGCGGTATTAGACCGCAGTGAGGTGCTGTATTTAAAGAAGATCGATTCCCCACATACCGTGCGGATGACCTCGCGGATCGGGATGCGGATGCCGGCGTATGGGACCGGTCTTGGAAAAGCGCTTTTGACCGACCATTCCCTTTCGATGTTGCGGGAGCTGTATCCGGAGGGGCTGAAGCCCTTAACAGAGCATACTGTGACGGATATGGAAGTGTTGGCGGAACAATTAAAGCAAAGCAAGGAAACAGGATTTTCCAGTGAAAGGGAAGAATCGGACCAAGATATTTGCTGCGTCGCTGTTCCGCTGAGAAAAAATGGAAAAATCGTTGCGGCGCTCAGCGTTGCCGTCCCCACCTTCCGGGACACGGCAGAAAAGGAAGAACAGATCAAAAAGCTGCTGCAGGAAGCGAAGCAGCGGATCGAGGCGATTTTGCAGTTTACAGATTTGGGATTGCCGAACGAATGAAAGAAGGTGTTGTTTTGGAGCTTGTCACATTAGGGGAAACTATGGTTTGCTTTGTCCCACGGGAGGATGGAAAACTGGGGTATCAATCTGACTTCCAGATGAAGATTGCAGGTGCAGAAAGCAACTGTGCCATTGGATTGCAGAAGCTGGGGCATTCCGCCTGCTGGATCAGCCGGGTGGGAGCAGACGAGTTCGGAGAGTTTGTGAAACGCTCGGTCCGGGCAGAGGGCGTATCTATCAGCGGAGTTACAGAAGACGGAGAACATCGGACAGGCGTGATGTTTAAGCAGACCCTTGCGGGGAATGAAACCACTGTCACCTATTATCGGGAGGGCTCGGCGGCAAGCTTTCTTTCCCCAAACGATATATCAGACGAACAGATCAAAGGGGCGAAGATCCTGCATTTGACCGGGATCACGCCGGTACTTAGTGATTCCTGCAAAAAGGCCGTGTACCGGGCGATCGAGCTCGCGAAAGGATACCATGTTCCCGTTAGCTTTGATCCCAATATCCGGCTGAAGCTGTGGAAAGGACAGGATCACACCAACCTGATCCGGGACTTAGCCGGCCGGGCCGATTACCTTCTGATGGGACGGGAAGAGGCGGAATATCTCTATGGGACGGGGGAACCGGAGCGGTTGCAGGCGATG
Source organism: Massiliimalia timonensis (assembly GCF_900186585.1). Classification (GTDB taxonomy): domain Bacteria; phylum Bacillota; class Clostridia; order Oscillospirales; family Ruminococcaceae; genus Massiliimalia; species Massiliimalia timonensis. Next base: position 160,588 of record NZ_FYDD01000003.1, read on the forward strand.
CTGTGCCGGCAGGGAACTGTTCGGTATTTAGCCGTAAAAAATGGGTCACAGGGGGCCGAGGTGTGTTCTGCAACAGAACTGATCTCCATCCCACCGTATCCGTGCCATTGTATCGACCCGATCGGCGCAGGCGATGCCTTTAACGCTGGGTTTTTAAGCGGTATTCTAGAGGGGAAAAGCCTAGAAGAATGTGGTATGATCGGTGCTGTCTGCGGGGCTATGGCCACCCAGACAAGAGGAGATATAGAGGGCTATTTATCTAAAGAGGAGTTGGCGCGGCTGCTTTCAGGGCAGAAAGCGGCATACCGCTAAAAAGGAGGAGCGAGATGAGAAAATTGATCGAAAAAAATCCCGTGGTTGCCATTCTACGCAATGTACCACTGGATTCCACAAAAGGATATTTGTCGGCTGTGTTATCGGGCGGAATCGGCGCTGTGGAGATCGCGCTTAATTCAAAGGACGCGCTAAAACAGATTGAAACGGCGAAACTTGTGTTTGGCGATAAAATGGCGGTGGGCGCTGGAACAGCGGTCACAGTAACGCTTGTGAAGGAAGCGGTGCAGGCAGGAGCTGACTTTTTACTGTCCCCTTCCGCAGACCGGGATGTGCTGGAGTACTGTGCGGAGCAGGGGATCAAATTGCTGCCGGGCGTGATGACGCCAAGCGATGTCAGCCTTTGCCTGCGGTGTGGATTTGATTTATTAAAATTGTTTCCTGCCGGGGATTTGCCGCCGCATTACCTGAAGAGCTTGAAAGGCCCTTTTGACAAAAGCGATTATGTAGCGGTCGGAGGGGTGAAAAAGGAAAATGCGGCAAGCTTTTTTGCACAGGGCTTTTTAGGTGTTGGCGTTGGCAGCAACCTGATCCCGAACGAATTGCAGCAAGCGGGAAACTGGGAACAGGCGGCGGTTGTGGTACAGGAATTTATGCGGGAAGTTCCGCGGACAGGAGGAAATGACAAATGAAGATCACAAAAGTAAATACCTATTTGGTGCGGCCGAGATGGTGCTTTGTGGAAATACAAACAGACGAAGGCTTCACTGGCTGGGGTGAGCCGGTGATTGAGGGAAAAGCACAGACAGTGCAAAGCTGTGTGGAAGAGATGACAGAATATCTGCTTGGAAAGGACCCGATGCGGATCGAAGATTTGTGGTCCACCCTGTACCGCGCAGGCTTTTACCGCGGAGGACCTGTTTTGATGAGCGCTATTGCCGGGATCGATCAGGCGCTGTGGGATATCAAGGGAAAGTTTTACGGGGCACCGGTCTATGAACTGATGGGCGGCACCTGTAGGGATAAAATGCGGGTCTATTCCTGGATCGGCGGGGACCGGCCCAGCGATGTTGCGCGGGATGCCTTGGAAAAGAAGGCAAAAGGCTTTTCCGCCATTAAAATGAACGCGACTGAGGAACTGCAGATGGTCGACAGCTATGAAAAGATCGACGAGGTTTTGGAACGTGTGGCGGCGATCCGAGAGGCGGCAGGGAAACATTTTGGGATCGCAGTGGATTTTCATGGACGGGTCCATAAGCCAATGGCAAAGATCTTGGCAAAGAAGCTGGAAGAATTTGATTTGATGTTCATTGAGGAACCGGTGCTGTGCGATAATATGGAAAGCTTTCGTGATGTAGCAAGGGCGTGCAATATCCCGATCGCTACCGGGGAGCGGCTTTTCTCGCGCTGGGATTTCAAGCGGCTGCTGCAGGGCGGTTATGTAGATATCATCCAGCCTGACCTATCCCACGCAGGAGGCATTACCGAGGTGAAAAAGATCGCCGCTATGGCTGAAGCCTATGATGTGGCTTTAGCACCGCACTGCCCGCTGGGACCGATCGCGCTGACCTCCTGCCTGCAGGTGGACGCGACCAGCTACAATGCGTTTATTCAGGAGCAGAGCATAGGGATTCATTACAATACCGGCGCCAGCGTGCTGGATTACATCACCAATCCAGAGGACTTTACTTTTACAGATGGCTTTGTGGAGCTTCCCAAGCTGCCGGGGATCGGTGTTGCCGTGAACAAGGAGCTGGTGGAGCGGGAAAACAAGACCCCGCATCAATGGAAAAATCCGGTTTGGCGGCATGAGGATGGCTCTATCGCAGAATGGTAAGATTTTCAAAAAGCCGGTTGTGCAACCTTGAAAAACAGTGTATAATATAGGTATTTCAAAGCATAAGGAGGCAACTGATATCATGACCAGAATGCAGGAGCTTTGCCGGGCGGCAGGCACAGAGGGTGCAGTGCTGCTGAAAAATGCAAACCAGGCATTGCCGATCCAAAAAGGGGAGGTCGTGTCTGTTTTCGGGCGGATACAGCTCAATTACTATAAAAGCGGAACCGGTTCCGGAGGTTTGGTGAACGTGGACTATGTGGTGGATATTCCCGATGGGCTGCGTGCCGCCGAAGGGATCGCTATCAATGAAGAACTGTACCAGACCTATCAGGAATGGGAAATTTCCCACCCGTTTGATAAGGGGAAAGGCTGGGCGCAAGAACCGTTTTGCCAGGAAGAAATGGAAGTTTCTGATGAACTGGCGCAGCAGGCGGCCGAAAAATCTGACCTGGCGCTGGTGATCATTGGAAGGCTGGCCGGGGAAGACCGCGACAGCGAAGCGGTAAAGGGGAGCTATTACCTTTCTGATGGAGAAGAAGCTATGCTCCGCACAGTCCGCGCCCATTTTAACAGGGTAGTAGTTTTGCTGAACGTAGGCAACTTACAGGATATGAGCTGGGATCACCTTTGTGACGCGGTGATGTATGTTTGGCAGGGCGGCCAGGAAGGCGGAAATTCCGTTGCTGATGTATTGACAGGAAAGGTGAGCCCAAGCGGAAAACTGAGCGATACCATTGCGCTTTCTCTGGATGATGTGCCGGCAATGAAAAACTTCGGTGATCCGGATAAAAACGCCTATGAAGAGGATATTTATGTCGGATACCGTTGGTTTGAAACTTTTGCGCCGGAAAAAGTGAAGTATCCATTTGGATTTGGGCTTTCTTACACAACCTTTGCTTGGAAATTAGTGTCTTTTCAAGAAACGGTGGATGATTTTTCAGTGACAGTCGCGGTGGAAAATACCGGAAGCGTTCCGGGAAAAGAAGTTATTCAGGTTTATGCAGGGATTCCGCAGGGAAAATTGGGGCAGCCCAGCAAGGTGCTTTGCGGCTTTGCCAAGACGAATGTTTTACAACCGGGACAAGAACAGGAAATGACTGTTACTGTGCCGAAAAATGTACTGGCGTCATACGACGACAGCGGCGTGACCGGGCATCGTTCCTGCCGTGTACTGGAAGCAGGAGAGTACCTGATTTATGCGGGTACCAGTGTCCGTGATACTCAAATAGTATCCCAGTTTGTGGTAGACGAACTGAAGATAGTGGAAACTTTGACCGAGTGCATGACTCCGAAGATCCCGCTTCAAAGGCTACACCCTAAAATGGTGGACGGCAAGCTGATGCCGGAGATGGAGGTTGTACCGCAGCGTACTTATGACTTGATGGAACGGATCGCCTCCCGCCGACCGGCAGACATTCCTTTTCAGGGCGATCTGGGGATCAAGCTGAAAGACGTCAAAGACGGGAAACATACTATGGACGAGTTTTTGTCCCAGCTGACCGATGAAGATCTTGCCTGTATTGTGCGCGGGGAAGGGATGTGTTCCCCGAAAGTCACTTTGGGAACAGCAGGCGCATTTGGCGGGTTAACGCCTCATTTAAAGGAACTGGGGATTCCGGCAGGCTGTTGTGCGGATGGCCCTTCCGGCATCCGTATGGACTGCGGGACCCGTGCTACCAGTGTTCCGAGCGGCACACTGCTGGCCTGTACCTTTAACGAAGAATTAAATGAAGCTTTGTTTGAAGAAATGGGGGCTGAAGTAAATAAAAACAGAATAGACACCCTGCTAGGGCCGGGAATCAATATCCACCGCAGCCCGTTAAATGGGAGGAACTTTGAGTATTTTTCGGAAGATCCGTTCCTGACTGGAAAGATGGCGGCTGCGCAGCTACGTGGAATGCACAAACACGGTGTGACCGGGACGATCAAGCATTTCTGTGCCAATAATCAGGAATACCGGCGTACCTTTATCAGTTCTGATATGTCGGAACGTGCGCTTAGGGATATTTACCTGCGTGGTTTTGAAATGGCAGTCAAGGAAGGAGATGCCCGTTCGATCATGACCTCCTATAATGCAATCAATGGCATTTGGGCGGCAGGGAACTATGACTTGTGTACGACGATCCTGCGCGGTGAATGGGACTTTACCGGGATCGTGATGACCGATTGGTGGGCAAAGATGAACGATGAGGACGAAGAAGCTACTGTGAAAAATACCAAAGCAATGGTCCGTGCGCAGAACGACCTGTTTATGGTGACAGTAGACGCGCTGAAAAACACTCAGGATGACAATACGGCAGAATCTTTGGCGAACGGCACCCTGACCCGCGGGGAATTGCAGCGGAGTGCTGCAAATATCTGCAGGTTTTTAATGAATTCACCCTGCATCGAGGAACGCAAGAAAACAAATGTTGATGGCGGGGAAGAAGATGATCGTCCGGCTGAAGAAAAACTGGATTTTGTGATCCACGAGGATACGGTATTAGATGTTCGGGGCATCGAGGGAACTCGCGGTACCAGTACGATCTATACAGTTCTGACTATTAAGGAAGGGACCTATGAATTAACGGTAAAGGCTTCTAGCGAAGCGGGTGGAGTTGCTCAAATTCCAGTGACCATTTCTATGCGCCACCACACTGCGACTTTCTCCTTTGTGGGAACTGGCGGCGAAACAGTTGAGAAAACCTCTAAAATTTCACTGGATCAGGGGAAAGAGTATTTGAAGATCTATTTTGGCCAAAGTGGCTTGGATTTACAGGAACTGCATTTCCATAAAATCAGCGACAAAAAAGAGGATTAACAAAAACGGCGGGGACTTGTTTGCAGGAGTCTCCGCCGTAAAATTTTTGGTGCAAAGAAAAATGAAAAAAATCGAAAAAAAGTCTTGCTTTTTTATTTTGATTCTGGTATAATATATATCGTTGACACGGCAATAGCCTGTTTGCGAGGGTGGCGGAATTGGCAGACGCGCTAGATTCAGGTTCTAGTGGGAGCAATCCTGTGTGGGTTCAAGTCCCATCCTTCGCACCATGATTGGGTGACAAAAAAGATGTCACCCAATTTTTTTCAGTATTCATGCGGGTTTGCGGGCTTTTTGGAGCAAAATCTGAAAAACCATGGATGTCCAAAAATAAAACCGAATCAAATAGCGAGAAAGCGGAGCCTCGGGCCTGATTTTTCAGGCCCGAGGCTCCGCTTTCTCGCGTTTTTATCCTTTTTTCGGCTGCCAGAAGTGCAGAAGCTTCCGGCAGTTTCATAGATAGATCGACGAATCTCTCCGCAAAGGAGAGCTTTTAAACCCTCAAATTACATGGCGGCAATAATCTTCTTCTCCCTATGATCACTTACCAGCCGGTAAGCTTTAAGTTTGAGGGGTACCCTACAAGGTGCCGGTTGAGTATGTGAATATAAAAATTTATGATGATTCCTTTCCGTCTGAAGTATTAAAATGGGATAAGCGCGATTATATTTGTGTTGCTGGTCACATGGAGCATATATATCAACATACTGCCTACAATAGAGACATTTGAACAAGATATCACTCTGTACCGTCATAAAACAAATGGGGAAGGCGTTAAAAAATGCCCTCCCCATTTGTTTTATCTACTATATCTGTGCCTCAGTTCCTTTAGGAGGAACGGTCCGAAGGATTTTTTTATAACTGGTTGGGCTGATGCCCAATTGATTTTTAAAGGTTCTGGAAAAATGACATAGATCAGCAAAGCCCAATGTATAGGCAATATCATTGAGAGAAAGCTTGGGATCAGACAGCAGCTTCAAAGATAGCTGGATTTTACGGAATAGAACAAATTGCATCGGCGAGGTGTTAAAGAAATTTTTAAATACTTTACTGAAATAAAATTTGCTCATATGCAGCTCTTCGCTTAATTGTTCCAACGTGATTTTTTCGTAAATGTGATTGTCAACGTAGACGTAAACTGCATCTACAAACCAGGAATTCTCCTTGACGCTGCAACGGTTAATTTTGCTTAAATAGGGCTTGGTGATCTTAATGACCGTCTGGTAAATGAAAGAGGAAAGGTCATACTCAAAGTCATGAGATTGTTGGCTGGTAATTTCAAAGCAATGGTAAATGCAATCAATAACAGACGTATCTTGCAGGATGATCGGCAGGCATCCATGAACATAGAGACAGTTTAAGATAGGGGTGAGCATTTTTCCACGAAAATGGAAAAATATAATATGGGCAGTATCCACTTTGTCGGTATAATACTTGTGATGATCTGTTAGTTTCATTAAAATCCCCTGGCCGCCCTTTAATGTATACTTTTTCGTTCATTTCAAAAGCCTGGATAAAACACCTGATTCAAAACAGAAACAGCAGAAAAGGGCACTGCCAGAAAAAGTATATATTACCACGAAATACCGAAGAAATGGGGCGTTGAAGATGTTGGATCCACACAGACCGGAAAGCGGAAAGATCAACAAAAGATCTGTAGTTGACTTAATTATGGATCAACTGCTTTCAGACATTACAAGTGGGGTATATCGGCCGGGGACAAAACTACCCAATGAATATGAACTGATTGAAAAAATGCAGGTCAGCCGGAATTCCCTGCGGGAAGCGATTAAAATTTTAACGGCGATGGGGATCGTAGAGATCCGGCGAGGCGATGGCACCTATGTTTGCTCACAGGTAAACCCATCCGTTTTTGACAATGTGGTGTACAGTATGATCTCTGGGGAAAGCACCAGCGCCGAAATGCTGGAGCTTCGCCAGATTTTAGATGATGCAACAGTAAGACTTGCGATCGAGAAGATTACGGAAGAAGAAATGCTGCGGCTGGAACAAAACATCCAGCAAATGCGTGTCGCCCTTGCTGAAGGAAAAACAGGTCTTGCCCAGGAATTGGATTTAAACTTCCATATGGTTTTGATCGAAAGCTGTAAGAATGTGTTTTTTATCCGTATTGCCAAAGGTGTGTATGGTATTTTTGAACGGTCGATCGGGCAGAATGTATGCTTAGAAAAATTAGATTCCAAAGCGCCGGTCTACCATCAACGGATATTAGAGTGTATCCGTGAAAAAGATTACCGCAGGGTCCATCAGGTAGTCGCGGATTCTTTAATTACTTGGAGAGAGCGTCTATAATAGGGGATTACACAGCAGTACGCTGTGTAATTCTCAAATACATACTACGTCCTATGTTTAAATATTCTTAGGAAAGAAGGGATTATATGGCACAAGACCATATTTCTTATTTGAAAGATCAGGCAAAAGCGATCCGCAAGACAGCCTTGACCATGATCTACAAAGCCCAGTCAGGACATCCGGGCGGTTCTTTTTCCGCCGCAGATATTTTGGCTGCATTATATTTTCACTTTTTAAAACTTGACCCGCAACAGCCCAAATGGCCGGACAGGGATCGTTTTGTTTTATCTAAAGGCCATGTATGCCCAGCGCTTTACTCTGCTTTGATTTTGAAAGGTTTTCTTCCAAAGGACAGCGTTTCAACCCTGCGCAGACAAGGCTCTTTGCTGCAGGGGCATCCCGATATGAAACGGTGCCCGGGGATCGATATTTCTACCGGTTCTTTGGGACAGGGATTTTCCTGCGCTGTGGGCATGGCCCTTGCAGCTAAACGGGACAACAAAGAATACATGACCTATACCCTGTTAGGCGACGGAGAATGCAATGAGGGGCAAATTTGGGAAGCAGCGCAAACTGCTAACAAATACAAACTGGATAACCTGATCGTCTTTGTGGATCACAACCGCCTGCAAAATGATGGGTTTACCGAGGACATCATGCCCTCTGCGGATATAGCAGAAAAATTCCATGCATTCGGCTTCCAGACAGTGAACATCAATGGCCACCATATGGAAGAGATCGTTTCGGCGGTTTCATTTATGCTTTCCCAGAAAAATGGGAAACCGAAATGCATAGTATGTGATACTGTAAAGGGAAAAGGTGTTTCCTTTATGGAAAATGTTGCGGTGTGGCATGGGATTGCCCCGGATGACGAACAGTACCGTCAAGCGATACGGGAATTGGAAGGAGGATTATTATGAGCGCAAAAGCGACCAGAGAAGCGCTGGGAGAAGAACTGCTTTCCCTTGGTTTAGAGAATCCGGATATATTTGTGATTGACTGCGATGTTTCCAAGTCCTGTAAAACGATCCCATTTTCCCAGCAGTGTGCAAATCAGCACATCAACGTCGGGATTTCGGAGCAGAACGCCGTAGGCATAGCGGCCGGGCTTGCCACAACGGGAAAGACCCCGTTTGTTGTGACCTATGCCGCCTTTGGCAGCATGCGAGCCTGTGAGCAAATCCGGCAGGAAGTGTGCTATCCTAAGCTGAACGTGAAAATCGCCTGCTCTCACGGCGGACTGACCCCAGCGAATGACGGGGCTTCACACCAGTGTATTGAGGATATGGGTATCATGCGTACACTGCCTAATATGACAGTCATCATGCCGGCGGACTATCACTCCGCACGGAAGCTGATTCGGGCGGCAGCGGATCATGACGGGCCGGTTTACCTGCGCTTTACCCGTGATGCGATTGAGGAAGTGTATGATGAAACCGCTTCTTTTGAGATCGGAAAAGCAAACCAACTGCGTGATGGGACTGACGTCGCGGTGATTGCGAACGGCGATACTGTGAACATTGCACGGAAAGCGGTCGATGAACTGGCCGAACAAGGGATTCACGCGCGTTTATTGGATATGCACACGATCAAGCCATTGGACCGAGAAGCTGTGCAAAAAGCCTTACGGGAATGCAAGACTGTGATCACCGTAGAGGACCACAATATTCTAAACGGCCTTGGTTCTGCGGTATGCGAGGTGGCGGCTGAACTTGGGGAGGGGAAAGTGAAAAGGATCGGCGTACAGGACCGGTTTGGAGAATCTGCACCGTATGAAGCATTGCTTGCGGCGAATGGGATTACTGCCAAACACATCTGTGAAACAGCCCGTTGCTTGCTTGGCCAGGAGGAAGATGCATGAAAATAGTTGTATTAGACGGATACACACTAAACCCAGGGGATTTGACCTGGGAACCGCTGGAGGCGCTTGGGGAAGTTACAGTTTATGATAGGACTCCGGCGGAGCAGGTTATAGAACGCATAGGGGAGGCTGCGGTGGTTTTTACCAACAAAACTCCTATTACTGAGCAGGTTATTGAAAAGACGAATTTGAAGTATATCGGCGTGCTTGCTACAGGATATAATGTGGTAGATGTTGCGGCGGCACAAAAAGCTGGAGTAACTGTAACGAATATCCCGACCTATGGCACCGATGCTGTTGCGCAATTTGCTATAGCGCTGCTGCTGGAAATGTGCCACCATGTGGGCGCCCATTCTGACGGGGTACGGAAAGGGGAATGGGCTGGCAGTAAGGACTGGTGTTACTGGAATTACCCATTGATTGAACTGGCGGGAAAAACCTTTGGGGTGATCGGCTTTGGAAAAATAGGCCAAGCTACAGGAAAAATCGCCTCCGCCTTAGGGATGCGGGTCATTTATTTTGACCAATACCCTGCCCCGGACTGCATGTTTGCACAACAGGTTACCTTAGAGGAGCTGCTTCGATCTGCCGATGTGATTTCCCTGCATTGTCCGTTGTTTGAATCAACAAAAGGGATCATCAACGCCCAAACGATTGCAAAGATGAAACAGGGGGTGTTTTTGCTGAATACCTCCCGCGGGCCGCTGGTCGTGGAGGCGGACGTGGTCGCAGCGCTTCGCTCCGGGAAGATAGCCGGGGCGGCAATGGATGTTGTTTCCACTGAGCCGATTCAGGAGGATAATCCGCTTCTTCAGGCTCCCAATTGCATTTTGACCCCTCATATCGCATGGGCGACCAAAGAAGCCAGGCTGCGATTGATGAATATCGCGGCTAAAAACCTGTCCGCCTATCAGCAGGGAAATCCCGTGAATACGGTAAACGCGTAAGCAGGGAGGACGCTATGGTAAAAAGAGAAGAGCAACAGCGCAGAAGAAAGCAGGCCGCCGAATTGATGCGGGAATCGGGCGTGGTATTTCAGGAAAGAGAGATAGAACGGATCGAAGTTGCCGATTTTGGACTGTCTGATTTAGCAACAGAAGGGGCGCAGATTTTTTCCCTGTTTGATACCAAACGGCTGGCGGCGCGGGTGATCGTTTTATTTCCATATCAGACAGAGCCGGAGCACTGGCATCAGTCGGTAGGGAAAATAGAGGGCAAAGAGGAAACTTTCCGTGTGATCTCAGGAAAGCTTCTGCTTTATACCGAGGGGGAGGATACGCTGAAAGAAGGAAGGATCCCGGAAAAAAGCCGGGAATACTATACCTGCCGGCATGAACAGGTTCTGTATCCCGGCGATACTGTGACGCTGGAGCCGGGACGAAAGCACTGGTTTCAGGCCGCAGAGGTTCCAACAGTGTTTTATTCGATGTCTACTACGGCGGTCGACGCCTGTGACCCATTTACCAATCCTAACATAAGGCGGGTCACTCAGGTCGTTGATTAGAAAGGAGCTGATGATATGGCGAAAACCAGTTATTCTATTAAAGGCGTAGATTTTTATATCAATGGTCAAAAGACCTACACAGAGCTTTCCAAAAGTGATCCGAAAGTACATGGCTTATTATTTAACGCCCGTTTTATCCAAGGTGTGTTCGAGGATAAAAACCCGCAAAATCGTGGGAAATATGACCGCTTTGGAAAAATATTTTCTGCTGACGACCATACGGACGCGTTGATACAAGCCCTGCCGTCATGGTATAAAAAAGGGATCCGTGCTATTACCGTGGGGCTTCAGGGCGGCGGCCCGATTTATACATATGAGGATTGGAGCGTTATTGACAGCGGCTGCTTTTCCAAAGACGGGAAAACGATAGATCCGGGTTATTGTGAACGCCTGACCCGTATTATTAAGGCCTGCGATGAATTGGGGATGCTGGTGATCGTAAGTATCCTTTATCAGGCACAGGCGCATTTGCTGGAGGACGGGGTTGCCCTGGGGGAAGCAGTAAAGACCGCCTGTACCTTTTTAAAAGGCCTCCCTTATTCCAATATCATCATTGAAGTTGCGAATGAGCAGGATGTCGGTGACTTTGAAAAGCATCCGCTTATTTCAAGCGGAGAAGGGATGGGGGCCCTGCTCCGTTTGACCAGAGAATGGTCAGGAGGGCGGTTCGCGGTTGGCAGCAGCGGTGGAGGCGGTTCATGGAAGCCGGAAATTGTTTCTAACAGCGACGTGATCCTGGTACATGGGAATGGATTGAGGCGGCGTGAGTACTATGATTTCATCCGCAGTATCCAAGCTTATGCTCCTGATAAACCAATTGTCTGCAATGAGGATTCCCAATGCTTCGGCCAGCTTTCAGTCAGCGAAGTGACCCATACCTCGTGGGGATATTACAACAATATGACCAAGCAGGAACCACCTGCTGACTGGTCGGTCACTGCGGGAGAGGACGATTTCTTCGCGCGCAGGCTGGAACAGATGATCTATGGCAGGGAAGAAGTGGAAAATGAATTTTATTTGCAGGGATTTGAGCCCGACTGCCATATAGACGGGCGCCGGTATATCAAACTGGCCAGCTTGTATCCGGAAAAGATCAACTATGTTGAATTTTACGAAAATGACCGTCTGCTGTATACCTCGTTTGATGAGCCGTTCATGCTTTATGCGCTCAATACCTTGGAGCAAAGGCCCTATCGGGTATCAAAAGATGCGCAGAGCTTTACCGCAGTTATTTACCTGCATTCCGGGCAGGTCGTTGAACGCAAAGTCACATTTGAATGATCATATTTAGAAAGAAGGAATAAACATGGAACGTAAATATTCTATCATCACTGGCTTTATGGGGAAAGTACAGGACCGCTTTATTGACTACCAACCGCCCCGTGATATTAAAGACATGATCGAGATGGCTTCCCGGGTCAAGGGATGCTCTGGACTGGAAGTCGTATATCCGCAGAACTTTACCGACCCGAAAGAAATTAAAAATATTTTAGACGCTTATGGGCTAGGGGTTTCAACTGTGAACCTCAACGTGAAGGGAGAAGAAAAATGGCGGTATGGCTCCTTCAGCAATCCAGATCCTAAAATCCGCAGAGAAGCTGTTGAAGCGTTAAAACGCGCGATGGATCATGCCGCGGCGTTGGATTGTTCTACTGTGACAACAGCGTTGTTAAACGATGGGGTGGATTACCCGTTTGAATTAAATTATTTGGATGCGTTCCAGTATACGCTGGAAGGTATTCGGGAAGCGGCGGAATACCGGAAAGATATTAAAATCAGCTTGGAATACAAGCAGTCGGAACCACGTATCCACTGCCTGCTGAATAATGCGGGGAAAATGGCTTATCTGGCGCAGATGACCAACCAAGAAAACGTGGGAGTCACATTGGATTTTGGACATGCGTTACAGGCGCTGGAGGTGCCGGCCGATTCCGCTTCTTTCCTTGGGCAAACGGGAAAGCTGTTCTATGTGCATATCAATGATAACTTCCGCAACTGGGACTGGGACATGGTGCCGGGCACAGTGAATTTGTGGGATTACATTGAATTTGCCTTGGCGCTGAAAAAGGTAGGATATAACGGCTGGATCACTGCTGATGTGTTCCCGCAGCGGCATGACCCAATCATGATTATGGAAAAAACCTTTGATTGGATGGACTATATTTTTGCGATCGCGGATAAAATCGACGAGGATAAACTGGCCCAAATGCAAAAAGAGCTGAAGACCTTTGAGATCATGGATTATATTCGCTCTTTATTGTAAACAAAGATGAGGAAGAACCATGAGATCAATTCAAATCCAAGAAGATTTTCCGTTTGCCGTGATACGGCTGAATACACCTGATGGCAAAAACCTGCTTACCATTCCATTGATGGAACAGCTGCAAACGATTCTTCATCGTTATGCGGAGGATGATCGCTGCAAAGCAGTTATTTTGGCCGGGAATTGCGATTATTTTTGTTTTGGCGGGGCTTTGGGAAACCGGTATGAACAACATTCAGAACAGATCCTGGAATTTGCCCGGTCTTTGACCAGCCTTCACAAGGCTTTAGTACAGTTTCCTAAAACGACCATTGCGGCAGTCAGCGGAAAAGTGGGCGGCGGCGGGGTCAGCTTGATAGATGCTTGTGACTTGGCAGTCGCCTCAGAAAATACGAGTTTTGAATTTCCGGAACTGTACAATGGAACGGCCCCCATGATTTCACTGATGGGGGTGCGAAACAGTCTTCCCAAGAAATTATGTTATGAAATGATGCTGGCAAAACCTCTTTTGGCGGACAGATTACTTGCGTTAGGCTTGGTCAACAAGATCGATGGTTCCGGTGATGTTATTGCCGCTGCCAAGAAATATTGGAAACAGATCCCCAATTATAGCTTACAGGCAATTTCACTCTGCAAGCAATATTATATAGCGACACAAGGGCTGGACTATTCTCAGCAGATGGAGATAGGGAAGCATTATCTAGTGTCTATGCTGAAAGGGAAATAGGGAAAATAAACCGGTCCTATGAGCGCATATCAATTACAAGCCCGGCGAAATATGGCTGATCTGCACTGCAAGACGTACTAAGGATTTTATATGAAAAAAGAGCTTCCCGTTGGGGCGGAGGCTCTTTTTTCATAGCCGATTTCTTTCGACTGGTATGGATGCCATTTTATTTATGGCTGTCCCTGAGAACGGATTGTTTTCTTCTGCCCGGGTTCACCTGTGAACGCCTTGTTTTTTTCCTTTGTATTCTGGATAGTAAAGGTTTTTGCACAAGCATGAAAAAGACGGGTCGCATTATAACTTATTTAGCTATAGAAGGATCGTATGTTGGATATATTGCGCTTGTAGATGATGAAGTCAAGGAATTACCGCATTTGATTTCACTCTCGAAACAGATGATGGCAACGATCAAGCTTAACTTGACATTTTCCATGTCGCTTAATTTCCTTGCAATTATTCTTGCGGTAACAGGGATCCTAAATCCTGTTATTGGTGCGCTTGCTCACAATGCCGGCTCTGTCCTTGTGATTATAAATTCAGCTTTGCTGTTAAAATGGAGGAAAAAATAATAGCTGTTAGAATAAAACTGATCCCAGCATTCCCATTATGGATTTCCTTAAAAGGAGACTGTTTCCGAAAATGATATATACCAATATTGCCGCAGATCACACATACAGCTAAAAATAGGTGATAAAGTTGAAAAAACGACAATCGATTGACAATAAATTGAAAAAGCCCTGTTAAGAAAGCAGATCTTACTGCTAACTCAACAGGGTTCTCTATTTTTTGCGAATCATTTCCTAGAACGATTTTCTTCTTACGCTTGATCGTGTGATATGTTTTTTTGTATATGCTCAAGAAATAACTCTGCGGCCTTGGTAAATACCTGATATTTTTTCCAAACAAGATATAAGCTGGCTTCAAGCAGCGGAGTCAAAGGTCTAAAGCAGAGATCGCTCCCTTTTGTATTGATGATCTTGTCAAGCGTTAAAGCATATCCGATGCCTTCATCAACTAAGATAGAACCGTTATACAGCAAACTATAGGTCGCTACGATATTAAGATCTATTTCATTCCGATTGAGCCATAAAGATAAAAAACTGCCCTCTCGATGCTGCCGGGAAAGAATCAGCGGCTTATCCCATAAATCCTCCGCACAGATAGCCTCTTTTTTTGCTAATGGCGCGTCGCGCCGCATTAAAACGCCCCAGATATCTTTTTGTGGGATTTTCAGATAGTTATATCTTGATAGATCCTTCGGATCAAAGAGAATACCGAAGTCGATCAGCCCTTTATCTAACTTTTCTGTAACATCGGTAGAATCACCGCTTGAGATATGGATACGAATACCCGGATGCTCCTGCTGTAGCTGCCGTGCAGATCTTGCAAGAAGACGGATAGCGTCTGTTTCACCGGCGCCGATATAAATGTCTCCAACCACGACCTCATCATTCAACGTGATTTCCTGTTCTGTTTTTTTAACCAGATCTATAATTTCTTCTGCCCGTTTACGCAGGATCATCCCTTCTTCAGTAAGGGTGATTTTCCGGTTTCCGCGAATGAATAGTTGTTTTCCAAATTCTTCTTCCAGGTCCTTGAGCTGCCGGGAAAGAGTTGGCTGGGAAAGATGCAAATATTCTGCCGCCCCTGAAATGCTCTGCTCCCGCGCGACGGCAAGAAAATATTGCAGTACCCGTAATTCCATATAGGCGCCCCCTTTTTGATTTTATTATAACACTCATTTAATATAGCTGTAAAGCATAGTTATATATTTAGTATAAGTATTTGTTATTGTTTGCGTTCTGTATTATACTAAAGTCAAGAAATAATAAGGATTTTGCGAGGGAAACGGAATGAAAAAATTTATTATTTTTTTATGCATCGCTCCATTATTGTTCTTGATGTACGGCTGTCATGGAAAAAATAGCCTAAAACAGGATCAGTTTTCTGAGGCAGAAAAAGGCAGGAAGACCCATTTTTCAAAAGAAAATACCGATAGTGAAAAGGAGAAACCAATAAAAATCCAGGTGCGGACCGGCGAATTGGTAATTGTGTATACGCTGAACAACAGCCAGGCTGCCAAAGACTTGTATGCCCAGCTTCCTTTGACCCTTGAAGTTCAAAATTTCGGCTCTAACGAAAAAATTTTTTATCCCCCAAAGGAATTGGACATCAGTAACACACCGCTGGCAAATGCCGAAAAAGGCAGTTTGTGTTACTATGCCCCTTGGGCAGATGTAGTTTTGTTTTACGGCCAGTTTCAGGCAAACAGCGACCTGTATACGTTGGGCGAGGTGGTTTCCGGTGAGGAGGATATTCAAAAATTGAGCGGGTCGATTACGGTTACAGCGATTGACTGATGGGACGTTTTATGAATACATGTGGTTTTAGGAAACGGTATATGGCAGTATTGGTTTCACTGTTTTATCTATTGACCTGTAGCTTGTTGGCACCTGTAACAGCGGGTCCGACGGTTGGCGCATTGGCGAAAAGCACTTGGCAGAGCACATCATTTTGGAGGATCAAAGTAATTTTTTCGGAGGAAATATGAAACTGATTGAAGATCAAACATTTGATATAGAACGGGCATTTTATGGTGAAAAAGACCTTTGCCTTAAAAATTGTTCCTTTGACGGTCCTGCAGACGGCGAAAGCGCTTTGAAAGAATGCAGTAATATTGAAATCGAAAATACTTTCTGCAATCTTCGCTACCCGTTTTGGCACGACCATCATTTAAAGATCCATCGCTCAGAGCTGACCGCACTTTGCCGTGCAGCTCTGTGGTACTCCGATCATTTGGAGATCATAAAAACAAAGCTGCACGGGATCAAAGCCTTGCGCGAATGCAGTGATGTTACAATGGCGGACTGCGACATTATCTCTGCTGAATTTGGTTGGTCAGTGCGGAATCTTAACATGCGGTGTTGTACCGCCGAAAGCGAATATTTTATGCTGCGCAGTGAAAATCTCTACCTGTCCGATGTACGGTTCCGAGGGAAATATTCCTTTCAATATACAAGGGATATTACGATTGAAAATTGTGTGCTTGATACCAAAGACGCATTTTGGCATGCAAGTAATGTCACGGTAAAGAACAGCACCATCAGGGGTGAATATCTTGCATGGTATTCCGACAGCCTGACTTTGGTCCACTGTAAAATTATTGGCACACAGCCTTTTTGCTACTGTAAAAATCTCCGGCTGATCGACTGTGAAATGGTGGATGCAGACCTGTGTTTTGAAAGATCTGAAGTTAACGCCACCATTACTACACCTGTGGTCAGCATCAAAAACCCATTATCCGGAACAATATATGCTCCGTCGGTCGGCGAGATCATTATGGACGACAAAAATGCAAAAGGGAAGGTATCATGTTCTGGAAAAACAAAAAACAAGCCCTGCGCTTAATCCAGAAAGAGGTATGATGATGTGTAAAAATATTTTAGTGATTTCAACAAGTCCTCGTAAAAACGGCAACTCTGAGCTTCTGGCTAACGAATTTGCTCGCGGCGCTTTGGAATCTGGCCATAAGGTAGAAAAGATCTCCCTTTATGACAAAGAGATCGGTTTCTGCAAAGGCTGCCTTGCCTGCCAAAAAACCTTGCGTTGCGTAATTCATGACGATGCAGACACTATCGCACAAAAAATGCGCGTTGCTGATACGATTGTATTTGCTACCCCGATTTATTACTACGAAATGTGCGGACAGATGAAAACGATGCTTGACCGCGGCAATCCCTTGTATTCTGCCGATTATTCGTTCCGGGAGGTTTATCTGCTCGCTGCTGCCGCTGAGGAGGAAGAAAGCACGATCGACGGCGCTGTTCACGGATTAAATGGTTGGCTGGCCTGTTTTCCTAAAGCACGTCTTGCCGGGACTGTCTTCGGAGGAGGGGTCAGTGATGCTGGCGAGATCAAAGGGCATGCCGCTTTACTGAAGGCATATGAAATGGGAAAGAGCGTTTGATGCCGAAGCTCTCCCTTTTCGGAGTAGGCAGTAAATAATAAAAATATACGGAACAAGCGGCTATCTAATAGGGAAAAGGATCGGCAAAGGAAGATTTCTGCGTAATTGAGGCGTATGGTGGTTTTGGGAAGATGATTCATAAAAACGCTGCGAGTAGGAGGAAAAGCATATGGCGGAAGCATCGGATACTTGGGGACTTCTGTATCAAAACTTAATAGATGCCGGTTGCGATCAGAAAACGGCAATACAGTGTATGTCCTTAATGGAGGGCGGAAAGAAATGCGATTTGCTGCGACTCCTTTCCTTGCATCGGGATACCTTACTGGACGCCTTACACGAGAATCAAAAGAGGATCGATTGTTTGGACTTTTTAATATATAAACTTGATAAGAGGTAAGAGGTGATTTGAATGAGAATATGGAGATCTGTATTAAGCTCCATTTGCATATTGGGCTTGTCCTTATTCTTTGCTGCTTGTGGGACAAACAGCCCGGTGCAAACGGGAAGCGGACGGTCATTAGAAAAAAATGACGGCTATTCAGAAGAAGCAGATACGATCGGCCAGGCAGGCAACGGCCCCAAAATTTTGGTTGCTTATTTTTCCTGTACTGGAAATACAAAAATGATAGCTGAATATACTGCGGAGATACTTCAAGCAGATTTATATGAAATCATCCCGGAAATTGCTTATACAGACGACGATTTGAATTACAGTAATGACAAAAGCCGCAGCAGTATCGAACAAAACGATATATCGGCCCGCCCTGTAATATCTGGCAGCGTAGAAAACATGGGGGATTATGATATAGTTTTTCTCGGTTATCCCATTTGGTGGGGAGAGGCTCCCAAAATAATGAATACTTTTTTAGAAAGCTACTCCTTTGAAGGAAAAACTATCATACCGTTTTGTACTTCCGGGAGCAGTGGTATTGGCTCAAGTGCAGAAAATTTGCATGCAGTAGTTTCCGATGAGGCTGAGTGGCTTTCGGGTACAAGATTCAGCGGCAATACCTCTAAAGAAAACGTTGCCGAGTGGATCCAGAGCATTGATATAGATATAAAATGAAGAGAGGAAAATAATTATGATGAATTTTGATTTTTATAATCCGACACACCTGCTGTTTGGCAGAGGAAAACTAAATGAACTGGGTCATCAGCTGTTGCCTGGCAAAAAGGCAATGGTATTGATCTCCAACGGAAACTCCACCAAAGCAAACGGGTCGTTATACCGTACCTTAGACCAGCTTGAGAAAGCCGGAGTGGAACACGCTGTATTTGATAAGATTATGGAAAACCCCGTAAAAGAGGTTATTATGGAAGGCGCGGCATTTGCCAAAGATAATGGCTGTGATTTCATTGTGGCTTTAGGTGGAGGCGCGGTATTGGACGCTTCTGTTGCTATCTCTGCTATGGCGACAAATCCCGGAGATTTATGGGATTATGTCTGTGGCGGAACAGGAAAAGGAAAACAGCTCGTCAATATGGGCTTACCTATTGTCACTATCGCCACAACTTCCGGAACCGGCTCAGAAATCAACTGCTGGGGCGTTATTTCTAACTTGGAAACCAATGAAAAAATTGGCTTCGGCGATCCACGGCTTGTTCCCGTTTTATCTATCGTCGATCCGGAACTTATGCTGACCGTCCCGCCAAAATACACTGCCTATCAAGGATTTGATGCACTGTTCCATAATACAGAAGTAATGATCAGCAACGGTATAAACATTATGAGTGAAACGCTGGCGTTATCCGCCATCGAGAATATAGCAAAATATTTGCCGATTGCTGTACGTGATGGTAAAAATCTGGAAGCCCGTGAGCGTGTTGCTTACGGAAGTACGGTAGCGGGAATGACCATGCAGCTTACCAGCACCACTGCCGAACATTCTATGGAGCACTCTATGAGCGCATATCATCACGATCTTCCTCACGGGGCAGGGCTTATTATGATCTCCCGTGCATTTTATGAGTTTTTTATTGAGAAGCACGCCTGCGATGGGCAGTTCATTAAAATGGCGAAAGCTATGGGGATAGAAGATGCTGACAAACCGGAGGATTTCATTACAGCCCTTGTCAAGTTGCAAGAGGATTGTGGCGTGGCAGATCTTCGTATGAGTGATTATGGGTTCAAGCCTGAGGAGTCGATGGCGCTTGCGAAAGGCGCACGGGCTATGCAAGGCGGCCTTTTCCTTGCCAATCCCTGCGAGATGACCGATGAGGATTGTGCTTTGATTTTTGATAAATCTTATCGCTGATCTGTTGTCATAATAAAAACAGCCTTCCATTTTGGAAGGCTGTTTTTGTATCTATGGCTGAAGCTCTCTGCAAACAGAAAAAAGAGTTTATTGTATTTTAAAAATATTTTTTACAGTATCCACAAATTGTTCAACATCAGCGGAAGGTTCCAGCGGATACAATAAGCCATACGGTATACTGTATTTCCAATTCACTGGAATCGTCACAAGCGCGGGGTGTACGTCCTTCCAGCATTCTAGCGTAAGCAGTACGTTTTTTGTTTCTGCGCAACGATTGAAAACAGAAATATCATAAAAATGCGGGGTGTCTTCAATATGAATTTGCGGATGGTTTCGTTTTAGGTCATTACGCAAAAAGTCATTGACCCCGGAATCCCCCTCTGCCACCATCATCATTGTCTCCCCGTATAAATCAGAAACCTCAAGGCGTTCTTTTTTTGCAAGGGGATGGTCTCTAGAAACTGCTATCATTTTTTTGTACCTCCCTAGCATCAGCATTTGGCATTTATCCAGCCACATTTTAGAGTCGCATACTCCTACTAAGAAATCAAATTTTTTTCCGAGCTGGGAAATTTCTGAGAGGATCCCTTCATGGTTATCCTCAAAGGGCACCAGATGGATTTTGTAGTTGGGAAAATCCCGGTTGGCCATATACCATAGATCCATAAACGGTTTAGCCGGATTTAATAGGGAGGTTCCAACGCAGAACGTAGAGCTTTCAACCTGCGTAAGCTTCCTCGCGTTTTCTATTGAGCGTTTCGAATATTCAAATAAAAAGCGGGCGTCTTTATAAATCACATCACCAGCCGGCGTAAGACGCACTCCCTGCGGTGTTCGCAGCAGTAATTTTAATCCTAGATGGTTTTCCAAGGTGTTGATTTGTTTCATAACTGCTGTAGGTGAAAGGAAAAGCCGTTCTGCTGCCTTTGTAAAGCTGCCGCAGTCCACAACGCAGACAAACACAGTAAGCTGAGGATTAAACATACCTTGCCTCCCCTTTTTTAGTATAAACTATAAGTTAATATAAGTTTAACTTATGGGAGATTCTCTGTCAAGGCAGTGTGGGATATAATAGAAGTGACAAGGGAAGGGGCGTTGGGACTTGGCTGATTTAATTGCTTATTTTTCTAGAAGGCATGAAAATTACGTGAGCGGTACGATTCAAAATTTAAATGTTGGTAATACAGAAGTTGCTGCTGGTATTATCCAAAGGTTGACGGGTGCTGATTTGTTTAAGATAGAGCCTTGGCAGGAATACTCGAAAAATTATAACGAATGTATTGCCCAGGCACAAGCTGACCAGAGGCGTGATGCACGGCCTGAATTAAAAGGATATCCGGCAGAGACCGGGCAATACAACAGGATTTATCTGGGGTATCCCAATTATTGGAGCACGATGCCGATGGCGGTTTTCACCTTTTTGGAGCATTTTGACTTTGCGGGAAAAATCATTTTGCCTTTCTGCACTCATGAGGGAAGCGGTTTGGGAAGCAGTATCAAAGATATAAAACGGCTCTGTCCCGATTCCATAGTAAAGAAAGGGTTAGAGATCCGTGGAGGGAATGTACAAAATTCCGAGGAGGAGATCCGCGACTGGATTTGGAAAAGCCAAAAATAAGTGGAGCTGTGATCGCTTAAGCGGGTATTGGAATAAAAGAAATGGAACACGGTAGAGCTTATGATACCGTGGAGAAACAGAGGCTATTATCAGGAGGTAAAGGATCATGACGAAAGAAGGATTCAGCGACGGTTCGATTTTCCCGATCGGGGAAGAAAATACGGCGTTTGGAAAATTTTTTATTGGACAGAGTTATCTGAATATGCTCACCACAGAAGGGGTAGCGATCGGAAATGTGACATTTGAACCAGGCTGCCGGAACAACTGGCATATCCATCACGCGAAAAGCGGAGGCGGGCAGATCCTGCTCTGTACTGCTGGACGCGGATATTATCAGGCGTGGGGAGAAAAAGTACGGGAACTGCATCCAGGCGATGTAGTGGTGATTCCCCCGGAGGTAAAGCACTGGCACGGGGCTGCTCCGGACAGTTGGTTTTCCCATCTGGCCGTTGAGGTCCCCGGTGAGGAAACAGGAAATGAATGGTGCGAACCGGTAGCCGATGTAGAATATAAGAAATTAAAGTAGCGGAAGGAGAATGCAACATGGCGGTAAAACAAACTGCGGGCAGAGATTCCCTTGGATCATTTGCGCCGAAATTTGCTGAGTTGAATGATGATGTGTTGTTTGGGGAAGTATGGAGCAGAGAGCAGGAGCTTTCCCTGCGCGACCGCAGTCTTGTGACTGTTGTAGCGCTGATGGCTCAGGGGCTGGTGGACTCCTCGTTCCGTTTCCATCTAGAAAATGCAAAGAAAAACGGGATCACTAAAGCCGAGATCGCGGAGGTCTTGACCCATGCCGCTTTCTATGCGGGTTGGCCCAAAGCATGGGCGGCGTTTTACATGGCAAAGGAAGTATGGGATGAGGGGCTGTAGACAAAAATATGAGAAAAGAAGTCTTATTATGGGTAGGCGCAGGCCAAATCGGAATGGCGATCGCCCGTAGAATAGGATATGATAAGAAGATCATTGTGGGTGATAAAAAACTGGAAAATACCCAAAAAACGACTGAAGTCATGAAAGGCGCAGGCTTTGGTGTAACACCGGTAGAAATGGATCTATGCGGAAGGACAGAAGTATGGCGCTGTCACAATGCTGATAAATGCAGCAGGAGTGGT
This sequence comes from Massiliimalia timonensis, assembly GCF_900186585.1. Taxonomy (GTDB): domain Bacteria; phylum Bacillota; class Clostridia; order Oscillospirales; family Ruminococcaceae; genus Massiliimalia; species Massiliimalia timonensis. The sequence goes on from NZ_FYDD01000003.1 coordinate 183,124, forward strand.
TCCCATTGAGGCGATTTTGAAGGTTGATCTCTATGGGACTGCCGTGCTGCTAGAGGAGGCAGGAAAGGTCATTGCTCCCGGCGGTGTGGAGATAATCATTTCCAGCCAGTCCGGGCATCGTATGCCAGCTTTGACAGAAAAAGAGGATGAGCAGCTTGCCTGTACCCCCTGTGAATAACTGCTGGCGTTAGAGCTTTTACGGCCGGAAAATATCAGGGATACCCTCCATGCCTATCAGCTGGCGAAGCGATGTAATGAGAGGCGTGTTATGGCAGAGGCGGTCAAATGGAGTGCAAAGGTGGCGCGTATTCTCCTGGGATCGTTGTGACGCCGCTTGCTATTGATGAATTTAATGGACCCCGCGGAGATTTTTATAAGAATATGTTTGAAAATTGCCCGGCGGGCCGTCCCGGAACGGCGGATGAAATCGCAAATGTAGCAGAATTGCTTATGAGTGACAAGGGTGCGTTTATTATCGGTGCAGATTTCCTGGTCGACGGCGGCATGACGGCCAGCTATTTCTACGGCCCGCTGAAACCAAATGCACATATATAACTTTGCGAGACGAAGGAGAAAAGAAATGGGGAAGAAGGCTATGAAAAAGCAAAGGATCTTTTAGCGCTGCTCACTGATATAGCAGAAGAAAAGCATGTTGCGATGGGACAAATTTCTCTTGCCTGGATGCTCTGCAAAAAGCCTTATATTGTAGCGGTCCCCGGCTCCGGAAAACCGGAACGGCTGCGGGAAAATTTTGAGGCGGGAAATATTATTCTGGCTCCGGAGGAGATCTCGATGATCGACTCCAAGCTGGAAACCATGCAGTTTGAGGTTTTTGGCGGCCATAGTGCCAAGTGAAACAAACGGTTTGCTGGTAAACGAAAATTCTTATGGAGCAGGCTGACCTTACAATATGCCGGCTATGCTCGCTTTCATGGCGAGGTCTTAGGAAAATGGTTTTTATCCTGCTGTATCTCTAAGTGATTGACAAAAGCACTGGAATACAATATGATTGTGGTAGATAAAGTTCCGTAAGGGAATATTTGAATGGGAAAAGGAGATGTTGTGTTTATGGAAAAGGAATTGCTGCAGTTTATGAAAGAAAAAACACAGGAACTAGTCCAGTCGCCAACATGCTGCGCAGAATTAAAGGAAGTGGCCGCGACTTGGCTTGAAGCGGTCGGAACAGAAAACGAAGCGGCAGAAACAGAAAAGTATATGAACGAACTAAAAGCGGATATTATGCCGATCGATCAGTTGATCGGTTTTGCGGGTTCTGAAACAGGGGAGGAGTATTTTGGACAAGATGCTGCCCAAAATATTAAAGCTCACGCAGAAGAGATCAAGGCAAATGGCTCCTGCTATTGTGATTGTCCGGCATGCGCAGCGGCAGAAGCGATCTTGAAAAAGCTGGCTGCATTATAAAAAACAGAAGATCAATTTTAGAGAAAAAGACTGTCCCAATACGGGACAGTCTTTTTTCTTAGACTTCTTTTTTACAAAAATAGCGAGGCAGCCCTTGGCTGTGCTTTCCATATTCGATCGCTTCTGTTGGACAACGGCAGATACAGGCCATACAGTGCGTGCAGTGATTTCCCCATATAGGTCTTCCGTTATTCATACGAATATTATGAAGCGGACATACGTTGGAGCACTTTCCGCAGGATATACAATCATCCGTCGCGTAAAATTTTTTTGCATGAACCGTTGTTGGATAGAAAAAATCATTTACTATGCCACTGATTATTTTATCTTTGAAAGAAATATTGGCTTGAGGAAATAAGCTTCCTCTTTTAATATGAGCTGCAGCTTGATCGATTACGCTTTCCGCCCGTTCAATAATCTGTAATGCGGTTTCTTCATTCGGCGTAGAAAATAACGCAATGTAATTTTCCGGCATGATAATCCCCATACACCCATGATAGCTCATTTTCTTTTTGAGACAAAGCTTTTCCAGATATTTGCCTGCATTTCCAATATTTTCGCCGCAGGTCATCACAAAATAAATATTCTTGTTTCCGTTAAGTGCTGTCTGCTCCAGCCATTTCTCTATCAAACGAGGGATTCTCCATGCATAGGTGGGAACAACGACCACCCAAGCGCTTTCCGAATACATTTCTGAAATATCATTGTTTCGGATTTTTTCAAAAAGATTGATCACAGTATCGTTTGTTTCTTTGCCGATTCGCTTTGCCACATATTCGCTGTTTCCTGTTCCTGAAAAATATAGAATCATCAAAATACCCTCCTATTCTTCAAATATTATACGAAACGTGCAGTTAAAAAACAAGCATCACTTAACCAACCTTCTGTAAACTTTTTTTCTTAGTTTATGAAAGGCTTTCTTTTTGATACCTTTGTTTTAGAATGACATGAGAGAAATCATTTATCAAAAATATTTTTACAAAGTTGATTGTGGCAGGATTTGTGATACAATAGAATCAAATGAAGCGGCGGGCGCGGACAACAAGGAAGATATGCTCAAGAAAAGACTGGGTATTAGTATGGGGTATATCTGCGGCGAAACAAACTGTATAGAAAAAGGGCACGGCCCCCTTTATGTTGTTTTGGCCTAGGCTGATCTGGCTATAAAAATTTGAAGTGAAAGGAAAAACGCTATGAAACAACTTTGTTCCCGTCAAGTACACCTTGACTTCCACACCTCAGAAAATATCCCGGGGATCGGGGCGCGGTTTGATCCGCAAGACTTTGCAAACACAGTGAAAGAAGCCCATGTCAACTCTATGACTGTATTTGCACGCTGCCATCACGGCTGGCTTTATTACCCGTCGGAACGATTTCCGGAACTTGTTCATCCACATCTTGAATATAAAAACCTTTTGCTCGACCAGGTAAGGGCTTTGCATAAAAAGGGGATCAACGCCCCGGTATATATTACGGTGCAGTGGGATTATCACTCTGCCAGCACACATCCGGAATGGCTGATCCGTAAAAAAGACGGTTCTCATGAAGGCGGCCCATTCACCGAGCCGGGTTTTTATCAGTCGCTTTGTGTGAATACCAGCTATTGGGAATTTTTAAAAGCGCATACGGCCGAAGTCTGTGAATTGCTGGGTGATGAGCTGGATGGTATTTTCTTTGATATTGTTGGGATCCGTCCTTGCTGGTGCGCTTCCTGCCGCGCTGAAATGAAGAAGCTGGGGATAGTGATTATTTCACGCCAAGGGATCCGGGTCTGAGCTTTGCTCAGACCCACTGATTTTTCTCTCAGACCCAGCAATACGCTTTTGGGATCCACCGGTGTGTTTTTTACCTTTTATGCTTGGCACAGTATTCCCTCATATTGGTGCTGCCAGTTTCAATCCAGAAGGCTGTGTATGCGTAACGGTCTACAATCGCTTCTGCCCGTACTCCTTCGCCCAGACGTTTCACCCAGTCATCCTTGCGGTATTGTGTACAGAAGATGGTAGAGGTTGTATCCGAGCGCCTTTCCATAAGTTCAAACAGGAAGTAGAGTTCCGCATCCGATATGTCAGACACCAGCCACTCATCCAGTATCAGGAGAGGTATCCGGCTGTAACGTTCAAGCAGCTTCCTTTGATTCCCGGCAACTACGGTGGAGTCCCCATACTCCATTAGCAGATCAGGCAGCCTGACATACCGTACCCTGACATGGTTCAGGCAGGCTTCTTTTCCCAGGGCACAGGCCAGGTAGGTCTTCCCTGAACCGGTAAATCCCTGGAGGATGATGCTCTGGTGCAAACCGATGTACTGGCCACTGAACAGGTTCTCAATGAGCTCCCTGTTTAATCCGCGGCTGGCATAGATGACTCCCTGCCGGTTTGCCTGCGGAAAACGGAGCTTTGCTGACTTGATCAGCCGCTGTATCTTCCCATTGTATTTCTCCTGGTAAATGTAGTCCACCAGCCGCTGCATCCTTTCATCGAAGGGCAGGGCTATTGTCGCAGGATCCGCCTGCTGTACCTCCAGCCCTTTGATTGCCTCGCCCAGATTAATTTCACGCAGCTTGCGCCTGGTCTCTTCATTGATCATCTCTGCCACCTCCGTAATAGCTGCTTCCCCTCAGGTATCCCATCTGGGAATGGTCCTTTGCATTTGCTTTTTTGCGCTCTACGTAAATCTCATCTTGATTGGATGCAAGGATCGAATTAAGATGGTGGTAACGGGGCTTTTTAATCCCGCTGGTGATGGCAAACTCACAGGCAGCTTCCAGGCGCGCTTCGGAGTATTTGTTGCTCAGTCTCAGGACGGCCAGCGCAGGGTTATAGCCCTGTTCTTTTATGGGAACCCCCTCAAAGATACGGTCAATCGCCTGTACCGTATAATCGCCGATGGATCGTGCCCAGTTTTTGATCCGGATATCATCCCATGGGGAAAACTTGAACTTATCCGGCATATCTTCCGGATGGGTGGAATACTGGTTCCTCCGGCCAGCCGGGAAGCGGTTATGCGTGGCTATGCGAGCAGAACCGCTGTAGATCTCCACGGTGCTGTCCGTAACCTTTAGGTCAACACTCTTCCTGGCGTACTGGTAAGGACAAGAGTACCGGTTATACTCAAAGACGACATGGTAGTCGATGTTTACCTTCCTGCCATAGACCCACGTGGCGATCTCATAAGGGACAGACGGCAGTGGATGCAGGAACGGCTTCTCATCCAGGTAAGCGTCATAGCGGCTCCCTTCACGTTTCTGGAAACTATCGTGGTTGAAGCCGTAGAGCTTTTTTGCAACGGCAGCTTTCAGATCCTCAAAGCTGTAAAAAGTCTCGTTCCTCAGCCGTGCGATGATCGCTGTTGCAATCTTCCCCACTGTGCCTTCCACGGAAGCTTTCTGTTTGGGTTTACAGATGCCTGCCGGCATGATGGCTGTCTGGTAGTGGCTGCCCAGGGCTTCATAATCCGCAGTCAGGACAACTTCCCCTTCTCTGGGATGGGATACAACGCCCGTCTTCAGGTTATCGCAGACAAGACGCGTGGCAACCCCGCCGAAGAACCCATACATGTGGATGTGGGCGCGGATAAAGCTGTCCATCTTCATGTCCCGGCAGGGTTCCACGTAGGAGTACTGGCTGTAGGGCAGTGTCCCTACAAACAGGTATACGGTTACGATCTCCCCTGTGGAAGTGTCGACATAGGTCATGGTAGGCCCTGACCAATCTACCTCCACAGCAACGCCGGGCTTATGTTCCAGGTGGTTCGTAAGCTTGTTTACAATCGTGTATTCGCTGTAGCCCTGGCAGTATTTCGTATATCCCATGGGAATGTTGCCAGACGCCCTGCATTTGTCCTGGTATTCCTGCCAAAGGAGCTTCAGCGTCACGCCCGTACGTTTCAGTTCCTGATGGACATACTCGTAATCCGGCTTGTCATACAAGCTTTCCAGGGCAAACTTGTCCGGATAAAACTTGCGGTAAACCGTATCCTCATCCATCTGGGCGATGTCCTCATAGGATATGCCCATCCTGTCAGCGATGTGGAACACATCACCGACAGAGTTCTTTGAAATGTGCCTGCTGGCGGCGATTGCATTCCGCCCCATCCCGGCACTGCGAAGCTCCAGTATCAGCTTCACGTTAATCTTTTTGGCCATGTTTTCGGCCTCCTTTCATAGAATCGGAGACTATTTCTCCAATAAAGATTCTACAAAAGAATAGCTGAAGTAAAAACCTGGCCTCTCGGCATCGGGGCGGATCTATTGCATGAACTGATCAATGGTGGATCACTTATGTGTACTGGTGGATCTCAAAAGCGTATCGATGGCCCTCATAGCGTGAAATATTCAGATAGACGCCGCTGACGATATGGCGGTCCGCAGATTTGCAAAATTCGTGATGGATCGTTTTAAAAGGGAAATGAGCGAAGTCGTGCATAAATACAAAAAAGATTGTACGATCTTCTATAATGCAGGACATATTGGCCCTTGCACCAAAGAAAGCAGGGACGCATATTCTCATTTTGAACTGGAAAGCCTGGCGTCCGGCGCGTGGGGGTATTTGCATTTTCCAATTACCGCACGCTATGCCCGGACATTAGGGAAAGACTGCATGGGGATGACCGGAAAATTCCACACCGAATGGGGCGATTTCCATAGCTTGAAAAATCTTGCTGCATTGGAGTTTGAATGTTTCCGCATGTTGAGCTATGGCTTTGCGGCTTCGATTGGAGACCAGCTGGAACCAAACGGAACGCTTGGAAAGGCCGCTTATCGTTTGATCGGAAATGTATTTGGGCAAATGGAAGAACGGGAAGAGTGGGCAAGGCCGTCTAAGGCGCTTGTAGAAGCGGCGGTTTTGACTAATGAAGATCCAAATTACGAACAGCAGCTATCTGACAGCCTGATGGGGGCTTCACAGATGTTGGAAGAACTGGCGATCCAGTTTGATGTGATCGATTCAGAGATGGATTTTTCTGCCTACCCTTTGTTGTTTTTGCTGGATGATTTTGTGGTTACAGAATCTGTCCGAAAGAAATTAGACGGTTACGTGAAACAAGGCGGCAGGATCATTGCCTGCGCAAAGGGCGGTTTATCTGAGGAAAATAAGTATCCGTCCTGTTTTGGCACAGAATACTGCGGAGAAACTGAACAATATCCGGATTTCATCGTTACAGCTGGAGCGCTTGCGGCTGGGTTGGAGCCGGAGAATGAATATGTGATCTATCAGCAGGGCGTATCTTTAGACCCAACTGCGGGTAAAACGATCTTGACCGCCCGTGCGCCATACTTTAAACGGGAGGGAGACCGTTTCTGCTCGCACAGATATACGCCTTCTGCAAAAGGGGCGGCATATCCTGCGGCGGTGAAAAACGGAAATGTAATTTTATTTAGCCATCCTCTGTTTGGGCAGTATCGAAGCAATGCTCCGTTCTGGTGCAAAAAGCTGGTTTCTAACGCGATCGACTGCTTACTGCCCACGCGCTTGGTTCGTCATAACGGTCCGTCTACCATGACGGTTAGCCTATTAGATCAGGAGGACAAAGGCCGCGCGGCTGTTCATATTTTATCTTACATTCCAGTAAGGAAGAGCGCGACTATTGACATTGTTGAAGAGAGAACGGTTTTGCATAACGTGACATTAAAATTAGAACTGCCAAAGGCGTTTTCGTCGGCCAGGCTTGTTCCGGAAAATATTCCGCTGCCCATGGAGAACGGAAGCGTTACAATTCCAGAGATCAATGGCTATGCGATCGTAGAATTGTCATGATCCTGAGAGAGTTACGACGCAATTTAGGTATTATATCAATAGCCCCCGGCTTATGCCGGGGGCTATTGATATAATGCTAGATTAACAGCGACAGCGTTATCCTTTTAAAGAACGGTTACTTTTGGGTATTTTGATTTAGCCGCAGCAAGACAGCCATGGTATTTTACGATCGCTTTAATAGACAAATTCCTTTACATTATCCAATGAGGTGCCCATAGAGCAGTCCACTTGAGGGTCACAGATGATGTCAATTACCGCCGGTTTCCCACTATCGACTGCACGCTGTAAAGCTGCTGGAATATCAGCCGGGTCAAACACCCGTTCCCCGTAGCAGGCAAACCCCTCTGCTACCTTCACATAGTCGACCATTCCTTGGTTTTCAGACATTTCTACTGCATATTCATAGCCGTATGCCCCTTTTTGGTTTTGGCGGATCAGCCCTAGATAGGCGTTGTTTACGATCACTACAATGACTGGGATGTGGTTTTTGGCGCAAACCGCCAGCTCCTGTACATGGAAGGTGAAACCAAAGTCACCCATCACAGCCACTGCGCGTTTTCCGGTTGCGATACTTGCCCCAAAGGCAGCCGGGATATCATATCCTAATGTGCCGGAACCGCCGGAGGGCAAGTATCTTCTCGGTAGGTTGATATCCTGTAATTGCCCCGACCAGATTTGCGTGATCCCGCAGCCGGTTGTAAAAATAGTCTCATCTCCAAAGAATTGGTTCAGTTCCCCGAATACACGGTGTGGATTGATCGGTTTACAATCATAATCCACCTTTCTAGCCAGTTCCTTTCTCAGCGCAGGAAGCTGCGGCACGATTTGAGGGCTTATGGAAATATTTCTTGTCTTTGCTTCGTTTAGCATCGCTTCAATTGTCAGCTTTGCATCTGCGACGATTCCCAGCTCAGGCGTCAAAATTTTTCCGATCTCCTGCTCTGCGATATTGATGTGGATAAACTTCCTTCCCTTTACATAAGTATCTAAATTTCCTGTATGGCGGTCGCTGAACCGACAGCCGATCCCAAGCACCAAATCAGATTGCAGGAACACCTTATTGCCGATGGGCTGGCCCACTTGGATTCCACAGTGCCCCGCATTTAACGGATGTCCTGCCGGGATCCCGCCTTTTGCCATATAAGTTGTGATGACCGGAATATTAAGCTGTTCTGCCAAACGGACGCATTCCTCTGCGGCTTCCGCTAAAATCACGCCGCCGCCCATGATCATAACCGGGCTTTTCGCTGCTTGGATCATGTCAAGGACTGTGGCGATCTCCTCAGGCTTCGGGGAGGGGATCTGAAAAGACTGCGGCTGGTATGCAGAAGGCTCGAAGTCGATCTCTGCATTTTGAACGTCGAGCGGCAGGTCGATCAAAACAGGGCCCGGTTTTCCTTCCTTGGCAATGCGTATCGCTTCAGAAAAAACAACTGGGACCTCTTCTGGATCTACTATGCAATAGGTTTTCTTTGCTACAGGCTCACAAATTTTTGCAATGTCCACACACTGAAATGCATCTTTCCCCAGTTGTGCCCGGACGGCCTGGCCAGTGATTGCCAAAACAGGGATACTGTCAATATTGCAGGTATAGATTCCAGTTACAAAATTGGTTGCCCCCGGGCCGGAAGTGCAAAGCGCGGCTGCCATTCGTCCGCTTGCCCTGAAATATGCTCCGGCCGCATGGACACAAGCCTCCTCATGGCGGTGGCAGTAATGGCGGATATTCGCCTGCGCCATATATTTATATAGCCCGTTGATCCCTGCTCCGGGGATGCCGAATGCATCGGTGATCCCTTCCATTTCCATCATTTTTACAATTGCCTCTGATGCCTTCATTTTCATGATGCTCTCTCCTTTATCCTCTGTGATCAGTTTATTTTATTTTTACCCCTTGATGTTGTAGTTCTTTTTGTAGATCAGTGATATTGACATCGCGGGAAGACACACCATCTTTTACTGCGACCGCGCTTGCTGTTCCGGCGGCCTGGCCGGTCACCATAGCAAAATTCACCATTCTGGAAACCCCGTAGCAGCGGCGCTGTGCGGATACGCAGCGGCCGGCCACCAAAAGGTTTTCCACCCTTTGCGGAACTGTGATACGATAGGGCACCTGAAAATGCCGGTCAGTAGAGGCGGGAATGGTCCCCTCAGCGCCATCGCAGCAGAACGGATATACTCCGATCGACTCCGAATTTTCCTTTGACTCAAAGATATCATGCAGGTTTAGCGTATATTCCCCAACGATCCGCCGTGTTTCCCGGATGCCGATGCCCATAGAAAAATACCGTAACCGGGCATGTTCCATCCCTGGGGCATATTTCCGATAGATTGGAATGGTTTTCATAACGGCTTCTCTTCCCAGGATTTCAGCTTGAGTCAAGCTAATAACGTCTGTTCCATTTACCGGGAGCTGTGTCTGGTTGAGGGCCGGGAGCGCATCCGTTTCCACCATGTTATAAACGAACCCTTTGCGCATCCCTTCCGGAACAGGGATCCCGTCACGTTCGGCATCGTCAAGATAATGATGGCAAAGCCGGTGAAGAATCGGGTGACGGGACATGGGATCGCGATCCACGTCTTCCTCAAAGCGTCTGGTATCAACGTTGCTCAACCCATAGACGATCGTGCCGTTATATAGCTGCCCTGCTGGAAGTGATCCGGTGGGCTCCTCTGCGCTGACAAAGGCTGCCCCGGCTCTGGCAGCAATATCTGCATCTCCGGTACAGTCTACGATCCGTTTGGCTAAAACTGCCTGCCTGCCAGATTTTGATTCCGTGACAACGCCTGTGATCTGGTCTCCATCCATGATGGGGGAAACCCCTAAGCAATGCAGGATAGAGAACGCACCGTTCTCTTCTATAAGCTCATCTGCAACATATTTTAATGCTTCTGTGTCATATGCCCTTCCCGTACCGGGGCGGAAAAAGCAATGTTGGCTAAGACCTGCTTTTACTAAACGGTCATCTAGTTCTGCAAAGATTCCACCCGGCATAACTGCTTTTTCATCCCGCCACCATGCCGGTGTTTCCATGGAACAGGTAGTCAAAATACCGCCTAAGCATCCATAGCGCTCTACAACGATCGTTTTTACTCCTGTACGTGCTGCGCCGACAGCGGCAGCGATCCCGGCAGGCCCTCCGCCAACAACAAGAACATCGCATTCGGCAAGGACCGGAATTTGTGCTTCTGGTTCAAAAATTGATCGGCTCATGCTTACCCCTCGCTTTCCTTGTTAGAATACCCTGACTCCCTGGCGCTCCAGCTCCTGCTGCACCGAACAGATGGATACGCTCCGGCTGCTCGTTTCCTGTTGGATAGAAAGTGCGCTTGCAACCCCGGCGGCCTGGCCAGTCACCATACAAAAATCCATCTGTCGTGTTGTTGGAACAGCGTCTCTTGTACAGGATACACAACGCCCTGCGCAAAGCAGGTTTTCTACTTTTTGAGGAACAATGATCCGAAATGGGATCTGAAAATATTCATCGGTATAGGGGATTTTCTTGATATTTTCTCCGTCCATATAAATCGGGAAAATACCAACTGTATCCTCGAACCGCTCTCCCTCCAAGATTTCCCGTCCTGTTATCCTGTGCTCTGATACAAGCCTACGGGTTTCACGGACACCAACAGTCATAGCGAAGTTCCGTAGCTTTGCCTTTCCAAGGCCTTCTTCATTTCCATACTGATGAAACCGTTTGATTACTTTCATAACCTCCTTGCGCAGCTTGATTTCCGATCTGGTCAGGCTGAGCACATCTGTTCCATCGAGCTCCCGGTCATAAGTGGCCAGATTGACATTGATGTCGTGAGGAGGCATGGGAGTATAGTACATGGTGTTTAGGCTGTTTTCCAGCGGCTTTTCTCCTGCGTTGATCGCCTTTTGAAATGTTTTATAAAACAGCTTATGTACATAGGGATCCCGGCTCATAGGATCTTCATTCATTGCCGCTTCCAATTTGGGAATGTCTACATTAGTTAGGAAAAATTTTAGCGTTCCGGCGCTAAGTTGCCCGTTTTCCGGGCTTCCTTTTTCGTATGGGGCACCTGCACGGGCCATGATGTCGCCGTCCCCGGTACAATCAATTACCCGTTTGGCCAAAACCGCTGTTCTTCCGGATTTAGACTCGGTAATCACGCCGCATACAGTATGACCCTGCATATAAGGGATCGTGCCAAGGCAATGATAAAGCGGTGTGATACGGTAATCCTTGATCATCTGATCCGCCATATATTTGAATACTTCTGTGTCGTATGAATACCCTACAGATGGACGAAAGGAGGTCCGAACCGCTGCGTCGAGAGCGATCATTCGTTTTTCGATCTCTGTTCCGACACCGCCCGGCATAGTGGTTTTTTCCTGCCGGTACCAGGAAGGCGTTTCCACTGCGCTGAGCGTGATATTTCCGCCCAGACACCCATATTGCTCCATAATAACTGTGTTCGCGCCAGCCTGTGCTGCACCAACAGCAGCCGCCATTCCGGCAGGGCCTCCGCCCACTACCAGTACGTCGCACTCCATCAATACTGGTATTTCATGCGCACAGTCTCGGACTGTTTTTCCATTCATCACTCCACGCTCCTTTCCTGCTTTGAAACAGGCGTATCATTATAGTATCAACTGATACGGTTCTAACTGTTTTTTCTATTGTTTGGCTGTTAATTGCTGGCGGCTCGCTTTAAAATGCCACGAAGTCTGTAATGTGCGGCCATAAAATTATAATTTTTGCGTTTTACCACCCCATTTAATCTTAAATTTTATGGATAGAAATGTTTTCCTCCTTTCTTTTAACTTTTTATAACCTGTCACGAAAGAAAAGCCCTTAGTTTTATTTATTAAAAATAGATTTTGAATATTCGTCAAATCATTAGAATATTCATTTAAAAACAGTGTATCAAATAATTTTTTTGTATTTTAATAGTTAAAATGAAATTTGACTGATTAAAACCGTGTGCTGTAATACTGATTCAAAAGATTATTTTTAAATTACAGTCAGCTTTTGAATCATAACTGGAGGATTTAAACATGAAACAATCTGATAAACCGACCGCAAAAAATTATTCGGCAGAAAAAACAATGAGGATGATCGAACTGCTTGCCCGTAACCGCAATCCGATGCGGCTACAGGATATTGCGCAGGCCTTGGGTTCAAATTCCAGCACAGTGCTGCGCTTTCTTGTTTCCCTTATGGATTGCGGATATGTTGCGCAAAATCCAGCCACCTTACAATACTATTTGACCTTTAAAATTTGTTCGGTTGCAAATATGGTCAGCGAGGAAATCCGGCTATTTGATATTTCCCAGGCATATATGAAACAAATTTCTGAACGGTTTGGCGAATCGGTTTGTCTGGCGATCGAAGAAAATATGACAGTCGTGTATATTGGATTTATCTCTGGCCCTGATCAGATGCTGCGCACCATGCAGAGGATCGGAAGCCGGGCGCCCATGCACTGCACCGGTGTGGGGAAGCTGCTTTTGTTGGATCATGATGAGGGGTATATCAATAAGCTGATTGCCGAAAAGGGGCTTCCGTCTTTTACAGAAAAAACGATCGTTTCCAAGGGGCGGCTAATGGAAACGCTGCAGATCGTTAGAAAAAACCAGTATGCGTTTGACAACGAAGAATGTGAAATCGGAGCCCGCTGCATCGCCGTCCCGATCCGGGATTATACCCAAAAAATCATCGCGGGATTAAGTGTAACAGGGCCGATTTTTAGAATGACGGATGAAAAAATACAAAAAAATCTTAGCTTCCTAATACAAACTGCCGATAAGCTGTCCAAATTATTAGGGTCAAATATTTTGATTCGATCTCAAAATTAAGGAATAAAAATAGAACATCAAAGGAAGAATACAAAATTCTTATCTTTTATGTTCTATTTTTTGTATAAAAAGAATATTTTATATAACAAAATATTCTTTTTATTATTAAAATGAACAGAAAAATATACACAAAAATATTTTTATCCTCGTAAAATAATACAGTATAAACGCAAGCGAAATATTAAGATCCAATTTTGATTATCAAAATTACTGTTACCCATAGCGATATTTTCCAGAAGGATGATAGGAAACGAAAGTCCGCTATATAAAATCCCTTAATATAAAATGCAAATGCCGGCAAAGTTCATTTTGGGTTAGGGGATTTTAGGCGGGTGTTCTGGAACAGCTGAAGTTACGGTAATCTTGATAGGCGCAGCAAGCTTAAATTTTAAAGTTATGAAGGAGGCAGACACAAATGAATAAAAAACTGTTGTCGATGATTCTGGCGGGCGGTATTGCGGCTGGAATGATAACTGGATGCGGTGATTTTTCTGACGCCCCAGACACAAGCGGAGGTGGGAAAACTGCAGACGGGAAGACAGAAGTGATTTTTTACCACTGGACTCCTGTTCCGGAAATGGAGCTGATGGAAAAAACATTTAATGAAACCCACGACGACATACACCTTACATATAAGCCGATTCCTGATTCACCAGACGCAATGATCAAGATGAACACAATGCTCATGGCAAATGAGCCGATGGATGTTACTTCACAGTGGTCTACGGATCATTTGCAGCTAAGGGTAGAAAACAACCTTTTGGAAGGCTTGGACCAGTATTTTGAGAAAAACGACCTTGACTATGAAGAGGTGTTCGGCGCGGCGGCCAGCGAAATCACTACTGTGAACGGCGACCATTATTCTATGCCATATGCGAACAAGATGTTTGCCGTTATGTATAACAAATCTATCTTTGATGAAGCAGGAGTCGATTATCCGCAGGAGGGCTGGACTTGGGATGAATTTGATGAGATCGCGAAGAAAGTTTCATCTGGCGAAGGGGTGAACCGCGTATACGGCACCTGTTTTATGCCCAAAGAAGCATGGTATTACCGGGCTGGTTTGAAGCTGGGCCTTAATGCGATGTATAAGGAAGACGGAAGCGCCAGCAATTTTGATGACCCCGCGTTTTTAGAAAGCTTGCAGTGGCTGTACGACCTTCAGGAGGCAGGTGCCCAAAAACCATTTAACGAGTTTGCAGAGGCTAGTCTAGACGCGCAGGCAAACCGAATCGCGCTGTTTTATCAGGGCGGATATGCTATGGATATCGTTGCGACCTATCCGGTTTCAAACTGGGGGTCTTTACCGGATAACGCCCATGATTTTGAGGTCGGCGTTGTTACCTTGCCGGTAGAAAAGAAAGGCGACCCGTTGCAGACGATGTATGAATTTAGTGATTTAAGCATGGTAGCAAACAGCAAAAATAAGGATGCAGCCTTTGAATTTATGAAATGGTATTGTATTGAACGCCCCGACGTATGCGTGGCAGAAAAATACATGCAGCCAACCGCTTCATATTTCCCGACAGAAGAAATTGAAAAAATCTGTATTGACAAAATTTATTCCTGTGATGGAGTCAGCACCGAAGAAATGCTGCATGCTTACACCAGCCCGGAAAGTGAGATCGCCCGTGTTCCTGGCCTGAAATTTACCACGATAGCAACTGCCCAGTCCGAAATTGTAGGCGAGATGGATAAACAGATCGAGCAGGTCTTCTTTAATGAGAAAACACCGGAAGAAGCAATAAATGATTTGAAAGCAAATGCAGACGAATTGATTGCAAAAGCAAAATAATTTCCATCTGCCTGAACAAATGGGACTTAGTTCCCATTTGTTCAGGGGAATTTTATCACATAGGGGGTGATACTGTGACAATAGCAACAAAACTAGACCGTCACGAAATATCCAACTTGAACAGGCTGGTCGCCAAAAGGAGCAGGCGCAGAAGCACGCTCATTGGCTGGTGTTTTCTGCTGCCAAGCTTTATCGGGTTTGTCATTTTCCGGTTTTTACCGATCATCTGTTCTTTTTTACTTGGATTTACCGAGTGGAATCTTGTTTCTGGGTTTTCGGGGATCAAATTTGCTGGAATAGATAATTTTATAGAGCTCTTTCATAATGACACTTTTTTGACCTCCTTGCTGCACACGTTCCAATATGCAGTGATCGTCGTGCCGTTTACTGTGGTGCTGGCGTTAATTTTTGCTGTTATTATCAATGACAAAATCCATTGCAGAAGTTTGGTAAGGCTAATGATCTACATGCCGTATATTTCTTCTATGGTTGCGGTCGCTATGGTTTGGACGAGTTTATATTCTCCCAACTATGGACCGATCAACAGCCTGCTGAGGAGCGTTGGGATAGAAAATGTTCCGGGCTGGATCACTTCTTCCAAATCAGCCTTGCCGGCTTTGATGATCATTGGGGTATGGCAGGCGGTTGGGTATTATATGGTGCTGTTTATCGCCGGCCTGCAATGTATCCCGGCAAGCCTTTACGAGGCCGCAGAAATTGACGGAGCAAATGCGGTGCAATGCTTTTTCAAAATTACGATCCCAATGGTTTCGCCCACTACATTTTTCGTCCTGATCAACTGTATTATTGGTTCGTTTAATGTGTTTACGCTGGTAAAGGTCATGACCACCGGCGGGCCGGGGGATTCTACCATGGTGACCGTATATTATGTTTACGAGCAGGCGGTAGAATACAATAAAATCGGTTATGCGTGCAGTGCGTCTATTATCCTGTTTCTTTTCGTATTCATCATCACATTCATACAACTCAAGTTTTCGGACAAATGGGTCCATGAAGGATAATAGGAAGGAGGTTTTGCGATGCAACCCAAAACCCATATGGGATTAAAAGGAAAAAAGGTCGTTAAGCTGCTTTTGACCATTTTAATGCTGCTGGTTGGCCTAACTATGATTTTGCCGTTTCTGTGGATGCTGTCGGCCTCGTTTAAACCGGAAAGCGACATTTTTACCTTTCCGATCCAGTGGATCCCGAAAGATCCGATCCTTTCCAACTATACAAATGTCTGGTCTGGGATACTGCCGTTTTATCAGTACTATGGCAACACCATTTATGTAACTGTTTTATCGACGATCGGCGGGGTAATTACCAGCCTGTTATCCGGATATGCCTTTGCAAGGATCAATTTTAAGGGGAAAAATATCATCTTTCTTCTGTATCTGGCAACGCTGATGTTCCCCAACACGATGCTTTTGGTGCCGCGGCTGGTTATTTACCGCTTTTTGGGGATTTATAATACTTTTTGGGCGCTCATTCTTCCAAACAGCATTTCAACATTTGGGACCTTTCTGCTCAAACAATATTTTTCTTCTTTGCCAAGCGAATTGTTTGAAGCGGGTAAAATTGACGGATGCAATGAATTTCGATTGTTTTGGCGGATCGCGGTTCCGCTGGTCTCCGCCGGAATTGCGGCATTTACCGTATTTACCTTTGTTTTTTGCTGGAACGATTATGAAAACCCATTGATGTTTATTACTGACCGTCCTCTTTATACCATCCCGCTGGGAGTTATGGAATTTAAAGGGCTGAAAACAAGCAGTATCGGATATATCATGGCCGGATCTGTTTTATCACTGATTCCGATCTTTATCCTGTTTATCAGCGCACAGAAATACTTTGTCAAGGGAATCGCCACAACGGGAATTAAAGACTAGTCTTGACGAATGTGAGGGAACTGAAAAACGACTGAAAAAATCACTGAGCCTTCCCGACAGACCCCAGTCCTAGCTTTGGCAGATGTACTGGTGGTCGGCGGGGGACCGGCAGGGATTTCGGCCGCAATTGGCGCGGCGGATGCCGGCGCTTCTGTTATCATTGCAGAGCGCTATGGCTTTTTAGGCGGGATTCCGGCCATCTGCAACATGGAGCCCTCCTCTTGGTGCAGGCAGAAGGATACCGTAATGCCAGGTGGGGTGCAGGCATTGCTGGAACAAAAAATGCTTGCCTGCGGAGCGGCTGAAAAGCCTTTATTTGAGCCCTCCGCCTCGTATAATTACGATACGGAAACGCTTAAATTCGTAATAGATGAACTGTTAGAGGAACACCATATAACCCCTATTTATCACTGCCTTGTCACAGAGCCGTATATGGAAGATGACAGCATGAAAGGTGTTTTTACCGAATCAAAATCGGGCAGGCAGGCGATTCTGGCAAAGCGGGTGATCGACTGCACCGGAGACGCTGATATTGCCGCCCAATGCGGTGCGCCATTTGAAAAATGCAGTCTAGGCGGTGATGAAAAGGAAAATATGATGTATGGGACGTTGATTTTTGGCGCTTCCAATGTAAATGTGCCAAAAGTCCGTGAGAATTTGAAGGAGCATCCAGAAATGCTCGATCGTATCCGACATGAATTTATCAGCGATGGTTTTTCAAAAGCACGGGAAAACCATTACCCGATCCCGCCCCACGGCTTCCAAAACCAGATCATTTTTAACCGGATGACGCAGGGCGAGGTGACGGCTATCAACAGGGTCCGGGTCCCTGTTGATGGAAATGATGTGCTCAGTCTTACCGAGGCGGAAATTCTTTCCCGGAAAGAGGCGCTGGATACCTTAGAGCTTCTGCGCAGATATGAGCCGGAGTTTGAAGAAGCGTGCCTGCGGCATTTTGCCGCCGCAGTGGGGATTCGGGAAACAAGGCGGATCGTTGGGGATTATCAGCTTACCATGGAGGACATTACCGGCGAGCGGCAATTTGATGATTCGGTAGGGGTATATCCGGTTTGCATGGATGGGCCCAAAATATGCAGGGCCGCATTAACGGGTGCTCATTTTCAAATCCCTTACCGCATTATGCTCCCTCAAGGGATCGAAAACCTGCTGGTGGCTGGCAGGTCGGTTTCCGCCACAAAAGATGCGACCCACACAACGCGTGGCGTGGATTTTTGCATGATCACTGGCCAGGCCGCGGGAATTGCCAGCGCGCTGTCGATTCAAAAGAAAGTGCCGGTTCGGGATATTTCAATCGACCTGTTGCAAAAAAATTTACAGCAGCAGGGAGTCCAAGTTTTTTAGCTTCGGGATAGGAGGAAGCAATATGTGTGAAATGATCACAGAGCCGGAACACAAAATTCCGGTTTTGATGAAAGCAGATGTAGTAGTCGTTGGAGGAGGGCCGGCTGGGATCGCGGCCTCTGTGGGCGCGGCAAGGACCGGCGCTAAAACGATCCTTGTGGAACAATACGGATGTTTGGGCGGGCTGATTTCGATTTCCTCGATGGAGCCGCCGTCTTGGTGGCGGGAAGAACGCACAACGATGCCCGGCGGCGTAGTTGAAGACCTTGACCAGAAGATGATCGCAATGGGGGCTGTGCAAAAGAGTTTTTTCAAGCCTGCTGTTTCGATCGCCTATCATACAGAGATGTTTAAATATATAGCCGATGAATACATACAGGAAAATGGCGTTACCCCGATTTTACATTGCATGGGCGTTATGCCGCTGATGGATGGGAACAAAATCATCGGGATCGTGACAGAATCAAAGTCGGGCAGGCAGGCGATTTTAGCCAAGCGGGTGGTCGATTGCACTGGAGACGCAGATATTGCTTACCGCGCGGGAGTGTCCTGCGTCATGGCGGAGGAACCAACTGGGGAGCTTGGCATTGGGGAACTGCTGGGGGCTACCCTTGTTTACGGCGTTACAGATATTGATGTTGACGCTGTGGAGGCAGAAGCGGACTCTGATCCTTCGCAGAGGCATCCTGTGATGCACAAAAAAATGTACCATGGCATTCAAAAGGCCCGCGAGGCAGGAGAAATAATGCCAAAATATACGAACAAATCCTTTATTTATAATTATAAGACAAAAAATGAACTGACGGCGCTCAATCATTGTTGGTATCCGGCTGATGGGACAGATGTCCTTAGCCTAACTAAGGCAGAGATCGAGTCACGGAAAAGCATTGTCGAAATTATCCCGATCCTTCGTAAATATGAAAAGGGGTTTGAAAACGCCAAGCTCCGCAATTTTGCCATGTCCATTGGCATCCGTGAAACAAGAAGGATCGTTGGGGAATACCGAATGCAGTTTAAAGATGTGTTTGATGAAAAGCGTTTTGAGGACTCTGTCGGGGTTTACCCTGTCTGCATGGACGGCGCGGAAGGAGTGCTTCCAGCCTTTACAGAGGCATATTTTCAGGTGCCTTACCGCATCACTGTTCCGGTAGAAGTGGAAAACCTGCTGGTCGCCGGCCGTTGCTGTTCCTCTATGAGGCGGGCTACCACGATTACCCGGCAGGTAGATTTTGCTATGGTGACAGGGCAGGCGGCAGGTACTGCCAGCGCATTATCTATCCGGCAGGATGTCTTGCCGCGAAATGTTGATATTAAGGCGCTGCAAAAAGAATTGCGCGGACAACGAGTCAGAATCGATTAACAGCTTTTTCAATAGTTATGATTGCAGCTTGGTAGTTTTCTTGCAGCCGCTGATTGGTTTGCTGAAGGAACGAAGCTTTTTACGGAATACAGAACAAAAAACGCATTGGCCCTATTAGGCCAATGCGTTTTTTGCAACAATTAAATTATTTCCATTTAATATTTACCGCCGCCTCCGCCGTGGCTTCTGCCGGAGGAGCTGGAATGAGTACTGCTGCCGGAGGAGCTGCTCTTTGGTTTCGCAGTACGGGAAACATGCCGGTAGAGGAACAGGTCGCGGCTTTCTGTTACGTTCATACTGCCTTGGCGGAGATAACTATTGGCCCCCGCCTGAAAGCGTACCATTTTCAGCTTTGATTTCATAGAACCAACGATGATCAGGGCAATTACAAACCCGGCTGCAATAGAAACTGCGATCCATATCCAGGATAACGGTTCACGGGGAAGACTGTCGGTATCAAAAGGCTCACCGGTCTTGGCCTGTGAAATGAAACGATCACACTGTTCGGCAAAGGTATGGTATGCCGCGGCATTATCGCCGTCGGCAAGATTTGGCGTGATCAGCTCGCCGATATAGTCAATCCCTGCATCGGTAAAGGCTTCGATCCCATAGCCGCAGGTGGAGATCCACCAGTCGCGTTCCTCCGGGCTATGCAGCAGCAATACCCCGCTGTGATCGTTTCCTTGGCCATATCCATGGTAATCAAAATAATCATCTGCATAATTCATGGGGCTCTTGCCCTCCAGACTGTACACGGTGACAACGACAACATCCATGCCCTGCCGTTCGCTGATCTCATCTAATTCGGCAAGCAAGGCAGATTCCTCAGCAGATGTTAAAAGATCGGCCTCATCCATCAAACGCTTGTATCCCTCGTTTGCAGCCAGCGCCGGAACAGCGGCAAACAGGCAGCAGATGAAGGCGCACAATGCGAAAGATAATATTTTTTTCATACTGATGACCATCGCTTTCGCAAAGCGAAAGCACTCCTTTCTTGGGGAATAAGGGCCGGGTTGACTTTCTATAAGATCCCGGCAAGCCATAAAAGCCATGCCACACCGTAAATCAACGCACTGGATAAAGCGGTTAATCCAAATGTCCACAGCCTCGCGGCTTTTTTATCTACCGGCAGGTTGCCGACAAATTTTCCGGTTTGACCGTTGATAGCAAAGGTGAACCTTTGCCCGTTCCAGGTCGTGTTGAGCAGCCATACTGGATAGAAAGCATATTTTTCCTGCCCGTTTGAAAGACGGACATTGCTCGATTCAGTGACCGTTGTGGTGTATCCTATTACGGTACTGGCAAACGCTTCTTCGGTAGAACGTTTTACCCTTTCATTCGCCCTGTCGATGCTTTGCCCCGCGTCAACGTCATATTTATCTGCGAAATATCCAGAAAGGTAGGCAGTTTGAAAATCTACGGCCTCAGAAAAGTCATAGGGCTCAATGGATTCCATTAGGTCATCTGCCATTTTTGAAGAACCATCTACCGGGATCCGTTCAAAGCCGATACAGCCGGCACGGTATACCGAGTAATAATTGGTTTCAGTGTAGTTGTAATTGCTGTCGCTCCAAGTATGTACCCTTGTTGTACGATACCGGATGCTGGCTTCGGCATCGGTATCAAAAAGCCAGAAAGGCACATAGATCCCCTTGATTTCATCGATGTGGTTTTCATCTTTAAAAACCTTTGGCAAAAGACGTTTTCCGATTAGATGCTTTTTAAAAACAGCCTTTGCCGAATTTTTATCCAGTTTAAACGGGATCACATAATCAGGACGCAAAGCGCCGGAAAACTGTCCCATAACCACTATGGGATTGTCACAGTAAGGGCAGGAGGACGCTGCCATATTTTGATCGCCCACGATCTCTCCGCCGCAGGATTGACAAATATAGGAGCGCAGGTTATCGGTTTCTCCGTCCCGCCACTCACTTCCGGGCTGTGTTTCCCATTGCATTTCATCCGCTTTATCGTTTTTCAGTTCCTCGTCATATTCTTTAAGCGTTTCCATCTCGAATTCGGTGTCGCAATACGGGCATTTCATCTTTTGCGCACCTATATTAAATTCGATCGCCCCACCGCAGCAAGGGCATTTGTATTGCTGTAGAACCGCCACTGATGATCCTCCTTTTATGGGCTATGCCACAGCGGGCAACACCCCTAATATTGACTGATAAAGAAAAAGCCCTTTTTAATGATCGATGTTCATGCAGAGCACGAGACTCTTATTCCTGATCATCTTCATCAAATGCATCTCCGCATTCTGGAAAGAATTTTGGAGGATGCGTCGGGTCTGCCGGTTTCCAGCCGCATTTATCGCAGCGGTACAGGGGAGCCCCTGCCGGCTTTTTAGAACCGCAGTTTTGACAGAACTTGCCTTGATTTACAGCTCCGCAGTCACAGATCCAACCGGTATCCACAGGTTTGGGTTTCCCACAGTTCTGGCAAAATTTCCCGTTGGCAGTTGCTCCGCAGGAACACTGCCATTCACTTGCCTGTACAGGTTCCGGTCGTTTTGCCCCGCAGTTCTGGCAAAATTTCCCGGCTGCTGTCGCCCCGCAGGAGCACTTCCATGTTTCCGGAGCAGATCCAGAAGAAGTCGCCTTTTGCTGTCCCATCGCAAAAAGGTTTTGCGCATTGACGCCGCCTGCCTGCTGTGCCATGCCAAATCCCATAAAGCCCGTCATTGCGCCGCTTTCATTGGCTGCCGCCGCTTTCATAGCGTCAGACTGCGCTTCGACCAGAGTTGCCGCCGCCATGGTTGGATCGCGCATGATTGCGGTCCTTTGAGCCTGTTTGATCAGTTCGGCGTCCTCGTCCGGCAGGGTGACCGACGACAGCGCCACGCTGACCACCTTTAAGCCCCGGGTCTCACCCCATTTGGATGACAGGATCTCATTCATGGCGTGTTCTAAATCAGTATTATGGGTCACGATCTGGTTGGGACGAAGCCCCATCTCAGACAGTTTTCCAAATGCCGGATTTAAAGCCGCAATAAATTCGTGCTTTAACTGGCTGTCGATCTCCTCTCTGGTGTATTCCTGCTCGACATTGCCGCACACATTTGCGTAAAACAGGAGGGGATCGATGATTTTGTAAGAGTATACGCCCCAGCACCGTACGGCCACATCAATATCCAGCCCGATTTTTGCGTCTACTACCCGGAAAGGGATCGGGTTGGGCGTGCCGAATTTATTGTCAATCAGCTCTTTGGTATTGAAGTAGTAGACCCGTTGGTCTTTGCCGGTATCTCCGCCATAGGTAAAGCGTTTTCCGATCGTTTTAAAGCTTTCTAAAATGCTGCTGCCAAGACTTCCAGAAAAAATACTTGGCTCGGAAGAACTGTCATAAGTAAATTCACCCGGCTCAGCGCAGACCTCTACCACTTTGCCCTGTTCTACAATGATCATGCATTGTCCATCCGCCACGGCGATACCGCTGCCGTTGGAGATGATGTTATCGTTCCCCTTTGTATTGGAGGAACGTCCACTGATCTGTTTTTGCCCTTTCACTACTAATACTTCTTTGTCGATTGCTTCACAGTAGAAAAACTCTTTCCATTGATCCGCAAGAGAACCACCGAATGCGCCGACGCCGGCTTTGATCAAACCCATAGTAAAACTCCTTCCAGATGTGGCTTTCGCCTGATAGCATCCGTATTTTTTGCCGGAACAATATTTACAAAAAATGCTGGATGCAAAAGCGTTTACCCACATGAAACTAATAAAAATCAGAATACATGCTCTTATGCGGTATCCCCAAAATATATTTGTATTATATTAAACCTATGATATATCATAGCATATTTTGAAGCAAATTTTCAATGGCAGAAAATGAAATAAAGATTAGTTCTTTTAGCCATCCCTTTTAATCATGGAAGATAAAAAACGATCAAGACAGTTCTAACAACAATAAGGTTGAAATTTTATCAAAAATTTAGGTAGACATTTGCCAGCGCATATGATACAATCCAGCCAAAGGGCGCCTGAGGGCTAGCCCACAGCAGAAAATAATGGCACGGCTTTTAGACATTCCATCCGACATATTATCGGCCGTGTTTTTGAGAAGGGGGAATAGAGATGAAACAAATAAACCGGAGGCTCTTTTTAAACAAGGAGCATCATCTGTATTTGGTGAAGGAGGAGGCTCCTGCGCCAAAGGGGAATGAGGTATTGATCAAGATTGCCTCCAATGGCATCTGCGGCTCTGACATTCACTTTTTCCATGAAGGAAGATTAGGAAACTTTGTGGTCGACGAGCCATATGTGCCCGGCCATGAGGCGAGCGGAACCATTATTCAGAATGGTCCGGAGGCAAAACGTTATGCGGAAGGGACCCGTGTGGTGATCGAGCCGGGGATCCCTTGCGGGCACTGCCATTTCTGCAAAGCTGGACGGTATAATTTGTGCCCAGAGGTGGTGTTTCTTTCTGCACCGCCGATCAATGGGACGTTTTGCGATTATATCTGTGTCAACGAAAATTATGTATTTCCTATCCCGGAAGACCTCTCCATGGAGGAGGCTGCCCTAGCCGAGCCGGCCGCCGTAGCGATTCACGCGGTTCAGAGGGCGCAGTTTCGTTTGGGCGCGACTGGCGTTGTGCTGGGCGCCGGACCGATTGGACTGCTGACAGTACAAGCCTTCAAAGCGGCAGGCGGCGGAAGGGTGATCTGCGTTGACGTGGTGGAAGAACGGCTGCAGGCAGCATTACGGATGGGTGCCGACGAGGTGATCCATGCCGGCAGTACCGAAACACCGATGGATAATCTGGGTGATGTAGTCTTTGAAACAGCCGGGAACCGGGTCACAACAGCTCAGCTTTTTACCGTAACGAGGCCGGGCGGGTGTGCTGTACAGGTCGGCTGGCCGAACGGGAATACCGTAGAAATGAACATTGCAGATATGATAGACAAAGAGTTGGTTTATCTGAGTGTGAACCGGTATGCGAATGCGTTTGACACCGCCTTGATCTGGCTTGGCGACGGCAGGATCAACGGCAGGGAAATGATCACACAGCGATATACATTGGAAGAAGCAGAAGAGGCATTTTGCTGGGCGCTGGAACATCCAAACGAAACAATTAAGGTGATTATCAACAATGAATGAGTATCTAGTCAGGAGCGGAGAGATCCATGCACCATAAAGGAACATGCGCATTGGAAACTTCCCGTTTGGTATTGCGCAGATTTGAAGAAGCTGACGCGCAGGCGGCATTTGAAAATTGGCTGTCTGACTTGGAGGCCGCTCGGTATATGCGCTGGGATGCATATCAAACCGTAGAACAGGGAAGGGCTTTTCTTCGGGAAGTGGAAAAGTCCTACCAAAGGGAGGATTTTTATCATTGGGCTATTACACAAAAAAGGGAAAATCAGGTGATCGGGGCGATTGGACTTTTGGTTCATGAATATGATTCAGTGGCTGAGGTTTCCTATTGTCTTGGAAGAGCGTTTTGGGGGCGCGGGATTGCGGCAGAGGCGCTGCGAAGGGTGCTTTCCTTTGCATTGCTGGAGGTTGGACTCAACCGTGTGGAGGCATATCATTCTGTGAACAATCCCGCTTCCGGTCGGGTGATGAAAAAGGCCGGGATGTGCCTGGAGGGGCATTCCAGACAAAAATACAGAAGCCATCAGGGCTTTGAAGACTGCGATCTGTATGGAATGATCCGGGAGGACCTATTAATCTGCAAAGAATGAACAAAAGGGGTGCGGGAATTGAAAGTTCCCGCACCCCTTTTGTTCATATGGAAATAATAAATGCCGTTACAGTACAGCTTTCCAGTCAAAAGGCAGCAGTTCTCGTAAGGTCGCAGCGGTATCCGGGGAAAGCCAGACCTTGGCAAGGTGATTATCAGGGTGAAGCTGGGTCAAAAATTCCCGGCAGCGCCCGCACGGCGGGAGGATATTTCCCTCGCTATTAACTGCGATCACCTGTAAAATCTGCTGTTCTCCGGCAGTGATCATAGCGGCAGCCGCCGCGTGCTCTGCGCAGAAACCCAAAGAACAGGCTGTATCGATGCAGACGCCGGTGTAAATATGCCGGCCGGCTGTTAAGATCGCGGCGCCAACACTTCCGGCTTCAGCTATTTCTGACAGCTTCCGGGGTTTTGCTACACTGAAGGCCGCGTCAAATAATGTCTGAAATCCCATGGTTCCGTTTCCTCCCTTTTATGTCGGTCACTTCTGTTGAAAAACGATTTGGACCGCCGGATGCAGAGTAGACATTTTCCGTTCACTGAGCCTGCTTTTTATTGTTTGAACGGCCTTATCTGCAAAAAGCCTATGGTAAAACACCATAGGCTTTTTGATAGAATTTTTATAAAAGGCGTCTACTCTTCAGTTTTTGTCTGCTGGGTGCGCAAATATTCGTTTACCCGATATCCAAGCGTCATCAGACTATCTGTTAAATGGACATTTTCAACCACAACATTTTCGTAATCCAGGTTAAAGTCATAATGGCTGAAATTCCAGAAGCAGCGGATCCCGCATTGGATCAGCCGTTCGCTTAGCGCTTCGGCCGCAGTTCTTGGAATCGTTAGGATCGCCACCTGTGTGGGGTGGGCAGAACAATATTCCTCTAACATGGAGGGGTCCATGATGGTCATCCCAGCGATCGTGGTGCCGCAAAGCTCTGGATTATTGTCAAATACCGCGGTTAAATTAAATCCCCGCTGTCCGAAATCCAAATGGGAAACGATTGCGCGCCCCAGGTTTCCGACGCCGATTAAAATCGTGTTCAATTGATTGTCCAAACCTAAAATTCTAGCGATCTCTTCCCGCAAGGAAGACACATTATAACCATATCCTTGCTGCCCAAAACCACCAAAGCAGTTTAAATCCTGCCGGATCTGGGAAGCCGTTAACCCCATTCGCTCCGATAATTCCCGGGAAGAAATCCGGTTGATCCCGGCTTTGGCCAGATCGCCTAAAAACCGATAGTAACGGGGCAGACGTCGGATTACAGAAATTGATACGGTTGGTTTGACAGCCATGTATGGATACCCGCCTTTCTTAAAATAAAATCAAACTTACTTCAGCAATGCCTGCAAACGATCGTTGACCGCAACCAAAAATGCTTCGGTATCTACCTTCTGCTTGTTTTCTAAAGAGGAAAGTAAATACAGATCCCCTGTCATTACGCCGTCTTCAATCGTTTGGATCGTCGCTTGCTCCAGTTTATCGGCAAAATCGCAAAGCTGAGGAAGCTGGTCTAATTCACCGCGTTTTCTTAAGGCGCCGGTCCATGCGAATAGGGTAGCGACAGAGTTGGTGGAGGTGGTTTCCCCCTTGAGGTATTTGTAATAGTGGCGTTGCACGGTGCCGTGCGCCGCTTCGTATTCATATACGCCGTCCGGAGATACCAATACGGAAGTCATCATTGCAAGGCTTCCGTAAGCGGTGGCAACCATGTCGGACATCACGTCGCCGTCATAGTTTTTGCACGCCCAGATGTACCCGCCTTCGGAACGGACGACCCGTGCGACCGCATCATCGATCAGGGTATAGAAGTATTCGATGCCGGCGGCTTCAAATTTTTCTTTGTATTCCGCATCGTAGATTTCTTGGAAAATGTCTTTGAAGCGGTGGTCGTATTTTTTGGAGATGGTGTCCTTGGTCGCGAACCACAGGTCCTGATGGGTGTCCAGCGCAAAGTTGAAGCAGGCGCGGGCAAAAGAACCGATGCTCTTGTCAATGTTGTGCAGGCCCTGGATAATACCCGGGGTGCCGAAATCGTGGATCAGGCTGCGTTCTTCGGTGCCGTCCGGCTTGGTGACTACCAGCTCAGCCTTGTCTCCAGCGCCGACAACCATTTCTGTATTTTTGTAAACGTCGCCGTAGGCATGACGAGCGATCGTGATCGGCTTGGTCCAAGTCGGGATATAAGGGGTGATCCCTTTTACAATGATCGGAGAGCGGAAAACCGTTCCATCCAGCAAGGCACGGATAGTCCCGTTGGGAGACTTCCACATTTCAGAAAGGTTATATTCCTCAACGCGCTGTGCGTTTGGAGTGATAGTCGCACATTTTACCGCAACGCCGTATTTTTTGGTGGCTTCTGCGGAATCAATGGTGACCTGGTCCTTTGTCTGGTTGCGGTATTCCAACCCCAAGTCATAGTACTCGGTTTTTAGATCAATATAAGGGGTAAGCAAAATATCTTTGATCATTTTCCAGATCACACGGGTCATTTCGTCCCCGTCCATCTCGACCAAAGGGGTTTTCATCTGAATTTTATCTGCCATGGAAAAGTCCTCCTTTTTTATTCAGCCTGTTGTTTGGTGTAATTGAGCAGCCCGCCGGCCAGCAAAATATCCTTGCTTCTGCCGGAAAGGTCTGCGTTGACCGGGATCATGATGTTTTTCGTCAGGTTTTTCACAGTTACCGGCTTGTCGTTTTCAATGCAGGCGCGGATGTCCGCTAGTTCCAGCTCGTCGTTCTGGTCGATCAGGTCATAATCGCTTTCATGAACAAAGGTAAGCGGAAGGATCCCGGCATTGATCAGGTTGGAGCGGTGGATCCGGGCAAAGCTTTTTACAATGACCGCCTTAACGCCCAGATACAGCGGAACCAGCGCCGCATGCTCCCGGGAAGAGCCCTGCCCATAGTTGGAACCGCCGACAACGATGCTTTTTCCAGCCTCCAGCGCCCTTTGCGGGAAGGTGGAATCGCATACGCCAAAGCAGAACTGGGACAGGTAAGGAATGTTGGAACGGTAAGGCAGGATCTTGGCGCCTGCCGGCATGATATGATCGGTAGTGATGTTGTCGCCCACTTTCAGTACGGCTGCAGCCTGAATGCTTTCCTCCAGCGGAGTGGTTACCGGGAACGGCTTGATGTTCGGGCCGCGCAGGATTTCTACGCTGTCCGCTTCTTCCGGAGAGGCCGGGGCAACGATCATATTGTCGTTGATCAGGAATTTTTCAGGAAGCTTGAACTCAGGCATATCGCCAAGATATTCAGTCGGATCGGTAAACACCCCGGTCAGTGCGCTGACTGCCGCTGTTTCCGGGCTGACTAAGTAGACCTGTCCGTCCGCGGTGCCGCTGCGTCCCTCGAAGTTCCGGTTAAAGGTCCGCAGGGAGATCCCACCGCTGTTTGGGGACTGCCCCATGCCGATGCAGGGGCCGCAGGCGCATTCCAGAATTCTGGCGCCCGCCGCGATCAAATCCGCCAGCGCGCCGTTTTCAGCCAGCATGTTGAACACCTGCTTGGAGCCCGGTGCGATCGACAAACTGACGTCTGGATGGCAGGTCTTGCCTTTTAGGATAGAAGCCACCTTCATCATATCCAGATAAGAGGAGTTGGTGCAGGAACCAATACATACCTGATCGATCTTTTTACCAGCCAGCTCCGAGATCGGCTCGATGTTGTCCGGACTGTGCGGACATGCCGCCGCCGGTTTTAAGGCGGAAAGGTCGATGTTGACGATTTTGTCATATTCCGCGTCGTCGTCCGCTTTCAGTTCTTTCCAAGCGTCGGCGCGGCCCTGCGCTTTTAAGAATTCCAGGGTGATTTCGTCAGACGGAAAGATCGAGGTGGTAGCACCCAGTTCAGCCCCCATGTTGGTAATGGTGGCACGTTCCGGTACAGTCAGGGATTTTACGCCTTCGCCGCCGTATTCGATCACCTTTCCAACACCGCCTTTTACGGTGAGGATGCGCAGTACTTCCAAAATTACGTCCTTAGCGGAAACCCAGGGCGCCAGCTTGCCGGTCAGGTTGACACGGACGGTCTGCGGGCAGGTGATATAATAAGCGCCGCCGCCCATAGCTACCGCAACATCCAGACCGCCTGCGCCGCAGGCAAACATGCCGATCCCGCCGCCGGTTGGGGTGTGGCTGTCAGAACCAATGAGGGTTTTCCCCGGGACGCCGAAGCGTTCCAGATGGACCTGATGGCAGATGCCGTTGCCCGGACGTGAAAAATAAATGCCGTGTTTCTTGGCGACAGAACCAATAAAACGATGGTCGTCCGCGTTTTCAAAACCGGACTGCAAGGTATTGTGATCTATGTATGCGACGCTGCGCTCTGTCTTTACGCGGTCGACTCCCATTGCCTCAAATTCCAAATATGCCATTGTGCCGGTCGCGTCCTGCGTCAGGGTCTGGTCGATCCGGATACCGATCTCCGTCCCTTTCTTCAGTTCTCCGTCCACAATATGCTCTTTCAGGATTTTTTCTGCGATCGTATAACCCATTCCAAGAACTCCTTTCTTCTTGCCTGAAATACAATTCATTTTTACTTTCCTATTGTAGCTTTTTTTTAAAATATTGTCAATCTGTTCACAATGATATTAGAAGTAGGAAATGGTTTTTTTGATGATTTTACAGAAAATTTTCTTTTTTGAAAAGCCGGCAGGCTTCTGGTTCAGGCCAGCGTTGATTTTTTCACCCTGATTGTGTATGATAAAAAGAAAAAACAGGGAGAAGAGCGGGAGGATATGGAAACAGTCGTTTTGCCGGATGCCACGGTGATAGAGTATGAACTGATCTATAAAAAGGTGAAGAATATGACCCTGCGCATCAGGCCGGACGGCACAGTAACAGTTACTGTAAACCGGCGGGTGTCCCAAAAGCGGGCGGAGGAATTTGTGAGGGAACATGCAGCCTGGCTTCAAAAGCGCAGACAACTTGCGGACACCCGCCGGCAGATCGGCCTGCCGGAACGACTGGAACAGGATACACAGGTGCTGTGGCTGGGGACCGAATACCGGGTGGCATGGAACTATCCCGCCGCTCCAGCCGTAGAACTGTACGGGGATCTTGCTGTAGTTTCCATGCCGGACCCTAGTGCAGAATTTGCCGCAAAAGTGTACCGGGACTGGTATCAGGCACAGAGCGAACGGGTTTTGACCGATGCGCTGGACCGTGTTTTTCCGCACTTTGAACCACTTGGCCTTTGCAGGCCCCGGCTATGTCTGCGCTATATGACCTCCCGTTGGGGGAGCTGTTCTTACCACAAGGGGAAGATCACCCTGAACCGCTACCTCTGCCAGCTTCCGCCTGCTTTGATAGATGCGGTGACTGCGCATGAATTGGCGCACTTTTTCCACCCGGATCATTCTCCGGCTTTTTACAGGCTTTTGGAGCAGGTGTTTCCCGGGTATCGGGAAACCGCCGCCCAGTTAAAAGAATATTTCATCTTGTAAATACAACTTTACCATGATACAATAAAAGAGAAAATCTAACAGAAAGGGGCGGCCGAAATGAGTGGACAGCCGAAATATATGGTCCTTAGTGAATGGATCCGGGAACGGATACGCTCCGGAGAATTTGCAAATGGCAGCAAGCTGCTTTCGGAGAATGAGTTGGCACAGCGTTTTTCCATGAGCCGCCAAACCGTACGCCAGGCTGTGGGCACCTTGGTGAATGAAGGTTTTTTGACCAGAAAGCAGGGAAGCGGCACTTATATTTCCTATCAGCCGAAACAAAGGCGGGACACCAGAGATATTGCGGTGATCACCACCTATTTGAATAGTTATATTTTTCCGGAGATCATTCAGGGGATCGATCAGGTGCTGACCGATTCTGGATATCATATGCGCCTGGGTATTACCTATAACCGGGTAAAAAACGAGGCGGATGTCCTTTCCTCCCTTTTGGAAAGCCCGGTGGCCGGGATCATTGTAGAACCGACAAAAAGCGCTTTGCCAAACCCAAACCTGTTTTTGTATCACCGGCTCGTACAGATGGAGATCCCTATTGTATTTTTAAATGGATATTATTCCGCGCTGGACCTGCCCCATGTTTCGGCAGACGATTATGCCGCGGGCAAAGCAGCGGCCCAGGCGTTGCTAAAGGCGGGGCACCGTAAAGTGTTCGGCATCTTTAAATCAGATGATATTCAGGGACATTTCCGATTTAGCGGCTTTATCAATACCTTGCAAGACGCAGGCGTTTTATACGATGACAGCGATGTGCTTTGGTATGTTACCGAGGATCTGGAGCAGATGTTTTCACAAAACCACACGCCGGAGCTGCTGGAGCGGTTAAAGGAATACACTGCGGTGGTCTGCTATAATGATGAGATCGCCCGCAAGCTGTATGAATGGCTGCAAAAAAATGGCTTACAGATCCCGCAGGATCTTTCTATCGTTGGGTTCGACAATTCCCCGCTGGCGGAGTTTGGAGGCGCTTCGATCACCTCTGTCGGATTTCCGTTTGAAACGATCGGCAAAACAGCCGCCTCTCAGATGGTGGACCGGTTGAATTTTGGGCGGCCGATGAAAAGCATTTCTTTTCCGCCAAAACTGATCGTTAGGAATTCGATAAAAAAATTGTAAAAATCTTGATTTTATCTTGAAAACCCAAAAGGCACATGGTATAATATTCACAAATAATTTGTATGTACAACTTTGTACCGAATAAATGAGAAAAGAGACAGGTAAAAGGAGGTCATATCATGGCGAAATATAGCATCGGGGTAGACTTTGGCTCTCTATCCGGAAGGGCGGTCATCGTCAATGTGGAAAACGGGGCGGAGCTGGCGTCCGCTGTGTTGGATTATCCGCATGCGGTCATGGACAGCGAATTGCCGGATGGCACGAAATTAGGGGTAGACTGGGCTTTGCAGCATCCGCAGGATTACTTGGATGTACTGCATGAAACGATCCCGCAGGTCATGAAAGAAGCGGGCGTCAGCGCAGACGACGTGATCGGCTTGGGGATCGACTTCACCGCATGTACTGTTATGCCGGTGAAAGCGGATGGGACCCCGCTGTGTTTCTTGGAACAGTACCGTTCCAATCCAAATGCGTACGTTAAGCTTTGGAAGCATCATGCGGCGCAGAAATACGCGACCAAATTAAATGAAACCGCTGAAAAAATGGGAGAAACATTTTTAAAACGCTACGGCGGGAAGATCTCTTCCGAGTGGATGGTGCCGAAAGCGTGGCAGATCTTAGAGGAAGACGAAGCGCTGTACCGGGATATGGATTACTTCATGGAAGCGGCCGACTGGGTGATCTGGCAGATGACTGGCGTGCAGACTCGCAACTCCTGCACCGCTGGGTACAAAGCGATCTATCACAAGCAGACCGGCTATCCGAAAAAAGAATTTTATAAAGCGCTAGACCCGCGCCTGGAAAACTTTGTAGAGGAAAAATTAAACTGCCCGATCACCCCGCTGGGGAGCAAGGCCGGCGAGATGACCGAAGCGGCAGCCAAGCTGACCGGCCTGAGGCCGGGTACCGCTGTGGCGGTAGCCAACGTGGACGCGCATGTTACCGTGCCGGCGGTGAAAATCGACGGGCCGGGCAAAATGCTTGCCATCATGGGAACCTCTACCTGTCATATGCTCATGAGCGACGAGGAAAAGCTGGTTCCGGGAATCTGCGGCGTGGTAGAAGACGGGATTTTGCCGGGGTTTTATGGGTATGAAGCGGGACAAAGCTGCGTGGGCGACCATTTTGCATGGTTTATTGACAACTGCCTG
Source organism: Massiliimalia timonensis (assembly GCF_900186585.1). GTDB lineage: Bacteria > Bacillota > Clostridia > Oscillospirales > Ruminococcaceae > Massiliimalia > Massiliimalia timonensis. The sequence continues at coordinate 215,970 of NZ_FYDD01000003.1, forward strand.
CCGGCGGCTTATACAGAAGACGCGAAAGCAAAGGGAATGAATATCCACCGTTACCTACGTGAAAAAGCCGAGGCGTTAAAGCCGGGCGAAAGCGGGCTGATCGCATTGGATTGGTGGAACGGGAACCGTTCTGTATTGGTGGATGTGGATTTGACCGGTATGATGCTGGGGATGACCCTTGCGACCAAGCCGGAGGAGATTTACCGCGCTTTGATCGAAGCGACTGCTTACGGAACCCGTAAAATCATTGAAACCTTTGAAGAAAACGGCGTGCCGGTCCACGAGTTTTATGCGTCCGGCGGGATCTCTCAAAAGGACCCGATGACCATGCAGATCTATGCGGACATCATCAAAAAGCCAATTAAGATCGCAGGTTCTACCCAAGGCCCGGCGCTTGGCTCTGCCATTTTCGGCGCGTTGGCGGCCGGAAAGGAAAACGGCGGTTATGACAGCATTTTGGAAGCGGAACAGGTGATGGGCAACTTAAAAGACATCGAATACCACCCAATTCCAGAAAACAGCGCTGTCTATGATAAGCTGTATGCGGAATATAACATCCTGCACGATTACTTTGGGCGCGGCGCAAACGATGTGATGAAACGCCTGAAGGCTCTGAAAATTGAGATCAAGGGGAAATAGATGATGTTGGAACAGTTAAAGCAAGACGTTTATCAGGCGAATATGCTTCTTCCGGAATATCACCTGATCACCTTTACCTGGGGAAATGTTTCTGGGATCGACCGGGAAAAGGGCTTGGTGGTGATCAAGCCTTCCGGGGTGGAATACAGCGAGATGACTGCCGGGGATATGGTGGTAGTGGATTTAGATGGAAAGGTCGTTGAAGGGAACTTGAACCCTTCTTCCGATACAGCAACCCATTTGGAGATCTACCGTAATTTCCCGAATGTAGGCGGGGTTGTGCACACCCATTCCCGCTGGGCGACCTTGTGGGCGCAGTCCGGCCGGGGGATCGCACCATACGGAACCACTCACGGAGATTATTTTGCTGATACGATCCCCTGTACCCGCGATATGACGCCGGAAGAGATCCGTTCTGAATATGAAAAGAATACCGGCAAGGTGATTGTAGAAACATTTCAGGGAAAAGAACCCGATCATGTGCCTGCGGTCTTGGTGAAAAACCATGGGCCGTTTACTTGGGGAACAGACCCGCACAATGCGGTACATAATGCAGTAGTATTAGAAGAGATCGCCATGATGGCGGTTTATACCGAACAACTGATGGGAGATCGTATCAAGCCGATGCCAAGAGAGCTTTTGGAAAAGCATTTCTTCCGCAAGCACGGACCAAATGCTTATTATGGCCAGAAGAAGTAGTTGACATGGAGAAGGCGGATATGGTATCCTAAAAAAAGAATGAGGGCGGACAGAGTGAAAGAGAACAGCCCCGGACCTGATGCCGGGTATCTTTCGCTTTGTACCGCCTTTTTGTTCAGAAAGAGGAGTTGAGGTTATGGGATTTTTAGACAAGAGCATCAATGAACTGATCAACCGGGAATACCCATGCAGCTGCGGGAGGACCCACATCGCGAACATTGAGAATATCGCGATCGGTGTCAACGCGCTTCAGAGATTGCCGGAATTTATCAAGAACCAGCTATTGCCCGGCGGACGGGTATTTGATCCCAAGCAGGATCAGATTTTGGTGGTCAGCGATGTGAATACGCATCAGGCCGGCGGGAAAAAAGTATTTGAAATGCTTCAGCAAGAAGGATTTCAAGTCAGAGAATTTGTCTTCCCACACCCCAGCATGCACGCGGAGGAACAGTATGCCGAAGAACTGAAGGCCGCGTTGTTTGAAGGCTTGTCTTTGATCGTGACTGTCGGCTCCGGGTCATTGAATGACATCACCCGGTTTGTTGCGTTCCATGCGCAGATCCCTTATTATATTGTTGCGACCGCGCCGTCTATGGACGGTTATGCCTCCAACGTTTCTCCGCTGATCCACAATAATCTGAAAATCACCTATAGCTGTGCCTGTGCCAACGCTATCATCGGTGACGTAGCGCTGCTGGCAACTGCCCCGACTAAAATGATCGGCGCAGGCTTGGGGGATATTATCGGAAAATATATCGCGATCAACGACTGGAAAATGTCGCATATGCTTTACGGCGAATATTATTGCGGAGAGGTTGCCGATCTGGTGCTGTATTCCGTCCAAAAATGTGTGGACAACGTGCCCGGACTGATCCGCAGGGAACCGGAGGCCTTGCAGTACCTCATGGAATCGTTGGTACTGATCGGGATCGCGATGAGTTATATCGGAGTGTCCCGCCCGGCTTCCTCCTCGGAGCATCATATCGCCCATTTTCTGGAGATGAAATCCATCTTTAAAGGAGAATATGGAGAACTGCACGGAACGAATGTTGGGATGGCCACCTGCTTGATCCACGACATGTACCGGAAATTTTTGGAGATGGATTGGAATTTTGACAAGGCGAGGGAACACGCCAAGCAGTTTGATTATCAGAAATGGGAGCAGGAGATCCGGCATTCCTTTGGCCTTGCGGCGGATGAGGTGATCTCACTGTACCAAAAAGTTGGGCAGAATGAACCGGAGCAGGTGCTTAAGCGAATTGACGCGATCGAGGAAAAACAGGATCAGCTTCGGGTGATGCTGGAGCAAGTCGTGAAAGATACTGATACCACCGCCGGACTGTTAAGGCAATTAAATGGTCTGACCTCACCGGAAGGGTATGGTTTTGACAAAGGTGAGATCCGGGATATTTTACGGTTTGCGAAAGACCTGAGAAACCGTTATGCGGCACTGCAGCTGTTTTACGATATGGGCGTGCTGGATGAACTGGCGGATCATATTGTGGAAGCATATCTGTAAACGAAAAAGGGACAGCGGAATCTCCGCTGTCCTTTGATTATGTTCAAGGCTGTTCTCCAGTTTTGCTGTGTTCCAAAAACTGCTGAATCAATTTTTGGTATTCCTCCTCCTCTTCCGCTTTGCTTTTGCGGGTCGCGGGTTCTTCTGGAGGATTGGCGGGCTGTTCTTTTTTCTTCCGTAAGAAGCTCCATTTTTTCATTGCGGTACTCCTTTCTTTCGCTTTCCAGTTCAGAGTACCATAACATTGTGAGAGTTTTGTGAGAAATTTTCAGCTATTTTCCAAAATTTATGCTTCGCCCAGATGGGATTTCAGTCGTTGGATTAGATCCCGCTGGGCGTCATGGAAGAAATGGTTTTTTTGATAGATCAGCACATCCCGCACTTTGTTTTTCGCGTTGGGACAAGGCCGGGTGACCAGGTGATACCGGTCCAGCATGGACTGGGGCACAGGAGACACCCACATATAGGTTCCGTCAATTCGCTGTAAAAAATCCATTTGGCTGCCGCGGTCGTAAACGTAGATCCGTTTTGGGGGAGTTTTCAGTTCCGCATTGGGCTTGATTTGGGAAACGGACAGCGCAGGGACCTGAATATCGCCGTGGATGATCTCCGTGTAGCCGTTTAACAGATGGTAGGGGATTTCCGAATACCCGCTTAACGGATGCTGGTCTGACATCATTAAAAGATATTCAAATTCCCGCAGCGGTTCATGGCGCAAGCCTTTGTCGGCCAGCAAGGAAAGGAAATAGGATTCATAGATGACCTCGTACCGGATCACCGCAAAATCGGCAAATTTAGTGCTGACGTCCTGAATCGCGTTGACAGAGCCGGTTTCTCTAAAATGAATATTGACCCGCCCGTGGGCTTCTAAAGAATTGTAATAATCTGCAAACGCGACAGAAAGATAGGTGGCGCGCGGAACAGATACAGTCAAGCTAAAAATATCCGACTGTTTGGTATGGTACAGGGATTCCAGCTCATCCACCTGGGACACAATGGTCTTGGCATAGGTCAGAAATTCCTCTCCTTGTCGGGTAGGGACAACGCCGCGAGTTGTCCGGCGGAAAATGGTGATCCCAAGCTCCTGTTCCAGTTCCCGGATCGCTTTGCTTAAATTCGGCTGTGACATAAACAGGTTTTGGGCAGCTTTGGTAATCGAGTCGGCATTTTCTACCTCGATTGCATAACGCAGGTACTGCAGGTTCAAAAATTTCCCTCCTTTGCCTTTTCTCAAAATACTGTATTCATTTTCGATATATCTATGATAACTATTATATATTACCACGTACGATTATTCAATGTTAAAATAATAACGAACAAAAAATTCGGTATATTCACGAAAAGTAGACCGATTCCCTATACGATTTGTGGAAAAGGTGGCTACCGTGAGTAGAAAAAACTTGAATTTACGGATGGAGGAAAAGAAAATGGCTCGTTTTACATTGCCAAGAGATGTCTATTTTGGAAGAGGCACCCTGGAAGAACTGAAAAACTTAACTGGGAAAAAAGCGATCGTTGTTGTTGGCGGCGGTTCTATGAAGCGCTTTGGCTTTTTAGACAAAGTAGAAGCAAACCTGAAAGAAGCAGGTTTAGAAGTTCAGTTATTTGAAGGGGTAGAACCGGACCCGTCTGTAGAAACTGTAATGAAAGGCGCGGCGGCAATGCGCGAGTTTGAACCGGATTGGATCGTTGCGATCGGCGGCGGTTCCCCGATCGACGCGGCAAAAGCAATGTGGGCGTTCTATGAATATCCAGAAGTTACTTTTGAAGATTTGATCACCCCGTTCAGCTTCCCAACTTTAAGACAGAAAGCAAAATTCCTTGCGATCCCGTCCACTTCCGGCACTGCGACAGAAGTAACCGCTTTTTCTGTCATTACCGACTATGCAAAAGGGATCAAATATCCTTTGGCTGACTTTAATATTACTCCAGATGTCGCGATCGTTGACCCGGATCTGGCTGAAACGATGCCGCAGAAGCTGGTTGCCCATACCGGAATGGATGCCTTGACTCACGCTATCGAGGCCTATGTTTCCACTGTCGCGTCTCCGTTCACGGATCCGCTTGCCATCAAAGCGATCCAGATGGTCATGCAGTATCTGCCGGCTTCTTACAACGGTTGCAGCAATGCGAAAGAACAGATGCACTATGCGCAATGTTTGGCTGGTATGGCATTTTCCAATGCGCTGCTGGGGATTGTTCACTCTATGGCGCATAAAACCGGCGCTGCATTCAGCACGGGGCACATCCCGCACGGCTGTGCAAATGCTATTTACCTGCCGTATGTCATCAAATATAATGCCAAAGATATGAGGGCCGCCAAGAGATACGAGGATATTGCCAACGCGCTTGGCCTTGACGGTATTGATGCGCTTTGCGCAAGGATCGACGAATTCAACCAGAGATTGGGTATCCCGAAGACTTTGAAAGAGTTCGGCATCAACGAAGCAGAATTTAAAGAAAAACTTTCTGCGATCTCTGAAAATGCGATTGGTGACGCCTGCACTGGTTCCAACCCAAGGATCCCAACGCAGGAGGAAATGGAAAAATTGTTCACCTGCATTTACTATGGCACTGAAGTAGCGTTCTAGTTTTATTACATCCTTTCATAAGTCCCCGCAGCCATAAAAGGCTGCGGGGACTTTGTTTGTGCTCATTTTTTCAAATTTGCTGAAAAACATAGTTGACAATATGGGAAATTCATGGTAACATATCAAGTGGTTAGTCTAAACTAACTATTTGATATGTTACTTTTCTGTTTCGCAGCAGATATAAGCTGCGGGCGGATTGACGGAATGTAATTTCTTTATAATCCACCCCCAAATGGGTTAAACTACAAGAAAAGGAGGCTAGAAAATGAGCGTTGTCATTGTAGGCGGAAACGAAAGAATGAGCTGTCAATATCAGGATATTTGCAAGGAGTATGGGTGTAAAGCGAAGGTGTTTACCAAAGAAAAGGGTGCATTTAAGAAAAAAATGGGCTGCCCTGACTTATTGATCCTTTTTACCAATACAGTTTCTCATAAAATGGTGATCAGCGCCTTTCAGGAGGCAAAAAAGAACCAGATCCCAACACTGCGGGTGCATACCAGCAGTGCCACAGCGCTCCATCATGTTTTATCCGGATATATGAAAGATAAAACGAGGGTTGAAAGATGCTAGAGCAATTTTTGATTGAACACTGTTCTCCGACGCTTGCGTCCTTAAAAACGGCAAATCTATTTTGCTATTCTTATCAAAAAGAGGATTCACTAAAAGAACAGGTAAAGCTTTGGAACTGCCAACTGGCAGAAAAAGGGGTATCCGTAGTGATCCTGAAAGAACGGGCAGAAAAAGCCCTGATCTATGTGTACCGTCCCAACAAATTGCAGGAAGATCTCGATCGCCGGGATACAGCTGATTTTTTGACGCAGTACGGATATGAAGCCGGGTTTTCGTTGGAGCAGGTGCTCCTCCATTTACAGGAGAGATTCAAAAACAGCGACTGCTTTCCACATGAGATTGGGTTGTTTTTAGGATACCCTTTGGGGGATGTTGTGGGTTTTATCGAGAACGACGGGAGGAATTCCAAATGCTCTGGATGCTGGAAGGTGTATTGCAATGAATGCGAGGCGATCCGGATGTTTCGGAAATTTAAAAAGTGTCAGACCGTCTATAAAAAACTGTTCCAACAGGGAAGAAGCGTGTTGCAGCTTACAGTAGCTGTTTAACATATAATTTTAAAGAGAGGTGGCTTAGATCATGAGCAAAGTTGCAGTCGTATATTGGAGCGGCACCGGAAACACGGAAATGATGGCGCAGCAGGTCGTTGAGGGTGCGAAAGAAGCTGGCGCAGAGGTCCAGCTGTTTACCGCGGCTGAATTTTCGGCTGGGCAGATGTCCGAATTTGATGCAGTGGCATTTGGGTGCCCGTCTATGGGGGCGGAGCAGTTGGAGGAGAGTGAATTTGAACCGATGTTCACCGCCTGTGAAGCGGATTTGAACGGGAAAAAGATCGCACTGTTCGGTTCCTATGGCTGGGGAGATGGCGAATGGATGCGCACATGGGAAGACACCTGCCGCGGCGATGGTGCAAACCTTGCGCATGATAGCGTGATCTGCAATGAAGCGCCGGATGAAGACGTCCAACAGGCATGCCAAGCGCTAGGCAAAGCATTAGCGTAATATTTACATAGAAAGTCCGGAAACGCTCCGGGTTTTCTTGATTCATCAAAGGACATGACAAATCTTTTGCTGGAAAAAGCAGAAAGATCGAAACCTTATGGAATAAAATAGTGCTGATCCCCAAATAAAAAGGCTGTACTTGTTGTACAGCCTTTTTATTTGGGGAAATGAACGGTGATCATCAGCCGGAAAGCCGTATAATCCGCCCGGATCGTGCCGCCCATTTGTTCGGTCAGTGTTTTGGCGATCGAAAGTCCCAGACCAGTGGCGTTTTTCCCGTTTTCTACTGTAAAGAATCTGTGGAACAACCGTCCCACAGAAATCCCATCTAAAGCGTGAGAGGTGTTGGCAAATACGATTTCCCCGGAGGGATGCAGCGTTACCTGAAGATCGCCGTCACTGTATTTGGCCGCATTGCTTAAGATATTCCCAAAGATCCGGGAAAGGGAACTGGGGTCTGCCCTGCGAAGGACCGGGGCTTCCGGGATCGTGATTTCAGGAACGATATGCCGTTGATTTAATACCTCATAATATGCGGCCAGGCTTTCTTCTAATATTTGATTTAAGGAAACAGATTGGGCGCAGCTAGTTTGTGCGGCAGAAGTAATAACAGAATACTGAAATAGTTCTTCTGTCAGTTGTTTTAACGCTTCCACCCTGTCCGAGATGATTTTTAAGGAATGCTGTGCCTTGGGCGGAAGGGTTTCACGTTCCAGCAATTCCATATAGCCGCAGATGACAGTGAGAGGGGTCCGCAGGTCATGGGAGATATTGGTGATTGCTTCTTTCAGTTCCAGATCTCCTTGCCGGCATCTCAGCCTTTCTTTACGAAGCGTTTTTAACTGACTGTTGATATCTTCGGCAAGCCTCTGCATAGCAGGGTCAAAGCTGCTTAAGGAGATCACGGTATTGGTGTCCTCGGCCAGTTTTTGCGCAAATCCGGTGCGGATTTCCTCCGCTGATTTTTTCAACAGGTAGATTTTCACTGATAAAACGATAACAACAGCGATCAGCACCGCACAAAGTGCGCAAAGCAGGGCGGCCATACGGATCCTCCTTTTTATTGAATATCCTTTTTGCGGAATACAAATATTCCAATGATATTGGAGCAGATGATAATAACCAAAGAATACATGGCCATCAAGCCCAGATGAGGGGCAGTCTGTCCAGAGATCTGCACGCTCTGTCCAGAGGGTAAAAAGTCGATGATGAATTGGTAGATATTCCGGACAGTTTGGCTTAGGTAACGGGGATTGGGCATGCTTTTCATGACCTGCTCGCCGTCAATAATTTGGAGGGTGTCGATCATTTCCGGCTGGGCAATGCAGGTGCCCAGATAAAAGGAAAGGAACATGCTGACAACCACCCCTAAAATACAGAAGATGGAAGCCAAGGTTTTATTTTGCATCAGCATCCCCGCCATGGTAAAGATCGCGGCATAAGAGATCAGCATTAAGACGCCGTCGGCGATCAGGGATAAAATCGTACCGGCAGAAGCGGTAAACCATCCGCACAGGGGGATCCCCACAGCGCAGACAACAAGGGCATAAGAAAGGTTTAGCGCAATGCCGACCGCTGCGCAGGTGATAAAATTGGACAGGTAGATCCCAGCGCGGGAGTGCCCGACGATCAGCTTATTGCGGATGGTGCCGTCACTGTATTCTGTACCGACGAACAGGCTGCACACCGCCGCCATCACCAGCCCGGGAACAGCGATCAGCCCGGTCAGCCCATAGCCGTATAAAAATAATCCATCCAGGGGCAGGGAATTGTCGTTGAGGTCCATACTGTATTTGGCCATCAAGCAGACGCAAAGCGCGTAAAATACCATGAAAATAATGGCCGCCCAAAAAGCGGTTTCTTTTTTTAATCGTCCCATATTGGCTCGCAGTAACCTAATCATGCCGTCCACCTCCTACCAGATTTACATAGTAGCTTTCCAGCGTTTCATCCTTTTCGTAGATGCGGTGAACAATACAGCCCTCTTGAGAAAGGGCAATGGTAAGCTTGCTGATATTGTGTTCCCCAAACAGGTCGGCCTGCGTTTGAGAGATCACTTTATATTCGGCGCCAAGCTGCTGCATGACTCGTGCTAGCGCCTCCATGTTGGATACCTCTACCCTGAGGCATTTTCGGCAGGATTCCTCCATTTCTTTGGCGCTGATTTCTTTGAGCATTCTGCCATTGTCGATAAACCCGTAGTGGGTGGCCAGGCGTGCAAGCTCATCAAGGATATGGCTGGAGATTAGAAAAGTGATCTGATGTTCCCGGTTTAGTTTTAAGATCAGTTCCCGGATCTCAATGATCCCCTGAGGATCAAGGCCGTTGACCGGCTCGTCAAGAACCAAAAAATCGGGGCTCCCTGCCAACGCAATGGCAATCCCCAGCCTTTGGCGCATCCCAAGTGAAAAGTTTTTTGCCTTTTTCTTTCCGGTATCCGCTAAATTGACCAACTGTAAGATCTGATCGATCCCTTCAAATGAGGGCAGCCCTAAAATGCGGTACTGCGCCTGAAGATTTTCTTTGGCAGTCATATTCAGATAAATAGATGGTGTTTCCACCACGGCGCCCATTCTGCGGCGCGCCTTTACAATGCCAGGATCTGTGTTTTTCATCCCGTACAGGGTATACTCTCCGTCAGTCGGGTCTTGCAGCCCACAGATCAGACGAATCAAGGTGGTTTTTCCCGCCCCGTTTTTTCCGACAAACCCATAGATCGCACCTTTTTCTACATGCAGATCCAACTGGTCCAGCGCCTTAAAATCACGGTACCGCTTGGAAAGGGACGAGGCAGTTAATACATATTCCATATGGTTTCCTCCTTTGTTGTGTCCCATCATACCGCGAAATGGTTAAGAAAGCGGTTAAGGAAATGGTTAAGAAATAGGAAAGATCGGTTCCTCACGCATTTTAAAGCCAATTCCCCAAACCGATTCGATATGATCCTTACCGTCCGCTTCCCGCAGTTTTCTGCGCAGGTTGCTGATGTGGACCTTCAGCGAGCTTTCCATACAATCGGGCGTATCCTCACTGATCTCGTCTAAAAGCTGGGTTTTGGTGATCACCTGCCGGGGATTTTGCATCAGCTTTTTTAGGATAGCAAATTCCGTGCGCGTCAGCCGGACAGATCTTCCCTGAACAGTAACGTTGTGCGTGTCAGGGGATAAAACGATCTGTCCGAAAGAAATAGAGGAGTTCTCTGAACTGGCTTTAGGATGGAGCCGCAGCTGTACTGTGATTCGCGCTAACAGCTCTTTGACCTGAAAAGGCTTCGTTACGTAATCGGCTGCACCGACCAAAAGCAGGCGCACCTTGTCGTCGACCTCTGCCTTGGCGCTGAGGATGATAACAGGGATCCCCTGGATATGGGAAAGCACCTGTTCGCCATCCATACCGGGAAGCATAAGGTCTAATAAAACAAGGTCTGGCGTCTGTGTGGAAAGAAGAAGCACGGCTTCTGTGCCGGAATAGGCGCGGAGAACCCGGTAGCCTTCATTGATAAGCACCTCTTCCAGCATATTCCCAATATAAATATCATCATCTATGACTGCGATCGTCTTCATTGGAAGTTCCTCCTGTTTGCTTTCCCTATTATATCGTTTTCCAGTCAAAGATTCAAGCTGACGAAAAGACGGCAAGCCGCTGACAACAGTCAGCGGCTTGTCAATGTTTACAAGATGGAAAACGGCCCGGCACCACGGTTTTCTGTTTGCCGGCGCATGACCTCGATCAGCGGAACCGCACGATGAAGCTCAGCCGCTGAGTGAATGGATCTGTCCATATGATGGAGTTGTATCTGTGTTTGGACCGGAAGACTCGTAAAAAATTTTCTGGAACTGCTGCTGCCTGTAAGCAGGGAATGTAAATTAGGATAATTCAATGTCCTTCACCTCGGTATTAGTGTTTGGCAGCCGAGGCGGATTATTCCGATTGCGGGCAGCGCGGGAATAAATAAAAACAGGAAGCCTAAAAGGCTTCCTGTTTTTGACTCTTATAAAACCAGGGACGGTGCTGTATAGGTACGGGCCGCCATTTCCTGATCTAACATATATAGGCTTTTTGGGTCGGAACCAAACAGCTCCATTTTTTTAATGAGATCGCTGGCATTGGTTTCCTCTTCGCCCTGTTCTTTCACGAACCAATCTAAAAACTGCATAGTACGGAAGTCTTTTGCTTCATAGGCCGCTTCATAAATGGCGTGGATCAGGCCGGTGACATACTGCTCATGGGTAAAACCGGCTTTTAAAGCATCTATATTTTCATGTAACGCGATGTCAGGTTTGTCGATCGCTTCCAAGGTGACCTTTGCGTCATTGTTCTGCATGTACTGGATAAACAGCATAGCGTGGTCGCGTTCCTCCTGCGCCTGGACCTGATACCAGTTGGCAAAGCCGTTAAGCCCCTGTTCTACATAAAAATTGGCAAAGTCAAGATACAGGTAAGCGGAATAAAATTCTTTATTGACCTGTGTGTTTAATAGTTGTGCTACTTTTTCGTTCAGCATCATTTTCCACTCCTTTTTTGGCAGGTTAGCGTTTTATAACTTCTGCCGTTATTATCAGTATAGCGCGGAATCAGTCAAAAAACAATCCCTATTTTTAAAACTTTTTGTGATTCCCTAAATTGTCAAGGGACAGGCTTTGTGGTATACTAACCTAAGAAAAGCGTACAGGAAAAGAGGCGGTCTTTTTGGAGGAAAAAACAAATGTTATGCGCTTGCTGGAACAGAAAAAAATCCCCTATCAAAGCCATTGTTATGCTGGTACAGACGCAGTAAGCGGGCAGGAAGTGGCGGGCGTATTGGGACAAAATGAACGTCAGGTGTTTAAAACTTTGGTGACCCGGGGACATTCTAAACGGTATTATGTTTTCGTAGTGCCGGTATGCGGGGAACTGGATCTGAAGCTGGCGGCGAAAAGCGTGGGGGAAAAGAGCATTGAAATGATTCCGTCCAAAGAACTGCTTCCCCTGACCGGATATATCCACGGGGGCTGTTCCCCGATTGGGATGAAAAAGCGTTTTCGGACGGTGATCGACCGGTCTGCCGGGCAGTTTGATACCATTATTTTCAGCGCGGGGAAGATTGGGTACCAGGTGGAAATGAGCCTGGCAGATTTGAAAAAGGTGATCCCGTTTGAACTGGCGGAGGTTCAGGGATTGGCAGAATAAATCCAAAGAACAGGGAGGAAAGACGATGTACAGAATCCTGATTGTAGAGGATGATCTGGGGATTGCCATGGCTATCAAAAAACAGATCGAGTCGTGGGATCTGGAAGCGAGGCGTGTGGAGGATTTCCGAAATGTCCTTGCAGAGTTTTCTGAATATGCGCCGCACCTGATTTTAATGGACATCTCCCTGCCGTTTTTTAACGGGTACCATTGGTGCAGCGAGATACGGAAGGTTTCCAAGGTGCCGGTGATTTTTATTTCATCGGCTTCTGATAATATGAATATCATCATGGCTGTCAATATGGGCGGGGACGACTTTTTGGCTAAGCCGTTTGACCAAAGCGTGCTGATGGCAAAGATCCAGGCGGTGCTGCGTAGGACCTATGATTACGGCGGGCAGGTGACGGTGCTGGAACACCGCGGCGCGATGCTCAACACCTCGGACGCAAGCCTGACTTATCAGGGGGAACGCGTGGAGCTGACAAAAAACGAGTACCGGATCTTGCAGGCCTTAATGGAGCAGAAGGGGAAGGTTGTAAGCCGGGAAAAACTGATGGAAAAGCTGTGGGAGGACGACAGCTTTGTGGATGAAAACACCTTGAGCGTCAACGTTAACCGGCTGCGGAAAAAGCTGGCCGCGGCCGGGCTGTGCGATTTTATCGCCACCAAGGTAGGGATGGGCTATCTGGTGGAATAGGAAGGGAATGGTATGGAATACTTTTGGCAATATCTTAAACAACATAAAAAAGTGATTGCGGTTTTCCTTTTATTTGTCCTTATTTTTGGCGTTACCTTTGCATTATATCAGTTGCCCCTTTCTGCAGTGCTCTATTCGGCTGGGCTTTGCGCCTGTCTGGGCATTGGAATCATGCTGTTTGATTTTAAAAACTTTGTGGAAAAACACCGGGCGTTAAAGCACCTGATGCAGGAAATTTTAGTAAACTGTGAACATCTTCCTGTTCCCGCCGGGCTTTTAGAAACAGATTATCAGGAGATGGTGCGGCTATTGTTTGAAGCAAAAAAGGATCTGAACGACAAGATGAACCATCGCTACACCGGGCTGGTGGAGTATTACACGATTTGGGCGCACCAGATCAAAACCCCTATTGCCTCCATGCGGTTGAACCTGCAAAATGAGGACACCCCGTTCAGCCGTGAGATCGGGGACGATTTGATGCGTATTGAGCAGTATGTGGAAATGGTTTTGATGGTGCTGAGACTGGATTCCAGCTCCACCGATTATGTGTTGGCGGAATATGAGTTGGATGGAATCGTAAGGCAGGCGGTGAAGCGCTTTGCCTCCCAGTTTATCCGCAGAAAATTAAAACTGGCGTACCAGCCCCTTCACTGCAAGGTACTGACTGATGAGAAATGGCTGCTGTTTGTGATTGAGCAGGTGCTTTCCAACGCGTTGAAATACACCAAAACAGGCTCCGTCACCATTGAGGTGGAAAGCCCTAAAACGCTTTGCATCCGGGATACTGGGATCGGGATCGCGCCAGAAGACTTGCCGCGCGTTTTTGAACAGGGCTATACGGGATATAATGGCCGGAGCGATAAAAAAGCCAGCGGGATCGGGCTTTATCTGTGCCGCCGCATCTGTGAAAATCTGGGACACAGGATCTGGGCGACTTCCAGTGTTGGAGAAGGAACGGTGATCCACATCAACCTAAACAGCGCCCAGTTGCAGGTAGAATGACCTTTCTTTCAAAAATGTAAGATGAACAAAGGGAAATGTAAGCCGAATCTATGGCAGGGCATTTCTCTTTTTTGTTACAATAAGCTTGAAAGAAAAACATGGAGGGATACACGATGCCACTATTAGAAGTCAGTAATCTAAAAAAAATATATACCACCCGTTTTGGCGGCAATCAGGTCCAGGCGCTGAGAAACGTAAATTTCAGCGTGGAAAAAGGGGAATACGTCGCGATCATGGGGGAATCCGGTTCTGGGAAAACAACGCTGCTCAACATTTTAGCGGCTCTGGATAAGCCGACCGGCGGCACGGTTTTGTTGGACGGACGGGATCTTTCCAAAATCAAGGAATCCGATGTTGCAACATTCCGCCGCGATAATCTGGGGTTTGTATTCCAGGATTTTAATTTGCTGGATACCTTTTCCTTGCAGGATAACATCTTCCTGCCGCTGGTTCTGGAGGGAAAGGCATTCAAGGAAATGCGTCAGCGTCTTTTGCCCATTGCCTCCCAGCTTGGGATCTCTGACCTACTTTCCAAGTATCCATACGAGGTTTCGGGCGGGCAGAAACAGCGTGCGGCGGTTGCCAGGGCGCTGATCACCGATCCAAGGCTGATCTTAGCCGACGAACCGACCGGGGCGCTGGATTCCAAGTCTACGGACGAGCTGCTGCGGCTGTTTTCTGAAATCAATCAGGATGGGCAGACGATTTTAATGGTGACCCATTCTGTCAAGGCGGCCAGCCACGCGCAGCGCGTCCTGTTTATCAAGGACGGCGAGGTGTTCCACCAGATCTACCGCGGAAACAGCACCAACGAACAGCTTTACCAGAAAATTTCTGACACGCTGACCATTCTTGCGACGGGCGGTGACAGACAATGAAACACGGATTCTATCCAAAACTGGCAATGACCGGGATCTCCAAAAACCGGAAAACCTATATTCCGTATATCCTCACCTGTATCGGGATGGTGATGATGTACTATATTGTTTCGTTCCTGTCTGTGAATGACAGTGTGCGCGACCTGCGGGGCGGCAACGAAATGCAGATGATCCTGCAGATGGGCTGCGGGGTGATCGGGTTCTTTTCTTTAGTTTTCCTGTTTTACACCAATTCCTTTTTAATGCGCCGGCGGAAAAAAGAGTTTGGGCTTTACAATATTTTAGGGATGGGAAAATGGAATCTGGCCAGGATCTTGTTCTTTGAATGCCTGATCATTGCGGTGATTGCTTTGGCGGCGGGGCTGTTCTGCGGAATTATGTTTTCCAAAATCGCTGAACTGGTGATGATTCACATTTTGCAGGGGGAAGTAAACTTTTCCTTTTCGATCGACTTTTCTGTGATCGTGCAGACTGTTAGCGTATTCTGTCTGATCTTTCTACTGATCTTTTTGAACGCTCTGCGGCAGATCCGGCTGGCAAATCCAGTAGAACTGCTGCGCAGTGAAACGGTGGGAGAAAAACCGCCGCGCGTTAACTGGGTGTTTGCGCTTTTGGGGCTGATCATTTTAGCGGGGGCCTATTATCTGGCGGTTTCTATCAAAGACCCGATGTCCGCGCTGATCTGGTTCTTTGTGGCGGTCATCATGGTCATTATCGCCACATACCTGCTGTTTATTGCAGGCTCGGTGGCCCTGTGCCGGATTTTGCAGAAAAATAAGCGCTATTACTATAAGACCAACCACTTTGTTTCGGTTTCATCTATGGTTTACCGGATGAAGAGAAACGGCGCAGGGCTGGCGTCCATCTGTATTTTGTCAACCATGGTGCTGGTGATGCTCTCCTCTACCGTGTGCCTGTATTTGGGAACTGAGGACAGTATGCGAAACCGTTATCCCAGAAATATTGTGATAGACACCTTTTCTGTGGAAGATCAAAGCGTGGAAACGGTGCATCAGGCGATTTCTGATACGCTGCAACAATATCATGTAAGCGAAAAGGATTTGCTGCATTACCGGTATTTGGATGTGGGCGGCTATTTTCAAGAGGACCAAGTGATCTTTGACCAGAATAGCCTGTCCGGTTGGGAACTGGCAGATACAGAGAACATCCGTCAGTTGTTCGTTGTGCCGCTGGAGGATTATAACCGCCTGATGGGCAAAGAGGAAACACTGGCTGAAAATGAGGTAATGATCTATAATACAAAGGGCTCGGAATATCTGTATGATACCATTACTCTTCAGGGCGGCGGGACTTGGAATGTGAAAAAGGTCATCCCGGATTTCGTGGACAACGGCACAGACGCAATGCAAATTATATCCACGCTGTATTTATTTGTCCCTGACCTTGAGGCAATGGAGCAGATCTTTGATGCGCAGGCAGAAATTTATGGAGATAACCGCTCCTATAAACATGACTACTATGGTTTTGATTTAAGCTGTGATGATGAAACGCAGCTTTTGCTTACCGGGACGCTGCGGGAGTCGATCCAGCAGTTAGGGGAGGACGAAGCCTTTCCGAAGGTTACGGTGGAAGGTGTGGCAGAGGAACGCACCGGATTTTATGCCCTGTACGGAGGATTGTTTTTTCTGGGCGTGCTGTTAGGGATCGTCTTTATTCTGGGCGCGGTGCTGATTATGTATTATAAGCAGATTACCGAAGGCTATGAGGATCAGAAACGGTTTGAGATCCTGCAAAAGGTGGGAATGACGAAAAAGGAGATCAAGAAAAGCGTCAATTCCCAAGTGCTTACCGTCTTTTTTCTGCCGCTGATCGCGGCGGGCGTGCATGTGGGCTTTGCGTTCCCGCTGATCCATAAGCTTCTGGCATTGTTCAGCCTGACGAACACATGGCTTTTGATCGGGATCACGGTAGGGTCGTATTTGTTGTTCGCGTTGTTTTATGTGGTGGTATATCTGATTACTTCCAAATCATATTATGGGATTGTAAGCAGGAAGGAATCGTAGAACAGGCAAGGGGGAACAAGGAATGCTCGAAATAGCTCGGTGGGAGTCGGTTTGGCAGGTCGTGGTGGACCTTTGGCTGCTGCTGGCAGGGCTGGCTGTTGTGACGATCTTGGTGCTGTTTGTGATCTGCTGGATCAGGAAAAATAAAAAATAAGAAAAAGGGCAAAAAGCAAACCTGCTTTTTGCCCTTTTGAAAATTGGCTGAAGAAAAATACCGCGGTTTATTTTATACGGCTTTACCTTATGTAAAAAGATAGAAAAATCTTCCATCAAAAATTGTAAAACAGCTGGTTTTATGATATACTGATTCATCATGACAGACATGGCAGGCTATCCGCGGTATGTTTGACAGGCGGCACGATGAGCCGGTGATTTTATATTCCGGTTCGACAAAACAGTGGCTCACCGTTTGCGGAAAACAGATTGATCGAAAGGGGTAAAAAATGGATAAGATCACGGTGCGGGAAATGGCAGCCGGCGAGGAAAAAACGGTAAAAGAGATCGGGAAAAGGGCCTTTACGGGATTTGAAAGCCTATGGGTACCTAAACCAAAGCAGGCATTAGTGGCAGTTTTGGATGGAAGGATCGTAGGGGCGGTCCTATATAAATTCCTAGATCATCAGGGAAACAAGACCGGTTATGTGGATTATGCCTTTGTAGACCCTGAATTTCATGGGCTGGGGATTGGAACGGTCCTGTACCGAAAGGCCGTCAGCTTTTTGTGGAAACAGGGCTGTGACGCCCTGACGGCAATCGTAAAGGACGACAACGTAAGCTCTTGGAGCTTGTTTTTGAAAAACGGATTCAGCCGGGTCAGCCTGCCGGAACTGGTGCGGCAGTTTGGCTTTGGCGGCATGCTGAAGCATTACTTTGCCACCCCCTTTTGTATTGGGATCGGGATGGAATACTACGTGGCGTTAAAGGACGGTTCCTGCCCTTCTGGAAAAGAAGGAACGGGAAAACAGGTTTTCGCATATCTGCTTTCAAACCTGATATTGATCGGAGCGGCCGGCGTTTTCCGGTCACACTATTTTTTTGAGTTTGCTGCGGCCTTTTTGCTTTTGTTAGTGGTCGGGATCGTGACCGGATTCCTTGGCACCCGATTTTCAAAACGCGGCTGGACGTTCCGGCACAATAACGGCGGGGCAGCGATTTGTGCGGTGATCAATCTGTTTGGAGCCTATCCCATGATCGGCAACTGGTATCCGCGGCATTATGAAAATACGAAGGCGTTCCGCCGGGATTTGGGCGTTGTGGCGTTCCTTGAGTGGCTGGTACTGTTGATTATCATGCTGTTGACCGGTCTGATCGGGTCGGACAGCGGGCATATATTAGCGTTAGGGCAGATCAGCGCGTTATTTTTGTTTTACCGCATGATTCCCTGTTACCCGTTTGAATCCTTTGGCGGTAGACGGGTGCTGAACTGGAACAGATGGGCCTATGGGCTGATGACGTTTCTTTCGGCAGGAGCGATCGCATTTGGCATCATTTCATCTTTGCAATAAAAAACAAAAGAGCCTAACCGAAAGCGGATACTAGGGTAAATTGTCCCTGTATCCGCTTTAAATTATATCGTTAAGCAATCGACCAGAATCATCATCGCCTAAGACAGCCAAAACATATTTTTTAGTCTAGTTTGCACCTGGGATCCAACGGTCAAAAATTTGGGCAAGAAAATTCCAATATTTCTATTTCACGCTGATGGGCAAAGTTATAATCAATGATCTTAAACAGGCTGCTTTATGGCGTGCTCCTCCCGGGATATATAGCCTGCGAAGTTTAATATGCAATTGCTATCAACACTGGAGAGTGTGTCTGATAAATACAAAATAGCTATAAATCTAACATGTTGTGATATTAAAAATAAATTGAATAGTATGCTTGTGTAAAAGTAAAAATGGAATTGAGAGATTTGCATCGAAAAAAGGATTTTTTAAGGGGAGCTTACTGGTGTTATCGCAGCGCTTTTGGTTTCAGGACTTATATTTGGAGGCGTGATGGGATTTCGGCATCTGCCTTTGGCAGTCAAAGATGTGAAAAAGTTGTCTGAAATAAAAGAAATCATCGATAAGGAATATCTGTGGGCAGCAGACGATAATGCCCTTGCTATACAACCTTTACCAGAGTTATACTTACGGCATGGATGATATCGATGTTTAATACTATTCCCCGGAAGAAATGGAAACTATGGAAAGAGATCTGTCAGGACAGTTAAGCGGTATCGGCGGTGTCCTTGAACAGGATTTTTCTTCCGGGGTCATTACGGTCTCTGAAATTCAGGAGGGTTCACCAGCGCAGGAAGAAAAAAGCACCTTGATTGCCCAAATTGGCGAAAAAGTTATCCTATATCCCCAGCGGATGAGCCAGACACAGCAGGAGCTTTTTCAGCTTGAGCTAGGGGAAGAAATGTGGCAGGAAGTGTTAGAACGTGTTTCTGGAAACGAAAGGGTCCTGATAGATATGTAGTGCTTAGGCAACATTGGATGTTGACGGGGAACAGAACGCGAAATGGAGAAGCGGGAGAGAAAGCCTGCAAGCTTTTTATGACACAGATGATAAAAACAGCAGCCAGCGTATACGCTGGCTGCTGTTTTTTGTTGCCCGGAGGTACTATCCGTTGATGGCCCCTGTTTGAAAGCATGCATAAGAACCTCACTTTTTATAAGGTAAGGGCTTATCCTAGTAGTAACTGCTTTTATCTATTCTTGCGTTTGAGCTTTTCTGTGATTAGATGCGCGCATTTGTTGACATCGCCGCAGCCTAAGGTGATGATGATGTCACCCGGCCTCGCAATAGATACGACATAGTCTGAGATCTCTTCAAACTCTGGGAACCAGACACAGCCGGGGATTTTTTCAGCCAGATCCTTTGTATAAATACCGATCGTGTTCTTTTCCCGTGAACCCATGATCTCACTCAATATAGTGAGGTCGGCGATCGACAGCACCTTTGCAAAATCATCTAAAAGACGTGCGGTACGGGAATAGGTAAAGGGCTGGTGCACTGCGATCACCCGCTTGAAGTTCATGGATTTGGCTGCCTCCAGCGTTACTTTGATCTCTGCCGGATGGTGGCCGTAATCGTCTACGACGGTGATGCCGTTTATTTGATCCAGCACTTCAAACCGGCGGCAGGCCCCCTTGAAGTTAGACATTCCAAGATTCAGAAGCTCTGGCTTTATCCCGGACTCGACTGCACAGGCACAAGCGGCCACCGCATTGAGGACATTGTGCTGTCCCGGTACAAAAACGTCGATTTCGGTCAGCCTGCTTCCCTTGTGCATCAGCTCAAAACGGGAATGGACCCCGTCCAGAATGGTGATATTCTGAGGATAGTAGTCATTCGCATCGGAAAGCCCAAAGGTCACAACTGGTTTTTCAAGTCCGCGCACCGCGCAGCGGGTGTTGGGGTCGTCTCCGTTGACGACCGCGAATTTTTGCGCGTTCCCAGCGAATGTCCGGAACGATGCGATCAGGTTTTCCAGTGTTTTAAAATATTCCATATGGTCTTCGTCGATATTTAAGATCAGGGAAATATCCGGTTTCAGCTTTAGAAAATGATCCATAAATTCACAGGCTTCGCAGATCATATTTTCACTTTTCCCGATCCGGCCGCTGCCGCCGATCGTGTGGAGCTTTCCTCCAATGACTACAGTCGGGTCGGCTTTGGCATCCATCATGATCTGGGTGAGCATGCTGGAGGTGGTGGTTTTACCGTGTGTTCCGCTGACACAGATGGTGTTCTGAAAATGCCCGGTCAGGATCCCTAAAAGGTCGCTTCGTTCCAAAACAGGTACGCCGCTCGCCTTTGCGGCAATCAGTTCTTCGTTGTCTGCCATGATCGCAGCCGTATGTACGATCAGGTCTGCGCCCTTGATGTTTTCTGCCCGCTGTCCAAGCATGACGGGGATGCCCATTTCCTGGATGCGGTCTAAGGTGTCGGTGGGGTTGTTGTCCGAACCTGTCAGGTAATATCCTTGTGCATGCAAGATCTGCGCCAGGGGGTACATGCCGGAACCCCCGATCCCGATAAAATGAATATGTTTTTTATCTTTTAAAACACTGTCGTTCAAATTCAAAACAACCAAACCCTTCCCATTTCTGTTTTTCAGTCCTTATTATTATATCACAAAAAAAGCGAAATTCACAACTTTCGTTTCTGAAGCAAAAATTTAATTAAATTAAGAAATTTCGTCGAAAACTGTAAAAAGTTTTGAAATGTTCAAAAAATGTAAACATTTCTATCGTAATCTTTTAAAGTTTATCGTTTATGATAGTCACATACTGAACAAAAGGGAGCGACGGAAAATGAATATTACAGATATTAGAATCAGAAAACTATTACATGACGGCAGACTAAGAGCAGTTGTTTCAATCACAGTCGATGACTTGTTAGCGATCCATGATATCAAGGTCATCGAAGGGCCGACCCGCTTGTTCGTGGCAATGCCAAGCCGGCGGGAGGAAAACGGGACGTTCCGCGATGTGGTGCACCCGATTTCTGCGCAGGCACGCGAGTACATGGAGACCGCGATCCTGGAAGCTTATGAACGGGAAGTAGCGCTTCATCAAGAAGAATTGGAAGAAACTGCCCCCGAAGAATAACCCTTTTTTATTGCGTCATAAAATGGGACACAGAAGAAATTCTGTGTCCTTTTTTTGCGCGTTTTTCTTTTTAAAAGACGATGGGCTGGAGCTGTCTGTGTTCCTGGGCAGCGGCCAGAGCTTCCGGGATTTTCGTAAAATCGGCGACCATCGAAGTCGGCTTTGCCGTACAGTTATCCTGACAGAACGGAACAAAATAATAATTTCGCAGGTTTAACAGGGCACCGATATTCTTTCCGCTTCCGCTGAGGGCATCGTTTGTGGATACGGCGATCACTACTGGCTTATTGTTTCTTAAATGGGATTTTACCGCCATCAAAGCCGGGCTATCGGTGATCCCCAGCGCAAGCTTTGCAAGGGTGTTCCCAGAGCAGGGCGCCACCAGCATCAGGTCGGTCATCTTTTGGGGGCCGATCGGCTCGGCGGAGGGCAGGTCGTGGATGATTTTTTTACCGCAGATCGCTTCGATGGTCTTGATATGTTCAGCCGCTTTTCCAAAGCGGGTGTCAAGCTGATAGGCGTGATAGGACATGATGGGCAGGATGTCATATGTTTCGCTGAGAATCTTCATTTGTTCGATCACTGCCTGAAAGGTACAGAAGGACCCGGTCAGGCAGAAGCCAAGTTTTGGTTTACTCATGCTGTTCCTCCTTCATGATGTTTCGGATCGTTTGGCAGATGATTTCACCGGAGGTGATAGGGGCGGTTTTCCCTGGTAGGGACAATGCCCAAATAGTTTTGATCCCAAGGCGGTTCGCCTCTTCAAAGTCTACGCCGCCCGGCTTGGAGGCCAAATCGATCAGCAGGGCGTGTTTGGAAAGCTTCCTTAATAATGGTTCGTCAAATAACTTTGCAGGAACGGTATTGATCACCGCGTCAAACTGCCCGATCTCTTCAGAAAGGGAGGCAACTGGCAAAGGGCGGCAGCCTTCGGCTTCGACCCAAGCAAGGTCGGCGTGTTTTCTGGCACTGACTGTGACCTTTGCGCCTAAAGCAGAAAGCCGGGTGCGCAGCGCACGGGAAATACGGCCGCTCCCTACGATTAAAACATTCAGTCCTAAGATGGTGACTGGCAGTTCGCTCAGCAGAAGTTGTAATGTCCCTTCGGCAGTCACTGCCGCATTGAGGACGGCAAGCTCCTCCCGTTCCAAGTAATCATATACCCTGCAAGGGGATAGGCTGTGCTCCAATTCTGCGCTGACCTTTCCGCCGAAGACAAGGGTGTTTGGCCCTGCCAGCGGCAAGATTTCAGCCAGCGGCACAGGCTCCTTTTGGAGCGGCGCATTAAGCATGCTTCCATTTGATACCGGCATTGGCAGGACCAATACATCAGGATGAGAAGCGGGGATGCTGTTGACTGCAACGTGGGGAGAAAATAGCGAGGGATCCTCTCCCATTGCGGTAACGCTGACATCCATATCCTCGGTCAGGAGGTTTGCCAGATACGCCTGGCGCAAATCCCCGCCCGCAAGGACACAGGTTGGTTTCTTAATTTGATGTTTCAAAACGAATCTCCTCCGTTGATGGTCAGTTTCTATATCCTATGCGGTTGATAAAAGGAGGGTGAACAGGAATTTTTTCAGGAAATCCCCCTTTTCCAGAAAATAGAAATGAAAAAATTTTGAAAACTTCTCATAATGGGTTGCATTTCAGGACGCAAGTGTTTATAATAAGAATAAAAGTGGGTAAAAGTAGAGAAAAGTGGTTAATCAGACCTAAAATCTACTAGAAGTCGTCAGGGGGTGGGGAAGATGCTGAGTGGTGAATATAATTACACCATTGATGCCAAAGGCAGGCTCAACTTCCCTGCAAAGCTGCGGGAAGAGCTTGGCGAAAAGCTGATCTTAGCCAAAAGCCTGACGGATACCTGTTTGAATGTTTATTCTGTAGATAAGTTTGACGAACTGGTGGAAAAGATCGACGCACTGCCTATGGCGAAAGCGCGCAACATCCGCCGGCATCTTTTTTCCAGCACAGTGGAAGTGATTCCGGACAAGCAGGGACGGATCTTAGTGCCTCAGAACCTGCGGGAGTACTGCGGGCTGAAAAAGGATGTCGTCATTGTAGGCGTTTCGCAGAACTGCGAGATCTGGAGCCAGGAAAACTGGGGCAGCGTCATGGAAACGATCGATGCGGAAAACCTTGCGGAGATCGTGGACGAACTTGGGATTTAACAGGAAAGCAGGGAAAAGGAAAATGGATTTTCACCATGTTTCAGTGCTTCTGGAGGAGTGCATGACCGGACTTGCTATCAAGCCGGAGGGGATCTATGTAGATGGCACAGCTGGCGGGGCGGGGCATTCCGCTGAAATCGCCAAACGGCTGACCACCGGCAGGTTATTTGCATTGGATCAAGACCCTGACGCAGTAAAAACCGCTTCGGCACGGCTGGCAGGTTTCCCATGCGCGGAGGTGATCCATGTGAACTTCCGCAATATGGAAGAGGCGCTTGCGCAGCGCGGCGTTGATAAAATCGACGGGGTACTGCTGGATTTAGGAGTATCCTCCCACCAGCTGGACTGCGGAGAACGCGGCTTCAGCTATCATCAGGATGCGCCACTGGACATGCGGATGAGCCAAAGCGGACCGAGTGCGAAGGACCTTGTCAACACTTGGAGCGTGGAGGACCTGACCCGGATCATCCGGGAGTATGGAGAAGAAAAATTTGCCCACAGCATTGCGGTACATATTGAAAAATACCGTCAAGACAAAGAAATTGAGACTACTATGGAACTGGCTGAGATTATTAAATCTTCCATGCCGGCCAGTGCCAGACGAAATAAAAACCCGGCAAAGAAAACCTTTCAGGCGATTAGGATCGCGGTGAACGCGGAACTAGACGCCTTGGAGGAAGCGTTGGAACGTGCATTCCGGTTGCTTGTTCCGGGGGGGAGGATGGTGATCATCACTTTCCATTCCCTAGAAGACAGGATGGTAAAGCAAAAATATGCCGAGTGGTGCAAAGGCTGTATCTGCCCGCCGGATTTTCCGCAGTGCGTCTGCGGCAGAAAGCCCAAGGCAAGGCTGGTCAACCGGAAACCGATCACGGCGTCAGAGGAAGAGCTTGCGGTGAACCACCGCAGCCGCAGTGCCAAATTGAGAGTACTGGAAAAATTAGAGGAAGAATAAAATTAAGGGGGAATAAAAGATGACGCAGAAAGATAACCTTGCTTATGCGCTGCGCAGCTTTGATACGGAAGAACAACAGGATAAACAGCCCCGGATCAGACAACTGGAAAAAACACAGACAGCGGCAAAACCAAAAAAGATTGGTAAATCGCTGTTCTGCTTGGGATATATCGTGGTGCTCTGCGGCGCATTGATGTTCGCAAAGGTGCAGCTGACAGAGGAAAACAACGCCATGCTTCAGGCGCGGAGCGATCTGGAAGAGCTACAAAGCATTTCCGCCCAGCTGAATCTGGAATCGGAAAGTTTGTCCTCCTTGAAATCCATCGAGGACACGGCGACGGAGGAATATGGTTTGGTAGAGCCGGATTCCAGCCAGGTAAACTGTATTCGGGTAAAAAAACCAAATAAAGTTGAAGTGACGGATTCTGAAAAGTCGTTTTTAGATCAGGCAGCAGGTTGGCTGGAACAAATCAAGGAATACATTTTAGGCTAACATAATATGATATACAGACTGAAAGGGTTCATCACCATTGTAAAAACGCTGGTGGAACCCTTTTATCCTTGAAACGGGAGCTTTTCGAAATTTAGTGATAGATAGGGGGTCTTGATTTGGCAAAACCAAAGCAGGCAAACCAGCCAATGACAAATATTATGAAATACCGTCTTAACCGTGTTGTAGCGCTCTGTCTGGCCGTGCTGTTATTGTATGTAGGGGTAAGACTGTTTGACGCTTCTGTGGTGCAGGCGGATTTTTATCAGGAATTTGCGGCAAAACAGCAGATGTCTACTCAGGTTATCAACGCAAACCGCGGTTCGATTTACAGCACAAACATGAGTATTTTAGCGCAGAGCGCAACCGTTTGGACCGTTGTGCTGGCGCCTTCTATTGTCAAAAATGATAAGGTATATGTGGAGATTGATTCGATCCCGGAAGGACAGAAGGACACCCTGGCGGCAAGCTTAGCCGGGATTTTGGAATCAGATCAGGCGAAGATCAGGAAACGGCTGGACAAAGACCAGAGATTTGTGCTGATCAAAAGCAGTTTGACCGACGCCCAGGTGAAAAAAATCCAAGACTTTTCCAAGCAGAACAGTTGCGTGATGCTGGCGAAAGAGGCGGTTGCAAAAGGACTTTCCGACATTCTGGAGCTGGATTATGACAAGGTGCTGGAGCAGGCGTATCGGGATAACCAATATGAAGTTATCAAAAAGAAGGTAGAAAAAACCGTTGCCGATGAAGTGCGGAAGATGATCTCGGAAAATGGCTTTACCTTCATTTCTCTGATCGAGGATACCAAGCGGTACTACCCGAACAATGAATTGGCAAGCAACGTACTGGGCTTTACTGGCACGGACAATCAGGGGCTTTATGGGATAGAACTGGAATACGACAGTATTTTACAGGGTACAAATGGTAAAATAGTGAGTGCGACCGATGGGTTGGGGAATACCATACCCACCAGCTTTGAGCAGAAATACGATGCGGTGGATGGAAACAGCGTTGTTTTAACGATTGATGAGAATATCCAGCGCTTTGCAGAAAAGCAGGTCGATGAGATCGTAAAGCTGCACGACCCAAGCGGCGGGGCGCTGGCGATCGTTATGGATGTCGATACCGGGGCAATCCTTGCAATGGCGAACAGCAATAATTATGATCCCAATAATCCAAGTACCATTTTTTCTGACCAGTTAAAAGAAACATTGGCCCAAGCAGAAAGCGAAAATAAATCAGAAGATGAGATCAGCAAGGTAAAATCTCAGCTTCGTTCCGAACAGTGGAGCAACAAAGCGATTGGCTGGCTGTATGAACCGGGCTCCACCTTTAAGGTGGTCACTGCTTCTGCTGCTTTGGAAACAGGCGCTGCGACGCTGGACAGCACTTATAACTGCACAGGGGTGCTGAATGTAGCGGGAACCAATATCCATTGCAATAAGCGTACTGGGCATGGGCATCTGGATTTTAAGGGCGCTATCGTTAATTCCTGCAACCCAGCCTTTATGACTATGGGCGCCAAGATGGGGGCGCATAATTTCTTTGATTTCTTCCAAAAATTTGGATTGACAGAGGGTACGGGAATCGACCTGCCCGGAGAGGCACAGAAGAGCATCTACTATACAGAAGATAAACTGGGTCCGGTAGAATTGGCCAGCGCTTCGTTCGGCCAGACTTCTGCGATCACCCCGATCCAGCTGATCACCGCTGTTTCCTCAGCAGTAAACGGCGGGTACCTGATGCAGCCATATCTGCTTAAAGAAGTGCTGGATCAGGACGGAAACGTTCTGGAAACTACCTCACCGACAGTAAAACGCCAGGTGATCTCGGAAGAAACTTCTGCTAAAATGCGCGATTGCCTGGAAGCAATGGTGGAAAATAATAAAGTGGCATATGTCAAAGGATACCGGATTGGAGGAAAATCCGGTACCTCACAGAAGGCGAACCAAAGTAAAGAACACGTTTCATCCTTTGTCGGATTCGCGCCTGCGGACGATCCGAAGATCGCGGTATTAGTAGTTGCAGATAACCCGACAGTCGGCTCTTACTACGGAAGTGCAGTGTGTGGTCCTGCTATGAGTTCTATCATCAAAGATACCTTGTCTTACATGGGTATCTCCCCGCAGTATTCTGACGAGGACCTTGAAAATATGGAAGAATCTGTACCAAACCTGATTGGGCAAACGGTGACAGACGCCAAAAACACATTGGCGAAAAAATCCCTGAACATAAAGAAGATCGGCGACGGGGATAAGGTAGTGGACCAGATGCCAAGAAGCGGCAGCATTGCGGATGGCGGTACAGTCATTGTATATACGGAAACGGACAGTGTGGCCCAAAAGGCAACAGTGCCAAATGTGATTGGGCTGACGCCTTCCGAAGCGAACCAGAAGCTGATCAATGCCGGGCTGAATGTCAGCTTGGAGGGCGGGTCAACGACTGGCTCGAATGTAAAAGTCATTTCCCAAAGCGTAGAAGAAGGAAAAGAAGTTCCGGTAGGAACGATCGTGTCGATCCAATACGCAGTGGAAGTAGTTGACTGATTTTATAAGCAAAGCAGGAGGAAGTCTGTATGAAGCTTTCAGAATTGATGGAAGAGATCGAATTATTTTCCCCATATCATGATTGTGAAGTGCGGGAGATCCGAAATAACTCCAAGCTCATAGAACCGGGCGATCTGTATGTGGCGATCCCGGGAACCAACGTTGACGGCCACCAATTTGTGGCAGACGCCCTAAAGCGGGGTGCCTGCGGCGTGGTAGTGAGCCGGGACATGGGGGTACAGCGCCAGCTGCTGGTAAAGGATACTAAAAAAGCATATGCGCTTTTGTGCGCGGCGTTTTTTGGGTACCCTTCCCGGAAACTGAAACTGATCGGGGTGACGGGGACCAACGGGAAAACCTCCACTACGACGATCATCAAGCATATTCTGGAAACCGCGGGGTTAAAGACCGGGCTGATCGGGACGATACAGATCGAATACGGGGATGTAGTGAAGCCGAACCCGAACACCACCCCGGACGCTTATATGTTTCAAAAGACATTAAAGGAAATGGAAGAGGCGGGATGCCAGTACGTAGTGAGTGAAATTTCATCCCATGCGCTGGCACAGGACCGGATTTACGGCTGCGCTTTCGAGGTGTGCGCGTTTACCAACCTGACGCAGGACCATTTGGATTACCATAAAGACATGGAAGATTATTTTCAGGCGAAAAAAAAGCTGTTTTCCATGGGAAATATCAATGTCGTCAACATTCATGACCCTTATGGGAAACGTTTGGCAGAAGAACTGCCGGATCGGCCGGTCACCTTTTCAGTGTCTGACCCAGAGGCGGATTTTTATGCCAGTGATATGGAGTGTACCGCAAGTTCGGTGCAGTTCCGCATGACCAGTGACGGGATCACCAGCAAGGTCACCTTTGCGATCCCGGGGCTTTATTCGGTGGAGAATGCCTTAACGGCGATCAGTATCTGTACGGTGCTGGGGATCTCCATGCAGACGGTCATCTCAGCGCTGGCAGAGGTAAAAGGCGTGCGGGGCAGATGTGAGATCATCTACTCCAACGACCGGTATATGGTGGTGTGTGACTACGCCCATACGCCGGATGGGATCGAAAATATTCTGCAAAGCCTGAAAGCGGTAGCGAAGGGGCGCGTGGTCGCCCTATTTGGCTGCGGCGGCGACCGCGACCGCACCAAACGTCCGTTAATGGCGAAAGCATGTGAAAAATACGCGGATTTTATCATTGTGACTTCCGATAACCCGCGAAGCGAAGATCCGGAGGCGATCATCGCGGATATTTTGCCGGGCTTTAGCAAAAAAGCTGAATATGTGAAATATACTGACCGGACAGAAGCGATCCGTTATGCGATGGAGCACGCCCGGCAGGATGACATTATTGTGCTTTTAGGAAAAGGGCATGAAACCTATCAGGTATTAAAAGACGAAACGATCCACTATGACGAACGGGAAGTGGTTGCGCAGATCGCGGAAAAAATTGACTAAACAGAGAAATGGGGAACACATGTGCAGAGCATGACACTACAGGAAATTGCACAAGCGGTTGACGGGACGTTGACTTTCGGCGGAGAAATCAGAGTAGACGAGATCTCCACTGATACGCGGAAAATCCGCGGGGGGAGCCTTTACCTTGCGCTGAAAGGGGAACGGTTTGACGGGCACGATTTTATTTCCAAGGCAATAGAAGCCGGGGCACGGGCTGTTGTCAGCGACCGTCCGGTAGAATGCAGCTGCCCTGTCATTCAAGTGCCTGACACAAGGCTCGCGCTGGGTACGCTGGCCGCCTATTACCGCCAAAAATTTTCCCTGCTGACCGTTGGCGTGACGGGGAGTGTGGGAAAGACCTCGACCAAGGAAATGATCGCCGCGGTGCTGGCGCAGGGGTTTTGCGTCCACAAAACACAAGGGAATTTTAACAACGATATCGGCCTGCCCATGACCCTGTTTGGGCTAGAACCGCAGCATACGGCTGCTGTGATCGAGATGGGGATGTCTGCTTTAGGGGAGATCAGCTATCTGTCGCAGCTTGCAAAACCCGATCTGGCAGTCATCACAAACGTTGGGGTCTCCCATCTGGAAAATCTGGGGAGCCGTGAAAATATTTTAAAAGCTAAACTGGAGATCTTAGATGGTATGTCCCCGAACAGCAAGATCGTTTTAAATGCAGATAACGATATGCTGCAAAGCGTGCGGGACTCCTTGGGAGAACGGGCTGTCTGGTTCGGAATCGAACAGAAGGACGGATTTGTATTTGCGGAGCATATCGAAGAAGACGGGGATAAAACCCGGTTCGATTTCGTGTGCGGCGGGGAACGGTATCCCGCCATGGTCCCGGCAGTGGGGATCCATAATGTTTATAACGCATTGGCGGGCTTTACGGTTGGAATGTTTTCGGGGATCGCCCCGGAAAAAATCGTTGCGGCGGTTGGGGAATATCAAAATTCCGGCCTGCGCCAAAGTGTGAGGGAATATGACGGAATCAAGGTGATCGCCGATTGCTATAATGCCAGCCCGGATTCGATGCAGTCCGCGCTTTCGGTGATACGGACGATCAGCTGTTCAGGGAAACGGTACGCTGTGCTGGGAGATATGCTGGAATTGGGAGAATGTTCCGGGGAAATGCACTATAAGGTGGGAAAGCTTGCGGCTAAGGCTGGGCTTTCCGGGCTTCTTTGCTATGGAGAAGAGGCAAAGCAGATCGCGCGGGGCGCTTTGGAAGCTGGATTTGATTTGGCAGAAAGCTGTACCTCGCTTCAAGAGGCGGTGAACTGGCTTCATCGCGTACTGCGTCCCGGCGACGCCGTAATTTTAAAAGCAAGCCGCGGGATGCATTTGGAATCGGTCATCGAGTCGGCATTTGAAAAGGCAGGAGGACAATAAAGATGGGAATTACATTGGGAAGCAGCGGGGTGGCAACCATTTTGACCGCAGTGATCGCATTTGGCTTAACAGCTTCACTGGGGATTTTTCTGGTGCCGTACCTGAAAAAGCTAAAATATGGGCAGACGATCAAGGAGATCGGCCCAACCTGGCATCAGGCGAAAAACGGAACGCCGACCATGGGCGGTATCATGTTCATCATCGGTATCATTGTGGCGGTCATAGCCGGATATATCACAGCGCTGATCGCGTTTGATTTCCAGATCGACCAGATCCAAAGTATTAAGCTGGTCGCCGGTGTTGTGATGGCGCTGGGGTTTGGCCTGATGGGATATGTGGATGACTATATCAAAGTGGTCAAAAAACGGAATCTAGGGCTGCGGGCACGGGAAAAGCTGTTAGTGCAGTTTGTTCTTTCTGTCGGTTATCTCTTCATTTTAAAAATGGCTGGAGCGTTGTCCACTATTGTTGAGATCCCGTTTTTGGGGCAGGTTGATTTTGGGTGGTTTTATTACCCGTTTATGGTGGTTTTGATTGTCGGATTCGTGAACGCGGTAAATTTAACGGATGGAATAGATGGCCTGGCATCTTCCGTTACCTTTGTCTTTGCGCTTGCTTTTATGGTGTATACCATGAAACTGTCCCTTCCTTACTTAGGGCTGTTTGCAGTTGCGGTTGCGGCTGGCTGTCTGGGCTTTTTGGTATGGAATTTCCACCCAGCAAAGGTCTTTATGGGCGATACCGGCTCCATGTTTTTGGGCGGCTGTGTGGTAGCGCTTGCTTTTGGGCTTGATATGCCGTTGCTTTTGTTCATCGTGGGCTTTATTTACTGGGGAGAAGCTGCCTCTGTTATTTTGCAGGTCATCAGCTTTAAGTTGACCGGGAAACGCATTTTTAAAATGAGCCCGATCCACCACCATTTTGAAATGAGCGGCTGGAGCGAAGTGAAGATCGTAGGTGTATTTTCTCTGGTGACTCTGATCGTTTGTGTAATCGGTTATTTTGCCCTTCCTATCTAAACACAGGCTGATAATGGAAGGATTTTCTGTTATACTAATTTTATAGAAGAAAGAGGGTGGAGTGTTTTGCAGACTTCCCATACGGTTGCGAGAAAAGAAGTAAGAAAGCCACTGCTTCAGCGGGAAAAAACGGTGCGTAAACAGGTAAAAACGCGTAAGCGTTCCATTGGAGAGATGGATACAGCATTCTTGTTTATTGTGCTGATTTTGCTGGCGTTTGGCCTGATCATGGTATTTTCTGCAAGTTATGCAAACGCGCTCTACTATGACCACGACAGCTTAAAATACATTAAAAAGCAGGGGATGTTCGCCGTCGTCGGCGTTGTGGCGATGATGATCGTTTCCAAAATTGATTACCGGCTTTATAAAAAATTTGTCGTGCCGATCGCCCTGCTTGGCTATGCGCTTTTGGTGATCGTTTTGTTCTTTGAGCACGACGGTGCAAGACGATGGATCTATTTGGGACCGCTTGGGACGTTCCAGCCCTCCGAATACATGAAAATGGCGATCATCGTGATTTTCTCGGTGCTGATTTCCAAAAGCTATGAGAAGATGGGCACGATACGGTATGGGGTCGTCCCGTTCGCACTGATTTTAATGGCGACGATCGGGCTGGTCATGCTGGAACCGCACTTGTCCGGGTCGCTGATCATTGCCGGGATCGGCGTGATCATGATGTATGTCGGCGGCACGAAGCTGCGGTACTTTCTGATGCTTTTGCCGATCGGCGCGTTAGGGGTCGTTGGGATCATCCTGTTAAAGGATGTTTCTTATATGGCCGACCGTATCCATAACTGGCTGGATCCGTTCAGCAACAGCAATATCCACGGGGACGTATGGCAGACCTGCCAGTCCCTGATCGCCATTGGGTCCGGCGGAGTGATGGGGCTTGGCCTTGGAGGGTCCCAGCAGAAGTACCTGTATCTGCCCGAACCGCAAAACGATTTTATTTTTGCGATCGTCTGCGAGGAGCTTGGAATGATCGGGGCGGTATTGGTGATCACCTTGTTCGTCCTGCTGGTATACCGTGGGTTTTCTATTGCGAACCAGGCTCCGGATAAATTTGGGGC
This sequence comes from Massiliimalia timonensis, assembly GCF_900186585.1. GTDB lineage: Bacteria > Bacillota > Clostridia > Oscillospirales > Ruminococcaceae > Massiliimalia > Massiliimalia timonensis. Next base: position 248,477 of record NZ_FYDD01000003.1, read on the forward strand.
GATGCTCGCGATCGGAATTACGATACAAATCGGATTGCAGGCGCTGTTAAACATTGGCGTAGTGACCAATGCGATCCCCAATACCGGGATCAGCCTTCCGTTTTTCAGTTACGGGGGTTCCGCTTTACTGTTGCAGCTGATTGAAATGGGGATCGTGTTAAATATCTCCAGGCATTCGGTGATGGAAAAGCCGTAGAAAGATAAAATGAATCGAAAACAGGGGAAATGATCATGAGAGTATTGTTAGCAGGCGGCGGGACGGCCGGACATATCAATCCGGCGATTGCGATCGCCCAGTATATCCGTTCGCAGGATCCTGCGTCGGAGATCCTGTTCGCGGGGACGCCCAATGGGATGGAGGCGCAGCTTGTGACGCAGGCGGGGTTTGATTTTGCTCCGGTGCAGGTAAGCGGTTTCCGGCGGAAGATGTCGGCCAAGAATATCCTGTTTAATTTAAAGACTGTTTACCATGTCATTACTGCTGACTTTGTGGCAAAGCGGATCATCAAGGACTTTAGGCCGGATATCGTGATCGGTACCGGCGGATACGTCAGCGGACCTGTTGTGCTGGCCGGCGCGAAGATGGGGATCAAGACGATGATCCACGAGCAGAATGCCTTTCCGGGCGTGACCAATAAGCTGCTTGCTAAAAAAGTAGACGTTGCTTTGCTGGCGGTAGAAGAGGCGAAACAGCATTTCGATCCTTCTGCGCGCTGTGAGGTCGTCGGCAACCCGATCCGGGAGAGCGTGATCTTTAAAACGAAAGAAGAAGCGCGCCGGGATTTGGGAATGGATAACAAGGTGTGCATCCTTTCCTTTGGAGGGAGCCTTGGGGCAAAGGTGATCAACCGTGCGGCGGCAGACCTCATAGAATGGAATTATCAGAAAAACAAGATCAATCACATTCATGGTTATGGCAGGCTGGGGGTGGAACATTTTCCGCAAATGCTGGAAGAACGGGGGATCGACCTGTCTGCGTTGCAGGCGGAGAAAGCCGACCCGAACATTGATGTGCGGGAATACATCAATAACATGGCGACCTGTCTAGCGGCGGCGGATCTGGTGATTTGCCGGTCCGGGGCCATTACCTTGAGCGAACTACAGGCCACGGGGAAAGCCTCTATTTTGGTCCCGTCGCCGTATGTAGCGGAAAACCATCAATTCCATAATGCAATGGTGTTGGTGAACCATGGGGCCGCCATGCTGATCGAAGAAAAGGACTATAAGAAAGAAGAATTCCTGCGGATGGTAGAATCTGTTTACCAAGACCGGGAAAAGTTGGCGCAATTAGGGAAAAACGCTTCAAAACTTGCTATTTTGGACAGTACAGAACGGATTTACCGTCTGATTTGCGGTTTAATCTGATTTTTGGCTTTCACCAACTCTCTTTTTCCTGCATAGGATACGATATGAATTTTATGCTGGTTGAAAGGGTGTTTCGGTATGAGCGTTTTTGAAATTGAAGGCGGGCGCAGACTGGCAGGAGAGATTGACATTCAGGGAGCAAAAAATAGCTCACTTCCGATCCTTGCCGCGACCCTGCTGGGAAAAGGGGAACATATTATTCACAACTGTCCCCGGCTGAGCGATGTGGATGCAGCGGTTGAGATCCTGCGCTATCTGGGCTGCAAGGTGACCAGGGAGGGGAATACCCTGACGGTTGATTCGCGCGATGTGAGCCGGTGGGATATTCCGGAAGAGCTGATGCAGGAAATGCGTTCGTCGATCGTATTTCTTGGGGCGATTCTGGCAAGGATGGGGAAGGCTAAATTATCCATGCCGGGCGGCTGCGAGCTTGGCCCGCGTCCGATCGACCTTCATCTGGAGGCGCTGGAAAAGCTAGGCGCGGATATTCAGGATGAATATGGATTTTTGCATTGCTCGGTGCAGGGAAGGCTAAAGGGGACCAAGATCGCCCTTTCGTTTCCCAGTGTGGGGGCAACGGAAAATATCCTTTTAGCAAGTGTTCTAAGCGAAGGGATAACGACGGTACATAACGCTGCCCAAGAACCGGAAATCGTAGATCTGGCCGACTTTTTGAATCGCTGTGGGGCAAAGGTCAGCGGGGCTGGGAAAAGCACGATTGTCATCGAAGGAGTAAATTCACTTTCTGCAACGGAACACAGTGTGATCCCGGATCGTATCGTGGCGGCGACTTATCTGTGCTGTGGTGCGGTCACTGGTGGTGAAGTGCTGTTAAAGCGGGTCAATTCCAGTGATTTAGAATGCATGCTCCCAATTTTCGAGCAGATGGGGAACACTGTTTCAGCGAGTCCCCACAGTATTTATCTAAAGGCGCCGAAGATGCTGAAAAGCGTGCGGAACATCCGTACCATGCCATATCCGGGCTTTCCCACAGACGCGCAGGCGCCGCTGATGGCGGCGCTGACTGTAGCCAATGGCAGCAGCATGTTTGTGGAAAATATTTTTGAAAGCCGCTACAAGCATGTTCCGGAATTATGCCGGATGGGCGCCGACATAAAGGTGGAAGGGCGTGTCTGTGTTGTCAACGGAGTAAGCCGGCTGACTGGCGCTGTCGTCCGCGCAGAGGATTTGCGGGGCGGGGCCGCATTGATGATCGCCGGGCTGAAGGCGCAGGGGGTCACCACCCTGCGGAATATCCATCACATTGAACGCGGTTATGAGGACGCAGAACGTTATATTACCCAATTAGGCGGGTCCATGAAACGGAAAAAAGAAAATTAAAGGCAGGAATTCCCATGAAAAAGCAGAAGTTAAAAAAGACAAAATTGAATAAGACAAATACCTCTGCTCGTTCATCACGGGAACAGCCGGTACATACACAGCGGACGCCAAAGCCGGAGCCAAGAAGGACACCTGTTCCGCAGGAACGTACTAAGCGCCCGGCAGTACAAAAACATGATCCGGCAGAACCGGTCCGCGTCATTTCAATGAATCCGGCGGCGCGGGATAGATTGCAGCAGCGCCGGGAAGCAGAAGTACAGGCGAAGCTAAAAAAGCTGCCGCAAACACGGGAAAAAAGCAGGAAAAAACTGAGAGATCAGGCACGGGAAGCGAACAGCCGGCGCCATCAAAAGCGCCGGAAACGCAACCATACCCTGTATTTTATGATTCTGCTGTTTTTTGTGCTGGTAACAGGGATCACTCTTTCCGTTACGGTGTTTTTCAATATCAAAACGATCGTAGTGACAGGGGATAAGGCTTATTCTGTGGAGGAGATGTCGAAATTAGGCGGCGTTTCCGTGGGGGACAACCTGTTCCGACTGAATTTGCGTAAAATGGAAGAGGAGATCTTGTCCAAAGCGATTGACCTGGATTCTGTTTCTGTGGAGCGCGCTCTGCCGGAAACCCTGAGGTTCCGGTTAAAGCCGGCCGAGCCTTCCGTCCTGTTATATTCCGGCGGGCAGTATTATGTATTGAGCTCCGGCGGGCGGTTGATCAACATCGTTTCCTCTACAGATGGATATGAGGACATCATGATCCTAAGCGGAATCGACCTGTCAAAACAAAAGGTGGGTGATTTTGTGACCGGGAATGAGGCCTACCAGGAATTTGAAAGCCTGCTGGAAAGCTTAACAGAACATGAGATCGGCCCGGTCAATGGAGTTGCCATGAAAAATGGTGTGGACATCAAAGTGAATTTAAACAACCGTATTTCACTGGTTATTGGAAATACCATTGGTTTGGAGGATAAGCTTTTGCTTGCCAAACAGGTGCTCAATGAGGAGATCGGGGAAGCGGAAAGCGGGGTTTTGGATCTGTCGATCAGCGGGAAAGCATATTTTCAGCCAAAGACTGGAGAAGATCTGCAAAAAGTATTGCCAAAAGGCACACAAACCGCAGCGGATCCAGCTTCTTCCAAGGACACCGACCAAAAAAAGGAAAAAACAGAGTAACAAGGTCTGTTTTGCATACCTTTGCTAAGAAACGCGTAAAAAAATTTAAAATTTTGTAGCATAAATTGCGATAAAATACTAGATTTTTTTCTAATTATCTTGTATAATAAAAGCAATATGATGAAAATGGATTGATTGTATATTTCTTTCAAAGTTAGAGATAGATAGAAATCATCAATAGGAGGATAAAAATATGACCTTTGCTCTGGACACAAATGATAATGATGTTGTAAACATTAAGGTAATTGGTGTTGGCGGCGGCGGCGGAAACGCAGTGAACCGAATGGTAGAATGTGGGATCCAGAACGTGGAGTTTATCTCCTTGAACACAGACCGCATGGTTTTAGACCGCTCCAAAGCTACATACAAAATTCAAATCGGCGATAAACTGACCAAGGGCAGAGGCGCAGGCGGAGATCCTGAAAAAGGCGCCCGTGCAGCGGACGAAAGCCGGGAAGAAATCGAAGCGATTTTAAAAGGCACCCAAATGATCTTTATCACAGCTGGGATGGGCGGCGGAACAGGAACCGGCGCTGCTCCGATCGTGGCAGAGATTGCCAAAGAAATGGGGATTTTAACGGTTGGTATTGTTACCAAGCCGTTTGCATTTGAAGGCAAGCGCAGAATGGCCAACGCGGAAGAGGGGCTTGCTGAACTGAGCAAGCATGTAGATTCTTTAGTCGTGATCCCGAACGAACGGTTAAAAAATATTACCGATCGCTGCCGCACCTTAAAAGAAGCATTTGCGGCTGCCGATGATATTTTAAGACAGGGTGTTCAGAGTATTTCTGACCTGATCAATATTGCAGGGTTTGTAAACCTTGACTTTGCAGATGTCAGCGCGGTTATGAAAGATGCGGGATATGCTCACATGGGCGTTGGCGCCGGCACGGGGAAGGACAAGGCGCACGATGCGGCTATGGCTGCAATCTCCAGCCCGTTGCTTGAAACCACCATTGACGGTGCGAAAGGTATCATCATCAACATCACTGCTCCGTCCGACGTGGAATTTGAAGAAGCAGATGTTGCAACGTCCATTATCTCTGACGCGGCGCATCCGGATGCGAATATCTTCTGGGGGATCGCGTTTGATGATTCCTTGCAGGATGAAATGAAAATCACAGTGATCGCCACTGGCTTTGAAAATGAAGAGGAGCAGTTTATTGCTCCGGAAGCAGAAACACAGCCAGCACAGGATGAAAATAAAAAGAATGACATGGATTTCGACGTCATCATGGACTTGTTTAAAAATAAAGGCTAAGTAAATAAAAAAGCCGGTACGGATTTTCCGTACCGGCTTTTTTATTTACCCAAAAATTACTTTTTGGGGTATTCGCTGCCGCTGATCAAGGATTCGATTTTTAGCAGCCGGTTGTACTTGCACACCCGTTCGGAACGGGCAGGTGCGCCGGTTTTGATTTGCCCTGCATTGACCGCGACAGATAGGTCGGCGATCGTTGTATCCTCTGTTTCCCCGCTGCGGTGGGAGAGGATCACACCGTATCCGTGTTCCTTTGCCAGACGGATCGTGGAAAGCGTTTCAGTGAGGGTTCCGATCTGATTCGGCTTGATCAAGACGGCATTTCCGCTAAGCGAGGAGATCCCCTGACGCAAACGGTCCGGGTTGGTAACAAACAAATCGTCCCCAACGATCTGTACAGAACCGCCAAGGCTGGCAGTAAGCTCGGAAAACCCGGGAAAATCCTCCTCAGCAAAGGGGTCTTCGATAGAATAGATCGGATACTTTTGGCAAAGTTCTTCCCAATATCCCTTTAGCTCGCTTTGGGTAATTTTTTTCTGCAGTTTGGGAAAAATATAATGCCCGTTTTTGTACCATTCATTGGCCGCGGCGTCTAAGGCGATTTTTACATCATAGTTGGGTTGGTATCCGGCCAACTGGATCGCCTCCATCAATAGGGAGAGCGCTTCTTCATCGCCGTTCAGGTCGGGCGCATAGCCGCCTTCATCACCGATGCCGGTCGAAAGACCTTTCTTTTTCAGGCAATTCCGAAGCGATGCGTAGATCTCGGTCCCCATCTTCATGGCTTCTGTGAAGGAGTGCGCACCTACCGGGACGATCATAAATTCCTGGATTTCCAGATTATTTCCGGCATGAGCACCGCCATTTAAGATATTCATCATGGGAATGGGGAGGGTGTTGGCCTGTAAGCCGCCCAGATAGCGGAATAACTCCAGGCCATACGCTTTTGCTGCAGCCTTGGCGCAGGCTAAGGAAACTGCCAAGATCGCATTTGCGCCGATTTTTGACTTATTTTGTGTACCATCCAATACCATAAGCTTGTTGTCAAGAGTCCACTGGTCGTCACAGCTTTCACCGACTAATGCTTCTTGTATCGGCGTATTGATGTGGTTTACTGCGGACGAAACTCCTTTTCCGTGATATTCGGCAAGGTTATCCCGCAGTTCGCACGCTTCAAAACGACCGGTGGAGGCACCGGACGGCACAGAGGCAGAAGCTCTTACCCCGTTATGCAGTACGATTTCAGCTTCTACGGTTGGCATTCCCCGGGAATCAAAAATTTGGCGGCCGTGAATAGAGCGGATGGAAAGAGCATTCATTGATAAATTTCCTCCTGTATACATTATTATCATTAGAATGGGCAAAAAGGATAAAATTATTCCGTAAAAAAGTGTTTGGGAATATTAAGGATGAATGTGCGCACAATACTATTGCAATATCAAAAATATTGTAAACAACAGCGGTTTTTGAACCGCTATGGGAGGATATTTATGAAAAAATGGAAATTTGTTGCAATGGCGCTTTCCCTAAGCCTGCTGTTTACAGCATGCAGCTCTAGCGATGACGACGATAAAAATACATCTTCTACCAACAGCAATGGCGTTGTTGAAGATGTTGTCAGTGACATTGGCGATGGGACAAATGATGTCTTAAGCGATGTTAATGATGTTGTCAGCGATGTAATCAGCGGAACGGAAGACGTTGTCAGTGACATTACGCACGGTGATGATGACAAGACTGACAGTGATCTGAACAGCGGCGATACTACCTCGAAAACAGCGGCTTTGCCCGCTGCGGGGAGCCTTGAAAATGTCAGCGTAAACGAAGCTGAACTACAGGCGTTAGATAATGCTTCCCATGGATGGGGGCAGGGTAAAGATGTGGACGATGCAAATCGTCCCACATCTTGCCTTACTTTTCAGGAACAGTATGGAAGATATGCCGCACAGTTTATCGGGGATGAACAAAAGGAAGTTTACTTAACCTTTGACGAGGGGTATGAAAATGGATATACCGCTCAGATTCTTGATGTACTTAAGGAAAAAGAGTGCCCGGCCGTTTTCTTTGTGACAATGCCTTATGTCAAGGAAAATCCGGATCTGATTCAGCGGATGATCGACGAAGGGCATGTTGTTGGCAACCACACAGTCAACCATCCTTCGATGCCAAGCGTGTCCTTGGAGCAGGCAAAACAGGAGATCGCCGGCCTGCATGACTATGTCAGCGAAAACTTTCATTACCAGATGACATTATTCCGCCCGCCGAGAGGGGAATGGTCGGAACGGACTCTTGCTTTGACCCAAAAACTGGGCTATGATACCATTTTTTGGAGCTTTGCATATCAGGATTGGGAGGTTGACGCGCAGCCGGATAAGGCCATGGCGTTAGAAAAGACTGTATCCTCAGTGCACGATGGGGCGATCTATTTGCTGCACGCTGTTTCTTCCACCAATACAGCGATCTTAGGGGATTTCATTGACCAAGTACGGGCAAAAGGATATACCTTTGCCACGCTACAGGCGTAAAAAACACAGCCGCTTATCAAGCGGCTGTGTTTTTTTGTAAAAGATTCGCTATTATAGCAGGAATATGATATAATGAAACTAATAAAAATGAAAAGGAGAGAAGAAATGGAACTAAAAGCAATGCCTGTTACGCTGACAAGCTGTGATAAGGGCAGGGTCAAGGAAATTTATATGCAGGCCTTTGCCAAGGAAGACCGTATGCCTTACTGGTTGATGCTGATCATGGCAAAGATGAAAAATACAGATTTTCTCTCCTTTTACGATGGGAATACCTTGTGTGGTTTTGTTTATATGGCGACATCAGAGAATCTTACCTTTGTCATGTTTTTTGCAGTGGAGGAAGCACTCCGTTCTAAAGGCTACGGCGGGAATATTTTGGAAAAAGTGCTGGAACGTTACCCTAAAAACAAAATTGTGATCACGATCGAACGCTGTGACGAGAACGCAAATAATTTTCAGCAGCGGTTAAAACGCAAGGAATTCTATCTTCGCAACGGCTATTTTGAAACCGGGTATTTGGTAGAGCTGGGAAACCAGAAGCAGGAGATCATCATAAAAAATGGCGCCTTTGATCCAAAAGAATTTATCCGGTTTTTTAAGAAATACAGCAATGGGATGATAAAACCGAAAGTTTGGAGCACCGATGGGTTTTGGGGAAACGCCTGATAAAAACGGCACGGTCATCATGATGACCGTGCCGTTTTTATCATTCAAAGAAAAATTATATCTGTACTATTTTAACAGCCCTTCGCTGTTTTTGATCAAATTTAATAAGGAAGAAGTCAGCTGCGCATAATTCTGCTGCAGTGATTCTGTAGAGATGGATAGCTTTTCGTGGTCGAATTTATACTCTTTTTTATTTTCTGTATTTTCGATCATGGATCGAAGCCTTGCTTCGCACTGGATCATTTGTGCAGTAGTCATTTGAGAAGAAATATTCTGTGGGATCGTGAAAAGGTTGCTTTCATTTTTCGGATTGATCCGGTACAGCATCCGAAACATATGGTATACGCTGAGCATCAGGTAGTTGGAAACCTCTGTAGTGACGGCGTTTTGGTCTAGTTTCTGAAGCAGGTCAAAGATGATCGTCAGCGAATTGACGATCAGCTTTTTATTCAGCACAGGGAGGATGCTTCCACGGGAAAGACGGTTGTCTGCCGCCGTATCCGATTCGGGGAGGTCGTCCACAGAAAGGGTAGCGCCGGTGCGCTCTGGAGAACGCCCCAGCAAATAGTCGCAGGAGACGCCGTAAAAATCTGCGGTCCGCACAACAAAATCCAACCCACATTCCCGGATCCCTTTTTCATAATGAGATAATAAAGCCTGGGAGATATTCAGTTCAGCGGCAGCTTGCTTTTGACTGATGCCCCGTTCTTTCCTCAATAGGGTGAGAATGCGAGGAAAATCGCTGTTCACGGTTATTCGCCTCCTTTTAAAAAGATTAACGCATAGTAAATTATATTATAACCGATACATTTTGTAAAGACGTTTTGCGGAAAAAGTAAAGTTTTTGTCGATAAAATTTTAAGAGAAAATTAGGCAAATAGTACAAAAAATCGCTTGTTTACAAAAAAACCACCAATTTTTCTATGGTTTCCGTTATAATAATGACGATATCTTAATGTGATTGAGGGGATCTTTATGCGGACTTATAGAATCTATCTGCTCAGGCATGGGCTGACCGATGCCAATGTGCAGGGACGTTATGTTGGAGTGACAGACATCCCGCTGTGCGAAGAGGGGAAACAGAATCTAAAAAATATGGCGGAGCAATATGAATATCCAAATGTCGGGGCTGTTTACACAAGCCCCCTGACCCGGTGTGTACAAACGGCGGAGCTGCTTTATCCGGGCATTGAGCCGCAGGTCGTAGAACAGCTGAAGGAATATAATTTCGGAATTTATGAAAACAAAACGGTAGAAGAATTAAAAGACGATCCTAATTTTCTTGCATGGCTTTCCACGAACATGGCGCAGGCGCCGGAGGGCGGGGAGAACATGATGGAATTTGGCACCCGGATCAAGGCGGGATTCCATGAGATCGTGCTGGAGATGATGCGGCGGAAAATATCGGATGCCGCAGTTGTAACGCATGGCGGGGTGATGATGTCGCTGCTGTCCATGTGCGGGATCCCTACCCGTACGGCCGCGCAATGGGCGGTGGACAACGGGAAAGGGTATTCGGTGCTGGTAAACGCGTCGCTTTGGGGAGATTCGCAGGTGTTTGAGATCTGTGATAAGCTGCCTTACGGCACCGGCGAGGTATCTGACCCGAAGCTTTATCACTTCATTGACGTACCGGAAAAATAACGGAAAATCCTCGATTTTGCGGGAATTGGATCGGATTAGTTGACATCGTGGGTGAGCTTTGCTAAAATAAATAAGATAAGGGATTCTTTCTGTCAAAAAAAGGCCCCCTTAGATAGAAAAGGAACGATGGAAAATGGATCAAGACAAAGGCTTATATCAAAACGGCTTTTTTGTTTTAAAAAATCATGTTACCCGCATGACTGCGGTCAGTATGAGTATGATTGCGCTGATGTTCCTTTTCGCGCTTATTTCCCAGCTGATCGGCATGAACTATGAGATTCGGTACCGTGCGATCTGGACCGAGGAAAGCCTCCTTACCAAGGAATGGGCTTTTTTGATTGTCGGCGCGCTTTTGTTCTGCGCAGTGGTATTCCCTTTTGAGTTAGGAATACGCCGGTGGTTTTATGGGGTTTCCGTTGGGAAAGAATGGCCTTTGCGGTATATTTTTTCCATGTTTGATACCCCCAGGATGTATAGAAAAGCCCTGTGGCTGCGTTTGTCACTAGGAATGAAGAAACTGTTCTGGTATATTGTATGCTTACTGCCAAGCTTTTTGGTAAAGGGCTTGCTGGAGGTTTTGTCCTATCCGGGCAATGCGTTGCTGGGTACATTGTACGGGATGCTGTATGTAATATGGATCCTGTTTATGATTGGCGGTTTTGTTCTTGCGTTTTATCTAAATTTAAAATATTATCTGGTTTATTATTTATGGTTTGAAACACCTTCTTTAAAAATGAGTGAAGCCGTGCGTTTATCCGCCCGCTGTATGAGGGGCAGGAGGCGCAAGGCCCTAACTGCTTATTTCGCGTTGATTCCCCTGGTGTTGGCAAGTGTTTTGGTTTTTCCGATCATTGCGCTGATTCCCGCCGCGTACATTTTAAGTTCCTTGCAGGGGCGGGAGATCTTAGAGCTTGGACAGAAGGATGGTAAAGTGTGTCTGGATTAAAAGATTCAAAACGGATCGTTGTTAAGGTGGGGACCTCGTCCCTGACCTATCCGAATGGAGCGTTGAGCATCCGCCGGATCGAGCTGCTGGTGAAAGTGCTGGCAGACCTAAAAAATTCAGGAAAAGAGATCGTACTGGTATCATCTGGGGCGATTGGGGTTGGCGTAGGCGAACTGGGCCTGCGCGAACGCCCGTCTGACACGCCGACAAAACAGGCGTGTGCCGCGGTAGGGCAGTGCGAACTGATGTATATTTATGATAAGCTGTTTGCAGAACACCGCCACAAGGTGGCGCAGGTGCTTTTGACACAGGACACTATCAAAGATGATTATCGGAAAACCAATGTCACCAATACCTTTGAACGGCTTTTAGAATTGGGCGTTGTGCCGATTGTAAACGAAAACGATACCGTATCTGTCGAAGAGATCGAGTTTGGTGACAACGATACGCTTTCCGCGATCGTCGGGAAGCTGTGCAATACGCAGTTGCTGGTGATCCTGTCTGATATTGACGGACTTTATGATAAGGATCCGCACCGTTATCCGGATGCCAAGATGATCCCCTATGTTCCTTCTGTAACACAGGAGATCCGGGAGCTGGCCGGGGGAAGAGGCTCTTCTTTGGGAACCGGTGGGATGGTGACCAAGCTGAATGCAGCGGAGCTTGCCAACGGCTATGGGTTCCCGATGGTGATTTTAAACGGGCAAAAACCGGAAGCTTTATATGATTTGTTTGATGGAAAAACCGTGGGGACTCAGTTTGGTTCTCTACAGAACGGAACAGGTTCCGACCAATAAGGGAGGTTTAGAAGATGGCTTCTGAACTGATTTATGAATTAGGGCACCGCGCTAAATGTGCCAGTGCTTCGCTGGCAGTTGTGGGGACAGCCCAGAAAAACAGGGCGCTGCTTCTCATTGCAGAGGAATTGGAAGCGCGGAGCGGCGCAGTTTTAGCAGAAAACGAAAAGGATGTCCAGGCGGCGGCAGAGCACGGGATCTCTCAGGTAATGATCGACCGGCTTCGCTTGTCCGAGGCTAGGATCCGTGACATCGCACAGGCGGTGCGGCATGTTGTAGATCTGGAAGACCCTGTTGGGGTGGTAGATCATGGACGTACTTTGCCAAACGGATTAAACATCCTTTGCAAACGGGTCCCGATGGGCGTGGTCGGGATGATTTACGAATCCCGTCCGAATGTGACCGTAGACGCGGCGGCACTGTGTTTGAAATCCTCGAATGCAGTGATCCTGCGCGGAGGAAAGGAAGCGATCCACACCAACATCATATTGGTGGAATTGATGCGTTCCGCACTGGCGAAAGCCGGGCTTGATCCGGACTGCATCTGTCTTTTGACAGAGCTTTCCAGAGAAGAAACCGTGAAAATGATGAAGATGAACGAGTACCTGGATGTCCTGATCCCGCGGGGCGGGGCAGGGCTGATCCAAACCGTTGTGCAAAACGCCACCGTTCCGGTGATCGAAACCGGGGTGGGAAACTGCCATGTATATGTGGATGCTTCCGCTGATTTGGAGATGGCAGTCAGGATCGCAGATAATGCGAAAACAAGCCGTCCGTCGGTATGCAATGCCTGCGAAAGCCTGCTGGTTCACAAGGACATTGCGGCGGCATTTTTACCTAAGGCAGCGGCGGCTTTTGCGGCGCATGACGTCGTGATCTATGGATGCGACCGTACCAGAGAGATCCTGGGCGGGAAGGTGCTAAAGGCTACTCCGGCAGAATATGCCAAAGAATTTTTGGATTACAAGGTCTCGGTTCGGGTGGTCGATGATCTGGAGCAGGCGATTGAACACATTGCCCAGTATACGACCCATCATTCGGAGTGCATTGTGACCAACAGCTACCAAAATGTGCAGGAATTTACTGCGCGGGTGGATGCTGCCGCTGTTTATGTCAACGCTTCGACCCGTTATACAGACGGGGGAGAGTTTGGGCTTGGCGCTGAGATCGGTATCTCGACTCAGAAATTACATGCGCGCGGCCCAATGGGACTGCGGGAATTGACTACCGTAAAATATATCGTGACCGGGAATGGTCAGATCAGATAGAACATTACAGGAGGCAGTTTATGTCAGATTTTGGAAAAGACAAGGACCAGGAACTGGGCATGAGTATGGACGACATTGACCGTTTGTTTGACGATGCGGAACTTGACCGGATGTTAAACGACAATGATGTCGATTCTTTGATTGACTCAGAAGACTTTAAAGATTTGCTGAATGCAGACGATCTTGACAGTATCCTGAACGCGGTCCACAAAAGAGCCGGGGAAGAGCCGGAAACAAAGGAACCGCCCAAACCGCTGCGTATTCCTGTGGAAGAGCAGCCGCAGGCGCAGCAGGAGGAGCTGCAGCATAGTGTAAAAGAACCGGAAGCCGAGCCGCAGCTGGAACAGGAACCAGCGGAACAAGAACCGGTTCCCGCACAGCCGCAAGTTCCGCCGGTATCGAATAACCGGCCAAAATATCAGGAACGGTTCCGCTCTTTTACTGTAGAGATCGACCGCAGCGAGGTAGAAGCGCTTGCTCAAAAGCAGGCCCAGCAGCGTGCGGCTATTGAGAAAGAGCAGCAAGAGGAAACTCCGGTGGCCGAGCAACCGGTTGCGGAAGCGGCTGAAGCTTCGGCGGAACAGCCGAAAAAGCAGGAAACTCCGAAGGCAGAAATTGACGAGGTGTTTGGGATCGCGATCCCAAATGCAAAAGCGGAGCATGTAAAAAAACAGGAAATACCTGCTGGGGAAGAAGAAAAAATGGAGCCGATTGAAACTGCCGGCTCCCCGGCTGAAACAGCAGAAAAACCGGAAGAAAAAACTTCTGGTGAAAATCTGGAGGATTTGGATATTGACGCCCTGATCCGGGAGATCCAATCGGAGGTTTCCGATTTTGATTGGGGCGGATTGAGCTTTTTGCATGATGAGGCACAGGAAACGGCGGAAAGGGCAGAGGAACAGCCAGCGCCAGAGACCTCAGAAGAGCCTAAGCAAGAAGAAATGCCAAAAACGGCGAGGCAGCCTGTTTCTGTGGTAGAAACACCGGAACAGAAAAAAGCGCCTGCCCCGGAAAAGGAAGAGGAAAAACAGGAAGAGCCTGTACCACAAAATTTGACGCAGGAGATTCCTGCTGTTCAGAAACTGGTCGATGTTCCAGATGAAGCAGAAAAGGGAAATACCTTTGAGATCGAAATCCCGAAGCACAGCATAGAAGAGATACCTAAAAATCCGGTAACCGGGACTTTTGAGATCCAGATCCCTGATGAGACACTGGCGGCTCCGGCGGTTATTGACGAGCCAGCGGCAGAAGAGGCCAAAAAGGCTGAGCCGGAACCGCAGCGGGAAGCAGAAAAAGAAAGTGCTAAACAAGAGGAAGCCACCTCGTTAAAAATTGACCCGGCTGAGCTTCCTTCCCAGCGTACAGACGGGAAGAAACACCGGTTTGCTCTGTTAGGGGTAGTTATGACTTTGCTCGCAGTGGTCGGGGTCATCGCGGTTGGATATTTTGGCTGGGGCGCTGTCAGCGACATTTTCTCTCAGAAGAGTGTGAAAGAAGAGTTTAATAAGATCACCTATCCGTTGGTGGTGGTTGATGTGCCGACCTTTGAAAGTGTGGACAAGCTGGACAGCAAGGTCGTAATTGCCGCAGGAATTTGGAATTTCATGATGAATGAGGAAAATAAGGACAAGTACCAGCAGGATGACTTTGGTACCATGACAGTTCCGGATACGGATATTGAAGTGTATATCCGAAAATTATTTGGTACGAATGTGGAAATTGTCCACCAACAGCTTGCTGATACGGACTTTACCGTCATGTACGACGAGGACAAGCATCTGTACTATATTCCTGAAATGCCGCAGGTGCTGCCATACGCTCCAAGCGTACAGTCTGTAACGCACAGCGGGGACGATTATGTCGTAGAGGTAGGATATATCCTGCCGGGACCATTTTGGGATATCACAGAGAATGCGCAAAGCGGAGAGATCAATAAAACCATGATCTACCATTACCAGAAAACGAAGGATGGGGATTATTGGATCCAATCGGTAGAGAACGGAAATCTTGATTTGGACAACACCTCTGTTCCAGCAGAGGAGACAAGCGAAGAAAGTATAAATTCTGAAGCTGGAACCGAAAATTCCAGCCAGGATACATCTTCCGAAACGACAACTTCGGAAACTTCTTCAGAAGCAAAAGCTGAATAAGCAGACAAAGACGGCTTTCGACAAGGGTTGAAAGCCGTCTTTGTTATAGTATACAAGATGTTTTTCATCCATATGTGATCGTTGTGGAGAACAGATATTGACTTTTGATTTATTTAGAGATATACTAACTGTACTACAACAATTAGTACAGTGTGGGCAAATTTGGAAGAAAGGCGGGAAACAGATTGCAAGCTCGATTGACACGATTCAGAGAACAAAGACCTACTAAGATTACAGCTATGATTTTAGCATGCTTGTTTCCTTTATGTTTAGTTTTAATGGCCGAGGTGAACCAAAGCGGCGATTGGGGGATCATCGGAAAATTATTTCTGGAAACCCCTGGCATACTGCTGTTTGACGTATTGGTCGTTGTGTTCCTTTACGGGATTTTAAGCTTGCTGTTCCGGCGGTTCGCACCCGCAGCTGCCGTAACCAGCCTGTTTTGGTACACGGTTTCCTGCATAGAGTTTTACCGTTACCAGTCCAGCGGTTCCCATTTTACCTTATATGATTTGAGCGTGGTAACAAACCTTGGAGATGTGATGGAATTTGCAGAGATCCATCTCTATGCGTTTCAGTTTATCACCTTGCTGGTTTTGGCTCTTTATTGTGCGGGCCTGTTTTTTTTGAATCCAAAAATCCCAGTAACAAAACGACATATTATTCCAGGCTGTTCCAGTTGTTTGATGATCGCGGTCCTGTTTGTGCTCTTTCCGGGATTTTCTTCCACAGTTTATGATGTATTTGGGATAGAGCATGGTGGGATCAACAACAACTTTGTTCAGGAAGAAAAATTTGAACAGAACAGTATGATTGCGTTTTTAGTGGAAAATCTTTCTGACGTGATCCAAACGACAAATATTCAGGCGCCGGATAACTATTCGGAAGAATCAATAGAAACATTGAGCGTTAACCCGGTGGATACCAAGCCCCAGACCTCGGTAAAGCCGAATGTGATTACGATCATGAGCGAATCCTATGCGGATTTCCGAGTGTTTGAGGATTTGCAGATCGAAGACTCTTATTATAAAAATTTTGATCAGTTCCGTAAGGAAGGTTTTTCCGGGAATGCGATCGTACCGACTTTTGGCGGATATACGGTCCGAACAGAATTTGAACTTCAGTTTGGGCTTCCGATCAAATCTTTGAACGGCACAGTATCCCCTCAGAAACTGATGACAGAGGAAGAACAAACAACGGTTGCTTCCTATTATCGCTCTGAGGGGTACTCTACGACCTATATCCATCCGTATACCTCAAAGCTTTACCGTCGGGCAGAATTATATCCTTATTTTGGATATGACCGGCTATATTTTGAAGATTCGTTTATTAATCCAGGCCGGTTCCATGGGTATATTGACGATCAGTCTGCTTATGAAAAGGCTGTGGAGCAGATTTTAATTGATGAGAAGCCAAGCTATATCCATTTGACTACGATGCAGAACCATATGCCTTATCATACAGGTTCAAAAAGCGAATTCGATTATTATATGGACGGTGTCGCGCAAACGGATGAGGCGCTTGGAAAACTGATGGAAGAATTAAAGCAGATTGATGAACCAACGATCGTCCTTTATGTGGGGGATCATTATCCAAGCTTTACGGAAAACTACAGCGTATATGACCGGCTTTCTATCGACGCGTCGAATTGCCGTACCATGTATCAGCAGCATTATTTTGTGTGGAGCAACTATGACTTCCAGTTTGATACGAACGGCGAAGAATACGTTTCATCCTTTTATCTGCCTTGGCTTTTGATTGACAAGATCGGGCTGTCAAAAAATGAGATCATTGATATTATGTTGGAGCAGTTCCAAAAGGACCCGGTTTATACCATGGAATTTCAGAGTGAATACAGCAATGAGGTGCTGGACACCCTGACCTATGATTTGATCGTAGGGGACAAGTTCTCCAATTATTACCTGCGCTGACGGAGGTTCAAACAATGACAGTATTGGTGACGGGGGCTTCACGGGGAATTGGCCGGGAAATAGCCCTATTGTTTGCAAAAAAGGGGTATCAAGTGGCGGCGAACTATTGCCGTTCTGGACCAGAGATGGAAAAGCTGGTGCAGGAGGCGGAGCATCAGGGCTTTACAATTCTTCCTGTCCGCGCCGATCTTGCCGATCATGAAGCGGTCAAACGGATGGTGCAGGAGGTAGAAAACAACTTTGGCGCGGTCGATGTTTTGGTCAACAATGCGGGGATCGCCTTGCAGAAGCTGGTTCAGGATACGACTTGGGAAGAATGGCGTAATGTGTTTGCGATCAATGTAGACGGGATGTTCTCCTGTACGCAGGCAGTTTTGCCGGGAATGATACGGCGTCAGAAAGGCCGTATCATTAATTTGTCCTCCATGTGGGGAGTAACGGGCGGCTCCTGCGAAGTAGCCTATTCTGCTTCCAAGGCGGCTGTCATCGGCTTTACAAAGGCTTTGGCAAAAGAGGCGGGTCCGTCTGGGATTACTGTGAATTGCATTGCCCCGGGCGTGATCGCGACCCAGATGAACCAACGGCTTTCCAAAGAAGATCTGGAAGCCCTGCGCGAGGAAACACCACTGATGAAGATCGGCTCGGTAGAAGATGTAGCGGAAGCGGCTTTCTTTTTGGCATCTGAAAAGGCTGGGTTTATTACAGGACAGGTATTACAGGTCAACGGCGGGATTGTGATTTAACGATAAAAAGCTGGCAGAAATTTCTGCCAGCTTTTTCGATGCTTTAATATCCATGAAAAATTTTGGTTTGCTTCCTCTCTTTTTGTGTACAACAGACATTGCGTATTATACCTTAGTTTGATACAATAAAAGTACCAAAAGAATTGATGGCAGAGTAGGATCTTGTGCGTTAAGTGCTGTATGAACGGGGAGTTGTCATATAGACGAAAGGTAAGGTTACTTGCGGTACAAGGTTCGCATCCCGCTGCTGCATAATGGAGTGCCTCCGTTATTGTAGCAAAATTTTGTGAAGGAGGTCATGACATGAATTCTATTTTTGGCAAAGTAAAATCATCCGCTCTGGAACTGAAAAACGTAAAATCAATGACGATCGCAGCTATGCTGCTGGCATTGAATATCCTGTTGTTTTTGTTTTTCTCGATTCAGATCACAAATTCGCTGAGGCTTAGTTTTTCCTATCTTCCGATCGCGGCATCAGGTTCGCTGTATGGTCCGGTGGTTGGGGGGATCGTGGCTGCGGCCGGGGATTTATTGAATCTGGTGATCAAGCCGAGCGGCGCGTTTTTCCCGGGCTTTACCATAAACGCATGTTTAAGCGGTTGCATTTATGGATTTGTGCTTTATAAGAAACCGGCGTCTTTGAAGCGCACGATTTTGGCGCGGCTTTGTGTGGCGCTGGTGGAGTTGATCCTAGGCACGCTGTGGCTTTCCATGATGTATGGAAAAGGCTACATGGTGTTTTTCCCAGCACGGATCATGAAAGCAGCGATTCTGTTCCCGATCGAGGTAATGCTGCTGTATGGCATGCTGAAGGTGATGGAACGTGTAAAACTGCCGGGACTGGTACGCTGACAGCGGCTTGACAAATAGCTAGGTTCGCGTTATAGTAATAGTAACAAAGAAAATGTGTTGATGAGGACAGGTCTTCCGCCTCTTTCTTTCAGAGAGTTGCCGGGTGCTGCAAGGCAACAGGAATGCGGACAGAACATCGCCTCGGAGCAGACCCCCGAAACCTTTTTTGCAGGGAGTAGACGGGTACGGATTTTCTCACCGTTATCTGGAGGAATGCGTTGTTGGACGCTGTAAGCGGCCGTTGTAAAAACGGCAACCGGAGTGGTACCGCGGAAGCTGAATGTTAGGCCTTCGTCTCTGATTTAGAGATGAAGGCTTTTTTATTGGGCTGGAAACGATGAAAGGATCCTTATGATCGAAAGGAGAAAATAATATGTTGACCTTGGACAAAATCTACCATGCCTCCTATGTGCTGAAGGAGGTGATACGGCCCACAGATCTGATCCATGCGCCGAACTTAAACCCGGAAAGTGAGATCTACCTGAAAACCGAAAATTTGCAGGTAACAGGGTCTTTTAAAGTGCGCGGGGCTTATTACAAAATGTCCCAGCTCAGTGACGAGGAAAAATCCCACGGCGTGATCGCCTGCTCTGCGGGCAATCACGCGCAGGGTGTTGCTTTGGCGGCGACCAAAAACGGGATCAAATCCCTGATCTGTTTGCCGGATGGGGCGCCGATCTCCAAAGTGGAGGCGACAAAGCGTTATGGCGCTGACGTCTGTCTGGTGAAAGGGACTTACGATGACGCCTATCAGCGGGCATTGCAGTTAAGGGATGAAAAGGGGTATACCTTTGTTCACCCATTTGATGATGAACTGGTCATTGCCGGACAGGGGACGATTGGCTTGGAGCTGATGGAACAGCTTCCTAAAATGGATGCGGTCATTGTGCCGATTGGCGGCGGCGGATTGATTTCTGGGGTGGCATATGCTGTAAAATCCTTGAATCCGGACATCAAAGTATATGGGGTACAGGCGGCGGGCGCGCCCTCGATGTTTAATTCTATCCATGGGCACGAGATCCAAACCCTGACCGAAGTTTCCACTATTGCAGACGGGATCGCGGTAAAAACCCCGGGAGAACATACTTATGAGATTTGCAGCAAGTATGTGGACGAGATCGTAACAGTGACAGATGACGAGATCTCCAGCGCGATCCTTACCTTGATCGAACAGCAGAAGTTGATCGCAGAAGGGGCTGGGGCTGTTTCTGTTGCGGCGGCAATGTTTAACAAAGTTCCGGTAAAAGGGAAAAAGGTAGTCTGCTTGGTGTCCGGCGGGAATATCGATGTAACGATCCTGTCCCGTGTAATCAACAGGGGGCTACTAAAAGCCGGACGAAGTGCGGACATTACCATTGCGTTGATGGATAAACCAGGGCAGCTGAGCATGATCTCTGATATTATTGCCCAAAAGGGCGGAAATGTGGTTGCGGTACACCATGACCGTGCAGATTTGGATATGGATATTAATGCGTGTTACCTGCATTTGGTAATGGAAACCAGAGACCATGACCATGTAGAGGAAATCAAGCGGGCATTGATAGAGGCCGGCTTTGATATTGTAAAATAAAGAGGAGAGGTTACAATGTTGGAAAAAGTGTACACGAATCAGGCGCCTGACGCGATTGGGCCGTATTCACAGGCGATCAAATGCGGTGGATTGGTATTTACCTCCGGTCAAATTCCGATCAATCCGGCGAGTGGAAATGTAGAAGCTGAGACCATTGAGGCACAGGCTGAACAAGTGATGAAGAATTTGGGGGCAGTGTTAAAAGAAGCAGGCAGTTCTTTTGAAAAAGTGGTCAAAACTACCTGCTTTTTAAGTGATATGGCGGATTTTGCTGCTTTTAACGAAGTCTACGGAAAGTATATGACAGAAAAGCCGGCAAGAAGCTGTGTTGCTGTGAAACAACTTCCCCAAAACGTATTGGTTGAAGTCGAAGCGGTCGCAGAAGCAGAATAAGAGAAACAAAAAGAGGCGGTGCAGCTGCACCGCCTCTTTTTATAGTTCTGTTGAACACAGGAGTTTTAATAGACGACCATCTTTTGAAAGTAACACCGCCGCGAAAATGAAAGCGCGCAGTTTTGGGAAACAGGGATATTTTCCCTCATCCGATAAGGTAACCGACCTATTTTGAAGCGAGTTCATATTTCCCGGGAAATATCTGTTTGGCTTTCCGGGTACAGACCGTTATGAATTTCTCTTTACCGCTTGTGTAGGCATCACGGTCATATTGAAATTTTTTCCACAGGGTGCGCTTTAGCGCTTCGTAATCTTTCGCGGTTTCGGGGCAATGATTGAGATAATCCCGGAAATACAATTCGTCGCAATCCCCCGCGCGGCGCAGATGGAGGTGAAATACTTGCTGTGCGAATCCCTGTTCGGTATACCCTTTGTTCAAGGAGATACGGTTCGGGGCTTTTGACATGCAGATCCAGCCGTTTTCTTCCAGCTGAGGGACAAGCAAAGAGAGAGAGGCTTTCGGATCAAACTCCGCCAGAATATCCACGATCGGTTTGGCCCAAATAGCCGGTACAGCGGTACTGCCGATGTGGCTGATCCGGAACAGCATATCGTTGGCAAACAGGGCTTTTAACCGGCCGGCTTCTTGGTGGTATTGTTCCTTCCAAGCAGGATTGTGCGGTACCAGCTGGATCGGGAAAAGCTGCCAGAGCTGATGCAGGGAAAGTTCGTTCAATGGCTTACACATCTATTTTCTACCTCTTTACTGATCCCTTTTCAGGCTTTCTTCTTTTAGGATCCGTCCGTCCCGCAGCAGGGTTTTTAAGCGTTCCCTGTCGTTTTGCTCCAGTGCCTGCTGGTATTCGTTTAGGTGACGGATCAGGTTTTCCAGTTCGATCAGCAGGGAAGGCCGGTTCATCAAAAATAATTCGGTCCACATAGATTCGTTTAGCTTAGCAACACGGGTCAAATCCAAAAAACTGCCTGCGGAAAACCCGCTTTGATACCCCAAAACCGGACTTTTGACATAGGCGTTGGAAACAACATGAGCCAGCTGTGAGGTAAAGGCGATCACCCGGTCGTGCTCGTCTGGAGTGGAGAGGACTACCTTTGCGAAATGGAGTTCCTGCGCAAAGGCCTGTACCTGTTCTACTGCCACAGGGTCGGTCTGCGCAGTGGGAGTGATGATGAAGCTGGCATGGTCAAAAAGGTTGTCCAGCGCATAGGAAAAGCCGGAAAACTCCCGGCCTGCCATGGGATGACAGCCCACAAATTTGATACGGTGTTCGCACAGATGCGCCTCCACCCCGTCAAGAATACTTTCTTTCACCCCGCAGGTATCTATTACGATCGTTCCAGGGGCGATATATTTTGCATGTTCCTGTAAAAAGGAAACTGTTTGCGTGGGATGCAGGCTGACAATGATAAAGTCAGCCTGCTGAAGTTCCTGAGGGGAAATGTCCCTGTCAATAGCTCCCTCTTTTAAAGCCTGTTCAGTCACTTCCGGGTATAGGTCATATCCCATGCAAAGATGCTTTGTATACCGTTTGATGGTCTTGCAAAAAGAACCGCCGATCAACCCTAACCCGATTACTGCAATATTCATTCTCGTTCCTCTTTTCAAAGATCGCAAAACCCGCCGGCAATCCGAAGATGCCAGCGGGTTGCTTTATCACTTTAAAGTATATCCAAACTTTTCACGGCTGTCAACCCTTATGCCTCTGTTTCCCAGAAAAATGCGCTGTAAGGGGGCAGTTCGCTTCCGCCGCCGAAATCGTGCGGTGCTCCGGTGATCAGGTCCACCGCGCGGCCGCATCCGGCATGAAAATGCGCGGTGAAAGGATCTGCGGAAGCGTTGATAGCTACAAGGACTCTCTGATGTTCGCTGCACCGTTCAAAAATGACCTGATGGTTTGTCAGCAGCAGGCTTTTGAAATCCCCGTAACAAAGGGCTTCACTTTTTTGGCGGGCCGCCATGAGCTTCCCGATCCACTCAGTAAGGTCGTTCCATTCCGGACTTTTATACGAGGGACGGAGCGATTCGTCCCCCTGCGCCTTGTCGCCGCGGGCGCCCCATTCGCTTCCGTAATAAATGCAGGGAATGCCGGGCATTCCACACAACAGGGCATAGATCAGCGGAAGATGCTGTGAGTTTTGCAGCATGGAGGCAATGCGGGAAACATCATGGTTATCCACGAAATTCATTAGGTGCTTTCCGCGGTAAAGCGTCCAGCTTTCCGGGCCGAATTGCCGAAGCAGGGAATGGGTGATCTCGAACAGATTCATGGAATTAAAGCTGGAATACAGCCCCTTATAGCATTCGTAGTTCGTACAGCTGTGGAGCATCTGGTCGTTGACGATCTGGTTGTAATCGCCATGGATCATTTCTCCGACTAAGAAAAAGCCGGGTTTTAAGTTGTCGGTAAGGCTGCGCAGACGACGGATAAAGTCATGATCCAGTGAATAGGCCACGTCCAGCCGGAGCCCGTCGATGTCAAATTCTTCGATCCACTGTTTCACGCAGTCCAGCAGGTGGGACACCACCTCTTCATTTCGCAGATTTAATTTGACGAGGTCAAAATGCCCCTCCCAGCCTTCGTACCAAAAGCCGTCGTGATCGTTGGAATCCCCGTCAAAATTCAGGAAGAACCAATCTTTATAAGGGGAATCCCATCGTTTTTCTTTTACATCTTGAAATGCCCAGAACCCGCGGCCCACATGGTTGAACACACCGTCCAGCACGACTTTGATCCCATTTTGGTGCAGGGTACGGCATACCTCGGCAAAATCCTTGTTCGTTCCCAGCCGGTTGTCGATCTGCCGGTAATCGCAGGTATCATACCCGTGATGATCCGCCAAAAACACCGGGGAAAAATAGACCGCGTCAATGTGAAGTCGTTTGAGATGATCAGTCCAATCCAGCACCTTGCAGATTCTCGGCACAGTTTTCCGATCGTTGTACCACGGAGCGCCGCAGAACCCCAGCGGATAGATTTGATAAAAATTGCTTTCATAAGCCCACATGGCAGGGAGCCTCCTGTTATCCTAATACTTTTTTGGCGATATCGGCTGACTGCTTCGCGTCTTTGGCGTAAAAATCCGCGCCGATCTTCATGGCATAATCTTCGGTAAGCACAGCGCCGCCCACCCATATTTTGCAGTCCGCGCCGCTTTGGTGCAGCGCCTCGATCGTTTGCTGCATGCTGACTACGGTGGTGGTCATTAAAGCGCTTAATCCCACCAATTTTGCGCCGGTGCGGATGGTTTCCTGCACCACCGTTTCAATAGGGACGTCTTTTCCAAGGTCTACGACGTCATATCCGTAGTTTTCCAATATGACCTTGACGATATTTTTTCCTATATCGTGCACGTCGCCCTTTACTGTTGCCAGCACGATTTTCCCTTTGGAAACGGATTCTGCGGCCGGCTTTTTAGAAAGGGAAAGCTTGATCTGTTCAAACCCGGCCTGCGCGGCTGTCGCAGACTGAATCAGTTGCGGCAAAAAGATTTTCCCGCTTTCAAAGTCGTCGCCAACCCGGTCCAGGGCAGGGATCAGCATCTGGTTGATGATTTCCAGCGGATCGGTTGTTTGCAGCAGCTCCTGGGTCAACCTCCCGGCCATCTCTTTCAGGCCTCCGATGACCGCGTCCGGCAGGGTCATATCGCTTTTTTTAGCGGCAGGTGTCACAGCGGGAGCTGCGGTATTGTGCCGTTCGATATATTGCTTAGCGCCGGCGTCATGGTTATAAAGAACATTATAAGCGTCGACGGCATCCATCATGGAGCGGATATTCGGGTTGATGATCGGGCAGTCTAGGCCGTGCGCCATGGCAAGCAGCAGGAAGCTGTGGTTGATCAGCTCCCGGTTTGGAAGCCCAAACGAAATGTTGGATACGCCCAGTACGGTTTTCACCCCCAGCTTCTCCTTTACCATTTGAACCGCCTTCAGCGTTTCCTGCACTTCCTTTTGCTGGACAGAGGCGGTCAGGGTAAGACAGTCGATATAGACGTCCTCTTTTGGGATGCCATAGCCCTTTGCGGCTTCTACGATCCGCTGCGCAATGGCAAAGCGCTTTTGTGCTTCGTTTGGGATGCCGTTTTCGTCCAGTGTTAACCCAACGACCGCGGCACCGTATTTTTTGACGACCGGAAGGATGCGGTCTAACACCTGCTGTTCCCCGTTTACAGAGTTGACGATCGCTTTCCCATTATAGATACGCAGGGCGTTTTCAATCACCGAAGCGTGGGAGGAGTCGATTTGCAGCGGAGTGTCCAGCACGCTCTGCAAGCCCTTTACTACCTCGATCATCATGGCGTTTTCGTCAATTTCCGGCAAGCCTACGTTTACATCTAAGATCTGGGCGCCGGCTTTTACCTGTTCCAGCCCCTGCGTTAAAATGTAACCTGTATTGTGGTTGAGAAGCGCTTCTTTAAAGAGCTTTTTCCCAGTGGGATTGATGCGCTCGCCAATCACGCGCACCCCGTCGACTACCACGGCCTGACTGCCGCTGCACAGGACGGAGCGGGGGAGATACTCCCGGTTTCCGATCATTTTTCCTTTCAGCCGTTCTTTTAGGCAGCGGATATAATCCGGGGTAGTGCCGCAGCATCCGCCGATGATGGAAACGCCAAAGGAAAGGTATTCTTCCATGGTTTCTGCAAATTCTTCAGCAGAAATATCATAGGTATTGGAATTGAGGTTCGGCAGTCCGGCATTGGCTTTTACGATCAGCGGCAGGGGGGTCCATTCGCTGAGCTTTTTTGCAATGGGGAGGATCTCTTTCGGGCCAAGGGAACAGTTTACCCCAATGGCGTCCGCCCCTAAGGAAGTGAGGGTCGTTGCCATGGCTTCGATCGATACGCCGGTAAAGGTGCGGTGGTTCTGCTCAAAAGTCATGGTGCAGAACACCGGCAGGTCGGTGTTTTCCTTTGCGGCCAGCAGGGCGGCTTTCATCTCCAGCAGGTCGGTGATCGTTTCAAACACGACAAGATCGGCCCCGGCCTTTTCCCCGCAGACGACCATTTCACGGAACATATCGTATGCGCTTTCAAAGGAAAGGTTTCCGTTCGGCTCCAGCAGTTCGCCGATCGGCCCGACGGACAGTGCGACCTTCACAGGGCTGCCCTGCGCGGCTTCTTTTGCGTTGCGCACCCCGGCCCCAATAAGCTCCTCTACACTGTATTCACAGTGCGATAGCTTGTAGCGGTTCGCGCTGAACGTATTGGCGTAAATAATATCAGAACCGCTTTCAATATACTGGCGGTGGATCTTTTTTACTACCTCCGGATCAGTCAGGTTCAGCGCCTCCGGCACTTTCCCGATCTCTGCGCCGGACTGTTGTAACATGGTGCCCATAGCGCCGTCGAGTAAAATAACATGATCAGTTTTCAACATTGTGTTCCTCTCTTTCTGAAAGCGCAGTGTGCCCGGTTGTTGCAGTAATCGCATTTATTCGGCCGGGGATCGCGGGTGGTATCGGTCACGCCGATGATTGCAGTGACCGATTTGGAAGGGGTCATCAGCAGGCTGTCCGTCAGGGAAAGCCCGATCTTCCGGTGAGTGTCCATAGCGGCGATGATCTCCTTTTGCGTTTCCAGCGGGAGATCCCCATAGCCGGCGGAAAAACGCCAGGTGATATTTTTCCCCTCTGTTTTGCACTGTGCGGCGATTTCCCGTTCTGCCAGGTCGGCCAAAGCCTCTACCGCAGTGGTGGCGCAGCTGTCCAAAATAACTCCTTCGTCTGGAGAAAGCAACATTGCTGTACGGATCTCCCGTTCGATCTCCAGTCCCACCGTTACGCAGAGTAGGTAAATTTCTTCGCAGTTTTCCAAATGCCGGCGGATGTCCTGCCCGGACAGAAAAACAGGCGTGCCAAGAACGGCGATCCCGTTTTCCCGGTGTTCAATTTTAAACCGGCGGTAAAGGGATTTGGGGGAGATCATTTCCAGTGTGCGCCCCATGCACCGGTGAAGCGTGTCCTCCAGCGCAGGGGAGATATCCTGTCCCTGATAGCCAAGATAACGCAGGATCTCGTCCCGGTTTAGAGTTTGAATCAATGTCTGCACCGCCGTTACCTCTTTGTGATCCGGTTTTGGCTTTTGATAATATTTTCTATGCTTTCCGTGATGCGGGAAGCGGTTTCTACATTGTTCATGGTGTAAAGATGAATGCCCCGCACATCATTGGAGATCAAGTCGATGATCTGATTGACCGCATAGGCGATCCCGGCGTCTTTGAGCGCCTGAGGGTCGTCGGCATATTTGTTGATCATGGTGCTGAACGCCCGCGGCAGGCTTGCGCCGCACATGGAAACGGTGCGTTCGATCTGTGATTTATTGATGATCGGCATGATCCCAGCGGAAATAGGGACGGTGATCCCTTTTTGGATGGCCTTGTCCATAAACTCATAGAAGTGGTTATTGTTGAAAAACAGCTGAGTGATCAGATGGGAGGCCCCTGCTTCAATTTTCAGCTTCAGGTTTTCAATATCCTGATCAATGGTTTCACTGTCGCAGTGGCATTCCGGATAACAGGCGCCCAGCACATTAAAGGAGGGGTCATAGGCCTTAATAAATTCTGCCAATTCATTTGCGTGTGTAAAATCATTTTTCGGGGTCACGGCCGGTCCCTTATCGCCGCGCAGGGCAAGGATGTTCTGGATCCCATTTGCCTTTAGCGAATCCAAGGTCTGCCTGATATCCTCTTTGGTAGAGTTGAGGCAGGTTAAGTGGGAAACAGGCTCGATCTGGTATTCTGATTTGATCAGGGAAGCGATCTCGCAGGTTTTACTGCGCTGGGTATCGGAACCGCCTGCCCCGTAAGTAACGCTGATAAAATCGGCCGGCAATCCGCGCAGGCCATACAGTGTATTGTAGATCGTATCAACAGAGGACGTCTTTTTCGGTGGAAAAACCTCCAGGGAATAAACGATCTTTTTGCTTTGAAAAAGGTTTGCAATGTTCATGGGAAAGCTCCTTTTATTTGTTGATCCCGAAGCAGGACAGGGTGTTTTGATGCGCCTGGTCGATCAGCGCCTGTGTGTCCATTTCTTTCAGTTGCGCAATTTTTTCGGCGGTAAAGGCGATCATATCCGAGGTGCAGGTCTTGCCGCGGTGCGGTACAGGCGCCATGTAAGGACAGTCGGTTTCCAACAGCAGCCGGTCAGCAGGGGTCGCCTTGACCGCTTCCAGCACCTTTTTGGCATTGTTGAAGGTCACCACTCCGGTAAAGCCCAAATACATGCCTAAAGAAAGGATCTCCTTTGCTGTTTGGGAAGAGCCGGAAAAGCAGTGCACCACCCCGTGGGGATGGTATTTTTGAAGCAGCTCCATGGTGTCGGCGGTCGCTTCCCGGGAATGGATGATGACCGGCAGATCTAAGAAATTTGCCAACTGGAGCTGTTCGGCAAACACCTTTTTCTGAAGGTCGCGCGGGGAAAAATCATAGTGGTAATCTAAGCCGATTTCCCCGATGGCCACTACCTTTTCCTCTTTGGCAAGGGCTTCTAATTCCTTCAAGTAACCATCCCGGCAATTCTGGGCGTCGTGCGGATGGATCCCCACGCTGCAATAGAAAAACGGATACCGTTTTGTCAGTTCTACACCGGAATAGGAAGAGGGGAGATCACAGCCCGCGTTTAGGACTGCCGCAACACCATTTTTTTGAATGCTGCTGATGGTTTCTTCCAAAATCCCGTCAAAGCGTTCGTCATTATAATGGGCATGGGAATCGAAGATATTTTGATAACTCATCGGTGCGGATCACCTTCTTTTAAAATTTCGTAATAATGGCAGGAAACCGTTTCCTGTTTGGCGGGAAGATATGCAGACCGATCCCCCCGGTACAGCATCCCGCATTTTTGCATTACCCTGCCGGAGGATGGGTTGCGGATGTCGTGCAGTGCGTCGATCGACTGCATCCCGCAGCCGAACAGATAGGCAATCACCGCCCGGCACGCTTCGGTTGCAAATCCCTGGTTCCAAAAACGGGGAGCTATACAGTAGCCGATCTCGCAGGCGGAAGAATCCCCTTGCACAGCCGCCCCAATGGAGCCGATCAGCCGGCCGGAGGCGTTTTCTACAATCGCCCATTCGTAAAACGAAGGGTCCTGATAAGCTTTGATCCATTGTTCTAACAGCCCCTTTGTTTCCTGAACAGAGCGATGGCAGTTCCAGGTAACGTACCGTGTCACCTTGGGGTTGCCGGCCCAGCCGGAAAACATGGGTTTTGCATCGGAAAGGGTAAATTGGCGGAGAAGTAAGCGTGATGTTGTGATAGGTTGTGTGCCGTGATGCTGCATGATTGAAAACCTCCGTAAAAAGATGTTACCGGATTTTAGCGCCGGCGGGGATACTGTCGTCTAAGAACAGCACCTTTGCCGCGTCGTCGCAGTCGGCGGCTAAAATCATGCCGTTCGAAAGGACGCCCCGTAGTTTTGCAGGTTTTAAGTTTGCAACCACTATAATGGTTTTGCCGACCAGGTCTTCCGGGCGGTACCAGGCGGCGATTCCGGAAACGACCTGACGGGGAGTGCCGGTACCGTCGTCCAGCTGGAGGCAAAGCAGTTTGTCAGATTTTTTTACCGGTTCGCAGGAAAGGACCTTTGCGGCTTTCAGCTCCACCTTGGCAAAGTCTTCAATCCCGATCATAACGCCCTCCGGTTGATCTTTGCTTTCCTTTTCTTTCGGGGCATCGGCAGCTTGGGCTTTTGCGATTTCCGCTTCCAGCTCCTCCAGCTTTTTCGCCTCGTCGATCCGCGCGAACAGCGGCACAGCCGTGCCCACCGTTCCCTCCTTCAATTTGCCGAAGGCGTTCAGCGAATCATAGCAGGTGATGTCGGTCTTGATCTGTTCAAAAATCTTTTCTGAAGTCTTTGGCAAAAACGGGGAGATCATTACGCCGATAAAGCGGATGCTTTCCAGCAGGTTATATAATACAGTTTGCAGGCGTGGACGGTTTGATTCCTCTTTCGCCAGTGTCCAAGGCGCGGTTTCGTCAATATATTTGTTGCTTCTGCGCGCGACGTTCATAATCACTTCCAGCGCGTCGGCGACCCGGAACTGGTTCATCAGGTCGGTGTATTCCTTGACCGCTGTTAAGCAGGCGTTTGCCAGTTCTTCGTCCACCGGTTCGCTGACGCTGGTATTTTTCACTGCGCCGTCAAAATATTTGTTGGACATTGCCACCGTGCGGTTAACCAGGTTGCCCAGCGTGTTTGCAAGGTCGGAGTTATACCGTGCGATGATATTTTCGTAGGTGATGGTCCCATCCTGCGCGTAAGGCATTTCCTTCAGCAGGTAATACCGCACGCCGTCCACCCCGAAATGGCGCGCAAGGTCGTCTGCGTACATCACGTTCCCTTTGGATTTGCTCATCTTGTCGTTTCCGGAAAGGAGCCAAGGATGCCCAAATACCTGTTTAGGGAGCGGGATGTCCAGCGCCATCAGCATAATCGGCCAGTAAATGGTGTGGAAACGCAGAATGTCTTTCCCGATGATATGCACGTCGGCCGGCCAGTATTTTTGGAACAGCTCGCTGCTGCCGTCCGGGTCGTAGCCCAGCGCAGTGATATAGTTTGTGAGAGCGTCGATCCAAACGTAGATCACATGCTTTGGGTCGAAATCAACAGGGATCCCCCAGCTGAAAGAGGTTCGGGATACGCACAGATCCTGAAGTCCCGGCTTGAGGAAATTGTTGACCATCTCCCGCTTGCGGGATTCCGGCTGGATAAAGGTGGGATGCTCTTCGATGTACTGCATCAGGCGGTCTTGGTATTTGCTCATCTTAAAGAAGTAAGCTTCTTCTTTTGTCTTTTTTACCGGGCGGCCGCAGTCCGGGCAGCAGCCGTCTGCCAGTTGAGTCTCTGTCCAGAAGGATTCGCACGGGGTGCAGTACCAGCCTTCGTATTCGCTTTTGTAGATATCGCCTTGGTCGTACAGCTTTTTGAAGATCTTCTTCACGACCGCTTCGTGGTAATCATCAGTGGTGCGGATAAATTTGTCGTAAGAGCAGTCCATCAGGTCCCAGATTTTGCGGATCTCGCCCGCGATCTGGTCGACATAAGCTTTTGGGGTGATCCCCATTTCCTTGGCGATCTCTTCAATTTTTTGCCCGTGTTCGTCTGTGCCGGTCAGGAAAAAGACGTCGTTGCCGATCAGCCGTTTAAAACGCGCGATCGCGTCAGTCAGAACAATTTCATAGGAATTGCCGATATGCGGCTTTCTGGATGTGTAGGCGATCGCAGTGGTCAAATAAAATTTCTCTTTCATACAGTAAAGTCACCTTTCCTTTTTTTGTTGCATGAACTTTTTTGGCGGTTGTGGGAAAATAAAAAAGCTCCCGTTCCCGAAACATCGTTTCGAGGACGAGAGCAAAAGCCTTCGCGGTACCACCTCAATTTTCCTGTGCCTTGCAGCGGCAGGACTCATCTGCTGCGGAACAGTTTTGTTCGACAGCATATTGCGGTAACGGGCAACACCGTCGCAGCCTAAAGGGAGATCCTTTCGGTGCGCAGCTCCAAGACCATCTTCAGCCCAGTCTGCTTTGTCCGTTCCCAGCGACCCGGACTCTCTGAAAAAGCGCGCAGAGCTTACTCTTCTTTTCACAGCCAATTTGATTCATGAAATTAGTTTTATTATATCCATCTTTTTCGAAAAAGTCAACAATTCGCACCATGTTAGAAAAATTCGTACAGTTTGACGGTTGCCGGTTTGGGGACGATTTGGTTATAATAGCCATAGAAGTATAGGAAGGGAGGCTGCTTATGAAACAGGGAATGGCGGATTACCATTTGCATACCACCGTTTCACCCGATGGGATGAATACCATGGAGGAGCTGTGTGATGCCGCGCTGGAAAAAGGGCTGGAGGAGCTTGCGTTTACCGATCACTTTGAAATTTACACTCCCGGCTTTCAGGGGTCGAAGTATTCCCCGCTCGGCAAGTTTACGATCCCCTATTTAAAGCAGTACCGGGAACGGTTTGAACAATGCCAAAAGGAATATGGGGAAAAGATCACGTTAAAAAGCGGGATCGAACTGGGGCAGCCTCATCTGGACCCGGCGTTTGCACAGGAAGTGCTGCGCGTAATGGATTTTGATTTTGTGCTGGGATCCATGCACAAGGTCGATGATATAGATTTCAGCGAACGGGATTACACCTGCGGGCAAAACGAAGCGCTTTGCCGCATGAATTTGGAAAACCTATATCGCCTTGCAGACGAGGGCGATTTTGACTGTCTGGCGCATTTGGATCTGATCAAGCGTTATGCGGCCCGGCAGGGACAGCGGGTGAGCCTGCTGGACTACCCAGACGAATTGGAAGTGATCTTAAAACGTCTGATCGAGCGGGGAAAAGGGATCGAAATCAATACCTCCGGCGTTCGTCAGGGGATGGGAGAAACGATCCCGGCATTTAAGATCCTTTCCCTTTACCGGAAATTGGGCGGGGAAATTTTGACAATTGGTTCAGACGCGCATAAGGCGGCAGATTTGGGAGCAGATTTTGACATTGCCTGCCAAATGGCTAAAGAAGCGGGATTCAGCGCGTTGGCGCGGTATACCCGCAGGCAGGTAAGCTTTTGTGATTTGTAAAAAGTATTGGAATGGGGGAATATCATGTTTGAAGTCCTTTCGGTGATGATCGTCCTTGTTTTTATTGTGGTATTGATCAGTATCATTGCCAGTATCGTCAGTCGCGGGAAACATGGGAATGCTGCTGAAAACAGTCGGCAGCAGACGCTTCAGCAACAGCAGCGTTTATTTCAGGAGGAACAGCTTCGCCAGCAGCAGGAGCAGGTTCGTTTATTGGAAGAGCAGGCAAGGATGCATCATCAGATGTTTGAGGAGCAAAATCGGATTAACCAGCAGATGGACCATTTTCATTGAGTTGAAAAGTGAAAAAAGGACGCCCAACACCGGGCGTCCTTTTTGTATCAGTATACTTTCATTTTACACGGCCAAAGAAACTTTACAGCCAAATGCTTTTTGGGGAAAAATCAACAAATAATTTCCGCTGTGTTTTTTGATCAACCTTTTTGTTTCGGCTTTTCCGGGAAGCCCCAGCCGTCTAAGCCAGCCCGCCGCATAGCGCCGAACATCCGGAAGGTGAACCCATTGTCAGCGCGCTCCCGCTCCCGCAGGAACTCTTTCATTTCTTCCCGTTTGGTCTGCCCGTCTGCCGGGCATTTGGATTTCACGATCGGAAAATTATTTTTTAAAGCGGCTTTCCGCACCTCCTTTTCCGGCGCAAATACCATAGGACGGATCATCCACAGCTTTTTCGTAGACAGGTAGCTTTTAGGCGCAAAGCAGCCGAGGCGCCCCTCCACGAACAAGTTCATCATAAAAGTTTCTACCACGTCGTCAAAATGATGACCCAGCGCCACCTTGTTGCAGCCGTATTCCAGCGCGGCGTCGTGAAGCGCCCCGCGCCGCATTTTTGCGCACAGGCTGCAGGGATGCTTTTCCTTGCGGATGTCGAATACGATCTCTCCGATACGGGTAGGCTTTAACACATAGGTCACACCCATTTCCTCGCAGAACTCCCGCACCGGGGTATAATCGGTAGGCTGGCCGCCGAAATAGGGATCCAGAGTAATGGCGACCAAATCGTATTCGATGCCGATGAACCGTTTTAACAGCACCAGCCCTTTGAGAAGGACCACAGAATCCTTCCCGCCCGAAACGCCGACCGCGATTTTGTCGCCGTTTTGGATCAGGTCAAACTCGTGGATCGCCTTTCGCATATATCCTAACATTTTTTGCATGTTACCACTCCAACATCTGTATCATTCTAAAATTTTTACACAAATTATTATATCATACCGCAGGGAGGGCTGCATAGCATTTTTTAAGTGTTCTCCCCCTTTTCTGACAATTTTAAAATCTTCACAAAAGGGGTCTGTGTTTTCATAGTTCTTTGTATACATTGTTACGATTTTTCAAAAAATATTGTCAAAAAAGTAGAAAATAAGCGTAAAAGGCCTTATAATGGGGAAGATGTAAAATAGGATAAAAAAAGAGGGAACGATTTTGATTAGAGAAGATTTAAGAAATATTGCGATTGTCGCCCACGTTGACCATGGGAAAACGACGCTGGTCGATGAAATGCTCAAGCAGGGCGGAGCGTTCCGGGAGAATCAGGTAGTCCAGGACCGTGTTATGGACAACAACGACCTGGAGCGGGAACGCGGAATTACCATTTTGGCTAAAAACACCTCGGCACACTACAACGGGGTAAAAATTAACATTATCGACACGCCGGGGCACGCGGACTTCGGCGGGGAAGTGGAGCGTATCTTAAAAATGGTGGACGGCGTTCTGCTTTTGGTAGACGCGTTTGAGGGCACCATGCCGCAGACCCGTTTCGTGCTGCAAAAGGCGCTGGAGCTTGGGCACAAGATCATTATTGTCGTCAATAAAATCGACCGTCCTGACGCGCGTCTTGACGAAATCGAGGACGAGGTTTTAGAACTGCTGATGGACTTAAACGCCAGCGACGAACAACTGGACAGCCCGGTCATTTACTGCTCCGGACGGGAAGGGACCGCTACGGTGGACTATACCCAGCCGGGAACCGACCTAGTTCCTTTGTTCGATGCGATTTTGGAACATATCCCGGCACCGGAGGGCGAGCCGGAGGAACCGTTCCAGATGTTGGTGTCTTCCATTGATTATAATGAATACGTGGGCCGGATCGCGATCGGGAAGATCGACCGCGGCGCCCTGAAGCAGAATCAGGAAGTGATGGTCTGCGATTACCACAACCCAAAACGGCAGTATAAGGGACGGGTCGTGAACCTGTACCAGATCGAGGGTTTAAAGCGTGTTCCGTGCGATACCGCTGTGATGGGGGATATTGTCTGTATTTCCGGGATCGGGGATCTGACCATTGGGGATACCCTGTGCGACCCGGAAGCAGTGGAACCGATCGAATTTTCTGCGATCTCCCAGCCGACTGTTGAGATGACGTTCTCGGTCAATGATTCTCCGTTTGCAGGGAAAGAAGGAAAGTTCGTTACCAGCCGGCAGCTGCGCGACCGTTTGCAGCGGGAGCTTTTAAAGGATGTATCCCTGCGGGTGACTGATTCGGATACGACCGATAGTTTTATCGTAGCCGGGCGGGGAGAAATGCACCTTTCTATTTTGATCGAAACGATGCGCAGGGAGGGCTATGAATTACAGGTAAGCACCCCGCGCGTCCTTTACCGGGAGATTGACGGGAAGAAATGCGAGCCGATTGAACGCCTGGTGGTGGACGTGCCGGAAGAGTACATGGGCGCTGTGATGGAAAAAATGGGCGCTAGGAAAGCAGAATTGCAGCATATGGCGCCGCAGGGAAGCCGCATGCGGATCGAGTTTTTGATTCCGGCTCGTGGCCTGTTTGGCTATAAAAACGAATTTTTGACCGATACCAAGGGCGAAGGGATCATGAGCTCTGTCTTTGAATGCTACCAGCCGTTTAAAGGGGAGATCCAGAACCGGAACACCGGTTCTTTGGTGGCATTTGAAAGCGGTACCGCAGTCGCTTACGGGCTGTTTAACGCACAGGAACGCGGGACCCTGTTTATTGGCGCAGGCGTGCCGGTTTACGAAGGGATGATCGTAGGACAGTCCCCAAAGGCGGAGGATCTAGTCGTCAACGTCTGTAAAAAGAAGCAGCTGACCAACATGCGCGCTTCTGGCTCTGATGACGCGCTTCGTCTGGTCCCGCCGAAAATCATGAGCTTGGAGCAGGCTTTGGAATTTATTGCGGATGACGAACTGGTAGAAGTGACGCCGGAAAATATCCGTTTGCGGAAAGCGATCTTAGACAACTCTTTGCGTGCAAAACAGCGGAATAAAAAATAAAAGCCAAAGGCCTCCGGAAACTTTTCCGGAGGCCTTTTCATACAATAAGGAAAGCGGATGTTTCCTAAAACCCGTTTGTGAAAAATTT
This sequence comes from Massiliimalia timonensis, assembly GCF_900186585.1. Classification (GTDB taxonomy): domain Bacteria; phylum Bacillota; class Clostridia; order Oscillospirales; family Ruminococcaceae; genus Massiliimalia; species Massiliimalia timonensis. The sequence goes on from NZ_FYDD01000003.1 coordinate 284,038, forward strand.
GACTTGCTTTTTACTTGTTAAAATGCTAAAATTTTTATTGGAAATTTGATGAAGATAAAGAGGCGTGCTATGGAAGCTCAGATCAAAGAGAAATTTGAACAGATCGCCCCCATGATCGGGAACACTCCGCTGCTGGAGATCGTGTTCCGGTTTGATGGGCAGGTGCGGAGGATTTTTGCAAAAGCGGAATATTATAACCTCTCCGGCAGTATTAAGGACCGGGTGGCATATTATATTTTGAAAAAGGCGTATGAAGATGGGACGATCCAGCCGGGCGATTTGATCGCCGAAGCGACTAGCGGCAATACGGGGATCGCCTTTTCCGCCATGGGGAGCTACTTGGGGCACCGGGTGGTGATCTACATGCCGGACTGGATGAGCAAGGAACGCATCAATCTGATGCAGAGCTACGGGGCCGAGGTCCGTCTGGTATCCAAAGAACAGGGCGGTTTTTTAGGCTCGATCCGGATGACAGAAGAACTGGCCGAACAGGGCGGGGTATTCCTGCCAAAACAATTTTCTAATGAAGATAATGTGCAGGCGCATATCGTGATGACTGGGGAAGAGATCGTACGCCAGTTAGCCGCACTGGGGCTGTGCGCGGACGGCATTGTTGCCGGGGTAGGTACTGGCGGAACGGCGATGGGGATCGGAAAACGGCTGAAGATAGAAAACCCCTCTTGTAAGATCCATCCGTTGGAGCCGCTCAATTCACCGACCCTGTCCACCGGGTATAAGACTGGGGCGCACAAGATACAGGGAATTTCGGACGAGTTCATCCCAAGCATCGTCCACCTTGACGAGATGGATGAAATTGTTTCTGTGGATGATGTGGATTCGATCATTATGGCGCGGATGCTTTCTGAAAAATTGGGGATCGGCGTAGGCGTTTCGTCCGGTGCAAATTTTCTGGGGGCTGTCATGGCGCAGAATATGCAGGGGGCCGATAAGACGATCGTTACTGTGTTTGCGGATGACAACAAAAAATATCTTTCCACTGATTATTCCCATCCGCAGGAAAGGAAAGAGGGATATTTGAGCAGCCGGATTGAATTGATCACGGCAAAGGCATACCGGTAATTGTCGCTTTTTTAAATTTACTGTTGCAAAAAAGTGAATAATATGTTAAAATATAAACCGTCAATTTTAGGATTGACGGTTTCTCTGGAGAGTCCCGATCAAAAAGGCGGGCGCCGAAGGTGTACGGAAAAAATTATTTTTTCCAATCTCTCAGGCAAAAGGACAGGGCGGAAATACAGCTTGATGTCTACTCTTCGTGAGGGCCGAAACAGTTTGTTTTCGGCTTTTTTTATTGTCAAAAACACGCAGGAGGAGAAAGAAAAAATGAATGTTACCCTTTTAGCACAGGGATCTGTGCTGGACGCGATCGGAAGCGTATTGAAAAAAATTGACGATTTTGTATGGGGAGTCCCCCTGATCGTTCTGATTTTGGCGGCTGGATTATTTTTGACCATCCGTTTGGGCTTTTTGCAGATCCGCCATCTGCCAAAAGCACTGAAATTTATGGTGAAGAATGAAAAGGGCGGCGACGGAGAGGTATCCAGCTTTGGGGCGTTGTGTACGGCAATGTCCGCAACGATCGGTACCGGGAACATTGTCGGCGTTGCTACAGCACTGGTGACTGGGGGGCCGGGCGCTTTATTTTGGATGTGGATCGCCGCCTTGTTTGGAATGGCAACCAAATATTCAGAAGGTCTTTTAGCTGTAAAGTACCGTGTTGTAGACGAAAATGGACATGCTTTGGGCGGACCGTTTTATTACATTGAACGCGGTATGGGCAAGCGTTGGAAATGGCTGGCTAAGATCTTTGCATTTTTTGGGATGTGTGTTGGGCTGTTTGGGATCGGTACCTTTACCCAGGTGAACGGTGTTGCCGATGCAGTACGCAACTTTTTTGACCCGGATTCTACTTGGACCGTTACCCTGTTTGGAATGGAATATTCCTGGACTGTTGTGATCGCGGGGCTGATTCTGACTTTGTGTGTTGCTCTGGTCGTGATCGGCGGGATCAAGCGGATCGCCAGTGTTTCACAAATCGTTGTGCCGTTTATGGCGATCATTTATGTGCTGTTCTGCCTGACCGTGATGGTTTGTAATATTGAGGCCGTGCCCGGCGCGCTGAAAACGATTTTTGAGAGTGCGTTTGGTTTACGTGCCGTTGCCGGGGGCGCTTTGGGCTCTATCATGGTAGCGATGCAGATGGGGATCGCACGCGGTATTTTCTCGAATGAAGCGGGCCTTGGCTCCGCACCGATCGCCGCTGCGGCTGCAAAAACGAAGGAACCGGTCCGTCAGGGGCTGGTTACCATGACCGGTACTTTCATTGATACCATTATCATCTGTACGTTGACCGGTTTGACGATCGTGTTGACAGGCGCTTACAGCACTGGGCTGGAGGGCGTTTCGGTCACTACCAAGGCGTTTCAGGATGGACTGCCCTTTGCGCCGGGAATTGCCTCCTTTATTTTGATGGTTTGTTTAGTATTCTTTGCCTTTACTACGATTTTAGGTTGGGACTACTACAGTGAACGCTGTTTGGAATACCTGTCCGGCGGGAAGAAAAAGCTGGTTCTAGGTTTCCGCTGGCTCTATATTTTGTGCGTGTTCATTGGACCGTATATGACTATTTCTGCGGTGTGGACCATCGCTGATATTTTCAACGGACTGATGGCTCTGCCGAACCTGATTGCGATTTTTGCCCTGAATGGGGTCGTGGTCGCGGAAACAAAAAAATATTTTGACCGCAGGCGGAAAGATTCACCGCTGCAATGATCAGGGATTTGCAAACTCCCCGCAAAAACAACCGTTGTTTTTGCGGGGAGTTTTTGACGGCGGTGAAAATAATCGTTTGCTTCCGGCTGTCAATTAGCGGCAATGGCCTTTTTAGTAGGGATTTACAGGGATTTCACAATACTGTTCCATGACTGGATAGACCATATGACTGCCATATTCTTATTTTTATTATTTTCTTATAACATTTACAAAAATAACACATTTTCGCCCATATTTCCTCACAACTGCTTGGTATAATAAAATCAATCCAAGGGGAAAACAAAGCCCGTGCATAAATCGTTTTGATTTGGGGCACCCTCTTAGTATGAGAGGGAAGTAACCCTTGGAACCCAATGATGCGTACCACGAAATTTTTAATAAATTGTCCCCTTCTTTTCATGAGAAAACACTCTGCGGAATTTTCCGCAGAGTGTTTTCTTATTTACAGGGAAAAAAGGATTTGCTATAATAAGCAGGTGATGAATTGCAAGAGGAGAACGACTTATGAGAATGAGAAATAAACCTTGGGCACAGCCGGTGCTGGACCGCTGCCCTTATTTTTATGACGACCCATTTCGTCCCAATGGCGCATGGCAGAATTGCTTTGTCAAAAAACAGCCTTTGCATTTGGAGCTGGGCTGCGGGAAAGGGACTTTTATTGCGCGGCTGGCGGCGGAACACCCGGAGATCAATTATCTGGCGATCGATATGAAAAGCCTTGTGCTGGCAAGCGCAGTTAAAAACATTGAAGAAGTTTTTGCACAAAAAGGAGAAAAGCCGCAGAATGTAGTGCTGACAGCCTATGATATTGAGCGGATCCTTAATATCATGAAAGAAGAGGACGTTGTCGACAGGATCTACATCAATTTTTGTAACCCATGGCCGAAGCCAAGCTATCATAAAAGGCGGCTGACCCATACCCGGCAGCTGGAAAAGTACCAAACCTTCCTGCGGCTTGGCGGAGAGCTTCATTTTAAAACAGATGACGATGATCTGTTTGAGGACACATTAGGTTATTTAAAAGATGCTGGTTTTGAAGTGGCTTACCTGACCAGAGATCTGCATCAGTCGGATTATGGTGGAAATATTGACACAGAGCATGAACGCAAATTCTGCGAACAGGGGATCCGGATCAAATTTTTGATTGCTAAAAGCCTGAAAAGCAGAAAGCCGGAGGAGATCATCTGGCAGAAGCGGGACTGATCAGCGAAAAAGGAGAGGCAGGATTTCTGCCTCTCCTTTTTATTTTGCTCTTTTCCGTCCAGCCGTTCGATCTTAAAGATAACGGGTCGGGTCCCGTCGTTACAGCATGCGATCATTACTTTTTCATCTTTGGTCCAGCCGTCCATAATGGAGCCGCCCTGAAGCGCTGTATATACATACCGGCTGATACAATCCCAAGCCTCGGAACAAAATTTTCCGTCCAGCATATGCCAGAAATCATCGCGGGCATCGCTTCGTTCCAGAAGAAATTCCTGCCCTACCTCAAAAATAGGGCAAGGGCCTGATTCTGGATCAGCCAAATATTGCCGCTGCAAGTCGGGATACAATTCTTTCCTTAACACGGTGATCTTACATTGACGTTTTTTCATCTTTCTTCCCCCCGCAATATCAATATCGTTGATTTACCAACAGTATAGCATAAAAGCCATAAAAAAACAGTGCTTAGAAAAATGCTGAAAGTTGTAAATTATTTGTAAAAGGGAAGGTTTTGGTTGCGCAGAAAACTTTTTTTATGCTATACTGTGTTGTAGCCGACTGACTGGTCGGTCGAATTTGCGTAGAAGAGGAAAAATGTGTATGCTTTCAGAATTCAGTGTAAAAAAGCCGTTTACTGTAGTAGTGGCGGTGATCATGGTTTTGGTGCTGGGATTTATTTCATTTACCCACATGACGCCGAACCTGATGCCTAATATCGACTTTCCTTATGTGATCGTCACCACAGCTTATCCTGGTGCAAGCCCGGAAAAGGTGGAATCATCTGTAACGAAGCCCTTGGAACAGGCACTTTCTACCACTGCCGGGATGAAGAATATCACTTCTACCTCCAGTGAAAATTTCAGCATGGTCATGCTGGAATTTAACCAGAATATCAACATGGATTCCGTCATGATCGACGTCAACAATACGGTCAGCAGTGTGTCGTCCTCCTTTGACGACACGGTCGGAACACCGTCCATGATGAAATTAAACCCGGATATGATGGCGGTCATGATGGCCAGTGTCGACGTGGATGGAATGGATTCTTACGAGGTTTCGGAGTTTGTACAGAACACCGTTGTGCCGGAGTTTGAACGGATCGACGGGATTGCGTCTGTTACAGCGACCGGTTTGGTAGAAGAACAGCTGCAAATCAAACTGGATCAGGGGAAAATAGACGCGCTGAACGACAAGATCCTGAAAAATGTAGATGAGGAATTATCGAAAGCAGAGGACGAAATTCAGTCAGGCAAGAAAAAGCTGAAGGATCAGCGCACGGATTTTGAAAGCCAAAGTGAAGAACAGAAACAAAAATTAGTAGACGCTTCTTCTCAGCTGGAGGACGGGAAGACGGAATTGCAGAGTGCGATTGATAAAATCGGCATGACGAAACAGCAACTGGAGGATGCCGTTTCCAAGGCGGAAGAGACCAAGGAAACACTATCCGGACAGCTTGAAACCGCGCAGGATATGCGTGACCAGATGGCAGAAGCCGGCTTGGATACCACAGAAATAGACGGGCAGATCAAGCTGTTACAGGATGGGATCACCCAGGCGGATACCGGAATCACCCAGGCAAAGCAGGGGATCCAGGCATATGATGCATTGGATACACTGAAAGAGCAGGAAAAAGAACTGGAATCCGGAAAGATCACCCTGACCCAGAAGCTGACGGAAGCATCTGTCCAGCTTACCAACGCAGAAGGCAAGCTGGAGGAAGCGGAACAGCAATTTGAGGAACAGCGGGAGGAGGCCTATCAAAACGCGGGGCTGGATGGTGTCATTACCGTTGATATGATCCAAAAAATGCTTCAGGCGGAAAACTTCTCTATGCCCGCAGGATATTTAAGCGAGGGAAACGCCCAATACCTGATCAAGGTAGGCGATGAGTTTGCCGATGAAACAGAGATTAAGGACCTGCTTTTATTCTCTACGGGAGTTGATGGACTAGGGGATATTTATCTGAAAGATGTTGCGGAAGTTTCTTGGGCGGATAATGCCGGGGAAACCTACGCGAAGATTAACGGGAATGACGGGATCCTGCTTTCCTTTGAAAAATCCAGTACCGCGTCCACTACGGAGGCGACAGATGCGGTGCATACCGCAATGGACAGCTTAATGGAAAATAACCCGGATCTTCATATTACAGCGCTGATGGATCAGGGCGTTTACATTGACATCATCATAAAGAGCGTATTAGATAACTTATTGTACGGCGGTATTTTGGCGATTATCGTACTGCTGCTATTTTTAAAGACCTTTAAGCCGACTTTGATCATTGCAACCAGCATCCCGATCAGCCTGCTGTTTGCGATGGTATTGATGTATTTCAGCGGTGTAACGCTAAATATCATCTCTTTGTCCGGGCTTGCCCTAGGCGTTGGGATGCTGGTGGACAACAGTATCGTCGTCATTGAAAATATTTACCGGCTGCGCAACCTTGGTGTGAATAAGCGCAAGGCGGCAGTGCAGGGGGCTAAACAGGTGGCGGGAGCGATCACCTCCTCCACCTTGACTACCATCTGTGTATTTCTGCCGATCGTGTTTACAGACGGCTTGACCCGCCAGTTGTTTGCGGATATGGGGCTGACGATCGCATACTCTTTGGTGGCGAGCCTTTTTGTGGCGCTGACTTTAGTGCCGACCATGTCCTCCACGATTTTAAACAAGGCGGACGAGAAAAAACATCCGTGGTTTGATGCGGTGGTAAACGGCTATGAAAAACTGCTTCGCTTCTGTTTGCGCAAAAAGGTTTATGTGTTGAGCTTTACCATTATTTTATTGATTTTATCTGGTGTACTGGTGGCGCGGATGGGGACAGCGTTTATGCCGGATGTGGATTCCACCCAAATGTCTGCGACCCTGACTATGCCGGATGATTCCGACAAGGAGGATACTTACCAGATGAGCGACACCTTTATGGAACGCGCCTTGGAAATAGAAGATGTACAGACAGTAGGCGCTATGCAGGCTGGAAATATCATGGGGATGGGAACCTCCGATCCGGGCGAGATGACGTTCTATATCCTGCTGGATGAAGACAAAAAGCACACGAACAAAGAAGTCGCCAAAATGCTGGAGGAAAAGACCGCGGATCTAAATTGCGAAGTGGATATTGCGGCCTCTACTATGGATATGTCGATGCTGGGAGGTTCTGGGATCGAGCTTGTGATCCATGGAACAGATTTGGATCAAATGGCCCAGATCTCAAAGGATATGACCGGTATTCTGGAAGGGGTAGAAGGTACGACTGATATTACCAATGGTCTGGAGGATGCTTCTGCCGAAGTCCGTGTGATTGTGAATAAAAACAAGGCCATGGAATATGGGCTGACAGTAGCCCAGGTCTATCAGGCGGTAAGCGGTGCGATCAGCACGGAAACGAACGCTACGACTTTATCTGCCGACGACGCGGATTACCCGGTGATCATCCTCAACGATTCGGACGTTACCCGCAGCAATTTGGGGAACTACGAGCTGGAGGGAACGAAAGATCAGAAAGATGTGACCGTGAAATTAAGCGATATTGCTTCGATCGAAGAGGCGGAAAGTCCGCTGTCGATCAGCCATGATAATCAGACCCGTACCATGACGGTCAGCGCGCTGGTGGATGAAGACCATAACATTGGGTTGGTGAGCCGCGATGTGGAAAAACAGCTTGACGATTATGAACTTCCGAGCGGATATACCGTGACCCTGAGCGGGGAGAACGAGACGATCAACCAATCGCTGAGTGATCTGGTGCTGATGATCGGGGCGGCTGTTTTGTTCATTTATCTGATCATGGTGGCGCAGTTCCAATCCCTGGTGTCGCCGTTTATCGTTTTGTTTACCCTGCCGCTCGCCTTTACGGGTGGACTTCTGGCGCTGGTAATGACAGGAAGCGAATTAAGCGTTGTAGCGATGCTGGGATTTTTGGTACTGGCAGGCATTGTAGTAAACAACGGGATTGTTTTCGTAGATTATACGAATCAGCTCCGGCTGGACGGTATGGAGAAAAAAGAAGCTTTGGTGCAGACAGGACATACTAGAATACGGCCGATTTTAATGACTGCGATGACTACGGTTTTGGCAATGTCCACCATGGCGATCGGGGTTGGAACCGGGTCAGAGATGACACAGCCGTTGGCGATCGTTGTGATCGGAGGGCTGACCTATGCGACGCTGCTGACCCTGTTTGTCGTGCCTTGCATTTATGACCTGCTGCGCCGCAAAGACTTAAAACCGATCGTCATTGAAGATGAGGAGCAAAAACATGAAACAGAAGGAAACGTGCTTTGAGTACCGGAAATTCAGCGAAAAAGAGATCGCCCTTTATGAAGCAGTGAATGCCCTGCTTCGCCGGGGCGAAGTGATCTCTGATCTGCGGGTGGCGGACATTGCACAGCAGGCAGGAATTGGCAAGGGAACGGTTTACGAGTATGTTTCCAGCAAGGAAGAGTTGATTGCCAAGGCTTTCCTATATCACTTGGAGCAGGAACTGGAACAGCTGCGGGCAGGACTTGCTTCCGAAAAGGGCTTTAAAGAACAATGTGAGGCAGTATTTGGATGCATTTACCGTGACTTTTCATCCGGAATGAATATGCTCCAGCTTTTTCTTGCAAGCAATCTTTCCCAACAGCTTTTGCAGACGATGGAGCGGCACCGGGACAGCTTTGACGCCGCGGTGGATGAATTGTTTGCCTTGCTGGATCAGATGCTGGATCAGGGGGTAAAGGAAGGTGTTCTGGAGGCCGGGCATCCCTCCCAATACCGGCAGTTTGTCCTGACGAGCATCTGTTCAGGTCTTCTGTCCCGGCTGTGCGGCCGGCGCAGTACAGAATGTGAACAGGAAATGGCGTATCAGATGCTGGTCAATGCGCTGGGAAAACATAAGGAGCAATGAAAAAGGCGGCAAAGATAGTTCATCTTTGCCGCCTTTTTAAGCGAAGTATGCAATGATAAGGGTTCCTACTATCATCAATAGCAGGCCGATCAAGGCCCGCCTGGATAAACGCTCCTTGAAAACAAGGAACGAAAACAGAACGGAAACGACAATACTTAACCGGTCGATCGGAACGATCACGCTGACGATCCCGTTTTGAAGCGCATAATAATAGCATAGCCACGAAGCGCCGGTAGAAAGGCCGGATAACACAATAAAAAGAAGCTCTTTCCGTTCCAGAGAACGGAGCCCTGTTTGCTTTCCATGGGAGAAGACCACGCCCCACGCCATAATCAGCACAACGCCTGTGCGGATCGCGGTTCCCAAATTCGATTCTACTCCGGTGATACCCACCTTTGCAAGGATCGAAGTAAGGGCCGCAAACACAGCGGATAAAACTGCGTAAATGATCCAAGCCCTCTCTTTTGCCGTTTGTGCTGTTTTTTTCTGTTCCGCCATCAAAAGGATACCGACAGCCAGCAAAACTGTTCCGGCCAGTTTTCCCGCAAGATGGTTGGTCTCTTGAAAGAAAACGATCGCGAGCAGGACAGAGAGTACTGCGCTTGATTTGTCGATTGCCACGACCCTATTTACGTTTCCGATAGACAACGCCTTGAAATAGCACAGCCACGAGGCGCCGGTCGCGATCCCTGATAAAACCAAAAAGAAAAGTGATCTTGTACTGACCGCGGAAAGGTCGTCAAAAGAACCGACCAGAAAGACCATCAGCCATGAAAAAATCAGGACGATCCCTGTACGGATCGCTGTGGCAAGATCGGAATCAGTTTTTTGGATGCCGCACTTTACCAATATCGTGGTGATCCCGGCGAAAAAAGAGGATAGGACCGCTGCAATGAACCACATATCGCCGCCCCCGTAAGGTCAAGAATTGCTGTGTTTCCTTTTGCTGAAGCAATAAAAACTATACGTTAAAGCGGAAGTTTACGATGTCCCCATCCTGCATGACGTATTCTTTTCCCTCTAGCCGGACTAAGCCCTTTTCCTTAGCGGCCGCCATAGTCTTACAGGCGACCAGATCGTCGAAGCTGATGATCTCAGCCCGGATAAAGCCCTTTTCAAAGTCGGTATGGATCTTCCCAGCCGCTCTTGGCGCTTTGGTGCCGCGGGTGATCGTCCAGGCGCGCACCTCGTCAGAACCGGCAGTCAGGAAAGAGATCAATCCCAGCAGGGAATACCCCTCGCGGATGATCCGGTCAAGCCCAGATTCTTTCAGGTTCAATTCCGCTAGGAACATGCTCTTTTCTTCGGCGTCCATATCGGCGATATCCTCTTCAATCTTTGCGCAAATCGGCAGAACGGCCGCGTTTTCTTCCTTTGCGATTTCGCAGACTTCCTGATAAAAGCGGTTCTCTTCCAGGTTGCCTGAGAAATCCTCCTCGCAGAGGTTCGCCGCGTAGATCACAGGCTTATTGGAAAGAAGCGGCGTCTGCTTGATCATCTCCAGCTCGTCCTCGGTAAAATCAAAGGAACGGGCGGTTTTTCCATCCTCCAGATGGGCGATCAGACGTTCCAGCAGATCAACTTCCCCCTGAAGCTTTTTGTCTGCCTTTGCCGCTTTGATAGATTTGGACAGGCGGCGCTCTAAAATTTCAATATCGGAAAAGATCAGTTCCAGATTGATGGTTTCAATATCCCGTTTTGGGCCGATTTGCCCGTCAACGTGGACGATGTTCGGATCCTCAAAGCAGCGCACGACATGGACGATAGCATCCACCTCACGGATATTGGAAAGGAATTTGTTCCCAAGTCCCTCTCCTTTGGAAGCGCCTTTGACCAGTCCAGCAATGTCCACGAACTCCAGTACGGCTGGGGTGAACTTTTTGGGATGGTACATATTTTCGAGGTAGTTGAGCCGTTCGTCCGGCACGGATACGACTCCTACGTTTGGCTCGATGGTACAAAACGGATAGTTTGCGGATTCTGCGCCAGCGTTGGTCAAGGCATTAAACAGGGTGCTTTTCCCAACGTTTGGCAGGCCGACCATTCCTAATTTCATGCTGTTCCCTCTATTCTTTCTTTTCAAATATATGATTTGATATCAAATTCTTATTATACAATAAAACTGGAAAAATGTAAAACAAATTATCATGCGAAAATCCATGAAATTTTATACTTTCATCGTAAAAGATTTATGGTTTGTTCATAGATTCGGTTGAAAGGAAAACGAGAATCATGTATAATAAAAACAAGAAAAATGAATTTGTTAAAAGGATTTAATCAATTCAAAAATAGATTTCCCTGAAAAAGGAGGACGTTTCTATGTCTTTAGGAAAAATTTTAGTAGTAGACGACGATCAGAATATTTGCGAGCTGCTTCGCCTGTATCTGGAAAAAGAGGGCTACAGCGTGATCCTTTCCCATGATGGGGAAGAGGCGATCGTAAAATTTAACGCACTGGCTCCGGACATGGTGCTGCTGGATATTATGCTTCCCGGTTTAGATGGCTGGCAGGTTTGCCGGGAGATCCGGAAAAAGTCAAATGTGCCGATCATTATGCTGACAGCTAAGGGCGAGACCTTCGATAAGGTGCTTGGCTTGGAGCTGGGCGCGGACGATTATGTCGTCAAGCCGTTTGACACCAAAGAAGTCATCGCACGGATCAAGGCGGTCCTGCGCCGGATCGGCCAGAATAATCAGGCGGAAGAAGTGAAGGAAGTATCCTATGACAAGCTGGTCGTGAATATGACCCGTTATGAGTTAAAGGTCGACGGAAAGGTGATCGACACCCCGCCGAAAGAATTGGAACTGCTGTTCCATCTGGCTTCCAATCCAAACCGGGTATACACCCGCGACCAGCTTTTAGACGAGGTTTGGGGCTTTGAATATTACGGGGATTCCCGTACCATTGACGTCCATGTCAAAAGACTGAGAGAAAAACTGGAAGGAGTCTCCGACCAGTGGGCTTTAAAAACGGTTTGGGGCGTTGGATATAAATTTGAAGTAAATGAATAGCAAAATTACCTAGTTCCAAAACAAAAATTGTTTTGGAACAGGTTTTTTTCGTCCTGAAGCAGAAAATCCCTGTGGGGAAAGGAAACACCGTTTATGCAAAAAAGTATCTTTATGAAATATTTTTCGGTTTGTGCTTCTTTGATTCTAGTCAGTATCGGGATTTTGGGGACAGCCTTCATGCTGTTTGCTTCCCAGTATTTTAAGGAAGACAAATACGATATGCTCCAGTCCAATCTGGAAAAAGCGGTGGCGGTAGTAGAGGAAAACATCAATTCCGATCATGCGATCGTGATCAACCAGCCCAAAAGCTATTTTGATATTTTGGCGGACGCAGTGGATGCGGAAGTATTTTTGGTCGGGACGGATGGCAGGACCGTTTACTGTACGGAGGCGTACCCATGCCGGCATACGACCTATCAGCTTTCGGCGTCTATTATGAGTTCGATGCAGGAAGATGGGATCTATAAAGAGATGGGGACCCTTGGCGGGATCTACAGCAGCCACAACGTAACAGTCGGCGCTCCTGTTTATTCACAGGATGGGCAGTGTCTTGGATATGTGCTGACCTCGACGGATTCCACCGAATCTATGCAGAAATTTTTGATCGATGTGTTCCAGATGTTTGCTGTTTCCGCTTTGTTTGTATTGCTGTTGGTGTGCGTGATCATTTATTTTGTCACCCACTCTATGGTGCGTCCGTTAAAAGAAATGTCCAAAGCGGCGCAGCAGTTTGGGAACGGGGACTTCTCCACCCGCTTGACTGTGGAATCCTATGATGAAGTGGGACAGCTCGCCATGGCGTTAAATAACATGGCGCAGTCGCTTTCTACCCTAGAGACTATGCGCCGCAGCTTTATTTCCAATGTGTCACATGAATTAAAGACACCGATGACTACGATCGGGGGGTTCATTGACGGGATTTTAGACGGAACGATCCCGCCGGAGAAACAAAAGCAATACCTGCGCACCGTATCAGATGAGGTGAAACGCTTGTCCCGGATTGTGCGTTCTATGCTGAACCTTTCCCAGATCGAGGCCGGTGAGATGAAGCTGAATAACCATCCCTTTGAAATGGTAGACACGATCTGCCAGACGCTGTTCAGTTTGGAACGCCAGATCGAAGACAAGGGGCTGGAAATCCGTGGGCTGGATCATGACAAGGTTTATGTTGACGCTGATGAGGACTTGATCCACCAGGTCATTTACAACCTGACGGAAAATGCGATCAAATTTGCCAACGAAGGCGGTTACATAGAATTTGAATTCTTTAAAGAGGGCAACCGCGCTGTGATTGGTGTGAAAAACTCCGGAGAGGGATTGAGCAAAGAAGAGATCCCTCGGGTATTTGATCGGTTTTATAAGACCGACCGTTCCCGCGGGCTGGATAAGAGCGGGGTAGGCCTTGGGCTTTATATCGTGCGTTCCATTGTGACGCTGCACGGCGGGGATATTATCGTAAAAAGCGTGCAGGGAGAATACTGCGAATTCCTGTTCAGTCTGCCATCGGCAAAGGGAAAAAGCCAGAATAAATTCAAGAAAAATTCATAGTAATGCAAAGATAGAAAAATAGGGGGTTTCTCAATGAATTCTTACCCATATGGGTCTTCACCGGACCCAAACCAACAAAACAACTCTTGGCAGAGCTCTAACGGGGTTGACATCAATCCGGCCTTTTCAGAGGGAGAACGGCAGTATTATGAGGGGCAGAACACTTTTTACTCCGCACCAAGACCGCCTCAAAAGGGAGGGAAGGGTTCCGGCGGAGGTATGAAGGTATTTATCATCCTTTTGTGCATTTTGTTTGCCTTTGTGGTGTTTGTCGGAATTGGCTACATGATTTATAAAGAGCATCCGGACAGCGGAAGGACAGGGGACGTTTCGGAAGAAATGCCAGAATCTTCTGCGGCCGCGCTGGAGATCACTTCGATCCCAGAAGAATCGGACGATGAAGAAACATTGGATGCGACCGGCGAACTGACTTCGGAACAAATCGCAACAAAGGTAATGCCTTCCGTAGTCGGCGTCGTAGTCTATACCAAGGAATCGGCTGCCGCCAATCAGGCTTATGGCGAGGGCAGCGGGATCATCATGTCAGAGGATGGGTATATCATCACCAATGCGCATGTGGTGATGCAGGAGGACCCTTCAACAGGGAATGTGACCTCCACCCCGGTCGACAAGATCGAGATCTATCTGAACAATGAGGATTACTGCCAGGCAACGCTGATCGGGGTGGATACCCGCACCGATCTTGCGGTGGTAAAGATCCAGAAAGAAAATCTGGTAGTGGCGGAGTTTGGGGATTCCACAGCGTTAAAAGTAGGGGAAAAGGCGATCGCGATCGGAAATCCGACAGGGCGTAATCTTTCCAGCAGCTTTACACAAGGCGTCATTTCCGGGATCAACCGTACGATTGCGATTGGAGCCTCTGGGTACACCATGGACTGCATCCAAACAGACGCTGCCATCAATCCGGGAAATTCCGGAGGAGCGTTAGTCAACAAATACGGCCAGGTCGTTGGGATCAACTCTTCTAAAATTGCGGCTACGGAATACGAAGGCATCGGGTTCGCGATTCCAATTCACGAAGCGAAGCCAATTGTGGAAAATCTGATTCAAAATGGTTATGTTGCAGGGCGCGTCCGGATCGGGATCACTTTTCAGTCCATTCCGCAGGCACTGGCGGAGCTGCGCGGTACTCCCGCAGGGCTGCGGGTAGTACAGGTGGATGAATCCTCCGACGCCTATACCCAAGGAGTGAATGCAGGGGATATTATCACCAAGATCGATGGGACGGATGTTGTATCTATCAAAGAGGTATCCAGCGTCCTGAATCAGAAAACGCCCGGGGAAACGGTAACGTTGACGATATACCGGGTGAAAAACGGGAATGCGAACACCTTTGACGTAGAGGTGGAGCTTCAGGAAGATTTAAGCGGAAAGGTCATTTCTGAATAAGACAGTACAAAAAAGCAGCAGAGAGAATCTCTGCTGCTTTTCATATATCTGAACAGTCCACGCCTTTTAAAACGGTATGCGGCAAAGCTCCCCTGCGGACCGGACTTAATACGGTCACTTTTTCCGCCCATTCTTAAAACAGGACTGTACTTTATCTTATGCGGGTTTTAAAAAACCGCTACCGTGCAGGGCTTTATAAAAATAGCAATATCCTATAAGGCAAGTAGATTTTTTAAAGATTGTGCCCGTTTCACTCAGCGAATATATTGAAATTGGGGAGAAAAAATTTTTCCTGAACAGACATGAAAGAAAAGCAGCCGTTATTAGAAAAAGAAAATACGGCGGCTCTTTTCACCATTTGGGAAGTTTTATTTTGAAGGCTGGCTTGTTGATCAAACCTGTGTCATAGTTTCCCCATATCCTGTTTGGCAAAGCTCCTGAAAAACTGTGATTGTGCAAAAGCAGACGGAGGATTCCTGATTTTAAATTAAAACAATCCATAAATTTTCGGGGATTTTGTTGACGTGACCTCTTTCATTTAGTAAAATATAGGTATTAGATGGTTAAATGGATTCAAGCGGGCTTTTTACAGAAAGGACGTATGTGTATTATGGCAAAGGTATCCCCGTCTATTTTGGCGGCAGATTTTGCAAACCTGGAACGGGACATCCATAAAGTAAGCGGAGCCGCGATGCTCCATGTAGATGTAATGGATGGGCATTTTGTCCCGAACATCAGTATCGGCGTGCCGGTTGTAGAATCGATCCGCAAATGCACGGATATGTTTCTGGACGTTCACCTGATGATCTCACACCCGAAACAGTATGCCGAACAGTTCTGTAAGGCAGGGGCTGATCTGGTGTGCTTCCATTTGGAAGCGGAAGACGATGTTCAGGAAACGATCGGCCTGATAAGATCCTGCGGGAAAAAAGCGGCAGTTTCCATAAAGCCGCAAACTCCGGTAGAAGCGGTGTACCCTTTTGTAAAAGATCTGGACATGGTGCTGGTCATGACGGTAGAGCCCGGTTTTGGCGGGCAGAAGTTTATGCCCGATATGCTGGACAAGGTGAAAGCACTGCGCGCATATGCGCAAAATGTTAACCCTGCGCTGGATATCGAAGTGGATGGCGGCATCAATTTTGAAACAGCCCCTCAGGCTGCGGCGGCTGGGGCCAATGTTCTGGTGGCCGGCTCCTGCGTATTTGGCGCGGAAGAGCCGGGCAAAGTAGTAGAGGCGTTTACCGCCCTTTAATCCAGATATTGCACGATCGTTTCGATAGCATTTTCTGTTAGGAGCGGACGGGCGTGTTCTTTGGTGAATGCGCAAAGGACCGACCCTTTTCCAAGGTAAGTACCGTATTCCCGAAGCAGGTGCAGGATCCGTTCCTCCATTTTGCAGTAGGTGTACAGCAGCAGGCGGTATTCCCGCTCGTAAAGATAAAGTTCTGTTTTCACGATCAGGTGGCTGAACTCCCGGACCAGCCTGTTACAGACGGCGGTTAGGATATCCAGCGTTTCAAACCCGAAGACCATGGGGGTATCAAAGCTATACCGTTCCCTTTGGGGGCGTGGGCCTGTGTTTTTTTCGATCAGGTTTAGGTAAAGGATACATCCTCCATTGGAATCGGGGAAAGCCTCAATAAAAAGCCGGTGTTCATCAAGCATCAAAGAAGTTTGCGCTTTGATCTGTTGGAGGATCAAATAGACCGCGCGTTTTGTGATGTTGTTGCTGTAGTCCATTTCGTCATAAGTTAAGTCCAGATGCTCCATATCCTCCGCAGTTAATAGGATCCGGACCGTTTTATCATCAAGCTGTTCTATTTTCAAAAAATCACCATTTTTCTGTTTTGAAAAGTAGGCGGAAGGCCTTATATTAAGTTTATACGATTTCGTTTGGAAACAGAACTGAAACCCACGGGAGGAATTAAAATCCAGTGGGCATTTTTCTGAGAAAATCTCAGCAGATAGGAGTTCCTCATCATGAAAAAAACCATGATTATTTCGGAACATTGTGTTTCCGTAATAGTAGCGTTGCTTGCTTTACTGGCGGTGCCTGTTTACTTTTTTGGACCTAGGCCCGCTGTTATTGCGGCAATCTCAGTGGCAACGGCTCTTTTGATGGAGCTTGTTTGCAAGCGGTGGCTGTTTAAGCTGCCGCGTGCAGAACGGCATGACTATTCCTCTGTGGTAACAGCGCTGATCATCGCCATGCTGATGCCGGCAAGCGTGGATTATTATATTGTGATCATTGCAGTTGTAAGCGGACTGCTGGTAGGGAAATACGCGTTTGGGGGTACGGGAAGGAATATCTTTAACCCGGCCGCTATCGGCGTTGCATTTATGAGCATCAGTTTTCCAGAACAGGTGCTCCGTTTCCCTGTTCCCGGAACATGGCTGCCGTTGTCGTTCCATATTACAGAGGAGTCTGGCGTATTATATGCAACTTCTCCAGCTTCTGTTATGAATGTCGGCGGAACCCCGCAGATTTCCCGTTTTTCGCTGTTGCTTGGCGAATATCCCGGGGCGATGGGAGCCACCTGTGTGATTGCATTGATTGCGATCTTTATTTTCCTCTGCTTCAGAAAAGCGATCTCCTACCGGATCACTGGGGCATTCTTGTTTACGGTTGCCTGTTATGCCTGCCTGTTTGCGCGTACAAGCACCGGGCGGATGAATTCTGTTATATTTGAAATTACTTCTGGTGTGCTGCTGTTCGGGATTATCTTTATGGCATCTGACCCGCACACTTCGCCGCTGACTGCGATCGGACAGCTTTTATATGGGGTTTTCCTGGGGCTAATGACAATGATTTTCCGGTCGGCGGGCGCTTTGGACGTGGAATTTGTATTTGTACTGCTGCTTGCCAATGCGCTGACCAAAGAATTTGACCGGCTTGCGGACTGGCTTTTGAAAAAGGTCCCTGCGCTGGGGGCTTTGATGACAGACAGTGAAACCCTGCACGCACGCCGTGCAAGAAGGGCAGGTGGACGTCGTGTTTAGGCGCTTTTATCAGAAAAACAAAAAGCAGATCGACCAGTTTGACGGGCTTTTAGTAAACAATACGGTTTTAGAGCGCGGGCTTGTGATTGCTCCGGTAATTGCGGCCGCAAATACCCTGCAAAATGGGCTGGTTCTTGGAATGAGCTTTATGCTGATCACCTTTTTCGCGGTGGTGGTCGCTTCCTTTGTGCCAAAGGCACTGCCTTATGCGATCCGTGTCATTTTATATGTCATCGTGGCGGGTCTATTGTTTATTCCAGTTTCCTATCTTATGGATCTGATGTTCCCGGGCTCTGTGTTCAAGGTGGGGATTTTTCTGCCGCTGCTCATCACCAACTCTTTGATCGTGACTAAAACGGAAACCCGTTTTTTAAAGAAAAAAAGGCTTTCCATGATGCTGGACGTATTTTCCCATGTGCTGGGATTTTTTGTAGTGATCGTTTTAGTTGCCGCTTTGCGTGAACTGCTTGGAAACGGCACCTTAATGGAGCACGAGATCAATATTCCGCTGAAGATCTATGGGTTTATGCTGCCGTTTGGCGGGTTTATCCTGCTTGGTTTTTTGGCTGCCGGTGTTCAGCGGTTTAGGCTGTACCTGCACGGAGAACCAAAAGCGAGAAAAGGAGGGGATCGGTCATGACATTTGCAGAATTTACGATGACCTTCTTTGGAAAGATGCTGGTCTATACGCTATTGGCCACCTTTACGGAAAATACCATCTTTTCCCGTGCGCTGGGGTCTTCTACTTCGCTTTGGATCATCCGCAAACGTTATCAAATTTTATCCTTTGGGATCATTATGACAGTGATCACCACAGTTTCTTCGGTCGGTGCGTACCTGGTGCTGCCGTTTGTCCGTGAAACACAGTATTATTCTTATATCCTGCCGTTGGTGTATGTTGGGATTATTGCTGTAGTTTATATTGTGATGCTGTTTATCACGCACCGATTGCCGTTAAAAAACCGGGACATCATGCTGATGTTTATTCACCGGTGCGCCTTTAACTGCGCGGTGCTGGGGGCACTCCTGCTCGCGACCGAATACGAATTGGATCTGCCGGGCTTTATCGGCTTTGGAATTGGCACCGGCTTGGGCTTTACCTTGGCGACCTATCTGACCTATATTGCCTATGACCGTCTGAACAGCAAAGCTGTTCCAAAAGCGTTCCGGGGTTTTCCGATCACTTTGTTCTATATTGGGATCCTTTCTTTGGCAATTTACGGCATGATTGGACATGAACTTCCAGTATAATAGAAGTGAAGAATCAAATTGAGCATTTTAAGGAGGAATTGGCAATGGTAGAAATGGAGCTGTATCAGCGTTGGGTTAGGCAAGACTTAGAGGACAAGGACCTGCAGGAGGAACTGGCGGCGATAAACGGAGATGTGGAGAGCATCAAGGACCGTTTTTACAAAGATCTGGAATTTGGAACGGCAGGCCTGCGGGGTGTACTTGGCGCTGGGACTAACCGGATGAATATTTATGTCATCCGCCGTGCCACGCAGGGGTTCGCAGACTACATCAATGCAAAATATAAAAACGGCACCGTTGCAATTGGGTATGACAGCAGAATTAAATCGGATGTCTTTGCTAAGGAAACGGCCAGAGTTTTGGCGGCAAATGGGATCAAGGCATATATCTATAAAGAGCTGATGCCAGTTCCGTGCTTGTCTTTCGCGGTGCGCCGCCTGCATTGCAGCGCAGGGGTGATGGTAACAGCCAGCCACAACCCGGCTAAATATAACGGATATAAAGTATATGGAGATGACGGCTGCCAGATCACCCTGGAAGGTGCAAACCAAGTGCTCGAAAATATCGGAAAGGTCGATATTTTTAGCGGGGTAAAACTGGTCGGCTATCAGGAAGCGCTGGACTCCGACATGATCGAAGTGATTTCTGACGATGTTTTGGAAGCCTTTTTGCAGGAGATCCAGAAGCAGTCGATCAACCGGGATGTAGTGAAGGAGGCCGGGTTGAAGGTCGTTTATACGCCCCTTAACGGCGCGGGAAACAAGCCGGTACGGATGATCTTAGACCGGATCGGAATCAAAGACGTGGTCGTGGTAAAGGCGCAGGAAAAACCGGATGGACATTTTCCGACCTGCCCGTTCCCAAATCCGGAGATCGCCGAAGCGCTTGATTTAGGGTTGAAGCTGTGCAAACAGGAAAAAGCGGACCTTTTGCTGGCAACCGACCCGGACTGTGACCGTGTTGGAATTGCGGTTCCGGATAAAACAGGCGAATATGTTCTGATCACCGGAAATGAAGTAGGCGCTATGCTGATGGAATACATCTGCTCCCAGCGGATCGCAAAGGGAACGATGCCGGAAGACCCGGTAGCGATCTCTACCATTGTTTCTACTGCGATTGCGAAAAAAATTGCCGAGCATTACGGCGTGGAGTTCCGGCAGGTGTTGACAGGCTTTAAATTTATTGGCGAGCAGATCTATGGACTGGAACAGGCCGGGCATCCGGAACGCTATATCTTTGGGTTTGAGGAAAGCTATGGCTATTTGATCGGGACCCATGCACGTGACAAAGATGCGGTTGTGGCCTCTATGATGATCTGTGAAATGGCAGCGTATCTGCGGTCCAAGGGGATCACTGTGCTGGAATATCTGGAAAAGATCTATGAGACCTATGGATTCTACTACCATACCCAGCAGAGCTTTACCTGCGAGGGGGCGGCTGGAATGGAACGAATGAACGAGATCATGGCAAATCTACAGGAACACGTTCCAACCGCCATCGGCGGGCTCAAGGTACTGGGCGTAGACAACTACATAACCGGGGAAACCACTGATATGGAGACCGGGGAAAAAACAAAGATCGCACTGCCAAATTCAGCGGTTCTCTTCTATCATTTAGAAGATCAGGCTAGCGTGTGCATCCGTCCTTCCGGGACAGAACCAAAAATCAAAGCTTATTACACCACTGTGAAAGATAAAAAAGAAGACGCATATGCTCTGGACCAGGTGCTGAAAGAAGATCTCACAAAAATTTTAGGGTTCTAGAATAAAAAAACAGGCCTCAACATTTGTTGAGGCCTGTTTTTGGCAGACAGGATCATTTTATTTTTGGCGAGCCAAGGGACTGACGCACCATCAGATTAGAAGTTAACAGCATTTCCTTGAAATAAAATGGCTTTTGTTTTAACAGGGAATCAGTGATCAGTTGTGCGCTGACAGCCCCCATTTGGTATTTGGGACGGGAGATGGTAGTGAGCGTGGGGCGCAGGCACGCGCTGATAGAAATATCATCACAGCCAACCACGGAGATGTCCTGCGGGATTTGCAGCCCGTGGTCGAAAGCAGATTGGATGACACCGATCGCGATCATATCGTTGGAAGCAAAGACTGCGGTTGGGAAGTTTCCCTGACCGAACATTTCATTTGCCATGTAATACCCGCCTTGGATGTCGTAGCTACCGCAGTCATAAACAAGGTCCTGTGAAAAGATACCATGCTCCTCCATGCATTTTTTGTAGCCGTTAAAACGTTGGGAGTCGCTGCGCGCCCCTTGTGCGCCATAAAAATAGGCGATTTTACGGTGGTTCATATTATAGATCAGTTCTGTGAGCTGGTATGCGCTGGCATCATCGTCGACATTGATGACTCCAAAATAGTCATTGGGCGACAAGTCGGTGTCAATTAGGATCAGATTGCAGCGTTTTCCGTAGCGCTCCAGATCTTCCTGCTCCAGCATAGGTTTTACCACGATGATCCCATCTGAGTTTTTCTCTACCAGACTGTCCAAATACTGCCGCTCTTTTTCAGCAGTCCGGTATTTGTTGCAGACAAACAGGGCATAGCCATATTCGTTGAGGTGGTCTTCCACTCCTTTGGCAAGCTCTGAATAAAAAGGGTTACTAATGTCTGGAACGATCAAGCCGATTGTTTTAGAAACCTTTGTTTTTAACGTCCGTGCAATAGAATTGGGAACATAGTTTAGCTGTTGAATCGCCTGTTCTACCAGTTGCCTTTTTGTGGAAGAAACATTTTTGGTGCCATTGATTACATTGGAAACCGTTCCGACAGATACCCCCGCCAAGTTGGCAATATCTTTTATTGTAATCAAATTATCACTTCCTTATATCGTTTCAACTTTCCATCTGTTTCCATTATAATATGTTTCATGGGCAAACGTCAAGTACTCTTGAAAAAGATTATTGATATTGTGTAGTATAAATAAATTTTTATATTTTTTTAAAAAAGTATTGACAAATAGATGAAAATTTGATAAGATGCAAATAAAGAAAAATCCTGAAAGGGATTTTATTAATTTACCAAAATATTTAAACGTTTCAAAATCGGAGGTGGGGGCTACGAAAAAAGTTGGAATTTTATCCTTTTCAGATGGGAGGGAACGGGTCCATGATACCTTGAAAGAATACATTGCTGGGTGTGAACAACAGATTGCAGATGTATTAAAACAACATGGTGATATTGAGGTTTTCACAGCAGAAACGATTTTTTCTAATTGTCAGGCTGCAGAGGTTTCCCGCAAGATGCAGGGGTATCAGCTGGATGCATGTATCCTGAATGTGCCGGTGTTTGCGTTTCCGAACTATGCGGTGCTGGCAAGCCTGTTTCAGGAAGTGCCGCTTTTGGCGATTGCGCCGGTAAATGGGCTTTATCCTGGCTTGGGAGGATTACAGGCGGCGGTCAATGGGATCCAGCAAATTGGTTTTTCCTGTGAAAAGGTCTGGGGCAATATCACGGAAGGAACTGTGCAAAAAAAAGTATTTGCCTTTTTGGATGCGGCTTATGCGGCCAGCCGTTTGAAGGGGCAGGTCTATGGCTTATTCGGCGGCAGGAGCATCGGGATGGTTTCGGGAAGTGTGAATCCTGATTTATGGCTGAGTAAATTTGGGGTCGATGTGGATCATGTAGATCAGCTGGAAATTCTGCGCAGGGCGCAGCTGGTGCCTGACGAAGAGGCGCAGAAAGCCCTTTCATGGCTGGAAAACAACCTGCGCCGCATCTGCTATGACGGGGGAAAGCTAACGCGTGGGTCCCTGATCATGCAGATCAAATGTTACATAGCGTTAAAGGAATTGATCCGGGAACGGGGTTATTCCTTTGTAGGGGTGAAATGCCACTATGATTTCAGCGAGTACTATTATCCGCAATGTATTTCAGCGGCCTTTTGCAACGACCCGTATGACTGGGATGGTCCGAAAGAGCCGGTCGTCTTTTCTTGTGAAGCAGACAGCGACGGCGCGCTGACAATGCAGGTGCTGAAACTGATTTCCGGAAAACCGGTCCTGTTCAGCGATTTCAGGCATTTCTTAAAACAGGAAGATTTGTTTGTGTTCTGCAACTGCGGAGCCTGCTCTACCTGGTACGCAGCGCAAAGCGATGATTATCGGGAGAACTTGAAAAAGGTTTCCCTTTGCCCGGTCATTCCCAAATACGGGGGACAAGGCGCGCACGTTCAATTCATTGCCGGGGAAAGCCAGATGACCTTTGCCCGTTTGACGAGAAAAAATGAAACGTATCAATTTCAGGTGTTTGTGGGTCAGTTCCACGATATGCCGGAGGAGATGCTGGAGCAAACCTGTCCAGCCTGGCCGCATGGATATGCCAAAGTATCCTCTGATCCGGAAGAGCTAATCTCGCGGTACCACAGCAACCATATCCACGCGATCAGCGGGGATTATACCGAGCAGATCAAGATGTTCTGCAAATTGAAACAGATTGATTTTGAGCAACTATAAGGAGGATGGATATGCGTTTGTCAATTGCGGTCGCCTCCAAACAGGCTGGTGATTCTGCGTTTGTGGTTTGGCGCGGGTTTGAACAGGCGATTCAAAAAGCGGTGGAATATGGGTTCGACGGTGTTGAACTGGCATTGAAGTCGGCTGATGAATTCAAGGATGAAGGGTTGAAAGAAATTCTTCGCAGGTACCCAGTTCCGGTAAGCTGTATCAGCACGGGCCAGGTGTTTGCCGCCTCTAAATTATGGTTTACCCACCCACAGAGTGAGATACGGGAACAGACCGTCCGGGTGTTCCAAAGCCTGATCGAGATCGCTTCGGAACATGGCGGAATCGTCAATATAGGGCGGGCGCGTGGATTTGTTGGCCCCGGGCAGACACGCGAAGAAGTAGAAGCATTATTTTTACAGGGACTGCATATAATTTTGCCGTATGCGGAAAAGTACGAGGTCAAGCTTGTGGTGGAGCCGGTGAACCGGTATGAAACCAATTTCTTAAACTCGGTGGAAGAAGCTTCCGCCTTTTCCAGAAAGATTGGACACCCCAACCTTCGGGTGATGCCGGATGTATTCCACATGAATATTGAAGACGATGACATCTGCGCCAGCTTCAAACGGAATGCGGATCAGGTGGGATATGTGCATTTAGCAGACTCCAACCGCTATTCGCCGGGAAGAGGCCATTTGGACTTTGCAAAAATTTTGGACACATTGGAAGAGATCGGATATACCGGCTGGTGTTCGCTTGAGATCTTGCCGGAGCCAACGCCCGACCTTGCGGCAAAACGTGGCATCGAATTTTTAAAACCATTATTTGACGCAAAAAAGGGGGCGGAAAAATGACAGGTACATACCAAAATTTTGCGCGGTATGAAGCTTTGTGCCGGAATTTGAGGATCGAACTCATCGACCTGTTACATCAAAAGGGCACGGGGCATCCGGGCGGATCGCTTTCCTGCTGTGAAATTTTAACCGTGCTTTATTTTTTAAAGGCCAACATCTCGCCCCAAAATTTGAAAGACCCTGCCCGCGACAAGATTGTACTCAGCAAGGGCCATGCGGCGCCGATGCTTTATCTGCTTTTGGCGGAAAAGGGATTTTTTCCGAAAGAGGAGCTAAAGACCTTACGGCAGATCGACAGCCGTCTGCAGGGGCACCCCTGCGCGGAAAAACTTCCGGGGGTAGAGATCTCTTCCGGCCCGTTGGGGTTGGCGTATTCGGCGGCATTGGGGCTTACATTAGGCGACCGACTGCAAGGGAACAACGGCAGCTATGTGTATGCGATCCTTGGCGACGGGGAACTCAATGAGGGAATTATTTGGGAAACGGCGATGTCCGCTTCCAAATTCCAGGCGGATCATTTGATCACGATCGTTGACTATAACCATGTTCAGTTGGACGGGACAACACAGCAGATCATGCCGATGCCGGAGCTTTTACAAAAGTGGCGGGCATTTGGCTATCATGTAATCTGTTGCGACGGACACCAATTAGAACAGCTGTGCGAGGCTATTGATGGGGCAAAACAACACAGAGGCCAGCCGACAGTTATTTTGGCGGACACGGTAAAGGGAAAAGGCGTTTCCTTTATGGAGGGGCAGAACATCTGGCACGGAAAACCGATCGGCGAAGAAGAGTACCAAAAGGCGATCGCTGAGTTAAGGGGGGATAAAGATGGAACCAGCAATTCGTGATGTGTATGGAGCGGAATTGGTGCGACTGGGAAAGGAATATCCGGAATTGGTCGTTTTAGATGCCGACGTTTCTTCGTCTACTAAGTCCTGCTTGTTCCAATCGGAATTTCCTGACCGGTTTTTCAATGTTGGGATTTCGGAGGCAAACATGACCTCTATGGCGGCTGGGCTTGCAAAAGCGGGAATGGTTCCGTTTGTGAACACCTTTGCGGCGTTTATCACCACGATCGGTCTTTTGCCGGCCCGGAGCTTGATTGCTTACATGAACTGTAAGGTGCGGTTGGCAGGTGCTTATGGCGGGCTTTCCGATTCTTATGATGGTGCGACCCACCATTCGGCAGATGATATTGCGATTATGCGGGCTGTTCCGAACATGACGATTTTGGTGGCTTCCGACGCGGTGCAGGTAAAGGAGATCATGCGCCAGTCCATGGAAATTGACGGGCCGGTCTATTTTAGATTGTCCCGGGAAGCAATGCCGCCTCTTTCTCGGCAGGAACCGGTAAAGATCGGAAAGGGAAGTGTTTTGCGGGAAGGAATAGACATCACTATTTTTAGCTGCGGCGTGATGTGTTCTCAAGCCCTGCAGGCGGCAGAACGGTTAAGCGCGGAAGGAATAGAAGCCAGGGTCGTTGACCTGTTTACCATAAAGCCGATAGACGCAGAGACCGTAGAGGCTTCGGTCAAGCAGACCGGCGCTGTTGTGACGGCAGAGGAGCACAGCGTCATCGGTGGGCTGGGCGCGGCGGTACTAGATGTTATGGCAGAACGGGATTGCTATGCGCCGTTGGTGAAGGTGGGGATACAGGACTGCTTTACAGAAAGCGGAGCTTATCCTGCACTGCTAAAAAAATACCAGGTGGATGCTGGTGCGGTCATAAAAGCGGCCAGGGAGGCCGTGAAAAGAAAAGGAAAACCGATCGTTTAGAAACAGGCATATGGAGCCTGTATGGTATAACAGTAGAACAAACCATATATTAAAGGAGTGCTTTAAAGATGAGAGGCAAACGAATTGTTTCAACGGGAATAATTACCATGCTGTTAGCTGGATTACTAGGCAGTTGCGGGCCGACTTCTGGCGCCGGGACCAACGAATCCACCGGCGGGAAAATTGCTCCGGAAGAAAACAAGCATCTGGAGATTATGACCTATGATGATGACTTCTGGCAGCGTTTTGTAGATGATTTCTGTGAAAAAAATCCGGGCTATACGGTAGAGCGGAAACTCTCTCAGGCTGTGGATACAGGGGCGATCCAGGCGACTTTGTCCGCAGACGACGCCCCGGATATTCTGATGGTAAACTCCGGGCCGGGACGTGTGCTGCCGTTGGCGCAAGCTGGGATGCTGGAAGATCTGACCCCCTATTATGAAGAACGCGGATGGGCGGATAAAACCGTTCCTTATGTGATGGATGCACTCCATAACTTTGACAACAGGATCTATGAGGTTGTAGACAACGTTGACGTTTTCCAAATGTATTACAACAAAGCGATCTTTGAAGACGCAGGTGTTGAACCGCCGACCACCTGGGAAGAATTTGAAAATGTCCTGCAAACCTTAAAAGATGCGGGCGTACAACCGATCGTTTTGGGTGCAAACGACAACTTCTCGCTGGGGCATTTAATGGGGAATTTGATCCAGTCCAATGTGGGCTATGAAAAGATGACTGATATTCTTTACGGCGATTCCAGCTGGGACTGTCCAGAAATGATCGCCGCATACCAAAATCTGAAGGATTGGGTCGACAAGGGATACATCAACGATGATGCCGCAGCGATTGCCGGGATTGAAGGACAGACTCGCCACGCGATGGGTGAAGGCGCTATGATGGTAATCGCAAACGGATATTTACAGCAGTTTGTTGATCAGGAAATGTGTAAAAACGAAGATTTTGGAACCTTTATGTTCCCGAGCCAGTGCGGAGGAACATCGGCGCCAACAGCGGGGTTGGCACAAAGCTGGGTGATCAATAAAAATGCTGATAATAAAGAAGGCGCTTTGGTATTCTTGGATTATGTGATCAATGATAAGATCGACTTTTACGATGTGGAAAAACGTGGTACCTGCCCGACTACAATTGTTCCGGAAGGGAAACTGGAGGGTGATCCGGTTGCTTTGGAAGCGGTAAAAGCAATGGAAGGCGGCGCTGGATTTAATCCAAGCGTTTACACCACAGCGAATGAAAAGACTGCTTATTATGAATCCAATCAGGCGGTATTGACTGGGTTGAAAACACCGGAAGAAGCGGTAAAAGCAATTCAGGCGGCAAAAGAAGCAGATGACGCAAAATAATATCGGGGATAGGAGGCTGGATGCCTGTCCGTGCAGGCATCCAGCCTGATTGAGAGGATGTGATTTTTTCAATGAACGCTGCCACTCCTTTTTGGAATAATCGCCGGAAACGAAGCTGTACGGATGCTGCTACCTCGATCGTGTTTATTATCCCTACAGCTATTTTGCTGATCGCATTTGTGATTATCCCAATTATCTGGACAGTTCAGATCAGTTTTAACGAATGGGATGGGCTTCAGCCCACTATGAATTTTGTGGGTTTGGAAAACTACCAAACCGCATTTCAAAAGCCGCAGTTCCAAAAATCACTGTTGAATAACTTTATTTGGGCGGTCATGCATTTGTTTTTTGCCTGTGGAACAGGTTTTTTTATTGCATTTTTGATTTCACGGCTAAAACGGGGCATGGGTTTTTTTAGAACGGTCTTGTTTTTGCCAAACGTAATTGCCACCACGATCTCTGCGGTAATGTGGACACAGATCTTTAACCCGACCTATGGGATTCTAAATAACCTTTTATCCGCTATTGGACTGGATAGCCTGGCCCTGCAATGGCTGGCAGACCCCGATCTGGTGATCTATTCTACTTCCATGGCAAGCTGCTGGCAGGCATATGGATATTATATGGTGCTGTTTTTAGCAGGATTACAGAATATTGATGTTTCCCTTTATGAAGCTGCGCGGATGGACGGCGCGAACGCGTTCAAACAGTTTATCCATGTCACTATTCCCGGACTGCGCAGTATTTTGACCTTTGTAATCAGCATGGCGCTGATCAACGGGCTAAAGGGTTTTGCAACTGTATGGGCAATGACAAGGGGCGGACCGGAGTATTCCTCCCATCTGCTTTCCCTGTTTGTATACAAGACAGCGTTTTTGGAATATGATTACGGCTTAGCCTCTGCTGCTGCGGTAATATTAGGGATTTTGGTTATGGTCATCACCATTGCGTTCAACGTTTTCAGCGATAAGATCAATGCGGATATGTAGGAGGAAAGAAGCATGACAAGGGGAACAAAAATAAAACATATCCATTGGTTTTCGGGGGCTGTTTTGATCCTGTTTACCCTGCTGGCTCTGATCCCGTTTTTATGGGTGATCTGCAGCAGTTTAAAAGGGACCGGAGAGATCTTTACCGGGAGGAACTTTTTCCCGCAGGATCCCAAATTCTCCAACTACCCGCAGGCATGGGAATCTGCAAGGCTTGGGCTGCGTTTTTTCAACTCGATCATCGTTACGCTGGGGGCTACTGTTTTAAGCTTGGCGATCACTACCTTGGCTGGGTATTCCTTTGCAAAGCTTTGGCTTGCAAAATACCCATTTGTGTTTTACTGCTACTTATTTGGAATGTCGGTCCCCATGCAGGCGATCGTGCTGTCCATCTTTTTGCAGCTGCGCAACTGGAATCTGCAAAATACCCGGCTGGGGTTGATTATTGCGATCGTTGGGACAGGGATCCCATTCGCAACCTTTTTGATGCGGAATTTTTTTAAGGATCTACCTGACTCCTTTGGGGAGTGCGCCCAGCTTGACGGGAGCAACGCGTTCCAGACATTCTGGTATGTTTACCTGCCGCTGGCGAAACCGGGGATGCTGGCGCTTGCCATCTTCACCTTGATTGGTGCATGGAATGAATTTGACCTGTCGCTGGTCGTGTTGACTGATGACAAACTGTGGACGATCACTCTGGGGGTGACCCAGTTCCGTACCGTAACGAACAATAACTACGGTTTGGTGTTCTCGTCGGCCGTTATCAGCTTTTTGCCAACCGTTTTATTATACTGCCTGTTCCAGCGCTCTTTTATCGAAGGGATCACTGTTGGCGGTGAAAAGGGCTAAAAGGAAAGAAAAGGGGAAAGCAAATGAACAAAACACAGATCGAGGCCCTAGGGCACTTGGAAGAACTGGGGCTGTATGCGCTTAATATGTTAAAAAAGCAGCCGTTAGAAAAAACGGCAAGGATCCTTGCGGGTGTATGGGGCCGCGGAGAAACGGTGAATTACCAGTCTATGCCACAGCTCCAGAAGCTTTCGGGCTGTGCAGAAGCTTATGCGCTGGAACAACTGGACCAGAACACCTATTTACTGGTGGGTTCGGATGAAACGGGGCTTTTATATGGATGTCAGGAGATCATAGAACGGTTTGAGGATGGGAAGACATTGGCGGAAATGGCCCCACTGTTTGAAAAACCATATACCAAAACCCGTGGACTTTATACCTTTTTACATAACTATGACACAGAGCAGGAATGGTTTTATAACCCTCAGTACTGGGTGGAATACTTTGATGAGATGGCGAAGAACAGGTATAATTCCTTTAATCTGGTTTTCAGCCATCAAACCTCTTACTTGGTGCCGATGTTCGCCTATTTCCTGAGAAATAAAACATATCCGGAGATCCGCCCGCAAAGCCTGACCGACGCGTTGGTCCGCAAAAACCATGATATGCTTGCTTTTATTTCACGGCAGGCAAAAAAACGGGGCATCGACTTCATCTTAGGGATTTGGCAGGTAAGCCCATGGAAACACAAGGAAATGGCTGGGGTGCAGGCCTGCGACGTAGTAAACTTGACAGAAGAAAATCTGAAAGACTACACCTACACTTCCATGAAGCAGGTCATTGAGGAATTTCCGGATATTCAGGGATTGCAGATCCGTGCAAACTGGGAATCTGGGATCCCGACCGACCAGCAGACCGAATTTTTTACCGATACCTTATTCCGTGCTATGCACGAAGCGGACCGTCCTTTTATTTTTGATTTCCGCTGCTGGCTGGCAGAACCTCAAACGGTAGAAAACGCCCTGCAAATGGTGCCGATGACCCGGCTTTCCTGCAAATATTGGGGCGAGTTTATGGGCGCGCCTTACCAGCCTGCCAAAATCGATCCGGGCTATAGCTATTCTGATTTCTTAAAACAGCCGATGAAAACCGACTTTATCTATCAGGTCTGGAGTTTAGGCTCTCCGCGCGTGATGCTGTGGGGCGATCCGGAATATGTGAAACGGTTTGCCCGTTCTTTAAAGCTGGGAGGGGAAAGCGGCTTTGAAATAAACCTCCAACTCGCGCAAAAAGGCTATGGAAATGCTCCCGGAAACTGGCGGATCTTGAAACATTCGGAGGACGAATACTATCAGCATGAATACAGCCGCTACTGGATGTTTGAGACACTTTACGGACGCCTTAGCTATAACCCTGAGTGTCCGGAACGTGCTTGGATGCTGCCAATGAAAGAGCGGTTCGGAAAACAGGCAGAGCAGGTTTTGGACGTGTATGAAGCGGGAAGCAATATCCTGACGTTTTTAGTCCAGTACATGCTCAGCGATTATAACATGTACATCTGGCCGGAGATCGACACCGGGGGATTATTAGACCTTTACTTGCAGACACCGACCTCCGACGAGTGTGTGATTGACACTATTGAGCCGTTTGTGGAACGCTTATTAAAGCACGAGCCCAGCGGCTTGATGACTCCGTTAGAAAGTGCGGCGCACTTTAAGAAGATGGGAGAAGAAACCCTACGGGCGATTTCTAAGCTGGATACGGCAGATGCTTCTAAAGAACTGAAGTCCACTGTGATTGATTTCTCCGCCATGAGCTTTTTGGCGCTTTACCATGCGGTGAAAACAAAAGCGGCTGTGAACCTAAAACTGTTCTATGAAACTCGGGATATTGGCTTTTTGAAAAAGGCATACTGCCAGATCCAAAAAGCGACCGATTATTGGGAACGGATCGTTTCGATCACGCAGGACTACTACCATGACGGAATGGTAACAGGGCCAAATGATGCCGGCTGTTGGAAATCCAAATTGCCGCTGGTATACGAAGACGAACTGCATCTTGGGCAGCTGTTAAAGCAGGCGGAGCAGTTTGGAGTGTTCCAAACGGGATTTGATTTCGGCGCTCCGATGACAGGGGAACCGATCATGCATTCGTTCTATCCGTTCCCAATGCTGCGGGATTATTCTGTCTGCAAAGGCTTTTGCGGGGTTTCTCCGGAAAGCGTCTATACCAAGGAGCAGGGATATGGCTGGACGACTTCTAAGGAAATTACCAGTGTAGCTATGGAAACGCCTCGCTTGTTTGATTTGCAGATCGACCCATATTGCCGGGACAGCTGGAAACGCTATCCGGTAGAACAGATGAAAGGGTTCAGGAATGCGCTGACCGAAGACGCTGTCATGGGAAGCGGCCGGGCTGATTTCAGGATCGACGTTGAAAACGGTGATTATGAAGTTGTTGTATTCTGCTGTGACTGCACGGCACAGGCAAAGGTGCACGGTCCAATGAACATCACAGTAGGAGATGTAAGCTTTGAAGAGCAGGTATTGTATCCAGTGGAGGAATACCAGTATCGTGCGGCGGTCCATGTTGATAATGGTTATCTGACGGTATCTCTTGATGGGGAAGATTGGTTCCTGTCCGGAATTGTTGTGAAACAGGCAGAACCAGCGATTGCAGCCATGCCGTTTGTCACTGTCAGCCGGGAAAAACCGGCCGTACATGCGACGGTGACCACGCCTTTTAAAATGGGGAATGTATCGTTGGTTTGTGACGGAAAATCCTATCAGATGACGCGCCTTTCCACTTCAGAATACAGTATTGACATCTATGCGGCTTTCGCGGAAAAATCCGGGATAGAGCATCATTGTCAGATCGAAGCGGCTGATACGAACGGAAGAAGGTCAACAAAAGAAGTGACGATCTCCTGCCAGAAAGAGCCGTCCAAACTGGAAGTTTCCCATCAGCCTGTGCGCCAGTTTGTATTAGGCAAGGATACTGAAATCACCGCGCAGATAAACAGCAGTACGCCGCTGTGGAAGGTCTCCCTGCATTACAGCTATGTCAACCAGTTTGAGCCGATGCATGAAGTGATGATGAAAGAAGAAAACGGAGTGTTCCGGGCCGTGATCCCAAAAGAATATTTGAACATGGACTGGCATATTCTTTATTATTTGGAAGTAGTGGACCAGCTTGGCAATGGGCTGATCTTCCCTGACATGAAGAAGCAGACCCCGTATTACGTCATAACGGCTGAACGGGAAAACATGGAAAAAGGAGCGCAGAAACGATGAAAGAAAGTATCAGGCAATATATGCAGGTGGGGACGATCTCTTTCATGTCCTACCCGGCGATTATGAAGGGGGATTCGCCGGAAACAGAACGAATTCTGAAGAAGTTGATCGAAGATCCGTATTTTGATGCATTAGAGATCTCCTGGATCAAGGACGCACAGGCGCGCGCACGGATTGCGCGCTACCTCGCGCAAGCGAATATGACTGTTTGCTATGGCGCGCAGCCCCGGTTTTTGACAACCGGATACAATATCAATGACCTAGATGAAGAAAAACGAACGGTTGCCTTAAACAGCCTGAAGGAGGGGATCGACGAAGCGTATGAATTAGGAGCGGTCGGGCTTGCCTTTTTAAGCGGGCCTTATCAGGAGGAAACAAAGGAGGAATCTTTCCAGGCGCTACTTGATTCTACCAGAGAAGCGTGCGCCTACGCTAAATCGAAAGGCGGCCTGAGGATCGAACTGGAAATTTTTGACTACGATGTAGACAAAAAGAGCCTGATCGGCCCGACCCCGCTTGCCAAACGCTTTGCGGAAGAAGTACGAAAGGACTATGATAATTTTGGGCTGCTGGTTGATTTAAGCCATTTCCCGCTGATCCGGGAAAGCGTGGAAGAATCGATTCTGCCGATCCGGGATTATATTACCCACGCGCATATTGGGAATGCAGTGGTACTCCCGGACTGTGATGGCTATGGAGACCAGCATCCCCGCTTTGGTTTCCCGAACAGTGCGAACGGGTTGGAAGACGCTGTAAGCTATTTAAGGACGCTGCTGGCTGCCGGATTTTTAAATACAGAACGCCCGCCAGTGATGAGTTTTGAAGTAAAACCATTTGGAGATGAAGAACCGGATATGGTATTAAGCGGCTGCAAGCGATTTCTGGAAAAGGCTTGGGCGCAGGTGTAAAAAAGGAGGAAAACGATGAGGATCGTGGTATTAGACGGATACACGCTCAATCCGGGTGATTTGTCATGGGCGGGGTTGGAACAGTACGGTACGGTAGAAGTTTATGACCGTACCGCACCGGGAGAGGTGATAGATCGGATTGGAGATGCAGAAATCGTCTTCACCAACAAAACCCCGATCACCCAAAAGATCTTGGAGGCCTGCCCGTCTGTCCGCTTTATCGGCGTTTTAGCAACGGGATATAATGTCGTCGACACCAAAGCGGCGAAGGATAAAGGGATCCCGGTCTGCAATATCCCCACTTATGGAACGGATGCAGTAGCCCAGTACGCGTTTGCCCTGATTTTGGAGTTATGTCACCATGTTGGGGAGCATAACCGCTCTGTCAAACAGGGAGATTGGGCGGCCTGCCCGGATTTTTGCTATTCCAATTACCCGCTGATCGAGCTGGCCGGAAAGACTTTAGGGATCATCGGATATGGACGGATCGGACGGCGCACCGCCCAGATCGCCCGCGCTTTTGGCATGAAAGTAGTGGCGTTTGACGAATATCCCGGGGAAAACAATGAAGAGGTTGCTTTGGTTTCATTAGACGAGCTGTTTGGCTGTTCTGATGTGATCTCTCTGCACTGCCCGCTGTTCCCCTCTACAGAGGGGATGATCTGCAAGGAAAATCTGAACAAGATGAAAGACGGCGTTTTGCTGATCAATACCTCCCGCGGGCCGCTGGTAAAGGAAGAGGACCTTGCACAGGCCCTGCGCAGCGGAAAGGTAGCGGGGGCGGCGGTAGATGTGGTTTCTACCGAACCGATCTCCCCGGACAATGTTTTGCTGAGAGAAGAAAACTGCCTGATCACACCGCATATCGCATGGGCGCCGAAGGAAAGCCGCCAGCGGCTGATGGATATTGCGGTAAGAAATCTTGGGACGTTTTTGGACGGGGATCCGGAAAATGTTGTCAATACATGACACAGCTTTGAAAAGAAAGAAGGAACAGCGATGTTCAACGGACTGAATATGAATATGGGGAACCTGTCAAGACTATCAAATGCGCAGACCCGCTCCATTAGCCCGGAAAATTTTACCGGGGAAAAGGGTAAGGGCGGCATGTGTGAGCTGGAACAGGGCTCCGCAAAAATGGCCGCACGCGATTTGGGAAAGGGCTGGAAAGTAAACCCATATATCGTGATGAAGCCGGGCGAAGTATTTGAGATAGCCAATATAACCGGAAGCGGGGCGGTCCAGCATATCTGGCTGACCCCGACCGGGAAATGGAGGAATACGATCCTGCGTATCTATTGGGAGGGGTCAGAAAATCCCTCCGTGGAATGTCCGATCGGGGATTTCTTCTGCAACGGGTGGCAGGAATATGCGCAGATTTCTTCCCTGCCGGTCTGCGTCAACCCGGGTAGCGCGTTTAACTGCTACTGGGAAATGCCCTTTCGCCGGCAGTGCCGCATAACCCTTGAAAACCGGGCAGAAGAGGAAGTGACCATGTATTACCAGATCGACTACGCCTTAACCAAGGTGCCGGAGGACTGCGCTTACTTCCACGCACAGTTCCGCCGGGTAAACCCGCTGCCTTATAAAGAAAACTATGTGATCTTAGATCATGTGGTCGGAAAGGGGCATTATGTGGGGACCTATCTGGCATGGGGCGTGAACAACAACCTTTGGTGGGGCGAAGGGGAGATCAAATTCTTTTTGGATGACGACGGGGAATATCCCACGATCTGCGGAACTGGAACAGAGGATTATTTCTGCGGCTCCTATGACTTCGAGGATCCTGTGACCCATGACCGGTATCTTCCTTTTACAACGCCTTATTCGGGATTTTACCAAACCTCGGTGGACACACTCTATAAGGTACAGAAGCGCTTTGGGATGTACCGTTTCCATGTGATGGATCCGGTCCGGTTTGAAAAGAACTTGAAGGTGACGATCCAAGCGCTGGGCTGGCGGGAAGGAAAACGCTACCTGCCTTTGCAGGACGATATTGCCTCTGTCGCATTCTGGTACCAGACGCTTCCGCAGACGGCGTTCCCGCGGCTCCCGGATAAGGACTATCTGGAAGTGATCTAAAGGCAGTTGTCCTTCCATGTGACCGGGACCTTGTTCTGTATAAAAATAAATTTTTTGCAGACGGAAAAAAGGCTTGCTTTTTTCAAACGGATATGATATGATACATATTTGTGAGGACATCTCTATTGAGGTATAATTCCTTATAAACGATGGCAAAATCTATCGTTTACAAAATAAGAGGATTTGCGAGGTGAACAAGAATGAAAGAAGGAATCCATCCGGAGTACAAGCCATGTAAAATTACTTGCGCTTGCGGCAATGTGATCGAAACTCGTTCCACTAAGGACGAAATCAGAGTAGAAATTTGTTCTAAATGTCATCCGTTCTTCACCGGTAGACAGAAACTGGTTGATACTGGCGGACGTGTTGACAGATTTAAGAAACGTTTTGGCATGAAATAATTGCTGTGCGTAGTTGAATCAGACTTTATAGAAGCGGTGCAATGCTTTTGCACCGCTTAAAGTTTTTTATGCTGAAAAGGGGGAATCTGCTTGGAGCAGTCTTACCGCACAATTTTAAAATATGCGCAGGCGGAGTTTGTGGAACGGAAGTCCCGGTTTATCGGGTCGATCCAGCCTTGCCGCACAGAGGAGGAGGCGCTTTCCTTTTTAAATGAAAAGCGGAAAGAATATTGGGATGCGACCCACAACGTTTATGCTTATGTCCTAAGGGAAGGCGGGATCAAGCGCTGTTCTGACGACGGAGAACCGCAGGGAACAGCCGGCCGGCCGGTTTTAGACGTTTTGGAAAAGGAAGGGATCGTTGACGTATGTGTGGTGGCGACCCGCTATTTTGGCGGCATCATGCTGGGGGCCGGCGGATTGGTGCGGGCATATTCCCATACCTCTAAGATCGCAGTTGACGCGGCACAGATCATGAACATGTGTGTCTGCGGGCATTACCGCATGGTATTTGATTACGGCCTGTATGGAAAGCTGGGGTATTTGTTCCCCAATTACCCGCTGCGGATCCTTTCCACCGATTTTGGGGAGCAGGTCAGTATAGATCTGGTGATCCGAACAGAAGCAGAACAGGAATTTTTAAAGGCGGTGACCGAACTGACCAACGGCCAAATATCCCCGCAGAGAACCGGGGAATCCTTTGAAGATATTCCGTGATTTCTGTTTTATATAGAAAAAGATGTTGTTTTGCAGAGCTTTCTGTGTGAAATTCCGATTTTTTAAAAATGGGCAGGATTTTGCCATGGAAAGCGGGTATATATTATAAGAAAGGGGGAAAATGGACGATGGAATTTGAACCCAGAAAATATGCCGAAGAGCAGGAGAAACAAATGCTTTCTCCGTATGCGACCCTTGTGGTGAACAGTAAGGGCAGGCAGCGTGAGGAAGAGCCGTGCCCGATCCGGACAGATTTTGCCCGTGACCGCGACCGGATCATCCATTCCTCTTCGTTTCGGAGGCTAAAGCACAAAACGCAGGTGTTTTTGGCGCCGTTGGGCGACCATTACCGCACTAGGCTGACCCATACGCTGGAGGTGGCGCAGATTTCGAGGACATTGGCGCGGGCGCTGAGGTTGAATGAAGACCTGACCGAAGCGATCGCAATGGGCCATGACTTAGGCCACACGCCGTTCGGCCACTCCGGGGAAAAGGCTTTGAGTTCGGTCGCTTCCTTTGAATTTAAACATGCCGCGCAAAGCGTACGGGTGATAGACCGGCTGGAACGGGAAGGAAAAGGGCTGAACCTGACTTATGAGGTGCGGAACGGGATCGCGACCCATTCTGACGGGGGCGCGGACGCGGCGACCTTAGAGGGAAAAATTGTCGAATATTCGGATAAGATCGCATATATCAACCACGACATCGAGGATGCGATCCGGGCAGGGATCTTGGGCCCGGACGAGCTGCCCTATGACTGCTTATACATATTAGGCCGGACAAAAAGTGAACGGATCACTACGCTGATAGAATCGATCATTGAAAATAGCTTTGGAAAAAATGAAATCCGGATGAGCGATGAGGTATGGAAAGCGCATCGCAGCCTTCGGGATTTTATGTTTCAAAGCGTTTACCGCAACCCCTTGGCAAAAGGGGAAGAGGGAAAAGCGCAGGAACTGCTGGTACAGCTGTACCGCCATTTTGAAAAGCATCCCAATGAACTGCCGCCCCTGTATCATACGGTGATGGAACAGGAGGGGAAAGAACGGGCTTTGTGTGATTATTTGGCGGGAATGACAGATATTTACGCGATTTCGCTATATAACGATTTGTTTGTACCGAAAATGTTCCGGTAAAGGAGGAAAATATGGTACGACGGCGTATCCGCTGGGGCCGG
The DNA here is from genome assembly GCF_900186585.1 of Massiliimalia timonensis. Lineage (GTDB taxonomy): Bacteria > Bacillota > Clostridia > Oscillospirales > Ruminococcaceae > Massiliimalia > Massiliimalia timonensis. The sequence goes on from NZ_FYDD01000003.1 coordinate 321,946, forward strand.
ATGATCCTGGCGGTGGTTATTTTGACACTTTTGCTGACTGGTTTCATCTGGGCTTCCCGCTGGTTTGGCTGGTTTGCCCCGGCTCCATTGTCAGCAAAAGAGGCGGAAGAAAAATTCGGGATCGAGCGGGTGCTCAGTCCAGTAGACTATAACCAAAATGGGATAGACGATTACACCGATATTTTATTGGGCGCGCGTCAAGACGCTCAAAACCGCCCAAAGTACAGCGCCGCTTATTATAACGGTGGTTATCCGCCGGAGGGAGAGGGCTGCTGCGCAGACTTGGTTTGGCGTGCGTTTCAAAACGCGGGGTATTCTTTAAAGGATCTGGTGGATCAGGACATTGCGGCCCACCCTGAGGACTATCCGGCAACGAACGGTCAGCCGGACCCGAATATTGATTTCCGACGGGTGCGGAACCTGAAGGTGTATTTTACAAAATATGCGGAAAGCCTGACGCTTGACTTAAACGAGATCGAGCAATGGCAGCCCGGGGACATCGTTACCTTTGACAAGCCGGGGCACATTGGGATTGTGTCTGATCAGCGGAATCAAAAGGGCGTTCCCTACCTGCTGCACAATGCTGGCCAGCCTAACCGGGAAGAGGATGCATTGAGCCGTTACCGCATCAGCGGGCATTTTCGTTTCCATGGGGAAAATATTGAACGTGGATCATAAGAAAGGAGGCATACTGCATGGCAATCCCAAAAAGTTTTATCCAGCAGCTTTTGCTGCACTGTGATATTGAAGATGTGGTATCCTCTTATTTGCCGTTAAAACGGGAGGGACGAAACCAAAAAACGCTCTGCCCGTTCCATTCGGAAAAAACGCCCTCAATGGTCATTTACCCGAACACCCAGTCGTTTTACTGCTTTGGGTGCGGGGCCGGCGGGGACGTGATCAGCTTTGTGATGCGGATCGAAAACCTAGACTATGTCGAAGCGGTCCACTTTTTGGCGAAACGGGCGGGGCTGACCGTTCCGGAGGATGGAGAAAGCGACAAGACCGGCCAAATGAAAACCAGGATTCTGGAAATTAACCGAGAAACGGCAAGATTTTTTCATCATTGCTTGAAATCTCCAGCAGGTAAGGCCGGTTATGATTACTTTAAAAATCGCCAGCTTTCTGATAAAACGATCACCAAATACGGGCTTGGATATGCCCCGGACAGCTGGAACGCCCTGCGGGACCACTTGCGGAAAAAGGGATTTTCTTATCCGGAAATGGAGGCCGCCTGCGTGGTGGTAAAAGGAAAGAAAGGTTCTTATTATGACCAGTTCCGAAACCGGGTGATGTTCCCGATCATTGACCTGCGTGGGAATGTGATCGCGTTCGGCGGCCGGGTGCTGGATGACAGCAAGCCCAAATACCTGAACTCGCCGGATACGCTGGTGTTTAAGAAAAGCCGGAACCTGTTTTCGCTGAATTTTGCCAAAAACCAGAAAGGGAACAGGCTGATTTTGGCAGAGGGGTATATGGACGTTATCTCGATCAATGCCGCTGGTTTTGAAAATGTGGTGGCCACCTTGGGGACAGCGCTTACTGCGGAGCAGGCCCGCCTGATCAGCAAATATGCAACAGAGGTGGTGATCGCCTATGACTCGGACGAAGCAGGGCAAAAAGCGACGCACCGCGCGATCAACCTGTTGTCCGAGGTGGGAGTTTCCGCTAAGATTTTAAAGATGTCCGGGGCGAAAGACCCGGATGAATATATCAAAAAGTTTGGCGCCCGGCGGTTCGAGATGCTTCTGGACGATGCGGGAAATGTAGTGGAATTTGAACTAAATAAGCTCAAGGCTGCATATGATTTGGAAAACACCAGTGACAAGGTGGAATATGTCCGCCAGAGCATCAGTGTGATTTCTTCTATCCAAAACCGGATGGAACGGGAGGTATATGCGGGACTGGTGTCGAAAGATACCGGGGTGTCGGTCGCGAGTATTCTGTCGCAGGTAGACTCTGCGATCAAAAGGAAAAGACGCCAGCAGGAAAAAGACGAGTGGAACAGCATTCAAAAAGAAACGCGCGCCGCGACAGACCGCATCAATCCGGAGAAAGCGAATTTTTACAAAGAGGCGCTTGCAGAAGAACAGATTATTGCGTACCTTTTGCGGAATCCGGAGGATACAGTACAGATTTTGTCGCAAATAAGGGAAGAAGATTTTGTCACAAGCTTCAACCGGAAAGTATTATCCTGTATGATTTCGCTGTTTCAGGCAAATAATGAGATTGTGCTTTCTGCGCTTACCCCTTATTTTACCCAGCCGGAGATGGGCAGGATCTCGCAGATTTTGGCTCGGACAGATGAAAATCGCTTTTCTCGAGAGGTGCTGGAGGACTGCATAAGGGTTTTAAAACAGCATAAAAACAGTTTGAAAGCGATCGATCTGGCAAACGCTACGCCAGAGGAACTGGAGCGTTACCGGGAGAATTTAAAGAAACGTTTTTAAAATGGATCCGTGCAGGGGAAAGCCTGCTTCACAGATAGAAAGAATTATTTGAGGGAGAATAGATATGGCTACAGAAAAGAAATCAGCAGTTGTCGACCTGATGGAACAGGGCAAGGCAAAGGGAAAACTGACGACCAAGGAGATCACCGACGCGCTGGAGGAGTTGGATTTTGACGCGGAACAGATGGATAAACTGTACGATTCCTTGGAAGGGCTGAATATTGAGATCATCGAGGACTATAATCCGGAAGAGGATGTGGATTTTACCAAAGATGAATCTTTGAATCTGGAATTAGAGGCCGCGTTGGCTTCGGAAGGGGTAAATATCGACGACCCGGTGAAAGTGTATCTCAAGGAGATCGGCCGGGTACCGCTGTTATCCGCAGAAGAAGAGATCGAACTGGCGACCCGTATGAACGAAGGGGATGCCTATGCGCGTAAACGCTTATCGGAAGCAAACCTGCGCTTGGTAGTCAGCATTGCGAAGCGTTATGTTGGGCGCGGAATGCAGTTTTTGGATTTGATCCAGGAGGGGAATCTTGGGTTGATTAAAGCTGTGGAAAAGTTTGACTATACCAAAGGGTTTAAATTTTCCACCTATGCGACATGGTGGATCCGCCAGGCGATCACCCGCGCGATTGCAGATCAGGCACGCACCATCCGGATTCCGGTGCACATGGTAGAAACCATCAATAAAGTCAAAAAGGTCAGCAGCCAGTTGTTGCACAAAAACGGCCATGACCCAAGTGCGGAAGAAATCGCGGAGGTGCTGGATATGCCGGTGGATAAGGTGCGCGAGATCATGCGCGCGGCACAGGAACCGGTTTCTTTGGAAACGCCGATCGGGGAAGAGGAAGACAGCCACTTGGGCGATTTTATCCCGGATGATGACGCCCCAGCCCCTGCTGACGCTGCATCCCATACCTTGTTAAAGGAGCAGTTAAGCGAAGTGCTTGGAACTTTGACGGAACGGGAGGAAAAGGTTCTGCGCCTGCGTTTTGGATTGGAGGACGGCCGCAGCCGTACCTTGGAAGAAGTTGGGAAGGAATTTGACGTGACCCGTGAACGGATCCGCCAAATCGAGGCAAAGGCGCTTAGAAAGCTCCGCCACCCCAGCCGCAGCAAAAAGCTGAAAGATTTCATTGATTAAGTTGGTCTTTACTTTCCGAATGTTTTGTGGTATAATTAGACTAAAATAATATACTATTTACATCGGAACGGGGGAAGGATATGCATATTACCTTGGAGACCGACTACGCGATCCGCATCATGCTGTATTTGGCAAAAATGGACCAGCGGGTCGATGCAAAAAAGATCTCAGAGGAAACCGATGTAACCCTGCGCTTTGCATTAAAGATCCTGCGAAAGCTGGTTGCAGAGGATTTGGTAAAATCGTTTAAAGGCATTAAAGGCGGTTATGAGATCGCTCGCAATTCCAAGCAGATCAGTTTATATGATGTGGTCTGCGTGATAGAGGGAGACTGCTACCTGAGCCGCTGTTTAGACACTGCAGTAGGCTGTAACCGACAAAAGGTCAAGGTATGTAAGGTGAAAAAGGAATTTGGCAGAATCTCAAAAATGCTGAAGGATGAGCTTTCGATGGTGACACTTGATACGCTGATCTGTTGAGCATACATAGCCCCCGCCCTCTTTGACAGAGAGGGCGGGGTTCTGTTTTTAAATCGAACAGATGAAAAAGACCGGGACTGCTTTTGCAGTTCCGGTCTTTTTTTAAAACAGATCCTTGCGTCTTTGCCGCCGAAGCTCAGAGCGTCGCTTTCCGGCCTCCCATTCGGCTTTTTCCTGTTCGTTGGTCAGGATAAGCCCGGGAACCTCAGTTGGCTTTTCGTTGTCATCGATCGCTACCATAACGACATAAGCATGGTTAATGGGACGCTGCCGCCCGTTTAAGTCTTCCACAAAGGTATCTACCCGTACTTCCATAGAAGTGTGTCCCACATAGGTGATCTTTCCGTGCAGGACAACAATGTCGTTGACGTGAGCGGGGGCCTTAAAATGCAGTTTATCAATGCAGACGGTTGTGATATTGTGGTTGCAGTGCCGCCGGGCTACAACGCCGGCAACAATGTCGATCCATTCCATCAGCCTGCCGCCGAATAAACGTCCGAAACCATTGATGTGCTCTGACAGGATCATTTGTGTTTGTTCGGTCAAGGAGTCCGCAACATATTTTGGTTCTAAGTTACTCACAGCCAATCTCCTTTTCTTTTTGATTTTATTATAGCATAGTTTGGGAAAAATATCACGGAAAAAAGAGAGAGGGAACCGAAATTCCCTCTCTTGCAGATTTTAGTGTTACTGGTTTTCTTTTTCAGCCTGTTTGGCAGCAATATCAGCGATCGCATCTTTTCTGGAAAGATTGATACGTCCCTGGTCGTCGATCTCGATCACTTTTACCACGATTTCATCGCCGACAGAAACAACATCCTCCACCTTTTCAACACGGTGGTTTTCCAGCTTGGAGATGTGTACCAAGCCTTCTTTGCCCGGTGCGATCTCTACAAACGCGCCGAAGTTCATCAGGCGGGTCACAACCCCTTTATAGATCGCGCCGACCTCTGGATCCATTGCAATGGTTTCCACCATGTAGAGCGCACGTCTTGCATTGTCAAGGTTTACACCCATGATCACGCACAAACCGTCGTCGTCGATATCGATCTTCACGTCGCATTCCGCGCAGATCTTTTGAATTACGCTGCCGCCTTTGCCGATAACGTCTTTGATCTTGTCCACCGGGAGCTTGGTCTGAAGCACTTTCGGTGCGAACTCGCCAACCGTTTCACGCGGAGCCGGCAGGGCTTTGAGCATGATTTCGTCTAAGATGTAATTTCTTGCCTTTTCAGTCTTTTCAAAGGCTTCGCGGATAATATCCATCGTCAGGCCGTCAACCTTGATATCCACCTGGATTGCAGTGATCCCTTTGTGGGTACCGCCCACTTTAAAGTCCATGTCGCCGTAGAAGTCTTCCAGTCCCTGAATATCGACCATGGTGGTGAAAGAACCGTCTTCTTTGGTGATCAAACCGCAGGAGATACCGGCAACCGGAGCTTTCAGCGGAACGCCCGCATCCATCAGCGCTAAAGTAGAACCGCAGATGGAACCCTGAGAAGTAGAACCGTTGGAAGAAAGGACTTCGGAAACTACACGAATCGCATACGGGAACTCTTCCAGACTTGGGAGGACCGGAACCAATGCCTTTTCAGCAAGCGCGCCATGCCCAATCTCGCGGCGCCCCGGGCCTCTGCTTGGGCGGGTCTCCCCAACCGAGTAGGACGGGAAGTTGTAGTGGTGCATATAACGTTTGGTGGAATTTTCATCAATTCCGTCTAAATTCTGAATATCCCGGATCGGACCTAAGGTCGCAACAGAAAGGACCTGTGTCTGGCCGCGGGTGAAGAGCCCGCTTCCGTGAACGCGCGGCAGAACACCGACTTCGGAGGCCAACGGACGGATCTCGTCCATCTGGCGGCCGTCTACACGCTTGCCTTCAAACAGCCATTCGCGGACGATCTTTTTCTGGAGCTTGTACATGCATTCGTCTAATTTGACCTGAGAATCCGGATATTTTTCTTCCAGTTCGGTGTAAACTCTTTCGTAGATCGGCAGCAGGCGTTCGTCGCGAACCAGCTTGTTGTCGGTATCCAGAGCAAGCTTTGTATCTTCGTAAGCGATCGCCGCCACATCGTCAAACATATCGTGCGGAACTTCCTGAGATTCAAAGGTGAACTTTTCTTTTCCGATTTCCGCTTGGATAGAAGCAATGAAGTCGACCATTTTTTTGATCTCTTCGTGACCGGTCTCGATCGCCTTGAGCATGGTTTCATTGTCCACCTCGTTGGCGCCCGCTTCAATCATGACGATTTTGTCGCGGGAACCCGCAACGGTCAGGTTCAAATCGGATTTTTCACGCTGCGCGGTAATCGGGTTGAGCACGATCTCGCCGTCTACTAAGCCAACGCTGATAGTTGCGATTGGGCCGTTGAACGGAACATCGGAGATGCTGACCGCGATAGAAGCCGCGATAGAACCGGCGATTTCCGGAGAATTGTCAATATCTGTGGCCAGAACGGTCATGACGATAGAAACGTCGTTGCGCATATCTTTCGGGAAAAGAGGACGCATCGGGCGGTCCACCATACGGGAAGTCAGGATCGCATTTTCACTTGGCCGTGCTTCTCTTTTTAAGAAAGAGCCCGGGATTTTCCCGACTGCGTATAATTTTTCTTCATAGTCTACAGATAAAGGAAAAAAGTCTACCCCTTCCCGCGGTTTTGGGGAAGCGGTGACATTCGCCATAACGACAGTGTCGCCATAGCGCACCCAGCAGGAGCCGTTGGACAGCTCGCAGGTTTTGCCGGTCTGAACGGTCAGCGGCCGGCCGGCATAGGTGGTGGTAAAGGTTCTTGGATTATTTAGCATATATTCTGCCTCCTTTTTGATGTTGCTGTTTGCGGAAAGTCGGCAGGGTTAGCAATAAATCCTGCGCTGAAACAAATGTTTCAGCGTACGATTTAATGCTAAAATCCTACCGTTTTCAGTATGACAGCCTGGGTTTTTGAAAAATGTTCACGCAGGGATCAGCCTTTGGTAAACACACGAAAAGGCAGATGTTTCCATCTGCCCTTTTGGGTGCAACAATTACTTACGCAAACCTAATTTTGCGATCACAGCACGATAACGTTCGATATCTTTTTTCTTCAGATAACCAAGCAGGTTGCGGCGGTGGCCGACCATTTTCAGAAGCCCTCTTCTGGAGTGGTGGTCATGCGGATGCGCTTTAAAGTGTTCCTGCAGGTCGTTGATTCTTTTGGTCAGTACAGCGATCTGTACTTCCGGGGAACCAGTGTCGGTTTCGTGCAGACGGTTGTCAGCGATAACTGCGTTTTTTTCTTCTTTTCTCAGCATTTGTTTTCACCTCATTCAAATTCTGCTTCGTCGTAGTAAGGGGCCAGATGAAATCCCGTTTGGCAGGTTGCCAAACCTAGTGGGCAATATCCCGCAAACCACGGCAAAGTAAATAAATTATAGCATATGCCCCTATATTTGTAAAGCGGTTGGGACAAAGTTTTTTCCGCTTTTTTATAATACCTCTATTTGCACGGAAAATCAAGAGGGAAGGATTTATTTTTTGTATTTCTTATCAACAGGTAATATTTGCCCCAAAAGCAAAAATATGATATAATAATTTGAATCATGCGTGATTGGCATTTAAAGAAGAAAAGAACGCTGGAACAGGTGGGGCGGAACGTGAAGATTATTGGAATTGACCCGGGATATGCGATTGTGGGGGTTGGCGTGGTGGAATACCATAGTTCCCGCTTTACCACATTGGATTATGGCGCGATCACCACCGAAGCGGGAACGGAGTTTTCCAAACGCTTGGAGATCATCTACCATGATTTTACGCAGATCATCGAGCTTCACAAACCGGACGCAGTCGCGATCGAAAAGCTGTTTTTCACCACCAACCAGAAAACGGCGATCGACGTGGCGCAGGCCAGGGGGATCATTTTGCTGGTGGCCAGCCTGCATGGGGTGCCCTGCTTTGAATACACGCCGCTTCAGGTAAAACAGGCGGTGGTGGGTTATGGGAAAGCAGTTAAGACTCAGGTCCAGGAGATGACCAAACAGCTTTTAAACCTGCGGGCCATCCCCAAGCCGGACGATGTTGCAGACGCTTTGGCGATCGCGATCTGCCATGCGCATACTGCCCCCTCTTTGATGAACCAGAAACGCCTTGCCAAGCAATGGAAGGCGGCCGGGAAATAGAAAAGGAACGAAAAAAGAATGATTTACAGTTTACATGGGATTTTAAAGGTGACGGAACCAAACTTTGTGGTGGTGGACGTCGGCGGGGTAGGGTACGGTGTAAAAACGACCCTGACTACCGTTTCGACCCTACCTCCGGTCGGGGAAGAGGTTTTTTTATATACTTATCTGCATGTCCGTGAGGATGCGATGGAGCTTTACGGCTTTTATGACGCGTCGGAGCTTAACTGCTATAAAATGCTGATCAGCGTCAATGGGGTAGGGCCGAAGGCGGCGCTTTCCATTTTGTCCGATCATACGCCGGAGCAGTTCGCGCTGTGTGTTGCTTCCGGGGATGCAAAGGCCTTGACAAAAAGCGCGGGGATCGGGCTGAAAACGGCTCAGCGCATCGTGCTGGAATTAAAAGACAAGGTTTCCAAAGAACAGGTGGCGGATGGCGTGACCGGCAGGCGCGCAGCACCGGCGGCCGTGGCGACCGGGAATGCGGCCGAAGCAATCAGCGCCTTAGTGGTATTGGGGTATCCCCAGTCCGAGGCCGCGGCCGTCATCTCTTCGCTGGATCCGTCCACTTCGGTGGAGGATATGATCAAGGCCGGGCTGAAGGGCTTGGCGTCAAACTTATAGCAGGGAGTGGATCAAGGTGTTTGAAAACGGGAAAGAACTGGATTTTGAAAATCGAATGGTTGCACCTGAGTTCACCCAGGAGGATGTAGATGTAGAGTTTTCCCTCCGTCCTAAAACGCTGGACGAATATGTCGGGCAGGAAAAGGTCAAAGAAAACCTGTCTGTGTTTATCCAGGCGGCAAAGGCAAGGGATGAGGCGCTGGACCATGTTTTGCTTTACGGCCCTCCGGGGCTGGGGAAAACCACCCTTTCGAATATCATTGCAAACGAGATGAACGTCAATATCCGCATCACCTCCGGGCCGGCGATTGAAAAGCCGGGAGATCTGGCCGCGCTGCTGACAAACCTAAGCCAGAACGATGTTTTGTTTATTGACGAGATCCACCGCCTGTCCAGGGCGGTGGAAGAGGTGCTTTATCCCGCTATGGAGGATTTTGCGCTGGATATTATTATCGGGAAAGGCCCTGCGGCGCGTTCTATTCGGATCGACCTGCCGAAATTCACGCTGGTGGGCGCTACCACCCGTGCGGGACAGCTCACCTCCCCGTTAAGGGACCGGTTTGGGATGCTGCTGAGGCTGGAGTTATACACGCCGGAACAGCTTTCACAGATCATTCTGCGGAGCGCCGGAATTTTGGAGATCGACTGCGACCCAGAAGGGGCTTTGGAACTGGCGAAGCGCTCCCGCGGGACGCCCCGTGTTGCGAACCGCCTGTTAAAGCGGGTGCGTGATTTTGCGCAGGTGTTAGGCAACGGCACCATTACCAAAGAGATTGTAGATATTGCCTTGGAAAGGCTGGAGATTGACGAACTGGGGCTGGATACCAACGACATCCGCATGCTGACGACCATTATCCGCAATTACGGCGGCGGCCCGGTGGGGCTGGAAACGCTGGCGGCGGCTATGGGGGAAGAATCGGTGACGCTGGAAGACGTTTGCGAGCCCTATTTGATGCAGCTTGGATTTTTGTCCCGCACGCCGCGTGGAAGATGTGCTACCCCGCTGGCTTACCAGCATTTGGGGATCCTTCCGCAGGGGCAGCAGTTTTTATAAAAATTTGTATTTTGTTTGAAGGAGAATTTTATAAAGATGGGTAGATTGTTTGGAACTGATGGAGCGAGAGGGATCGCGAATGAATCCCTGACCTGCGAAATGGCGATGCAGATTGGGCGGGCCGCCGCCCAGGTGCTGATCCGCCAGGCGCGCAGACGCCCGAAAATGATCATTGCGCAGGATACCCGCTTGTCTTCGCAGATGCTGGTCAGCGCGTTATCGGCTGGGATTTGTTCCGTCGGGGTGGACGTGGAGCTGCTGGGAGAACTGCCGACACCGGCGGTCGCCTGGCTGGTGGGGGAATACTCCGCGGATGCCGGCGTTATGGTGAGCGCTTCCCACAATCCGGCAGAATTTAACGGGATCAAGCTGTTTTCCCGTACCGGGTATAAGCTCCCGGACGATGTGGAGAATGAGATCGAACGGCTGATTTTAGACGCGCCGGAGGAAATCGTGTTGGCCGCGCCAAATAAACTGGGCCGGGTCTACCGCCGGGATTCGGCGATGCTGGACTATATCGACCATGTTGTGGATACAGTAGAGGATGATTTTACCGGGATTTCGGTGGCGCTGGACTGTGCAAATGGTTCTGCCGCCCAGACAGCCCAAACTTTGTTCACTCAGCTAGGGGCTACGGTCCATGTACTGCATGCTTCCCCAACCGGGCTGAATATCAACGAAAATTGCGGTTCTACCCATATGGAAAGCCTGCGTAAATTTATGCTGGATAACCACTGCGATATGGCGTTTGCCTTTGACGGCGACGCAGACCGCTGCCTGGCCTTTGACGAGAACGGGGAAATGATCGACGGTGACCAGCTGATGGCGATTGCCGCTTATGATTTGAAGCAGCGGGAACGGCTGAATGAAAATACCTTGGTGGCTACTGTTATGTCCAATTTTGGGATGCAGAATTTTGCCCGGGAGCACGACATCAATTTGGTGTGTACTTCTGTAGGCGACCGTTATGTGCTGGAAGAAATGCTCAAATACGGGTATGTCATTGGCGGTGAACAATCCGGGCACATTATTTTTAAAGACTATGCGCAGACCGGCGACGGCCAGCTTACCGCAGTGCAGATCTTGAGTATCTTTAAGCGCTCCGGGAAGAAAATGTCGGAACTGGCTTCTATCATGAAAAGGGTGCCGCAGGTTTTAAAGGGTGTGACTGCCCGTCAAGATGGTAAAAAACTGCTGGCCTCCAACCAGGTAATTAAGCAGAAGATCCGGGAAATTCAGGACCTGTTGGGAGATACCGGACGGGTACTGGTGCGCGCATCCGGGACAGAACCGCTGATCCGTGTGATGGTAGAAGGAAACGACCTTGCTGAGATCGAGCGTTACTGCGATGAGGTTTGCGCGGTGATTGAGGCACAACAGCAGTAAACAGGAGTAAAGATGAGAGTTACAAAAAATTGGAAAGATTACCGAATCATTGATACTTCCGGCGGGGAAAAGCTGGAAAGCTGGGGCGGCGTGTTGCTGATCCGCCCCGATCCGCAGATCATCTGGGACACCCCGCGGGAAAACCCGGGCTGGCAGAAAGCTGCCGGGCATTATCTCCGTTCCAATAAAGGGGGCGGGCATTGGGAGTTTCAGAAAAAGGTAAAGGAAAGCTGGACTATCTCGTACGGGGACCTGCGTTTCCAGATCAGGCCGACAGGCTTTAAGCATACCGGGCTGTTCCCGGAGCAGGCGGTCAACTGGGATTATTTTGCACAAAAGATCCGGTCTGCCGGCCGGCCTGTAAGGGTGTTAAATTTATTTGCCTATACCGGCGGGGCAACGCTTGCGTGTGCAAACGCGGGGGCCAGCGTGTGCCATGTGGACGCTTCTAAGGGCATGGTGGCATGGGCGCGGGAAAACGCCGGGCTATCCGGCCTTTCAGACCGGCCGGTCCGGTGGATCGTAGACGACTGTGAAAAATTTGTCCAGCGGGAAATACGCCGCGGCAACTGGTACGACGGGATCATCATGGACCCGCCGTCTTACGGCAGGGGGCCGGGCGGTGAGGTTTGGAAGCTGGAAGAGCAGGTATACCGGCTGGTGGATCTATGCGCGCAGGTGATGTCTGACGATCCGCTGTTCTTTGCGCTGAATTCCTATACGACCGGGCTGTCGCCGTCGGTGATGGAATATTTGCTGGGCGTCACAGTTGGAAAACAGCATAAGGGCAGGGTTTCTGCCGATGAGATCGGGCTTTTGGTAGAAGAAAGCGGATATGTGCTTCCCTGCGGCTCCACCGCGCTGTGGGAAGCAGAAGAGTAAAAGGAATGGTGAACAGTGAAGGAACTGATCTCGACCGAACATTTGCATTTTGAATATGTCAGGGCTGAGGAGGAAAATGTCCTTGTCCTGAACGACATCAATATTTCGATCCATGAAGGGGAGTTTGTGGCGGTACTGGGGCACAATGGCTCTGGAAAATCCACCCTTGCCAAGCATTTTAATGCGGTGTTGCTGCCAACCGGCGGAAAAGTGCTGGTAGATGGAATTGATACCGCGCAGCCGGACAGGGTTTTTGATATTCGACAAAAGATCGGAATGGTGTTTCAAAACCCGGATAACCAGATTGTCGCGACCATTGTGGAAGAGGATGTGGCGTTTGCTTTGGAAAATCTGGGGATAGAGCCTGCTGAAATCCGGAAGCGGGTGGACGATGCGCTGAAAAAGGTGGATATGTATGAGTTTAAAGAGCATGCGCCGCATCAGCTTTCCGGCGGGCAGAAGCAGCGGGTGGCCATTGCGGGAATCATTGCGATGCGTCCGGAATGTATCGTATTGGATGAGCCGACTGCAATGCTGGACCCCAAGGGCCGGCGGGAGGTACTGAACACGGTGATGGAATTAAACCGGGAGCACAGCACCACCATTGCGCTGATCACCCATTACATGGATGAAGCGGTCCACGCTGACAGGATCATCGTAGTAGACCACGGCGATGTGGTAATGACCGGGACCCCGCGGGAGATTTTCTCTCAGGTGGATAAGATGAAAGAGCTTGGACTGGATGTGCCGCAGGTGACGGAGCTATGCCACCGTCTGAAACAGGAGGGGCTTCCGGTACCAGATGATGTGATCACAGAAGAAGAATGTACGGCGGTTTTAAAACAGCTTTTACAGTAGGACAAAAGGAAAAATCCGGCACAGACCTTATCAGGCTGTGACCACAGAAAACAGAAAGGCTGATAAAAACGTGGCAATCATAAAAACAGAGCATCTATCCCATGTCTACAGTGAGGGAACGCCCTTTGAAAAGGTAGCGGTGGGGGATGTCAGCTTAGAGATCGAACAGGGAGCGTTTGTTGGGGTGATCGGGCATACCGGCTCTGGAAAATCGACCCTGATTCAGCATTTTAATGGGCTATTAAAGCCCACTTCCGGCAAGATTATGGTAGATGGAAAAGACATCTGGGCGGAGGAAAACAAAAAGAATATCAGAAATGTCCGTTTCCAGGTTGGTTTGGTGTTCCAATACCCGGAATACCAGCTGTTTGAGGAAACTGTTTATAAAGATATTGCGTTTGGGCCGGGAAATATGGGATTATCTGAAGAGGAGATCCACACCCGGGTGTCAGAAGCAATGGAATTTGTAGGGCTTAAGGAAAAGTATGCGCAAAAAAGCCCGTTTGATCTTTCCGGCGGACAAAAACGGAGGGTAGCGATCGCAGGGGTAATCGCCATGCGGCCCAAGGTTTTGATTTTGGACGAGCCTACCGCCGGGCTGGACCCGAAAGGCCGTGACAAAATCTTAGGGCAGATCCGGGAATACCATCAGCAGACGCAAAGCACGATCCTTCTGGTGTCCCACAGTATGGAGGACATTGCCAAATATGCCGGGAAGGTGCTGGTCATGAACCATGCCGGGGTGTTTGATTATGATACCGTGGAGCGGGTATTTTCCCGCAGTGCGGAACTGACGCGTATGGGGCTTTCTGTCCCGCAGGTGAGCCGGGTGTTTGAACGCCTTTCCTCCGAAGGGCTTTCCGTATCCCAGAATGTTTATACGGTAGAGCAGGCCCAGAGGGAGATTCTGCGGCTCTATACACAGAAAAAGGAGGGGTTCCATGCTTAGGGATATTACGATCGGTCAGTATTTCCCGGGAAAATCAGTGATCCACCGCATGGACCCGAGAATGAAGCTGATCCTGTCGTTGGTTTATATTGTGATGCTGTTTTGCGTAGGTACGGAAATAGGCTTTCTGGTGCCGATCGTCTTTTTGATCGTCGCGATCCAGATCAGCAAGATCCCGATGAAAATGGTGCTCAAGGGAATTAAGCCGATCCTGCCGCTTATCATCTTTACCGCGGTTTTGAACATCTTTTTTGTCAGCGGTACGCCGTTGGTTCAATGGGGATTTCTGACGATCAGCCTGGAGGGGATACTGGTTGCCCTTAAAATGGTGATCCGTATCATTTTCCTGATCATGGGAACCTCGCTTTTGACTTATACCACCTCGCCGATTGCCCTGACCGACGCGATTGAACAGCTGCTGAAGCCGCTGAATAAAATCAAGTTTCCAGTGCATGAAATGGCGATGATGATGACCATTGCTTTGCGGTTTATCCCGACTTTGATCGAGGAAACCGATAAGATCATGTCGGCGCAGAAAGCACGCGGCGCTGATATGGAATCAGGTGGACTGCGGCAGCGTATCAAGGCGATGATCCCGATTTTGATCCCGCTGTTTGTGTCGGCATTCCGACGGGCGGAAGAGTTGGCGCTTGCCATGGAATGCCGCTGCTACCGCGGGGGCGAGGGGCGCACCCGGATGCGCCAGCTGCATTACAGCAGGCTGGACTGGTACGGCGCGGCCTGCATGGCCTTGTGTTTTGCGGTTGTGATCGTACTGAACCTGTTTGCCCCAACGCTCCTTTAAATTTTACTGGAAAGGAACTGAGCATGAGAAATCTGTTGTTTGAGATCGCCTACCAAGGGACCCGCTACCATGGCTATCAGGTGCAGGAAAACGCGCTTTCGGTGGCGCAGGTGCTACAGGATGCCATTGAGGCAGTGACCGGCTCAAGGGATGACATCACAGGCTGTTCCCGCACCGATACAGGCGTGCATGCAAATTCCTTTTATTTCAATATGAAGACGGAAAGCCGTATCCCGGAGGATCGGTTTCCGATCGCGCTCAATCATGCGCTGCCTCCGGATATTGCGGTGAAGCGCTGCCAGGAAGTCCCAATGGAATTTCACGCGCGGTACCATTGTCTGCGAAAGGAATACCTGTATCGGATCTGGAACTCGGAGATCCGCAGCCCGTTTTTGGATGGGCTGGTCAGCGAGTACAAATACCCGCTGGATCTTCCGTGCCTGCAAAAGGCGACGCAGGATTTTGTCGGAACATACGACTTTCGGGCGTTTTGTGCGGCCGGAGGGAAAGAGATGGAAACGGTCCGCACGATCTACGAGGCTTCTATCTGCCGGGAAGAGGACGATATGGTTTGCTTTCGGGTATCCGGGGACGGTTTTTTGTATCATATGGTGCGGATCATGGTCGGAACATTATTAGAGATCAACGAAGGGAAAATCCCGCCGGATTCTATTCGGGAAATCATCGAACAAAGGGATCGGACGCTGGCGGGAAGGACTGCCAAACCACAGGGGTTATATCTGAATCGAGTAGAATATGGAGATGAATGGTTTGGGAAAACTGTATAATATCAATGAGTACCGGCAAAAGCAGGAAAAAAAGAAACGATATAAAAAATGGATCACAGCGGCTTTAGTGGTGATTGCTGCCGTGGCACTTGGCCTGATGGTTTGGGAATGGGTGGAAAACGAGCTGCCGAAAGAGGAAGAAACTGCCCAGTTTCCCATCAATATGCGGGGGGAATCTCCGGTAGACCTGCAGGTTGCCGATGAAAGTCTAGTTGTTACGACCGGTGGGGCGGTCAACTTTTATTCCCGGCTGGCACAGCGTCAGAACAGCGTCGTGCATGGGTTTTCCAAGCCGGTTACAAAAACGTCTGGAAAATATGCGCTGACCTACGGGCAGGGAGGGTACACCCTGCGGGTAGACCACAAAAACGGAACAGTGAAAACCTTAAAGTTAAAGAATCAGATTTTGTTTGCGGAAATTAACGAAAAAGGGTATGTGGCAGTCGCGTATTCGGACAGCAGCTATACCAGCGGGGTCAGTGTTTATGACAATACGCTTGGCGAACCAGTATGCAATTATTACATGAACGAATATGTGATGGCTCTTGACTTTTCAGGGGATGACAGCTGCGTGATCGCCGCACAGACAGTGGAGGGGAGTTCGTTTTCGACTGTAGTGTACGGGATACGCTTTAATAAAGAAACAGAGATCTTTAAAACAGCGGTAACCGGCTCCATGGCGGTTTCCATATCGGTAAAAGACGGCGGAAACATTGTCTTGGCCTGCGAACAAGAAGCATTTTTTTTCGATAAAGCCGGCAAACAAACAGGCACTTATACCTATCCGGGAACCTTGGCATGGGTTGAGCAGTCAGATGACGCAAAATTCATTCTGGCTGTGACGAATGCTTCCGACCCAAATTCTACGGATCTTATCACAGTGGATCTGGAAGGGAAAAAAGAAGCCGGTGTGACGATCCCGGAACGGATAACTGATATTGCTTGTGAAAATCATAAAATTTATGTGTTGACAAAAAACAAGGTTTACTCTTATTCTAAAACCTTAGAAAAGGGTGAAACTGTTGATAATAAAAACGAAAGCCAGTATCTTGCTGTGTTAAATGGCGGGATCTACGGCCTTTCCTCAGACCGGTTGGAGGAACTGGGATAGCAGGAAAGAAATTTGATACAATAACAGTAGGAAAAGGAGAACAATCGTGGAACAATTTTGGCCGATCATTTTGGATGCAGCGATCGTGCTGATTGCCATTTTTTTTATTTGGCTGGGCTATCGCAGAGGGTTTGTGCGCACAGCAGTTTATGTCGTTGGATATGTCGTTTCAGCCGCCGCAGCCTCATGGGTGAGCCAGTGGCTGGGCAACAAGATTGCGCAATGGTGCCGTGCTCCGATCGTGTCCTACACAACAGAACAGATCGCCGGGAGCAACGATAGTTTAACGGCTTCCGTGGAGCAGATGTATGAAAATGCGCCGCTTTTTTTGCAAAGCTGGATGGCGCGCTTCGGTACCCAGGAAGAACTGGCGGCGCAGATCTCCTCCTCGGCGCAGGAGGCGGCACAGAGCGCGGCGGAAGGGATCGCAGAATATGTGATCATGCCGCTGGTAGCGTCGGCGGCCGGGGTGATCCTTTTTTTGGTGTTGTTTTTTATCTGCCTGTTTCTGGTGCGGTGGGTTGCCGGCCTGTGTGGGATATTAGACCATATCCCCGTTGTAGGTGGGCTGAATCATCTGGCGGGCGGCTTGGTCGGCATTTTGCAGGCATTGCTTGCCGTGTTCTTTTTCGTGCTGCTGATCAGTATTGTATTGTCCTGTGTTGCAGGTGGGGTTAAGATCGTAGAGCGGACTTATGTATTTCAATGGCTGAACGGGTTGATGCCGTTCTTCCGGTTTGGATAAAAAGGAGAAGCAAAAGCTTCAGAAGTGGAGAAAAGAAGGATTATGAACATTCCTAATGTGCTATCACTCGGACGGATCGTTTTGGTTCCGGTATTTGTCATTTTGTTTTTTGCTGCGCCCGATTACAGCTGGGTTGCGGCATTGATCCTGATGGCTTCCGGAATCACCGATTTTTTAGATGGGTTTATTGCCAGGAAATATAATAAGATCACCCATCTGGGAAAGATATTGGACCCTTTGGCAGACAAACTGACCCAGTTGTCGGTCTGTATTTGTTTAGCGATTAGACACAAAGAATTTATAATTATTCTATGCCTGTTGGTCGCCAAAGAGTTTATAATGTTGGTAGCGGGATACCGTTTGTTACGCAAAGGGCATAAGCTGCCTTCCTCCAGATGGTTTGGGAAGGTGTCTACCGTGGTGTTCTATCTGGTGATGATCTACGCTGTGTTCAACGTGCATATTTCCAATATGCTGCTGGCGTCTTTGGTGTGGATCATGGTAGGATTTGCGGCGCTCGCATTTATTTTATACATTCCGGAATTTTTCAAGCTGAAAAATAAGGAAACAGAAGGAAACAAGACCTGTAAAGAGATCCTGAAAGCGTCTGTGCAGCAGACGGATCATACCGGACATCAGTCGTAGGACAGGTAAGTTTAAGGAGAAGGAAAAATGATTTGCAGCAGATGTAAAAAGAGGATGGCAGTCCTGTTCATCTCTAAAATGGAAGGGGATAAGGCGGTCAACGAGGGCCTGTGCTTGAAGTGCGCCAAAGAGCTTGGGATTCCTCAGGTAAATTCCCTGATGGAGCAGATGGGGCTAACCGATGAAGATATTGAAAAAATGAGCGACCAAATGTCGGATTTCATGGATGGAGATTCCTTTGAAATGGGAGGGATGGACACCATGCCGCCATTTTTGCAGAATATGTTTGGGGGCGGAAATATAAATTCTGATGCGGAAGACGCCGACCCTTCCAGCACATATGCCATTTCGGAAGAAGCGGAAAAGGCTGGAGGCGGGAAAAAGAAAGATGCCAAAAAGAATCAAAAGAATGAACCAAAGCGGAAATTTTTGACTTCCTACTGCACCAATCTGACTGCACGCGCCGCGCGCGGGGAATTGGATGAGGTGATTGGCCGGGACAGCGAGATTTACCGCGTTATCCAGATCCTCTCCCGCCGCTCTAAAAATAACCCTTGTCTGATCGGGGAGCCGGGCGTAGGAAAGACCGCGATCGCGGAGGGGATCGCGCAACGGATCGTAAAAGGCGAGGTGCCGTTCCGCTTGCAGGACAAGGAGCTCTATCTGCTGGATATGACAGCCCTTGTAGCAGGGACACAGTTCCGCGGCCAGTTTGAAAGCCGGGTCAAGGGGCTGATCGACGAGGTAAAACGCGCCGGAAATATCATCCTGTTTATTGACGAGATCCATACCATTGTCGGAACAGGCGATTCAGAGGGCTCGATGAGCGCGGCAAATATCTTAAAGCCTGCGCTTTCCCGCGGGGAAATTCAGGTGATCGGCGCGACTACCTTTAACGAATACCGCAAAAATATTGAAAAGGATTCCGCGCTGGAACGCCGGTTCCAGCCGGTCAAGGTACAGGAACCGAGCCTGGAGGACACCTTAAAGGTCATAATGGGTGTGAAAAAGTATTATGAAGCGCACCATAAGGTCAAGGTGTCTGAATACATCGCGCACCTCGCCGTTACTATGTCGGAACGGTATATTACCGACCGTTATCTGCCGGACAAGGCGATCGACCTGCTGGATGAAGCTTGTTCCTGCTGTTCGATCCGCAACGCGGATCTGACAGAGTATGAAAAGTTGACCAAACAGCTGAAAACCCTGCTGGATCAGGAAGAGGAGCTGGAAGCTGATCCGGAAGCGATTGACTATGAAAAAATAGCGAAGGCAAAAGCGGATATTATCGTTGTGAAAGAAAAACTGAAAGAGATCGAACCGCGGATTGCGAATATTGAAGTAGAAGTTTCGGATATTGCGCGGGTCATTGAACTGTGGACTGGGATTCCGGCGGCCAAGATTCAGGAAAATGAATACAAAAAGCTGGCTACCTTGGACGACCGGTTGAAAGAGAAGATCATTGGGCAGGACGAGGCGATCCATGCGGTTTCCAATGCGATCCGTCGCAGCCGGGTCCAACTTTCTAAAGTAAAAAGGCCGGCCTCCTTTATCTTTGTCGGGCCGACCGGGGTAGGAAAAACACAGCTTGTCAAGGTGCTGTCCGAGGAATTATTTGACTCGGTAGAACCGTTGATCCGTTTGGATATGACCGAATACATGGAGAAGCATTCGGTGTCCAAGCTGATCGGTTCTCCTCCGGGATATGTCGGGTATGACGAAGCAGGCCAGCTGACTGAAAAGGTGCGGAGAAAGCCCTATTCGGTGATCTTATTTGATGAGATCGAAAAGGCGCATCCGGATGTGCTGAATATCTTATTGCAGATCTTGGACGAGGGCAGGGTAACAGACGCTCAGGGCAGAACGGTGAACTTTGAAAACACCGTGATCGCGATGACCTCTAATGCAGGGTCTTCTGATAAATCCGGGATTGTAGGCTTTAACCGGTCTGTTGACGAACTGGCAAAGGAAAAGGCGATGAAAGCATTAGGAGAGTTTTTGCGGCCGGAATTTTTGGGCCGTGTGGATGAGATCATCGTGTTCCACGCGCTGACCGAGGAAAACCTGAAACAGATCACCGGCCTGATGCTGGATGAACTGAAAGAGCCGCTGTCAGACAAGGGAATTTCGTTCCGGTATGACGACAGCGCGCTGAAAGCTGTTACAACTCTTGCGGAGGGCGGCAAATTTGCGGCCCGTGACCTGCGCAAGGTAATCCGCCGAGAAGTGGAGGACAAGGTGGCGAACCTGCTGATCGAACACTTTGAACACCCGCCGAAAGTTCTTTCTTTAAGCGCTGACAGTGACAATTTAAAGCTTGATTTTTCAAATGAGGCGGAATAGGAAGAGATTTTACAGATTTTTCATGAATTTATGCTGAATTTACAGTAAGATAATGGTATTGCAAGTAATAGAAACGGGGGAACGTGGTTGTTTGGATATATCAAACCGTTTAAGCCGGAAATGAAGATGAAAGAATTTGACACCTATAAGGCGGTTTACTGTGGTTTGTGCAAGCAATTAGGAAAGGGATATGGCCCATTTGCCAGAATGACCTTAAGCTATGATTTTACCTTTCTTGCTATGATTTCCCTGTCTTTGCAGCAGAAGTGCGGTGGATTCAGGCTGGAAAAATGTATGGTGAATCCGTTAAAAAAGAAGCCGTGCCTGATGGCATGTGATGATCTGACATTCAGTGCTTCTACTGCGATGATCATGTTTTATTACAAGTTAAAAGATAATATTTTGGATAGCGGGCTTAGCGGGAAAATCAAGGCATACGCTTTGCTTCCTTTTGCTGCTTGTGCACGCAAAAAGGCAAAGCGTATGCATCCGGAGATCGACCGGATCGTCGGCGAATGTATGGCCGAGCAGTTTGCGGTGGAGCATAGCGATTCCCTGAGTGTGGACCGGGCGGCAGAACCGTCGGCAAGGGCTTTGTCGATGATATTTGCCGAACTTTCCGAACAGGAAACAGAAAAAAAGGTGTTGTCCCGTTTGGGGTATCTCGTAGGGCGTTATGTATACTTTATCGATGCTTTGGACGATTTGGAGGACGATGCCAAAACCGGAAGCTACAATATTTTTTACCGCAGGGCAGCCGTACAGGGTACGCCTGATTTTGGAAAGATCCGGGAATATGCGGCCGGAGCCGTAAACCTGACGGTGGGAGAGATCGCGGCGGCATATGAACTGTTGAATATCAAACGGTACAAGACGATTCTGGATAATTTGATTTATCTGGGATTGCACAGCAGCTTAAAATCAGTAATAGAGAAAAATCAAAAAAATCAGGTTTCGCAGAATTTAGCGGAACTAGAATCCAGTGGGAAGGAAATTAAGGAATGACAAATCCATATGACGTATTGGGAATCAATTCTTCTGCCAGTGATGATGAAGTAAAAGAGGCTTATCGGAATCTGGTGACAAAATATCATCCGGATAGCTATGCGGAAAGTCCGCTTAAGGATGTTGCGGTGCAAAAGAAGAAAGAGATCGACGAGGCGTTTGAGCTGATCATGAATGAACGCCGGCTACACGGCCCGGTCAAGGGGCAGACAGTAGATACTTCTGCCACTAGCCGCGACAGCTATCAGGCTTCGGGCGAAGCTTCTTATTCTTCCTCCTCGAATCATTTGGGGGATATTCGCAGAATGATACAGCAGAATCGTTTGGTGGAAGCGGAAGAATTGCTTGACGGGGTCCCAGCCAATATGCGTGACGGGGAATGGTATTTCTTAAAGGGCAGCATTTACTTCTCACGAGGATGGCTGGAAGATGCGGCGAACCACTTCTCCTCAGCATGCCGTTTAAACCCGAATAATCCGGAATACCGTGCGGCAATGAACCGCATCATGTGGCAGAAGCAGGGCAACTTTGGAAACGGGTATAACAATAACCCAAATCCATACCGCACTACACAGAATGCCGGCGGATGCTCAGCGTGCGATATGTGCAGCGGACTTATCTGTGCGGACTGCTGCTGTGAGTGCATGGGCGGTGACCTGATCTCCTGCTGTTAAGGGGTGCTGTGATGAAACAGAGTTTGCGGATAGCCCTTGGGGGGATCGTTTCCTGCTTAAGCCTTGTAATGATGTTCTTTACCGGCGTGTTTCCCTTTGCGGAATACGCTTTGCCGGCTATTTCCGGGGTGCTTTTAACGGTGCTGGTCATTGAGTTCGGCTTTCGCAGTGCGTTGATCGCCTTTGCGGCCGTATCGTTTTTATCGCTGGTAGTTACACCAAACAAGGAAGCGGTGGTACTGTTTATTGCGTTTTTGGGATATTATCCGATCGTTAAGGGGAAAATTGAAACCCTGAGCCAAAAGGCGGTGCAGTGGGTGGTGAAATTTGCCCTGTTTAACGCGGCGGCAGTCGTTTCCTACTGTGTGATGATCTATGTCCTTGGCATGAGCGAGGTCATGCAGGATTTTGAAATGCTGAAGGTCGGCGTGTGGATTTTATTGGTACTGGGAAACGCGGTGTTTTTCCTTTACGATATTGCAGTGACCCGGCTGATCTCCATGTACGTCTTCCATATCAAGCCGAAGTACTTAAGTAAAATTCACTAAAAAACAGGAAGCCGATAGGCTTCCTGTTTTTATCATCGGCGGCGGTATAGAATCAAAAAAGGGGCGGGAAATAGGTGAAGCATCTGGTTTTTGTCAATGGGACAATGGGAGTAGGGAAAACCACTGTCTGCCAACAGTTAAAAAGTATGCTCACCCATTGCGTATTTTTAGATGGTGATTGGTGCTGGGATATGAATCCTTTTATGGTGACTCCGGAAACAAAAGAGATGGTCTTGGAAAATATCAGCACACTGCTTTCTAACTTTTTGCGCTGTTCTGTTTATGAAACGGTTTTGTTTTGTTGGGTGATGCAGGAGGAAGAAATCATAAAAGAGATTCTGCGGCGAATCACAGCGGGATATGACAGGCTTTCCTGCTTTACCTTGAACTGTTCCAAGGAAGAACTGGTAAGGCGGCTGGAAAAGGATATTCGGGAGGGAAAACGCGATGAAGAAACGATAGAAAGAAGCTTAGAGCGGCGTTCTCTCTATGAAAAGATGGAAACGATACATCTTGACGTAACTGGCATAACAGCCCAAGAAGCGGCCCGATGGATGTTAGCAAAGATAAATCAATAACTCCCCTTAGACGAGACACCTAAAAAAGCGTTTCCCGGAGTTTCTCCGGGAAACGCTTTTTGAAAGTTTTCCTTATTTTACAGCCAATTTAATAGCCTGGTCAAGGTCGGCAATAATATCCTGTGCATCCTCCAGACCAATGGAAAGGCGCACTGTTTCTTCGCTGATCCCTGCGGCTTTCAGTTGTTCGGAAGAAAGCTGGCTGTGGGTAGTGGTCGCCGGATGGATCACCAAAGAACGGACGTCCCCAACGTTGGCGACGTGTTTTAACAGCTTTAAGCTGTCAATAAATTTGCGCCCTGCTTCCTTTCCGCCCTTTAGGCCGAAGGTAAACACAGCCCCCGCGCCCAAAGGAAGGTATTTTTCAGCTAAATGACGGTATGGGCTGTCCGGCAGGGTAGGATAGTTGATGAAGGAAACCGAATCGTTGGAAGATAAGTATTCCAGCACCTTTTTGGTGTTTTCGCAGTGGCGCTGCATCCGCAGGGAAAGGGTTTCAATCCCCTGTAACAGCATAAACGCATTGAACGGGGACAGGCAGGCGCCTAAATCGCGGGTGACCAGCGCGCGCAGGCGCAGGATAAACGCCTGACTGCCAAGATCACCGAAGACAACGCCGTGATAGCTTTGATCCGGTTCATTGTAAAGCGGGAAACGCGGGTTCCCTTTAAATTGGAAGTTCCCGGAATCCACAACGATCCCGCCCATCACGTTGGAGTGACCGCCCAAAAATTTGGTGGCGGAATGGATCACGATATCCGCGCCGAATTCGATCGGGCGGCAAAGGTACGGGGTGGTAAAGGTGGAATCCGCAATCACCGGGATCCCGTGCTTATGGCCGATTTCACAAACTGCTTCGATATCGACAACATTGGCGTTCGGGTTGCCGACGATCTCAAAAAACAGCGCTTTGGTTTTTTCGGTGATGGCGTCCTCCCACTCCTGCAAGTGATCCGGGTTGACAAATTTTACCGTAATACCCAGACGCTTTAGGGTGACGCCCAGCATATTGATCGCTCCGCCGTAAATGGCGTTGGAGGCGACGATCTCGTCCCCTTCGCTTGCGAGGTTAATCATAGTGTTGAAGATCGCGGCGTGTCCGGAAGCAAAGGATAAAGCGCCCACACCGCCGTCCAGATCGGCCATGCGCTGTTCCAATACGTCGCAGGTCGGATTTTGCAGGCGGGTGTAAATATTCCCGCCCTGCTTCAGCTCAAAAAGATCTTGGGCATGCTGGGAATCGTCAAACTGATACGCATTAGTCAAGTAAATTGGCGGAGTCACGGATTTTGAGGTAGGCTCTACCGTGTAGCCGGAATGGATCAGCTTGGTGTCAAATTTATAATTACTCATGAATAACGCTCCTTTTTATCCTCGATTTATTTTCTATTATAACAGCTAAAAGTGAAAAAAACAAATCCTAGTATAGGGAATTTTTAAGAATTTGGGGATAGGATTTCTAAAAAAAGTGTGTTATAATAGCGTTAGCTGTTTGGAGAAAGAAAGGAAGAGCATAACGTTGAAACAAGCAAAAAGACTGATTTCGCTGGTCGCTGTATTTATGATCGTTTTTACGGTGGCTTGTGTTCCGGCAAGGGCTTTGACCTTTAACCCGGATTTTGAGATCGCGAGCGAAGGAGCCTATCTGGTCAATTTGGATACGGATACGGTCATTTATGAAAAGAATAAAGACAAGCAGTTCTGCCCTGCCTCCCTGACAAAGATCATGACGGCGATCATCGCCTTGGAAAACTGTGAGGATCTGAGCACAAAGGTGACGGCCCCAGTTTTTGTGTTTGACGACCTTTATGGCAGAAATGCCTCAAACGCCGGGATGAGCGCCGGGGAAGAGATGACGATGGAAGACCTGCTGTACGGGCTGATGCTGAAATCCGGCTGTGACTCTGCCGGAACGATTGCTTATTACTTCTGCCAAGAGGATACCGCGTCCTTTGTCAAGATGATGAACGACAAGGCGAAAGAGATCGGGGCGAAGGACACGGTTTTCGCAGACCCCCATGGGCTGAATGACGGCGATTCCTTTACTACGGCATATGACATGTATTTGATCACCAAATATGCGCTTTCTCTGCCAAAGTTTGAAGAGATCGCGACCTCTTATTATTACGAGCTCCCCCCTACTAACAAACGGGGCGAAGATGATTCTACCCGGTACTGGACCCATACCAATTCCATGATGAATAAAAATTCCTCCTATTACAACCAGTATGTGAAGGGGATCAAAACGGGGACGGCTTCCAAATCCAATATCCAGAATTTGGTGACGATGGCGCAGAAAGACGGGAACACCTACCTGCTGGTGGTTTTGGGCGCGCCGACCCGGGATGCAGACGGAAACCGTCAGAATTCCACATTCCGGGACAGCAATAAGCTTTACAACTGGGTATTCAGCGATTTTTCGATGCGTTCCCTGGTAGACTTAGAGGAATATGTTGCAGAGGTTCCGGTGGAGCTGTCTTCCGGGAATAACTATGTGATGGCTTTGCCGGGCGAGGATGTGCTCTATTTTCTGCCGGAGGACCTGGATCTGAGCACGGAGATGACTAAAGTGCCGCATTTGAACGAGGAGGTGCTTGCTCCGATCAAAAAAGGGGATGTTGTGGGCACGATGGACCTGCAGATCCAAGGGGAAACTGTCGCCACTGTAAAATTGATTGCTGCAAACGACGTCAATCGAAGCACGATGAAGTACATCATTTATCAGGCTCAACAGTTTGTGGGCAATAAATGGGTACGGGTAGCGCTGATCGTTTTGGGACTGCTGCTCTTTTTGTATCTGGTATTCACGATTTCTTATCGGATGAAAAAGAAAAAAAGAAGAAGACGGTTCCGTTAATATGAAAAAATCTCTTTCCTAAACTTTGGGAAAGAGATTTTTTGTTGACAAATAATATTATACAATATATAATATTATCAAAGATATAAAAGGGGAGTGAAAATATGACGTTTCAGTTGGGCTCTGCATTGTTAGAGGCATGTGTGCTGGCTGTTTTAAGCGGCGGGGATACTTACGGCTATGTACTGACACAAAGCGTAAAAGGAAAGATTGAAATTTCTGAATCAACGCTGTATCCGGTGATGCGCCGCCTGCAAAAGGGCGGGTATCTGGAAACATATGACCAGCCGTACCAAGGCAGAAACCGCAGATATTATCATATCACTGAGGCAGGGCGGCAGAACCTGTTGGAAGCAAGGGAAGAATGGAAGCTTTATAAAAAGAAGGTAGACCAGATCTTAGAGGAGGGGACCCAGAATGAATAAAAAGGAATTTTTATATGAACTGAGAAAGGAACTGGAGCGTCTTCCGTTCGAGGAACGGGAAAGTGCGATCCAGTATTATGAGGAATATTTTGAAGAAGCCGGACCAGAGCTGGAAGAGCAAACAGCGAATACACTGGGCGCCCCAAAAGAGGTAGCAGCGGGGATTTTAGCAGACTTTGTAGTGAAGGATAACCAGAAGCCCGCCAAAAATGCGAAACAAGGGTTTTCCAAGGTGTGGCTCACGATCATTACCATCTTTGCATCTCCGATCGCAGTCCCGGTCGCAGTCGCTTTGGCGGCGGTCGCTTTGGTTTTGGCAATCGCGGCATTTTTGGTGATGCTGTGCGTATTCCTGGCAGGGTTCAGCCTTTTATTAACCGGCCTTTTGTGTGCAGTATGCAGTATTTTTGTACTGGCACAGTCCCCTGCAACAACTCTGTTTTTCTTTGGAGTGGGCCTAGTCGCAGTTGGGATCGGGATATTGATCAGCCGATTTGGCATTTGGCTGGGCAGAAAATCCATCAATGGGGTGGCCAGGGTATTCGGAAAAGTTTTAAAAAAGAAAAAGACAGCGCCAAAAGAGGGGGTAGTTGGCAATGAGTAAATTTACAAAAGTTGTTTTAACGATCGCTTGCATTTGCATTGGGATCGGGCTTGGTCATGGGAACCGCCGGATATCTGTTAGGTGGCTGGAATGGGATCGCTTGGGACGGGGAGCGTTTGCAGGTGATGGACCCATCGGAGGATTCCCGGCAGGAAGTCAGGGAAACGATTAGCCAGGAGCTGAAAAGCATTGTGATCGATGTGAATATGGCAGACGTATCGCTTAGGATCTCCGACCATTATGGCATTGAGATGACCTATTATGAACCAAACAACAAGCTGGAATATCAGGTTTCCGGGGATACGCTGCAAATTCAGTCCGAAAATAGGGAAAGCGGATTTCTGTTCCAGATGGGTTTTTTTACCCAGAAGACCCCGACAGTGACCGTTTATCTGCCGGAATCGGCCGTTTTAGAGAAGCTGGAAGTCAATAATGGGTGTGGCGATCTGTCGGTGCAGGGGATTACGGCGCAGGAAATGATTTTAAATCTGAGCTTGGGAGATCTCTCTTTAAAGGGCTTGTCTGCACAGGAACTAAAAGCGGAGAATGACTGCGGCGACATTACGCTGGAGGAAAGCTTTGTTAAAACATTGGAAGTTTCCTTAAAATTAGGGGATCTTTCGATGAATGCGGTGGAAGCGGACCGGGTGACTGGGATCAGCAATGACTGCGGGGATATTGACCTGAATCACTGCACCTTTGAAACGGTAGAAATATTGCAGGATAACTTGGGAGATATTAAGGCACAGGATCTCACGGTTAATGGGATCGTGGTGGAAAACGATTCCGGGAGTGTGGACCTTCACGGAAAGCTTTCCGGCGACATTCAGGCAAAGGTAAATCTGGGAGATTTGAATTTGACTGTTTTGGGGAATCGACAGGATTATATGATAAAGGCCAACACGGATTTAGGGGATGTAACGGTTGACGGCGAGGAAAAACCGGCTTATGAAAGCGGTCCATCTGCCGCGAATAAAATTGACGCACAGGCAGACTGTGGCGATGTAGAGATCGATTTTGAATAGTATTTCGAAGCAAAAGGGTCATGATAGGGAATATCATGACCCTTTTGTAAATGTTTTTGGAATCCTATTGTGTTTTTTCTGTGAATTTGCTAAAATAATACAAGAATGCAATCATAAAAGGACGACGCTCTATGAAAGAACTGAACATTGTGCTGGTGGAGCCACAGATCCCGCAAAATACTGGCAACATCGCACGGACCTGCGCCGCGACAGGCGCCAGGCTGCATATCGTCAAACCGATGGGCTTTACGATCGATGATAAGAAGCTCAAACGCGCCGGGCTGGATTACTGGTATTTGCTGGACATCACCTATTATGACAGCCTTGCGGATTTCTTTTCTAAAAATGAAGGCCCATTCTACTATTTCACCACCAAGGGGCAGCATATTTATGCTGACGTGGAGTATCCCGAACGGGCGTATCTGGTGTTTGGCAGGGAAGACGCCGGGCTTCCGGAAGAATTGCTGTACCAGAACCCGGACACAGCGGTGCGTGTGCCGATGATCGGGCAGGCGCGGAGCCTGAACCTTTCCAATACGGTGGCCCTGGCGGCCTACGAGGTACTGCGCCAGTGGGGATTTCCGGAACTGAAGGTCAGCGGGCAGCTGACCCGGTTTGAATGGTAGAATTTGAGATGAATGGAAGAAAGGATTGGGGACAAGCTCATGGCAATCACAAAAATTATGACAGATTCTGCTTCAGACATTCCTGCGCAGTATGAAGCGGATTATGAGATCGAAATTTTAGGCTTCCCGCTGACGATCGGGGAAGAAACCTATTACGAACGGGTGGACTTTCCGGTAAAAGAGGATTTTTATACCCGCCTTTACAGCGAGCCGAAAATACCGACCCATGCCCAGATCACCCAGATGGAATTTGAAGAAAAATTTGAGGAATTCTGGAAGAAAGGGTATCAAAACCTGATCTATGTCTGCATCAACTCCAAAGGTTCCAATACCTTTAACTCTGCGTTGATGGCCAAAAAGCATTTTGAAGAAGCGCATCCGGAGGCGGATTTTACTATTTATATCTTAGATGCTAAAACCTATTCCTACGCGTATGGATACGCTGTGGTAGAGGCGGCGAAAAAGGCTCAGAAGGGTACGGCGGTAAAAGAGATCGTAGCCTATTTGGAGGATTGGTTCAACAGCGTGGAGATCTACGCTACCGCTTATTCTCTGGAATTTGCCAAAAAATCGGGCCGCGTCAGCAGTACCGCGGCGTTCGTTGGGGAGTTGCTGGGCTTAAAGCCGGTCATCACCTTTATTGACGGGGACAATGCGACTCCTGCCAAGGTGCGTGGGGACAAGGCGGTTGTTCCGACACTGGTGAAATTTGCGAAAGAGCACATCGTGCCTAAGACTCCATACATCATTTTATACGGGAATAATATGGAAGAACGCGACAAGCTGATCAAGGAAATGGAAAAAGCGATTGGGTACCCCGCCGCAGACATTGTCCAGATCGGGGCAACGATTTCCATCAATATCGGTGCAAATCTGGTGGGCATCGTAATTAAAGGTGCGCAGAAGCACTAATTTTTGACTGTCCGGATATGCAAAATATCCAAAGTATATTGCCGCTGACAGGAAACATTTTACTTGCAAAAAGTTCCTTTTTAGTGTACAATGATGATAGTTTGTTAGAAGTTTAACCAAGCATGATTTGGTTTTACGAATGAATAAAAACAAGTAATTTAATCATTTGAAAGGATGAATCAAATGGCTTCTTTGAACAAAAAGACTGTTGATGACATTAATTTTGCCGGAAAAAAAGTGCTGGCTCGTTGTGACTTTAACGTTCCGCTGAAAAACGGCGTGATCACCGATGAAAACAGGATCGTTGCCGCTCTGCCGACTATTAAAAAATTGATCGCAGACGGTGCGAAAGTGATCCTTTGCTCTCATCTTGGAAAACCGAAAGGGGAACCAAAACCGGAACTGTCTTTGGCTCCAGTTGCAAAAAGATTGTCTGAACTGCTGGGACAAGAAGTTGTTTTCGCTGCTGACGACAACGTTGTTGGTGAAAACGCAAAAGCGGCAGTCGCCGCGATGAAAGACGGCGACGTTGTTCTGCTTCAGAACACCAGATACCGTGCGGAAGAAACCAAAAACGGCGAAGCGTTCAGCAAAGAACTGGCCAGCCTGTGCGACGTGTTTGTAAACGACGCATTTGGTACTGCGCACCGCGCGCACTGCTCCACCGTTGGGGTTGCTTCTTATGTGGATGAAGCATGCGTTGGTTACCTGATGGGGAAAGAGCTCAAATATCTGGGCAATGCAGTGGAAGATCCTGCAAGACCATTTGTTACCATTTTAGGCGGCGCAAAGGTTGCGGACAAGCTGAATGTCATTGAAAATCTGCTCAATAAAGCAGATACCCTCATTATCGGCGGCGGCATGGCATTTACTTTCCTGAAAGCAAAAGGATATAATGTCGGAAAATCTTTGGTTGATGATTCCAAGATTGATTACTGCAAAGATATGCTGAAAAAGGCGGAAGAAAAGGGCGTTTCCCTGTTGCTTCCGGTTGACAATGTGATGATCAAGGACTTCCCGAACCCGATCGACGCTCCGGTTGAAACAAAGGTCTGCAACGATGCGGAAATGGATCCGGAAATGATGGGTGTTGATATTGGGCCAAAGACCCGCGAATTGTTTGCGGACGCGGTAAAATCTGCAAAAACGGTAGTTTGGAACGGGCCGATGGGCGTGTTTGAAAACCCGACCTTGGCAGAGGGTACGATTGCGGTTGCAAAAGCACTGGCTGAAACCGACGCGATCACCATCATCGGTGGCGGTGACTCTGCTGCGGCTGTAAATACTTTGGGATTTGGCGACAAGATGACCCACATCTCTACAGGCGGCGGCGCTTCCTTGGAATTCTTAGAAGGAAAAGCTTTGCCGGGCATTGAATGCGTCAGCGATAAGTAAGTTGAACAAACGGGCAGGTAGCCATTGCCTGCCCGTTATTCTCGTATCTAAAAATAATAAGGAGAAAATGCTATGAACAAGACATTAAGAAAAGCTGTGATCGCAGGAAACTGGAAAATGAATAAAAACAGGGCAGAAGCCAAAGCTCTGATTACAGATTTAAAGCCACTGGTTGCAGACGCTTCCTGCGACGTCGTGATTTGTGTGCCGTACACCAACCTGGAAACCGCTTTGGCGGCGACAGAGGGCACCAATATTAAAGTTGGCGCGGAAAACTGCCACTTTGAAAAATCCGGCGCATTTACCGGTGAAATCTCCGCCGATATGCTGACCGAAATGGGCGTGGAATATGTGATCATTGGCCACAGCGAAAGAAGACAGTACTTTGGGGAAACAGACGTTACTGTAAACAAGAGAACAAAAGCTGCAATCGCAGCCGGCTTAAACGTGATCCTTTGTGTCGGCGAAATGCTGGAAGACCGTGAAAACGGCATTACCGCAGAACTGGTTGCAATGCAGACCAAGATCGCGCTCAAAGATGTGAGCAAAGAAGAATTGAAGCAGGTTATCATTGCTTATGAACCAGTTTGGGCGATCGGTACCGGGAAAACCGCAACAGCAGAACAAGCAAACGAAGTTTGTGCAATTATCCGTTCTGTTATTGCGCAGATGTATGATCAAGCTGCCGCGGATGCAATGACGATCCAATACGGCGGTTCCATGAATGCCAAAAATGCAGAAGAACTGGTTGCACAGCCGGACGTTGACGGCGGTCTGATCGGTGGTGCTGCCTTGAAGGCTGAGGATTTCTCCGTGATCGTAAAAGCTGCCAGCAACGGCTAATCTTGAAGTGTAGTAAGCTCTTTGAGCGAACTGTTTTGGAGGATATTTACATGAAAAAACCATTAGCATTGATTATTATGGATGGATACGGCAGAAACGATTCGGATTATGGCAATGCGATCACTGCGGCTAATAAACCGAATTTAGACCGGATCATGCAAAACGGCGTAATGACCTATATTGGTGCCTCCGGGCTGAATGTCGGTTTGCCGGACGGGCAGATGGGGAATTCTGAAGTTGGGCATACCAATATCGGCGCAGGCCGCGTGGTGTATCAGGAATTGACCCGGATCACCAAATCCATTCAGGACGGCGACTTTTTTCAAAACCCGGCGCTGGTCAAGGCAATGGATAACTGCCGTGCCAATAATAAAGCCCTGCACCTGATGGGACTTTTGTCCAACGGGGGCGTTCACAGCCATAACGAGCATCTTTACGGCCTGCTGGAACTGGCAAAGCGTTTTGGGATTGAAGACGTTTACGTTCACTGCTTTATGGACGGCCGTGATGTTCCGCCAACTTCCGGTAAAGAGTTTATTGAAGAACTTCTGAACAAGATGAACGAGATCGGTGTTGGGAAAATTGCTACAGTAATAGGCAGATATTATGCCATGGACCGTGACAACCGTTGGGAACGTGTTGGTAAGGCGTATGATGCGATGGTTTATGGGGAAGGCGTGCAGAATACCAATCCGGTAGACGCGATCGAAAAATCCTATGCGGAAGATGTTACCGATGAATTTGTTGTTCCGACTGTCTGCGATCCGAATGGAAAAATTAAGGAAGGCGACAGCGTGATCTTCTTTAATTTCCGCCCTGACCGCGCAAGGGAGATCACCCGTACTTTGGTGGACGACGCGTTTGAAGGCTTTGAACGACGTAACGGCAGATTCCCGCTGTGCTTTGTCTGCATGACCCAGTACGACGTTACCATGCCGAATGTTGACGTTGCGTTCAAACCGCAGACCTTGGTAAACACCTTTGGCGAATACATCAGCAAAAACGGCCTGACCCAGCTGAGAATTGCGGAAACTGAAAAATACGCGCATGTTACGTTCTTCTTTAACGGCGGTGTTGAAGCTACCTTTGATGGGGAAGACCGCGCGCTGATCAATTCCCCGAAAGTAGCGACTTACGATTTAAAACCGGAAATGAGCGCTTATGAAGTTTGTGACGAAGTAGTAAAGCGAATCGAATCCGACAAGTATGACGTGATCATCTTAAACTATGCAAACTGCGATATGGTAGGCCACACCGGCGTGTTTGACGCTGCCAAAGCGGCGGTGGAAGCGGTTGATGCCTGCGTTGGCAGGACGGTTGACGCTGTCCTTGCGAAAGGCGGCGTAGCGCTGATCACCGCTGACCACGGGAATGCCGACCAGATGTATGAACCGGACGGCTCACCGTTCACGGCACATACCACAAATCCGGTCCCGTTTATCGTAGCCGGTATGGATTGCGAACTCCGTGAGGGCGGAAAGCTTGCTGATATTGCCCCGACAATGCTGCAGATTCTTGGTTTGGAAAAACCGGCGGAGATGGATGGCATAAGCTTGATCAAAGCATAATGCTAATAGTGAAAAGCGGTGAAAGTTTCTTTCACCGCTTTTTGGCGTATATTCCGCATTTTTCCTCCCATACTAAGGGTATACCACGTGGAAAGGAACGATGATTATGAACGACAATTTAAACCAGCTTTTTGCCGAAAACAAACGGGCAGAAGAATATTTTTCCTCCTTACCGGTCCATATCCAAGAGATGATGAAGCAGACCGGAGTAAATTTGACATCAGAACAGGATTTAAGGAACTGCGCGGAAACATTGATGAAAACAAAATAAAAGGAAACCGCTGTGTTGTTTGCTACACAGCGGTTTCCTTTTATTTAGATTCCTTTTTGTTTTATGATCGCGGATAATAAAGCGATATTACAGCAGGCTTCCACAACAGGGACGGCCCGGGCGGCAATACAGGGGTCGTGCCTGCCAACGATCCCCAGCCTGACCTCTTTTTTCTGTGCAAGATCTATTGTGTCCTGTTCTAAAGAGATAGAAGGGGTCGGCTTCATAGCGACCCGAAAATTGATTGGCATCCCCGAGGAGATCCCGCCCAAAATCCCGCCATGGCGGTTTGTTTTGGTTTTTACCGTATTTTTGTCATAATAGAATGAATCATTGTTTTCACTGCCCATCAGTTCCGCCGCGTGAAACCCTTCGCCGAATTCAATTCCCTTAACGCCAGGGATGCTGAAAATGATCGAGGAAATGATGCTTTCCAAATTATCAAAGATCGGGGAACCGATCCCTGCAGGCATCCCGATCGCAGCGCATTCCACAACACCGCCTACCGAATTTTGCGCCAGCCTTGCCTGATTGATCCGGTCAATGATCTGAAGCCGTTTGACTTCGTTGATCACAGGAAAGGGAAGAGCGCGTATTTCAGCAAGCTTTTCTTTTGTCAGGGACATCGTATCCAAGCTGTTGCAATGGATGTCATATACTGAAAGCAGGTGGGCGGCCACATACACCCCGTATTCTTCTAAAATCTGCCCGCAGACAGCTCCGGCCGCCGCCATACAAGCAGTGAGCCTCCCGGAAAAATGTCCTCCTCCTCGAATGTCATTGGCGCCCTGATACCGGACGTTCCCTGTATAATCGGCATGTCCGGGGCGGACGGTCGTCTGAACATTCTGGTAATCCTGGGAACGCACATTGGTATTATGGATCAAAAATGCAAGGGGAGTGCCGGTAGTGACGCCGTTCACAAGCCCCGACTGGATTTCGGGAATATCCGGCTCGATCCTTGAGGTGGTCGTACCGTCGGATTTTGCCTGCCGCCGTTTCATAAAGCTGATGACGCGGTCCATATTGATTTTTTTCCCCGGCGGCAGGTTGTCGATCACGACCCCGATCGCCGCAGAATGGGACTCCCCAAAAATGGAAAGTGAGATTCCGTTATTCCAGATGGAAGCCATGACAGATCCCTCCTAAATTCCGATAATCGTGGAAAAATGCCGGGTAAGATTTTTTTACACAGGCGGCATTTTTTATACTGGTTACACCTTCTGCCACAGCGGCGGCCACTGCCGCGCACATAGCGATCCGGTGATCGTTGTAGCTTTGGATCTCTGCACCGTGAAGCTGTTTTTCGCCCTCTACGGTCAGGCAGTCGTTTTCCTCATCGTAATGAGCATAACCTCCCATTTTTTGAATGAGCTCCATTGTGGAAGCAATACGGTCGCTTTCCTTGATGCGCAAACGCTTTACCTGTTTGATCCTGCTGGTACCTTTGCAGAAACAGGCCAGCACACAAAGGATCGGAACAAGGTCAGGAATATCGGAACCGTCGATTTCAAAGGCGGTAAGCTGAGCAGGCTTGCAGGTGAGCGCTCCCTCCCGGCAGATGATCCGGCATCCAGCTTTTTGCAAGACGTCCAGTACGGCCCGGTCGCCCTGGATGGAACGAAGGTCAAACTGACGCAAGGTCACTGACGCGCCAAGCGCGTCGGCCACCAAGAAAAATGCGGCCTGAGAAAAGTCGCTTTCCACAGAAAAATCACAGGGCTTATACTGCTGCCCGCCGGGGATCCGGTATCGATCCCCCTCGGCGAACACTTCGATCCCGAATTGTTTTAACACCTGTAACGTGATTTTTACATAACTCTTTGATTCAAAGGGGGGAAGCACCTCGATGATACTTTCTTCCGGGAGGAGAGGCAGAGCGAACAGCAAGCCTGTAATAAACTGGGAGCTGACATTCCCTTTAATTTGATAGACACCGGAGCAAAGCTGTCCTTTTACTGCAAAGGGGAGCTGCCCTGCGTACTGGACGGTCACCCCGTGGGAGGAAAGCGCTGATTCATACAAATCTAACGGCCGAGTGACTAAACGGTTTTTTCCGGTGAAAAAGGCGTCAATCCCAAAAGCAGAGGCGATAGGGATCAAAAACCTAAGGGTAGAACCTGATTCCTGACAGGAGAACGAGGCCTTCTGCGGGACAGATTCAACTCCATGTACCGTAATAGCATCATCGTGGACTTCAAAAGAGGCGCCAAACTGCTTCATGCACTCCATGGTGGCCCGGATGTCCTCCGAAAAAACCACATGATGGATCGTACTGCTCCCCTTTGCCAGAGAGGCGCAGATCAACGCCCGGTGCAGAATGCTTTTAGAGGGAGGGATGGTGACCTCGCCCCGCAGATGGGTGGGGAGCAGTTCTACATTTTCCGGAAGCTCCGGCTCCCGAAGAGATAAAAGCTGTTCCAATTCATCGTTCGTGACCCGGTGGACAAACGCGTGCCCAATCTCAGACAATAGGATCAGGTTTAACCCGCCGCCGATATTTTTTTTATCCAGTGCGCAGATTTCCATGAGATCCTGATTAGAAAGATTGCAGGTGACCGGCAGGCCAAACTGCTGGATCAGCTTTAGCAGGCGCAGGGTGGTGCCTTGTTTGGTAAGCCCGGCACGTTCAGAGATAGCGGTCAAAAAAGCCATGCCGATCGCAACGCCCTGCCCGTGGGTATAAGTTTTATAATGATAGTATTTTTCAACTGCATGGCCGATGGTATGTCCAAAGTTTAAGATCATGCGCAACCCCTTGTCCAGTTCATCCTGGCAAACGACTTCGGCCTTGATCTCAATACAGCGCTTGATGATAGAAAGAAGATGCTCCGGCTCCCAGATTTTGGGGATCTCCTCAAACAGCGCTTCATCATAGATACAGCCGTATTTGATGATCTCGGCCACCCCGTCGTGGAACACTTCGTCCGGCAGGGTGGAAAGCACCTTGGTGTCGCATAAAACGGCAGCGGGCTGGTAAAAGGTGCCGACTAGGTTTTTGCCTGCGGAAATATCGATCGCAGTTTTTCCGCCGACCGAAGAATCCACCTGCGCCAGCAGGCTGGTCGGGATTTGCAGATAAGGGATGCCGCGCAGATAAATAGAAGCCGCAAATCCTGTTAGATCCCCGACAACACCGCCGCCCAGCGCGATCATTAAATCGGAGCGGGTCATGGAGTTTTCTGCGCAGAGATCCATCAGCTTTAACAGATTCTGCGCATTTTTTGACTGTTCGCCGTGCGGGATGATAAAGGTGTGAATTTGGATATGGGCGGGGAAACTGCGCTTGACCTGTTCCAGATACAGCGGGGCGACGTTATCGTCCGATACGATCAGCACCGTTTGGAACTTGGAAAGAGGACGGGCGATTTCATAAGCGCGTTCAAGAATATCCTGCCCGATGGTAACGTCATAAGGGGAGTTGGTCTGGATTGGGATAGTTTGGATCATAGGTTCAAACAACCTTTCTGCTTGTTATAATGTCTTCCCGGAAAATTCAGCCTGCGCAGTCACTTTCTTCATCACTGCGTCAAACTGCGCGGGGGTCAGGGACTGCGCGCCGTCGCACAACGCCAGCTTGGGGTTGTTATGGACTTCGATCATCAGGCCGTCCGCGCCGCAGGCGATTGCCGCCAAAGAAAGAGGCTCTACCAGCCACGGGATACCTGTTGCGTGGCTTGGGTCTACGATAACCGGCAGATGGGAATAGTGCTTTAACAGCGGGATTGCAGAGAGATCCAGCGTGTTTCTGGTCATGGTCTCAAAGGTACGGATGCCGCGTTCGCAGAAAATCACCTGTGTATTCCCGCCAGCCATAATATATTCCGCGCTCATCAAGAATTCTTCCAGAGTGTTTGCAAGGCCGCGTTTTAATAAAATCGGCTTGTCACAGTGTCCCAGCTCCTTGAGCAGCTCGAAATTTTGCATGTTCCGGGCGCCGACCTGGATCACGTCAACGTCGTTGAACAGGTCCAGATGCGCCAGGCTCATGATCTCGGTAACGATCGGAAGCCCGGTTTCCTTTTTGGCTTCTAAGAGGTATTTTAAACCTTCGTCATGCAGGCCTTGGAATGCGTAGGGGGAGGTACGCGGTTTGAATGCGCCTCCGCGCAGGAATTTTGCGCCGCTTTTTTTCACTTCCTTTGCGACAGCGATGACCTGTTCTTCGCTTTCTACCGAGCAGGGGCCGGCAATGACATTAAAGTGGCCGCCCCCCACTGTATTGCCGCCGATTTCCAATACAGTATCGTCCGGATGAAATTTCCGGTTCGCGATCTTGTACGGTTCAGATACGCGGCGGATATCTTCTACAACGTCCTTGGCTTGAATAGTCGCGATGTCAATTTTCGTGGTATCGCCGACCAATCCCCAAATGGTCGTCTGTTCCCCCTGGATTTCAGAGATCTTGACATTGTATTGTTTCAGGTAATCGTGAAGCTCGTTGATTTGTTCGGGTGACTGTCCGTTTTTCAGAATAATGATCATAGCTTTATACTCTCCTTGTTTGGATTTTTGTATCACTGCAAAAGAAAAAGACCTGTAACTTTGCCACACAAAGCCACAGATCTTTTATTTGCATCGCTTCTGATGATTCCAGCAAACATCCTATTGACTCAATCCGGCAAAATTCATTTTTCCACAGCAAAAATAACCAAAGCTTCTAAAGGCGAAGATTTGGCTGCTAAAGTAGAAAAAGTAAGATTTTGCTACGTTGGCAATAGACATGGTACAAAAACTCCAGAAATAATTTTGTGATCCTTACGACCACATTTACAATTTTTATCATATACCTGATTGATCTTCTTGTCAAGATTTTTTTCAGTTCTAAGAGGACAGCCTTTTTCATATGGATATTGTATCAGCAGTATATCGGGTAGCAAACAAAGGAGAGAGAAAGATGCAGGAAATGGATTTTCAGTTAGCGCAGGCGGCTGCTTATCTTCCGCCGGCTTTACAGATGATCTTAAAAAAACTACCGCCGGGCTTTGGGGCGCAGATCCATGAGATACGCCTGCGGGCGGGACAGCCTGTAGCCCTGTTTGATGGGAAAACAGCCTACCTGTTAGAGCAGGATGGCAGGATAGGAGCTCAAAGAAACGGACGTGCCTATCTCTTTTCCCGGCAGGAGCTGGAGGCTACGTTCCGGGCAGTCTGCGAATATTCGGTCCATAGCTTTCAGGAAGAGATCAAGCAGGGATTTGTGACCTTAAAGGGCGGACATCGCGCCGGGCTGTGCGGGACCTGCCTGCTCGACCATGGACAGGTCATAGGATTAAAGGAGATCAGCTCCATCAATTTAAGGATCGCGCGGCAAATGCTGGGCAGCGCCGACTTTTTGTATTCCAAGCTTTTTTCAGGGGAGGCAAAGTCTGTTCTGCTGATTGGGCAGGCTGGCAGCGGGAAAACAACGGTGCTGCGGGACTTGATCCGCCAGCTGTCTGACGGGAAGAATGGGACGAGTTATAAAGTGGCTGTCATCGACGAGCGGGGCGAGCTTTCGGCAAGCTACCACGGTGTCAGCCAAAACCAACTGGGATACAACGCGGATGTGTATCATTTGTATCCAAAACATATTGGAATGAGTATGGCGCTGAGAACTATGTCGCCGCAGATCATTGCCTGCGACGAGATCAGCACCGAGGACGATATCGAAGTTTTACTGCAAAGCATGAATGCCGGCGCGAAAGTTCTGGCAACGATACACGGCGGCAGCTTGGCCGAGGTGAGCCGACGGGGAAAACTGTCTGTCCTGTTAAAGGCAGGCGTTTTTGACGCGGCGGCAGTTCTTTCCGGCACCAAGGCTCCCGGAACAGTGGCCGAGATCATTTCACTGAGGGAGGCGGGAACATGGGAAAGCTGACGATGGCTATGATACTGGTCATCTCCTGTGCGGCCTTGGGGTTTTGGCGGGCTTCCCTGTTGGGGATAAAGGTATCCCGGGCGAAAGCGATGATCGTAATGGTGGATAAAATCCAGTCCTGCCTGCGGTACGAACGGCTGACAACAGCACAGCTGATCGAAACTATTTCCCGGCTGGACAGCCTTGCCGCCCTGCCTCATCTGGGCGTCTGTTGCAAAAGCATGGAGGAAGGAAATCCGTTTCCCAAGGCGTGGAGCGATTCTGTCAAGCTAGCCGGTTACACAGAAGAGGAAAAGCAGATCCTGCGGCAGGTAGGGGAGATATTGGGGAGCACTGACGCACAGAACCAGATCAGCACCCTCTCCATGCTGCGGGAATTCATGACCCAGTGCCAGAAAGAGGCGGAAAAAGAACGAAATGAAAAAGGAAAGCTGTACCATTCCTTGGGGATCCTTGGAGGGATCGGGCTGGCGATCCTGATATGGTAGGCGGAAAGGAAACGGCATATGGAAATTGATCTGATCTTTAAAATCGCGGCAATCGGGATCATCGTTGCGGTGCTCAATCAGCTTTTGATCCGCTCCGGGCGGGAGGAGCAGGCAATGATGACCACGTTGGCCGGGCTGATCGTGGTACTGATGATGATGGTTTACCAGATACAGGATCTTTTTGATACCATCAAATCCTTGTTTGGGCTGTATTGACGGAAAGAAAGGCAGGAACAGTTATGGAGATCTTTCCGTTCATTGGGATTGCTTTGGTGGGGGCGGCGCTGTGCATCCTATTCCGTCAGTACAAGCCGGAATATGCGATGATGACCGCGCTTGCATGCGGGATTTTGCTGTTTGGCATGGTGCTGCTCAATTTAAAGCCGGTATTTGAAACGGTGACAGAAATGATGGAACGGGTACAGGTCAACAGCGCCTATGCAAAGGCTGTTATCAAAGCGCTGGGGATCTGTTATGTGGTGCAGCTGGCGGCGGAC
Organism: Massiliimalia timonensis; assembly: GCF_900186585.1. Classification (GTDB taxonomy): domain Bacteria; phylum Bacillota; class Clostridia; order Oscillospirales; family Ruminococcaceae; genus Massiliimalia; species Massiliimalia timonensis. The sequence goes on from NZ_FYDD01000003.1 coordinate 362,552, forward strand.
ACCTGCCGGGATGCCGGTCAAAGCGCCTTGGCGGGCAAGGTGGAGCTAGGCGGGAAAGCGGCAGTGGTAGTCATTGCACTGCCATTATTCCAAAATCTGCTGGAATTGGCGTTAAGCTTGATCGATCTATAAAAGGGAAGTGAAAGGATGCGGATAAAAGTAAGGGGGCTTGTCGCCGGGATATTGCTTTTTTTCCTGTGTGGGTTTGGCGTGCCGGCAAGCGCGCAGGGGCTTTCGGAGGATTATGCGGAATATTTCGAGAGCAGCGGTGCCAATGAACTGTTTGGCATGGCGCCGGAGGAAACCCAAGATCTGTTGGAGGAAAGCGGGATCGCTTCCTTGGACAGCGAGGAGCTGCTGGCTTTGGATGCGGGAAGCCTGTGGGATGCCCTGCTAGGGGAGTTGGCGGACAGGCTGGCTCAGCCCGTTAAAATTTTGGTGCTGACTTTAGGCATGGTGCTGATCGCCTCCATGATGGGGATCATGCAATCCACGACCGGGGAGGGGACGCAAAGCGTTTTTTCGGTCGTCGTGGTGCTGGGGGTCAGCGGGATCATCGTTTCGCCGCTGGTCCAGGTTATTCAGGACATTACGGCGATGATCTCGCAGATCGGGGAATTCATTACAGGCTTTGTACCGGTTTACGCGGGAGTGGTGGCGGCTTCCGGCAAGCCATTGTCAGCATTTGCCTATCAGGGTGTGCTGGTCACGGTGATTCAGGTGATCTCATTTTTGACCACCAATATTCTGATTCCGCTGATCTGCCTGTATCTAGCGCTGAGTGTAAGCAGTGCGGCGACCCATAAAATCAAGGTGGGCGGGATCGCAAATGCGATCCGTTCCGCAGTGGTTTGGTGTTTGGGATTATTTTTAACCGTCTTTGTCAGCTTGCTGACCATTAAGGGATTTGTGGCCGGGGCGGCAGACAGCGTTACCTTCCGGACCGGGAAATTTTTGGTGGGTTCCCTCGTGCCGATCGTGGGGAATGCTGTCAGCGACGCTATGACGGTAGTACAGGGTTCCTTAGGGGTGATACGGTCCAGCGTGGGCGCTTTTGGGATTTTGGTGATCGTGCTGACTTTTCTTCCGGCGGTCATCAACCTGTTTTTTCTGAATATCGCGCTGAAAATTTCCCAGGCGGCAAGCGATTCTCTGGGAACGTCAGAGGTAAGCGGGCTGTTGGGATCGACAGGGTTCGTGCTATCCCTGCTGCTGGCGGTACTGATTTGCTTTGCGGTGATGCTGGTGATCGCGATCTCTTTGATGCTGATGATGACAAACGGAAGCTGAAATCGGGGAAACCATCCTTAATTCTACAAGGACAGAATACTTTTGTGATGCGAAAGCGATGGTGATAGATATGGAAACGATACGTTCGATCGGTGCCTCTGTCTGTATCACGATGATCGTTACCGGGATATTTTCTATTTTGATTCCGGGGAAAGCGATGGAAAAAACAGTACAAATGGCAGTGGGGCTGTTTTTCCTGGCAAGCATTGTTCTGCCGATCGCAAACGGGGACTGGAAAGGGTTTATGTCCGTGCAGTCCACCCGGGAGGAGGTGTCTCTGCCTGATCTGGAGCAGACGGTGGAACAGAATATGATAGAACTGACGCAGGAACAGTTATGTGATCAGGCTAAGGCTTTGCTGGGGGCCGAGGGGATCACTGCAAAACAAGTTTCAGTTACAGTACATATTGACGGGGACAACAGCATAACTATTACTGAGATACTCATTGTCTTGCCAAAGGAAGAGGTGTTAAACTTCCCGCTGGCGGGTCAGGTCATTAAAGACGGGTTCCAGATAGAGCCAAAAATCATGCTGGAAGGAGACGGATAAATGGAAGGAAAACACTGGAAAGGCTTTTTGGATTCCGTGATGCAGGACAGCAAAAAACGAAAATTGGTACTCCTTGCCGGGGCGGTCCTGATCGGGATCATCTTTCTTTCTACCTTTTGGGGAGGCAAGGAAGACCGAAAGGAAAAAACACAGCCGGTTTCTCAAATCTCTGAGGAAACGTATGTCGCCCAGTTGGAGGACAAAGTGAAGAATCTGCTTTCGGGAATTGACGGGGTAGGGACTCCGCAGGTGATGCTGACGTTGGAAAGCAGTTCCGAGTATGTCTACCAATCGGAAACGAAGCGTTCCTCCGACCAGACCGGGGAATCAGGGACAGCGGTGCAGCAAAGGGAAGACAGTGAACAGACCATAGTGATGGTGGAGGGTGATAATGGCGAAAAACAGGCGTTGATCCGGACCGAGCTGACCCCTAAGGTACAGGGGATCGTGGTGGTTTGCGATGGTGCGGACCGGATCGAGGTACAGGCACAGATTGTCGATGTTCTGACGACGGCGTTTGGCATTTCGTCCGCCCGTGTCAGTGTAGCGAAAGCAGCGTCGTCGGGCGGGTAATCCGCTGATGATGAAAATTTTTGAGGAAAGTAAGGTAAGGCTATTATGAAAGCAAATTTTGTCATTGGAAAAAAGCAGATCATTCTGGCGGCTTTAGTGGTCGTGCTGGGCGGCGCAGTGTATGTCAACTATCTCTACGCGGATAAGGACAAAGATTATCTGGTCACTGACGTCTTAAACCAGACCTCCCAGAGTGAAAGCGCCCTGGAAACCGGAAACGACATCACTTCCGCCACGACCGATGGGGAACGGCTGGAAGGGAAAAATTACGGGGATGCACAACTGGTAAGCGGGGAAATTTCCGCTTCCGAATATTTTAAACAGGCGCAGCTGGAACGCACGAAATCCCGCGATGAAGCAGTGGAAACGGTAAAATCCGTATTGGAAAACTCAGACGCCAGCGCCGAGGAGGTGGCGGACGCTACCAATAAGATCGTGGAGATCTCTCAGCAGATCGAGGATGAAAGCAAGATCGAGACCCTGATCAAGGCAAAGGGATTTGAAAACTGCGTGGTATACTTGGATGATGAAAGCGCCAATGTTGTGGTACAGACTTCCGGGCTTGCGGTAGAACAGGCGGCGCAGATCAAAAACATCGTCTTGTCAGAAAAAGACATTAAAGCGGAGAACATTACGATACAAGAGGTCGCCGAATAGGCGAAAAACGGTGATAAAAACAGAGAGCAGGCTGTTTTGCTCTCTGTTTTTTAGCATTTGCGGGGAAATTTTTGAAATTTTTGCAAACAAACTTTTTTTTTACGGGATAGTATGATATAATAATGATACCTAAAGTTGAATGGAAAAAAGGCAAATTTGAATAAATATACCTAAGCAAATGGAGGTCATGTCATGGATGTCAGCGCACAGAGTAAAAGTGGAAGGCTCAATATATCCGAAGCAGTGATCGGAAGGATCGCGCAGTTAGTTGTTCGCGATGTGGAAGGGGTTTACAGCATGGCGCCGTCGCCGTCCCGGATGCGTGATATCGTGCTGCGTTCACAACGCAATCGATCCATTTTGACAAGGATGAACGCCGGGGTCGCGGAGCTGGATATTTATGTAAAGATAAAGCAGGGATACCGGATCAAAACCGTGGCGGAAGAGATCCAGAACTATGTGAAGGAAGCGGTTCAAAACATGACTTCGATCGCGGTATCCAAGGTCAATGTCTATGTTCAGGACGTCTGCGTGGGAAAAGAGTAAATGAGATCTGCCTGTTGCTTCAATAGGCAGATTTATGGTTATGAGGAATATTGAGAGGGTAAAAGGATTATGACAAGACATCAGATGAGAGAGGCGGCATTTATGCTGACCTTTGAACGCATTTTTACAACGGATTCCGTGGAAGAAATTGTGGATACCGCAAAAGAATGCGACAGCTTTGAAATAAACGATCAGGCCATCGCCCTGTTCCGCGGGGTGGACGAGCACCGGGAAGAACTGGATGGGATCATTGCAAAACACCTGAAAAACTGGTCGATCGGAAGGATCTCTAAAGTATCCCTGGCTGTGCTGCGGATCGCAGTATACGAGATGAAATACTGCGACGACATCTCAGATGAAATCGCGATCAGCGAGGCGGTAAAAATCGCCCAGACCTACACGCTCAAGGACGACGTCACCTTTGTCAACGGCGTGCTGGCATCTGTTTCGAGGGCGTGATGGGCGTTTATTTGGGGCTGGATACCAGCAATTACACCACCTCCGCCGCTCTGTATGATGAGACGACCGGGCAGGTATTGATGAAGAAAAAGCTGCTTCCGGTCAAAGAAAAGGAATGCGGCCTGCGCCAAAGCGACGCGGTATTCCACCACGTAAAACAGCTTGGCGGCCTGATCGAAGAGCTTTTTTCGGAAGCCGGCAGGGTAACCTTGTCCGGGATCGGGTATTCTGCCTTTCCGCGCCGGGTAAAAGGCTCTTATATGCCCTGCTTTTTGGTGGGGGATCTGGTTTCCCGGTCTTTGTCCGCCAGCGGACAGGTGCCGCGGTACGCGTTTTCCCATCAGGAAGGGCATATCGTTTCCGCACTGTACTCGGCAGGTAAGCTGGACTGGCTGAAAGAGCCTTTTTACGCCTTTCATGTGTCCGGCGGTACGACAGAGGCGCTTTTGGTGCGCTCTGAGGGAGCGGAGCTTGCCGTTACCCTGCTGGGAAAAACGCTGGATCTGAACGCCGGTCAGGCTATTGACCGGGTAGGGGTCATGCTGGGGTGTTCGTTCCCGTGTGGAAAACAGCTGGAGGATCTGGCACTGCAATGGGAAAAGCCAGTAACAGGAAAGGTTTCCTTGAAAGGGGCGGACTGCTGTTTGTCCGGAATCCAGAACCAGTGTGAGGCGCTGTTTCAAAAGGGTGCGGAAAAGGAATATATCGCGAAATATTGTCTTTCCTGTGTGGAGGCGGCGGTTGCCGGAATGACACAGGAAATTTATCATGCTTATGGGAAAAAGCCGCTGTTATATGCCGGCGGGGTCATGTCAAATTCCCTGATCCGGCAGTCATTATCCCAAAAGTTTGGCGGGGTGTTTGCACAGCCCCAGTTTTCCTCGGACAACAGCGCCGGGGTTGCGGTGCTGGCCTCTATGGCGGCGCAAGGAGAGTCATTACAACCATGCTAGATTACTTTGATACAGTATATTCGGTGTCGCAATTAAACCGCTATCTGAAAGATGTGATAGATTCAGACGGTTTTTTGAAACAGATCACGATCAAAGGGGAATTGTCCAACTTCACCAACCACTTGAAAACAGGTCACTTCTATTTTTCGTTAAAGGATCAGAACTGCTCGATCAAGGCGGTGATGTTCCGCACCTATGCGCATCAGGTCCGGTTCCGGCCGGAAAACGGGATGGGCGTGGTGCTGACCGGGTCGGTGCGTGTATTTGAACGGGACGGCGCCCTGCAGTTTTACTGCGAACGGATGGAACCGGACGGGATCGGCGCGCTTACACTGGCCTTTGAACAACTGAAAGAACGGCTTGCTAAAGAGGGGCTGTTCGCGCAGGAGCACAAAAAACCGATTCCGGTATATCCCAAAAGGATCGGCGTTGTCACCTCTAAAACGGGAGCGGCGCTTCAGGATATTTTAAATATCCTATCCCGGCGGTATCCGGTAGCCACGGTGGTGCTGATCCCCGCTTTAGTACAGGGAGAAAACGCCGCGGCTTCGGTCTGCGAGGGGATCGCGCTTGCCGAAGAGGCAGAGCTCGACGTTCTGATCGTTGGGCGGGGCGGCGGTTCGATCGAGGATCTGTGGTGCTTTAACGAAGAATGTGTGGCGCGCGCTATTTATCAGTGCACCGTTCCGGTGATCTCCGCGGTGGGGCATGAGATCGACTTCACGATCGCGGATTTTGTAGCGGATCTGCGCGCTCCCACCCCTTCTGCCGCTGCGGAGCTTTGCGCGCCTGACATCCGGGATCTGATCGCGGGATTGGGCGCTGTCAAAGAAAAACTGGACTACCAAATGAAGCAGAAGCTTCAGCAGTGTTCCGAAGCCTTTACCGTACAGGCGGGACGGCTGGAACGTTTTTCCCCTCAGCGGGTGCTGGAGCATTCACAGGAACGGTTGAACCATTTATCAGACCGTTTGGAGCGGGCGCAGCAGCGCCTTTTAGAGCAAAAGCAGGAACAGGCGGCCCGAGCGATGGGGATGCTGGAAGCGCTTAGCCCGTTAAAGGTATTTGGCAGGGGATATTCGGCGGCCTATGTCGGCGAAACGCTGATTCGTTCGGCCAAACAGGTACAAGCGGGCGATACTGTGAGGACGCGTTTGACAGACGGGGAAATTTACAGTACTGTGATGAAAACGACGCTGGAAGGGAAAGAATAGGATATGGCTGGAAAGAAAAAACAGCCCGGCTTTGAAGAAGCCGCGGCGGAATTGGAACAGATCATTGCAAAGATGGAGCAGGGCGATTTAAGCCTGGAAGAATCTTTGAAGCTATATGAGCAGGGCGTGTCCCTGACAAGAATTTGCGCAAAGGAATTGCAGACGGCGCAGCTGAAAATGGAAGAACTGAAAGCAGGAAAAAAAGATGAAACAGTATGAGCAGAAAATGGAGGCATATCTTACCCTGATCAACCGGGCGCTTTCCGAAGCGCTTCCGCTGGCTGATGCTTCCTATGATTCGGTGATCGAGGCGATGCGTTATTCGGTGATGAATGCGGGGAAACGTATCCGTCCCGTTTTAACGCTGGAGTTTTGCCGTGTGCTTGGCGGGGAGGTCGCGCTTGCCCTGCCGTTTGCCTGTGGGGTTGAGATGATCCACTGCTATTCTTTGATCCACGACGATCTGCCCTGTATGGACGATGATGACCTGCGCCGTGGGAAACCGTCCTGTCACAAGCAGTTTGGCGAGGCGACGGCTCTGCTTGCCGGGGACGCGCTTTTGACCAAGGCGTTTGAAGTGATGTCCCATTCCGAACTGGGGAAAAAAGACCCCGCGGCGGCGTTACAGGCGATCCGGCAGATGGCTTATTTTGCCGGAGATGCGGGCATGGTAGGCGGTCAGGTGATCGACCTTGCCATCGAGGGGAAAAAGGTTTCTCCACAGCTTTTGCAGCAGATGCACCGGATGAAGACCAGCGCGATCATCAAAGCGGCCTGCAAAATGGGCGTGATCTGCGCTGGCGGCACGGAAGAAGACCTTTTGAAAGCGGAACAATATGGGGACAATCTGGGCCTTGCTTTTCAGATTGTAGATGATATTTTGGATTTGACTGCTGATGAATCGGAACTGGGCAAACCGGTGAACAGCGATTTAGAAAATGAGAAGGTAACCTTTATTACCCTGTTTGGCATGGAACAGGCGGAACAGATGGCGCAGGAGTATACAAATAACGCGCTTGAGGTTGCGAAAAGTCTCCCGGATGGAGGTTTTTTGGAGGAATTAATCCAGGCGCTGCTTGTCAGAAGGAAATAGGACTGGCCTATGTTTAGAAAGGGGCAACTCCATGAATCAGATTTTGAAATTAATTGATGATTTTTTTCATAATTATGTACTGATGGTCGCTTTGATCTCTTGGGCTGCTGCACAGCTCATTAAGGTGATCTTGGTCTTGATAGAAACAAAAGAAGTAAAGTGGGAACGGATGATCGGCTCGGGCGGGATGCCCAGTTCCCACTCTTCCACAGTGTGTAGCGTAGTTGTGGCGCTAGCAAAGTGTTATGGGGTTTCCTCACCTGTATTTGCAGTGGCATTTGTGCTGGCTGCAATTGTCATGCATGACGCAATGGGCGTACGGCTGGAAGCCGGAAAGCATGCGAGGATCATTAACGTCCTGATGAAGAAAATGAAGATCGAAGACATTGATCAGGAAAAGGATTTGAAAGAGCTGCTGGGCCACACTACCCGTCAGGTTTTGGGAGGCGGCCTGTTAGGCGTGATCATTGCATTGGTGATCCCTGTCTTTTAAGACATGGAAATTTGAGTAAGGTGATAAGGAATCATGGAACACAGAATACTGGACATCATCCATTCCCCGCGGGATTTGGATCGGCTGTCAGAATCTGATTTACAGCTTCTTGCCAAAGAGATCCGGGAATTTTTAATAAAATCTATTTCTAAGACAGGGGGACATCTGTCTTCAAATCTGGGAGTCGTAGAGCTGACCTTGGCGATCCACCGGATTTTTCGGTCGCCGTATGATAAGATCATCTGGGATGTTGGGCATCAAAGCTATGTGCATAAGATCCTGACCGGGCGGAAAGAACGGTTTGATACCCTGCGTCAGGAGGATGGGCTGTGCGGCTTTCCCAAACCGAAGGAGAGCATTCACGACGCATTTATTGGGGGGCACAGCTCCACTTCGATCTCCGCAGGCTATGGAATGGCAAAAGCGATGTCTTTAAAAGGCGACAGCCATCATGTGGTCGCCGTGATCGGCGACGGCTCCTATACTGGGGGAATGGTATACGAGGCAATGAACAATGCCGGCCAGAGTAAAAATAACCTGATCGTCATTTTAAATCAGAATAATATGTCTATCTCCAAAAATGTGGGGGCTTTTGCAAAATACCTGACTTCGATCCGGATGAAGCAGGGATACCATGATTTTAAAAAGAGCGTTGAAAAGACGCTGGACCATACGCCGATTATCGGCAAACATTTGAAAAATTCGATCCGTTCTTCCAAATCTGTCCTGAAGAATGTGCTGTATAACTCCACCTTTTTTGAAAAGATGGGCTTTTCCTATCTTGGCCCGGTAGACGGGCACGATCTGCCCACCCTGATGGAGGCACTTGCTACCGCTAAAATGATGGAAGGGCCGGTGCTGGTGCATGTGGATACCACCAAGGGAAAAGGATACTGCTATGCGGAGGAAAATCCGGGAGCTTACCATGGAATCAGTTGTTTTGATGTGGAAACCGGGAATCCGGACGTTGCCGCGCAGGACAGCTACTCCAATGTGTTTGGCAGGGCGCTGTCCCGGTTTGCGGGGACCGACCAGAGCATTTGTGCGATCACGGCAGCTATGAAATACGGGACGGGATTGCAGCATTTTGCTTCCCGGTACCGTTCCCGTTTTTTTGATGTGGGGATTGCTGAACAGCACGCTGTGACGTTTGCATGCGGGCTGGCAAGCCAAGGAATGAAACCTGTTTTTGCAGTGTATTCCTCCTTTTTGCAGCGGGGATATGACCAGATCATCCATGACGCTTCCATTGAGCCGCAGCATATTGTGCTGGGGATCGACCGGGCGGGGATTGTTGGGGATGACGGAGAAACGCATCAGGGTGTGTTTGACGTTTCGTTTTTGAGCACGATCCCAAACATTACCATTTATTCTCCCGAAAGCTATGCAGAGCTGGAAATGAGCCTGCAAAAGGCGCTTTATGACCATGATGGCGTGGTAGCGGTGCGCTACCCAAGAGGATCGGAAAAGATCTCTCATCGGCTTGTCTGCAAAGATAAAGGGAATTTGGTGTTTGAAAAGAAACCCGGTAAAACACTGGTGATTACTTATGGAAGGCTGACCGAGCAGGTCTGCCGCGCGGCGGAAGACCTGCCGAATGTATCTGTGATGAAGCTGATCCGGATCACGCCGCTGCCGGAACAAGCGCTGCAAACCGCGATGGAGTATGAACAGATCTTCTTCTTTGAAGAGGGGATGAAAAACGGCGGGATCGGCCAGCAGATGATGTGTAAACTCTATGAACAGGGATTTCAAGGCCGTTTTCAGGTGACTGCAATAGAAGGAGAATTTATCCGCCAAGGCGCGGTGGAAAAGGTGTTTTGCAGATACGGGCTGGACGCGGCTTCCATCCGTGAAACGATAGAATGTGGGGGAAACTGTGAGCGGGAAAATCAAAAAAATTAGATTGGACGTTGCATTAACAGAACAGGGTTTTGCACCCAGCCGGGAAAAGGCAAAGGCGCTGATCATGTCCGGTATTGTGTTCGTAGACGGTGAAAAATGCGATAAGGCCGGCGATATGATGAAAGAGGACGCGCAGATCGAGGTGCGGGGCAGCGGGTTAAAATATGTGAGCCGGGGCGGCTTGAAGCTTGAAAAGGCAATGGAGCTTTACGGCTTTGCACTGGATAAAAAGGTGTGTATGGATATTGGGGCTTCTACCGGGGGATTCACCGATTGCATGCTCCAAAACGGCGCTGCTAGGGTTTACGCGATCGACGTGGGGTACGGGCAGCTTGCCTGGAGCTTGCGCACAAATCCCAGCGTTGTGAATCTGGAACGGACAAATATCCGCTATATTACCGAAGAGCAGGTGCCGGAGCAGATTGATTTTGCTTCGATCGACGTTTCGTTTATCTCTTTAACGCTAGTATTGCCGGTGCTGTATCGTTTTCTGAAAGATGGGGGAGAATGCGTTTGTTTGGTGAAACCCCAGTTTGAAGCCGGAAAAGGAAAAGTTGGGAAAAAGGGCGTGGTGCGGGAGCCGGAGATCCACCGGGAAGTGTGCCAAAAGATCTATCGTTTCTGCACCGAGCATGGTTTTTGTGTAAAAGCGATGACCTTTTCCCCGATCAAAGGTCCGGAAGGGAATATTGAATACTTATTTTATCTTCAAAAATCAACTTCTGCTGTTTCGGCAGAAGAGGAAGAAATTGATGAAGTGGTGAAAAAATCTCACGAGGTTCTGTCTTGAGGCGGGAGAGTGGAGCGATTGATGAAAAACATAATGGTGATGGCGAATTTCAGCCGAAGCAACGCCTTATCCTGTACGGAAAATGTGTGTACGTGCCTTTATGAATTAGGCGTCGCTATTTTGATGCCTGATACGGCAAAGGAAAACTACGACCGTGGTTTTGTGGAATATGCGCCTTTTTATAAGGCTTTGGAGCGTGCAGACGCCCTGGTCGCGATCGGGGGGGACGGCACTATTTTACACGCGGCTAAGCACGCGGTGGAATATGAAAAGCCGGTGTTCGGTGTAAATGCCGGCAGGCTTGGGTTTTTAGCCAGCTTGGAACAAAACGAATTGTCCGCGTTAAAAAAACTGGCGGTCGGCGAGTACCGGATTCAAAGCAGGATGATGCTGCGGGTACGGCATTGCCACAGGGGGAATGTGACGGAATATCAAGCGCTGAATGATGTGGTCATCTCAAAGGGCGCGGTGTCCCGGGTCATTGATCTGGATGTTTTTTGCATGGGTCGGTTTGTCAGCTCTTACCGTGCGGACGGGATCATTCTATCCACGCCTACCGGCTCCACGGCTTATTCCCTGAGCGCGGGCGGGCCGATCATTGAGCCGAATATGAACTGCATCACCTTGACCCCGATCTCTCCGCATTCGCTGTTTGACCGTCCGATCGTGTTTGCCGATAATAACCGCCTGACGATCCGTCCGGGGGAAAATAATGACACGGATATTTATTTTACGGTAGATGGGGAACTGGCGATCGAAATTGAACAAGGCGACGAGCTGATCGTGGAAAAAAGCGCGACCTCTGTTTCGCTGATCGACTTATCGGAAAAGCCGTTTTATGAAGTGTTGCATGAAAAATTCTTGACCAGAGCAAAATCTTAGTTGGAGGAATGGATGTGAAAGAAAGCAGGCACCAGAAAATTCTGGAGATCATCCGGAATGAAGAAATTTACACGCAGGAAGGAATATTGGAAAAGCTGCGGGAAGCTGGGTTTTCGGTGACGCAGGCCACTGTTTCGCGGGACATCAAAAAGCTGAATCTAATTAAGGTGATGACCCCGTCCGGGAAATATAAGTATATCTGCCATACGGAGCATACGCAGTCTGCCAGTCCGGTAAAATACCAGTCTGTTTTTGCAGACGCGATCCGGGAAGTGGACAGCGCCATGAACATTGTGGTGATCAAATGCCACGTAGGATTTGCAAACGCTGCCTGCGCCGCGCTGGATACCATGAATCTGGAGGGGATCGTCGGAACCATTGCAGGGGATGACACCATTTTTGCCTTGATGCGCTCCCCAACACAGGCGGAATATGTCGTGGAAACGATCCGGGAACTGATTAACAGGTAGGTGGCTAGCTTATGCTCAAAGAGCTTTATATTGAAAATCTGGCAGTGATCGAGCAGATGTGCCTTTTGTTTTCGGAAGGCTTTACTGTGTTTACCGGGGAAACCGGCGCAGGGAAATCTATTTTGATCGACGCAATCAACCTGATTTTGGGACAGCGGGCCAATAAAGAAATCGTGCGTACCGGCGCTCAAAAGGCGGTTGTTACGGCTGTTATTTCCAATGTGCCGGAAGAAGCAGAGAGAAAGCTTGCAGAATATGGGTATGAAAGCGAGCAGGGGGAACTTTTGGTTTCCCGGGAGATCCATGCGGACGGAAAAGGCTCTGCCCGCCTGATGGGGCGGCCGGTCACGGTGTCCATTTTGCGGGAGCTGGGGGCAATGCTCATCAATATCCACGGGCAGCACGACAACCAGGTCCTATTAAACAGCGAAAACCATCTGGATATTTTGGATCTTTATGCCGGGACGGGGGAACTGTTTACCCGGTATCAGGAAGAATACAAAAAATATACCTCGCTGAAAAACGAGTGGCGGAAGGTAAGCATGGACGAGGCGGAGAAAGCCCGGCGGCTGGATCTGCTGCGTTACCAAATTGCGGAAATTTCAGAAATTTCCCCTAAAGAGGGGGAAGAAGAGGCTTTGGAAGAAAAGCTTCAGATGATCCGCCATTCCGCGAAGATCGTGGAGCAGCTTTCCGGGGCATATAACCTGCTTTTTGGTTCAGACGAAGAAAGCGGCGCCTGCGACCTGCTGCGGCAGAGCGCGGATTCTTTGGAAGAGGCGGGAGAATACCACCGCGCTGTGGAGGAGATTGCCGAACAGCTGCGCAATGTCCAGTATGAGGCGGAAGACGCTGCGGAAAAGGTGTCCCGTTTTCTGGAACGGTTTGAGTTCGATCCCAACGAACTGGATGGGCTGGAACAGCGCTTGGATGAACTGCGTCAGCTGAAACGGAAATACGGCACTACGATCGGCGAGGTGCTGGAATTTTACAAAAAGGCTGAAACCGAGCTTTCACAGATCGAATTATCGGAAGAACGGCGCCAGGAACTGACTGGGGAGCTGGAAATACAGAAAAAACGGGTCATGACAGAGGGGAACGCGCTTTCCAAAGCACGCCATGAGGCGGCCCGGCAGTTTGTGGAACGCATTTCTGAACAGCTTGTCTTTTTGGATATGCCCAACGTATCCATGAAGGTGCAGATCGAAAAGGCGAAGTACGGCGCGCGTGGATGCGACGCGGTGGAATTTTTGTTTTCCACCAACCGCGGCGAGGAACTGCGCCCGCTTGGAAAGATCGCGTCGGGCGGGGAGTTGAGCCGAATCATGCTGGCGATCAAAAGCGTGCTGGCTCAAAAAGATTCGATCGACACGCTGATTTTTGATGAGATCGATACCGGCGTCAGCGGGAAGTCCTCCCAGAAGATCGGCTTAAAGCTGCGGGAGGCGGCGCAGCACCGGCAGGTGCTGTGCGTGACCCATTCGGCGCAGGTAGCGGCGTTGGCGCAAAACCATTTCCTGATCCGGAAAGAAACCGAAGGAGAACGCACCTTTACCCGAGTAAGCGCCCTTTCCGAACAGGAACGAATAGAAGAGATCGCCCGGATCATCGGCACAGATCAGATCAGTGAATTGACCCTGCAAAATGCCAAAGAAATGGTGGAACGGGGAAAAAATCCGGTTTTTAGTTGACAGAATCTTTTTTTTGTGATATGTTGTACCTATAGTAAAAAAGCGGTGAAGAGAACAAGTAGTCCTTTCCTAAGGCTTTCAGAGAGTACCCGGGTGGTGAAAGGGTACAGCAAGGGACTGGATGAATACCTCTCGGAGCTACAAGGTGGAACGGGAAATTTCCCTAGTAGACAAGTCGGGTCCGCCCGTTAAAGCGGCAGGGGCATCGAAAGCGTGCCCGGCGAGCGGCCGTCTGGTTTGGCGGCAACAGAGGTGGTACCGCGGATCTTCCGCCCTCTATCCCATATTTGGGGATAGAGGGCTTTTTTATTTGCTCAATGGAAAGTGTGAAAATGGTAAAGCAAGAAAGGAAGTTATGTATGACTGTATTTGAAGAACTCAAACGCCGTGGCCTGATCGCTCAGGCGACCCATCTGGACAAGATCGAAGAATTATTTAATAACGAAAAGGTGACCTTTTATGTTGGCTTTGACGCGACAGCGGACAGCCTTCATGTTGGGCATTTTTTGCAGCTGGTGGTAATGTCGCGCCTCCAAAAAGCCGGGCACCGTCCCATCGCGTTGCTGGGCACCGGAACGACCATGATCGGCGACCCGACCGGGAAAAGCGATATGCGCAAGATGCTTACCCCCGAAGAGATCAACCATAACGCAGAATGCTTTAAGCGCCAGATGTCCCGCTTCGTGGATTTTGAAGACGGGAAAGCCTTGATGGTGCAGAACGGCGACTGGCTGCTGAAGTTCAACTATATGGAATTTTTGCGGGAAGTGGGGATCCATTTCTCCGTCAATAAGATGCTGACCGCGGAATGTTTCAAATCCCGGATGGAACGCGGATTGAGCTTTTTGGAATTCAACTACATGCTGCTCCAAAGCTATGACTTTCTGCACCTCTACCGTACGCTGGGCTGTAAGCTGGAGCTGGGCGGCGACGACCAGTGGTCAAACATCATCAATGGGGTTGATCTGGTGCGCCGCGTAGAAGGCGAGGAAGTATACGGTATGACCTTTACCCTGCTGACTACCCGGGAAGGGAAGAAGATGGGAAAAACGGAGAAGGGAGCTTTGTGGCTCGATCCGGAAAAGACATCTCCTTATGAGTTCTTCCAATACTGGAGAAACGTCAATGACGGCGATGTTATCAACTGCATGAAGCTGCTGACTTTTGTGCCGATCGAAGAGATCGAGGCCAAAGAACATTTGACCGGAAGCGAGCTCAATCCAGTCAAGGAACAGCTTGCCTTTGAACTGACCAAGATGGTACACGGGGAAGAGGAAGCCCAAAAGGCGTTGGAAGCTTCCCGGGCGCTCTTTACCTCGAAGGGAAATACCGACGATATGCCGACAACTGAACTTGGCGACGGAGATTTGACGGATGGAACGATCGGGATCCTGGATCTGATGGTGAAAACCAAGCTTTGCCCATCGAAAGGGGAGGCGCGCCGGCTTGTTCAGCAGGGAGGCGTGGCAGTCAATGACGAAAAGGTCTCAGACCCGACCCGGAATATTTCCAAAGATGATTTTAAAGACGGTTCCCTGATCATCAAAAAAGGGAAAAAGGTCTATCATAAGGTCGTACTCCGCTAAAATGGAGCAGATACAGAAAAACTTCCTGCCTCATACAGGCAGGAAGTTTTTCCATAAAAAGCGGTTTATTAAGAGATTTGAAGTCCGATTGTATTTGTATAAAATACAAATTTCGGGGGATACTGATACCAGTCCTGTGGACATGTGACAAATTTCCTGAACAAATTGTAAATCACCATTGCCTTTATTTGACAAACAGGGAAAAAAAGTGTATCATTTAGGATGCTCAACTATGATTATGAACAGGCTTTGACGGCTTGGATACTGTCAGTTTCAAAAATAATAGGGGTATTATCATGAATCGTTTTTTTAAAGACTTACATAAATACAAGAATTATACTATTTATGCCTCAAAGTCGGACTTAAAATCAGAAGTAGCCGGTTCTTACCTTAACTGGTTATGGTGGATTTTAGATCCGATTTGTTTTATGCTGATTTATACGTTGATTTTTGGAGTGATTTTTAAAGCGGCCGAGCTCTACTTCCCCATATTTATCTTTATTGGGTTGACAATGTGGAACTTCTTTAACCGATTGATGCTTTCTAGTATTAAAATTGTAAAGAACAACAAAGCTATCGTTTCTAAGGTATACCTGCCCAAGCATATTCTGTTGATTGAAAAAATGGGAGTAGAAGCCTTTAAGATGGGAATCTCATTTTTGATCGTTATTATCATGATGATCTTTTACCGGGTACCTGTCACATGGAACGTTCTTTGTCTTGTACCGATCTTAATTACGTTTTTTGTGATCAGCTTTGGCTTTTCTACGTTCCTGCTTCATTTCGGCGTATTTGTACAGGATCTTCGTAATGTTGTACAGATCGGACTGCGGCTCGTCTTTTATATGACTGGTATTTTTTATAATTTAGAAACAAGGATTCCGGCACCGTACAGCGATTATCTGGAAAAGCTCAATCCAGTTGCCTTTTTAATGACCTCTATGCGTAAGGCGCTGCTTTATCAGGAAACGGTGGACTGGCTTTGGCTTGGTATTTGGTTTGTTGTAGGGATTTTGATATGTATGTTAGGGATTCATACCATCTATAAAAATGAAAACAGCTATGTTAAGGTGATATAATGAGTGAATGTGCGATTGAAGTAAAAAATCTTTGTGTCAATTACCGGGGATTGCAGAAATATTCGATTCGCCGCAATTTTTTTACCTTTAAGCGGAAAAAGGTGGAGATGTTTGAAGCGGTTAAAAATGTATCCTTTACCGTGGAAAAGGGGGAGATCCTTGGGATCGTGGGACGGAATGGTTCGGGAAAATCCACCTTATTAAAGACCCTTGCGGGTATCTTTTCACCGGATTCCGGAACGATCGATACAAAGGGAAATTCTGTTTCTCTGCTGTCGATTGGCGTTGGCTTTCAAAGGGAGATGACTGGGCGGGAAAACATTATGCTTTCTGGGATGCTGTTGGGATTTGACGAGGCATTTATCCGTCAAAAGGAAGCAGAAATCATCGAATTTTCAGAGCTTGGAAAGTTTATTGATATGCCGGTCAAGTCTTATTCCAGCGGGATGTACTCTAAACTGGCCTTTTCGATTACTGCAATTTTAGAAACAGATATTATGATGATCGACGAGGTGCTCAGTGTTGGGGACGCCAAGTTTAAAAAGAAAAGTTATGCGAAAATGAAGTCGCTCATCAATGATCAGAACCGCACGGTATTGATCGTTTCCCACAGCAGTGATACACTGAGAAAGCTGTGTACCAGTATTTTATGGCTTCATGACGGCGAAGTACGAAAAATTGGAAAGGCCTCTGAAGTTTTAGCAGAATACGAAGAGTTCATGAAATAAAGGGATTGGAAGGGTTAGAAATGAAAATTACAGATTTTATGACAGAAGTTCAAAAACTGGGGATCGATTATTACACCGGGGTTCCGGATTCTCAGTTAAAAGCACTCTGCGATCATTTGATGGACCGTTTTGGGATCTGCGAAAACCATGTTGTTGCGGCAAATGAAGGCGCCGCGACAGGATTGGCTGCAGGACATTTTCTGGCTACAGGAAAACCAGCTATGGTTTATATGCAGAACAGTGGGATCGGCAATGCTGTCAACCCGATCTGTTCTTTGCTGAATGATAAAGTTTATGCGATTCCAGTACTGTTCGTAGTGGGATGGAGAGGAGAGCCGGGCGTCCATGACGAACCGCAGCATATCTTCCAGGGAGAAGTGACCTGCGAGATGCTTTCCTGTCTGGATATTGCGCATTTTGTATTGACCCCCGAAACAACAGAGGAAGAATTCAAAAGCGCTATGGACGAAGCTGCGAAGACCTTTGCTTCAGGAAAATGCTATGCGGTTGTTGTGAAAAAGGGCGCTTTGAAAAACGATAAGAAGATGGTCTATGAAAATGACTATCCAATGAGCCGGGAGGATGTAGTAAAGCTGATCATCAGTCAGGCAAAACCAGATGATATTTTTGTTTCCACCACCGGGAAGCTTTCCAGAGAATTGTTTGAAGCAAGAGAAGCACGCGGTGAAGGGCATGAAAAGGATTTCCTGACAGTTGGCTCCATGGGTCACAGTTCTATGATCGCGTTGGGGATCGCTCAGCAGAAAAAGGACCGCAGGGTATTTTGTTTAGACGGTGATGGCGCGGCGTTGATGCACATGGGAAGCATGGCGGTGCTTGGCGCCAACGAGCCGAAAAACTTGTACCATGTCGTCATCAACAATGGCGCGCATGAAACGGTTGGCGGAGTTCCTACCGTGTCTGCAAGCATTGATCTGCCGGCTGCCGCCAAGGCATTTGGGTATAAGCAGGCCTTTACCGCGCAGAATGAGCAGGAGATCTTAGAAGCCCTTTCTCATTGCGGGGAAGAGGGCCCGATTTTGATCGAGATCCACACCAACTTGTTTTCTCGCGCGGACCTTGGAAGACCGACCACGACGCCGATCCAAAATAAAGAAGCCTTTATGGGCTTTGTTGCGGGGGAATAAAGACGAATGAAAGCTTTAATTTTAAATTCCGGTTTGGGAAAACGGATGGGGGAGTTGACGGCTTCCCGTCCTAAGTGTATGGTTGAAATCGTGCCGGGAGTTTCTACAGTGGATCTGCAGATCGAAAAGTTGTTAAAATGCGGGATCAGCGATATCATTATGACGACTGGGCCGTTTTCCGAACTTCTGGAAGGCCATTTAACAGAACGCTTTCCACAGGCAAGGTTTACATTTGTGAACAACCCGATTTACGATAAGACCAACTATATTTATTCTATTTATTTAGCGAGAGAGGTTTTGAAGGATCAGGAGCTAGTTTCCATGCATGGGGACCTTGCCTTTGAAACAGACGTTTTGGAAACTGTGCTCCATAGTCAAACCAGTGTGATGACTGTGGACAGCATCTTGCCCCTGCCTGAGAAGGATTTTAAGGCGGTTTATGAAGGGGAGCGCGTGGTCAAAGTAGGAATAGAATTTTTTGACAGCGCTGTGGCGGCACAGCCTTTATACCATCTGACAAAAGAGGATTGGAACACATGGCTGGAGAATATCATCGCGTTCTGTGAAGTAGGGACAACTTCTGTATATGCGGAAAATGCTTTCAATGAGATCTCAGCCCAGTTAAATGTTAAGATGCTGGATTTAAAAGGAAAATTTTGTGCAGAGGTTGACAACCTGGAAGATTTGGAGCGATTCCGTTCACACTATGAATTGTTGAAAAAATAAGGAGAGATTGGCATGAAGAAAGTATATTTGAGTTTGAGCAGCGATGTGATCCATAATGGCCATATTAAGATCATTTCCCGTGCGGCAGAGCTTGGCGAATTGACCATAGGCGTTTTGACAGACGAAGCGATTGCGCGTTTTAAACGCTTTCCAACTGTCAGCTACGAAGAACGCTGTGAGCTGGTAAGCAGTTTAAAGGGCGTTTCGGCAGTTGTTCCGCAGGACAGTATTGATTATGAAAAGAATCTTTTGAAATATAAGCCTGATATCGTGGTACACGGTGATGACTGGGTGACTGGGACACAGGCGCCGGTTCGTGCGAAGGTGTTGAAAGTTTTGGAAAGCTACGGCGGGGAACTGGTAGAATTTCCTTATACCATCAATCCCATGGAGGATGCCATGGAAGCGGATGCAAGAAGGATCCTCTCTATGCCGGAACAACGGCGCAGCCGTTTGAAACAGCTTTTGAAGATGAAAAAGCCAGTTACTATTCTGGAAGCGCACAATGGTTTGACCGGCTTGATCGTTGAAAATACCAAGATCGAGAAAAACGGGGAAATCATCCAGTTTGATGGAATGTGGGTGTCCAGTCTGTGCGATTCCACTGCAAAGGGGAAACCGGATATCGAACTGGTAGACAATACTTCCCGTTTGAATACGATCGACCAGATCATGGAAGTGACCACCAAACCGATCATTCTGGATGGGGATTCCGGCGGATTGGTCGAACACTTTGTGTTCTTGGTGAAAACACTGGAAAGAATGGGCGTTTCCGCGGTTATTATCGAGGATAAAGAAGGCTTGAAGAAAAATTCCCTGTTTGGCACAGAGGTAAGCCAGACCCAGTGCAGCATTGAAACGATGTGTGAAAAAATTAAGGCTGGGAAAGAGGCATTGACTACTCAGGACTTTATGGTCATTGCCCGGATCGAAAGCTTGATCCTGGAACAGGGAATGGAAGATGCGATCGCCCGCGCCCGCGCCTATGTAAAAGCTGGGGCAGATGGGATCATGATCCACTCCCGTCAGAAATCTCCGGACGAGATCTTTGAATTCTGCCGTATTTTCCGCGAAAAGGATCAGGTTACTCCGCTGATCGTTGTTCCTACTACCTTTAATATGGTGACAGAAGCTGAATTTGCGGAACACGGTGTGAATATCGTAATCTATGCGAACCACCTGATCCGCAGCGCTTTTCCGGCAATGCAGCACACTGCTGAATTGATCCTGCAAAACGGCCGTTGCATGGAAGCGGATAAGGAAGTAATGCCGATCAAGCAGATCCTGACCCTGATCCCGGAAGCGAAATAAGGCAGGGAATTGATATGGAAGCGGACAAGCTAATGCTTGTACAGCAAACGTTGTTAGAACTGTTTTCTGAGGTAGACCGAATTTGCCGGGAAGAAGACATTCCGTATTTTATTATTGCAGGAACGGCACTGGGGGCAGTCCGCCACGGTGGCTTTATTCCCTGGGATGACGACTTTGACATCGGGATGAAACGGCAGGATTATGAACGCTTTTTGCAGATAGCGCCTGAAAAATTAGATTCTGCTTATTTTCTGCAAAATCACGATACTGATCCGGCCGCTCCGTTCTATTTTACCAAGCTTCGTAAAAATGGAACTAGGTTTGTAGAGGCTTATTTAAAAAAACTGCCGATGCATCATGGGATTGGGATGGACATTTTTCCGTTTGACCCGGTTCCCGCTGACCCGAAATCCCGGGAACAGTATTTTTCCCGTTGCGCTTTTTGGGATAAGGTGTATGTGTCGCGCTTTGTATCCGGGTCCAGTACTAGGCAAATCGGATTGTCCGGTTTGCTCAAACGGGCGGTGCGGAAGGGCTTGTATGTCGTGCTGCGCCCCTTTTCTAAAGGGTGGCTTTACCAACGGCTGGACCGGAGGATACAGGCTTTTCATGGGAAAGATACTGGGTATTTTTCCTATGCGTTGACCCCAAAATTATGCATGAAAACCCAGCAGATCACCTGTTTGGAAGAAATTGATTTTGCCGGGATATCTGCTAGATGTCCTAGCAACTTAAAACAGCATTTGACAGATTATTTCGGGGACTATATGGCATTGCCTCCGGAAGAGGAACGCAAAGGGCATGATCTCTCGGAACTAGAGGTATCGCAGCGGATGAAGGAATTATCGTTAGACGAATTAAAATTGGTGCAATTAAATATCCTGAAAGAATTTGCGAAGTTTTGTGACGAACACAGCCTGAGATATTATATCGTAGGCGGTACGCTTTTGGGCGCTGTCCGTCACGGGGGATTTATCCCGTGGGACGATGATATTGATGTTGCCATGCCGCGGCCAGACTATGACCGGCTTTTAGAGGTTTCGGGCGGGGAAATTTCCTCAGTTTATCGTGTCACGTCCGTAAAAAACTGTAAGGAACATTCCCGGCTTTTCATGAAAGTGGTAGACACCCGCACAACAGCTAAGCATTTTTATTATTCTGACCGTTATCAGATGAGCATTGGGATCGATGTGTTCCCGCTTGACGGAGTGCCGGCTGATACGAAAAAGCGGAAACGATATTTTAGAAAGCTTTTCATCCTGAAAAAGATGTTTTCCTATACGCAGACACAGCTGATGCGTGGAAGCACGAAGCTGCGGGCTCTTTTAAAAACATTGGCCGCACTGCCTTGCCGGTTGATTGGCAGGGAAAGGCTGTTTTTCATGGTGGAAAAAGAGGCTGCCAAATACCCGTTTGAACAGGCGGAGGAAATTGGCATCACCTTTGGGGTGTACGGCCCGAAGGAGATCGTGCGCAAGGAGGAATACCTGCCTTATCATGAACTGTCCTATGAAGGGATTACCGTTCATGCGCCGGAAAACTACGACCAGTACTTACGGCAGCTTTATGGAGATTATATGGAGCTGCCTCCAGAAGAAGACCGAAAACCAAACCATCCGTACACAGTTTGGTGGGAGGCCGAAGACGATATAATCGGATAAAATGATAGGAATGGAAAAGGCAGGGGCACTGCCTTTTCCTTTTTCTGAAAATGAACGTGTTAGGGGGAATTTATATGCAGACAATTCACCATGATAATCAGGTGATCGTATATGGCGCCGGAGCGATTAAAACGCTTTCTGATATGCTGAAAGAAATGGGGACGACCAAGGTCTTGGTCGTGTGTACCGATCCTTTCCAAAGCTTTTTTACAGAAAAAAGGCTGGATTTGGGAGTCCCGTATGTATTATTTGATGATTTTCAGCCCAACCCGCTTTATGAATCGGTGGCAGAAGGCGTCGATGTTTTAAGGCGGGAGCACTGTGACTGCATTTTGTCCATTGGGGGCGGCAGTTCTATTGACGTAGCAAAGTGCATCAATTTGTATGCTGTGCTGGACTCCGGCGAAAACTACCTGAAACAGGAATTAAAAGGCGTTGCAGTACCCCATTTATGTATTCCTACTACGGCTGGAACGGGCAGCGAATCTACCCGGTTTGCGGTCATTTATTACGAAGGGGAAAAACAGTCGATCAACAGTGTGGACTGTATCCCGGACCATGTGATCCTGGAACCAGAATTTTTGGTAACACTTCCCCTGTACCAGAAAAAAGCGACAGTCTTAGATGCGTTAGGACAGGCTGTAGAATCTTACTGGTCAGTCAATTCCAATGATACCAGCAAACAGTTTTCAAAAGAAGCGATCTCCTTGATCTTAAAGAACCTGAAGCGGTATCTGGAAAATGACCCGCAAGCGGCCGAGCCGATCGCCTTGGGAGCAAATTTGGCAGGGCGCGCGATCAATATCACCCAGACGACCGCGGCGCATGCAATGAGCTACAAAGTCACCTCCCTGTACCGGATGCCGCACGGTCATGCTGTGGCGGTCTGCTTAGTACCGGTTTGGGAATATCTGTTAAATCATTTGGAGGAATGCATCGACCCGCGCGGGGAGACATACTTAGCCGAGGCGGCGCAAGAGCTTCACTGCTATTTTCGGGTTCCAGATGGCAGGACGGCGCCGGAAGTGTTGCTGGATCTGCTTTGCTTTATGGGGATGCTTCCGACTGTGTACCTGTCCTCGGAAAGCGCTTTAGAAGAAAAAACAGTTACTCCGGAAGAAATGGACAAGCTGGTTTGTTCTGTCAATCCGGTGCGTTTAAAGAATTTCCCGATCCATCTGACGGAAGACAAGATCAAAGGCATTTACCAGCGAGTTTTCAAAAAGCTACCTGATGAACAGGTAAAGGCGAGGGCTGAAGCTGGAAAACGTTATTTGGAGGACTTTCAAGGATGAGCGAGATTCGTGAGCTTCAGGAATACGCTCTAGAAATTTTATTGGCTGTAGATCAGTTTTGCAACGAAAACCAGATCACGTATTATCTGGGAGAGGGAAGCCTGTTGGGAGCGATCCGGCATCACGGCTTTATTCCATGGGATGATGATATTGACTTGCTGATGCCGCGTACTGAATATGAACGTTTTATTGCACTTGTTCAGAAACAGGGGCTGCCCGATGGGTACGACTTGGACTGCTTTGAAACGAATCCCAATCACTGGACAATCGCTGCAAAGGTGCAGATGGTTAGACAGACCCGGTTTGTATCCTATAAAGTAGGAAAACTGGGGTTACATAATGGCCCAAGCATTGATATTTTTCCTTTGGATCAAGTGCCGGGAGATTTAGCTTATGTGTCAAGGCTAGATTGGAAGATCGCCCGGCTGCGGCGCATTTTGTGGAACAAGCTGGGCTATTCTAAACCGCAGAGAAGATTAAAATGGCATATTGCTAAGGGGCTGGGGTATTTTGTTTCTACTCGGCGCTTGCAAAAGCAGATTACAAACTTGATGAAGACCCATGCGGAAGATGAAAGCTGTGATTACTTGGTGAATTTCGGAAGCTTATATCCGGCTGAACGGCAGTTGGTACAGGCTGAAGTTTATGGCGAACCAAGGCTTGTAGAGTTTGAAGGCCGCTTACTGCCAGTCCCTGCGCAGGCAGAGGTACTATTATCCCGAATTTATAGTGACTATATGCAGCTCCCGCCAGAGGAACAACGGGTTCCAAAGCACAATTTTTCTGTTGTAGAAGACGGCGCTGCTAAGATATTAAAATAATAAGAAGCTATCGAATCATTTCGATAGCTTCTTATTATTTTAAATTGCTTTTCTTCTTTTTATGTGATAGTATGAACACAAAAATTGGAAAGGAGCATCGGGAGGGAAGGAAAAAGAGCCATGGCGATCGTATTCGTAGGATATTTGGGAGCTGCAGCCGTGGGCTTGCCATGCTGCTGGAACAGATATATAGAATAAAACAGGAGAAAAATGCCCTTGTCAGCAAAATGGCGTGAGATAACATATCATAAAATAGAACAGGCTGGACGAAAGTTCATCTGCTCTAAATTTTATCATTTATGAAAGGAACACGTTATGAGCACAAAGATCAAGGGGATAGATGTATCTACATTTCAAAAAAATGTGGATTTTCAAAAGGCAAAAAAGGATGGCGTTATTTTCGCAATGCTGCGCGCCGGCTTTGGCAGGTATGAAAAACAAAAGGATGAGATGTTTGAAACACATTATAAAAATGCAAAATCAGCGGGGGTAGCGGTGGGTGCTTACTGGTATTCCTATGCAAAGACTGTCGAGCAGGCAAAACAGGAGGCTGAAGTTTGCGCGAAGGTGCTCGAGGGAAAGCAGTTTGAATACCCGGTCTTTTTTGATATAGAAGATCCTTCCCAGACAGATTTGGGAAAGGCTCTGCTAACCGACCTGTGCGAAGCTTTCTGCGATGAGTTGGAGAAAAAAGGATATTATGTAGGGGTATACAGCAATAAAAACTGGTTTGTCAATTATCTGGATTATAAGACCCTGGCCAAAAAATATCAGATCTGGCTGGCGCAATATAACAATGAAGTAACTTTAGACGGGGAGATCCAGATGTGGCAATACACCTCAAAAGGAACGATCGAGGGTGCTGTTGGGAATATTGACATGAACTGGAGCTATGTTGATTATCCTGCTATTATCAAAAAAGGCGGATTCAACGGCTTTCAAAAAGAGGATGAAAAAGCAAAGGTGACTGTCACTTACCGGGTCCGTGCAAACGGAAAGTGGCTGCCAGAGGTGACAGACCTGAAAAGCTATGCAGGAAATAAGGGGCAGGCAATCACTGATCTTGCGGTCAAGGTAAGCAAAGGGTCGGTAAAATACCGTGTTCATACCAAAGGCCGCTGGTTAAACTGGATCACCGGATATGATATAAAAGATTTTTATAAAGGCTATGCTGGAAACGGTGAAGGTAATCCTGTGGATGCAGTTCAGGTTTATTTTTACACGCCGGATAGCATCCGTCCCCACCAACAAGCGTTTTACCGGGTGTCTGAATTGGGCAAAGAATATTTTGACTGGCAGGAGGATACCAGCCAAAAAGACGGTATGGATGGTTATGCCGGGAATGCAGATGGAACGGCGATCGACAGGATCCAGATTCAAATTAAATCCAGATAAAAGGATTCCCCTGAAAAATCAGGGGAATCCTTTTATCTGCGAATATTATTGAAAGGAAACGGGCTTGGATTTAACATTTTGAAGATCGGACTGCGGAGAAGGATTGGACATACTAAAATACATTTTTGCTGCTTTTGTGGTTCCAAAATCCCGGTTTGAACCCGTATCTTGAACCTTATTAAATGCTTCCCGGAACATGGCGTTATGAGCTTCTTCCCTGTTTAATAAAAAGTCGATGGTTTCCCGTACCTTTTTGTCACTGATCTGACGGTACAAATACTCGTAAACCACTTTGGCTCTTTGTTCGGAAGCGATGTTGGATAGCAGATCTGCACATAGATCACCAGTTACGGTTACATAGTCTCCGGTCCAGGAATATCCGGAAGCATTGATCAGCCCTGGGTTTAACCCTAGTAATACATGGGACTGGATCTCCCCGGCAGGGACCTGAGCGGCATCAACATCATGTCCATTTAACAGATTGATAGTTTGAGAAACCATTTCCAAATGGCTTAATTCTTCTGCTGCAATATCTAAAAACAGATCCTTGATCTCCGGATCCTTGATTCGGAAACTTTGCGACATATATTGCAGCGCTGCCTTTAATTCTCCGTTTGCACCGCCTAACTGCTCCTGAAGCAATGCCGCATACTGAGGGTTTGGCTGTTCGATCTCAACAGGGTGGAACAACTGTTTTTCATGTTTAAACATTTTAACACACTCCTTTCTTTACATAGTTTGTATGATTTTAGGAGGCTTATACTTTAAAATCATTGCTTTTTGTGTCTATGGTGCAATAGAAACAAAAAGCAATGCCATACAAAAATACGGCATTGCTCTTAACAAACGATTTATCCAACGATCTGGCATTTTTTAACCGATACACTGACGACCTCTCCTTCACAGGTTCCAGTAACAGTAACGGTATTCCCTTCTTTTAATTTGGCAAGGGAATCTTTTTGATCGTCTTCAAAATAGCACTGTACACCTAAAATAGCATATTCGTCATTTTCATCATTCAGCATGATATAAGCGCGGTCGGCAACGTCTACACCGATACTGGAAATGCTTCCAGTGATGGTTAAGGTTTTATCTTTGTATGTACTGTCTGCGGATACCTCATTTTCATCGTAGGCGGAGATCAGGTCGGCAGCTTTAACCTCGATTGGTTTTTCTTCCTCTGGGGTGTTTTCTTCCGAAGCAGTACTGGAAACAGACGCCTTGGAAGAGTCAGTTCCTTTATCGTCTCCACCGCTTGCCCCGGCGGCAGCGCCAATTACTCCGATGGCTACAATGATGATGAGCCAAAACCACCATTTTTTATAAATCGGTTTTTTTGTTTTTACTTGTTCCATATCTAAACAAACCTTCCTCTCATAATAGCTCCGCCGAAATATATTCTTTCTTCAAGCGGTTATTGCTATTATAACATGCACCACCGATTTTGTATTATGCTGTCAGCTTAATTTGATATTTTTTGATTAAACAGTGCTGGCTTGCAGAATTTCCAAAGCTTCCGGAGAATAAAACGTGTATGCTAAAATATTTAATAGGATAATCATAACGAGGAAGAGGAGGGAATACAGAAAAACACCCAGAACCTGCAGCGACTTGTTAGAGGAACGGAGCAAAGGAAGCCATTTCCAGATGTGCAGCAGGTTAAAGAGGATAATTGCAGGAAAGATCACAAGCTGGAGATAGACCAGTTTGGAAAGGAGATAATCCAGGGCGGTGATCTCATGGGGGTAACGGATCAGCAATATAACTGTTTCTAAGGCAAAAAATGTACCCAGTACAATTTTAAGAACTGTTTTCCAACCCTTGGGCTGGGCCGAGGAGGGATTATTTGGAGTCTGTGCAGGGACAGATTGCCGCTGCGCAGCCGGGGCGGATTTTAGAACGATCAGGCCGGCGCGTTCTAAATCGCTTATGATTTCCCGGGCGGCTCCATAACGGTTTGCCGGATCAAAGGCCGTGCACCGAAAAATAATTGGCGCTAGGGGATGCTGGGGGTCATCGCCGCATAATTCCCTGAGGACCACTCCTAAAGAATAGATGTCGGAACGGCTGTCGGTTTGGGAAAATCCGTATTGTTCCGGTGCGGCATATCCTTCTGTTCCCATATAAACGGTGTCTTTCTGCCTGTTTTGCTGGTACTGCCTGGCGGCGTCAAAGTCGATCAGTACGACACGGCCGTTATTTAACAGGATGTTGGCGGGTTTAATGTCGCGGTGGATGATCCCGCAGGAATGGATCGCTTCTAGTGCTTCACAAAGCTGCAACAGGACAGAAACAGTATCCTGCAGGGAAAATATACCGCCTCTTTCCAAATAGCTGGCCAGAGTTTCGCCATGGATGTATTCTTCGATAATGATCGTATCCTCTTGATCCTGTATTACCTCAAAAATTTGCGGCACATGAGGACTGGAAAGATGCTGAAGCGTTTGATAATATTCCGCTGTTGTATGGTACAAAACCCGGCACACAACGGTTTGAAGCGTCTGCTGGTTTTGCGCCAGAAACAGGGCACCTTTAAAGCTCTCATTAAGAGGAGAAAGGATTTGGTACCGTTCACTCCAATTCAAAGGAAAAGTCCCCCTTGCAAAAAAACTTTGTATAGGATAGTATATCATGGTAGACTTTTCAATAGCAAGTGTCTTTTTGCAGGAGGATATGATATGAATAAACGGACAGACGAATTGATGAAGATACTCAATACCGAAGAAACGCTGGAGGGCTATTGGACGGCAAACAAGGATGAACTGCTGGATTTTTCGCTGGAGGCATATCTGAATCAGCTTTTAGTTCAATATCAGGCCATGAAAAACGAGGTGGTATCCCGTTCTGGGCTAAATCAGATCTATGCCTATCAGATCTTTGCCGGGACCAAAAAGCCGTCGCGGGATAAGCTGATCGCACTGGTTTTCGGGTTTCCGCTTTGCCTGGAGGACGCACAGCGCCTGCTGCGTATCGGCGGGGTCAGCGAGCTTTACCCAAGGCTGAAGCGAGACAGTATCATCCTTTTCGGTCTGAAAAAGGAGCTTTCCATCCAAGAATTGGACGACCTGTTATTTGAAATGGGAGAAAAAACAATTTTGTAAAAATGACCTTGGGCTGACAGAAAAGACACCGCCTGATCACAGAGTTTGATAAAAACTGTAATAGTTGAATATTTTGTCTGATTATACTATAATTTAGATAAATCAGGAAAATTTTTCCGTTTGCAGGATCGGGGGCTTTTTTGATATGCAGGATGATAGGATTTACATTGAAAAAAATTGTGTTCGTTACCATGACGATATTATCAAAATTTCAAATATCTCCAGAATGTACATCACAAAATTTTATAATGAGAAAAAGCATCAATATAACGAGGCATTGAGCCGGTACGAATACCATAAAAAGTGGCATGAAGATAATGAAAAGCAGAAAAAAAGGAATCGTGTGATCGGATGTATTGTTCTTGCGGTCGTCTGCTTGCTGGCAGCAGTTGTTATCCCTTATCAAAAGATCATTTCGTTTCCTCAATTTACTGGCACTAGCTTGATCGTGGCAGCGTGTATTTTTTTGATTTTCGCTGTGATCTTTTCCAGAAAGAACACGGCATATAAACAAGAGCCCCCGCAAAAGGAACCTTTTCCGGATACACACGGCCTATTTATTGAACTGAATTCCGGAAATTCTGTTGTTTTTACCGCTGTTGACGATATGGGGAGAGATGCTTTGAGATCCTTGCGCGACCAGATCAATAAATCCGATGTTTTGCGGGAAACAGTGACATTCAATATGGTGGACAATCATATTGAAGTGGAAACAAACGAAGGGGTAGTCAGCTTGGGAGACCATACCAAGAACACTGTAAACAGGAGCTGACCAGGAGGCAAAGATGTATATAAATGTACAGCAAAATGATGGAATTATCAGCACAGGCGGCTATGCCGAAAATAAGATCGTTCATAACGCTGCGGACAGTGGGAAGCAGCTTGATTGGAACAAGCTTGAGCAAGAGCTTCATGCTTTAAGCAGCAGTTCTGATGCGTCTGTCAAACAATTTGCTTTGGAAGCGGAAAAGGCAGTAGAAGCAAAAAATATGGGGAATGTAAAGGCCTGCCTGTCAAAATGGCTACCCTGTATTGGCAGGCTGATTGAAACCTCCTACTATATTTTAGAAATTGCGGATAAGTTTGGCTGTATTTAACAGCTATCTTCAAGCTGTGATATGAAAACAGGCGGCATCAGGATCGAAATCCCCGATGCCGCCTGTTTTTGCAGGCATATATGCTCTAATTGCAGGAATAGTTTTTGTACTGTAAGCAATGGCCTGTACTGTCTGTTAAATATGAACTGTGACTTTGTTTTTTCCACAGGATACAAAAAATGGACTGTAGACCTGAAAATAATAAAAATAAAAGCGCATTCGTTTATCAGCGAATGCGCTTGGTGATACTATCATGAGATCTAATCGTATCGCAGGGGAGGATCTTGGGGTCACATGAAAGAAGAGACCCCTAAAAATATCAGCCCAAGTACTGCGGCCACAAGCCCAACAGCTAGTAGCATTCCGATCGGGAAGCCAATAATAGCAGCGATCCAAAATGCAAGCGGATGGTTGATGAAATAGGTTTCCAGCTTTTCCTCAAATTTTACCTGCTTACTTTTTGATGGAAAAATCAGCCGGTTATCAAAAAAACTGCTTTTGCTGCAGTGATGTATACTGTGTAACTGTTTGGTTATCATTTCAATTACCTCTTTATCAACTTTTTCTGTTTCGCAGTATAGCATAGATCATGAAAAGATGGTGTTAGAGGATATTAAGCGCCATTAACAAGAGGTTAAGATCTATATTCTTAATACAATCTTAATGTAACGGATACCTTCTTTACATCATAAAAAGATAGAATATGGTATAATAAAAAAGAGTAAAAAGATTGGGTGATACAACATTGGAAAATAGGGAAACTGCTTACTATGCACAGGAAAATCGTCAAAAACAAGGGAACTTGAAAATCTTCTTTGGCTATGCGGCAGGCG
This sequence comes from Massiliimalia timonensis, assembly GCF_900186585.1. Taxonomy (GTDB): domain Bacteria; phylum Bacillota; class Clostridia; order Oscillospirales; family Ruminococcaceae; genus Massiliimalia; species Massiliimalia timonensis. The sequence continues at coordinate 392,899 of NZ_FYDD01000003.1, forward strand.
TTGGCAAAACCTATGCAATGCTTGAAGCTGCGCATCAGGCAAAAAAACAAGGGATCGATATTGTAGTTGGGTATGTTGAACGACATATCAGGCCAGATACCCTTGCGCTGCTTGAAGGATTAGAAAAACTTCCGAATAAAGAGATTGATTATAAAGGGATCAAGCTAAAAGAATTTGATTTGGACGCTGCGCTTAAGCGCCATCCGCAAATAATACTTGTGGATGAATTGGCCCACAGCAATGCGGCGGGCTGCCGGCATGCCAAGCGGTATCAGGATGTGGAAGAGCTTCTGCGGGCAGGGATCGACGTTTATACAACGGTTAATGTTCAGCATTTGGAATCTCTCAATAACTTAGTGGCCTCTATTACCAAAATCGCTGTCAGTGAACGAATTCCCGATTCTGTATTTGACTCTGCAGATCAGGTCGAACTGGTGGATATAGAGCCGGATGACTTGATTGCACGTTTGCAATCGGGAAAGGTATATCGCGAAAACCAGGCTTCCCGAGCGCTCGATCATTTTTTTACAAAGGATAATTTAGCTGCGCTTCGTGAAATTGCCTTACGCCGTACTGCAGACAGATTAAGCCGGAACGCTCAGAAAAGCGGAAATGAAACTGCGGCTAAAGCAGGGGAGCATATTTTGATTTGCCTTTCAAGTTCTCCGTCCAATGCTAAGGTCGTCCGGACTGCCGCCCGCATGGCAGAGGCCTTTCACAGCGGGTTTACAGCCTTATTTGTTGAAACACCCGAAACCAAGGAGCTGAAAGGCGACAGCTTAAAACGGTTAAGGGATAATCTTCGTCTGGCAGAACAACTAGGCGCTCAAATTGCAACTGTTTACGGAGATGACCCGGCTGTACAAATTGCTGAATATGCTAAGGTAAGCGGTATTACTAAAATTGTTTTGGGGAGGACGAATCATAAATCCACAATATTTTTAAGGAGCAAGACACTAGCGGATAAGCTGACTAAATTGGCCGGTGATATTGATATTTATATCATTCCGGATGCCCAGCCCTTTTACAAGAAAAAATTTAATTTGCTGCGAAAAGAAGATCAGAAATTTAGATGGACTGATCTTTTGAAGGTACTGCTGATCACTCTATCGGTAACTGTTATCAGTTTTGGATTCTATATGGCCGGCTTTCGGGAAGCAAATATTATTACTGTATATATTTTGGGGGTCTTACTCACTGCGATCTGGACACACGGCCATTTGTATGGGGCGCTGGCCTCACTGCTCAGTGTTATCTCATTTAATTTCTTTTTCACGGCTCCAAGGTTTACATTAGAGGCTACAGATCCCGATTATCCGGTTACGTTTCTGATCATGCTGGCCGCAAGTATTATTTCCAGCACGTTGGCTACCCGTGTAAAAAAACAGGCGCGCCAATCTGCCCAAAGAGCTTATTATATGGAACTTTTGATGAACAGCAGCCAGAAAATGCAGCAGGGACGTGACGAGCAGGAAATTATCGCTCTTGCGGCAGAACAGGTAAGGGCGCTTCTGGACCGACCTATTTTATATTCTTTAGCAATGAAAGGAAAAGATTTGGAGTTTCAGGTTTGTCCCTATACAGAAACGAATAAATTGATCGGGACGATGAATGCGGAGGAAATAGGTGTTGCGGACTGGGTGGTAAAAAACAATAAGCACGCAGGAGCAACCACCAATACGCTCTCTCATGCGCAGAATTTATACCTGTCTGTCAGAGGAAATCAGGAAGTTATGGGGGTAATAGGGATTCCGGCAAAATATTATCCGCCGTTGGATGTGTTTGAGAAAAATTTGCTGATCGCCCTTTTAAATGAATGCGGATTGATCTTGGAACGCCGAAGGCTTCGGGCTGAAAAGCAGGAAATTGAAATGGAAACACAGCGAGAGCGTCTTCGTTCTAATCTGCTGCGGGCGATCTCCCATGACCTTCGCACGCCGTTGACCAGTATCAGCGGGAATGCCGGGGTCTTAATGGAAAAAAGTATTTTATTAGATGAAAGCAAAAAACAGGAGATATACAGTTCTATCTATGACGATTCTATGTGGCTTGTAAACCTGACAGAGAATCTTCTGTCCATTACAAGAATCGAAAATGGAACGATGCACCTCCGGATGAATGCAGAGCTGATCGACGATGTGTTTCGAGAGGCGATCTCTCATGTGGATCGGAAGGCCTCGGAGCATAAAATATCGGTAGAGCTTGCCGATGATCTTTTGATGGCAAAAATGGATGTGCGTTTGATCGTTCAGGTCATGATCAATATTATAAATAACGCCATTAAATACACGCCGGAGGGCTCCTGTATCTGTTTATCAGCCCAAAAGCAGAACAATATGGTGCAGATCCGCATTGCGGACGACGGACCGGGTATTTCAGATGAAGCCAAGTTGCATCTATTTGATATGTTTTACACAGCGGATATTGGCAAAGCAGACAGCCGTCGTGGGCTGGGACTGGGCTTAAGCTTATGCAAATCCATTGTAGACGCTCATGGAGGGGAAATTTCAGTCAGTGATAATCAGCCGCATGGCGCGGTATTCTCCTTTACATTACCTTTAGAGGAAGTGAATTTTGATCATGTATAAACCTAAAATTCTTGTGATAGAGGATGACCCTGCGATCACAAACCTAATACGGACAACGCTGGATACACAGAATTACCAGTATCATACTGCGAAAAACGGGACGGGTGCACTTTTGGATGCAGTTTCCTACAATGCGGATGTAATTATTTTGGATTTGGGACTTCCGGATATGGATGGAGTGGAAATTATCCAAAAAGTCCGGGGCTGGAGCAATGTGCCCATTATTGTGGTAAGCGCAAGAAGCGAGGATCAGGATAAAGTAGAAGCCTTGGATGCCGGGGCAGACGACTATTTGACCAAGCCTTTCAGCATTGATGAGCTTTTGGCCCGTCTCCGTGCCGCGTTGCGCAGAAGCAGGACGGATGAAACTGTTTCCCAGGCGCAGGCCAGTGTCTACCATAATGGTGACTTAACCATTGACTTTGCCGCTGGCTGTGCTTATATGAATGAAAAGGAAATTCATTTAACTCCCATTGAATACAAGTTGCTTTGTGTTCTTGCCAAAAATACCGGGAAGGTCTTGACACACAATTATATTTTAAAAGAGGTATGGGGAAATGCCGCCGCGTCTGACACGCCATCCTTGCGGGTATTTATGGCGACTCTGCGAAAAAAAATCGAACAAAATCCTTCTATGCCCAAGTATATCCAGACCCACATTGGCGTGGGGTATCGCATGATACGCCAATAAGAGAAAGAAATCTATAGATCCCTCTAAATAACACTGCTCACCTTTTTATAGGTGAGCAGTGTTATTTTTATGATGCAAAGCAGTTGAGAGCCGCCGGAAATAGGGACCACCATTCTGCTAATGGAATTTTAATGCCTGTAAGCAGAGCTTTATCTCCCTCTAATTCTATTAGAGATATAATAGGGGCAGATTTTCATAGAACTGAGGAAATCATATGGAATATGGTATTTTAACATTGTTTCCGATCATGGTCGTTATTGGGTTGTCTCTTATTACCAAAAGGATTTTGGAGTCACTTATCATTGGAACATTTATCACTTATATCATCGTTGATGGGTTTGATTTTGCATCAGGATGGATGGAGGCGTTCTTCCGGGTAGCGACGAATCGAGACCATCAGTGGGTGATACTAGTGTGCGCTTTGTTCGGCAGCCTGATCGCCCTGCTGGGAGCATCTCATGGAACGCTTGGTTTTTCAAAACTGCTTGGAAGACTCTGCCGGGGACAAAAGTCGACAATGCTTGTAACATGGATCATGGGTGTTCTGATTTTCGTGGATGATTATCTGAATATCATGACCTTGAGCACGTGTATGAGAAAGCTGACCGATAAACATAAGGTTCCCCGCGAAGCCCTTTCCTATGTTATTGATTCTACAGGGGCGCCGGTCTGTGCCCTTCTTCCTTTTTCTACATGGGCGGTATTCTTTGCGGGTTTATTCTATGCGGAGGCAGGGATCCCAGAATTAGGCTATGGCAGTGCGATCGATACTTTTTATCATATCATTCCTTTTATCTTTTACGCCATAGCAGCTGTGCTTATTGTTCCGTTGTTTGGGTTTGGAATGTTTCCTAAATGGGGAAAAATGCGCAAAGCATATGAGCGGGTAAAGGACACTGGAAAAGTATATTCCTCCGAGAGCAAAGATCTGAACTTAGACGAAGAAGAAGCGGAGGATATTAACATAAAGGGGAATGTTTGGGATTTCATATTCCCAATAGGCGTATTGATCGCGCTGACTATTATCCTTGGCGAATTGTTTTTAGCTTTGATCGCATCAATAGCGGTTTGTTTCCTTTTGTATATTCCTCGCAAAAAGATGACAATTTCTCATTTTTGCGATTTAGCCATGCACGGTTTCTGTAATATGATCCCAACCGTTGCCATTATCTTTTTTGTGTTTTTGATGCAGGAGGGGATGAGTGATATTGGAATCGCAGATTATGTCGTTCATGCCGTACAGCCGCTTATTAGCGCGCCGTTGCTGCCTGTCATTACGTTTTTGCTTGTTGCTGTGCTTAACTTTGGTACGGGCAGCGCATGGGGGATCCCCGCGATCGTTAGCCCCATCATTATTCCGCTGGCCTTTTCCATTGGAGCAAACCCTTTGTTGATCATGGGCGCGATCGTTTCGGGAGCCACATTGGGAAGCCATGCCTGTTTTTATTCTGACGCAACAGTGTTAACTTCTAGCTGCTGTAAAATGAACAATATGGATCATGCGCTTTCACAGCTTCCGTATGCAATGTGTGCCGCGGGATTTGCAGCGACAGGCTATTTGGCGTGTGGTTTTCTAATGTGACCTTATGGGAGAACTTTATATGAAAATAATACTTGGCGATATTACAAAAATAAAGGCGGATGCCATTGTCAACGCCGCTTCTGCTGATTTGATGCCACAGCCGGGAATAAGCAGCGCTATTTACGCGGCGGCAGACGGTGAATTACTTAAAATGCTTTGTAAAAGGATCGGACATTGCAGGATCGGGCACGCGGTGGCGACCTCCTCGTGCGGGCTTTCAGCGAAATATATCATTCATGTAGCAGGCGCAGGATGGTATGGCGGGAAAAAAAGGGAAAGAATGTTAATGGAACAGTGTTATCTGAATGCTTTGCAGAAAGGCTGGCTGATCGGATGCAAAAGCATTGCGGTCCCGTTGATTTTTTCCGGCGTCTGCCATATGCCCCGTGCTGAATCTATTGGCATTGCCGGGCAGGCAATACAAAAATTTGAAGAAAGACATCCGGAAATACAAGTCCTCCTTGTTTTATATCGGCGGGGGATCTATGAGATGGCACTGCGAATCTTAAATAAGTGACTGCCCTTAAAGGCTGAAAGCGCCGAACGCATTGGAGTCCGGCGCTTTCTTAATGCAATCTTTATCTGATATAAAAAACGCTAAGACCAAATTCACGGTAAACCTGCTACAATATTTCATGTAAAACCGAAGAGGAGGGTATCGTTATGATGGATTTTATCATGATAGCAATTCTGGCAGGCTGTGTTGGGCTTGTTTTTTTGCTGATCAGCTGGTGCCAGAAGCAAGTAGATCGAAATGAATAAGGAGGAAAGAACATGGTTGTTCTTGGAATTATTGTTTTACTGCTGGGTGCGTATCTGGTTTATGCATTGGTACACCCGGAAAAATTTTAAAACCAGCAGGAGGAATTTATCATGCTACAAATTATAGTAACCATTATCCTGTATCTGATAATGGTAATTCCGGTAGGTATTTATGTTTACCATATCGCAGCCGGAAAACATACATTTGCGGATCCGGTATTTGACCGTGTAGACGGCGTCATTTACAAGATCAGCGGTATTAAGCCGCAAAACGGGATGAACTGGAAAAAATACGCATTGGCGCTGCTTGGGACCAATGCCGTTATGATCCTCTTGGGATACATAATTCTGCGGATCCAAAGTATTGCCCTTTTTAATCCCAACGGGATCGGAAATATGGAGGAATCCCTTTCGTTTAATACGATCATCAGTTTTATGACGAATACGAACCTCCAGCATTACTCCGGCGAATCTGGGTTATCCTATTTATCCCAAATGTTAGTCATTACGTTTATGATGTTCGTTTCCGCTGCCAGCGGATATGCGGCTTGCGTTGCGTTCATCCGTGGATTGGCCGGGAAAACCAAAGATAATGTCGGGAACTTTTTCGCTGACCTTGTTCGCATTACAACGCGTGTATTGCTCCCATTTTCTATTATCGGCGGATTGCTGCTGGTTTGGCAGGGCGTTCCGCAGAATTTTTCGGGAAATGTTGTTGTGGACACCATCGAAGGCGTAAAACAAGTCATTGCGATGGGTCCTGTTGCAGCGCTGGAAATCATCAAACACCTTGGAACAAACGGCGGTGGATTTTTAGGCGCGAACTCCAGTACTCCAATTGAAAACCCAACCATTATTTCAAATTTGATAGAGCTTTATTCCATGATGCTGCTGCCAGGAGCGTGCGTAATTACCTTTGGTAAAATGGTCAGAGACCGTAAACGCGAGATCGCAGCAGCGAAAAACGGCGGTGAAGCAGAATCCGAACTTGCAGGGATGGGGAAAGTACGCAGAAGCTTTACCGTTTGGATGTACGGCCGTGAGGGCCGTAGTATCTTTGCGGCAATGGGGATCATCTTTGTCATCGGCCTGAGTGTTTGCTTCTGGTCCGAAAGCCAAGGCAATCCCGCACTTGCTGATGTCGGATTAAGTCAATCCATGGGGAGCATGGAAGGAAAGGAAGTGCGCTTTGGCATTGCGCAGTCTGCAATGTTCACAACCACCACAACCTCCTTTACCACCGGTACCGTAAATAACATGCATGATACCTTGACCCCATTGGGCGGTATGATCCCCTTACTGCATATGATGCTGAACGTTGTGTTCGGCGGCAAGGGCGTAGGCCTTATGAACATGATCATGTATGCAATTTTAGCGGTATTTATCTGCGGCTTGATGATAGGCCGTACCCCAGAATATCTGGGTAAAAAAATCGAAGGCCGGGAAATGAAGCTGACCGCCCTTTGTATCATCATTCATCCGCTATTGATCTTGGCGTTCTCTGCTTTGGCGGTTGGAACGCAGGCTGGATTAGCAGGGATCACAAACCCAGATTTCCATGGGCTTTCTCAGGTGCTTTATGAGTACGCTTCTTCTGCTGCAAACAATGGTTCCGGATTTGAAGGACTTGCGGATAACACTTTATTCTGGAATATCACTGCAGGACTTGCTATGTTCTTCGGGCGTTATCTTTCCATTGTAATTCAGCTGGCGATCGCAGGTTCTTTAATGAAAAAGCGTTTTGTGAATGAATCTGCCGGCACTCTGCATACTGATAGTTTCAGCTTTGCGGTGATTCTGGTGTTTGTTGTTTATATCTTTGCAGCGCTGACATTTTTCCCGGTACTTGCGCTTGGCCCCATCGCGGAACATTTAACCCTTTGGGCATAAGGAGGAACATATATGAGCAAAAAAAATCAGAAGCTGATTACGCCTGAAATATTTCGTCAGGCAATTATCGGTTCCTTTACCAAACTAAATCCCGTCTACATGATGAAAAATCCTGTCATGTTTGTGGTGGAGATTGGCTGTTTTATTACCCTGATCCTTTCCTTTTTCCCGGGACTGTTCGGAGATGTCAGCCAAGGGACCAATTTGAGACTTTACAATATCATTGTCTGCATAGTTTTGTTTATTACAGTTTTATTTGCGAACTTTGCCGAATCTGTTGCAGAAGGCCGCGGCAAGGCGCAGGCGGCAAGCCTGAAAAAAACGCAGAAGGATACCAAAGCCCGCCTGCTTATGGAGGACGGTACAGAAAAGATCGTTCTGTCCAGCGAGCTGAAAAAGGGAGATATCGTTATGGTCTCCGCTGGCGAAATTATCCCCGGTGACGGCGAAGTTATTGAAGGGATCGCTTCTGTAGATGAGTCTGCTATTACTGGTGAATCTGCTCCGGTAGTACGTGAATCCGGCGGGGATTTCTGCTCAGTAACGGGCGGTACTACGATCGTATCCGACTGGTTGAAGATTCAAATTACTTCAGATGCCGGCAATAGCTTTCTGGATCGTATGATCGCATTGGTTGAGGGCGCTTCTCGTAAAAAGACCCCGAATGAAATTGCGCTGAGCACTTTGCTGGTGTCTTTGACCATCATTTTCCTGATCGTGATCGTCACCTTATATCCTATCGGAATTTATTCCGGCGTACAGCTGCAGACTTCTACATTGATCGCACTGGCTGTTTGTTTGATTCCTACCACGATTGGCGGACTGCTTTCTGCTATTGGTATTGCCGGTATGGACCGCGTCACCCGTTTCAATGTCATTGCCACGTCCGGTAAGGCTGTGGAAGCCTGCGGCGATGTGGATACAATGATCCTTGACAAAACTGGTACGATTACATACGGAAATCGACTCGCGGCTGATTTCTTCCCGGTAGGCGGCGCAAACCGCAGCGATCTGATCCGCTGTGCGGCTTTGACCAGCCTGCATGATGAGACCCCTGAAGGAAAATCCACGCTGGAACTTGCTCGTCGTTTGGGAGATAATAGCAAAGACATTTCAGGTTCAGAGTTTATTGAATTTACTGCCCAAACCCGGATGAGCGGTGTTGATCTTCCCGATGGGACAAAGATCCGTAAGGGCGCCGCAGAAGCTATTGAACAGTATGTGAGATCACTTGGCGGCATGATCCCCGAAGATCTTCATGAACAGGTCGAAAAAATTTCCAGCTTAGGCGGTACCCCGCTGACTGTTTGCGAGGATGACCGGATCTTAGGTGTGATTTATCTAAAAGATACCGTAAAACCCGGCATGGTAGAGCGGTTTGAACGGCTTCGTGCTATTGGGATCAAAACGATCATGTGTACCGGCGATAACCCGTTAACAGCAGCTACTATTGCCAAAGAAGCAGGTGTAGACGGGTTCATTGCAGAATGCAAGCCGGAAGACAAAATAGACGTGATCAAGAAAGAGCAGTCTGAGGGGAAAATTGTGGCCATGACTGGGGACGGTACAAACGATGCCCCGGCGCTGGCCCAAGCAAATGTTGGATTGGCGATGAACAGTGGGACAACAGCTGCAAAAGAAGCTGCCAACATGGTAGATCTGGATTCCGATCCTACAAAGATTTTGGAGGTTGTAGAAATCGGGAAGCAGCTGCTCATTACACGCGGAAGCCTTACTACGTTTTCCATTGCCAATGATATTGCGAAATATTTTGCGATCATTCCTGCCATGTTCATGATGGCTATTCCACAGCTGAAAATTTTGAATATCATGAATCTGACAACACCGTACAGTGCTATTTTGTCCGCGCTGATCTTTAACGCCATTATCATCCCCTGCCTGATCCCGTTGGCTATGAAAGGTGTAAAATACCGCCCTATGTCTTCTGGAAAGCTTCTCGCAAGAAATATGCTTATCTATGGATTGGGCGGCGTGATCACTCCCTTTATCGGAATTAAAATCATAGATATGATAATTGCGCCTCTTCTGTCTTTGATGGGACTGGGACTTGGGTTTTAAGAAAGGATGCTTGTACTATGAAAGAATCAGTGAAACATTTGCTGCACGGTACGCGTCAGGCAGTGTTAGTCACAGTTGTGTTAATGTTAATTTGTGGGCTCTTATTTCCCTGCTTATTAACTGGATTGTCCGCTTTGATTTTTCCAGATCAAGCGGGCGGAAGCCTTATTACCGTAAACGGCCAAACAGTTGGTGCAAAACATGTAGGACAGGAATTTACCGAAGATTACTATATGTGGAGCCGTCCTTCCGCTTACCATTATAATGTCTATACCGAAGATGAAAACGGAAATCAATATTATAACGATGGAACGGAGTTCCCTGGAATTGGTTCTGGCTCCAATAACTATGCGCCATCCAATCCTGCGCTGACTGAACGTGTGGAAGCAGACATTGAAGCATTTTTAGAGAAGAATCCTGATGTAAAACGGGAAGATATCCCCACGGATTTATTAACTGCGTCTGGATCCGGTTTGGATCCTCATATCACCCCGGAATCCGCTGAAGTACAGGTCCCTAGAATTGCAAAAGCTTCTGGTCTGAGCGAGGACGAAGTGCGTCAGATCGTGGAAAACCATACGCAGGGAAAGGTTTGGGGCATTTTTGGTGAAGATAGAGTCAATGTACTGGAAGTAAACATTGAAATTGCGCAAAGCATGGGGATTTTATAATTTAGAGGAGGTTGTTTACTATGATGGAGATGCACATATTTCAAAAAGCGAAGCAGCTTGAAATTTCATCTCCAAACGGTGAAACAGCAGTAACGGCACAGAATCTTTTTGCATTCTTGTATGAGATCAGTGAATGGATTCAGGCCGAACCTTTCATATATCGCCGCGGGCATCCCCAAACCGATACAGTTTATGTACGGTATGATGATATTGTATTTGCAGAAGAGGATTTTTGGCAAATGTTTGGAGGGTATCTTACCTTACTTTATACCAGATGGAAAATCGATCTCTTCGGTACGGCGGATTTTTCACAAGAAACAGTATGGCTGACGCTGGAAGAAGAAAAACATCGGATTTATGCAGTTCAAAAAACACTTTCAGGCCATCCATCTGATGTCATACAGTCGCTTTGTCTGAGGATTCAATGTACTTCTCCAAAGCAGTCAGAAATTTTACAGGCGTTGCTTGCATCTGCAAATTGGAAAAACGGAGTGGCGGCTTTGGATTGGAAATATAGTTCATTCCTTTTGGAAGAAAATCTTGCGCTCCCAACACAAAACAGTTGTTTTTGCTATGGAAGTATACTTGAGGATATAAGATTTGAAGATCTTTTGCAGGCGCTTGATCTTCAGCAAAAGATCACTCTTTGGACGGACTTTTTAAAAGACGGCTTTGACCATACAGAGTTTGAATGGCTGTATGGCGCTATCTCCCAAGGTGCTGTAGGGAACAGGATTGAATGGGAGCTTTCGCTGCATGCGGCTATGCAGGGTTTGGGATATACCGTACAGGCTTCGCCGAATGATTTTGAATTGTACGACGGCTATGGATGCCGGCGCTATTTTAGCTTTAACAGTACAAGCTACGCTGAACGTGCCTTCCTGAAAATTTTATTCCCGCTGACTATATAAGCGTAACAACGGTCTGCCGATTATTACATCGGCAGACCGTCTTTTTGTATACGAAAGCCCTCGGATCATTCCGGGGGCTTTTTTACATTTTCTTTTTCAATATAGAATTTATGTAAGTAATGATAAGTTCCGCGTATTCAGAACCTGTCGAGAAACAGCAGTCTTGGAAATCTTTTTTCTGGCAGTTGCTGCATTGACTTAAGAGATGCTTTAAAGGGCACACATCTTGAGGGGCAGGTAATTCTGTAAACCCATATAATAATTGCCCGCTTGGAATGTCCAAGGCCTGCGCTACGCACCATAAAGTATAATGGGTAATATTCTTTCTCCCCTTTTCGATCTGCCATATATATGAACTACTTAGCTGAGACTGACGTGCCAGTTGCTCCATAGTCATTTCATTGGTTTCACGGTGCAGACGGACCAAGTTTCCAAGAATCTTCTTATTATCGTCAAATTCATCTATAATAATTTTACTTTTTTTCTTCATATATCTTCACCCCTACTTCTACAGAATATTCCAAAATTTGGAATATTTCAATAAGTTCATAATCAATAGAATTTATTAGTATCATTCTATTAATATTAATATATTAATAGTGATGAAGAACATGGAATCTCTCCCTTGCTTATAATTTCATTATACAGGGGAGATTTAAAAATTATACATTGATGTGAGTTGTTCCAAACCTTTTTATAAAATATAATATCAAAAAAGCCCCTAGAATCATTCGGGGGCTTTCTGTTTTGAATATATGGATAGTTTTTTAAAATAATTTCGGGGATAAAAGAAAAGAACCGCCCGTTTCAAGGCGATTCTTAACACTTTGTGTGACTGTTACGAAATAGATATCCTCTGAAATAAGGATTTCAGGTTCAGAATAGGTCTTTTTCATTTTTATAACATGATTTTTTATTTTTGGGATGTCTCATTCTTGCAAGAGAGACAATCCTAAAAAGTTGACTTGAATACCGGATTCTTGGTATAGAAAAAGAGGCCGAAACTTGGATGTCTTATTTTCGAGTTCCAAATTCCGACCCAATGTACTTTGATGGTTTCAAAGCCCTCTTTTTTGTGAAGATTCGTCAATCTATCTATGAAAATGCTAAAAATTTCTATACTTCTGACACAGGATCAATTCTTATATAAATCCCGATATTGACGTGCTGTCATATGGTTCATATGTAAAAATTCTTTACAGAAATAAGATATGTTCTCGAATCCAACATCCAACGCTATTTCTGTTATTGGTTTCGTGGTTTCTAAGAGCTGATTTTGCGCCATTATAATACGATATTGATTGATATAATCAATACAAGAACACTGGGTCGCCTGTTTAAATATTTTTGAAAAATAAGATTCACTGTAACTGGTGAGCAGAGCTAAATCTTTAATATATATTTTTTTCATATAATTTGCTTGGATATATTCTAATGCCAATTTGATTTTTTCGATAGCAATATTAGTAGTTAAGGTGATTTTCTCTTTTGGGGAAACTAGAATAATTTTATAAAGTAATTCAAACAACAATGATTTAACCTTTAATGAAAAAGCCTTGTCTTGCTTGACCATATTATCAGAAATCCTTTGTATGATTTCCGAAATCCCAGCCGCTTCTTCAGTGTCCGCTAAAATATGATTTGTGATCGGCAGCTGACATTCTTGAAGGGGCAGGATATATTGGCTATTGCAAATATCCTTGGAAGACGAGGCTAAAACAGATGTATTAAAAAGTACCGTAGTATTTTGGCTATCATGTCCAGAAATAGAATGCCCAGAGTGTAAAGAGCGAGGAGGGATAATTAAAATATCGCCTTGCTTGACATGGTATTTTACAGCATCAATTGAATAGATGCCTTCTCCTTTTTGAACAAGGCTAATTTCCATTTCTTCATGCCAATGTGCCGCAAGCTGTGTGCACTGAGTATCCAGAGTGGGATAGTATACTACAATTGGGAGCGAGGGGTTTCCGTGTCGAACGCCTTCTTTCAGGCTGCTGCTCAATAACTGCACGTAATCACCTTTCAGTTTTGAAATAACAGAATATTGTTAATTAAACGTAAAATAATATAAGATAAATTTAAATAAGAATAATATTATAATACTATAACAAGGATATCTTTGTAAAGGCCGAACATTCATTTAGTGTTAAAAAACTTGGAGGAGAAAAATGAAAAGATACTTTAATATTTTGTTATCTGTTTTGATTGTATCTTCAACAGTTATAATGACTACAGCATGTGGTTCAGACACAACAGATGGCGAATCAGCCAATGCAGGCAGCAAAACTACTATTGAATTTCTTAACCAAAAAAGAGAAAGTATTGATGTATTAACAAAAATAGTAGATCAGTACAATAAGTCCCAAGATAAAGTGATAGTGAAATTAAATAGTCCAGCAGAAGCAACAACGGTCATCTCTTCCCGGGCGGCTTCAGGTGATTTGCCAGAAGTATTTACAGATTGGCCAATGCAAGCAAATTACGGACAATATGTTGATAGTGGCTTATTGGAAGATTTGACAAATGAACCATATATGGATACTGTCAACGAAACTGCACTGGAAATCAGCACTAGACCCGACGGGAAAATTTATACTGCGCCATTAGCATTAAACACTTATGGAATATTTTATTCTGTAGAAGACTTTGAAGAGCTGAATATTACAATTCCAACCACTTATGATGAATTGATTTTGGTATGTGAAAAGCTACAGGCAGCAGGGAAAACCCCATTTATGTTTCCTGATAAAGATTCTTGGACGGTAGAGCAGGAATTCATGTTTAATACTGGCGTTTGGGATAAGAATTTTCTGGATACCTATCGGGGATGCAAAGAGGGATATATCACTTTGATTGAAGATGATGGAATTCAGCAGACAGCCTCCAGAATGCTGGATCTACGCAATCGCTTTGGACAAAAAGATTCTTTGGGAACCAGTTATGATGATGCAATTAGCAATTTTGCCACAGGAAAAAGCAGCATGTTTATGCAAGGCATCTGGGCGTTAGATCCAATTAAACAAGCAAACCCTGAATTTGAATTCAATGTATTTGCGGTGCCTGGAAACACTGCTGATGAAACCAGAGTGGAAATCGGCGTCGATTTGGCCTTTGATGTATCAAAAGATTCCAAAAATAAAGAAGCGGCTTTAGAATTTGTAAGGTACATGATGACACCTGAAACAGCCAAGTTGTATTCTGAAACAATCCAGGTTCCAACAGCAATAGAAGGAGGGAATGCAGAGTTAACCGCAATCGCACCTCTTGTTAAATATGTGGAGGAAGGGAAATCTTTTCCACAGCTTATGGGATTACACACTACAGATATTGCTACAAATGAGCCGGCAGTATGCCAGCAGTTAATTGTATCCCAAGACATTGATGAATTCAAAACATCAATGAATGACTTATGGGCCAATACGGAAAAATAAAAAGAGCCCTTAGAGGCTCTTTTTTGAATTCTTAAGGAGGTATTTCGTAATGCGAACCCCAAAATCCCCTAATAAAAAAATGCCATTTTATATTATGAGTTTGCCGTCATTGATCATGTATAGTTTCTTTTTTGGAATACCTGTCATATCCGGGATTTATTACAGTTTAACTGATTGGGACGGCATGTCTAAGGAGTTTAACTTTATAGGTTTTAAAAACTATCTCCATAGTTTCCAAGATGACAGATTTTGGAATTCTTTTCTGTTCACATTTAAGTACACAATCGTACTAGTAATCTCCGTCATTGTTATTTCCTTGATAATAGCGCTCTTATTAAATACGAATATTAAAGGGAAAGGGTTCTTTCGATCTATTTATTTTTTCCCTGCCGTACTAAGTTTAATTACTGTTGGTTTAATATTTAATCAGATTTTTTATCGAGTTGTACCTCAGTTGGGAGAACTGCTCGGAATAGAAAGTTTGCAAAGTAATATATTAGGAAATTCAGAATTGGCAATTTGGGGGATTTTGATTACAAATATATGGCAGGGTGTTGCTATGCCTGCAATTATTTTTTTGGCAGGACTGCAAAGTGTTCCCAAAGATTTATATGAAGCTGCAACAATTGATGGTGCAAATATGATTCAGAAGTTTCAATATATTACCATTCCGTTTTTGATTCCCATGCTAAGCATAAACCTGGTTTTAGTGGTTAAATCCGGATTGACAGTGTTTGATTATATTGTTGCGATGACAGAAGGTGGACCAGGAAGATCAACAGAATCGATCGCTTATATTATATATCAACAAGGCTTTCGACAATATCAGTTTTCATACGGGGTAGCTCAATCAATTATTTTACTTATTGTGATTGTAATGATATCAGTTATCCAAACGAAACTTTTAAGTAGGAAAGAGGTAGGGCAGCAGTGAATAAAACGAAATTATCTTTAAAAATCGTGATCTACACTTCTTTAGTGCTGGGATTATTATTGATCCTTTTTCCGATGTACTTAACCATAATCGTAGCGTTTAAAACTCCTGCCGAATCGGCAGAGAACTTTTTCTCTTTTCCGAAACAGTTCTATTTAGAAAATTTAAAAACAGTTGTTTGTTCAGATAATTTTATTTATTTTTTAATAAACTCGATTGCTATCACTGTCATTTCATTAATCGTAATTATTTTCTTTGTTTCATTATGCTCGTATGCAATTTCACGCAACCAAAATAGCCGCTATTTTAGATTTTTGCATATATATCTTTTGGCGGGGATTTTTGTGCCTTTTCAAGTCATTATGCTTCCTTTGGTTAAATTCATGAGCGGCATGAATTTAACCAATCAGGTGGGAATTATTCTTTTGTATATCACCCTAGCAAATGCTCAAGGGGTTTTCCTCTGTGTGAATTATTTAAAATCCATTCCGATGGAAATGGAGGAAGCTGCCCATATTGATGGCTGTTCAGTTTACCGGACTTTTTTCTCTGTAGTATTCCCCTTGATGAAACCTATATTGGTCACATTATTGATTATGGATGCTTTATGGATTTGGAATGATTTTCAATTACCGCTTATCATGCTGAATACTTCTTCGGAACAATGGACACTTCCTTTATTTCAATACAATTTTAAAGGTCAGTATAGCTTTGATTATAATTTAGCTTTTGCATCGTTTTTAATATCTATGTTGCCTATTATCATCGTTTATGCTTTATTACAAAAACACATTATTGGCGGCTTAACTGATGGTGCAGTAAAATCTTAAAACACTTCAGAAAAGAGGATATACTTCATGTCTACATATACAGTTGCAATGATGCAAATTCGCGTAATTCCTAACGCTCTGGAAAAGAACTTAGAACACATGAAACAAAGTTTAAAGCTTGCTAAAAATGCCGATATTGCCTTGTTTCCAGAATGTTGCGACCTTGGTTGGGCGAGCGCTTCTTCAAATGTTTTAGCACAGCCAGTTCCGGGCGGTACGACAACGCGGTTTATTCAAGAATTGGCAAGAGAATTCCATATTTATATTGTTGCCGGGATTACTGAAAGAGAAAATGAAAAAATATTTAATACTGCCGTCCTTATATCAAATACAGGCGAATTTTTAGGGAAATATCGAAAAATCAATTTAGTACAGAACGTAGAACAGATGTATGAAATTGGTGATAGAATTAGAATTTATCATACTCCACTAGGAAAGATAGGTATAAATATTTGTGCGGATAATCTAATGTCTTCCATTATGATTGGAGAAAGTATGGCAAAAATGGGAGCAGACTTAATTCTTTCTCCCTCTTCATGGGCTGTTCCGCCAGAAAAATTAAATAACATCTATGGGAAGGAATGGATCGAACCATTTACATATTTATCTCAAAAATATAATATAGATATCGTATCGGTCAGTAACGTTGGTCCGGTAATAGACGGAGCGTGGAAAGGCTGGAGTTGTATCGGAAATTCTATCGCTATAGGAAATAAGGGACAAAAGATGTTAACTTTAAACTATGGAGAAGATGCAGAACAGGTTGATCTTTTTCAATATGAGATTTAAAATAGCAAAATTTTCCTTATACTCGTTGCATACCATCTAATTATTGATAAAAATATAAAGTGAGCACATAAAAATACTAGTAATTAAATGCGACTAATATTTCTATGCGCTCACTTTATATTTTATTGTTATATATTATTTCTTTCTAAAAATAAATTCAAATTTTTAAAGGCGATATTTTTCGTGTTGTAGGATTGTCGATCTATTCGAGGAACTGTCAGAAATTTCTACACTTCTGACAGTAGAAAAAAGATAATAAATAAAAAATAGTATAGTGCAAGTCTATATGAAATACAACGAAAAAAGCAGGTACAGAGAAACACCGACAGCACATGGTCTGCCAGCATTTCTCTGTACCTGCTTTATTGGACAAGGGACTGTGTAATCTCATATCCGCCTACAAATCGGATGCGGATTTCCTCTTTGGATAGGATAGTAATCTGTTCAATGATGCGGTAGGTTAGAGTATCGGAGTATTCATGAATGGCGATGTCATCCGCAGAAATCATCTGTATAATTTCCTGAACCCTGGAGGTTCTGTTTTGGTTTTGCTCAATGGCTTGCTCCGCACGCTTTTTTAGTTGTTTCAGTGAAAGAAGCTCATCATTAACCTGTTGGAGTTTTCTATCCAGGAACTCGTTTTCTTCATCGCCTGCAAGGAGGAGTAGCCGATTGAACTCCCGATTCATTTCAGCTATTTTATTCTGTATGACGATGGGATCGGCACCTGTTTCTGTAACCGTACAATTTACCAAGGTGTTTTGTATGCAAGCGGTGACTTCTTCTTGATGGCTATTTAATAGAGTGTTAAGTGATGCCACTATAGCCTTGTGCAATGCATCTTCAGGAATACTGGGCGAGTCTTTACAGAATTTTTTTCCGAATTCCAAGCGGTTGATGCAGCACCATACAATTTGCTTACGCCCATGAATGTTCCAAGTCACCCGCCGATAATAACAGCCACAGTTTCCACATACCAACCGTTCGGACAGTGCATATTGACTGGTGAATTTTCCTCGATTTGTTTTAGAATGTTTCTGAGTGACGGGGCGTTTGCTTTTTCTTCTTGCGATTTCTTCCTGAACTTGATGGAACACTTCTCTGGTGACAATAGCAGGATGATTGTTTTCTATGTAATATTGAGGTAATTCCCCATTGTTTTTCTGCGGTTTACCTTCTAAGAAATTAGCGGTAAAGGTTTTTTGCAGCAGTACATCACCCATGTATTTCTCATTTTGAAGAATGCGCAGGATAGCCTGCGTTGTCCATTCTTTTTTCCCAGTAGCGGTAGGAAAGCCTTTAGATTCAAGTGTTTCTTTAATCTTGCTCAGGCTATCTCCATTTAAATAATTTTGAAACATCATCCGTATCGCATCGGCTTCCTCTGGAACTATTTCAGGTTGTCCATCTGTGCCCTTTCGGTAACCTAAAAAATTAGTATATCGGAAGGAAAATTTTCCCTGTTTGTATCCCATTCGCTTTCCACGAGCGACATTAAGGCTGATAGATTCGCTCTCTGCCTGAGCAAAGGAACTCAGACAGGTTAAAATCATCTCGCTGGTCATATCCGCAGTATTGATTCCCTCTTTTTCAAAAATCACCGGAATATCAAGACTTTTCAGCATTCGAACATATTGAATGCATTCCAGCGTATTTCGAGCAAATCGAGAAATGGATTTTGTCAGGATTAAGTCTATTTTCTTTTTCTTGCACAGTTCTATCATTTCTAAAAACTGAGTACGTTTTTTCACGTGAACACCGGAAATTCCGTCGTCTGCAAAGATTCCAACCAGTTTCCAATTGTCATGGGAATTGATTTTATTTGTATAATATTCTACTTGAATTTCAAAGCTGCTCTGCTGTTCTTCTTCATCTGTGCTGACCCGGCAATAGGCAGCAACTCGAAGATTCTTTTTGCGCTTTCGGGTATCCTGTAAAAGTGGATTTGCTGGGATTTCCCTTATTCTTTTTTGTTGCATGGCGATTCACCTTCGTTATGGGGATAGATTTGGTTATTGATAAAGCATAATCGAATAGCGCCTGTAGACGATAACAATATGCTTTGTATGCTTTCTCGAAATAGCTTTTCATCTATTTGTTCTAATATGGAACGATTTGAATAAAGCTGTTGCAATTTCAATGTTGCAGGATCGTATTGGATAGGTTCTAAACATTCGTATTGGAGTTGTGCCCTTTCGAAAATAAGGGCTATAATTTCGTCCGGTTCAGCGGATGGCTGATCCATCAGACGGTGGATATCCTGCGTGATTTTTCTGACCTGTATAGGAAGGTGATTGTAATGTGCGATAGGAGTTTGAAAGATATCAGGCTTGCTAATTAATGCGTTTGAATATTTCACGCTATGAGGGCCATCGATACGCTTTTGAGATCCACCAGTACACATAAGTGATCCACCATTGATCAGTTCATGCAATAGATCCGCCCCGATGCCGAGAGGCCAGGTTTTTACTTCAGCTATTCTTTTGTAGAATCTTTATTGGAGAAATAGTCTCCGATTCTATGAAAGGAGGCCGAAAACATGGCCAAAAAGATTAACGTGAAGCTGATACTGGAGCTTCGCAGTGCCGGGATGGGGCGGAATGCAATCGCCGCCAGCAGGCACATTTCAAAGAACTCTGTCGGTGATGTGTTCCACATCGCTGACAGGATGGGCATATCCTATGAGGACATCGCCCAGATGGATGAGGATACGGTTTACCGCAAGTTTTATCCGGACAAGTTTGCCCTGGAAAGCTTGTATGACAAGCCGGATTACGAGTATGTCCATCAGGAACTGAAACGTACGGGCGTGACGCTGAAGCTCCTTTGGCAGGAATACCAGGACAAATGCAGGGCGTCTGGCAACATTCCCATGGGATATACGAAATACTGCCAGGGCTACAGCGAATACACGATTGTAAACAAGCTTACGAACCACCTGGAACATAAGCCCGGCGTTGCTGTGGAGGTAGATTGGTCAGGGCCTACCATGACCTATGTCGACACTTCCACAGGGGAGATCGTAACCGTATACCTGTTTGTAGGGACACTGCCCTACAGCCAGTACTCCTACGTGGAACCCTGCCGGGACATGAAGATGGACAGCTTTATCCGCGCCCACATCCACATGTATGGGTTCTTCGGCGGGGTTGCCACGCGTCTTGTCTGCGATAACCTGAAGACGGGCGTTGTATCCCATCCCAGAGAAGGGGAAGTTGTCCTGACTGCGGATTATGAAGCCCTGGGCAGCCACTACCAGACAGCCATCATGCCGGCAGGCATCTGTAAACCCAAACAGAAAGCTTCCGTGGAAGGCACAGTGGGGAAGATTGCAACAGCGATCATCGCACGGCTGAGGAACGAGACTTTTTACAGCTTTGAGGATCTGAAAGCTGCCGTTGCAAAAAAGCTCTACGGCTTCAACCACGATAGTTTCCAGAAACGTGAAGGGAGCCGCTATGACGCTTACCTGGATGAGAAGCCGTTCCTGCATCCACTGCCGTCTGTCCCTTATGAGATCGCCACGTGGGTCTATGGCAGGAAGGTAAACATCGACTACCATGTCGTCTTTGAGTATAACCGGTACTCTTGTCCTTACCAGTACGCCAGGAAGAGTGTTGACCTAAAGGTTACGGACAGCACCGTGGAGATCTACAGCGGTTCTGCTCGCATAGCCACGCATAACCGCTTCCCGGCTGGCCGGAGGAACCAGTATTCCACCCATCCGGAAGATATGCCGGATAAGTTCAAGTTTTCCCCATGGGATGATATCCGGATCAAAAACTGGGCACGATCCATCGGCGATTATACGGTACAGGCGATTGACCGTATCTTTGAGGGGGTTCCCATAAAAGAACAGGGCTATAACCCTGCGCTGGCCGTCCTGAGACTGAGCAACAAATACTCCGAAGCGCGCCTGGAAGCTGCCTGTGAGTTTGCCATCACCAGCGGGATTAAAAAGCCCCGTTACCACCATCTTAATTCGATCCTTGCATCCAATCAAGATGAGATTTACGTAGAGCGCAAAAAAGCAAATGCAAAGGACCATTCCCAGATGGGATACCTGAGGGGAAGCAGCTATTACGGAGGTGGCAGAGATGATCAATGAAGAGACCAGGCGCAAGCTGCGTGAAATTAATCTGGGCGAGGCAATCAAAGGGCTGGAGGTACAGCAGGCGGATCCTGCGACAATAGCCCTGCCCTTCGATGAAAGGATGCAGCGGCTGGTGGACTACATTTACCAGGAGAAATACAATGGGAAGATACAGCGGCTGATCAAGTCAGCAAAGCTCCGTTTTCCGCAGGCAAACCGGCAGGGAGTCATCTATGCCAGCCGCGGATTAAACAGGGAGCTCATTGAGAACCTGTTCAGTGGCCAGTACATCGGTTTGCACCAGAGCATCATCCTCCAGGGATTTACCGGTTCAGGGAAGACCTACCTGGCCTGTGCCCTGGGAAAAGAAGCCTGCCTGAACCATGTCAGGGTACGGTATGTCAGGCTGCCTGATCTGCTAATGGAGTATGGGGACTCCACCGTAGTTGCCGGGAATCAAAGGAAGCTGCTTGAACGTTACAGCCGGATACCTCTCCTGATACTGGATGAGTGGCTGGTGTCTGACATATCGGATGCGGAACTCTACTTCCTGTTTGAACTTATGGAAAGGCGCTCGGATACAACCTCTACCATCTTCTGTACACAATACCGCAAGGATGACTGGGTGAAACGTCTGGGCGAAGGAGTACGGGCAGAAGCGATTGTAGACCGTTACGCATACACAGCCTTCTGGATTGAAACTGGCAGCACCAATATGAGGGAATACTGTGCCAAGCATAAAAGGTAAAAAACACACCGGTGGATCCCAAAAGCGTATTGCTGGGTCTGAGAGAAAAATCAGTGGGTCTGAGCAAAGCTCAGACCCGGATCCCTTGGCGTGAAATAATCATTATGGTGCTTTGTTTTCGGAAACTATTAGCAAAACAGTGACACAAGTGGCAGCTGATGGAATCATAGTAGACATCAGTGGAAGCGCATTGAAAGTAATTGAGAATGTAGGGTTAGTTTTATTTGTTACTTCGGTGGGTTTTATTGCCGCACCGACATTTTTTGAGAATTTAAAGCAAAACTTTAAATCTTATATTATTTTAGGCATCATAATTATCTTATCAGGTGGATTAGCTTGTCTTTTTTGTTATTTTATTGGTTACGGATCAGAATCTAATCCTGATGAGTTTGTCGCAATTTTATCCGGAATTTTTTCGGGCGCTTTGACCAGCACCCCTGCCTTTTCTGCCGCTAAAGCTTCGGTTGCTGCTGAATATGAAAGTGCAGTTACTGTCGGATATGGTATTGCGTATCTGTTTGGTGTAATCGGTGTGGTATTGTTTGTACAACTAATCCCCAAACTAGTTCATGCTGATATGAAAAATGAAAAAGAAAAGATACTATCCCAAAACACCATAAAGTCTGAACGACGGAAGACATTTAAAAAATGTATATCCATAGATGAATTCGGGCTAATGCCATTTGCATTAACAGTAATGTTGGGAATATTTGTTGGAAACATAAAAATACCTTTGAGTTCGGCCGGTTTTTCAGGAACTACCTTTTCCTTGACAATAACTGGAGGAGCCTTATTAGTTTCCCTGTTCATTGGGCACTTTGGGAAAATTGGCCCGATTAATATGACTGTTAATCCGAAGGTACTAGATATTTTTCGGGAAATGGGATTAATGTTTTTTTTAATAGGTGCAGGAGTTGCAGGTGGAACGAAATTCATACAATATTTTAAATTGATTTATTTTATTTATGGAGTCGTTATTACCGTGATACCAATGGTGATAGGGTATTTGTTTGCCAAATATGTTTTGAAGATAGGTTTGTTGAATAATCTTGGTTCAGTAACAGGAGGAATGACTAGCACCCCTGCTTTAGGAACATTAATACATATTTCTAAAACCAATGAGGTGATAGCAGCGTACGCAGCTACTTATCCAATCGCTTTGATTTCGGTAGTATTGGTGGTTCAGTTTTTTATTATTTTTATTCGGTAAAATAGAAAATGTATTAAAAATAGAATTCTTTTATTTAGAAAATAGATTTCATTAAGTAATCATGAAGGGATGATAAAAAATGACAAAGAAGCTAATCATAAACCCAATAAATAAAAAGTCAGTAATAAACCCAGAAATCTACGGGCATTTTTCAGAGCATTTAGGCCGGTGTATCTATGAAGGCCTCTACGTAGGAGAAAATTCGGATATCCCAAATATAAATGGGATACGAACTGATGTAGTAGAAGCGTTAAAGGCAATGAAAATCCCAGTTCTACGGTGGCCCGGCGGCTGCTTTGCAGATGAATACCACTGGAAAGACGGGATCGGCCCCAAAGAAAATCGGAAAAAGATGATCAATACCCACTGGGGCGGAGTAGTGGAAGACAACAGCTTTGGCACCCATGAATTCATGGAGCTCTGTAACCAGCTTGGCTGCAAAGCATATATCAATGGAAACGTTGGAAGCGGAACCGTACAGGAAATGAGCGAATGGGTAGAATACCTGACATTTTCAGGCCTGTCCCCTATGACAGAATTAAGGAAAGAAAACGGAAGAACAGAACCGTGGACTGTTGACTACTTTGGAGTAGGGAATGAAAACTGGGGCTGCGGAGGAAATATGACCCCGGAGCATTATGCTAATGAGTACCGCAGGTATGCGACCTATTGCCGCAACTATGACTCGAATCAAAAGCTGTATAAGGTCGCATGTGGACCTAATGCGGATGACTATAGCTGGACAGAAGGCGTGATGAAGACGCTGAAGCCATTGGACGGCCACGGAGGGGGACGGCTGAACGGGCTATCATTGCATTATTATACAGTTCCAGGGAAAGAATGGGACCACAAAGGATCAGCCACACAATTTGACAAGGCCGAATATTACCTGACATTGAAAAAGGCTTTAAAAATGGAAGAACTGATCTCTCGCCACGGGGATATCATGAATCAGTATGACCCAGAGAAAACAGTAGGGCTGATCGTAGATGAATGGGGAACGTGGTACGATGTAGAACCGGGGACGAATCCAGGTTTCCTGTACCAGCAGAATACAATGCGCGACGCGCTGGTCGCCAGTGTAACGCTGAATATCTTCCATAAACATTCTGACCGGGTCAAGATGGCGAACATAGCACAATTAGTGAATGTACTTCAGGCGGTGATTTTAACAGAGGGAGAAAAGATGGTGCTGACACCGACTTATTATGTCTTTAAAATGTTCCAGGGGCATCAGGGGGCACAGCTCATCGACAGTTTTATGGAAACAGAAGAGATCGGGACCGGCGGAAACACGGTACCGAATCTGCATGAGTCAGCTTCCATTCAGGAAGATGGGACGATCAACCTGTCGGTAAGCAATTTATCCTCAGACACCAGCTATGAAGTGGACAGTATTATCGTAGAAACAGAGGTCAAAGAAGTAAAGGCTGAGATATTAAGCGGGGCGACAGACGCTTACAATACTTTTGACAGACCGGAACAAATAAAGGCTGAGTGTTACGATAATTATGAAGTGACTGGGAAAGGGATCCGGTTTACGATCCCGGCGTGCAGCATTGTACAGTTTACTGTAAAAACCAAGTGATGGAGCAGAGGATATGCAGGAGATGCCTGTTAAAAGAGTTAGGAGAAGGGTATTTCCAAAATGTATATGAGTATATTAAGAGCCTTCCGGATGAGATGAAGGTATGTGGAGAAGAATACGAAAGAAGGCTGAAAATATGCAGAAGCTGTGAAAATCTAGTAAACGGGATGTGCAGGATATGCGGCTGCTTTGTTGAAACAAGGGCCGTAAAGATATTTTCATATTGTCCAGCTATAAGGAGAATGTGGTAAATTACAAAATATTATCCTCCTCTATAAATATTTTTAGTTTATAACTTAGGCAATATCTCAGTGTCAATGCACTCGCATTGATTACCACATCAGGAAACAAAACAGGTTGTAGCATTCTACTCTGTATATCACAGCCAATACGTTTCTCCGCACAGGAGTCCTCTCACATAGGTAAGAGGACTCCCTTTTTATGAATTGAGCCACAGAAACGAGCTGAATCTCTGGATAGTCCTTCTTCATTTGCAAAACCGTCTCCGCCGCCAGAATATCAAAGCCCGCCATCATACCGTGCAGGAAGAACCGCTTGCCTTCCCCATAGGCTTTGACAATTTCCGCTTCTATCCTCTCACAGAGCAGGGCGGTCTCCTTGAGATCGCTTTCCTCGGGAAGCTTGCCAGGCCGGTGTCCGGTAAAGCAGACGCAGGCTCCACGGTCTGACAAAGCCTTCAATATCTCATTTTTGTCAGTGATCATGTCCGCTTCTTCTCCCGGAAGATTTTTGAGATGATCCCTATTGTATCCACATTAAACTGGCAGTCGTAAAACAGCTTCATCTGTTTCTTGCAGTAGTCCTCAAACTGTTCGTCCAGTTTTTCGTCAAATTCTACCGCTTTCTTCCTGCCGCTCCGGAAACCCAGCAGAAGGTATCCGGTCTGGTCGATCTTCAGCCGCCTGTCTACCGCCTCGATCTTTTGGTACAGCGAGCTGAGAAGCTCAGAATCGCCGTCCTTCCTGACTGCCTCGGCCAGAGCCAGCAGCTTTTCCTGAAACTGTCTGTAGAAAGGGGTATGGGTGACAGAATAATGATCTACTTCTTTTTGCAGGTTATCCGTCTGGATCATGCCAAGCGCCAAGCCTCGCAGATAGGCGGTTTCATTGTTAAACCGTATGAAATCTAAGATTAGATCCAGACACCGATGATAGCTGTAATGTTCGGCTTCATGCTCCTTGCTCAGTTCGTCCTGAATCCGAGCTGTATAGATCGGGTGTTCCTTCGGGTATACGTCAAGCTCCCGTTCCAGAAGCTCCAATTTCTCGGTATTCTGTGTGTCCGGAGTAAGGGAATACAGAGGTTTTGGAGGAAGGGAGCCCGGATTGTAAATCATATGGTATGTTTTCTGGTGCAGAATGATGCTGACAACTTTTCATGTGATTTCAATAAACAGGACGGAAGGGGGGGAATATATTCCTCTATTTTGGAGTGATAGGGGACTAGCGCTAAGCTCTCAAATATTTGGCGGGAAAATATTACCTGCCGTAAATCAATGAAGGAGGTTTTGAACAAATGAAGAAAAAATTGCTTGCTGTTTTGACAACAGTCATGATGGCATTCAGTTTGTTTCCTTCCGTAGTGTCTGCAGCGACTGCTCCAACAGTAAAGGTTGATAAACCGGACGTATTCACAGTTGGTCAAACTGAGGAATTCTCCATTTCTACCACTGGCGGAAGCAAAGCTGGTACCATGGTGAAAGGTTTCTCTACTGTAACCGGCGATACCAGCATTGCGAAGATCGAATACTATGAAACAGCTGACGGCAAATGGTATGAACTCACCGGGGACAGCTTTGGCCCGCAGTCCGGTTTCCCGTTAGGCGACTTCACCAGTAAATTCCGTGTTACCTTTAAAGAAGCTGGTTCTGTGAATGCGAAAATTGAAATCAAAACAACAGACGGTAAAGATGTTCTGGCTGAAACTACAGCAGAATTTAAAGCTGTTCCTGCACCCCATGCCCACACACCTGTTGAGGTAAAGGCTCAGGAACCAACCTGCACAGAAGATGGTAATATCGCTTATTGGTACTGCGCTGACTGCGGTGAATACTTTAGTGATGAGGCTTTGACCAAAGAGATTTCTAAAGAGGACACCGTTGTAAAGGCAGCTGGTCATCACGCAGTGAAAGTTGAAGCAACAGACCCAACTGAAACAGATTCGGGCAACATTGCTTACTGGTACTGTGCTGACTGCGGCAAGTACTTCAGCGATGCAGCTCTGACTAAAGAAATCAGCAGAGATGATACTATGATCCCAGCACTTGGACAATCTAAAGAAAATGAATCTACAGATAACCCTAAAATAGGAGACAGCGGCATGACCTTATGGATCAGCCTGGCAGCTATTTCCGCACTTGGATTAGTTGGTACAATCATTCTCAATAAAAAGAGAAGAACAGGAAAATAAGAGAATATTTTAATAAGAGAGAGCTGGCTGAAAGCAGTTGGCTCTCTCTTGTTGTTTAGATACCTGTGATCTTTCTCCCGATAAATTGACAGGCAAGCATAGCAACTAATCTTTTTCAATCAGGGTATCGAGAAAAGCCAGCATTTCTTTCGGGACTGCTTCTTCCTGTTCCGCGAATGCTTGAACAGGCACAGCTTTGAGTTCTTCCCGCAGCACCCGACGCAATATTTTTTCCAGTTCCTTCTTCTGTTCATTCTCCAAAATCACCCGCACCAGGAAGGCGTTTCTTTGTCCTTCCGGAACGCCCTGCAGGATCTCCCATGCCTTACTGTGCTCCTCATTCCGCAGATTGGGGCGGAATGAAAACCGGGGCCTTGTCATCCCTGTCTCACACCGCCCGAATACTGGTCCAAGATCCGTTCGAATCCTTCGGCGTTTACCTTGTCGTCTAAAAGGGTAAAAGCCCGGCACAAGCCGTCCTGTTCGCTCACGCTGCCCTTGACCACCGTCGCTCCTCCCAGCATGATCACCGGGATAGCTTTAAGGTCAAATCCCGATTCCAGAACTGCTGATATGAGGCGCCGTGTATATATTCGTCCCTGCCTTTGAATGATCCCCTTCACAGTTTTATCCATATTGCAGTCCCTTCCGGCCAGTATTTGTTCCACTTGGGCGTCAGTCACAGACAGCCCGGTATCTCGGCGGACCTGTTCTTTTTCTTCGTCAATACACCGGATCATGCCAAGCTTCAGGTTGCGGCAGGTCGAAGCATTGGGAACACCATTGTCCAGCCGCATGAGATCCACTGTCCAGCCCCCGATGTCTATCAGCAGGACAGACGGCTCATTCCGGATCAGTTCCGGGTGGATAGCGATAGCAGAATACCCCTGCGGGAACAGCTTCACATCTTCGATGGTGATTTTGTAGGGTATTCCCTCAAACTTAAAGCTTACCGGCTGGGAAGAACGGAGAAGATATTCCCGGAAGGGCTTCTTCTCCCGACCAAAGCCTGCCAGAGGCAGCCTGGCTGCAAGCCTGACCGAACACGTTGTGTTTTCTTCCCGATGTCTGATCTCTCTGGCAATAGCTGCCAGGGTAAGCAGATAGTAATTGTCGTTTTCCATTTTGTTGTGCAGGATCGGCTACCTTCCTGTCCCGCACACAAAATACTTCCCGCTGTACTCCAGGGTGTTCTGCAGGGTATATGGCTCATGGGAACACTCCGTAATACCGGCTGGGAAGGACAAATGTCGGGTTTTAATAGCGTAATATCCGTGGTCTATGCCTATGTTCATGGTTTTCCTCATCCTTTCTGTTTGACTGTCGAAAATTGCTTATTGCTTATGTTCAAACAATAGTGTGAAAAAGCACAGTTTTGCACAGCAAAATACAGATCCTGCGGTATGATCTGTAAGTGATTTTTCAGGAAGATATGGCATAAGCTATATTCTTCTTCCCAGCTGGTAAGTGATCAGGGGGGAGAAGCGAAGAACCTCCCTGGTGACCTGCCAGGGAGGTTCTAAAAAAGGGCGCACTGACCCCATGTGATTTGAGGATTTAAAAGCCTTCCTTTGTGAAGAGATCTGTCAATCTATCTATGAAACTGCCGGAAACTTCTACACTTCTGACAGTAGAAAAAAGAGTAAAAACGCAAAAAAGCGGAGCCTCGGGCCTGATTTTTCAGGCTCGAGGCTCCGCTTTCTCGCTATTTGATTCGGTTTTATTTTTAGGCCTCCACGGTAAAATGGTTTTTGGGATTTTGCTTTAAAAAACCCAAAAAACCGCATGAATACTAAGAAAAATGGAGTGACATCTTTTTTGTCACTCCATCATGGCGGAGAAGGGGAGACTCGAACTCCCGCGCCGGTTACCCGACCTACGCCCTTAGCAGGGGCGCCTCGTCACCAACTTGAGTACTTCTCCATTTGTGACGTTGATAAGAACAATATAAACTATATTGTGGCGGAGAGGGTGGGATTCGAACCCACGGTCCCTTGCGGGATCACTGGTTTTCAAGACCAGCTCCTTAAACCACTCGGACACCTCTCCAAGCAGGACTAACCAATAGCTTGGTTAAGCGACGCTTTATATATTATCATAAAATCCCCAAAATGTCAACTCCTTTTTCAAGATTTTTCGGGACGGCACCCGATACATGGGTGCCGTCCCGTTTTCTAAGCAGAAAGGTCGGAAAGGGTTGTTTTTGGGTAATAATGGGCTAGGATCTCCTGATAGGTGCTGCCCTGCCGCGCCATGTAATCGGCACCGTATTGGCTCATCCCAACACCGTGCCCGTATCCCTTGGTAGTAAAGGTGAATTTGTCATCTTTGAAGCTGATCGAAAAATCACTGCTCCGAAGTCCAAACAGCGTCCGAAAGTCCTGACCAGTCATTTCTTTCCCAAGAACTGTTACTGTGGCAACATATCCGCTTGGCGTAATATCAGTGATTTGGAACCATTCTTTTTCCTGATCGGTAAATGTAAGATCTTCATACTTTTCAGTGAGCAGTTTTTTGACCTCTGCGGTGGTGAGGGTCAAGGATTCTTCATAAGAGGGGGAGAGAAGATCTCCTTCACTTTCTGCGGGAACCAAATAGGGAACCTCCTGTCCCCAGACATTTTCTGCTGCCTCTGTATTACCGGCAGAGATCGCGTGAAAGGCGGCGATGATAGGCTCGTCTTCATAGGTCAGGATCTGATTCATGACCTCATTGACACAGCTTTCAATTTTTGAATGGTATTCCTCGTAATGGTCGCCGTATTTTTTCTTCGCCTCTTCTTCGGAACAGTAGGCCTGATGCCGGGAAGGATCTGTAGAGATAGAAGCGCCCTTTAAATCGTCACTGGGGGATTTTTCTTCATTTGCCATGACCCTCAGGGTATAGGTATGCGCTAAGACTGCCTGCGCTTTCAATGCCTCTTTTTCAAAGGTAGCCGGCATTTCGGCAGTGACAACGCCGACGAGATAATCTTTCATGGATAGGGTCTGTGTTTTCTTTTGGTCAGAAAGATAGACCGTGATCTCATCTTCTATTGGGGTGGCCCCGGGCTCTTCGGAAGAAGATGACGTTCCCGCAGCCGCCGGTAAGGAAGCTTCCGGGGAAGCGCCTGTCCGCAATAACGCGGTAAACGGGATCACGGCGATCGCAATAATGAAGAACAAAAACAGATTGATATGACGTTTCATAACTTCCACCATTCAGTTTTTCGGCAAAATTTTGGAAAAACTTTTCCTTTCTAATTATATTATGAAATTCTTTTATGAAATTCCTGCAAAATAATTGACGAATTTTCCATACTGTGGTAAGATGGAAACATCTACCGAAAGAAGTGCGGTAAATGAAGCTGGCGGTCTTGTCCGCGGAGAGGAGTCGTTTATGGGAACAAGTGAAGTTTCAAACCCATTTCATATGGAGGCTATTAAAAATTTATGTGAGGAATATAAAAAATATAACCATATCCCTTCAGAATTATATGAAAGCTTCGATATTAAACGCGGGTTGAGGAATCAAGACGGCACCGGGGTATTGGCTGGCCTGACTCACATCTGTAATGTCCACGGCTACGTGCTCAACGAAGGGGAAAAGGAACCGGTAGACGGGCAGCTGATCTATCGGGGGATCAATATTAACGATATTGTGTCCAACTGTATTGCAGAAAAAAGGTTTGGATTTGAAGAGGTCGTTTATCTGCTGATTTTTGGGAATCTCCCCACCCAAAAACAACTGGAGCAGTTTACCCAGCTGATGAGTGAATCACGGGAATTACCGCCGAACTTTTTTGAAGATATGGTGCTGAAAGCTCCGTCGAATAATGTAATGAATAAGCTGGCAAGATCGGTTCTGGCACTGTATTCTTATGATGAAGACGCAGAAGATGCTTCTTTGGAGCAGGAGATGCGCAAATCCCTGCAGCTGATCGCGCGCCTGCCTAATATCATGGTCAAGGCGCACCAGGTAAAGGTAAGCCATTATGACGGCAAATCTATGGTGCTGCATCCCTTAGTTCCCGGGCAGAGCATGGCGGAAAATATCTTGTCCCTGCTGCGGCTGGACCGGGAATTCACCCCCGAAGAAGCGCGCCTGCTTGATATTTGCCTGATGCTCCATGCCGAACATGGCGGCGGGAACAATTCAACCTTCACCTGCCGTGTGCTGACCTCTTCCGGAACGGATACCTATTCCGCTTATGCTGGGGCGATCGGCTCCTTGAAAGGCTTCCGGCACGGGGGGGCCAATATCAATACCTCCCGGATGCTCAGCTTTATGAAGGAAGGAATCCACAACTGGGAGGATGAAGACGAAGTTGCTGGTTTTTTGAAAAAGATCCTGCTCAAACAGGCGGGAGATGGTACAGGGCTGATTTACGGCATGGGTCATGCGGTATATACCAAGTCTGACCCGCGCGCGTTAATTTTGCGTGAGAATGCTATGAAGCTGGCCCAGGGAACGGAATACGAAGCGGAATTTAAGCTGTTGAGCTTGGTGGAAAAGCTGACTCCGCAGGTGTTCATGGAGGTCAAAGGGGACTGCAAGAGTGTTTGTGCGAATGTGGACCTGTATTCCGGGTTAGTTTACCGGATGCTGAAAATCCCAGAAGACCTGTTTACCCCGTTATTTGCCTGCTCCCGCATGGCTGGCTGGAGCGCGCACCGGATCGAAGAAATGTATAACAATAACCGGATCATTCGGCCGGCTTATAAGGCGATCGCCAGAAAGCGCCCGTATGTTCCGATCTCCAAGCGGTAAAGAATACCGGTACAGAAGTTCTGTACCGGTATTCTTTATCTTTGCACGGCTTTTAAAAGTTTCACAAAAAATCTATACAAATTGGGTGTTGATATGTTATAATAGATTCTATATGAGGATATGTCAGGAAAGGGGGAAGATTGCCATTGAAACGGATTCTAATCGTGTTAGCGTGTATGGTGATTCCCCTTTTTACTGGCTGCGAGCTGACCTTTTCTTCTGTGGACAATCTGATGAAGCCTCCCAAGCTGACCGAAGAGCAAAACCGGATCGACGCTGCGCTTCGCGACAGCGTTGGGGATGCTATCAATTTGGTTTATCCCAAAACAGGGGACTACAAATCTGCATTTATCGTGGAAAATATTGATGATGAGGACAGCACGGAAGCGATTGTTTTCTACAAAACAAATGCCGGAACAGGTTCGGTGCGCATGAACATTTTGGATCAACAGAACGGTGAATGGGTGTCGGTTTGGGACAACACCACAGTCAACGGGACAGAGATCGAAAAAGTTTCCTTTATCAAAACAGGGGGCAGGGTATATCTGGTTTTAGGGGTCAATGTCGCAAGCGCATCGGATAAGACATTGATCATCTATGAATATGCCCAAAGAGTTTTAAAACAGGTATTCACCACAACTTGTGCCAACTTTGCGGTATACGACTTGAACGACGACGGAAATGAAGAGATCATTACCTTGACCCATACCATGTTGAGCGATACGAAAAAGGAAACAACGGCGCAGTTGTATTCCCTTTATCAGGAGGAATGCAGGCAGCTAAGCCAGACAAGGATGGATGAAGAGGTTTCGTCTTATGTGAATATCTTCCCGGGAAAGCTGCCCGATGGGACTCCGGCGTTATTTTTAGATACCCAGCAGGGGGCGGACCAGTATGGGACTGAAATTTTGACAGCAGTAAATAACCGGCTGCAAAATCCGATTTTGATGTATGGACTAAAGGAGAAAACATACCGGTATGCGGGGCTTTCCTCTATGAAGGGGGAGAATGAAAGCTATTTGGTTCCGCAGACCATTACCCTGCCGGGATATTCTGAGGCGGCCGTAGCAGAACAGCCTTACCTAATCAACTGGTACCAGTATGATTCTAAAACCCAAAGCCTCACCGCACAGGATACGACGTATACCAACTATGTGCTGGGATACAGCTTTAAGATCCCGGAAAAATGGCTTGATTCGGGAGAGGGGCAGATCACCGCAAAACGGAATGCGACCAACAACGAGCTGACCTTTTTTATCTATCACGGGGATCTTAAAAACGAGGCGGAAACACTCTTAAAAATCCGCCCGTTTTCCCGTTCTTCCTTGGATCAGGATACATCGCTTCCTTATGGTTATACGATGTTGGGCTCCAATGGACAGATGGTATATGCCTATAATTTGAAAGTGACTCATTCGGAATTTGATCTGACCCCAAACGAGGTCCAGCAGTTATTTTCGATCTTGCAGTAAATGGAGGAAGAACTAGCAATGAAAAAGATTTTAGTGTGTGAAGATGAAGATGTGATCCGCGACTTTGTGGTGATCAATTTGCAGCGTTCCGGATATATTGTAACTGACGTCAGTTGCGGGGAAGACGCCCTGCGCGTATTTGAGGAACAAAACGGGGATTTTGACATTGCCCTTTTGGACATTATGATGCCGGGGATCGACGGGTTTACAGTATGTAAAAAGCTTCGGGAAAAGAGCGCTACCATGGGGATCATCATGCTTAGCGCCAAAACGCAGGAAATGGACAAGGTCGGGGCATTGATGATCGGTGCGGACGACTATGTGACAAAGCCGTTCAGCCCCTCCGAGCTGGTTGCCCGGGTAGATGCGATCTACCGCCGCGTTACCATGGTGAACAACCGTCAAAAAGAGATCTCCCCCATCAAATCCGGCCCGTTTCTCCTTTCTCCCAAAAGCCGTACCTTGACCAAGAACGGGATTCTGGTTGATTTGACACAGGTGGAATACCAGATCATGGACCTGTTTTTGAAAAACAAAAACGTCGCACTGGAGCGGAGCAGGATTTTGGAAGAGATCTGGGGCGACAATTACTATGGTGATATTAAGATCGTTGATGTAAACATCCGCCGCCTGCGCATGAAGATCGAGGACGAACCGTCCAGCCCGAAATATATCCAAACGATCTGGGGCTTTGGCTACAAGTGGCAGGAAGTGGATTAAAGGAAAGAAGATTTCATCAGAAAGGAGGGGCAGAGCATGGCGTACCGCAGTATTACCAAACGTTGGATCATCAACAGCTTAGGGGTGATCCTGCTTGTTTTGGTAGTGGTTACGTTGACAGCCTCCCTGATGATCCACAACTATTATTACACCAGCATGGAACGGGAATTAAAACTGCGTGCGGATTATGGGGATAGTCAGGTACAGGATATGTCCGCCGCCGGAAAGGCAAACTTAAACGCAGAGATCCGAAACTTGGTAGAAGCCTTTGAAGATAAGGATAAAATGGAAATGATGGCGGTCGATCACAACGGAAATATCATTGTGACGTCGAGCGGGTTTTCTTACTTCTCCTCTTACGATATGCCAGACTATGCCGCGACGAAGGAGGATCCTGTCGGGCGGGGAACAAGGGTATATAAGCTGGAAGGCACCAATGAAAAGGTAATGGCGATGACAGTTGTGCTCCCGGTATTCAGCGGGGATGTTTCGGCGGTGCGGTATGTGATTTCGCTGGAAAACGTAGACCGCACTATCCTGACAGTGATCCTGATCCTTTGCGGGGTGATGGTGCTGATCCTTGCCCTGATTTTGGTGACAAGCTCGTACTTTATCCGTTCTATTGTCATTCCGGTCCAGGAAGTGGGAACTGTGGCGCGCGGCTTCGCAACCGGGGACATGAGCGCCCGTATCCTGAAGCGTTCCGACGACGAGATCGGGGAATTGTGCGACATCATCAACTATATGGCGGACGAGATCCAGAACTCAGAAAAGATGAAAAATGAATTTATCTCTTCCGTATCCCATGAACTGCGCACCCCGCTTACTGCGATCAAAGGCTGGGGCGAAACTCTGATGACCATGGGGCCGGACGACCGGCAGATGGTACAGCGCGGGATGCATGTTATCTTGAACGAAACAGAGCGTTTGTCCAATATGGTGGAGGAGCTTTTGGACTTTTCCAGGATTCAGAATGGGCGTTTTACGCTGGTCAAAACCAGGATCGATATTTTGGCGGAGCTTGGCGATGCGGTGCTGATGTATACGGAACGCGCCCGCCGGGACGCCATTCACTTTGAATACAGCGAGCCGGAGAATGTTTCTTATGTGTTTGGAGATAAGAACCGGTTAAAGCAGGTCTTTATCAATGTCATTGACAATGCGCTGAAATATTCGGACCGGGGGGATACCGTCCGCGTTTCGGTAAAAGAGGAAGACGGCTTTATCGAGATCCGGGTGCAGGATACCGGCTGCGGGATCGCGGCGGAGGACCTGCCCAAAGTAAAAGAAAAATTTTATAAAGCAAATTCTACCCGCCGCGGGTCCGGGATCGGGCTTGCGGTGGCAAATGAGATCGTACAGCTTCATGATGGGACGCTGACCGTGGAAAGCGAGTTGGATGTCGGGACAACGGTTATCATCCGGATACCAGTGATGGCAAAGGATACGGAACGCCCCACCCAGATCACTACAGGGGAAAGCGAACCGAACCAATAGAAAGGGGTACAAGTACGTGCCAGAAAAAGAAAAATGCTCCAACTATAAGACCTCGATAGGCGGACAGGCGTTGATCGAAGGGGTTATGATGCGCGGTGTGCGCCAAACAGCAATGGCGGTCAGAAAGCCGGACCAAAGCATTGACGTGGAGGTTTGGGACAACCGTGCCAAACCCGGGTCAAGCAGATGGAAACGGATCCCGTTTGTGCGCGGAATTTTCAATATGATAGACAGCTTGCTGATCGGCTACCGCTGTTTGATGAAATCCGCCGAGGTTTCGGGAATGGAACTGGAGGAAGAAGAGCCTTCCAAATTTGATCTGTGGCTGGAAAAGCACTTTGGGGATAAGCTGATGAAATATGTCAGCTGGCTCAGCGCGATTTTAGGAGTCGTGCTGGCTGTGGTGCTTTTTATGCTGCTGCCTACGGTGGTTGTATGGGGGCTGGATAAGCTGTTCCCGGTCGGTGTTTGGAAGGGCTTGATTGAAGGAGTTATTAAAATCGTTATCTTTATCCTCTATATGTATTTGGTCGGGAAGATTCCGGATATGCGACGCATGTTCCAGTACCATGGCGCGGAACACAAAACGATCGCCTGCTATGAAGCGGGAGAGGAACTGACAGTAGAAAATATCAAAAAGCATTCCAGATTTCACCCAAGATGCGGCACCAGCTTTTTGATTTTAGTATTGATTTTGGGGATTTTGATCTTCTCGGCTGTGACATGGAGCAATCCTCTGATCCGCACACTGCTGAAGCTGGCGCTTTTGCCGGTGGTGATCGGGATCGCTTATGAGTTGATCAAGCTTGCAGGGCGGTACGACAACCTGTTCACCAAGATCATTTCTTTCCCCGGCCTAAAGCTGCAGCATCTGACCACTAACGAGCCGGATGGCGATCAGATCGAAGTGGCGATCGCTTCGTTAAAGCCGGTGCTTCCTCAAACTGAAGGGGAGGACCGCTGGTAAGCATATGAAGCTGAAAGAGTTTTATCGGCAGACCGTACGAACGCTTCAGGAATCCGGGATAGAAAACGCGCGTTTTGAAAGCCGTCAGCTTTTAACAGGGCTGTTTTCGCTGAAAGAAACGGATCTGCTTTCCGACAGGATAGAGATAACGCCGCAGCAGCAGGCGACAGTGGAAAACTGCTGCCGAAAGCGCTGTAACGGGTATCCGCTTCAATACCTGCTAGGCGAGTGGGAATTTTACGGGCTTCCGTTTGATGTGGGGGAAGGTGTTTTGATTCCCCGCCAAGATACGGAAACCTTGTGCGAATGGGTGCTCCAAAGCTGTTCAAAGCATCAGCCGGAACGGATCATCGACCTGTGCAGCGGAAGCGGTTGCATTGCCGTTACGTTGGCAAAGTACCTGACCAAAAGCCGGGTGTTCGCTTTGGAAAAGTCAGAAAAAGCGGCGGAATACTGCCGGCGAAACATTGAAAAAAACAGGGTGCCAGTCACCTTGCTGCAAGACGACGCAATCTCTCCGTCTACCTTGGAAACTGGGTTTGATCTGATCGTATCAAACCCGCCTTATATCTCGTCAAAGGACCGGGAAAAACTGCAAAAGGAGCTTTCTTATGAACCGGAAGAGGCCCTGTTTGCAGAGGAAGAGGGGCTTTTTTTTTACCGGAAACTGACAGAGGTCTGGAAAGAGCGTTTAAAGCCCGGCGGAGGGCTTATTTATGAAGTAGGGATCCATCAGCATCAAGCTGTTTGCGATATATTAGAGGGACATGGGTTTGAATCGGTGGGCACACAAAAAGATTTGTGCGGCATTGACCGAATTGTTTTTGGAAAAAGACCTGATTGATAGGAGGAAATAAAAATGGCAGTAAAACCAAAATCAAAGCCGGCAGTGGAACAGGTGGCGGCTAGCGAGCGGAAAAAGGCGTTGGACAACGCGATCAGCCAGATTGAAAAGCAGTTTGGCAAGGGCGCTGTGATGAAACTGGGTGAAGCGAAAACCATGAATGTGGATCATATCTCTACTGGTTCTTTGGGGCTTGACATGGCGCTGGGGATCGGCGGGGTACCGCGCGGAAGGATCGTTGAGGTGTATGGGCCGGAATCTTCCGGGAAAACGACGGTTGCTTTGCAGATCGTAGCAGAAGCGCAGAAAGAAGGCGGGGAAGCTGCGTTTATCGACGTAGAGCACGCTTTGGACCCTATTTATGCCAAAGCTTTGGGGGTTGATATTGATTCGCTTTTGGTTTCCCAGCCGGATACCGGGGAACAAGCGCTGGAGATCATGGAGGCCCTCATTCGCTCCGGAGCGATCGATGTGATCGTTTTAGACTCTGTTGCCGCTATGGTGACCCGTGCTGAAATTGATGGGGAAATGGGCTCCAGCCACGTTGGCTTACAGGCGCGGCTGATGTCCCAAGCATTGAGAAAATTGACCAGTGTGATCTCCAAATCTAACTGTGTGGCGGTATTTATCAATCAGGTCCGTGAAAAGATCGGCGTGATGTACGGCAATCCGGAAACAACTCCCGGCGGCCGGGCATTGAAGTTCTATTCCTCTGTCCGAATCGAAGTTCGCAAAGGCGAGGCGATCAAAAATGGTTCCGAAATCATCGGAAATAAGACCAAGTGTAAGATCGTGAAAAATAAAGTAGCTCCGCCATTTAAAGAAGTAGTGTTTGACATCATGTATGGAGAAGGCGTTTCCCGCGAGGGGGAGATCATTGACTTTGCGACTGACCTTGATATTATCCATAAAAGCGGCGCATGGTTCAGCTATAACGGTGAGCGTTTGGGACAGGGACGTGACAAGGTGAAGATCCTGCTGAAAGAAAACCCACAGCTTTGCGAAGAAATTGCGCAGAAAATCCGTGACCATCAGAAAGAGGCGTTGGACGCTGCTTCTAAAACAGCTAAATCAATGCCCGACCCAGCTCCTGCTGCTGGAGCTGCAGAGGAAAAGGGCGCCCCGGCTTCTAAACCGGCAAATGATAATCTATTTATGGATATTGACCCGGATGACGAGGATTTTGAATAATTCCGATGAAAATTACAGAGATCGAGAAAAAAAGCAAGACGCGGTATACCGTTTATGTTGACGGAGAATATTTTTATATTCTGGATGCGGAGATTTTGACGGAGCACCATGTCCGGGCAGGCATGGAGGTAACCGAAGCTTTTCTGGAACAGCTAAAGGCAGCCGCCCAGCTGCGCCGTGCCAGGGAGCGGGCTTTTTACCTGTTGTCTTACCGGGATCATTCCGAAAAGGAGTTGTATCAAAAACTGCGGCGGAACGTTTCGGACGAGGCGGCCGCCCACACGGTGGCCAAGATGCTGGAGCTTGGGCTTCTAAACGATGAACGTTATGCGGAGAAGCTGGCGGACTATTATTTAAACCAAAAGCAGTGGAGTGAAAAGAAAAGCCTTTATGAGATGCGGCAAAAAGGGATCCCGGACGAGGTGGCCCGTCTTGCGTTAGAGGCTTGTGAAGTACAGCCGGAAGATCAGATCCGCCGGCTGATTGATACGAAATATGCCCGCTATCTGGGTGACCCAAAAGGCAACCAAAAGGTCATTAACGCACTGCTCAGGCTGGGGTTTTCCTATGGGGATGTCCGGGCTGCGGTGCGGGAGTACTTGGAGCAAATAGAGTTGGAGGAAGAAGACGAATGGCAATACGAGTAGGGATGGTTTCCCTGGGATGTCCAAAAAACCAGGTGGATGCAGAAATGCTGTTGGACCGGTTACAACACAAAGGATATAAGTTGGTATCGGACACTGGGAATTGTGATGTTGTAGTGATCAATACCTGTGGGTTTATCCAGTCCGCCAAGGAAGAAGCCATTGAAAATATTATCGAGTTCATCAACCTGAAAAATGAAGGCCGCATCAAGGCCATTATCGTGACAGGTTGTTTGGCGGAACGCTACCGGGAGCAGATCTTGGAAGAGATGCCTGAAGTAGACGCTGTGGTAGGGATTGGCTCGAATGAG
Source organism: Massiliimalia timonensis (assembly GCF_900186585.1). GTDB lineage: Bacteria > Bacillota > Clostridia > Oscillospirales > Ruminococcaceae > Massiliimalia > Massiliimalia timonensis. The sequence continues at coordinate 432,524 of NZ_FYDD01000003.1, forward strand.
AAGATCTGCGATGTGATCCAGTCGGCCTTAGCGGGAAAAAAGGTGCAGCGTTATGGTGCAAAGGAAGACCTGCCGCTTTGCGGTGGGCGTGTTATCTCCACCCTGCCGTATTACGCTTATTTGAAGATCGCGGAAGGCTGTGACAATTGCTGCACCTACTGTGCGATTCCGGAAATTAGGGGGCGTTTCCGATCTAAGCCTATGGAAGATGTGCTGGAGGAAGCACGCTGGCTGGCAAAAGAGGGGGTCAAAGAGCTGATCCTTGTTGCACAGGATACGACCCGTTACGGGGAAGACTTATATGGGGAGTACCGCCTTGCGAAGCTGCTAAAGGAACTGTGTAAGATCGATGGGTTCCAGTGGATTCGGGTGCTTTATTGTTATCCGGATAAGGTGACCGATGAATTGATCGAAGTGATGGTAGCGGAAGAAAAGGTTGCAAAATACATAGATTTACCGCTTCAGCACTGCAATGATGATATTTTGCGGAAGATGAACCGCCCGATGAACAAACAGGATACCGTCGCCCTGATACAGAAGCTGCGGCAGAAAATTCCGGGGCTGACGCTGCGCACTACCTTGATTTCCGGCTTCCCGACCGAAACGCAGGAACAGTTTGTGGAACTGGTAGAATTTGTGAAAGAGATGAAATTTGACCGGTTAGGCTGTTTTGCATATTCCGAGGAGGAGGGAACCGTTGCGGCGCAGATGTCGCCGCAGGTTGATGAAAAAATCAGGGAACGGCGTGCCGAGATCATCATGGAGGAGCAGATGACCATTATGGAACGCGCCAACGAAAAGATGATCGGGAAAGTTGTCACGGTGGTGCTGGAGGGCGCTGACAAGCTGGCGGAATGCTATTTTGGAAGAAGTGAGGCAGACGCGCCGGATATTGACGGAAAAATTTTCTTTACCTCAGACAAACAGCATACCATGGGCGATTTTATCCAGGTAAGGATCGACGAAGTATGTGATTATGACTTAGTGGGAGAAGAAGTATAGGCCTTGCTGCCTGAAAGGAAGGAAACATATGAATTTACCGAATAAGTTAACGCTGCTGCGGGTAATTCTGGTACCGTTTTTTGTGGCATTTCTGTTGATCAGCCAAATCCCGTATCATTATCCTCTGGCGCTGCTCGTGTTTGCAGTGGCGGCGATTACCGATGCCTTGGATGGAAATATTGCACGAAAGCATGGTTTGGTGACTACCTTTGGGAAGTTTTTAGACCCGTTGGCAGATAAAGTTTTGGTACTGTCTGCTTTGATTTGTTTTATTTCGCTGGGGGTGTGCAGCCCGGTAGTGGTGATCATTGTAGTGACCCGTGAATTTTTGGTGACCTCTCTGCGGCTGGTTGCGGCGGCGGATGGCACAGTCATCGCGGCAAGCATTTACGGCAAGGTAAAAACTGTGGTGCAGATGGTGTCTATTGTGGCGATTTTACTGCTGTTTTCTGTGAATGAGATTGGTAATCTGGGACTGGAAAGTGCGATTGAAATGACCGGGAATATTTTAATGTGGATCACCGCAGTGGTGACAGTAATTTCTGGGATTGATTATCTGGTGAAGAACCGCAGCTGCATCAATACCACAAAATAAACTTGAAAAATCTGGCACATTGTGTTAGAGTATATACATATCATATAGAAATGCGAAGAAAAGAAAGAGTAGCCTCTTTTCCCCCTACAGAGAGCGGACCTCACCGGCTGAAAGGGCCTGCGGGATCGGGTGGAGTGCGAAGTGCGTCTTGGAGCAGGCAGGGGAACAGAAAATTTTTCTTACTACTACTGCACGTTTCGTCCGCGTTATCGGACGGTTTGATAAGTGATAAATTGAAGTGGAACCGCGGAACATGCCGCCTTCAAAGGGAGCTGAATGGCTCTTTTTGAAGGCTTTTTCTTTTATAGGGGGAATGTTACAACAATGTTTCGAAATATACGGTACGATTTACAATCCATTAAACGCAGGGACCCGGCGGCAAGAAACTGCTTGGAGATCTTCCTGCTTTATTCGGGATTCCATGCAGTGTTCTGGTACCGGCTGGCACATTGGTTTTATAAGCGCCATTTGTTTTTTCTGGCAAGGCTGATTTCCCAGCTTACTCGTTTCTTTACCGGGATTGAAATTCATCCCGGCGCGCAGATTGGCCGGGGGCTGATGATCGACCACGGGAGCGGGGTCGTCATTGGGGAAACTACCATTATAGGAGACGACTGCACCCTCTACCAAGGGGTGACTCTTGGCGGGACGGGAAAGGAATGCGGCAAGCGGCATCCTACACTGGGCAACCATGTTATGGTGGGGAGCGGGGCAAAGGTACTGGGCCCCTTTAAGGTAGGGGATAACTCTAAAATCGCCTCCAATGCTGTTGTGTTGTCAGAGATCCCGCCTAATTCTACCGCAGTAGGGGTACCTGCCAGAATCGTGCGCAGAAACGGCCAGAAAATTGGCGCGGAAATGGATCAGATCCATATTCCGGATCCAGTTTCTCAGGAATTATGCAAGCTTTTGATGAAGATCGAACGTTTGGAAAAACGGGTGGCAGAATTGGAGCATCAGGAGCCGGGACAGTAAAAAATGAAGTTCCTTGGTTAAAGTCGGATTGTGTTCCCTATACTCTGATAGGGTGAAAAGCCGACAGGGCTCTAAAAACAGGGGACAGGATCATCAGCATAGAAAAGCTCTGCCATATCATAGATTTTATAGGTTATCCGAAATAGAAAAATGAACAGAAGAAAGGAATGTTGTTATGAAAGTATACAATACGCTGACCAGACAAAAAGAGGAGTTCAAAACCATCACGCCGGGAAAGGTAAAAATGTATGCCTGTGGGCCGACGGTGTATAACTATATCCATATTGGGAACGCCCGACCAATGATCGTATTTGATGTGCTGCGCAGCTATTTGGAATACCGTGGAAATGAAGTGACCTTTGTACAGAATTTTACCGATGTGGATGACAAGATCATCAACAAGGCCAAAGAAGAAGGGGTTTCCGCCCATGAGGTATCAGAGCGCTTTATTGCGGAGTACCAGAAGGATGCGAAAGGGCTGAACGTCCGGGAAGCTACGGTACATCCTAAGGTAACGGAAAACATGGACAGCATTCTTGAGATCGTAAAAACTCTGGTTGACAAAGGATATGCCTATGAGGCAAATGGGGATGTGTATTTCCGTACACATCAGTTCAAGGATTACGGCAAGCTGTCCCATATGCCGCTGGAGGATCTGGAATCCGGCGCGCGGATCGCGGTTGGGGAACAGAAAGAGGACCCTATGGATTTTGCGCTATGGAAAGCTGCAAAGCCGGGCGAGCCAAGCTGGCCGTCTCCGTGGGGCGAAGGACGTCCGGGATGGCATATCGAATGCTCTGCGATGTCCAGAAGTATTTTAGGGGAAACCATTGACCTGCACTGCGGTGGGCAGGATTTGATCTTTCCGCATCATGAAAACGAGATCGCACAAAGTGAATGCGCTTCTGGAAAAATTTTTGCGAACTATTGGATGCATAACGGATATATTAACGTGGATAACCGGAAGATGTCAAAATCTTTGGGGAACTTTTTCACGGTCCGGGAAGTGGCTGAAAAATTTGGGTATGAACCGATCCGTTTTATGATGCTGCAGGCGCATTACCGCAGTCCGATCAACTATTCGCTGGAGATTATCGAACAGTGCAAATCGGCGTTGGAACGTCTGTATAACTGCAAGGAACTGCTTGCCCGTGCCAAGGGCGCGGCGGTAGATACCGCAATGGACGAGGCTCAAAAACAAGAATTGCTGCAATATAAAGAAAAGTTTATTGCGGCTATGGATGATGATTTGAATACTGCCGACGCGATCGCTGCGGTGTTTGATCTGGTGCGTGAGATCAATTCAAACCTGTCGTCTGATACCCCTGCCGGGAAAGAATATGTGGAGTTCGCTGAAAAACTGTTTCTGGAATTAACGGGGGTCCTTGGCTTGCTGTATCAAGAACAGAAAGAGGAAATCCCGCAGGAGGTAATGGAGCTTGTTTCCCAGCGTGCTCAGGCTAGAAAGGAAAAGGATTTCAAAACAGCGGATGCGCTGCGCGATCAAATTCTAGCGCTTGGTTATGAGGTAAAAGAAACACGTCAGGGTGTACAGGTCACAAAAACCAAGAATTAAGCTTCTTAAATACTAGTAAAATTTACAGATTATTTATATTTTTTCCGAAGAACGGTTGCCTTTTTTCGTTATAATCTAAAATAAAGTTGATGGTAACGTGGAGGAAACTATGGTTGCTTGGATAAAAGTAATAGCGGGTGTTTCGGTGAGTTTGTGCCTTTTGGCGGGCTGTGGGCCGGTTGGTACCATGGAACAGACAGATCAAACCTCTTCCCAAAAGGAATCACTGGAGTTAGTTCAGCTGCAAAAACCGACTGAAGGGCAGGATATGGCGGTGCTGCATACATCGCTGGGAAACATCAGCATCTTGCTTTATGGCCAGTATGCTCCCAATACGGTGAACCAGTTTAAAAAATTGGTACAGGACGGTTTTTATAATGGGAAAAATATTTTTCCGATCTCTGGAGATGAGCATACCTTTTTATCTGGGGCAGATGGACAGGATGGTTCAAGTGGGACAGTCGCAACCGAAAATGGGAAACCAGTAGAGCCGGAGGTGACCCCAAATGTGTGGCATTTTAGCGGCGCCGTATCCGCTTATGGGAAAGAGACTGGGATTTTTAACAAACGGTATGTATCAGACAGTCGTTTTTTCATTGTAGGCAATCAGTCTGCGCAGACAGAATTGATTGAACAGATGGAAGAGGGCGGGTTCCCCCGCGAAGTGATCAGCGCCTATAAAAAGCTGGGCGGGAGGCCGCAGTATACCGGCTTTTATACGGTATTTGGGCAGGTGATCGACGGAATGGATGTTGTGGAGGAACTTATTACAAAGGTCCAGTCCGGTGCGGGAGAGGATTTGATGATCAATTCCGCAGAGCTGACGACCTATTCGGAAGAAATGTTTGCTTCTGTAGAACTGAAAGCCGCGTCTTAAGCAGTGATTTGGAAAGACTGCTGAAGTATTAGCGCTTGCATATAATAAATAAAGAAAGCCGGCGAAAAAGGTTTCTTTTTCGCCGGCTTTCTTTTATAATCAAGACAGATACAGCTAAGTTGGTTCCATTATGGTTAGAGGCATAGCGATTCAGAAAGTTTTCCTTTTCCGGTCTGGGTATGAAAGACACATCGGCTAGGGGGTATGTGGGTATCCGGTTAAAAGAACAGGAGCGTGTTTTTATGGGTATCTAGAAAACGATTGCGAAAAGACTTGTTGTGGCTGCCGCTTTGGTAGCTTTTTTATGGATGATCTGCTCTATTTGCTTTTCTGTGAAAAATTGGTTTTCGCAGGAACGGCCGGGCAACGCGTCCTATGAACTGACAGCGCAACTCCTTTGTCCTGAGGTGGCTTCCGGATATTTTTGGGTCCCCGGGTGGGATACGATACGAAGCGCAAGTGTAGACCGGTTTGCCGTTGGGGAGAAGTGGCAGGTAAAACGCCTGTCTTATTTTTCCGACCAGCTGCGTTCCCAGGGATATTACGCGGAAAGTCCGACGATTTCCAGCATACAGATGACGGAGGATCTGGGAGATAAAAAGCTTTATACCATTTCCTTTTCTTGTCCGGTCCCGGTACAGGAACTGTTTGTACAACTGGAACCATTAATAGAGGAACCGGGACTTTTAGACCATGATTCCGGGGTGCTGTGGATCCCCATAAAAAGTTCTTCCGATATGGAGGAACTTGCCATCGGGATGAGAGGAAATCTGCGGTATGGACATACGATCCCTTTGGCAGCAGCAAGAGATGGGCTGAAAAACTACTGTGAACGGAAATTTGCCGCCGAAGAACAATATTTTAAGGATTCCCTTCGTTACTTACAGGAACATCCGGGTGATTTTTATCATGTGCTGGACAGCGTTTTCCAACTGTCACCGGAAGAACTTGATCTTCAAAAACGGTATGACTATCTTCAGCAGAACATGCTGGAGGCCGTAGGGGTCATGCTGGTATCTGTCCCTCCCGGCTTCCGATGCTTTGATTGAACAGTTGTTTACGGGATATGAAAGGCAAAAATAGCCATAGGTTTATACTTAACCTATGGCTATTTTTTTAAATGCAGGTGAACCCGCCGTCCACCAAAACGGTGCTTCCCGCCATAAAGCTGGCTTCTTCGCTTGCCAGAAAAACGATGGTGCGGGCGATCTCATCAGGCTGTGCCAAACGGCCGATCGGGAATAATTTTGCAAAATCGTCCAGATCGTTCGCGCCGATCCCCTCCATCAACGGGGTCATCGTACCGCCTGGGCAAAGGCAGTTGACAAGGATCCCCTCTTTGGCGTATTCTGCGGCCATGCTTTTGGAAAGCTGAATCACCGCACCTTTGGTTGCAGAATAAGCGTGAAGCCCCCAGGCGCCAACTGTCCCAGCAGTAGAGCCGATATTGATGATCCGGCCGTATCCGTTTTTGCGCATTGCCGGTACAATGTATTTGCTCATTAGATAGATACTGGTCACGTTGACTGCGAAAATGCGGTTCCATTCTTCCAGCGTCAGGCTTTCCACCGTTCCGTCTAAGGACATTCCCGCGTTGTTTACTAAAATATCAATGGTGGGATGTGCTTCTAAAATTTTGCTGCAAACTGATTCGATCGAGGCTGGGTCAGCAACGTCACAGGAATAAAATTTGCAGTTTCCTAAGGCTTCCAGTTGCTTTCCTTTTTCTGCATTCCGTCCTAAAACCAGAACAGTCGCGCCTTTTTCCAACAGCTGGCGGACAGTGCTTTCTCCGATCCCAGAGGTGCCCCCAGTTACGATTGCGGTTCTGTTTTGAAAATTCATCTTAAAAATGCTCCTTTTTAAAAAGTTGATAGTATGTAATATAGTTTTATTTTACCATATACCAGCCGTGGAAACAATCCTTTCGGATTGCCGTCTTTGGGATTTTTGTGATATAATAAAAAATAATGAAGGAGCGGAATCTGTTGCCGGCACGGTAAAGCATAAAAAGGCCTGTTGGGGCATCTGCCGGGATCAGCTAAGGAAGATCAGACCGACAAGGAGGAACTGTCATGCCGGATATTGTTACCATTGGGGAAATTTTAGTTGAGATCATGGCACAGGAAAAAGGGCAGACCTTTTTAAAGCCCGGGATGTTCTGCGGGCCTTATCCAAGCGGGGCACCGGCTATTTTTGCAGATCAGGCCGCCCGTATGGGGGTCAGCTGCGGGATCATTTCAAGGGTGGGAAACGACCCGTTTGGAGCGTTGAATTTGAAACGCTTGGAAGCTGATGGAGTGGATATATCCCAGGTAATAACCGACCCGGACCGTTTGACCGGGATTGCGTTCGTGACTTATCATCATGATGGGGAGAGGGGGTTCATCTATCATTTTAAAGATTCTGCGATCGGAAACGTCCAGCCGGAGGAGATTGACAGGCAATACATATCTTCTGCGAAATACCTGCATATCATGGGCTGCTCTCTGCTTGCCGCGCCTCAGATCGCCCGTGCGATTGCAATAGGCGTTGAAGTAGCGGCCGAAAATGGGGTGTCTGTCTCATTTGACCCTAATATTCGTCCGGAATTGATGAGAGATCAAGAAACAAAGGAGATCTTTATGCGGGTTTTATGCCAGGCGGACCTTGTTTTAACCGGCGCAGGGGAACTAAAGCAGATCACAGGCAGCCAAACTGTAGAAGAGGGGGCAAAAAAACTGCTTTGCGGGGCGCAGACAGTCGTGGTGAAGAATGGAAACAGGGACACAGCGGTGTATGGCCGTAAAAAGCAGTTTATTGTACCCCCATTTCCTGCATGCGAAACAGACCCGACCGGCGCGGGCGATTGCTTTGACGGCGCATTTCTTGCCGCCTTAGTTCAGGGATGCGGGTTGGAGGAAGCTGCTAAAATGGGCTGCGCCGCCGGGGCTTTGGCTGTGCAAAAGCGGGGGCCGATGGAGGGCGCCAGCTATCTTTCTGAGATTCAGGCGTTGATTGACCGAAATAATAAGGGCGGCCGCCTTTAAGACAACACAGTGATCTTAAAATATAAAAGGACAGGAAACGAAATGCGGGAAACATGCTGTGAACTGTGACGATTCAGGAAAGGCGCAAAAGAGTGATGATTTTTGATCACCGCTCTTTTGCATTTAATTTGATTCTGGAAACATCACAATGAGGAACATTTTAAACCGTTCTTCGGCAAAGACCGCATGGGGCTTTTGGGCAGGCATGATAATTGTCTCCCCGGCGTTGAGTAAATATTCGGTTGAATCAATGGTGATTTTTCCTGTTCCGTCTAAGGCAAGGATCATGGCGTCACCGCTTGATTCGTGGGTGCTGATCTCTTCCCCTTTGTCAAATGCAAACAGGGTCAGGCTGTGATGCCGGTTTTGCGACAAGGTTTTGCTTACGATTTGACCGGGCTGGTAGGAAACCTCTTCCGCAAGGGGAAGAATGGTTGCGTGCGCAATATTTTTAATGAGCTGTTCCATAAATACCATCCTTTCTTTGATAGAATTAGTTTATCACAAAATAGGAGTATATTCAGTTGTTTTTACAACGAATAATTCATACGCTATATAACGTATTTCCCTTATTTCTTGCTTTTTGAGCATGGGTATGGTAGGATAAACTGACAGGAAAGGCAAGGTGAAAAAGATGGAAATTCGAGTGCTCCACTATTTTTTAACAGTCGTCAGGGAAGAGAGCATCACCAAGGCGGCAGAAGTACTGCATATCACACAGCCTACTTTGAGCCGGCAGTTATCGCAGATGGAGCGGGAACTGGGGGTAACGCTGTTTCACCGCGGTGCAAGAAGGATCGCTTTGACAGACGAGGGGATGCTTTTGCGCAGAAGGGCGGAAGAGATCCTGCAATTGGTGGATAAAACAGAACAGGAGCTATTGGAACAGGAAGAACAGATCAAGGGAAAGATTACGATCGTCTGCGGGGAGATGGCTTCGGTACAGCTTTTGCCAGAATTGCTGAAATCCTTTAGCAGGCGTTATCCCCGGGTGACCTATGACATTTATACCGAAAATGCGGACGCTGTGAAGGAGCAGATGGATAAAGGGCTGGTTGATATAGGACTGCTGCTGGAACCGATCGATATTGAGAAATACGGTTTTATCCGGATGGCGGTCAAAGAAAAATGGATCGTGCTGATGCGTCCCGACGACCCACTGGCAAAGCAAGAGTACGTGACTGCAAAGGATTTGAAAGAGGCGCCGCTGATTTTCCCGAGAAGGACAAGTGTGCAGAATGAACTGGCAAATTGGTTTGGAAGTGATTATTCGGATCTTCAGGTGCGTTTTACCAGTAATTTCAGCACAAACGGGGCAGTTATGGTTTTTGGGGGATTGGGTTATTCTATTACTTTAGAAGGTGCGCTTCCGTTTTGGGACCGTACAAAGCTGGCATACCGTCCGTTGTTTCCAGAATTAACAGCCACCAGTGTGCTTGCATGGAAAAGAGGGCAGCCGTTTAGTTTGGCTGCAAACAGGTTTATCACCTTTGCAAAATGCTTTTTGAGCATGGATAAACATAAAATATAGGTATTTGATTCTATTTGCTTCAGAACTTATAATAAAAAGTGTGATAAGAAAAACTTCTTCTTATCACACTTTATTTTTTACTGGCAGGTGATGACAGTGGCGGAAATTGAACCTTACGCAGAAAAAATTCGGAAATACCAAGAAAATGGCTGGATCAGAAATTTTTTGGAGGAAGAGCCGCAAAAATTGGAAGTGATCGACCTGTTGATAAAGCTCGGAATGGGGCCGGAAGCAGTAACAGAGTATCTGGCAGCATTTTTGGAATATTCCCCGGCAGGTAGGGAACGGCAGGTCCGTTTACTGCGGAAATACCGCTGCCGTTTATTAGAGCAGATCCATGAAAAGCAGCAGATCTTAGATCAACTAGATTATTATATAAGTTCTTTAAAAAAGGAGGAAACTGTAGATGAAACATAGGGTTTTAGGAAGACAAAGCGCCTTAGAGGTATCCGCGGTCGGGCTAGGATGCATGGGGTTTACTCAAAGCTACCCACCGTATCTTCCTAAGGAGGAGGCGGTCACAGTCATACGAAAAGCGGTAGAGCTGGGAGTGACCTTTTTTGATACGGCCGAGGTGTATGGACCTTTTGAAAATGAAAAATTATTGGGAGAAGCATTAAAACCTGTTAGGGACCAAGTAGTTTTGGCAACAAAGTTTGGTTTCAATTTTGACCAATACCGTTTGGACGAAACCGGGAGGCCCACCAGCCTCAACAGCAGTCCCAAAGCGATTCGGAAAGCCGTAGAAGGGAGCCTTTCCCGCCTGCAGACCGATCATATCGACCTGTATTATCAGCACCGGGTCGACCCCAACACGCCGATCGAAATAGTGGCAGATACAGTGAAGCAACTGATCCAAGAGGGAAAGGTGCTGCACTGGGGGCTTTCGGAGGCTGCGGCAGACACGGTTCGCCGTGCACATGCCGTATGCCCCTTGACTGCGGTGCAGAGCGAATATTCGATGTGGTACCGCAAGCCGGAAGAAGAATTGCTTCCTGCATTGGAAGAATTGGGGATTGGGTTTGTCCCATTCAGCCCTTTGGGAAAAGCGGTGCTGACCGGACGGTTTGGAAAGGATACCACCTTTGGCAAGGATGATTTCCGCAGCCAAATCCCGCGGTTTCAGCCGGAAAACTTAAAAAACAATATCGTGCTTGCTGAATATGTGGCGGATTGGGCGAAGAAAAAGGAAACTACGCCTGCCCGCGTCGCCTTGGGCTGGTTGCTGGCTCAAAAGCCCTGGATCGTCCCGATCCCCGGTACTAAGCGGGTGGAACGGATCGAAGAAAACATTGGCGGCGCCGAAATCATATTTACACAGGAAGAACTGTCCCAGATACGCGCCGTCCTTCAAACGATCCCGATCACCGGGGAGCGCTATCCAGAAGAACAGGAACGCTTGACTGGGAAGTAGAGCTGTTTGTAAAAAAGGGGGAAAGCATTTGTTTACCAATCAAGCCTTAAAAAAGCTGCTGGTCCCTTTAGTCATTGAACAGATCCTGGTTATGATGGTCAGTGTGGCGGATACCATGATGATCTCATATGCCGGAGAAGCTGCGATCTCTGGGGTAGCGCTGGTCGCGATGATCGATTATCTGGTACTGACGATTTTTTCTGCGCTAGCTACAGGCGGGGCGGTGATCGTATCCCAATATTTAGGGCGGAAAGACCGGGATAAGGCTAATCTGTCAGCAGGACAGCTGATGATCGTTTCTGCTCTTGTTTCCGCGGCGGGAATGATACTATGCCTTGTTCTGCATACAGGAATTTTGACGCTGTTGTTTGGAAAAATTGAAACGGATGTGATGGAAGCAGCAGAAACCTATTTTATCATTGTCGCTTGTTCCTTTCCGTTTCTTGGGATCTATCAGGCTTCTGCGGCCTTGTTCCGTTCGATGCAGAAAACAAATATCACCATGTATGTTTCCGCAGCCATGAATATCATGAATGTGATCGGCAATGCGATCGGTACTTTTGGCCTGCACGCTGGCGTAGCAGGGGTGGCGGTGTCTACATTGGTTGCCCGCGCGTTTGCGGCAATTTTATTAACTGCATTTTTGTTTTCTTCCAAAAGGGAAGTGTGCCTGAGTGCGCATTCGGTATTTTCGTGGCATAGTGAATTTTAAAAAAGGATTTTGCGGATCGCACTGCCCAACAGCATTGAAAATGGATTGTTTGCTTTAGGACGAGTGTTGGTGACCGGGATTGTAGCCTTGTTCGGTACCGCTCAAATAGCGGCGAACGGGGTGGCAAACAGCATTGACCAAATTCCAATTATCGTGGTAAACGCTGTGAACCTTGCGATGATCACTGTGGTAGGGCAGTGCATCGGCGCCGGAAAACAAGAGCAGGCAAAAGCGTATACTAAAAAGCTGATGAAACTTTCCTATCTGGCGACAACTGTGCTGGGGGTAGCGGTATGCGCATTGCTACCGGTGATCCTAGGCCTTTACGAATTGTCGCCCGAGGCTTATCGGTACAGCTGTATCCTGATTGTTATGCACAACATCCTGGCAGCTTTACTCCATCCGACCTCGTTTAACCTGGCAAACAGCCTGCGTGCCTCGGGGGATGTGAGGTTTACCATGTATGTAGGGATCGGCTCCATGCTTTTGTTCCGGCTGGGTTCAGCGCTGCTGTTTGGCGTTATATTGCAGATGGGGGTAATTGGCGTATGGATCGCGATGGGGGCAGATTGGACCGCGCGCTCGGCCGCTTTTGTATTGCGGTACCGAAGCGGAAAATGGAAGCAGTTTAACGCGATCAAATAATAAGTGATTGTATTTTTTGCTAAAATATGGTATTGTTTAAATAAAGAAGGATTCGTCGATACTAAATTGGATAAGGGGGAAACGCGATGGCTTCAACAGTATATTTTACCCGGCAGATCACGCCGGAAAAGGTTTTGGAATTATACCGCATAGCCGGAAAAGAATTGACCGGAAAGGTCGCCGTAAAGCTTCATTCAGGTGAGGTGGGCAATCAAAATTTTCTGCGTCCTGAATTTTGGAAGCCGGTCATTGAAGCGGTGAACGGTACAGTGGTAGAATGTAATACGGCTTATGAAGGGGAGCGCAATACTACTCAAAAGCACTTGAAAACGCTGGAGAAACATGAGTGGAGCAAATATTTCCCAACCGATCTTTTAGACGCTCAGGGACCGGATTGGGAGCTGCCTATTCCTGATGGAACAGTGATTCAGAAAAATTATGTGGGGAAAAATTTAAAAAATTATGATTCCTTGCTGGTGTTGTCCCATTTTAAGGGACATCCGATGGGTGGCTATGGCGGAGCGCTGAAACAGCTCTCCATTGGGATCGCTTCGTCTTTTGGAAAGGCATATATCCATGGGGTCGGAAAGCCGGAAAATATTTGGACAGCTGACCACGATTCTTTTTTAGAAGCGATGGCGGACGCCGCATATTCTGTCGTTGATCTGTTTCAGGGTAATGCTGTATACATCAACGTCATGAAAAATATGTCTGTAGACTGTGATTGCTGTGCGGTAGCTGAGGATCCATGCATGCAGGATATTGGGATCTTGGTTTCTTTGGATCCTGTTGCGATCGATCAGGCATGTTTGGATCTGATTTATGCTTCAGACGATCCAGGAAAGGCACATCTGATCGAGCGAATTGAATCTAGAAACGGAGCGCATACCATTGAAATGGCTGCAAAGCATGGATATGGCTCCAAAGAATATGAATTGATAGAAAAATAAGCTTCACAAAAAAGAACTATACCTTTTGGTATAGTTCTTTTTGTTGTTATCGGTCTTCTACTACCATTGTCTGAATTGCATTGGTCTCCGGGCCGTTATTGATCAGGAATACTGTATAATTCGTATTTCTTTGAACATTGAGATACAGGGAAGCCACGATTCCGTTTTCTGGTACCATACCGATAAAGGCTTCATCTAAACTTTCAATGTCTGAACTTGAGGGCATGGGCATTAGGTTTGTTTCTGCAAAAATGAACTGATAGGCGCCGGGCTGGATACGCTTGTAAACAGTAGTTTCTTTAAACTGAACGTCTGCATAGATGACCCGGCCATCTCCCAGCAAGACATCCATGGGCTGGCTGTTATAGGCTAGGTTGCTGACCCGAAAGTTAGAGGTACCATTAGCGAGGCCGCAGCAGATATCTGGGATTTGGATCAAGTCCAGCCCGCCAGTCCGGTTGATGATCGCCACGGTGGAGGAGCTTCCAGCCTCAAATGGGATAGTCTTTTGAAGATAGATATAGCCGTTGATCCCGCTGACAGTGATGGTTTGATAACCGGAAGGAAAATTCCCATAGGGAGAAATAGAGGCTGTACTGAGAAAGTTAACGGCGACCCGGTTGTTGACAAAGACTAAAAAGGGCGGGTAGCCAAAGGCGGCATTTAAAAATCTGATCCTTGCACGTCTGGGCCAGTTTAAAATCGGCCCGCCTTCACCGGGGTTGGGCAAGGGGATTGTAGGGCGGTTGCCGTTATTGCCTGGCAAATCAGCCACAGGCCCTCCTTCGCCGGGATTTGGTAAAGGGATAGTGGGCCGGTTATCGTTACTGCCCGGTAAATCGGCCACAGGTCCTCCCTCACCGGGGTTTGGCAGAGGAATAACAGGGCGGTTGCCGTTATTGCCCGGCAGATCAGCTACAGGCCCTCCCTCACCGGGATTGGGAAGGGGGATAGTCGGTATGTTTTCACGATTTCTTTCCATAAAAATAGATAGAGTAAACTCCATCTTCCTCCTTTCTGTTTCTATTAACAGAATATTCCTTTTCCTCAGATTGCGTGCGGAAAGAAGCGGTAAAACTTTAAAATAGCATGGATTTGAAAAAAGAAAGGAAGAAAAATTTTGACTTTCATGGAAAGAGGGGGAAAAAGATAAGGCGAAGTTTTGACTATTTGCTGGATAAAGGTTTCAAAAAATCTTTTTATACAGGGTTGAACCCAATATGATGATAAAAATTAAGCCTCCTGCGTTTGAAGCAGGAGGCTTATAGAAAATAGATTAGTCGTTGATAACGGATTCATCCAGTTCCCAACCCAGTTTTTCGTATTTCGCACGACGGGCATTTTTATCGTTGAACAGTTCGCGGCTAGCATATTTAGCAACGTCGCGAGCAACTTTTCTCGGAACAACGATCGCGCTGTCACCGTCAGCAACAACGATGTCACCAGGATAGATAGCTACGCCGCCGATAGAGATCGGAACGTTCATGTCTGCATATCTCAGACGAGCCTGGTCCATTTTCTGGGATACGAAGTAAGACCATACCGGTACTTTTTCAGCGATGCATTCATCTGTATCACGGATACCGCCGCCGTTGGTCAAGAACCCAACACAGCCGTCCATAACCATACCCAGACCATTTTCGGAACCGATCAAACCAACGTCAACGCCAGCAACGTCGATGCACATAAAGGTCCCTTCTTCGATGTCTTTTGCCCAAGGATAAATGCAGACTTCAGAATAGAACCAGTTAGACCAAGCGGTGTAGTCGTCGCCGGTAACGGTTGGAGCCGGGCCTTCATACGGAACGTAACGAGCTGTTTTTGCGATACCAACTGCTTTGGTGCGGAATAATGGGCGAATGTTTTTGTCAACGGTTCCGTAGTGGTGGTAACCCATCCAGTCCATACCGTCACGAACGTCGGCAACTCTCAAAGGTTTGAAGAGTTCCAGTAATTCTCTGTCTTCATTAGTCATTGTTATGTACCTTCCTTTTACTAAAAAATTTTTCGTTTCATTTGGAGATTTCTCTCTCCTGACACTTGTCATTATAGGCGTATATCCAATGATTTTCCACTCATGTTTTGCGCAATACTACTCATTTTTTGCTCTATTACTGAAATTGATTTATTTATTTCGCACACTTTCTTTTTATCAAGGGAAAAATCTAAAGAGGATATGCTGTAGAAACAGCTTAAAAAAGGGATAAAATGGTTTAAGATCACTTTTTATTTTTTCAATATCAAAAAAACGGGCTTTTTTAGGCTAAAATCCTAGTATGATCTGAGAATTTGGCAAAACTTGCACTTGACAAATATTTATTAGTTTTGTATAATTCGGATATATAAATACTTTGTTTTTTGGTATTATGACGATTTTTTGACGATCAATTTGTAAAATTATGAACGATTTTAAAGATAAAGCTTAGACATAAAAGGAGGGGTATCCAAAACGGGATGCAGAACGGCCGAAAGAGAATTTAAACTTTTTCTTTCGTCTTGCATGATACGGGAAACGCCTTGCTTAAGGCGTTTTTTTAATCCTTTTTTCCATTTTTGCCAAGAAAGAAAAAGTTTGCTTTTTCATTCATCTTGTGGTTTATAAAAGAGGAAAGAATCATAGTTCTCAAAATTTGCACTCTGCGCTGCAAAATAATAAAAGGAGAGAGATGCGTGCAAAAAGCAGTAGAAAGTAATTCTCATACCAAGCGGTTTGGACAGATACATACACAACCATATAGTTTTTTAGTGACGCAGCTGGTAAGCAGCCCGAAGCACTGGCAGGCCGAGATTGAAGGGGTATATATTGAAAGCGGTTGGCTGGATATTTCCGTGCAGGATCAGACCTACCATCTAAAGGCTGGGAATTTTATGTTTATCCCAGAAGGGGTGATCCATTCCTATTTGAAAAAAGCTGACGATGGTGTTGTACATGTTTTAAAATTTTTGCAGGAGCATGTAATAAAGCATACCTTTGCAAATGATACCAAAACGGCGATTTCCAGAATGTACAAAAATTATTTTATTGCAGAATCATTGCCTGCGATGGGGGAGATCGTGCACCAGATCCAAGAGGCTGATTTTGGAGACTACAACGAGTGTTATCTTTGCTGCAAGCTGACAGAGCTGACTTCCTATTTCCTGCGTTATCCTTCTTTGATCGTTATGGAAAAAAGCAGGGGGAATGAGGACACCTCAAACAGCTTGCGTTCTACCTTTGATTTTATCCATGAACATATTCGTGATGGCATTACGTTGGAGGCTCTTGCAAATCATTTGGGATTCAGCGTATGCTACTGTTCCCGCTACATTAAGAAGAAAACGGGGATGACGTTTGTAGAGTATGTCAATGCTTCTAGAATTTCTGAAGCAGAAACACTTTTGCTGGAAACGAATGATAATATTACAGAGATCGCTTATGCAACGGGATTTTCCAGTGTACAGACCTTTAATCGTGTTTTTAAACAGATCCGTAATATTAATCCAACAGAGTACCGGAAAAAGCGTAAAGGGAAAAAATAAAAGGGCAAAAGGAAAGCGTGATCACGCTTTCCTTTTTTTTATTCTAAACGCTTTTTTGGTAATAACAATATCTTTATGTCAAATTTTAATAAATATAAGACAAAATATAGGTAGATATTTGAAAATTTTTGTTTATAATGAAACATATAGTAAACGTTTTCAGAAATTACTGTGAAAATTGACCAACAGGATGCACCAAGTAAAAACGAAAAGATGGTGAATAAAACTCGTTTTGAACAGTGCCTTTCTTTTTACCATCAAAATAGCAAAACGCCCAAAAATTATAGATAATAATTGACATTGTTATCTATTATGACATTTTGGACTGCTGTTAGGGGAAGCGTCAGGAAAGAGCGCAAGAAAAAACACCAATTTCAGAAATCGTTTATCATGAGTATCGAACAACTATAAGGAGGCAAAAACATGAAAAAGAAGATCCTTGCATCAGTTTTGTGTCTGGCTATGATGGCTTCTCTGGCCGCGTGCGGAGAAAATAAAGACACGGATACTTCCGGCGGCAGCAGCTCTGCGTCAGGCGGCGGCGAAGAAGTTACCATTCGCTGGGCATGGTGGGGCGATACCTCCCGTCATGAAAAGTATAATCAGATCGCAGACTTGTTTGAGGAAAAAAATCCTGGCATTAAAGTGGCGCGTGAACCGAACTCATGGAATGACTACTGGGATAAATTATCTGTACAGGTCGCAGGCGGAAACGCACCGGATATGATGGGGATGCACACGCAGTATGTTTCTGACTATGCGGGCAGAGACGCATTATTAGACCTCCAGCCGTTTGTCGATGACGGAACGATCAAGGTAGATAATATTGAACAGAGCGTACTGGACACCGGTGTGATGAATGATGTATTCTGCATGGTGCCGATGGGCGTTACAACAAGTTCTTTGATCACGAATAAAACATTGCTGGATGAATATGGGATTGAATATCCAGCTTACAATGAAGACTGGACATGGGATGAATTTGCAGCCGCAGGTCAAAAGTTCAACGACGCGACCAATGGGGAACTTTGGTTTACGAACGATTGGGCGACCGGTGAAACAAACGTGATCCGTTACTGGGAGCGTACCAAGGGTGGGGAAGCTTTCACTGAGGACGGCGACATCGCTTGGAATGAAGAAACAGTTGTAGAATGGCTGACCATGTGGAAAGACCTGCGCGATAAAGGGATCATTCCAGATGCGGCTACCTCTACCGAAGACGGCACCTTAGCATTGGAACAGAAGATCTTCACGACCCGGAAGTGTGCAATGCATAGAGTACCGGCAAACCAGTTGTACTTGTATCAGGAACAGATGCCGGATGACGAAATTGTATTGCTGCGGCTGCCAATTGGAAACGACGGCGGTCAGGGCGTTATTTTGGAAGGCGCACACTGGTCCATCTCTCCGAAGAGCTCTCATCAGAAAGAGGCTGCGATGTTGATCGACTTCTGGACCAATGATGAAAGTGCAGTAGATATTTACAGAATGGACCAAGGTGTTCCGATCAATAATGCGTTGGTTGAGGATCTTGTTCCGAAACTGGATGAATCTGATTCACAGTATATTCAGTTCGTTCAGGCATATATGGAAGTAGCAACTGCGTATATCCCTGCCCCGAAAGGCGCAAGTGAGATCGATACAGAAGTGAAAGCCGCGGGTGAAGCGGTAGCCTTTGGTGAAAAGACTCCGGAACAGGCTGCAAAAGACTGGACAGAAAAAGCAAAAGAGATTGTTGCAGCAAATAAATAGGAAACACTTGGTGTATACTCAGGTATCTTTCATGGATACCTGAGTATTTTTGTGCAAAAATAATAAGTAGAAAGAAAAAATTAGGTATTTTTTATCATTGACAGCAAAAAATGATATGGAAAATGTTCTTTTAAGGACAAAAAATAATTAGAATGGGACAAAAATTAAGTAGAATCAAAACTAATTCTGTATATAATAGGATGCATAGTAAACGATTTCTTGAAAATTTATGAAATCCTGATCCTATTTTTATCCATTATCCATGAAAAATGGAGTTGTAAAGATTCTGTTTTGAAATGGTATTATTTTTTCCCCTTCAATAGGCAAGATGCCTAAAATTCTTTCGAAGATCGACAGGATAATAGATATTCTGTTTTTGGGAAGGATAGTAGGGTGTGGATTTAGAACAGTATTGGATCTGTTATGATCTTTTAAGAAAACGTTTACGCATTGGTACTTAAAATTCAAGGAGGCAAAAATATGAAAAAGAAGATTCTTGCATCGGCGTTATGTCTGGCAATGATGGCTTCGCTGGCATCATGCGGCGGCGACAAAGACGTGGATACCTCTAACAAGAGCGGCGACGCATCGACCGGCGACGTAACCATCCGTTGGTCATGGTGGGGTGATACTACCCGTCATGAAAAGTACAATCAGATCGCAGATAAGTTTGAAGAAAAAAATCCTGGGATCAAAGTGGAACGGGAACCAAACTCTTGGGCTGATTACTGGGATAAATTATCTGTACAGGTAGCAGGCGGAAATGCACCGGATATGATGGGGCAGCATTTACAGTTTGCCGCTGACTATTCTACTCGTGGCGCTTTACAAGATCTTCAGCCGTTCGTTGACGATGGAACGATTGACGTTTCTAAAGTAGAACAGAGTGTTCTGGATACTGGAAAGATGAACGATGTATTCTGCATGGTTCCAATGGCAGTTACAACACAATCTTTGATCGCAAATAAAACCTTGTTAGATCAATACGGTGTTGACTATCCTGCATATAATGAGGATTGGACATGGGATGAATTTGCCGCTGAAGGGGAAAAATTTGTAAAAGCAACCAATGGCGAAATTTGGTTTACCGGTGACTGGTCTACGGCTTCTATGAACATCGTCCGTTACTGGAGCCGTATGAATGGGCAGGAAGCCTATACAGAAGATGGTAAACGTGGATTTGAAGAAGAAACTTTGGCAGAATGGCTGACTATGTGGAAAGACCTGCGCGACAAAGGTGTTATTCCGGATGCGGCCACTACCACAGAAGATAAATCCAATGCTTTGGAACAGAACCTTTTCTCTACTCACAAATCGGCGATAGCTAGTGTGCCGGCTAACCAATTGTATCTTTACGCAGAACAGGCTCCGGACGAAGAAGTGATTCTACTGCGCCAGCCGATCAGCAATGACAAGAAACAAGGGGTCTTTGTAGAAGGAGCTCACTGGGCAGTTTCTTCTAAGAGTGCACATCAGAAAGAAGCAGCGATGCTGATCAACTTCTGGACTAATGACGCAGATGCTGTTAATATTTATCAGATGGACCAAGGTGTTCCAATCAATAATGAACTTGCAAGCCAGATATCTGAGAACCTAAGTGAATCCGATAAAAAATGTATTGAATTTGTACAGGCTTATATGGAAGTAGCCAGCGGATATACCACACCGCCGGCCGGAGCTACTGAATTGGATACTGAATTGCAAAACTATGGTTCCGCGGTAGGATTCGGTGAAAAAACACCGGAAGAGGCAGCAAAAGAGTTTGTTGCAAAAGTTGATGAAGTATTAAATAAATAAAATTAAGATCAACGAGTAAAATACAGCAAGGTTACAAAAACCTTGCTGTATTTTTATGGAAATTGCTTTCTTTGTTTAAAATGCACAATATATTTAAAAACCGAATTTTTAGAAAAAGAAAGGGAAAAAATAATAACCGATTTCCTGAACCGGTATTTTAATTGCTGTTTTGCAATTTCTATAGTTTTTTACGAAACTTTTTTCATAAATTAACGAAAATTGATTTGTGAATTAAAAATAAAAAAGTCAAATTCTGATAATTATATGACAATAATTGAGTAGAAAAGACGTCAAAATTGACTATAATTAAATACATAGTAAACGTTTTCTGAACTTCATTGTTAAATTCGTTTATTTGCAACACTCAGAAGAAACGGGATCGGGGAACAAAATCATTTCGTTTTGGAGGGTGCTTTATTTTTACTTCACAAATAGCAAATTGCCCAAAAAAGTTTTTTTGAAAATCAGAATATAGGATATTTATTCTATGGCTAATTTGACGGTATTTTCTTTGAAGTAAAAATAAAACAGTGGGGTGAAGGTGAAATGAGTTTTATATTTAAAACTCAAGAAAACGTTTACATAATGGTATCGAACAAATTCAAGGAGGCAAAAACATGAAAAAGAAGATTCTTGCATCGGCACTGTGTCTGGTAATGATGGCTTCGCTGGCATCCTGCGGAGGCGACAAAGACGCAGATACCTCTAACAAGAGCGGCGACGCATCGACCGGCGACGTAAGCATCCGCTGGTCATGGTGGGGCGACACAAAACGGCATGAGCTGTATAACTCTATTGCAGACAAGTTTGAAGAAAAAAATCCTGGGATTAAAGTGGAACGGGAACCGAACTCCTGGAACGACTACTGGGATAAGCTTTCTGTACAGGTAGCGGGCGGAAATGCGCCGGATATGATGGGTATGCATGTTCAGTATTCTTCCGATTATGCTGGAAGAGGCGCGCTGTTAGACCTTCAGCCGTTCGTTGACGATGGGACGATTGATGTTTCCAAAGTAGAACAGAGCGTATTAGACACCGGTAAAATGGACGGTGTATTCTGTATGGTCCCTATGGCTGTTACCACAGCTTCCCTGATCACTAACAAAACCTTGTTAGATGAATATGGGATTGAATATCCGGCTTATAATGAAGACTGGACATGGGATGAATTTGCTGCTGCTGGTAAGAAGTTTAAAGATGCTACGAATGGGGAGATCTGGTTCAGCAATGACTGGGCGACCGGCTCTACCAACAACATTCGTTACTGGGCACGGATCAAAGGGGAAGAAGCATTTACTCCGGAAGGTGACATCGCTTGGAGCGAAGGGACAGTTGCAGAATGGCTGACCATGTGGAAAGAGCTCCGCGATGAAGGGATCATTCCAGATGCGGCTACTTCTAACGAAGATGGCACCTTAGCCTTGGAACAGAAGATCTTTACGACCCGGAAATGTGCAATGCACAACGTACCGGCAAACCAGCTGTACTTATATCAGGAACAAATGCCGGATGATGAAATCATTCTGCTGCGCCAGCCGATCGGCAATGATGGCTCTCAGGGTGCGATCATTGAAGGCGCACACTGGTCTATCTCTCCGAAGAGCTCTCATCAGAAAGAAGCAGCGATGCTGATCAACTTCTGGACCAATGATGAAGATGCAGTCAATATCTACAAAATGGACCAGGGTGTTCCGATCAACAACGAATTGGCAAGCAAGATCACTGCTGATCTGAGTGAATCTGATACAAAATGTATTGAGTTTGTACAGTCTTACATGGAAGTTGCATCTGCTTATACACCTGCACCAATTGGCGCCAGCGAGATCGACACTGAAGTGAAAAACTTTGGTCAGGCGGTAGGCTTTGGTGAAATGACTCCGGAGCAGGCTGCGAAAGACCTGACTGCAAAGGCAAAAGAGATCACAGAAAAGAACAAAAAATAAGTTGATTTTTTTCGTAAAGCGTTAATCGGATGAGAAAGGGCGGAAGAGGACGTTCAGGATCGTTGTTTGAGATACGGAACTAACTCTGCCGCCTTTTTGAATCGAATTTCTGTAGTGATACGGGAATGAAAAATTTATTAGTAAGGGAATGAATGTTGTGAAATTAAGCAGAAAAGCGCGATCTGGTATTGCCGGCTATTTGTTTTTAACACCGTGGCTGCTGGGTCTACTGGCGTTTACAGCGATCCCTATGATCGCATCACTGTATTTCTCTTTCACTGACTATGATATGCTGACCGACCCGGTATGGTCTGGAATCAATAACTATAAGGCGTTGTTTGCAGATCCCAAATTCCGTTCCAGCTTAGTCGTTACATTTAAGTTCGTATTTATCAGTGTTCCGCTCCAGTTGGCGTTTGCGTTGTTTATCGCAGTTATCCTGAAACAGGACCGCCGCGGTGCGAAGATCTACCGCGCAATTTATTACCTGCCATCTTTGTTTGGCGGTAGTGTTGCAGTTGCAATTCTTTGGAAAGAGTTGTTTAATAAAGAAGGGGTATTCAATCAGATTTTGGGTGTTTTCGGGATCGAAGGAATTAACTGGATCGCTACCCCAAGTACTGCGCTGAATACGCTGATTGTTTTAGCGGTCTGGCAGTTTGGCGCTTCGATGGTAATTTTCTTATCCTCTTTAAAACAGATTCCGCAGGATTATTATGAAGCGGCTACGATCGACGGGGCAAGTAAGCCAAAACAGTTTTTCAGCATTACCTTGCCATTGTTGACCCCGATGGTATTCTTCAACGTTGTTATGCAGATCATCAATGCATTCCAGTCCTTTACCTCTGCGTATATCGTCAGCGGCGGTACTGGTGGACCGATGGATTCCACATTGTTCTATTCTTTGTATTTGTATACCAAAGGGTTCCGTCAGTTCTCCATGGGTTATGCTTCTGCTATGGCATGGATCCTGCTGCTCATCATTGGCGTTGTCACCGCCCTCCTCTTTGCATCTGCAAAGAAATGGGTCTACTACGATTAATAGGAGGTAAGAAATTATGGCGAAAAGAAGATTTAAAACCTTTTGCGTGCACTTTTTCATTATCCTCTTTGGTTTAATTATGTTATACCCATTGCTGTGGATGTTAAGTGCGTCTTTTAAAACATCGACTGAAATATTCCAGGGGACAAACTTCTTCCCGGAAGCTCCAACCTTTGACAGCTATGTACAGGGCTGGGAAGGGATCATGGGGATCCCGTTCTGGCAGTTTTTTGCCAATTCTTTTACGATCGTTCTCTTTGTTATGCTTGGAAATATCATCAGCTGCCTGCCAACTGCATATGCTTTTAGTAAACTGAAATTCCCGTTGAGGAGCTTGTGGTTTACGATCATGATGGGTACTTTGATGCTTCCGATGCACGTTAAATTGATCCCGACTTATATCGTGTTCAACAATCTAGGATGGGTCAATACATTCCTGCCAATGATCGTACCGAGCTTCTTTGCAACACAAGGGTTCTTCATTTTCTTGATGACCCAATATATGAGAGGGCTGCCGAAAGAGCTTGACGAGGCGGCGACCGTAGATGGATGCGGCCCGTTCCGCAGCTTTATCCAGATCACGGTTCCATTGTCTGTTCCGGCAATTGTTACCACAGCGATTTTCTCTTTCCTGTGGACTTGGAACGATTTCTTCACCCAGAACATCTACCTGACAGAAACCAAAAAATATACGGTGTCTATGGCGCTTCGCCAGTTTACCGATGCGATGGGGAACAGCTCTTGGGGGGCTTTGTTCGCAATGTCTGTATTATCCCTGATCCCGTTGTTCTTAATGTTCGTTCTGTTCCAGAGCTATCTGGTGGACGGCATTACAGCAGGAAGCGTAAAGGGTTAATAATAAAATACTTTGAAAAGAAAGGAGGGGTTATTGATGAAGCTTGCGATTGGAAGTGACCATGCCGGGTTTGAGTTAAAACAAAAACTGCTCAAAGAGATCGAAGCAGACGGACATGATATTACTGACTTTGGAAGCTATAACCCCGATCCAGTAGATTTTCCAGATATTGCAAAGCAGGTTTGTACGGCGATCCTCAAAGGGGAAGCCAAACGCGGGATCATGTTCTGTGGAACGGGTGTCGGCGCGGCGATCGCCTGCAACAAAACCCCGGGGATAAGAGCGGCAGTATGTCATGATTTGTACTCTGCACATCAATGTGTAGAGCATGACGACGTACAGGTATTATGCCTGGGCGGACAAATTATTGGACATTCCGCTGCAATTGAAATCATCCGCTTGTTCTTGTCAGCTACTTTTTCCAACGGGGAAGAGTTTGCCCGCCGTGTGGAAAAACTGGCAAAGATGGAACGCGGGGAATTGTAATCATTTTTATTAAACAAACTAGAAAGAGGTCTATTACATGAATTCATTTGTTTCTAACAAGTGGGGACGCCTTGTCGTGATCCATCTTGGAAAAGGGGAAAAACTTCTGGAGAGCATTCAAGCCGAAGTTGACCGTCTGGGAATCCGCAATGGCGTAGTGCTGTCTGCGATCGGTTCTATGCGGAAAGCCAGCTTACATATCATCATGAATACAGAAGATAACTCTGAAAATAAATATATCACAGTAGAAAAACCAATCGAATTAGGCGGTGTGCAAGGGGTCATCCTTGATGGAGAACCACACCTGCATATTATCTGCGCCGACCCGGAACGTCCTTACATTGGGCATTTGGAAAATGGCACAGAAGTGCAGTACCTTGCTGAAATCTCGATCGCAGAAATTTTAGATCTGGATGTGACCCGTAAATTAGATGAGTTTGGGATCAGCTATATTACAGAAAAATAATTCTGTTACAGCCGCTTAAAAATTCGCTTCACAATGTTCATTGATCAAGTCTTGACCTTTCAAAGCAAGGGATACATACCTTGCTTTGAAAGGAATTTATCCTCGAAAATAGTTGGACGGTATTAAGTAAACGTTTTCTTAGGCAGATAAAAAAGCCACATTACCATGTGGCTTTCTGCGAAAGATTGTCCGTTGGAATACTAACTGCATTTCCAGCCACCATAGTGGGCGGGAAAATAAAGGTCCGGTTTTCCATATTTGGGTTTTCGATCCGTTGCAGTATAGCTTCTCCGGCGCACCGCCCAATTTCATACGGATGGAACTGTGCGGTCGAAGGGCGTGTGCTCATCAATTCCAGGTTATCGATTCCGTCGTAGGAAACGATCGACAGATCTTCCGGTGCATTGATATTCTTTTCTTTCATGCACTTTAAGGCGCCGACCGACATCATGTTGTTTAAAGCAATGATCGCAGTTGGTTTTTCTTCCATGGAGCCAATTTGCTCTACTGCTTCATAACCGGATTTGAGGGTGAAATTCCCCTCAAATTGGAATGGATACTGATCGTCGACAACGATCCCGTATTCTTTCATCGCGGAAATGAAGCCCTGCATACGCTCGAAGGCGTTATTCAGGTTTTTAGGACCTTTGATCACAAAGATCTTTCGGTGTCCTAATTGAAGGAGCTGCTTGGTCAAAAGGTAACTGCCTTGAAAGTTATCTGTGTCAATGATGTCGCCGATGAAATTCGGGATCTTTAATTTACGGTTGATCAGGATCATGGGCATATTTAAAGACGCTATGTAGTCGTTATTTTCTGCGGTGCTGTTAAGCAGCAGCCCGTCGATATTTTTACTTTGTAGCAGCTGCAAGTAGGTCAATTCCCGTTCTTTGCTGCCTTTGGTGCTGCAAACGATCATATTATATCCTTCTACGCTGATCACATCTTCTACCGCTTTTGCCAGGGTGATGTGGTAGCTGTTGGAAATATCCGATACAACAAATCCGATCGTCTTGGTAGAACGGGTCTTTAAACTGCGTGCAACACTATTCGGATAATATTGCAATTCTTTGATTGCTGCGTTGACCCTGTCTGCGATTTCGGGACTTACATAGTAATTCCCGTTTAGGACACGGGAAACCGTTGCAATAGAAACATTAGCAAATTTCGCTACATCTTTTACCGTTACACGGTCACGACTTGGATTCACGGGTGAACACGTTCCTTTCTTTCAAAAGCAGAGAAAGCTGCAAGTTCTCCTTCTTTCTTGTCATTATAACAGTTTTTCATTAGATTGCAACCTATTCCGAAAAAAGTGCAAGATAGGTGAAAAAAAAGTCAAATTTTGAGAAGAAAGCTTCCGAAGAATGACAAAGAAAAGGTGATTCAAACGGAGATATTCGTTTTAAAGGAGGAATAAAAGATGAGAATCTATGAGTCAGAAGGCATTGGAAGAGTCTTTATCCTGCATCTGAAAAAAGGGGATGGAGTACTGGAGGGGATCCGCGAGGTCATTTCAAAATACCAGCTTCAAAATGCGGTAGTGGTTTCGGGGATCGGTTCACTGCGCCAGCTTCACTACCACTTCATCAGTTCTTTGGCAGATGTGGCAGAAGATCAGTTCGATATGGCGAAAAAACCGATCGAAATGGGGGCTGTCCAAGGCCTAATCATTGAAGGGGTACCGCATCTCCATGTTACTGCCTCCGATCCGGACCGTGCTTATATTGGGCATTTGGAACCGGAAAGTGAAGTGCAGTATTTGGCAGAGATCTGTATCATGGAGCTTAAGGGTGCGGACCTGACCAGACGGAAAGATGAATTTGGCGTTTCTTATATTGATAAAAAATAAACTGGGCATTGAAAAAACAAGAGAGGAAGAACCAACATGCAGATCGGTTGTGCAACAAGAGATGAACATGCAATAGGCCTTGTAAAATCCGTTGGGTACGATTATCTGGAATTTTCCGGAAAAGGGCTTGTGGCCATGACAGAAGAAGAGTACCAGGAGCTGAAAAAGGATCTATCCCGCACAGGGCTGCGCTGTGAATGCCTGACCGCTTATTGCCCGCCGGAGATCATTATTGCAGGTCCGGGATTTGACCCGGAAAATGCGGCAGATTATGCAAAACAGGTTGCCAAACGCGCGCAGGAATTGAGCGTCTGCAATGTTTCAGTCGGCTCTCCTTTTTCCAGAAACCTGCCCGAAGGGTTTGACAGGAAGCTTGCTAAGGAACAGGCCTGCCGTTTTTTTGAGGAAACAGCAAGGGTGTTTGCTCCATATGGGATCACCGTTTGTGTGGAGCCTTTAGGCAGATGCTTTTGCAATTTTATCAACGACCTTTCAGAGGCAGAAGAGATCATTGTCCGTGTAGGCGCCAAAAATCTTGGCATGGTGGTTGACTTTTATAACATGGAGCAAAATGGGGACGCAGACCAGGATCTGGGAAAATATCTTTCGGTGATTTTACATGCTCATATCTCAGACGACGCTGGGGACCCGTATAAGCGGGACTTTATGCGGCCTGAGAAAAAAGAGATCCATCAAAATCGCGTTCGCCGGTTTTATGAAGCCGGATACGCCGGGAGGATCTCGGTAGAGATCGATGAACCGGTGATCCGGGAAAAAGCCTCGTCGTCTTTGGCTATGCTGTGCGGAGCCAGCATAAGCCTGTAAGTATACCAAAATACATAAATTTATCAGGAGGGAAAGAACATGGCAAAACAACAGAAAAAAGTAGTTATTTCAGCGGCAATCACAGGTGGTGTGCATACTCCTACTATGTCACCGTATCTTCCGAAAACCCCGGATGACATCATCCAGAATGCGGTAGATGCTTACAAAGCAGGGGCTGCTATCGTCCATCTGCATGCAAGAAAGGAAAACGGGGAACCAACCGCGGATTACGATACCTTTGAGTATATCCTTTCCAGCATCAAAAAACAATGCCCGGTCATCATTGGGATCACTACCGGCGGCGCGCAGGGGATGACTACCCAGGAGCGGTTTGCGGTAATCGAACGCTTTAAACCGGAAATGGCTTCTGCTAACGGAGGAAGCATGAACTTCTGCTTCAGCAAGCTGGCGGAAACCATGGACAAACCAGAATATGAATGGGAAAAGCCGTTCATTGAAAGAACCTATGACAACGTGTTTAAAAACACCTTTAAGGACATTGAATACTGCATCACGACTATGAACAAATGCGGGACCCTGCCGGAATACGAAATCTTTGATTACGGCCAGTTGAGCAACCTTGCCTACTTCAAGAAAAAAGGCCTGATCACACAGCCGATCTACCTGCAGTTTGTACCGGGGATCATGGGCGGTATGCCGATCAGCTGGGAAGGCATCATGTTTATGATCGACCAGGCGAAAAAGATTTTGGGCAATGACATCCAATACTGCTGCGTTGGCGCAGGCAGAAGAATTTTCCGGATCGGCGCATTCTGTGCGATCAACGGCGGTAACGTCCGCGTCGGGATGGAAGACAGCTTGTATCTGAAACCAAACGGGACCTTGGCACAGAGCAATGCACAGCAGGTCCAGAAGATCAAGGGCATCGTAGAATCCATGGACTACGAAATTGCCAATGTAGAAGAAGCCAGAGAAATGCTCCACCTGAAAGGTTTGGACAAAGTAGACTTTTAATTGACCGGGAGGAATCAAAATGTTTGAAAATGCAGTAATTGTATCGGCTGCCCGTACTGCGGTAGGCGGTTTTGGCGGGAGCCTGAAAACAAAGAGTACAGTCGACCTTGGGACGATCGCCGTACAGGAAGCGATCAAACGTGCCGGGATCGACGCAAAAGAGGTTGACGAAGCGGTGATCGGCTGCGTTGGGCAGTATGGTGTAAACGCGTTTTTAGCCCGTTTGGTTGCCGTGAAAGCCGGCTGCGATATCGCAAGTTCCGGACAGACGGTAAACCGTCTGTGCGCTTCCGGTTTGCAGGCAATCGTAACCGCGGCAATGACCGTTGACCATGGCGACGCGGACGTCTGCGTTGCGGGCGGCGCGGAAAGCATGAGCAATTTCCCGTTCAGCAGTAGCGGGGCAAGATGGGGGATCCGGATGGGGGATTCTGTTTTAAAGGACGATTTGACCACCGCGCTGTGCGAACCGTTTACCGGAACCTCTACCCACATTGCGATCACAGCGGAAAACATCGCTGCAAAATACGGCATTACCCGGGAAGAAGCGGACGCTTACGCTTTAGAGGGGCAGCAAAAAGCACGCCGCGCGATTGACGCCGGGGAATTTGAGGAAGAGATCGTTCCGGTTGAGATTAAAACCAAAAAAGACACCTTTGTTTTTAAAACTGACGAACACCCAAGAGAAACCAGCATGGAAAAACTGGCGAAGCTCCGTCCGATCGTAAAGGCAGACGGAATTGTGACTGCGGGGAACGCATCCGGCATTAACGATGCGGCGGCCGCCGTGGTCGTTATGAGCGAAGCCAAGGCAAAGGAACTGGGCTGCAAGCCGCTGGTGAAGATTGTTGATTATGCCGTTGCCGGCGTTGACCCGAGCTACATGGGCATGGGACCGGTTGCTTCCACCCAAAAGCTGATGGAAAAGGTGAAAGACAAAGGGATCACCTTAGATCAGATCGGAATGGTAGAGCTCAACGAGGCGTTTGCCCCGCAGGCGATCGCCTGCATCCGGGAACTGGGCTTGAATCCGGACATCGTAAACGTCAACGGAAGCGGCATCTCTTTGGGTCACCCGATCGGCGCGACCGGCGCAGTGATCTCTGTGAAGCTGATTCATCAGATGAAGCGCAAAAACATCCGTTACGGTCTGGCTACCCTCTGCATCGGCGGCGGCCAGGGCATGAGCGTATTGTTTGAGAATATGCAGTAACCGGAGGATCGAAATATGAACGAAACAATTCGGTCAAAAAAGGAGTTATTTGATTCTATCCCGCCGTTTTCCGGCGGGGTGGAGGAAGCCCTTGCCGAAGCAAGACAGGGCTTTGACCGCAAAATCGTGGTTTTAGACGACGACCCTACCGGGATTCAGACAGTGCATGATGTTTCCGTTTATACGGATTGGGAGCCGGAAAGTCTATTGCAGGCTTTTGAGGAAGAGACCTCCATGTTTTTTATCCTGACAAACTCCAGAGGCTTTACCCAGTCGGAAACGATTGCCATGCATACCCAGATCGCGGAAAATATCTTGTGGGCGGCAAAAAAGACCGGGAAAAAATTTGTGGTGATTAGCCGCGGGGATTCTACCCTGCGCGGCCATTATCCGCTGGAACCCCAGGTACTGCGGAAAGTGATCGAAAGCGATTCTGAAATCTGTTATGACGGGGAAATCTTGATGCCTTTCTTTGCGGAGGGCGGTCGTTTTACAGCAGGGGATGTCCACTATGTCGCATATGGCGACGAATTAGTCCCGGCTGGGCAGACAGAATTTGCAAAGGATAAGACCTTTGGCTATACCGCTTCCAACCTGAAAGAATACATCGAAGAAAAAAGCGGGGGGAAAACCTCCAGCAAAGATGTGGTTTCTGTTAGCTTGGAGGAGCTTCGCCGGTGCGATGTTGCCGGCATCCGCAAAAAGCTTTGCGGCCTGTCAAACTGCACTAAGGTGATCGTTAACGCGATCTGCTATGACGATGTAAAGGTGTTTGCCGCCGCTTTAATGCTGGCAATCAAAGACGGGAAGGAGTTCTTGTTCCGCACTGCCGCCGCACTGCCTAAAATTTTAGGCAATGTCAGCGACCAGCCGCTTTTAGAACGCGGCCAGCTGGTAGACGCGGGCAATCCGAACGGCGGGATTATCGTAGTGGGCTCTCACGTCAGCAAAACGACCAAACAGCTTGAAATGCTGCATCAGGCTTCTGGGATCGAGTTTATCGAAATGAACCAGCATTTAGTCGTTGACGAAGAGAAATTTGAAGCAGAGAAACAGCGCGTCAACGAGGAGGTACAGCGAGTGCTGACCTCTGGAAAGACAGCCGCTGTTTACACCCGCAGGGACCGCTTTGATTTAAACAATGGAAATAAGGAAGACGAACTGAAAATGGCGGTAAAAATTTCTGACGCTGTTACCGGAGTCGTTTCTTCCTTAAAGGTAAAACCGCGGTTTATCATTGCCAAGGGCGGTATCACCTCCAGCGATGTTGGGGTAAAGGCGTTGCAGGTAAAAAAGGCGCTGGTTTTAGGGCAGATTTTGCCGGGCATCCCGGTTTGGAAAACTGGGGACGAAAGCAAATTCCCGGGTACCTCGTATGTGATCTTCCCGGGAAATGTTGGTGATGACGACGCACTGCTGCGCGCAGTGGAAAAAATGCAGGCATAAATTAAAGGAGGAGCAAATCAATGAGAATGGACGGAAAGGTTGCAGTTGTGACAGGAGCTGCACAGGGAATCGGCGCTGCGATCGCAAAACGCTTGGCGGACGACGGCGCAAAGGTTGTTTTACTGGATATGAATGCTGAAAAGCTGGAGGTTGCGGCAAACGCTGCCGGGAACGACGCATATTGGAAGGTTTGCAATGTTGCAGACGTTGCGGCTGTCAACGAAGTGTTCGGCGATATTATTGAAAAAGAGGGAAAGGTTGACATTTTGGTTAATAACGCAGGGATCACCCGCGACGCTATGTTCCACAAAATGGAAGAAGCGCAGTGGGACGCTGTGATTGACGTAAACCTGAAAGGGATCTTTAATTGCTGTAAAGCGGTCGTTCCGGGAATGCGTGAAAGAAAATACGGTAAAATCGTTAACCTGGCTTCTGTTTCTGCGTTCGGAAATATTGGCCAGACCAACTACGGTGCTTCTAAAGGCGGCGTGATCGGCTTTACTAAATGCTTGGCCAAAGAAGTGGCGCGGTATAACTGCACCGTCAACTGCATAGCTCCAAGCTATGTCAACACAGAGATGCTGCAGGCTGTGCCGGAAAATGTTATGCAGAAATTCCTGGCGGCTATCCCGATGAACCGTCTGGGCGAACCGGAAGAATTGGCTGCGGTTGCCGCATTCCTTTCTTCTGATGATTCCAGCTTTGTAACCGGTGAATGCATTGTAGTTTCCGGCGGTTCTTACATGTAAGCACAAACTTTCTGATTCCTCCCCGGTATCAGAAAAACAAGAAAGGGACGATGTTGAAATAAAATCAACATCGTCCCTTTCTTGTTTCGCTTGGTTATTCTGCGCAGTACAGGTTGATTGCGTCGCAGAAAAACTGTGCGCAGCCCGGCGAGAGCTGTTCATAATAATTTTTAAAACGCTCGTCCGACAGGTACATTTGGGCGATTCCCTGATGGGCTTTTTTGGTATAGGTTCCATCTTTCCAGAACATGCAAAGCCATCTGCGGTGCAGGTCACAGGCTTTTTGCGCGGTTTCTCCGGCGGGATCCCCCTGCTGAAGAGCCTCTTTCAAAAGGGCTTCATATTGGGTGCGCAGGGCTTCGGCTGTTTCCCACTGTGATTTGTCCATGCCTTGAAATTTTTGATTGCTGGCGTCAATAGCCGGGTCTCCGTACCTTTCGCGGAGTTCTTTGCCGTAGGCGGCTTCATTTTGTTCGATCCTTTGTTTCTGGAATCCTTGAAATTTTTCGTGATCGCTCATATCGGTTTCTCCTTTCCATGTGCTGATCGTTTTGGTGACATTTTGGATCAGCAGTTCGATTTTTTGTTTTTTCTGCAAGAGTGCTTTTAAGTGGCTGGAGAGAGCTTTTTCCTTGTCATAATCCGGGGCGTACAGGATCTGCTGAATGTCCTTTAGCGCAATCCCCAATTCCCGGTAAAATAAAATTTGCTGAAGCAGGTCGACCTCACTTGGTTCGTAGACCCGGTAGCTGTTGGAAGAATTCCGTGCCGGGCAGAGCAAGCCGATTTGGTCATAGTATCGAAGGGTACGGACTGTGACCCCGGAAAGCTGGGCCAGTTGATGGATGGTATATTCCACTTTTTATCACCTCACAAGAATGATTATAAAGGATAACGTAGCGTCAATGTCAAGCTGTTTTTTAAAATTTTTCCGGGAGATAAATTCGGTAAAATCCATTGCGTTCACTGATAGAAATGTTTATAATAGGGTTAGGCTGTAGATGATAGAAATCATCTATCAAAGGAAGGAGATCAACATCATGGTATTAGAAAAATTTCCGCACTTGCTGCATGGCGGTGACTATAATCCGGATCAGTGGCTGAAATATCCGGACATTTTGGAAAAAGACATTGAACTGATGAAAAAGGCAAAGATCAACTGCGTATCTTTGGCGATCTTTGCGTGGGCTACCCTGGAACCGGAAGAAGGGGTGTATCGTCTGGAATGGCTGAAGAAGATCGTGGACCGGCTTTATCAGGAGGGGATCTACACGGTTTTGGCAACCCCGTCCGGCGCGATGCCGCGGTGGCTGACCGAAAAATATCCGGAAGTGATGATGGTCAGTGCGGAGCGGGTCCGCAATCTGCCGGGCGGCCGTCACAATTTCTGCCCCACCTCCCCGGTCATGCGCCAGAAGATTCAGGCGTTGGACGCGTTGATCGCACAGGAACTTGGAAATCATCCCGGGGTGATTTTATGGCATATTTCCAATGAATTGGGCGGCAACGGGACCCACGGGGAATGCCACTGCCCGCTGTGCCAGCAGGCGTTCCGGGAATGGCTGAAAGCGAAATACAAGACGTTAGACGCGCTCAACCACGCTTGGTGGGCAGATTTCTGGAGCCACACTTACACGTCTTGGGAACAGATCGAAAGCCCTGCCCCGCACGGCGAGATGGGGATCCACGGGTTAAACTTAGACTGGAAGCGCTTCTGCAACGAGCAGATGATGGACTTTACCAAAGAAGAGATCAAAACCGTAAAGCAGTACAGCAATGATCTGCCGGCAACTGTGAATATGATGACCTTCTTTAAAGACCTGGATTACTTTAAGTTTGCCGGTCTTGTTGACGTCATTTCCTGGGACAGCTATCCGAACTGGCATGCGGAAGAGACAGAGCTAAAAGCCGCGACAGAAACCGCTTTTATGCACGACCTGATGCGAAGCCTGAAAAAAGCGCCGTTTTTATTGATGGAAAGTACCCCGTCTATCACAAACTGGAAACCGGTCAATACCCAAAAGCGGCCGGGAATGCATAAGCTTGCTTCTTTGCAGGCTGTCGCGCACGGCTCCAACAGTGTGCAGTATTTCCAGATCCGCAAAGGCCGCGGTTCCTTTGAAAAATTCCACGGCGCTGTTATCAGCCACCAGAATACGGAAAATATGCGTTCCTTCCGGGAAGTGACCGAACTTGGGGCATGCTTGGAGCAGATCTCTGACCGTGTTTATCCTACCCTAAACAAAGCAGATGTTGCGATTGTGTTTGACTGGGAAAACTGGTGGGCTGTAGAAGACGCGAAAGGCCCGATCGTTCCGCTTGATTATGCGGGAACTGTGATGATGCATTACCGTCCGTTCTGGAAAATGGGAGTTACCACTGATATTATTGACATGGACTGCGATCTGTCCGAATATAAGATCGTGGTTGCGCCGATGACTTACATGATGAAAGCCGGATTTGCAGAACAGGTGCGCCGGTTTGTAGAAAAAGGCGGTGTATTTGTTACCACCTACTGGAGCGGAATGGTGGATGAAACCGATCTGTGCTTTATGGGAGGATTCCCGGGG
Organism: Massiliimalia timonensis; assembly: GCF_900186585.1. Taxonomy (GTDB): domain Bacteria; phylum Bacillota; class Clostridia; order Oscillospirales; family Ruminococcaceae; genus Massiliimalia; species Massiliimalia timonensis. The sequence goes on from NZ_FYDD01000003.1 coordinate 467,321, forward strand.
CTGATCACAGATGTGATGGGGCTGGAAGAGGAAGAAATCGACGCCATAGGCCCGCACCGGAAAAACACTGTTTCTTACGGTGGAAATTCTTACAGCGTCGGCGCGTTGCGTGACGTGATCCACACGACGACCGCCAAAACGCTCGCGGAATATGAAGCGGACTACTATAAAGGAAGCCCTGCGGTTACTGTAAACGCCTTTGGAAAAGGAAAGGCTTATTACATCTGCTCAGAAAACGAAGACGCCTTCTTTGACGCGTTTTATCGTGACCTTGTAAAAGAGGAAGCAGTTGCCGCCAACTGGCCGGATGAGTTACCGGAAGGGGTAACTGTCAGCAAACGTGTTGGCAAGGAATCTTTATTGTTTATTCAAAACTTTAACGAGGCGGAAATCTCTATGGATTTAGCGAAGGAATACCGCACCGTGGCTGGAGAAACGGTTTCCGGCACGTTGTTCCTAAAACCGTTTGACTGTGTGATCTTAATAGAAAAATAAAAGAGGGAGGGGCCGTTAGTTTTACGCTGATAAGGAAGTATTCACAACAACTTATCACTAACGCTGACAGACAGGGTGCAAACAGAAACAGAGGGCTAATCACTTTCAATAGTGGTTGGCTCTCTGCTTTTCTATCTTCACTTTGTTACGCAATAGAACGTCATTTTTGAGGGTAGAAGTATAAAATATCATTTAAGCGTTTTACATGTTCTGCAAGCCGCATAAATCAAGCGCTTTTTCCCTTCTACTGCGTAACAAACCTGTGGTAATTATCCGATAAAGCATAGACCACATATCTCGGTTTTCCCGTTGTTGGATTTTCCGACATCGGAAAATCCAACGCAATTAAATAAAGATATACTAACTAAAGAAAAACCAAATACAGATTTAATCAAATACCTATTCCTTTCCTATCCTTTCCCTAATCCCTCTCCTTTGGGGCAAGGTATAGCGGCAGAGCCGCCGGAACGGAAAAGAATGGAACAGAAGCGACAATACAAAATATCGTTTGCCATGTTACGCAGTAGAACGCCATTTTTAAGGGTGGAAAACCTTTACCCTTGCCCCTATCGTCGCTGTAACGCGCTTAAATCAAGCGAGAAACGCACCCTATCGCATAACATTCCATACTGGATTGAGAGCGCAATCGGATAGACCGCTTGCGCTCTCTTGGTTGTCCAACAGCAAAGACGGAAACAGTCGTCAAGGACGCTTGCGCAAAGTTTATCCTTGACGACTGTTTTTGGCTTTGCTATCTGTTACCTGTCAAATCGGAATTGCAAGATAGCTTTGATAAGCTGTGCTTTTAAGCGGTCTTGAATATCGTCGTTGATATGTCCACGATAGGTAGACAAATATTTTATACACCCCTCGTAGTGCCGCAATACTGCGGCTATCGCTTCCGGCTCTCCGGCAACAGCTTTTTCAATGATTTCAAAGGGTATCAGCTTCTTATTCCTCATGTTTTGTTTCCTCCAGTTCTTTTCTTAACTGTTTCAATGCCGCCAACTTCCAATAGTTTACTGTGCTTCTGCTCCGTCCGTACTCATTCCCGATTTTTCTTTCGCTGTAACCGAGGAAGAAATTCATCAGCAGAACAGTACGCCTTTGTTCTGACAGATTAGCTAATGCGTCGGCTAACCGTCTACTTGTAACGACAACTTCTTTTCCTTGCACGACAAAAACAGTCGGCTTCTCATAAACATACTGCTCAAAGTAGTTGTCGGTTGCAAATGGTTCAAAAGACGTTTCTGACATCAGATAGTCAAGCGACACTTCATGCTTCTGTTTTCGTCCCAAATCGCGGTACGCGTTGATTGCCGCGTTACGGAGAACGACTTTACAGAACGCGGCAAAGGCATATTCGATATGCTCCATAAATTGTTCGGAATACCTCATTTTCTCATCACCCCCCCTTTTCTTCCCAGTAGGGGGCTATTACGACAAACGCCCATGCAGACGTAAAACCGCATAGGCGTTTGGTAATATGAGTTATTTAAGTAATTATGATGATTTGTGTGTTCATCTCTATGGTTGCAAAAAACCGTTGCATGGAATAGGCTTTTTTTAACAATGGAATAGAATTAAAAATGTGAAAAAGAAACATGGCAATATCTCCCGACACCGCCATGTATATAAAAATAATTGTGTATTTGCCGCTATTCCATTTTATATACAGGAAATGGCGGTTTGTTTTCCTATCACAAAACAGAAAGAGCCAATAATCATAAGATTTATTTCTTGTGATTATCGGCTCTGCGTCAATGCGTCTGGCTCTGTGATAACTGAAATATTCAGATTTTTTACATTGATAAGATTTTCCTGCTTGCACTTCGGACAGTATAGGGGAAAATTCTTTATTTCTGTATCTTCCCGTATCCTTAATCGGGTTTTATTATTGCATACAGGACATAAAATCCATTTTTCTTGTTGCAATGCACCACCTCATTTCTAATCAGACTACTTTCAATGAAAATCAGAAACAGAGTGTTGGAAAATCACTTGTTTCCCCAAAATAGTAATTGCTTTCTCGCTACATTGATTTACGCACCGATAGCATAACGTACACCGTCCGTCTGCTATAATCTTATCTTCTGATAATGACAAATTGTTCATAGGACACACCAATGCACATTTCCCGCACTTTATACAAGCGTCGGTATCTATCTGTATTTTGTCTGAATATTCTTGTGTTTTACGGAAAAACCAAAGCCGCTGTCCAAAAAGCCCTGTAATATGGCATAAAAATCCCAAACCGTCTTTAGTTGGAGTACCATTTTTCAAATTGCACACCGCTGATTTTATGCGTTCTTCCGCTTGTATGACAATTTGCTTATTTTGAGCCGGAGTACGCTTTAAGGATTTTACATCACAAATACAATCCGGCATTTTCAAATGAAGTCCACCCCATACCTGTGCGCCGTATCTCTCGAACAATCTTGCAGATACACCCGCACCGTCGCCGCTAAACAGTCCCATTGTTGCAATAATGAAAATACGTTTTCCTTTCCATACATCAGAATTTTCGCAGATAAAATCCCGTACAATTTTAGGTAAGTTACTGTAATAGATTGGATAAGCAAAAATGATGTCTTTATGATATGTAACTTTTTCCATTGTACCTGTATCTTCTAACGGGGTTATTTCAATGTTCCTGTCATATAGAGCAAAAAACTTTTCTAAACAATATTTTGTATTTCCTGTTCCGCTAAAATAAATCCCAATCATATTTTTTCTCCCGTATTATCTAAAAAGGAAAGTTGAAAAACGTCCATAAAATCAATGACTTTCTCTCTCCAGTCATTATCATAATTTACATTATTCATGGTGGCTAATGAAGTAATACCATGTATAAAAGCCCAAATGGTTATGATAATATCATTTTGCTTTCCTTCTGAATAGTGCGTCTGCTCTAATAATTCACTTACAACATTTTTATAGATAATATAAGGTTTATAGTTTTGGTCATCTGGCATTGATAATGATAAGTCAATTTTTATATTGGATTGAGAATATAAAAATTGAAAATAAGTAGGGTTGTCTACAAAGAAAGATACATATGCTATTCCCATATCTTTTAATATTTCTGCAACATTATTATTCTTTTGAACGGTACTTTCTAATTGTTTAGAAAATCTATCTGTGATAAATAATTGCATTGCTTCAAGAAGTTCCTCTTTATTTTGAAAATGGCTATAAGGGGCAGCATGGCTGACACCACACGCCGCAGCTACCTTTCTCAAAGAAAAAGCATTTACTCCCTCTGTATTTACAATCTGAATACCTGTTTCAATCAATGCGTTTCGCAAGTCTTTATGATGATAAGTCTGTCGTTGCTGTTCCATGCTAATTCCTCCAATCTTTACACTGTCTATATTATAAAATTCAAACTTTACACTGTCAAGATTAAAAGAGATTTTAAGCAATGATACTCGAAATATTTTCGGTTATTTATTTGGCATTTCAGGAACTTTTCCGTATTAAGAGATAAGAAAAACTTTTTGAAAAATTTCTCTCAAAACTTCGGCAAAATCGCCCTATGCGGTGTTGTAGGTAGTGAGAGGAAAATCAGAGGGTTTGGGAAACTTCCCAACAAGCAAAATGCAGCGCATTTTCGGAAAAGGGTACCCTTTTCCTATGCTTGCTATTCAGTTTTCACTTCAACAAACTATGAAAGGACGGGAAAGGAATGGAAAGGAAACAAGATATTGAAAACAGTGGATTTATACCACAAAAGGGCAATCCGCTACATGAAACTGTCACTTACAAAATCGGCGGCACAATTTTTGAAGTGTCAACGATTTGCGGCGGCTCGGAACTGCTTTATAACAAAATGGAACGGCTCATAAGAGCGGAATCCGTCAAAACGCCTACTGACAAAGAAAAAGAAGTCCGCTATAATAAAGATAGCAACCTGTTTGTCGGGCGTTCATTACAGGAGGAATGAACAATGACAAAAAATTATCCCGACAACATTACTGCTTTATATGCAAGGCTTTCTCAAGAGGACGCCTTGGACGGAGAGAGTAACAGCATAGCAAATCAAAAGAAAATCCTGCTCAAATATGCAATGGACAACGGTTTTCCTAATCCTACATTTTTCATTGACGACGGCGTTTCGGGCGTTACGTTTGCTGGGGTTAGATAGCGATACTTTTTACATCTACCATGTTGCGGCGGTCATGGTTGACAACTTGCGTCGGCTCCTGCTCGGTATCAACCTGTCCGACAAAGCTATAATGGATTTCGATTTTCCGGGTGTTGGTTTCCCGGTCTAATTCATGTATCAAAATACGGTCGATAAACTCATGGACGTTTTCATAGGTCAATTCCTGTATGTCGCTGTATTTCCCGACAATCTGAATAAACCTTGATATATCCCTTTTTCGCTCGGTAACGGTTGCGATCTGCTGTTGTAACTCGTCTATCCTTGCGGCAAGGGATTTCTTTTCGTCCTCATAGCCGGAAGTTAGAAACACAAACCGTTCATCTGTCAGTCTGCCTAATGCGTTGTCCTCATACAGCTTGCGGAAAAGCGTGTCAAGTTCGGTCATACGCGCCTGTGCTTTGAAAAGTTCCTTTTGCTGCTGCGCTAATGCCTTTCTCGCTTCCATGTCGCCGTACTCGGTAGCTTTACAGATAAAGTCCTGTTCGTGTTCCTTAACATACCGCAAAACCCGCCGCATATCTTCCAGCACTAAATCAAGAAGTACGTTTTTGCGGATATAATGAGAGGTACACTCGCTGCCTGTCCTTGCCCTGTTGCGCCATGCGCCGCAAGAATAGGAAAACTTGCGCGGCTCGATATTTACGCCCTGTTGGTAATACATCTTATGTCTGCAACCAGCGCAAAACAGCAAGCCGGAAAAAATATCAATCTCCGCTGCTTTTGTCGGGCGGTGGCGGGTAGCAATCCGCTTTTGCGCAAGTTCAAAGGTTTCCTCGTCAACAAGCGGCTCATGGGTGTTTGGGAAGAAATAGCGTTGTTCTTCTTCGTTCTTCCGGGTCTTTTTCGACTTGTAGGATACCTTGTGAGTTTTCGCGGTTATGGTATGCCCTAAATATTCCTGCCTTGCTAATATGTCATAGAGCGTTTTGTCCGGCCAAGTATAGGGGGCGATCATTGCCCGCTGATACCGCGCCTGTCCTGTACGCTGATAGCGCAACGCTCCAATCGTCAAGACTTTGTTTTCCGCAAGCCATTTTTGGATTTCGCACATACGCACGCCGCTAACAAACATAGCGAAAACCTGTTTGACAATCGGCGCGGTTTCCGGGTCGGGTATAAGGTGGTGGCGGTTGTTCGGGTCTGGGATATAGCCGTATGGATATTCCCCGTTGACGCGCTCGCCTTTTTGCGCCTGTGCCTGTTTAACTGCGCGGATTTTCTTGCTTGTGTCGCGGGCGTAAAACTCGTTAAACCAGTTCCGCAAGGGGGTAAACTCGTTATCCTCCCGCGCTGTGTCAACTCCGTCGTTGATCGCGATATAGCGTACTCCGTTTTCGGGAAATACAATCTCTATGAGTTCGCCCGTTTTCAGATAGTTTCTGCCAAGACGGGAAAGGTCTTTGGTAATGACCGTCGCCACTCGTCCGGCTTCCACTTCCTGCAACATCGCTTGCAGCCCCTCGCGCTCAAAACTCACGCCGGAAAATCCGTCGTCCACAAAAAACTTTGTGTTCAAAAAATGGTGTTCGTCCGCATAGCGTTGAAGTATCATTTTTTGGTGCTGTATGCTTCCGCTTTCTCCGGCTTGCATATCCTCTTGACTTAAACGGCAGTAAAGGGCGGTGATTTTATTCGACTGTAACATTAGTCCTCCTTTCCGACAGCCGAATAAACAGGTATAATGTGTTGCTATCATTATACCATATCCCGCCGCCTAATGCACTACTCGGACGCTAAAAATCCCGGATTTCCGGGCTTTTTCTGCAAATCCTTTACAATGAGTTTCTCAATCTTTTTATGGATTGTATCGGTTGCCTTTTCACTCGGCAACGCTTGAACAAGATAGGTGATTTTCCCTATTTTGCGTTCGGTTGTAATTGTCTGTTTTTTATCCATTAGAAAAACCTCCTTTTCCTGTATGGATAAACTATATTCGTCAAAAGGCAAAAACGGGCGGTTGTTAGCTGCAACCTCACGGGAGTTTCACCCCGGCCCATGCTTATGGGTGCGCCGCGCAATACTTTGAGGGTGTTCAACGCGGGAGTATCATTGTGCCGCCTTGTATGTCGTCGCCCACAAGCTGCTAAACCTGTTTTACGGCGCGGTAGTTCTCGCTCGGCTTTTCCCCTATGGGGAAAAGCTGTCATGGCGTACCCGCCGACTGGCTCGGTACAGACGGAATGTACCCGTTTGCCTGTTATGCTGCGCACCAAAGGCCGCTTTCTTTGTCAAAGAACAATAGGCTTTGTCGGCCTGCAAAAGCACATCAACAGCGGATATGCTTTTGCGGAACGACAAATAGCCCATAACGGGAAGCGTGGAAAGGGGACACGCTCCCCGCATGGGCTAAAAGATTATCCTACATGAAAAGCAAGGGTGCGGGTAATAAGGCGCACTTGCAGCCTGTTACGCATTTCCTCGTCCACATAGGAATAGGTATTGCCCGCGTCGTCTTTCAGCGTGCGGGTACAAAGTTTCGCTATGTAACCCTCGTAGTGCTTCAAGATCGCGCACATGGCGGTTGTGTCGCCGTTTGCCGCTGCGGAAATGACAGGGAACGGCAACAGATTTTCAGACTTCCTAACGGTATTCATCATCTGCTTTTCCCTCCAAATACTGTTTGATTTTCGCAAGCGCGGATTTCCTGTGCCGGAAAACCGTCGTGCGTACAACATTCAGCAGTTCGCCAATTTCCGCGTCGCTCATATCCAAGAAGTAGGACAAAAGGATAATGTCGCGTTTCCTTTCGGGCAAAGCGTTAAGGGCTTCGGCAAGCAGTTCATTTTTGACGAGTACATCAAAGCCGGACACTTGAAAACGGAAATAATCGCTTTCGTATTCGTCCGTTGTGAAAAGCTGCGCGAGTTCGCTTTCGCTCAAATCCGAAAAAGTAACTTCGCGTGCTGCGCGTTTCGCAAGAGTGCGGCGGTGGCTTTTCGCTTCGCCGACCAAAGTTTTCTTTGCTAATGCGTCGTACTGATGTTGTATTCTTTCCTTGTCGGAAGAAGATAGCTCCATAGAGTTCACCTCCTTCCCGCGTGGAGTAGAGGACGGGAGTTAAGGGCTTGTCCTCTCTGCCCCTTTCGCTCCGTACCCGTTCGGGAGATGGCTCTTGAGTGCGCTTTTCAGAAAAAAGTTGAAAAAAGCAAAATGCGCCCGTCCGCAAGACGCGGACGGGCGCAAAGGAAATGTAAGCAGTAGCTAAATGTATTGACAGTTCACATTCATAGCCGGAATATCCCGCTTGCGGAGCATAGCTTTTTTTGACCGCAAAGCATTAGGCGGGTTACAGTAAATAAAAATGGACACGGCGATACCTCCCCGATACCGCCGTATCCTTAAAAAAGGGCGACTTTAATACACTACCCGCAATCCATTCTATAATAGGGAACAGCGGCTTTTGCGCAATATTAAATAAAAAAGCCGATAACACATAGGTTTTTTGACCTAATGCGTTATCGGCTCTGCGTCTATGCGTCTGGCACTTTTAATCATTTTTTTTTGAATTTATTATATGTGTTAGCTAACTGTCCACAAGCCGCGTTAATCTCTCTGCCATGAGAAACTCTCATAGTAACTTCAAGTCCTGCTTGCTCTAATTGATGTTTGAATGCAACTATTTCCCGTTTCTGTGGTGCTTTAATTCTTGAATTGCTTGTTGGGTTGTATTGTAACACGTTAATCATAACTTTTTTGCCCCGAAACCATTTTGCAAGTTGTCTTACATCTGAGGGCCGGTCATTTATACCCGGTAAAAGCAAATACGCAAAGACAATTTTGCGATTATGCCTTTCAGAATAGGATAAGGCTTGCTTAACAACATCTTCAATAGCATATATGCGCATGTGAGGAATAATACGATTTCTTGCAGATTGTGTTGCTGCGTGTAAAGATATTGTCAACTGAATTTTAAGATGTTCCTCGCGCAATTTTTTTAATTGATCGACCGGACCAACTGTTGATATGGTAATGCCGTCGGTTGGAAAGTTGAGCCCATATCTATCTCGGAGAATATGGATTGCTTTTATCAAGTTGTCATAATTGAATAAAGGCTCTCCCATACCCATAAAAACGATACGGTTTACTTTTCGACGCAACAATATAATCTGTTGTACGATTTCTGACGATGTTAGATTACGAACAAAGCCATTTCGCCCGGACTCACAAAAAATACAACCAACAGGACAACCGACTTGTGTGCTCACGCAAACAGTTCCACCATCTCGCCGCTTGATAAAAACCGTTTCAATGTATTTGTTGTCTTTCAGTTCGTAAACATACTTTTCAGTATCACTGCTTTTGCAAATATTTTTTACCAACATTGATAGATTTTTTTTGCGTGGTAATTGCTTATATAATTCTTCATATAAGGCTTTTGCTTCATTCTCGCCAATAACTTCCGACATTTCTTTGTAAGTAAATCCGTATGGATCATTCCGTACTTCCGCAGGCGTATATTTAGGTAAACGTTTCATTTTTATATCCTTTCTTCTAAATAATAAAAGTTTGTTTTTCTGTATTTTTGATTACAATCTCTAATTTTTCTACATCAATGATATGCGTCAATTTGCATTTAGGGCAGAAAAGAGGAAAATCTTTTAATACAGTATTATGAAATACTTGAACTCTCGTCTTTCCGTTACAAATCGGACATTTTATCCAATATTTTTTAAGCATTATATTTCACTCGTCCTTTTTACACAAAAAAATGCAGGTCAATCCTCAACATGAGCATTGACCTGCATTTATAATGCACAGAGCAGTACAACAAAACTAAGGCATAGCTTGCACTATGTCTATACTATATCTATACGTCGTTAGTTTTTTGTATAGCATCCGCAAAATAAGCATGACAAAAAAGCCCATGTTGAAAATGGGAAAATCCTTTTTTTCAATGCTTATCTAATACGCATGCTATGCAACATAAACGCCGCCTCCTTTTACATAAATTTTATTTTATCAGAAAATCAGTCTACTGTCAATACACAACAGGAAGTATTTAACCTAATGATATGAATTGTGTGGACATATCCAAAAAGAAAGGTGAACTGTAAAATGTAACAGGGTGAATGAAAATGGCAAAAAGACCCGTACCATTGTACGACTTTAAGGCTTTCGGGGCAGCTATAAAAGCCGCGAGAAATGAATACGGCGAGAGCCGCAAAAAGGTAAGCGACGAGTTATATATTTCCCCGCGCTACCTTGCGAATATCGAGAACAAGGGACAACAGCCGAGTTTACAGGTATTCTATGACCTTGTAACCCGGTATCATATTTCGGTAGATCAATTTTTCTTCCCGAACAGCAATGCGGAGAAATCCACCGGGCGGCGGCAGCTTGACGCGCTGCTGGACGGTATGAGCGATAAAGGCATACGGATTGTAACCGCAACAGCAAGGGAGATAACGGAAGTCGAAAAAGCAGAGGATTAACCTCACAATATGAGAAATCGGGAGATTGCAGCGCATGGCGGCTGCAATCTTTTTTTGCGTCCAAAATCAAAGGAACGCGCAACAAATACCGCCTTTCGGTGGGGGTATGGAGTAGATAGCAAGCACAGCAAACGAGTACCCGTTTGCGGAAAATGCTTGTTGGGATAATCCCAAACCCTTATACCGAAAGGCGGTGCGGAAATGGAAAACCGAAAGAGAAATATACAGATGAAGTTTTACGTTACGGAAGAAGAAAAGCGGCTGATCGACGAGAAGATGAAGCAGCTTCCCATAAAGCAGTATGGGGCATACTTCCGTAAAATGGCGATAGACGGGTATATTCTTGTCGTTGACCGAAGCGACACAAAAGCATATATCCGGGAACTGCAAGCGGTGAGCCGGAACATCAACCAAATTGCAAAACGCGCCAATGCGACGGGGACGGTTTACAGGCAGGATATAGAGGACATTAAAAAGGCGGTGGACGAGATATGGCGGTTACAAAGACGCACCCTATTAAATCAACCTTAAAGGCTGCGATAGACTATATCTTAAATCCCGAAAAGACAGACGGGAAGCTGCTTGCGTCCTCTTTCGGCTGCGGGCTGGAAACCGCCGATATTGAGTTTGCATGGACGCGGGAAGCTGCCGGAGATCGCGGCACACATTTAGGGCGGCACTTGATACAATCCTTTGCGGTGGGAGAAACCACACCGGAAGAAGCGCACAAAATCGGCATGGAACTTGCCGGGGCGGTATTAGGCGGCAAGTATGAGTTTGTTTTGACAACTCACGTCGATAAAGACCATCTGCATAATCACTTGATTTTCAACGCGGTTAGCTTCGTTGACTACAAAAAGTACCATTCCAACAAGCAAAGCTATCACTTTATCCGGCGCACCAGCGACAGGATATGTAAAGAGCATGGGCTATCCGTCGTCGTACCGGGACAGGACAAGGGAAAAAGCTATGCAGAATACACCGCCGAAAAGCAAGGGACAAGCTACAAAGCAAAGCTGAAAACGGCGATAGATACTCTCATTCCCCAAGTGAAAGATTTTGACGAACTGCTGCGCCGCTTGCAGGAAATGGGGTATGAAATCAAACAGGGCAAATACATTTCCTTTCGCGCTGCCGGACAGGAACGGTTTACCCGCACAAAGACGCTCGGCGCGGCCTATACGGAAGAAGCGATAAAGGAGCGTATCAAGGGCGTGTATGTTGCCAAAACAAAAACGCTGCGGGAAGATAAGAAAATCCGGCTTGTCGTCGATCTTGAAAACAGTATCAAAGCCCAACAGTCGGCGGGCTATGAACGGTGGGCAAAAATCCATAATCTGAAACAGGCTGCTAAAAGCATGAACTTCCTAACCGAAAACAAGATTGAGTATTATAGCGAACTTGAAAGCAAGATAGCCGATATTATGACCGCTCATGACGCGGCGGCAAAGGCGGTTAAGGAAGTGGAACAGCGTATGTCTGATTTGTCGCTGCTTATCAAGCACACCACCACATACCGACAGTTAAAACCGATTTACGATGAATACCGAAAATCGCCGGACAAGGAAAAGTATCTGCGGGGGCATGAAAGCGAAATTATCCTGTTTGAAGCTGCGGCAAGGGCATTAAAGGAAATGCAGATAAAGAAGCTGCCCGATCTCGCCGCGCTGCGCAAGGAGTATAGAAGCTTAAACGACAGGAAAACCAAATTGTATGAAGATTATCGGCAAGCCAAGAAGCAAATGCAGGAATACGGCGTTGTCAAAAAGAACGTCGATAGTATTCTTTACCCGTCCCAAAGCAGGGCGCGGGAGCAGGAGCGATAAGGCGCAAAACATGGGGTGGCAAGTGGAATGTTAAGGGCTGAAAACGCCTGTGTTTCTGCGGCTTCCAGCGCATGAAAACGACATAGACGATAAAGTATATTCAAACCCGCAAAAACGGCTTTCTAATTGTCCACGCAAGGACAAAAAAAGAACAGGGGCGCGGTGCCGGAAATCGGCAACCGCGCCCCTGTTCTCTATGGGCTATTCCTCGTCGGTCAAGATAAACTCCCTTTCGGAAAACTCGCTGTCCGTCATGGCTTGCAGCTTGTTCACCGCTGCGGCGGCAAGCTGGCGCATATCCTCGTCCATGTAGGGCATGGCGGCAAGGATATTTTCAAGCGTTGTTTCCCGGCTGTCCTCGGCGTAGATCGCAACAATGTTTTCTTCCTCAATGGTAAAGCGGGTATTCATGCTATCAAACCTCCAAATCCTTTTTATGCTCTTTCTGTTTATCTTTCGGCTGCTGCGCCGCCTGTTTCTTGTATTCGTCCAGCTTCTTCAAAATGGACGGTTTTTTCTGCGGCTGTTCCCGTTTCTCGGCTTTTACCGCTTTTGCAAGGTCGGTAACGGAAATCGCTTCCCCCGCCTTTGCCCGCTGCTCAAAATCTGCAACGGTGGGCGTTTGCGGCGTATTGTTGATAAGCCCGTCAAAATTGTTGTCGTTCTGCTCTATGGTGTCCTCGACGTGCTTTAAGGGATTATCCCGCTGCGGCTGCTCGGCGGCTATGGCATAAGCCTGTGTGCCATTCCCCATAATGAGATACTTCCCGTCCTCCGACGCATGGTGAAAACCAAATCCCGCCGCTTCGATCTGTTCACGGCTCATATCGGTAATATGAAAATTGCCCCTCGGCGTTCTAACGGTTTCACCCGTCAAAAGGCTGTCGGGGGTCGCTTCCGGCTGCTGCTTTTCAAGCTGCCCGTCCTTGTAGGAATATCCTTGCGCCGCGATTGCTTCAAGGGTCTTGCCCGTAACGTCGCCATAAATCCGCTTGTCTGCGTCAACCAGCATTTGCAAAGTGTCTTGTACGGTGTCGGACAAGGCTTGCTGCTGTTCGGGCGGCAGCTTGTCAAATACGGGGGTCTGCTGCTCCTGCAAAAACTCCGGCACTTGCTGAAAACCGATACTGTCTACATAGTGGGCGGTGTCCTCGTCGTTCTGATGAAGCACAACAATGTCGGAAACGGAAAGGCTATGCCCCTTAAAGTCGGCGGGGTGGTCGATATTAAACCTTTCCCAAATGTCGCCCAGCGTCATATCCTTTGTAAGCGGTGCAGTATAGACGAGTTCATAATTTACCCGGTCAATGGTAAGTCCAGCCGCTTGCAGACGGTCATAAGGCTCAAAGCGCAAGTCCCTTGTTTCGTCCCCGCGCTTTAACTGATAAATGGAAAAGGTATCGCCCTGCTCCTGCTCGGCTTGCCGCTGCTGCTGCAACTCGGTAAAATGCCCCTCAATCTCGGTAATGAGTTCCTTTGCGGTGGTCTGTATTGTTTCAAGGGACGCTTTTAACTCGGTCATTTCCTTGCCGCTGCTCCAACCAGCCACATAGCCGAAAGAGTAATCGGAAGTATCAAGGCCGAAATGCTGGCAAACCGTATAAGCGACGCTTTCCGCTTCTACCTCGCAGGTATGGCGGTCAACGCGGTTTTGCTGCTCCGGCGGGGCGTTTAAGTCTACGTCGTGCAGCTTCGCATGGGCGATTTCGTGAATGGCGGTCTTTACCGCCTGTAATTCACTCACGCCCTCTTTGATTGCAATACGCTTGTCGGTCAAACTGAAATACCCATTTGCGCCGTTTGTGATCTGCTCAAATGCAATCGGGACGGGGGACGCTTTTTCAAGGGCGGCGAAAAAATCCTCGTACTGCTCCACATCGGCAAGCAGCGGTTTAACGGAAAGGTCGGGAAACTCCTTGCCCTCGGTCTGCGAAATATCAAAGACGGTTATAACCTTAAAGGCGGGGACGGTGATTTCCTTTTCTTCCTTTACCACTTTTCCCTCGCGGTCAAGCATGGGCTTTCTCGTTTCGGGGTCGATTTTATCAACCAGCTTTTTCACCTTGTAGGGCGCGGGGGCAAAGATTTTAATGCCTTTCTCGCCTTTCTTTACATGGCGGTCAAACTCCTTTTCCCATTGACGGAAGCCCATTACCAAATTGCCGCCCTGCATAGCAATTAGGATAGTGTTATTCAAACTATAATCATGGAACTTTGACATAGCGGTTAGAAACTCTTTGTAGCGGTCGCTGTCAAAAATCGCCTGTACGCCCTGTTCCAAACGCGCGGTGATCTCCTTTACCTTTTCGGCGGGCTTTTCGGAAGTAAGGATAATGGGGACGACGGGGCGGGGCTGCTGCGGCTCTGCGGCCTGTGCGTCTGCTTGCTGCGTTTCGGCTGCGTCCATATAGGCTTTGTCCTGTTCGCCGCGCTCCGGCTGCGGGTAACTCATAATGCGGTATTCTTCCGGCACTTCGCGCCCCTCAAACTGCCGTTCCCACTCGTCGCCGCTTTCCACGATATAGCCGTACTCGGTAAACGCGCCTTTTTCCTGCGCGGCAGCGTTCCTGCCAAAAGTAGAAAGGTCAATGCCGCCTTTCCATTCTTCGGGCATTTGTACCATGCCGGATTGATTTAAGTAATAGTCGCCCAAATCGTGGTAGTTATGTACTTCGGGGATATGGACGTAAAAATCCACGTTGTAGGTGAAGTCAATTACCTGTCCAATATTTGCAAGCCCGTTTTTCTGCTGCAAAGCTGCGTTCAGCTTGCCAACCTCGGCGGGGTCAAGCTGTTCGAGCCGCGCCGCAAGAAAATTGAGTTCGTCCACGTCGGCGGCGCATACCATTTCATAAGGCAAGGCAATATGTTTCTCCGGGTCGTCGGAATAGCCGCGAATGGAAAAATCCTGCGGGTTGTCGGCGGTAATGCCGACGTTCCGCATAGCTTCGTGCAACTGCTCCTTTGTGGCGGGCATATCCAACCAATAGCCGCCGGGGTCGCCCGCGTCAAAGCGGCTGCGGTTGCCTATCATAATAGAAAACTGTTCGCTCATGTGTTCACGCTCCTTTTCCTGCCCGGTATTTTCGGGGATAGCTGCCGCCTGTTGCTGCTGCGGGGGTTCTTCGCCCTCTATGGTGTAGTCCGGCATGAGCATACCGTTTACTTTGAAATAGTCGGCGTACTCCTGCGGGATAGGCGGGGAGATTTCCGTAAACAAGCGGTCATACGCTTTGATACGCCCATTCAGATACTTTTCCATAGCTGCCTTGTCGGTGAAAACCTTTCTATCTTGTCCGGCAATCTTCGCTTGGGTTCTGCTTGGGCTGTTGGTGCGCACGCTCCATGTAAGCGTCCATGAATACGGGATAGATTTCTGCGCTTCTTTGTCGTAGCGGGTATTCTCGTAAATGTAGTAATTCATCTGATATACCCGATTGCTGCGAATATGGCGGTTATGCTCGGTGGTCTGCCACTCGTTAGCGGTGTGCTGGACGTGCGGCGTTCTCACATATTCAAGTGTTTTATCCAGCAAAAGCGTTCTTCCCGCCTGTTCTTCCCATGCGGCGGCGCGTTCTTTAAGGTCGTCAAAAATCGCCTGTTCTGCCGCCGCGCTTTCGCTGCGCATGGAAAGTAGCTGCGCAATCGGCAAGGAAGCATAAGGGGCAATCTCCCTGTCCTTTGCTTCAAAATATATCCGGCGTTCTATCCGCATGGTTTCGGCGGCTTCTAATTTGTCATGGTCGTATGAGGAATACGGCATATTCTTTCATCACGTCCTTTCTCGGTCATATAAGGGTTTGGGACTATCCCAACAAGCAAAATGCCCGCGCTCTCTATGGGAAGCGCGGGCATTTCTCGCAAACGGGTACTCGTTTGCTGTGCTTGCTATGTAGTTGTTTTTATCCGTAAACGCCTGTTTCTCTCGCTTTGGGCTTTCTGTCTGCGGCGTATCTTTGCCGCGCAATCGGGGCAGTATTTCGCCCGGTTGCTGCCCGCCGCAAACGTGCTGCCGCATACCGCGCAACGCTTCAAATCGGTTTCCCCGCTGCGGGTGATCTGTTCGCAAAGCTGCCTGTCGGCGGGTAATACCGCTTCGCGGAAATAGCGGCATAGCAGCGAATAGCTGATACTCTGCACACAAACGCAAGTTTCCCCGTCGTCCAGCAGCAGACAATTCCCGCAATCGTTGTTTGCACAAGCGGCGCGGGTCATTTTCTTTACGGCGCGGTATTGCTTTTCATCAAGCCTTATCATTTTCGGTTCTGCTCGACGCGGAAGTTTACATACTTGCCGCCTGTGTCGGCAAGCAGCACAACTCCGTCAAAGGTCTTTCCCGTCTTGGTCGAGTACATACCTTTGATTTTTACCTTTCCGTCTTTCAAAAGGGCGGCGGCAATCGCCTTTGTGAAAGCCTTTTTGCGCTGCTCAAAAAAGCGGTCATTCTTCCACATCACAAAGCTGCAAGCCCTGTCGGAGCAGTAAAAGTTTTTCTTGCCCTCGTAAACCGCCGCGCCGCAACGGGGGCAAGTGCCGATTGCTTCCCGCTGCGGGGTAAACAGCTTCGCTTTATCCTCGGAAATCGCGGAATAGGTCTTGACAAGCCCCGCTGTCATTTCCTCAATCCCGCGCATGAAGTCGGCGGGGCTGTCGCTGCCCTTTGCAATCCCGGTAAGGCGCGTTTCCCATTCTGCCGTAAGCTGCGGGGACGTAAGGCTGTCGGGCAGAATAGCGACAAGGTTATACCCGTCCTTTGTGGGGATTAGCTTTTTGCCCTTGCGCTCGGCAAAGCCCGCGCTAATGAGTTTTTCAATGATACCCGCCCGCGTCGCGGTGGTGCCTAACCCTTTGCGCTCCGCGTCCTCCGGCGTGTCCTCCTTTCCCGCACTCTCCATAGCCGAAAGTAACGTATCTTCGGTAAATGCCTTTGGGGGCTGCGTGTAACGTTCGGAGATCTCCGCTGCCGGATTGTCAAAGGTCTGCCCCTCGGCAAGCGGGGGTAAAACCGCTTCCGGCTCTGCGTCCTCGTCCTGTTCCCCGGACGCGGCGCGGGATAGTCTTTCAATCTCGCGCCAACCCTCGCAAAGCGTCGTCCTGCCCTTTGCGGTAAAGGTATAGCCGCCGCAAGTGAAAACCGCCGTAACCGCTTCATACTCATAGGGCGCGGCAACGGCGCAAAGCAGTTTTGCGCACACAAGGGTCATTAGCTTTTTCTCACTTTCGGCAAGGGAAGAAAAGCCCGTTTTCACAAACTCCGCTGTCGGCAAAATGGCGTGATGGTCGGTTACTTTGCTGTTGTCGCAAATCCTCGCAAGGTCGGCTTGCAGCTTCACGCCCTGCATAAAGGGGAGAGCAGCGCAAAGGCCGGTGATAAGTTCCTTTGTGCTGCCCTCCATATCGGAAGTGATATATTTGCTGTCGGTGCGGGGATAGGTCAAAAGCCGTTTTTCATAAAGGGCTTGCGCATAGTCAAGGGTCTGTTTCGCCGTAAACCCATACAAACGGTTTGCTTCCCGCTGCAAGGCGGTGAGGTCAAACAGTTTCGGCGGGGCTGCGGTCTTTTTCTCTTTTTTAAGGGAAGTACAAACGGCCTGCGATTTCTCGCAAGCCGCTTTCATCTGCCGCGCCGCCGCTTCGTCGTCCTGCCTTTCGGAAAGGGCGGCAACGCCGCCAACGTCCAGCCGGACGACATGATATTTCTCTTTCTTAAAGCTGCTGATTGCATAGTCGCGGTTTACCAGCATAGCAAGGGTGGGCGTTTGCACTCTGCCGACATTCAATGTTTTATGGTAGAGGATAGAGAAAAGGCGGGTCGCGTTAATGCCAATGAGCCAATCGGCCTTTGCTCTGCAAAGCGCGGATTGATAGAGGTTGTCATAGCCGCGCCCGTCTTTGAGATTTGAAAAGCCCTCGCGGATTGCACTTGCTTCCATGCTGCTAATCCAAAGGCGGGAAAAGGGCTTTTTGCAATTCGCCTGTTCATAGACAAAGCGGAAAATGAGTTCCCCCTCGCGCCCGCTGTCGCAAGCATTGATAATCTCGGTAACGTCGCTGCGGTGCATAAGGTCTTTGAGAATGGAAAACTGCTGCTCCTTGCCGCTGGCAACAATAAACTGCCACTCCTGCGGGACAATGGGAAGATCGTCGTACTTCCATTTACGGAATTGTTCATTGTAGGTCGCCGCGTCTGCAAGGCTAATCAAATGCCCGATACACCACGACACAAGGTAGCCGCCGCCCTCAAAATATCCGCTGCGCTTTTCATTCGCGCCCATAACGGCGGCAATCGCCGCCCCGACGCTCGGTTTTTCTGCAATTACAAGTTTCATAGATTATCGTCCTCCTGCTCGGTCTGTTCGGTTTCGACTACTTCCGTTTCCTCGTCGTCCTCGTCAAAATCAAGGTCGTCAAGGCTGCTGCTGCCTTTCGCCGCGTCCTTTTTGGGCTTCAAAATCTTAAAGTAGTAGAACGCGCCGCCGCCCGCTGCGGCAACAAGCAGCACGACAAGCAGAATACCCATGCCGCCGCCTTTTTCTTCTTCCGGCGGCTGCTCGGTTTCTTCCGGCTCCGGCTCGGCTTCCACACCCGCGCACTCGCTCATGTTGACGCTGCAAACCGGGCAAGCGGTGTTGACGCTTCCGGCAACGCATTTATCGGTGCAGCTACAAACGGGGGCTTCGGTCTGCCCGTCCTCCATAAGGGCGGTTAAATCCGCTTCGTCCACTTGGTTAAGGAAATGGACGGTATTTTCCCCGTCCTCGGCGCGGTCAATGATGATGTAAAAATAGTTGCCACTTTTGGTAACGACGGTGATAAACTGCTTGTCGCCGGACGCTTCACCCGTTATATCGTCCACAAGGGACATATTCCCGTCCGGGGTAAGGGGCTGCGGCTCATAGCCGCCCGTCGTTTCTTCCGGCTCGGTTTCCGGCGCGGGGGTTTCCTCGGTTACGGGGGTAGGCGTGTCGTCGCTTTCATCGCCACCGCCCGCATAAGCGGTAACAGAAAAGCCGCACATGATAACCAGTGCGGCAAGCAATACGGTAAACTTTCGGATTATCTTTTTATTCTTCATTGTCGTTGTCCTCCTGTTCGGCGGGGTAAGTGGCTTCCGGCTGCGGCAAGGTGATTTCGCCGCTGGCGTAAGCGGAGAGGAACGCGGCAAGCTGCGTCCCGTCAAGGTGTACCGCCTTTACCATTTGCACGATCTGCGCGTTTTCTTCCTCGACTTTCTGCGCTTCAAGGTCTTTCAGCTTCTTTTGCTGTTCAAGGATTTTTGCCCTCGTTTTCTCAATATCCCTTTCGATACGGTCAAGTTTCGTGTTCGCCATAGTCATTTACTCCTTTCCAAACTGTTCTTTCCATGAATAGCTGCGCCCCAATCCCTTAACGGTTTTAAGATAGGGCATAGCGTTTTCTTCCAAAGTCGCCGCCCGGTTAAATAGATCGGGATAGTGTTCTTTGAGATATAAAATCTCTTGTTTCTTCATGCTCGGACAAAAGAAACAGGACGATTTACCCGGCTGCGGCAATCCTGCCGCTTTGATTTCCCGGATACAATCGTCCCTGTTCCAGCCCCATTCTTCAATGAGGGGGTAGCGGTTATGATATTTTTTGTCGGCTTCGTTGTACTTGCGGGAATGTTCATACCGTTTCACTTCTCCCGCGTCATAGCCGATATAGCGGTTGACTTTCTCGCCGCGCTGCCATACTTCGCGGCAAGGCGCATAGTGGTTGCAAAACTTTTCCTGCGGTGCGATTTTGTGTTTCTGCGAACAACGCTTATGCCCGTAGGCAATCGACGGGAGCGTATGAGAGCGCAAGCACTCGGTTTCAAGAGATAGGCGGTTGCCGTAGCGGTCAACATACTGCACAACGGTAATCTGCGGCATACCGTGTTCCGCAAGCCATTGATTGATTATCTCGATAAATTGATAGGTATGCGGGTGTTCCGCGCCCGTATCGGCAAAGGTGATAAGGTCAATCGGGATTTTGTGCTTGTATAGGCCAATAAGTAAGGCGGCACTATTCGTGCCGCCGCCAAAAGATACAATATTCATTTTTCAACTCCTTTTAATTGTAATTTAACCGCCCGTAGGCGTAAAAGTGGGATTGCCAATAGCTGGTGTCCAGCTTTGAATACTGGATAGGGTCGCCACAATGCAGCATGACGGGGCTTCCGTCCCCGTCCTCGCCCACATAAATCCCCACATGGGAAACGCCGGGGGTGTCGTATGTACCCGTAAAGAACACCAAATCCCCCGGCTGCGGGTTAGAAACAGGGGTTGAGATGTTGTAAAGCCCTTGCGCCCCAAGTCTGCCCGTATTGTATAGGCCGCTGTTCGTCAACACATAACTCACAAAGCCGCTGCAATCAAAAGAGGTTTCCGGGGTGCTGCCGCCCCACACATAGGGAAAACCGACGTATTTATCTGCTTCCTCCATGAGCCGCGCAAACTTTTCATCGGAACCCAGCAGCGCGGCGGGTACTTCATAATCGGCGGGCGGGTTTTCATAGTATTTAGACACATAGCCGGATTGCGGGAAAAGGTCGGGTCTGTTTCCCAGCGACGACATATACATAGCGTACATGGATAGCTGTTCTTCGCCCATGATGTAAACGGGGACATGGGAGAGGTTGAAGTTTTCCAAATCCACATGAAGAATGTAATAGTTATAGGGGACTTCAACCGTATAGGGGTTGCCCTCGCTGTCCGTCCTTGTTTCGGTGCGGTAGCGTACCTGTACTTCTTCCTCGACCGTCAAGATATACTGTTTCTCAAAGAGCATTTCAAGGGTGCTTTGCACTTCATCGAGTGTAAACACGCCCTCATGCCACGCGGAAAGGATAGAAATTAGCACATAGGGGTCATGCTCGATCTCGTCCGCGTTTACCCGGTATTCGTCATAGCCGGGGTATTCGCTTTCGATATTGTCCAGCATATCTTGTAACTCGGCTTCCATAGCGGCATACGCGCTTTCCGCGCCCGTTATATCCGCGTCCTCGGAGAGATAGGACGACGCAATCAAGCCGCTGCCGCTGTTGCCGCCAAAGAGGGAGCAAGAGGACAGCCCGCCGAAAAGCAGCAGCACGATAAAGGCAATCCCGCCCACAATCAAGCAGCCTTTCCAATGCCGGACAACAAAGAACGTCGCCCGTTTGGTTTCCTGCGCGGTTTTCTTCGCCGCCTTTGCGGTGGCTTCAGCGGTTTTTTTCGCTTTGCCGCCCGCTTTCAGCGTTTTTGCATACTGCTTTTTAATGCGCTGCTTCTGCCAAAAACGGGAAATGGGGTTGGAGTGCGCAAGCGCGGGGTTATCGTGCAACGCCTTTTGATAGAGAAAATCTGCGTTTGCCTTTACCGCTTGTTTTTCCGCTGCCGCCGCTGCCCGGTAGGGTTTCAGCTTATGGCGGCGTATGCCGCCCTTAACTGCCCGCGCCGCCATGCCGCCCGCTTTCTCTCCGGCAAGTTCTACCCGGTGCCCGCTTTCCACACCGACGTTTTCTTTCTCTACCTCGTAGATTTTCCCATGTACGGTACTGTTTAACTCCTGTGCCGGACGGGATAAGGGGTTATGCCGCAACTTGCCGTTTGGGGGCTTATCCGTCTTTTCAAAGGAAAGGCGCGTCTTTGCCTTGCCTTTCGCTTCGTCAAAAACGCGCTCTTTCTTGATTTTGGTCTGCTTGGGGATAGCCGCCCGCGCTGCGTCTAAACAGTCTGCCGCCTTATCCGATTTCTTGATCGCTTTTTGAAGTTCCGGCGTTGCCCGTTCCGCTTCGGAAAACTGCAAGCGGGAAGAATGGGTTTTAGGCTGCGTCGCGTCAAGGGCTTTTTTCTCCGCGCCTTTTGCTGCGTGTCGCTCAATCTCTGCGCCGATATGCTGCACAACCTTTTCCGCTGCCACCCCTGCGGGGGCTGAATAGTTTTCTTCCTGCGGCCTTTCGCTGATACTGGACGTTTCGCCCGTCGTGAGGTTTTCCGCAACCGCACCGTCGCGGGTCATTTTTTGCGTTACCTTGTCGGGGGCTTTCAGTTCCTTGCTCAATCTTCATCACCTCCAATCCGCTGTTTTGCAAGTTCGCAATAGTCGGGGTTTAACTCAATGCCGATATAGCGGCGGTTAAGCCGTTTTGCTACCATGCCCGTCGTGCCGCTGCCGAAAAAGGGGTCAAGGACAATCCCGCCGGTGGGCCGTCGTGCCGCTGCCGAAAAAGGGGTCAAGGACAATCCCGCCGATGGGACAGCCCGCCAAAATGCACGTTTCCGCAAGTTTCGGCGGGAACGCTGCGAAATGCCCGCCATGATAGCCGACATTGTTAATCTGCCAAACGTTGCGGCGGCTGCGGACGGGAGAAATCAACTCGTCGGCGTATGCGCCCTTTTCGCGGGGGCGGTTGATTTTCTGCGGTTGGTTTTGCCCCGGAACAGTAACGTTATACTTATTTCCTTTGCTAACTCCGCTTTTCAGCCGCCCCGCCGTTGTGGGGGCTATCGGCTCGGCTACTGCTTGCCAATCGTAATAATACTTCTTTGACTTGGTAAGCAGAAACACATATTCATAGCAGCGGGTCGGCCTGTCCCGCGTGCTTTCCGGCATGGGGTTTGTTTTGTGCCAAATGATAGAACTGCGCAAATACCAACCGTCGCCCCGCAAGGCGAGGGCTACAAGCCACGGAATACCAATTAAATCTTTGGGCTTGCAGCCGGGGGCGCGGTGGTTAAACGCCACTTGCTGCCCGTTCCTGCCTTTGGGGTATTTGGGGTCTTGGTGGTCGGCTTTGCTGCCTGTGCCGCAATAAGTGTCCGCGATATTCAGCCAACAAGTACCCTCCGGCGTAAGCACCCGCTTTACCTCATGGAATACCGCCGTAATACGGGAAACATATTCCTCCGGCGTTGCTTCCCGTCCGATCTGCCCGTCTGCGCCGTAGTCCCGCAAGGCATAGTAGGGTGGGGACGTTACGCAACAATCAACTGCATTTTCCGGCAAGGTTTGAAGCACCTGCAAGCTGTCGCCGCAATAGATTTTGTCCATTTCTATCCTCATGCCGACACCTCGCCGGGTTTGGTCGTCATTACACGATAGAGTTCCGTATCTTGCGGGAAACGGTCAATAAAGGGCAAAATCACGTTGCCATAGAAGATAAGCCCCTCGCCCGCGTCGGAATGGGTTACATAGGTCATTTGCTGCTGCGAAATGTTAAGCTGCTTTGCAAGGATTTCCCTGTCGCCCTGGGCTTGGTTGAGCATATACACAAAATCGCTGTTTTCAAAAATGTTCTCCACCTCGCGGGACGATAACAAATCTTTCACGTTTTGGGTGATACCTGTCGGAATACCGCCCCATTTTCTAAAACGCTTCCAAATCTCAACGCTGTACGCTGCGGTCTGTTCCTCTTTGAGCAGCAAATGAAACTCGTCGATATAGTACCGCGTCGCCTTGCCTTCGCTGCGGTTTATGGTAACTCTGTTCCAAACTTGATCTTGGACAATGAGCATACCGAGTTTTCGTAGCTGGGTGCCGAGTTCTTTAATATCAAAGCAGACAAGGCGGTTGTGAATGTCAACGTTTGTTTGGTGGTTAAACACGTTCAAACTGCCATTTACATAGAGTTCCAATGCCGACGCGATACGCTGCGCTTCCTTTTCCGGCTGCTTCTTGATTTCATTGTAGAGGTCGCCCAAAATCGGCATATTCTCCGGCTTCGGGTCTGCAAGGTAGCTGCGGTACACGCTGATAACGGCGCGGTCAATCAAAGTCTTTTCAACCGCTTCCAGCCCGTTTTTGCCGCCCATAATCAACTCGCAAAAGGAAAGGATAAAATCGCTCTTTAAGGCTATGGGCGTGTCGCCCTCGCTGTAATTGAGGTTTATATCCATCGGGTTAATGTACTGCGTGCTGTTCTGCGAAACCTTGATAACCTGCCCTTTCAGCCGTTCCACAAGGGGGTAATATTCCGCTTCCGGGTCGCAAATGATAATATCGTCTGCGGTAATGAGAAAAGCGTTGGTGATCTCGCGCTTTGCCGAAAAACTCTTGCCGCTGCCGGGTGTGCCGAGTATCAAGCCGTTAGGGTTCTTCAGCCTTTTCCTGTCGCACAAAATCATGTTATTCGATAATGCGTTTAAGCCGTAATACAACGCTTCGCCGCTTTGGAACAGCTCTTGTACCGTAAAGGGGACGAAAATGGCGGTGCTGGAAGTCGTCAAGCCCCGCTGGATTTGGATTAGGTTTTCGCCCAATGGGATAGAGGACATAAGCCCCTGTTCCTGCCGGTAGTCAAGGCGGGTGAGCATACAGTTGTATTTCTGTGCGATACTTGCGGCCTGAAATACGTCGTTGTCCAATTTCTGCTTTGTGTCTGCCACATTCAAAACTAACAGCGTAAGCAAAAACATTCGCTCGTTCCGGCTCTGCAAATCCCGCAAAAGGTTTTTCGCTTCGCCGCCGTAGGTGGCAAGGTCGGACGGAATTATATCCATATCGTAGCCGCTGCGGATTGCCTTTTTCTGTTCCTCGATTTTCATACGGTCAAGGTCGGTGATTTTCCGCTTGATCGTCTTGATCGCTTCGTTGTGGTCGATACTCTGAATGTGCAGATTGACGACAATCCCGTTTTCCGCTTCCATGAAGTCGGCAAGCATACGGTCTGAAAGTTCCGGCGCGGCAATCTGCAAAAAGGAAACCGCGCCAAACTTCCCGCCCATTTGAAACATTCGCCCGTCGCCAAAACGGAAAGAGGACGGGGCAATAAAGTCTTTGACGGAAAGGCCGCTTACGGGTAGCCATTCCCACGCAAAGTTGAAGCGTTCCCCGTCCGGGTGGAAAAGCCCATGCAGCACTTCAAGCCGCTGCTTCCCGTCCAATACCCGCGCCGCCGCGCCGATCACCTTAAAATGGTTGAGGGTGTCCGTTTCGATACGGGCAAGCCGCGCCCGCGCCGATTTAATATCTTTTGCTTCAATGGTAAAGGTGAGAAACTTTGTCTTGATAAGCCCGTTGTTGCCGCGTTCAAGCTGTGTTTGCAGCATTTCGGTGTATTCGGCTCTGATACTGTCAAAGTCGTCATTCTGTGGGGCAATCGTGATACTGCTCTTGAAATCCTCCTTGTTCGCATGGCGGCTGATTAAGGAAAGCTGCACACTGATAGAAGCGTCAAAAGAGTTATACATATCGCAAAGGGCTTCAAAAATGGCGGTCTTGTCGTCCGGCTGCGCAAGCTGATAGTTAATATCTTCAAACTCAATGCACTTGGAATACCGCCCGTTTGCAAGGCGGCAAATCCCGTCCTTATACATTCGTTCAAACGGTATGCTGTCCTGCGCCGTATGGGGCTTCCCGTCGCCCTTTGACTGCCGGATAAGCGCGTCGATCTGTTTCTTTTCCTGCCGCGTAAGTTTACGCTTTTTGTTTTGGGTCTTTCCCTTTTCCTTTGACAATCGCCCGTACCTCCTTATCTAATCGCTCCTGCCGCGCAAGGGCGGTATAAAAATTGTTGGTCTGATAAGGTCGCTCTTTGGGGCGAAGAAACTTCACTTCCACAAATTGCCGTATAATCACTTCCAGCGGTTGCCCGTTCTTCTCGTACATAGCGAGTAGGAACATGGGCAGCATGGCAAGCACCATGCACAAAGCCGCCGTTGTCGTTCCCGCGCTGTCCTTTGTCAAAAAGAATAGCGGTAGCCCGATAGCCACCGCCGCGCCGAAACAGAGTAATTGTCTTTTGGTAAGGTTGAACATTACCTTGCTCTTGATTTTGGTTAAATCCTTTGGGACGGTTACATACGCCATTTCAAACCTCCTTTCCGGCAAACCGTATGTCGCTTTTGATTTCATTTCCCCATACGTCCCAACCAGGGGTATGCTGCCTTGCAAACAGTTCAATACGCGGTAGGTCGCCCATAAGGGCAAGTATCTTTTCCCGCGTTATATCCGGCTTTTTGCTGTGCTGCTCAACAGGGGAAATAATAAATTGATGTACCTTGTTTGATTGTCGCTTCGGGTGTCCTTTGGTAGCAAGCAAGCAGATTTCCGCATTTCCTCGCGTCCAAAAGCCCAAGCCATAAAACCAAGTGGGCGATTTCCGATTTTGCTTTAACCATACAAAGGCAACGGATTTATAGGTAAATCCCCAAGCCTTGATTAACTGCAACGCTTCTTTAAGCTGCGGGAACGTCGCCCATAGGAATAAAATACAGTCCTTATCCGCAATTTCTTTGACGGGTAAAGCGCAAAGTTCCTCAATACTCATAGTGGGATAGTGCTTTTCCGCTGCGCCCTGTACCTTGCTTCTCGCGTATCTCCAAGGGGGATCGGCGTAAATGATTTTGTATTTCTTCATCTGCACCCCCTTAATGCGCGCTGAATACGGATTTTGCAAGGCTTCCCGTTTTGAAAAGCGTAAAACACAAGAGGACGGTATAGCCCATGCAAGACCAGATCGCGCCGGATATGTCATCGGTTGCTGCGATTGTCTGTATCAAAACCGCATAAATACCGACGCACACAAGAATTAGAAAAGCCTGAAAACCGAGGGCAAGCAAGGATTTTAAGTAGTTCTGTCCCATGCCGCCCCATTCACGATTTACCATTGTCGCAACGGGGATAGGGGCGATACTCGTTACAAGGTATATTTCAATCATGCGCCCGTACACCACCAGCATGATACAGATAGACAACGCTTTCATGGTAAGCCCCACAAAGAGTGATTGAAACCATAGCCCCAAAAGCCCGCCGACGCTCATAGCGTCCAGCTTTGCTTCTATATCGGTGATAACGGTTGCAATATCTATGCTTGTGTCGGATATGATAACGCCCGCGCTGTCGTTGACGACGCTCTGTGTAATGTCAAATACGCCCATGACGATGTTCCAAGTATTTGTTACCAGCAGCACCGCAACAAAGGTTTTGAAAATCCACTTGAAGAAAATCCAAGTGTCGAGATCGTGCAGATTGTTTTTCTCAATTACAAGCTGGATTAGTTCGTAGCACATGACAAAGGTAATGATAACGCCCGCAATCGGCACAATGACGTTTTCCGATAGGCTGCGTATCATATTGAATATGCCCGCGTTCCACCCGGCGGGGGTTGTGCCGACTTGCGTTGCGATTTCTCCAACCTCTGTATTTACGCTGTCGAACAGCCCGGAGAGATTAGAGAGTATTCCGTCTGTCAAAATGCCGCGAAACCAATCTTCAATCATCTGCCATATCAAAAGCTAATCCCTCCTTTCCCGCGCCCTCCCGCGTGAAGCGGGAGAGCGCGGCGGGTAGTGTTAGTTTGTGGCATTATCCAAACAGGCCGGAGAGCAGCGGGACAAGGGTAAGGCCGATAAGGGCAACGCCGCCGCCCGCCATCAACTGTTTCATGCCCTGCGACTTTACTGATGTGCGATAAAGAAGTAATAGAAGTGTAAAAAATTTTGCCGTTCCTATCCGGCACTTGCGCATTGTGTCGGATAGGTCGGGCGGTTATTCGGGCAAGTCCACCTTGCCAACAAAAGAATAATAAATCTCAATGTCCTGTCTGCGGGTCTTGTTCTCGTCATAGCTGCACTCATGCACAACGATTTTCTCTACAAACTCCCGCAGCAGAGTAGGGGTAAGTTCTTCAAAGCTGGTATGCCGCCGGACAACATTCATAAACTTTTCTGCGTTCACGGTGGCTTCCTGTGCTTTGGAAAGCTCCGCTTGAATAGCAGCGGCTCTTTCTTTCAGCTCCCGTTGCTCTGCTTCATAGTCTGCCGACAGCTCTGTGAAACGCTCGTCTGATATGCGCCCGGTCACGCTGTCCTCATACAGCCGCTTGAAGATAGCGGATAACTCGGCTATGCGTTTCTCGGAGGCTTCCAGTTCCTTTTTCTTGGCGGCGTTCCTGCGTTTGCCCCCGTCCTCGTTCTGCTCAATCAAGAGTTTCATAAACCGGGCTTCATGCTTTGCCGCATAGCTGGTCACTTTCCGCAGATTGGAGAGTACACCAGCGGTCAAGAGGTCGGTGCGGATAAAGTGCGCCGTACAGTCATGGGTGCGTTTCTTGTAGTTGCCGCAGATATAACAGTCCTGCTTGCGCTTGTCCGTCTGGTATCGCTGCTGATACATCACGCTGCCGCAGTCCGCACAGAACAGTATGCCGGAGAACAAACCCACTTCATCATAGCGGTTTGGGCGTTTGCGCTGTTTGCGAAGCTCCTGCACCCGTTCCCATGTTTGGGTGTCTATGATAGGCTCGTGGTGGTTCTCGAAAATCACTTGCTTTTCCGGGGGATTTTCTACACTGTGCTTGACTTTGTAAGAAAGTTTTTCTGTCTTGAAATTTACCAGACAGCCTGTGTATTCCCGGTTTTCAAGGATATGCACTACGGTATTGGTCGCCCACTTGCACTCATAGCCGGGGTGGTAGCGGCGGGTGCTGCCCGTCCTGCGGTATTCAAGCGTTCCCGGCGTGGGGATTTGCTGCTCTGTGAGCATACGGGCTATCTTGGTCGGACCATTCCCGGCAAGACAGAGGTTGTATATCTGCTTGACTACGGGTGCAGCTTCCTCGTCAATAATGAAATTTTCATCCTCGTCCATGAGGTAGCCATACACAGGCTTGCTTGTGATGGGCTTGCCATTCATGCCTTTTGAGCGTTTTACTGCTTTGATTTTCTTGCTCGTATCTCTCACCAGCCATTCGTTAAAGATATTCCGCAGCGGGGCAAAGTCATTGTCGCCCTGTGCGCTGTCCACTCCGTCATTGATAGCGATGAAGCGGACACCTTTCTGTGGGAAAATCATTTCCGTGTACATTCCCACTTGCAGGTAGTTTCGCCCTAACCTCGACATATCCTTTACGATAACTGTCCCGACTTTTCCGGCTTCAATGTCCGCAAGCATGGCTTGAAAACCGGGTCTTTGAAAGTTCGCACCAGAATAACCGTCGTCCGTGTACCAGCGCAGATTGGAAAAGCCGTTCTGCTTTGCATAGGTTTCAAGGATACGCTTCTGATTGGAAATGGAATTGCTTTCGCCTTGCAGCTCGTCCTCATGGGATAGTCTTGGGTAAAGGGCGGTAATTGGTTGTTGGTTGGTCTGTCTTAACATAAAATCCTCCGTTTCCGACAGCCAGCCCCACTATTCCGTACCTTGATTGTACCACATGGGGCGGCTGTCTGTATAGCGGCAAAAGCGTCAAATCTGCTTCTTTATGGTCGGTCAAATCGCCGTTTTTTGTGTAGCAGCTTCCGCTTCCAGCACTTTCATCATCTTGTCGGCTGCGGTGTCGGTTGCGCCCTGCTTGAAGAAGCCGGAAACGGTAAGGACGGAGTTGCCCATGCGGATTTCCGTCACACAGTCCGGGCGGCGGTCTGTTTTGGTGGTGCTTGTCTGTTTCGTTTCTGTCATAGGCTCTCCTTTCGCTGCTTCATCAGTTGCTTTAAGCGTTCCAGCTTTTCCTGTGCGGTTTCCTTTCGGAAGTTGCTGCCCGTGAAGCGGACGGGGGCGCACATGGAAGTCAGCCTGTCATAGATACGGGCGTGGGGCGTGTCCTGCGGGTGCTGCAATTCCTCCAGCGTGAGGTTGGTCGTGGCGATCAGCGGCTTGCCGCTTCGGTAACGGCTGTCAATCACGCTGTAAACCTGTTCCAGCCCGTATTCTGTTCCTCGCTCCATACCGAAATCATCAAGTATCAGCAGAGGGTAGCTGCAAAGGCGGGAAATATATTCGTTCCTGCCCTCAAAGCTGGCGGCAA
The DNA here is from genome assembly GCF_900186585.1 of Massiliimalia timonensis. Taxonomy (GTDB): domain Bacteria; phylum Bacillota; class Clostridia; order Oscillospirales; family Ruminococcaceae; genus Massiliimalia; species Massiliimalia timonensis. Next base: position 496,970 of record NZ_FYDD01000003.1, read on the forward strand.
GGTCACCCAGTATCGTTGCAAAGTTTGTCATGCAGACGGCAACCTCTTTTTCCATAAGGGCGTTGGCGATACAGGCGGCAAGGTAGCTTTTTCCCGTCCCCACGCCGCCCCAAAACAGGTAGCCGATATTTTCAGCCTGCATGGTTTCCCAGCTCTCCACATAAAAGCGGGCGGTTTCGGTCTGCGGGTTTCTGCCGTTGTCATGCTCAAATGTCCAGTTCCGCATAGCAGGGTCGGTAAAGCCCCGGCGTTTCAAGTCCTCCACTTTTTCAAGGTGCTTCTGTCGGCTTTCGGCGGCTTGCTGCTTTTCACGGGCTGCCCGCTGGCAGTCGCACTCTGCCGGGTGGCGGTCACGCCCGAAACAAGTCTTTCCCTCTGCAAAATAGGCTTCTTTGGGCGTATGGCACTTACCGCAGTATAAAAGCCCGTCCTCGCCTGTGTAGTCCTCCGCTTCGGCGGTAGTGGCTGTAATGTCCGTAATCATAGCTTCAATTCCGTTTTTCATAAGCTCTCGCCCTCCTTGCATGAATAATCGGGTATGCCCTGTTTCGGGGCAGCCTTGCCTTTGGCAGCGTCCTCCTGCGCCCACTTGTAAATGGTGGCTGCATGGCTGTGGTACTGTTTCCCGGTGGAAGCGATATGGCAGGAAAGCCGGTCAATATAATACTCCCACTTGTCGGGCAACTCTGTTTTTAGCCCGGAAAGCTCTGTATCGGTCAGTATCACATTGTTGTATCTGCCATAAGCGGCGGGGGCGGGGTGTCCCGTTTCTCCCTCTCTCTCTTTTTCTATCTCTATCTCTTTCTCTAACTCTATCTCTATCTCTGGTGGACGAATGTCGGACAAATGTCCGCCTTTTGTCCGGGGCGGTAAAAGTGCCTTGTTTTCCAGTCTTGCAGCCCGTTTCCGCTCGGCTTCGGTAGAGGACTGTCCTATCATCAGCTCAATGTCGGTCATATAGAAAGCCCCGCTGTCAAGCTGCTCCACAAGCCCCAACTGCCGGAAAATCTCTAAAGCCCTCTCAACCGTCCCTATCTGGTGGCGGGTCAGTGTCGCTATCATCTGCGCTGTGTAGGGGATATGCTCGTCAAGCTGCAATTTCCCGCCGTTTTTCAGCGATTTTAAGTACAGCTTCAAGAGGATATTGGAGTATAAAATCCCGTCTTTCATATCTTCCAGCAGCACAATGGAGTCGCTGTCAAAAAAGTTCTCTTTCAGCTTGAGGTAGTAATACTTGCGGTTATCTGCCATTGTCCCTGTCCTCCTTTTTCCGGCGTTTGGAGTAGTAGTGGGGGCAGAGTATGATAACCGCCCGGAAGCTCTGCTTGCAGCTATGGGTACAGCCCCGGCAGAGGTCATTGTATGTGATACGATCGCAGGTGGAATTCCCGACTTTCACTTGCCGCAGGAAAAAAGACCATTCCAGCCGCCGTTTCTTGCTCATTCTTGGCATGGGTGCGCTCCTTTCTGCCGTTTCCGCTGGTGTGGCGGTATCGGCGGTAATTCTGTATCATCTCGGTATCATTTTCGGGTTTTTTCTGCCCTATAAGCCCGTTAAAAAATCCTTTGGTATTTGCGGATAGGGTACGGGGCAGCCCCCTTGTTCTGTATAGGTTCGGGTACATTTTGGGGCGGTTTTTATCGTTCCTGTTCCTGCCTTTTCACAGGCTTGCGCTCCCGGTGTAAAATCTGGTCGATATTGCCCTTGACAGTCTGTAAGCGGCGGTATTCCTCCCGTTTTGCCCGGTAATCGTTGTAGCCGCTGTTTTTCTCTTGGATAAGGGTTTCAATCTCTGCTTGCAGGGCTTTATAGCTCGGCAGCTTGGAAATGCCGTTTTCCCTGAAATAGCGGGCGGCTGCGTCTGCTATGATAAAGTCGCTTTCGTACTTCTGACGGTAGGCTGCTTTTGCTTTGGCGTTTTTCTGCTGTTTCAGCCCGTCCCGGACAGGGCGGGTCTTGGAATAGGCAAGCACCTGCCGTTGCAGCTCCTTTTTCCCGTTCAGCGTCTTTTCCATCTGCTTCAGCTCTGTAAGGCTTTCCCGCATGGCGGTATAGGCGGCAGAACAGGCTTCGTCCAGTTCCTCCGGGGAAGAAAAGCCGTACTGCTGATAGGCGGTAACGGTAGCTGCCATTTGCTTTAGGTTGTGCTTTGCCGCCCAGCGGTCATAGCCCACGCCCTTGCCCTCGGCTCGCTTGGCTTCCCGGTCAACCATGCGCTGCAAGGTGTTGTCTGCCGGGGTGGTTTTTGTGGTTTTTTCCCCTTGTGACAGCTTTTTAACCGCGGCAGGGTATTCGAGTATGGCTTTGCTCTGTTCGGCGGCTCTGTGGGCGTTCTGCGTAAGCAGGACAAGGACAGCAGCCTTGTCAAAATCGTCCCCCAGCTTCCGGGCTGTGATAGGCTTTGTCCTGTCCGGCGTGAGGTAGGAAAGCCGCCCCCGGCTCTCCTTGACGGTCACACCCTCCCGCAGCAAAAGGGAAGAAAATTCGTCAAAGCTGCCAGCTTGGGAAAGTGCCTGCCGTATCGTCCGGCGCAGCTTCGCCTTGTCCGTTTCAAACTTGGTGGGCTTGGTCGGCTGTCCTGCGGCTTCTCTGACAGCGTTCTCTTTATCAAGGGCAAGCTGTCCTTTCTTTGCCGCCCAGTATTCCCGTTCGGTTATCCGTTCCTTGCTGCCGCTTAGGAGGTCGATTTGGTAAAGCCCCTCCCGGTGGCACATCTCCATGACTTCACTCTTGAAATATTCCATAGCGGCGTTGGTGCAGCGGTGCTTGCAGCCCTCCCGTGTGTCGGCTGGTCTGTCCATGTAGGGCAGAAGCGGGACTTCATAAATCCGCAGGGAGTTGATGACGATATGCACATGGATATTGCCGCTGTGGTTATGCCCGTCCGGGTGGGTGCAGACTAAGGCTTGGTGTCCGGGGAAATGCTCTTTACAGAACTGCTCGCCCAGCTCCTGCGCCCGGTCTACGGTCAAGCCGTTGTCTGTCCCGTCCCGTGGGTCAAAGCTGATGATATAGTGGTGGCTTTTCACATCTTCCCGTTTTTGGTTTTTCTCATAGCGGAGATTAGCCCGCATACAGGCAACAGCGAAATCCTCGCCCCCACAGTTGAGGGAAGAAATGCGGTAATCCTCCCTCGGTATCAGCCGCCCGTTTTCATCAAGGGTGGGCTTCATGGTAAACTCGTCATGCTCAAATGTGAGATAGGCTTCCGCTGCGCCATAGTCCGCATTTTTAGAGCTGATATGTTTGAATGTTGCCAACAGCGTCACCCACTTTCTGCAAGACTTCAAACTTTAGGGCAGCAAGGTCGGAAACCGCCGCCCGTACCTCCCCGGCAAGCTGCGGGTAGGGGCTGTGCCACTCGTTCAGCGTCCGGGCTATCTGGTTTAAGTTGCCGCCGATCCTGCCGTATTCGGCGGTCAGCTTCCCGACAGCGGCAAGCAACTCGTCATTGACGGGGGAAACGGTTATGATGGGGCGTATGGCTGCCCCGGTTATGGCTTGCCGGATAAACTCGGCTTGGCTCATGTTGTAAGCAGAAAGCCTTTCCGCAAACTCGGCGTATTCTTCCTCGGTCATGCGTGTCTTGACTACCCGGCTGCGGTGCGGCGTGTTATATCGTTTTCGCATGGTAAAACCTCCTTCGGCTGTGCGTGGTGTCCTCTCACTAATAGGAGAAAAACAGGGTGTAAAGCGGAACTGTTTTTGAAAAATCCGAAAAATTATTTTGAGGGATTTTCCAGCGGCGTAAGCCGCATAAGCAGGGTTTGGGGAAGGCACTCCCCAACAAGATTCCCGCAGGGGCAAAATGAGCGATAAGCGAATTTTGGTACTGCGGTAGAATCTTGCTCTGAAAAACTCCGGCGTTCCCCGGCTTCCGTACTTTCCGCTAACAAGACGTTTCAAAAGGGCTTTGCTACCCGCTATTCCGGCATATCTTGAAAATTTTCCTTTCACTACCTACAACACCACGCAAAGCAAAATGGACGGAGATTTTTAGAATTTCCCCTTATTCCCTACAACACCACGCAAGCCGAAAAAGGCGGACAATGGCAGTATTTTTTTCTTTGATACCCTCCACGGATAAGTAAGGGATTTTGCCAACTGCGGCGGCAATTTTCCCTTTTGTTTTTTCATACTGGGGATTTTCAAAAATGCCAAACAGGAACGAAAAAAAGCAGCAAATCTGTTGAATAGATTTACTGCTTTCTGGTTGCCGGCGAAGCGGCGGTTATTCAGTTGTAGGCGGTAGGGCTATCTCCCAAAGCGGAACTTGAAAATAGCTGTGAGAAGCGTCTGGGTGATGTAGTCCTCTGTATCTTGGTCTACCCGTCCATTCACACGGGCGGCACATTGTATGCGGCGGCGGTAATACTGCAATACAGTTCCCACCGCTTCCGGCTCCCCGCTGGCGGCTTGGACGATTGTTTCATAGGGGAGAAGCCTATTATTTCTCATATGCCATTCCCTCCATTTCCGCTTGGAGCTGCCGTAGGGCTTTTCGGATATGGTAGCCCGCTGTGCTGCGGCTGCGCCCGTACTGTCTGCCAATTTCGTGCTGTGGAATACGCTTGAAAAAGGACAGGTAAATCATTTCCCGCTCCCGTTCGTCCAGCCGTGACAGGGCTTCCGCAAGTAAACCGCTGCTGAAAATGACCGTATCGCCGCAAAGGGTAAGTATGTATTCCTCGTCCGGCTCCGGGGCTTGGAAATATTCATCTGTCGTGCCTAAAGGGTAGTGCTTTTCGTCTGTGAGGTATTCAAGGGATATTTCTCTTTTGTGCTTCCTGCTCCGTGTCCTCGCTGCGTTGATCGTTGCATTTCGGATAACGACTTTGCAAAAGGCATGGAAAGTGTACTCGATATGTTCCCGATATTCTTCTGTACAGGTCATGGAAAATCCCCCTTTCCTCCCAAAAGGGCTGTGGCTGGTTAGTAGTTGCTTTTTATGATAGTAAGGGGCGGCAGCACTTTAGGCTGTCGCTCCTTGACTGCCTAACTGCAAAACCGGGCGGGGCTGTCAACGGCGGGCGAAGCCCGTTCATCTTGACCGTTGACTGGCTCGGCCGGGTTTGCTATTTATCCGGCAAACTTGAATTTATTTTAAGCTATCACGTTTTACCTTTTTAAGCCTTACTATCATTACCATAGGAATTTCTTTATTGTTTTTGAAACATTCTTCATAAAATCCATCAATGACAAATCCAGCTCTGAAACAAAGGTTAAAAATATCTTGTATGGAACGATGATAATAAATCTGCTCCTCCGGCTGCCCTTCGATCGCTATATCATAGTAACTGTGCGGTGTCATATATTTTTCAGTCAATGTGATAAAACAAGGGTGCTGCGTTGCAAAGACAAAAATCCCGTTTTCCTCCAATAGTTCATAAACAGCCATAAAAAGCGGTTCAATATCCGTAATATCCATAATTGCCATATTAGAAACTGCTTTCGTAAAGGCTCGATTTCTTTTTAATCCTAATAAGCTTTCTCTATTGGTCGCATCCGCTACGCAAAACTCAATTTGTTTTGCATATTGTGATCGCCGTCTTTTAGCCAATTCTATCATTTTTTTGCTGTAATCAAAAGCGACGACCGAAGCGCCTCTCTGTGCAAGATACGAAGAATAATTTCCATTGCCGCACGCAATATCCAAAATGTAATCCGAAGGATCAGGAGAGAGAAGTTCCGTTACTTTGGGACGTACTACCTCTCTGTGAAATTCATTGGATTCGTCACCCATTGCATCATCCCAAAATTGTGCGTTTTTCTCCCAGATCTTTTTGCTTTCCTCTGTTCCCATGTTCTCTCCCACTCCCAAAATTTGCCTTTTTGCTTCCATTAAATCTTCCTTACTATATTCCATTGTTACCCTCCATAACTTCTGATTGTTGCCGTCTTGACTATTATGTATCTTTTCTTTCCAAAATGGTATAGGCTTTTATTTTTATAATGCTGCAAAACTTTTCTTCTGTAAGGTATTCAAAGGATATTTCCCTTTGCCGCCGCTATTGGAAAGCCAAAAGCAGCGGCTTTTTTACGCGATATGACCGAAAAGACTAGAAAGCAGGATATGTCATCATTTGTCATTTCTTCTCAATGTAATAACTGCATGGCATATCAAGCCAAATACAAGAGAAAAACAGCCACCGCCAAATAGTGATGCTCCCCACCCTGCACCCGACATTGTCATAAAACCGCCAACAAAGAAAATACCAATGCCAAGAAATATCCCGACACCATAAAAAAGTCCAATTGCCATATCATACTTATTAAATTGTCGTTTCTCTTTTTTTCACATGTTTCCATTTTTGTTATTACCTCCTTCGCAAAATCGTCCATGTGGACTCCAAAAAGAAAACAAATTTTTTTCAACGTATTTAAATCGGGTTCATTAACATCTCTCTCCCAATTCGATAGCGCCTGCCGGGTAACATTCAATTTCCCAGCCAGTTCTTCCTGTGTCATTCCCGATTGTGTTCGCAGATGACGTATTTGCTTTCCTGTTGTAATATCCGTCTGTTTCTGGTTCAAAATGGTTCCTCCTCTCTGATGCTGATTTTATCAATGATATTTCGCAATAGCCAGCAATGAACGTTTGCATTGCGCAAGATGTTACATTATCTTCTGAAACATATGCCGGATCTTGTCTAAACGGCTGTTCGGGCGGCGTGGCTGAAACACAGGCTCGCCGGAAGTTTCCTGATACCCTTTTAATTCTGTAATGCAGACACTTCTTCCATTTGTATAAAAATTCAAATCATTTCTATATTCACCAATACAACGGGCAGGGATTTCCCCCTTAAAAATAACTTCATCTTTTTCAAGTCTGGTTGATTCAATGATTGCGCAATACTTTGGTGCGTCATTATAAGCCCGTGAAAGATATTCCTGCGGTGCAAAAAGGGTAAAGGAAAGGTATGGTTCCAACAGTTGTGTTCCTGCTTTTTTCAATGCCTGCTCCAACACGACAGGCGCAAGAAAACGAAAATCAGCGGGGGTGCTGACCGGGCTGTAATAAACTCCATAATCAAAACAAATTTGGCAGTCTGTCACTCCCCAGCCATATAAGCCCTGCTCCATTCCATAACGCACACCCTCCATGACGGCATTTTGAAAACTTTGGTTTAAATAGCCGAGAGATACCTCGCTTTTATATTGTGTTCCGCTTCCAACAGGAAGCGGTGTTACAGTCAAACCAATAGATGCCCAAAACGGATTCGGCGGCACTTCAATATGAATCGTGTAGCTCGCTTTTTTTTGCGGTCTTTCCAGATAAATAACCGAAGGCTCTTTCATAGCCACGCCCACATGATATTTTTCTTCTAATAGCGAACAAATAACTTCTAACTGTACTTTTCCCAAAAAAGATAATATAATCTCATGTGTAACAGTATCAATGTCAAAATGCAAAAGAGGGTCTGTATCAGCAATCTCTGTGAGGGCATTTAACAGGGCTTCCCTTTGCTCCGGCTTTTGCGGCTCTACCGTTGTCCGAAGTAATGGCATGGGATTATCAATCCGTGTTTTGTGAGGCAGGAGTTTTTCATTTCCCAGAATGTCGTTCAGTTTCAAAGTATCATCAGCTAAAATAACAATTTCTCCCGGACAGGCATGGTCAACCGGGACGATTTCACCATTTGACGGAATACACATTTCTGTAATCTTTATTTTTTCCTTTTTTGACAGCAGCAGGGTATCCCGTAAATGGAGCGTCCCATGATACAGGCGTAAATAAGAAAGCCGTTTTTTCCGCTCTGTATACTCAACCTTAAAAACATATCCACATAATTCAGACTGAATATCGTCTGTTTCTGTAATGAAAGTTTCTGTAATCGCTTCAATCAGTTTTTCTGTTCCTAAATTGTCTTTTGCACTCCCATGATAAACAGGAAACAAAGAGCAGCATCTGGTTCTTTTGCACTTTTCATATTGTAATTCCTGTATATCCAAAGAATCCTCTGCAACATATCGTTCTAATAGTTCATCGCTTCCGGAAATAATCATATCCCATTTGTCCAAATCAGAAATATCGGTCATGGTTATCTTTGGCGACAGGGAAACCTCCTGCATGACAATCATATCACTGGTAAGTTTATCTTTAATGCTTTGGTAAACACGCCGCAGGTCGATCCCATTTTGGTCTATCTTATTTATAAAGATAATTGTCGGAATGTCCATTTTCTGAAGCGCATGGAATAATATACGGGTTTGTGCCTGTACGCCGTCTTTTGCCGAAATGACTAAAACAGCTCCGTCAAGGACAGATAAAGAGCGGTATGCTTCGGTTAAAAAATCCATATGACCGGGAGTGTCCACGATATTGATTTTATAATCATTCCAGCAAAAAGAAGTAACCGCTGTCTGAATGGTAATTCCGCGCTGCCGTTCCAAAATCATAGTGTCTGTTCTTGTAGTTCCTTTATCCACGTTTCCTTGTTCCGCAATCGCTCCACTGGTGTACAGCAGGCTTTCCGTCAATGTTGTTTTTCCTGCGTCTACATGGGCGAGAATTCCAATATTGATTATTTTCATGTGATTGTCCTCCTTTTACAGCCCCAAAAGGGCATAAAAATCCCCAGCAGTAAAATACTTTTACCACTGGGGATTATAATTTGCGGACATACACATATACAGCATACACCTGTTTGTGATTGCTGTTTTTCGGATATGTCAAAATTGATAAGGCAAAAGTATTTTTAAATTGGGTACAAAAAACCAAGCCCCCACAAAAGGGACTATCATAATCCTTTGTTCCCACTATTTGATTATAGTTTTATTTAAGAATACCTTGCCGCATATTTTTTACTCCTTTTTTGGAATGATGCTATTATATCACATTAGTTTTAGGAAAGAAAGTACCTAAAAGAAATTTTTCTTCCCCTTATATGTAACAATCATACCGACTTTCTGGCGTTCAGAATGGTTTCTGCTGTCTGCTGTGGTGTTTGGTTGGAATTGTCCAGCCAAAAGCCGATCCGTGGTGTTGTCTGCATAAATGTATCGTATAAGGTTTCAACCGTAAAGCCGGAATAGCCTGTTTTCTCCCTGTATCGTTCCCTTCCTTTTATTGTTTCCACATCTGGACAAAGAACGACAACCTCAACAGGGTATTTATGCAGATAATTTATCATTCGGTTTAATTCATCACCGTAGTAGTTATCTTGGATCACTACAGAAAAGCCGTTGTCAAAGTATGACCTTGCCGCATCAGCAGTCAATTTGTATCGAAGGTACAGCTGGCGGACTGCTTCCGCTGATGGGGTAGCTGACATATTTTCTCTGCCTGAAATAATCATTTTTCGGAACACATCACCACGAAGATGGACGCATTTTTCTATTGATTTTGCCAGTAAATCGGAAACTGTAGATTTTCCAGAAGCCATTAAGCCTGTAATGAGATAAATTTTTTGTTTCATTTCACTTCCTCCGGCACAAAAAATATGTACATGTAACTAATTCAACACATTTATAATTTGAATAGGGACATTATAGCATTTACTAAATACAAATTCAATGTATACGGAAAGAAAGATATAAGGAGTGGGAGGGATTCCGCCGTAGTCGGCATTGTAGGAAAATCCAAAAGTTTAGATTTTCCCACAATGCTTATCTTTTGGTCTTTGGTTCGGAATAGTGTAGTGCTGGCGGTCTATCTCTTGTTTTCGGTTGCTTGCTTCCTTACCGTACATGAGCATTCGCGCCGGGGTTATCGTTGCCGTACCCCTCCATGAGGTTAATGCCGCCCCAAATGCCAAGTCCTGCGCCAAGCGCGATTACCAAAGTCTGCAATACGTCAACTGCGCTGTTGAAAAAATCCATATAAACCTCGCTTTCTGCCGCTAAAACGGCTCAAAAAATGTTGTTGGAAATAAAAATGCCGCCGTTTTTATTCGGCGGCTGCGTCCTCGTCGGACAAATCTATTTCGTATATGTCAAAGGGTTCGTCGGGCTTTACGATTGCCGGACGGGTGGACATATACCGTTCAACGTCAAAAGCGTTTTTCTTGTCGAAGTCGGAAAGGTATTTGTAGTTCGGGTGCTGCGTTATATCGTACTTATCGCTGAAAAAGGGGCGCACGCCGCGCAACTGCAAAATACATTTTCCTCCGTCCATAACTGCGATTTCGTCCTGTGTCATCAACTCCTTTCCCAATTTCTGATAATTGAGGCCATGAGAAACCTGCGTGCCGCGATTTTCGGAAGTGTTGAAACTGTCGATTGTTTCACGTCCCAAGTTCTCCGAAATATCCTTTGCATTTTTCCCGCGCCCTCCCAAAAACAAGGTGCTGTCGGCATTGTCAAGTATGATTTCTGCCGCGTCCTTGTAAATGGCTTTTAGCTGGCTCTGCGATTGCAGAATGATAGAAGCCGAGATTTCCCGGCTGCGGATTGTGGCAATCAATTTTTCAAACTGCGGGATTTGTCCAATGTTTGCAAACTCGTCTAACAGGCAGCGAACATGAACCGGCAGCTTGCCGCCGTATTCGTCGTCGGCCTTGTCGCACAAGAGATTAAATAACTGCGATTGCAGCATAGCGATAACAAAATTAAACGTGCTGTCCGTATCGCTCATAATCAAAAACAAAGCTGTTTTTCTGTCGCCTAACGTGTCAAGTTCTAATTCGTCGTAGGACATAAGATCGCGCAATTCCTTTATATCAAAAGGAGCGAGCCTCGCACCGCAAGAAATGAGGATTGATTTTGCGGTTTTGCCCGCCGCCAATTTATATTTTCGGTACTGCTTCACCGCGAAATGGTCGGGGTCGCGTTCTTCCAAGTCGGCAAACAGCAAATCGACGGGGCTTTGATATTCCTCGTCGTCCTCGCGGGCTTCGCTGGCGTTGATAAGTTCCAACAGGGTAATAAAGTTCATTTCCTCGGCGGGGGCTTCGTACCAGATGTAGCCCACCAACGCGCAATACAAAAGCCGTTCTGCCTTTACCCAAAAATCCTCCGCGCTTTTTTCTCCCTCACCTTTGGTATTCGCTATCAACGTATTTACCAGCTTCAAAATATCTTTCTCGCTGCGGATATACACAAAGGGGTTGTAGTGCATAGATTTTTTGAAGTTAATCGTATTCAGTACCTTAATGCGGTAGCCCGCCCGTTGCAGCAGCTTCCCGCACTCAATCAAAACCGTACCTTTCGGGTCGGTTAAGACGTAAGAGGAATGAAGCTGCATTAGATTAGGTTTGACAAAAAATCTTGTTTTTCCGCTGCCGCTGCCGCCGATCACGACGACGTTCTTATTTCTCGCGTACTTCGGCTGCTTCGGGCGGCTGTTCATGGTAAGCCGTTCCGTCTGCGTCAAAATGATGTTGTTTTGGAAATCCGGGTCTATGTAGGGCTTTATATCTTCGGCGTTTCCCCATCGGGCAGAGCCGTACTCCGCGCCCTTGCGGTATTTCTTCGCGTTTTTCCCTTTGACATAGACTATCAAGCGGATAATCACCGCACCGACAATGCCGACAAGCAAATCCAACGGGTAAACGCTCGGCAAGGCGTTTTCAAAGGCTGCGGAAAATCCTTGTGTGATATTCAGTATCTTTGCAGAAATATCCGCGCCGGGGGCAAGCCGCACCGCCTGTCCGACTTTATCAAAGAGATAGACAAAGAACACATAGGGGATATTCGGAAGTATCAGCTTTTTGTAGTTGATCTGCTTCATATCTCGCGCCCCCTGTCCATTTTCTTTACCTTGTCGCGGGCGGCGTTAAGCTGCTTCGCCTTGTCCTTTGCAGCGGCAAGGGCTTTGCGGATAGAGGGCTTTTTCTCCCGGTTCAGCTTCTTTGCGGAAAACTCTTGAAACGCTGCGGTCATAACGTCCGCGTCCCGGCCTTTGAAAAACACAAGGTAACGGGTCTGCTCGCCCTTAACCTTTTTTAGCGAAAAATCTATGTTGTATTTCTTCGCCGTACTCTCAAAGGCTTTAATATTGCTGTCGGTGATCTCGATGTTGGAAACACCCGCGTTCTGCTTCATAAGCTGCCGCATGGTCTGTTTCCCATGCGCGGGTTTGCTTTTCTGCTCCAAAAACTTTTGGATTGCTTTCTGTAACGCCTGTTCGGTAAGCCGCGCCGCGCCTTTTCCCACTTTGACGTATAGGGCAATCGTTTTTTGGGTTACTTCCTCCTGCAAGGTATCAACTCCTTTCCCGGTAAAGTGCGGCTATGCTCATTCGCCGCCGTATAAGTCGTGATTGACAAGGGCGGTATAGTAGCTGTCAATGGTACTCGGCGCGTTGAACAGCACCGCTTTTAGATACTGCTTGATGTTGCGCACTTTGGTTGTGTTCTCCCTCATGCAATCCAAAACAAACTCAATATGGCTGCTGTTCAGCTTCAAAAACTTGGATTTCACCAATTCGGCGGGGTAGTCGTCCCCGGCAATACGGATTGTCTTTCGGGCTGTGCAGACGGTTTCCAGCATAAGGTCAACAATCTCGTCCAAACGGTCTTTGTCAATTTTGCAGTTTTGAATGAGATGGTCGTATTCGATATTGTCCTTGATAATCTCCCTGTAAATCTCTACTGCGCTATTGCTTTTCGCTTCCGTTCTTTTCCTTTCCGGCGGCGTAGCCGCTTCGCCATGCGCAAAGGGCAAGGGGTTTAGGGAATGGAAAGGAATGGAATCGGTACTTGATAAATCAGTAATTGATTGTTCTTTACTTAATATATCTTTATTTAATTGCGTTGGATTTTCCAACGTAGGTTTTTCCTGCGTAGGTTTTTCCAACGTTGGATTATCCAATGTTGGATTTTCCAATGTAGGTAAATCCAATATAGGCGGCTGTCCGCCGCTGGTAGCTGCTTCCGGCTCTCGCGGCTGCGGCTGCTCGTATATGACGTAATCTGCGCCCCGCAAGCGTCCCTTTTCGTCGCGCTCCCGGCTGCGCACGATATATCCGGCTTTTTCGAGTTCCTTTACCGCTTCGCGGATTGCGTCGATCTTCTCCCGGTTGATATGGGATAAGCCCGCAAGGGTATAATCCCAATCTTCGGGCAGCGAAAGCATTTGCGACAACAAGCCCTTTGCCTTTAAGGACAATTCCTTGTTTCGCAAGTGGTGGTTGCTCATAACGGTATATCCCGTATTTCGCTCCACTCTGAAAACTGCCATATTTCCTCACTTCCTCTCTTGGTATGCGTGGACAATTAGAAAGCCGTTTTCGGCTGTTTTGGTATTGCAATATGCCCTTTGCCGTTTTCGCGTCTGCAAAGCCGCATGGCACAAGGGCTTTTGCCCGTCTATTTGTCCATGCTGGCGTGCGTTTTCCGCGTCCTTTTGCCGGGGCAATAGGGACACTCTTTGAAAACGCAAAACTCATATTTCCACCCGGGGCGGTAGAAACGGCAAGTGCCGCAATCTTCATCATCTCCGGCACAACCGGATTGATAGCGGTCAAATCCCGGCTTCTGCTGCATGAGCAATTCAAACGCCCGCTGCTTGCCCTTTGTGAAATACATTCCGGCTGCACCTCCTTTCCTGCGGGCATAAAAAAACGGCGTTACTTTCTCCCCCAAAGGGGTTAAGGTAACGCCGTTTGTGTGCGTATTCAGTTTTTAACACATTCCCTGTCTATCCGCTGTCCGCAAAACCATTGATTTTATTAGCTTTTTGCCGCTATCGCTATCACACCTCATTATTTGACAGACCGGGCTGGAATGAAATGATAAGGCTTTCGGAAGCAGGAAAGGTCAAGACAGTTATCGTCAAGGATATGTCCCGCATGGGGCGCGATTATCTGAAAGTCGGCTACTACACTGAAAGTTTCTTTGCCGAGCGTGATATTCGCTATATCGCAATCAATGACGGAGTAGACAGTGACAAGGGCGACAACGAATTTACCCCTTTCCGCAATCTGTTCAATGATTTTTACGCACGCGATACAAGCAAGAAAATCCGCGCGGTCATGCGAGCAAAGGGCAACGCCGGAGAACATCTTTGTACCAATCCGCCCTACGGATATATGAAATCCCCAGACAACAAGAAAGTGTGGATTGTGGACGAGGAAGCTGCCGCTGTGGTAAAGAGGGTTTTTGATTTGTGTATTGCCGGAAAAGGACCCATGCAGATAGCAAAAATGCTGACAGCAGACAAGGTGTTGACAGTCAAAGCCTACTATGCAAAGCGTGACGGAAAGCCTATGCCGGATAATCTCTATCGGTGGGATTTCAAAACCATAGCGGGGATTTTAGAACGCCCGGAATATACAGGGTGTACGGTCAATTTCAAGACCTATTCCAAATCCCACAAACTGAAAAAGCGTCTGCAAAATGCGCCGGAAAATCAACGGATTTTCCTCAATACGCAACCTGCTATTATCGAGGAACAAGTATTTGAGAGGGTACAGGAATTAAGAGCAAACAAACGCCGCCCCACAAAGACAAGACGGCAAGGCTTATTTTCCGGCTTGCTTTATTGCGCTGACTGCGGCGAAAAGCTGTACTTTTGCACGACAAACAATTTTGCGCCCAAGCAAGAGCATTATGTCTGCTCCAACTACAAGAGCAATACAGGTACTTGTTCCGCGCATTTTATCAGAGAAGAAACCTTAAAGCTGTTCGTCCGGCAGAGGATTTTTGATGTAACAGCTATGTTCTTTGACGATATACAGAACTTCCAAAACATGGTCTATCAACAGAGATTTACGGAAACAGAAAAGGCAGTAAAGCGGCAGAAAAAAGAACTGGAACAGGCAAGGAAACGGATTGCCGAACTTGACCGTATTTTCAAGCGGATTTACGAGGACGATATTAACGGCACAATCAGCCACGAAAGATTCTTGAAGTTATCCGCAGAGTATGAAGCGGAGCAAAAGGAACTGACAGAGTTTGTCAAGGTAGAGCAAGCTGCCGTTGATACTTACGAACAGGACAGAACGGATTTTGACAGCTTCGCCGCCGTTATCCGCAAGTATGTGGGAATACGGGAATTAACACCTACTATCGTCAATGAGTTTGTGAAGAAAATCATAGTCCATGCGCCGGACAAGTCCACCGGACACCGCAGACAGCGGATAGAAATTGTCTGGAACTTTATCGGAGAACTGGAACAGGACGAGGATAAGCAGACCATTGAAAGGCAAAGAAAAAGCAGAACGGCATAGCCTTTTGACTATGCCGCCCTGCGGTAATACAATTACTTCCTTATGGGTGTGCCGCTTTTTAAGGCTCCTCTCTTTATTTTGCAGGAAGCGAAATTTCTTTTTCCATTCATACAATATTTGCAGATTTTAAGAATTTTATTTGCAAATAGCTGTTATACTGGGGGACAAAGAAAGGAGTGCAGAAGCAATGAAACGTCGATTGATAACAGCTGTTTCTATGGCAGCTATATTGGTGATCATGGCAGCATCTTTGGCAGGCTGCGGGGCGCCAGTGAAGGAGCAGGGCTCTTCATCAGACCAAACCTCTTCCACTGCCTCTTCGGCAGAGAGTCAGGGGAATTCCTCACAGGCCCAGATGCAGGAGGCAACGTTATATATTGGAACAAAAGATTCCTTCCAAGAATTTTCTTTTAAATATGAAGAGGAATTAAAGCCGGAAATGTTGATACAGGGGATCGCTGAATTAACCGGCTGGGATTTGAGCCTTGCAGACGAGGTGACGATTGGAAAGGGCGGAATGACAGTATCCTTTGCCAAAACCTCTGCTTTATTTGTCGGCCCGCCGGAAAACCAGAAAGAAACATTTTTTATGTATGATGCACAAACACTGTCGCAAACGATTCTGGACAGCATCAAGAAAACCTTGCAGGAAAATTTTGTGGATACTGAAGCCGGGGGCGATCCGGATTCGCTGGATATTTACTACAGCATGGAGGGCGACCAGCCGTTAACGCTGGAAAACATCAATGTAACCATACCGATGGATGTACCGTATACAGAATTTCCAAACAGCTAAAAAGAGGGGCGGGATTTCCTGCCCCTCTTTTATAACTGCACGATAAAATCAAAGAAATGTTCCTGAAAATAGACCTGCTCTTTGATTTCTTTCTTGGAAAATATGGTATTTTCCGGAACGATTGCCCATTTGTCTTCTATTGTCATCCCGGCGGCGGATCACCGCAAGGCCGGTCTATGGCAATGGATGCAATTTCCCGGTCATTAAAACAGTTCTCTCTGAAAGTCTTATCTTTATCTGACAAAAAAACTGTAAAAGTGTAAATCCAGTGCCCAAAGTACATGGCAATCCTGCCCTTCACGCCAGCAGATTTACGAAAAGTTCACCGGGAATCGCTTGATTTTTCCAACAGGTTCCCGTACAATAAAAAGGGCTTACGAATAGAAACCTGACGAAAGGGGAGAGGGAATGGAACAGATCATTACATTTTTAAATACCTATTATCTGGTTATTGCCCGGTATCTTTTTGTGATTTATGCGGCGATTATTTGGGTTCAACTGAAACGGTGTATCTATCACCGGACTGAGGATACCAAAGTATTGGCTGTTTTGAATGTAGAGGAAGGGGCGATCCGCCTTCCGATCACCCACTATGAAACCACGATCGGCAGGTCAAAATCCTGTGACGTGGTAATCCCGCTGCAGGTGCTTTCCCGTCAGCATGCTGTGCTTACCATGGAAGATGACGGGCTGTGGCGGATCAGCGATACGAATTCTAATGGGGGGATCTCTGTCAACGGGGAAGAATTGGAGCAGGATACCTTAATCGAAATGGGCGATGACATCGTGATGGCGGGGGCGCATATGACGTTAACGCCGCCTGCCCGGTACGAACAGCGCCCGGAATACATGGAAAAGCAAAAAAACTGGTTTGCATACCATTGGGGAAAGCTGGCACGGCGTTTTACCGGCAGGGCGAAAAAGCTGGGCTCTATCAATATGGCGTTGGGGGCGCTGACCCTGTTTCAGCTTTTGGCGTTTTTGCAGTTGTTTTTGACCCTTGACGAGAAGTACCGTCCCGCGTTGGCGGTGTGTTTTGTGGTATTGCTGATCTTGCCGTGGGTCTATAAAGTGTCGGCCAACCTTTTGGGGATACGCACAATCACAGCCGAAGCCCTAGCCTTTTTTTTAACGACTCTTGGGTTTTGCACCACAGCCAGCGCCGCCCCTTATAGTCTGGTCAAAGAACTATTGGCATTTTTACTGGGGTTTGCGATCTTCTGCGTGCTGTGCGGCATTTTGCGGAATTTGAATTTGGTGATGAAATTAAGAAGATACGCGGCGGTCGCCTCCATTTTACTGCTGGCGGTCAACTTGGTGATGGGAACTACTTTAAACGGCCAGAAAAACTGGATCAATTTGGGATTTGTGTCGGTTCAGCCTTCTGAATTTGTAAAGATTTTATTCGTATTTGCGGGAGCCGCTACATTGGAATGGCTTTTGACCACCAAAAATTTGACGATGCTGATTTTATATGCATCCGGCTGTATCGGTTTGCTGTTTTTAATGGGGGACTTTGGGACAGCCTTGATTTTCTTCTTTACCTTTTTGGTGATGGTATTCTTGACAAGCGGCGACCTGCGCGCGATTATCTTGACCTGTGTCTGCGCCGGTATGGGCGGGCTTTTGATCTTGACCTTTAAGCCATATATCGTAAGCCGTTTTGCCGCTTGGGGGCATGTATGGGAGCATGTCAACGGGATTGGCTTCCAGCAGACGCGCACCCTGATGGCGGCGTCAAGCGGCGGCCTGCTTGGGATCGGCGGCGGAAACGGCTTTTTAAAGCAGGTTTTTGCTTCGGACACGGATCTGGTATTTGGTATTTTGTGTGAGGAGTGGGGGCTTTTGATCGCGGTATTGGCAGTCAGCTGTTATGTCTTGCTGCTGCTGGCGGCGATCCGTTCCAGGAAAACGACCTATTCTTCCTACCATATCATTGCGGCCTGTACGGCGGCCTCCATTTTTATTTTTCAGGCTTCTTTAAATATTTTTGGAGCGACCGATATTTTACCGATCACGGGGGTCACTCTGCCTTTTATCAGCAACGGCGGTTCCAGTATTGCGGCAAGCTGGGGGCTTTTAAGCTTTATTACCGCGGCGCTGAATTATGCGCGTCCTAAAATGAAGCGGAAAACACGCAAAGAACCGGAGCGTGTTTCCAGAAGGGTGGTGCGCGGATGAAACGGATCGGGACCAGAGCAAAAATTTTGATCGTAGTGATCTTCTATTTTGCCGCCTGTTTTGGCGTGTTCTTTTACCAATATGGGAAAAACGCAAGCAAATGGGTAGTGCATCCGGCTAATCAGGACGTTTATCACAATGGTGTGCCCACGGGGAAAGGAACGGTCGTTTCTGCCGACGGAACAGTACTTTTAACCTTAGACCAAAATGGGACTACCTATGCCGCAGAGGATGCTACTTTAAGAAAAGCCACCCTGCATTTAGTAGGGGATTTGCAGGATAACATTACAACCGGGGTTTTAAAGACCCAAAAATCTAAGCTGATCGGTTATGACCTGTTAAACGGGGTATACAGTCCGTTTTCTGCCGGAAATACCGTGAAGCTGACCATTGACGCAGATACCAGCAAGGCGGCTTACAAGGCGCTTGGCGACTATAAAGGAACAGTCGGAGTATACAACTATAAGACCGGGGAGATCCTTTGTATGGTCAGCAAGCCCTCCTATGACCCAAACGATCCGCCGGATCTAACCAGCGATTACTACGAGGGCGTTTATATCAACCGGTTTATGAATGGACTTTATACGCCGGGCTCTGTTTTTAAGGTGATCACTGCGGCGGCGGCCATTGACACGATCGATGACATTGAAACGCAGACCTTTACCTGCAAGGGCGGGATCGAGATCAACGGCGAATGGATCAAATGTACCGGCAATCATGGCAATATTTCTTTTGACGAGGCGCTTGCCAAATCGTGCAACGCCGCTTTTGCCACGATCGCCAATGAGGTAGGAAAAGAAGCCTTATTAGAACACGCCGCTGACGCCGGGGTCACCTCCAGCTTTACGGTGAGCGGGGCAAAAACCTTTAAGGGGAATTTTGGCCTGAGCAAAGCGGATGAAGTTGGGCTTGCCTGGGCGGGGATCGGGCAGTATACAGATATGGTCAACCCGATGCAGTACCTGATCTACATGGGGGCGATCGCAAACGGCGGTCAGGCTGTCACACCCTATTATATTGACAGCTCCTCCAAGCTGCTGAATAAAGTTAATTTAGGTTCCAAGGAAGACCGGATGCTTTCAGCGGATACAGCCGCGCAGTTAAAGGACATGATGCGCAACAACGTGGAAAGCGAGTACGGGGATTCTAAATTCGGAAACCTGAAAATTTGTGCCAAAACTGGTACTGCGGAGGTGGATGACGGCCGCCCGCATGCATGGTTCGTCGGTTTTTCCGCCGATGAATCCGTTCCGCTTGCTTTTGTTGTAGTGGTGGAACACAGCGGCAGTGCCAGCAGCGTTGCGATCCCGGTAGCGCAAAAGGTGCTTGAATCAGCGCAAAAAGCATTATAAACAATAAAAAAAGCTGTATGGCGAATTTGCCATACAGCTTTTTTACTAGTTTTTCTTTTCGTTTAACAGCTGGTGTTTGATATCCCATAATTTCTGTGACAGGTCCACATAATAATTGTGCGGGTTCTCAAACCGTTTCACTTCGTCCCATAAAAGATCTAATTGTTCAGCACAGTACCGCTTGATCTCTTCGGTGGAAAACTTGGGGTAAACCCGTTCGCCGTGAGAAAACACAGGCACCAGCAGCTCCTTTGCAGTAAAATCAGTAAAGGTCTTTCGTTTCCATGTGTAGTCTGGATCAAACAGCTCAATGGGCTGGGTGTCGTCAACTACCTCGTCGTGTACACAGATCAGGTCGGCAAACGCCTTTCCGGTCTGGTTTTCAAACAAGCGGTATACCTTTTTAAAATGGGGGTTGGTGATCTTGGAAACATTTTCACTCAGTTTGATTTTTGGGATGATCTCTCCCTGTTCATTTTCAACTGCGGCAAGCTTGTATACCCCGCCGAACACCGGATCGCTTTTTGAGGTGATCAGCCGCTCTCCAACTCCGAATAAATCCACCTGAGCGCCCTGCATCAAAATATCCCGGATGATCATTTCGTCCAGAGAGTTGGAGGCGACAATCTGGCATTGTGGGAATCCTGCCTCATCCAGCATCTTCCGTGCCTTTTTGGACAGGTAGGTAATATCGCCGGAATCCAAGCGGATGCCGCATTTGGTGATTCCCTTAGGCAGCAGTACTTCACGGAATGCACGGATCGCATTAGGGATCCCGCTTTTTAATACGTTATAGGTATCGACCAATAGAGTAGCGTTGTCCGGGTACAGCTCGCAGTAGGTTTTAAACGCCGTGTATTCATCGTCAAACATCTGGATCCAGGCATGTGCCATCGTGCCGCCGGCCGGTACGCCGTAAAGCTGGTCGGTCAAAGTACAGGCTGTGCCGGCACAGCCCGCTATATACGCGGCCCTTGCGCCAAGCACCGCGCCGTCTGGCCCCTGCGCGCGCCGGGAGCCAAATTCCAGTACCACCCTGCCGTTGGCCGCCCGTACGATGCGGTTAGCTTTTGTCGCAATGAGGGACTGGTGGTTGAGTGTCAGCAGTAAAAAGGTTTCTAAAAGCTGTGCTTCAATGGCTGGGGCGCGCACGGTCAGGATCGGCTCGCCGGGAAAAATTGGCGTCCCCTCAGGCACTGCCCAGACATCCCCGCTGAACTGGAAGTGCTTTAAGTAGGACAAAAATTCTTCGGAGAAGATCCCCTTGTTTCGCAAAAAGGCGATATCCTCCTCCGAAAAATGCAGATTTTCAATGTATTCGATCGCCTGTTCCAATCCGGCCGCGATCGCAAAGCCGCCGTGATCCGGTACCTGACGGAAAAAAATATCAAAATAGGTGATCTGGTCTGCCATGCCGGCCTCAAAATAGCCGTTTCCCATGGTCAATTCATAATAGTCGCACAGCAGTGTATAATTTGGTTCTTTCATTGCCGAATCCTCTTTTCTAGTTTGAACGGTTTGTGACCGTCATGTATAGTCCTTCCATCAAGTCCAGCGCTTTCTGGTGCATGTCATCGGAAAGCCCGGCAGTACAGTTGGCGTCAATGATGATCTTTGCCTGCGGGAGCGCCGCCTTTGACAAAACCGCATTGGAGATCACACAGATATGGGAAACAACGCCGCAAAGCTCCACCTCGTCATAGCCCTGCGCTTGCAGATAATTTGCCAGTTCTAAGGAACCGAAGGTCGGCTTTTCAAAACACGCCGCCGCTTTTTCCAAAAAGGGCGTCAAAGCTTCGCAAAGCTGCCAGCCTGACGTTCCTTTTAAGCAATGGGGCACGGGCAGATGTTTCCCCTCGTGCGTATCAAGGTAATCTTCGCCGTGGGTGTCAAAGGTAAAGATCAGGTCCTCATTATTATGGAGATATTTTTTGATTTTATCAACAACAGCCTGTTCAATTTCCTTTGCTTTGGAAAATCCCAAGGCTCCTGTCACAAAATCATTTTGATAATCTACTACGATCAAAGCGCGTTTCATCTGCATCATTCCCTTTCTGGACAAGATGTGTTTCATCCAGTATAGCACACCTAAAACCCGCTGGCAAGCAAAAAGCCCCTCTGACAGAGGGGCTTTTTGGAATAAAAGTTAATAGATAGATTTGTAGAGGTTCAGCAGGTCTTCCACAGAAGCGTCTTTCGGATTTCCCGGCGCGCAGGCGTCGGCAAAGGCGGATTCAGCCAGAGCCGGCAGGTCTTCTTCCTTGACGCCGATTTCTCGGAGCGTTTTTGGAATACCGACGTCTTCAGAAAGCTGTTTTACTGCGTCGATCGCGGCTTTCCGGTATTCTTCCTGAGACATACCGTCAACATTGGAAACGCCCATTGCCCGCGCGATTTCACGGTATTTTTCCCCGGTCGCGGAAGCATTGTATTCCATAACATAGGGCAGGATCACTGCATTGGCAACGCCGTGCGGGGTATCATAAAAAGCGCCCAGCGGGTGAGCCATTGCATGGACGATCCCCAAACCCACGTTAGAGAAGCCCATACCGGCAACGTACTGGCCCAAAGCCATATCTTCCCGGCCCGATTTTTCCCCGGCTACTGCCGCACGCAGGGAACGGGAGATGATCTCAATGGCCTTTAAGTGCATCATGTCGGTCAGTTCCCAAGCGGCCTTGGTGGTATATCCTTCGATCGCATGGGTCAAGGCGTCCATACCGGTGGCGGCGGTCAGCCCCTTTGGCATAGAGCTCATCATATCGCTGTCCACAAAAGCAACGACAGGGATATCATGCGGGTCTACACAGACAAATTTCCGTTTTTTCTCTTCGTCGGTGATAACATAGTTGATGGTCACCTCAGCGGCAGTGCCCGCAGTGGTGGGAACTGCAAAGATCGGGACAGACTTGTTCGGGGTGTTGACAGCGCCTTCCAGGCTGACGACATCGGCATATTCCGGATTCGCCGCAATGATCCCGATCGCCTTGGTGGTGTCGATCGGAGAACCGCCGCCGATCGCGATCAAATAATCCGCACCGCACGCTTTGAATTTGTTCAGTCCGTCTTTTACGATTGCAACGGTTGGGTTTGCCTTGACCGAATCGTAAACCTCATAAGCCAACCCGTTTTGATCCAGCAGGTCAGTGACTTTGGAAGCAACCTGGAATTTTACCAGGTCTTTGTCAGTAACGACCAATGCCTTGGAAAAACCGCGGTTTTTCGCTTCTTCCACAATAGAAGCGATCGCGCCAGCGCCGATATAGCTTGTTTCGTTTAAAACCATTCTGTTAGCCATGTGCATGCAACTCCTTTTTCTTGATCTTTGCTTTTAGTATACTGCAAAGGATTTTTCATGTAAAGTGGTCTGCGTTAACTTGGAAAATAAGCAGAAATAATCAAAATTTGCTGTTAAAATGATCAAAAAAGAACATGATAGGAAAAAGTTGATGAAGCGGCCGATTTGTGATACAATAATCTTGAAATCAGGGAAACGAGGCGGAAACATGTTAGATCAGATCAAACAACAGGCGGCGCAGGCAATGAAAGAGCTATTGGAAATGGCCGATCCCAAACAAGGAGAAATCGTGGTAGTGGGCTGTTCCAGCAGTGAGGTTGGGGGAAAAAAGATTGGCACCCATTCCAGCATGGAACTGGCGGAAGCGATTTATCAGGGGATTGCCCCGGCATTGCAGGAAAAGGGGCTGTTTTTAGCGGCGCAGTGCTGTGAGCATTTAAACCGCTGTATTGTTATAGAAGAAGAGGCGGCGGAAAAATTGGGGCTGGAACCAGTCAATGTGGTCCCCCAGATGAAAGCGGGCGGTTCTTTTGCTACAACTGCCTATGCACATTTTGCGCATCCGGTCGTAGTAGAAGAAGTCCGGGCGGTATGCGGCATTGACATCGGCGGCACCCTGATCGGGATGCACCTGAAACGGGTGGCAGTACCGGTAAGGCTGTCTGTTCGGAACATCGGGGAAGCGCCGATCATCTGCGCGCGGACAAGGCCTAAATTTGTAGGCGGGGAGCGCGCTCATTATAATCAGGAACTATTATAACGGGAAGATAAGGAGAAAAGGACATGATCAAGCACATCGTTTGTTTTAAGCTGAAAGACAATTCTGCGGCAGAATGTGAAAAAGCGCGGGAGGTTTTAATGTCCATGAAAGGGCAGGTGGAACAGATCAGGGACATTCAGGTGGGGATAGATTTCCTCCATTCGGAGCGTTCCTATGACCTGATTTTAGAAGTCCTGCTCGACAGCCGGGAGGACATGGAGGCTTACCAAAGCCACCCGTACCATGTCGGCGTTGTGAAAAAACATATGCATGCCGTGCGTTCGGCAAGCGTTGCGGTGGATTATGAATGTTAACAGCTTGAGGCGGCGGGAATAAAATCCTGCCGCTTTCTGCATTGGCCTTACATGATTATGGAATCTCTACCGGACAGAGGGAGCAATGAGGAGGGAACAGCCATGGAGCTGATTGAAGCCGTCAAAAACCGCCACAGTGTGCGCCGGTATCAGAAAAAGCCCATAGAAGCAGAAAAGCTTTCTGCTTTGCAGGAAGAGATAAACGCCTGTAATCAGAAAAGCGGCCTGCATCTCCAGCTTGTGACCGGGGAGCCAAATGCGTTTCGCAGCCTGATGGCGCATTATGGGAATTTCAGCGGAGTTACCAATTATATTGCGTTGGTTGGAACAAAAGGGAAACATCTGGAGGAATTATGCGGCTATTACGGCGAACGGCTGGTGCTGAACGCCCAGCAGCTGGGGCTAAATACCTGCTGGGCCGCGATGACCTATAAAAAGGTGCCCGGGGCGTTTGTTGTCCGCAAGGGAGAAAGGCTGGTGGCCGTGATCGCTTTGGGATACGGGGAAACGCAGGGAACAGCCCACAAAACAAAGTCCATAGAAGCGGTGAGCAATGCCGCAGAAGATTCGCCTAAATGGTTTCAAAACGGCGTGGAACTGGCTTTGCTGGCACCTACCGCGGTGAACCAACAAAAGTTTTACCTGAAGCTTGACGGGGAAAACAGGGTGACCGCAAAGGCTGGAATGGGGTTTTACAGCAAAATAGACCTTGGTATCGTCAAATATCATTTTGAGATCGGCGCCGATAAAAAGAATTTTATCTGGGCGTAAAAACAGTCCGCCGGAATTTTCCGGCGGACTGTTTTACTATATTCTGTGGAGCAGGTCGGTGTAGCTTGGCATCGGCCATTTTTTCTTGTCAGTCAGCACTTCGATCTTATCTACCAGTAAACGGATCTCTTCCATTTTTGGACGGATCTGGTCGCGGCAGAACCCTGCGGCTTCTAAAGAATTGGTGTGCGGCACCTGCGCAACAAGCTGTTCCAGCGTTTCTGTCAGGCTGGAGGTGCCGTCCAATAATTCGGATAGGGAAGTTAAAATTTTTTCCATGCTTTGATTATGCAGGCCGGCCTCTTTCAGCTTTAAAAAGCTGTCAGAGATCATGCCGATGTATTCGATCGTGGCGGGGATCACCAGCTTGTGGATCATCTCCAGAAGGGTGTTGGCCTCGATCACGATGATATGGCTGTAATTTTCCAGCAGGACCTCATACCGGGAGTGGCACTCCACTTCGCTTAGGACATGGTGGCGGCTGAGAACATCAATATTTTTGGGGTTCAGGTAAGCCGAGGCGGCGTCTACGGTATTGCTTAAATTCGGCAGGCCGCGGCGGGCAGCCTCTTCCACCCACTCCTGCGTATAGTTGTTGCCGTTAAAAATGATACGGCCGTGCTGCTCCATGGTATCTTTGATAATGCGGTGGATCTCCCCGTCAAAGTCCTTGGTATGCTCCAAACGGTCGGTAAACCGGGACAGAACGTCGGCTACAATGGTGTTTAACACAAAATTTGCACAGGCGATCGATGCGGAAGAGCCGACCATGCGGAACTCAAACTTATTTCCGGTAAATGCGAATGGGGAGGTGCGGTTGCGGTCGCTGTCATCCTTTTTCAGCTTAGGCAGGGTCTCGACCCCCATTTGCAGGAACGCAGATTCCATTTGGTTGTGTGGTTTTTCCCCGTCCGCGATTTGTTTTAAAATAGAGGTCAGCTGTTCACCCAAGAATACTGAGATGATCGCCGGCGGCGCTTCATTGGCGCCAAGACGGTAATCGTTTCCGGCGATGGCGGCCGATAGACGGATGAGGTCGGCGTATTCATCAACAGCGGTGATGACCGCACATAAAAAGGTTAAAAACTGAATATTTTCATAGGGGTTTTTCCCCGGCTCAAAGAGGTTGATCCCGTCGTCTGTACATAAAGACCAGTTATTGTGCTTGCCAGAGCCGTTGATGTGCGCAAACGGTTTTTCGTGGAGCAGGCAGGCAAGGCCGTTTTTCTTGGCGATCACCCGCATCAGTTCCATGGTGAGCTGGTTATGGTCGCACGCGATATTGACCGAATCAAAAATCGGGGCAAGCTCATGCTGTGCCGGTGCTACCTCATTATGCTTGGTTTTTGCAGTGACCCCAAGCTTCCACAGTTCTTCGTCAAGCTGGTGCATGTAGTCTGCGATACGGATACGGATGCGGCCAAAGTAATGGTCTTCCATTTCCTGACCCTTCGGCGGTTTAGCGCCCAGCAGGGTCCTGCCGCAGATCTTTAGGTCCAGGCGTTTTTCATAGGCTTTACGGTCTACCAAAAAATATTCCTGTTCTGCACCGACAGTTACCAGCACCCTTTTGGAAGTAGTATTTCCAAATGCATGCAGCAGGCGCATCGCTTCGTTGGAGATGACCTCCATGGAGCGCAGAAGCGGGGTCTTGGTATCAAGCGCTTCCCCGGTATAAGAACAGAAGGCGGTGGGAATATACAGGGTGTGATCCCTGATAAAGGCGGGGGAGGTGCAGTCCCACATGGTATAGCCGCGCGCTTCAAAGGTATTTCTCAGCCCACCGTTCGGAAAGCTGGAAGCGTCCGGTTCCCCCTTGATCAGTTCTTTTCCGGAAAATTCCAGAATGATTTTTCCGTCTGGGGTGGGGGAGATAAAGCTGTCTAATTTCCCGGCGGTGATATTCGTCATCGGCTGGAACCAGTGGGTAAAATGGGTAGCCCCCTTTTCCACGGCCCAGTCTTTCATTGCTTCGGCAACGATCTCCGCAACGTCGGCGCGAAGCGGCTTGCCGGAATCAATGGATTTTTTTAGTTCCTTGTAAGTGCTTTTAGGAAGTTTATCCCGCATCACGGTGTCGCTGAACACGTTGCAGCCAAATTGTGAAAAATCAAAGCTCATAAATTACTCCTTGGTACTTAAAAACAGGGATGGGTTATTTTATTTACAGTAGGGTAATGCCATGTTCTTCGCAGGCAGCGATCATTTCGTCCTGCCAGATGGAAGCCTGAACTTCCCCGATATGTGCCTTTTGCAGCAGAACCATGCAAAGCCGGGACTGGCCGATCCCACCGCCCATCGTCAGCGGAAGGTCGCCGTTTAACAGCTGTCGGTGGAACGGAAGGTCTTTCCGTTCTTCGCAGCCTGCTTTTTTCAGCTGGCTTTCCAGGGCCTCGGTATCTACACGGATCCCCATGGAGCTCAGTTCAATAGAACGTTCTAGGACCGGATACCAGATCAACAGGTCGCCGTTTAAGGTCCAGTCATCATAATCAGGGGCGCGGCCGTCATGCTTTTCACCGCTTTTGAGCACATCGCCGATCTGCATTAAAAAGACGGTCTTATGTTCTTTGCAGACAGCATCCTCACGCTGCTTTGGAGTCAGGTCAGGGTAACGGTCCTCCAGTTCTTGGGTCGTTAAAAAAGTGACGTCTGTAGAAATGAAGCTTTTGATCTGAGGGAAGGTTTCAGCCAGACGGTCCTGTGTCCTTTTGATCGCCTTTACGATCTGGCGGACAGTGTGTTTTAAAGTTTCCGCATTACGGGTTTCCCGGGTAATAATTTTTTCCCAGTCCCACTGGTCCACATAAACAGAATGAAGATTATCCAGGATCTCATCACGACGGATGGCGTTCATATCGGTGTACAGCCCGCTGTCAGGAAAAAAGCGGTAGCGCTTCAGCGCCTGGCGTTTCCACTTTGCCAGAGAATGGACGATTTCCACCTCGCACTCAGCATCTGGAACATCAAAACGCACCGGGCGTTCCACACCGTTGAGGTCGTCGTTCAAACCGCTTTCCGGCCGGACAAAAAGCGGGGCGGATACGCGGGTAAGATTCAGGTTTTCCGCCAGCTTTTTTTCAAAGGTATCCTTTACCAGCTTGATAGCGATCTCGGTGTCAAGGATCGAAAGCTTGTTGGTGTATGATTTTGGGATCTCGTAACGGCAGCTCAATCAGGACAACTCCTTTTCAGACAAAGTTCTTTCTTCTTATAACTAGAAATAATTTTATCATTATTGGAACAGTTTGACAAGTAATGAGAGGGTTCTGTGCAGAAATTTTCTGTTTTCACTTTATTCTGGTGAAATATGGTGATGAAATTTTAGAGATTTTACAAAGATGTGAAAATAAAGGGATCAAAAAGCGAAATAATTTCAAATTTTTCCCGGAAAAGATTGATAAATAAAGGCAAAAAAAGTATAATAAAATATTAGTGAATTCTTGTTTTCCAACAGGAAACAAATAATAGGAGATGAGAAGATGCGCAAAGATACTGCCGGTTTTTTTGCACAGTTACAAAATAAAAGGATCGCGGTCGTGGGGATGGGGGTAAGCCATTTTGACCTGATCTGCCTGCTGATCCGCAAAGGACTGGATGTCATTGTCTGTGATAAGCGGACCGAAGAACAGCTTTTGGAAAGCTACAGGGAAAACTATGAAGCCCTGAAGCAGAAGGGAGCAAGGTTTTCTTTAGGAGATCGCTATACAGACGCCTTTGAAGAAGCGGACATTATTTTCCGGACTCCCGGGATGTATTTTTATCATCCCGAGCTGACCAAGGCAAGGGAAAACGGCAAGGTGGTCACCTCGGAGATGGAAGTGTTTTTTGACCTGTGCCCCTGCAAGATCTATGCGGTCACCGGCTCGGATGGGAAGACGACTACTACCACGCTGATCAGTGAATTTTTAAAGGCGGAGGGGAAAACCGTTCATCTGGGCGGGAATATCGGGAAAGCCCTGCTGCCGGAGATCGAGAGCATCTCCCCGGAGGATGTCGCCGTGGTGGAGCTATCCAGCTTCCAGCTGATTTCTATGCGGCAGTCGCCCGATGTGGCGGTGGTGACCAACGTCGCGCCGAACCATTTGGACGTACATGGGACCATGGAAGAATACATTGAGGCGAAAACCAATATTTTCTGCCATCAAAACGCATTTTCCAGAACGGTATTGAATTTGGACAACCAGATCACAAAAGGTTTTTCCGTCCGGGTACGTGGGGAACTGGGCTTCTTTTCCCGCACCCAGCCGGTCAAGAACGGCGCTTATTTGGCAGAGGATGGCACGTTAGTCCGGGTGATTCAAGGAAAAGAAGAAAAGCTTCTTCACAAGGAGGAGATCAAACTCCCCGGAATGCACAACGTGGAAAATTACCTGACTGCCATCAGCGCAGTTGGGGCTGATGTGTCGGCACAGACGATCAAGAAGGTAGCGATGGAGTTCGGCGGGGTGGAACACCGGATCGAACTAGTGCGCACGCTTGATGGGGTTCGCTACTACAACGACAGCATCGCCACCAGCCCGACCCGGACGATCGCGGGGCTGAAAGCGTTTGACCAGAAGCTGATCGTCATTGCGGGCGGGTATGACAAAAAGATCCCCTACGAGCCTTTGGCGCCTTATATCAATGAAAAAGTAAAAGTGCTGGTGCTTTTGGGCGCGACTGCCCCGAAGATCGAAAAAGCGGTGACTGAGGATACTGCCTACGATCCGCAGAAGCTTAAGATCCTGCACGCGCAGACTTTGGAAGAGGCGGTGGAGACGGCTCGAAAAGCGGCTCAGGCAGGGGATGTGGTCACCCTTTCCCCGGCAAGCGCCAGCTTTGATCTATACCTGAATTTTGAACAGCGGGGGCAGCATTTTAAACGGATCGTCAACGCGCTGAAATAGAAGGAGAAAGAAATGGAATTGCTACAGACAATAGAAACCCTGTGCGGGGCTGTCGGTGTTTCGGGACAGGAACATTCCGCAGCGGCGGCCGCACTGAATTTATTGAAAGAATATGCGCCCAATGCGGAAATAGACCCGTTTCACAATGTTTACGGCGTGGTGCGCCTTGCCAAAGAAGGGCAGCCTGCCGTGGTGCTGGACGCACATATTGACGAGATCGGGATGATCGTCACCTATGTGGATACGCATGGTTTTTTAAAGGTTTCCGCCTGCGGCGGGGTGGACCGCCGGCTGGTGCTGGGACAGGAAGTGATCGTCCACGGCCGGCAGGAACTGCACGGTGTGGTTGCGGCAATGCCGCCGCATTTGACTGCCGGGGACGACAGCGGCAAGGTGTCGGAGATCGAGCAGATTTTAATTGACGTAGGACTTACCCGGGACGAGGTGAAAAAGGTAGTTGCCTTGGGGGATCGGGTCACGATAAAATCCGGCTTCCATTCCTTGTTAGGCAGCCGGATCGCCTCCAAATCATTGGATGACCGGAGCTGTGTGGCGGTGATCCTCCGTACTTTGGAACTGTTGAAAGGGCAGGATTTGTCCTGCGGGCTGTCCGTCATGTTTTCCGCCCAAGAGGAAACTGGGGAGCGGGGCGCCATGATCGCCGGATATCAATTGAAGCCGGACATTGCTGTGGCGCTGGATGTTTCCTTTGCGCATACCCCGGATGCTGATGAAACCAAATGCGGAAAAATGGGGGCCGGGCCGATGATCGGCATGGCGCCGACGCTGGACCGGGAATTATCACAGAGATTTGTCACATTGGCACAGCAAAATCAGATCCCATATCAAACCGAAGTGATGGGCGGCGCAACAGGCACCAACGCGGATGCTATCGGGGTTCTGCGCGGCGGCGTACGGATGGGGCTTCTTTCTGTGCCGCTGAAATATATGCACACACCGATCGAAATGGTGGACCTTTCAGACTGTGAAGCAACTGCCAGGCTGTTGGCAGCGTTCCTTTCTGAGATCGGAAAGGGGGAATAGGCAATGTGGGAACGTGTGGAAC
This sequence comes from Massiliimalia timonensis, assembly GCF_900186585.1. Classification (GTDB taxonomy): domain Bacteria; phylum Bacillota; class Clostridia; order Oscillospirales; family Ruminococcaceae; genus Massiliimalia; species Massiliimalia timonensis. The sequence continues at coordinate 527,510 of NZ_FYDD01000003.1, forward strand.
ATTACAGCAGGCTAAACGGCGTATCCGGCGATGAATCTGCAGTGCGGGAAGCCATTATTGAAGAGGTCAAAGCCTATTGCCAATATGAGGTAGACGCGCTGGGAAACTTGATCTGCTTTAAAAAAGGGATGGTGACCCCGGATAAAAAATTGATGCTCTGCGCCCATATGGATGAGGTGGGCTTTATCGTGACCCATATCACGGACGGCGGGATGCTCAAATTCACCACGGTGGGCGGGATCGACAGCCGCGTTGTTTTGGGACGTGCGGTAAACCTGTACCGTACCGGAACGATCGGTGTGATTGGCACCAAGGCGATCCATCAGCAGACGGAGCAGGAACGGGAAACCGTAGTCAAGGTAGAGGACATGTTTATTGACATCGGCGCATCCAGCCGTGAAGAGGCGATGAACGTCGTCAGGCCGGGGGATTGTGCGGTCTTTTGCACGGACTACGAAGAGTTCGGTGACGGGCTGCTGAAAGGAAAAGCGCTGGATGACCGTCTTGGCTGCGCGGTTTTGGTAGAATTGATCCGCAGTAAATTGAAGTTTGATATGTATTTTGTTTTTACTACCCAGGAGGAAGTCGGGCTGCGCGGCGCAAAAGCGGCCGCATATTCGGTAAATCCGGATTTTGCGGTGGTGGTAGAAACTACAACGGCCGCGGATTTAAGCGGGGTATCGGAGCAAAAGCAGGTCTGCGCGCTGGGAAAAGGCGCGGTGGTTGGATTCATGGACCGGGCCACGATTTACGACCGGGAGCTTTATGCCCTTGCTTATAAGCTGGCGGTGGAGAAAAAAATTACCGCGCAGACCAAAACCATGGTTGCCGGCGGGAACGACGCGGGGGCTATCCATACATCACGGGGCGGGGTGCGTACTATTGCGGTAAGCGTGCCGAGCAGGTATCTGCATTCCGGCGTTTGCACTGTAAAAAAAGAAGATGTAAAAGCAGTGCTAAAGCTGGTTTATGAATTGACAGAAACGATTTTGTAATGTGAAAAAGAGTAGGAGTGTCGTAAAAATATGCTGACAGAGCAGATGAATTTTTCCCCAAGGCTGACTGCCTTCGCCAAAGAGGTGGAGCGGGACTGCAAACCGGTTTTTGAACGGATCGACGAAATCTGTGAATATAACGAAGCGAGGGTCTTGTCCGCATTTATGGAATGCGGGGTCAGTGAAACGCATTTTATTGGGTCTACTGGGTATGGTTACGGCGACCGCGGCCGGGATGTGCTGGACGAGGTATACGCCAAGGTGATGGGGACCGAAGACGCCTTAGTACGGCATAATTTTGTATCGGGCACCCATGCGCTGAGCGTGGCGCTGTTTGGCGTGCTGCGCACCGGGGACACGATGGTATCCCTGACCGGAACCCCCTATGATACCATGGAAGAGGTGATCGGCTTACGGGGAGAGGGGAACGGCTCTTTAAAAGATTTTGGCGTTTTGTACCGTCAGGTCGATTTATTGGAAAATGGGGCGGTAGACCTTGCGGCGATCCCGGAAGCGGTAAAAGGCTGCAAGGTGGCTTATATCCAACGTTCCCGCGGGTACTCCTTGCGGGAATCGCTGACGGTATCCGAGATAGGACAGATCATCAGGGCTGTCCGCAGCACCAATCCGCAGGCGGTCGTGGTGGTGGACAACTGCTATGGTGAACTGGTGGAAAAGCAGGAACCCTCTGCGATGGGAGCCGATTTGATGGTAGGCTCGCTGATTAAAAATCCGGGCGGCGGGATTGCGCAGACAGGCGGTTACATAGCGGGGAAAGCAAAGCTGGTGGAATTGTGCTCCTACCGCTTGACCGCAGTAGGGATGGGCAAGGAGGTTGGCTGCACGCTGGATCAAAGCCGCGGTATGTTTATGGGACTGTTTTTTGCGCCGGGCGTGGTAGCGTCTGCCTTAAAAACAAGTGTGTTCGCCCTGCGGATGTTTGAAAAGCTGGGGTATGAGGTGTTTCCGCGCTATGACGCCCAGCGCACCGATATTATTGCGGCGATCAAACTGGGTGAGCCGGAGTCCTTGGTGGCATTTTGTCAGGGGATACAAAAGGGTTCCCCGGTGGATAGCTTTGTATCTCCGGAACCATGGGACATGCCGGGATATGAAAGCCAGGTGATCATGGCTGCCGGTGCCTTTACGATGGGTGCGTCGATCGAGCTTTCCGCCGACGCACCGCTAAGAGAGCCCTATGCGGTTTGGCTTCAGGGCGGGCTTACCTATTATACCGGGAAATTCGGGATCTTAATGGCGGCACAGTCTATGCTGGAGAAAGGCCTGTTACAGCTTCCTTCGGAGGAATAACAATGATAGAGTGGATTTATCAGACGGACCGCGCGGTAATGGAATGGGTGCAGAGCAGCCTGTCCTCTGCGTGGCTCGATCATATCATGATCTTTATCACCAAATTGGGAGACGCCGGCTTTATCTGGATCCTTGGCGGGATCATTTTACTGTGCTTTAAAAAGACGCGGCGCTGCGGCGTGGTACTTTTGGCGGCAGTTGCGCTGAATTTTTTGATCGGGGATCTGATCGTCAAGCCTCTAGTCAGCCGCGCACGGCCGTTTATCGACGATCCGGCGTTTGAGCTTTTGATCTCTCCGCCGCACGGGTATTCATTCCCCTCCGGGCACAGCGGAAGTTCCTTTGCCGCCGCAGTTGTGTTGACCGCATTTTACAGAAAGCGGGGCGCTTTTGCCTTTCTTTTGGCTGGAGGGATCGCCTTTTCCAGAATGTATTTATATGTCCATTACCCAACGGATGTTTTGACAGGATGCTGTTTAGGCGTCTGTGTTGGGCTGCTGACGGTGTGGGTTTACCGCCGGTGGGAGCAGAGCCGCCGAAAAGAATAAGGCTTGGCGGGACAACGATCGGAAACAGGAAAATCAATTTGGCGTTTCGGAGGAGGTCTTCTGATGTTAACGACTGAGGTCACACCTGAGTTAGTAGAGGGAGGGAAACGGATCTTTGAAGCCAATCGGTTATCTCTGCACCCAAACAGGAAAACCGGGAAGGGGATCGACGATTATTTTAGAAAAAAATATCATTACCAGACCTTTGACAATGAAGAATTTCGCAAGATCGTTGCATACAATATCATGGAAAATGAGCATTCCCGCAGAAAACTGCCCCAAGGAACGCGGCCGAATCCTCAATGTTACTGCAAGGACGGCGTTCTGGTCGGAATCGACTTATTAAGTGGTGAATTTCACGTGGAATGTGAGGATATAAACAAAGCGGCCGCGGTTTACGATGATTTATTTCTGTACCGGGGACTGGATGAGGAAGATTTAAAAAACTGCTTTTTGGTTGCTGAATATATAAGGTTGAGTGAAGTCCTACCGTTACAAAAAAGCTGATACGGAAATCTAAAAAGGCTTTGCTTTAGGGCGATTTCTGCCACTGGCTGTAAAACTTGGAAAGTAAAATTTGAACTGAAAATATCAATAAAAAATATCCTCTATTTTTGGAGGATATTTTTTTGATGTTTGATTATTTTTACAGAAAATTATTGTATTTTCCTGTAAAAGTGTCCAAAATAGAAATTGATGTGGTGAGAAATGATTGAAAAGCGGTTTTGTTTTTGCTATGCTGAAATTGTAATGAAATCGGCCCTTTTTCGTGACGGATTTATTTTGAGAAAGGGTTACAGCAGAGTAAAGCGTTAATTTTTAAATGAACTTTTAGGAAAGAAAAGAGGAATGTTTATGAGTTCGATCATTGGGACAGATGTGGTTGTTCAAGTGGGCTTAGTTGTGAATGATTTGGAAAAAACAGGCCAGAAATTTGCGGAATTTTTTGGGGTGGAATGCCCGCCTACCTGTTATTCCGGTGACGCTGAGGTGGTGAAAGGAACATATTTGGGACAGCCAACCACGGCTTCCTGCCATATGAAATTTTTTGAAACACCTTCGGTACAGATCGAATTGATCCAGCCGGACGACACCCCCAGCGTATGGAGGCAGTTCCTGAATGAAAAAGGGGAAGGGCTCCACCATATTGCGTTCCGGGTAAAAAGTGCGGATGAGGCGATCAAAGCGATGGAAGGCAAGGGGTATCCTGTGATGCAGCGCGGGCTTTACGGCGATGCTTCTGGACAATTTGCATATATGGACACGCAAGGAGATCTGAAAATAATTCTGGAACTGTTGGAGAACTTTGAGAAATAATTTTAGCGAATCGGGGCTTATGAATGGGAATCAAAAAGACGGCGACAATGATGGAGGTTGCCAATCGGGCGAACGTATCCATCGCAACAGTAGCGCGGGTGATCCACAATAACGGGTATGTATCTGCGCAAAAAAGGAAACTGATCCAGCAGGCAATCGAAGAATTAGGATATGTAGTTCCGGTGAAAGAAACTGTTTCCGTTTCAAGAAACCTTGTTGGGGTGCTGACGCCACCGGACAGGGAAAATCCGTTTTTTTCCTACCTTCCGCATGCATTGGGAATAGAGGCCAATAAAAACGGATTGTATGTCATGCTCCGTGTGCAGCAGGCTACCAATCAATATTTACAAGATGTGGTGCAGGATTTTATCTCTGAATCAGTTTGCGGGATCGTCATTGTAGGTTTTGAGGATACGCTGCTTCTGGATGAAGCAAAAGACCTTTTGCTGGGCTGCGGGGTACCAGTTGTTTTTGTGGAGCGAACAGCCCGCTGTTATGGGCTTAATCGCGTACTGCTGGACGGAGGGGAAGGGATCTACCTGGCGACCCGGCACCTAATAGAACAAGGGCACAAGCATTTTCTGTATATTGGGCAGAATTCAACGAATGACGTTGATAAACAGCGGCTGAAAGGGTACCAGAACGCATTAGCGGAAATAGGTATCCATGACCCGCCTATCGTAAACCCCTTTGAAAGCGGTACAATGCAGGCCGGCTACGATTCAATAAAAATCGGCTTGGAACAATGGCCGCAGACAACTGCGGTTGTCGCATGGTCGGATCTATATGCGGTCGGCGCCATGCAGTATTGCTTTGATACGGGACGCAGGGTGCCGCAGGACATTGCAATAACAGGCTTTGACGATATTTATGCCCCGGCTGTAGTTCCGCCGCTGACAAGCGTAAAAATGCCTTTGGAGGAAATGGCTCAGGCCGCAATCCAGATGATTGTAGAAAGCCGGAACCAAACATTGGATTTCTATTCGAAAACGATTACATTAAGCCCCAAGCTGTCGGTGAGAAAGTCATCGGGAATGTAATTGAATGAAAAAAAGACCTGTCAGGTTTTCTGATAGGTCTTTTTTTACAGTTTTATACCTTATCAAAATCAATAAAAATATGTAATTTTACATATAATATACAGGGATATTTGCACAATTATTTTGAAATACATTTGTATAATTTGTTAATTGAATTATTTTTGTATAAACTTTATAATATTTATTGTGATGAATGCACAATTAATATTTGAGAATTAAGTAAGTTTACATTTTTGTTCTAGTTTTTTCTTATGAAAAATTACATATTTTATAAGGCAAATTTTAAGAAATTTTGTTTTTTCAGGAAAAGGGGTCGATAAGCTGATTATATTAAAAGGTACACCTTTTCGTTCTAAAAAAAATACCGTTGAAACACCTTTTTTAAGGTGTTTTTTTATGCCTTTTTAACGTTTTTTTCCGGAACGAAAAGGTGTGATTAAACCAGATTAGAAAATGGAGGTTTCAAAGGTGGATAAACTAAAAAAATTCGTTAACAAGTATACGCCAGTGATCATGCTTTTGCCGGCTTTAATCGGCGTATTGATTATTCAAATTTATCCCAGCTTAGATTCGATTCGCCTGTCCTTTACGGACAAATCCCTGCTCAACCCGATCACATCTTATGTGGGCTTTGACAACTACATCAAAGCATTATCTGACCCGCAGACATGGCAGACGATTTTGAATACCCTTGTGTTTGCTGTTTTGTCCTTGGCCTTGGGAGCGGTTTTCGCAATGCTCGTTGCGAACGAATTGAACAAAAAATTCCGTGGCCGCACTTTTTTCCGCGCAATGTTTTTAGCGCCATGGGTCACGCCGCCACTGGTAACTTCCGCAATTTGGCAATTATTGCTGAGCGAAACTTTCAGCCCGATCAACGGATTGCTGATGCAGCTTGGGTGGATTGATAAGCCGATCAATTTCCTGGGAAATACAGAACCGATCTTAGGATTCTTAAGCATGCCGCTGATTTCGATCATTATCATCAACGTTTGGTCGATCTTCCCGTTCCTCATGGTCATGTTCCTTGCAGGGATGCAGACGATCCCGGCTGAAATGATCGAGGCGGCGACGGTAGATGGCGCAAATTCTGTGCAGCGCTTTTTTAAGATCACCCTGCCTTGCCTGATGCCGGTGATCGAAACGTCGATCCTGCTGGAAGGGATCTGGCAGTTCAACAACTTCAATATCAGCTATCTGGTCACTAAGGGCGGGCCGTTGAACAGTACGATGGTTATGGCTGTTGATGTATATACGGAAGCATTCATTAACTTTAACTATGGTTCCGGCGCTACGATCAGCGTATTGATGATGCTCATTATCCTGTTCCCGGCAGTTGTCTATTTGAAAAAACAATTGCGGCAGACAGATAACATTTAGGGAAGGAGAAAACATCAATGAACAAAAGAAGCAGACGTATACTCAACGGGATTCGGCACTGGGCCGTTATGATCTTTACAACGATCTTTGTTCTGTTCCCATTCTACTGGATGGTGCTCACTTCCTTAAAACCGCGTGAAGAGCTGATGGCTTCCCCGCCGGTATGGATCCCGTCCTTTCTGGATTTTAACAACTATAAGCTGGTGTGGGAACAGATGCCCTTGCTGAGATATTTAGGCAACTCGCTGTTCGTATCGCTGATGACGACGATCGTATGTCTTGTTTTGGCAACTTTCTGCGGTTACAGCATTAGCCGTTTCGTAATTCGGAAACCGCAAAAAATCACCACAGTCATGATGATCCTATCGCAGTTGATTCCCGGCACGCTGCCTTTCATCTCGTTCTACTTTATCATGTACAATGCAGGGCTGACAAATACTTATCAGGGATTGGTCATTGCTTATTCTGTTTGGGCGATCCCGTTCTGCACACTGATGATGAAGAGCTATTTCAGCCAATCGGTTCCGATCGCGCTGGAGGAAAGCGCCACATTAGATGGCTGCAGCAAATTTGGGATCTTCTTCCGTATTGCGATCCCGATCTCGGTTCCTGGACTTGTCGCTACCTCGATCTTCGCATTTATCCAAGGCTGGAATGAGTTTATGTGGGCAAGCGTTATGCTGTCTAACAATGACATGAAACCGGCTTCAGTTGGTATTTATGACTTTATTGGACAGTATGGGGCGAACAGCAATATTTCCATGTCCATGACCGCTGCGGTTATGATCACACTTCCGGCGATCATCTTCTTCGCATTCCTGCAAAAGTATCTCATCAGCGGTCTGTCCGCAGGTGCGGTAAAAGGTTAATTTTGTTTCGGCAACAGCTATGCGGGGCAGCTGTCCCAGAGGGCAGCCTCCATATGCTGTTAAAAGAATAAAACAAGTATAAAGGAGTAAGTGTATGAAAAATTCAAAGAAAATTTTAAGTGCATTATTAGCAGTCTCCATGCTGTCAACGTTTGCGGCTTGCGGACAAGACGACAAACCGGCCAACGATGGTTCTGGATCTGCCGGCGGTGATACTGGCGACCTGAGCGGAAAAACAATTACATTCACCATGCAGAAATACGGCAACGATGCTTCGGCTCAGGACAAGGTCTTAAAAGAAATGACAGAGGCATTTAAAGAAGAAACCGGGATCACGGTTAATTATTCTATCATTGACTGGGGGCAGGCGCTTACCAAATTGACTCTGGCCTGCACCGGAGGGGAAGCCCCGGATGTTGCCGACGCTTATTTTACCTCTTCCTTTGTTACCATTGGACAGGGTAAATACGGACCGGCTGACGTTACAAATGTTTTTGAAGAGCTGGGCGGAGAAGACGCGTATTTTGAAGCGGCTATCGATGAAGTTAAAATCGACGGCAAGATTTATGGTATCCCGTGGCGTATGGATACCCGTGCTATGATTTATAACAAGGCTCACTTTGAGGAAGCAGGCATCACGGAAGTGCCGACTACCTATGACGAACTGATCGAAGTTGCTAAAAAATTGACTAAAACAGATGCAAACGGCAACATTACCCGTTCCGGAGCAGTTTTACCAGTAGGGGATGCACGTTTTGACCAAGGGTGGTTTAGTTTCCTGGCAGGACACGGAACAAGTGTTATGAACGAAGACTACACAGAATTTACCTTTGGCGGACAGGAAGGGATCGATGCGATTCAGTTTATGCTGGATCTGATCAATGTACATAAAGTCTGCACTGCAAATGTAATTGACCCATCCTTTAACTCCAGTACAGAATACCAGGCTGAAAAAGCATCTATCGTTTTGGGTGCTAACGCTGATTTTATGACTGCTTTGGAAGCAAATGCTCCTCAGCTAGTTGACGTAACAGGAAGCGCCGTTATGCCTAGCTTGACTGGCGAAGGACCTTCTTCTGTCGTATTTTCTGCGCCGATCTGCATTATGAATTCTACCAAAGAACGTGCGGCAGCCGAAGAATGGCTGAAATATTTCTGTTCTAAAGAAGGCCAGATCAAATTCTGCTCTTCCGTAAATCTCATCAACTCCAGAAAAGACGTTATGGAAGATGAATTTTACAGCAGTGACTTTATGAAAACTTATCCGGAACAGGCGGAACGCGCTATTTACGGCGACCCGGCTATCCCGACCTGGAGCCAGATCGACGCATTCCCGAACGGCCCGCTCAACACCATGCTGACCAACATCGTAGGCGGCGCGGACATCCAAACAGAAGTAGATAACTGCCTGAAACAAGTCCAGGAAATCTACGACAAAGGCGAAGTTGATTTAGGCTAATCACAGCAGAAGAAGGAGAACGAAAGATATGAACTACTCCGTATGTATTGACGCATTGTATCACGGAAAGGATTTCGTGGAAGGGATGCGTGAGACCAAAGAGGCTGGACTTGATGCGTTCGAGTTCTGGTCTTGGTGGGACAAAGACCTTGACCAGATCGTGGAAGAAAAAGAAAAATTGGGTTTGACAGTGGCCGCGATGTGCACAAAGTTTTTCAGCCTTGTAGACCCAAAAGAACATGAATCATATCTTGCCGGTTTGGAAGAAAGCATTGCGGCCGCGAAAAAGCTTGGCTGCAAAACCTTGATCAGTCAGGTCGGGGCGGATACCGGAGAAGCGCGGGAAAAACAATATGCCGCATTGCTTCAAGGGGTAAAAAAGGTCGTTCCGGTGCTGGAGGAAAACGGGATCACCCTGGTTCTGGAACCTTTGAATACGGCGGTAGATCATGCCGGATATTATCTTTCTTCTTCTAAAGAAGCGTTTTTGCTGGCTAAAGAGGCTGGCAGTGAAAACGTAAAGATACTGTTTGATATCTATCATCAGCAGATTACAGAAGGAGATGTGATCCGCAGTATCCGTGAAAATATTTCCCTGATCGGGCACTTTCATGCAGCCGGGAACCCCGGACGGCATGAGATCGATACCGGTGAACTGAATTACCCGAATATTTTTCGGGTAATTCAGGAAACAGGTTATACTGGCTATATGGGATTGGAATATTTCCCCGTAAAACCTGCGTTGGAAGGGTTACAAAAATTGCCTAGATAAAAATTACATACAAAGGAGAAAGAGCAATGAAACAGAAACAAATTGTAGCTGTAGGACCAAAACAGAATGAAATCAGAGAAATCGATATTCCGGTCCCAAACGATGATCAGCTGTTGATTAAAACTAAATATGTGGGCGTATGCCATTCGGAGCATGACGACTGGAAGGTTGCAGAAGCCGGAATGACCTTCGGACACGAACCAATGGGGATTGTTGAAAAGGTCGGAAAGAATGTAACGGGCTTCAAGCCCGGCGACCGTGTCAGCGGGATGTGGGGCGGCACCCTGCCGGGCTCCGGCGGAATGGTACAGTATGGCATCGCGGACCCGAAAAAAGAAGTCGTGATCAAGCTGCCGGATAATGTCCGCGACGAAGACCTGATCGTAGAACCGCTGTCCTGCATGATGAGCGCAGTCAGCAAAGCAAAGGTCCAGATGCCGGGAACTCATGTAGCAGTAGTCGGCTGCGGATACATGGGCTGTGGGGCTATCAGCCTGTTGAAGATGCGCGGCTGCTACGTCGTAGCGATCGACAAGCGCCAGACATCTTTAGAGGATGCGAAAAAATATGGGGCAGATGAAGTATATCTTGTGGAAGAAGCAAAGAAAAAGTTCATTGACAGTGATTTCAAAGGCTTCAAGGTCGTTATGGAATGGGGCGCAGGATTAGATCCTGAAGAAGGAAGCGATTCTTTGGATCTGGCAGTAAACCTGACTGCGGAATGCGGACAGCTCTGTGTAGCAGACTACCATACCGGCGGCAAGAGAACCGTAGACGTACAGCAACTGGGCGTAAAAGCGATCGAAATGCTGAACACCCATCCGCGGGAAGCCTGGCTGTCTGAAGAGGGCGCTCATAATGCGGTGGAAATGCTGGCGAACGGAGCTTGGAACTACAAAGATATTCCGGTCAAAATTTTCCCGATGAATAAGTTTGACGAAGCTCAGGCGGAACAGTATGATAAATACGGCGTATACATGAAAGCGATCATCGACATGACCATGGAAGACGGCGAACCATATATTTTATAACCGATACGGTAGAGGAGATGAAAGCTATGGGAAAATTGCCAGTAGGATTACAGGTATATTCTGTCCGTGATGATGCAGAGAAAGATTTTCTCGGCACCATGAAAAAGATCAAAGAGATCGGATATGATTTTGTAGAGCTGGCCGGCCTGTATGGGCAAACCGCCGAGGAAGTAAAGGCGGCGCTGGAAGAAGCGGGGATCCCTGCGCTGTCTGCGCATGTGCCGTTGGCAGAATTGGAAGCGGACGTGGAGAAAACCGTTACGGATTATGCGAAAATTGGCTGTAAATACATTGCGATCCCGTATCTCCCAGAGGAACTTCGGCCAAACACCCCCGGTTTTGATAAGGTAATGAGCCTGATCCCTCAGATCGGGGAGGTTTGCAACAAACATGGAGTGACCCTGCTTTACCATAACCATGACTTTGAGTTTGTAAAGGTGGCGGACGGAAGATACGCATTGGATTACATGTATGAAACAATACCGGCAGAATTGTTGCAGACCGAGCTTGACTGCTGCTGGGTAAAGGTAGCAGGAGAGGAACCGGCAGGATACATCAAGAAATATGAAAACCGCTGCCCGGTGGTGCATCTGAAGGATTTCTACAAGGAAGGGAATCCGGAAAACCTGTATGAACTGATTGGAATTGATCCGGAAGAGAAAAAAGAGGATTCAGGAAAGTTTGAATTCCGCCCGGTAGGGTTTGGAATGCAGGTTATGCCGGAGATTCTGGAGGCAGCAGTTGCAAATGGTGCTGAGTATGTTGTTGTAGAACAAGATGCTTCAGTTGGAAGAACACCGATGGAAGCTGTTACCATGAGCAAAAAATATCTTGACTTGTTAGGCTTCTAAGACTAAAATATGATTGTAAGGTTGAGATCCCCCGATAAGCGTTATCGGGGGATTTTGATGAATGATAAAAATTTTTGATCCCGTTTCCCAAACTGGGGAGAGGGATCTGTCAGAAAGGCTTGGTTATATGATGGAAAGACAGCAATTCCCAAGGACTGAGGTCGCCGGGGTATCGGTATCCCGGATGATCATCGGCACAAACTGGCTATTGGGATGGAGCCATACCGGCAAAGCGGCGGATCATCGGATCACGGAACGTTATCAGTCGCCGGAGAGCTTTTTCCCGGTATTGGAGGCCTATGCGCAATATGGGATCGATACCATTATGGGGCCGATCAGCAGCCAGCCCCGCATGGTCGAAGCGATCCGTTACGCGGAGCAGAAGCTAAACTGCAAATTTATTATTGTGGACACCCCGATCATCAATGTAGATGATACGGACGAAGCCCGGGCTGAAGCGCGGAAGGCGATCCGCAAAAGCGCGGAGATCGGCTCAACTTTCTGCCTGATCCACCATTCCAGCGCAGAACAGCTGGTGAACAAAAACAAAGGGACCATTGAACGATTGGATGACTATACGAAAATGATCCGGGAAGAAAAGATGATCCCGGGACTGAGCGCGCACATGCCGGAGCTGATTTTGTATTCCGATGCGAACGGCTATGACGTGGAAACCTATATTCAAATCTATAACTGCGTAGGATTTATGATGCAGATCGAAATTGAAACAGTTTCTTCCATTATCCATCATGCGAAAAAACCGGTGATGACCATTAAATCTATGGGGGCAGGCCGCTGTACGCCTTATGTGGGGCTTAATTTCTCCTGGAATACGATCCGTCCCTGCGATATGGTCACAGTAGGCTGCTTTACCCCGGAAGAAGTCCACGAGGATGTGGAAATTTCTCTTGCCGCGATCGAACACCGGTTCCCGCAGCTGGAAAAACGCTCCAGTCCGAATAATAAACAGGCTGTTTTAAACGACCGGAAATAGGAGGGGTACAGATGGCCCAGAATCAGGCGAAATTTGGCATCATTGGCTTGGGACGGATCTCCCAGCGGTTTGCCAAGGTACTGAATACCTGCGACCAGGCGCTGCTTTGGGCAGTAGCCGCACGGGAGCAGGAGAGAGCGGATTCTTTCGCGAAAGAATATGGTGCAAAGCGCGCTTATGGAAACTATCTGGATCTGATGAACGATCCGGAGATAGAGATTGTTTATATTGGCCTGACCCACAACTTTCATTATGAAGTCGTCAAGCAATGCTTGGAGCATGGGAAAGCCGTATTATGCGAAAAGCCAATGGTGCTGACAAAATGGGAAGCGGAGGATCTGGCCGCATGTGCGGAAAAAAATCAGGTTCTGCTGATGGAAGCGATGTGGACCCGCTGCCTGCCGGCAAGCCTGAAAACGAAGGAGTGGCTGAAGGCTGGAACGATCGGTGAAGTTCGGTATTTGGATGTGCAGTTTTCGTTCCATGTGGAGTATGATCCGGAAGAGAGGCTGTTTAATCCGGCCTTGGCAGGCGGCGCTTTATATGATGCCGGTGTCTACCCATTAGAATATGCGTACGATGTGATGGGCGGTTTTTCTGAAAACATGCACAGTATGCATACGCTGACCCCGAACGGGCTGGACAGCTTTGACGTGATTACCATGCAGTACGGCAACGGAGCGATCGCCCATATGGTTTGCGGGATCAGCCTGAATACGATTTCTGACGCTTACATTTACGGGGAAAACGGGCATATCATCGTCCGGGATTTTCTGCGTGGAAAACGGTGCGAACTGTATAACGATCAAAATGAATTGTTAGATTTTTATGAAGAAGAAGCCGAGGACGGATTTATTTACCAGATCTGCCATGCGGCTGAGCTGGTGAAAAATCAAAAGCTGCAAAGCCCCTATATTCCGTGGCAGGACAGTATTGCCTGCTCGGAATTATTTGAACGGCTCATGCGGGAGTGGAAGCTCAAAGAATAAGGACAAAAGAAAGTATTTTTCCTGCTCTTTTTTAGAAGCTGCCCTTAGTCCCTTTCCTGAAAAAAGCGGGATTGGGGAGGGCAGTTTTTTGTGTCTGCCCTAAACCTACATTGCCTGTGTACCTTTTAAAGGGCTGGTTTGATAGGAAGAAAAGACTGTTTTATTCCATACGGGAGAAGTAACCGGATTTGTGAGAAACGAAATATTTTCCTAAAAATCGTTCTTATTTGCTATTGATATTCTCTTAAAATCTTGCTATAATAAATTTGCTAAAAATATGTAATAAAAATTGGGCTGGTATGTAAAATAGTTCCAGTTTTTATGCGGGTAGTATTTCCAGCCAAAAAGGGCGGATAAAAATGAGGAGGAACCTGCGATGAAAAAATTTCCAATCGGGCTGCAAGTGTACACGGTTCGGGATGCGGCTGAAAAAGACTTTAAAAAGACTATGGAAGAAGTCAAAGCAATGGGGTATGATTTTGTAGAGCTGGCAGGGCTTTACGGACAGTCCCCGGAAACAGTAAAACAAATTTTGGATGAAGTGGGGATCAACGCTTTGTCTGCCCATGTTCCGTTGGTAGAACTGATGGGGGACATGGAAAAAGTAGTTTCTGATTATACGGAAGTGATCGGCTGTAAATTTATTGTTGTACCGTTTTTGCCGGATGAACTCCGTCCAAAAACAGAAGGCTTTGCCACAGTTATGGAAGTGCTTCCGAAGCTGGGCGAAGTTTGCAATAAACACAACGCTACCCTGCTGTACCACAACCATGACTTTGAATTTGTAAAAATGGATGATGGACAATACGCACTGGATTATATGTATGCAACTGTTCCGGCAAACCTTTTACAGACAGAGCTGGATTGCTGTTGGATCAACGTGGCCGGGGAAAATCCGTCTGAATACATTAAAAAATATGCGGGCCGCTGCCCGGTCGTTCACCTGAAGGATTTCTACAAAGAGGGGAAACCTGCCAACATGTATGAACTGATCGGCGAAGAAGACAAGAAGAGCGACGAAGCAGGGGAAGGGGTGTTTGAGTTCCGTCCGGTTGGGCACGGAATGCAAGACTTCCCAAGCATTTTAAAAGCTTCCGAGGAAAGCGGCGCCGAATATGTTGTAGTAGAACAAGACCTTTCCTACAACCGCACCTCTTTAGAAGCTGCGAAGATGAGCATTGACTATCTCCATTCGATTGGATTATAAGAAACGAAAAAACACCTGTGAGAACGATTCCCACAGGTGTTTTTATATAGTCTATACTCATTTTGGAAACAGAAAGCGGATTGGTTCCATCATGTTTTTGTGGCCAAGGGAGTCCTTTATCCCTCCAGCTTCCAGCCATAATCGTCATGGTAGATCATCTGCTTTGTCATCCCTCCGTCAATGCAGATGTTTTCCCCGGTAATAAATCCGGCCTGCTCCGAACATAAAAACAGCACCATATTGGCAATATCCAAAGGATTCCCTACCCGGCGTACGGGATGCTGAAGGGCATCCGGTCCGGCGTATTGCCGGAAGCTTGTATCGATCCAGCCCGGTGAGATCGAATTTACACGTACTTTCCCTGCCAGGCTGACCGACAGCGCATGGGTCAGCGCGGAAATCCCGCCCTTTGCGGCGGTATAGCTTTCGGTATTCGGCTGGCTCATACGATCACGGGAGGAAGAGATATTGACGATCGACGCCCCAGCGGAAAAGTGGGGGAGAAACAGCTTTGACAAATAAAATGGAGCGGTTACTCCAACCTTCAGCGCATATTCAAATTCTTGGTAGGTACAGGTATCGATCCCTTTGGTAATGGGTAATGCGTTGTTCACAAGGTAATCCACCCGGCCAAAATCAGAGATGACCTGCTTCACAAAGCGAATTAAAACCTGCTCCTCTGACAGATCCCCGACAAAATATGGGTTTGGCTTTTGGTCGATGATACAGACATTGGCACCATGCTTGGAAAACTCCTCCGCGATCGTTTTCCCGATGCCGCCTGCCCCGCCGGTAACCACGGCAACCTTATCTTGAAAATCCATGCTGTTACCTCCTTTTTGAAAATTATACCACATTTTTTGAGGGGATTCAGCCTTTTTTGAAAGATCGTTTCCGAAATGTGATATAGTCACGGTTTTCGGCCGTAAGGCAGCGTATACTAAAAAACAAGAACAAAAGACGAATAGACTGTGAGGCGAAGAAGAAATGAATTTATTGAATTTATTCCAGAGGCCGGATATTAACCAGTTGGCAAAGGAAGCACAAAACGACCCGGAGATCGCTTTGATCGATGTGCGGACAGATGATGAATATGAAACGGAGCATATCCCCGGAAGCATCCATTTAGAGCTTTCCAAAGCAAACGAATTGCCGGACCTGATCCCGGATTTGGAGCACAAAATCTATGTATACTGCCACAGCGGAATGCGCAGCGAACAGGCCTGTGCGATCTTCCAGAACATGGGGTATCAGAATGTGACCAATATCGGCGGAATCGCATCCTGGAAAGGCTGATCCATATTGAGAGAAGGGAGAACACAAAGATGAAAGTTGTAATTATCGGAGGGGTAGCCGGCGGAGCGACCGCGGCGGCACGGCTGCGCAGGCTGAATGAAGAAGCCCAGATCATTATTTTAGAACGGGGCGGGTATATTTCTTACGCAAACTGTGGGCTGCCTTACTATATCGGCGGAGAGATCACCGAAAAAAACGCTTTGACCCTGCAAACCCCGCAGAGCTTTTTCGCGCGGTTTCGGATCGACGTGCGGGTGAAAAACGAAGCGGTACAGATTTTGCCGGACGAGAAAAAGGTCATCGTCCGCAGGCTTGACGACGGCAGTGAATATGAGGAAACCTATGATAAGCTGATCCTTTCGCCGGGGGCGAAACCGGTGAAGCCGCCGCTTCCCGGGATAGACGGAAAACGAATCTTTACCCTGCGGAGCGTGGAAGACACCTTTTTATTAGATGAATTTATTAAACGCGAACAACCCAAACGGGCGGTTGTGATAGGCGGCGGCTTTATCGGCCTGGAAATGGCGGAAAACTTAAAAAATCTTGGTCTGGAAGTAACAGTTGTAGAGCGGTTGAACCAGGTTATGACCCCGCTCGATTATGATATGGCGTGCAGCGTGCATGGGTATTTGCAGAAAAAGGGGATCCGTCTGCTCCGTTCCAAAGCAGTGACCGGCTTTGAAGAACAGGAACACGGGATTTCCACCCTGCTGGAAAACGGAGAAGCTGTAGAAGCTGATTTGGTGGTGCTTGCGATCGGCGTTGCGCCAGAGACCGCCTTGGCGGAGAAATCCGGCTTGGAACTTGGCGCACGCGGGTCGATCGTGGTGAACGACCGGATGGAAACCTCTGTTCCGGACATCTACGCTGTAGGGGATGCGGTAGAGCTTGTGCACTACGTCAGCGGAAGGAAGACCCTGATCCCGCTGGCCGGCCCTGCCAACAAACAGGGCAGGATCGCGGCGGACAACATCTGCGGCGGAGACAGCCATTTCCGCGGCGCACAGGGGACCTCAGTGCTGAAGCTGTTTGACATGACCGTTGCGGCGACTGGATTGAACGAGGCCGCTGCTAAGGCTGCGGAAATTCCCTTTGATAAGGTAGTGACCTTTTCTCCTAATCATGCTACCTATTACCCGGGAGCCAGCAACATGACCATCAAAACGCTTTTTGACCCGGGATCAGGAAAGATCCTAGGCGCGCAGATCGTAGGCTTTGACGGGGTAGATAAAAGGATCGACGTACTGGCAACAGCGATCCGGGCGGAGATGACAGCCGCTGATCTGGAGGAACTGGAGCTTGCCTATGCGCCGCCGTTCTCTTCGGCCAAGGATCCGGTCAATATGGCTGGCTTTGTAATTGGGAATATCCTTGCCGGCCGGGTGAAGCAATACCATTGGCACGATTTAAAATCGCTTCCCAATGACGGGAGCGTGATCCGGCTGGATGTCCGTACCGATGCGGAATATCAGGCGGGACATATGGAGGGTACTGTACACATTCCAGTTGATGTCCTGCGCGAGCATTTAGGAGAATTGGACCGCAGCAAACCGATTTATGTAAACTGCCAAAGCGGATTGAGAAGCTATATCGCCTGCCGCATTTTGGCACAGCATGGATATGACTGCTATAACTTCTCCGGAGGATATCGGTTTTACCAGCTGATTGAGCATGACGGCGGTTTTGATGAAGCGCCTGCTTACCCGTGCGGTGTAAAATTATAACGATCCATGTAAAAAGGGCAGACCTTAAAGCTTAGGGCCTGCCCTTTTTTGCTGGATATGGTAGAATAAAAATAACTTGTGATATTTCTCTCTTTTGGGAGTCTTATAGGTGGCTAGAGGTGATGGGATGACAGATTTTGAGGAGATCTACACGCAGTATTTTGAAGATGTGTTCCGCTATCTTAGGGGATTGACGGCCGATGAGGCATTGTCTGAAGAATTGACCGAGGAAACATTTTTCAAAGCGCTCCGTTCCCTGGAGCAGTTTGAAGGAAAATGTGACGTGCGGGTATGGCTGTGCCAAATTGCAAAAAACAGTTATTTTTCCTATCTGAAAAAACAAAAGCGAATTTCTGGGGAAGGATCGCCGGAGATGCTGACAGTGAGCGGAGAGGATTTGGAAAAGCTGTTTGCGGACAAGGAACTGGCATTTCAGCTCCACCGGTGTTTGCATGACCTGAAAGAGCCATATAAGGAGGTTTTTTCACTTCGTGTATTTGGGGAGCTTTCCTTTGGGAAAATTGCCATGCTGTTTGGCAAAACCGAGCATTGGGCCTGCGTGACCTATCACCGGGCAAAGGAAAAGATCCAGAAAGGGATGGAGGAATGAAGATGAAAATAAACTGTAATATTATCCGAGACCTACTGCCGCTGTATGTGGAGGGGATAGCAAGTGAAGAAAGCCGGGAACTGGTGGAAGAACATCTGGAAGAATGCGGAGAATGCCGCGAAAGGTGCGAATGCATGAAATGCCCACAGCCTCAGCCACCGGTTCAGCAAGTCGGGCAGCTAAAGCGGCTGAAACGGGTCTTGCTGCAGCATACGTTAAGCATTGTAATGATTGTAGTGTTTTTGACTGTTGCGGCGATGATTTTGATTCAGGGGCTCTTTTTTGTAAAGCCCGATGAAGCCTTTGGCTATACGTTGCTATGCTTTTATCTAATCCTGCCTGTTACGGCATTTGTCTGCTCTTTGGTGTTAGGATTGGGGAAGTCTGCCATCAAGTGGTTTGCTCCCATTGTGTTTGGAGGGGTAGGGGTCTTGATTCCGATGTTTTTTTTCAGAAATTTTGATGGTATCGCGTTGTTTTTTGCGCTGATCCCCTCACTGATCGGGTTGGGATTGGGAAGTATTATTTTTTTCAGTAAAAGGGCATGGAACAGACGGAAGAGGCAGAAGCGAGCCAATACAAACTTCGGGAAATAGCTTGGCTGATTCTATTTTGAGGTTTTACTTGCCGTTTACATGAAGTTTACCAAGAGTTGATAGTTGCACGATTCAGATTATGTTAACCTTAATATCGCAAGGTTTGTTTTTTGAAAGATCTTGTCGGATGAATTTTGAAGATTAAAGGGGAACATAATCATGAAAATCACAGATATTATTAGCCTGCTGGGTGGGCTGGCACTTTTTCTGTATGGGATGCAGATGATGAGTACCGGTTTAGAAGCGGCGGCAGGAAACCGCATGAAGCAGATTTTGGAAAAGCTTACTTCCAACCGGCTTTTAGGCGTGATCGTTGGGGCGGGGATCACCGCGATCATCCAGTCCTCTTCCGCTACGACAGTTATGGTAGTGGGGTTTGTGAACTCTGGCATGATGACGTTACGGCAGGCTGTTTGGATTATCATGGGAGCGAATATTGGGACTACGATCACAGGACAGCTGATTGCTTTGGACATCGGTACATTAGCTCCTTTGTTTGCATTTTTGGGCGTTGTGATGGTTGTCTTTATCAAAAATGTAAAGTCACATCACTATGGACAGATCATTGCAGGACTAGGTGTTTTGTTCATTGGGATGGAAATGATGAGCGGCGCAATGGTTCCCCTAAGAGAATCGGAAGCCTTTATTTCCCTGATGACGCAGTTCAGCAATCCGCTTTTGGGAATCCTGGCCGGTATGGTATTTACTGCGATCATCCAGTCTTCCTCTGCTTCTGTCGGGATTTTGCAGACGTTGGCGAGAAGCGGACTTATTGGACTTCCCAGTGCAGTGTATGTTCTGTTTGGACAGAATATTGGTACCTGTATTACAGCGGTGCTGGCTTCGATCGGAACCAGCCGAAATGCAAAGCGCACCACGATCATCCATTTGTTATTCAATCTGATCGGGACAACGCTGTTTACGGTAATTTGTTTAACACTGCCTTTGACTGATTTGATTGAATACCTGACTCCGGGAAAACCGGAAGCGCAAATTGCGAATATGCATACGCTGTTTAATGTGGTTACAACACTTCTTTTGTTACCGTTTGGAACTCTGCTGGCGAAACTGGCGCAGAAGATCCTGCCGGAATCAGCAGACGAGGCGAACCAGGAACACCATTTAATGTATTTAAAACCGCTTTCCGCTTCACCTGAATATCAGATCGGTTCTTCGGCGATCGCGTTAAATGGACTTTGGAAAGAGCTTTCCCGGATGCTTGGAATGGTGCGTTCCAATGTGGAGCAAAGCTTTGACACATTGCTTCACGAAAAGGAAAAGGGGAAACGCGCTGAAGAGATCAATGACCGCGAAGAATATATTGACTATTTGAATAAAGAAATTGCGGGATATATCTCTAATACGATCGCGATCGAAAGCAATGAAAAGGATTCCGCACTGATCAGTGCATTTTTCAAAATGTCCTCTGATCTGGAAAGGATCGGGGACCATGCAATGAATCTGTTTGGATATAATAAACATTTAGAGCAGCAGCGGATCCATTTGTCTGAGGCTGCAAAGAATGAAATTCAGCAGATGAAGGACACTGCCCTGGAAGCTTTGTCCTTGTTGCAGCGGGAAAATTTGACAGTCGCGCAGCGTTTGGAACGGATTGCCGCAATCGAGCAGAAGATGGATGATATGACAGTTGCTTTCCGTCAAAACCAATTTGAACGGATGCGCCATGGGGACTGCCAAAATGAATCCAGTGTTTTATATTCCGAAATGCTGACCGACTTTGAACGGATCGGGGACCATGTTTTAAACATTGGACAGATGATGGCAAACAATAATTTTCAACCGGAAGCGGAGAAAAAAGAGTTAGTGATAGCATAAAATTTGAAATCAACCCCCAGCAGATATTATCATCTGCTGGGGGTTGATTTATTCATAAGTACTGGAAATATGGCTGGCTAACCTTTTGGGTTTTATGGCTTGAATACAGCGGGCTGAAAGTTAGAAGCGTCCATCCCAAAAGGGAGGCTGTTTTGGAACCGATTGTAATTTAGTTTGCCGTCTTATTGAAAATATTCTCAAAAAAATTATTGAATTGTAAATGGAAACTATTGACAATGTGCAATGTTGTGATATAATATTGTTATAAATATCGAAATAGAAATTTATAACAATATTGGTGAGTGAAATAAAATGTTTGATAAATTTTTGTTAGCGGAGATAGCTAAGCTCTATTATATTGACCAAATTAAACAAAAAGATATTGCAGAGATCTTTCATATGACCCCGATTCAAGTGTCGCGGCTTTTAAAAGTAGCTATTGACAGCAACATTATTCAATTCCATATCACGATGCCGATAGAGGTCGATTTTGATTTAGGGAAAAAAATAAAGGATAAATACAAATTGAGGGAATGTGTTGTAGTAGATGAAGAAAATGATGGATTGATAGGTGTAAAGATCGCCCAATATACTGCAAAATTTGTATCTTCATTGCTGCAGGATGATACGATCATAGGGGTATCGTGGGGGAAGGGAATTTATGAGTTTGTAAAACAGCTTCCTTTTAGCAGGTTCCCAAATCTAAAAATAGTACAGCTGTCCGGGGGCTTTTTTTCTGAAAACAATTATATGGTCACCCCTGCGCATATTGTTACAACTGCCTGTGAAAAACTGGGAGGTGTTCCGGTCTTTTTAAACGCCCCATTTTTTTCGCCGAATCTGGATACAAAAAATGAATTGCTCAAAGATGAAGGCATCTTAAAAATTTATGAACTGGCGGGCCGATCTGCGGTGAATATTATTGGGGCAAGTCCTCTTAAAAAAGAAAGTACGGTTTTTCAGGTGGGGATGGTATCTCCGGACGATATTGAAGAGCTGTCCAGTTTGAATGCGGTTGGTGACATCGCCGGATATTTTATTGATGAGAAAGGCGAACCGATTAAATGGAGCAAGTCCGAGCTGTATAATGGTGTGCCGGTCGAACTGATCAGCCGCGCGCCTACCTCCCTTTGCATTGCCAGCGAACCGGAAAAGGAGATAGTGATACGGGCAAGTTTAAATAAAAAGTATTTTAACACGTTGATCACCAGTAAAAAATTGGCGCAAAGGCTTCTTTAATTGATTCAAAAACAGGTCAGTCTGTTTTGAATATACGTTACTATAATAAAAAACGGAGGTCAAATCATGAAATTCAAAAAACTATGGACACTTTTGTTGGCAGGCCTTATGTGCACATCGATCGTGGGCTGTGGGAATGATTCCGGCGGTTCCAATGAAAGCGGGGGCATTTCAGGAGATGGCGAATTAAAAGGAGAAATTACATTTTCTACATGGGGTTCTTTAGACGAAAAGAAAGTAAATGAAGAAGTGATCAAGGCGTTTGAAGAAAAAAATCCCGGCACAAAGGTCAATCTGGAATTTATTCCTGAAAAGTACAGAGAAAAAATCGACACGATGTTTTTAGGAGGAAACGCACCGGATGTAATTTATGGACATCCTCACTACTTTGCCGCATGGGCAGAACAGGGATTGATTATGGATTTATCCGAACGTTTTGAGGAAGAAAGCGATTTTTATATGGCGGATAAATTCGCAACGAATATGTACGATTCTTTTAAATATGATGGAAAAAACATTGCCACTATCAACGGCCATGACACGTTCCTGCTTTATTATAACAAGGATTTGTTCGATAAGGCTGGGGTGGAATACCCAACAGACGAATGGACTTGGGATGATTGGCTGGCAGCAGCCCAAAAATTAACGACTACTGCCGCAGATGGCTCTACACAATACGCTACTGTGTTCAGTGCGGACAATCCGGCTGCATGGTTCCCATTTATTTACAGCTTTGGCGGAAACATCTTTGATGATATGGACGCTCCTACAAAGGTAGTGTTTAACAGTCCGGAAACGGTAGAAGCATTACGGTTTATTCAAGATGCAGTTCACAAATATGGCGTAGCACCCGACTATCAGGACAGCGACCTGACGGGCGGAGCCTTTGATACAGGCCGTGTTGCGATGGATATTGAAGGTTCTTGGGCGCCGGCAGGAAGAAAGAACATTACAGAGTTTAAATGGGATATGGCCAATATTCCTTTAAAAGAAGGCAAGGAAAGAAGAACAAGCGCCTTTTATGCAGGATATGCAATCAATGCCAAAACAGAGAATCCCGATCTGTCTTATGCTTTTGCGAAATTTTTCCAGGAAGATGACGGACAGCAGATCTTATCACAGCTTGGCTTGATTACAGTGATCAATAAAGAGATCGCCTCTTCTGATGAGAACCTAAAAGGGGAAGGGATGCCTGAACATCACGCGCTTAGGGTTTCTTCGATCGATTATGCAACGAATGGATACGCGATGCTGACCAACTGGGAAGAAATGATGACAAAGGTGATGAAACCTGCATTTGATGAATTGCTGACCGCTAAGGTAACCCCAGAAGAGTGTGCGGAAAAAGTCCATAAGGGACTGGAAGAGATGCTCGCTCAAGCATAAAACATACCTTTTCTGGCAGGCTCCTGCCATATTGTTTACATCCGTTTTAGGGTGTTTTTTTATGCCCTTTTTTATGAACGAAAATGTATAAGATTTCGTTTATAACATTGTTTTTTCAGCCATACAGTAAACTGGTTGTATGACAGCTTCATTATGAAAATGTGAGATCCCGGGATCTTATACTTGGATCAATTCAATCAACACAGATAGCAGATACTGTCTGTGTTGATTATTTGATAAGGAGGTTCGTATTTTGAAAGGTATAAAAATAAAAACCAAAACAGGGGATACGCTGGGCTTTTTTGCCTTTGCGGCTCCATGGATCCTGGGATTTGTTTTTCTGACGCTGATACCGATGGTGGCATCGCTTTATATAAGCTTTACAGATTGGAACATCTTGTCAGACCCTGTGTGGATCGGCTTGGATAATTTTAAAACTATTTTCACCGACCCATTATTTTATAAATCCCTGAAAGTAACGCTTTTGTATACAGTTTTTTCAGTTCCGATCAATATCATACTTTCAATTTTTGTGGCAATGCTATTGAACAATAATTTGAAAGGGATGAAACTATTTAGAACGATCTTCTATCTTCCGGCGATCGTATCTGGAATTGTCGTGGCGATCGTTTGGCTGTGGATCTATAATCCGGATTATGGTATTATAAACAGCTTTTTACGGATATTCGGGATCCAGGGGCCTGGTTGGGTTTACGATGAAAACTGGGCGCTGCCTTCTATCATTATTATGTCATTATGGGGGATTGGCAGCAATATCGTAATTTATTTAGCTTCTCTGCAAAGTATTTCCACCGAATTTTATGAAGCTGCCCATATTGATGGTGCAAATTTTTGGGATAGGCTGATTAACATTACGATCCCAAGTATGAGCCCAGTTTTGCTGTTCACCCTTTTGACAGGGATCATCAATGCGCTTCAAACATTTACCCAGGCTTTCGTTATGACTCAGGGCGGGCCCAACAACTCCACAAACTTCTATGCGTATTACATTTATAATAATGCGTTTGTATGGCATAAGATGGGAGAGGCCTGCGCGCAGGCATGGATCTTATTCGTTATTATCTTTATATTAACGTTTATTACCCTAAAGATTACCAATGGGCATGTACACTATGATAACAAAGAGGGAGGCGACATATTATGAGAAAACATGCTACAAAACCAGGAGAAATCAATTCGATCGGAGCGAAAATTGCTATTTATGCCTGTCTCATTCTATGCTCCCTAGTATTTTTAGTTCCATTTTTCTGGATGATCTCTACCGCGTTTAAAAAACCGGGCGCAGTTTTTATTCAGCCGATGCAGTGGATTCCAAAGGAACCTACTTTAGCGAATTTTACCCGGTTGTTTGAAGAATTTCATTTTCAGAATTATATTTTTAATTCCGTATGGTTAACTGCTGTAAACCTGATTGGATATATGATTTCATGCGCCATGGTCGCATATGCGTTTGCAACTCAGAAATGGAAATATAAAAACGTATTGTTCCTATTAGTGCTTGCAACGATGATGCTGCCAAAAGAAGTGATTTTTTACCCAAGATTTATTTTGTTCAAGTATTTAGGCCTTTACGGAACGATGACGCCTTTATGGATCCCGGCATTTTTTGGAGATGCATTCCAAATATTCTTAATGCGGCAATTTTTCCTTGGAATCCCAAATGAGCTGGGTGAAGCCGCCAAAATAGACGGATGCAGCAGGTTTCGGATTTTCCGCAGCATTTATTTACCGTTGTCCAAGCCAGTTTTGGCAACATCGGCAATTTACATATTCATGTTCCACTGGAACGATTTCTTTGGTCCATTGATCTATATTACAAAAGAATCCAGTCGAACAGCCGCTTTAGCGCTGATGTATTTAAAGAGTTCACAAGATGTGCAATCCATGATGCCTATGCAGATGTGCGCGGCAATTATAACGGTGATCCCTTGTTTGCTTTTATATTATTTCTGTCAGCGTTATTTTATTGCGGGGATCGTGGTAAAAGGCGTGGAAAAATGATTCTAATACAGTAAGGAAGGGAAACTATGACTTCTCAAATCATACAGAAAACATTAAAGGGAACCTTGTTAAAACGTAAGCAGTTGTTTATCGCGATCGACCACGGACTGTCTTTCCCAATTTTAGAAGGATTAGAAAAACCATTTGACATTTTAAAAGTCATATCGGATCATCCGGAAATAGACGGGCTGATCGCCTCCCTTGGGGTGTTTCGGCAGGCAAAGAAATTAGGGATTGATCTAGCGGATAAAACAAGGCTGGTACTGGTCGATTATGTTGCGCTCAAAGAGAAAGACGGAGTTTCTTATTTAGACCAGAGAGAAATGATCGTTAAGCCGGAAGAGACCGAGATCGTAGCCCCCCACTGTTTTAAAATGTTTTTGAACCTTTATGAAGACGATAAGCAATTATATAGAAATTGCAGGGATGTGGAGCGATTTACCGTTTATGGTGCGAATCACGGTGTAAATACCTTAGCTGAGATCATGTTTTATGGAAACAAGGCGTTTGCCGATCCCGCTACCAGGGAAGCTGAACTGATGCGGGGATGCCGTATTGCTATGGAACTGGGAGCGGATGCTTTGAAAATTCCGTATATCCCCAATTCCAATATAGTGGAAGAGATATCAAACTCATTAAAACTGCCGATCTACATGCTAGGCGGGCAAAAAAACGAGGACAGGGAAGCGTTTAAAAGCCAGCTGCGAGAGATGTCCAAGCAAAAAATCGACGGTTTTATGTTTGGCCGCAATGTTTGGCAGTCTGACGATATGGAAAAGACGATTGAAGAAATTTTAAATATCATCGCGGAAGAATAACCCTTTTTCTTGTAGTTAAAAAATCAATAAAAGGAGTGGTATTGCGAATGAAACAAGCTTATCAGGAATTGATTCAGACAGTGAAGCTGTTACCAGGTACGGCTTATGAAAAAAGAGAACGGGATATACAGTATCTCATGGAGTTAAAGACAGAAAACTTATTGTTCCCGTATTATACTGAAGCTGGCTTGAACGGCAGGCTGAACTATAAACTTACCGATGTACATTGGGGGTGGGATAGCCCGTTGAGCCAGATCAGGGGAACTTTTACCGGCCACTGGCTGAGCGCAGCCGCTAGAATCTATCAGGAAACCTCTAACATGGAATTAAAGGCAAAGGCAGACCATATTGTTGCTGAGATTGCGAGGTGCCAGCAGACGAATGGAGGGGAATGGGCTTTCCCGATCCCGGAAAAATACCTTTATGGCGTTAAAAAAGGACAGCATTTCTGGGCGCCCCAGTATGTCTGCCATAAAACAATGATGGGGCTGCTGGACATGTACCAGTTTGCGGGAAACCAACAGGCGTTGGATATAATTAAAAAATGCGCAGACTGGTTTTTAAGATTTACAGACGACATCAGCCGGGAGACCATGGACATGATGATGGATATTGAAGAAACCGGCGGGATCATGGAGCTGTGGGCGGACCTGTATGCCGTTACAAAAGACCCAAAACATTTGGAACTGATGAAACGGTATGAACGGCCCAAACTTACCACACCGCTTTCCTTGGGAAAAGATGTGCTTACCAACATGCATGCGAATACTACGATTCCGGAAATACATGGCTGCGCGCGGGCATATGAAGTAACAGGAGAAGATCGTTACCGCAAAATTGTAGAAAACTATTGGGATTTTGCCGTGGCGAAACGCGGAACATTTGCAACAGGAGGGCAGACAAACGGAGAAATATGGACGCCTATGCTGAAGCAGTCTGCCCGTTTAAGCGAACTGAACCAAGAGCACTGCACAGTAT
This sequence comes from Massiliimalia timonensis, assembly GCF_900186585.1. Lineage (GTDB taxonomy): Bacteria > Bacillota > Clostridia > Oscillospirales > Ruminococcaceae > Massiliimalia > Massiliimalia timonensis. Next base: position 554,778 of record NZ_FYDD01000003.1, read on the forward strand.
ATAATATGATCCGCTTGGCTGATTACCTGTTTCGTTGGACAGGCGATGCGGTTTATCTGGATTATATTGAGCAGAACATTGAAAACGGCCTGTTTGCACAGGGATTTTGGCAGGCACGCTGCCAGGATACCGTATGTGATCCCGCGGTTCCCGATACTGGGATCGTAGCATATTTTCTGCCGCTGGCGGCTGGTTCACAAAAGAAATGGGGCTCAAAAACAGAAGATTTTTGGTGCTGTCATTGTACATTGGTTCAGGCAAATGCCAGATACCGGGAATTTATCTATTATAAAAATGATACAGAACTGACAGTGGCGCAATATATGCCCTCTGAGTTATGTACAGATTTCCAAGGGACGCAGGTAAAGATCAAACAGACAGATTTTGATTTATGCGGGGACTGCATCGAGATCAAGGACATTGCGATGGCTATTGAGGATAGACCGAATTACAACAAAATGTGTTTTGAGGTTTCGGCAGAAGACCCGGTTGGATTTTCTGTAAAATTCAGGATCCCATGGTGGGCGAAAGGTGATATGCAGATCACGGTGAATGGGGAACCGGTTGCCTATACAGAAGAAAATCATTTTGCCGTTTTGACTAGGAAATGGGAAAATGATACGGTTACAGTTACGATCCCGAAAGGGATCACATGCTGGCCTTTGCCAGACGAAAAGGATACAGTGGCCTTTTTAGATGGTCCGGTTTTGCTGGCTGGTCTGGTTTCGGAGGAGCGGATCTTATTTGGGGACATCAATCAACCGGAAACATTGATTAAACCATATCATGAACGCCAATGGGTGCAATGGATGCCAGCTTATAAAACCGTAAACCAGCAAATGGGATTCTATTTAAAGCCAATAAAAGATATTGGAAAAGAACACTATACGGTATATTTTCCTGTGAAGAATACAGGCAGGCCATAAATAATAAAAAGCAGGTGTCCTGTGTACATAGAAAGGATAGCAGAAAGACATGGAATTAACTGTCAAAGACATTACAAATTTATTTGTGTTCGTAGCTGATACAGTTATAGAAAATGAATCCCATTTATGTGAACTGGATTCTGTCGTTGGAGACGGCGATCATGGCGTTACCATGACGCGTGGCTGGCGCGCTGCAAAAGAAGCTTTGCAAAACTGTGACGGCACGATTTCGGAAAAGTTTACTGCCATGGGACAGGGATTGATGTCCAATATGGGAGGAGCGATCGGTCCGATTTTTGGAACTCTGTTTAAGACCTTTGCCAAAGAAACCGAGGGAAAAGAAACCTTGGATTTAGAAGCGATCATGTTGATGTTCCGGAAAGGGCTGCAAAGGGTGAAGCTGACGGCTGATGTAAAAGAAGGGCAGAAAACATTGATTGACGCATTAAGCCCAGCAGTCAGTTCGTTGGCGAAAAGCTATGTAAATAACTTGGACTTAAAACAGGCTTTTGAAGCCGCTGCCGAATGCGCGGAAAAAGGAGCGCAGTCCACTGTAGATATGATCGCCCAAAAGGGCAGGGCAAGATTTTTAAAGGAAAAGTCACTGGGATACCGAGATGCAGGAGCTTCCTCCATGGCAATTATCATGAAGGCCATGAGTGATTTTTTAAAAACTTTATAATTCCAGAATTTTTTAGTTTAAATCAAAAAGAAAGGTATGACCATAACAATGAAAAAATTGATAAATTGTCCCGAAGAACTGGTAAATGACACGTTGCTGGGATATACTATGGCAAATAAAAACATTGTTGAATTAGTACCAGATTCACATATGGTTGTCCGCAAACAGAAAAAAGAAAAAGGGAAGGTCAAGTTTGTCTTGGGCAATGGCGCGGGGCATGAACCGGCAGTTATTGGTTGGGTTGGGCCCGGAATGCTGGACATGAATGTTGTAGGGGAGGTTTTTACCGCCCCATCCAGTGACAAAATTTTAGAAGCGTTGGAGTATATTGATGATGGAAGCCCTATTTTGCTTGCCGTTCAAAATCATGCCGGAGATGTATTAAATGCCAATTTAGCATATGCGGATGCATTAGAAAAGGGTATCGACGTGCATAAGGTTTTATTTTACGACGATGTTGCCTCTGCCCCTAAGGGAATGGAAGAAGAACGAAGGGGTATGGGCGGAATGCTTTTTTACACCAAAATAGTAGGGGCCTTTTTAGAAACAGGGGGGAATATCGAAGACGCCGTTTCCCTGTTTGAAAAAGTTCGGGACGCGACACGGACATACAGTGTGGCTTTTACAAAATGCACCCATCCAATCACCGGGTTAGATATTATTTCTTTGCCGGAAACGGAAATTGAACTTGGAATGGGCGTGCATGGTGAGGGAGGCGGAGCAAACCGGATCCCAATGCAAAAGTCAAAGGATTTGGCGAAGAAGGTTTGCGATGTCTTGATCGAGGATCTTCCTTATATGCCTGATGATGAAGTGTTGGTATTCATAAATGGATTAGGCTCCACTACAATGATGGAGTTATCCGTATTCTATAAAGACATCGTGGAATATTTAGAATCGAGAAACATCCATGTGTATGATGGATTCTGTGACAGCTGCTTGACCACACAGGAACTAGGTGGTGTATCTGTATCTTTATGCAAAGTCGATGATGAATGCAAAATGCTTTGGAATGCCCCTTGTCAATGCGGGATCCAATGTAAACTATAGCAGATTCCATAAGTGGATTACCGGGTCTTTGGCTATATCATCTATGCTTACGAGATCGAAAAAAGCTTTATATAAAGATTTTAGCTGAATAAAACAAGAGGGTTCTTGGCTCAAAAAGTCAGGAACCCTCTTGTTTATCAGCTAAATTATTTTAGCAGATGGGCGGGCTGCTCGTTCCGTACGATTTCTCTAGGCTTTTAAGAAACAGTGTTTTGAGTATTGTGGCTATCAAAAGAACGGCTATTTTATTGTTGTCCCGGCTGGAGGCAGGTTTGTCGTGGAACGTGAGGTGTTTACACTGATATTTCCCCGGTAAACTTTATGCTGTACTGCTGCATCAAAAAATGTATGTCCGGAAAGCAAAACGAAGCGTTTCCGTCATTAAGAAAAATCGAATGGGCTACAGGGCTAAGCCACACCGCCGTATCACGGGGTTTGAGGTTCCTGAAAGGAGATTTCCTACATAAACAAAATACGCCGCAAATACAAGCGTACAGCAGCGTTCAGGTACAATCGTTATTTACTCTATCTCTGCAATCAAAGAAAAAAGGGCAGAAAAAAAGTACGTTCTGCCAAACGTACTTTTCCAAAGAAATATACAATGCAGGATATATTAACTAACTATCTTAACCTTAAGATAGCACATGCTTTTACATCTGTCAAATGTTTTATATGTCTTTGGAGTTGATTTTCATCTGGTATATATTTTGAGCAACATCTATTAGACCTACAAGCTAAAGCAGGACAGAAAGAAATAGGATATATCTTTTAGTTTATAGAGCAATATAGATATATTATGGATAAAATTCATATAGTTTATTGATGTTTCCAGAATTAAATATCGCAGCAAAATATTGTTGTCAGCTTATCAAAATTGTAATAAAATCGCCCCATTAGCTGTAGGCTAATGGGGCGACCATCTACACGAATTGAAACGTACTAGTAATACGTTCTAAACACTAACGGGGTTAATTCACTGAATGTATTTATGATATATTCAGTGATAGGGATAACTGTCAAGGGCTTGAACGTATTCTGTGAGAGATAACGTTCAGGCCCTTGTTTTTGGCTTCCTTTGCAGAAAGGAGGATTGAAACTTGACAAATAACATGCCAAAGCAACAAGGCTTTTGATGTGCGCACATCCTGTGAAAAGGTCATACCCCCGGATAGCAAACAGAATAATTGCCATGATACCGCCAGCAAAAGAAATAGGGGAAATACGCCGTATCTTAACCTGACCGGATACAAGCATACTATTAAAATGATAAAGCCTATCCAATTATTGGATAGGCTTTATCATTTATTGGCTGGGGTAAAAGGATTCGAACCTTTGGAATGGCGGAGTCAGAGTCCGCTGCCTTACCGCTTGGCTATACCCCAATGTTTAATTTTTAGGCTTGCCTGTTTCCTTAACAGCAAGATATATTATATCAGTGAAAATTTGATTTGTCAATACATTTTTTATAATTTTTCAAAAATAATCCATAATAAGAAAAAAGAGAAAAGCTGAGGACAAAGTTATGAAGATGAAAAAATGGGGCAGCGCCATATTAGGGATCATATCCGGTGCTTTAAATGGGTTGTTTGGCGCCGGGGGCGGCGTGGCAGTAGTGCCTATGCTGGAACAGATGGAAATCGAACCGCAGAAAGCCCACGCCACCTCCGTAGCAATTATCCTTCCATTAAGCGCTGCGACCGCGATTTTATATTTTATGCGAGGGATTCAGGTGGATGGTTCCATGCTTTTATGGTTGATTCCCAGCGGGATCGTGGGGGCACTGATCGGTGCGAAACTCTTAAAGACCATAGATCAGGACCTGCTTAGAAGAATATTTGGGGCTGTGATTATTTATTCCGGAATTCGTCATTTATTAGGGTAAGTTATGTGATTTTCGTTACAAGAACAGTGACGCGGTTTTGTAAGAAAAACCGACGCAAAGTACACAAGAAAGGAATGCTTTTGAATACGAAAGCGATAGTCATACGATGAATAACATTTTTTTGATTCTTGCCGGGCTGTTATCCGGGATATGTGCCTCGATGGGGCTGGGGGGCGGTTTTGTACTGCTGGTGTATTTGACGATGTTTACCCAGTTGTCCCAGTTGGAATCACAGCTGACAAATTTGGTTTTCTTTTTACCGATTGCCGCTATTTCCATCCTGCTTCACTTGAAAAACCGTTTGATCGAGAAGAAGGTCCTGTGGAAAGCAATTATTACCGGAGTAGCCGGGGTAATCGTCGGCTATTTGATTTCCAGATATTTACCAGAGGAGTGGATCTCTAAATTATTTGGTGCATTTATTTTGTGGATCGGGGCAAGAGAGTTATTCCATAAAAAAGCAGACAAACAGGCACAAAAAGGATAGGGTGGACTGATATATGCTATTCTTTTCTAGAATAGTTTGATTTCGATGAACGGTCTACACCAATGTCGTTCTTCAAAATAACTGCTTGCTGCACAGAATTGACGCCATATTTCTGCCGTATTTTGTCAATCGTTTGTTCCAGCTCCTGCTGTTTTTGGTGATCAGATGCTTGCTGCGGTGCGAACAGGCTGATTTGAAAACCGCAGTCCTCTTCTGTTAGCTGGATCGCAGTAAGCCCCAGCATCCGGATCGGCTTCTCTGGGCTCCAGCAGGAGGACAGCAGGGACAAGGCTTGTTGTCCCAATTCTTTGGCGAGGTCGGTCGGATTTTCCAGTTGTGTTTGCCGGGAGATGGATTTTAACTGCGGGTCTTTAATAATGATCTGCACACCGCGGCATTTTAGCCCGTGTTTTCTTAAGCGCATAGCCACGCTGTCTGCTAGGGCGAGGATCCCGACCTTGAAATCCTCTGTTCCAGTCAGGTTGCGGCGGAAGGTGATGTGGTTTCCGATTGATTTAACTTCCGGCTGGTCGTCAAAACGGCGTACCGGGCTGCTATCCAGACCATTGGCATATTCCCAAATATTTTCTCCCAGCTTTCCTAAGACCCCGGAAAGCTGGGCTTTATTGCAGCTCGCCAAATCCCCTATGGTGCGGATGCTGAATTTTTTCAAGGTTTTATTGACAGCGTTCCCTACATAAAGCAGCTGATCGACTGGTAAAGGGTAAAGAAGCTGCTGAAAGTTTTCCCGGGAAATAACCGTTGTTGCATCCGGCTTTTTGTAGTCGCTTCCCAATTTGGCAAAAATTTTATTAAAACTCACCCCGACGGAGATGGTCAGCCCGGTTTCACGGCGGATCCGCTCTCTAAGGGTGTTGGCGATCGTCCTGCCGTCGCCGAAAAGGCGACGGCTACCAGTAACGTCCAGCCACGATTCGTCGATTCCAAAAGGCTCCACAAGGTCAGTGTATTCCAGATAAATTTGATTGACCAGCTTGGAGTAGCGGAGATATTCTTCCCGGTGGGGCGGAACAAGGGTCAGATCGGGACACTTTTGTTTGGCCTGCCAGATCGTTTCCGCAGTCAGGACCCCTTGACGCTTGGCAAGCTCGTTCTTTGCCAGAATGATTCCGTGACGGTTGTCCGGGCTGCCGCAGACTGCCATGGGAACTTCTTTCAGTTTTGGATTGTGCACACATTCTACAGAAGCATAAAAGCCATTGCAGTCACAGTGTAAGATGGTACGGTCCATGGTATTCCTTCCTTAATTATTTCTTATCTTTATGATACCCAAAATCTTAAAATACTGCAAGGAAAATTGTAAATAAAAGGGCTTTATGATATAATAAATCCTGAAAGAAAATATTTTGGGAGGGGCAGTTACATGGAACAGCAGATCTTAGTTTTGTTCCCAATACAGGAGCATCAAAAGCAGATTTTGAAACAAAAAGCGCCGGAGGCGGTATTTCGTTTTACCAGTCCGGAGGCTGTTTCGCAGGAGGAAATGGAAAACGCTCAGATCATTTTGGGAAATCCTGATCCGGAAAAGCTTCGATCTGCGAAAAAATTGAAGTGGGTACAGTTAAACAGCGCCGGATATGACAATTATGTAAAAGCAGGCGTACTTCCGCAGGACGTGGTGCTGACCAATGCCAGCGGAGCATATGGGCTGGCGATCTCTGAATACATGATCTGTGCGGCATTGATGCTGATGAAAAAGATGCCGTTTTATTTTGAGGAACAGAAGAACCGCCGTTGGAGCGACGCGGGGATGGTGCGTTCCATTTACGGCGCGAATGTTTTAGTAGTAGGCTTGGGCGATATTGGCGGGGGATTTTCAAAGCGTGCCGCCGCAATGGGAGCGCATGTTACCGGGTTAAAACGAAGCCTTTCCGTCAAACCGGATCATGTTGAACAGATCGATTTGATTTCAAACCTGGATACGCTTCTTCCGCAGGCGGACATTGTGGCGTTAAGCCTGCCGTCAACGCCGGAAACCTACCATTTGATCAACAGGGAACGCCTGTCCCATATGAAACCAGGCGCGATCCTCCTTAATGTAGGGAGGGGGACTGCTGTGGACAGCGAGGCGCTTTGCGACGCTTTGGAACAAGGAAATTTGGGCGGCGCTTACTTAGATGTGACCGACCCGGAACCGCTGCCGGAGAATGACCGTTTGTGGGGTACTGAGGGCGTGATCTTAACGCCTCACATCACCGGCGGTTTTCACTTGGCAGAAACACTGGAACGGATCGTGAAGATCAGTGCGGAGAACTTGGAGGCATTCCTTTCCGGAGCGCCTATGAAAAACGTGGTAAATCGGTAAAGGAGAAAGAAGACAGATGAAATTTAAACTGCTGGCCTTAGATATTGACGGAACACTGACCAACAGCGAAAAAAAGATCACCCCAAAAACAAAAGAAGTGCTGGAGCAGATTCAGCGTGCAGGGGTCAAGGTGATATTGGCTTCTGGCAGGCCCTTGGCCGGGCTGATTGGGATTGCAGAGGAACTGAAGCTAAAAGAATACGGGGGATATTTACTTTGCTTTAACGGGGGTCGGATCGTGGATTACCGTACGCAGGAAGCGATCTGTGATTTTACCCTGCCTCAGGAACAGCTTGGAAAGCTGGCAGATCTAGCAAAGGAATACAACATTGCGCTGATGTCCTATGAAGGGGATGACGTGATCACCGAGTCCCCGGAGGATCCATACATACAATATGAGGCGCGGATCAATGGATTAGGTCTGCGTAAGATTGAAAATTTCAGGGAATATGTGACATTCCCTGTCAACAAGTGTTTGATGATGGCTGACGGCGATTATTTGGGTGAGGTAGAGCCCAAAATTGCCGGGCGGATGCCGGAATTGATGATGTACCGTTCGGAGCCGTTTTTTTTAGAGGTAGTTCCAAGAGGGGTCGACAAGGCTAGTTCTTTGGATTTGATGCTCAAAAGGCTGGGGTACAGCCGGGAGGAGCTGGCTTGCTGCGGGGATGGGTTTAACGACCTTTCTATGATCCGGTTTGCCGGCTTTGGCGTCGCCATGGCAAATGCACAGGCACCGGTAAAAGAGGCGGCTGATTTTGTGACCCGTTCTAACGATGAAGACGGCATAGCATACATGATCGAAAAATTTTTTTAGAAGAAGCGAGGTCTTTTTGTGATACAGCATTATGAAAAAGAGATCGCAGTCAATCAATTTGAATGCGATTTTCAAAACCGAATGAAAGCCGGCTCTCTGATGCGGCAGGTGGAGCAGGTAAGTATGGACAACTGCACCGCTATCGGGGTGGACGCGGCGCTTTATGACCGCACCCACACGGCCTTTTTGCTGGCAAAGCTTTCTTTGATCTTTTACCGGGATATTACCGTGGGGGAGCTGTTAAAGCTGGACACGACCGCGGCGCTTCCTGTGCGTGCGGTCTATAACCGCTACACCTCTGTGCTGGATCAAAACGGGAACGAAGCCGCAGGGATCGACACCCGCTGGGTATTGGTAGACACACAGTCACGCCGTATTCTGCGCAGGCCGCCGGAGGAATTTCAGCTTCCCTTTGTGGACAAGACGGCAAAGGAGCTTGATTTTTCGATCGAGGCTGTACCGGAAACGGAATCGGTGGGAATTGTTTGCGCGGAATATTCCCGGGTCGATATTAACCGGCATTTAAACAACGCGGAATATGCGGATCTCATTTTGAATCACTTGCCGCTGGAAGAATTGGAACATACTTCAGTAGAACGTTTGGTTATTTATTATCATAACGAGCTTCCTATGGGTGAAACGATGGAATTGTTCCGGGCAAAGACAACGCAAAACAGCTATTATTTTTATGGGATCCGACAGGACGAAAAGAAGTGCTTTGAAGCGCAGGTCACTTTGAAATAAAGAAAAGAGGGAAGCCAAATGAGCAGGGAACGGATCATTCAGTTTGGAACAGGGCGTTTGCTGCGGGGATTTGTGGACTGTTTTGTAGACAGCTTAAATCGCCGTGGCCTGTATGATGGGAAAATCGTCGTGGTGCAGTCAACAGGCGGGCATACTTGGAAGGATATTAATGACCAGCATGGAAAATATCACTTGGTGTTGCGCGGAATCGAAAACGGACAGCCTGTGGAAGAATGCCGTGCGGTGGAATCAATATCCCGCGCACTGGAGATAAACGGACAGTTTGACGAGTTTTTGCAGCTGGCGGAAAATCCCGATATGCAGGTGATCGTTTCTAACACGACTGAGGTGGGTATTCAATATGATGCGGCTGACCGTGCTACAGACGCCCCGCCAAGCTCGTTTCCTGCAAAGCTGTGCCGGCTTTTGTACCGCCGGTATGAATGCGGCCTGCCGGGATTTTTGATTTTCCCCTGCGAGCTGATCGACTCCAATGCCCAAGTGTTGAAAGGGATCGTGTGCCGTTATGCTGAGGAATGGGGCTATGGACAAGACTTTTTAAACTGGCTGGAGCAGGAAAACAAGTTCTGCAATACCCTGGTAGACCGGATCTGTACCGGATTTCCCAAAGAGGAAGAAGCCCGTTGGCAGGAGAAGATCGGCGAAAAGGATAAGCTGCTGAATGTGGCGGAGCCGTTCCACCTGTGGGCGATCGAGGGGGATTATGAAGCGTTGCTGCCGTTTTGCACGGCGGGCTGCAACGTTGTGTGGACAACGGACATCACCCCATATAAAAAACGCAAGGTGCGGATTTTAAACGGCGGGCACACCTCCATGGTATTGGGCGCCAGCCTTCTGGGGCTGGAAAACGTGCTGGAGTGTATGCGGCATGAGCAGGTACATGCGTTGTTTCGGCACTGTATCTGGGAAGAAATCGTGCCTGCTTTGGGCGGCGGTACGGAGGAAGAAAGCTTTGCCCGTGCAGTGGAGGAGCGGTTTTCCAACCCGTATCTCTGCCATCATCTTTCTGATATCGCGGTCAATTCGGTCAGCAAGTTTAAAGTGCGGATCCTGCCGACGATACTGGAATACCGGGAGCAGTTCGGCGCCTTGCCGGATGGCCTGTGTTTTTCGCTGGCAGCGCTTTTGGCCTATTATCGTTTAAAGGAGCCGAAGGATAAGCCGGAATATATCCGGACTCTGAAAGAAAAGGCGTTGCGGGAGATCCTTTCCGACCAGGCTGTTTGGGGGCGCGACCTGTCATTTTTAATGGAAAAGGTTTCCCCCTATTATGAAAGGATGCTGGCAGGAAGAACAGAAGAAGCATACCAGATGATTTTGAAAGACAAAGGAGGCATACTTTGATGAAGCGCAGGGATTATATTTGCTGGGATGAATATTTTATGGGAGTCGCTATGCTGGCGGCAAAACGGAGCAAAGACCCCAACACACAGGTCGGCGCCTGCATTGTGAGTCAGGACAATATTATTTTGTCCACCGGGTATAATGGGTTCCCGGTCGGCTGTTCTGACGATGATTACCCTTGGGATAGGGAAGGGGAACAGACAAAGTATCCCTTTGTTGTACATGCAGAATTAAATGCGATCTTAAACACACGCGGCAAGTCTTTGGAAAATGCCAAAATCTATGTAGCGCTGTTCCCATGCAACGAATGTGCAAAAGCGATCATCCAGTCGGGGATTCGGGAAGTGGTTTACCTGTCTGATAAGTATGCCCATACTGATGGAACGCTTGCCTCCAAGCGGATGATGGATTCGGCGGGTGTAAAGTATCGTCGCTTTACACCATCGGTTGACACGATAACCTTGGATTTTCGGGTAGAACAATAAATGGTCAGCCAAAAAGGCGGAGAAATGATTTCTGCACATTTTTTAGAACACGTTGCGGGAGGAACTATGAAACAGAACCGTCAAAAGAAAAAAACAAGGCATGTTATCGCTTTTTTATTCCTTGCAGTGATGATATTAGGGGGAGCCTTTGCATTTTGGCTAGCAAGGCCTGAAAATGTCCAGACTATCAAAAGCCAAATTTCCGCCTTTTTGTTTGGGGATTTAAAAGAGGGGTACTATAATGCGAAATCACTGGTTTTAGTAGACCGTTCCGATGACAGCATCTTTATTTCTAAAAGGGAAACGGAACAACATCTCCCAGCCAGCTTGGCAAAGCTGTTTGTGGTCGAGTATGCATCAACGATCGCTGATTTGACAGATACTGTGTTTGCAGATCCCGAGGCGATCGCTTCGATCAAACCGAATTCTTCTGTTGCAAATTTGGAAGCGAAAAACTATTCTTTACAGAATTTGTTTGCCGCCATGCTGGTCCCTTCCGGCAATGACGCCGCCTATGTGGTTGCAGATTACTGCGGGGGGATTTTATCGCCAGAGGCGAAAACCTGTCAGGAACGGATCAGTGTTTTTATGGACAGCTTGAACCAGCATTTGCAGGAATTGGGTTATCATGATACCGTTTTATATGATCCCAGCGGATTTGATACAGACGCCCGTACTACGGCGCTGGATATGAAGTCGGTCGTAGACCGTCTGCTGGAGCATGACTGGTTTCGGGAAATCATCTCACAAAGCACTTACACTGCAAAACTGCCCGATGGAAGCACCCAAACTTGGAAAAATACAAATACATTCCTTGACCCGGAGTCGGAATATTATCATGAAAATGTCATTGGGGTCAAAACCGGTTCGTTATCTGGGGACTATAATTTGGTGGTGCTGTATCAGCAGCATGGAAAAGAATTTTTGATTTGCAGCTTTGGCTCGGAATCGGACTCTGCCCGTTACGACGACGTGGATTCCATCATCAAAACGATCGATGAATCTAATTATTTGTCACAGTAAAGAGAAGCTGTAAGATGATTTGAAATTTTTTCTATAAAGGCTTTTGGCTTTTCATCTAAAAAATACCGCCTGAAAAATTCAGGCGGTATTTTTTAGACCTTTTTCATGTAAAACTGGTTTTGTGCGATGTCGATCAGCTTTTGCGGGAATTGCTTGGTGAATAATTCCTCTTCTTCTAAAATAGATACCCCCATATCTGCCGCACGGCGGTAGGTAGCCGGGGCGATCTCTGAAAGCGGGGTAGAGGTAACGAGCACCGCCTTTGCAAATGAACCGCCGAACCGTTCGGCCAGCAGTTTGATTTCATTTAAAGCATGGGTAGAGGGAACACCGGTCTTGCAGGACACAAAGACAGAGGTGAGGTCATGTACCAGCAGGACGTCGATCTCATTGGTGGTGTCGCGGGGGTCACGGTCGCTGCCGTCCCAGTCAATGACCACGCTGACCTGTACATCGTCAAAAAATTCAGTTTGGTGGGCGCACAGGCCGGTATAAAATTCCAGCCAGATGCCGGCGTCGTTTAAAAACCGGCGGAGATATTCATTTTTAAAGGTGAAGGATACCATTTTTCCCTGATGGGAAACATCTTTTAAAATGCCGCGCTCGCCCAAAGCATACAGGATTGGCAGGCTGCATTCTGCCGCGACCTTACCCTGTAGATGAATGGGAACACGGAAAGAGAGCTCTTCTCCAGTCAGCTGCTGAAAATAGGTGGTTTGGGCACCCCACTTTTGCCGAAAACGCTTGTAAATATCCCAAACGGACAATATATCAGTCTTCATTTCTTCGGAATAATACGGCTCCTGAAAATGCCCATGCCGCATCATAGAGCCGCCCGCAATGGTTAAAATGTCCCGGACTGTCAATTTTGGGGATGGAATATCGTTTAAGGGCTCACCGGTGAAAACATGGATAAACCGGTTGTTGCGGGTGTCAAAATAAAAGGCGGGAATTTGTTTTTCCCGGCAGAACGCGCCAGCCGCCAGTAAGGGGATCTCCTTACCGCCGGTGACCTCAAAGGCACAGCCGGGATGGCTTTGATAGATCCGCTCAAAGGAGGATAAAATATCCTGATAATCATTGTTCCGATAATGATAAAAGGAAATTTTGGTTTCCAGTTTTCTTTGCGCGACAAAACGCCGGATACTCTCTTTACGGTATTCCCGCATGATCCTTTTATCTCCGAGAAAAATGACGTGTTCCGGATTCATCATGAGCATTCCCAAAACATTTTCAAGGGGCTCCCGGTCAAACAATTCGATCAGGGTCTTCATCAAAAATCCCCTCCTTTCTCCTTTATTTTACCATTATCTTAGGTAATTGTAAATTTGTTTTTTTAGGACAAGTGTGGTATCATAACGTTAAACGGGTCGTTTAACGTCACAAAACGGCTGTCAGAACGAGGTTCTTTCCTGCCTTGGGGCACCGCCGTTTTTATCCCGGCAGGCTTGCGGGGAATGATAACGGGGAAAAGGGGCGTATCACGTTTGGTATGCAGTTATTGTGTGACAAAGCCGGCGGTTCATACGATAGGAGTATTGTGATGAAGCAAAATAGTTTCGCTCGAATCTATGAGATCGTGAAAAAAATCCCAAAGGGAAAAGTGGCAACCTACGGACAGATCGCCCTTATGGCAGGAAACCCGCGCTGGTCCCGGGTGGTGGGATATGCCCTTCATGTGAATCCTGACCCGGACCGGATACCGTGTTTTCGGGTCGTGAACCGCTTTGGCGAAGTGTCGTCCGCGTTTGCTTTTGGTGGGGAAAACCGTCAAATAGGCCTGCTCCGGCAGGAGGGCGTCACGTTTCTGGAAGAAGGACGGGTCGATTTAAAGAAACATCAATGGGATGGAATCTCAGAGTAAGGAATATAAATGATATGAATGATCAATTAAAACAGATCGTAGCGCCCTTGTTGGAATGGTACCGCCGATGTGCTAGGGAGCTTTCCTGGAGAAGCGATCCCACGCCTTACCGGGTATGGGTATCGGAAATCATGCTGCAGCAAACGAGGGTAGAGGCGGTAAAGCCTTATTACGAACGGTTTATGGAGCAACTTCCAACGGTTCAGGCGCTTGCCGAAGCGGAAGAGGAAAAGCTGCTAAAGCTGTGGGAAGGGCTGGGATATTACAGCCGTGTGCGGAATTTGCAGAAAGCCGCAAAGGTCGTGATGGAAACATACGGCGGGGAACTGCCCGCAGAGTTTGAGGAACTCCGTTCGCTTCCGGGGATTGGTGAGTATACGGCGGGGGCGATCGCTTCTATTGCATTTGGAAAGCCAGTCCCGGCGGTAGACGGAAATGTGCTGCGGGTTTTATCACGCGTTACGGAAAGCCGACGGGACATTTTAAACAGCAAAGTGAAAAAAGAATTTTCTGAACAGCTTCGGGAGATCTACCCGGCGGACTGCGCCGGGGATTTTACCCAGGCCTTGATGGAGCTTGGCGCGATGGTATGCGTGCCGAATGGCGTCCCGTTGTGTGAACAGTGTCCTTTATCCCACTGCTGTCAGGCTTTTTTGCACCAGACGATGTTGGAATTGCCGGTAAAGGCAGAAAAAAAGCCTCGAAAACTGGAGGAAAAAACAGTTTTTGTGGCATTAGACCCGCAAAACAGGATAGCAGTTCAAAAACGCCCTGATACGGGGCTTCTGGCAGGCTTATGGGAATTCCCAAACGCGGAGGGAGCGCTGACCCGGGAACAAGCGGCAGAATACTGGAAAAATCTTGGCGTTTGCCCCAGTTCCATACAAAAACTGCGGGCTGCAAAACATATTTTTACCCATGTGGAGTGGAAAATGAGCGGATATTTGGTTCGTCTTCCACAGTCTGCGGATCAGTTTGTATGGGTCACCAAAGAAGAATTGCATGGTCAATATGCTGTTCCCAATGCCTATAAGGCGTTTTTAAAGGTGCTCGCCGAGGTTTTGGGATGACAATACGATCACATTTTTATAGTTACGCAGAGATATAGTAATAAAAAACAGGGAAGCAATTTGCTTCCCTGTTTTTTTATGGTATTACTTTACCAGCTTCCCTGCCTGATATACATGCTCCAGTTGATAATCGGGCTGAACTAACAGCAGATCAGCATATTTTCCCGGTTCAATACTGCCGTATTCCTGATCGGCTCCGATTGATTTTGCCGGGATCAAGGAAGCGGAAAGGATCGCCTGTTCCGCCGGAACGCCAAAGCGAATGGCATTGCACATCCCCTGGTACACGTTTGTGACCGAGCCTGCGATCGTTCCGTCAGCTAGGGCGGCTTTCCGTCCGGTTACAGTTACGGTAAGCCCTCCAAGTTCATAGGTACCGTCTGTTAGGCCGCAGGCACACATAGAATCGGAGATGATCGCCAATTTAGGCGCACAGGCCCGGAAGATGAGCCGGATCACGGACGGATGGATATGGATCCCGTCACAAATCAGTTCTGCAAAGACATCCCGGTCACCCAAGGCGCCGACTAAGCCCGGATCGCGGTGATGCAGGCCGTTCA
Organism: Massiliimalia timonensis; assembly: GCF_900186585.1. Taxonomy (GTDB): domain Bacteria; phylum Bacillota; class Clostridia; order Oscillospirales; family Ruminococcaceae; genus Massiliimalia; species Massiliimalia timonensis. The sequence continues at coordinate 570,059 of NZ_FYDD01000003.1, forward strand.
TCGCGTTAAAAAGATGGGTGATATGGTCCGCGCCGCGGTCAAAAGCCTCGATCGCCTGATCATAGGTGCAGGGCGTATGCGCCAGTGAGATGGTTTTTTCTTGGTGATAACGCTCGATCACCTGGTCTGCTCCCGCTAAAGTGGGGTCGATGTCAATGATGCGCAGAAGCCCCCCGGAAAGCTTGTCCAACTCGTCCAGCAGTTCAAGATCCGGCGGGATCAAAAATCGTTCGTCGTGCGCGCCCTTCTTAGCAGGGTTCAGGAACGGCCCCTCCAGATTGATTCCCAGCATTCTGCTGCCGCTTGGGGAAAGGGAATTGACCTGAGCGAGATTGGTTACCGCACGTTTGCAGCCCTCGGGAGACATGGTAATGGTGGTGGGGCAAACAGAGGTGATCCCCCACGACTGGTAATACTGCAGCATCTTTTCCATTTCCTGCGGCTGGGCTGTAGAAAAATCCGATCCCATACAGCCATGGCTGTGTATATCCACAAGTCCGGGAAGCAATAGCTTTCCTGTGCAGTCGATCGTTTCGGTTCCTTCCAAATGGGCCGCTGCTTCTGTGATTTTTCCATTTTCGACCCGCACATCTATTTGCCGGAACTGGCTCTGATAAAATACCGTACCGTGTTGGAATAACATAATAAGACCCCCTATTTTAGATTTCTACGTTTATTATACACCTTTTTGCAGTAAAATCCCATAGATTTCCTCATAAGTACCGCGATTTGTGCATAGGATAGTACAAACTATAATGAATGACGAGGGGAGATCACTTGAGAAAGCAGGCTGAATTTTTAGAAGACAGATGTTTGAAATTAGGGGAATATATTTTAGAACATAAAGGAACTGTCCGCAGCACTGCCAAGGCGTTTCGGATCAGCAAAAGCACGGTACATAAGGACATTACCTCCCGTTTGCCAGCTTTGAACCACAGCCTTTATGTGGAAGTAAAAAAGATTTTAGATCAGAATAAGCAGGAACGTCATATCCGCGGCGGACTGGCGACCCGCGAAAAGTACCGGAAACTGGAAGAACAGCATTGCATGGAAAAACATTAAAATAAACGGACCTATCCGCCTTAGTAGGCGATAGGCCCGTTTATTTTTTGGTAGAAATATTTTTAAGAAAAAGCAGAATTGTCATATAAAAAAAGCGGATTTGCAATATCCATAAAAACCGGCGGTATTATAATAAAAGTAATTATTAAACTTTTTTTATTAATTAAAACCAGACGGGAGGGTCAAGATGTTAGTTACCTTAAAAGAAGTATTAGGAGATGCACAAAAGCAGGGATATGCGGTAGGGTTGTTCAATACGGTGAATTTGGAAATGGCCAAAGCGGTTATTTCAGCAGCGGAAGAAAGCAGGTCCCCGGTCATTGTGGGGTCTGCGGAAATTTTGCTGGGACACTGTGATATTCCGCAGCTGGCAGATATTTTGCTTCCGATGATCCAAAAAAGCCCGGTCCCGATCGTTTTGCACTATGACCACGGCCTGACCTATGACCGGGTGATCCAGGCTTTACGATGCGGTTTTTCTTCTGTGATGTACGACTGCTCCGGCTGCTCTTTGGAAGAGAATTTGAAAAATTGCCGGGAGATGGCATCCATCGCCCATGCGTTTGGCGCCTCGATCGAAGCGGAGCTGGGGCATGTGGGAAGCGGGGCGGCCGGAAGCAAGGAGTCTGCCGGCGGAGAAGACCATTCCGTTTACACACAGCCTGACCAGGCGAAGGAATTTGTGGAATATACAAAAGTGGATGCATTGGCGGTAGCGATCGGAACTGCGCACGGGCCTTACCTAAAAACGCCAAAGCTTGATTTACAGCGTCTGGAGGAGATACGCCGTACCATTGACACCCCACTGGTGCTTCATGGCGGTTCGGGGTTGAGTGATCAGGATTTCCGTAACTGTATTGAACGCGGGATCGCGAAGATCAATATTTTTACTGATATTGACCAGGCCGGCTGCCGGGGCGCACGCAGGGCAATGGAGGCTGGAGCCGCCTGCCTGACAGACCTGATACCTGAAATAACAGCGGAGATCCAGGCGACTGTACGCCATAAGATGGAACTGTTTGGTTCAGTGGGCAAGGCCTGAGGAGTAGAGAAGGTCCTCTGCCAGCTTTTGCGCGCGGGATAAGGAAAGAGGCTGGGCCGAATGTTCTGAAAAACCCGCTGTATAAAGGTAAGGATTTCCCAAGCGGCGCAGAGATTGCCGGAACTGCTGCGGGGTGCAGTGGTAGCGCCGCTGAAATTCCCGGTTAAAGTACCGGTAATCCGAAAATCCGCTTGCAAAGCAGGTCTCGGAAAGGCTTTTTTGCTCCTGGGTCAGGATCATACGGCAGGCATGTTCCATCCGAAGGCGGCAGACATATTCCTGAACAGAGATCCCCGTTTCCCTTTTAAAGGAATGCGAAAGGTAGGAGGAGGAAAGCCCTATTTGTTCCGCCATTGCCTGAATAGAGAACTTTTGGCTGTAATGGCTGTGGCAATATTGTAGCACCTGGTACAGGCGGTCGGTATATTTTTTGATGCTTTTTTCGGATACCGGGAAGTTTTGAAGCAGTTGGAAAAACAACTGGCAGATATAACTGCTGCAAATAAGCTCCCATCCCACTCCCTTTTTTAAGGCAGAAAGCGCTGCAAGCAGGAGGAACTGTTTTACCTGTGTATCCTGAAGCAGTACCGGGGCAGAAAGAAGCTGTGTGCAAAGGGCGGGATAGGAGCCGTAAAAAAATTCCGGATGGACGCGCAGGCTTACTACCTCGCATTGCTCATTAACCCTTTGCAGGCGAAACGGGGTATGCGGCTGAAAAAGCAGGATCTCTCCGGCTTGGCAAAGGAATTGTTTTTTATCGGAATGGACCGAAATCGCGCCGGACAGCACCGCAAAAAATGCAAAATTCTGGTTAAATACCTGTTTTTGGGCAGTCAGGTTTAAAAATTCAATTTGACAGTTCATTTCAAAGGGATGTCTGGCCATAAAAATTCTCCTAACAGAAAGGCGGTTTGGAATGAAACAGAAGAAAAAAATAATCGTATGCGGGCATATCTGCCTGGATATTACCCCTGTGTTTGGAAAGCAAAGATGTGAAAGCCTGTCGGAGCTGCTGTCCCCGGGAAAACTGGTGCATATGCAGGGCGCGGATGTTCATGTGGGCGGCTGTGTGGCAAATACCGGTTTGGCGATAAAACGCCTTGGCGGAGAGGTTTCACTGATGGGAAAGGTAGGGAATGACGCCTTTGGCAGGCTGGTGCTCTCCTTCTTGGACGGGGAATCAAAAAAGCATATGCTGGTATCCGAGGATTCCGCTACCTCTTATTCCGTAGTGCTGGCGCCGGAGGGAATTGACCGGATCTTTTTGCATGATCCGGGTGCCAACGATACTTTTTCAAGCGAAGATCTGGATTTTGACAAGATCCGAGAGGCAGACCTATTCCATTTTGGATACCCGCCGTTAATGAAGCGGATGTACTGCAATAACGGGCAGGAACTGGCAGAACTTTTGGAAAGGGTCTATCAGATGGGTGTTTCGGTATCTTTGGATATGGCTGCGATCGACGCCGCGTCAGATGCGGCCGAAGAGGACTGGAAAGCGATCTTGAAACGGGTTTTGCCGTATGTGGATTATTTTGTTCCCAGCGCAGAAGAACTGGCCTTTATGATAGACCGGGAATTATACCGTCAGTGGGAAGAAAAAACGGCCGGAAAAGAATTGATCCAGGGGATCGATCTGGAAAAGGATTTGACCAGATTGTCCGACCAGCTGCTTCAGATGGGGGCTAAGGTGATCTTGATCAAATGCGGGGCAAAGGGACTTTACCTGCGCACTGCAAAAGGCGCGATGCTTAGTACCATGGGTCGCGGTGCGCCGGAGCAAATAGAGCGCTGGGCCGATTTGGAACTATTTGAAGAGTGCTTTTTGCCGGAGCAGGTGCGTTCTGGAACAGGCGCGGGGGACACGACCATCGCCGCCTTTTTGACTGCGGTGATGGAAGGCAGAACATGGAACCAGAGCATGAAGCTGGCAGCCGGAACAGGCGCCTGCTGTGTAGAAGCGTTTGACGCTTTAAGCGGGCTGCGCAGCTTTGAAGAATTAGAGGAAAAAATGGAAAGGGGATGGAAAAAGCAGCCGGTGGAACTGTTATCATGGGAATATTCTACGGCAGATAAGTGCTGGAAAAAATAACATAGGAAAAGGGGAGAATAAGATGAACGTCATTCAAAAGTATCAGTTTTTATTGGAAAAAACCAATCACAGCTATTGGGAGAAAAGGATTTTATCCCAGATCGCATTTATGTTAAAGGTATCGGAAGTAAAGGAACATCGCTTCGACGAGGTGCTGGAACAGGGATTAGACCAGCTGACGGCAGCTTTGGAAAAGGAGGGAGTTATTTCATACCAAGCTGCCCGGAAAGTAGAGGAGGAGCTTTCTGTTCTTTCGCCGGAAGCAAAAAAATATAAAGTCATCTGCACGGCGCACGCCCACATTGATATGAACTGGATGTGGGGATTCCAGGAAACGGTCGCCGTTACCATCGACACGTTCCGCACCATGCTGAAATTATTAAAGGAATACCCGGAATTTACCTTTTCCCAGTCACAGGCGTCTACATACCGTATCATCGAGCAGTATTATCCTGAAATGCTGCCGGAAATAAAACAACGGATCCACGAGGGCAGATGGGAGGTAACAGCCTCTACCTGGGTGGAATGTGACAAGAATATGCCGAACGGGGAATCTTTGAGCCGTCAGGTCCTATATACTAAGAAATATCTGTCCAAGCTCCTAGAGATCCCGGAAGAAAGCATGGAGCTTGATTTTGAGCCGGATACCTTTGGACACAGCGCCAACGTTCCGGAAATTTTAACGAATGGGAATGTCAAATATCTTTACCACTGCCGCGGATATATGGGGCACCATGTTTACCGCTGGAAAGCGCCCTCCGGTGCAGAGGTGCTGGCTTACCGGGAGCCCTACTGGTACAATGCGGACATTGAATATGACATGTTGCTCAATGTACCGGAATTCTGTCAGAAGCACAATATTGATATTATGCTAAAGGTTTACGGTGTCGGTGACCATGGAGGCGGGCCGACCCGCCGCGACATTGAAATCCTGCGGGACATGGCTTCGTGGCCGCTTCAGCCTAAGCTGGAATTTGGCACCTACCATCAATTTTTCCATGAATTGGAACAATATGCGGACCGTCTGCCGGTGGTGGAGCAGGAATTGAATTTCGTCTTCAGCGGCTGCTACACGGCGCAGTCACGGATCAAAATGGCAAACCGCTTAGGGGAAGACCGTTTGTATGACGCAGAGATGCTTTGCACCTTGGCCGGGCTCAAAGAAAACAGCAACCGTTTCACTGAAAGGTTCCAAAGCGCATGGGAAAAGCATCTGTTTGACCAGTTCCATGACATTATCCCTGGTTCCGGCGTTTTGGAAACCCGGGAACATGCGCTGGGCAACTTCCAGGAAATTATGGCCTATGCAAACAGCAACGCCAATCAGGCAATGTATACGCTGATGGAACGGATCGACACCTCCGGCATCGTGACCGGAGAAGACCCGCTGACCCGCAGCGAGGGCGCGGGAGTTGGGTTTAACGTCAGCGACGCTGATCCAAGCTCTACCGGGCACATCAGCGAAGCGGATTCCGGTTTGATCCGGCGCTGTCAGTACAAATTCCCGCAGGCAGAACGCGGAAACGGAAAGGTACGGATCCTTCATGCCTTCAACACGACCCAATACGACCGCAAAGAAGTCGTGGAATTTGTGATTTGGGACTGGAATGGAAAAGAGGAATTGCTGGCCTTTGAAGATATCCATGGGAACCGCATCCCGGTGCAAATTTTAGAAAATCAGGAATGGTACTGGATGCACCATTACATTAAATTTGTGGCGGAGATCGAAGTGCCGGCATTTGGATACTGCACCTATGTGGTAAAGGAAGCGCAGCCTCAGCGCATTGTGGTGCCTGACTTCGTAGAGCCGCGGATTGACGTCGTCACTTCCGATAATCTGGTTCTGGAAAACGAACACCTGCGCGCGGAATTTGAACAGAGCACCATGCAGCTGGTTTCGCTAGTCAACAAGGCTGACGGAACTGAAATGCTCTCTAAACCGGCAGGGTATTTTCAGTATGCGCTGGAAACCACCCACGAATCCTATATTGCATGGCGAATCGGGCGGTTCATGCAGATCGTCAACCTGAATGAAGTATATCCGGTGTGTATCAACACAGTTTCCAAAGGCGAACTGGTGCAGACCATCCAGTATGACCTGACCTTTATGCAGTCAAAGCTTTCTGTTGCGGTCAGCTTGGAAAAGAACAGCAAAATGCTGAAGTTCTTTGCCTCTGCCGACTGGACGGAAACCGGGGATAAGCAAAAAGGAATGCCGAACCTGAGCTTTATGGTGCCGGTGGGTTATCAGGCAAACAAATTTACTTATGACATACCGGGTGGAATGATCGTCCGTCCGGCGATCGGTCATGATGTACCGGGCAACAGCCTGATCCATGCAGTGAACCCGGTCGGGCCGAGCCTTGCCTTGATCACTGACAACAAGTATGGTTACCGCGGCACAGAAAACACTATGGCGGTGACCTTGCTGCACACCTCCTATGAACCGGACCGTTATCCGGAATTTGGGATCCATGACACTACCATAGCCCTTGCCGTGACCCAGACGGGAAGTGATAACGAACTTTTGGAACTCAGCAGCCAGATCGCGCATCCAGTCCACACCCTCTCCAATACTTCCCACGCAGGGGATCTTCCGCTGGAGGACAGCTTCCTGACCGTAGAGGGAAATGTGAAAGTATCCGCAGTCAAGATGCCGGAGGACAAAACGCAAAATCAGGTTATCCTGCGCTTTTATCACACAGGGGAGGAGGCTACAGATGCGGCCTTCCATTTTGCGGGATACCGTGTAAAATCCGCCCAGACTACAGACCTTTTGGAGCATCCAAAAGAAGAACTGCCGGTCGACGGCGATACTGTTACTGTTACGGTACAGCCTGACACGATGCGGACAATCTGTGTGACACTGGAGCAATAGATCCTAAAAATCCGTGATCCTATATGGGATCACGGATTTTTTTATTCGTTGGCACGCAGGGAAATCTCTCCGCTGAATACCCGCTGAAACAGGATCGCTCCGGCGCCGACCAGTGGGGCGCGGGTGCCAAAGCTGCTGGGAACCACCCGGATGTCCCGCGAACCATGGTGGAACATGTGGGTATTCATATACGCTTCGATGCTCGGGAGCATCGGCGTAAGGAAGGGGAGCATTTGATCCCCGACTATGATCAGTTCCGGGTCGAACAGGTTTGCAATAGTAACGAAGGCCTTTTCTACCGCTTTCTGATATTCCCGCATATTTTCAGCGATCAGCTCCGGCACGGGATTTGAGGAAAGCTTTTGACGCAGCTCTTTCAGGGAAGACAGCCCGCATTTTTTTAACAGGCTTGCCATTCGGGTATACAGCTCCAGACAGCCACGTTGCCCGCAGGAACAGTATTCGCCGCTGGGGTCGATCGAGATGTGGCCTAGTTCGCCGGCGAACCCTCCGTTTCCGTGCAGGATTTTTCCGTTTGCAATGATCCCGGACCCTACGCCCGTGCCGATACCGATATATACCAGATCGTTTAGCCCTTTTCCAATTCCATAAAGCTGTTCGGCCATAGCGATCCCGTTCATATCGTTGTCCAAAAAGACCCGGTACGGAAATGCGTTTTCCAGAACAGCGCCTAGGTCAAGATTGCTGATCCGGCAAAAGTTTGGCGGAGCGAGCAGCTTCTTCTTTTGGATGTCTAACGGCCCAATGGAGGCGATCCCGATCCCTACAAAATTCATATCGGGATTGACTGCAAGAATCCGTGTTATCATAGCCCGAAGAGAATCAGAAATAAACTGGTTGTCCGCATCCTCGGGGATCTCTTGGCAAAGATGGCAGAATATCTGCCCATTGATCTCAATCGCAAGGCAGTGAAGCTGATAACGGGTGATCCAGACTGCAATGCCATTGATGCTGTTTGGCACTAATGCCAGCGCGGTCGGCCTGCGGCCCGAGGAGGTGGCTTTCCCATTTTTTAAGGGAACTGAGCCCACCTCTGTGATCAGGTGCTCCTCTATCATTTCGGACACGATATTGCTGACAGCCATTTTGGAAAGACCCAGTTGGGAAGAAAGCTCGATCCGGCTGACAGTTTCCTGTGTAGCAAGACGCTTAATGATCGCGGCGCGGTTGGCATTTCGCAAAAACTGCATGTTTTTCACCTTATGCGAATCCATTTTGACACCTTCTTTCTTTACACATAAAAGCACTATATATTATAAACAGGAACGGGAAAAAAGTCCAGAATCAATCTACACAAACAAAAAAATGGTTATTTGTACATTTTTTTTACAAATAGTTCTTGACATTTAATAATAAATATGTTTTACTATTAGTACAAAATATATATTTATCAGAATTTATTTTAAATGTTTTTGTGTTATTAAAACATTCCGCTAGTAAAAATTAGGAAGTAATTTTTGTGTAAATTTGTTTTAGTGCTTTTACCGAAAATGTAGACATTTCCGTTCATTAAAAAATTAGCTGAAAAGTTCCTGAAACGGGACTTTTTTTCATGTTTTTTTCAAGATTTTCCCTGAACAAAAACTCCTACCTTTCACACATCAGAAGAAATAATAGGGGTAAATGTATGTTACACAGGCAAAGACAAAAAAGGGAGAGGAGATTTCAACATGAAAAAAGCGATTAGTTCTGTTTTAGTAGCTGCTTTGTTAGGTTCAATGGCACTGACGGGCTGCGGTTCCAACGACGGGGGAAATACCTCTGATGGAAAAACCGGCGGCGCAAAGGGCGAGCCAACGGTAACCAGCGACAGCGTTGGATATGACGACGCGACCATTGAATTGACATGGCTGCCTCAGGAAGGTTTTGATTCCACGAACAAACCGGTTGCAGATTATTTTAAACAGAGTGCGATTGATTTCGTGAAAGAGCATCCAGAAGTAAAAATCCAGATCACTGCACAGACCACGCAGATCAATGACGCGATGGCAAAACTGCTGACCCAGGCCGCTGCCGGGAACGCTCCGGACCTTGCATCTGTCGACAGCTTTTTCCTGCCGCATTACTATGACTATTTACAGCCAGTGACCGATGTGCTGGAAGAAAACAACATTCCTCTGGATTCTTGGTTCCCGTTTGCCCAAGGCATGATGAAACCAGAAGACGAAGTTTTGGCGATGTGGTACGACACTGATGTCCGGGCGCTGTATTATCAGAAAGACTTAGTAGAAACCCCGCCGACCACCTGGACGGAGCTGTTTGACGCCATGGAGCCTTTGGCGGATGAAGGGTATATGTTCCTGTATCCGGCTGGGAAGAACGAAACAACCACCTGCGATGTATTGCCATGGTTCTGGTCACAGGGCGGCGAACTGTTAGATGAAACCGGAAAACCGATCTTCAACGAAGGCGTGAACAAAGACGCGATGCTTGGCACGTTCAACTTCTTGAAGAAAACGATCGATACCGGTATTACTCCGGCCCGTGTTACCTCCTTTATTGACGACGGCGCTATGAACGAAGACGTTGCGACCGGTAAGGTAGCAATGTTTGTCGGCGGAAGCTGGCTGGCCACCCAGATCGGCGCGATCCTTGGACAGGACGTTTTCAATGAAACCTATGGGATTGCCAATATCCCGGTTGCTGACGGAAAAGATCCGTCCACCTGCTGCGGCGGCTGGACCTGCGGTGTTTTTGCAAAAGACGATGAAACCAGAAAATTAGCTGCTCAGTTTGCGATCGATACATACATCAGCGACGAAGGAAACGTTGATTATACCACCGCCTGCGGAAACCTTCCTTGCCGTGAAACCAGCTATGACCTGTCCGACCGTTTCAAAGACGATCCGAACGCAATGGCATTCAGAGAATTGTTCCAGTATGGTAAGGTTAGACCAGCCGACCCGCTTTATACCTTTGTTTCTAACGAGCTTCAGGTAGCGATCGCCGATGTGATCAATGGAAACGCTTCTCCGGAACAGGCTTTGCAGACGATGTCTGACAATGTCGACGTTGAATATTCTAAAACAAAATAGTTTGATAGGGCGTTTTACAGCTACGGTAGTGGAGGTTAGAATATGAGAACAATGACGAATGTTCAGGCATCCACACGAAACCGAAAAAGAAGTGCACTCAACAACCAGAGGCCCATCCTCTGGTTGTTGCCGCTTTTGGTATTTTTGTGCCTGTTTTTTCTGGTTCCTATTTTGGATGTTATAAAAACGAGCTTTACCAACGCTTCTATGACGAAGCCTGGATATGAATTTACATTAAACTCCTATTTAAGGGTGTTTCAGGATCCTTCTTTTCTGGAGGTGCTGGGCGTTACCTTTTTCTTTGTATCGTTCAGCGTAATATTCCAATTTTTATTGGGTTTTTTGATTGCTTTTGCAGTAGATAACGGGGAAAAACGCCGGCTGCACGGAACCGTGTTTACCCGGACGGTGTCCCTGATCTCTTGGGCGATCCCCGGGGTAGCCATTGGGATCATCTGGAAGATTATGTATTCCGAAACCGGCTCCGGGATCTTAAACTACATGCTTTCTCTGATCGGGGTGGATACTGTTGCGTTTTTAACTGACCCGAAGATGGCGCTGCTCTCCATTTCGATCGCAAATGTTTGGCGCGGTACTGCGCAGAGTATGATTTTGCTGTACGCGGGGATCAAAACTGTTCCCACCGATATTTTGGAGGCGGCTGATGTAGACGGCGCCAGCGGCTTCCGGAAAATCATCAGCGTGATCATTCCTTCCATGAAATCGGTCATTATGATCAACTTACTGCTCAATATCATCAATACGTTCAATACCTTTGATATGATCATGCCTTTGACTGGCGGCGGCCCGGGCAGAAGCACCGAGGTTTTGGTATTAAGCTCTTACCGGACGATTTTCCAGCAGCTTGACCTTGGAAAGGGCTGTGCGGTCGCGGTGATCCTGCTGCTGATCAATATCTGCTTTGGGATACTGTATATCCGGATGAACAAGGAGGAGTAGTAAAGATGAATATTCGGCATAAGAACCGCCTGATCAAAGTGGCGTTATATTTCTTTTATTTTATCGTTGCGGTCTTCTTCCTGTTCCCGGTGCTGTGGGTGCTGTCCCTTTCTTTGAAAACGGTGCCGGAGTTGTATAAGGTGCCGCCGGCGATCCTACCGGAAACATTCGCGTGGGAAAATTATGTTTACCTGTTTGAGCAGATCAATATTATGCAGGGGATCTGGAATTCCTTAAAGGTAACTGCTGGGACCATTGTTGGTACCATGATCATCTCTGTTCCGGCCGCATATTGTTTTTCCCGGATGAAATTCCGGTTTTCCAAGCAGCTTCAGTTTATTGTACTGATGTTCCAGATGATCTCCCCGCTGGTGGTAGTGATCCCGCTGTACCGGTATCTGTCCTCTCTGGGAATGCTCAACTCCCTGATTGGGCTGACGCTGATTTACATTGCCATTTCAGCGCCGTTTCAAGTATGGTTTTTAAAAAGCTTTTTGGATACCATTCCGGTTGAACTGGACGAAGCGGCCACCATTGACGGCTGCAGCCGCCTGCAAACCGTAGTGAAGATCCTGCTCCCGGTCATTGTTCCGGGGTTGTTCAGCGGGGTTTTGCTGGTCTTTATCACAAGCTGGTCCCAGTTTATCGTTCCATATATTCTGATTGATTCCCCAACCAAGATGCCTGTTTCGGCTTTGCTGGTAAACTTACAGGGGAAGTTAAACCAGATCACGACCCATTATTTGGCAGGCGCCAGCGTGCTGACTATTTTGCCAACCGTTATTTTGTTTGTATTTCTTCAAAAATACATTGTATCGGCCTTGACTTCCGGTGCGGTCAAAGGTTAATTTTTCAGGGAAGCGGAGTGTAGTATCATGAAACGTTCAGAAATCAACAACACGATTAAATTTTCTTTGGCATTTTTAAAGCAGTTAAAATTCAATTTGCCTCCGTTCGCATATTGGACGGCAGAACAATGGAACAGCCACCCGGAAAACTGCGAAGAGATCAAAGACGCAATGCTGGGCTGGGACGTTACCGATTTTGGATATGGAGATTTTAGGCAGTATGGCTTTACCAGCTTTACGCTGCGTAACGGGGTGCTGCACGACGACCGCTACAAAAAGCCATATGCGGAAAAGATCATGATCTCTTCGGAGGATCAGATCACCCCGTTCCATTTCCACTGGCACAAAATGGAGGACATCATCAACCGGGGAGGCGGGAACCTGCTGATCCAGCTGTATAATTCTACCCCGGATGAAAAGTTTGCGGACACCCCTGTGGTAGTTTCCATTGACGGAATCCAAAAGACTTTCGAGGCAGGGAGCATCATCCGATTAAAACCAGGTGAGAGCATCAGCCTTACCCCAAGGCTTTACCACAAATTCTGGGCGGAAAAGGGCTTTGGAAAGACGCTGCTGGGCGAGGTCTCTATGACGAACGACGACAATATTGACAACCGGTTTTATGATGAAACCAGCCGGTTTACTAACATTATAGAAGATGAAGCGCCGTTATACCTGCTGTGTAACGAGTATCCGAAATAAGCTTTATCGGAAAGAGCGAGGAGAACGGATATGTTAGAACGATTATTGGATATTGCAGGCGACCCGGCACCGAGAGATGGATACCGGGAACGAAAAAACAACCCTGATGTGGCGGCAAAACGGCGGGTAGACTATTACCGTGACCGGATCATTGGGGAGATGAAGTTTGCATACCTTCTTTCTAAAGAGTTGGACGGGAAATACCATGAATTGATTCGTCAGGCAGAACAGACGATCATAACTATGTGCGGAAAAACCGGGCTGATCACCCCAGAGGCAGTTTCGGCGGCGGAGGAGATCCTGCTGCCGATCCAATCGGAGGCAAAAAGCTACCAGATCATCTGCGCCGCACACGCCCACATTGATATGAACTGGCAGTGGGGCTGGGATGAAACGGTCAATGTTGTACTGGATACCCTGCGCACGATGCTGGACATTATGGAAGAATATCCGGACTATAAATTTTCCCAGTCGCAGGCCTCTGTTTACAAGATCGTAGAAGATTACGATCCAGAAATGCTGGAGGAAATCAAGCAGCGCGTGAAAGAAGGGCGCTGGGAGGTCACGGCGGCGACATGGGTGGAATGTGACAAAAACATGCCGAGCGGCGAAAGCCTTGCGCGGCAGATGCTATATGCAAAGGAATATTTGACCAGCCTGTTTGATTTGCCGGAGGATTACCTTTCTATGGATTTTGAACCGGACACCTTTGGGCACAGCGTTTATGTGCCGGAGATGCTGCAGGAAGCGGGGATCAAATATTACTACCACTGCCGCGGAAAAGGCGATGGGGAACAGCTTTACCGCTGGGTGGGAAAAACCGGTGCGGAAGTACTGGTGAACCGGGAAACAAACTTTTATTTCACCAATGTGGACGAAATGATTGCCCAGCACGCCTTTGACCTGTCCAAAAAATCCGGGATCAAAACGACCTTGCGGGTATACGGGGTAGGCGACCACGGGGGCGGGCCGACCCGGCGCGACATTGAGCGCCTGCGCGATATGGCATCATGGCCGATCTTCCCAACTGTCAAGATGGGAACTTACCGCGAATTTTTTGAGATCATTGAACAGGAAAAGGACAAGCTTCCGGTCGTGACCGGGGAACTGAACTTTATTTTTGACGGCTGTTTTACCTCCCAAAGCGAAAACAAGGAGGGGAATCGCACGTCGGAAAACGAATTGTATTCTGCGGAGCTGTTTAACACCGTTCTTTCTTTGGACGACGTCCGTTACCCTGCCAAGGATTTCAGGACGGCATGGCAGCATGTGCTGTTAAACCAGTTCCACGACATCATTACCGGATCCGGTGTGGCGGATACCCGCCATTACGCGCTGGGGCTGTATCAGGAGGTGCGCGCCGTCACCAGCAGCAAGCGCAAACTGGCTTTGCAAAAGATCGCCGCGAAGATCGACACTTCCTCCATCACGACAGAAGCGATCGGCGACATGGACGACGTGACCTCGACCCGTTCATATGGTTCCGGCGTTGGTTCCGGACAGGTGGAACGGGGGACAGGGAAGACCCGTATTTTCCATTTCTTCAACCCTGCTGCCAAGGAACGGGAAGAGGTCGTGGAAATATTGCTGTGGGAATGGTACGGCGACCACAACCGTTTGCAGGCAAAAGACGCAGAGGGCAATGTCGTTCCCTGCCAGCTGGTGGATCAGGGCTTTAACACCTACTGGTGGCACAAGTACCAGCGCTTATTGGTCAAGGTAAAGGTGCCCGCCTGCGGATATGCGACCTATGTGATCTCTGAAGCGGAGATCGACGATCTGCCGATTTCTTACTGGTGGGAACGCCGGAAACAGAAACGGGAAGAGTTCGTACTGGAAAACGACCTGATTCGCGTGACTTTAAACCCGCAGTCGGCCGCGATCGATTCGGTGATCGACAAACAGACCGGCAGGGAACTGGCGGACCAGACGCGTCAGGGCGGGGTGTTCCAATACATTTTGGAGGCGAACCACAAAGAGGTGAACGACTGGCGTTCTGAAATGTCCGCTTGGTTTACCGGACGGTACAAACAGGTCGAAGTCATCAATAAAAATATGGAAATGAGCGTTTCCAAAGGGATCTTGAGAAATTCTGTCACCTATCATGCGGCGTTTGCTGATTCTAAACTGGATGTGACGGTTTCACTGGATGACCACGAACGTTTCCTGCGTTATCAGGTCACCTGCGATTGGCATGAATACGGCACGGAAGAAACTGGGGTTCCCCTGCTGAGTTTTTACCTGCCGATGGCATACCCTTGTGATACCTACCGGTTCGACGTCCCGTTTGGGGTGATCGACCGCGGGGAAAATGGGGTGGATGTGGCTGCTAACAGCTTTGCGGCCGGACTGAATCCGAACGGAGAGGACACCACAATGGTGCTGACCCGTTCCAAGTATGGATTCCGGTGCGATGACAACGCGATCATGCTGCCGCTGCTCCGCTGCGGATTTGACCCGGATCCGTATCCGGAAAACGGGATCTATCGTTTTGACTTTGCGGTGGGATTCCTGAATGGAATCGTTTCCGGCGGGGATTTGATTAGCTTGTCCCAGTGCTACAATCTCCCGATGACAGTTGTATCCGACCGTTCACATGAAGGACAGCTTCCCATGCGGTACAGCTTTGTTTCTGTGGCGGAGGGGAACGGGATCGTTTCGGGTGTAAAACAGCCAGAACAGGACGGAGATCACGCGATGATCGCCCGCATTTATGAACCGGATGGAAAAGCGGGGCGCACCGTTTTAAAATTTGACCGGCCGGTAAAATCGGTTTGGATGACAGACCTGCATGAAAAACCGGTGGTTTGCCTGGATCAAAACATAGAAGAAAACTGCGTGGCGGTGGAACTGACCGCCCACAAGATCGCCACCTTGAGGATCACCTTTTAAAGAACGGGGGAAAAAGCATGGTTGAATCTTATTTGGGACATGATTCGCAGATCTACGGCGTAGAGGAGCACCGTTTAGTTGGCGGAACAGGCGATGGAATGCGCCTACTTCAGGTGCGCAATGGAAAGGGCTTGGAATTTACCATTTCAGCCGACCGGTGCAGCGATATTTCACGTGTTTCTTTCCAAGGCGCGAATATGGGGTTTTTCTCCCCCTGCGGCTATGTGGCCCCGCAGTATTATGATCCTGTGGGAAAAGGGTTTTTAAAATCCTTTACGGCGGGTTTTTTGACCACCTGCGGCCTGCGCGCCGCGGGCGCCGCCTGCCAGGACGAAGGGGAAGACCTGCCGATGCATGGCACCATCTCCCACAAGCCGGCGCAGCAGCTGAACTGGCTGGTAGATGATGAAAAAATTTCGATCTCTGCCAAAATGTACGACGCGGAGATCTTCGGCGACAAATTGGCGCTGGAGAGAACAATAACCTGTTCGTTAGAGGAAAATACGATCGAACTGGAGGACCGTGTCAGGAATATCGGGGACAGGGAAAGCCCCCTGATGCTGCTGTACCATTTTAATATGGGGTATCCGCTATTAAGTGAAACTGCAAAGCTTCATATTCCTTCCGATTCGATGCGCCCGCGCGACAGGGAAGCGGAAAAGGGGCTTTCCGCCTGGGACGAAATAATTCCGCCACAGCCGCAGTATCAGGAGCAGTGCTTTTACCATACCTTTGAGAAAGAGGGTAGGGCAGGGATCTTTAACCCGAAAATCAGCAAAGGGCTGGTCATGAGCTTTGACCCAAGGGAACTGGACTGCTTTACCCAGTGGAAGATGATGGGAACAAAGGATTATGTGATGGGACTGGAACCGGGAAACTGCTATCCTGACGGCCGGGATGTTGTCCGCCGGGAAGGAAAGCTGAAATGGATACATCCTAACGAAGAGAAATGCTTCCGGATCTGTCTGCAATTTTTAGATCACGACCCGTTTTTGTAATATCCAAAAAGCCAGCGAGCCACGGGATTTTCCCGTGGCTCGCTGGCTTTTATTTCAAAGTATAATTTTTATAGGACAGATGGTTGATCACCATTCCGCGAAATGCATTGATCTGTTCCGCAGAGAAATCGCGCTTTGGAAGATAGATCAGCCGGTTGACGGTAGTGTAGCATAAAAACTGGTCGGACAGTTCCCGTACCGCCCGGATATTTCCCCAGTCCAAATCTTGATTTTCAATGTCGCTGCGCAGGGTGATGGATTCGTCGCTGATCGTAATGACTTGCGGCTGGCCGAGCCAGTCCTTACGGCGCGCTACGACCCGCTTGATTTGGCGGAACTGCAAAAAAAGCAGTACAAATGGATAGACCATAAAAATAATTGCAAAAATATAATGAAGGCGCATGATATCTGGAAAGATCAGACAGAACAGCCCGCCTAAAAAGAGCAACAGGCACAATATCTGCAGCACGGGGCGGCGCACGATAATGTTATAGAAAGCCCCCTTTTTAATATCCTGTTCTGTCCATGCGGTATGTATTACTAATTCGTCCATATTGACCTCCGAAGATTAGGATATTATCATTATAACAATTTGAAAACTGTTTTGCAATCGCATATTTGAGGCGGTAAAAAATTTACCGGAATTGTTAAAATTTAATTTACAAAATTTGTGAAAAGAAGCCTTGACAGAATTGGATTTGAGTGGTAAATTATAGTTAGCACTCGAGATAGAAGAGTGCTAAAAGAATGAAGATGTGAAAAACAAGTGATAAAACAAATAACAGGTGGTGAGAAAATTGGCTTTAGACGACCGCAAGCTGCTGGTGCTGGCCACGATCGTGGAAGAATACATCCGCTCCGGGGAACCGGTGGGTTCTAAAACGATTTTAAACAGCTCTAAAATCAATGTTTCTTCCGCCACAGTACGAAACGATATGGCTGCCTTGGAAAAAATGGGGCTTTTAGAACAGCCGCATACCTCGGCGGGGCGCATCCCCACCTATTTGGGATACCGGTTATATATTGAACGCCTGATGCGGCCGTATGTGTTGTCAGCAAAGGAGAAGCATGAGATCGACGAGCAGCTGACAAGAAACGGCATCACGGCTGAGAACGTGGTGGACAATGCGGTGCAGGTGCTTTCCGATCTGACCCAGCTGACAGTGGTCAACACCAACAATATGCCGCATTTTTCTGTGATCACTCGGGTAGAAGTAATCCCGGCGGGACGGAGGCTGTATGCACTTTTGATCATCACCTCCAGCGGGTCGATCAAGAATAAGATCTGCCGTTTGGAATTTGATTTGACCAACGAACAGCTTGGCTTTTTTGCTGAGTTTGTCAATAAAAACCTGAAAGGGATCAACATTGATGAACTGACGCCTGCTATGCTTCAAAATTTGGCGATCGCGCTCGGCAGTTATATGATCTCCCTTTCTCCGCTGTTATATGCTGTTTATGAGCTGAGTGAGGAATTTTCTCACGATAACGTAAATATCCGCGGGGAACAGCGCTTGTTAGAAGCGGGGAATATGGACAGTGTAGAGATCGTCCGGTTTTTGAATGAAAAGCAGGAGCTGGCGCGGCTTTTATCCGAAGCGTTTAGCGGGATCAAGGTGATTTTCGGAAAGGAAAATGAGACCTTTTCTATCACCAATTCTTCCATGGTGGTTTCTCCTTATAGGATAGGGGAGGCGCAAGGCGGCTCGCTTGGCATCATCGGACCTTTAAGGCTTGATTATGCAAAGGTGATTCCGTATATGCAGTATTTTTCCGATAGCGTTACAAAAATGTTATCCGATATATTACATGAAGAACATGAAACAAAATAAAAGGAGAATCAGACATGGCAGAAAAAGAGAAAAAAATGCCCGAAGAACCGATGGTGGATCAAACTGCGGAGGAAACGGCAGAAAATCCCAGCACGGCGGAACAGCCGGGGCAGGAAGAAATAAAAGCTTTGCAGACAGAGAATGAGGAATTAAAAAATAAGCTTCTTCGTCAAATGGCAGAGTTCGACAACTATAAAAAAAGAACAGCCAAAGAAAAAGATGAGCTTTATGACTTTGCAAAAGCAAACTGTGTAGAATCTGTTTTGGGCGTGCTTGATAATTTTGAACGAGCCTTGCAGACAGAGTGCTCCGATGAAACCTTTAAACAGGGCGTTGCGATGATCTTTAACCAGTTCAGTGAAACCTTGAAAAAGTTGGGCGTGGAAGAAATTCCGGCCTTGGGCGAGGCGTTTGACCCACAAGTCCACAACGCGGTGAACCAGGTAGAGGATGATCAATACGGAGAAAACACCGTTTGCCAGGTGTTCCAAAAGGGATATAAAATCGGTGATCGCGTTATCCGCCATTCCATGGTCGTGGTAGCGAATCCATAAATCAAAAATGGTAAAACAATCAATCAGATAGATTTTTAGGAGGAAGATTATTATGGGAAAAATTATTGGAATTGACTTAGGTACTACCAACTCTTGCGTTGCTGTTATGGAAGGCGGCGAAGCGGTCGTTATCGCAAACACAGAAGGCGCAAGAACCACCCCGTCTGTGGTCGCATTCTCCAAAACTGGAGAAAGAATGGTAGGCCAGGTGGCAAAACGCCAGGCGGTAACCAACCACGACAGAACCATTTCATCCATCAAACGCCATATGGGCAGTGACTACAAGGTTGATATTGACGGGAAGAAATATTCCCCGCAGGAAATTTCTGCAATGATCCTGCAAAAACTGAAAGCAGACGCTGAAAGCTATTTGGGAGGCACTGTAACAGAAGCGGTCATCACCGTTCCGGCATACTTTACCGACGCACAGCGTCAGGCGACCAAGGACGCTGGGAAAATTGCCGGTTTAGATGTAAAACGTATCATTAACGAACCAACTGCGGCGGCTCTTGCTTACGGGGTAGATAAAGAACAGGAACAGAAGATCATGGTATACGACCTCGGCGGCGGTACGTTTGACGTTTCTATCATTGAAATGGGCGACGGTGTTCAGGAAGTTCTGGCAACTGCCGGGAACAATCACCTTGGCGGCGACGACTTTGACCAGAGAGTGATCAACTGGATGGTTGCGGAATTTAAACGCGATAACGGCGTTGATCTGTCTTCTGACAACATGGCGATGCAGAGACTGAAAGAAGCTGCTGAAAAAGCGAAGATCGAGCTTTCCAGCATGCCTACTACCCAGATCAATCTCCCGTTTATCACCGCGGACGCCACTGGCCCGAAACACTTGGATATGACTCTAAGCCGTGCAAAATTTAATGAGCTGACCGCTGACCTGGTAGAAGCCACCATGGGGCCGGTACGTCAGGCATTGCAGGACTCCGGGCTTTCCAGCTCTGAACTGGATAAGGTTTTGATGGTGGGCGGTTCCAGCCGTATCCCAGCTGTCCAGGATGCTGTAAAAAATGTGATCGGGAAAGATCCGTTCAAAGGGATCAACCCGGATGAGTGCGTTGCAATGGGCGCTGCGATTCAGGGCGGCGTATTAGGCGGCGAAGTAAAGGGCCTGCTTTTGCTGGATGTTACTCCGTTGTCCTTGGGGATTGAAACCTTGGGTGGCGTTTGCACCAGAATGATCGAACGCAATACCACGATCCCGACCAAAAAGACACAGGTTTATTCCACCGCTGCGGATAACCAGACCTCTGTTGAGATCCACATCCTGCAGGGTGAACGTGAATTTGCAAAGGATAACAAAACTTTGGGGATGTTCCATTTAGATGGGATCCCGGCTGCACCGCGCGGTGTTCCGCAGATCGAAGTTACCTTTGATATTGACGCAAACGGGATCGTCCATGTATCCGCAAAGGATCTGGGTACCGGAAAAGAACAGCAGATCACCATTACCTCTTCTACCAATATGTCTAAAGACGATATCGACAAGGCGGTAAAAGAAGCGGAACAGTTTGCTGCAGAAGATAAAAAACGCAAAGAACAGATCGACATCAGAAACGGTGCTGACCAGATGATCTTCCAGTGCGAAAAAACTTTGAACGAACTGGGCGATAAGGTTTCCGCAGAGGAAAAAGCGGATGTGGAAGCTAAGATCAGCGCTTTGAGAGAAGAACTCAAAGGCGAAAATTACGATGCGATCAAGGCAAAACAGGAAGAACTGCAGCAGTCTTTCTATAAGATCAGTGAAAAGATGTATGCGGCTGCTCAGCAGGCGCAGCAGGCTCAGGCAGGTGCACAGCCTGGCGCTGACCAGAATGCCGCGGGCGCAAATGCAGATTATGTTGACGCGGATTTTACGGAAGTAAATGACGACAACAAATAGTTTCCTGAACAGGAAGATCGTTTGCAGTTAGGGGATTCTCTAACTGCAAACTGTTGTAGAAAAGGTGGGTAAACAGCTTGGCTGATAAAAGAGATTATTATGAAGTGCTGGGTGTTCAGAAGGGCGCTTCGGAAGATGAACTAAAAAAAGCATACCGCAAAATGGCGAAAAAATATCATCCGGACTTAAACCCTGGTGATGCCGAAGCGGAAAAACATTTTAAAGAAGTCAATGAAGCCTACGAAGTACTGTCCGATCCTCAGAAAAAATCCCGTTATGATCAATTTGGCCATGCTGGGGTCGATCCTAATTACGGCGCAGGCGGAGCTGGAGGATACGGCGGTTTTGGCGGCGGCGGATTTGACTTTGGAGACATCGGTGATATTTTTGATATGTTTGGCGGTGGATTCAGCGGCTTTGGCGGCGGAAGAAGGGCAAACCCCAACGCGCCAAGACGGGGAGCAGACCTGCGCAGCAGTATTACCATTGATTTTTTTGAAGCCTGCAAAGGGGTAAAAAAGGAAATCCGTGTTACCCGGCAGGAAACCTGCAACGCTTGTCATGGGAATGGCTGTGAACCGGGACATAATCCGCAGACCTGCCCGGACTGTGGCGGTACGGGGCAGACGCGCGTTGCACAGCGGACCCCCTTAGGGGTGATCCAGACTACCCGCACCTGTTCACGGTGCGGCGGAAAAGGAACGATCATTGACCACCCATGCAAGACCTGCCATGGCTCCGGGCAAGTGGCTCAGACCAAAAAAATCGAGGTCGAGATCCCAGCAGGGATTGACGACGGCCAGACTTTGGCTGTAAGGGGACAGGGCAACAGCGGGGCTAACGGCGGCCCGGCCGGAGATCTTGCCGTAACAGTTACAGTGCGTCCAGATACCTTGTTCCGCAGGGATGGATACGACGTATGGTGCGATATTCCGATTACTTATTTTCAGGCGGTATCCGGCGATAAGCTGATCGTTCCGACGATCGACGGAAAAGTGGAATATACGGTCCCTGCCGGTACTCAGCCCGGAACAGTGTTCCGTCTGCGCGGAAAAGGGGTACAGCGCTTAAACGGGCGCGGGCGCGGCGACCAATTTGTAACGATGGTCGTTGAGGTGCCGCAGAATTTAAATAAAACGCAGATGGATTCGCTGAAAAAATTTGATGAATCATTAAATGAAAAAAATTATGAAAAAAGAAAATCATTTTTTGAGCGATTAAGGGATAATTTTAAATAATTGTGGGCAAGATAAATAAGAGCTGGAAAGTGTTCTGGCTCTTATTTTTCTTTGCTTGGCATTAGGGAAAATCGCCAAACGGTAATGAAAAGTGACAAATTATTAAAATTTGTAAAATTGCTTTTCAATTGGGGAACTTTATGCTATAATAAACTCTATGAGTAACAAAGGAGAGAGCATTTTGGAAAAATACATCATCAACGGCGGAAAGAAACTGTACGGTGAAGTGCCGATCAGTGGAGCAAAAAATGCCGTTGTGGCGATTTTAGCTGCGACTATCTTAGCAGATACTCCCTGTGTCATTGAAAACATACCAAACATCAGTGATGTTTCTATTTTAACTAGTATTTTACACGAGATGGGCGCCTCCATCAAAGTGATCAATAAAACAACCTTGGAGATCGACACAAGAAGAATCCGCAATCCGGAAGTTCCTTATGAACAGGCAAAGCGGATGCGTGCATCTTATTATTTTTTGGGTTCTTTATTGGGACAGTTTAAGCATGCAAAGGTTCCGCTGCCGGGAGGATGTAATTTTGGCGTTCGACCAATCGACCAGCATTTAAAAGGCTTTAAGACCCTTGGCGCTGACTGGAATCTGGAATACGGCGTGATCAATGTAAAGGCTCAAAAGCTGACCGGGTCAACGATTTATTTAGATGTGGTTTCTGTTGGTGCTACTATCAATATTATGCTGGCGGCGGTAAAGGCAGAGGGCGTTTCTATTATTGAAAACGCTGCGCGTGAACCGCATATTGTCGATTTGGCAAACTTTTTGAACTCTATGGGCGCTGATATTATGGGCGCCGGGACAGATACTATTAAGATCCGGGGAGTGAACCACCTGCATGGGGTGGAATATTCCATTATCCCGGACCAAATTGAGGCTGGAACGTATATGGTAGCGGCGGCGGCTACCAAAGGGGATCTTTTGATCCAGAACGTGATTCCGAAGCACTTGGAACCGATCACGGTAAAACTGCGGAAAATGGGCGTAGAAGTCACTGAATATGATGATGCTGTCCGTGTCAGGTATGTCGGCCCATTAAAACAGTGTGATGTAAAGACCTTGCCACATCCCGGCTTTCCTACCGACATGCAGCCGCAGATCACCACCTTGTTGTGTTTGGCGGAGGGGACAAGCATTGTAAAAGAAGGAGTATGGGACAATCGTTTCCGGTACATTGATGAGCTGCGCCGCATGGGAGCAGTGGTATCGGTAGACGGCAGAGTGGCGGTAGTGGAAGGAATTCCACATTTTACTGCCGCACCGGTAAAAGCAGTAGATCTGCGCGCGGGTGCCGCCATGGTCATTGCGGCGCTGTCTGCAGAGGGGACAACTGAGATCGAAGATATTTTTCATGTAGAACGCGGATATGAAGATATTGAAAAGAAGCTTCTTGCCATTGGCGCTGATGTGAAAAAGATTTCGATCCCTGACCGTGTTTTAGAACAGGCACTGTAATAAAAAGACGATCCAGCCACTTATCATTTAAGTGGCTTTCTTTTTGCAAACCATTCAGAAAAGGACGAAACGTATGTCATTTATTTATCCATTGGCAAGCTCTTCCAGCGGAAACTGTATTTACGTTGGGGATCAAAAACAGGGCATTTTAATCGACGCCGGTATCGGGATACGGTCTTTTGCCGCGCATATGGCTTTGATTGGAATTCATTCCAAAGCGATCCAGGGCATTTTTGTCACACACGAGCACTCTGACCATATCAAAGGGTTAGCCAGAATCCAGCAGGCTTTGAAAGTGCCGGTTTATGCGTCAAGGGGTACCTTAAAAAGATTGCTGGAAAAACAGGTGCTTTCGGTACAAGCACCGATGCAGTTGGCGACGGGAGAAGGGGTCAGGGCTGGTAGTTTTCAGATAACCGCCTTTCCCACGCCGCATGACTGTGAAGAAAGCCAGTGTTACCGGATCGGGCTTCCCGATGGGAAACAGGTTTCGGTCTGTACCGATTTGGGGCATATGACAGAGGAGATCCACAGCCACTTAGTGCAAAGCGATTTAGTAATGTTGGAAAGCAACTATGAGGAATCTTTGCTGGCAGTTGGGAAATATCCGTTTTTCTTAAAACGCCGTATTTCAGGAGCGCACGGGCACTTGTCCAACGAAGATTGCGGGAAAGAGATCAAACGTTTATATGAAGCCGGGGTAAAGCGTTTTGTGCTGGGCCATTTAAGTGAGGAAAACAACCGTCCTGAGCTTGCGTATGCAAACATTGTACATATTTTAGGGGAATGCGGCGCGGTTGCCGCAAAGGATTTTGAACTGATGGTAGCGCCCAAGGCAAATCAGGGAAAATGGATGGAAATTAAATAGCTTTGTATAGAATTTATGAGAAGGAAAGCCTATGCTGACGATCAATTTGATACATATTGGCAAACTGAAAGAACGCTACTGGCAGGACGCATGCGCGGAATACCAGAAGCGGCTGAAAGCGTTCTGTAAACTGCAAATGATAGAGCTGCCGGAATATAAGCTGCCCTCTGAGCCCTCTGACAGCCAAATCGTAAAATGCATTGAGGAAGAGGGAAAAGAGATCATGGGCCGCGTCAAAAGCGGATACCAAATCGCAATGTGCATTGAGGGGAAAAACGTTACTTCCGAGCAGCTTGCCCGGAAAATTTCAGAAATCTCTTTAAATGGGGTGAGTGAGATCAGCTTTGTGATCGGCGGTTCCTATGGGTTATCTCAGCAGGTAAAGGATAGGGCCGACTGGAAATTATCCATGTCCCCAATGACCTTTCCGCACCAGCTTGCAAGAGTAATGCTGCTGGAACAGATTTACCGTGCATTTCAAATCAACTGCAACGGAAAATATCACAAATAATTGGGAAAAAGGTGGAAATATTTCTGTTTTCTGCTTTTTTCTGAAAAATTGGTTGCGTAGGGCTGGGAAGTTATAGTATAATATACTTTAGTGTGTTACTACGTTATCAATCTTGGCTGGGATGCCAAAAAACAAATCAAACGGAGGATTCTGCAATGGACTACTTAGGGATGCTTCAGCAGCTTTTAAAGGGTTCTGGAATAACGATTATCGTATTTTGCGCGACCTATGTCATGGCGCTCCCGCTGGGGATGCTGGTGACGCTGGGGGTGCGCTGCCGCTTTAAGCCCTTAAAGGCGGTATTGAATTTTTATATTTACATCATGCGGGGAACGCCGCTGATGCTTCAGATCTTTACAATTTTTTACGGCCTGCCGTTTTTACCGGTAGTTGGGCCGTACCTGACCTTGACCAGCCGGATGGCGGCAGCTTTGATCGCATTTACCCTAAACTATGCGGCATATTTTGCTGAGATCTTCCGCGGCGGGCTTTTAGCAGTAGACAAGGGTCAGTATGAAGCCGCCAAAGTATTGGGATTAAACCGGACGCAGACCATGTTTCGGATCATTTTCCCACAGATGTTCCGTGTAGCACTGCCTTCCTTGGCAAATGAAACCATTACGCTGGTGAAGGACACTTCTCTGGTCTTTGTCATCGGGATGGGCGACCTTTTGGAAGCGGCAAAAAATATCGCAAACGCTCAGGCAACGATTCTGCCGTATTTCTTCTGCATGATCTTCTATTTGATTTTGACAACGGTTCCCGCAATCATCTTCAAAAAGCTAGAAAAGAAATATAGCTTTCAGTAAGGGAGGGGAACAGTCATGAAAATGGTACAGATAAAAGACATGAAAAAGTCCTTTGATGTAGAAGTGCTCAAAGGGATCACCTTGGATGTCCATCAGGGCGATGTGCTGGCGGTGATCGGCTCCTCCGGTTCCGGGAAATCGACCATGCTGCGGTGTTTGATCGACCTTGAAAAGGTGGATTCCGGAACAGTTATCATTGAGGGGGATCCCTTAGTGCAGGACGGCGTTTATGTATCTCAGGGGGAGATTCAAAAGCTGATCTTAAAAATGGGGATGGTATTCCAGCATTTTAATCTTTTTCCGCATTTGACCGTACGGCAGAATTTGGAATTGGCGCCTAAGCTTGTAAAACAGCAGGATCCGAAAACGATCCGGGAGAATGCCCAAAAATACCTTTCCAAAGTGGGGATGCTCTCTAAAGCGGATGTATTTCCAGCCTCTCTGAGCGGCGGTCAGAAACAACGTGTTGCGATCGCCCGTGCGTTGATGATGAATCCGGATATTATGTTGTTTGACGAACCTACCTCTGCACTGGACCCGGAATTGACGGGGGAAGTTTTAGAAACCATTCGTCAGCTTGCGGAAGAAAACATGACAATGATTGTGGTGACCCATGAAATGGGCTTTGCAAGGGAAGTAGCCAACCGGGTTGTTTTTATGGACGGCGGCGTTATTTTGGAAGAGGGAACGCCGGACGAAGTGTTTGGAAACCCAAAATGCGACCGGACACGGGAATTTTTGACGACGGTTTTAAAATAAAATATGTTCTATTATCAATAAAAAGCAGTACAAGTGAAAACTTGTACTGCTTTTTATTGATGGTGATCTATCAGAGGCAAGACTTGGCTTAAATGATCTATCGTGTAATCGATCTTTATATCTGAAGGGGCGGCGGCATGCAGTGGGTTATACCAGCAGCACAAAATACCAAACTGATACCCGCCCAGCATATCGCTGGTCAAGGAATCCCCAATGATGATCGCCTCATGGCGCTTACAATCTCCGATCCGGTCCCATACAAACTGAAAAAACTCTCGGCTTGGTTTTTCGAAGCCGACCTGATCTGAGATAAAAATATCATCAAAAAGGCTGATAAGCCCTGATTTTTGAAGCTTTCTGGATTGAGCGGCTAGAGTGCCGTTTGTTACTGCGTATTGCTTGACAAGGCCTTTAAGCGCTGTCACCGTTTCCAGCCCATGTTCACAAAAGAAAAATCGATCCCCCAGACAGAGCTGGTACTCTTCATTAAAAGCTTCGACTTGGTCGAATGAGATCTGTTCTTCCTTGAAAAATGCTTGAAATCTTCCAAGAAGGACATCTTGTTTTGTGATCTCGCCTTTTTCAAGCTTTTCCCAAAGCGTCCGGTTAATGGCTGAATATCGTTTGATCGCATCATCGTCGCATATTCCCAGTCCAAATCGGGAAAAACATGTTTTTAGCGCATAGCGTTCTGATTTTTTAAAATCAAGGAGCGTGCCGTCAATATCCCACAGAACTGCCTTTATCATTTTTATCTCCTAACGCGTTTGATTTTATCCATATTATAACAAAAAGGGTTTGATAAGGCAACCTGCGTAAAAGCAAGGATTCTTCCATTTTTTTGATAAATATGTTATTATAACGTTAAACGGGTCGTTCAACGTCCTAAAAAGCAGCTCTCAGAACAAAGTTCTTTCATGCCTTACAGTATCGCTGTTTTTGTTTTGGCAGGTTCGCGGTAATCATAACAGGGCAAACAGACTTTTAAGGTGATAGAAAATTCTTTTATGCCTTGCATGCCGCTTTTGTATTGTCAGGGCCATAGGATGATAAAAAAATTTTAAATTCCGTGCAATAAATCTAACTATTTGAGCATTATTCTAATGAAGAGGTAAAAGCAATGATTTTTATTGGTTTGACGTCGACGATAAAAAGCACCTTACAGCAGAATACACTGCCCTTGGAAGAAGAATGGATCTTAAGGGTGGCAAAAGGTGACCAGCAGGCATTTGCCAGTTTGTATCAGGCAACTGCTTCTGCGGTTTATGGCTTTGCCTTGTCAATTTTGAAGGATCACACACTTGCGGAAGATGTGATGCAGGACGCTTATTTAAAAATCCATGCCGGTGCGGAAAAGTATCGACCGCAGGGAAAACCAATGGCTTGGGTTTTAAGGATCGTCCGAAACCTTTCTTTGATGAAGCTGCGGCAACTAAAAGAGAACAGTGCGGTTTCTATCGAAGAATCGTGGGATATTCATGAAGCACGGGATTTTGTTTCTGAGTCAAACAACAAATTGCTATTACAGGCTGCTATGCAGATTTTGACAGATGAGGAACGGCAGATCGTCACCCTTTATGCGGTTTCCGGAATGAAACACAGGGAAATCGCATCTTTAGTGGGATTACCGCTGCCGACTGTGCTTTCCAAATATCGCCGCGCACTAATGAAATTGAAAAAACGAATGGAGGAACAAGGATGACCAATCGAGAAATTGAGAATAGGCTGGCAGAAGAGATCCGGCAGGCAACTCCTAATGTATTGGCTCAGGTCCTCCAGCAATGTCAAACACAGAAAGAGGAGTGTACGGATATGGCAAATCAGATGGAAGTACAGGTGGTAAACACCAGCAAAAGGAAAAAATGGATCGCGGGGTTAGCTTCTGCGGCGGCAGCGGTTGTTGTAGTGGCAGGCGCCGGCATATTTGGATACAATTATATGGCGGTCGATTCTGTGATCGGAATTGATGTAAACCCAAGCATTGAACTGGAGATCAACCGGCAGGATAAAGTTTTGAAAGTGGAGGCATTAAACCAAGACGCAAATGAAATTCTGGATGGTATGGAATTAAAGGGCGTTGATTTTGATGTGGCAGTCAACGCGTTGATTGGTTCTATGCTGAAAAACGGGTATATTGACGAACTGAAAAATTCTATTTTAATTTCTGTTGATAATGATGACGCAGAAAAAAGCGCAGAGTTGGAAAACCGCTTAATGGAAGAGATCAGTGCGATTTTGTCCAGCAGTCAGGTGGACCCAGCCTTGAAGGCGCAGACCGTTTCCGCAGAAAGCGATGAATTGCAAAAACTTTCTGAGCAGTATCAGATTTCGGTGGGTAAAGCTTCCCTGATCCAGAGCATCTGCGCTCAGGACAGTACGAAACAATTTGCTGATTTGGCAAAATTATCGATCAATGACCTTTACCTAATCGCAGATTCCCAAAAAGTAAATTTAGATGATACGATAACACAGGGAAATCCAAGCGATAAAGCATATATTGACGTAGAAAAAGCGAAATCAGCGGCGTTTGCACATGCGGGAGTAAGTGCTTCTGAAGTGCAGCTGTTAAAAGCGGAGCTCGATTTTGACGATGGCGTAATGGTATATGAGATTGAATTTGTCCGTGGAAATGCAGAGTATGAATATGATATAGACGCTGTTACCGCCAAGGTGCTGAAGGTAGAAAAAGACGGAACTGACAATAGCCAGCAGGCAAACTCCTCCAATTCTTCTTCCGAAAACAGCCAAGGCGGAAATAACTCCACTGGAAATAACAGCTTTATTTCAAAAGAGGAAGCGAAAAATATTGCTTTAAAGGCCGCTGGGGTTAATCAAGCAAAAAACGTGAAAGTTTCCTTAGACCGTGATGACAGGGAATACAATGTTGAGTTTATGGACGGGGAATTTGAGTATGATTACGAGATCCATGCCGTGTCTGGAAAGGTCCTTGCAGCAGACAAGGAACGGTTAGATGACGATGATAGGAACAGCAGTTCAACAGGAGTTATTATTTCAGAAGAGGAAGCGAAAAGTATTGCCTTAAAACAGGCTGGGATCAGTGATCCGGATTGGATAGAAGCTTCTTTTGACGGCGAGGATAACAAATATGATGTGGAATTCGCTGCCAGCGGCTATGAGTATGATTATGAGATCAATGCTCAGAACGGAAAAATAATGGAATATGATCGGGAAAGGTTATAGGACACAGATAAGTTCATATTATTTGAGATAACGGTATGCACAGCCGATGAAAAAAGATGAAAAATACGCAGGTAATATGCCTGCGTATTTTTTTGCCCTTTCTGACTTGGCAATATCAATAATATTTTTTTATTTATTTGTCATCCTGCTAAATATTTTTTTATATAATAAGAAAAAACTAGCAATATTTATTCCTGTGTATTATAATAGCCCTGAAATGAAAAGTAAAAGTGAGGAAGGCTGACATGTGTAAGTTAAGGCTAAAAATACTGGCGTCTATCTCGATGATCACATTGCTGTTGCAGGGGTGCTCTATGATGCCGGAGGAAGAGGAACTTTTGCCGCCGCCGGTCAAAGAGCCGGAGGCTGTTGAATATACAACACAAGTGGTAGAACGCGGGGACATTGTGAATACGGCGAAAGGCTCAGGGAATATCGGGAGCAAAAAGCAGTATTCTCTTTCTTTTACATACCGCAGCGGGTATCTGAAATCTATGAATGTCAAGCTGGGGGATACCGTCAAGAAAGGGCAACTGATTGCCGAGCTTGACACGGACTCGTTGGAAAAGGATATTCAAAAAAAGCAGCTTGAGATCGATAAAATCAAGCTGGAATTAGAACAATTACAGGATCAGGATCCCTCCAATGAATTAGAACGCAAGAAGTTAAAGCTGGAGTATTTAGAGGACAGGAAAAAACAGTTTCCAGATGAAGCACTGGAGCTTGATTACCAAATCAAAGATTTGAAATTAGAAATCAAAGACATGGAAAACCAGGATGGCGACAATTATAGTGTCAAGGTAAAGAAAAAGGATCTGGAAATCGCACAGATCGATCTGGAGGATTTGAAGCTGACCCGGGATAAGTCACAGATCGTTGCACCGAGCAGCGGAAAGATCACCTATATGGAGGAGATTGGAATTGGTGATTATGTTCCTGCGCTCAAAACACTGGTCAAGGTTTCTGATCCCTCTGATTTGATTCTGGAATATACAGGCGGGTACGCTTTGAAAATGAAGGTGGGGATGCCTGTTACAGCAACTGTGAGTGGAAAAACAGTTACTGGCGAGGTGGTAACGACACCATCTGATTTTCCGGCAGAGGAGCAAGAGCTTCGGAAGGAAACGGCGTTCATCAAGCTAAATAAAGTGCCTGAGGGTGTAGAGATCGGGGACAGCGCCAGCTTTGAAGTAGTTCTGGAACAGAAGGAAGATGTTTTGCTCGTACCAAAACGTGCAGTGATCCAATATATGGGGATTTATACAGCACGTGTGCTATCTGAGGACAATATCAGAAGCGAGAAGGACATCGAAGTGGGAATCGAAACAGCAACACAGTATGAGGTTATAAGTGGGCTGGAAGAAGGCGACATTGTTATTTTGGAATAGGGGGAAGGCAGCTTGTTTGAATTTTGTGTCAGGAAAATGATGCGAAACAAGTGGATGGTGGCCTGCCTGCTGATTGGTTTTATCATCAGTACTGCTGTAATTACTTGTATTCCAATTTATACCGGAAGCATTTTGCACCGCATGCTGATCAAGGATATGGAAGCACGGCAGGAGGAAACCGGACTTTATCCGGGAAATTATTCTGTTACGCTTCGGGCGATCCAGCCCAATATGCAAGAGGAAGAGCTGGAAAAAGCGCTTGATACCTTTTTCCTTTTAGAGAAAAAGATAGATGAGGACAATATTGCCTCGCTGGGAGTCCCGGTCGTTGTTTCCAGCAAGCAGTACCGCTATGTTGACAGTTATGTAAAAGTGGTCAGGGGCACCTCGCGGGACCGGAAAGAAGCGATGAATCTGACCGGGCGAAAAGACCTGTTCGACCATTGCAGCCTGATTGCCGGAAAATTCCCGTCATCGCAGAAAAATGGAGAAATTATTGAGGTGATGCTAACAGAAGAAGGATTAAATTTTTTCGAGCTTTCTTTGGGTGATACCTTCGACCTGACTCCATATAAGGAAAGATATCCGGCACAGAAGCTGAAGGTCGTTGGAGTTTATACCTATAAGGATACCGGCGACCTGTACTGGAACAGCAAAATTGAGGATCACAAAAAGAATGCAATGATGGATTTTGGGTTATTTCAGGATTTGTTTGTTGAGGGTGAAACCCCTTTGATCGACAGTGCAAACTGGTATTATACCTTTGATTATCATGATTTGCAAATGGATCAGGTTTCTACTGTGACATCTCGGCTGGGACAACTGAAAAGCACAGTGGGAGAAGACGCTTCCGTTGTCTTTAAAGCACTTGAGGTATTTCGTTCCTATACCGAGCGCCATGAAAATTTGAATATGACGCTTCAGGTGCTGTTAGCGCCGGTGATACTGATGCTATTTTTCTATATTTTCATGGTATCTTCCTTGATCATGGAGCATGAAAAAAATGATATTGTGCTGCTCAAAAGCAGAGGGGCGAACAATCTTCAGATCTTCTCAGAAACCATCATGAAAAATGGGATAATTGCACTTGTATCTGTGGTGCCGGGAACATTAGCCGGGATTTTTATCTGTAAAGTGCTTGGGCTTTCCAATGGATTTATGGAATTGGTAGGGCGAAAAAACATCAATGTGGATTTTCATCTGAACAGTTCCTATTTTCTGGGACTGTTAAGCGTGTTTATGATCGGATTTCTCGCGATCATGATCCCTGCCGTGCAGGCATCCAGAATGTCGATTGTAGAATATAAACGGAAAAAGGGGAGGTTTTTTAAGGGTTCCTGGTGGCAAAAAATAGGGATCGACTTTATCCTGATCGCTGTTTCCGCTTATCTGATATATAATTATACCAATATGAGCCGTTCATTGTCCCATTCGGACACCGGGATGCTTTCTTACATCGATCCGGCTTTATTTTTGATTAACGCTTTATTGATTTTAGGACTTGGGCTTTTATTTTTGCGGGTTTTTCCGTATTTGATAAAACTGATTTTTTTGATTGGAAAAAGAGCTTGGTCGCCCCAGCTTTATGCTTCTTTTTTATCAGTTTCCCGTTCCAAGGGAAAGGATCAGTTCATTATCCTGTTTATAATTTTGACGGTAGCTCTTGCCATGTTCCATGCAACAGCTGCGAGAACATTAAATACCTTTATGGAAGATCGTGTTAACTACGCGGTTGGCACGGATATGGTGCTGGGGATAAGCCTTCCATATCAGGACTCCTACTACAAGGTGGCGGAAAGCGAGGAGGGAGAGGAAACAAAGCTGGAGCCCGCATTACCGGATGAGGAGGGATACCTGGTGCATTCCGTTACTTATCTGGATATTCCATTTCAGCCGTTTGAGGAAATAAAGGGTGTGGGATCAGCCACTAAGGTGTTCCAAAAGCCGGGCACAACAGTTTCCAGGGGAAGCGATGGCTGGAATGATGTACAGCTTATGGGGATCACACCACATGAGTTTGCGAAAGTAGCCTGGATGCGAAGTGATCTTTTGCCTTATCATATCAACGAGTACCTCAACCTTTTGGCAGAGGACCCGCGAATGATGTTGCTTTCCTCTTCGATGAAAGAAAGGGGCCTAAAGGTAGGGGATGAGATCCAGGTGGCTTGGAAAGATCAGCCTTATGCAATGGATGGGATCGTCGCTGGCTTTGTAGATTATTGGCCTTCCTTTAACCCGGTAAAATCAGATAAACAGGACACAGAAACAGATCCGGATAAGGCGCCGGCTCTAGTGATCGCAAATTACAGCTTGATTCAGGCACAGATGCGGCTGGAACCCTATGAAATTTGGCTGAGTTTGGATGGAGATATCACCCATGCGGAGGTTTATCAGGATATTCAGGATAAAAAGCTTCCGGTTGCCGAGGTCGAGGACGCTGGACAGCAGATCATCCAGATCAAAAACGACCCGATGCTACAGGGGATCAACGGATCCCTGACACTGAGTTTTGTGATCACCCTAGCAATCAGTTTTATTGGATTTTTGATTTTCTGGATTCTGAATTTGAAAGAACGTACGCTTCAATTCGGGGTGCTTCGGGCAATGGGGCTTTCCAGGCGCAGTCTTTTGCTCATGCTGGGCTGTGAGCAGCTGATGATTACCGGAGGGGCGGTAGCCGCCGGGATTTTGATCGGCCTGCTGGTCAACAAGCTGACTATCCCGCTGCTGCAATACCTTTACGCGCCTTCAGAACAGGTGCCGCCGTTCAGCATTTATATGGATCCGTCTGATTATGTGAAGATATTTGTTGTGATTGCTTTGATGATTCTGTTCGGGGTACTGATCCTGGGACGGATGATCAGTAAAATTAAGATCGATCAGGCCCTAAAACTGGGCGAAGATTAAACATAAAGTGGAGAGCATAGATGGAAAAAACGATTATCATTTCTACCAATGGGCTGTACCGGCAATACCAGGTAGGAAATACAGTGATCAATGCTGTAAAAAACGTTTCCCTTACAGTAAAACAGGGGGAGCTCACCGTTTTGCGCGGGCGTTCGGGGTCTGGGAAGACCACTCTTTTAAATTTACTGAGCACGCTGGATATGCCGACACAGGGGAATATTTATTATCACGATGAGGATATTACCAAGTTTTCCGAAGCAGAGAAGGACCGGTTCCGCAGGGAAGAAATTGGGGTCATTTTTCAGTCCGTGGCGCTGATGAGCCAGATGACTGCCTATGAAAATGTGGAATTTGGTCTGCGGATCGCGGGGATACCTTATCAGGAATACAAGCCGCTGGTACAGAAATACTTAAACCTTGTTGGGCTTGGGAACAGGACGGCCCATCTTCCCGGCGAGCTTTCCGGCGGGGAACAGCAGCGGATCGCCATTGCAAGGGCAATTGCTCATCACCCAAAGGTAGTGTTTGCGGACGAACCGACAGCGCAGCTTGATACCGCAACCGCGCTGCATGTGGTGAAGCTTCTGAAAGAGCTGATCGAAACGGAAAAAATTACGGTTGTTATGACGACCCATGACCCGAATATGATGGAAATCGCAGACACGGTATACAGCTTACAGGATGGGGAGATTGTCGATGCACAGTGACACTGAGATGATTCTTTGTGAGAATCTTGTAAAGATCTACCGCACGGAGGAAACGGAGATACTGGCTTTGCAGGGGCTTGATTTGACAGTAAGACAGGGTGATCTGGTGGGGATCATCGGAAACAGCGGAAGCGGGAAATCGACCCTGCTGAATATGCTGGGCGGGCTGGATAAGCCAACTGCCGGAAAGATCTTAGTAAACGGACAGGATCTGTTAAAGTTTAAGGACAGGGATTTGGTAGAGTACCGGCGCAGCACAGTGGGGTTTGTTTGGCAGAATGTGGCGAGAAACCTGCTGCCTTATTTGACCGCCACGGAAAATATTGAACTGGTGATACGCCTGAAGCATCGCCGCCTAAAGACGGAGCACCGCAGATGGGGAAAAGAACTGCTTGATATGGTTGGGCTTTCCGGCCGTGCGGACAATAAGTTGAGCGAGCTTTCCGGCGGGGAACAGCAACGGGTAGCGATTGGGATCGCACTGGCAAATCAGCCGAAGCTGTTGCTTGCAGATGAACCGACCGGCGCGGTGGATACCCAAACCTCGGACCAAATTTTACAGGTGTTCCGGGAAGTCAATGAACAGCTGGGCGTCACGGTGGTTATCGTTACTCACGATATGTCGTTGTCCAGAAAGGTGGATCGGATCATCGCGATCCGGGATGGAAAAACGAGCTCCGAATTTATCCGGCGGCAGAAGTATTCCAGCGTCTTAGACGAAATGGGCAGCTTCTTAGATCAGGACAGCCACGAAGAATTTGTTGTGATGGACCGGGCGGGACGGGTACAGCTTCCCAGGGAATATCTGGATTCGCTCGGCTTGCAGAACAAAAATAAAGTCCGGGTGGAACTGGAGGATGGGAAGATCATCATTGAACCGGTCAAGGAAACGGAAGAAACAGAACAGACGCAAGAAAAGTAAAACGAGCAGGCGAAAATTTCGCCTGCTCGTTTACTCGTTGTTTTTTAAATAGCCTATTTTACCGGATATTTTGGCGGCCTGCTACGGGGCGATCGTAAACTCTTTCCAGACAGTTCCCTCCAGCGTTTTCCACAAGAAAGCGCCGTCCTCTAATGTCAGGTAGCTGTTGGGGCTGCCTTCCTTGGGGATAGAAACAGAACCGGGATTCAGATAGGTGTAATGCCCGTGCTGATCGCAAGCCGGAACATGAGTATGCCCGTTTAGCAAAATGTCGCCGTGCTTTATTTTTGGTAAGTCGGCTTCATTGTATCGGTGGCCGTGCGTTGCAAAAATGAGGCGTCCCTGTTCACAAAGGATAGCGTAATCTGCAAGGATCGGGAAATCCAGCACCATTTGATCCACCTCGGTGTCACAGTTTCCACGTACACACAGGATGTCATTGGAAAGCTCGTTGAGCATGGCAATGACCTGTTTGGGCGCATAGTCCCGGGGGAGGTCATTTCTGGGGCCATGATAAAGCAGATCTCCCAATAAAAGCAGGCGGTCTGCCTTTTCCCGGCGATAGGCTTCTACCATTTGTTTACAGTAATAAGCAGAGCCATGAATATCAGAAGCGATCATCCATTTCATTGTAGTTTCAAATTCTCCTTTATCTGAAAGATTAACGGCTGTGTCTGATTTCTATCAGGCGCAACACATCTTGGCAGACGGATTTATTGTCTGTGAAGTCGATCATCAGCCATCTTTGCCCGTTGCCTTCTTTAGTTTCTCGATAAATTTTTTGTACTTCCGGGGTAAGATCGGGCAATAATAGTTCCACGGCTGGTTGTTTCTGCTCCCCGATCACAACCAATACGGTAAAATCCCCCTTTCCGGGGTAGATCGTACACAATGATTTCCCGGATTTTTTTAGTTTGATGTTCCATCCGTATGCTAAGCTGCATTTGCTGAACTCTATTTTTTCTATCGCATGATACTTTTCTGTAACAGCATGATAAAATTCAGAGAATAGCGGGTTATTTATATATTTCCTGATCTCTTCCAGAGAAGGGCAGTGGCTTGGATTTTCCAGCAGATCCATTATCCGTCACCTCGCGTCTATTATACCATTTTTATCGCACTTCGTCACGCTTATTTTCACGAAAAAAAGACGGAGGTCTGATAATTTGCCGTCCGTCTTTTTCTATTTTAGTGTTTTGCCAAGCTATACACGTTCGGCGATCAAATCGCCCATTTCTTTACAGCCGACTTGCTTACAGCCGTCGCTCATAATGTCACCGGTGCGGTAACCGTCTGCCAAAACCTGTTTGACTGCATTTTCGATCGCATCCGCTTCCTGATCTAAGTCGAAAGAATAACGGAGCATCATCGCTGCGGAAAGGATCGTAGCGATCGGGTTCGCAAGATCCATGCCGGCAATGTCCGGCGCAGAACCATGGCTTGGCTCATAAAGCCCAAACTTGGTTTCATTCAGGCTTGCAGAGGAAAGCATCCCGATCGATCCGGTCACCATGCTTGCTTCATCGGAAAGGATGTCGCCGAACATGTTTTCCGTGAGAATCACGTCGAACTGCTTGGGGTCTTTGACAAGCTGCATGGCGCAGTTGTCTACCAGCATGTCAACGCACTCTACGTCCGGATAAGAAGCGGCAACCTCATGCACAACCTTTCTCCACAGGCGGGAGGAATCCAAAACATTCGCCTTATCCACACTGATGACTTTGTTCCTGCGTTTTCTGGCAATGTCAAAGCCTTTGACAGCGATCCGCCTGATCTCTTCTTCCGAATAGGTCAGGGTGTCCTTGGCAACCATTTGGCCGTCCTGTTCTACGGTTTCGCGTGCGCCGAAGTACAATCCGCCGGTCAGCTCACGCATCACGACCATATCAAAGCCGTCGCCGATGATCTCATCACGCAGCGGGCATGCGGCCTTTAGTTCCGGGTATAGGTAAGCTGGACGGACGTTGGCAAATAACCCCAAGCCTTTCCGGATCGCCAGTAAGCCTTTTTCGGGGCGCAGGTGACCGGGAAGATCATCCCATTTTGGGCCGCCGACGCTGCCAAGCAGGACGGCGTCCGCTGCTTTTGCGGTGTCCAGCGCCTCGTCTGTCAACGGCACGCCGTATTCATCAATGGATTCACCGCCCATGAGGATGCGGGTATAGCGGAACGTGTGGCCATATTTTTCGCAGACCTTATCCAACACTTTCAAAGCTTCATCAACGATTTCAGGGCCGATACCGTCGCCTTTGATCAGTACGATGTTTTTTTCCATGTTATGAAACTCCTTTTACAGATGATAGATATTTTTAAGATTTTCCACAGATTTTGAGCATGTTGCGGATATAAGAAAGGCTCCATGCCAGATCTTCGTAGCTGTCGCGGTCATACGCAAGGTCGTGGTCCGCGACCAGCCATTTTGGCTGGCAGGCTAAGCAGAGCGGCATCAGCCGCGGGAGATCCAGCAGGCCGTACCCTACCGGACGGAATTCAAAAAATCCCTTCTCCGGCCGCGCCTTTTCCTCTCCCAATTCTTCCCCCTTGCCAGCTTGTTCAAAGGAAAGCGCATAAACGTCTTTCAGGTGAATGACAGGGGAGCAGTCCTGATACAGTTTCAGATAAGAAGCAGGGTCGGCGCCCCCAAAAAGCATCCAGCCAAGGTCGGGTTCTAGACAAAGCCCGTGTTGTTTTCCGTATTCCATTACCCGGTCCAGGGTGGAGGGGATGATGCGGAATTCAAAATCGTGGTTATGGTACAGCGGGGTGATCCCCTCCTGCACACAGAGCGCGCTCAAGGTTTGGATATCCTGTATCGCGTCTTCGTAAGCGGGTTGGCCGGGAAGAAGGTCCCGGTCCGGCCAGCCGATGGTGAGATACTCACAGCCTAGGATTTTGTGGTCTGCAATGACCTGCTGCGGGTCGCGGAGGAAATCGGTGGTGGAAACGTGGTCGCCAAGCGCTTTCATGCCCAGCTGATCCAGTTTTTTACGAAGTTCTTCCGGCTTTTTTCCAAAAAGGCCAAGCAGCTCTACGCCGTCATACCCAATTTCATGCAGGCGTTCCAGCACACCGAACAGATCTTTCTGCGCTTCCTCACGAAGAATATAAAGCGGGGCGGCAATCAAAATTTTTTCCATGCCGGCACCTACTTTTTCAGGGAGTTCAACAAACCGCCCTTGTTGATGATGTCTTTGATAAAATCAGGGAAAGGTTCCGCCTGATAGGTTTCATCTTTCGTCAGGTTGGTGATCACACCGGTATCAAAATCGATCGCCACTTCATTACCCGCGTCGATTTTATCGGCGGCCTCTTCGCATTCCAAAATCGCAAGCCCGATATTGATCGCGTTGCGGTAAAAGATCCGGGCAAAGGTCTTGGCAATAACACAGGAAATACCGGCGGTTTTGATTGCCAGCGGGGCGTGCTCCCGGGAAGAGCCGCAGCCAAAGTTGTAGTTTGCAACGATAATGTCGTTTGGCTTGACATTTTTAACAAAATCCTTATCAATGTCCTCCATGCAATGGCTGGCCAGTTCTTTAGCGTCTGCCGTGTTCAAATATCTTGCGGGAATGATGACGTCGGTATCAACGTTATCGCCGTATTTATGTACAAACCCTTTTGTATTCATAGCTTATTACCCCTTTCGATTAACCCATCACTTCTTCTGGCCCGGAAATCTTCCCGGTCAGCGCGCTTGCGGCCGCAACAGCCGGGCTTGCCAGATAAACTTCGGAATCAACATGTCCCATTCTTCCGACAAAGTTGCGGTTTGTTGTGGAAACGGCACGTTCCCCAGCCGCTAGGATCCCCATGTGGCCGCCCAGGCAAGGCCCGCAGGTCGGGGTGGAGAAGACGCAGCCGGCATCGATGAAAATTTCCGCATAGCCGCGTTTGATGCATTCTTTATAGATGGACTGGGTCCCCGGGATAATGATAGCGCGTACATCCGGGGCAATGTGTTTGCCTTTGAGGATCTCTGCCGCGGTTTCCATGTCTTCCAGACGGCCGTTGGTGCAGGAACCAATGACGACCTGATCGATTGTTACATCGCCCACTTCGTCGATCGTTTTGGTGTTTTCCGGCAGATGCGGGAAGGAAACTGTGGACTTGATCGTGCTTAAATCAATTTCATATACTTCGTCATATTCTGCGTCGGCGTCTGCCTGAAAGACGGTGTACTCTTTGCTGACGCGTCCTTTGACATAGTTTAAGGTGACGTCGTCTACTTCAAAGATCCCGTTTTTAGCGCCGGCTTCAATCGCCATGTTCGCCATGCAGAGACGGTCGTCCATAGACAGATTTTTTAACCCCTCGCCAGTGAACTCCATGGAGCGGTACAAAGCGCCGTCCACACCGATCATGCCGATGATGTGCAGGATGACATCCTTTCCGCTGACCCATTTGTTCAGTTTTCCGGTCAGGTGGAATTTGATGGCGGAAGGAACCTTGAACCAAGCTTCTCCGGTCGCCATGCCGGCGGCCATATCGGTGCTGCCAACGCCGGTGGAGAACGCGCCCAAAGCGCCGTAGGTGCAGGTGTGGGAATCTGCGCCGATGACACAGTCGCCCGGTGCGACCAGTCCTTTTTCGGGGAGAAGGGCATGTTCGATTCCCATATCACCGACGTCAAAATAGTTTTTCACCTGAAACTGTTTGGCGAAGGTGCGGCACTGCTTACATTGCTCCGCCGCCTTGATGTCTTTGTTCGGGGTAAAGTGGTCCATGACCAGCGCGATCTTATCCTGATGAAAGATCTGGTCGAACCCTGCCTTATTGAATTCATTGATCGCGACAGGGGAGGTGATGTCGTTCCCAAGCACCAGATCCAGTTTCGCCTTGATTAGCTGACCGGCTTTTACGGCTGGAAGACCGGCGTGCGCCGCCAGTACTTTTTGTGTCATAGTCATTCCCATAATATCATCTCTTTCTTAACATTCATTTTGGATTGCATAATCTAATTATATTATACTCCTTGCATCAAGAATGTAAAGTATGCTACAATTAAAAGAAAAAGGCAGGGGGGACGACAGGTGGAATACGGTTCTGGCTATATTGCAAGTTCCATGGAAAAAAATCTGCCCAATAGCAGGCTGTTACCGCTGTTTGCCCGGGAAACGGCGGTAAAGCGGGTAAAAAAGGGACAGATGATCTACTGGCAGGGAGAGCGGGCAGAGGGATTTTATTACCTGAAAAAAGGGACAGTCAGTATTTTTTTAAGCTCGGTCAATGGGACCAAGAAAACCCTGGCGATTCAAAAGCCGGGTTCCGTATTCGGAGAAGCGGCCTTTTTTGACGAGTTGCCACGGGTATCCTCGGCAAGGGCGGAAGAGGATTCACAGATCGTAGTGATCACCAAGCCGGTACTGCTGCGTTATTTCCGCGAACAGCCCGATACGGCGCTGGATTTGTTGCGTTATTTATCGCGGACTGTGCGGATGCTTTCCGCGCAGGTAGACCACATGGCGTTTATGCAGGCGGACCGCAGGATCGCGCAGCTTCTGCTCAACTTGGCCAGAGAAAAAGGGGACGAGCTGACCGTTTCGGTCTGCCATGAGGAGATCGGGGAGCTTGCGGGGGTTTCCCGTGTTACTGTGAGTAAGGTTTTAAGCCGCTTCGCAAAATACGGCTGGATTCAAACCGGCTACCGAGAGATTGTGATCTTAAAGGAAAAGCCCATTCGGGAATTTGCTTTGACAGACGCAACAGAAAACGGCAGGTAAACTACCTGCCGTTTTCTGTATGTAAGGTGACAAAAACCAGTTCCAACCGGTTACCGATACGGATCGGAAAAAAGCCGTTTCCCAAGCCGCGGCTGACAACCATTTGCGTATTTCCTTTGCGGTAAAGCCCGCCGGAATATTTAGGGAAGATTCCCTGATTGGGAGCATACAGCCCGCCAATGCCAGGCAGGCGGAACTGCCCGCCATGCGCGTGCCCGGAAAATACCAGATCAATATGATGAGCGGCGTACTGGTCAAAAAGCTCTGGGCGGTGGGAAAGCAGGATACGGCAATGAGAGCCGTCGCACAGCTTCTGCAGGGCAGCATCCATAGCCGCCGCGTCGTCTACAAAAGATTCCTCTGCAAAGGCGGGATCGTCCACCCCTAACAGTTCAATGGTATCCGTCCCTTTTTGCAGGACGACTTTTTCGTTTCTCAGGACATGAATCCCCGCATCCCGCATCTGCCGTTCTAATCGGGGATATTCCGGGGTCCACGCCTCATGGTTTCCGGGCACATAATAAACGGGCGCGATCGCGGTCAGGCGGCGGAGAAAATTTGGCGTGTTATCCGTCTTAAGATCCCGGGAATTGGTGATAACGTCGCCGGTAACAGCAATGATATCCGGCCGAAGCTTTTTGATTTCTTCCAGCAAACCGGCGTTATCGGCGCCATAACGGTGATTGTGAAAATCCGATACCTGTACGATCCGGTAGCCATCAAAGGCTTTGGGAAGATTTTCAGACGAAACTTGATATTTTGTGACCTGCAGGCTTACGCTTTCCCAGATCAGCCAGATCAGCAAAACCACAAACAGGCAGATCCCGGCGAGCCATACTTTCCGTCTCATAAAGTGACCCCCGTTCCGCTTAATTTTCGCCAAATCCGTGGCGGTTCAGCCAGTCCAGGCAATCCTGATAAACTTCCTGTTTATTCAGTTCATTCAGCACTTCGTGCCGTGCCTCTGGGTATAATTTACATTCCACATCCCGAATTCCAAGCTGCTTTAGGTGACGGGATACCTTTTCGACCCCTTTTCCGTGACCGCCCACCGGGTCGGCGGCGCCCGCAAACAAATAAAGGGGCAGATCCTTGCGGATGTTTTCTCCCCAAGAGGAGCGGCTGATCATTTGTATCATGGTAAACAGATCTAAAAAGCCACTGGTGGTAAAGGTAAAACCGCATTTTTCATCGGCGGCAAATTGATCCACTACCTGTTTGTCGCGGCTCAGCCAGTCGTAAATAGAATAATGTTCTGCATATTTGCTGTTAAAGCCTGCGTTCATCATCTTCTGGAGCAGGTCGCTGCGGTAAAATTCGCCTTTGACCGCTTTGATCTGCTTGGCAAGGGAGATTCCGACGGCGGTAAAGGGGTTACCGCCGTTTGTCCCGACGATCATACTGCCAGCAAGCTCCTGGCTGTAACGGTCCAGATACAGCCGGGCGATAAACGATCCCATGCTGTGTCCCAGCAGGATAATTGGAACATTGGGAAACCGCCCTTTCATCAAGACAGTGAGACGGTGGACATCCTCCACCAGATAGT
This sequence comes from Massiliimalia timonensis, assembly GCF_900186585.1. Classification (GTDB taxonomy): domain Bacteria; phylum Bacillota; class Clostridia; order Oscillospirales; family Ruminococcaceae; genus Massiliimalia; species Massiliimalia timonensis. Next base: position 612,916 of record NZ_FYDD01000003.1, read on the forward strand.
TCCAGCCCTTTTCGGGAGCAAAATATCCCAGATATTTATCGCTTGGGACAGAGTCCCCATGCCCCAAGTGGTCGTTCCCGCATACGGCATAGCCATGATCTACCAAAAAAGAGGCAAAATCGCTATACCGCAGGAAATATTCGCACATCCCATGTGAGATTTGGATCACCGCCTTAGGCGGTTGGGTCAGAGGATCTGCCTGAAACACATAATAGGCGATCCGGTCCTTTTGATTGCTACTTAGGAAATTGGATCGATACATTGCACGGCTCATCCGACAGCATCCTTTCTAATCAAAGTATTTATCTTTATCATATACCAAATTCGTGACAATTTCCACAGGAAACTGTGAATAATCTGCATATAGGAAGACAAAATTCTGGAAACGGGGCGGAAAAGTTGACTTTTTAACGAAAACGGGGTACAATATTGAAGTTAAAAACATAAAATAGTACTATCCTGTATTGCGGAAAATAAAAGGGGAAAGGGGAATATAAAACAAAAAGCCGGGATAAAAAAGCGCCAGACCTGAGTCCGCATATGGTTAACGAGGTGGAGAGAAAATCGAGATATTCGGCGGGTACTCTCCCGGGAAGACACAACGCTTCTCGTTAGGCTGTATACAAAAACTTTGGGCGACCGGAGAGGACAAAAATACAGCTTATCTTCTATACAAAATAACACGGGCGATTGGTGGTTGTAACAGCAAAAAGCTATTACGATTTATTGTTGTGCACCCTGATTGCGGAAAGGATTTTATTATGTGCGGAATCGTTGGTTATATCGGCAAAAATAATGCGGCGGAAATTTTAGTGGATGGGCTTCGTAAGCTGGAATACCGGGGTTATGACTCGGCTGGGATTGCTGTATTTGAAGACGAAGGGATCAAGGTAGTAAAGGCCAAAGGGCGTTTATCTGACTTAGAAGAAAAGATGAAACTGGCCGGCGTACCGAAAGGCTGCTGCGGGATCGGCCACACCCGTTGGGCGACCCATGGGGAACCAAGCGACGTCAACTCCCACCCACACGGAAACAGCCGCGTGACGCTGGTACATAACGGGATCATTGAAAATTATCTGGAGATCAAAGAACGGTTGATTTCCAAAGGATATGTATTTGAATCGGAAACAGATACCGAAGCAGTGGCAAAGCTGCTGGATTACTATTATGACGGAAATCCGTTTGAAGCTGTAAAAAAGGTGATCCAAAGCGTAAAGGGGTCTTATGCGTTTGGGATGATGTTTTCCGATTATCCGGATCAGATTTTTGCAGTCCGGAAGGACAGTCCGATGATCGTGGGGCTGGGGGAAGAAGAAAACTTTATTGCTTCCGATGTCCCCGCAATTTTGAAATACACCAAGGATTATTATTTGATTGACGAGAACGAGATCGTCATTTTGAAAAAAGATGGGGTAAAAGTCCTGAACCTGGATCAGGAGCCGATTGAAAAAGAGCGACAGACCGCGACTTGGGACATTGAGGCGGCGGAAAAGGGCGGTTATCCTCACTTTATGCTGAAAGAGATTTTTGAACAGCCTGAAGCGCTGCGAAAAACTGTGGCGCCGCGCATCAAGGATGGCTTGCCTGATTTGCAGGTAGAGGCATTTACCGATGAGCTGATCCGCTCGGTTGGGAAAATTCACATCGTTGCATGCGGGACGGCAAGCTATGCCGGGATGATCGGGAAATGCGCTTTGGAAAAACTAGTGCGTGTGCCGGCTGAGGTTTGCATCGCTTCGGAATTTCGGTACAACGACCCGATCCTTGCTCCGGACGATTTAGTGATCGTGATTTCCCAGTCAGGGGAAACGGCCGACACTTTGGCGGCGCTTCGCCTTGCCAAGGAAAAGGGCATCCATACCATGGCGATCGTCAATGTGGTTGGCTCTTCGATCGCCCGGGAGGCTGACAGTATCATCTATACTTGGGCGGGGCCGGAAATTGCAGTGGCCAGCACCAAGGCTTATACAGTCCAGATGTCCGTGATGTATCTGATTGCTTTAAAAATGGCATTGGTACGCGGTACATTAACGGAAGAAGAGGTACGGCGGTATTGTGAGATCATTCAGGCGATGCCTGAAAAACAGCAGGATATTCTTGCACAGTCGGATACCTGCCAATACTTTGCTTCCCGTTTCCAGAATGCGGAGCACCTGTTTTATATTGGACGGGGGCTGGATTATGCGCTGTCAATGGAAGGCTCTTTGAAGCTGAAAGAGATCTCCTATATCCACAGCGAGGCATATGCTGCCGGGGAATTAAAACACGGCACTATATCCTTGATCACGGATCATGTCCCAGTGGTAGCCGTGGCGACCCAGGAACACATTTACGAAAAGACCATCAGCAACATCAAAGAGGTGACGACCCGCGGCGCTAAGGTACTGCTGGTAGTGAACGACCGCTTTGAAGTGAAAGACGATATTGCGGATTACATTTTACGCCTTCCGACGACAGAGGATGTTTTGATGCCTTTGCTGGCGGTGATTCCGCTGCAGTTATTTGCATATTATACCGCTGTGCTTCGTGGGTGTGACGTTGACAAACCGAGAAATTTGGCGAAATCTGTAACAGTAGAATAAAGGGAAAAACAGACGGCGGGAAACCTCCGTCTGTTTTTCAGCTTTTAGAAAAGAGGGAGAACGTGGAACAGATCACAGAATATTTAAAAGAAAGATTTGAAATTTCGCTGGACAAGCAGCAGGAACAGGCTGTACTGGCGGAAGATCCGCAGATCCTTCTTTTGGCGGTGCCGGGTTCCGGGAAAACCACTGTGCTGGTGAGCCGGATCGCTCACAGGATACTGACCGGGAAAACAGAAGGAAAGCGTGTTTTAACGCTTACCTTTAGCCGGGAGGCGGCCAAGGACATGAAGCGGAGGTTTTTGACCCTGTTTTCTGAAAAAATCCCTTTGGTTCCGCGTTTTTCGACGATCCACAGTTTTTGTTACATGGTTTTGGAGTATTACGCGAAACGCTACCGGAGAAAACGCCCGGAGCTGATAGACGGGCAGGGAGCGGCTTTGCTGCGGAGGATCTATCAGCAGGTGAACGAGGAATATCTGACCGATGACATGCTGGAAAGCCTAGTAAACGATATCAGCCTAGTGAACAATCTGATGATCCCACGGGAAGAATTAAAAGATTATGAGATCACCGCCCCAAATTTCAGAGAGATCCTAGATCGGTACGAACAAGCCAAAAAAGAACAGAACCTGATGGATTATGACGACATGCTTTTTTTTGCGCTGACGATCCTGCAAAAGGCGCCGGCAGTGCGGGAGGCGGTCATGGGCAGGTATGACGAGATTTATCTGGACGAAGCGCAGGATACCTCCAAGTTGCAGTACGAGATCCTGAATTTGATCGGGAAAGGGAAACGACTGTTTGTGGTAGGGGATGAGGATCAATGCATTTACTCTTTCCGGGGAGCGTATCCCGAAGGGCTGACAGAGTTTCCTGCCCGTTATCCAAACGCAAAGGTTCTGAAGATCGAAATGAATTACCGCTGTCCGGCGGATCTGGTTGACCAGGCCAACGCGGTGATTGAGCTAAACCGGAACCGCTATAAAAAAAAGATGGTGCCGGCAAGCAGGCAGCGGGATTCCGTGGCAGTTCAGCCCTTGGAGGATTACAGGGACCAGTATCAACATATCTTAGAGGAGATCCAAAATACGGCGGGGACTGTAGCGGTTTTATACCGCAACAATGAAAGCGCGGTGCCGGTGGTCGACCTGCTGGAAGAGCAGGGGGTCTCCTATTACTGCAAGGAGAACAGCCAGAGATTTTTTTCAAGCTTTGTCGTAAGGGATGTTACAGCCTACCTGAATTTGGCTTTAAACCCCAAGTCGCTGCCTGACTTTGAACGGATATGTTATCAATGCTATTGCTCACGGATGACTTTGATTTATGTCAAGTATAACCTTGCACGGTATGATTCTGTTTGGGAAGCGGCAATCGACTGCCCGGACACTTCTTATGCTTCTAGGAAAAGGCTTGTCCAGATCATGGAGGAAATGGGGCGCTTTGCAAAAAAGCTACCCCGCCAGGTGATAGATCTGATCGAATCCCGGCTGGGGTACGGGGAATATCTGAAAAAGCGTTCCGGCACTGGGATAAACCGGATCAACGCCGCTTTAAAGCTGAATATCTTAAAAACCCTAGCGGGCCGGCACACAACAGTGCGGGAGTTTTTGTCTGCGCTGGATTTTCTGAGCCGGCGGCTCGGACAGGCGGAAGGATCGGGAAAGGAGTGCCGGGTAACGCTTTCTTCGGTTCATTCCAGCAAGGGCTTGGAATTTGACACGGTGATCTTGCTGGATTTTATCGACGGAGTACTGCCCACCTTGCAGGCATTGGAGGACGCGGACGCCGGGGACCGGGAACCCCTGGAAGGGGAAACCCGTCTTTTTTATGTGGCCGTGACCCGTGCCAGAAAAAAGCTTTTGATCTTTACTTCCAGCTTTTGCAATGATGAATATGTTACAAAATCCCGGTTTTTGACCCGCTTTTTCGGAGAGGCCTATCAGGGGAAAAATACGGAAAACGCAGGAGACCAAAGCTGGTTGAAAGGCCGGCGGGTAGTCCACAAATTGTTTGGGGAAGGCGTCATAAAAAAGGCGGGTCCTCAGGACCAGATCACGGTGCGCTTTGCCAAAGGGGAGATACGGGAGTTATCCTATCGGGTGTGCATTGACAGCGGACTTTTAACGATAAAAGAAACAGGGCAGCGGGCTTGAGCCCACCGCCCTGTTTTGCAGTTTAAAGATACACGCGGACAAATTTGACCGAATAGAAGTCACAAATCAAAAGGTCGTCGGTTTCCATTTCGTTTAAAATAAGGTAATTGGCGCCGACCTCCAGCAGGTAACCGCTGCGGTCGGTCAGGGTATTGGTGCCGATCAGAAACTCAACGAGAACCTTATGCCCTACAAACTTTTGCAGGATCGCATTGAGATATTCGTCATTGTACAGCATTTCCGACTGCGGTTGGTTTGACGGTTCGATCGGGGTAAGGCCGGAGAGGGCTGAATATCCGGGGGTAGGCTGCTGGGGATAAGGCTGAAGCGAGTTTTGGGCATTGGTTTGGTTCGCGGCATTTTGCATGGCCTGCGGATAAACATTCGGCGAGGTGGTTTTTCCGGAAAGGTATTGGTTTAGGATATCCTGAAATTGATCCATGATGGCGCTCCTTTTCTATGTATCAGCGTATTTTTCGGTGGGAATGTAAAAACAATGGTCGTTCAGGCGGTTGTGGATGATCCCAGCGCCTCCGGGTGGAAAATATGTGGGGCATTTTGGGCTGTAGGGATTGTGAAAAAACAAAGAATGGTCGATCCCCGGCAGGATATTTCCAGCCATTGCCCAATCGGCGATTTCGTAATGAAGCTCGGTGGGCGTCATGTTCCAAACGTTTTGACGGTTTGGTTTTCCGCCAAGGACGTCGCGCATACAGTTAAACTGTCCGTACTGTTCGATGATGTTGCGGATATTTCCCCCTTGGTTAACACGGGCAAATTCCCCGTACTGGATCGTAGAACGGTTCATGATGACAGTGGCAACAGCACGCATTCCATTGTCCCCCTCACCGCCTGCCTCGCATTGGATCAGCCGGGCAAATAGTTCCCGGGTCGTATAAGGCATAAAATTCCCCCTTTCTTTCTTGTTTTATCGTATTATGCTATGCAAAAACAGAAAAAAAGGATACTGAAATAAAAAAATTCTGCTGTCAAATGTATTTTGACAGCAGGATTAGTCATATGATGCAGGATCAGGAAAAAAGCTGTAAAACCATGCCAATCAGCGCGCCGGAAAGGTAAGTGCACAATAAAATGAGCAGGCTTTTTTTTATATTTTTAGACCCTTTAAAAAGAATGATATATCCAAACCCGGCGCCGGTAGACAGCCCGGCGATCGCAGAAGCAAAGGAGATAGAGCCTTTCAGAAGAAGCTCTACCAACAATACCGAGGTGGCACAGCCCGGAATCAGGCCGATCAGGGCGGTGATAAAGGGCTGGAATATATTTTGTGACAGGAGCACCTGTTCTAAGCGCTGTTCTCCGATCAGGTAAACGATACTGTTGATGACCAGCAGTGTTACGCCGATAAACGCGGCGATCTTCAGCGTATGGATCAGGGAATTGACCACGATAGATTTTTTGTGATGTTCATGGCAGTGTTCATCGTGGCAGACTAAATCGCTGTCCGGGGAGATCCGCTCGTTCCGGAATACGGTAAAGCGCAGCAAATATCCGGCCAACATGGCAAAAAAGATTTTACAAAGAATCAGCGCGCCGATCAGTTTAAAATCCTGTGCGCGGGAAAGCAGGATTGGGATGGCTTCATCAGAGGTTGAAATAAACACCGCGATCAAAGTCCCGGCACCGATCACGCCGCTGTTATAAAGGGTAGCGTAAGCTGCGGAAAAACCACACTGCGGTACAGAACCGGCCAATGCCCCGACAGCCGGCGCCCATAAGCCGCCCCGGTGTTCGGCTAATTTTTGAGGCTTGATCTTTTGCTGGATCAGTTCAATGAGGATATAAACGATCCATAAGATGGGAATGGATTTGAGTGTGTCGATAATAGTATCAAGGATAAATTCAGGCACCGTGGTGATCTCCTTACTCATTCATACAGGATGCAGTGTGTAGGCCGTTGATAAGTTAATATTATAATATAAAATGACCGAAATGTCAAAATTGGAATGGCGCAGCGATTGAAAAAAAGAGAGAACTATAGTATAATAACAGAAGATTTTATATGGAGTTAAAACAGCCATCTAAACTGAGGAGGGATTTCAAAATGTTTGAAATTGTGAAGAAGCGGCGGTTAAATGACTCTGTGGTGCTTATGGAGGTAAAAGCTCCCTTAATTGCAAAAAAAGCACAGGCAGGGCAATTTATCATTTTCCGCGTTGACGAGCAGGGGGAACGGGTTCCTTTGACCATTGCGGATTATGACCGTGAAGCGGGAACTGTGACGATCATTTTCCAGACGATAGGCGCTTCTACCAAAGAACTGGGACAGCTGAATGAAGGGGATTTTATCCAGGATTTCGTAGGGCCTTTGGGAGTTGCTTCCCATTTTGAAAAGGGGATCAAAAAAGCGGCGGTGATCGGCGGCGGTGTAGGCTGTGCGATCGCATATCCGCAGGCAAAGCTTCTGCACTCTATGGGGGTAAGTGTGGACTTGATCGCGGGATTCCGGAGCAAGGATATTGTGATTTTAGAGGATGAGATGCGCGCAGTTTCGGACAATCTGATCATCACAACAGACGACGGTTCTTACGCAAAGAAAGGCTTTGTAACAGACGCGCTTCGGGAATTGATCGATGCTGGAAACAAGTACGATGTCGTGGTAGCGATCGGACCAATCCCGATGATGAAATTTGTATGTAAGGTCACAGAGCCGTATGGCATTAAGACGATCGTTTCCTTAAACCCAATTATGATCGACGGGACCGGCATGTGCGGCGGATGCCGTGTAACGGTAGACGGGCAGATCAAATTTGCATGTGTGGATGGTCCGGACTTTGACGGACACAAGGTCGATTTTGACGAACTGATGCGCCGCAATTCCACCTATCAAAAAGCGGAACGGGAACGCGGCTGCCGGCTGATGAAACATCAGGCGGAGGAATAAAGGACTTTTGGGGTTTTGAATGGAAAGGGAATGAGGAAGATGGCAAATATGTCGTTAGAAAAAATCAAGATGCCGGAACAGGATCCGAACGTCAGAAATAAGAATTTTGAAGAGGTCGCATTGGGCTATGATGAACTGATGGCAATGGAAGAAGCGACCCGTTGCCTAAATTGTAAAAACAAGCCTTGTGTTTCCGGATGCCCAGTCAATGTACGGATCCCGGAATTTATCGAAAAGGTGGCTGCTGGTGAATTTGCCGAGGCTTACCGGATCATTACTTCTACGAATGCCCTGCCGGCTGTATGTGGGCGTGTATGTCCGCAGGAATCACAGTGCGAGGGGAAGTGTGTCCGCGGCATCAAGGGGGAACCGGTAGCGATCGGCCGTTTGGAGCGGTTTGTTGCGGATTGGTATATGAAAAACGGCACAGATAAGATTGAAAAGCCCGAATCCAACGGGAAAAAAGTCGCGGTGATCGGCGCAGGGCCCGCCGGACTTTCCTGCGCAGGCGATTTGGCGCGCAAGGGTTATAAGGTAACCATTTTTGAGGCGTTCCACAAGGCCGGCGGCGTGCTGGTATATGGGATCCCGGAATTCCGGCTGCCGAAACGGATCGTTCAGAAAGAGATCGACAAGCTGGCAGAGCTTGGAGTGGATATTGAAACAAACATGGTGATCGGGAAGATCCTTTCTGTAGACGAGCTGTTTGAAATGGGCTATGAAGCTGTTTTCATCGGTTCTGGCGCAGGCCTGCCGAGCTTTTTAGGAATCGAAGGGGAAGCGTACATCGGCGTTTATTCTGCCAATGAATTTTTGACCCGCATCAACCTGATGAAGGCATATAACGAAAATTATGACACCCCGATCCGCCATGCAAAAGCGGTGGCGGTCGTCGGCGGCGGAAACGTCGCTATGGACGCGGCAAGAAGCGCCAAGCGACTGGGCGCGGAACATGTATATATCGTGTACCGCCGTTCGGAAGAGGAGATGCCTGCAAGAGCAGAAGAGATCCACCATGCCAAAGAAGAGGGGATCGAGTTCATGCTCCTGACTAATCCGACCAAGGTACTCGGCAATGAGAACGGAGAGGTTTGCGGATTGGAATGCGTGAAGATGGAGCTGGGCGAGCCGGACGAATCCGGACGCCGCCGTCCGAAAGCGGTAGAGGGCAGTGAGTTTGTACTGGAGGTTGACAGTGTGATCATGTCTGTCGGTACTTCGCCAAACCCATTGATCCGCACTACGACACAGGGGCTGGAGGCGAACCGCCGCGGCTGTTTGGTAGCAAATGAAGAAACGATGCAGACGACCCGGGAGGGCGTTTATGCGGGCGGCGACGCGGTGACCGGCGCGGCGACCGTGATTTTGGCGATGGGCGCTGGAAAAACCGCCGCAGCTTCGATTGATGAATACCTAAAAACCAAATAATGTAAAGATATTATAAATGTTTGGAAATACTTCTTGCATCCTCTAAAAAAGAAGTGTATAATATCTTTGTCTGAATCTGTGGAAACAACGGTTTTTTCTGTTGTTTCCATTGGTTTGTCCGGCGTGCCTTATCCGGCTCACGATAAGGCGCCATTTCGGGAAAGTAAAAATATGTTTGTGGGTCAGAAAGGCATTGGGATAATATGAATTTTATGAATGTATTGACTGCTGACACTTCAGCGCAGGCGGGCGGCGGGGCTTTATCGCTGTTAATTACGATCGGGCCGTTGATTTTAATGTTCGTGATCATGTACTTTATTTTGATCCGTCCGCAGAAAAAGAAAGATAAAGAAACACAGAAAATGCGTCAGAACGTCCAGGTAGGGGACGAGATCACTACCATCGGCGGGATCATCGGCTTGGTTGTCAGCTTGAAAGAGGACAACGTTGTCATCGAAACCGCGGGGGAAAGAAACAAGATCCGGATCAAGCGCTGGGCGATCCAGTCTAACGCGACAATCCACGACGATCTGGAAGGCTGATTGGATTCGGCATAAAACTGCAAATGACGGAATATCCTTTAGTAAGAACTTCGCTGAGGGGGAATTATTGTGCCGACTGTTACTGCGTCGCAGAATAATAGAAAAAAAACTGTAAGATCATCTGTTTTTCCGGTCGTGGTCTGCATTGCAGGCGGTGAACTGGTTACGGTGATCTTGGCAGCTTTCTTTTCCTTTGTTTTTGCTTTAGTGGATTTGCCGGAAATTGCCGTTATGGTTTTTGTGTTTGTTGCCTTGATCTTTGGTGCGGTGGTGACTGGCCGTTTATGTGCCAGGGCTTTCCCGGAGGAACGGGGGACCATGTCGATCATCTGTGGTTTAATGATGGTTTTGATTTTGGTACTGGCGAATTTGATCTTTTTCCGGGAACCGATCACAGCATTAAGCTTTGGGAAATATGCGGCTATTTTACTGCCGGCATTTTTGATTGCCGCTGTGACAAAGCCGGCAAGATCAAGAAGCAAAAAAAAGCTCAAAAAACGTTGAATCTTTGCTGTGGTTATGATATAATAAAGGTATAGATTTTAGCAGAGGAGTAAAAGAAATGAAACACGTTAAAACGTTGAATCAGGCAAATTTGAAAAAATCTGCTGCAACTGGCGGATGCGGTGAATGTCAGGCTTCCTGTCAGTCTGCTTGCAAAACTTCCTGTACAGTAGCTAACCAGAAATGCGAACACAGTAAGTAAGAATTTGTTTTCTTGCATTAAGGGACATGAAGATGTCCCTTAATTTTTTGTATTTCTCAAAAAGAAAGGATGTTAGTGTGAAAAATACTTTTTCACACCCCGTTTTTGTGCTTTTGCTGCAAAAAGCAAAGCGGCAACCGGCTTCGCCGAGCGGCACAAATTCCGAAGAAAGGAATGATTGATTTTTATGATCCATCAATATCGCATGAATGGGTATGACATTGTACTGGATGTCAATTCAGGCGCGGTCCATGTCGTGGATGACATTGTATATGATTTACTGGAGCTGCTTAAAGCCCCACTTGCAGAGGAATGTCCAAAAGCAGTGCTGGAAGCACTGGAGGGGCGTTATCCAAAAGAGGAACTTCTGGCGGCTTATCAGGAAATTTTAGAGCTTTACCATGCGGACGTGCTGTTTTCTTCCGATGATTATGAACAGTATGCCGATATGATGGTAGCTTCTCCTATTAAGGCGATGTGCCTGCACGTTGCGCACGACTGCAACCTGCGGTGTAAATATTGTTTTGCCTCCACCGGGGATTTTGGCGGCGGAAGAAAGCTTTTGGACGCTGAAACCGGGAAAAAGGCGATCGACTTTTTGCTCAAATATTCTTACGGGCGGCGCAATATTGAACTGGATTTCTTTGGCGGAGAGCCGTTGATGAACTTTGATGTGGTAAAAGAAGTGGTGGATTATGCCCGCAGCAAGGAAGAAGAGTATGGCAAGAATTTCCGCTTTACAATTACGACAAATGGTGTTTTACTGGATGACGCAAAGATCGATTACATCAATAAGGAAATGTCCAATGTAGTTTTGTCCATTGACGGGCGGAAAGAGATCAACGACCTGCTTCGGCCTGCAGTAAACGGGAAGGGAAGCTATGACGTGATCGTTCCGCGTTATCAGAGATTGGTGGAAAAACGCCGTAACAATGAAGAAGACCGCTGGCAATACTATGTCCGCGGGACCTTTACCAAGCACAACCTGGATTTTGCAAAAGATGTGATGCATCTTAACGAGCTGGGCTTTGACCAGATCTCGATCGAGCCGGTGGTATCGGAAGACTACCGGGATTATGCGATCACAGAAAAGGAACTGCCGCGGATCTTTGAAGAATATGAGGAGCTGGCGAAGCAGATGATCGCTTTGAAAAAAGCCGGCAAAGGCTTTAATTTCTTCCATTTTATGATCGACCTTGACCAAGGGCCTTGTGCGATCAAGCGTCTGCGCGGCTGTGGCTGCGGTAACGAATATGTCGCGGTGACGCCGGATGGAGATGTATATCCCTGCCACCAGTTTGTGGGGATGGAAGACTGGAAAATGGGTAGCGTCCACGATTTAACGGTTGATTTCAAGAAAAAAGATTATTTTGCAAAGGCAAATATTTACTCCAAAGAAGAGTGTAAAAACTGCTGGGCAAAATTTTATTGCAGCGGCGGGTGCAATGCGAACAGCTATCAATACGCCGGGGACATCCACAAACCGCACCGCATTTCCTGCGAGTTGGAGAAGAAGCGTCTGGAATGCGCGATCATGATCAAAGCGGCGATGGCCGGGGAAGATTAAAGGAGAAGTGGCAATGAATGAGATCGGTTTTATCGGAGCTGGAAATATGGCGACTGCCATTATCAAAGGGTACATAAAGCACGCAGTTTCCGATATTTTTGTGTATGACATCAATCCGGAACAGGTTCAAAGGTTAGCTGGGATCGGCGCTAAGCCGAAGGCTTCTGCCGGGGAGCTTGCCGAAAGCGTGAAATACCTGTTTTTGGCAGTGAAGCCGCAGAACTTTGGAGAGGTGTTGGAAGAACTGAAAGGCCATGTATCGGCGGATACGGTGATCGTCTCAATCGCTGCGGGAATCTCGTCCGATTATATCAAAGAGGGTCTGGGCTTTGATGTGAAGGTGGTTCGGGTGATGCCGAATACACCATTGCTGCTGGGCTGCGGCGCTTCAGCTTTGGCGCAGATTGCCCCGGCTACCGAGGAAGAATTTTCGTTCTGCTGTGAGATTTTTAAAGCCTCCGGAGAGATTGCCGTAGTACGGGAAGACCAGATCAACGCGATCATTTCTGTCAGTGGGAGCACGCCGGCTTATATTTACCAGATCACAAAGCATTTTGTGGATTACGCAGAGGAAAGCGGGCTGGACCGGCAGATGGCGCTTTCTATGTTTTGCCAGACCTTGACCGGTTCTGCCAAGATGATGACCGAATCTGGGTACTCATTAGATGAGTTGATCCAGATGGTGTCCTCCAAGGGTGGCACGACTATTGCCGGGCTGACTTCTTTCGCAGAGGATGGCTTGGGAGATATGATAAAAAAAGCCTGCGACTGTTGTACAAAACGTGCAATTGAATTGGCGAAATAGAATAATTCAGAGTTTCGTAACATATATATTATCATAATCTTTTATGATAGGAATGATGTTATGATTCGGACAAGCGGTTTTACACCCGTGGCTTCGGCTCCGGTGACAGAACCCTCAAAAGAACGGATGGCTCCGGCAAAACCCACAGAGACACAACCTCCCTTACGAACGGTCAAACAGGTTTCGGTGAAACGGACACGTTCGGCAAGGATGCTTTATACATTACTGGCAGTTTTTCTGGTCGGCATGCTGTATGGCGCAGTATTCCTACAGACAGAGGACGGAGGGCTATGGTCCAAGATGTCGGCGATCAATCAGTCGTATCTGTATGCGGCGGAAAGCCAAAGCATGTTTGCGAACTTTTTAAATTCGCTGACTTCCTCCTGTGTTTTTCTGGCATTGTCGTTTTTAGGCGGATTATGCGCAGTTGGGCAGCCGGTTTCTGTTTTGACACTGTTTATCCGTGGATTGGGGATCGGCAGTTATATGGGGTACTTTTATTTGGTGCACAGTGTGCAGGGGGTTGCGTATTCTTTGCTGCTGATCGTTCCGGGGGTATTAGTTTCGGTACTTGCACTGGGGTTATCATGCCGGGAATCTTTGCGGATGTCAAACCGGATTTTGTGTTCTTTCCTGCGGGGAGAGGCATTGTTGAACCGTGAGATTTTCACGTTATATTTGAAAAAGCACCTGATCTTATTTATCTTCTTAGTCGCTTCCGCTGGGCTGGATTGTATTTTACGGGCTGTTTTTTCAGGGATTTTTCATTTAGGGTAAAAGACAGGAAGCGAAAAAAGATCATCGTGTAAAAAAGAGGAGATGTATCCATGGCTGGATTTTTTGGGTTGTTCGATTATTCCAAACCGGGAAAAGGGGTCGACAAAAACGGCCCCCAGAAGAAACGGTTTTTCCATTTCTTTGAACTGTATTTTAGAAAGTTCTGGAAGCTGATCACGCTGAACATGCTGTATGTTCTGTTTTGCATCCCGATCGTGACGATCGGCCCTGCAACAGCGGCAATGACCTACATTTTAAAGAATTATACCATGGAACGCCCGGTATTCTTATGGTCTGATTTTTGGGAAGCGTTTAAGAAAAACTGGAAACAGGGATTTTTAATGGGCTTGATCGACGCCGTGCTTTTCATAGTAAGTATTGTTTCTTGCCGGTTCTATTATGCGAGTGTGGAAACAAACAGCTTTTTCTATGTGCCTTTGGTATTGGTTTTAAGCTTAACATTTGTGGCTTTGCTTGCCAGCATGTACATGTTCATTATGATCCCTATTTTGGATATGAAATTTAAGCCTATGCTGAAAAATGCGCTTCTTTTGTCTGTTTTAGGGATCAAAACAAATATCCTGACTGCGTTGTTTGTAGCGGCGCTGTCCATTTTGATGTTCCTGTTTTTCCCGATCACCCTTCTGGTTGCATTGGTGCTGTTCTTTTCAACCGTTTGGTTTATCATGACCTTTAACTCGTTCCAGTATGTTGAAAAATACATTATTGACCCGTATTATGAACAGATCGGGGAAAAACGTCCTGATGTGTTAAACCTGGACGATATGGATGAAGACGATTTTGTTTTTGAAGATATTGGCTCCAAGGAAGTACCGGTAAATATCAAAGGGAATTCTAAAACAAAATCAAAAACGATTAAATAAGGACCATTCTATGAACCTTTTAAAAAATATCAGACTGTTTTTATTGGATATGGACGGTACCTTTTATTTAGGGGATCGGGTACTTGAGGGTTCCCGTCCGTTCGTAGACAAAATCGCTGCCATGCCAGACTGTCAGCTTGCTTTTTTAACGAATAATTCTTCCAAAAACCGGATGGACTATGTAAAAAAGCTTCAAAAAATGGGATTTTCCTTCTCGGAGAATCAGGTCATTACTTCCGGTGAGGCGACAACAATCTATTTGAACCGGCAAAGGCCCGGGGCGAGGGTGTTTTTGCTGGGCACGCCAAGCTTGGAGCAAGAATTTGAGGAAGCCGGTTTTATATTAACCGATGCGGAACCGGATTTTGCAGTATTGGGATTTGACCAGTGCCTGACATATGAACGGCTGAGAAAATTATGTGATTTTGTGCGTGCCGACGTACCATATATTGCGACACATCCGGATTTTAACTGCCCGATAGAAAACGGTGGCTTTATTCCGGATACCGGTGCAATGATGGCGTTTGTAGAGGCTTCGACTGGAAAAAGGCCGCTGGTAATCGGAAAACCGAACCGGTATATCATTGACGCGGCGGCAGACAAGTTTCGGATCCCGCATGAGGAGATCGCTATGGTCGGCGACCGGCTATATACAGACATTGCTGTAGGCGCACAGGCGGGGATCACTTCCATTTTAGTTTTGAGCGGGGAGACCGGGAGGCAGGATCTGGAAGGTTCTGAAATTCAGCCGGATTATATTTTTGAAGATCTGGGAGAATTGGCAAAACAGCTTTAAGAACGATCACAGGACGGAAAGCTCCGTCCTGTTTTGCTGTGAAAGAAAAGGGGGACAAACTTGGAACGGACTGCGAGTTTTTTTCAGAAAAATACGGTGATACTGCTTTGCGCAACGTTATGCTGTGTTTTGTGGGGAAGTGCTTATCCCTGTGTAAAAATCGGATATGAACTGTTTTCCATTACAGAAGCGGATACGTTTGGAAAAATATTGTTTGCCGGGTACCGTTTTGCCCTTGCAGGAGTGATCGTGATCTTTTTCGCAAGTATTTTTCAGAAGAAACTGATCCTGCCGAAAAGGAAAAACTGGGGTGGGATTGTCCTGCTGTCAGTTTTTCAGACAAGCCTGCAATACATGTTTTTCTACATAGGGATGTCCTATACCTCCGGGGTGAAGGGCGCGATCTTGAACTCCTTCGGCACATTCATTGCTGTGATACTGGCTCACTTTTTCTATCGAAATGACCGGCTGAACTGGTCGAAGGGAATAGGCTGTATCATCGGAATGGCAGGGGTAGTATTAGTGAACCTCAACGGTGTTTCTGATTTACAGGGCGGATTCCGCTTTTTAGGAGAAGGGTTTGTGATTTTAGCGGCCGCCTCCTTTGCGGTCAGCTTCCTCATTAGCAAAAAGGTGTCGGCGGGGGAAGATTCTGCTGCTGTGACCGGATACAACCTAGCAATTGGCGGGCTTATTTTGGTTTTGATCGGAAAGGCTGGCGGCGCTTCTTTTTCTGATTTGAGCATGAAAGCTGTTTTACTGCTGCTTTACATGGCGGTGCTTTCTTCTGCGGCGTTCAGCCTATGGACGATCTTACTGAAGTACAACCGGATGGGAAAAATTTCGGTGTATAATTTTCTAGTGCCGGTATTTGGAGCGCTCCTATCTGCCGTATTTTTAGGGGAAGAGATTTTTTCGGTGAAAAGCATCTCTGCCTTAGTACTGGTGTGTGCAGGAATTTATATTGTAAACTGCCAAAAGGAGCCGGCAGAAGAACTTGGAGGAAACGGATAAATGAAAGCTGTTATTTTTGATTTAGACGGAACGCTGTTGAACACAGTAGAATCCATGGAGGCGGCGGGAAGCAAAATGCTGAAAGATTTGGGGCTATCTCCGCGTCCGGCAGAAGAATATAAGCTGTATGCTGGAGATGGTGCAAAGACTTTAGTGGAGCGTGTGCTTCATGCCTGTGGAAAGGATGACCCGGCTTTGCTGGAAAAAGCATTTCCGATCTATATGGGATATTTTGAAAAGACCTGTACTTACCACGTGGCGCCTTATCCGGGGATCGTGGAGCTGCTTCAGGAACTGAAACGCAGAATGGTAAAGCTGGCAGTGCTCTCTAATAAGCCGCATCAGCAGACAGTAGATGTGATCTCCCGGTATTTTCCGGAACACTTGTTTGATTATGTTCAGGGGCAGTGTGAATCTGTTCCGAAAAAGCCTTCTCCGGTTGGAGCAAAAAAGATTGCGGAACAATTTGGGATAGAGGCAAAAGATTGTTTTTATGTAGGCGATACCAACGTGGATATGCAGACAGGGAAAAGCGCTGGGATGAAAACGATTGGCGTGCTGTGGGGATTCCGAACAGAGCGGGAACTAAGGGAAAACCATGCAGACAGGATCATTGCAAGCCCAAAACAGCTATTAGAATTATTGGCCTAAGCAGGAAGTACGCAAACCACATGCTTTCGTAAAAAGGAGCGGCACAAAAATGTGCCGCTCCTTTTTACCTATTCGGATTCAGTATTTTTCTGAAATAGAAAGTCTGAAAATTCACAGGACAGATCCAGCGAGGGTACCTCCAAGTTTAGGATGGAAGAATGTTTTGGGTCGATCTGCATGGAAAACCTGCCGTCTTCATTTTCTCCTTTTACCAGAAGGATCCCATCTTTTGAGGAAATGTCAACGCCGGTTCCTTCTGTTGCGGAACTGAGAGAGCGGAACAAGACCCCGGCCAGTGTTTTGGCAACCAGAGAATCATCGCTGATCGAAACGCTCATGCCATGGTAAGAGGCGGTAATATCTTCGCCGTTATACTGAAAAGACAGGTCTTTCAGCGCCGCCGGTTCTGTCAAATGCAGGGTAAAGGTATTTTGGGCCGTACGGTTTAAGTCGGCAGTTGCAGTGATCTGGTCCAGTTTAATGGTAGCAGTTGCGGAGAATGGCTGTTGCAGCTCCTGGACAAGGTTTTCTTTCTTCGTTTCCGGGACCTGAGTCCGGTCGTGGAAGAAAAACCAGGCGAGGAGCATCCCAAACAGAAACAGCCCCACAAACACCGCTGCATAGATGACTTTCTTTTTCAAACCAATTCAGCTCCTTTTCCATAGTTCGGGAGCGAAACGGTACAGTTTATCTGTTTTGTTCCAATTCCCGCAACAGCAAAGGGATTTCCTGAATCAGGTCTCTGGCAAGGATCCCATATTCGGAGAGACGCTGGGCGCATTGGTCACCACAGGCGCCATGCAGGCAGACCGCAAGACACGCCGCCTTCTCTGACGCGATTCCCTGCGCCAGAAATGAACCGATCATGCCAGCCAGGACATCGCCGCTTCCGCCTTTTGCCATCCCAGCATTCCCGGTAGTATTTTGGTATACCGTCCCATCCGGCAGGGCGATCACGGTGGCATGCCCCTTCAGCACCAAATGGACAGAGTACTGTTGGGCGAATTGTGAAGCTGCCTGCTCGCGGTCTGCTTCGATCTCTGCAACAGATTTTCCACAAATGCGTGAAAATTCTTTAGGGTGGGGCGTTAAGATAATGGGCGCCTTTGCTGTTTGTACTATATTTATGTCACCAGCAAGGCAATTTATACCATCTGCGTCAATAACAAGCGGGGTTTGTGTTTCTTTTACCAACGACCGTACCAGTTTTTCGGTATGCTCATCATGTCCCAGCCCACAGCCAATAACAGCGGCGGTAGAGGAGGAAAGACGTTCGGAAAGGAGCGTCAGGCTTTCGGAA
This sequence comes from Massiliimalia timonensis, assembly GCF_900186585.1. Classification (GTDB taxonomy): domain Bacteria; phylum Bacillota; class Clostridia; order Oscillospirales; family Ruminococcaceae; genus Massiliimalia; species Massiliimalia timonensis. The sequence goes on from NZ_FYDD01000003.1 coordinate 631,029, forward strand.
GAAACGGCGCCGTCTTTCGTTTCCGCTAAAGACAGGGTAACGGCTTCCATCAAGTGGGGGAAACAGGCATTGATGACGCTACTGGCCGCGGCCAGCGTAGTCAGGCCGCAGCCACACCGCAGGGCGGACAGGGTAGCCATCATGGCGGCGCCGCCCATCCCGGAACGTCCGGCAAGGATGAGCAGTTTTCCAAAATCACCTTTGTTGGCGTTTGGATCCCGTTTCGGGAGAAGGGCGGGCAGATTTTCCCATTTGAGAAGCTTTACAGAAGAACTGTCTTCTAAAGCTTCACTGGGCATCCCGATGTCCAATGTGTGGATCTTCCCGCAGACAGACTGGGTATCTTCCAGAAGATGGGCGGGTTTGAGCGCCCCCAGAGCAAGGGTGTGATCTGCACGGAATACCGAGATGGAGCAACTGCCGTCATCACCATTCATTCCACTGGGGATATCCACCGCAATGCGTACGGCGTCCGCTTTGTTGGCTGTGCCGATCATCGGTTGTGCACTGCCTTGAACTTCACCGTGAAAACCGGTTCCAAAGATGCAATCAATGATCAGATCTGCCTGATTCAAGCAGAAATGACAGAGCATCGGTTCCTTTTTTGCATCAAGAAATTGTATGGAAGAAATAGCCGCCGCCTGCTGATACACCTTTTGGGAAAGCTCTGTTCCCGGTTCTCCACAGCAAAAGATGCAGGTGATATCTGCGGCGGAATTTTCCAGCTTGCGGGCAATGACAAGGCCGTCACCGCCGTTGTTCCCTTTTCCACATAGGATTACAACAGAAGAGGTGGAAAGCTTTGGGAAAAGCTCTTTGATTTTTGCTGTACAGGCCGAACCTGCGTTTTCCATGAGCTGAGCGTAGGATACGCCTAATTCGTTACTGCGGGCTTCTGCTTCTTTCATCTGCGCGATCGTCAGCGCCTTTGCTTGCAAATTGATCACTCTTTTCGTTCATTTTGGTTTTTTGTAAGGATCACCACAGCGGACGCATAGTGCGTCGTATGGGTAAGGCTTAGGGAGATTTCATATCCCTGCGCCAGTTGTGCCGCTTTTTTGGAAAGGGAAAGAAACGGTGCGCCCAGCTTGTCGCGCAGGACAGACACCTCCCGCAGGGAGAATCCCCGCACACCGGTTCCCAGCGCTTTGGAAAAAGCTTCTTTCGCGGCAAAGTTTGCGGCGGCACTTTCTATTTTATGCGCGCCTTTTTGCTGAAAGTACTCCAGTTCTTCCTCTGAAAAAACCCTCGTTAAAAAACGAGGGTTTTCCATACTCTTTTGGATCCTGGAGATCTCTACTAAATCAATTCCAGTCTTTATCATTATGCTTTCCAAATATTCCTTTTAATATACTGTTTCATGTTGGTCAAGATTTTTTCGTTGGGATTGAAAACCAGCATACATTTCCCAAATTTTGCATGATCCAACAGCGCATAGTATGTATTAGGGTCCTGGGTAGAACTGCATGCCATAATGACAGTGGTGCCTGAATCTGTCTGCGGGGCGTTTTGGTACAGCCCAAATTCTGTAAACTGGCGGGTATCCACTGTGATCAGGCGTTTTCTTTTCCGGCGGGCAATGATCTTGTCAACGTCGATCTCCCCGTTGGTCAAGATATATTCATACTCGATGCTCATGCCGGAGATCAGGTAATATGTTCCATAAATAACACCGGCTGCAAGCAAAAGGCCAAGGGTGCTGAAAATTTGCCCAATGATGCCAAGGACACCCTCTGCCATTTGAAAGCCTGGTAAAATAAACGCAAAGATAAAAATCAAGAGAAGGGCCGCTACCACGATCCCAATTTTTTTAACCAGGTCTATTCCTGTGTTTCTTTTTGCTACGATTTGTTCAAAAAATACATCCATTGTTGAAAGCTCCTTTAAATGTTCAGTGGCAAAACTGCCTGTTAGATATATTATAGAGGATTTTAGGAAAAGATTCAATATATTTTGTAGATTTTGTACTTGAAAAATTGTAAAAAATTTGTTATATTATTAGTTGTCATATGATAAACACGATGATTAAGAAAGTATGTATTTCAAAAATCTTGAGAAGAGAAGTTCCGTCACCGGCTGAAAGCGGGCGCTTGATTGGAAATACAGAAGTTCGCTTAGGAGTGGTTTTGCTGAACCTTTTACAGTAGGCAAAAACGGGTTGGCTTTCGTTAAAGGGCTTTTGAGTGTCTGCGCAGGTTTGCGCAGAAATCAGGGTGGTACCGCGTTAGAGATAAAGTCTTTCGTCCCTTGAATGATTCAGGGGGACGGAAGTTTTTTTATTTACGGGGTATTTTGTTTGTCATGAAAAGAAGTTTAAGACAGGAGGCTTTGTTCAAATGAGAAACGCATTGGAGCAAATCAAAAATACTGCGATCGAGAAGCTGGAGGCTTGCAGCGATTTAAAAGCGTTAGATGAACTGAAGGTAAAATATCTTGGAAAAAAAGGGGAACTGACCGCAATTTTAAAGCAGATGGGAAAGCTTTCCCCGGAAGAACGCCCGGTGATTGGACAGCTTGCCAATGAGGTGCGCGCAAAAATTGAGGAAGAAGTGACCCAAAGGATCGCACAGCTCAAGGAAAAACAGCTGCAAGAGCAGCTGAAAGCTGAAAAAATCGACGTGACCATGCCGGGGAAAAAATTTGACGTGGGGAAAAAGCATCCTTTGACCATTGTGATGGATGAGATCAAGGAAATATTCTTAGGGATGGGATTTGACGTTGTCAGCGGGCCGGAGGTAGAGCTTGACTACTACAACTTTGAGGCGCTGAACCTGCCGAAAGACCACCCAGCCCGCGACACGCAGGATACCTTTTACATTACAGAAAACACTCTCTTGCGGACTCAGACCTCTCCGGTGCAGATCCGTACCATGGAAAAAAGAAAACCGCCGATCCGGATCATCTCCCCGGGACGGGTATACCGTTCTGACGCGCTGGACGCGACCCATTCCCCGGTATTCCATCAGATCGAGGGGCTTGTCGTGGACAAAGGGGTCACGATGAGCGACCTGAAAGGGACGCTGGAAATGTTCATTAAGGGCTTGTACGGCGAAGATTCCCAGATCCGCTTCCGCCCGCATCACTTCCCGTTCACTGAACCGAGCGCAGAGATCGACGTGATGTGCTTTAACTGTCACGGCGAGGGCTGCCGCTTATGTAAGGGGGAAGGCTGGATCGAAGTGTTAGGCGCTGGGATGGTTCATCCAAAGGTGCTGTTAAACTGTGGGATCGATCCGGAGGAATATTCCGGCTTTGCGTTTGGCGTCGGGTTGGAACGCGTGGTAATGCGCCGCTTCAACATTGACGACATCAGGATGTTCTTTGAAAACGACATGCGTTTCTTAGACCAGTTTTAATAGATCACACAGCAAGAGAAGGAGAGAATGAACCATGAATTTATCTATGAAATGGTTATCTGATTATGTAGATATTACCGCAACCCCCAGAGAATACGCAGAGGCCCTGACCATGTCCGGCTCTAAGGTAGAGGGATATGAAATAGAAGGATCTGAAATTGAGAATGTGGTAGTGGGAAAGGTGCTTTCCATTGACAAGCACCCGGACGCTGACAAGCTGGTCATCTGCCAGGTCGAGGTAGGGCAGGCAAGCCCGGTACAGATCGTCACCGGGGCGACCAATGTTACCGTGGGCGCGCTGGTCCCAGTTTGTCTGGACGGCGCTGTGCTGCCGGGCGGCAAAAAAATCAAAAAAGGCAAGCTGCGCGGCGTTCTTAGCGAAGGGATGCTCTGCTCCTTAGGGGAATTGGGCCTGACGGTGAACGATTTCCCGTATGCGATCGAAGACGGGATATTCCTGATCGAAGAGAACTGTGAAGTAGGGCAGGATATTCAGAGCGCGATCGCTCTCAACGATACGAGTGTAGAATTTGAGATCACCTCCAACCGGCCGGACTGCCTTTCTGTGATTGGTCTAGCGCGGGAAACAGCCGCGACGTTTGACGTGCCGCTTAGGCTGCATACCCCGCAGGTAAAGGGAAGCAACGACGGGGACGACATCAAAAATTATCTAAAAGTGGCAGTAGAAGCGACCGACCTTTGCCCAAGATACACCGCTAAAATTGTAAAGGATGTCAAAATTGAGCCATCCCCGCTGTGGATGCGGGAACGTCTGCGGGCGAGCGGTGTGCGTCCGATCAACAATTTAGTGGATATTACAAACTATGTTATGCTGGAATACGGTCAGCCGATGCATGCGTTTGACCTACGCTATGTAGCTGGGAACGAGATCGTAGTCCGCCGTGCGAAAAACGGGGAAACGATGATGACTCTGGACGGCGTGGACCGCACCTTTACCGAGGACATGCTGATCATTTCGGACGCGGAAAAACCAGTTGCTGTTGCCGGCGTAATGGGCGGAGAATACAGCGGAATTATGGAAGACACCAAAACCGTTGTCTTTGAATCTGCCAATTTCTTAGGAAACAGCGTGCGCCGTACCGCGAAAAAACTGGGAATGAGAACAGACGCCTCGGCACGGTATGAAAAGGGGATCTCCCCGCTGAGCACCATGGAGTGTGTGGAACGTGCCTGTGAACTGGTAGAGATGCTGGGCGCCGGCACCGTAGTTGACGGGGTGATCGATGTAGATCATTCTGACAAGACTCCGAAGACCGTAAAACTGGAACCGGATTGGATCAACCGCTTCTTAGGGATCAGCCTAAGCCGCGATGAAATGGTCAAAACGCTGGAGGCTTTAGGCTTTACCATGGACGGCGATCAAATTGTGGTGCCATATTTCAGAATCGACATTGAGCATAAAGCGGACATAGCGGAAGAGATTGCCCGCATTTACGGATACAACAAGATCCCGACGACTGCACCGACCGGGACTGCACGCGGAGTGATTACGCCCCGGCAGAAATTTGAGCGTACCATCAATGAAACCATGCTGTCATTGGGTTGTTATGAGATCATGACTTATTCCTTTATCAGCCCGAAATATTATGACAATATCCTGCTGCCGGCCGACAGCGAGCTGCGCGATTCGGTGACGATCATGAATCCGCTGGGTGAGGATACAAGCATTATGCGGACGACCACGATCCCTTCCATGATGGAGATCGTATCCAGAAACTACAACAACCGCAACCCATATCTGTGGGCTTATGAGATCGGGATGGAATACATCCCGGCTGAAGATAAAGATTTGCCTGACGAAAATCCGATGCTTACCATTGGCCTATATGGCAACGACGCGGATTTCTATACTTTAAAAGGGATGGTAGAAACTGTTCTGGATCGGATCGGGACGGCAGAGGTGGATGTTGATCCATGCACGGACGATCCGACTTTCCACCCGGGACGCTGCGCGGTGCTATCAAAGGACGGCGGCAAGATCGGTGTTTTGGGAGAGATTTCTCCAAGGGTGTGCCAGAATTATGATGTCGGAGCCAAAGTGTACGTTGCGAAATTAGACGTTAACGCATTGTTTGAGATTTCCGACAGTGAAAAAACTTACCGCCCATTGCCAAAATATCCGGCGACCTCCCGCGACCTGAGTTTGATCTGCGATGACGAGCTTCCGATCGTGCAGATCGAACGGGCAATCAAAGGGGCTGTTGGAAAGATCTTGGAAAAGGTGGAATTGTTTGACGTTTACAGAGGCGCGCAGGTAGAGAAGGATAAAAAATCAGTATCCTATTCGATTGTGATGCGTTCCGATCAGGGGACCCTGACTGACGAAGAAGCTGACGGCGCTGTAAAACGTGTATTAAAAGCATTGGATAAAATTGGCGTTTCCCTGCGCCAGTAATGTAAAGATCCCCTGCCAAATGGCAGGGGATCTTTACGAGAAGGGTTATTTTTTTAAGCAGAAGGATTCGCAGTCTGTACATTGGACCATGGTCGGGTTTGCTTCGTGGGTGCCGACGGTGATGCAATCTAAAGAACAGTAGTTCTTGTCCTGACAGTGGTATTCGCACTGAGAAACAGAACAATGGATAGACTGGTTTGGTTTACAATTACAATTTGCCATGATGATTACCTCTTTTCTCAAATAAAATTGGGAAATGGCATTTCCCATTGATAGTATGTGAAAGAAACAGAAAATCATACTTGCTTCTTTTTAGATGGGAAAACAAAGGTTTTTGTGAATAAAAAAAGAAATCTCTTGTTTTTTTGACAAAATGAGGTATAATAAAAATAATTCATCATATTGTATTAACAACAGCAATTTGCGCGGTAAAATAGATTATCAGGAGGGGAAACCAAAGATGATGGACAAAACTATGACATTTTCGGTAAAGGATGAAAAGGAAAATGAAATGAAACGTATCCTGACTACCGTTTATGATGCCTTAAGCCAGAAGGGATACAACCCGGTAAATCAGATTGTGGGTTATATCCTGTCTGAAGATCCGACATACATTACAACACATAACAATGCAAGAAGCCTGATTCGTCATGTTGACCGTGATGAATTGCTGCAGGCCATGGTGAAATCGTATCTTGCCGATTAAGCGTGAAATGTTGAAAAGCAGTACGGCTTGCGCTGTACTGCTTTTTCGTATTGAAATCAAATAGGGAGGTGGAGCTATGACACAGCCGGTCATTTGGGCGGCAATTGGGACAGGCTTTACATTTTTGATGACGACAGCAGGCTCGTCTATTGTGTTTTTCTTCCGCAACGCGATCAGTGAAAAGATTCAGCGGATCTTTTTAGGCTTTGCAGCTGGGGTAATGATAGCGGCTTCAGTTTGGAGTTTGCTGATCCCGGCTATTGAAGAAGCAGAAGCCAATGGAATGCCGGGAATGATCCCAGCGGCAGGAGGATTTATTTTAGGGGTCGCTTTTCTGATGCTGATGGACTCCCTGCTGCCGCATCTCCATCCGGGTGCTGCTGAGGCGGAGGGAAAGGCTTCCTCTTGGAAAAGGACGACGTTATTGGTATTGGCAGTGACCCTGCACAATATTCCGGAAGGGATGGCGGTTGGGTTATCGTTCGCGCTGGCGGCACAGCACCAGGGGGAAAGCGCTGCATACACCGCGGCGTTTGCGCTGGCGCTTGGGATTGGGATCCAGAATTTTCCGGAGGGGGCGGCCATTTCATTGCCGCTTCGCCAGGAAGGACTTTCCGCTTGGAAGTCGTTTTTATATGGCAGCGCATCCGGCATTGTAGAGCCGATTTTCGGGATTTTGGTAGTGATGATCGCCGGAAATATCCAGCCGCTGATGCCGTGGCTTTTGAGCTTTGCGGCCGGAACGATGATGTATGTCGTAGTGGAGGAGCTGATTCCCGAAGCACATTTAGGAGAACATTCCAATACCGGGACGCTTGGCGTAATGGCAGGCTTTTTAGTGATGATGATCTTAGATGTGGCATTGGGATGATTTAGCTGAAAAGCGGATTTTATCAATTTTTATTATTTTAAAACAGAGGTACAGCTAGCTGTACCTCTGTTTTTTTATATGACAGAATCATATCAAAAATTGTAATATTTTACATATTTATTCTTTTGATTTTGTATAATATTACGGTTTTATGATTTGCTGAAAAAAGTTGTACGTTACTGTGCAACTTTTTTCATATTTGCGGGTAAGGTCGGAAGTGTTTTACAGGCTTCTAAACAGATTGATGGAGGGGGAAGATGACACGGAACAGACAGAGAATAAGAAAACTACGATAAAAGAGACCTTGTTTTGCTATTATTTCCATCATTACCGCAATGGTCGGGAAGCAGCTGTGAAGGCGGGGTATTCACCGCGACTGTCCGAAAGCATTGCCGCTCGACTGCTCCAGCGAGAGGAGATAAGACGGCTTTGCAGGCAGTTTGACCGGGAATATCACAAACAGCAATTATACAATGATGTGATCTCCGGGTTAAAACGGCTTGCGTTTGGTTCTGTCCGTGATGGGGTAAAGCTGATGTTTGACGGCGAAATATCAGATTGGGAAAATTTAGATCTATTTTCTGTCCGGGAGATCAAACGTCAAAAGAACGGGACAATGGAAATTCGTTTTGCCGACCGTTTCCAGGCATTGGAAAAGCTTTTGGAACTTGAGGAGATGGAAAGTGAACAGGAGGGAACGGCTGCCCTTTACCGTGCGCTGGAACTGGGCGCCCAAAGCCTGGGGAAACATCTGAAAGAAGATGGAGATTAAGCCTTTTTCCGAAAAGCAGCTGCGGTTGATGACTTGGTGGTGTCATAACAGTCCAGACAGGCAGTATGACGCCGTGATCTGCGATGGGGCTGTGCGAAGCGGAAAAACCTTTTGCATGTCGCTTTCCTTTGTGTTATGGGCACATGCCTCCTTTCAGAATACTGCTTTTGCCTTTTGTGCAAAAACGATCTTATCCCTTAGGAGAAACGTGATAGCCCCGCTTCTTCCGGCACTGAGGCAATTTGGATTTTCCTGTTGTGAAAAGCTATCCCAGAATTATGTGGATATTTCCTGCCGGGGCAGGACGAACCGGTTTTACCTGTTTGGGGGAAAGGATGAAGGCTCAGCGACATTGATCCAGGGAATCACCCTTGCAGGGGTACTGCTGGATGAAGCGGCGCTGATGCCGCGCAGCTTTGTGGAACAGGCTTTGGCAAGATGCTCGGTAGAAGGGTCCCGGTTTTGGTTTAACTGCAATCCGGAGCATCCGTATCACTGGTTTTACCGGGAATGGATTTTACAGGCAAAGCCCAAAAACGCGCTGTATCTTCATTTTACGATGGAGGACAACCCCGCACTTTCCCCAAGGATACGAAAACGATATGAAGCGCTTTATTCCGGCGCCTTTTACCAGCGTTTTGTAGAGGGAAAGTGGGTAAGCGCTAACGGGCTTGTTTATCCGATGTTTTCCCACGAACGTCATTTATTCGAGCAATACCACACCTATTCCGAATACTACATCTCCTGTGATTATGGGACGGTGAACCCTACCTCTATGGGGCTTTGGGGAAATGATAACGGCTGTTGGGAACGGCTGAGGGAATATTATTATGACGCGCGGAAAAATCAGCGGCTGAAAACGGATGAAGAACACTATGAAGCTTTATGTGAGCTGGCGGGGGAGCTTCCTGTTAAGGCGGTGATCGTAGACCCATCGGCGGCAAGCTTTTTAGAATGTATCCGCAGGCATGAAAAATTTTTGGTAAAAAAAGCTGACAATGATGTGCTAAGCGGGATACGTAGGGTATCTGACGCGCTGCGTGAGGGGAAAATCAAGTTCCATCTATCCTGTCAGGACACGATCCGCGAATTTTCCATGTATGCTTGGGAAAGTCAAAGAAGCCGTGACGCCCCAAAAAAGGAATATGATCATGCGATGGATGATATACGGTATTTTGTCAGCACGGTACTGCATCGTCAGGAGGAGCCCTTCTTCTTTCTGGCCCTAGCAGAACGGTGACCGTCCATCAACAAACAGAAAGGAGTGTGAAGAACATGAAAAGATGGAAACGAAAAGCAAATCCGTCAAAAGAGGAACCGGTTTCCTTTTCCTCTGCGGCGAGGGGGACAAACCAGCCCTTTTCTATGCTGGATTCCTACACGCCGCTGTCCGCCCCGGAGCTTCGGCTTTACGAAGCGATCCGGGAGGGGGTCCCGATTATTGACGCGGCCATTTACAAGACGATCCGGCTGGTCGGCGGGTTTCATGTGGAATGCAGGGACAAAAGGACGCAGTCTTTGCTGGACCAATTTATCCGAGAGGTGAACGTTGGGGGCAGAAGCATGGGATTGGAAAGCTTTATTGCTTGTTACCTGGACAGCTTGCTGACATATGGGAATGCAGCCGGAGAAATGATTTTGAACCCGTGGAACACTGGCTTGAGCGCCCTATACAATGCGGACATTTCCAAAATTGAGATTAGGGAGAGCAGCGACCCAATGGAGTTGGATTTTTATGTATCTGATGAAATGGGACAAGCCCACAAGATCACCCGCAAAGAACTGGTGCTGTTTACTGCGCTGAACCCTAAGGCTGGCCGGCTGACGGGGGAATCGATCCTTCGGGGGCTGCCGTTTGTGACCTCGATCCTGTTTAAGATCTACCATTCGATCGGGCAGAATTTTGAACGGGTAGGAAATATCCGGTATGCGGTGACCTACAAGCCGGCTGGGGACATGGTGGACCGCGCTTATGCCAAGGAACGCGCCCAGATGATCGCCCGGGAATGGGCGGAGGGGATGCGCCAAAGCGCGGACGGGCAGGTGCGCGATTTTATCACCGTCGGGGATGTAAATATCAAGGTGATAGGGGCTGACAACCAGGTGATCGACACCAATATCCCGGTGCGCCACATGCTGGAACAGGTGATCGCCAAAATGGGGATACCGCCGTTTTTATTGGGGCTTTCATGGTCCACAACAGAACGGATGAGTCAGCAGCAAACAGATATTTTAACCACAGAGCTGGAGTATTACCGCCGTCTATTAACGCCGGTGATCTTAAAAATTTGTACTGCTATGCTGCGGTTAAACGGATCGGAACAAGAGCTTTCCGTGACTTGGGATACGATCAATCTCAAGGATGAGGTAGAACAGGCGCATGCCGGGCTTTACCGGGCACAGGCGGAACAAATCCAGCAAACGTTGAAACAGGGAGGTGCATGATATCAGACAGGGAACGATTTTAAAATCTGCCGTTCCGGCGAAGGAAGACCTGCAAAAGATCAACCGGTATACCCGCCGGGAATTGGAGGAAAAGGAGCTTTATTGCTTCAATGTGATCTTGTGCGACAACGAGATCGACCGGGATGGCGAAGCTTTCAGCGTACCAGCGCTTCACAAGCTTGCAGAATTGTTTTTAGGAAAAACAGGGATCTTTAACCATGATCCCAAAGGGGAAAACCAGACGGCGCGGATTTATGACACAAAGGTTTGCGTGAAAGAGGGAACAGCGACCCAAAATGGAGAACCGTATACCTATCTTTTAGCAAGGGCTTATATGGTGCGCAGTGAAAAGACCGCAGACCTGATCCTGGAGATCGACGCAGGGATCAAAAAAGAGGTCAGCGTAGGATGCAGTGTGGATTCAGTCACCTGCTCAATTTGTGGGACAGATCTGCGCGGCCGCAGCTGTGAGCACCAAAAGGGTGAAATATACAATCATCGGGTATGCTGTGCGGTCTTAAGCGAGCCGACAGATGCTTATGAATGGTCCTTTGTAGCGGTGCCGGCGCAAAAAAACGCTGGAGTCACCAAACGCTACGGCGCTTTCCGGACAGAGGAACAGCCGCAGGAGGCAGAGAATACCGTCTGCCGGGAGCCGGAAGAGGTATTGAAGCTATTAAAGCTGACAGAAAAAGAACTTGTGCTGAATAGGCTGGAAGCACAAAAGCTGACAGGATATGTAAACCGGTTAAAGCAGGAAGCAAAGCTTGGGAAAGAATTCCGCAGGCGCAGGCAGGAGCAGGTAAAGGGTGTTTTCCTGTTGCAGTACCCGCAATTAGGAGTAGGGACGATACAAGCAGTGGTGGAAAAGATGTCCGATCAGGAGCTTTCCGAGTTTGAAGCAGTGTGTAAAAATCCCGGTGGAACGCCTCAGCTTCAGAGTGCTGCAGGGACAGAATGCTTTTTCCAAAAGGACTTTAAAATTTAAAGGCAGGGAATGCCGGAAAGGAAACAGAGATGAACTATAATCAAATTGGGGATGTAACAGCAACATTTCGGACAAGTGGGAATGTTTTAGTAGGGGACTTGGTTTCTCTCAAAGAAAACAGCACGGTTCAAGCCGCGGCAGCAGACGAGGAAATTATTGGCGTATGCGTCAGCAAAAACGGGATCTACGCAGGAGTTCAGGTAAGAGGCGGCGTAACCGTAGCTTGTGCCGACAGCGCCTTAAAGGTGGGCTATCGCCAGTTAAAAGCGGCTGCGGACAATAAAATCGCTTTGGGTACTGCCGGGGCTTATCATTTAGTCGTTTCAGTGGACACTGCAGCAGAAACCGCGATGGTTTTGTTATAAGAAGGGGGAAAAATCAATGGCATATTATGATAATATCCGTTTGGAAAAAGGAATGTATGCGGTAAGCGGGAAGTCTTTTACCAAGGTTTTGGAGGAAATGGACCCCAGCGAAAATTACCGCGGGACCCAGCTGGAGGGATTGGACGCATTTGAACGCCAGTTAAAGCGGTTTGACATTAAAGTATCCGGCGGGAGGTCGGATATGGTGGAAAAATTTTTCAGCACCGCAACCTCTTCCGCATTGTTTCCGGAATATGTGAAGCGCGCCGTTGTATCCGGGCTGAACGACAGCAACATTTTGGAACAGATCATTGCGGCAAAAACTTACATTGATTCTTTGGATTACCGTTCCATTACTTCTTCCCGGGATGATGAAGAATTAAAGCCGGTCGCGGAGGGGAGCACGATCCCTGCAACCACAGTAAAGACGCAGGAAAACCTGGTAAAGCTTTATAAACGCGGCAGGCTGTTGGTGGCTTCTTATGAAGCGATCCGTTTCCAGAGGCTGGATTTGTTCACAGTGACCCTAAAACAGATCGGGAACCGGATCGCCCGTTCCCAGCTGGAGGATGCAGTCAACGTCCTGTTAAACGGTGACGGAAATGAAAATCCCGCCAAAGAGGTAGAATTAGCAGGAGAAAGCCTGACCTACCAAGATTTGATCAACTTGTGGGGAGAATTTGACGAGCATGAAATGAACACGATGCTGGTAGACACTCAGGCTATGATGAAGCTACTGGCGTTAGAGGAATTGAAAGACCCGGCAACGGGATTAAATTTTCAGGGCACTGGGAAACTGAGCACGCCGATGGGAGCCAACCTGTACAAAAGTATTGCTGTGCCGGCTGGGAAGCTGATCGCTTTGGACAAGAGAAGCGCACTGGAAATGGTCACAGTAGGCGACGTGGGGATCGAATACGACAAGCTGATCGATCGTCAGCTGGAGCGCGCGGCCATTACCGCGACTTACGGGTTTGCAAAAATTTTCCCGGATGCAGTCCGTGCAATGGATTTAAACTAGTGTGAAAGCATGGCGGGAGTATACACTCCCGCCATGAAAGGGGGAATAGCTTTGTGGTTGATTTTTTGGAGGTGACAGACCGATTCCGAATCATGTCAAAGCTTTCGGAAGAGGAGATCGCACAGTATACAGAGATGATCCGGCTGTGCACAGAAGAAATCGAAAAAAAATTAAAACCGGGGGTGTGCTGGGAAGAACATTGTCCGCTTTTACAACAGTTGGCAGCCGCCACTGCCTATTACCGGTATATAGTCATGACCAATATGACTACGGGCAGCATTAATGCGCTGGACCTGACAGTGACAATGGATAACACAAAACAGATCCAGGCGGCAAAGAGGCTGAAGGATGAATTGACAGTGATGGCAAAAGGCCTGTTGCGGGACGATGTGTTCCTATTCGGCATGATGTAAGGGGACGCGATATGGTCGATTATAAATTGATCCGGGACTTTTTGGAACGGTACGGCTCCAAAATTACAGATCTAGAAGGGAAAAAGGAAACCTTTGGGGTTCTGTCTCCGGTTCGGTACTGGGAGGCGGAACGGGAAGAAAAAATTTTTTTCCCAGCAGGTTACCGGATGAAATGCGAATATGTTTTGATGAGCCTGAATGAAAGCGGAGTGATCCAAAAAGGAAAGTCTATCCGGTTGAACAGGAAGGTGTTCCATGTGATCGGCGCCGATTGGTATTACTATGCCGACAAGCCGTTATATCTGCGTGCCTATTTGAACGAGGAGGTGGCGTATGATCCGTGCTGAGTCATTAAGCTTGTTCAAAGAGGGCTTGCTAAAGGAGCTTGCGGGAATTTTTCCGGAAATGCAGATTTTAGATGGGTTTCGGAAAGAACAGGTCTACAAGGCGGTGGAACAACCGTTTTTAGCAATGAATATCCAAAAGATTTTTGCGCGGTCGGACAGCTGTTCGGATTATTGGGGAACCGCGGTACAGGAAGATGGGAGCACCGAGGTTTACGGCCGGCTGGCAGAGGTGACGTTTCGGTTCCAGTTTGGGCTGCCGGCCTTTTCCTGCCTGTCTGAAACGACGCTGTTTTTGCGGCTGTGCAATTATCTTTTGGGGCAGCCGGATTATGATTTTTCCGAGATCCTCTGCGGGGAAGTGGAATTTTCACAGGCAATGCAGTGCTTTGTTTTAACGGCGAGCGCTAAAACAAAGATTATTTTAACAAGGCAGGAGATTTTCCAGCCAATTCGGGATATTGTAGTTCAGACCAAAAAATAGGAAGGCTAACAGGGATATTATTTGCGGCCCTTGATATTCCGATGAGATTTTATAAAGAAAGGAAGCCTTTTAAAAAAGGCATGGTGATACATATGGCCAATAGTATGCGCCCCGGGATTTATACTGACTACACCATTACCCCGGTCTTTTCCAAAAACCGGGGACAAAGTATTGGGATAGCGGCGCGGGTAAAACATGCAGTGGAAGGGATCCAAACGATCACTTCATTGAGCCAGGCGCAGCGGATCTTTGGGGAAGAAGCTTTGGATAATCCAATGATGCAGCTAATTGGAGCGGTTTACGAGGCAACAGCCCCGACTATTTATGCCGTTGGAGTGACAGAAGACACCGACGAGGCTTATTTAGGAGCAGTTGACAGCCTTTTCCAAAGCAGAGCCTATCTGCTGACAACCGACCGGAAAAGCCTGCCTGTCTATCAAAAGATAAGGGAGAAACTCAGAGAAAGCGGGGAAAAGCTTGCGGTTTTGCCTACGATCCCGGACACACCGCCCGATGAGTTGGCGCAAGAACTAAATTGTGAGCGGATCTGCGTCACGTATCCACCTGTAAAGAAAAATAGATTTACAGAAGATTTTTCAGCAATTGGGTTGACCGCTTTGATCTCTGACCGGAACGGAGAGCCAGGAAGCTTCAACGGCGCCGCTTATTCTCAAAACTGCGTGCTGACAGAAGAACCGGAGGAAGAAGAGGTGGAAACATATCTGCGCAGCGGTGTGTGCGTGCTGGAAACCAGTGGGGGAAGTGTTACCTTGATCCGCGGGGTGACTACCCGTACCCATGACGAGGCAGGGGAACCGGAAACGTCTTATCGTAATTTAGGGGTCATCTTAACGGTCGATACGGTGCTGCCGCAGCTTCAGGAAACACTGCGTCAGAAGCTTGATTTGACTCAGAACAGTCTGGTGGGACTGAACTCTATTTTATCACTGACGGTGAGCAGGTTGGAGGATTTTGTAGACGCCGGGCTTTTAAGCGGATATGATATGCCGCGGATCACCTTAGACCCAGATGACGCATCTGTTTGTATAGTAGAAATCGGGTTTACTGTGGCACAGGGGATCAGCAGTATTTATCTGACTGCGCAGATCACAGTTTAGAAGGGGGAGATATAAGATGACAGGTGTTACGATCCCCACCAGCAAGGACATTACGATCGAAATAGACGGCAAAAAGCTGGCAGTGGTGCAGAGCTGTACGGTGAAGACTGTGCGGGAGACCCGGAGCATTGAGGCGTTTGGGAGCGAAAATCCAGTTGCAACGGTAGGTGGGAAGCTGACCCACACACTGGAATTAAAAAAGATCGTACCGGTGAAAGGGCTGAATGACCTTGACTTTTACGGGCTCAGTGATTTTACCATTGTGATCGCCAAACCGGATACCCGAATCGTTTATTCTGGATGCGAGTGGAGCAGTATCGGGGAAACATTGGGGTTAAATTCTCCGTGCATCGAAACGATGCAGGCAGTAGCGCGCAAGCGCTTGGTGCTGTGAGGAGGGGAAAGATGAGAACGACTTTCATTCAGCTTGGCGGGCAGTATTATGAGATGCGGGAGCTTTCCTGCGAGCAGGTGATTGTAAGTCTTGGCAGGTGCGAAGCCATGCAGCAGGCTGATTGGCCCTTTGATCTGGACAAGGAACTGCTGCGTGCCATGTGTGAGAACGCGGTTTTAGGGTTTGAAAGCATTTACACTGGAGAAAAGAAACGATTCGCTTCTCCGGATGAGGTGTTAAAAACCCTATCTCTTTCAGAGCTGGCCAATATTTTTGACACATATAGCACCGCCTTTTCTAAGGATGGCTCTGGCCAGACCATTTTTGAAGCAGCAGAGGTAGAGGAATGAAGATTTTTGAAAAAGCACTTTTCCGGCTGATACAGCAGAGAGAAAGCAGTCAGGAACCGGAAATACCGATGGCCGATCCCCAGCAGGAGCATGAAAAAATAAAAACGATTGACGGAGAATACGATACCGTTGCGTTTGGAGAGGGGATCAGCTTGGAGGAGATCGAAGAAAAAACCGAATACCGCAGGCGGCGCAGCGTCCGGGCGCTGGACTGACAGGAGGAACATATGGCGACACAGTTTCAGTTTAAGGATTATACCTTTGCGGTGAATCCCGGGCAGTTTCAAATTTCCCGCGGGAAGATACTAAAAGCATTCCAGCCACCGATGATCACTGGAACAGTGTATCCCCGCGCAGTGATCCAGCCGATTGGTGTGGAACCTATCCTTGTAACAGGGAGGGGCGAACTGATCGGAGAAAATGTGATGGAAGAATATACGCGGCTTTACCAGGTGTTTATACAGGAGGAAAGCGGGTTGTTATATCTGCCGAACCTTGCGCCGTTTTACGCCTATTTTCAAAAGCTGGAGATGACCGGTAAGGCGGGCCCCAATATTTTAAGCTATGAGTTTTCCTTTTTAGAGGACTGCGGAAAAAATCAAACGGAATTATCTGCCCAAGAGCCGTTTTATATCAGCCGCTCCGGGGATACCCTGTGCCTGATTTCGGTAAAAACAGGGAAAACGGTGGAGGAATTGTTGTTAAGCAATCCGGCTTTACAGGTTTCCGGCGAGCTTTCAGAGGGGACGATGGTATGGCTGTAAGAAGTTCTGGAAATGTAAGGATAACAGGTACAGCGATCGACGATCAAAAAGTGACCTTTCAAAAGATCGTGAGCTTATCGTTTGAAAGCGACCGGTTCACCCCGGCGGATGAATTGCAGTTCACGGTGCTGGACGTTTTAAACGGGCGGTTTAAATTCATTACAATGGAACTAAACGGACGGAAGATTTTTGACGGGATCGTAGATATTCAGAAGCGGGTCATTGACCAAAAGGGAAACTACACCAGCTTTGTATGCCGCCGTAAAACCTGCATGATGCTTGACAACGAGGTAAAACCATACTGGTATTTTAATCTGACATCAGATCAGTTGATCAAAAGCCATGCGCTTCCCTATGGAGCAAATGGGGCAAAGCTGCCAAAGGCGGCGGTATTGCCGCAGATTTTGGCAAAAAAGGGGATCTCGCATTGGGAATTTTTGACCCTGTTTTGCCGGTTGGCCTATCACAGATCCCCCTATGTTGACCGTATGGGAAATATCACCTGCGACCCCTTTCAGGAAACGGAGCATCTGTTTTCCAATTCACGGGCAGATGGGATTCCTTTTTTAACAGCGGAATTGACGGATGATCATTATCAAATCATCTCTAAGCTTTCTGTAAAAACTGGAAAGGCGGAATACGGTGCGACCTATGGATATGTGCTGAACAATGCCTCTGCGGACCAGTTTGAGATCGTAAGGGAACGGTACTACCACCCGGAAACAGAGTGGCAGGGAGAACCGGCGCTCAGTGCCCGGCAGTATTACGAGGATAAGCAGGCCGGTTTTTTTGAAGTTACTGTCACGGTACCCGGAATTTATGATATTCGGGCCGGGGACAGCGCGCGCTTTGAAGACGTGATCGGGAGCTATTATGATCTGTATGTGACAAAGGTACGCCTGCGCAGTGACTCGGACGGGAATACGATGACCATTACCCTTTGGGAGAAGAGCGGGCTGATCAATCGTTAAAAAGGAGGGAAAATGATGGTGAACCGGTTTTGGGAAAAACAGCCGGAGGAATTTGCCAGCTTTGGCACAGTGCTCCGTTCCGAAAAAAACGGCCTAGGGATCTCGTCCCAGGTCGATGTGCAGGCGGCACAGGCGGTGCATCCGTATGGGATATACAGCCTCCCCTGTGAACAGGACGAGGTGCTGATGCTGCCGACTCAGGATGGAAAATATGTTCTTCTAGGGGTGACCCGGCAAGCAGGAGAGCTGGAAAGCGGAGAAATTTTGATCCAAGCAAAAAGCGGGGCATATTTAAAGCTGCGTTCTGATGGATGCGCAGAACTCAACGGCATGGTGATTGATCCAAGTGGAGTGGCTGTAACGCTAGGAAAGGAGCGAAACAATGGATAACTTGATTGCAAACGGCGACATGGTGATGGGCAGAAACGGCGATCCGGAAATGATTTCCGGGCTAAAGGAACTAATTCAGCGGGTGATGCTCCGCCTTAGCGTGAAACGGGGCGGTTTTCCTTACAACCAGCAGCTGGGCAGCCGGTTAGCTCAGCTGGATTTAAACCAGACAGACGAATTTACTTTGCTGGCGGCCGTTCGAGAGGCTTTAGCCGATTTGGAGGAGGTTACTGTTTCCGGCATTGAAAAAACGCTGGACCGGGAAACACAGACCCTGTACCTAACGGTTTACCTGGTAGTCAACGGCAGGGAAGCGATCGTTGAACTCAATGACCAGCTTTGGTAGAAAGGAAGAAGAATGACATATCAGTTGATCTATAACAATTTGAAGCAGACTTTTGAGGAAGAAAGCGGATATCCAGTACATGATGATTCTGATTTAGGGATCCGGATGCAGGTGATTGCCGGGGAATTATTCCATCTTTCCGAACAGATTAGCTTCTGCGAAAAACAAATGTTCCCTCAGACTGCAACCGGGGAATATCTGGAACGCCATGGCGTGAGCCGGGACTTGTATAAAAAGAAAGCGACAGCCGCAACAGGGATTTTGCGTTTTTCCCGTTCCAGCGCCGCCGCGCAGGACATTGTGATTCCGGCCGGGACGCTCTGCACCAGCTCTTCCTCCGGCGGGGTGATGTATGCCACCACAGAAGACGGCGTGATTTCCAAGGGCGCTACCTTTGCGGATATTCCTGCCGCCGCTTCGGAAAAAGGCGGGGAGGGAAATATCCTGAAAGGAAAGATTGATACTTTGGTAGGCACGGTTGCAGGGGTGAGCAGTGTGACGAACCCGAACAATTTTTCGGGCGGGATGGAAGAGGAATCGGATCAGTCTTTCCGAAAGCGTTTGCTGGATTCCTACATTAACCCATCGAATGGCGCAAACGCCAAGTTTTATCAGGAATTTGCATTGAGATATGAACGGGTGATGTCGGCAAAAACGGAATACCAGTCTAGCGGGAATGTGCTGAATCTTTATGTATCTGATTATTTCCGGATGACAGACGATGATCTCATCCAACAGATTCAGGATGACCTGAAAGCAGAAAAGGAGTTAAATGTCAACGTACAGGTAAAAGCGGCGATACCTGTGAAGCAGGATATAGAGGTGACCGTTTATGCAAAAAACAGCCAGAATACCGGTATGAAGCAAAGTCAAGTGATTTCCTATCTTCGTCAAAAGACGTATGAGCTGGGTGTGGGAGAAGCATTTAACCCCTATTCGATCGCGCATGATATTGCAGAACAGGTAGACGGGATCCTGTCTATTTCATTTGTACAGCCGTCAGGATTAGTAAAGGTATCGGCGGGACAGATCATTTCCCCGGGTAATATGAGCGTCACAGTGGAGCGGGGATAAGGAGGAGTATCATGGGTTCTTTTCAGCGGATTTGCCGGCTCTTAAAGGATACCGGGTTTTATAAGCTACGGGGAAACAGCTTGGTGGAAGCGGAGATGAAAGCATATGCCTCGGTTTTAGAGGAACTGAGCACACAGCTAGAAAGGATATTGGAATACTGCTTTCTGGACTCTCCCGATAATCTAAGGCTATCTTATTTTGAAGATTTATTTGGTTTGGCGATCGATCCCCAGGACGATGAACAAACAAAGCTGGACAAGATCCAGCAGATGAAAAAAAGGTTTCAGGTACACAATACAGATTTTTCTAAAGCTGCGGTCACAGAGCAACTTCGCATGGGCGGCTTCACTGCGGATTTGACAGAAGATCCAGACAGCCGCGAAGTGCAGGTCGTGATCACACAGGACCGCGGTTATTGCAGTACCAAAGCGGACAAAGAGATGTGGATCCGCAATGCAATGCCTTGCCACGCGACACCGAAAATTATTGAAAAAATTTAAAAAAATGCTTGACAAATGGGGAATCATAGCATATAATATAGAAAAAGAACAAATGTTCTTTTTGAGAATTTGCAGTAATTGAGGTGCAGAAAAATGAAAAAAGTGATGATGTTTCTTACATTTTTAGGATTTATTTTTTTGGCGGGGGCAGTTGGCGCATATGATCAGGATAGCTTTACCTTTGGTCAAACAGCAGTACAATGCCTGATCGGCTGTTCTTTGATGGGGGCAGGCGCTTTTGGAACACGTGTTGTCAAAATGCTGCATAGAAAAAAACGGCTTCGCCGCAGATATGAAAGGATCCGCACCATCTGTGATTATGAAGCACAGCAGATGCGGCGCACAGCCTAAAGTTAGAGGATATGGATCTATTAGATAAAGTGGAAAGAGCAGACAAGCCCCCTCCGATAATACCGGAGGGGGCTTGTCATTTCAGTTATCCTTTGATTTTACATAGATTTAACAAAAACAGGATTTTGCACTTTACCTAGTACCCTTATGATAAAGACATACAAAAACTTTGTAAAAGAACAAGGGTTCTATCCGGTGAAAACCGGGTTGAACAAAACATCTGGAACGCAACTTCCCAATCTCTCTGAGGACAGGATAAATCTCCGGGCAGCAGGTCTGTCCGGAGATTTTGTGGGGAAAGCATATAACGCAAAACGGGAGGAACAAATAAAATGCGCATACACTTTGAAGAACAATTAAAAAGACTGCATGTGGAACTGATCAAAATGGGGAGCCTGTGTGAAGAGGCGATCTCTCTTTCAGCTAAGAGCTTGGAAACGCCGGGCAAATACTTTTACGACAAGGTAAAAGAACTGGAGATCGCGATCGACCAACAGGAAAATGAGATAGAAAGCATCTGCATGCGTTTGCTATTGCAGCAGCAGCCGGTCGCAAGGGATCTTCGGAATATTTCCTCCGCTTTAAAGATGATCTCCGACATGGAGCGGATCGGGGATCAGGCGGTCGATATTACAGAAATCGCGCCGTTTATCTCCCAAAGCCAGCCAAAAAGCAAGGTGCATTTAGCAGATATGGCGCGGATCGTTGTAAGCATGGTAACGGACAGCATCGAAGCCTTTGTCAAAAAGGATTTGACCCTGGCACAGCATGTTATGAAAACAGACGATGAGGTAGACGCGCTGTTTGATCGGGTGAAGGAAGAAATTACCGACCTGATCGCACAAAAAGATACCGACGGGGTTTTACCGGTAGACCTGTTGATGGCGGCAAAATATTTTGAACGGATCGGGGACCATGCGGTGAATATTGCAGAATGGGTAGAGTATTCTATCACCGGGGAACATAAAAAATAGGATTCCAGATCGTTTTATGGTATAATAGCGTTAAACGGGTCGTTTAACGCCCAGAAAAACGGCTGTCAGAACGAGGTTCTTTCCCGCCTAGCGGCGCCGCCGTTTTTATCACGGAAGGCTTGCGGGCATCATAACGGGGAAACGGGTCGTTACATGTCCGGGAAAATGGATCTTAGAACGAATTTTACCGTGCTTTACAAAAGATTTGCAGCACGCGACAGATAAAAGGGCCATAATTGATTTGGCTGAACGTTAGTGGAAAGCAAAGGAGGAAGCTCATGATCTACTTAGTAGAAGATGACGGCAATATCCGGGAACTGGTTACTTACACCTTTCATACTCAGGGATTAGAGGCGGAAGGATTTGAACGTCCCTCAGAGTTTTGGGAGGCCATATCCCAAAAATTGCCGGATTTGATCTTGCTTGATATTATGCTTCCTGAAGAAGACGGCCTGAGTATTTTGAAAAAGCTGAGGAATACTTCCGCTACCCAAAGGATCCCGGTGATGATGCTCACTGCCAAGGGGAGCGAATATGACACGGTCTTGGGGCTGGACAGCGGCGCTGACGATTATGTGGCAAAGCCGTTTCGGATGATGGAATTATTGTCGCGGGTCAGGGCGTTGCTGCGGCGCACCAGGGAAACAGATTCCGTGCAGGAATACCGGATCGGGGAGCTTTATGTCTGCCCGCAGAAACACCAGATCACTGTGTCTGGCCGGCCGGTGGTTTTAACGCTCAAAGAATTCGAGCTGCTCTGCCTCTTACTGGAGCATGAAGGCATGGTGTTCACCCGCGCTCAGCTTTTGGACCAGATCTGGGGCTATGCCTTTGACGGGGAAAGCCGGACGGTGGATGTCCATATCCGGACTTTGCGCCAAAAGCTGGGAAAAAGCGGCGCTCTGATTGAAACGGTGCGGGGCATTGGGTATAAGATAGGGGGCTGAACAACGTGGTAAAACGAATTTTTCGTTCGGTAGTTCTGGTTGCCGCCTTGGTCTTAGTAACAAGCCTTGTCTGCATCATGGGGGTATTATACCAGTACTTTAACGGACAGTTCCAGAAAGAATTAAAAAGCGAAGCTGCGTACCTTTCTGTAGGGGTAGAACAAAATGGAACTGATTATCTGACGCAGATCAACGACCATGAAAAGAGGATCACCTTGATCGCGGCCGATGGTACGGTGCTGTATGACAATACTGCGGACATTGCCCAAATGGAGAACCACCGTGACCGGGAAGAGGTACGGGAGGCCATGGAAAACGGAAGTGGGAAAAGCAGCCGTCAATCTAGTACCTTGTCGGAACAAACTTATTATTATGCGCTTCAGCTTTCGGATGGGAATATTTTGCGGGTATCCGGGACCCAATACTCCGTTTGGAGATTGCTGTTTGGGCTCCTTCAGCCGATTGCAATCGTTTTCGCGGTAGTTTTGATTTTGTCCGCAGTTTTTGCAGACCGTGCGGCAAAGAAGATTGTGGAGCCGATCAACGCATTGGATCTGGAGCGTCCGGACGAATTGGAGGGGTATGATGAGCTTTCTCCATTTTTCGTTAAGATACGCCGCCAGAACCGGCAAATTCAAAAGCAGTTAAATGAGGCAAAACAAAAACAGAAAGAATTTTCCATGATCACCGAAAACATGCAGGAAGGCTTTTTGGTAATTAACCAGCAGACAGAACTGCTTTCTTATAACTCCAGTGCGATGAGGATCCTGCAAAGCCCCGGTGCAGGAGAAGGGCAAAGCGTATTGGAACTCAATCACAGCGCGCCGTTTCGCAACACGGTGGACCGTGTCCTATCCGGAGAGCATCAGGAAACGGAACTGACGCTGGAGGGAAAAATTTACCGGCTGATTGCAAATCCTGTGTGGCGGCACGATCAAATCAGCGGTGCGGTACTGGTTTTATTGGATGTGACTGAACAGGTGGAACGGGAAGATTTACGCAGGGAGTTCACGGCGAACATCTCCCACGAGCTGAAAACGCCGCTGACCTCCATTTCCGGTTTTGCGGAGATCATGCAGCAAGGCTTTGTAAAGCCGCAGGATATTGAAAAATTTTCCGGCAATATTTTTACCGAATCCCAGAGGCTGATCTCTTTGGTGAATGACATCATCAAGCTTTCACAACTGGATGAGGGCTCTGTGCCCTATGAGCCGGAAGAGGTGGATTTGTTTTCTTTGGCCGGTCAGGTAGCGGCACGGCTGGAGGCTTCTGCCGGTCAAAACGGCGTGAACATGGCGGTGGAAGGGGAGCCCGTTTTTGTGAAAGCGGTGCGCCCTATTCTGGAGGAGGTACTGTATAACCTGTGCGATAATGCGATCAAATATAACCGCCCGCAGGGAAAGGTGACGGTCATAGCCAAACAAAAGGATGGAAAGCCCTTTGTTTCTGTACAGGATACGGGGATCGGTATCCCGGCAGCAGAGCAGGGCAGGGTGTTTGAACGGTTTTACCGGGTGGATAAAAGCCATTCCAAAGAGATCGGCGGCACGGGGCTTGGATTGTCTATTGTAAAACATGGTGCGGCCTATTTAGGAGCACAGTTAACCCTTCAAAGCCGACCTGGAGTGGGAACGGTTATTTCTTTGAGCTGGGATCAATAAAAAACAGCCAGGATTTTTTCCTGGCTGTTTTTTATTTTGGGGAACTGCGCATGTTCCTTTTTTGGATCGGCAGTTTTAATTTTTGAAAGATCAGGTAACCGAGATGGATTCCGATGACATATAACAGAATATCAAAGCTGTCAAAGAAACCAAGCCGGAACACTATCTGGATCACTTCGATCAAAAGCGACAGGCAAACCGAAAACAGAAGTAGCTTGAGGTAGGGCAGTTTTTTTACAAAAAAACCGATGGGAATGAAAACGAGCAGGTTTAATAAGCTTTGGATCAGCATCTGCCGGCCGGAAAATGCATCGAACAGCCCGGTAAGGGGATTGAAAACAAAGACGCGCTCGGGCAGGGGATAACGCATAAAAAGAACAATTAGAAGCATCGCGAAATACAAGACACAGAGGAGGAAAAATAAAAAATAGCTGATAGCCCGGTTGATGATCAGCTCGAAAATGACTGTACATCCAACAATACTGCCTGCCAGGCAAAGAATGGATACAAAATACTCAGCTTTGGAGGTGGAAAAGTAAGGCAGCCGTTCCATAAGAAAGCAGGAATAAATAAAATACCCCACAATGATCCCCAAAACGATTGGCAAGACGCGGTGCAATAGGATCTGTGAAAAATTTTTCGTGTTGTTCATTGTTGTGACTCCTTATATCTTTACGTCACGACAAAGTACTGTCTGCATTGTTTGGCTGTGGTTCTGTGTTTTCCGGCTGTGGCTGGAACGGAAGGTATGAAAAGCTTTGGCTGTCGAAGATCCCGCGGTTGGTGATCCTTACCTCCGGAATCACTGGCAGGGAAAGGAAAGACAGTGTTTGGAACGGGTCAAATCCTTCCGGGATTCCTATTTGCCGTGCGGCCCGGATAAACTGGGCAGTTTTTTCCTGCACAAAATCGGCCGTTTGGTCGGACATCAGGCCGCAGACTGGAAGCGGAACCTGAGCCAGCACATTCTTTCCCTGCACTGCGGCATATCCGCCTTTCTGCTGTATCAGGATCTGGGCGGCCAGAAGCATTTCTTCGTCTGAACTGCCGATCACGATCAGGTTGTGCGAATCGTGCGCAACGGTGGAAGCGATTGCGCCTTGCAGGGAAAATCCCTTTACAACTCCGATCCCAGAAACGGAAAGGCCGCGGTGCCGTTCCAAAACAGCGATTTTCTGGTAGATGCTGTCGGCGATAAATGCTCCATTTTCGTGGGGCAGTTCTTCAAACCGAAGCTTGGTGTTGATTTGGTGGGGGATCAACTCAATGACTGGGTATTTCCCAGCTTTACAGGGGAGACGGAACAGACCGAGGGATAGCGGCTGGGTGTGGACGGTATCGCCCAACTGTTCCGGGACAGCCGAAGGGATGGGGGAGGTGCGGGCGACCTTTTTGCCGTGATAAAAAACGGAGTCGATTTCAACTTCAAATAGGCTGTTCAAAATGACAAGGTCAGCAAAATATCCCGGAGCCACAGCACCTGTGGCAGATAACCCGTAAATACGGGCAGGGTTCCAGGTGGCACAGCAGTATGCCGTGATCGGGTCGACTCCCAGCTGGATCGCTTTGCGGATGTGCACGTTCATGTGCCCCTCCCGCCGGATGTCCTCCACATGGCGGTCGTCGGTGCAAAAAGCGATCCGATCAAAATCAAGGTGATGATTCAGCGCTGCCTTGACCACTGCTTCTAGGTTTTTGGCGGCGGAGCCTTCCCGTGCCAGAATCGCCATCCCGGAACGGAGCTTTTCCACCACCTCTTCTTCCTCCGAGCATTCATGATCTGTATGGATCCCCGCAAGCAGGTATCCCTGCAACCTTTTTCCCTTTATACCAGGCGCGTGGCCGTCAATGACCCTGTCGGAGAATTGAATCAATTTTTCCATCACTTCGGCGTCGCAGTCAAGCACCCCCTGATAGTTCATCATCTCGCCTAATCCCAGCACCTGCGGATCTGTTTTTAAGGTAAGCAGATTTTGGGCGTTTAATCTGGCGCCGCTGTCATCGAAGCCCGTGGCGGGAACACAGGAGGGGAGCATAAACAGAAAATTACAGCTGGCTTTTTTGGCGTTTTGCATTAGAAATCGGATACCATCTAAGCCTGCCACGTTGGCGATTTCATGAGGATCGGCAAGTACTGTCGTGGTACCCCATGGCGCAATTTCTGCGCCAAACTGCTCGGGCAGGAGCATCGAGGATTCAATGTGCAGATGGGCGTCAATAAACCCGGGGACGATAAATTTTCCGGTAAGGTCCAATTCTTGTACGCCTTCATACTCTCCCAGTCCGACAATGATGTCCTGACAGATCGCTACATCGGCGCGGATGAGCTCCTTGGTAAATACATTGAGGACCACTGCATTTTTTAAGACCAGATCTGCGGGGGTTTCTCCGGTGGCGGCACGCATCATAGCTTGGGTAAACATCGTTTGTTCGCTCCTTTCCTGTGTTGGGTATCAAAAATTATTGATGAAGCTGTGTTAGGATTTCTTTTAAAAGGACGGAGGGTAGCTGTCCCGGCGCGGAAGCCTCCTGTGCGGTGCCAAAGGTCAGAACACTGCCAAAGGTTTCGCCGCATATCCGGCTAACAGCCCCTAGTTTTCCCATGGACATGGTGATAACAGGGCTTTGGTAACGGGTGGTA
This sequence comes from Massiliimalia timonensis, assembly GCF_900186585.1. Lineage (GTDB taxonomy): Bacteria > Bacillota > Clostridia > Oscillospirales > Ruminococcaceae > Massiliimalia > Massiliimalia timonensis. Next base: position 657,691 of record NZ_FYDD01000003.1, read on the forward strand.
TAGGTTTCGGTAGCTTCTAAAAGCGCCAGTACGTCTTTTGGAGAAGCGGGCATTACCGCAATTTTAGGAAGGTCTGCCCCTAAGGTACGCATCAATTCCAGCCGGTGTAACAATTCTTCTTTTGGCGGGGTCATTTGAAAGTCATGATTTGATACCACAGCTATTTTGCCATACTGGTGTGCTGTTTCAATGATTTTCAAAACGGTATTGTTTCCCATAAACAATTCTGCATCCACCAAATCAACATGTCCGGTACGGATGACACGGCAGTTAAGCGCACAGTATTCCTGGGCGGTGATAGCTGCCTGCCCGCCCTCCTGCTTGGTGCGGAACGTAAATAAAATTGGGGTGTTCTCCAAACGCTCCCGCAGAAAAGAAAGCGTTTCTAACACTTTGGGAATTTGGGAAACCTCTTCAAAAAAGTCCACCCGCCACTCCACAAGGTCAAAGGCCGCATTTTTTAAGCAGTCGATTTCCCTGGCAAGCTCCTCTTTGTTCTTTCCCATGAGGGGGATACAGATTTTGGGCATTCCTTCGCCAAAGATAAGATTATTTCTGGTAACGATTTGTTTCATAGTATTCCTTTCTATTCCGGCAGTGAAAAATAGTCGGCCCACGCTTGAAGCTCGTTTGTCAGCCGGGCAGTATGAAAGCCGTCGCAAGCAGCGTGATGGACCTGAACGGCAAGCGGCAGCAGGATCTTTTCCCCGGAACGCTGATATTTTCCGATCGTAAAAATCGGTGCAAAATGATTATATCCATGCTGTATATTCAGGTGAAATTCTGTGAAAGAGACCCACGGGATACAGGAAATAAAGAATTGGTTCGGAATATCCGGCATCGGGGAAAAGGCAGTGGGCTGATCGCCGTACCGAACCAGATTCTCCTGATATTGCCGGAGAAAAGCAGACAGGTTTTCCTGATATGGCGTCCAAAGGGAAGAAAAGGTTTCTGTTTTTGGATGAAAAATCGTGTAATTTGGGTGTACCACATCGTAATACCCTAAGCGTCCCAATTCGTCCAGCGCCATACGAAATTCCTGATGAGCGTTGACAACGCGCGAGATCCCATAGATGATAACAGGATAAAAAGGAAACCCCTTTTCCTTGATTTTCTGGAGCATGTGAGTCATGTCCAGCGTAACTGTCATACTATAAGTACAAGGAACAGCCTGACGGTAATGCCAGTAGTGCTCCTTGCGCGGATATTGCTCCAGATCGATCCGATGAAATTCCATAGGCTCCCTCCTTTTTGGTGCTTTTTTCTATTATAAGATAAAAATAGATTTTTGTTAAGGGGGAATTTCAAATGATACGGCACAGCTTTCTTGCATAAATACGGCAAACATAGTATACTTAAAAAACAAAGGACAGAGAAGAAAGGAACGTCGGCATGGCAGCTATTCAAAAAAATAACAGTTACGAGGCCGTGATTATAGGAATGACCTCAGAAGGAAACGGGGTAGCCCGGATCGACGGATTTGCTGTGTTTATTCCCAATACGGCGATTGGGGACAGGGTGAAATTTAAGGCAGTCAAAGTATTGGCGCACTATGGATACGGGATCGTGGAAGAAATTTTGACTCCCTCTCCGGACCGAATCGAAAACGATTGTCCGGTTTTTGAACAGTGCGGCGGCTGTTGTTACCGCCATATCTCTTATGAAGCGGAATGCCGGTTAAAACAGCAGCAGGTGCAGGATGCGTTTGCCCGTCTTGGCGGGATCACACTCCAACCGGAAGAGATCGTTGGCGGAAAGGAAGCCAGTGCCTACCGGAACAAGGCGCAGTTCCCAATAGGGTTGAACAGCGATAAAAAAGCAGTGACTGGTTTTTTTGCCAGCCGGAGCCACAGGATCGTAAAAAGTGACAACTGCAAGCTGCTGCCTCCGCTCATGAATGAAATAGCCAGAGATGTAGTGCGTTTTATCAATAAAAACAAGCTGAAAGTATATGATGAAAAAGCACATACCGGGGTTTTCCGGCATGTGTATCTGCGGTATGCAAAAACCACCGGACAAGTTATGGTATGTATTGTATCCACAGCGCCGAACCTGCCCAAAGAAGAGGCTTTCGTTCAGTTTTTAACATCCCGTCATCCCAAAATCCATACGATTGTGGTAAACCACAATCCTCACCGCACTAATGTGATTTTGGGAGAAGGAGAGAGGATCATCTATGGGGATGGGGTCATTACGGACACGATGTGCGGCGTGACGGTAGAAATTTCTCCCAAAGCATTTTATCAGGTCAACCATGATCAGGCACAAAGGCTGTATGAGCAGGCGATCGACTATGCCCAGTTGCGGCCGGACGAAACTTTATTGGACTTATACTGTGGGATCGGTACGATTGGGCTGTCTGCGGCTGAACGGGTAAAGCTGTTGATCGGGGCTGAAATCATTCCAGAGGCAGTGAAAAATGCCGAAAGGAACGCTTCTTTAAACGGCTTCGAGAACACCCGGTTTCTCTGTGCGGACTGCTCAGAGGCGGTAAAAACACTGGAAACAGAGGGTATGCAGCCGGATGCGCTGATCGTTGACCCGCCGCGCAAGGGCTGTGCTCCGGAGGTGCTGGATACGATCGTCCGTTTTCAGCCGTCGAGGGTAGTGATGGTATCCTGTAACGCATCCACTGCGGCAAGGGATTGCAAGTATTTGGAGGAACGCGGATACCGGGTGGAAAAATACCGACCGTTTGATTTATTTCCGCGGACAAAGCATACAGAGGTAGTTGTGCTAATGATAAAGGAGAAATGATGATTAAATGGTAAGAGGGAAAACTATTCGACAATTTTTAATAGATGGGATTACTACTGGACGATGGGTAAGTGAACTTTCTAATTGGACAGGTAAAGCCTATAAAATTCCACGCACCTATATCAACAAATGTGATGATAGAAAAGACTTAAATAATACAGGCGTATATTTTTTATTTGGGGTAAATGACGATACAGACAGTCAACAGGTTTATATCGGCGAAGCAGAAAATGTTTTAAATCGTATTAAAAAGCACGTTGTAGAAAAAGAATTTTGGAATGAATGTGTCATATTTATTAGTAAAGATAATAATTTAAATAAGGCGCATATAAAGTACTTAGAGAACCATTTATACATACTGGCAAAAAATAGCAATAGATACGAAATTTTAAATTCTAATATTCCTACAGAATCTTCTATATCTGAAATGGATCGTGCTGAAATGGATGAGTTTATTGATAATATGCGTTTGATTTTAAGCGTTTTAGGACATAAGGTATTGGAAACTCCTATTGATGATACTTTAAAAAAGAAAAGTGAGCCAGTATTTTGTATACAAGGTCGTACAGGCACTAAAGCAAAAGGAAAGCTTACTGCAGAAGGGTTTGTAGTGTTAAAGGGCTCAACAATTTCAAAGGAGGTTGCTTCGTCGTTATCACCCTCTATTTTAAACAAACGCCAACAGTTGATAGACCGGGGAATTATAAACGGACAATTGGAATTTACACAGAATTGGATTTTTACAAGCCCATCACTTGCGGCTGGTATTATTATGGGGTATAGTATCAACGGACGTACTGCTTGGAAGAATTCTAAGGGGATTTCGCTAAAAGATTTAGAACTACAGGCACAACATTTACAATAGAATTAAAAGAATTTTGATTTTTATATTTAAGACAACTTACAAAAAGGGATGGCAACCAAACGGTTTCCATCCCTTTTTGTAAAGAATAAGAAAAAATTAAGAAATCCCCCTAGTTTTTCAGGGCGGGATTTAGTATACTATGGTCAGAAAAGATACAGGAGGACAATATGGAATTAGTAATTGAAGGGTTATCCAAATATTTTGAAAAAAAGGAAGTGCTTCGGGATATTACATTCCGTTTCCAGAAAGGGAAGATTTACGGGCTTCTGGGCAGAAACGGAGCGGGGAAAACCACCCTGTTTAACTGCCTGAACCGCGATATTAAAACAGACGGCGGGGATTTTTACATTGACGAAGCCGGACAGCGCCGAGAAACGACAGCGGATGACATTGGGTACGTTTTGTCAACCCCTACCGTTCCGGAATTTTTAACGGGAAGAGAATTTTTAAAATTTTTTATTGATATCAACCAGAAAAATATCCAAGATCTTAAAAGCATCGATGAGTATTTCGAGATCATCAATCTGGCGGAAGAGGACCGGGATAAGCTGTTAAAAGATTATTCGCACGGGATGAAAAATAAAATGCAGATGTTGGTGAATATTATCGCAAAACCGCATATTCTGTTGCTGGACGAGCCGTTAACATCGTTGGATGTTGTGGTGGCAGAAGAAATGAAACAGCTTTTAAAGACCCTGAAAGAGGATCAAATCATTATTTTTTCCACCCATATTATGGAATTGGCCTTAGATTTGTGTGATGAGATCGTTATTCTCAACCATGGCAAGCTGGAACTGGTGGATCAGGAAAACTTGAACAATGAGGAATTTAAAAACAAAATTATTGACACTCTGCGGGAGGAAAGCCATGCTTAATTCGTTTCGGATCTCCTTTTCGCTGAAAAATACATACCGGGTCAACAGTATTATTTATTCCATCAAACAAATCCCGATTTTAAAGCGTTTCTTACCAGATACCTTATATAAAAATCTGGGGATCAAGATTTTTGCCATGATGCTCAGCGCCGTGTGGGAACTGATGACCGCTTTTTTGGGGAAATTCCTTTATATTGCATGCATGATTTTTTTCATGCTGTCCCTTTACGATGCGGACGATCCGGATATATTTACCCATATTTTTGCCTGCCTGACGGTCATTGGCGCGGTGATGAACACCTACATGTTTGACCCTACCAATGACAAATACTATGCGATCTGCCTGATGCGGATGGATGCGAAAAAATACACACTGTCCAATTACCTGTATGCAATACTGAAGGTTGTGGCAGGATTTTTGCCATTTACACTGTTGTTTGGGCTGTTGTCCGGTGTTCCGCTGATCACCTGCTTGCTGATGCCCTTTTTTGTGGCGGGTGTCAAACTGATTTCAGCGGCTTATATCTTATACCGATATGAAAAATATGAGAAGGTAATGAACGAAAACCTGCCTGCCAAGGTGATCTGGAGCCTTACGGGGATCATGCTGGCAGCCGCTTATGTGCCGCCTTACTTTGGGTTTGTACTGCCGAACCTGGCGTTTTTGCTTCTGGCAATTCTGGTGATATTGGCAGGAGGATTTTGCCTGCGCTATATTTTCCGGTTTCAACAGTACCGGGAGATGTATCAAATCCTTCTGGCTGACAAAAAGAACGGCACCAATGTAGATGTAAAAAAGATCACTGAAGAGCAGACGAGAAAGATGATCATCCAAGATGCCTCGATCACCAGCAAGAAAAAGGGGTATGAGTATTTTAATGAGTTGTTCGTGAAACGCCATCAAAAGCTGTTATGGCGTGCGGCGAAACGGGTAGCTGCAATCTCTGCCTTTGTGGTTGCAGGCTTGTTGGCTCTTGTTCAGATAGAACCCAAGGCTGCGGAAGTCATCAATGGGCTGATGCTGCGCTATCTGCCGTACTTTGTCTTTATTATGTACTTGATCAACCGCGGTACGGCTATTACCCAGGCAATGTTTATGAACTGCGACCACAGTATGCTGTCCTATTCCTTTTATCGCAAGCCCGAAACGATTTTAAGGCTGTTTGCAATCCGCCTGCGCGAGATCGTGAAAATCAATCTTTTGCCGGCTTTTGTGATTGCGGCAGGCCTGCCTTTGATTTTATTTTTTTCCGGCGGGACAGAAAACGTGTTGAATTACGCGGTTTTATTTATTTCTATCCTTTCCATGAGCGTTTTCTTTTCTGTCCACCACCTGATTTGTTATTACCTGCTCCAGCCCTATAACGTCAACACGGAGATCAAAAGCAGTACCTACCAGATCGTAACTTGGGGGACCTATATGGTGTGCTGGCTCTTTATCAATGTAAGGCTGGATACCTTGGTATTTGGGGTCAGCGTGACGGCGTTCAGTATCCTTTACTGTATCATCGCCTGTGTTCTAGCCTATCAATATGCGCCGAAAACCTTTAAACTGCGCGCCTGAGAACAAGCCAAAATAACTCCATGGGAATTTTTCTGTGGAGTTATTTTAATATTATTTTTATATTGACAATAGTGTATATCATACAGTATAATGTGATTGAGGTGATGACATGGCGCAAGAACGGGAGCTGCTTTCAGCCTTGGTACTGGAGCTGCGAAGAGGAACGCTGATTTTAAGCGTCCTCAGCCAACTGAAGGATTTGGAATATGGCTATTCTTTGGTGCAGAAACTGAATCAAAAAGGGGTTGCGATCGATCCTAGTACGCTATATCCTTTATTAAGGCGGCTTGAAAAGCAGGGGCTTTTGTGCAGCAGGTGGGACACCAGTGAAACGAAACCGCGAAAATATTATCAGCGAACTGAATTTGGCGATACAGTTTATGCTTCGTTAAAACAGCAATGGGGACAAATGACAAAAACCATGGAAGAATTGTTATGGGAGGATAAATAGATGGACGGTCAGCATTACATGGAACGGTATATTCAGGAGGTCGTGCGCCGGCTCCCTAAGGGGCAGCGGGCTGAGATCGCCTTGGAATTGCAGGAAATGATTCAGGAAATGCTTTCTGCCGACGGGGAAGAAGCGACAGTGGAAAGCGTACTACTAAAGCTTGGCCCGCCCAAAGAACTGGCAAAAAAATACCGGGATGACCGGCGGTATCTGGTTAGCCCGGAATATTTTGACAACTATCTTTGGGTTTTGCGGATCGTTTTACTTTGTGTTGGGCTATCTGTAATCTTTTCAGCGGTCGTCAATTTTTTCCTTGACCCCAAACAGGCAAAGGAGGCAGCTATGGAGCTGTTATATCTGCCCTCCGGCTTACTGGCGGCTTTTGGCGCAGTGACATTGTTGTTTGTGATATTAGAACGGCTCCATGTAAAGTTTGAGCCTTCCCAGTCCAGTCCTTGGAACCCCAGCCAGCTCCCGCCGCTGCTCCAAAAGAAAGCAGTCATCAGCAGATCAGACACAGTAGTAGGCTTAGTTTTCATTGTACTGTTTTGCATGCTTTTGACCTTTGCGCCGCAGGTGTTCAGCCTGTACCTGTTTTCGGATTCTAAAGAACTGACGATGATCCCTGTCTTTGACATGGAGCATTGGAACGTGATCCTTCCGTTGATCTTGGCCAGCATGATGATCGGCCTTGTGGATGAGGTGGTGAAGCTGGTCACAGGCAGATACTGCGGAGCAGTGCTGGCAGTAAATGCAGTCACGAATTTGTGCCAAGTCATGTTAAGCTTCGTGGTTCTGAAAATGATCCCGTTTTGGAATCCGGAATTTTTTTCTTGGCTGCGGAAAAAATGCGATATACCGGATCTTTTGCCCTACATCACGGAGGAAGCGTTTTCCAACCTATTTCTAGGGCTGATCGTCTTCGGCACAGCGCTGGAGTTAGGAACGACCGCCTATAAATCCCTACGGTACGGTAAAAATTAAGAATACAAACAGAAAAAAGGAACTGCAAGTTGCAGTTCCTTTTTTCGTTTAATCCCAAAATTCTTCTGCTGTGTGCAGCAGGAAATCAATATCTTTCATGGTGTGTGCGTTGGATAAAAAGACCGCTTCAAACTGGGAGGGTGCTAAATAGATCCCGTGCTCCAGCATATGGCGGAAATAGGCTCCAAACGCCGCAGTATCCGAGGATTTTGCAGTTTGGTAGTCGGTTACAGCTTCCTTGGTAAAGAACAGGCAGGCGAGGGAACCGACCCCGGTCACCGTGCAGGGCAGGTCGTGACACTGTATCATTTGCTTCAGGCCGTTCCTGAGATGCTCTCCAAGGGCAAACAGATGATCGTATACCTCTGGATGCTCCACAAGCAGGTTTAACTGCGCAAGGCCGGCGGCCATAGCGACAGGGTTCCCGCTTAAAGTCCCAGCCTGGTAGACGGCTCCCACCGGGGAAACCATTTCCATGATCTCTTTCCGGCCTCCATACGCGCCGACCGGCATTCCCGCCCCGACGATTTTTCCAAAGGTAGTCAGGTCCGGGGCAACGCCAAACAGCCCCTGCGCGCCGGAAAGCCCTAACCGGAAGCCGGTGATCACCTCATCGAAGATCAATAAGGCGTTTTCTTTGGTGCAGAGTTCCCGCAGATCCTGCAAAAAGTTGTCTTTCGGGGTGACGACCCCCATGTTTGCCGCAACCGGTTCGATAATAACGGCGGCGATCTGGCGGGGAAATTCTGCAAATAACTTTTTCACACTTTCAAGGTCGTTGTAGCGGGCGGTCAGCGTGTCTTTTGCACAGCCTTCCGGCACGCCGGCGCTGTCTGGTACGCCGGCGGTCATCACGCCCGACCCGGCCTTTACCAGCATGGCGTCGCAATGCCCGTGATAACACCCCTCAAATTTGATGATCTTGTCCCGTCCGGTGAACCCTCTGGCGACCCGAAGCGCTGACATTACAGCCTCGGTGCCGGAGTTTACCATGCGCACCATTTCGACAGAGGGAACTAAACCGCAGATCAGCTCTGCCATTTCCACTTCTGCCGGGGTAGCCGCGCCAAAACTAAGCCCGGACTGGGCGGCATAGACGGCTGCCTGCCGGATCACTGGATGGTTATGCCCTAAGATCATCGGCCCCCATGAGCCGACATAGTCTGTATACTGCCGGCCGTCCACATCCCAGATATGCTGCTGCGTCGCCTTTGACATAAAGCGCGGCCTGCCGCCGACAGCCTGAAATGCCCGGACCGGGCTGTTTACCCCGCCTGGGATCTTTTGCACGGCACGGTCAAATAATGTTTCTGAATGATTCTGCATGGTCATCTTCTCCTTATCCCAGCCTGCCTTCGGCCATATACTGCGCCAGCTCCTTGGCATAGTAAGTGAGCAGGATATCGGCTCCTGCCCGGTAAATGGAAGCAGCGGTCTCACATACAATGGAAGCCTCATCGATCCACCCCTTTTGGGCGGCGGCCTTGATCATGGCGTATTCTCCGCTGACGCTGTAGGCGGCGACTGGAACATCAAATTTCTGTTCTACGGTTTGGATCACATCCAAATAGGAAAGCGCCGGCTTTACCATTAACAGGTCGGCTCCTTCCTCCAGATCCAGCCGGGCTTCTTTGATGGCTTCCTTTTTGTTATGGTAATCCATTTGATAGCTTTTCCGGTCCCCAAAACTGGGTGCGGAGTCTGCCGCTGTCCGGAACGGGCCGTAAAAGGAGGAGGAATATTTCACTGCATAAGATAAAATCGGGATAGAGGAGAAACCGTTTTTGTCCAGTAGGGTGCGGATCGCCGAAACCCTGCCGTCCATCATATCGGAGGGAGCGACCATATCGGAGCCTGCCTGTACGTGGGAAAGCGCTGTTTTTGCCAAAACGGGAAGGGTAGCGTCGTTGTCCACCTCGTGTCCGCAAAGCATTCCGCAGTGTCCGTGCGAGGTGTATTCACACAGGCAGACGTCGGTGATATAGTAAAGGTTTGGAAACTCCTGCTTTGCCATTTTCAATGCTTTTTGTACGATGCCGTCCTCTGCCCATGCGCCGGAAGCAAGCTCGTCCTTTTTCTCTGGGATCCCGAAGAGCATGACTGAGGAAACGCCTGCCTTAGCGACCCGTTCCAGCTCGTAGGGAAGGGTATCCACGCTATAACGGAACTGCCCCGGCATAGCAGAAATTTCCTGGGTAATATTGTTTCCTTCCTGTACAAACAACGGGTAGATCAGGGAAGATTTGTTCATTCTGGTTTCCCGTACCATATTCCTTAACCGGGGATCATACCGCAGACGTCGGGGGCGTTGTAATTGGTCCATGAGATCAGTTCCTTTCTTCTTTTTGATAAGTCTTGAGCAGGGCCTCTATCATGCTGTCGATCGTGGCTTTTTCCGCCTGAATCGTCTTCATGCCGTGCTCCTGCGCTTCGCGGGCAGTCTGTTCGCCGATGCACAGGGCGGTCATGCCCTGATATTGTTCTTTGGAAAGCCTCTCTGTGACCCCGCGTACGGTAGAGGCGCTGGTAAACGCGAAAATATCCTGCGGGGTTACAGGAATGTTGGGCAATGGCTCGGACAAGGTATCATAGATAGGAACGTCGGTAAAAGAAAGCCCAGCTTGACGTAACGGTTCCAGCAGTTCATCTGTCCCGATCTTAGAACGGGGGATCAGCAGCTTTTCATCCGGCCTGCAAACCTTGGCAAGCCCTTCGCCCAAGGCCTTGCCGGTATATTCCTCCGGCAGGTAATCGCAGAGTATCCCGCCGAACTGCAGTACCGCTTTCGCCGTAGCCGGGCCGATCGCCGCAAACTGCAAAAAGGGGAGGTTCCGGCTGTCGATCCCAAACCGGCGAAGCCCTTTGAAAAATCCCTCTGCCCCAGCTGCCGAGGTGAACACCACCCAACGGTATCCGGGCAGGCTTTTGATCGCATTGGACAAGGCTTCGTTGCCCTCCAGCAAAAGCTTGGTGGATATAGAGGGCAGCAGTACTACCTCCGCCCCCAATGCCGAGAGCTTTTCGGCAAGGGAGGAAACGCGCTCACGCGGACGGGTGACCAGCACCCTGCATCCGTGAAGCGGGCGGAATTCCGCCCAGGAAAATTGGGAGGATAAGCCGCATACCTCGCCTACAAGGATCAGCGCCGGGCTTTGTACGCCCGCCTGTACTGCCCGTTCTGGAAGACGCTTTAAGTCGGACACGATGTTCCGTTGCCGAGCCGTGGTGCCGTTTTCTATGACTGCCGCAGGGGTTTGCTCCGCCATGCCGGCACGGATCAACCCCGCGCATATCTCAGGCAGGGAGGACACCCCCATGAAAAAGACGAGTGTTCCGTGCAGCTTGACAAGGGTTTCAAAATCGGGCAGGGAATCATCGCCCCGTTTTCGGTGCGCTGTGATGATATGCAGGGAAGAGCAGTATTCCCGGTGGGTAACAGGAATCCCGGCATAGGCGGGTACTGCGGCGGCAGCGCTGATTCCCGGGACAACTTCAAAGGGAACCCCATGCTTTGCCAGCAATTCCAATTCTTCCCCTCCGCGGCCGAAAATAAACGGGTCGCCGCCCTTTAGCCGTACTACCCGCTTGCCCTGCTGGGCTTCCCGCAGTAAAATCTGATTGATCTCTTCTTGACCGACCGGATGGCATCCGGCGTTTTTGCCAACGTTGATCGTTTGAACAGCAGGGGGGATCATACTTAATATCCCGGCTCCTACCAGACGGTCGTAAACGACAACATCCGCATGCTCGATCAAATATTTTCCTTTGATCGTAAAAAGCCCCGGGTCGCCCGGACCAGCGCCCACCAGCCATACCTTTCCTTGCCTCATCATAAAGCCTCCTGCCGTAGTTTGTTTGCCAGCTTCTCGCCCAGCTGTTCTGCCTGCGAAACAACGCCTGTCAGGGCGCCTGTCGTGACCGCGCCGCCTTCTTCGTGGTAATAAAGACCAGTCAGGGCAAGTTCTTCGCCGTGCACTTCGGCATAAGCCGCTACCGGGGAGGAACAGCCACCGTCCAAGGCGCGCACAAAACTCCGCTCAGCCAAAGAGGTCAGTTTCGAAACAGGGGAGTGGACGCAATCTAAAAAGCTGTAGTCTTCTCCGCGCCGTCCCTGTACTGCCAGCACGCCCTGCCCGGCGGCGGGGATCATTTCAGCCGGGGAAAAATACCGGCTGATCCGCTGTCCCAGCCCTAGGCGATTTAAGCCGCTGGCGGCTAAGATCAGGGAGGTATACTCTCCGTGATCCAGCTTTTTGAGCCTGGTGAGAACATTTCCGCGTACCATTTCATGCTTGGCGTCAGGGAAAAGCTTTTGAAGCTGTAGGATTCGCCTCAGGCTGGACGTACCTACCTTTTCCACGGAGCCGGAGCCGTTTTCCGGGAATACCAGCACATCGCGGGAATCGCCGCGGCGGGAATACGCGACAAGCGGGTAATCAGGGGTTTCTTCCATGGGCAGGTCTTTTAGGCTATGTATAGACAGGTCGATCCTGCCGTCAGCCAAGGCGGCGTCCAGTTCTTTGACAAACAGCCCTTTTCCGCCGATCTGGTCTAAGCGCCGGTCTAAAATAACATCGCCGGTGGTTTTCATGGTAATCAGTTCTATAGAAAGCTCGGGGTGGGCTTTTTCGATTTCCCGGAGCAGGAGCATGGTCTGCTCCACAGCAAGCCGGCTGTCCCGGCTGCCTACCCGAATGGTGCGTTTTGGCATAGGTGTGACCTCTTTCTTCCTAAAGGTTTATTTTTGAAGGCGTTTGGCGCTGTCTGAAAGTGCCCGGAATGATTCTTCTAAAGCGTTTTCTCCCAACTCCTCCCGCAAACCAAACAAAATATTGGAAACTACCTTCGCGGAGGTATTCTGTATTTTCCGGAGCAGTACCTCCTGTTCGGAATCAGACAAAGGATAGGAACGAAGCTCTTTTTTCAGCCGCGCGGCAGTTTCTTTTCCGGACAGCTTGGAAATCTGCTGAACAGCCGGGATATATTGCCGGAAGGAATACCACGTTTCAAATTCTTCCTCAAATTCTGTTAGCACAGCGCGCACAGCCGCAAGCTGGCGTTCTTCCGCTTGCTGGGTCAGGCTGGAAAAGCAGTCCATATCAAACAGGGCGGCAAGGGGAAGGGTTCGGACTTCCGGTTCAATATCCCGTGGGAGAGCAAGATCTAAAAACACGGTTTCCTGCTTTAAAACAGACCTTACCTGCTCTGCGACCAGGGTATGGTGCGGGCTTGTGGTGGCGCTGACCACGATCTGAAAATCACCTAATCTTTTATACCGATCTTCATAAGGGATCACACTGCATCCGGCGGGGATCACGGTGTCCCTGTGTTTGTACTGCCGCAGCGTCATGGTCACTTTTCCGCCTGCCTGTTCTAGGTTAGCGGCTGTGAGCCGCCCGATCTCGCCATTTCCGATCACCAGGCAGGGCTTTCCGGCTACAGAAATATGCTGTTCCTGTAAAAGACGCAGGACAGCCGCCGCAACGGAACGGTCTACTGCGGAACATAAAACAGAGGATTTTACCTTTTTGGCAGCCGTGACCGCCGTGCGGAACAATACCTCCAACACAGTACCGGCACAGTGCTCTTCCCGGGCGATATGAAGGGCGTTTTTGACTTGGGAGATGATCTGGTCGTCGCCAAAAATCTGGGAATGTATCCCACTGGCCAGCTCGCAGAGATAGCGGACCGCATCCATTCCCTGACGGACGGTAAAGTAGGGAAGGTATCCTGTTTCGTCAAGCCCTCTTGCTTCGCACAATAGTTTGACCGGGGAAAGCGCCGTACCGTCCGTCTGATTTCCGCAGACCCACAGCTCGGTGCGGTTACAGGTAGAGATCAGCAGGCACTCGTCAACGCCGGGCTGCCAGCGGATCTGACGCAGGGTGCGGGCAAGGGCAGCCGCAGTAAGGGAAAACGGTTCCCGCTGTGCCACATCTGCTTTATGAAAGTCGATCCCTGCCATTAAAATATTCATCTTCGAGCCTCATTCCGTTGAAATTATTCTTAAAATTTAGTATACCACATTTTTCCCCTCCCGTTAAGTGGCGCGGGCAAAAAATAACAGAACCCGAAAGCGGTATCCTTTCGGGTTCTGTGTCGGCCTTCCAAAACGTTAGTTGGAGGATAAGATCTCCTGCTTACGGCAAAGAAGTTCATTGCCCAAAAGCTGTGCTTCTACCTGCTCAAAGCCCAAACGTTCAATCGTGTTTGAAAAACGTTCGCCCGGTTTTCCTTGCTCCCGGAACAGGAGAATTGCTTTTTCTACAATGTCCAGCACTTCTTCCTTAGAGGTGAAGATCTGGCTCATTGCCCGGCCCTGAGCCACCTGCTTGCCCCATCTTCCGCCTAAATAAATTTTATAGCCGGAGATGCCCTCATCGTTGCAGTGGAAATAACAGTTCCCGATACACCGGCCGCAGTTATTGCAGATGGATTTGTCGATTTTCAGCACACCGTCAACCACTTTTGCGGCATGAACGGGACATACCTCTTCCATTTTACATTTTTTACAACCCTTGCAGGATTCCTGCTGGAAATTCGGAATCCTCTGGCCAATGATCCCAAGGTCGTTCAGGTCCGGTTTTACACAGTTATTCGGACAGCCGCCCACCGCGATCTTAAATTTGTGCGGAAGGGATACATGGTGATAGCCTTCATAAAACCGGTGATGAATCTCTTCGGACAAGGCAAAGGTATCCTGGAGCCCGTATTGGCAGGTGGTACCTTTGCAGGAAACGACCGGGCGCACCTTTGCGCCTGTCCCGCCGGTGACTAGGCCGGCTTGCGCGATAAATTCCTGAAAAGCCGGAATGTCTTCATAAGAGATTCCCGGAACTTCCACGGTAAGGCGGGAAGTAAAAGCGACATCGCCGCTTCCGAATTTTTCCGCCGCTTTTGCAATACAGGCAGTTTGCTCGGCGGTGATCTTTCCGTTTACGGTAATGATCCTGCCGTTAAAACGGTTCGTCCCCTTGTTATTCAAAAAGCCCATTGCTTTGACTGATTTGATCTCCTCTGGTTTTAACGTACATGCCATATCAGTTTACCCTCCAAAAAATTAACGTTGTTTTCCGTACACTATTATAACACTTGCAAGAATAAGAAGAAAATAGTATTATTGAATGAAAGGTATTGGAAAAACCAATAGTGGAAATGGGGGAGTTTCATGACGATCAAACACTTGAAGGTATTTTTAGTGGTTGCAGAAGAAAAAAATATGAGCGTGGCAGCCGGAAAGCTTTTTCTATCCCAGCCAACCGTCAGCCAGACCATTTCCGAGATGGAAAAACATTATGGGGTAAAACTATTTGAACGTTATCCCAAAACATTGTACCTGACCGAAGCGGGAGAACGCTTAAAAGGGTATGCCCAGCATATCGTTGCTTCTTTTGACCGGCTGGATCAAATCATGGCGCAGGCGGCTGAAGAAAAGCAGCTACGGATCGGCGCCAGCGTTACGGTGGGAAACTGCATCATCAGTGAACTGGCCGATCAGCTAAAGCAGGAGTTTCCTAATATCCGTACATTCATCAGGGTGGATAATACCCGTGTGATCGAAAACCAGCTTTTGCAGAACCAGCTCGATGTGGCGGTAGTGGAGGGAGAAATAAAAAGCACAGAGATACTCACCAAGCCTGTCATTGACGACTGCATGGTGCTGGTGTGCAGCCGTTTCCACCCATTTGCAGACAGACGGCATGTTTCGCTCAGAGAACTAGCGGAGGAGCAGTTTATCCTGCGAGAGGAGGGAAGCGGCACCCGCGAGCTGTTTGAAAGCAAAATGAAGGCGGAGGGAGTGCCAGTCCACGTTTGCTGGGAATGCAGTAATTTGGGGAGCATCAAACAGGCGCTGCTGCACAACCATGGGCTTTCGGTGCTTTCGGCACGGCTGGTGGCGGACGAGCTGAGAAGCGGCGAGCTGTGTGTTGTTAAGATAGAGGACTGTGTCTGGAAACGAAGGTTTTGTACTGCCATTCATAAAAATAAACATCTCACAGAAGAATTAGAGGTATTTTTAGAGTTGGCGGGCTGCTATCAGGATCACGGGAATCCCTGCCCGATGCAGGGCTCTGAATTGCTGGGAAACCAGGGCTGCGTGGTGGACTGTGAAGCATGATTGTTGGAGAGGAGGGAAAAACCGTGCCGCAGGTAACGGTAAATAATTTGGAAGTGCGCCGGGCAAACCGCAACCGGATTTATCAATACATTTCCCGAAAGGAACAGGTGTCCAAGCAGGAGATCGCCCATGCTTTGCATATGAGCCTGCCCACTGTAACCCAAAATCTCAAGGATTTAATGGAGCAGGAACTGGTAGAAGAAGCGGGGATGCTGGAATCGACCGGGGGAAGGAAAGCGGCCGCCTATTCCTGCCGGTTTCGGGCACGGGCCGCGATCGGGGTGGATCTGACTAAAAACCATATTTCGGCAGTTGTGGTAGATTTAAAGGGGACCGTACTCAGCCACAAGCGGATCCGCTGTGCTTTTTCTAAAACCGAGGCCTATTTTCACCGGCTAGGGCAGTTGGTGGAGCAGGTGATCGGCTGTGCGGGGGTATCCTCATCCCAGATATTGGGAGTGGGGATTGCGGTGCCGGCAATCGTGTCGCAGGATCACCAGACTATGAGTTACTCTCCGGCTTTAGGGGAAACAAGCTGCCGCTTATCGGATTTTGAGCAGGCCTTGCCCTACCCCTGCTTTTTGTATAACGATGCGAACGCGGCGGGCTTTGCCGAAACATGGAACCATTCCCAGATCGGGAACGTAGCTTATCTTTCTTTAAACTTTACCGTTGGGGGAGCGATCCTGATCGACGGGAAGGTGTATGGCGGTGACGACCGCCGCAGTGCCGAGTTTGGGCACATGACCATCGTACCGGAAGGAGAGCTTTGTTATTGTGGGCAGCGCGGGTGCGCGGACGCATATCTTTCGGCGCAAAGGCTGGCTGAATGTGCAGACGGAAGCGTGGCCTTGTTTTTTGATAAACTGAAAGCCGGGGACGAGCACTGCCGGGAAGTGTGGGACCAGTATGTAAAGGCGCTGGTGCTTACCGTGAATAACCTGCGGATGATCTTTGACTGCAGTGTGATCTTGGGTGGATATGTGGGGTCGTACGCCGAAGATTTTTTGGCAGAGGTAGTGGAAGCGGCGGCGCAGAAAAACACCTTTGAACGCGACGGGGGTTACTTACGCGCCTGTTCTTACCGTTTGGAAGCAACGGCGGTAGGCGCCGGGCTGCAATTTGTAGAACGGTTTATTAAACAGATTTGACCGATAGGCTTTGTTTGAAATCGTGCAGTTTTCTTTTGTGGACTTTGATAAACCGGTTTTCAGGTATTGACAAGGGCCGCTGGTCCGTTGTATCATACTTATAAAGAGTGTTTCATAAAAGTATCACGAAAAGTATTGGTAAAAACTATAAAATCATCAGAAAGAAGGAAAGACCATGAAGTATTTACTGGGAATCGACCTTGGCACCTCTGGAACCAAGACAGTGCTGTTTGACGAAAATGGGACCGCGGTTTGCTCCAAAACGATCGAATATCCGCTTTACCAGCCGCAGAACGGCTGGGCGGAACAGGATCCGCTGGACTGGTGGAATGCCTCGAAGGACGGGATCAAATATGTTGTGACAGAAAGCGGTGTTGACCCGAAAGAAATTGCAGGGCTTGGGATTTCCGGCCAGATGCACGGTCTGGTCATGCTGGACAAGGATGGAAACGTATTAAGAAGATCTATTATCTGGTGCGACCAGAGGACTGCCAAAGAAGTGGAGCAGATGAACCGTGTGGTTGGGGAAAAGCGTCTGATCGAGATCACCGCAAATCCGGCGCTGACTGGATTTACCGCCGCAAAAATTTTATGGGTTCAGAACAATGAACCGGAAATTTATGAAAAATGCGCTCATATCCTTTTGCCGAAGGATTATGTCCGCTACATGCTGACCGGCGAATTTGCGACCGAAGTTTCTGATGCCGCCGGAATGCAGCTGATGGATATTCCGAACCGCTGCTGGTCGGATGAGATTTTAGAAGCGTTCCATATTGATAAATCTCTCCTTGCGAAAATCTATGAATCTCCAGACGTTACCGGGACAGTCCATGCGAAGGCTGCTGAATTGACCGGCCTAGCTGAGGGTACGGTAGTGGTAGGCGGCGCAGGCGACAATGCGGCTGCGGCTGTCGGTACTGGGATCGTCCGGGAAGGGAAAGCGTTCACTACGATCGGTACTTCCGGGGTAGTATACGCGGTTTCTGATAAGGTTTCGATCGACCCGAAGGGGCGGGTACATACCCTTTGCGCCTCTGTCCCGGGTAAGTGGACTGTGATGAGCTGTACCCAAGGGGCTGGGCTGTCCTTAAAATGGCTGCGTGACACCTGTTGCAAACAGGAAGTGGAGGAAGCACAAAAACAGGGCGTCGACCCGTATATCATCATGGATAAATTGGCAGAACAGGTAAAACCAGGTGCCGGTGGACTTTTGTACCTGCCGTATCTTATGGGCGAACGCTCCCCGCATCCGGACCCGGATTGCCGCGGTGTGTTCTTTGGGCTGTCTGCGATGCACGACCGTTCCAATATGATCCGTGCGGTCCTGGAGGGCGTTGTTTATTCCCAGTTGGAGTGCGTTGACGTGTTCCGTGATATGGGCGTTAACATCAATGATATGATGGCCTGCGGCGGCGGCGGAAGAAGCCCGTTGTGGCGTCAAATGCTGGCTGATATGTACGGGATCCCGGTCAGCACCATTCAGGCTGACGAAGGCCCTGCGTTGGGCGTGGCGATTCTGGCAGGCGTTGGCGCCGGGCTGTATCCTTCTGTAGAGGAAGCCTGTGACAAGCTGATCAAGAAAAATAAAACACAGGAACCAATTAAGGAAAACCACGACGCTTACATGGGCTATTATGAACTATACAAAAAACTGTACTGCGATTTGAAAGAGGACTTCAAAACGCTGTCTGCCTTGGATAAGTAAATAAAAAATCCCCCGGAAAGAATCTTCTTTCCGGGGGATTTTTTTATGTTTCCATCATCTATCTAACACCCCATTGGGATATGTACCGCCGGATATAACAGTAGGCGGGAACAAGGAACATATCTGCCAGGACCCAAGCGATTGGGCTGGAGTAGCATGCCGCTGTAAATCCAAACGCCGGTACCAGAAATACGCCGATAAAGCCGCGCGCTACCATTTCGCAGATCCCTGCACAGATTGCCATTTTGCTGTATCCGATCCCTTGGATCAGCAGGCGGAAAATGTTCACCGCTGCCAACGGGATAAAGAAAAACGCACTGATAACAAGGTATTCATATGATTTTGCGATGATCTCGGTCTCAGACGCTTCTACAAACAGGGTGGTCATCGGCTTTCCAAAGAAGATAATCACCACCAGAGAAATAACTGCGTATACGCTCCCGATGATCATGCCGGCTCTTAATCCGGGGTTTAAGCGCTCCACCTTGCGGGCGCCGATATTCTGTCCGCCGTAAGTAGACATTGCGATACCGATCGCATCAAACGCCGTGGAGAAAAAGCCGGACAGCCTACTTGCGGCGGTGACAGCCGCGACTGCGATAGACCCTAATGTGTTGACTGAAGCTTGGAGCACGATCGCCCCAAGCGCTGTAATAGAGGACTGAAGCCCCATGGGAATCCCCATCCCCAACAGGTCCCTGATGATGTCCGGCCGGATCTTCAGATCTTGTTTGGTGATGTGCAGGATATGGAACTTTTTGACTACAAAGATAAAACAGGCAATCCCTGAAACTAGCTGGGAGGTTATGGTCGCAATCGCTGCACCAGCCACCCCCATAGGGATCACGACGATCAAAAACAGGTCCAGTGCGATATTGATGACCGAAGCCAGTACCAGAAAAATTACCGGAGTACGGCTGTCGCCCAATGCACGCAGAAGGCTTGCCATAATGTTATATAAAAAGGTCGCGGGGATCCCGGCAAAAATAATGACGATGTAAATATATGCTTCTTCTATAATATCTTCCGGTGTGCTCATGATCAGCAGGATCCCGCGGCAAAACACCACGGTAACAAGGGTAAATAAAACAGACGCGCCGATAGAAAGCCAGACTGTGTTTCCAATGTAGCGGCGCATATCCTCGAAATTCTTTGCACCGAACGATTGTGCTACAGGGATTGCGAACCCACTGCACAGCCCCAAGCAAAAGCCGATAATCAAAAAGCAGATCGAGCCGGTAGAACCAACTGCCGCCAGAGATTCCTTGCCCAGAAAACGGCCTACGATGATGGCGTCTACCGTGGAATAAAACTGCTGGAATATATTTCCGAAAATAAGTGGAATAGAAAATTTTAACAGCAGCTTAAATGGGGACCCAACGGTCATATCCTTGGTCATGGGGCACTGTCCTTTCTATTTTTTTCTAGCATCTTTATGCGAATTTTATCATAGCACACACCTACTTAACCTGCAATACCTTTTTGAATTTAATTTTGAGGGAAATTTCATGCTGTTTTCCCGGTATTTTTGTGAAATATTTCGTCATTTTTCTAAAGTTTCTTGTAAAGTAAAAAAGCTTCCCATAAAGGGAAGCTTTTTATAAAAACTATTTTGTGATGGATTGCAGAGGGATCCGTTCTTCTCCTTCGACGAATAAAACATTGGTAAAGATTTTTTCCATTCGCTCGTCTGGAAAATGGGAATCGACCCATTCTTCTATAGTATTTTCCGGTGCGATTCCGTGGTGGCGCTCCGACATCCGTGACATTGCCGCCGCTGAAACAGCGATATTTATGATCATAAACACGATCATCCCCACAGTCAGGGGACGGACCAGTATCTCCGGAAGCTTTTGCAGCAGGCTGTGGCAGAGGGGAAACAGCACCTTCATCCAGAAAATCCCTAAAAGCCCCCATATCAGGGACAGCGACAGGTGGATCCGTCCGCCAAGGTTCCAAGAGATCTCACGGTAATCCCAGGAAACGGTCCCGAACATTGTTTCCTGAAACCAGCTACATAAAAATTCAAAAACAGATCCAACAATACAGCTTCCGGCAAACAAAAGGATCAGGCTTTTTTTGGAGATCCAGTACAGGCAGGCTGTCATTCCCAATACCCCCAATCCGTAGACTAGGTTAAAGGGGCCATAAACCAAACCGGAACGGTTTTCATAATAATGATGGGTAATATAAAACCAAGCGATTTCTAAAATCACCCCTAAAAAGCAGCCGATCATAAAGACCCAAAACAAGGTATAAAAGCCCAAGGGTTTTTGAAAATAGTTTTTTTGCCCCAAAAGGGAGGATTGTTTGGACATCAAAAAATTCTCCTTTATATAGAAATGTGAACTTATACACGGTCCAGCCGGAACAAGAATGAAGCGCTGCGCGGCTTTTGGATCATTAAATTGCAAAAGTATGCCGCAGTAGTAAGCGTTAGCCCAACATAAAATTCAGGATATGCCATTTGGAAGCTTTCGGTAATGCTGAAACGTCCGCTGATCGTTCCGATATGCCAATCTAAGAAATAGAACACTTCCATCATGATAATTCCCAGAAATCCCAAGTTGGTCAGCAAAAAGCTATACTTAGGTCCGCCTGCCCAAACCCCAATCAAAATGGCAAGGATACAGCTGATCGTGACAGGATGAAGCAGTACGATGGTACCGGATAGCTCCTGTACTCCCCGTGAACCGCCAAACCATGAAAAAAACATGGAACCGCAAACGATCAGTAAGCTTGTGGTCACAATGATCCGTTCTTGAATCTTCATATCAGTATCCCCCTTATTATGTGGCTATCCTTTTTTCTTATTTCATAGTTTAGCATGGAAATTTCAAGAAAAGCGGCATAAATCCTTAAAATTCCCTTAAAATATGTTTTTGTTGCAGGATATTACTTGACGGGGAAAAGCTTTCAGGAGCGCTTTGTTTCTAGGAACAGTTGATGACGACCGTTTGTTTTTCTATGCTTGAACAGGAGAAAATAACGAAATAGCCGGGACCATTTGCGGTCCCGGCTGTTTCGCTATAGATGCAGTTTTTTTGAAACCTCCCGGTACAGGGCTTTCCAGTTAAAAATCAACTGAATTGAAATGATGATCAGGCTGACGGCCACGCAGATCACCGAGGGAAGAATCACCGTTAAGATACCGGTAAATAAGAAAATCAATGGGATGATCCCGATCACGGCGCATACGATCAAAAGGATCAGGTATTCCTTATCAGGCATGCGGAACACGGTCGCAAGGATAATGACCGCCAGCATCGCTCCGGTACAGACGCAGGGGAATACAAACTCTGCAGACCATCCGTGCCATCCTGTAACGGCATCCCACAAAAAAGCCAGTGCAGAGATCAGCACACATTGCCAGACGATGTTATTCAAGAGCTTCGCCTTTTTTAAAATTCCAACCACAGCCCAAAGCCATCCACAGGCCAAACCAAGCACCGCGAACAAGGACCACCAGATCCCGGCAGGTACTAAAACATTTATAGCCACACAGATAATTGCCCCGGCAATAGCCGAAATGGATAGGATCTGAATGATCCGCTTGATCCGGTTAGGGTTGGGGGCAATGATGGGATAGCTGCGTTCCTTTTCCGGCTCGCCGGAAAGATTTCCTCCGCAAAGAGGGCAATGCTCATGAACTCCCGCTATTTTTGCTTTGCAGGGTTTACAATATAACATAACATAACATCCTCCTTTAATCTGCTGCGCTGTTGCTTTGGATCACTGGTTCGATCCCCATATCGGCAAGGATACGGAAAAAGTTGCGTTGAATATCTGTTTCTTCAAAGCTGGAGCTGAAGCCTACCGATAACGTATCTCCGCAGGTACAGATGCATGCTTGCAGCTTTGTGGTGCTGGCAAATACCGACATATGGTGCACATAAGGCAGGATCTGCTGGGGAAGGCCGGTCTTTCCGATATTGGATACGACTATTGTTTCCCCGGTATCCGATGAGCGCCTTGCTATTTTGAGAAAAAAGTTTTTGACGGACAAGGGAATCACTTTGACTGCCGGATTGCGTTCTACCGCCATATACCCGCTGATAATGCCGCTGAGGTGTTCTTCGGTCAATTCACGGGAAAAGGATTCGCTTAAGGAACGGATGATCTGCTGCAAATCGTCCGGCCCATGCCCAAACTGATAAGACACACGGATATTTCCAAAGAAATTGCGCAGGGTATCCGAGGTAAAATACTGCCGCAGATTGACCGGAACAGTGATCACGATCGGCTTTTTTTCCTTGTAAAGGAGCATTTCTTGATGAATAGACAAAATAAGTACTGCGCAGAGAAAGACGGTCAGGGTGGCGTGATAAGACTTTGCCAGCGCCAATACCTTGCTGCATGGCAGCAGCCCTTCGATAACTGTATATCTCTCTGTTCGGGTTCCGGTAAGATGATAGACGCCGCGGGGCTTTTTCCCCTTTTTCTTCGCTACCTTTTTGTAATACTTTTTGAAGCTGTCTTCGGTGCTGGAGGAAATGGATACAGGAGTGATCTCGTCTGCAAGGTCTGCCCGGACAGTATCGGGATGTACGATAGACAAATAGGAGCACACCAGATATTTTAAGAAGAGCATAACGCCTGTGCCATCCGCAAGCGCGTGATAGGTTTCCAGGTTGATCCGGTTGTGATAGTAGCTGACGTCAAATAAAAGGTGCCGCTGATTGCGGTAAAACAGTTGGGAGCAAACCCCGGTATTTTCTTCGTGGCACGTCGGTTTTAGCTCACTTGGTTCCAAATAGTACCAAAACAGCCCGTTTCTTAGGATATAGAGAAAATGCGGAAATTTAACGAGGGTCTTTTCCAACGCAGTTTGCAGTACGGATTCCTGAACAGGTTCGTTCAATTCGCAGGAAAAACGGAATACCCCTGTTTCATGTTTACTGCTGGTAGCAGGGAAGATCTTTCCTGCATTATCCAGCTTAAGCCAGCGGCTTGACTGATTCATGCTGTTCGCTCCTATTTAAAAATGTATTGATCAAATCGTGGGCACGCCGGACATGCACATATCCGATCCCAAGGCTCATAAAGCCGTGCAGGGCGTCTTTCATCCGGTAAAGAGTGACATGGTTTCCCGCTTCCTGTAATTTCAAAGCATAGGCCTCGCCTTCATCACGTAAAGGGTCAAATTCGGCGGTGATGAGCAGGGTGTCAGGCTGATGGGAAAGATCTTCAGCCATCAGCGGGGAAAAATATGGATCTACCAAGTCGTCGTCATTGCGTTTATACAGGTCGATATACTCGCAGATGCGCCGTGAAGTCAGCAGATAGTCGCTTCCATTTTCTTTGACCGAGGGAAAAGGGGAGGCGTCGCTGTGATCATAATAAGTTGCCGGATAAATTAATATTTGCCGTTCCACGGAAAAAACACCTTCATCCCGCGCTTTTAGCGAAACCGCCGCGGCAAGGTTCCCGCCGGCGCTGTCGCCGACCAAAGTGATTTTTCCAGGCGCAAAGCCAAAGCTTTTTGGCGTTAAAAAAAGCCTTTGCGCAACGGCATAACAATCTTCGAGCCCATTGGGAAAGGGGCTTTCCGGGGCAAGGCGGTAATCTACCGACACGACCCTGTGCCGGGTAGCCTGTGCCAGCGCCGTGCACACCTTATGATATGTGTCGATGTTTTCAGTTACCCAGCCGCCGCCATGGAAAAATAAAAGTGTCCCCTCCGCTTTTTGCTGGAGCGGAAAATAGATGCGGGTCAATATTTTCCTGCCTTCAGAAACGACGATATGGTCTTGCCAATCCTGCTTATGCGGTGAAACTTTCGGTGCAGCTAGGTTTTGGAGAGACCGCTGGAGCTGGTATGTTTTACGGATGTCAATATCAGGATAAGAAAGCGCTTTTAAAGCAAGCTTCATAAATTTATTGATTGCCATTTGTTTCCTTTCCGTACACTATGACGGGAATTATTTGATGGATTTGGATTGGTTTTACAGGTAAAAACGTTTGGGAATGGCCCAAACCCCTTTACAAAAGAGGGGATCTACCGAGTACCTGTCAAAATAAAATGGATCAGTCGTTCTACATCGTCAAATTCATCGTAGTCGCCATTTATGCCATTTCGATGATATGCAATCCCTTTTTTCTCATTTTCTTCTAAGCAGTCTAATAATTTAGCCACTCCATATCTTTTTACAAATACAGTGAAAGCATACGGTTTTATTTTGTTTAACAGCTCTTTTTTACAATCTTCCTGACACATATAACAGGCAGGGAGATCCTTTTCCATGGAGCATGTTTTATTTTCGCATCTGTCATGATCAGGGCATTCATTTGAGCCGCACCCTTTGCATGTTATATTTTCTGAGCACAAGCAGCACGCAAGGCCGCATCTTGCGATCCCTAATTCTCGTTTCATAAGTATATTCTCCACTATCTATCGTTTTCAGAAGTGAAAGCCCCACACCGGGGAAAACTATCTTTAAAGCGTAAACTCAAAGAGCCTTGCGGCAGGATAAGAAGCGGTATGCACCGTTAACGTCCCGTTCTGGTATTGATAGGCGCACAGTTCTTCTTTTGGGTAAATGACCTTGACAGACACCGGCTCCCGGTCAAAAGGAAGCGGGATTTCAGCATCCTGCTGCCGTGTGAAAAAGACGGAGAGGTAACACTTCTTCCCGCAGCGCAGGCCGTAGGAGAGCACCGCGTCACGGATGTCCGCAAACCCCAAAGGGAAGAAGGGCAGGCCCTTTGCGATTTCGGGACGGAGCCGCTTATAGAGCGTGATCCCTTCTCGCAGGCGGTCAAGGGAAGGCTGCGACAATGCCCATACCTTCCCGCTGATGTAAGGCCGGAGCAACAAGCCGTTGACCATGTTAAAAAGGACGTGTTCCTCTTCATCTTCATATGGGTATACCCACATTCCAGCCTGTTCCGGTGTGACGGCGCTGGCGGCATTTGCGGCAATATATGCGTTGTAGCAGTAATCGGTTTGGTCGCTGGTGGATTGCAGGCTTTGCCCCTGGAGCATTCCGTAGTCCATCCTCATGCCGCCGCTTCCACAGTTTTCGATCACCAAAAACGGATATTTCCGGTAAAGAGCCGCATACCAGCCATATAAGGCACGGACATGCTCCAGCAGGGCATCCCCGCAGGAATCGCTTTGATATTCCGATCCAAACAGGGTGGTGACATTGTAATCTACCTTAAAAAATTCCACACCGTAGTCCAAGATCAGCCGGTCTATGACAGAGGTGGCGTAATTTCTGACAGCCGGGTTCCGGAAATCCAGCAGATAACGCTTGTTGTCGATATGCCGCTTTCCGCCGCGCTGGAAGAACCAATCATCCGGAAGCTGGGAGGCAAGCTCACAGGCGGTGCCCATAACTTCGATCTCGATCCAAAGACCGGGTTTCATCCCCTTTTTCCGGACGTAATCCAAGGTGTGTTTCAGCCCGTGGGGGAAACGCTCTGGAGATTCTTTCCATTCCCCGACCCGGTCCCACCAATAGCCTTTGTCGTACCAGCCGGCGTCAATGCAGTAGTACTCACAGCCCAGATCGGCGGCAAGGTCTATCATCGGGAGTTCTTTTTCTTCGGTTGGATCACCGTCCAGACAGTTCATAAAATCGTTGAATACCAGATTCAGCCTCCGGTCATCCTCGTTGGGGCGGCGGATAGCACGGCGGTATTTGGTCAGCTCTGCTGCCGCTTCGCTGACAGAGCCTGTTGTCACGCCGCAGGATGCTGTCACGGTCTGGAAGGTATCGCCCGGCTTTAACGATTTGTGCCAGTGTCCTTCGTTCTCGGTAGGGCCGCTTAAAGTGAGGGAAAGCTGATGGCGTTCCACTGTTGTATATTCCGCTTCCCAGCCGCAGGAGCTTTCGATCTGCCAGTAATAGATCTCCCCGCACTCGGTATCCTCGGCCATCCCCATTGGAAGATAATCCGCCGATGACCAAGAGCCGTAGCTGCCGTAATGGAAGCGGGAGGTCCCAACTCCGGGCTGGCTGTTATACCCGTCGACCAGCATCCGGCTGATCCCCAATTCCTCGATCGAAAACTTTTTCCACTGCGCTTCACAGCACCAGCTGTTCTGCGGCAGGTAGACTTCGGTCTTGTAAGGGAAGGCAAGCTTTCCGCCGGTGCAAAGGCACGGGCAGCGGAAAGAGGAAACATATTCCAGAGAAATGTCCTGTGTGCCGCGGTTTGTCAGGTCTGCCCAAGTGCGTACGATATTTATTTCATTAAAAAACTGGATGTGATAGACGACCTCTAATCCTTCGGGGGAAGAAAGGGTGAACTCCAGCTTTTTTCCCCAGCCGTTTTGGGTTTCTCTCCTGCTTTCGTATTGCAGACGGGCAGAGGTACCACCCGAATAATGCTTGTAACCGTGAAAATGGTCTGACATTTCCCCGGTGCAGTAAATTTCAATGGGAGAAAGGTAGGGCGAGGCGCAGACAACCGGGGCCTCCCCGCGGGAAACAGGGGCAAATCCCTGCATGGTAAGACAGTTTTCCCCCGTGATCAGGAAATCCACGCGCAGGGAATTACTGGTGACGGTAATCGGTTTTGACATGGTACAAACCTCTTTTTCAATAAAATCAGTCAGCTATAGTATAGCACGGCGGGATTAAAAATGCTATACTAAAACTGTGAACAAGTCATGAGGCAAAGCGGAAGAAAGGAATGAAAAAATGGAAAAGGTAATCCATGAATTTGGGCCGGTATTTGATGAAAATTCCAAGGTGTTGGTCTTGGGGACAATCCCCTCACCAAAATCGCGGGAGCTGGGATTTTATTACTGCCATCCGCAAAACCGTTTCTGGCGGGTGATGGCGGCACTGTTTCAGGACAGGTTTCCTGATTCTGTTCCACAAAAGCGGGAGTTTGCCCTGCGGCATCAGATCGCTTTGTGGGATGTGCTGGCGGAATGTGTGATCAAAGGCGCGTCGGACAGCAGTATCCGGGAGGAGATACCCAACGATTTGGATATTATCCTGAAAGCCGCCCCGATCCAGGCCATATTCACAACTGGGAAAAAGGCAGAGGCCTTGTACCGGAAATATTGTCTAAAATATACCGAAATAGAAAGTGTCTGCCTGCCGTCTACCAGCCCGGCAAACTGCGCCTGTTCGTTTGATAAACTGCTGGAAGCTTACAAGCAAATATTAACATTTTATTGATAAAATATAAATTTATCGAAAAACGATAAATTTATATTGACAAACAATATTCATCTGCCTATACTAAACACAAAGGAGATGATATTGTGAAACATGCAGAATTGGTAAAATGGCTAAAAACCTTGTTGTTGATTGTTGGGGCGATTGGGCTTGTTTTTTTTCTTTGGGTATTCCCAGTTTTCGGAAAAGAGATTGCGCGCATGGACCCGGCTAGAGCATATCTTTACTGGCCTTGTCTGATCTTTGTGTGGTTCTCCGGTGTTTTGCTGTATACCGCTTTTTGGTTTTTGTGGCAGATCTGCGGGGAGATCGCAAAGGATCATTCTTTCTGTGAAAAAAATGCAGTAAATCTTGGCCGCATCAGCAAAATAGCTTTGGTGGAAAGCGTTTTGTGTACTGTGGGGACCGTTGTTTTGTTTTTGCTGAATGCGGTTAGACCTATCATGCTTTTGATCTTTGTGCTTTTGATTTTAGTTGGGTTTGCGGCTTCTCTGGCTTCAGCAGTCGCGGCACGGCTGGTGCAAAAGGCGTCGGAGTTAAAACACGACCAGGATCTGACGATATGAGGTGGTTGTGATGATTACTGTAAATCTTGATGTGATCCTTGCGCAACGGAAAATGAGCATGACCGAGCTTTCTGAAAGGGTGGGGATCACCATGGCAAACCTTTCTATCCTAAAAAACGGGAAAGCGAAAGCGATCCGGTTTTCCACCTTGGAACAGCTGTGCCGGGTGCTGGAATGTCAGCCCGGGGATATTCTGGAATTTCAGGAGGTAGATTATTAAATGAATCTCTTCTTAAAATTCTTTTTCCTGCTGATGTTTATGGTGTTTGGCACGATCGGCTGGGAGGAACGGTATGATACCGGATTTTCCTGGGACCTGTCCGCAGACGGGGCGTTGGCAAATCCGCAGGCGGTTTATCAGGAGCAGGCGGATTGGGTTGCTGAAACCCTGCAAATAGACTTTCCAGAATACGGGGAGATGTCGCTTCAGGTGTATGAAGAGGAAGAGTCTGTTGACGTTTACGCTGAACTGCATTTTCCAGAAGGGACATCTGCCCGGTTTTTAAACGCGGTGCGAAACGACGAAGATTGGAAGACAGGCCCGGTGGGGGAATATGCCCGGTTTCAGTTAGAAAAACAACAGATCTACCATGATATTCCACTGCTTAACGACGGCGCATGGCTTTTCCTTGACGATCAACTGATAGACACGGACAGCGGCTCCGGCTGGCTGGGCGGCTGTTATATTGGGAACAATCCTTACTACTATGAAGAATATGGCCACAATTATATCATTGCCGTATTCGACCGGGATTTAACGCTGTATTACTATCAGCACGGGGAAATGTCCTGAAAAGCAGCGGTGACAGGGCTTGGAGGATAAGACATGGAATTTTATGACGTAGCGATCATCGGGCTGGGGCCTGCCGGTTCTATCTTAGCAAGGTTTTTGGATTCCCGATACCGTGTGATAGCGATTGACAAAAAATGCGGGGAAGAGGGTGGTTTTCAAAAGCCGTGCGGGGGATTGATCTCGTCAGAGGCACAGAAAGTTCTGGCAAGCTTTGATTTGCCCTTGCCCAAAGAGCTTTTAGTAGACCCGCAGATCTTTGCGGTAAAGACCATCGACTTAAAAAGCAGGCTGATTCAGCATTATCAGCGATGTTATATAAATTTGGACCGGCATAAATTCGATTTATGGCTGGAGTCGCTGATCCCTAGCGGGGTAGAGATCCATAGCCATGCTGTCTGCAAACAGATAAAACGGGACAAGAGTGGGTTCGCGGTGACTTATTCGGAAAACGGAGATATTGATACGATCCATGCGAAGTATCTTGTTGGAGCAGACGGGGCAAATTCCCTGGTGCGGCGGACATTTTTTCCGAATAAAAAAATCCGTCAATACCTTGCGATTCAGCAATGGTTCACAGAAACCCATCAAAATCCGTTTTACTCCTGTATTTTTGACCCGGAAACGACAGACTGCTGCGCATGGTCCATTTCTAAAGACCGGCAGTTTATTTATGGGGGGGCTTTTCCGGCAAAGCATGCGAAAGAACGGTTTGAACGCCAAAAACAAAAGCTGGAAAAGATCGGTTTTCGTTTTGGAAAGCCGCTGAAAACAGAGGCATGTTTGGTTTTAAGACCCTTTGCACCGTGGGAATTTTGCTGCGGCGAGGACAATGTGTTTCTGATCGGGGAGGCGGCAGGCTTTGTCAGTCCCAGTTCTTTGGAAGGGATCAGCAGCGCCCTTGTCAGCGCCAAGGGTTTAAGCAGCGTGTTGAACAGCGGGTCCGGAAATTTAAACCGGAGATATTGGGTCGGTACCATGGGCCTACGGATGAAGCTGTTTTTGAAGATGTTGAAGTGTCCGTTTATGTATCGGCCGTTTTTGCGCAGGCTGGTCATGAAAAGTGGTCTGCAAAGCATTAAAATGAAACAAGGGCAGGGAAAAGGCGCTGCCGAGCCAACAATATTTTTTTCAAAGGCAGACAAGGCGTAACAAAAAAGGACGAGTGAATATTCACCCGTCCTTTTTTATATTATGTTCACTGATTAGACGATGCCCTGAGCCATCATCGCGTCTTTTACTTTTTCAAAACCTGCAAGGTTTGCGCCGACAATGTAGTTTCCTTCAAAGCCGTAACGTTTTGCAGCGTCATCCAGATTGTGGAAGATGTTGACCATGATCTCTTTCAGTTTTGCGTCAACTTCTTCAAAAGACCAGCTTAAACGTTCGCTGTTCTGGGACATTTCCAAAGCGGAGGTAGCAACGCCGCCAGCGTTTACTGCCTTGCTTGGGCAGATGACCACATTGTTTTCCAACAGGTATTCCATAGCGTCTTCGGTAGTCGGCATGTTGGAAACCTCAACATAGTATTTTACGCCGTTTGCAACAATTTTTTTGCTGTCTTCCAGCGTAACTTCGTTCTGGGTAGCGCACGGCATGATCACGTCAGCTTTTACGCCCCACGGTTTTTCACCCGCATAGAATGCAACGCCAAACTTATCAGCATAATCCTGAACCTTATCTCTGCCGGAAGCTCTCATTTCGAGCATGTAAGCAGCTTTTTCAGTAGAAATGCCGTCTTCATCGTAGATGTAACCGTCAGGTCCGGAAATGGTCAGCACTTTGCCGCCCAATTCATTGATTTTTAACACAGCGCCCCATGCGACGTTACCAAAGCCGGAAACAACAAAGGTTTTGCCCTTAATAGAATCGCCGCGGGTTTTCAGCATTTCGTCGCAGAAATAAACTGCACCAAAGCCGGTAGCTTCCGGACGAACCAGGCTTCCGCCGTAGGAAAGGCCTTTTCCGGTCAAAACGCCGTTTTCATATGCGCCTTTGATCCGTTTGTACTGGCCGAAAAGATAACCGATCTCTCTTGCGCCGACGCCGATATCGCCCGCAGGAACGTCAACGTCAGGGCCGATATGTTTGTAAAGCTCTGTCATAAAGCTCTGGCAGAAAGCCATTACTTCACGGTCAGATTTTCCTCTTGGGTCGAAGTCCGAGCCGCCTTTACCACCGCCGATCGGTAAACCAGTCAGTGAGTTTTTAAAGGTCTGTTCAAACCCTAAAAATTTAATAATACTGAAGTTTACAGACGGATGAAAACGCAAGCCGCCTTTGTATGGGCCGATAGCGCTGTTGAACTGTACCCGGTATCCGGTATTGACCTGAACCTGACCGTTATCGTCTACCCACGGCACCCGGAATTTGATTTGACGTTCCGGTTCTACCAGTCTTTCCAGCAAAGCTTCTTTTCTAAATTTTTCTTCATTTGCTTCCACAACAACTCGCAAAGATTCCAAAACTTCTTTGACTGCCTGATGGAATTCTGCTTCGCCAGGGTTTTTTTCTACAACGCGTGCGATGACTTCATCTACATAAGACATACTCGACACTCCTCAAAATTAATTTTGCCAATTCAAGGTAATTTCACATTAAAGTGATGTACTTTTTATTTTACTGGGAAAACTTGCAACTGTCAATAGTCTCTCATTCATTTCTAATATTTTTTACAAAGCGGCGCTTTATAAAGGTTTGGAAATAAACAAAAAACTTAATTATATAATGAAAATATAAATATAACTTTAAAAATAAAAGTTATTTAAAATACGACAAATAAAATTTTGAAATTACAGCTTCATTTTCCTGTCATTTTCGTCGTTTTGACAGATAAAAAACGGCAGCTTCAGGAATGAAGATGCTGATACAGGGCTTCGGCGCTTTCCTGTGTCAGTTTCCCAGCGGTTTTTAGTTCCTCTACGGTTGCTGCCCGCATGGCCTTTTGGGTCTTAAAAGCCTTTAACAGGGCAAACGCCTTTTTCTCCCCGATCCCTTTTACCGATGTCAAACCCATGGTAAAGGTATTCTGCTTGTGCTTTTGCCGTTGATAGGTGATAGAAAAACGGTGCACTTCATCCTGAATTTGGGTAACGAGCTTGAAAGCGGTTTTGTTGCTGTAAAGCTGGATCTCCCCGCCGGTGGAGGCGATAGCGCGCGTCTTATGTTTGGAGTCTTTGACCATGCCGAATACCGGGACGTTGATCCCAAGTTCTTTCAGCAGCGGTACCACTACGCCTACATGGCCGCTCCCTCCGTCCAGCAGGATCAAATCAGGCAAGCGTTTGAAGCCCTCGTCTGTCACGGTTTCGTCCAGATAGTTTTTGAAACGGCGGGTGATCATCTCCCGCATACAGGCATAGTCGTCCTGAGTCACGTTTTCCTTCATGGAAAACTTTTTATAGGCGGATTTGAGTGGCTTGGCATTTTGGAATACCACCATGCCGCCGACCATATAATCATTTCCGATGTTGGAAATGTCATAACTTTCAATATATTCCGGCTCTTTAGGCAGCCCCAGAAGCCTGCCAAGCTCCTGCTGGGCAATGATCTCGCGGGATTTTTTGTTCAAGCGCAGGGAAAGCTGTTCCAGCGCATTGCTCTGCGCCATTTCGATCAGGCGTTTTTGCTCGCCTTTCTGCGGGACGTTGATGGACACCCTGTGCCCGGCAAGCTCGGAAAAATAGTCCTGATACAGTTCGGTATCCGGCAGGGGAACGGCAAGGGAGAGGTAGCGTGGGATATCCGCCCCCTTGGTGTAATACTGGGAAAGGAATTGGAGCATCAGTTCTTCCGTGTCAAAGACATCGTAAAACATAAAGTCGTCTTTATCATGCAGCCGCCCGCCCCGGAATTTCAACACGGCGATGCATGCGGTGCTGACAGAATGCTCCACCGCTACAAAATCCTGATCCTTTTCAGAATTTAAAAGGACTTTCTGGGTCTGGCCCAGCCGCTGGATCGCCAGCAGCCGGTCGCGTAGCTTTGCAGCCTTTTCAAATTCCAGATTTTCCGCGGCTTCCTCCATCTGTTTTTGCAGCGCCTCCACAGAACGGGAACTTCCGTTTTTCAGGTAGGCTACCGCCTCTTTGACGATCTGCTGATATTCCGGCGGAGAAATTTTTCCTAAACAGATCCCGGCACAGTTTTTGATGTGGTAGTTTAAACAGGGACGTGTCTTTTTAAACTCCTCTGGAAACTTTTTTCCGCAGACGGGAAGGGAAAACACCTTGTTCACCTCGTCTACCGACTGTTTGACCGAGAATGAGCTGGTATACGGGCCCAAGTATTCCGCTCCGTCGTCCAGCTTCTGCTTGACGGCCTGAATGCGGGGGTAAGGCCCAGGGGTGATCTTGACGTAGTGGTAGCCCTTGTCGTCTTTGAGCAGGATATTATATTTTGGGGTGTACTGCTTGATCAAGCTGCATTCCAGGACCAGGGCCTCAAATTCACTGTCGCAGACGATATAGTCAAAGTCCTCGACCAGCGAAACCATTTTCCGCACCTTTTCGTTGTGCCCTTTATTTTGTCGGAAATAGCTGACCACCCTGTTTTTGAGCTTTTTGGCCTTTCCGATATAAATGATCTGGCCGGCGTTGTCCTTCATCAGGTATACGCCGGGTTTTAATACAAGGCTGTTTGCTTTGGCGCGCAGCCGGTCAATTCGTTCCATCATCTTCTAGTTCCTTCATTGGTAAAATCGTGGTTTGTGCGTTGCCCAGCAGGTCACGCTGCCGGTAGGAATAAAGGACGGCGACCCGCTCGACTTCCTGTTCCGGGGAGGGGAACACCTCAATGTGCGCCTGCCGGCAGATCAGTTTGGTCTCTGTACCGGAAAGCTGGGGGAGATAGTTCGCCACCTTGTCAGGATCGTCGAAAAAGCGGTAAATACACCCCCGGTATTCCGGCTCCAGGGAAACGGTCAGCCATTCCGGGATCTTTTTTGCTTTTTCGTGGGAATACAAATCGTGTTTGGCAAGCCACTGAAAACGCGTACTGTCGCCCCGGTTCAATGTCTGGAAAAAGCGGTAGAGGATGGTGTAGTACTCCACGTTGGAATGGGATACCAGATGATACCCCTGCTCTTCGTAAAAGGAGGCAAGCGCCTCAAAGCAATCGAAGGGGGTGGGGAACAGGCCGACCAGATAAGAGATAAGCTGCTGGAACCGTCCGGAATTATAGTAGGTTTCCACCATTTCCTCCAGCATTTTCAATTTTAAAAGCTTTTCATAGGGGAGTTCCCTGGTATACAGCACCTCATAGGGAGGGAATTCGCTGCACACGATCCCGTACTGGGAGGCGGTCTCATAAAGTCCGGAGCCTTTCAAAAGCTTTAAAAAGCCGACCTGTAGCTGGTCCGGCGACAGGGAATAGACATCGTTAAAGGACTGCTGGAACTGCTCATAGCTTTCCAAAGGCAGGCCGATGATCAAATCAAGGTGGAGGTGGATGTTATCCCCCTGCTTCAATTCTCCTACGATATGCCGCAGCAGGGAAAGCTTCGTGATCCGGCGGATCGCTTTTAGGGTGGGCGGATAGGTGGATTGTACCCCGATCTCAAATTGGAACTGCCCCCTGCGGACCGTTTTCAAAAAGGAAAGGATTTCACCGTCCAAAAGTTCCGCCGCGATCTCAAAATGAAAATTTGTGATCCCGTTGTCGTGCTCGGCCAGATATTGCCAGATGCTCATAGCATACTGTTTGTCACAGTTGAACGTCCGGTCCACGAATTTTACCTGACGCACTTTCTGACTTAAAAAGAAATCGAGCGCCCGGAACACCTTTGGTAGGCTCATAAAACGGACGTTGTGGTCGTTGCAGGAAAGGCAGTACTGGCAGGAAAACGGACAGCCTCGGCTGCTTTCAAAATAAATGATCTTATGTTCCAGTTCGGTCATATTGTGATATACAAAGGGAAGGTCGTCCATAGAGATCGGCGGCATATCCGGATTTTCTGAAATACTACCCTCAACCCAGCAGGTGATCCCCGGAATAGATTGTAAAGGCGCTTTGCTTTCCAGTGCCTGAAGCAACCGGAACACCGTTTCTTCCCCTTCGCCGTGCACTACAAGGTCGGCAGAGGTGCGCTCTAAAACCTGAGCGGCGTTATAGCTGACCTCCGGCCCGCCGAAAAAGATAAACGCCTGCGGCAGTACCTTTTTCAGTTCCGCCGCCAGCCGGCAGACTATGGAAAAATTCCAGATATAACAGGAAAAACCAATGACATCCGGACATTCTTTAAAAATTTCCGGCAGGATCTGCTCCGGGCGCTGATTGATAGTAAATTCCGCAAGGCAGATCCCGCTTACCCCGCGGGACTGGGCATATTCCTTTAAGTATCGGATCGCCAGGTTAGAGTGGATATATTTGGCGTTGATCCCCACCAGCAAAGTTTTCATCGTTTCATTCCCTTACCTTTTTTCTATGCTCTTTTTATCATATCATAACTTTCTGCAATTTTCCACTGTAGGGTGCTTTTTGCGGAACAGAATGTGTTAAAAGCCGCGGTGAGGTGAAACTGAGGCCGAGATAGAAAAATATGGTGTTTTCCAGTGCCTGTCGGCAACCTTACACGGAAATTTTTCCGTCCTATGTCCGGAGGTTATCAGGAATAAACTTCACAGCCTAGTCATGAAAAATTTACGTCTTTGGAAGAAAATGCCTTGATAATCAAAGGCAAATTTAGTATGATGTTTATAGAATATCATTTAAAGGGGACTATTCATGAATTGGTTAGATAAATTGGAACGGAAATGCGGCAGGGTAGCGATCCCGAACCTGATGTTTTTGATCGTGTGCGGGATGTTTACCGTGTTTCTCTGTGATCTTTTGCTGCCGCAGCTTCAGGTGAGCTATTGGCTTTATTTAGACCGTGGACTGGTACTGCAGGGGCAGGTGTGGCGTTTGCTGACCTTTATTTTCCTGCCGACCTCTACCAGCCCGATCTGGATCATTTTCAGCCTTTATTTTTACTATTTAGCAGGAAGCGGGCTGGAATCCCAGTGGGGGGCGTTTCGCTTCAACGTGTATTATCTGGTGGGGATGATCGGCACGATCATTGGCGCGATGATTACCGGCGGGGCGGACAACACTTATTTGAACCTATCGCTTTTCTTTGGGTTTGCGGCGCTGTTCCCTAATTTTCAGATGCTGCTGTTCTTCATCATTCCGATCAAGATCAAATACCTTGCTTATCTGGACGCGCTTTTGTTTTTGGCAGGGCTTATTTTCGGGACGTGGTCACAGCGGGTGGCGATCTTATTTTCGATCCTCAATTTCCTGTTGTTTTTTGGCGGGGATTTCTTCCGTAATATCAGACAGACGATCAAATATCGGAAAAGGCAGAAAGAGTTTCGCAGTTATTTTAATAATAACCAGCGATGGTAAAACTTTACTGAACAGCTGTGAAGGAGTTTTCTCCTTGACGGCTGTTTTTCTTTTTGAAAATAAGTAGGAAAAAGGGGCGAAAAATGGTATAATAAAAATCAAAATAAGGAAGAAAGGGATTCGCAGGCAGATATGGTCCATTTTATTTTAGGAAGAGCGGGAAGCGGAAAATCACAGGAAGTGCTGGAACGAGTCCGGCAGTCCGCGAATGGAAAACAGAATATTTTTGTGGTGGTCCCGGAACAGTTCACCTTTGAAACGGAGCGTAAGTTTTACCACGCGTTAGGCGCCGCGGCTC
The DNA here is from genome assembly GCF_900186585.1 of Massiliimalia timonensis. Lineage (GTDB taxonomy): Bacteria > Bacillota > Clostridia > Oscillospirales > Ruminococcaceae > Massiliimalia > Massiliimalia timonensis. Next base: position 694,342 of record NZ_FYDD01000003.1, read on the forward strand.
TGCGAAATGTGAAGATCATCAGCTTCAGCCGGATCGCGCACCAGGTGTTTAAGGAATACGGCGGGGCGGCAGGCGACTATGCGGACGACAGCGTTAAGCTGATTTTGATGAGCGCGGCCGTGGAAGAGGTTCGCTCCCAGCTGACCGCCTATGCAAAGTCGGCCGAACACGGGACGTTTTTACAGACCATGCTGGAAATGGTGACGGAACTAAAAAATGCGGATCTGGACGGGGAGGCTTTTTTTAGGCACGCAAAACAGCTTTCCAACGAAAAATTAAAAGCAAAGGCTGGGGATATTTCCCTGATCTATTCGGTGTATGACGCAATGCTAGGCGCCCATTACAAAGACCATTTGGACGATCTTTCCCGCGCGGTGGAAAAGATCCGCAAGCATGGATATTTTAAGGACAGCCTGATCTTTATTGATGAATTTAAAGGGTTTACCGCCCGGGAATTTTCTATGCTTCGGGTGATGATGGAAACGGCGCAGGAAGTGACGGTTTCCCTTTGCCTGGATCCCGCCGCTTCGGGCGAAAACCAGCTTTTTTACTGCGTGGACCAAACCTATCAGAAGTTAAAGCAGTTGGCGCGGCAGGGGATGCAAAAAGTTTCCGTGCCGACAGTTTTATCAAAACAGCACCGGTTCCAGTCACCGGAGCTGGCGCATCTGGAACAGCAGGTGTTTTCTTCCTCACCTAAAGCTTTCGGTGAGGAATGCACACATTTTAAAGGGGTTCTGGCGGCAAATGAATATGACGAGGCGGACTATGTGGGGGCAACGATCCGGGAGCTGGTGCAGGAGCAGGGGCTTCGGTACCGCGACATCGTGGTGGTTTCCCGTGATTTCCAGACTGTGCAGAGCTGTTTGGAAAACGCCTTTTTAAAGTATGAGATCCCATATTATTTGGACACGGTAAAAAATATCGGCGCTTCGCCTTTGATCCGGATGATCGACCTTTGCCTGTCCTGCGCCGGCGGCAGTTTAAAGTCTGACGACCTGATCTCGCTGTTAAAATGCGGGTTCTGCGGCTACACAGCGGAAGAGATCGCGCTGCTGGAAAATTATGTATTCCTGTGGGACATCAAAGGAGATCAATGGGAAAAACCTTTTGTCAACAGTATTTTTGGGATGGACCAGCCCTCTGGTGAGGAGGAGCTTCAGCAGCATACGCTGGCGCTGCTTGGTTTCAATAGAATCAGGGAGCATTTATATACTGCCTTGGCAAGCTTCCGGGAACAGGTTTCGGGCGCTGATGCAGGGCAGATCTGTACAGCGCTGGCAAACCTTTTAGAGGCATTAAAGGTGCGGGAGTCCATAAACCGGATGATCGAAGAACTGAAAGAGGATTCTTTGGCAGAGCAGATAGAACAGGTGCGGGATCACCGTCAGGTATGGGAGATCACCGAAGAGATCCTGCGGCTGATCACTACGGTGATCGGACGGAACAAGCTGTCGGTCCGCCGGTTTCAGGAACTATTTTTGGCGGTGGCCGCAAACTTTGATTTGGGCACCCTGCCGCAGACGGTGGATTGCGTGACTGCTGGAAGCGCGGAGCGCATCCGTACCGACTGTCCAAAGGCGCTGTTCATCTTAGAAGCAAACGACAAGGTGTTTCCATATATTCCGGAGAACCGCGGCCTGCTGACCGATAAGGAGCGTCAGGATCTTATTGGGATCGGGGTAGAGCTGTCAGCCCCTTTGAAAGATAAGATTCGGGAAGAAAAATTTATCGCCTACAAATCACTGGCGATCCCTTCCCAGCAGTTGTTCGTCATTGCCAGAAAAGCAGATATGAAAGGTGCGGCAAAAGCGCCGTCTTACCTGTTCCAGCAGTTTAAGCGGATGTTTGGCCCTACGGCAGTGCAGGACACTGATGACGTGGATCGCATTTACTTTTGTAAAACAAAACCCACCGCCTTTTCGGTGCTGGCGTACCAGTACCGTCAGGATCATGAGCTGACCGCCTCCCTGCGGGAATACTTTTCTCACGATCCGCTTTACAAAGGCCGGATGGAGCGTATTTCCCAAAGCCTTGACCGCAGCAGGCAGCGCTTGCCGGACCGGGAAACCGCAAGGGCGCTTTACGGGGACTCTATTTATCTTTCCCCGTCGCAAGTGGAAAAGTACCACGCCTGCAAATTCCGGTATTTCTGCGAATATGGGATGCGTCTGCGCCCGAGGGAACGGATCCAGCTCAACGGAAGCAGCCGTGGGCTGGTGATCCATCATATTTTACAGGCTGTCTGCGAGCAAATAGATGATTACAGCTTTTTTGATGAAGAAAAAATACGCGGTTTGGTAGAACGGGAGCTGGAGGCTTACCTTTCTGATATGCTTGACGGGAAGAGCCGTTCCAAGCGGTTTTTATACCTTTATCGCCGTATTTTCCGAACCATCATGCTGATCTTAAAACAGCTTTTTGAGGAATTGTCCCAAAGCCTGTTCCGTCCGGCTGAATTTGAATACCGGATCGGTGAGCCGGAGCACGTCCGCCCGCTGGCGATCCAAAATGCGGACGGGCTGAAGCTGTACATGATCGGTACGGTGGATCGGATCGACCAATACGAGGCAAAAGACGGCTCCACCTATCTGCGGGTAGTCGATTATAAATCCGGCACAAAAGAATTTGCGTTGTCCGATCTGATGAATGGGGTCAACCTGCAGATGTTTTTATACCTGATGTGTTTGGAGAAAAACGGGCAACAGTTTTACCGGCAGGCAAAAGGCGCGGGTGTATTGTATATGCCTGCCAGAGAGCCTGCGGCAGATTTGCAGCGGGGTGCCGCGCCGGAGGAGATCCAGAAAAAGGTATCGCAGAATTTCTGCATGAAAGGCATGGTGCTGGACGAGGAGGAAGTCCTGCGGGCCATGGAACGCGACCTTGCGGGCAGATATATTCCAGTATCTGTAACCAAAAAGGCTTACGACAAGGACCATCGCCTGAAAGAAGAGGTATTCATTGACCACCATGCCAACGAAGCGCTGTTTGGCTCCAGAAACATGAATTTCCTGCTTTCTTCCGAGCAGCTGGGACAGCTTTACAGAAAACTGGAGCGCACCTTAAAACAGATGGCGCGGGAAATGGAACACGGAAATATCGAGGCCAAGCCCCTGCGTAAAAGCAAGGAACTGGTGGGCTGCGCATACTGCCAATTTCAGACTGCCTGCGGCTTTGAAGAGGGTGACGACGTGACTGAGTACCAGTCGTTTGACAAATCGGAATTATTTGAAACACTTGCTCGGGAAGAGCAAACAGATCGTTGAAACAATAGGAGAGATCAATGGCAAAGATAGAATTTACCCCCTCCCAGCAGGCCGCGATAGACGCCAGAGGGGAAACGGTGCTGGTATCGGCGGCGGCAGGGAGTGGAAAAACAGCCGTTTTGACCCAACGGGTGACCGAACTGCTGACAGGAGAAAACCCCATCCCGGCGGACAGGCTGATCATTGTGACCTTTACGGTACTGGCCTCCATTGAGATGCGCCAGCGGATCGAACAGAAGCTGAACGACTTGATCGAAACGGATCCGGAAAACGAGCTGTATCAAACCCAGCACCTGCTTTTATCCCGCGCGAAGATCGGTACGATCGACTCCCTTTGCGGGGAGATCCTGCGCGACCATTTCCAGGAGGTCGGGCTGCCGGTCACTTACCGGATCGCGGAGGACAACGAGCTGCGCACCCTCCAGCAAGACCTGCTGGAAAGTATGCTGGAGGAATGCTATCAGGAGGGGACGCCGGAATTTTTAACGCTTGCCGATTTTTTGTCGGAACGCGACGACCGTCGGCTGGGGGAAATGATTCTGGAGATTTACCGCTGGATCCGTTCCTACCCGTTCCCGCTTTCCGTTTTGGATCGCTTTGAGGAGATGTACCGTTCAGACGCACCGCTGAAAGAAACAAAGTGGTTCGCGCTGTACCGGGATCATGTCGGTATGCTATTGGAACAGGTGCTGGACCTTTTTGTTCAGGCAAAGGAGCTTGCCTCCGCGGATGAAAAGCTGCTGGAAAAATATGTCCCAGCCTTGGAGGAAGACTGCCATACCTTCCAGATGATGAAACGCGCGCTGGAGGAAGACGATTGGGATCGGGTGTGCTCCATTTACCGCAGCCACCAAAAACAAAGCTTTAAAGCAGTGCGGGGCTGTGAGGACCCGGAGCTCCAGCAGCGGGTAAAGGACCTGCGGGAATACGCCTATGGGCTTTTGAAAAAAAGTAGCTGGGAGCCAAGTTATTTTTTGATAGATGAACAAGGGTTTCAGGAGGATCAAGCGTTTTTAAGGGAGAAGATCGCTGCTTTATTTGGACTGGTGCGGCGTTACGCTGTAGCTGTACGGCAGGAGATGCTCTCCCGCGGGCTGTTGGATTTTCCGGATCTGGAGCATTATACACTGGAGCTGCTGATCCGGGAGGAGGACGGATATTACCGGAAAACGCCGGCCGCGCTTAGCCTGTCGGCGTTATATGACGAAATCATGATCGACGAATGCCAGGATATCAACACCATTCAAAACCTGATCTTCTGGGCGCTGTCCCGCGGGGAGGAAAAGGTGCGGATCGGTACGGACGAAATGCTGACAAAAAGCCAAAATTTATTTTTGGTGGGCGACGTCAAGCAGAGCATCTACCGGTTCCGGAACGCCATGCCGACCCTGTTTACCCGGCGGAAAAAGCTGTTTTCCATGGAAGAGCACACCGGGCCGGGCAGAAAAATTTTACTGCAAAATAATTTCCGGAGCCGGGAAGAGGTGACGGATTCTGTCAACCAGCTTTTCTTCCGGGTGATGACCGAGGAGCTAGGCGAGCTGACTTATAATGAGGAAGAGGAGCTTGTCCCTTCGGCCCCGTATGAAGAAGCGCCGGGAAGGGCAACGGAGCTTCATTTGGTGGAAACTGGAAACCGGGAGGACGATGGGGGGAAAGACCCGGCGATCGCGGTGGAAGCGGAGTATATCGCGCACCAGATCCGCCTGATGGTAGAGAGTGGCTACATGGTGCAGGACCATGGGGAGATGCGCCGTTGTACTTGGCGGGATTTCTGTATTTTGATGCGCAGCAAAAAGGGAAAGGTAGCCCCGCTGGCAGACAAATTAAAGGAACTTGGCATCCCCTGCTATGCGGAGGCGGGACAAGGGTATTTTGATTCGTTTGAAATTTCCGTCATGCTTTCCCTGCTTCGGGTGATTGATAACCCGATGCTGGACATCGACCTGTTTACGGTCATGCTTTCGCCGATGTTTTTATTTACGCCGGACGACCTTGCCCGGATCCGTTTAAAGGATCGGAAAGCGCCGCTTTACACGGCGGTGGGGCTTTGCGCGCAGGAAGGAGACCCGGCGTGCCGGGAATTTTTAGAAACCCTTTCCTTTCTGCGCACGCAGGCAGTGATCCTGCCTGTCAGCCGGCTGGTACAGCTGATCTATGACCGTACGGGCTTTTTGTTCGTGGTGGAATCCATGGTATCCGGGGAGCAGAAGCGGGCCAACCTGCGGCTGCTGTTAAGTTATGCGGAAAATTATGAGTCGATCGGAAAGTTTGGGCTGGACGGTTTTCTGCGGTTTATCGGCCGGGCGATCGAACGGGGCGACGATTTTATCTGCGCCAATACGGTGTCGGAACGTGCCGATGTGGTGCGGATCATGAGTATCCACGGGTCCAAGGGGCTGGAATTCCCGATCTGTATTTTAGCGGATTTAGGCAAAGCGTTTAACACGATGGACCTGAAAAAACGCTGGATGCTTCATCCTGACTATGGCTTTGGGATGGAAATACAAAATCAGGATACCTGCCAAAGGTACAGTACCATGCCGATCGACGCGATTCGGATCGCCAACCAGCGGGAACTGCTGTCCGAAGAGATGCGGGTGCTTTATGTGGCGATGACCCGTGCCAAGGAAAAGCTGGTTTTGATCGGCAGCGGGAAAAATATCCGCGGCCACTGCGAACGGCTGTTAAAAACAGCTTCTTATGGGAGGGGCGTTTCGCCGTTTTTACTTTCCCGGCAGCGGAGCTTTCTGGACTGGATCCTGCTTTCCCTTTCCGGTTCTGTAGAACTCGGGAAGGCGGTAACCGGTGAAACAGATACGGCAGTTGCCGGCGCTTTCCGCTGTATATTCTCTGATATAGAATCCGCGCAGGCAGAAGAAGCGGGAGAACTGGTGTTCCATTGTCAGCCATCCGAAAAACTATTGCGGCAGCTGACGCGCGCGATTGAATTTGAATACCCGGATCAGGCTTTGCAGGCGGTGCCGGCAAAGGTGACGGTGACTCAGATCGCAAAGTCAAAACAGCAGGAGGCGCTGGCTCAGCTGGAGGAGATGCGTCTGGCAACGGACGATGTGTTAAGCGGCGCCCAGCGGGGAACGATCCTGCACAGCTTTATGCAGTACGCGGACTTTACGGCCGCAAAGCAGGACTTGGGGAAAGAGATCGAACGGCTTTCTGACGCCGGATTTTTAAAGGAAGAGGACGCGCAGTATCTCAACCGCAGGACGATCCGCAGCTTTTTGGATTCGAAACTGCTTGCCCGGATGATGGCGGCACAATACTGGGAGCGGGAATACCAGTTCATTTATGAAATTTCTGCCAGAGAGGTGGACGACACCCTGCCTGAGCAGTATGCCGGAGAACAGATCCTGATGCAGGGGATCGCGGACGCGGTATTCATAGAAAACGGGGAGCTGGTCATCGTGGACTATAAGACAGACCGCTTATCGAACCCTGCGGAATTTGCAGCGAAATACGCCGACCAGCTTAGGATCTACAAAGCGGCGCTGGAACAGTATTTTCAGCTTCCGGTCAAGGAATGCCTGATCTATTCGCTTCATCTTGCAAAAGAAATCAAGGTGTGCTAAACTATTTTAAGGGGAGAAGCTTCTCCCCTTAAAAATAATGCTTGACAATGGGATCATTGTCTGATATACTATTTAAGAAAACAAAGCAGAACAGCAAATACGTTCTCACCTATGGGTCTTTTTGGTACTGCATGGGTCAATACGGATAAAATGAAAAGGGTAGCTTTTGCCTTTTTGTTTTGTGTATTGGTGCGTAGACTGTTCTTGGGTCTACGCTTTGTTTATTATCTGGGCATATGGAGGTGCTTGACAATTAGCAACAACAAAGAGCTGCTCATAAACGAGAGCATTCGTGAGAAAGAAGTCCGTGTCGTTGACGCTGACGGCTCACAGCTTGGCATCCTGCCTCTGAAAGAAGCGCTGAACATCGCCGCATCCAAAAACTTGGATCTGGTAGACATCGCTCCGCAGGCAAAGCCGCCGGTCTGCCGTATCATGGATTACGGAAAATACCGCTATGAACAGGCGAAACGGGAAAAAGAGGCAAGAAAAAATCAAAAAACCATTGAGATCAAAGAAGTCAGAATGTCACTGAACATTGACACGCATGACTTTAACACAAAGGTGAACGCTGCGAAAAAATTCCTCAGTGCGGGGAACAAGGTAAAGGTATCGGTGCGGTACCGCGGCCGTGAACTGGCTCATCCAGAGCTGGGCAGAGGTTTGCTGGAACGGTTTAAAGATGATTGCAGTGAAGTAGGTGTTGTTGATAAGCAGCCTAAGATGGAAGGGCGCAGCCTTGTCATGTTCATCGCATCAAAGCCCGTGAAGTAATCATTAAGGAGGATATGAAAATGCCTAAAATCAAAACACATAGTGGAGCGAAAAAACGTTTCAAAGTAACCAAAAACGGTAAAATCAAACGTGCTCATGCTTTCAAGTCTCATATCTTGAACAAGAAGACCACAAAACGGAAAAGAGGCCTTCGCAAAGCAGCTTATGCTGATAAAACAAACGTAAAGGCAATCAAACTGCTGATCCCTTACAAATAATCGAAACCAAACATCACGCAGGGATAAGAGAAAATGAAAAGTGTGCTTGAAAGCACAGAACACAGGAGGTAAATACTTATGGCTCGTGTAAAAGGAGCAATGGCTACTCGTAAGAGAAGAAATAAAGTCCTGAAACTTGCAAAAGGTTACTGGGGCGGCAAAAGCAAACTGTTTAAAACTGCAAAAGAAGCAGTAATGAAATCCGGCCAGTATGCGTATATTGGCAGAAAACAGAAAAAACGTAACTTCCGTCAGTTGTGGATCACCAGAATTTCTGCTGGCTGCAAAATGAACGGTATGAACTATTCTACCTTCATTAACGGTTTGAAAAAGGCGAACATCACCTTAAACCGTAAAATGCTTTCCGAAATCGCAATTCATGACCCGGCTGCGTTCACCAGCTTGTGTGAAAAAGCAAAAGAGGCATTACAGTAAGATATTCAATACGCCCGTGTCAACTTGGCTCGGGCGTGTTTCTATATTATTTGCCGGGTTTAGGCCGTATATTTGGGAAGGTTTGCAAAAGCATGATGGAACAAATTTTGTCAAAAGACAACAAAAATGTAAAGGAATATGGAAAGCTTATATCTTCAAAATCCTACCGGGATCAAAACGGGACATTCGCCATCGAAAGCATAAAGCTTATTTTGGAGGCGGCCTGCTCCGGGGTAATTTTTCAAAAGGTTTTTGTGACGGAGCAGTGTGTGAAAAAAAATCCTGCTGTTTTACAAAAGCTTTTTGATCTGGATTGTCCGGTTTACCAGATTTCCAAGGCAGTAGAGGAAAAGATGACCTGTACCCAGAATGCGGGCGGGCTTTTTGCCATCTGTAAAAAACTTGACAAACACCGGCAGGCTGATACAATAGTACCGAACGGGAAGTATCTTTATCTTGCCGGCTTGCAGGATACCGGCAACGTAGGGACGATCCTGCGCACTGCGGAGGCAGTCGGGCTTGACGGCGTGATGATCTCCGCCGGTACCTGTGACATCTATAATCTGAAAGTGCTTCGCGCCAGTATGGGTTCTGCGTTCCGGCTCCCGATATTTTTCGGCAAAGACCCTGCCAGTGATCTGGAACAATTTGGAAAACGGTTCGTAACCTATGCGGCCGTGGTGGACGAAAGCGCCGATTCGGTGTTGCAGACCAGCTTTGCACCGAACAGCATGGTGGTGATCGGGAACGAGGGAAACGGTCTGGAACCGCGGACGATAGCTGCCTGCCAAAAACAGATCACCATCCGGATGAAGGGAAATGCGGAATCGCTTAATGCTGGAATGGCAGCCGGCATCCTGATGTGGGAATTGGTTCAAAATTGATTCCAAAAAACAGGAGGGATAACAATGGATGAGATCAAATATTGGGTTTGGCTGTCTCGCGTGTTTGCTTACGGAAGTGAAAAACCGCGGAAACTGCTGGAGGTGTTCCACTCTCCACGGGCGGTTTTGGAAGCGAGTGAGGAGGACCTGAAAAAGCTCTCCTTTTTAAAGGAATCCGACCGCCGGGCGATCATACACACCTCTTTGGAACGGGCGGATAAGATCCTTTCTGATTGTGACAGGCTGGGAATTCACATCATTTGTTATGGCTCCCCGGAATATCCCCATCGTCTTGCGGATATTTACGCCCCGCCGATGGTATTATACGTTAAGGGCGAGATTCAGGGGATCGATGAAGAGGCCGGCATTACTGTGGTCGGTACCCGCAGGGCCAGCGATTACGGGAAACGGTTGACCGGAAACCTTTGTTATGAATTGTCCCGCGCTGGGGCGCTGATCATAAGCGGCTGCGCGGAGGGAATAGACACTTATGCGCATTGGGGCGCGTTAAAGGCCGGTGGAAGAACGATCGCTGTGCTAGGATGCGGGCTGGATGTCGATTATCCGGCCTCAAACCGTGAGTTGAAGCTGGCGATCCTGCGAAAGGGCGCACTGGTCAGCGAATGCCCGCCTGGCGAATATCCTACCCGGTCCATCTTTCCGGTCAGGAACCGGCTCATGTCGGCTTTGGGCGTAGGGGTATTGGTAACAGAAGCGCCGATGAAAAGTGGTTCCTTAATTACAGCCGAACATGCGATTGAGCAGGGGAAGGATCTTTTTTGTGTGCCTCCCCATGATATTTATGACGTAAATTTCGGTGGGGTAGCGCGTTATCTGCGCGACGGGGCGATCCCGGTATTTTCTGCTAAGGATGTACTGGATGAATATTTTATGCTTTACCCGCACAAGCTCAATGCCGAGTATCAATTTGCCCAGCAGGTGAAGCGGAATAAAACGCTCCCCGTGTATCATCAGCGGCAAACGGCAGTTAAAAAGGAGATCGAACCGCAGAAAGTGCTGGAACAAAAGCAAAAGGCGTGGGACCCTACCTTAAGCAAGGCGCACCGGAATATGTTCGATGCGATGACCAGCCAGCCGGAATCCTTGGACGAGATTGCGGCAAGGGCAGGATTAAGCGCCGCACAGGCAGCCGCGATCGCGACAGAATTAGAATTATTGGAGTACATCTCATCATATTCCGGAAAACGGTATGCAAAGCATGTAATCACCGAATAGAAAGGAAACATAGGATTTAAATATGGCAACTGAAACCAAAACAGTGAAAAAAACGACGAAAAAAACAACAAAGAAAGCGGCAAAACGGGCGCCGACCAGAAAGCTGGTGATCGTGGAGTCCCCGGGAAAGGTAAAGAATATCAAGAAATATTTGGGCCGGGGATACGAGGTGGTCGCTTCTGTCGGCCATGTGCGCGACCTGCCGAAAAGCAAGCTGGGGGTCGATCTTGAAAATAATTTTGAGCCTCAGTATATCAATATCAGAAAACAGTCTAAAACGATCAAAATGCTCAAGGAAGAGGCGAAAAAATCCAAAGCCGTTTATTTGGCGACCGACCCTGACCGGGAGGGAGAAGCGATCTCCTGGCATTTGGCACAGCTGCTGGATCTGCCGTTGGAGGCGCAAAACCGCGTTACCTTTAACGAGATCACTCACACCGGGGTGGAAAACGGGATGGAGCATCCCCGCCGGTTGGATATGGATCTGGTAGACGCACAGCAGGCGCGCAGGGTTTTGGACCGGATCGTAGGGTATAAGTTAAGCCCGCTGCTTTGGAAAAAGATCCGGAGCGGGCTTTCTGCCGGACGGGTACAGTCGGTTGTTGTCAGCCTGATTGTAGACCGGGAAAACGAGATCCGCAGTTTTATCCCGCAGGAATATTGGAGCATTGAAGCCAATCTTACTTCATTGACAGACAGTGCGCTCGCAGAAGCGAAGCGTACCTTTGTCGCGAAGTTTTACGGGAAAAACGGCAAGAAGATCGACTTGAAAAAGAAAGAAGATACCGACCTTGTTTTAGAAGCGATCAAGGGCAATGACTTTGTGGTGGATTCTATCAAAAAAGGGACGCGTAAAAAATCCCCAGTCCCGCCGTTTATCACCTCTACCCTGCAGCAGGAGGCCTCCCGAAAGCTGGGTTTCCAGTCCCGCCGGACCATGCAGGCAGCGCAGGAGCTTTACGAGGGGATGGAAGTGCCGGAATTCGGCTCTATGGGTTTGATCACCTATATGAGGACCGACTCCCTGCGTATTTCTGACGAAGCGAAGCAGGCGGCAAAAGAATATATTGTCGGACGTTACGGCGAAAAGTATTTACCGGCTGGCGGCAGAACGTTTAAAACAAAGTCAAACGCACAGGACGGGCATGAGGCGATCCGCCCGACTGTGCCGGCCTTAACTCCGGCTATGGCGAAAGACAGCCTGACAACAGACCAGTATAAGCTTTATAAATTGATTTGGGAGCGTTTTATTGCCAGCCAGATGGCGGATTGTATTTTAAATACGGTGCAGGCTGTCATCAAGGCGGGGGAATACGACTTTAAAGCCAGCGGGTATTCCGTGCAGTTTGACGGGTTTACCGCGCTTTATGAAGAGGGAAAGGACGAGGCTACCCAGGAAGAAGGCAGACTGCCGAACCTGACCGAACAAGAAATTTTGCGGCTGAACCAACTAGGTGGCACTCAGCATTTTACCCAGCCGCCCGCCCGCTATACTGAAGCGTCTTTGACTAAGGCGATGGAGGAAAACGGGATCGGCCGGCCAAGCACCTATTCTCCGACTATCACGACCATTATTGCGCGCAACTATGTGGAACGGGATGGCAAACAGCTGGTGCCAACTCCGCTGGGAGAGATCACGACAGAACTGATCCGTAAGCACTTTGGTAAATTTATTGATGTGGGCTTTACTGCAAATATGGAGACTGATTTGGATAAGATCGAAGCGGGGGACGAGGCGTGGAAAGACTGTATCCGCGATTTTTATACGGAGTTCAGTGAAGCGCTGAAAAATGCGGAGCAGAACATCGGTGAAGAAAAGATCGTTCTGCCGGATGAAGTGACCGACGAGATCTGCGAAGTATGCGGCCGCCCCATGGTAGTGAAAGTGGGACGGTTTGGGAAGTTTTTGGCGTGCTCCGGGTACCCGGAATGCAACCATACTAAAAAGATCGTAAAAGAAATGCCGGGGGAATGCCCGGTCTGCGGCGGCAAGATCTTAGAGAAGAAATCCAAAAAGGGGAAGAAGTTCTTTGGCTGCGGCAATTATCCGGAATGCACCTTTATGACATGGGATACGCCGACCCGGGACGTTTGCCCGAAATGCGGCAAAACCCTGCTGAAAAAAGCGGGACGGAACGGGAAGATATACTGTTCCAATGAAAGCTGTGATTACGAAACGGTAGAACCGGGAAAATAAGTGAGGAGTCAGATGAAGAAAGTTAGTGTGATTGGCGCCGGGCTTGCCGGCTGTGAAGCGGCATGGCAGCTCGCACGGCGCGGGATAGAGGTGGACCTTTATGAGATGAAGCCCAAAAAGTATACGCCGGCTCATCATTATGAGGGATTTGCAGAATTGATTTGTTCCAATTCTCTGAAAGCTGCCCGGTTTGATTCGGCGGCAGGTCTTTTAAAGGCAGAGATGACCCGGCTCCATTCCCTGGTCATGGAAAGCGCACGGCAGTGCGCTGTTCCGGCAGGGGGAGCCTTGGCGGTTGACCGCACGCTGTTTTCCAATTACATCACCAGTCACATTACCGGGCATGAACTCATTCATGTGATCCACAGGGAAGTAACAGAGCTTCCGCTGGGGATGGTGATTGTTGCAGCGGGTCCATTGATGTCTGACGGATTAGCCTCTGCGATACAAGGACTCGTCAAAGAGGAGCATCTTAGCTTCTTTGATGCGGCGGCTCCGATTGTTTCGGCGGATACTGTGAATATGCAGATCGCCTTTGCCGCTTCCCGTTATAGCAACGGGGAGGGAGATGATTACATCAACTGCCCGATGAACAAAGCGGAGTACGAGCAGTTTTATGATGCCTTGATCCATGCGGAACAGGCGCCGCTCAAAGAGATCGACCAGCGTGATTTCAAGGTGTACGAGGGATGTATGCCGGTAGAAGTCATGGCGAAAAGGGGGCCGGATACCCTGCGGTATGGGCCGCTGAAACCGGTTGGCTTAACTGACCCGCGCACAGGGCACCGTCCGTGGGCAGTGGTACAGCTAAGAAAAGAGAACGCCGCTTCCACCATGTACAATTTGGTAGGCTTTCAGACCAATCTAAAATGGGGCGAGCAAAAACGAGTATTTTCCATGATACCGGGCTTGGAGCAGGCGGAATTTCTGCGGTATGGGGTGATGCACCGCAATACCTTTTTAAACAGCCCAAAGCTTTTGGACTGCCATTTCCGGCTGAAGGAACAGCCCAATATTTTCTTTGCAGGGCAGATCACCGGGGTGGAAGGATACACCGAAAGCGCTGCTTCCGGGATCATGGCAGGGCTGAATGCCGGACGGATCTTGGAGGGGAAAGAGCCGGTGACCTTACCTGTGGAATCCATGATCGGGGCGCTTTCTCATTACATCAGCGATGAAACGGTTGTGAATTTCCAGCCGATGGGGGCGAATATGGGCGTTTTGCCGCCGCTTCCGGAACGGATCCGGGACAAGAAACTTCGTTACCAGACCATTGCCGAACGCGGGATGAAAGCGTTTGAAACAGCATTGGAAGGATATGGGGAATAAAATCCCTTTTTGGACCGATAAGGAGATGAATATCATGAAAGTTGTAGTAGATGGATTTGGCGGGGATAACGCTCCGCTGTCAGTACTTCAGGGAAGCGCGCTGGCCGTGAAAGAATACGGCGTTTCCATTATCATGACAGGCGATGAATCTGTGCTGAGAAAAACCGCGCAGGAGCATAATATTTCAGTGGAGGGGATCACCTTTCATCATACAGAAGATGTGATCGAGGTTTGCGACGACCCGACTTCGATCGTAAAGGAACACGCGCAGTCGTCTATGGCGGTCGCGATGAAACTGCTGGCAGACGGAGAGGCAGACGCTTTTGTCAGTGCCGGCAGTACGGGGGCGGTCGTTGTGGGGGCTTCCCTCATTGTCAAGCGTTTAAAAGGAATTAAGCGTGCTTCTATCGCTACAGTCATTCCCTCCCAGCAGGGATGCTTTTTGCTGGCGGATGCCGGGGCTAATTTGGAATGCCGGCCGGAAATGCTGACCCAATTCGCTATGATGGGCTCTATTTATATGAACCGGATCATTGGGGTGGAGAACCCGCGCATTGGACTGGTCAATGTAGGGGAAGAGGAGACCAAAGGCAGGGAACTGCAGCTTGAAACTTTCTCTATGCTGAAAGAATCCGGCATGAATTTTGTCGGGAATGTAGAAGCCAGGGATATTCCGCTTGGAAAAGCCGATGTAGTAGTTGCCGATGGGTTTACCGGGAATGTGATCTTAAAGCTGACTGAAGGTCTGGCGAAGTTTTTGATGGGCAACATCAAAGATATTTTCATGGGAAGCCTGGGCGGAAAGATGGCGGCCGCTTTGGTATTAAAGGATATGAAAAAGTTCAAGCAGAAAATGGACTACAAAGAATACGGCGGCGCCCCGCTTTTGGGTTCGGCGAAACCGGTGATCAAGGCGCATGGCAGCTCAGACGGGTACGCTTATAAAAACGCGATCCGCCAGGCATGCGATTTTGTAAAGCAGGATGTCAATGGGGAGATCGCCAAAGTACTAAGAGAACAGAAAGCAAAGGCATAAGCTGATAGGGAGGACGAGGAGCTTGGTGGATTTTGAAACACAGATTCAATATCATTATCACAAGAAAAGTTGGATGAATGAAGCGCTGACCCATCCGTCCTATGCCAACGAAGGAAGAAAGCATTTAAAGAATAACCAGCGGCTGGAATTTTTAGGGGATTCGGTCCTGTCCATTATCGTTGCGCAGCATTTGTTTGAGCATTACCGCCATTTGCCGGAGGGGGAGCTGACAAAGCTGAGAGCTTCTTTAGTGTGTGAAAAAAGCCTGCATCAGTTTGCCTTGCAGATCCATTTAGGGGATTATCTGGTGCTTGGAAAAGGGGAAGAAATGACCGGCGGCAGGGAACGTCCATCCATTTTAGCGGATGCGTTTGAGGCGGTGATCGCTTCCATCTACCTTGACAGCGGTCTGGAAGCGGCGCGCGATTTTGTACTGCGCTTTATCCCGCAAAAGCTGGATGTGAAAAAGATGACCTATGTCAGCGATTATAAGACCGCGCTTCAGGAAATTATCCAGAAAAACCGGGAAGAAAAAATCGAATATGTGCTGGTGGAAGAAAAGGGACCGGATCACAATAAGCTGTTTACAGTGGAAGTACACCTTAATTCCAATGTGATCGGTACCGGCACCGGCAGAAGCAAAAAACAGGCGGAGCAGGTTGCGGCCAAGGAAGCGCTGGCGCTGATGGGTTATGAAACATAGTAATATCTCGGTCTTTATCCCGCATATCGGCTGTAAAAACCGGTGCAGCTTTTGCAATCAGCATGTGATCTCCGGCGCACAGCATGCTCCTTCTCCGCAGGAAGTAGACAGGCTGCTGCGGGAAGCGCTTGCGGTACACCGCGGCGATCCCTTGAAAACAGAGATTGCCTTTTTCGGCGGCAGCTTTACCGCTGTCCCGTGGGCTTACCGGGCCACCTTATTGCAGACAGCGCAGCATTATCTGGAGGAATTTGGGTTAAAAGGGATCAGGATCTCTACCCGGCCGGATGCCATTACGCCGGAAATTCTTTCAGAACTGAAAGGGTACCGGGTCACCGCGATCGAATTGGGTGCACAAAGTATGGATGACAGCGTGCTGGAAATGAATCATCGAGGGCATACCGCCCGGCAGGTGCGCGCCGCCGCACAGATGATCCGACGGGAAAAGTTTGAACTGGGGCTTCAAATGATGGTCGGTTTATATGGGGCGACCGCGGCGTCAGACATAGCTTCTGCGCAGGAGCTGGCTGATCTGCATCCGGATACGGTGCGGATTTATCCCACGGTCATTTTGCCGGGAACGGAGCTGGAAAAACGATACCGGGCCGGGGAATATCCGGTGATGCCAATGGAAGAAGCGGTTGACTTGTGTGCAAAGCTGCTGCGGTTGTTTGAAGAGCGGTCTATCCCGGTAATAAAATTAGGGCTCCACGCCTCCGAACAGGTGGCACGGGAAATGGTTGCGGGAATTTATCATCCAGCGTTCCGGGAGCTTTGCGAAAGCAGGGTATACCGGGAACAGGCTGTTTCTGTGCGGGTTCCTAAAATGTTAAGTGAAATCACTTTACAGACAAACCCGACAGAACTTTCTAAAATGATAGGACAAAAGCGCGGCAATATTTTATGGTTAGAAAAGCATTGGGGCCGCCCGGTCAGGGTGACGGGGAACCCAGCTTTAAAAAAGTATGAGATCCAAGTAGCAGAAGAATAAAACGAGGTGGCAGTTTGGTATTAAAATCGTTGGAGATCCAGGGATTTAAGTCCTTTCCGGATAAAACAAAAATACAGTTTGGGCAGGGGTTAACAGCTGTTGTCGGCCCAAATGGAAGCGGGAAAAGCAATATCAGCGACGCCGTCCGCTGGGTAATGGGGGAACAGTCCACCAAAAACCTGCGCGGCTCCAAAATGGAAGACGTTATTTTTACCGGGACTAAGGCGAGAAGATCACAGGGCTTTGCAGAGGTATCACTGGTCATTGATAATTCTGACAAAACGCTGGAGATCGACAGCGACGAAGTGGTGATCACTCGGAAATATTACCGTTCCGGTGAAAGTGAATATATGATCAACCGCACAAACGTGCGCTTAAAGGACATTAACGAGTTGTTTATGGATACCGGCCTTGGGCGCGACGGGTATGCAATGGTAGGTCAGGGGCGGATCGCTGAGATCGTCCAGTCTAAAAGCGATGAGCGCCGCGAAATTTTTGAAGAGGCGGCAGGTATTTCCAAA
Organism: Massiliimalia timonensis; assembly: GCF_900186585.1. Taxonomy (GTDB): domain Bacteria; phylum Bacillota; class Clostridia; order Oscillospirales; family Ruminococcaceae; genus Massiliimalia; species Massiliimalia timonensis. Next base: position 711,522 of record NZ_FYDD01000003.1, read on the forward strand.
TACCGTTACCGCAAAAATGAAGCGGAGCGCAAGCTTTCCAGCGCAGAAGAAAATCTTCTGCGCCTGATGGATATTTTGTCCGAACTGGAGGAACGGGTAGAACCGCTGCGCCAGCAATCGGAAAAAGCAAGGCGTTTTTTAGAACTGTCCGAAGAGAAAAAGACGCTTGAAATTTCAGTTTGGGTGCAAAACCTATCCCGTGCAAACGCTTCGTTAAAGGACCAGCAGGACAAAATGCTGGCGCGGAGGATGGCGCAGGAGGAAATCGAACAGCAGGTCGAACAGATCGAAGCGCAGATCCAATCGGTTTACACACAGATGCAGCAGTGCTTGGTAGAGATCGACGAGCTGCGCAGAAAACGGGAGGAAACCGACCAGAAAGCAGCGGATTTGAACGCGCAGATCGCGGTGTGCCGCAATAACCTTACCCATAACGCGCAGAATCAAAGCCGAGTACAGGGTGAGATCGGCAATTTCGGCCATTCCGGCGAGGAACTGGCCGAGGAAACGAAAAGAAAAACAAATGCGCTGGAAAGCTTGTCGGCCGAATTATCACAAACAGATGGCCAGTTGAACGAAAAGGAGCAGGAGCTGCTTGACTTAAGCGAGCAGGCAGCCGAATTTTCTGAAGCCGCCCAACAATTGGGACAGGAAGTCAACGGGCTACTGGTGGAGCAATCCCAAAACCAGTTGCATATCCTGCAAGGCCAGGGACAGTTGGAGGAAGCACAGCGGCGCCTTTTTGAAAACTATCAGACTATCACCGGCAAAGAGAACGATCTTTCCGCCAGCAAACAGGAGCTTTTGGAAGCGCTGTCCCTGATGAAAAATCTGGACGAGCGTACAGAATCACTGAAAAATGCTTTGGGCGGTTATCAGCTAAAGCTGTCTAGCCGGGAAAAGCGTTGTTCGGAAGCGGCGCAGAAGGTGAACCAACTGGAACTTCAGGTAAAAGAAAAGCAGCAAAACGCCAAATTGCTGGAAGATTTGGAACGCAATATGGAAGGCTTTGCTTTCAGCGTCAAGGCAGTGCTGCGGCAGGGAAAGCACGGGATACTGAGCGGGATTTTGGGGACGGTTTCCCAGCTGCTAAACGTGCAGAAGGAATATTCTACTGCGATTGAAGTAGCCTTGGGCGGGATGCTGCAAAACATCGTGGTGGAAACAGAACAGAATGCAAAAAGTGCGATCCATTTCCTAAAACAGGAGAACGCGGGTCGGGCTACGTTTCTGCCGCTGACTTCTATAAAGGGGAGCCGCTTGAACACCGCTTCCTTTGAGGAAACAGATGGCTTTATCTCTTTGGCAAGCGACCTTGTCCAGTTCGAACCCCGTTATCAGGGGATCGTGGATTCTATGCTGGGCAGGATCGTCATTGTGGAGGATCTGGATACGGCGGTTTTGATCGCGCGGAAAAACGGATATAAGTTTAAAATTGTAACGCTGGACGGGCAGGTCGTCAATGCGGGCGGTTCCATGTCCGGCGGCTCGTTAAAGGGACGTTCCCAGGGCATTTTGAGCCGTAAGACCGAGATCGAGAAGCTGCGTGCACAGGCGCAGGAACTGGAGGGCAAAATTTTTACTGCCTCTAAGGATCTACAGGCATTGGAACAGGAAAAGAACGGCTTGCAGGCGAAGATGACGGCCATTCAAAGCGAATTGCAGACAGTTCACGAAGACCGAATCCGGGCGGAGGGTGAGGAAAAGCGCCTGAGCCTGCTGCTGGAGCAGGAAGAAGCTTTGCTGGCTTCTATGAAAGAAGAACAGCAGGACCTTGAAAACCGGATCCGGCAAATGCAGGAACAGCTTTCCATATGGAAAGAGCGTTCCGGACAGATCGAACAGGAGCTTTCTGACGCCCGTCAGAAGTTAGCTGGGATGCAGGGCGAGCACAGCGATGCGGACGAGGCGAGAAAACGCCTTTCCGAATCCTTGCAGGGTCTGCGGTTAAAACGGCTGGAACTGCAAAAGGATATAGAGTCCACTAAAAACAGCCTTGCGGAATTAAACCTGCGCGACCAGGCGGCACAGCAGCAGTTGGAAGAGTTAAAACGCCAGTTGGAAGATTACCGCAGGGAGGATTCCCAAATTCGAGAACAGATCGCGATGCTGGAGCAGGAAACGGATGACTGCAAAAATCAGGGCGAAGCACTGGAACAGCAGGTAGCTGAACAGATGCAGCACAGGAATGTTCTGGAAGGGGAAACCACCAAGCTAAGGCAGGAGGAACGTACCGTTTCCGCACAGAAGGAATCGGTGGTACAAGATATTGCCCGGCTGGAAGAACGGGTCGCCACGGTGCAGAAAGAGTACGACAGCATCATCAATAAGCTGTGGGAGGAATACCAGCTTACCAAAAGCGAAGCGGACCAGTCCGCCGAGCCGATCGAGGATCTGGCAGGGGCGGAACGGGAACTGCAGTCCCTGCGTGGGAAGATCCGTGCTTTGGGAAGCGTGAATGTGGCGGCGATCGAAGAATACAAAGAGGTTTCCGAACGCTATGAATTTTTGAGCGGGCAGTTGAAGGACGTTGAGAAATCGAAAGCGGAACTGACCCGTTTGATCGGGGAACTGACCGGAAAGATGCAGGAGATCTTCGATTCCAGCTTCCACCAGATCAACCGTCATTTCCAGCGTATTTTTGTGGAATTGTTCGGCGGCGGGCGCGCAGAATTAAAGCTGACCGACCCGGAGCATGTATTGGAATCTGGGATTGAGATCTTTGTAGAACCGCCGGGAAAGATCATCAAAAACCTAAGCTTGCTGTCCGGCGGCGAGCAGGCATTTGTAGCGATCGCGATCTATTTTGCTATTTTAAAAGTACGTCCGGCGCCGTTTTGTATCTTGGACGAGATCGAAGCCGCATTGGATGACGTTAACGTCAGCAAATACGCGGAGTATCTCCGCCTGATGAGCGACAACACGCAGTTTATCATGATCACCCACCGGCGCGGCACCATGGAAGAGGCGGATGTCTTGTACGGAGTCACCATGCAGGAGGAGGGTGTTTCAAAACTCTTGCGGCTGGATGTCAGCGAGGTGGAGCAAAAGCTTGGAAAGCTGGAAGCATAAAGGAGGGAATCAATCGAATGGGATTGTTTGATAAAATTAAAAATGGCTTGAAAAAGACCAAGGATAATATGGTCAAGCAGGTGGAAACCCTGCTGAACTCCTTCACAAAAATTGATGAGGAATTTTTTGAAGAACTGGAAGAAACGCTTATCATGTCCGATGTCGGCGTTGCAACATCGGTAAAGATCTGTGATCTGCTGCGTGAAAAGATCAAGGAAACAGGAGCGACCGACCCGGCACAGATCAAAGGCATGATGAAAGAGATCATCAGCGGAATGCTGACCGGGGGTGAAGCGCTGAATATCTCCACCAAGCCGTCGATCATTTTGGTGATCGGGGTAAACGGCGTTGGGAAGACTACCACTATTGGAAAACTGGCCGCAAACTTAAAAGCAGAGGGGAAAAAGGTATTGCTGGGCGCAGCGGACACGTTCCGTGCCGCCGCGATCGAACAGCTTGAAATTTGGAGCGATCGCGCCGGGGTGGAGCTGATCAAACACAAAGAGGGTGCGGATCCTGCGGCTGTCGTATTTGACGCGATCAGTGCAGGAAAGGCGCGCGGCTGCGATGTGATCATCTGCGATACCGCCGGGCGGCTGCACAACAAAAAGAACCTGATGGACGAGCTTGCCAAAATTTCCCGCGTGATCGACCGGGAAATGGAGGGCTGTGACAAGGAAGTATTGCTGGTGCTGGACGCTACCACCGGGCAGAACGCTGTCAGCCAGGCAAAACAGTTTCAGGAAGCCGCCGGCATTACCGGGATCGTGCTGACAAAGCTTGACGGTACTGCGCGCGGCGGGATCGTGATTGCGATCAAGGATGAGCTGGGACTACCGGTGAAATATATTGGGGTCGGGGAGCAGATCGACGATCTTCAGCCGTTTGACCCACAGGACTTTGCGAACGCGCTTTTTGACGATTAAGGAGAACGAAAGATGATAAAATTAGTAGCGGCGACCAAAAATGCGCATAAACTCATTGAATTCCGGCGGATCCTAGAGCCGTTGGGATATGAAGTGCTGTCCCAGGCGGATGTGGACACCGATATTGACGTAGAGGAAACCGGCACGACCTTTGCCGAAAATGCAGCTTTAAAAGCAGAAGCGATTTTCCGCGCAACCGGCCTTGCGACCATTGCGGATGACTCTGGGCTGGAGGTCGATTTCCTGGACGGCGCACCGGGGATCTATTCCGCGCGGTTTGGCGGCCCTGGTTTGATAGACCGTGACAAATGCCTGCTGATCTTAAAAAAGATGGAAGGAGTCCCAAAAGAGAAACGGAGTGCGCGCTTTGTTTCTGCGATCCATTTGATTTTAGGCGAAACTGACCGCAGAAGTTATTTAGGAACCTGCGAGGGATTTATCGGCGATAAGATGGTCGGGGAAAACGGGTTTGGTTACGACCCGATCTTCATGGTAAACGATACCGACAGTTTTGCGACCCTGAGCGGGGAAGAAAAGGACAGGCTCAGTCACAGGGGCAGGGCTTTAAAGATGATGGAAGAAGACTTGAAAGGAACGAAATAAATGCTGACAAGTAAACAACGGGCAACCTTGCGGGGATATGCCAACCAGATGGAAACGATTTTGCAGATCGGGAAAAGCGGGGTAACCGACACTGTGGTGATGCAGGTAGAGGACGCATTGAAAGCGCGGGAAATGATAAAAATGCGGGTTTTGGAAAACTCTTTGCTTACTGCAAAGGAAGCGGCGGTTGAATTGGCTGAACAGACCGGCGCCGACGTGGTGCAGGTGATCGGCACCCGTTTTGTGCTTTTTAAACGCAACCCCAAAGAACCGATCTACGATCTGGGAAAATAAATGATGAAACAGAAAGTGGCTGTATTTGGCGGCACCTTTAATCCGATCCACCTGGGGCATCTGCATCTTTGCGCGGAATGCCAGCGGGAGTATCAGTTTCAAAAGATCATTCTAATGCCGGATAACCTTCCGCCTCATAAGCAGGTTCAGCAGCTTGCCACTGCCCAGCAGCGCCTTGACATGTGCAGGCTGGCGGCAGAGGACATCCCCTTTTTGGAGGTCAGCGATCTGGAGCTGCGGTTAAAAGGGGTCAGCTATACTGTGCAGACCCTGCGCAAGCTGACCCAAAATTTCCCGGAAGTGGAATGGCACTGGATCATAGGCAGCGACATGCTTTATACTTTTCACCAATGGTACCGGTATGAGGAGATCCTTTCCATGGCAAAGGTGGTTGCCGGGGCCCGGGAACAGGCGGAATATGACAAGATGCTTTCTTACCGGGAACAGCTGGGACCTTTGAAAAACAGGGTCGAGATCATCCGGCTTGCGGCAAAGCCGCTTTCGTCCACGCAGGTGCGAAAAGCGCTGGAAACGGGAGAACCGGTTGTACGGGATTACCTGCCTGAGCAGGTGTTTTCCTATATTCGAGAGCACGGGCTGTATCAGGGAAAGGGGAAATAACGGGTGTCGGAACAAAAACTGATGAAATTGGTAGAACAGCGGTTGTCCGCCAAACGGGCGCATCATGTGATATGTGTTTGGGAACAAGCGTTAAAAATGGCGGCCCGGTTTGGCGAAGACCCTAAAAAAACGGGAACTGCCGCCCTGCTTCATGATATTACCAAAGAAGTCCCGCTGGATGAGCAGTTGAAAATGCTTCAGAAGTTTGGTATAATAAATGATAATGTCATTTTAAAAAGTCCAAGCCTTTACCATGCGATTACCGGGGCGTTGTACGCAGAACGGGAACTGGGAATTACCGATGCGGATATTTTGGCTGCTGTCCGTTACCACACAACGGCCCGGGCAGGGATGTCCCGGCTGGAGCAGATCATCTATCTGGCGGATGCTGTGTCCGCCGACCGGACCTATAAGCAGGTGGAAAAATTTCGCAGGCTTGCCATGGAGGATCTGGACCTGTGTATGCTGGAAATGCTCAAACACAGCATCCGTTATCTGGTGAAGGATGAATGTCTGCTTCCGGCAGATACATTACAGGCCTACAATCAATATTGTGAGATGGATCATCAGAAAGGGCGGTAGGATACGATGTCCCGGCAGAGAACAGCTGATAAAAATCAGAAGAAAAAGCGCGTCATTGTGATCCTTTCAATTTTTATTGTTTTGCTGGGGATCATTGCGGCAGTCTGCGTATATGCATTTCAGGTTAATTTGATGAAAGATGATACGGTCAAATCGCCCGATGGAAAAATCGAGGATCAGTATAATACGCCGAGTAAAATCAAGGATAAAATGGCAAATTTTTTGGTGTTGGGGATCTCCAACGATCCTGAACTGAGAAGCGACGATAATATGACAGATACCATTATGGTCGTTTCCTGCGATTTTGAAGCCCAAAAGATCAATATTTTGCAGATACCGCGCGATTCTTACATAGGCTATGAGACCAATACCGGAAAAATAAACGCCATTTATGGGCAAAGTCCAGAAAAGTGGGAGTATGCCGGCTTAGACGGTTTGGCAAAAATGATCCATGAAACATTCGGCATTACGATCGACCATTATGCAACGCTTCAGATGGACGGATTTGCCAAAATCGTGGACAGTATCGGCGGCGTAACAATGGACGTGCCGAAGGACATGGAGCTGGATGGGCTTTCTATTTCTGCTGGCAGGCAGACCTTGACTGGAGAGCAGGCCATTGCAGTCGTCCGGGTAAGGAAAGCTTATGTAAATGCCGACTTAGGACGGCTTGACACCCAAAAGCTGTTTATGGCCGCTTTGGCTGAAAAATGCCTGAAGTTAAGCGTGGCAGATATGGCGAAGCTGATTACGCCAGTCATGGAATCAGTGACGACTGACTTAAGCATTGCTGATGCGCTGGAGTATTACAAGCTGGTTCAAGGCATGGACATGAATCAAATTTCTGTGGTGTCTGTTCCTGGAACGGGGTTGTATACCAATGAAACAAAGATCGGGAAACAGGCTGTTTACAGTGTTGATAAACAGCGGACAGCCGAGCTTTTAAACCAATATTTCCGCCCCTATGAGGAAGCAGTGCCCGCGGAGTCGCTGGGGATCATCGAGTTGACGGAATATCCATCCGAGGAAAATCATATAAGTACCTTTGACCAGCTGAACGGAGCAGAGCAGTCTGTTGCGTCGGACTCAGGGGAATAAAGGAGAGGGATCTATGACGTCTTTTGAATTAACAAAAGATATTGTAAAAATTTTAGACCAGAAAAAAGCAGATGATATTCAGGTGATCAAGGTCAACGATTTGACGATCATTGCCGATTATTTTGTCATTGCGTCTACTACCAACTCGACCCATGTAAAGGCATTGGTAGACGAGGTGGAATTTCAGCTGAAAGAGCGCGGGACCGCACCGCGGCAGCTGGAAGGGTATCAGTATGCGAATTGGATCATCATGGATTACGGCGATGTGATCGTTCATGTTTTTCACGAGGAGACCAGAAATTTTTATTCTCTGGAACGCTTGTGGTCTGACGGCGAGCTTCTTAATGTCAGCAGTTTATTAGATGCGTAAATCCGACTTGAGCGGATCAAATAAAAACAGGAGTGGTAAAGAGTGAAATATGATTTTGCGGCCATTGAAAAAAAATGGCAGGACGTGTGGGACAGGGAAAATACCTTTGCTGCACAAAATGACTACACGAAGCCGAAATATTATGCGCTGGTAGAGTTTCCGTATCCGTCAGGGCAGGGACTGCATGTAGGGCATCCGCGCTCTTATACGGCGCTGGACATTGTGGCGCGGAAAAAAAGGCTGGAAGGATATAATGTGCTGTATCCGATGGGTTGGGATGCATTTGGCCTTCCAACAGAAAACTTTGCGATCAAAAACCACATTCATCCGGAAATCGTAACGGCGAAAAATGTGGCGCGCTTTAAATCCCAGTTAAAATCATTGGGGCTGTCTTTTGACTGGAACCGTGAGATCAATACGACCGATCCGGCTTATTATAAATGGACTCAGTGGATCTTTTTACAACTGTTTAAAAAGGGACTGGCTTATAAAAGTGAAATGGCGGTAAACTGGTGCACCTCCTGTAAATGCGTATTGGCAAATGAAGAAGTTGTCAACGGCGTTTGCGAACGCTGCGGCAGTGAAGTTGTTCGGAAGGTAAAAAGCCAGTGGATGCTCAAGATCACCGAGTATGCACAGCGCTTGATCGATGATCTGGATCTGCCGGACATCAATTATATCGACCGTGTAAAGATCTCCCAGAAAAACTGGATCGGGCGTTCTACCGGTGCGGAAGTCGATTTTGGGACAACGCAGGGCGATGTGCTGAAAATCTACACTACCCGTCCGGATACATTATTCGGTGCGACTTATATGGTCATTTCACCGGAACATCCGTATATTGAAAAATGGGTTGATGCGATCGAAAACCTTGCTGATGTTCGTGCATATCAGGAAGAAGCGGCGAAAAAATCCGATTTTGAGCGTACTGAACTGGTGAAAGATAAAACCGGGGTGGAACTCAAGGGCGTGAAGGGGATCAATCCGGTCAATGGGAAAGAGATCCCGATCTTTATTTCCGACTATGTACTGATGGGGTACGGCACCGGCGCGATCATGGCAGTACCGGCACACGACACCCGCGACTATGATTTTGCAAAAGCGTTTGACCTGCCGATCATTGAAGTGGTTGCAGGGGGCGATGTTGAAAAAGAAGCCTTTACCGACTGTGCGACTGGAGTGATGGTAAATTCCGATTTCCTGACCGGGCTTTCGGTAGAAGAGGCAAAGGTCAAGATCATTGACTGGCTGAAAGAAAACGGAAAGGGCGAGCCAAAGGTAAACTTTAAGCTGCGCGACTGGGTATTCTCCAGACAGCGCTACTGGGGCGAACCGATCCCGTTGGTTTACTGCGAAAAATGCGGTTGGGTACCGGTACCGGAAGAAGAGCTTCCGCTGCGCCTGCCGGAGGTGGATTCTTACGAGCCGACCGACGACGGACAATCCCCGCTGGCTAAGATGACTGATTGGGTCAACACTACCTGCCCGCACTGCGGCGCTCCGGCAAAACGGGAAACAGATACCATGCCTCAGTGGGCGGGGTCTTCCTGGTATTTTATGCGCTACTGCGACCCGCACAATGACGAGGCGCTGGCTTCACAAGAAGCTTTGAATTACTGGCTGCCGGTCGACTGGTACAACGGCGGGATGGAGCATACCACCCTGCACCTGCTGTACTCCCGTTTCTGGCACAAGTTCTTGTATGACATCGGGGTAGTGTCCTGCCCGGAGCCGTACGCAAAACGGACCAGCCACGGCATGATTCTGGGCGAAAACGGGGAAAAGATGAGTAAATCCCGTGGAAATGTCGTCAACCCGGATGATATCATTTCCGAGTACGGTGCGGATACCATGCGCCTGTATGAAATGTTTATCGGCGATTTTGAAAAGTCTGCGCCGTGGAATACTGCCAGCATCAAGGGCTGCAAACGGTTTCTGGAGCGGATCTGGAACCTGCAGGACATTTTGACAGACGGCGATAGCTACCGTCCGGAGCTGGAAAGTGCGTTCCACAAGACCGTGAAAAAGGTGAGCGAGGATATTGAAGCTTTGAAGTTCAACACGGCGATCGCTGCGATGATGGCGCTGTTAAACGAAGTCAGCGATACGGGTTCTATCAACCGCGCGGAACTGAAAACGATGCTTGTTTTGCTCAATCCTTTTGCGCCGCATCTGACCGAGGAGATCTATGAGGCGCAGGGCTATGAGGGACGTTTGTCTGCACAGCCTTGGGCAGTTTATGAAGAAGCGAAATGCAAAGACGATACGGTTGAAATCGTAGTGCAGGTAAACGGAAAGATCCGTACAAAATTGACAGTTGCGGCAGATATTGCAAAAGCTGACGCGTTTGCACTGGCAAAAGCTGACGAACGGGTCAAGGCTGCGGTCGAGGGGAAAAATTTGGTCAAAGAAATTTTTGTTCCTGGAAAACTGGTAAATTTTGTAGTAAAATAATCAAAAATAAGCTTGACAACTGGCTGGGAGACATTGTATAATACTATATGTTGCAATATTAGATTGTAAACCTCTGCCAGTAGGGCAAAGGGAGGGAATTGAAAGTGTCAGAAGTACGTGTAAAAGATAACGAGTCTTTGGACAGTGCTCTCAGAAGATTTAAAAGATCTTGCGCAAAAGCGGGCGTTTTGGCTGAAGTACGCAAAAGAGAACACTATGAAAAACCTTCTGTAAAGCGTAAAAAGAAATCAGAAGCTGCACGCAAACGCAAATTTAGATAAGTTTACGGGTTGCGTAACATGGGGATTAGGTCTGTTGGGTGTTTTTACCCCAGTGATGTAGTCCCGGACAAGTGTATCTACTAAGAAGAAAAGCGAGCAGTTTTGCTCGCTTTTTCATTTATTTTTTATGAAGGAGCGAATGGGAATTTGTCGATTTTTACCCCGGACCTGTACCTCCACAGGATCACCGACCTAACGCCGCAGCGGCTGGCACAGCACCATATCCGCGGCATTATTTTAGATGTGGACAACACCTTGACCCACCACGGAAGCCAGGAAGTGACGCAGGAAATTTTGGATTGGCTGGCGCTGATGAAACATCATGGATTAAAGCTGACGATTGCGTCCAATAACTATGATAAAAGGATACGCCCCTTTGCCAAAAAGCTAGGACTTGATTATATCGCAATGAGCTGTAAACCAATGACTATTGCTTTTACCAAAGCCTGCAAGCGGTTTCAATTACCGCCCGGACAGGTGGCTTTGGTGGGAGATCAGGTATATACGGATATATTGGGCGGAAACTTAAAAGGGCTGTTCACCGTTTTGGTACAGCCGTTTGAATTGGAAACAGGGTGGTTATTCCGTGCAAAAAGGAAGTTAGAACAGCGCCACCTGCGCCATTGCAGAATAGAGGAACAGGAAAAGGAGTAGGTTTCGTTTGAGTGCATTATTTGGACCGGCGGGAAATTCGCAGAGTTTTCAGGAAATGGGTTATAAAAAGACCATCCAGGTGCCGGAATACTTGAACCGTATGGGATTAGACATTTACGAATACCAGTGCGGGCATGGCGTGCGGATCTCTGAAAAAGCAGCGCAGGAATTCGGGCAGGAAGCAAAAGAAAAGGGGATCCTGTTGTCTGTCCATTCCCCGTATTATATTTCGCTTTCCAGCGTGGAAGAGGAAAAGCGGGAGAAAGGCATTGATTATATTATCCAGACAGCTCAGGCGGCGCATGCAATGGGGGCTGACCGCATCGTGATCCATTCCGGCTCCTGTGCGAAAATAAGCCGGGAGGAGGCGCTTTCCTTGGCGGGAGATACCCTGCTGCGTGCCCAGAAAAAATTAGATGAGCTTGGTATGGAGGAAATTCATTTGTGTCCGGAAACGATGGGGAAGTTTAACCAGCTTGGGGATTTTGGCGAGGTAATGGCACTGTGCCGTTTAGAAGACCGCTTTATCCCGTGCATTGACTTTGGGCACCTTAATGCAAGAACGCTGGGACAGATAAACAGTACCGATGCGTTTCAGCAGCTTTTAACAACCATGGAGCAAGTGCTTGGAACAGAACGGGCACACCATTTTCACGCCCATTTTTCCAAGATCGAATATACAGAAAAGGGCGGGGAAAAACGCCATCTGACCTTTGAGGATACCCTATATGGTCCAGAATTTGAGCCTTTAGGCGAACTTTTAGCCAAAGGGAATTATTCTCCAAGGATCATCTGTGAATCGGCAGGAACGCAGGCGGAGGATGCCAGACAAATGAAAGAACTGTACCAAAATGCTGTGGGCAAAGCAGAGAATCAATAAAGGAGTGACCGCTTTATGATGATCAGCCGGAATTTGGGCCTGAAAAAGAAGATATTGGTGATCCACGGGCCGAATGTCAACATGCTGGGGGAACGGGAAACCGGGATCTACGGCAAGGAAACCTTTGAGAGCATCAACCGCCAAATCGAAGAATACGCGGCTTCGCTGGGGCTGGAATGTGAGATCTACCACTCGAATCTGGAGGGGGAGCTGATCACCAAGATCCAACAGGCGAAAGGTGTTTTTGATGGGATCGCGATCAATGCTGGGGCATATACTCATTATAGTATCGCGTTAAGGGATGCGATCTCTGCGGTGCGTATCCCAACAGTTGAGGTGCACATGAGCAATATCTATAACCGTGAGGAGTTTCGCCAGACTTCTATGCTGGCAGGCGTTTGCGTGGGCCAGATCTCGGGTTTTGGAAAATACAGCTATTTCCTTGCCCTGAACGGGCTGTCCCAGATGCTTTGAGTTCGTAAAAAGAAAAGAGTTGTGATATAAAATGAATCGGTTGCAGGAACTAAGTACACGTTGTTTCCCGGGAAAAGCAGACGCGCTGATCATCACCGCGCCGGTGAACCGTCAGTACTTGCTGGGATTTCATTCGTCAGCGGGCACACTGGTGTTTTTACCGGAAAAGTGGTACTTTATCATTGATTTCCGCTATTTTGAAAAGGCACAGCAGCAGGTGACCGGCTGTGAACTGATTTTGCAGGATAAGCTGTATGACCAGATCAATGAGATCTTATCGGCACATCAGGTAAAGACCGTAGGACTGGAGGATGATTCCGTCACTTTATCGGAGCTTTCTGTGTACCGGAAACGCCTTCAGGCGGAGGTAGTGGCTGGAAGCGGCATGAGCCAGCAGATCGCCGAAATGCGGCTGGTAAAATCTGCGCAGGAGATCGAACAGGTAGCGCTTGCGCAGAAGATGAGCGAACAGGCCTTTTTAGAGATGTTAAAAGTGATCCGTCCGGGAATGACGGAAAAGGAAGTGGCCTTAGAACTGGAATACCGCATGAAAAAACAGGGAGCGGATGGGATTTCCTTTGATACTATTGCGGTGGCTGGGAAAAATTCCTCCCTGCCGCACGGTGAGCCGGGGGATTACCGGCTGGAAAACGGGGATTTCCTCACGATGGATTTTGGCGCGCTGGTCCATGGTTATCACGCGGATATGACCCGCACGATCGGGATCGGGGAAGTTTCTGAAAAGCAGAAAAAAGTCTATCACACTGTATTGGAGGCCCAGCGCCTGGCATTTGAGCAGATACGTCCGGGGCGGGTGTGCTCTGAGATAGACAGTGCCGCGCGTGAATATATTGATTCCTGCGGCTATCAAGGGTGCTTTGGCCATGGGCTTGGACACGGGGTAGGGCTTGAGATCCACGAGGAGCCGCGTTTTTCCCCGTTATGTGATGCCGTCCTGCGGGATGGGATGATCCTGTCTGTGGAGCCGGGGCTCTATCTGCCCGGGGAATTTGGGGTGCGGATCGAAGATTTAGTAGTGATCGAGAAAGATGGTTTTCGCAATTTGAACACCAGCCCAAAGGAATTGATCTGCCTTTCTTAGCGGATTTGGAAAAATTTGATTGTTTGCGCCCTTTTTTCAAATTAGGGCTTGAAAAAAACGCCGAGATACGGTAAACTAATAGTGATATAGGATGGAAGAAATGTGGAGAAACATTGATTCTAAAATAGTTGGAGGTACAATATGATTTCAGCAGGCGAATTTAGAAATGGTGTCACTTTTGACGATAACGGAAACGTATTTCAAATTATTGAATTCCAGCATGTAAAACCGGGAAAAGGCGCGGCATTTGTCCGTACCAAATTGAGAAACGTGTTGACCGGCTCTGTTACCGACAGAACCTTTAACCCGACCGATAAATTCCCGAAAGCGTTTATTGAACGCAAAGACATGGAATATTCTTATCAGGACGATACTTTGTATTACTTTATGGACATGGAGACCTATGAACTGATTCCGATCAACGCAGACCAGCTGGGTGACGCGTTCAAATTTGTAAAGGAAAACATGGTATGTAAGGTCCTGTCTTACAAGGGTACGATTTTTGGGGTTGAACCACCGAACTTTGTAGAGCTGCAAGTGACCCAGACTGACCCGGGCTTTAAAGGTGATACCGCAACCAACGCTACAAAGCCGGCTGTTTTGGAAACTGGTGCAGAAATTAAAGTTCCGCTGTTCATTGAAGAAGGCGAAATGATCCGGATCGATACCCGTACTGGCGAATACATGGAAAGAGCATAAGCGTTTCCTGTTTTGATATAGCAGCAGAAGCAGGGAAAAACCATCATACGCCGCATAAAAACGTGCGGCAGATAAGGGGTAGGTAAGAAGATGGATAAAATGGATGTAGCAAGAAAAGCAGCCTATTTACAGGGCCTTGCAAAGGGTCTTGGAATAGATGATTCCACCAAAGAGGGGAAACTTTTGCTGGCGCTTGTCGATGCGTTCGGCGATCTGGCGGAAGAGGTTTCTGACATGGAGGATGCTTGGTCTGAACTGGATGAAGCGATCGACGTGTTGGATGACGATCTTCAGACCTTGGAAGAGGATTTCTACAGCTTTGATGAGGCCGAAGATGACGATGATTGTGATTGCGGCTGCTGTGACGAGGAAGAGGAGCTTTATGAAGTGACCTGCCCTCAATGCGGCGAAACCGTTTATCTGGATCCGGAAATGTTAGAAGAGGGCGAAATGAACTGCCCGAACTGCAACGAATTGCTGGAGTTCATCAAACCAGAGGAATTGGATGAGATCCTTGCAGAAGAAGAGGATCAGAAAGACTAATTTTAGTACTGAATAAAGTCTGTTTCAGGGCGGAGTGAGATTCTCCACCGGCGGTAATGGGAGTTTTCCTTAGTCCGCGAGCAGAACAGCTTTTTATAAGCTGTAGCAGATCCGGTGTGATTCCGGAACCGACGGTATAGTCCGGATGAAAGAAACATTGCTTTGTAGCTGGTATTATTTTACTTGGATGCAGATGCAAAGGAACCGCCCTTGACAAATTTTGTCAAGGGCGGTTTTATTCACCCCAGACAGACCTTCAGAATAAATCATTTTTTGGAGGTAGAAAACATGAACACATCAATGGACAAAACACGTTTTATTACAGTGGTTGGAATGCTCAGCGCACTGGCAACGGTACTGTATTATCTGGGAGAAGTCCCCATGCCGTTCGCCGCAAACTTAAAGATCGGCTTTTCTGACCTGCCCGCTTTGATCGGTGGGATCATCATGGGGCCGGCAGCAGGGGTCACGGTTGAGATCGTGAAAAACATCCTGCACCTGTTTCGGACTGATACAGTAGGGATCGGGGAAATTTGCAACTGTGCAGTAGGGATCGGCATGGTACTGCCGTTTTCACTGCTGTTCCGGAAACTGCGGGAAAAGCATAGCATCTACGTTGCATATCTGTTTGGTTCTTTGGTCAGTCTTGTGGGGATCGTGGTATCCGGGCTTGTTATCAATGCTCTGATGTATCCGATTTATATGATGCTGATCGGGGGAGCGATCGAATCCGCCACTGTCTTTTTTGTCTATCTTGGAGGTACCGCGGTCACCAATGTGATCAAGTGGGTAGTCACATTGGTACCGATAGCATTGATTGTAAAGCCTTTATTAAAGATACGCTGGACGGTACGCCAAAAAGCATAATGAAAATACAAACCCCGGATATGGAATATTCCATATCCGGGGTCATTATGTTGTCATATTATTTGGGGCGGCGCTGTCCAGCGCGGCGGTTGACTTCACGGGAACGCTTCATGTCAGAGATCTTTTCATCACTGCTTTGCATAAACTTGCTCAGCATATCCTCAAATGAAGCAGGTCCCTTTGGCGCAGGGCGTTGGTAAGCCGGCTGCATGGGCCCGCGGCTGTTATGATTGTGATTATTATAGCCGCCGTTTCTGTCGCCGGAAGGCCTGTTATTGTTAAACCGGGGACGGTTCCCGTTGTTATTTTGCGGCCTATCCTTTGAAAATTCCCGCTGCTGCGGCATCGCTTTTTTGATGGACAAACTGATTTTTTTGTCATCGTTGATCGCTAACACTTTCACTTTGACGGTTTGACCCACTTGAAGGTGCTCTGAAATGTCATTGACATAAGTCGGCGCAACTTCGGAAATATGTACCATGCCAACCTCGCCGGTTTCCAGTTCGACGAACGCTCCAAATTTGGTAATGCCAGTTACTTTGCCCTCTACGATTTTACCTACCTCAAGCTGCATAAATGAATTATTTCCTCCTGTATATTTCACTGTTCCGTTGTGGGGGATCAGTTTGATGACTAATTTCCAGAGATGTCTACATAGACACGTTCATCAGGCGAAATCAGACCAAGCTTTTCCTTGGCTACTTTGATGATATACTCGGCATCAGCACCATTGTCAATTAGTTCCTGTAATTCCTTATTGATCGTTTTTGTGTCTACTATCTGTGCCTGAAGTTCAAGCGTTTCCTGATGCTTTTCTTTAATATCGTTGCCAATGACGATCAAAGAAATCACAACATAGACAGTAAAAACCAGAAGGGCAACTGCAACAACAATAGCTTTTATACCTTTGGCTTTCCTTTTCGTTGCCATAAAAATCCCCTTCCTTTTTTGGTATCATTT
Organism: Massiliimalia timonensis; assembly: GCF_900186585.1. Taxonomy (GTDB): domain Bacteria; phylum Bacillota; class Clostridia; order Oscillospirales; family Ruminococcaceae; genus Massiliimalia; species Massiliimalia timonensis. The sequence continues at coordinate 728,002 of NZ_FYDD01000003.1, forward strand.
TTTTTATTATACACTATCCGGGAAGGCTTTTTCAAGAGGGAAAGCGGTTTTTCACAAATATTTTTTTTCTTCTGCTTCCAATGCGGAATTTTTTTCTGAATAAAGCTCCAAAAACGGGAAAATAAGCGTTTAACAGGACGAAATAGGAACCGTAAAAAACGTTTGATCAAGCGGATAACGCGGCAGATCGCCCAAAAGACGATACGGCTGATTGACTGGAAATAAAGCCATGCGCCCAATCCCTCCCCAATAACAAGGTAAAGACGTAACTGGCCTTTGTTGACGCCCACCCAAAATACTAGTGTACAAAGGGTGACGATCCCAAAAAAGAGAAGGTCCTGAATAAAGGTGGCAGTTTTTTTACAGGGGACGATCTCCCGAAATACCCGAAAGCAATCATATATCATCCCCAGCAATACTCCCAGCAGGCAGGCCTGCAAAAATATCATATCTGTTCCAACTTTCCTTAAGGGTTAGGCGCCGAAAAGACGTCCGAACAGCTTTCCGGAAGTCTCCTTTTTAGGGACTCGTTCTGTGTAGATCAGGTCTGTAATACTTCCATCCATGATAAGCTCCCCAGTTTCTACATTGGATTTTGTAATGTGCAGCTCTGTTCCACGGATCGTCAGTTCTCCCATAGAAGTAATTAGAATAATCGTGTTGTCATCAAAGCTTTCTATGTTTTCAACACCCGAAACAGAAAGGTTTTTCCGGTTATCAAGGATGATCTGATGGGGAAGGCGGTTTGTGTTTTTTTCTTCGGTCATATGAAAAATCTCCCTTTCGTTCAGATAGTACCAATATATGCATCAGGTATCAAAAACAGAAGAAAAAATTTTTTCTCTTTCACGTGACAAATCAGCAAAAATATGGTATCCTGTCAATTAGTACGAAAACAGACTAATTGAAGGAGTGACTTATGAACTGGGTTCAGGAAAAAATCAAGGACTATTATGCTGTATGGCTTGGAATAGACCGCGCCTATGAAGAGTGGGCGTCAGCGCGTCATATCACCTCGCATACATTATTTGTGCTTTATGGCGTTTGGCAGAATAACGGGCATTCTACCCAAAAACAGATCTGTGAACAGTGGTGTATGCCCAAACAGACAGTACACACGATTTTAAAGTCTTTACAGGAGCGGGACATGCTGGAGATCCGCCCATTACCCACAGACAGAAGAAATAAAGAGATTCGGTTTACTTCTTCTGGGAGAGAGTTTGCCGATCAGATCCTTGGAGAATTATTCTCCTTGGAGGAAACCGTTATGGTACAAATGGGGAAAGCACAGTGTGAACAAATGATAAAAAGCGGACATCTGTTTTTAGAATTGTTTCAAAAAAATATGAAGAAAGGGAACTAGTTTTGATGAAGAAAGAGTTTTTTAAGTATGTACTGCCATCTATGCTGGCGTTTGCATTTTCTGGAGTATACGCAATCGTCGACGGCTTTTTTGTGGGTAGAAATATTGGGGACGCCGGACTTGCGGCCATTAACCTTGCTTATCCCATCACGGCTCTGCTGCAATCTGCCGGGACGGGGATCGGTATGGGCGGCGCGATCCATATCGCAATCAGCATCGGGGCAAAAAACGACCGGGAAAAGGATCGCTTTTTTCAAAATACCATCGGACTTTTGATCGCTAGCTGTCTTGCGATGACAGCCGTTCTTTATCTCGCGGCGCCCGGGCTGTTGCATTTATTCGGTGCACAAGGGGAAATTTTTGACTTGGCGTTAGAATATATCCGTTATATCATATTAGGGGCGACCTGCCAGATCCTTGGCACGGGCCTGGTGCCGATCATCCGAAATTTTAACGGTGCATTTTTAGCTATGGCCGCCATGATCGCCGGGTTCGTCACTAATATTTTATTGGACTGGGCCTTTGTTTCTGTCTTTCAATGGGGAATGATGGGAGCCGCGGTTGCTACAGTGATTGGGCAGTTTGTTACTGCTGTACCATGCGTTGTGTTTTTGTTGGTTCACGGCCATTTTAAAGCATTGTCATCTTTCAGGGTATCAGGACTCACCCTGCGTAAAATCGTTGCTGTAGGGGCTTCTCCTTTCGGGTTGACGCTATCCCCAAACATTATCTTGATGCTGATGAACAAAAGTGCTGTGGATCATGGAGGAAACGCCGCGGTATCCGCGTATGCGGTGGTCAGCTATGTGGTTTGTATCATTCAGCTGCTTCTTCAGGGAGTGGGGGATGGATGCCAACCGTTGATCAGCCGCTATCATGGGCAAGGCCATACAGCGGCGGTACGCGCCCATCACAGGACAGCGTACTGGGTTTCTGTAGTGACTGCTCTGTTTGCCATGTTGGGGATCTATTTGTTACGGGGGTCTGTTTCCAGCTTCTTTGGCGCCTCTGCTCAAGTGGGAAAGACTGTGGAAGAGGTACTGCCCATCTTTTTGCTGGGATTTCTGTTTGTCGGGTTTTCCCGTGTCACGATCTCGTACCTGTATGCCGTTAAGCAAAACCTATACGCCTATCTTCTTATTTATGGGGAACCGGTCCTTTTATTTTTGCTGTTGAATTTTGTATTCCCGCCAATGTTGAATCTGCTGGGGGTCTGGATCTCCGTCCCGGTCACACAGGCTGTGATTGCCTTGGTTGGGACAGTTCTGTTATGGTGTTACCGAAGAAAACTGCCAAGATAGAATAAAAAAGAGCATCGTTAGATGCTCTTTTTTATTCTATGATCATATAGTTGTCTGCAGCGGTATCTTTTGTTGTATGCTCGGAAAGGCCCGTTACCTTTGCCTTTAAGGTTTTGGAGCCAAGATTGATCTCGATCACATCGTCAAGCTTCACCTGATAGGAAGCCTTGGCTACAGTGCCGTTGACTGTGATCCTGCCGGCGTCGCAGGCTTCATTAGCAATGGTGCGGCGCTTGATCAGACGTGTTAGTTTTAAATACTTATCCAATCTCATTGTTTGTCAGTTAATTCCTTTCAGATAGATAAAAAAGCCGACATCATGTCGGCTTTTCCAAACAAAACACATGCAATTATTTCACTAAATCTTTCAGTGCTTTACCAGCTTTGAAAGCAGGAACTTTTGTTGCAGGGATTTTAATTGTTTTACCAGTAGCTGGGTTGATGCCATCTCTTTCTGCACGGTCTCTTACTTCAAAAGTACCAAAGCCAACCAACTGTACTTTTTCACCAGCTTTCAAGCTTTCGGAAACAGCTTCAATCGTTGCGTTGACAGCCTTTTCAGCATCCTTTTTGCTCAGTTCAGCTTTTGCTGCTACAGCAGCAATCAATTCAGTTTTCGTCATTTGTTTGACCTCCATCGTTTTTTTCAATCAATAAAGCGTTTGCTTATCAATTACCTCTTGTTTGGCAGAACGCCATAATTTATTCAAGGTCTCTAAATCAGCGGATTTCATGTCAATTCCCTTGGCAACGGCCATCCGCTCGACCTCTCTAAATCTATTTATAAACTTTTCTGTAGAATTTGTCAAGCTTTTTTCACTATCAATTTCAAAAAAGCGAGAAATATTTACGCAGCTGAATAAAAGATCGCCAATTTCTTCGTCAATATTCGCCAAATCCTTGTTGGAAATTGCCTGTTTCAGTTCTTCTACTTCACTGAGCAGGTCGTCTAAGGCACCCTCTGAGTTAGGGTAATCAAAACCAGCGCGTTTTGCCCTGTGCTGTACCTTTTCGCTGCGCATTAAAGCAGGAAGGACGGCCGGCACCTGTTCTAGTGTTTCTGTATAAGAGTTTTGATGTTTTTCCTCTTTTTTGATAGCATCCCAGTTTTTTAAGACCTGATCTGACGTGCTGGCCTCAATATCAGAAAAAATGTGTGGATGGCGGTGAATCAGCTTTTTGCAGATCCCAGTAACAACGTCGTCAAAGTTAAAGACATCCTTTTCTTCCTCCATCCGCGCATGGAATACCACCTGAAGCAGAACATCGCCGAGTTCCTCCTGAAGCAGGGAGGAGTCCTCCTTGTCGATTGCCTCTAAAACCTCATAGGTTTCCTCCAGAAAGTTTTTGCGGATCGAGTGATGATCCTGCTCGCGATCCCAAGGACACCCATTTTCGCCGCGTAGAATTTTCATGATCTCCAATAGGTCGTTGATCTGATAGCGCTCTTTCTGTTCAAATTCTACCATTTCTATCTTTGACACTCCTTTTACTGTTATTCCTGTTTCTTATAAAAGATGTAATTTTTCCATCAGTGCCGCAATTTTAGCGCCTTTTGGCATCATTAAAATATCCGATTTCGGGACTGCGCGGATCAGCAGAATAATGACGACATAAACTGCGCCGGCGGCGGCGATCGAAGCAATGGTAATCAGCTTGGAATCCGAGATTTGGGAAACCAAATAAGCAGTTCCCCCGCAGGCAAGCGCCCCGATCAATGGTTTCCCCAAAATTTTAAAGTAACTGAGATGCACGCCTGTGATCCGGGTCAGCCAGACGAGGCAGAGCACAACAATGGTAAAGTAACATAAAAATGATCCAATCGCCGCACCGGTTACATTTAATTGCGGGATCCCGACCATAATAAAGTTTGTAGTGATTTTTATAAATGCGCCGATCATAATAAATTTTAGTGGCAGGTCAAATCGGCCGACCCCTTGCAGGATCGCATAGATCGGTGTGGTAAAGGCCAAGAAAATAGCGGCGATCCCCAATAGACGCAAGGAATCCGGGGTAGCTGCGACCAGACCGGGTTTAGAACCGTGGAACAGCATGATGATCTGTCTGGATAAAACACTAATCCCGATCCCGGCAGGAAAAGCGATCAGGGCTGTCATCCGCAAAATGGATTCCATGTTGGTTTTCAGGCTCTTTCTGTCCCTGTCCACCCATGCAGAAGTGATATTGGGGAGGGCGCTTTTTCCAAACAGGGAGGTAAATGCTGAAACTAAACTGAAGTAGGTCAGGGCAGTCGTATAGGTCCCATATAAAAAGGTGTGCATTTCCTGTCCTGCACCTAGGTACTGTCCGTAAAGGTTATCAAAAAAGCTCTGGTTTGCCAGATATGTGCTTTGCAGGCGGTTGGAAACGGTCATTACGTCGATAAGGTTCGTCAGGGTCAGCGCGACAGAACTTAAGGTAATCGGCAATGCGGTTTTGATTAGGGTAAACACAATTGCTTTGGTACGTACCGGCGGAGGGGAATTGCGCAGTTCCTCTTTGGTGATACCGTCGCCGGAACGCCGGTAGTGGATCAACATGTATAAGAAGCCAGCCAAGGTGCTGAAACTGATCCCCAGCATAGCGCCGGCGGCCGCAAAAGGCAGCGCAATGGATACCGCATCGGATTCGGTAAGCACCTTGGTGCCGAATACCATGCCCGTATCATGGAACTGTCCTTTGGCGTATGCGATGACTGCATACGCGAACAATAGCCCGACGATCAGCTTGCAGATGACTTCTACCACCTGAGATACTGCGGTAGGGGTCATGTTGCGGAGACCTTCATAATAACCGCGGTAAGAGGCCATCATACAGCTGAAGATAATGGTAGGAGCCATTGCCATAATAGCATAACGGGCGTTTTCCATCTCGATCAGGGAAGAGAACCCGCGGGAAAAAACGAGCATTAAAAGCGCGCCGAACAGCCCAAGCGAAATGAAGATGATCTGGACAGTCCGTAAAATTTTGCGGCAATCGCGGTAACGCCCTTTGGTAGAACATGCGGCTACCATGCGGGCGACTGCCGAAGCAAGACCGGTGACCGTTAAGGCGTAAATCGTTGTGAACAGCTGGTAGGAGGAATTGAAGTAAGCCATACCAGTCGCGTCTAATACGTTTGTTAAGGGAATTTTAAAAACCGCGCCTACGACTTTAACTATGATCATAGATACCATTAAAATCGAAGCGCCTTGAATAAAGTTCTGTTTTTTCGTATTACCCAAATCACACACTCCCATGCCTGAGATTTTCCGATATTTTAGAATCTTATATTATATATTACCATTATTTTGTATTCATTACAACAATTTTCAGGTTTTGCGGGTTCAGCTTATTCAGTGTCCACAAAAGAAAAGCGCTGTATAAAGAGGTTTTTCTCCAATCTGAAAAATGTTTATGAAATAATTGTTAAACATACGAAATGGTATTGATTTACAGACGGAAGGAGAGTATGATTAGTTAGTCGACTAATCAATTATAAAAGAGGGAAGAAATGAGGTACAAAGATTCATTCATGGCAAGTTTTGACCGTGCTGTGCGGTTGCATTTTACCCGTGCACATGCGATGATGGAAACCATAGGGCTTTATCCGGGACAGCAGATTTTGATGTTTGTTCTGGACGAAGATGCGAATGGACTAAGCCAGAGAGAAATTGCAAACCGCATGGCTGTAAAGCCGGCTACGATCGCCGTCATGATCCAGAGGATGGAGAAAAGCGGCTTTGTGGTACGCAGTATCGACGAAAAGGATAAGCGGATCACCAGAATATCCCTGACAGATCTGGGAAAGCAGACGGTATCTTATTTAACGAAGTTGCGGTCACAGATCAGGGAGGAGTGTCTGGAAGGTTTTTCAGAAGAGGAAGCAGCGCAATTTCAAAATTTTCTTGACCGGATGTCAAAAAACCTAAAAAATCGAACAAACAATTCCAAACAACCAAGATCACATTCTAGTAAAGGAGGAGTATCATGTCACAATTAGGAAAGCTTCTAAAAAGATTTTCCGGCTGGATTGTGCTGATCATTGCACTGCTGGTCGCGCAGGCTCTTTGTGACCTGGCATTGCCGGACTATACTTCCAACATTGTGAATGTTGGGATCCAGCAGGGCGGGATCGAGTATGCCGTGCCCGAAGAGATCCGTGCAAGCGAATTTCAAAAGCTGGTGACTATGACATTAGAGAAAGACAGAAATATTTTTTATGATAATTATGAACTGATCAAAGATGGGGAAACAGTTTCCTGGGACCAGACTTGGGATACGGTTACAAAAGACGACAGCTATCATTTCCGATTAAAAGAGGACGCTGATCTGGAAACAATGGAACCTATCTGTTCTAAGGCGATCATGGCGGTTTCACTGCTGGACGGAGACAGCGAACAGGCCAAGTCGATGCAGGAACAGATGACACAGGCTCTGCCGGAAGAAATGCGCGGGGCTCCGCTGATGCAGCTGTTTTTACAGATGCCGCAGGAACAGGCCGACGCGGTTTTATCTCAGCTGGATGAGCAGCTAAGCCAGATCCCTGAAAGTATTCTTTCCCAAAGCGCGATCGCCTATTTGCAGACAGAATATCGGGCGGCGGGACTTGATGTAGACCAGATGCAGAAACAGTATATCCTGATTGCCGGGTTGAAAATGCTGGGGGTCGCTTTGGTGGCAATGGTCTGTACCATTGGCGTTACCTTTATCGCGGCAAGGATCGCGGCCTCTTACAGCCGTGATGTGCGAAGCGGGGCGTTCCGAAAGGTGCTGAAATTTTCCAGCAAGGAAATGGATCATTTTTCAACAGCTTCTCTAATTACCCGGTGCACAAACGACATTCAGCAGGTGCAGATGCTGTTAGTTATGATGTGCCGGATGGTTTTTTACGCTCCGATCATTGGGATCGGAGCCTTGATCAAGCTGATGAGCAAGGGCAGTTCAATGACTTGGGTGATCGGGCTGGCAGTCGTGTTGATCATGGGGATCGTGATTGCGCTGTTTGCATGCGCGATGCCAAAATTCAAGATCCTGCAAAAATTGGTGGATAAGGTAAACCTGATTACCCGGGAAATTCTAACCGGCTTGCCGGTGATCCGTGCCTTTTCTACCCAGAAGCATGAAGAAGAACGATTTGATAAGGCCAACCGGGATCTGACGAAAACCAACCTGTTCGTCAACCGTGTCATGGTGCTGATGATGCCTACCATGATGTTTATTATGAACGGCGTTTCCATTTTGGTGATCGGCGTCGGCGCCGGGAAAGTCGATACCGGCGTCATGCAGGTAGGGGACCTGATGGCCTTTATCCAGTATGGGATGCAGATCATCATGGCATTTTTAATGCTCTCTATGATGTCCATTATGCTGCCAAGGGCTTGGGTTTCTGTACGCCGCCTGGGCGAAATTTTTGATGAGCCCCTTTCCATCCATGACAGTGAAGCGCCCAAAGCTCCTGTTGCTGAGAAAAAAGGCTGGGTCGAATTTAAAGATGTTTCTTTCCGGTATCCAAATGCGGAGGAAGACGTGCTCAGCAATATCAGTTTTACTGCAAAACCTGGGCAGACCGTTGCATTGATCGGTTCTACCGGTTCCGGGAAATCCACCCTTTTAAATCTAATCCCGCGGTTCTTCGACGCGACACAGGGATCAGTTATGGTAGACGGGGTAGATGTCCGTGACCTGCCGCAGCACGAACTGCGGGATAAATTGGGTTATGTACCGCAAAAAGGCGTTCTGTTCAGCGGCACGATCCAATCGAATATTTCCTACGGACGGGATGATATTTCCGAGGAAATGGTCCGGGAAGCCGCGCGGATCGCACAGGCAACAGAATTTATCGACGCAAAACCGGAACAGTATGAAAGCCCGATCTCTCAAGGCGGCGGAAACGTGTCCGGTGGGCAGAAACAGCGCCTTTCCATTGCAAGGGCAATCGCCAAAGGGCCGGAGATCTATCTGTTTGACGACAGTTTTTCCGCTTTGGACTTTAAAACTGATATTACCCTGCGAAAGGCGCTGCGGGAGGCAACGAAAAACAGTACGATCCTGATCGTTGCACAGCGGATCAGCACGGTACTGAACGCGGACCAGATCTTAGTGCTGGATGAGGGAAAGATCGTCGGCAAAGGAACCCATCGCGAACTGCTGAAAAACTGCGAGGTCTACCAGCAGATCGCGCTGTCCCAGCTTTCAAAGGAGGAATTGGATTATGAGTAATCAAGCAAAACGGCCACGCAGAGCTCATGGTCCCATGGGCGGAATGGGTGCCGGGGAAAAGGCGAAGAATTTTAAGGGGACCATGAAGCAGCTATGGAAATATCTTTCCCGTTATTGGGTAGCCCTGCTTTTAACTGTTTTATTCGCAGTCGGCAGTACGGTGTTTGCAATTATCGGACCGAAAATCCTTGGAAACGCTACCACGGAACTGTTTACCGGCCTGATGAGCAAGATCACCGGCGGCGCAGGGATCAACTTTGAAAAGATCACACAAATCCTGTTGTTTTTATTGGGGCTTTATATTCTAAGCGCGGTGTTCTCTTATATCCAAGGCTGGCTGATGACAGGAGTTTCACAAAAACTGACCTACCAGCTCAGAAAACAGATTTCGGAAAAAGTCGGCAGGATGCCAATGAGCTTTTTTGAAACAAAAAATCACGGGGAGATCCTTTCTATCGTCACCAACGACGTGGATACCTTGTCCATGAGCTTGAACCAAAGCGCAACGCAACTGATCACTTCGATCGTCACGGTGATCGGGGTTTTGGTCATGATGCTGTCGATCAACTGGGTCATGACCTTGATCGCACTGGTTATTCTGCCTGTGTCCGCTATTCTTGTATCACAGATCGTGAAGCGCTCCCAGAAATACTTTAAAGGACAGCAGGAATATTTGGGGCATGTCAACGGCCAGGTAGAAGAAGTATTTGGCGGGCATTCGGTGGTGCGTGCGTTTAATGCAGAGAAGCAGGTGACCGAACAGTTTGAAAAGGACAACAACACCCTTTATCAGTCTGCATGGCGGTCCCAGTTCCTGTCTGGATTGATGATGCCGGTCATGGCCTTTATTGGAAATATTGGTTATGTGGCGGTCGCAATCATCGGCGGTTATTTTGCCATCTCCGGACAGATCACTGTTGGGAATATCCAATCCTTTATTCAATATACCCGAAATTTTACCCAGCCGATCACCCAACTGGCGCAGGTGTCCAATATGCTCCAGTCTACGGCTGCCGCAGCGGAACGGATTTTTGAATTTTTGGAAGAGGGAGAAGAGGATCAAACAGCAGAAACCCCTGTTCAGATGAAACAGTTTGACGGCAGTGTTGCTTTTGAGCATGTTCATTTTGGCTATAACCCGGATAAAATTATCATCAATGATTTCAGCGCCCAGGTGAAGCCGGGGCAGAAAATTGCGATCGTTGGTCCTACCGGCGCCGGAAAAACTACCATGATCAAATTGCTGATGCGCTTTTATGATGTCAACAGCGGTGCAATCTTAGTAGACGGGCACGATATCCGGGACTTTAACCGGGATGATTTGCGAAGCTTATTCGGCATGGTACTGCAGGATACCTGGCTGTTCCATGGCACCATTATGGAAAATATCCGTTATGGGCGTTTGGGGGCGACCGATGAAGAGGTATATGCGGCGGCAAAGGCGGCCCATGCTGACCATTTTATCAAGACGCTTCCGGACGGATACCAGATGGTACTCAATGAAGAGGCGAGCAATGTATCGCAGGGGCAAAAACAGCTTTTGACCATTGCGCGCGCGATCTTGGCAGATCCGAAGATCCTGATTTTGGATGAAGCGACCAGTTCGGTAGACACCCGTACCGAAACACGGATCCAAAAAGCAATGGATAACCTGATGAAAGGGCGCACAAGCTTTGTGATTGCGCACCGGCTCTCTACGATACGCGACGCGGATCTTATTTTAGTGATGCGTGACGGGGACATTGTGGAGCAGGGGACACATGATGAATTGATCGCACAAAAGGGCTTTTATGAGTCGCTTTATAATTCCCAGTTTGAACGGACTGACAGAGGGGAACCTTCCTTGGTTCCTGCACAGACATAAATAACATGGGAAAAAATATTGCCCCCTCAGAGCTTCTGGAAGCTCTGAGGGGGTTTCTTTACAGATATTTAGACAGAAGTTGCTCTTCTTCTTTCCGGTATCCCAGGGAATGATAAAGAGCCTGCGCCTGGAAATTTTCTTTTCCTGTTAAAAGTGTGATGCTATGAATCGAAACATACTGCGCACAATATGCTTCTGCAAATGAAATCATTTGACTTGCCAGCTTCTTTCTTCGATGTTTCTTCAGTACAAAAACCTCTGTGATTTCGGCAGACGGATCAGAGTAACAGAATGATTGTTTGATTTGGACACAAATAAAGCCCACAATGCGGCCGTCCGCCTCGGCGACTACCACAATTTCCTGCTGGTTGCCTGTAAGCGATTTTTTTACCTCCTCAAGACTGGTTTCTTGAGGGCCGTTAAACGCTTTATTTAACAAAAACAACTGTTCGGCATCTTCCTTTGCCGCCAATCTTATCATAAACTTTTCCTCCTATTGTACTACAACAGAAAAATGAGAAAAGGGAAGTCCTTTTTATAAAGAACATCCCTTTATCTAAATTTTATTTGAACATTTTTGCTTTAAATAAGATGATCGCCGCGATCAGCGTCAGCAAAATCGCGATTCCAAGGGGCGCCCATTGAAAACGGTCCATCCATAAGCCACCATCAATGTTCATGCCGTAAAAGCTGAATACCATGTTGGGGATCTCTAACAATACGGTCACTGCCGTCAAAATTTTCATCACGATATTCAGATTGTTGTTGATTACCGAAGAAAAAGCGTCCATGGTACTGGATAAAGTGCGGGAATAGATGCTGGCCATTTCGATAGCCTGCTTGACCTCGATCAATACATCTTCGAGCAGGTCCTGATCTTCCTCGTACATTTTGATGATACGCCCGCGCAGGATCTTTTCTAAGGTGATTTCGTCCGCTTTTAAAGAGGTTGAAAAGTATACCAAAGATTTTTCCAAACCTAACAGCTGCATCAAAAGCCGGTTTTTCATAGATTTATCCAATTTACTTTCTAAGCTAGAGGTGATCTTGTCGATTTGTTTTAGGTAGGTCAGATATTGCGTTGCCCCACGAAGCAGGATACGCAGCAAAAAGCGGGTCTTTAACTGGGTCTGCACATTACGGATCATGCCGTTTGCAAAGTCGCTGATGACCGTATTGTTTTGCAGGGAAATGGTAACGATATTTGTTTCGGTCATAATAATCCCTAGCGGACGGGTAGTATAAAGGACAGTATCATTATCCTCGCTGGTTAAAAAGGGAATATCGACCAATACTAAAGTTTGATCGTCCTCATTTTCAATACGGGAAGATTCCTCTTCGTCCAGTGCTGCGCGCACAAAATCGCGGTCCAGCTGAAGCTGGTCCACCAAATAAGAGATCTCGTCTACCGTTGGGCTGATCACATTGATCCAGCAGCCCTCTGTAAAGCTTGGGATTTTTACCATCCGGTTATGTTCGGTCAAGTAGAATTGAATCATCGAAAATACCTCCAGCGCATTAGTTGTCAAGGTATCTTCGCGCTTGTGTTATCAGATACCTTGAACGATCATTCGGGTCCGTATGCAAGGGTCAGGTTTCATGGATAACATCCTCCAATTCAAAATTTCCATGTTGTATTATATCATAAACAGGATTCTTTGAAAACTATTTTTGGGTGCTTTTGGGCTTTTTTACAATTTATTGATTGTTTTTCCTAAAAACTATGCTATGATAGTAAATAGAAATGATTGCCAAGGGGGAACTTTTGCCTGAATGAATAAACAACTTGAAGAGATATTGTTGTCTCATAAGCTTTTGAAGCGGGTGCTACTTATCATCACGTTTGCGATTGTACTGATTTTTGCGGTGTTTAATTTAAATCAGCTCCTTTCGATCGCCAACCGCGTCATACAAATTTTCACCCCGTTTTTTATGGGGATCGTTTTTGCGTTTATTCTAAATCTGGTTGTAAAGCTGTTTGAGGAACGTATTTTCCGAAGGCTGAATGAACGCAACCATAAAATTTGGGTCCGCTGTCGGCGGGGCGTGTGTATTTTGATCGCCTTTATCCTGCTGTTTGGCATCGTTGGTTTGATCTGCTTTTTGATCATACCGGAGCTTTTGAATTCCATCAAAGTATTGACAGATAACATCCCTTATTATGCTGCGGAGTTCAGCAAATGGGTCAATGATCTGCTGGCACAGTATAACATTACACAGGAATACCTTTCTACCCTGAAATTGGACTGGGGCTCCCTGATTGAACGTTTGACTGCGTTTGTGTCGGATGGGGGAAAGGCGGTCATGTCCTGGACTATGGGGGTCACCACAGGCGTGATCAACCTGATCACCGGGCTGGTGTTCGCGATCTATATGCTGGCAAGCAAGGAAAAATTGATCCGCAATGTAAAACGGGTGCTCTTTGCTTTCCTGCCAAAAGAAAAGGCGAAGACAGTGGTATCTGTCGGGTCTTTGGCAAATCAGATCTTCAGCGGGTTTGTTTCCGGGCAGTTCACAGAAGCGCTGATATTGGGAACCTTGTGCTATCTTGGCATGAGCATTTTGCATATCCCGTATGCGCTGCTTGTCAGCGTTATTATTTCGGTAACCAGCCTGATCCCGATTTTCGGGGCTTATATTGGAGCAGTGCTGGGCGGATTTGTCATTCTGTTTGTAGATCCGCTGTCCTGTTTGTGGTTTATTATTTTTCTGGTCTTGCTGCAAAATTTCGAGGGGAATGTCATCTATCCGCGTGTGGTCGGCGGCTCCATTGGGTTGCCGGGGCTGTGGGTGATGCTGGCTATCTTTGTATGCGGCGATCTGTTTGGGCTGATTGGCGTACTGCTGGGAGTTCCTACCTTTTCTGTCCTTTATGCGCTCTTAAAAACAGTGACCGCGAAACGGTTGGAAAAAAAGGATATCAGCTATGCGGAGATCGTGCAGGCCTCCAAATCAGAAATATTGGCAAATGACGTACCGGTGATCGAAGAAAAGGTTACCGAGAAAAAAAAGGTGGATCAGGTGAAGAAACCACCGAAAATCTTGAAAAAATAGCCGACAAGGGAATTGGCTTTACACAAAACCCCGTGCTGAACATTACTCAGCACGGGGTTTTGTTATCTTTTGATCATGCTTTTGGGAAAATTCGGTCTACCAATTCCATAGCGTCCGCTGGGGTAAAATCTCCGGGGGCGGAACCAAATTTATTGTCTGCCGTCCAGCGCTCGCACAGTTCTTCGCGTTCTGCTTCGGAAAGGGCGACCGGCGTATAATCGGTCATATTTTCAATGATATTGCAGATTTCGCTTAATGTATAATCTATTTCATAGGTCAACAAGTCTGCCTTTTTCGTTTCAAAATCAAATCCACGGCGCAGGTAGTCCGGCAGGTATACTGCACAAGCGATCCCGTGAGGCACATGATGATCCTCTGTCAAGAAGTATCCCATGGAATGGCAGAACGACGTACCGGTTTTGGTAATAACTAAGCCTCCGTAAATAGAAGCAGCATATAATTTTTGCCGCTGTTTTTCTGTAAAGGTCTGGTCGGGGGAAAGGTTTGTGAAAACATCTAAAATAAGTTGGATTCCCTGGACTGCAAACAAATCAGACATGGTGTCCGCCCGGTTGCAAAAATATCCTTCAATACAGTGGGACAGCGCATCCAGCGCAGTAGAAACAGAAAAGGCATAGTTTAAGGAGAGGGTATACCGGTAATCACAGAAGCAAGCCTCGGCAAACAGCCCTTTTAAGGAGCGTTTTCGCCCATCCCTGTCTACGGTAATAACGGCGTACGGAGTTACCTCGCTGCCCGTACCGGCAGTGGTTCCCACCAAAAAGAAAGGGACATGGTCTTTGCTGTAGTCCTGATTGTATGCTTCTTCTGCACGGAGGTCATATTTTGCAAAGATACTGATCGCCTTGGTCGCATCCAGCGGGGAACCTCCGCCGATTCCAATGATGAAATCCACTTTGTTTTCCCGGGCAAGGTCACCTGCGCGCTTGCAGGTAGACAAAAGCGGATTTTGCTCCACTTCATCAAAAATGATAGATTCAATTTGGCCTAAGGCCAACGCCTGCAAAACATCGTCTAAGGCCCCGGAAGCTTTTGCGCTGTTTTTCCCAGTAACAATCAGGCATTTCTTTCCGAAAGCAGGGAACAGGGACGCATTTTTTTGAATACAGCCTGTACCATAGATGATATTTGTAGGCATATGATAGGTTAAATCTAACATAGGGGGTTCCTCCATTTTTCTTGGGATAGAGAAAGACAATAGCACCCATAGAATACTATTGTCTTTTCAAAATTTTTATTTATCCTGCTGTGGATTAGTTACTTCTTGATTCGCGCCACAACACTTTTTGTATTTTTTTCCGCTTCCGCAGGGACAAGGATCGTTGCGTCCTACTTTTTGACTGCGTACCGGCTGTTTGCGGACGATTTTCTCCCCGGTATTTTCACCGTGTACAGCGGCAGTAGGTTTCGCGACCTGTTCACGCTTGATGTCCTGATTGATCTGGATTTTTAAGGTCAGGATCAGTTTTACGGTGTCTTCCCGGATAGCGGCGATCATCTCGTCGAACATGTCAAAGCCTTCACGGGTATATTCATCAACGGGGTTTCTCTGCGCAAAAGAACGCAGGTGGATCCCTTGTTTGAGCTCTGCCATATTATCGATATGGTCCATCCAGTACCGGTCAACTACTTTCAGCAGGATGACGCGTTCTAATTCACGCATCCGTTCAGAGCCGATCATCTTTTCCCGGACATCATACAGCAGTTTTGCACGCTTGTAAAGAATATCGGAAAAATTTTCGTGGGTCATATCGGCGAGCTGGTCGACAGTATAGTGGAAATCCTCTTCCCGGGTCAAAAATCCGAGGAAGTAATTGCGCAGGCCGTCAATATTCCAATCGTCATGGATCGCAGCTTCCGGTAGGTAGCGGGAAACGGTTTCGGTAATCCATTCCTTGAGCATATTCAAGATGGATTCATGTACGTCTTCACCGTTTAATACCATGTCGCGCTGGCTGTAAATAATCTCGCGCTGTTTGTTCATGACGTCATCATACTGCAATACAGACTTACGGATATTGAAGTTTCTTGCTTCCACCTTGGCCTGTGCGCTTTCAATGGAATTAGTGAGCATTTTGTATTCGATTGGCTGGTCTTCTTCTACATTGAAGCGGTCCATCAAGTGCTGGATACGCTCCCCGCCGAACAAACGCATCAGATCGTCTTCCAAAGAGAGGAAGAAACGGCTGCAGCCCGGGTCGCCCTGACGCCCGGAACGTCCGCGCAGCTGGTTGTCGATACGACGGGATTCATGGCGTTCTGTCCCGATGATATAAAGTCCGCCGGCTTCACGAACTTTTTCCGCTTCGCCCTTGATTTCTGCTTTGTGTTTTGCGAGGGCCTCTTTAAATTCCTTGCGGGCATTTAAAATTTCTTCGTCTTCTGTTTCGCTGAAGCCGTTTGCTTCTACGATCAACTCTTCACTGTAACCTTTTTTGCGCAGGTCTGCCTTGGCCAGATATTCCGCGTTACCGCCGAGCATGATGTCAGTACCACGTCCAGCCATGTTCGTTGCAATGGTAACAGCGCCGAATTTACCAGCCTGTGCAACGATCTCTGCTTCTTTTTCGTGATACTTCGCGTTTAAAACCTCATGCTTGATGCCGCGGCGGCGAAGCATGCTGCTGAGCAGTTCGGATTTGTCGATCGTAACCGTACCCACCAGAACCGGCTGGCCTTTTTTGTGGCATTCTGCGATTTGGTCAATGACCGCATTGAATTTTGCTTTTTCAGTTTTATAAACAACGTCGTTGTAATCGTTCCTTTGAACCGGACGGTTGGTCGGGATCTCAATGACGTCCAGCTTGTAAATTTCCCGGAACTCACTTTCCTCAGTTAAGGCAGTACCGGTCATCCCGGACAATTTCCCGTATAGGCGGAAATAGTTTTGGAAAGTGATTGTCGCAAGGGTTTTGGATTCTCTTGCAACGGTAACGTGTTCTTTAGCTTCAATCGCTTGATGCAAGCCTTCGTTGTAACGGCGCCCGATCATCAAACGCCCGGTAAATTCATCGACAATAATGACTTCGCCGTCTTTCACAACGTAGTCCACATCGCGGTGCATGATACCATATGCCTTGATCGCCTGATTGATGTGGTGCTGTAAGGTCAGGTTGTCCGCGTCCATCAGGTTTTCCAAGTGGAAATAAGCTTCTGCCTTTTTCACGCCTTTCGGGGTAAGGGTAGCGGTCTTGGCCTTTTCATCGATGATATAATCTCCGTCAATATCATCCTGTTCTTCTTTTTGATCTACTTCAACCACACGGTACGGTTTTAATGTTTTTGCAAACGCATCCGCAATGGTATAAAGATCGGTAGACTTGTCCCCAGGGCCGGAAATGATCAGCGGGGTACGCGCTTCGTCGATCAAAATGGAGTCGACCTCGTCGACGATGGCAAAGTTGAACGGGCGCTGAACTTTCTGCGCTTTATAAATGACCATGTTGTCACGCAGGTAATCAAATCCAAATTCGTTGTTGGTACCATAGGTGATGTCCGCGTTGTAGGCGGCGCGTTTTTCATCGCCCTCTACACCGTGGATCACAAGGCCGACGGTCAGTCCCAAAAATTTATAAAGCTTCCCCATCCATTCGGAGTCACGCTTTGCCAGATAATCGTTGACAGTAACAATGTGCACGCCTTTTCCGGACAAACCGTTTAGATAAGCCGGCAGGGTAGCGACTAATGTTTTCCCCTCACCGGTACGCATTTCAGCGATCCGTCCCTGATGGAGCACGATCCCGCCGATGATCTGTACCGGAAAGTGCTTCATACCCAGCACGCGCCATGCCGCTTCCCGGCAGACAGCAAATGCATCCGGCAAAATGTCATCTAACGTTTCCGCATTCTGCAACCGCGCTTTCAATACTGGAGTCTGTTCCTGAAGCTGATGGTCGCTCATCTTGCTGTATTTATCTTCTAGTGCCAAAACCTGATCAACGATCGGGTTGATCCGTTTTAATTCACGGGAAGAGTAGGTGCCAAATATTTTTTCATATAAACCCATAGTATCTCTCCAACCTGTTATTTTGCTGCATAAATCTGTTAACTAATATAGTATATAACGGATTGAATTTTGTTGCAAGCCTTTTTGCCCCATTTATGAAGGATATTTACACTCTGTTTAATTTTTGAGGTGGTTCTTCGTTGTCATTCCCCAAAAACCGTGTTATAATGATATGCAGTGAAGCAAAAGTTGCGAGGGGAAGAGTATGGAACAAAATATTGCGGTGCTGGGACCGGCCGGGACGTTCAGCGACAGCGCCTGCCAAAAATATCAGCAGCTGTGCACCCGTCCGCTGCAGCCGGTCTATTATCCCACGATCGATGAAACCTTCCACGCGGTGGGAAAAGAGTGCGTGTTAGGGATCGTTCCGGTGGAAAACACGCTGGATGGATATGTCCAGCGCAGTCTGGATCTATTGTTAGAAATGGATTTAAAGATTATACGGGAAATTTCCGTCCCGGTACAGTTTTCTTTAGTCGCCAACACGGAAAACGTGGACGAGATCAAAACCCTGTATGTACAGTTTAAATCCAGCGGGCAGTGCCGCAGGCAGATCGACAGCCTTTCCGGTGTAAAACTGGTGATTACCGAAAGCAACATGGAATCCTTTTATCTGGTACAGCAGGGAAAACCTGGGGAAGCCGCGATCATCCCACAGCATATGCTTTCGCAGTCCAATGCTAAATTTCAAATTGAGAACGTGACTGATTCCAGCAACAATGTTACCCGTTTTCTGGTGATCCAGCCGGGCGGGGTATTAGAGCAAAGCGGGTTCAATGAAATCAAGGTGTCTTTATATGTCATGCCGCAGATCGACGAACCGGGGGTGCTGTTTCGGATCCTGAAAATTTTCAATGACCATCAGGTCAACCTGGTTTCTATCATGTCCCGCCCCACCAAAAGGAATATGGGGACCTATAATTTTTATTTAGAGCTTAACGGGATAAAAGAACAAAAAGCAGATGTTTTTGAGGCGCTTGACTCCTTAAAAAAACAATTTCCGGTAAAGGTACTGGGGATTTATTAACGTGAAAAAAGCAGGGCAAAATTGCCCTGCTTTTTATTTTGCGCCATGTAGTTTTTTCATAAAAAAGCGGAGAGAGATGATGCTGGGGATTCCGATCCACAGCAAGAACACAATGGCAGTGACCGCTTCAAAATAAGGCAGCGTAAGGATCAACACCAGATAGATGACGGAAAGCGGCAGGGAAAGGTATCCCAGCACTCGGTGGGCCAGCAGCCATGTTTCTTCGTCCCGTACCGTCCAAGGCAGGCGAAGCCCAGTGTAACGGTTAAAGGGGATCTTGGTGGATAGATTGCCCAACACCACCATGAGCAATAAAATGATCCCCGCCGCAAAGGCCTTTTCCGTATTTTCCGAAACCTGTCCGTTTGCTACAAGATAGGCTGCCCCTCCTGCGATCAGCAGGATAAAAAGGGAAAACAGTGTCAGCCCTTTTAAGGTTTTCGTTTTTGGGTTGGCAGGGGAAAGGCCTGCCAATTGGTCCATTTTGCGGTACAGCACGACCAGGGAAACGATCAGCATAGTTCCGATGAGAAGAAGACTGACTGCGGGATCACGCAGGAAAATAGCTGTTGCCAGCGCACCGGCCGAAAGCAGGAACAATAAAAAGCGGCTTTGGTTAAGGCTCATTGGAAACACGCTCCTTTGTACTGACAAGCTCAATGAGCTCCATCCCCATTTCTTGGAGTACAGTCAGGTTAACCGAATAGATAAGCTGGGTGCCCCGCCGTTCCACAGTTACCAGCTCCGCTTGGCGAAGTACCTCCAAATGGCGGGAAACAGAGGGCTTGGATATGGTAAAGTGGGAAGCGATCTCTCCGGCGTTGAGGCTTTTCTGTTTGAGAAGCCGGATGATCTCCCGGCGGTAAGGGCTTGCAAGCGCTTGGAAAAATTCATCATTCATTTGCTCCATCTCCTTTATTTTCTATTTTAGCTAAATTAGAAAATAAAATCAAGGGAAATTTACCTTTTTTCTGGCGGTAACTCCCAAGAGAATTGTGTAACCAAGGGAGATCTTTACTGATTTTGCCGATTTTTGTAAGGTTTGGTTGTGTTTTCCTACCGTTTTTGCTATAATCGGGAACGTGCCTAAAAATGGCGCAGTCAGTCGCAACCTCCTGACTTTAAAGAAAACTACGAAAGAAGGAAACTTGAAAATGGAACACACAGAAAAAAGGGTCATGAAGCTTGTAAAAGTTTCTATGATCGCGGCGATTTATGTCGCGTTGACACTTGCTGTAGCGCCGTTCGCTTACGGGCCGGTACAGTTTCGGGTAAGTGAGGCAATGACCGTACTGCCGGCGTTTACCACAATGGCAATTCCGGGCTTGTCACTAGGCTGCTGTCTGGCAAATCTGATCGGCTTGTTTTTGGGCAACCCCCTGGGACTCGTCGACGCGGTATTTGGGACATTAGCCACTTTATTGGCTGCTGTGATCAGCTGGAAGATAGGACGCTGCAAAAGTAGAACGGTGCGTTATTTGTTGGTGCCGCTGCCGCCGGTCGTCGCTAATGCGGTAATCGTTGGCGCGGAGCTGACCGTTGTGTTAAACGAAGGTGCAGACTTTGGAAAGGCTTATCCTTTAAACGCGCTTTCTGTAGGAATCGGGGAGGCGGTAATATGCTATACCTTGGGAATCCTTTTAATGGTCGTTTTACAAAAAAATGATTTTTACAAGAAAATATTTTAATTTTGTCGCAGATAAGATGAATAGGTTGCAAAAAACGGGTTTTGGTACGAAAACCCGTTTTTCTTTTCAAAATATTCATGGTTATCGCTTGTTTTTTATGAAAGGATTTGGTACAATAATGATAAAATAAGGATTGTGGTTTGGGAGGTTTTTTTATGAAAACATTTTTAAAAGTTATGGGTTCACTGTTGGCTGTGGCAGTTGTACTCAAAGGGATTTTGATGCTGATTGATTATTTTTATGAAACCTACGCAGTCCGCTATATTGAATCTGAGATCCCAGTAGAGGACTAAAAAGGAAACCGGTTCCGAACGGAGCCGGTTTTTGTTTGTCTGTTATAGGAAAAGAAAAGGCGGTTTTCCTTGAATAGGAGCGGGTTTTGTGATATAATATTTAAGTTATTTGACGAAAAGCTAGGAATATCAACATATTGGAGGTTACAGGAATGTACGATAAGTATGTCAGCCCTTTTAGTACAAGATACGCAAGCGATGAAATGCAGCAGCTTTTTTCTGCGGAAAAAAAGTTTACAACATGGAGAAAGCTGTGGGTCGCTTTGGCACGCGCAGAGATGAAAATGGGCCTGCCCATTACACAGGAACAGGTAGATGAGCTGGAAGCGCATATTTATGACGTTAACTATGAGGTGGCGGAAGAACGCGAAAAGCTAGTCCGTCACGACGTGATGTCCCATGTTTATGCTTATGGCCAGCAGTGCCCGCACGCGAAGGGAATCATCCATCTTGGGGCTACTTCCTGCTATGTTGGGGATAATACGGATATTATCATCATGCGTGACGCATTGAAGCTGGTGCGCAGAAAGCTGATCAATGTTATTGACCTGCTAGGCAAATTTGCGCAGGAGCACAAAGCGCAGCCGGCGTTGGCTTATACCCATTTACAGCCGGCGCAGCTCACCACAGTCGGGAAACGTGCCACCTTGTGGGCAAACGAACTTTTGATGGATTTGGAAGAGGTGGAGTACCGGATCGCCGGCTTAAAGCTGCTTGGCTCTAAAGGCACTACTGGTACGCAGGCCAGCTTTATGGAATTGTTTGAAGGGGATACTGCCAAAATCAAGGAGGTAGACCGTTTGATCTGCGAAGAAATGGGCTTTGACGGCGTTGTCCCGGTTTCGGGGCAGACCTATTCCCGGAAGATCGACTCGCAGGTCGTCTGCACATTGAGCGGCATTGCACAGAGTGCTAGTAAATTCTCCAACGACATGAGAATCCTGCAAAATTTCAAGGAAATGGAAGAACCGTTCGAGAAAAATCAGATCGGGTCCTCGGCGATGCCTTACAAGCGTAACCCGATGCGGAGCGAACGGATCACGGCTTTGGCGCGCTATGTTATGGCGGACACTTTAAACCCGATGTACACCGCTGCGACCCAGTGGTTTGAACGTACTCTGGACGACAGCGCCAACAAGCGGATCGCTGTAGCGGAGGCATTCCTTGCGATTGACTCTATTTTGAATATCATGCTCAATGTTTGTGACGGGCTGGTCGTTTACCCGAAAGTGATCGAACAGCGCGTTTTAAGGGAACTGCCTTTCATGGCGACAGAAAATATTATGATGACTGCTGTGAAGAAAGGTGGCGACCGTCAGGAACTGCATGAAAAACTTCGCCAGCATTCGATCGCGGCTGCTAAGGTGGTTAAGGAAGAAGGCGGAGACAACGATCTGATCGACCGTGTCTGCGCAGATAAGTCCTTTAATCTGACCAAAGAGGAAATTACGGCGGTGCTGAAGCCGATCAACTTCGTAGGCAGAAGTGTGGAGCAGGTCGATGAATTTATTGCCGAATACATCACCCCGCTGCGGGAAGCAAACAGCGATATTTTAAATGAAAAAGCGGAGCTTTCCGTTTAAGGTATTTTTGTGAAATCAGGGGGATTTATATTGACTTTCTTTTGGAAAGCGTGTAAACTGATTTCTGTATTGTGGCTGAATTGTGCGCTTTTTTCAAAGCCGTTTGGCCTAAAACGGGGCGGTTTTTTACGGCTCTGAAAATCAGGGCGGGGCTGTGTCCTGCTGCAATGGAGGAAAAACACATGAAGCGAGTTGGAAAACCCGTTTTTTGGATCGTTGTGGTCATTACCTTGCTGTTTACCACGCTTTCCATTACCGGGATAACCACCCAGTACGGTGATGTCAAAAACGTCATCATCAAGGGCGTGGACCAGATCCGCTGGGGGATCGATATTCGAGGCGGCGTAGACGTGACCTTTACGCCAGAGTCCGGAAAGGATGCGACTGCGGACGAGCTTGACGCCGCGGCTGAAGTTATGCGGCAGCGTTTGGTTACCTTAAATATCACAGACTATGAAGTTTATACAGACGATGCTTCCAACCGGATCATTGTCCGTTTCCCATGGAAAGAGGGAGAAACGGATTTTGACGCGGAAAGTGCAATCGCAGAATTGGGCGATACGGCAATGCTAACTTTTCGGGAAAGTGATGAACGGGATGTAGATGGGAAGCCTTCGGGTGTCACCAAGGAAACTGTGATCCTGCAAGGAGCCGATGTACAGCGTGCAGAGGCAAACTATGGCGCGATAGACAATACCGGCAAGGCCGAATGGTATGTGCAGTTAAAATTAGCTGACAGCGGGAAAACTGCATTTGCAGACGCGACGACCCGGCTGGCTGGGAAAGACTGCATTTCTATCTGGATGGATGACACGATGATCAGCAACCCGAATGTCAACAGTGCGATCACAGACGGCGTGGCGATCATTTCCGGAAACTTTACACAGGAATCCGCAGAATCTCTGGCAAATAAGATCAACGGTGGCGCATTGCCGTTTAAGCTGGAAACAGAAAACTACAGTACGATCGACCCGACTTTGGGAACTGGTGCTCGTGATGCAATGGTGTTGTCTGGAGTTATCGCGTTTATTCTGGTTTGTATTTTTATGATCGTGCTTTACCGTCTGCCCGGTATCGTGGCTTGTGTGGCTTTGGCAGGACAGGTCGGAGGTATGCTGGCTGCTTTGACTGGGTTTGTCCCAGGCATGAACAGCTTTACCCTGACGATTCCAGGTATCGCCGGTATTATATTGAGTATCGGGATCGGGGTAGATGCCAACATCATCACTGCGGAACGCATTAAAGAGGAGATCAGGTCAGGAAAGTCTATTGACGGTGCTGTGGAGCTTGGCTATCAGCGTGCTTTCAGTGCGATTTTTGACGGAAACATCACCAACGTTATTGTGGCGATCATCTTAATGGGGACCTTTGGGCCGCCGGACAGCGCATTTGCAACACTGCTCAAACCGTTATTATTCCTGTTCCCGGCTTCTACGGAAGGGGCCATCTATTCCTTCGGATATACCTTGCTGGTAGGTGTAGTTGCTAACTTTGTATTTGGTATTTTTGCTTCCAAGTACATGATGAAATCTGTTTCCAGATTTAAGTGCTTCCGAAATCCTTGGGTTTATGGAGGTAGTCGAAATGTTTAAAATGAAACATAAGGAAATAGGGTTTGTTAAAAACAGAAAGAAATTCTTTATTTTCTCTACTGTTTTGATGCTGGCGATTATCATTAGTTCCTTTGTGTTTGGCGTCGATTTGGACATCCGTTTTAAAGGCGGTACCATGGTAGATTATTCCTATGCAGGGGAACAGGGAGCTGTTGACCTGGAACAGGTTTCAGAAATTGCTTCTGATGTATTGGGCAGCAACCTGACTGTGGAAGAAAAGTTTAATAAACTCACAAACCAGAACGGATTTGAGATCACTTTAGTCGATAATGACGGAGTATCTTCTGAAGTGCAGGGTGATCTGACTGATAAATTACAGGAAATCTTTGCTGATCAGGACATCAAACAGCTTTCTATTACCAGTGTCAATCCGACAATGGGGAAAGAATTTTTTATCAAATGTATGGTAGCGGTTCTGTTTGGAAGTCTGTTAATGATCCTTTATATCGGGATCCGTTTCCGGAAAATCGGCGGGGTATCGGCTGGATTTATGGCAGTCGTTGCTTTGTTGCATGATGTGATGGTCGTATTCGGTACGTTTGTGGTGTTCAGGATGCCGTTAGACGACAGTTTTATTGCAGTTGTCCTGACGATTTTGGGGTACTCCATTAACAGTACCATCGTTATTTATGACCGGATCCGTGAAAACAAAAGATTGTATGGTTCAACAAAGTCTTTAGGGGAAGTTGTCAATATTAGCGTCAATCAAACCTTGGCGCGTTCGGTCAATACTTCTGTAGCAACGATTCTTTCCATGGTTGTTGTATGTATTGTTGCTTTGATTTTTGGAGTAAATTCAATTTTAAGCTTTGCATTCCCGATCATCATGGGATTGATCAGCGGGGCTTATTCCTCTGTTTGCCTGGCAAGTGAATTGTGGGTGACTTGGAAGGAAAAAAGAGAAAAAGCATAAAAGGTATATTTATAAAAAATCCGTCCAAATGGACGGATTTTTTCATTCCAAAGTATAGGGGGGTTTTAGTTGGAGTACGGAATTTCTACTTCCTGTTTTTATCCTGAATTAACGGAAAACTCCGTGTTAAATTTAGCGGAGCATGGAATTAAAACCATCGAACTTTTTTTGAATACTTACCGGGAAACAAAGCCTGACTTTTCTAAAAAGATGAAACGATATCTTACCGAATATCAGATGAAAGCAATTTCTGTTCATCCGTTTACTTCAGGGTATGAATCGATGCTGTTCTTTTCGGAATATCCTGGCCGGTTTGAAGATGGGTTGGAGCATTATAGGCAGCTATATTTTGACTTTATGCATGAAATAGGGGCTAAAATACTTGTTTTACATGGTTGTATTGACCATATTTCGATGGAAAAAAATCGTTATTATGAAAGATTTGCAAAAATGCGTGATTTTTGCAAACGCGAAGGGATCATTCTTGCGCAAGAAAATGTGGCGCCTTTTAAAAGTCATTCCGTTTCTTTCATCCGTGATATGAAAACGTATCTTCATGGTGAAGTAGAGTTTGTGCTGGACATTAAACAGGCAGTTCGTGCTGGGGAAGATCCGTTTGAAATGATGGAGGTTATGGGAGAGAATATTGTGCATACCCATATCAGCGACCATACAAAAGAAAAGGATTGTCTTCCTATAGGGGAAGGTGATTTTGATTTTGCAAAATATTTCAAAAAAATGCAAAAATATTCATTTTCAGGAGCCGCTGTGATAGAATTATATCGCAGTAATTTTGGTCAAATAGAGCAGTTATACCTCGCATACCGTCAATTAGAATTATTATTTTAATAATAGTACTGAATCCCATCGAATTTTTTGTATGGAAAATACTAGGAATTTGTAGTATAATTGGCATACAGACCGAGTGAAAGGAAGTGGGATTTGATGGGGACAACAGAAGAAATATACATAGAACCGTACCAAATTTTTTGCACCGAAGAAATTATTAACTCGGTAAAAATTTTAAAATTCGGGATCTTGTATAAAAATGAAAGAGGTGAAGTGATCAAAAAGGTAGAAGACATCAGTACAGAACGTGAGTTTGTGGAAAGACTTACCGCAACACTGAACGAAGAAAATGTGGAGGTATGTCATTTAGAAAATATTGTAGAAGATGCGATCTATTAGATTGCCTTAAAAGGAAAGATGGAATATTTTTCTTGAATTTGTGCTTTTTCCATGTTATGATAAAAATAACAGAAAGGCTTAAGAGGTGGTATTATGAAATGCCCTTATTGTTCTTATACGGAAAGTAAAGTGACAGATTCAAGACCAACAGAAGACGATTTAAAAATTCGTCGGCGTCGTGAATGTATGAAATGCGGCGGAAGATTCACTACCTATGAAATAATTGAAACTACGCCCGTAATTGTATTGAAAAAAGATAATTCTCGTCAGCTCTTTAACCGGGAAAAATTGCTTAATGGCCTGTTAAGGGCTTGTGAAAAACGTCCGGTTGCAGTAGAAACCTTAGAAAGGGCTGTTGATGATATAGAATTTTCCTGTGCATCTTCTTCTTCGAGGGAAATTTCCTCCCAACATTTAGGAGAAATGGCATTACAGCGTCTCAAGGATATTGACGAGGTGGCTTACGTAAGATTCGCCTCTGTCTATCGTGAATTTTCAGATGTTGAAACATTTTTAAGCGAATTACAGCAATTAGTAGAACATAAACAGCAGAATCAGGATTAAAAAATATTTTTTAGGGTAGGAAGCTCACACTCATAGATGTGGTTTAGCTCAAACTGAATGGCCTCGATGAGTACTAGCGAAGGAGTTGCCTGGCGGTTGTGAATATTGGCGGATAAACGGACTAGGTTTTCTTCAATAACATCAACTGTTTCATGGTTGACATAAGTATTGATAAAACTGCCTGATTTTTCCCATAATTTTTTTGCTGACTCTATTTCTTCTAAGGCCTGTGTATAGTTTTCAGATGAGAGATAAGAAATGGTATTTTCAAGGTATTGATTCATCTGTAGATTCGTTTTGGAAATATGCTGGATCCCTAATACGGAACAAATCAGAATAATCAATAAAATCCCTGTAATCGTTAAGACACGTTTCAAACTAATTGTCCTCCTATTCTGATTTTTTTGGTACAATATAATATTGAAGTTGCTTATTGGCAGTCATTAAAAAGATGGTTTTTAATGACTGCTTTTCTTTTTGTAAAATTTTCATTAGCCATTCTTCAGAAATGTCGTAGTGGTCCATTGTTTCACGCACAATTTTCCCGTCACTGATGATGATAGCAGGAGGGGCAGGGTTTTTCCCCGGTAATTTCAGCATATTTGGGGTGACTGTTTGTGAATCAAACTTTTGTAAAATACTGACACTTCCTGTTGTTTCCACTACAGCGTAGTCCACATCCCGGATATCAAAAATATTTTGTGCCCGCAGGCTTTCCATCAGATCGTCGATCGAAAAACGGAGAGAATGAAGCGCTTTTTGGTCAATAACCCCGTTTTTTATTACAAAGACAGGACTTCCGGAAATAAATTTTCGGAATTTCCGGCTTTTTAAAGAAATATTTGAAATATAAAGTTCAAAGGCTACCAAGACTAGGATAGGGATCGCTCCGGTCACCATTGGGATGGAGGTGTCCTCGATCGGCAGAGAAGCAATGTTGGAAATCAGGATCGTGATCACTAATTCGGTTGGCTGAAGTTCGCCTAGCTGCCGTTTTCCCATAAGGCGCAGAGCAAAAATGACTAATAAGTATAATAATAGCGCGCGAATAAAAACAATGAGCATAGAAAACCCTCCGAAAGATGTAATGACATCATTTATTGTGCGGAATTTGATGATAAATATTCCAAAAGATGTATTTTCCGGAAAGGATCCGGAAAGGATAAAAGAGAAATTAAAATGACGAGAGGGCCGGTAATCAATATGAGAAAATGGTTCTACCAAATTCGATCACAAGGACTATTCAATTTTTTGTGCGGTGTTGGGAATGAAATCCAACCGCCTAAAGCAAAACCAAAAAGCAAGATTTCTGCCAGTTTGACCAAAAATGTGGTCTTGATGCAGGAACGTTTAAAGGGTACCAGTGACTTTAATGTCAGGGAATTAGAAATAGGTGGTGTAAAGGTAAATATCTTTACTAACGAAGGGATGACTAATATTCAAACTGTCAACGATTCCTTGATTCGCTTGACAGAGTCGTTTAAAGAACGTGATGATGCGACTGGGGAGGAGATTTACCAGTTCATTGAAACAAAGATGCTGTTTGCCGCTGAAATGAAAGATATTTATACATTTGAAGACCTGTTTAAGATGATGATGTCGGGGTTTTTGATTGTTTTGATTGATGGGGTCGACCATGCGATCTCTATGGGGGCACAGGGGTTTCAATTCCGTTCGATCTCAGAGCCGTCAGGGGAGATCAATATCCGCGGTTCACGGGAAGGCTTCACAGAGCCAATAAAAATCAATATGAGTATGATTAGAAGACGTGTAAAGTCAGAAGCTTTACACTTTGAAATGCTGAAAGTTGGGAACACCGGGCAGACTGATGTCTGTCTGGCATATCTGGATGACGTTGCTTCCCCAAAACTTTTAAAGAATATCAAGTATCAGCTCTCCAAAATAGATTTTAGTTTGATCTTAAATTCAGGATACATCCAGCCGTTTTTGGAAAGTGTTCAGGGATCTTTTTTCTCAGATGTTGGTTATACAGAACGCCCCGATACGGTATGCGCTAAAATTTATGAAGGCAGGGTCGCTGTTTTAGTAGACGGGACCCCGTTTGCACTGATCGTCCCGTATTTATTTTCCGAAAATTTTCAAAGTATTGATGACTACAACCATAAGCCCTACTATGCTACAGCCGTCCGTTTTTTGAAATATATCTCGTTTGCAGTCACCATTCTTCTTCCGGGCCTTTATGTGGCGATCGGGACCTTTCACCCGGAGCTCTTCCCGCCGGCTTTGCTGTTTAATATCGTATCTTCGCAGGAAACAACGCCGTTTCCTATGGTGATCGAGGCACTGGTGATCCATTTTATTTATGAAGTGATGCGGGAGGCCGGCCTGAGGCTACCGCGCCCGGTAGGACATGCGATCAGCATTGTAGGTTCTTTGGTAATAGGGGACGCGGCTGTAACTGCGGGATTGATCGGTTCGCCGATGGTTATGGTTGTAGCCCTGACTGCGATCTCTTCCTTTGTCGTACCTTCCTTGCAGGAGCCCGCCGCTGTTTTAAAATTTGGATTTATCATTATCGGTGGGACAATGGGACTGTATGGGATCGCCTTAGGGGCAGCGGTCGTGTTGGTAAATGCTTCAGCGCTGACGGCATTTGGTGTGCCGTATCTTTCACCGATCGCTCCGTTTAGCCTTTATGCAATGAGAGATACGTTTGTACGTTCGGGGATCAAAACATTACAGAAAAAAGATAATCAGGTGGACGAATTGAATGGAATTCATATTGGCCGTCAAGATTAACGTATAAGGAGGGATCTAGATGGTAGAGTATGGAAAAGTAAGCACTGCGCAGATTATTATGACGCTGCTTGTCTGTAAGGTGTTTACGGTGATCACATATACACCTGTTTATACAGACAAATCAGAGATCACAGCCGTGTTTTTGGGAGGAGCATGTTCCACTTTTATTTTGCTGGCGGCGGCGGTACCGATCATCTTGTTGATGCGTAAAACAAATGAGGATGTCGTTTCTTTGTCCTATCGGATCCATCCTGTGTTTGGGAAAGCTGTATTTTTGCTGTTGTTCGCGAGCACTATGGTCGTCAGCATCAATACACTGGTTCACCTTCAGTTTTTCATGGTGAATGCCGTATTTCCAAACGTAAACGCATGGATCATTGTAGTAACAATGTTTTTAGCAGCTTTTTATGCCGTTTTTATGGGGATGGAAGGACTTTTCCGGACCGGGGCTATCGTTTGTCTGCTTCTGGCATTATTTTTGGTAACTATTGGCTTTACCCTTTATGACCGGATCGATCTGCTAAATTTGAAGCCGCTGATGTATGATCCGGTCAAAAGTGTGTTGTCTGTTGCGTGGCAGGACACCTCTAAAAACATGGAGCTGCTTTTATTTATGCTTTTGATCCCAAATGCGAAGGGAAAAATGTCCCGTTCTGTAGTCATTTATGTTCTGGCGACCTCTGCAATGCTGTGCCTGATCTCTTTCTTGGTGGCTACTGTACTAGGAGAGTTCACCTTCCGGCAGATATTCCCGTTTTATATGATCGCTTCTGTTGTTGATGTTGAGATCATTCGCAGGTTTGATGCGATCCATATGACCATTTGGGTGCTTACCGCTTTTTTGAGGACTTCTATTTTTATGCTAGCAGCTAATTCTCTGTTGCACAGGGTCCTCCCGCACCGGTTGGCGAAATGGAGCCTGTCGGCCGTAGGTGCCCTGATTTTAGGATTTTCCCTGTTTTTGTCCAGTAAATTGCAATATAACAATATGATCTATCAATTTTTTGAAACAGGGATCCCACTGGTGGTCCTGACGATCATCCTGCCGATCATCCTTTTGCTGTTCCACCGGAAAACAGTTCCCCCGCAGACAGCGCAAAAACAAAAGGAGGGATTACAGGAATGAAAAAATTTGCGATTTTCATTGCCGCTGTGTTTATGTCGCTTTCCCTGACCTCCTGTTTTGAAAGCCACCAGTTAAATGAAACGGCGATCGTACAGGCAATTGCTGTTGATTTGGCAGAAAACGGTCAATACGAAGTCACCATGCAGATCTATGCTCCAAAGGGGGGCGGCTCTACCACTGCGATCGACACCAGCAATAACAATGCAAATATTGTTTCTGCAAAAGGGAAGACCATTTCAGAAGCAATGATCCATGCTACCGCTTTGCAGGGGGAATATATCTTTGCCGGACATAATCGGCTTTTGATTTTGGGCGAGGAATTTGCCAAACAGGGTGTAGAAAACGTATTCAGTTACTTTGACCGAAATCATCTGACCAGACAAAATATTGATGTGTTAGTATCCAAAGGCAAGGCGAAGGATATCGTTGCGCTGAATATTGACCAAGGTATTTTGGCAGCGGAAACATTAGAAAAAACGGTGGAAAACTGTGAAACAAACGGCTATATCACCCGTGCTCCGTACTATCAGTTCAGCAGGGATATGTTTCTTTATTATGGCTGTGCGGCAGTTCCGGTGATTGAAAAGATCGGGAAACCGGAACAGTCCCAGCCAGAACAAAAGGGGGGAGAGCAGTCCCAGGGGAAAGATGGAGAAGAAAGCGGGAGACAAGAAGATGCTGCCACAGATACCCCGATCGACTCTGTAGACGTAGTAAAGGTAGAAAAAACTGCTGTTTTCAAGGATTATAAGTTGATTGATACCTTAGATCAGGAGCAAAGCCGGGGAGTTACTTTTTTAAGTGATAGTATTAAAAATACGACTCTTGTCGCACAGGACTCCGAGGGGCATTATGCGTCTGTTCACATTTATGAGTGCGACAGTAAACTATCTCCGAAATTTGACGGAGATCAGATCACCTTTGTATTAAAAGTGCGGGCGAAGGCCAGCATTGATGAGGTCCTGCTGCCCAGGGGGGAAACGACCGGGGCAGAGGATTTGGAGGAATTTGCTGATTCTGCAGAACAAAGCATCGCAGCCGACTGTACAGGGGCCTTCAACCGAGCGGTTAAAACGGACGGCAGCCACCTGTTCTCGCTCGGGGATATGATCCATAAGAAAAATCCCGAGCTCTGGAAACAGATTTCAGAAGACTTTTCCGATCATCTAAGCGAGCTTTCCTTTAAAACGGACGTGGAGATCGAAATTACCCGTTTAAGCATAGAGGCGAATCAAAGCGTTACAAAATTAAAATAAAGAAAAACCGCTGTCTTTATAAACAGCGGTTTTTCTTTATTTTAAGGTGATCCTTCTTTTTTGATACAGGTAATCCTGAAAACGATCAAAATCAGCGTTTAGAATCAATTTTTCTGGGAAATCAATTTCTTCAAGCATCTGCACCGCATCGTCAAACACACCGATTTGGGTACAGAAATGCGCGTCCGAATTCACGACAATGGGAACCTCATAGCGTTTACAAAGTTTAGCGATCTCGGCACAGTTTTTTAAATTCTGTTTTCTGACCCGGAAAGAATTCTGGTTGATCTCCACCAGCTTGCCATATTCTTTAAATGCCTTGATCCCCTGCTCGTAGTCATAGAGGTATTTCGGGGAACCGCTGTGCCCGATCACATCAACATAAGGGTTTTGTGCGATTTGTAAATAAGCATTGGTATGCTGTTTTACCGTACCCGGCTCACAATTACAGCTGTGATAAGAAGCGATGACCCAGTCAAGCTTTTTCAAGGTGTTCTCGCCAAGGTCCAGCGTGCCCTCGTAGTCCATAATATTTGCCTCTACGCCCCGCAGGATATTGATCCCATGAAGGAAACGGGGAACTGTTATAGGGAGATTTGTGAAATACCATAGATGCGGAGCATCTAGGTTTTTGGGCCCATGGTCGGTGACAGCAAGGGCCTTCATCCCGATTTCAGCGGCATAACTGGCGTTTTCTATCAGGGTACTGTAAGCATGGGTAGAAGCAATGGTGTGACAATGTGTATCTGCAATAAAGTGGTACATGTGCGATCCTCTCTTTCCGAATTCCAAGAAGAAACGGCAGTGCCGATACACTGCCGCCCCAATTTAGTAAAAATCCCAATTTTTGTGCGCCTGCGGATGTTCGATAGTCATCCCCAAATTCTGCATCAATTCCTGTGCCGCATTATAGCCCATTTTCTTCTGGCGGTTATTCATAGCGGCTACCTCTAAAATAATGGCAAGGTTACGGCCTGGCTTGACCGGAATGGTATGGGAAGGCACACGGATCCCTAAAATGGTCGTGTATTCGTCTTCCATTCCCATTCTGTCGTAGATCTTATCAGGATCCCAGGCTTCCAATTTGACGACCATGTTGATCTTTTCTGTTACCTTGACAGACCCCATTCCAAACAGGCGGCGGGCATTGATGATCCCGATCCCGCGCAGTTCCAAAAAGTGGCGGATATTTTCTGGAGAAGAGCCTACCAGACTGCGGTTGGATACCCGTCTGATCTCCACCGCGTCATCCGCGACAAGACGGTGCCCGCGCTTTACCAGCTCGATGGCGGTTTCACTTTTTCCGACGCCGCTGTCACCCATCAAAAGTACACCTTCGCCGTAAATTTCGATCAGTACCCCATGACGGGTGATTCGGGGAGCCAGTTCTACGTTGAGGTAGGAGATCAGCCCGGACATAAAGCTGGAAGTCGCTTCCGGAGTGCGTAAAATAATCATTTCATATTTTTCTGCCGCCTGCATAATTTCCGGAAAAATTTCCAGTCCCCGTGCAAATACCATGCAGGGGAACCCCTTTTCAAACAGAGCGTTGATCCGCGATTCGCGCTGCCCATCGGACAATTCCCGAAGATAAGCGTATTCACCCAGCCCCATGATTTGGATCCGTTTGTTGTCAAAGTATTCAAAGAATCCTGAAAGGTTGATACCAGGGCGGTTGATATCAGCGCTTTGGATCAGCGTATCCTGTTTTGATTCCGGCATATATAGGGTCTCCAGTGAAAATTCTTTTATGATCCGTTTTAACGGAACGGTAAAAGTTTGTCCCATAAAATATACCCCTTTCTACTATTTTGAATCGGTACTGTATTTATTATACCTGAAAAAAGCATGATGTTCAACTCTCCTTTTTATTTTGTAATCTTAATGAATCTTAAGAAAAAATTAGGGGTTATCCTATATTCAAACTTTGAAAATTGTGTTAAAATATAACCATAAACCTATAACAGAATCCAGAAAGGGCTGTTTTTATATGAATATTGCATTGTTTACGGAAACGTATTTGCCATATATCAATGGTGTGGTAACACACGTCAAATCTTTGAAAGACGGTTTAGAACGGGCAGGGCATAAGGTCCTGGTTGTTTCAGCGGATATCAATACCCACCGTCACTATATTGAGAATGGGGTGCTTTGGTGCCCGGCGAAAGAATTTAAACGTTTTTATGATTATGGACTTGCTTCACCGGTCAGCTTGAAGCGACTGCGGATGATCAAGCGCTTTAAGCCGGATATTATCCATATCCATAATGAATTTGGGGTAGGGCTTTCTGGGATCGCGATCGCCAAAATTTTAAAAGTACCGCTGGTTTATACCCTGCATACGATGTATGATGATTATCTTTATTATATCGCTCCGAAGCCGCTGATCCCTGTGGTACGCCGGTTTTCTCACCGGTATTTCCGCTTTTTGGGCAAGCGTGCTGCCGCAATTACCGGCCCTTCTCCTAAAGTGCAGGAGTTTTTAAGCGAATGCGGTGTCGCCAAAAAAGTCAATGTGGTGCCGAACCCCGTGGAATTGGATAAATTCCAGTTAGAATGCGTAGATCAGGAAAAAGTAAAACAAATCAAGGAAAAATATCACATTCAGGATGATGAACTGATCGTCTGTTTTTGCGGCCGTTTAGGGCGGGAAAAAAGTGTGGATGTTCTGCTGGATTATTTTGCCCAAACAGTAGACCGCGCGGATAAAATCCGTTTGCTGGTTATTGGGGAAGGACCCAGCCGGCCGGAGCTGGAGGAACAGGCAAGGAAGCTAAAGATCGACGATGTAGTGACCTTTACAGGAAAAGTGATGCATGATGAGCTGGTAAATTATTATGCATGCTGTAATCTTTATGTCACCACCTCTTTGTCAGATACCAACTCTATTTCTATGCTGGAAGCAATGGCTACCGGTTTACCGGTATTGCACCGTTTTGATAAACTCAATGAGGGCCAGATCGTTATGGGGGTAAATGGATACATTTTTTACGATGCAGAAGAAATGTATTCGCAGATGTTAAAATATAAGTCTCTTTCTGATGAGCAAAAGCTGGCGTTGCGCCATTCAGTGATCGAATCTGTGAAAAAATCCGGACAGGAAAATCTTGCCCATTATCTGCTTGACGTGTACCATCATTTAGAGGTGGAAAATGAAAATCATTCCAAGCGGCATGGAAAAAAGCGGAAGCTTTCTGTGTTTGAACTCGATGTATTTCATCATGGCGATCAGGATAAGGAAGAATAAAAGACCCGCTCCCAAATGGGAGCGGGTCTTTTATTTTTTAAATTCTACTTGACATATTAATAAAAGATGCTATAATATAAGCGTTTGTGTTAAAAAATATCGTAAATTTATTCCAATTTGATTGTTAGGAGTTGTTTTTTGTGAACCATAAGCATTGGGATGTTGCTGTTATCGGCGGGGGGATCGGCGGTATCATGACCGCATACCGCCTGCACCAAAAGGCCCCCGCTTTAAAAATATGTATTTTGGAAAAGGGACATTCTATCACAAAACGTATCTGCCCGATCGTGACAAAAAAGACTGAAAAATGTGTTAAATGTCCTTCCTGCGCCATCATGGAAGGGATGGCTGGAGCCGGGGCTTTTTCGGATGGAAAGTATGTGATCTCTACGGAATACGGCGGCTGGCTGACAGAATTTTTACCGCCGGAAACTGTGATCGACTATATTGAACAGGCGGATCAGATACTGGTTTCCTTTGGAGCGACTACAGAACGTTTTATGCCGAACAATGAGCTGAAAAAGCTATGCCTTCAAAATGACTTGCACATGAGCCAGGCACAGTTAAAGCATCTTGGGACCGACGCGAACTTTGATACCATGAGAAAGCTGATCGAATCTATGGAAGACCAGATCGACATTTTGACAGATACCGAAGTGCTTGATGTGGAGCCGTACCAGCATGAAATTTTGATCCGTAAAAAAGGGGAAGAACACACGATTACTGCGGAGCAGATCGTTTTTGCAGTAGGCAGGGCTGGGAGCAGGTTTTTCTCCAAGTGGTGCCGTGACCATGAGATCCCATTAAAAAACAATCAGGTAGACGTCGGTGTACGTGTGGAACTTCCGTCCTATATTTGGGAGGACTTTTCCAAAAAGATCTACGAGCCAAAGATCTGGTACCGGTCCAAACAATATGGCGACACGACACGGATGTTCTGTTTTAACGAACGGGGAAGTGTGGTCACTGAAAATACAGATGGAGTGTTGACAGTCAACGGCCATTCTTACCGAGACCAGTCCCGCAAAACGGAAAATTCCAACTTTGCGCTGTTGTCTACCATCCGTTTCACAGAACCGTTTAAAGAACCGATCGAGTACGCGCGTCATGTCGCGAGCCTTGCTAATTTGATCAGCGGGGGAAGTGTTTTGGTCCAGCGGCTGGGAGATTTAGAAGCAGGGCGACGGACCGATGAAAAACGGATGAAGCAGTCTACCACACGGCCGACCCTGAACGCTGTGGCCGGGGATTTGAGCCTGTGCCTGCCGAAACGCCAGTTGGACAACATTATTGAAACCCTGCACGCTTTGGATAAGATCGCACCGGGTACCGCTAACTATGATACCCTGCTTTACGGGATCGAATGCAAATATTATTCGGCGCGCCCGGAATGTGACCAGTTCCAACTCAAGCAGTTTGATAAGATTTATGCCATCGGAGACGGCGCAGGTTTTACCCGCTCGCTTTCACAGGCTGCGGCAAACGGGCTGTATGTAGCGGATATGCTGTCCTCCAAATAGTTTTTAGATAAGAAGATCCGGGTCCTTTTCCGGCAGTAAAAAACCAGATGCTTTTAAGCATCTGGTTTTTTGGTATGATGGACGATCACATCCATATGCTGGTATGGGATTTCGATCCCCGCTTCATCAAACCGGAGCTTTACCTCCTCTAACAGATCAAAATTTAAGTCCCAGTAATCCTCGCTTTTCACCCAGACACGCACTAAAATTTTTAAGGCGCTGTCACCGTGCTCGCATAGGCGGACCACTGGTTCCGGCTCCTGCAGGGCCATGGGATGATGGGTCACGATGTCCAGTAATATTTCTTTAGCTTTCCGAAAATCATTATGATAAGCAATAGAAAATTTTAAATCTAAACGACGCTGTTCCTCGCGGGTAAAGTTTGTGATAACGCTGTCTGTGATCTGCCGGTTGGGGATATAGACAGCCTTGTTGTCGATCGTATCCAGCTTGGTGTTGACAATACTGATATGAATGACCGTTCCCTCAACATTGTTGACCTGCACATAATCCCCAACTTCAAACGGCCGGGTCATCAGCAGTAAAAAACCGCTTGCCACGTTTGATAAGGTATCCTGTACTGCAAGGCTGACTGCCAGACCGACCACACCGAAGGCAGCTAATACGCTGGAGGCCTTGATATTCAGCGTTTCCAATATGGCCAGTGCCAATAAGAATAACAGCAGAAATTTGCAGATCGTTAGGATAAATTTATGGGCAGTAACATCGATCTTACTTTTTTGCAGCCCTTTGCGCAGCAGGTTCATCACCAGCTTGATCAAAGTCAACCCAATGACCAGAACCAGCAAAAGCTCTAGGGCTGTTGAGCCATACTTGTCCCAGATCGTTTCAAAAGTCATCTGTATCCCTCCTTGTCTTTTTATTATATCCTCAAAAAAAATAAAAAGCAAGAAGAACCCAAATTGATGGGAACCTCTTGCTTTTTTCCTACAGTTCAGTTAAAAAGCGTTCAAATATTTTAATGTGGATCTCTTCATCCAAGGCAATCCTGCGCAAAATAGATGAAATATTAGGGTCAGAAATACGGTGCGCCTGCAATAAATACCGGTGATAGGTATCCTGTTCTGATTTTAAATCGACCTGAAGCATCTGCTTTATCTCTTTGGTGTAGGAAGGCATAGTGCCATTCCAAGGAGTAGCGCGGCCGCCGAACTGGGAGATCGCCCGCGGGGAGCCGCCAAGCTTCACCATGATCTGTCCAAGGATATTCATGTGATGCATCTCAACAATGGCGATCCGCCTTAATGTATCCGCGATGACAGGATAGCTTTCCTGCAATAGGATGCTTTGATATATGTATTGGTAAATCGCAGTTAGTTCCCCGCTGGCGGAAGCAAGATCCAAGGAGAGCGGAACCAAAAGATGCGTGTTTTTTTGGTCGACCTCTACCGGTGGGTAGGGGCTGGGGTCAGTTACTGCGATTACTTGGCGTTCCGGTTCTGCGCGGCGCGGCATAGGACCATTTTTTCGATTCATCATGTTCATCAACCTCCTGTTTATAGAACTATCCTTATTCAACAGAAGGGCAGATTATTCCTACAAGGAAAAATCCTCTGGATCATAATTGGGGAGCGCCTGGTTTCGCCGTGGGACCCGCTTTAGCGGCGCATACTGATAATGCCGGCAGGAGAAGTACGGCGCTACGATCCCTCGTTTTTGACAGAATACCATCTGGTCATCATGGGAAGGGACGCTGAACTCGCAGTAGCAGCAGCAAGGGTCTATTTTATTTCCAAACAATTTCATAGTGCAAAATCCTTCTTTTTTATTTCTCTTATTATAATCAAAGTACAGAAAAATTACAAGCCATGTTTTTTGACAGATTTGGGAACCGATAGAAAAAGCAGAACACCAGCCGTTACGATCATTGAAACGGAGGCGGCTGGGGATACGGTAAACCATTTTGCTTCAAACGCTCCCTGGGAAGTTCCGAAGCAGGAAAGGCTCTGCGGAAACAGAAGTATTCCAAGATAGGTAATCCCAACGCTAAGGAACGTATATGGGATACGCCACAGCAGCCATTTAATGATAGAAATTCCAGTGCCGGAAATCAGGGCTGTGATTTGCAGAAAAACGCATACCCCGCCGAAAGAGGTAAAAAGGGAAGCTGCAAGGATACTGGAATAGGCGGAAAGTTCACTCAAGTTTTGACAACCCGCAGTGACCTCCAACAGTCCCTTCAACCAAATAGAAAGCGTTCCATAGCTGGATAACAGGCGGTCTAATATTGGAAACGCGGCACAGAATACCACCACGAAGCTGCAAATGATCCCCATGGTATGGGTCGCTTGATTCACCGAAGAAACAAAGACCGCGGAGGAGGAAAGCTTCGGCGCGGAAAGAGATACCGATTTTTCTATTTTGCAAGGGTGTCGCAGGCCGGTAAATACAGCGATCAGCAGCGCTGACAATATCTGGGACAGATAAATCAGAAAACCGGGACCAATGTTTCCCCAAAGCCGCACGGAAAGATAGGACATTAAAAAAGCAGGGCTGCAGTTGACGCAGAAATTAAGTAAATATCGACCGGTCTGAGGAGTGATGTTTCCTTGCTTTATTTGATCTGCGACCAGCTTGGCGCCAATGGGATACCCGCCCAGCATACTGAGTAGAAAAATGGTAAACAGGGAATCGTCCAGATGGAGCACCTTCCGTGACAAAAAGCGGAAAGGCCTTGCCAGCACTTGGCACAGGCGGCTGTTCATGATCAGATTGGACAATATCATAAAAAAGTAAAGAGAGGGGATCAGGGAGTTCAAACACAGGTGAATCCCTTGAGAGATCCCCTGCGTCAGATCGGCAGAAAGGAGGATACAGGCGATCAAACAACAGGCGGTAACTCCAAATAACAGGCTTGGCAGGATACGCTTCATAATAAAGCCCCTTTCAGAAGATCAGTTTAAGTTATGTATATGCGCTTTCGATTTATAATATAAATACACTGATTAGGAAAAAATTATATACCTGAATGGAGGCTGGAGGATGTGAAAGAAAAACTGCCAAAGATCCAGTTGCCCCGAGAAAATAATCTGGCGATCTACACACCGCGGATCATTCTACAAAGGAACCGCCAGGCGATCGTGGAGGGTTGTGAAAGAATTTTGATATATGATGAAAATATGATTCGCCTACAGGCCAAGAAACAGGAAATCTGCTTTTATGGGTCCGGGCTATCGCTGCAATCTTTTCAGGCAAAAAGCATGATCATTGCCGGTACGATCGACAAGATAGAATATTTCGGGTAGGAGGGATAAATTTGTATCTTTCATTGATTCGCCGCCTGAAAGGCTTTGTGGATTTTCAGATGTCGGGAACAGGCATCGAAGAAACTTTGAATCAAACCGTCAGTCAGGGGTTTAAAATTTGGCGGCTTATCCCAAAGGGGAATGTATTCTGCGGCTGCATCTCCTCCGGGGAGTACCGCGGCTTTGCGGGAATCGCCAGAAAAAATGGAACAAAGGTACGCGTTGTCAAAAAATATGGCGCACCCTTTTATTGGGTCCGCTTGAAAAGGCGGAAAGGGATTTTGGTTGGAGCAGGTCTGTGCTGCTTTTTGCTGCTGCTTTCCCAAAATTTTCTCTGGTCGATCGAGATCCATGATTATGGGGAAAAGGATCGGGCGTTCCTGACGGAGGTCATGGAGGATTACGGTATCCATGTTGGGGCTTATCTTCCGGGTTTGGATTGCAGGTTATTACAGCAGCAGATCCTAATGGAAATAGAGGATATTTCGTGGATGGCGCTAAACCGCAAGGGTACTGTTTTAGAGGTAGAGGTATCAGAAAAGGTGATCCCGCCGGAGATCAAGGAATCTTCTCCCTGCAACATCATAGCGAAAAGGGACGGGCAGGTGGTCCATATAGAGGTTTACGGAGGCAAGGGGATGGTGGAAGAAAAAGAAGCTGTTTCCAAAGGGGATCTATTGGTCAGCGGGATTACAGAAAATGACGTTGGGATCGTCCGGCAGATCCATGCGGATGCCAAAGTCATGGCGCAGACGCACCGAAAGCATACGATCACATTTGATCTGCATCAGGAGGAAAAGATATTCCTCGATCAAGGGGACACCCGTTATGCCATTGAGATTCTTGGCGTTACGATACCGCTGTATGTTGACTTCTCGCTTCCGTTTCCTTCTCAGGTAAAAACAGAGGAGACCCCGGTTTCTGTTTTGGGAAATACCTACCCGGTCAGCCTGGTGAAAGAACAGCATCAGTTTTACCAAACCAAACAAATAGAATATACAAAGGCGGAGGGAGAGGCGCTGATACAAAAGGCATTTCAGGTCTATGAGCAGGAACAGATGAAAGAAATCGCCATTCTTTCTTTTGAGGAAAAAATTTCTGAAAAGGATGGAAAATTGTCTATTACCAGGGAATACTTATGTGAAGAAGATATTGCGGCAAAAATGCAACTATCTATTAACGAAACGCCGAAAAACTGACATATTTTTGTATAATATGTGTGATTCCATACTGTTACAAAATATGTTATAATAATAACGGTAATTTGCAGGTCGTTGCCGAATGTTTTTCAGGGGAAAGAAACGATAAAAAAGGAGCGAATTATTTTTGGCTGAGAAGGTAATCCACATTGAAAATACAGAACACATTTACAGCCTGTTCGGTGACTTTGATGAGAATTTAAAAACATTACAGAAATATTATCATGTAAATATCGTCAACCGTGGAAGTGATTTAAAATTAAGCGGGGAAGAGGCTGATCTGGAAAAAGTTTCTACTGTGATCGATGGATTGCTGATGATGCTGGAAAAGGGTGAAACAATCAATGAGCAGAATATCCGGTATGTGATGAATGTGGCGGAAGAGGAGCATTCGCTGGCGCCGATCCAGGCATTGACTTCCAGCGACTGTATTTGCCTGACCACCTCCGGCAAGCCGGTAAAGCCCAAAACAGTCGGTCAAAAAAGGTATGTGGAAGCGATCCGGGATAATACGGTCGTTTTTGGCGTAGGCCCTGCCGGTACCGGGAAAACTTATCTTGCCGTAGCCATGGCAGTACGCGCGTTTAAAGCACAGGAGGTAAACCGGATCATTTTGACCCGTCCTGCGGTAGAAGCAGGGGAAAGCCTTGGCTTTTTGCCGGGAGATCTTCAAACGAAGGTAGACCCGTATCTGCGTCCACTGTATGACGCCTTGTTTGAAATGCTGGGGGAAGAAAGCTTTAACCGGCAGTTGGAAAAAGGGACCATTGAGGTGGCTCCGCTTGCTTATATGCGCGGACGCAGCTTAAACGACTCCTTTATCATTCTGGATGAAGCGCAGAATACCACTGTAGAACAGATGAAAATGTTTTTGACTCGTCTTGGGTTTAATTCCAAAGCTGTTATAACAGGGGATATTACGCAGATCGATTTACCGGGAAATAAACGTTCGGGGCTGATCGAGGTGCTGAAAATATTAAAGCATGTCGATGACATTGCGATCCTGCGGTTTAATGAGAAGGATGTTGTCCGAAGCAAGATCGTACAGGACATTATCCGGGCTTATGAAAAATATTATAATAAATAATGATAATTGATGGATAGGAAAGGTAGACGCAAAAGAGATGGGAAAGGTAAAGGTACTGATTAAAAACGAGCAAAAAGATGTGAAAATTCCAACTGGGATCAGATTATTGATCCGCCGTTGCTGTAACGCCGCACTGCTGGAAGAAGGGATCGACCGGGAAGCGGAGGTCAGTGTCACCTTTGTGAACAATGAGGAGATCCGGGCGCTGAACGCTAAATACCGCAATATCGACCGTGAAACAGACGTATTGTCTTTTCCGCAGTTTGAAGCGGAGGAATTTCACGGGGAACATAAAGACGATATTTATATGATCGGGGATATTGTGATCTCGGTAGAAAAGGCGTTTGAGCAGGCAAACCTCTATGGCCACAGCATCCAGCGTGAGATCGGCTTTTTAACGGTCCATTCCATGTTCCACCTGTTGGGCTATGATCATGAAGAAGGCGGACTGAGAGCCGTCCAAATGCGGGAAAAGGAAGAAAGTGTTTTAACTCAGCTGGGTATCCCGCGGGGTTCCAGCTATGTACTGGAAAATGAGTAATCGATATATTGACGATGTTTACAATTTAGCAAAAAGCTTTTCTTACGCTTTTCGCGGGTTTCGTTTTGCGGTCGACAATGAAAGGAACATGCGGATTCATCTAACGATGACAATTTTAGTGATCGAATTCGCTGTTTTATATCAGGTAAAGGCGTATGAATATATGATCTTATGCCTTTTATTTGGTCTGGTGCTTACAGCCGAGATGATCAATACCGCAATCGAAGCTTTAGTCAATTTAAATACCTCTGGATATGACACGCTTGCCCGCATCGCAAAGGATGTTGCGGCAGGCGCTGTTTTGGTGTTAGCGGTCACTTCGGCTGTGGTCGGGGTGTTGATTTTCGGGAATCTGGAAAAACTACAGGCATGCGGGAGCTATCTGTTAGAGCATCCTGTGCTCATTCTTTTGGCAGTGGCGGAGCTGGTAATAGCATGGCTGTTTATTTTCCGTTGGAACAGCCGGCGCGCGGTTCGCAGGAAACACCGTGACAAATAAAGGATAAGGAAATTATTATGATGAAGACATACAGCGGCTTTATTGCGATCGTTGGAAAACCAAATGTGGGGAAATCCTCCCTGTTAAATGAAGTGTTGGGGGAAAAGCTTGCGATCGTGACCCACAAGCCCCAAACGACCCGTACCAAGATTACCGGGGTTTTGACTCGTGGATCAAAACAATATGTGTTTATTGATACGCCGGGGCTTCATAAGGCGCAGAACCGACTGGGTGACAACATGGTGAAAGCGGTAAACACCACCTTAAATGACATTGACGTTGTTTTACTGGTAGTTGAACCGCAGGGACCGATCAACCGTTCGGAGCACGATTTGATCGAAACCATAAAAAAAAGAAAATTGCCGGCAATTTTGGTAATCAATAAAATTGATCTATTAGATAAAAAAGAACGTTTGGCAGAACGTATCGCCCAGTTTACCGCTCTGCACAGCTTTGACGCGGTGGTTCCGGTGAGCGTGTTAAACCATGACGGGATGGAGCTCGTGATGCAGGAGGTTGACCGCTATTTAACAGAAAGCGTTCACTTTTTCCCGGATGACAGCCTGACCGACCAGCCGGAACGGGTCATTGTAGCGGAACGGATCCGGGAAAAAATTTTATTGAACATGCGCCAGGAGATCCCGCACGGGACTGCGATCGTGATCGAAAAAATGCAGGAGCGGGACGATAAAGATATCCTGGACATTGACGCTGTTATTTACTGTGAACGTTCCACACACAAAGGGATGCTGATCGGAAAAGGCGGCAGCGTATTAAAAAAGATCGCCAGCGAGGCAAGGGAAGACATTCAAAGTTTTTTTGGCATTCAGGTCAACCTGCAATGCTGGGTAAAAGTAAAAGAAGACTGGCGGAATAAAGATGGGCTGATCAATAACTTTGGTTTATCCTTCCGGGAATAATTGGTTGTAAGAGTTTCCATTTATAATTTGCCTGTCCTCCTGTCATACTAGTAGTATCGAATGGAACAGGGAGGCATACAGGTTATGGAAGAGTCTTTACAGAATTTTCAGGGATCCAATGCCGAATCCGCTTGGGAACGGTTTGAACATAGCGGCAGTGTGGCCGATTATTTGTCTTATCGGCAGACTGTCATACTTGGGGAGAATCCGATTCATGCTACTCAAAACACAGGGGCTGGTTCTCAAACAGCGCAATATCGGGGAAAATGACCGGATCTTGGTTTTATTGACCAAGGATTATGGCATTATGGAGGTTTCGGCCCGTGGGGTAAAACGAATGAAAAGCCCCTTGGCTGGAGGTTGCCAGCTATTATCCTATT
Organism: Massiliimalia timonensis; assembly: GCF_900186585.1. Classification (GTDB taxonomy): domain Bacteria; phylum Bacillota; class Clostridia; order Oscillospirales; family Ruminococcaceae; genus Massiliimalia; species Massiliimalia timonensis. The sequence goes on from NZ_FYDD01000003.1 coordinate 772,482, forward strand.
CCGAGTTTTGTATTTTTCAAGGGAAAAAATATGACACGGTAAACAGCGCAGAGGTGATCCATTCTTTTTATAACATTCGTTTGGATGTGGCAAAGCTTTCTTTGGCAACTTATTTTTGCGATCTCACGAACTATCTTTCTCCACAGAAGGATAGTTCGTGGGTTTCCTTGCGTTTTCTTTTAAATACGTTAGCTCTGCTGGAAGATGATAAGCGTGAGATGGAATTGCTGAAATGCATTTTTGAGCTAAAGATGCTGTCCTTTTCGGGATTTATGCCCAATCTGGTATGCTGTGCGGATTGTCAGGCATACGAAACAGATCCTATGTATTTTTTACCGATCGAGGCAAAGCTGATCTGTGCCGATTGTATAGAAAAGTATAAAAACAGCGGTCTTTTAAAATATACGCTGACCCCGCCTGTACTTTATGCGATGCGCCATATCATTTATGCGGAGGATGCTAAGCTGTTCCAGTTCAATTTAAAGGGCGATTCTTTAAAGCAACTGGAATTTATTACAGAAAATTATGTATTGATCCAAACGGAGCAACGCTTCAAGGCGCTGGATGTATACCGACAGACAAAAGACTAATCGAGGAGATACTATGATTATTAGTGAAAAATATTGTAAAGCTTTAGAGCTTGACAAAATATTGCAGGAGCTGGCAGAGTACACTTGCTGCGATTATGCCCGTTCCCGGGCGCTCGCGATCCGTCCGTTCACCAATTTGCGGATCGTACAGGACGAGGTGGAGAAAACAAACGACGCATTTTTGCTTTCCTCCAAATTTGGAACCCCGTCTTTTGCAAACTTAAAAGATCCCGCTGATTCTCTGAAGCTGGGAGAGGCAGGAGGGATGATGAGCCTGCCTGCGTTTATCAATATCGCGGAGATTTTACGGCAGACCCGGCTTTTGTGTGAATGGATCCGGCAATGTCAGAATATGCCGAACCGTCTTTCGGATATTTTTTCCTATCTGGAACCGAATAAGACTTTGGAAGACAGGATCCGTGCGGTAGTTGTTTCTGACGACCGGATCGACGACTTTGCCAGCGTAGAGCTGGCTGATATCCGCCGCAAGATCACGTCAACGCAGGCCAAAGCAAAACAGAATATTGAAAAGATCATCCGGTCTTCCAAATATCAAAAAGCCTTGCAGGAAAACCTGGTAACGATACGGGACGGCCGCTTTGTAATTCCGGTCAAAGCGGAATACAAGGCGGAAATTCCCGGTTTGGTACATGATACCTCTTCCAGCGGGGCGACCCTGTTTGTGGAGCCAATGGCGGTGGTAGAAGCGAATAATGAGATCCGCGTTCTGGAACTGAAAGAAAAGGCGGAGATCGAGCGGATTCTATATGAGCTGTCTGCCATGTGCGCAGAGCATAAAGAAAATATCCTCAGTAATTTTGATGTGGTTATCACGCTGAACCTTTATTTTGCAAAATCCCATCTGGCGGCAAAGATGAACGCTATGATGCCACAGATCGTCAATTCCGGGGAAATCGTTCTGAAAAAGGCGCGGCATCCGTTGATCGCTAAAGAGGAAGTCGTTCCAGTCAATGTAGAGCTTGGGAGTAAGTATCATACTTTGGTGGTTACCGGTCCAAACACTGGCGGCAAGACCGTTACCCTGAAAACAGTAGGGCTTTTGACCCTGATGACCATGTGCGGCTTACTGATCCCGGTCAGCGATGAAAGCGTGGTATCGGTGTTCCGGAAAGTTTTGGTGGATATTGGCGACGAGCAGAGCATTGAACAGAGCTTGTCTACCTTTTCCGCGCATATGACAAATATCGTGTCGATTTTAAAGGAAGCTGACGAACATACACTGACACTGGTGGATGAACTTGGGTCGGGAACGGATCCGGTCGAGGGGGCGGCACTTGCTATTTCGGTATTAGAGGAGCTGCGCGCAAAGGGTAGCGTTACGGCTGCTACAACCCATTATCCAGAACTGAAGGTATATGCCATTGAAACAGAAGACGTGGAAAACGCCTGTTGCGAATTTGATGTTAAGACCCTGCGGCCTACCTACCGGCTTTTGATTGGTGTGCCTGGACGTTCCAACGCATTTGCCATTTCCCGGCGGCTTGGGCTTTCTGAACAGGTGCTGCAAAAGGCACAAGCGCTGATCTCCCATCAGGATAAGCAGTTGGAAACTGTCATTGACCGGTTGGAAAATTCCCGGCAGGAGTTTGAGGAAAAATATCAGGAATACAATCAAAAGGTTTATGAATACCGCAACCGCACCCAGTTGGTGGAAGAAGAAAAACAAAAGCTGGAAAAACAGAAAGAACAGGTTTTGGAAAGCGCCAGAGAACAGGCGCGCAAGATCGTGGAAACGGTCAAGCTGCAATCTCAGAATCTGATGGACGAACTGGATGAACTGCGGCGGCAGAAAGATCAGGCCGATTTTTCCAAAAAAGCTGCGCAGGCAAAGTCACAGCTAAAAGGCCAGCTTGACCGCCTGCACAATCAGGCAAATCCTGTAAGCACCCGTACAAATGAAGGATATATCCTGCCGCGTCCGTTAAAGCGGGGAGATGACGTTTTGATCGTGGATCTGGATAAACGGGCAACCGTTCTGGAGGAAGCAGACAGATCCGGCAATATTATGGTGCAGGCGGGGATTATGAAAATTCGTGTAAAGGTAGATAACTTGCGTCTGCTGAAAAAGGAAAACCCGTATAAACCGACTGGGCGGACTATGCGCAGTGTAGCAAAGGCGGCCCAGCGCAGCGCTTCTACCGAAATTGATCTGCGCGGCCAGACCGTGGAAGAAGCTTTGATGGAAGTGGATTTTTTTATCGACCGTTCTATCATGAATCATCTGGAGCAGATCACCATCATTCACGGCAAGGGTACCGGAGCGCTTCGCAGTGCGATCCACAGCCATTTAAAGAAACACAAGAGCATCAAATCGTTCCGGCTGGGAACCTTTGGCGAAGGGGAAGCCGGCGTTACCATCGTACAATTAAAGTAACTGGCATAATCCTCCGACACCTTGCATATCTTTTGATATGTGAGGTGTTTTGTCATGTTGTCCCGTTTTGCTGATTTAAAAAATAAGGAGATCATCTGCACCAAGGACGGTTTGCGCGTAGGATATGTTGATGACGTTGCCTTTGATATGGACACCTATGAAATCACCCATTTGATTGCATACGGGCGGTACCGTTTTTTTGGATTGCTGGGCAGGGGGGAAGACATCCGGATCTCCTGCAAGCAGGTGCAGGTGATCGGGGAAGATATCATTTTAGTAGATGATTATGAACAATCCGGGAAAAGAAAAACTGCAAAAGAACATTTTTTGCATAAATTTTTTGAGTAATATGGCTAAAATACTGGAATTCTCTTGACTTTTCCGGGAAAAGAACGGATAATATACTATATATTTTATCTTTCGCTTTTCAGAATTTGATCAGGAGGTTCCAATTATATGTCGTCCAAGCATACTGCAACCCGTATTTTTAAATTCTTATTTATCCTTTTTTTGGTAATATCTGTGATTACTTCATTGATTTATCTGCCTGTGTTTTCTAGCGTTTCCAAAGCTGCAAAAACAGATTCTGTTCCAACACTGTTTGGAAAACAGTATGTTCCTATGATGAAAGAGAATACTTTCGACAGTATTTCAGCAGGAAGTATCGTAATCATTGAGGAAGCCTATCCCGTTAATATCCAAGAAGGGGATGTGATCTTATACCGTACCCCGGCAAATGATACCAGTAACGAGGTATATCCTGGTTTCAGCTTAGCGACTGTACAGATGATCGAAACAGCAGAAGACGATTCCGGTGAAATTATATTCCATACTATTTCGGGCAACACAACTCCGGAAACTGCGGAGGATTTAACTTCGATTCAAAGTACAGATATGTACGGGGAAGCGACCATGGCTTTAAACGGTATGGGAAATGCTTTTCAGTTTGTGAATTCTACTACCGGCCTGATTGTTTTAGAGGTGCTTCCATTATCTTTATTTGTTATTTTCTTGGTGCTGTTTTTGGTATTCCGTCTGAAAATACAGGATCAAGACGAGGAATATGAATATTATGATGACGCAGAAGAGGATTTGGCGTCTGAATCTGAAAACGAATCCTCCAAGCTGCCATTAGCTGATACAGATATTCGCAGCCACACAGTTTCTTCACAAAATGCTGGATTTATGGTTCCGGATATCCCGCAGGAGGAAAAACATGCTGATACCTCCGCTTTTGAGCTTGACGATATTCAGGCGCCAGAAGAGCATACATCAGAAGATGTTGCGGCTTTAGGAATTGCCGCGGCAAGTAAATTAGCTGTAAAAACAGAGCCGGAGGAAGAAGAAATGTCTTTTGAAGACTTATTGAAAGAAACCGGGTTGGAAAACCTGGAAGAAGAACCGAAAACGGAAGAAGGCAGCGACCATACTATGGAATTTGACCTTGCAAAATTACAGGAGCAGATTTTAAATGACGGAAACGCGGAAAGCAATGAAATCTTGAATGATTTGGATAAACAGATTTCGGAACTAAAAGAACCGGAAGACAGCATCATGTTCCTGTTGCATGAAAATTCTATTGATGTGAATTTTAGAAATTTGATCTCGGCAGATATTGAAATTGAAAACCATTCTGATGGAAGCGGTTTTACGGTAAAAACACCGAAATACAATGCAAGCATTACGATTAATATTTCTAAAAACAAATAATTGTGATTTATTTTGAGCAGTCAAACGACTGCTCAAAAGTTTTTTTAGGAGAAAAATCATTTTATGAAACAAAAAAGTTTTTTCTGTCGAATTTTATCTGGGATTAGTTTGCTGCTTTTGTTGACCGCCTGTACTCCCTCCGGGCAGCAGACATCCCTAACTTCCGAAGAAGAGGAATTTCCGGTCTCCGAATTTCCTGCTGCGAATCTTTCGATCCCGGCCCTGCCTGTGGAAGAGGAGGGAAAGATAAAAGGGGTATGGGTTTCCTATTTAGAGTTTGACCATATGCTGAAAGGCAGATCGGAAAAAAAATACCGGGCCAATATTCAGGATATGGTCAAGAACTGTAAAGAACAAGAGCTCAATACCTTGATCGTACAGGTACGGTCCCACGGAGATGCATATTATCCATCGCAATATTATCCGTGGTCTGTCCATGTGACTGGATCGCCACAGAAAGGCTGTTCATTCGACCCCTTAAAAATTTTGATAGAGGAGGCCCAAAAAGAAGATCTATCAGTTCATGCGTGGATCAACCCGTACCGCTTGATGCAAGAGGAAGAAATGGAACTAGTTTCCAAGGATTATAAGATTCGGGAGTGGTATCAAAATGATTCGTATATGGAAAAGGGGACTGATGGATACTGGTATTTGAATGCCGGGAACGATGAGGTACAGGAACTAATTGTCAATGGGATACAGGAGCTGATTACAAATTATGATCTGGATGGGATACAGATCGACGATTATTTCTATGATAAGGTGAAGCCCAAGGCCTTTGGGGAAAGCGATAAAGAAGGCCGGGAAAATGTTACCCAGATGGTGAAAAAGATTTACCAGTGCGTCAAAAATCAGGACGCCGAATTATTGTTTGGCATCAGCCCGGCTGGGAATTTCCGGGAGTCTCCGGTATCGGATTCTACACAGCTGACGGATCTAAGCCTGTGGTGCACCGAGGAAGGATACCTTGATTATGTTGCGCCGCAGATTTACTGGGATTTTGAAGACCCGGAAGCCCCTTTTTTAGAGGTCTTGGAAAAATGGGAAAATCTGGTGAAGGATTCCCCAGTCAAGCTGTACGTCGGGCTTGCAGCCTATAAATTTTCGGAATCCGAGATCTTGGAGGAAGAAATGAAAACTGTGCTGGAACGGGAGGTTCCACAGGGATATTTTCTATTCCGGTATGATAATCTTGTATAGGCATGTTTAACCTACCCTTTTACTGGCAACAATATGATAAGAATCTTGTTTACGCAAAGGGAAGGAAGTGGTCAAATGCCTACGCTGACACAACGGGAAATGTTCTGGGTCGAAAACCAGTTAAAATTTGAACAGGCAATGGTGAAGAAATACAAGTTTTGTTATCAGTTATGCTCTGATCCGCAGCTTAAGATCAAATGCGAGGAGATTGCCGCCAAGCATATCGATCATTATACAAAGCTGCTGGACATGATCCGGTAAAGGAGAAAATTTTATGGGACAGGAAAAACGAAAGATAGATCAGGATGTGCTAGCCGACCTTTTATGCACAGAACGCTGCCTGACAAATTTGTATAATGATGCAGTAAATGAAAGCAGCGGAAATATGGCTCAGCAACAAATGTTAAATTTATTGATGAACCAACATGATATTTATGCAAGCGTTTATGCAGAGCTTTCTAAACGTGGTTGGATCAAAGATGAGCCGGCTGATTACGAAAAAATAAAACAATTAAAACAGACTTACATGGAACAGCTGGATTCTTTGTAATGTCTTAACCTGCCGCAGGCTTTTGGATGTCTGCGGTATTTTTCTTTCCCCGGAAAGATACCATTTTAGAGGAATTTATGGTATAATAGAGGTTAAACAGGGTCGTTTGACGTTCTCAAAAAAGCTGTCAGAACGCGTTTTTATCCCGGTAGGTTTGCGGGAGAGAATAAGTTCAAAAGGATCATAGTTTCAAGTAAAGGATGAGAAGTAAATTCATGGAACAAGCGATAAAAGATAGGGCGCAAAAATTGAAAGATACTTTAAACGAGTATGCGCGCTTATATTATGTTTATGATAACCCGGCAGTCAGCGATTATGATTATGATATGATGATGAATGAGCTGAAAAGGCTGGAGAATGAATATCCTGAGCTGATTACCCCGGATTCCCCAACGCAAAGGGTGGGAGGAGAAGCGCTTAACCTATTTGAAAAAGTGACTCATACCGTGCAGATGGGCAGTTTACAGGATGTATTTAGCCTGGAGGAGATCCGCGAGTTTGACGAAAGAGTACAAAAAACGATTTCTTCTCCGGAATATGTGGTCGAGGCAAAAATAGACGGGCTTTCCGTTTCTTTAGAATATACCGATGGGATCTTCACACGAGGCTCTACCCGGGGGGATGGCTTTGTGGGAGAAGATGTGACCCAAAACCTGAAAACGATCGGTTCGATTCCGCTGAAGCTTTCCCAGCCGGTCCCATTTTTAGAGGTCCGCGGAGAGGTATATATGCCCCGGAAAACGTTTTTAGAATTGGTAGAACAGCAGGAACTAAATGAGGAAGTGCCGTTTAAAAATCCCAGAAATGCGGCGGCGGGTTCTTTGCGGCAAAAAGACCCTAAGGTTGCGGCCAAACGAAAACTGGATATTTTTGTATTTAACATCCAGCAGATCGAAGGCAAAACGCTGGAAACGCATAGCGAAAGTTTAGACTTTTTAAAGGAACTGGGCTTTAAGGTCTCCCCATGGTATCACACTTTTTCTAAAATCGAAGATGTGCTGGATGATATTGAAAAAATCGGGGAAGCGCGTGGAAGCTTTTCCTTTGATACGGACGGGGCTGTTGTAAAGGTGAACAGCTTGCAGGATCGCGAACTGCTGGGAGCAACCGCAAAATACCCCAAGTGGGCGGTAGCCTTTAAGTATCCGCCAGAAGAGAAAGAAACTACCCTGCAGGAGATAGAGATCAGCGTTGGGCGGACCGGGGTGCTGACCCCAACAGCTATTTTTGAACCGATCTTATTAGCCGGGACCTCGGTAAGCCGGGCCGTGCTCCATAATCAGGATTATATTACAGAAAAGGACATCCGTTTAGGCGACCAGATCATAGTGCGAAAAGCTGGGGAGATCATTCCTGAGGTAGTACGCTCTGTTTCCCATCAGGCGGATAGTATGCCGTATTTTATCCCTGATGTTTGTCCCTCCTGTGGAGAACAAGCGGTGAGGCTGGAAGACGAGGCGGCGCTGCGGTGCGTGAATCCATTCTGTCCTGCGACCATGCTGAAAAATCTGATCCATTTTGCTTCCAGGGATGCTATGAATATCGACGGGTTAGGGCCTGCGATCTTAAAGATGTTGGTTGAGAAGGATTTCGTTCACGATGAAGCGGATCTATATTTTTTGAACCGAGAAGACTTAATTGATCTGGAACGAATGGGAGAAAAATCGGTAGACAATCTGTTTCAGGCGATCGAAAATTCAAAAAACAATGATTTGTCGCTCTTGATATTTGCGCTGGGGATCCGCAATGTAGGGAAAAAAGGGGCGGAGCTTTTGTGCGAAGCTTATCCGACGATTGACCGGATCATGGAGGCGAGTTGTGAGGAGATTACAGAAATCGACGGGATCGGGCAGGTCATGGCAGAAAATATCACGGAATATTTCAGCCGTGAAAGATCAAAGGAACTGATCGCCCGGCTGCGGGAGGCTGGGGTCAACATGACTCATGAATCCAAGATCAGCGGAAATTTATTGAGCAATCTGACATTTGTGATCACCGGCACCTTAAATGGCTTTACAAGAAATGAAGCAAAGGATATAATAGAAAAGAATGGTGGAAAGGTATCTGGCAGTGTGTCTAAAAAGACAAACTATCTTCTGGCTGGGGAAGCCGGGGGCAGTAAGCTGAAAAAGGCAGAGGACTTAGGTGTTCCGATTTTGTCAGAAACAGACTTTCTCAAGATGATAAATCAAACGGAGGGTGAAAACCATGATTGATATCAAGCATATTGCAAAGCTTTCCCGCCTTTGTGTGACAGAGCAGGAAGAGGAAAAATTTGCAAAAGAAATGGAAAACATCGTTGCAATGATCCAGGATCTTCCTCAGTTGGATGATACCGGCGCTTTGATGGACCCAAATCAGCCTATGATCCTTCGGGAAGACACGGCCCAGCAGCATTTTAAACGGGATGCGTTGCTGCAAAATGCTCCGCAGACAAAAGCCGGCTGCGTCGTTGTGCCAAAAGTGGTAGATTAGAGAAAGGGAGTTTCAGGACGGATGGAAATGTATCAATATACGGCGGCGGAATTGTCGTCCATGCTGAAAAAGAAAGAATGCAGCGCGGTAGAGGTAACAGAATCGGTACTGGGCCGGATCCACGCTGTTGACGATAAAGTCGGCGCTTTTATTACAGTTACCGAAGAACTTGCTTTGCAGAAAGCAAAGCAAGTAGATGAGAAAAGGGTGGCTGGAGAAGCTTTACATGATCTGGCTGGGATCCCGATCGCTGTGAAAGATAATATCTGCACGAAAGGCGTTGGAACGACCTGTGCTTCTAAAATGCTGGAAAATTTTGTTCCGCCTTACTCCGCAACAGTGATCGAAAAGCTAGAGCGTTGTGATTATGTTCCGGTAGGGAAGGTGAACATGGATGAATTTGCCATGGGCTCTTCTACCGAAACCTCCTATTTTAAAAAGACAAGAAACCCCAATGATCTGGACCGGGTGCCGGGAGGTTCTTCTGGCGGGAGCGCAGCGTGCGTCAGCGCAGGGGAGGTTCCGCTTTCTTTGGGTTCAGATACAGGGGGATCTATCCGGCTTCCAGCTTCTTACTGCGGCGTCGTTGGGTTGAAACCGACCTATAGTTCTGTTTCCCGTTATGGGTTAGTGGCGTTCGCGTCCTCTTTGGATCAGATCGGCCCGCTGGGAAGAAGTGTAGCTGATGTAGCGATGCTTTACTCTGCAATTTGTGGCAGGGACAACCATGACGCAACTTCAGCAGTACGGGAATATCCTGATTTTGCCGCAAGCTTACAGGCAGACCTAAAAGGGAAAGTGATCGGCCTTCCGAAAGAATACTTCGGGCATGGCGTTTCTGACAAAGTAAAAGACGCCATCATGAAAATGGCTCATGACTTAGAACAGCAGGGGGCTGTACTGAAAGAAGTTACCCTGCCCAGTACGGACTATGCGCTGAATGCTTATTATATCATCTCTTCCGCAGAAGCGTCCTCTAATCTGGCGCGTTTTGACGGGGTAAAATACGGGTTTCGCGCAAAGGATTATAACGGTTTGGTAGACCTCTACGAAAAAACCAGAAGCGAAGGGTTTGGCGACGAGGTAAAACGCCGGATCATGCTAGGAACTTTTGTGTTAAGCAGCGGCTATTATGACGCTTATTATAAAAGAGCGAAACTGCTCCAGCAGAAGATCACCGCAGAATTTCATAATGCGTTTGAAGCCTGCGACGTTCTTTTAACACCGACCGCCCCTGATACTGCCTTTAAAATCGGGGAAAACATCGGTGATCCTCTCAAGATGTACGCAACTGATATTTGTACCGTTACGGTCAATATTGCCGGTTTGCCTGCTTTAAGCGTCCCTTGCGGATACGACGGTGCTTTGCCGATCGGCTGCCAGCTTATCGGGGCAAAATTCAGCGAACAGAACCTGTTAAACACAGCGTTTGCTTATGAGCAGTCTGTCGGCGGGTTCAACCGGATTCCACAGATCAGATAGAGTAGAGGAGATTGCAACATATGGAATATGAAATTGTAGTTGGCTTGGAAGTCCATGCAGAGCTGAATACGAAATCTAAGATTTACTGCGAATGCCACAACGCGTTCGGCTTAGAAGTGAATACACAATGCTGCCCGATCTGTATGGGTATGCCAGGCACTTTGCCAACTTTAAATGAACAGGTCGTAGAGAAAGCGATCAAAATGGGACACGCCCTGCACTGCGACATCAACCGGATTTGCAAACAGGATCGGAAGAATTACTTTTATCCCGACCTTCCCAAGGCGTATCAGATCTCCCAGTTTGATGTCCCACTGTGCGAGCACGGATATGTGGAAGTAATGGTAGAAGGGAAAGTTAAAAAATTTGGCGTTACCCGGATCCATATTGAAGAAGACGCAGGGAAGCTGCTGCACGGTGGGGAAAGCTTTGAGGGTTCTTTGGTGGACTTTAACCGCTGCGGCGTTCCGCTGATCGAGATCGTGTCGGAACCGGATTTCAGGAGTTCGGCAGATGCAAAGGCTTATTTGGAAGCACTGCGCTCGATTTTATTGTATCTGGATATTTCCGACGGTAAGATGCAGGAGGGTTCTATTCGTTGTGACGTGAACGTTTCTGTTCGCCCAAAGGGAAGCGATACTTTTGGCACTAGGGTAGAGATGAAGAATGTCAATACCTTCAGCGGTGCTGTCCGTGCCATTGATTATGAAGCGGCCCGCCAGATCGAAGTATTGGAAAACGGGGGAACGATCGAACAGGAAACACGGCGCTGGGACGATGCCAAAGGTGTGAATATCCTGCTTCGAAGCAAGGAAGACGCTCACGACTACCGTTATTTCCCGGAACCAGACCTTCCGACTATCGTTGTTCCGCAGGAAAAGGTAGATGAACTGAAAGCTTCTATTACCGAACTGCCGAACTTGAAAGTGATCCGCTATGTGAAAGAATGGGGGATTTCCCAGACTGATGCGGAAACGATCATTGATAATATGGAAAAATCCGAATGGCTGGAAGCCATGATGAAGACTGGAAATTGTACTGCCAAGGCTGCCGCAAATTGGATTTTGGGGGATATTTCTAAGTACATGAATGAAACCGGAAAGTCGTTGGTAGAAACCAAACTGACCCCGGAAAAAATGGCGGAGCTGATCAGCTATATTGAAAAAGGGAAAATTTCTAATGCCGCGGCAAAACAGGTATTTGAAATTCTGTTGACAGAGGACCGCAATCCGATGGATGTTGTCAAGGAAAAAGGACTCATTCAGATTTCCGATGAAGGCGCTTTGGAAAAAGTTGTAGCTGATGTCTTGGCGAACAATGAAAAATCAGTTGCAGACTATAAAAATGGAAAAACAAACGCATTGGGTTATCTGACTGGACAATGTATGAAAGCCACCAAGGGACAGGGCAACCCGCAGAAGCTGAAAGAATTGCTGTTAGCTGCGTTGGAAGCTTAATTTGATAAAAAGCTGGTGATTTTACCAGCTTTTTTATTTTGACTTTTTTCGGGAAGCGTGGTATACTAAAAATAGTATAAATGTCGTTAAATAAAAATTTAACGACATTAAGGGGATTTGAATTTTCAATATCCCAATTTATGCCTTTTTTATTGACAACCGCAGCAAATTGCGGTATGGTTACTTTGTAAGGAGTTTATTAGCGATGTATGATTCATGCCCTTCCGTCATGCGGGATTTTTTATTTTATATGGAAACGATCAAAGGCCGTTCACCCAGAACAGTTCAGGGCTATTACACGGATCTGTGCACCTTTTTTCGTTTTATGAAGCTACACAGGCATTTATCTGCCCCGGAACTGGAGTTTTCCAAAATCTCGATTGATGATATTGATATTTCCTTTATCAGGACGATCACCTTATCTGATGTTTATGAATTTTTGCATTATGTGTCCTCTGACCGGCAAAATCAGGCCAAAACTAGAGCCCGCAAGGTTTCCTGTATCCGGGTGTTTTTTAAATATCTGACTGTAAATTTAAAGCTGCTCCCAGAAAACCCGGTGGAAAACCTAGAGATCCCCAGCATCAAAAAATCGCTGCCCAAATACCTTACCTTAGAGCATTGCTATGAATTACTGAATGCCATTGATGGTAAGGAAAAAGCCCGGGATTATTGTATGATCACCCTCTTCCTAAACTGTGGGATGCGGCTGAGTGAATTAGTGGGGATCAATCTTCCGGATATTCGGGATAATACCCTTCTGCTGCGCGGAAAAGGAAATAAAGAACGGATCGTTTACTTAAATGAGGCCTGCCAAACGGCAATTCAGGAATACATAAAAGAACGAAACCAGCACTTGGCCTCTGTCAAACCAACGGACAAGCAGGCTTTGTTTCTTTCCAGCCGCGGAACCCGTTTGTGTCCCCGTCAGGTAGAACGGATCGTTGAAAAATACCTGAAGCTTTCCGGACTTTCCGGGATGGGATATTCGCCGCATAAGCTGAGACACACGGCCGCTACCATGATGTATCAGCATGGACATGTCGATGTGCGTGTGCTGCAAGAAATTTTAGGGCATACTAATTTAGGTACCACGCAGATCTATACCCATGTTTCTAATGAACAAATTAAGGAAGCAACCGACCAAAACCCATTGGCAAAGGTAAAAAGCAAGAAATAATTGTTATTTTTAACAAAAAACCAATCTTTTAATCATTAACTTTGTATATTAACTTTGATAAAAAAATATCAATTTTCCTTGACTTTTCTTCCCTAGTTTATTATAATGTAGTTGTTAAGAAATTAACAACTTATTTTAATAAGCCCATACAATTTAAACAATATAAATTGGAGGTTTTTTTATGGCTGAAAAGAAAGAAGCAGTAAAAAAAGAAACTGCAAAAACCACACAACCGGATGTCAATGCAATCATTGACGACCATGTAGCAAAAGCACAGGTTGCTTTGCATGAGTTCATGAGTTTTAACCAGGAACAGGTTGACCACATCGTTCACGAAATGGCTTTGGCTGCTCTGGACAAACACATGAAACTTGCAAAACTTGCAGTCGAAGAAACCAAACGTGGTATCTACGAAGACAAGATCATCAAAAACCTGTATGCTTCCGAGTACATCTGGCATGCAATCAAAAACATGAAAACCGTTGGTATTATCAATGATAATGAATTGGAAGGCTACATTGAGATTGCAGAACCGATCGGTGTTATCTGCGGTGTTACTCCGGTTACAAACCCAACTTCCACTACGATCTTTAAATCTTTGAGCGCGATCAAATCCAGAAACCCGATTATTTTCGGCTTCCACCCTGCTGCTCAGCAGTGCTGTGTTGCCACTGCAAAACTGCTCTTAGATGCAGCTGTAAAAGCAGGCGCTCCAGAAAACTGCATCCAGTGGGTCGAATACCCTTCCATTGAAGCAACTAATGCTTTGATGAATCACCCGGGTGTTGCTATGATCCTTGCAACTGGTGGCCCTGGCATGGTTAAAGCGGCTTACAGCGCTGGTAAACCGGCTTTGGGCGTAGGACCTGGTAACGTTCCTGCTTATATCAATAAATCCTCTGATATGCCTGCAGCCTGTAATGACATTATGCTGTCTAAAACTTTTGACAACGGTATGATCTGTGCTTCGGAACAAGCTGCTATCGTTGATAAAGAAGTTGCTCCGGAATTTGAAAAGTTGATGGCTGAAAACGGCTGCTACTTTGTAAAGGAAAAAGAAATTCCTTTGCTGTCTGAATTCTGTTTCCCGGCTGAGAAAGGTCATGCTTTAAATGGCGCGATCGTTGGGCAGTCTCCTTATTGGATCGCGAAAAACGCTGGTTTCTCCGTTCCGGAAGACACCAAGATCCTGATCGCGAAAATCCCGGGCGTCGGCGAAGAATACCCGCTGTCCAAAGAAAAGCTCTCCCCTGTTCTGGCTTACATCGTTGTTGACGGAGAAGAAGAAGGCTTTGAAAAATGTAAAGAAATGCTGATTCTTGGTGGGATGGGGCACTCTGCTTCTATCCATACTTCTGACAACGACATGGTTACCAGATTTGGTGAAGCAATGCAGGTTGGCCGTGTTATTGTGAATTCTCCTTCCTCTCAGGGTGGTATCGGTGATATTTATAATACCAACATGCCGTCTTTGACACTGGGCTGCGGTTCTTTCGGACACAACTCTACGACCCAGAACGTTTCTTCCAGCAACCTAGTAAATATCAAACGTGTCGCTAAAAGGAGAACGAATATGCAGTGGTTTAAAGTTCCGCCGAAAATCTATTTTGAGGACGATTCCATCCAGTACCTTGAAAAAATGCCGGATATCAGCCGTGCATTCATCGTTACTGACCCGATGATGGTAAAACTCGGAAATGTGGATAAGATTTTACACTACCTCAGAAAACGTCCGGATTACTGCCATTCTGAAATTTTTGATTCTGTGGAATCCGATCCGTCCGTTGAAACCATTATGCGCGGTGTTGCGGCTATGAACAACTTCCAGCCTGATGTTATCATCGCTTTGGGCGGCGGTTCTGCAATGGACGCTGCAAAGGGTATGTGGCTGTTCTACGAACATCCAGACACCTCTTTTGACGGCCTGAGAATGAAATTTATGGATATTCGGAAACGTGCGTTCCATTTCCCGAAACTGGGTACCAAGGCACAGATGGTTTGTATCCCAACCACTTCTGGTACAGGTTCTGAAGTTACTTCTTTCTCTGTTATCACAGATAAGAAAAACAACATCAAATACCCATTGGCTGACTACGAATTGACTCCAGATGTTGCGATCATCGACCCGCAGTTCGTTCAGACCCTTCCAAGAGGCTTGGTCGCTGACTGTGGTATGGACGTTCTGACCCATGCGATCGAAGCTTATGTATCTGTTCTGGCTTCTGACTACACAGATGGTTTAGCATTGCAGGCAATCAAACTGGTATTTGAAAACCTGAAAAAATCTTATGACGGCGACCTGAAAGCAAGAGAAAAAATGCACAATGCATCTTGTATGGCTGGTATGGCGTTCACCAATGCATTCTTGGGAATCAACCACTCTCTGGCTCATAAACTGGGCGGTGAATACCACATCCCGCACGGACGTGCAAACGCGATCCTGCTGCCATGGGTTATTGAATATAATGCACAGAAACCGACAAAATTTGCTACCTGGCCGAAATACGACCACTTCAAGGCTGATCAGCGTTATGCTGAAATCGCCCGTGTTGCTGGTATCCCTGCTCCGACTGTAGAGGAAGGTGTAAAGAACCTGATCGCGGCGATCCGTGAGTTGAACGATTACCTCAACATTCCGAAGAGCATTGCTGACTGCGGCGTTGATGAAAAAGTATTTATGGCTTCTGTTTACGAACTGTCCGAAAAGGCACATGAAGACCAGTGTACTCCTGCTAACCCAAGATACCCGCTGGTTACTGAATTAGAAGATATCTACAAGAAAGCTTTTTATGGCTTAAAATAACTTTCTTTTCAGTTTTGAAAAAGAGTAGGTTGAAAAATTCAACCTACTCTTTTTCGTTCTCCCCTTCCCCTTTCCTAATCTACAGATTTTTGCTATAATAGAAAAAAGGAGTGAGATCAATGAATTTAGAAGAATGCCGTACGCGGATAGATCAAATCGACGAAAAGATACTGGAATTATATTTGGAGCGAATGAACACTGTGATCGAGGTGGCAAAGTATAAAAAGGAGCAAAACCTGCCTGTATTGCATCCAAAACGGGAACAGGAAATTATTGTAAAGCAGAGGTCAAAAGCTCCAGAGGAGTTGAAACAGTACGTAGAAGCCTTGTACCAGACTTTAATGGAAACAAGCCGCGCTTACCAAAATGAATTATTAAAATGAAAGATAGAGTTTGAATTTGTGCTATCAAACCGGGATTATCAGAAGAAGAGTGTACTTCCGCATATGATATTTATATAAAAATGTTCGATCATAAATAATATCAATATCAGTTTGTGCGGAGGGGTGAGGTATTTGCTACGGAATTTATTTTGTTAATGGAAAGGATAAAGCTAAACGATAGCATTTCTCTATGAAATGGGTTACATATGTCTATATGATAAAAAAGGCCTCCAAACTTGGAGGTCTTTTTTATCATGTTATAATGTCATATAAAACGGGATAATATCGCTGTAGCTTCCATCTCCCATCAAAAATCCGCCGGGTATCGTCCCTAAGCGCCGAAAACCGATCTTTTCATATAAATGGATCGCAGCCAAGTTACTGCTGACAACGGCATTAAACTGCATAATAAGGAATCCTTCCACCTTTGCCTGTGTCAGAGAATGACGGACTAATTGTTCACCGATCCTTTGCCCTCTCGCTTCGGATTTCACAGCATAAGAGGCGTTGGCGATATGCCCGCATCTGCCCACGTTATTGGGATGCAAAATATACAACCCCAGAATATTCTGTCCATCGTCAAGCAGAACGCCGGTAAAGGTTTGTTCTCCAAAAAAGAGTTCCGCTTCCTCGACAGAAGCAAGCGGATCCTTTTGAGGAAATGCCACTGCCTCCTCCACTACCTCGTTCCAGATCTCCATCATTTGGGGAAGGTCCTGTTTCTGAAAGCCTCGAATCATTACACCAACCCCCACGTTACTTCGCTAAAAATCCAACCTTGCGGTAAACCTTGCGCATAGTCTTTTCTGCAAGATAGGCTGCTTTTTGAGCTCCATCGTGATAGGTTTCTTCCAAATACGCTTTATCTTTGATCAGGCGGTCATAATTTTCACGAATTGGGCGGAGCGCTTCTGCTACCGCCTCCCCTACGGCTGTTTTGAAGTCCCCGTAGCCTTTACCTGAAAAATCACGTTCAATCGTTTCATAACTATCGCCGGTAATAGTGGAGTAAATAGACATCAAGTTATTGATCCCGTCTTTCCCCTCTGCATAACGGATCTCCATATCAGAGTCGGTAACGGCACGTTTAAACTTTTTAATGATCACTTCCGGAGCATCCAAAATCGTAATAAACGCATTCTGGTTTTCATCAGATTTGGACATTTTTTTGGTCGGTTCTGCCAAGGACATTACTTTGGCGCCGATCTCTGGAATATAGGGTTCCGGAATGGTAAATGTCTGGCCATAGTTATTGTTAAAGCGGTTTGCAATATCCCGGGTGATCTCCAGATGCTGTTTTTGGTCTACGCCGACCGGCACCAGGTTTGCTTGGTACAGCAAAATATCTGCCGCCATTAAGGCTGGATAAGTAAACAATCCGGCATTGATATTTTCCGGATGCTTGGCGCTTTTATCCTTAAATTGGGTCATTCTGGATAATTCCCCAAACTGGGTGTTACAGGCCAAAACCCAGTTTAGCTCTGCATGCTGGTGAACCTGGCTCTGAATAAAGGTCAGGCTTTTTTTCGGGTCAACGCCGCAGGCCAGAAGCACTGCAAAAGCGCTTAAGATCTGTTGGCGCAGCTTAACCGGGTCTTGGCGGACCGTTAAGGCGTGCATATCCGCGATCATATAAGCGCAGTCATATTCCTCCTGAAGCTTGACCCAGTTACGGATCGCGCCAATATAATTTCCCAGCGTAAACGTGCCAGTCGGCTGAATGCCGCTGAGGATGATCTGCTTTTTTTCCTGTGTATCTGCCATGATGAAGCCTCCTGTAGCTCTTATTTATGATAAAGATTCCAGCAATTCCCCTAAAATCTTCACGCCGCGCACAATGTCGTCATCACTGGGGGTGGAGAAATTCATGCGGAAAGACTGGGTATGGTAGCTTTCATTTGGCATAAAAGCAGTGCCCGGAACTACGGCTACTTTTTTCTGAACCGCCTGATTGCAGAAATCTACCATATCAATGTGATCCGGTAAGGTGCACCAGATAAACAGTCCGCCTTCCGGAACTTGATAAGTGATGTAAGGACGCATATATTTTTCAATGCAGTCTACCATAAGGTTACACTTATGCTGGTAGATCCCGCGCAGCTTTTGGATATGCTGCTGATAATCATTTTCTTCCAAAAACTGATTACAGATCATCTGTGCTAAGATATTTGTATGTACATCGCTGACCTGCTTGCAGACAACGATTTTTTGGATAACTTCCTTATGTGCGACAACATAGCCGACACGAAGCCCAGGCGCCAACACCTTAGAGAAAGAGCCGCAGTAAATGACCCGGCCTTCTGTATCCAAAGATTTGATGGATGGAACATCTTCCCCAGCAAACCTAAGGTCGCCATAAGGGTTGTCCTCCAGGATCATCACATCATATTTTTTCGCCAGCTCCAATACGGCCTTTCGTTTTTCCAAAGACATGGTGGAGCCTGCTGGATTTTGGAAATTCGGAATCAGATAGATCACCTTGGAATTAGGGTTCTGCTTTAATACCGATTCCAGCTCCTCTAAGTCAACACCATCTTCTTTGAGCGTGACCCCGACCAGATTTACCCCGTAAGATTTAAAGGAGTTCAAGCTTCCGATAAAGCTTGGATTTTCGCAGATCAGGGTATCACCGGCGTCGCAGAATACTTTACAGGATAATTCATTCCCCTGTTGGGCGCCGGACATGATGATAATATCGTCGATCCCCTCATGGAAAATAGTTTCTCCCCGGCCTAAAATAACCTTTTTAATGGATTCACGCAGCGGGCCATAGCCTTCTGTAATGCTATATTGCAGTGCCGCGATCGGAGTTTTTGTTAAAATTTCTTCCGCGATGCGTTCGATCTCCTTGGTTGGAAACGCTTCTGATGCCGGATTTCCGCCGGCAAAAGAAACAACGGAAGGATCGGAAGTAAATTTTAAGATCTCCCGGATCGCAGATGCTTTTAAATTCCCCATTTTTTCTGAAAATTTGAAGTTCAAAGTGGACACTCTCCTCAACCGAATAATTCTACACTTTATTATATCACAACAGCAAAGAAACTGCAAAATTTCTTTTATATCCTTTTATGAAAATCCTGATTTTTGGCATTGGTAACTAGGAAAAAGAAAAATAGAGCCACAAATATCCCAAGGCATACTCCAAAGCCATCTAAAATTACATCCATAACCTGTCCATTTCGCCCGGGGGTATAACGCTGGATCCATTCATCCAAGCCGGCCGCGCTGATACCGCCGACCAATGGCAAACAGATGGACCAAAACGTATGTATTTTAGGAAACGTTAAAAATAGCGCGCAGGTAAGAAAGCCCAGCAGCCAGTACTCCCCAAAATGCGCCATTTTACGCACAGCCCCCTCCGAAAACACACCATCCATATGCAAAAAGGATAGGATCTGGTTTATTTTAGAGGTAGCAGCTTGGCTGAAATAAGCCGAACTGTTCCCAACACGGGTAGAATGGTAATATATAAAGGTTAAGATCGCAGCAATAGCAAGTATCAATAATGTCCGCAAGACCAATAAAGTGCGTTTTGACATGGATCATGCCTCCCTCAACAGTTAATTTACATGATTATAACATATTTCATGCAGATACTCTAGGAACTTCATAGAATGTTAATGAAAATATAGTATAATAATAATAGCAAAAAGACTAGGGAGCTTTATGTATCATGAATATTTTATTGAATATCACCCCAAAAAACCAGATCGCTTTTGTTTACAGCGATTATACCCTGCGACAAACCTTGGAGAAGCTGGAATATCACGGATATTCAGCAGTCCCGATCATTGATCGCGAGGGACGTTATATCGCTACCATTACAGAGGGAGATTTATTACATATTTTAAAAAATAAGTATTCTTTAAATATCAAAGAAGCGGAAGCGCTTCCGCTGATGGAGATCCCCCGCCGTTTTGATATCCACGCCGTTACAATCCACACCAAGATGGAAGATTTGATTGCACATGCGTTAAATCAAAATTTCGTACCTGTAGTGGATGACCGAGGGGTATTCATTGGGATCATTACCCGTAAAAAAATCATTCAGTATTTATCTGACCAATACCAAAAGCTGGCGAATTCTATGCTATCACTTAAAAAAGAAGGCTGACATCAGCCTTCTTTTTTATTCCAGCTCTTCCGATTGAAAACGATACTGACTGGGTGTTAACCTGTAATTTTTTAAAAAAAGCTTGGAAAAATAATTTTGACTTGAAAATCCGCATTGCTCCGAGATTTCATAAATCGGCCTGTTGCTGTGTAGCAGAAGACTGGCGGCATGTTCCAATCGGACCTCATTGAGATACTGGTTCACCGTTTTATGATAAACCCGTTTGAAATGGTTGATCAAAGTGGAACGGCTGCAAAAGAAATGCTCACATAAAAGGTCGATTGAGATCTTACTGGCATAATTTTGGCTGATATATTTTTTTACTGCGTGTGCCAGTGTTCGTTCTGTTAAATTTAACCGGTCGCTCAGCGTGATATACTCGGCACAGATGTTCATGATAGCAATACAGGATAGGATCTTATCCTTGGAGCTGAGCGGAATGGCTTGAACAGCTTTTAAAAGAGCCTCCTGATCTGAAATATGGAAACAGGCTTTTTGCATCACGTATGCGGTGCTGTTGGTTGCAGTATCCAATATTTGTCCCATCATCAAATACCCGGTTAAAACACCAAAATCATATAGCGGTGCTACTGCCTCATACAGACCGAAATGGCATTGGTAAACATACACCTCCCCAGTGCGCTTTACGATTTCAAAGGCGTTTTCGTCCTCTGCTTCGCAGGATCTTCTGACATTTTTGTCTTCTTGGACCAGACGGCAAAATTCAGTGAGATCGGGCGGATAGGAAACGATCTCTGAAAAGTCTGTCCCGTGGACAGAGATCCGGAATCCGGAGATGTTATGCAGTTCTTTCAGTACGGACAACAATTCCATTTTTTGTTCCATAATAACACCCTCGAATCGTAAAATCGTAAATATTATACGATTTTACGATTTCTTATACTATTTTTCATGGCTATTGTAAAAAATTTTTTGTATAATAAATACATAAGAATAAGGCTCGCTTTAGAAAGGAGAAAACAACATGAAAAGACCGGTTTTAGTAATTATGGCAGCAGGTATGGGCAGCAGATACGGCGGTTTAAAGCAGATCGACCCGGTAGATGAGCAAGGGCATTTAATCATTGATTTTTCTATTTATGATGCAATCAAGGCTGGTTTTCAAAAGATCGTATTTATTATCAAAAAAGAGATCGAGCAGGATTTTAAAGAAATGATCGGAAACCGGATCTCCCAATATGTGGAGGTGGAATTCGTATACCAGCAGTTAGATAACCTTCCCAAAGGGTTTACTGTACCGGAAAACCGCGTCAAACCTTGGGGAACCGGCCACGCAGTACTGAGCTGTCTGGGAGTTGTAGACGGTCCGTTTGCGGTGATCAACGCCGACGATTACTATGGCAGCCACGCTTTTGAAGAAATTTACCACTATTTGTCTACCACAGAAGATGACGAGCTATACCGTTATGCTATGGTAGGCTATATTCTGGAAAATACCTTAACAGAAAATGGCCATGTGGCCCGTGGAGTTTGTGTAGTATCTGAGGACGGGATGCTTGCGGGTATTAACGAAAGAACCCACATTGAAAAGCGGGATGGCAAAACAGAATACACAGAGGACGATGGTGCAACTTGGCACACGATTCCACAGGGAAGTATCGTTTCCATGAACATGTGGGGCTTTACCAACAGCATTTTACAAGAGCTTGAAAAAAATTTCTCGGCTTTTTTGGAAACAGGTTTGAAAGAAAATCCACTGAAGTGCGAGTATTTTCTTCCGGGAGTTGTCAATCAGCTGTTAAATGAAAGCCGCGCTACCGTACGAGTGTTAAAGTCTGCGGATAAATGGTACGGTGTGACCTATAAAGAAGACAAAGCGGAGGTTGTGGCAGCAATGAAGCGGTTTAAGGAACAGGGGCTTTATCCTGAAAAATTGTGGGATTAACTAAAATAATTTCCCTTTCAAAATACCCTCGGCAGATATCTGCCGAGGGTATTTTGAGGTTAAAGAGAGTATTATCGAAATTGATCGATAATCTGTTTCATATCCCCCCAGTGCTGTTCCATATCTGAAACCAGCTTAAACTGAGTTCGGCAGCGGTCTAAATTATGACCTTCTCGGTGGATCCTAAAATAGGTGTCCCCTTCCAGATAATCTGTCAAGAAACGCATCCCACATTCCAGCGTCATCATTTTGGCGCCGGCCGGCAAAAGATCTAATTCTGTTTCAGTAAGGCTGCCGCTGCATCCTTCTAGGTAGCCCTTGGTATACAGTTCAAATAAAGAGAGATCCAAGTTTACTTTTGATAGATCCGGTTCGTCTTCCGCGCCAGTGCTTGCCCCAAAACGGATAGAATCCCCAAAATCTGTTACAGAGAATCCCGGCATCACGGTATCCAAATCAATGACGCAGACTGCTTTCCGTGTTTTCTCGTCCAGCATAACATTGTTCAGCTTCGTATCATTATGGGTAACGCGTAATGGTAAATCCCCCTTTTTCTGAGCGCGGATCAAGGTATGGGTAAAATCCTCACGCTCCATAACGAAGCGGATCTCTTCCTGAACCGACGCGGCACGCCCCAACGGGTCATTTTTAACAGCCGTTAAAAATTTTTGATAACGGTCCGGTGTATTATGAAAGTTTGGGATCGTTTCGTGAAGTGTTTCAGCCGGATAATCGGACAAGAGGTTCTGAAAATTACCGAAAGCAAACGCACTTTCATAGAATTCCTCCGCCCGTTCCACAATATCCAATGTTAAAGCGTTTTTAATAAACTGATAGCTCCGCCAATAAGAACCAATACTATCCCGGTAATATTTTTTTCCATCCTTAGTCGGAACAATATTCATTGTTTCCCGGTCAGGGTCCCCATGGTTAGAGATGATCTTTTTCCGCAGGAAAGAGGTTACGTTCACGATATTTTCCATCAATTCTATTGGATTTTTAAAGATCTCATGGTTCATTCTCTGTAGAATATAATTGATCGTCCGCCCATTATCCCGGCAACGCACCAAAAATGTATCGTTGATATGGCCGCTGCCATACAGCTCTGCATCCATCACTTCTCCTTGAAAATCAAACTGTGCGATCGCTTCGTCCTTTTTAGCGCAGTACTCTTCTCGTGTCATATTTTAATCCTCCGGTTTCTATTTTCACTTAAATTTCATACCACACGATCTCGTTTGCATCCAGATCCAAAGTAAAGCTTGAGCCATCTCCTCTGTAAACTGTAGTGCTTTGCGGTTCATAGGTATTATTGACCACACAATATTTCCCGTTATGGGGATAGGCATGTACTTCTACATTGAAGTTTGTGCTGAACCAGCGGTGCAAATGGTCCTCCTCATGAGAAGCCCAGATGATAGAACGGTACAGCAGCCTGCTGTTTTCAAAGCTGTACGGTAAGCCGCTAATATAAACACAACGCCCCTTCCCGAACTCATTCACTGCAAGCTGAACTTCCTTGTCGATCTGTTTAATGATCGTAGTTCCGTCCAATGCAAAGATATTCTTTTTTCCTTCCCCAAAATCAATCTCTTTGGTGCAGTCTTCGGTAATAAAGTGCGGATGCTCTTCCCAGTTGTATTTATCGGTATTTAGATTAAACCCGTTCTCTTTTTCTACCCCAAGCAGATCTGCAAGCTGGAAAAAGCGCCCCTGCCATTGATAGGCGGTTGGTTCCCCTACTCCAATCAGCCCGCCGCCGTGATAGATAAATTTTTTCACAGCAGAAACAACGACAGGATCGGCCCAGTTTTCACCGCCGGTATAAGCTGTATAGGCATCCCCTATGTTCAGGATCACGTCAATATCATCTAACAGCCCTGTATCCTGCCGAATATCATCAAAGCTGATGAACTTAACATCAAACGGGGCGCCGCTCAGGGCTTCTATCACACCGGCATAAGAATAGTTCTGCTTATAATAAAGCGCGTGATGGACCATGTGGTTCCCCCAGGCACGCATCTTTCCCCAACAGTTTAATACCGCTACCCTTTTTACACAGTAAGGGATGGTGCCTTTGATGTTATCATATAAGGTGCGGAATTCTTGACATACGCTTTCCACATAATCAATAAAATCCGGGAACTGCATCGCAAGCTTCAAATACCCGCCGTACCCGATCCGGTCGATCGGTTTTCTTAAAATAGCGCGGCGTGCAGTGACCCAGTTGACCTTTGCTTCCCTAACAGGGTCGCCTCCCTCGTAGAATGTATCTGGGAAGAAATAAGGCAGAAAACGCCCTTCTGTATATTTTACGCCCGGAATATCACTGATGAGACGCAGGGTAGAACCGTTTCCAACGCTTCCCACTACCGCATCCAGTCCCACGCTTTTAAATTCTTCCATAAAGGGTTCCATCCCGATCCAGTGGTCCCCCAAAAACATCATGGCTTCTTTCCCGTATTCGTGGGTAATATCCACCATCTGTTTAGCAAGCTTGGTGACCTCACGGCGCTGGAAATCCTGAAAATCGCGGAACTCTTTAGAAGGGATCCGATAGGTGTTGTTCATATATCCCTGATCGATGATATATTCTGGCCGGAATGGATAACCAACTTCTTTTTCAAACTGCTCCAGAATATACGGGCTGACCGAGGCGGAATATCCGTACCAGTCGACATATTTTTCCCTTGCAAGCTCGTCGAAGATCAGGGTGAACTGATGAAAAAAGGTGGTGTATCGGATCACATCGACATGTGGGTTATCCTGGATATACTTCCGTAACCGTTCCATGGAAAAGGCCTTTGTTTTTGGCTGCCTGACGTCAAAAGTGATCTGGTGCTCTACATTTTCCCAGTTGTTTGTCACCGCATTATACATGTGTACCGGGTCCCACATAATATAAGCCAAAAAGCTGACAGTATAATCGTGGAACATAAGCGTGCGGCGGATCGTCACATCGCCGGTTTCTTCACTGTAGTCCCATTGGCTTGTAGGCACTACCTCGCCGGTGGTGCGATCGATCACTTCCCACCAGCGTGTAATATCATCATGGCTGTTTACTTTCAGCATATCCGGGTACAGGTGGTCCATCAGGTGGATCTTCACCTCGCCGGATACCGCGGTGTGGAACGGGGTCATAATGTACATTTGCTGGATCTCGTCAGGATTTGCTTTTGCCCATGCATTGTCTTTTCTGGTGGTATAATAAGTGGAATACACCTTTGCATCCACATGCTTTAATTCCTCCGGATAATCAGTCCCATCGCAGTCACGGATCGCGTCAGCGCCCCAACGGTCCACCAGTTCAATGGTTTCCTTTACTACATCCACATCAGTGGGAATGGTTACTCTTCCTTTGGTATGGGTCGCATCCATGTTCTTTCTCCTTTCTGGCCGGGAATTTGTTTCCCGGCATCCCTATTTGTTGTAAAAGCTGTTGTAAAAGCCGAGCAAAAATAGGATTCCAGCCAGCCCGATCATCATTTTAAGGATGCCAATATAGCCTATTTCCTTTTGTCCTAAAATAATCAGTGCCAGGCTGACTATAAAAATGATAAGGCATAGGATCACCTGAAGGATCTTATGATCTGACAGATATTGTTTCATCGTTTTCCTCCTTAACCTTTGATCCCGCCGGCAGTCATACCCTGGATCAGTTGTTTTTGTACGATCATGTACAGGATCAATGTGGGCAGCATGACGATTACCAGTCCGGCATACAATTTTCCATACTCTGCTTTTGCATTTTGGGCAGCCATTAGGTTCATTAAACCGACCGGCAATGTTTTGGCAGTATCTTCTGTCATAATAGTCACTGCAATAATGTATTCGTTCCAGAACGCCAGGAAATTAAACAAAATCACTGTGATAATACTTGGTTTTGCCATAGGCAGGATAATAGCCGTCATGGTTTTAAAATATCCTGCTCCGTCAACATAAGCAGCTTCCTCAAAGTCTTTAGGAAGGGTCTTGAAATAACTGGACAGCAGGTAAATGGTAAATGGGAGCGCTGTGGAAGCGTAGATCAGTCCCATAATAAAGATATTATTTAAAAAGAAGCTGACATTTCCCCCAAAGATCTGTTTCAAAAATTTATTCCCGTCAACCAGCATCAGGAAGATCGGTACCACGATATAGCTGACATTGATAAATAACCCTGCCATAAAGGCCAGATTCAACAGCTTATTCCCTCTGAATTTGTAACGGGACAGCACATAAGCCGCAGGCAAAGCAAGTATCAGCAATAACGCCAGTGCGATCACCGTGACCATCACTGAGTTAAAGAAATACGACCCCATGCGTGCCTGGGAAAAAGCCTCTGAAAAGTTTTGGAAATGAAACCCTTTTGGAAGTGTCCATGGATTTCCATAAAACTCGTTGTTCTCTTTGATAGAGGCTAAAAATACCCAGCCTACCGGGACGATGATCGAAACAGCCAATATGATGAGGGCGATATAAGTGATAACTCTTCCGATTGTGATTCGACTTTTCATCTTTGTATGCCCTCCTTCTAAAATTCGATCGGCTCACGCTTGGTGACGGCATTGACAACAGCAGACAACAGGAATGAAAACAAAAATACGATAACGCCGATCGCCATTCCGTACCCGTACGAGGAGTTCCCATACGCCTGTTTATACATATAGCTTAAGAATACCTCGGTAGCGCCATCCGGTTTTCCGTCTGTCATGGTCGTGACAAGCAAAAAGCTCAGGTTGATAGAGCTGATGATAAAAAAGGTCAAGGTGGTGCGGATGTTGGTCCAGATAAGTGGGATCGTAATCGTAAAAAATTGCTTTACAGCGCTTACCCCTTCTAGGTTAGCGCTTTCATACAGGCTTTCTGGAATACTGGCCATGCTGGCCATATACATGACCATATAGTACCCGATCGCCTGCCAGATCAGCGTTCCTGCAATACTATAGATAACAATTTTTTGATCTCCAAGCCATGCAATTGCCTGAGCATCTCCGCGGAATATCCCTAAAATACCATTCAAAAGACCTCTATCCGGGTCGTAAATTGCGGAGAAAATTGCTGCAATGACTACCATAGACAAAATGTTTGGAATATAAAAAATAGTACGGAAGAAGTTCGTTCCTTTTACTTTTGCCCTTGTAAGCAAAGCGGCAAAAATCAAAGCCAATCCAAAGGTGACGATGGTTACAATAACGATCAACAGTACTGTATTTTGGAAAGACTGTAAAAATTTTGTGTCTTGGAACAGGGTAACAAAATTGTTAAATCCGACAAATTCTTTGTTTGGTGAGTACCCGCCCCATTTATAAAAAGACATCCGAAAGATATTGATGGTTGGAATTACCATAAATATCAGAAAAAGGATTGTTGCAGGCGCAACACAAAAGAAGATAAAACGGCCGCGGCCTTTCTGCTTTTCCATGGTTTCCTCTCTTTTCCCCGTCGCAATCATATTGTCTGCGAAATATTCGGTGTTTTTGTCTGAATGAGTGAAAAAACGGCGGGAAATTTTTATTACCCGCCGTTTTTATCAGCCTGTTTTCCGGCAAGTTTTTAGTCTTGCAAGTTTGCGTTATTTTAAAGCCGGACGAAGTTTATCGCTTGCTTCTACGATCCCTGCTTTCCATTCCTCTACAGTCTTGGAACCGGAAACTACGCTGTCATATGCGCTAAACCAGCTGTCTGCAATGCTGACGCCTTCTACCGCGTCGGTGGTAGCAAAACCGCCATCAGTAATTGCGTTTACTGGAGTGTCATAAATAGCGTACAGGGACTTTTCTCCTCTGCTGTCAGGAATCATTGCAGAAGCACCCTGAATTGGCTGTACTGCGCCGTAGTTTGCAAAGATCTGAGCCGCTTTGTCACTATACATGAAGGCCATAAATTCTTTTGCCAGATCCTGATTTTCAGAAGCTGCAGGGATCCAACACTGTTCAAAGAACGTAGTGATATACTGTTCATCACTTTCATTTACCCGCGGAATAGAAGCGGTTGCCCATTCAAAGCCCTCTGCCTTTGGAGCTTCTTCCATCTCGCCGATGACCCATGTGCCGTTCGGCATGAAGATCGCTTTGTTATCCAAAATCAACTGCTGGTTTTTCAGATAGTTGGTATTGTTGGCATTTGCAACCGTATTCTTTTCTGTGTATTCTGCCAGTTTTCCCATGATTTCCAGATATTTTGCACCTTCTGCGGTGTCCCAGATCCCCTCTTCATAGCTGGTCACCTTTTTCAGGAAATCCGGTCCGCCAATGTTTGCTAGCAAAGCCCAGGAGAATGCATCAAAGTATCCTGACGTTGGATAAGTGAATAATGCGATTCCTTCTGCTTTTGCCTTATCACCGAGCTCCCACATTTGGTCCCAAGTGGTAGGAACCTCCCAGCCTTTTTCCTTGAGCAGTCCCGCGTTATAGAACAAGCCAGCCGGTGAATAGAACATCGGGGCCATGTAAGTCTTTCCATCGCTGTAAGGTTTAATGATGGAAGAATCACGGAACCCTGGGATCAATTTTTCAGAAACGGTTTTGCTTTCTCCAGGAACGGTCATGTCGAACACATCGTCGATCGCAAGCAAGCCGTTGTCTTTAATTAAAGTTTCTGTCAAAGCATCTGGACGTCCGGTTGCCAGATGAACAAAGTCAGGATATTCCCCAGCTTTCATCTTAGCACTGATTACGGTTTCTAAACTTTTATCGATCGTAAGGTCAACAGTAACATTTCCCTTTTCTTCTTCAAAAGCTTTTACAACTTCTTTCCAAACATCAGCCCCGTATGCACTTTCTAATGCCGCAACTTTCAGCGTCTGTTTTTCTCCTCCGGTAGTATTTCCGCCTTTAGATTGGTCTTTATCAGTGTCGCCGCCGCATCCGGTTACCATGACACTGGACAAAGTGAGCGCCATAACCAATGCAAGAATCTTTTTCATTTTCATTTCTGATTACCTCCTTAAATGATTAGAAAGGTTACGTTCACGTTCTTGGTATACTTTTATTATAGTCATCAAAAGGACGAATTCAATCAAATTGTTGCTTCAAAATTTATAGATATTGTTCACTTCGTGTAAATTGTATAAAAAAACTTTAGTGAGTTAAAAATTCTAATTCATTCTAGAGCAATTTCAGTCGCAATAATTTATTTTTTATACGATATTACAAACAAACTATAAATTCAAATAATTAGTAGTAAAAAATAATTGTTTATTTTTCACGATATTGTTGTAAAAATTTTGTATATGCGTTATAATAAATTTATTGAAAAAGCAACATTTCTAAAAAGGAAGGTGAGTCTATGAGCAATAATCGCTATGATATTGACAGCACACAGATCAAGGACATTGGGGCAAAGCTTCTTTACATCACTACCTCCTCCTATGGAAAAGACTGGAACAGTCTGTTGCACATGCACCATTTTTCTGAGTTGTTTTATGTGGTACGCGGAAAAGGAGAATTCATTGTAGAAGAAAAACGCTTCCCAGTAAAAGAGGATGATTTGGTTATCATAAATTCCCAAACGCTACATACAGAGGTATCGGTTTATGATCAGCCTTTAGAATATGTTGCATTGGGAATCGAGGGGCTTTCCTTTGTATTTCAGCCAGAAGAGGAGGAAATCAAGAATTACAGTGTCTTTAATTATCGCGGGAAAAAAAATGAGTTTTGGTTCTATTTTAAAACATTGACAAAAGAGATTCAGGATAAACCGAAAGGATATGAAACGGTGTGTCAAAATGTTTTGGAAATTTTATTGCTTAATTTGATGCGGGATTCAAACTGCGCTTTTGCTTTGATCCCTACTAACCGAATCAGCAAGGAATGTACAGCGCTGAAACAATATATTGATACACATTTTAAAGAAAACATCACCCTAGACCAGTTAGCTGATGTGATCCATATGAATAAATTTTATTTGACCCATACGTTCCGAAAAACTTATGGAATGGCTCCGATCGCTTATATGATCGGAAAACGGATCGAAGAAAGCAAATACCTTTTGGAAAATACTGATTTTTCTCTTTCCCAAATTTCGGATATTGTTGGCTTTTCCTCCCCTTCTTATTTTTCCCAGACTTTCAAACGAACAGAACAGGAAAGTCCAAAGGAATATAGGGATAGGATGCGTCAAACTACAAAAGCTTAAATGAACTCCCGGTAAAGAAAAAGGAAGATAAGACGGAGATGTCTTATCTTCCTTTTTCTTTACCAATATCCTCAAAATTTGAATAAAATCGAGTGAAATTCGGGGATAAAAAAAGAACCGCCTGTTTTAAGGCGATTCTTTTTGATTGGCGGAGAAGGAGGGATTCGAACCCTCGATGCGCTATTAACGCATACACGAGTTCCAGTCGTGCGCCATAAACCGGGCTAGGCGACTTCTCCACAGCTTGTACTGTTTAACACAGCTTTTATATTATAGAATATTTTTTTGATATTGTCAAGTGTTTTTTTAAAATTTATCTAACAAAAAGGACAAGGCTTTTGGCCTTGTCCTTAACGGTACAGGATTTAAACAGCTAAAGAGTTTACGATCTCTTCTGCCCACGCTACTACGCCAGATACATCGCCGTCTGATACTTTTCCCTGTTTGAACAAACCGCCTTTTACGGTACATTCATATGTAGTTCCGGCAACCTCGATGCCCTTCCCTTTTACAATGTTCTTCAGTTCTTCAACAGCGGAAAAATTCCCTGATCCAACCGCGAAAAACGCAACATTTTTTGCTCTTGCCGGGGTCAGGTCGCGACAAAGATCCAGTACGGCCTTATTGGCAGAAGATCCTTTCATTTCTACCCCAATAAACAAAAGCTTTTCATTCTCACTTGGATATGCCGGCGGGATCTGATCACATACCGCTTCCTGTGCTTTAGCGATTGCACGAGCCATTTTTTCTGTATTTCCTGCTGGAGAAAAATACAAAGCGCGCATTTTGAATTTCATAATTTAAGAGCCTCCAAAAAATAAGATATATTTATTATACCATAAATATGAATCTGTGTATGTTATTTTTGTGAAGATTTTTTTGATTTCGCAGATTTACTAGATTTTTTGATAAAAATTAGCAAATAAAACAATAAAAACAGTACGAAATAATTTTCATACTGTTTTTATTGTTAATTATTAAGATTAGTGACAGCCTCCGCAGGTAGAGCAGCTTCCAGAACAGCCGGACTGTTCTGCAGAACAGGTATCTGGGTCTTCTCCATTGACACACAGCATTAAAATGGTAGTAACTTCGTTCATCATTTTATCCATTTCCTGTTTTGCGTGATTGAAAGCAGCCATGTGTGGGTTCTGCATGATAGATTGATAAACCGCTTTCAGTTCCCGGTCAATATCAGCAATTTTCGCATCGTCTTTTTTTTCTGCGGACATTGCAGTGCTAAGCTCTATCCGTTTTAAATTAAACTTACCGATAGAATCCTGCAATTCTGCGTCATTGTCATTTGCTTCTTTCGCGTCGTGCAGTGCTTTGTATTCTTCGCTTGCCTGAATTTCTTTCCCCATCTGTCTTGCCAAATCAATAATAGACATCTTAAAAATTCCTTTCTGATAAAAACTTTCATTTATGATTTAATCGGTTTCCTGCTTAAAGTAGTTCGCCGAGTAAAGCCCAGTTCAATGCTTTGGTGATCCGAACATCTACAAAATTTCCAATGAGATCGGCAGGGCCCTTCAAATCCACGATAAAATTTTGTTCGGTGCGCCCTGTAACATAGTCCTCCCCGCTTTTTCCAGGACCGTCTACTAGGATGCGCAATGTTTTCCCAACGTATTCTTTTAATTTGTCTTCTCCAATTTTTTTCTGGACTTCCAACAGCTCCATCAGCCATTTAGTTTTATCCTCTGAAGGAGTCGGATCATCCATCACAGCGGCTTTGGTCCCCACCCGCTTGGAATAAATAAAGGTGAACAAAGAATCATATCCCACTGTTTGGATCAGGTCCATGGTCTTTAGAAAATCCTCTCTTGTTTCGCCCGGGAAGCCAACGATAATGTCACTGGTCAAAGCAAGGTCTGGAATTCTGCTTCGTGCGTAATCGACTAGCTTTAGGTAATCTTCCCGCTGGTAATGACGGTTCATCGCTGTTAAGATCCGGTCGCTGCCGGACTGCACAGGAAGGTGCAGATGATGACACACCTTTTCACACTCCGCCATTGTATCAATCAATTCCGGCGTTGCGTCCTTTGGGTGCGATGTCATAAAGCGGATTCGGAAATCCCCCTCTATCCCATTGATCTTACGAAGCAGGCCGGCAAAGTTGATCTCCTCTTCCAGCCCTTTTCCATAGGAATTTACATTCTGCCCAAGCAGGGTGATCTCTTTGTATCCTTGAGAAACCAGCCCGGAAACCTCATGCAGTATCTCTTGCGAAGTCCTGCTTCTTTCCCGGCCGCGGACATACGGTACGATACAGTAGGTGCAAAAATTATTGCATCCGTACATGATCGGAACCCATGCTTTCAGCGTTCCATCCCGACGGATCGGAAGATGCTCTGCGATCACGCCATCGCTGTCCGGTGTTTCAAATACCCGTTCTTTTGTGCTCAAAGCTTGATATAACAGCTCCGGCAGACGGTGGACAACATGCGTCCCAAAGATCAAATCCACATAAGGGAAACTTTTTTTTAGGCGCTGCACGATATGCTCCTGCTGCATCATACAGCCGCATAGTCCGATCAGCATTCCCTTTCTGCGGCGTTTATTATGCTTTAACGCCCCAACATTTCCGAATACCCGGTCTTCCGCGTTTTCACGCACAGCACAGGTATTATAGATCACCAGATCTGCTTCCGCGTTGGAATCGCTGAAGCCATATCCCATCAACGCAAGCATCCCTTTGATCTTTTCCCCGTCAGAAACGTTCTGCTGACAGCCGTAGCTATGGACATGCGCGATCGGCATATCTTCCCCATAATGCTGATGCAGCAGCATTTTTACCTTTTGTGCGAAGTCCTGTTGGCGCAGTAACTCTTCTTCTGAAACAAAAATATCCTGTTGTTTGCTCAAACAGCAATACCCCCACTATTTTCTTTTCAAATGCTGTTCTTAGTCACAACATTCAAAAATTATTGTATCATTTTTATCAAGCTTTCGCAAGTATTTTAGATAAAATCAGTCTTCTTTTGGGAAAATTTGCTCCATCATACGAAAGATTCTTTCCCGTCTTTTTTTAGTAGACTTTTGGTCGATCAGCCATTCTGACTGCTCCCCTTGTATTAGCACATCGCCTTCCTGTACTCCAGCCGGTAGCTCTTTGACAGGCACGGTGATATGACTGCGGTCGGGAAGCTCTAAAACGGCTACCTTATTTTCAATACGGTCTATGATATATTCCATAGTATTTTTCCTCTTATTTTTCTGTTTGCAGGTCCAGCTGGGTTCCATCGGTGGAAAACACGATAGTTCCAGATACGTCGGTACGTAAAATCTCTCCACCCAGCTGCTCCATGCGCCGTAATATTTCCTTGTGTGGATGCCCGTACTGATTTTGGTATCCACACTGTACCACAAAATATTCAGCTCCTACTGCTTTCAAAAAAGCCTCAGAATTTGCCGTATCCGAACCATGATGCCCTGCTGAAAAAACATCCGCTGATAACCTTTCCCCTGTGTTCAATAAAGCCTCTTCTGCTTGTTCTTCCATATCGCCAGTGGATAAAAATGCAACATCCCCATAAGAAAAACGCGCTCCCACCGAAATGTTATTTAAGTCGTTAAAATCACCTGCCGGTCCTAAAATTGTTAGGATGCCCCCGTCGATCTCGTATTGCTCCCCCACCTTGGCGGTAATTACGTTGACATTGTTTTCCTGAATCGCTGTCAGCAGGTCTTCATAAGTACGGGTTGTTGGGATCAGACTTTTTTTCAGTTTAGGCATGATGATATTTTCAGTCGGGATCTCACGGATCACCACATCCAGCCCGCCGATATGATCGGAGTGAGGGTGGGTGGCGATCGCATAATCAATCTTTTTAATGCCCTGCCCCTTTAAATAAGATACTACCGTTTCCCCTTGGTCATTTTCGCCGGCATCGATCAGGACCGCATGCTCCTTTGTACGGATCAGGGTACAGTTCCCCTGTCCCACGTCGATATAATGGACCGTGACTTCCCCGTCAACATATCCCTGTGGATAAGAAGCGTCTTCCAGCATGGATCCCACTTCTGCCCGAATTTGTTCCCAAGTAGGAAGCGACCTGGTAAACGGAGCGTAAGTATTGACCGTGATAGCAGCAAAAAAACATGCCACGATAGCCAGAAATGAATAAAATGCTTTTAAGGACGTTTTCTGTTTCCTTTTCCTTTTTTGGTAACGTCTTTTTGCCATGAATGATCCTTTCCTTTCCGGGACTTATTTCCTTTTTTCCAGCCTGTACCGGTATATTTTCCCTGCGGCGCCGCAGGCTTACCCTCCACCAGGGCATTTTTTCCATGTCCGATCAAATCAAACCGCTTTGCCTTTCGCAGAGCCTTGCGGACAAGATCCTGATTTTTAGGCTGAAAATACTGTAGCAAAGCGCGCTGCATCGCTTTATCCTCCGGATCGGTAGGCACATAAACCGGTTCCATGGTATAAGGATCCAGCCCGGTATAATACATGCAGGTAGAAACGGTACCGGGAGTAGGATAAAAATCCTGTACCTGTTCCGGACGGATCTTGTTCTGCTTTAAAAATAAGGCTAGTTCAATGGCGTCCTGTAAGGTACTGCCCGGATGGGAGGACATCAAATAAGGAACTAAATATTGTTCTTTTTCCGCTTCTTTGGTTTTCTGGTAAAACTTGCGCATAAAAGCAAGATAAGTTTCAATATGGGGTTTCCCCATTTTATCCAAAACTGCGTTGCTGCAATGCTCTGGTGCTACTTTCAGCTGCCCGCTGACATGGTACCGGACCAACTCGTCAAAGAACGCTTCATTTTTATCTTCCATCAAATAATCATACCGGATCCCGGAACGGATAAACACCCGTTTTACACCCGGTATGGCCCTGATTTTGCGCAGAAGTTCCAGATATTCGGTATGGTCTGCCTCCAATTGTTTGCAAGGTGTTGGCGCCAGACATTTCTTTCCTTTGCACAAGCCATGCTCTAATTGCTTTTTGCAGGAGGGCTGACGAAAGTTTGCCGTAGGTCCCCCAACATCGTGGATATATCCCTTAAAGCGCGGACTGCTTGCAAGAAGTTTCGCCTCCCGCAATACAGATTCCTCACTCCGAACGGCGATTTTGCGCCCCTGATGAAATGCAATAGAACAAAAATTGCAGGCTCCGAAGCATCCCCGGTTGTGGGCGATGGAAAATTCTACTTCTTCGATTGCCGCCACCCCGCCCAGCGGTTCATAGCTGGGATGATACATTCTCATATATGGCAAGGCGTATACCTTGTCCAGCTCTGATTGGCTCAAGGAACGCATCGGCGGGTTTTGTACCAGCATTTTATCTCCCTGGCGCTGGACGATCGTTTTTCCATACACCTCGTCCTGTTCATTCATCTGCTGGCGTGTGGCCTTTGCATAACTTTTTTTGTCCCGTGCCACGATTTGAAAATCAGGACACTGCACAGCACCGTAAGGCGTGTTCACAGGATCGGTCAGATAGCAGGTACCGCAAATATCAGTCATCTGGGAAACGGTCTGCCCTTCCCGGAAACGACGCCCAATCTCAGTGATCTGCAATTCCCCCATGCCGTACATCAACAGGTCCGCCCCGGAACTGCAAAGGATCGAAGGGTGAACGGCGTCATCCCAGTAATCATAGTGCGCAAACCGCCGCAAGGAAGCCTCCAGCCCGCCGATCAGTACCGGGACTTCAGGATAAATAGCCTTTAATGCTTTCGTGTAAACGGTCACTGCCCTGTCGGGGCGTTTTCCAGCTTTTCCCCCAGCAGTATACGCGTCGTCAGAACGCCGGCGCTTTGCCACAGTATAATGCGCCACCATTGAGTCGATATTTCCGCCGGTCACTAAAAAGGCGTATTTGGGCGCGCCAAATTCGCAAAAGTCCTTTTTATTTCTCCAATCCGGCTGTGCGATCATTCCAACAGAAAACCCCTGAGATTCCAGCAATCTGGAAATGATCGCGATCCCAAACGAGGGATGGTCGACATAGGAATCCCCGGTAACACAGATAAAGTCAAACTGTGTTATGCCACGTTCTGTCATTTCTTTTTTGGTGATAGGCAAAAAATCTGCCATGGTATTTCTCCTTTATTCCAATCTTAGACAATATTTGACGATGAAAGACTGTAAGCAGTTTTCCCATACCCGCTAATAGGAAAGATATAGGAAGCTTTACGACACAACAGCAGGAAATCCCTTTTTACAAAAAAGAGATTCCCTGCTGAGATTATGATTCGTTTTCACCTGACTGGTTCATTTTCATTTCCAGCCATTGATCTCTGGTCATCAAGACCTGTCGCGGCTTACTGCCTTCAAACGGGCCGATGATCCCTTTGGTTTCCATTTCATCCATTAACCTTGCGGCGCGCGCATATCCTACTTTCAGCCTTCTCTGCAAGTAAGAGGTGGAGGCCTGGGAGGCTTCAATTACGCATTCAATGGCGGAATCCAGAAGCTCATCAGTATCGTCAAATCCTCCTCCATCGCTGGATTTAGATGGTTTTTCTTTCACAGCCTGTTTTTCGATCTCATCCATGATCTGGTCATCGTATTCGGATTCCAGATTGCCCTTTACAAACTGAACTACTTCTTCTACCTCTTTGTCGCTGACATAGCAGCACTGAAGCCGGGTAGGCTTTGGCATCCCCACAGGGTAGAAAAGCATGTCCCCTCTTCCCAGAAGCTTCTCCGCCCCGCCGGAGTCCAGTATCGTGCGGGAGTCGACCTGCGACGATACCGCAAACGCGATCCTGGATGGGATATTCGCCTTAATAACACCGGTGATCACATCAACGGACGGACGCTGTGTTGCAATGACAAGGTGCATTCCCGCCGCACGCGCCATCTGCGCCAACCGGCAAATAGAATCTTCCACCTCGTTCGGTGCGGCCATCATCAGGTCGGCTAGCTCGTCGATAATGATCACGATCTGCGGCAATGGATTCAGGTCTTCTTTTGTCATGGCCAGTTCATTATAACCATGCAGATCACGGACCTGGTTGTCCGCGAACAGCTTATAGCGGTTAAGCATTTCGGTAACAGCCCAGCCCAAAGCACCGGCGGCTTTCCGCGGATCGGTAACGACCGGGACCAGCAGATGCGGAATTCCGTTATAGATTCCTAATTCAACCACCTTTGGGTCGATCATCAACAGGCGTACCTCATCCGGGGTAGCCTTGTACATCAGGCTCATGATCAAGGTGTTGATACACACTGATTTACCGGAACCGGTAGCACCCGCAATCAGCATATGGGGCATTTTCCCAATATCGAACACCACTTCTTTTCCGGAAATATCACGTCCCAATGCAACGGAAAGCTTGCTTTTTGCATCCCGGAAGCTAACAGAATCAATCACTTCCCGGATGGTGACAATATCCGTCTGGCGGTTTGGCACTTCAATTCCGACAGCCGCTTTATTTGGGATCGGCGCTTCAATACGCACCCCGGCCGCCGCAAGGTTCAGTGCAATGTCGTCCGCCAAGCCAGTGATCTTGCTGATCTTCACCCCAGCCGAGGGCTGAAGTTCATACCGCGTAACCGTTGGACCGCGGCTGATGTCGATCACACGGGTCTGGACGCCAAAGCTCTTTAAGGTATCTACCAAACGTTCTGCATTAGCGCGCAGTTCGACGGAAATGTCACCGTTTTTCCGGTTAACAGGCGCTTTTAATAAACTGACCGGAGGATACCGGTACAGCACTTTTTGTTCTGCAGTACTGTTTTGGGACAGCTGCTTTGCGATCTCTGCATCAGGCTTTTCTGCCTTTTCCGGTTCAGAAACCGCTTCTTCTTGTGTAGGCACTGCTTTTTTTACCAGTTCATCTAAAGGTGCTTCTGGCGTAGTTTTTTCTTCATTAACACGTTCTTCTTTTTTGGGTTTTGGCCTTGTTTCTATAGAATCAGCGGTGATCTTCGAGGCTTTTCCAATCGCCGCTTTCGAGGTATCTGTCTGTTCTACAACGTCGATAAAATGATCCGTTAGTTCCGGCTGGACAGTAATATCCGGCTTTGGCTCCGTATGGAAAATAGCTTTCGAGGAAGAAACAGGATGTTGCGGCAAAGCATCAGGCCCAAGATCCACATTGATGTCAAACTTGGCTTCGCGTTCCCTTTCCCGCTCTTCCTGCCGCTGGATATAGTGATCCTCCATTTTTTTGACCGGCTCAGAAACTTTATGGAATACATCAAGCAAAGTCGCTCCGGTGATCAGCAGGATAAATGCGAACGAGAATAAAATAATGATGATCGTTGCACCGACCTTACCGCAGGCAAGCAGCAAGGGCATTCCAACTGCAATGCTTAGAACCCCGCCGCTGATCTTCAGCGATCCCGCCAAATACAAGGTCTTAACCACTTCGGTAAAACTGTCTCCGCTATATTTCCCAACAACCAGAATTTGCAGAAGCGCACACAATAGCGCCAATAATACCAATGACTGCCAAAGCTTGTGACGTATCTTCCCCATTCGCTCATCCAAAGTCGCACGAACCGCTATGTAGATCATCAAAACAGGTAAAGCAAACACGCCTGTTCCAAAAATCCCGAACAGGACATTGTGGATCCCGCGCCAAAGGTTCTGCCCTTTTACAAAAATCAGGGCGGCGACCAAAAGCCCCAGCGCAAACAAGATGATTGCCCAAACCTGACGTTTGCGGTGCTCCTGCCGGAGAATGCGTTCTTGCTCTGCTTGGGATTTTGTGGTGCGTTTTTTTGCACTGGAAGCTGGCTTTGTGGTATTTTTTTTGGATGAGGATGCCGGTTTTGTGCTGGAACGCCTTGTTGTAGAAGACGTTTTCTTTTTTACTGCCATGAAATTTTTCCGCCTTTTGTTATACTGATGATCACGCAACGGCGTTTCCAAACGCAAAAACGATTGGAGAGCCAGAAATATATTCATAAGTGCTGACTCCGATCACGATGATACCAAGAATCAGGGTATAAATAGCAAAAATTTTAAAGCGATCGGACTTTAACAGCCACTGCACCATTTTGATGGATAAGAAGCCTACTACTGCTGAAGTGATCAATCCAACTAAAATCACACTGATCGGCAGGTTCAGGTCCGCTGAGGTAACGTCCTTTAGTTCCATGACAGACCCGCCTAAAATTGCCGGGATCCCAAGGATAAAGGAAAATGCAACAGCGGTTTCTTTAGAAAGCCCGCACATTAAACCAGAAGCGATCGTTGACCCGGAACGGGAAACGCCCGGCAATGGTGCGACTGCCTGTAATGTCCCGATCACCAAGGCATCACGCGGAGTGATTTGTCCATTTGTTTTTGTTCCATTGGTTTTACGGTCTGCCAAAAACAGCAGGGTCGCAGTCAGCAAAAAGCAGAAGCCTTCCACCATAATGTCATTATCGGAAGAAACAGCCTTGTAAACATCCCCTAACAGGAAATAGATGATCGCAAGCGGTACCAGTGCTAAAATGATCATAAAAATCATATTGCGTTCTGCATTTCGATTTTTGAAAGAAAATTTCCCGGTAAAAATATCGCGTATCATCCGAAAAAATTCCAGGATCAAATCCCAAATCAAGCGATAAAACGCCCCAAAAACGGCAACCAGTGTTCCGACATGCAGGATAATAGAAAACATCAAACCGGATTCCCCGCTTAATCCGGTGAAGTGCTGGTATAACGACAAGTGCCCGGAGCTGGACACCGGTAAAAATTCTGTCAATCCCTGGACGATTCCCTGAATAAGTGCTTCGATAATAGACATAACGTATGTACCTTTCTTCTTTGTTTATGTAAAAGATCTGTTGTTACAGATCTTTCATCCGCGCCCCTAAACGGTATTCCGGTTTCAGGTAATCGCGCAGATCGGTCGAAATGACCCGATTGAGCATAATACTCTTATCATATTTTACACCCTCAAGGATACAATTATCAACCCTTTTATAAAAATAACTGATATTTTTTGGTTGAGTGAATATCTCATTTTCATCAATGATTGTATATAACATCTTACTTTTCACTCTTTTCTGACTCTTTTTGGTCGATCATGTCATACAGGCAATGCAGGGCGTCCGACAATCCCCCTAAGGAATCTATCAGCCCCTCTTTTACGGCATCCGTACCATTCAATACCGTTCCCACATCCATAGCAAGCTCCCCGGTCGTCATCATCAGCTCTGTAAAACGGTTTTCCCGGATTCTGGAATTGTCTGTAACAAATTGTACGATCCTGTCCTGCATCTTTTCAAAGTAGGAAAAGGTCTGCGGCACTCCCAGAACCAGCCCGCTCATCCGCACTGGATGGATCGTCATAGTGGCAGATGGTACGATAAATGATTTTTGTGCACTGACCGCCAAAGGAACCCCGATCGAATGTCCGCCTCCCAGAACTAATGATACTGTTGGCTTTGTCATGCCGGCGATCAGTTCCGCAATCGCCAGGCCGGCTTCTACATCTCCGCCTACTGTGTTGATCATGATAATCAAACCTTTGATGTCCGGGTCCTCTTCAATCGCTACCAACTGCGGGATCACATGTTCATATTTGGTGGTCTTATTCTGCGCCGGCAGGATATAATGCCCCTCCACCTGCCCGATAATAGTCAGGCAATGAATCAGGTGCTTTCCCTTTGTAGTGACCGAACCCATGTCGACAATACTGTTTTGCTGTTGTTCCTGTTCTTCTGTATTGGTTTCGTCAGAATTCTCTTCCGCTTCATTATCCTGGTTTTTCCATTCTGCTTTTGTATGCTCCATGGTGCATTCTCCTTTCAAATCGATCCAGAATTAGTTTGTCCGGAAAAGGAAAAAATAAAAGGGAGGATTTGAAATTCCTCCCTTTTATTTTTGGGTTTCGATTTTGCTTTGGTCTTCAAACAAAAGCTGGGCGTACTGCTGGGGCGTTTCCCCTACGATAATAGTTTCCGACAGAATGTATTCGGAATTAACGGTCACCGTTTGGCGGTGCAGGAGATTCACGCACATCAAATCAAGAGAAAGATTCAAAACCAGACGGTGCCTAGTCTGGTTGATCCCTGCCGAATCAAACTCACTGGTAATTTTGCTGGTTAAATAACCGCTGGGAAACACATCGAAATCAATTTTCGGTCCCTGTGCGGAAAAAAACCAAAGGTTGCTGAGACTTCCTAAGGGGATCTGGACCGTTTCCACTCCTTCAGCTTTGATTTCCTCCAAAACAGTAGAGGTAATTTCGGTGCGGATCCGGTTGACCTCTGCGGAATTGATGGAAATAGAAGAAATCGTTTGGTCGTCCTTATAAGAGATCGTCACGAGGTCCTGCGCATTGACCGCGTCGTTTTCGGATAGCTCCTCCACAGCATGATTTAAAATCCGGACGCCCGCATTGTGGATCTGATCGGTCGTTACCTTTTCAAATAGTTGCCCTACTGCGCGGTTAAGCAGAAAAATGCTGACAATCAGCATAAAAACAACAAAACAAAACCGAACTTGACGTTTTAAATGACGATGCTTTCTATGTTTGCGCCTCATCCTCATAACGGTCCCCCCGAATCTTTTCAAAGTCATCTTTCCTAAAATTATATGTGAAGAATCTTATTTTGGTGAATATTTCAGAAAAAATCTTGGAATCCCCGGTTAGATATTGAAATTATTGTCATAAATTGATAGAATAGATAAAAGGATAAGTATCCGAAAGAAAGGAAGATTTATCGTGGAATTTCAGCATTTAATCGACTTAAACGATCTATCTGTCGAACAATGGAACGAAATTATCCAGCTTGCTTTAAAAATAAAGGCCAACGAAAAGGCTTATTCCGAAGTCTGCAAACATAAAATTTTAGCTACGTTATTTTACGAACCCTCTACCCGGACGCAGATGTCATTTCAAACTGCAATGCTCCGGTTGGGAGGCCAGATCATTGGGTTTGACAACCCGCAGAACTCCTCAGTTTCCAAAGGGGAAAACCTGATGGATACCATCCGCATCGTATCCGGATATGCGGATATTCTTGCTATGCGCCACCCGATAGAGGGCGCGGCAAAAGCGGCGGCGATCTATGCTGGGTGCCCGGTGATCAATGCCGGCGACGGCGGACACCTGCACCCTACTCAGACTTTGACAGACCTGGTTACCCTGCAAAGCGAAAAAGGCGCCTTGAGCGGCTTGACTATTGGGTTGTGCGGGGACCTGAAATATGGAAGGACCGTCCACTCTTTGATCAAGGCGCTTTCCATGTATCCGAATAATAAGTTTGTACTGATTTCTACCAAAGAGCTTTCTGTTCCGCAGTATA
This sequence comes from Massiliimalia timonensis, assembly GCF_900186585.1. GTDB lineage: Bacteria > Bacillota > Clostridia > Oscillospirales > Ruminococcaceae > Massiliimalia > Massiliimalia timonensis. The sequence goes on from NZ_FYDD01000003.1 coordinate 815,061, forward strand.
TTAAGGATTGGCTGAACAGCCATAATTGTGCCTGTCAGGAATGCTACTCTTTGGCGGAGGCGATCCCTCAGCTAGATGTTTTGTATATGACAAGGATCCAAAAGGAACGTTTTGCCTCGCAGGAGGAGTATGAACGGCAAAAAAATGTCTATATCCTGGACATGGAAAAGCTGTTCCACGCCAAACAAGACTTATGTATCCTACATCCCTTGCCGCGTGTAGATGAAATTGACCTCAACGTGGACAAGGACCCACGGGCGATTTATTTTAAACAGGCTGTCAACGGTGTTTACGCCCGGATGGCGCTGATCATGACGCTGTTGCAGTCAAACGGGACCAAAAGGGCCCCTATCTCCCATCATTGTGCTCATATTTCCTGTAATAACCCAAACTGCATCACAAACCATGAAACATACTTAGAAAAATCTTACAAAGAAAATGGTGATTTACTTGTCTGCGAATATTGTGACGAACGCCAGCTTATTTAAAAAGCGGATCCTGCTTTTATTTGGTTCCCCTCATCATGTGGGAAATACGTTTCGCCTTGTGATGCAGCTTTTGGAGCAGTTAGAGGAAAACAGCTTTTATTTGGAACAGTTTGACCTGTTTGAAATGGACTTGATCCCCTGCACAGACTGTCAAAACTGTGAACACGGCTTATGCTGTTATAACCATATCGACCACTATGATGATCTGATCGAAGCAGTACAGCATTCAGATATTATTTTACTTGCTTCACCCGTTTACTGTGCTGGGTTTCCAGCTCCGGTAAAAGCGATGATGGACCGGGCGCAGCAGTTTTATGTCAACCAGTTTGACGGACGGAAGAACACCTTCCCGCAGCGGAAAAAGGGATTTTTGCTGATGACCGGCGGGAACTGCGGAGAACGGCTGCAGGAATACCTGACAATCCCTACGAAAATGTTTTTTGACTGCCTGAATGTGGAATTATCCGGCAAGGTCATCGTGGGAAATACCGACAAAACCCAAAAGATAGAAGCAGACTTTACCGACATCATTGCTTCCATTAACGCGGGGCCAATAGAAGAAGAGGAATAAAAAAGATGCCAGAAAATTTCTGGCATCTTTTTTATTTAAAATATTGGAACAGCTGGCATTTCATCATGCCGTTATAAAGCTTCCTGCGCTTGTCCGCTTTTTTTCCGAAAATGGATTCAAAGGATTCGTGTGGAGAGATGATATAATAACTTGCGCGGTCTGCCCTTTGAAAGACCTTTCCCATCGTCCGGTAAATCTGCTCCGCCTCCTGTTTTTCCAAAAGGCGTTCCCCATACGGCGGGTTTGCAAATGTAATGGTGTTTTCCTTGACACGGAAATTTTTGATGTCAGCCGTCTGAACGGATATTTTCCCAAATACGCCGGCTCGTTTTGCGTTTTCCTTTGTCAGCGCAACGCATTCGGGATCAATATCGCTGCCATGCGCAAAAAATTCTGCGTCTCTGCGCACCAGGTCCAATCCCCTGCTGCGTTCATCCCGCCATATCTTTTCATCAAACATTCCCCAATCCTGCGCCGCAAATTTTCTGCGCAGGCAGGGCGGGATATTCAAAGCCTTAGTAGCCGCTTCGATTAAAAACGTTCCGGAACCGCAGAAAGGATCGTTCACCTCGGAAAATCCCTTTACGCGGGCAATATCAATGATCCCGGCTGCTAAGGTTTCCTTGATCGGCGCTTCGTTGGCTTTTAACCGGTATCCCCTTTTATGAAGCCCAACGCCTGAGGTATCCAGCATTACCGTGACCTGGTCCTTTAAAATGGAAAAACGTATTTGGTGCATTGGACCGGTTTCGGAAAACCAATCCTGATGATAATGGGTTTTTAACCGTTCTACCGCGGCCTTTTTGATGATCGCCTGACAATCGGGGACGCTGTGGAGCTGTGAATTTAAAGACCAGCCCTTTACCGGAAAGGCGTCCTTTTTTCCGATATATTCTTCCAGCGGGATCGCTTTGACCCCTTGAAACAGTTCTTCAAAAGAGGTTGCCTCAAACGAGGTCAGTTTGATCATCACCCGTTCAGCAGTCCGCAGATTGATATTGGCGCGGGCCATCATCTCAGGCGGGCCGGAAAATTCCACCTTCCCGTTATCGGCCTGTACGTTTTCAGCGCCCATGCGTTTTAATTCCCCGGCTAAGACGCTTTCCAAGCCAAAATGGCATGGTGCAAGATAAGTTAATATTGTCATAATTCTCCTTTAGTTATAAAGTCATTTCAGCGTGCCGTGTGACATGGCAGCCAACATTGACCGCTACCGGCAGGCCGGCAATATGAGTTGGAAACGCTTCGATATTTACCGCAAGTGCAGTTGTCTCGCCCCCAAAGCCCTGCGGCCCGATCCCCAGCTGGTTGATTCGGCAAAGCAGTTCCTGCTCCATGTCAGCATAAAACTGATCGGGATTTGGCTGGCTGACAGCCCGGCACAACGCCTTTTTAGCCAGATATGCACATTTTTCAAAATCTCCGCCAATGCCGACTCCGACCACCATGGGCGGGCATGGATTGGAGCCTGCTGTATTGATCTGTTCTACGATGTAATTGATAATGTCCTCTTTTGTCGCCGAGGGGGTGAACATCCTCATAGCGCTCATATTTTCACTGCCGAACCCTTTGGGCGCTGCCGTGATCTTCACCTGTTCTCCCGGAACAATGGAAAGATGCAAAATCGCAGGGGTGTTATCATTGGTGTTGATACGGCGCAAAGGATCTTCCACCACAGAACAACGCAGTTTCCCTTCCACATATCCCTGACGGACCCCTTCATCGACTGCGGCGTTTAAATCACCGCCTGTCAGATGCACCTCCTGTCCAAGCTCCAGAAAAATAACTGCCATGCCAGTGTCCTGGCAAATGGGGACGCTGATCTCCTGCGCACAGTAGATGTTATCCCGAATATCCCCCATGACTTCTTTGGCCAGCGGGAACGGCTCCGCTTCCGCCTGTTTTTCGATCCGCTCCCGCAGATCGCAGGGCAGAACCATGTTAGCTTGGATGCAAAGCTCTTTGACCGCTTTGGTGATCTCCAAGACAGATAATTCCCTCATGTCTAGTTCCCCTTTTCTATATTATTTACCACGATATTCCCGTTCAATATCACATAATCAGGTTTGCTGTACACGTTCAGCGGATCGTCAGAGATGATCAGCAGGTCGGCGTCCTTCCCTTTTTTAATAGAACCAACACGGCGGTCGATCCCGCAGATCTTTGCCGGAACAATGGTCAGCATCCGCAGCGCCTCCTCGTAAGGCAGTCCCGCTTTTACACAGATCCCTGCACTCAGTCCTAAATATTGGATCGGAATGACCGGATGATCGGTACAAATCGCGGTTTCTACATGATGCTTTCGCAAAATTGCCGTATTTTCGATAGACATATCCCGCAGCTCCGGCTTAGAGCGGTCGCAGAGCACCGGTCCTGCAATCACCGGTACCTTTTCCCCAGCAAGGATGTCCGCGATTTTATATCCCTCCGTCGCATGTACAATAACGCAATCCAGTTTAAATTCCTTTGCGATCCGCAGCGCAGTAAAAATATCATCCGCCCGGTGCGCATGGAAAAATGCTTTCATTTTCCGCTTTAATACCGGGATCAGGGCCTCGCTTTTTGCATCGTAATCCGGCGGGTCAATATCTGGATCTTTTTTGGCCCGTTTTTGATCGTCCAGATACCGTTTGGCCTTGTGCAGCTCCTCGCGGATCAGCGCCGCGGTTCCCATCCGGGTCATCGGGGTTTCCCCTTTTCCGTGATAGACCCCTTTTGGATTTTCGCCCAAGGCAAATTTCATTCCAACCTGTTCAGAGAGCAGCATGTCGTCGATCCTGCGGCCGTAGGTTTTCATGGCGCACCAACTCCCCGAAATCGGGTTAGCGCTCCCCGGACCGGTCAGCACAGTGGTGATGCCTGCCTGCCGAGCTTCCTCAAAGCAGTAATCCATAGGATTGACCGCGTCAATAGCGCGAAGCTGCGGAGTCAACGGATCGGTTTCTTCGTTTCCGTCATCCCCTTCAAACCCTAAGCCGTTTTCCCACATACCAATGTGGGAATGTGCATCGATCAGCCCTGGCAGGACCAGCGCCCCTTTTACGTCCAGGCTATCTGTTTCCTGAACATCTAAATCTTTCATATCGCCTAGTTCCGTGATCTTCCCATCTTGGATTTTCAGGTATCCGTTCGGGTAATCCTGTGATTCCATCGTTTTAATATTGGCATGAATAATTAACATATCGGTTCCTTTTCCCTATTAAATTTTTTATGATACCAGTTTCGACACCTTTTGTATGAAAACAGTGGTATATTATTTGTTGTACCGATGATTCCGTTTGAGGAAAGCAAAATTTATGTACTACTTTATTTAATCATAAATTAGCGTTTTTTTCAACTTTCTTTTATGGGAAAGATCACTTTGGTATGCATTCTATTTTACCCTTCATCAATTTTCATTCCTCATTTTGACCGTCCGGAACAGGACGGTCCTTTTTTCTGTTACGGTTTTTTTCCTTATACAGTATAGGAATGGTCGATATTCATCACTGTTTCGTAGCTAGTATTCTTTTCTTTGACCAGTTGGTTGATTTTTTCCCGCACCTCTTCATCTGAAAGATGGTATTTATGCGGTACGACCACATCAAAAATAAGGTTGGTATGGGTAGGCCCTGCGACCATCCGAAAATCATGAATGCTTAAAACAGGGTCTAGTTCAGCCACCAGAGCTTTCAGAAAATCATACATTCGATTGGCTTCTTTATCGTTTAAAGAGATCGGGTCCATGTGGATCACGGTTTCGCACTGGAAGGTCTGGTTTAAATCCCGTTCAATATTGTCGATCGCATCATGGATAGAAAGAATATCAATATCGCAGGGGACTTCGGCATGCAGGGAGATCAAGCAGCGCCCCGGACCGTAATTATGGATGATCAGGTCGTGTACCCCTACAACATCAGGATAAGAGAGTACCTTTTCCTCTACCGCTTTTACAAACTCGGCATCCGGCGCCTGCCCCAAAAGGCTGTTCATGGTATCCCGCGCAGTGGTAAAGCCTGTATAAAGGATAAACAGCGCAACTACCACACCGATCCAGCCGTCGATGTTAAGATGAAAGAAGTAAAACACTAGGATACCGATCACGACAGCGGTTGTGGCAATTACATCGCTTAGGCTGTCGGCGGCGGTTGCCTGCATCGCGACCGAATTGATCTTTTTCCCCAGCCTGCGGTTAAATAGCGCCATCCAAAGCTTTAATAGGATCGAAAAGATCAAAATTCCTAAAGAAAGCCATTGAAAGGTGATCGTTTCAGGAGAAATAATTTTTTCTACCGATGATTTAAAAAGCTCTACCCCCATTAGCATGATGATCAGTGAAACAATGAGGCCGGACACATATTCAATCCTGCCGTGTCCGAAGGGATGCTCATCGTCGGAAGGCATGCTGGCCATTTTAAACCCGACCAGGGTGATAATGGAAGAGCCGGCATCTGAAAGGTTATTAAAAGCATCAGCCGTAATAGAAATAGAAGAAGTAAGTACCCCAGCTAAAAATTTGAGTGTAAATAAAATAATATTACAGATAATGCCAACGATCCCGCCAAGACTTCCGTATTTTTTCCGTACCTGCGGATCGTGGATATCATTACGATTTTTTATAAACAGCTTTACTAAAAAATCAGTCATATCGTTTTCCTCCTGTTTCATGCGTTTCATTATCATAACACCCTTTGGCACGATAAGTCAAGGCAAACTAGAAAGGCAGGAGTGCTCCTGCCTTTCTATAGATATTCTAACCGTTTCATAGATTGAAATTCCCTGCCGGAAATGATCACATGATCTAACAAATCGATATTTAAAGCCTCCAGGTAATTTTTTAAATAATGGGTGGCAATTACATCTTCATTTGATGGGGAAGTTCCTGCGGCTGGATGGTTATGAGCAAGCACTACATGGGTCGCCTGTGCGTGAAACGCCGCCTCTACCACCTTTCTCAAATCAAGGGAAGCGGAATTGAGCGTTCCAACACTGATCAGCTCACATCCCAGTTCAGATAACGCATTATCGAGCAAAAGCAGGTAAACCTGTTCTTCTTTGACTCCTAGATATTTCCGGATGAAATACTCCCCTATTTTATCTGCATTGTCAAATTTTATTTTTTCCCGCTTTGATTCTGTAGTATAGTATACCTTGGCAAGTGCCGCGACCATATGAAAAAAGATCGCCGTGTGATCAGAGATCCCTTTTACCTCTTTCAGTTCTTCAACCGATGCGTCTAGGATTCCGGCGACAGAACCAAACCGTTCTATTAAAGTATGCGCTAGCTTATTGGTATCTTTGACGGGGATGGTATAAAACAGTGCCAGTTCGATCATGTTGTGCTCTTCAAAGGAATCAAACCCCTCTTGCAGGAACCGCTTTTTTAAACGCTTGCGGTGTTCCTTATTAGGATTACTCTTTTCCGGCATTTGCTCCACCCCCATTTTATCATTTTTCGTCTGTTTTATTGTAGCACAAAGTGTTACCCTGTGCAAATACTTGAAGAGGAAACGCCGCGCATGGTATAATAAATTTTAAAAGATGACAAAGGAGAATAAAAAGCTCTATTATGAAGACATTTTTGATCACAGAGAATGACGCAGACCAGCGTTTGGATAAATTTTTGCAGAAAAGCGTTCCTCTGCTCCCCAAAAGCCTGCTGTATAAAGCGATCCGGAAAAAACGGATCAAGGTAAATGGGAAACGGTGCGAATTAAATTACCGGCTTGTGGCCGGGGACAAGCTTGAGTTATACATCAATGATGAATTTTTTAATGAGGGCCGGACAAACGAAACCTTCCTGATGGTGCCCGGAAATATTTCTGTGGTATACGAGGATCAAAATATCCTTCTGGTCAATAAGCCGCAGGGGCTTGTAGTCCACGAAGACAACGACAACACCCCGGATACCCTGATCAACCGCGTCAAGCATTATCTTTACGAAAAAGGGGATTACCAGCCGGAACAGGAATTGTCCTTTGCCCCTGCTTTGGCAAACCGCATTGACCGAAACACCTGCGGCATCGTCATCGTAGCCAAAACTGCCGCGGCGCTACGGGTGCTCAACGAAAAGATCAAGCACCGCGAAATAGAAAAGCAGTATCTTTGCCTGCTTGCCAAAAGGCCCAAAAGCCCAGAAGCAACTTTGACCCATTATATGAAAAAAGACGCTGAAAATAACCTGGTCCGCGTGCAGGACTTTCCAGACCAGGATACCAAGACGATGATCACAGAATATCAGGTGCTGGAAACCAAAGGTGATATTTCGCTGGCCCGTGTGACCCTGCATACCGGAAGGACCCATCAGATCCGGGCGCACATGGCCTATCTTGGCGCGCCGCTGCTGGGGGATGGAAAATATGGGGTCAATGCCCTGAACCGGAAATACGGATACAAGCATCAGGCGCTTTGCGCGTACCGGCTGACCTTCCAGTTTCAGACGGATGCGGGCGTCCTCAACTACCTGAAAGGAAAGACCTTTGAGGTGGAGCAGGTTTGGTTTGCGGATGATTTCCACAGCGGACGATTTGATTGATTGTATTCCACAGAAAAACATTTGTATTTCTTTTTAAAATATGATAAAATAATAACAGAAATTTTAAGACAGGAGATATGGCGTAAATGAAACATGTTGTTTTGCTCTGCGACGGTATGGCGGATTACCCGTTAGAACAGCTTAATGGGAAAACACCAATGGCAGTTGCAGAGAAACCGAATATGAACACCTTGGCACGGTTTGGTATGGTAGGAATGGTGCAAACAGTTGCAGACGGTTTTAAACCCGGAAGCGACGTTGCAAACCTTTCAGTTATGGGGTATGATCCCAAATTATATTATACTGGGCGTTCCCCTCTGGAAGCGGCAAGTATTGGTATTAAAATGTCTTCTACCGATATTGCCATGCGGTGTAATCTGGTCACCCTGAGCGAAGAAGAAAACTATGAAGACAAAACCATGGTTGATTACTGTGCGGATGACATTTCCACAGCGGAAGCAGAAGAGATCGTAAAATCACTGAAGGAAGCCTTTGACAGCGAAGAGTTTACCTATTACAGCGGCGTGAGCTACCGTCACTGCCTCATTTGGCATCACGGCGCGGAAGACGTAGGAGATTTGACCCCTCCGCATGATATTTCCGGCAGAGTGGTTACCGAATATCTTCCAAACCATCCCGCGGCGGAAAAACTGCTGGATATGATGAAGAAAAGCTATGACCTTTTAAAAGACCACCCAATCAATCAAAAAAGGATCGCACGCGGTCTGCGCCCGGCGAACTCTATTTGGCTTTGGGGAAATGGAAAAAGCGCAGCGCTTCCCTCCTTTGAAGAGAAAAACGGGCTGCATGGCGCTGTCATTTCGGCAGTAGACCTCATCAAAGGGATCGGAAAGCTGGCCGATATGGACGTGATCGAAGTGGAAGGCGCCACCGGATATATCGACACCAACTTTACCGGAAAGGCGCAGGCGTGTATTGACGCCCTGCAAAACGGTTCCGACTTTGTGTATATTCATGTAGAAGCTCCAGACGAGTGCGGGCACCGGTTTGAGATCGAAAACAAAGTAAAATCTTTGGAGATCATTGACCGTGACGTATTAAAGCCTGTCCTTGACTTTTTAGATCAGCAGGAGGCGGATTATAAGGTAATGATTTTGCCGGATCACGCTACCCCGCTGGCGCTGAAGACCCATGTTTCCGATCCGATCCCGTTTTTGATCTATCAAAAATCAAAAGCAGTGGAGCACCCGCAAATCACTGTGTTTGACGAGGAAACCGCTAAAACTACCGGCGTTTTTGTAGACTTTGGCCCTGGGCTTTTGACCCAGTTCTTAACCTACTAAATACATATGGAGCTGCTTAAAAATTTAGAGAAGCTCCATACCACGAAATTAGGTGTGGAGCGTATTCGGAAGAATCTTTCTTTGGATACTGATGATGTGATCGGCTGGTGTAAAGCACAAATACTTTCCCTTTGTTCTTCTATCGAAAGGCGCGGGAAAAACTGGTACATTGATACCGGCACCTGTACAATAACTGTGAATGCGTACAGTTATACAGTCATCACAGCACATAAACAGTAATAAAAAAGCGATGAGAATATTTCTCATCGCTTTTTTATTACTGTATTGCTGATTTTAATTCTTCCACGCGGTTTACCTGTTCCCAGGAAACGCCAAGGTCTTCCCTGCCCATGTGGCCATAAGAAGCCAATGCTTTATAAATCGGCTTGCGGAGGTCTAAGGTTTTAATGATAACGTTTGGCCGCAAGTCAAATACCTTTTGGACCGCCTCGGCGATCTTGTCGTCGCTGACAGTTCCTGTACCAAAGGTATCCACCATAATAGAAACCGGATGCGCTACCCCGATCGCATAGGCCAACTGTACTTCGCACTTTTTCGCAAGGCCAGCTGCAACCACGTTCTTGGCAACCCAGCGTGCCGCATAAGCCGCACTGCGGTCTACCTTGGTCGGGTCTTTCCCGGAAAACGCACCGCCGCCGTGCCGTGCATAGCCACCGTAAGTGTCAACAATAATTTTCCGTCCAGTCAGGCCGCTGTCCCCCTGAGGGCCGCCCACTACAAAACGGCCGGTCGGATTGATGAAAATTTTGGTCTGCTCATCCATTAGTTCAGCCGGGATGGTCGTCTGGATCACTTCTTTGGTAATGTCGCTGCGGATCTGTTCCAAGCTGACTTCCGGCGCATGCTGAGACGACACCACTACCGTATCTACCCGGGTGGGGACGCCGTTGTCATATTCGATCGTGACCTGAGTTTTCCCGTCAGGACGAAGATATGGCAGAATGCCGTCTTTTCTTACTTTAGTCAGCTGTTTTGCCAGCTTATGCGCTAAAGAAACCGGCATCGGCATCAACTCCGGCGTTTCATCACAGGCAAAGCCAAACATCATGCCCTGATCGCCGGCACCAGTCATATTTTCCTCTTCCTGCCCTGTGCCCTGCTTATTTTCATATCCTTCATTGACCCCCATTGCAATATCTGGGGATTGTTCGTCAATAGAAGTTACGACTGCGCAGGTAGTTGCGTCAAATCCATATTTCGCGCGGTCATATCCAATGTCCAGCACGACCTTGCGCGCTAAACTGGGAATATCCACATAACAGGAGGTTGTGATCTCCCCCATAATAGAAATGATCCCCGTTGTACAAGTAGTTTCACAAGCTACCCGGGCATTGGGGTCTTTGGAAATGATTTCGTCTAAAATCGCGTCGGAAATCTGGTCACAGATCTTATCAGGATGCCCTTCAGTGACAGATTCTGAAGTAAACAGCATTTTACTCATTTTAATTCTCCTCAAAATAAGGGAAACGCTCCCCTTTTTTATCAAATATTTGTGGTCTTCTTTATCATAACGTAAAAGCGCGAAAAAGTCAATTTTTTGCGGATCGGAATCCGTATATTTTCTGGGAAATACGGGGATAAATAACCTAAAACCAAATTGCATTTGAGAAGGAGCGAATCTTATGTTGCATCAGGATAACTTATATCAGGTACTAAACAGCGACCGCGCGGCAAAAGAATTATTTCTCAGCTTATCTGAAGCGGAACAAGGTATTTTACAGCAGAGGATCTATGACATTCATTCCGAGCGGGATATACGGCACTATTTGCAGTTAGCAAAATCCCTAAGATAAACAGAATCCCGGCAGTTTTGCAGCTGCCGGGATTCTGTTTATCTTTTAGTTTTGGTTCGACATTCACTGCACTGTGCGTCGTGCAGTGAGATGATCCCGCCGCATTTTGAACAGGTGTACTTCTTGCGCCTGTCCCTTTAAAAAAGAAGGAATTCCCTTTTCTTTTACAAACCGGCTATTTTTAATCAGGCTTATTTTGTATCTGGTACGGTAGGTTTTATCCAAGCGTTTTATTTTCTCGCAGGGAAAGTCCGAACACTCATAACAGTGTTGATATCCCCTGTTTTCTATACAATCTTTAATAGGACAGTTGAGGCAATGTTTTGGCTTATAGGGAACTTCCCCGCTCCTGCATCCGGAACAAGGCTTAGTAGGAAAACAGTGCCGGTAGCACGCCATGCAGTTCATCCCGCAGCAAGCAAAGAGCATCTCCGGTATTTTGTCAGGCATATTCATCTTACACTGTCAACTCCTAATTATTTTAATGAAACAGACAATTCTTTTAAAAAACTGTCCAACAAAGCGATCTTTTCCGAAGCCACCTCATCTCCCCGGTATAAAAACAGATTATACACCTTGGTCAAGTCCTCTCCCTCTACATATGGGCAGATCCCCTTTCCCTTTTGCAGGATCTCCCAAGTGGTATCCCCGGGCAAGGTATCCACCCCTTTTAAGGAAAGCCAGCTTACAAAGAGCTGATACCCTTTCGTAAGCCGTTCACTTGGCAAAGCGGTTTTCTGATACTGCCGATATGCTTTTCGCCATTTTCGGATACCGTTTCCCGTATCATTTTTTTCCTGAAGCTGTTTCCGTTCTTCCTGCGTCAGGGTATGCACATAATCTTCATAGTATTCGCTTTTGTGTTCTGCTTTTCGCAGGGTAAGCGTTTTGCTCAAAAGCTGCTTTATTTTTTGGAACAACAGCCGTATTTTTTCTGCAATCGCTTTCCGAAAGAAAAACAGGATCAATACGATACATAAAACGGCAATGAGTTCTACAGGAAAGGAGGGACCGGAAGCCCCTTCTTCCCCCGCAAAACCTAGTTCTCCCCCTGTTATTGTACCTTCAAAGGTCTGCTGCGGAAACAGCATGGACACCAGGCGCATGATCCCGCCCGCGATCATCAGCAAAAGCCGAAGCAGTTCTTTCCCTAACCAGCTTACTGCGCCGGCAATCGAGTCCCGGAACAGGAATAGCAGTAGAATAACGACAGACAGCACAATCAGCAATATGCTGTTATAATACCGGATCTTCTTGGGAAGGTGCTCTAAATTGTGGCGGCGGCGTTGCATCATCTGATCAATATTCGCCTGATTTCTTACCAGCGCATAAATAAAAAGCACCGCTAAAAAACAAGGAGCCAGCAGATCCAGCGCATGATCCGGGACTTCTTTTATGGAATAAAGGACTACGATTGCGGCAAGATTTATGCAGGCAAACGCAAGGATCATCATCGTGGGCAGAATATCCGCGTATTCCCGGTAATAAAGCCTGCATGAAACCCAAAATACCGCTGCACCGATCATACCCACAAGGATCGCCGTAACAAAGCCATATCCCCCAAAAAGAAAAACAGTAAGCGCGGCGGAAGATACTCCTAACACGATCGCTGACAGATTTTTAAAAACACCTTTTAAGTTCAATTTATTGACAGCCGCAGAGGTTCCAAAACCCAAAAAAACAAGGATAAGCCCCCACACAAGCGCATAGAGGCTATGAGTTAAATTAATCTCGCCAAATAAAAAGATGCTTAAGAAAAATAAGGGGTACAACAGCAGACCAAACCCAAGGATAGAAAGAAGCTTTAAAAACTGAGGAAGAGATTTTTTCATGATATTTTCTCCTCCTTTGTTTCTGTTTGGAGATTATAATTTTCCCGGAAGCAGTAAATGTCACAATCCTCCGGGATCTCCTGTTCTGAAATCCTGCCTAAAATAAAGATCTTTACCCTGACCCCAAAAATCTGCTTTTCCCTTGCAAAATCGCAGACTGCCTGTGTTAGATAGGCTGTGACAATGACAATATCCGAAGACGTGACCGAAGCCGAAATATCGTACAGATATTCGTCAAATGGGTCAGTAAACCCGTATTTTAATTTCGCAAGCAGGCGGAACAGTTCTAAAATATGTTCTTTTCCCCACGACTGTGTGGAAATCAGGCCTTGATGGGTCTTCAACGCTTCCTTGCTGATATTCCCGTTGCTCATCAGCCTGACAGGGATCTGTTCTGCCCAGGTGTTTTCTATCACCGAGGCACTGGTGCGGATGCATGCTTCCAAAAGATGCGGGCGGTCCGCAAAATCCCTTGCCTGTGACTGCATATTTAAAATGACCGTCAAAGTTTGGGTAGAGGTGGAATCATGCTGATATACCATCAACTCCTGTTCCTTGACAGAGGCGTTCCAGTGGATCTGATTGATTGGTTCCCGGCCTGTGTATTCCCGTACTCCGGAAAAGAAAAATGGATCTTCCAGCAGGTGCTTCCGGACAATGATATCCCCAGACAGGTTTTTGGGAGATAAAAAGACTTCTTCCAACACAAAAGGCTTTGGCAGGACCAGCACATTGGCGGATACCTCTACCGGCCGGGATAATGTGACATTTCCAAACAGGTCAGTAGAAACTAAAACGATCTTTTGGATCTCCATTTCCCCGCGCGCAGCACAATGAACATTCCACACCCGTTTTACGGTCTGATAGCTGCGCACCATAAAGAAGCTGGGAACAAACCGGCTTTTATCGGTCAGGACTGACTGCGCCCCAGCAAAATCCAAACCGACTGAAGTGGTGATCTCTGATTTTAGCCATGGTGCAGGCAGCCATTTGCGGTTGGTGATCGTTTCTACTAGTTCGATATCATCATACTGGGTTGCTTCGTCTGTGCTTAAGGTACAACTATAATCCAAGCTGCGAAGCCCCCAGCACTGAAATACCCAGTTTTGGAGCATAACAACGACCAGCACAATCAGTAGTAATGCTAAAAATTCCATGTTATCTTCTCTCGATCGGCACAGGCGTCTGGGTAATGATCTGGCGCAGATATTCCTTTGCCAAATCACCCTGCTGCATAATATTGTGCCCTTTGCAGATAATGCGGTGCGGTAGAACGTCAAGGGCGATCTGCTGAATATCATCGGGGATCACATAGTCCCTGCCCTCTATCGCCGCAAGTGCCTGCGCCGCCTTCATCAGCGCCAAGCTTCCGCGCGGGCTGACCCCCAGCCGGATCTTTTCGTGGCTTCGCGTCGCATTTACCAAATTTACCAGATATTCTTTCACCGGACCGCTCACCTTGATGTCGCTGACGATTCTCTGTGCTTCAGCTATATCCTGTGCGGAGGCAACCGGAGTTAAAAGCTGTTCTTCTCCCCGCTGCAACATAGCGATCTCACTTATTAAATCGGGATATCCCATACTAAGGCGCATAAAAAAGCGGTCCAGTTGGGCTTCTGGTAGTGGAAAAGTCCCTTGGATCTCAATTGGATTCTGGGTTGCGATCACTAAAAAAGGCTGTTTTAAAGGATAGGTTTGCCCGTCTACCGATACCTGCCGTTCTTCCATGCATTCCAACAAACTGGATTGGGTCCTTGGGGTTGCGCGGTTTATTTCATCCCCAAGCAGGATATTGGTAAACAACGCCCCTTTTTTAAACTGAAACTCTCCCAGCTTTTGGTTATAGAAATTGACCCCTGTCAAATCGGAAGGAAGTAGATCCGGCGTGAACTGAACCCGTTTAAAATCGCAGTCCAAGGAACGAGCCAAAGCTTTTGCAAGGGTCGTTTTCCCGGTCCCGGGGACATCCTCCAACAGGATATGCCCGGAGCATATCAGACAAATGACAATCTTTCGAATCACGTCATCTTTTCCTTTGATCACCAGGCCGATATTATCTCTCAGCTTTTGTTCTAGGATTTGAATATCCATCATCATTCACCATGTTCCTTTTGTAATTTGTCCAGTGCCAAAACAGCACGGGACATCATGCAATAATTTTTTCCAATACTGTCCAGTTTCCAAAATTCATTCGCCTGATGAGCAACGTTTTCATCGTCACTAAGGCAGCAGCCAAAAGCCACAGTATTCAGCGCTTTTTTTGTATCATGAGTAATATTATACTATAAATCACAATTAAAAATCAAGAAATTGTTTGGATAACACAAAGAAAGGCTAGGACCAAAAGGGATACGATCTTTTAGTTCTAGCCTGTTTTCTTTATCTCTAAATGCTCTTCCATAAAGGAGTATAACTCATTAGTTTCGTCCTCTTCTAAATTTGAATCTTCTCTGTCGCTTCTACCTTTCCATACTCATGACTGCATTCTTCACAAACAAAAATGTGAGCTTCTTCCTCCATGTTTTTAAATAAGTATATAAGTTTCTAAGATTGGTATCCCTTTTCATCAAGCATTTGTACTACTTGATCGATATATTTATGACATACAGTTTCAGATCCAGCCACTGCTACTAACATTTTCCAGAAACATTGATAGAACAATATATCCACAGAAATCTAGCAGTGATGCGGCTTCGCAGGCCCATGTACCCAGCCTAGGGGTAAAATTTGGGTAAAAATACTGAATTTCTATCTTCTTCAGAAGATTTTAAGACAAAAAAAGAGCCGCTCAGCGAGCAGCTCTTTTGGCGATAAATCCACTGTCTATCGGATTTTATTTGTTTTTCATTGCTTCTTCGACAGCAACAGCACACGCTACAGTAGCACCGACCATAGGGTTATTCCCCATACCGATCAAGCCCATCATTTCAACGTGAGCAGGAACAGAAGAAGACCCAGCGAACTGTGCGTCAGAGTGCATACGGCCCATGGTATCCGTCATACCGTAGGAAGCTGGGCCAGCAGCCATGTTGTCCGGATGCAGGGTACGGCCCGTACCACCGCCGGAAGCAACAGAGAAGTATTTCTTACCCTGTTCAATACATTCTTTTTTGTAGGTACCTGCAACTGGGTGCTGGAAACGGGTCGGGTTGGTGGAGTTCCCGGTGATGGAAACGTCAACGCCTTCTTTGTGCATAATCGCAACGCCTTCGGTTACATCGTTTGCACCGTAGCAATTTACCTTTGCTCTTAAACCGTCAGAGTAAGATTTGCGGAAAACCTCTTTTACTTCGCCGGTGTAATAATCCATTTCAGTTTCAACGTAGGTAAAACCGTTGATTCTGGAGATGATCTGTGCGGCGTCTTTTCCCAAACCATTGAGGATAACTCTTAAAGGTTTTTTACGGACTTTATTTGCTTTTTCAGCAATCCCGATTGCGCCTTCTGCAGCAGCAAAGGATTCGTGGCCAGCCAAGAATGCAAAACATTCAGTTTCTTCTTCCAGCAGCATTTTGCCAAGGTTACCGTGGCCCAAGCCAACTTTACGCTGGTCTGCGACAGAACCTGGGATGCAGAATGCCTGCAAGCCTTCTCCGATTGCGGCGGCGGCGTCAGCAGCTCTGGTGCAGCCTTTTTTGATTGCGATGGCAACACCAACAGTGTAAGCCCAGCAAGCGTTTTCAAAGCAGATCGGCTGAATCGCCTTTACCTGATTGTAGATATCTAAACCAGCGTCTTTTGTAATTTTCTCAGCTTCTTCAATGGAAGCAATGCCATAACTATTTAAAACAGAATTGATTTTATCAATTCTTCTTTCATAAGATTCAAACAATGCCATAATCGCGTTACCTCCTCAATTACTCTTCGCGCGGATCAATGATTTTCGCAGCATCAGCAACACGGCCATACTGACCTTTTGATTTTTCAAAAGCTGTTGCAGCGTCATCGCCCTTTTTCATGAAGTCCATCATTTTACCGAAGTTTACAAACTGGTAGCCAATGATCTGATCCTCATCGTCCAGAGCAATCCCGGTGACATAACCTTCTGCCATTTCCAAATAACGCGGACCTTTTTTCAGAGTACCATACATAGTACCAACCTGAGAACGCAGTCCTTTCCCAAGGTCTTCCAAACCAGCACCGACCGGCAAACCGTCTTCAGAGAAAGCGCTCTGGGTTCTGCCGTATACGATCTGCAGGAACAGTTCTCTCATTGCAGTGTTGATCGCGTCACAGACAAGGTCAGTGTTCAGCGCTTCTAAAATAGTTCTGCCCGGCAGAATTTCAGAAGCCATTGCAGCGGAGTGGGTCATACCGGAACATCCGATCGTTTCAACCAACGCTTCCTGAATAATGCCTTCCTTTACGTTCAGGGTCAGTTTACAAGTACCCTGCTGTGGAGCACACCAGCCCACACCGTGGGTCAAACCGGAAATATCAGTAATTTCTTTTGCCTTCACCCATTTTGCTTCTTCCGGAATCGGAGCAGCACCATGAGCAACGCCTTGTGCAACCGGGCACATTTTCTCTACTTCATGTGAATAAATCATTTGAAAACTCCTTTCGGTTCTACCTTGAATAAACTGCATAAATATGGTTTATTACATTTATGGCATTTTCACCACATATCATTATAAAGGTTTTTGTCCGTTTAATCAAGTGTATTTTTGTTACGGAATTAACAGATTGGAATTTTGACGGAAAAATTCTTCTTTTTTCGCTTTGTTTCGTCTAAAAGCTATCTTTGGTGAACGCCAAAATTCTTCCGTTCCCGGCAAAGCTCCCGGTACAACTGTACCACTGTCCAATTTTGATTATGTTGGGTCACCACCGCTTTCATTAGCTTCGGAAAATCTGGACGAAGCAAATTTAAAATCTCATCAAAGCGTTTCTGTGAGATCCCGCTGAACAGCAAAAACGGTTCCGGGATTTCTACCTGGCTTTTCGTTTGCTCCCTTTCCCTTTCCTGAAGGCAGATCGAAATAGTCTTTTCTAAGTCGCTGTCCGAAATGATTTGACAGGGAACATGCAGTTTTTCCAGTAAACACAAAAGCTGTTCATTTCCCTTGTGATAACATAAAACCATTTCTTTGGTTTTCTTGATCCGTGCTTTCATGACCGTCCTCCTGATACAAGATTATCTGGGCGGAAAAAAAGCCGTATCTTCCCTCTACGGTACTGATAAGCCTCCCCGGCAAAGGTGCGGACCGGCCTTCCGCGTTCTCCGTTTAAAACATCCTCACAGGCCAGCATTAAAGCCTCTGGGACATCAGTGCCAATATCATTCATATCGTGCCCACAGTAAATGTGCTCTGTTTCTGCAAAAAGCGGCCGTAATCGCTTTAGGTTCTTTAAATAAACACAAAGCGGAGCGGAATAAGGTAAAAACAGCCATGGTGTAGTATTGACTGCATCCCCGCTGAATAAAGTATGTGTTGTTTCATCAAAAAACATCATAGAGCCGGGAGTATGCCCCGGCAAAGCGACCGTTTTCAGGGACACTCCCCCTAGGTCGATTTGATCGCCATCCGAAAGCGGATGATACGGAAAGGAAAGAATGCGATTGACGGTGCGTTCTATCTCCGCCTTTCTTGGATTATCTTCCCCTAAACATTGCCGGATATAGTTCATCCGAAAATCCATCCCCATGGATTCCGGCATTAAAAATACATCCTCCTCACTGACATAGATCTCCTCAAAAAACGGATTTCCACCTGCATGATCTGCATGGAGGTGAGTCGTCAAAACAACTACTGGAAGCTCAGTAAACCTTTTGACAAATTTAGAAAGATCCGCAATTCCTGCCCCCGTGTCGATTAGCGCGGCGCGCTCTTCCCCAATTATCAGCGCCATGGTCGTATTGGCTCGTGTGCCGTAATCCTCCCCAATGATATATGTATGATCGTTGATCTGTTTTGCCTGATATAATTCCATATTTTATTCAATAGCCTCCAATACCGCCTGTACTGCTTCCTCGATATACTGCATCATTGGCTTGTTCTGCGTTCCTACAACAAACAGATTTGATTTCGTGATCGGAATCAGTACTTTTTTCGCCTTACTGCACGATACTGCGGCAGACATAGCAGGGGATACTTCCCCATACATGGAATTTGCCAGTAAAATTCCAACCGGGCCGGCGATCACCTGTGCCCTGCCGCAGTTATAAGTTATCGCATTCTCCCCCGTAGCCCCAGCGTCAGCACCGGCCTTCAGCATAGCGGCAGTAGCGCCGCTATTAGTACCTACAGCAATGATTTCCTGCGAAACGCCCTTTTGTTTTAATTGTTCGATCAGAGCACGTCCAATTCCTCCACCCTGTCCATCGATGACTAAAATCATCTTTATCCCCCTTCAGCGTATCTTTCTTTTATTATAGCATTTAGAATGCGGGAAATCCAGATTTCCCGAAAAAAAAGAACCGGTATTGTACCGGTTCTTTTTTATATACTTATTCTTCCAACGGCAATAATTTGTTGGTGATCACGCCAACTACAACTGCAATAAACAACCCGGAAATCTGGAAGTTCCCAATGCTGACCCCTGCGCTCAGCCCCAAGCCAAAAACAAGAATCAAAGCAGTGATCAACAGGTTCCTGCTGTGTGCAAAATCAAGATTTGCTTCGGTAATCGTTCGCATCCCAACGGCAGCGATCATTCCAAACAAAACGACAGACATTCCACCCTTTACTGCATCTGGGATACAAAGAATAACTGCGCCCACTTTTCCGAACAAACCAAGACAAATCGCAAAAACAGCAGCGATCTTTAATACAACGGTGTCATAAATTTTGGTAACAGCCAAAACACCGGTATTTTCGGAATAAGTCGTGTTAGCAGGACCGCCCAACAAGCCAGCGGCCATAGTAGCCAAGCCATCTCCGATCAAAGTTTTGTGCAGTCCCGGATCCTCTAAGAAATCCTTTCCGACAACTGAGCCGTTTGTAGTAACGTCTCCGATATGCTCCATAAAGGTAACCAGTGCGATTGGAGCCAAAAGTGCGATCGCATGGAGATTGAACTCCGGAACGGTAAAGAACTCCCCTATACTCCAGAACGGACTGATCCAAGGAGCTTCTGCAATAGGCTGAAAATCCACCAGCCCCGGGCATATCCCAGTTAAAGTCAAGATGATCGACAGCAGGTACCCTCCGGCCAAACCAATCAAAATTGGGACCAATTTAAAGAATCCCTTTGCAAAAATAGACACAAGCACGATAATCACTAGTACAAAAACCGCTACCAGCCAATTCGTTTTTGCCATGTTGATCCCAGTTGGCGCCAATGTAAGCCCTATGACTACAATCACCGGTCCAGTAACAACCGGCGGGAATAAATTTCTGACTCGTTTTACGCCGATCAGCTTTACCAGCAGTGCCAAAATCAGATAAACAGCACCGGCAGCAATAATTCCCCCCTGAGTAGCCGGAATCCCATAGCTTTTGATGGTCACCTGCAAAGCCGCCAAAAAAGCAAAGCTGGAGCCAACAAATACCGGAACTTTATGGCCGGTCGCAAAATGGAAAATCAGCGTTCCGATTCCAGCGCAAATCAAAGCGACAGACGGGTTTAGTCCTGTCAGCGCCGGAACCAAGACGGTAGAACCAAACATTGCAAATAGATGCTGTATACCAAGCAATATTTTGGCGCCATCCGACAGTTCTTTTGTAGAAGTAACTACCATATTTATGCCCCCTAATTTTCAAATTCGACTTATTGTATCATAATATGAACAATTTGTAAAGGAAAAATGCCGTTTTGACAAAAATAAGGACATGGTATCCATGTCCTCTAAAAATCAATTTACTTTTAAATATAAAATTGGATAAGGATTTCCCTGCTCGTCTAATTCAGACTGTTTGTAGCATTTAAATCCCAAATGCTCATAAAAACAAACTGCCTGAGGATTTTGTACATTAACACACACTTCGTTAATACCATAGTGTTCTATTCCATAGCGGATTAGCATTTTCCCGATTCCTTTATGTCGTTCTTGATCAGAAACAAACAGCATCGAAATCTTTTTGTCATCTAATCCCATAAAAGCAGTATATTCACCCACATCATTTTTAGCAGCGATCAAAACTGGAATTTCCTTTAGTGCTTCAGGAACATATTGTGCAATTTTCTGGATTTCTTCCTCACTTAAAAGGTATGAGTAGCCCGAACAGAGCTTTCCAAAATTTGAAATAGTTCCAACTGTATCGTTTTTGTCCTATCTTGGATTTCTATCAGCTTCATAGTATTTTGATCTCCCCATAAAAATCCGCCGAGCGCAGTCAGCGGCCGGCGGAAAATCAGCTATTCCTCTTCTTCCTGGTTCTCCCAGTTATGGAATACGTTCTGTACGTCGTCATTTTCTTCCAACGCATCCAGCAAAAGGTTCATTTTCCGGATATGCTCCGGATCATCCAGTTGGGTATAGGTGCTTGGAACCTGCTCTACTTCCGCAGAAACAATGGTATAGCCTTTCCCCTCTAAAAATTCACGGACATTGCCGCATTCAGCCGGTATAGTTTCAATTTCAACTGCTTCTTCGGTAAAGTCGAAATCCTCTACCCCAGCCTCCATGCAGTCTTCCATTACCTTTTCCTCGTCCAGACCGTCGTTTTCCAGAACAATAACCCCTTTGGTAGAGAACATATAAGATACGCATCCGGTCGTTCCAAGGTTGCCGCCGAATTTATCAAAATAATGGCGCACTTCACCCGCAGTACGGTTTTTATTATCTGTCAGCGCCTCTACGATAACTGCGACGCCGTTCGGCCCGTACCCTTCATAGACCATGCTTTCATAGTTATTTTTATCATCGCCGCCGGCAGCTTTTTTGATAACGCGTTCAATGTTATCATTCGGCACGTTATTTTGCTTTGCCTTGGCAATCAAATCACGAAGCTTTCCGTTTGCCGCTGGATCTGCGCCGCCCTCTTTTACAGCGACCATGATCTCACGGCCGATCTTGGTAAAAACTTTTGCACGCTGCGCGTCTGTTTTTCCCTTTTTATGCATGATATTTTTCCATTTAGAATGTCCTGACATAAAGAAACCTGGCCTTTCTCATTATTTTACATTTTCTCGACAATATATTATACATCATTTTGTCCGGTAGCGCAAGTATGCTTTTCAGAAACAACAGAAATACGAAATGACGTTTTATTATTTTACAAAATTTTCATGTGATAAATCCCTTGAGTTTACAAAAACTAATTTCGTCAAAGAAAATTCTTTGGCAAACAATAAAAACGAGGTGAAAACCATGTCTGCGAAAAATAACCGTTCTAACAATCTGCAGGATAAAAACAACCCGACATCCTGCCACAAGAAAAATCAGGCACAGAACAAGAAACAGAATCCGAACGCGCAAAACCAGTTCAACGAAAACGACTGCCGTTAGGATCCTTCAAGATTTCCCCTCAATAAAAATAAGACAGGCGGGCAAATTGCCCGCCTGTCTTATTTTGGTATTTTGCCGATAGATTTTACAGCATTGATATATGCCGCTCCCGCCTGAGTGATCTCCTTTTGTTCCGCATACGGCAAGCGATGCCGGTGTGGTTTTACCCTTGCCTGCGGGTTCCTTTTCCGGTATCTGCGGATCATCAGCCAGTAGCCGGCCAGCAGGATCGCTCCAATCAAGGTGACTGCTCCTCCCTCATACAATCCGGGAGTACGGTAACGGAAGGTGATCGTGTTATCTCCAGCCGGTGCTCTGACTGCCATAAAGCCTACGTTTGCCTTCACGATCTCAGCAGGCTCTCCATTGACATAAGCGGTCCACCCGCTTTCATAAGGTACGGAATAAAAAACAAGGTTCTCCCGATCCAAATGGATTTCAGAGGTAAAGCCGTGCGTATCATAGGTAAATTTTGTACCGGCAGAAACCGCGCGTTCCTGACAATTTTTTAGATATTCCTCTTCCGTCAACTCCGGCATTTCATTTGCGGGAAGCACCGGAAGGATGTCCTGATGCTTTTGGGCGTCTTCATCGGAGAGGACCAGCGCTTTGAGCATCAGCTTATCCATACTGGAGGACAGGTAATCCTCTGTAACAGAACTGTCTGCGGCATAATCGTAGGTGAAGCCCATCGGGATAAAGTACTGGTTTTCATAAACGTTTAAGCCATTTTGTACGCCTGTCAATTCAAATCCATAAAGGGAGGGCTTTTCCTCCTCATCTGTTTCGCAGAAAAGATATTTTACGCTTGTCAGCGCACGAAGTCCATAGCTTCCTAATTCCGGCCGGGAGGCGACATCCCGCTCCACATCAATGGCCTCATAAAATTCCATAATTGAGGCTGGAATGATCGAATGAAAGCATTGGATGGTAGACATGTCCCAATACATCGGCATATTATCTAAAAGTTCATATTCATCTACCCGGTAAAACCCGCTTTGGTCCAAGTCAAACTGGTCTTTCCCCTTGATCCCCTGCTCCACCACCAATTCATAGATATTGGTGGAAGCATGCTGTTTCCCCGTTCCTATTATCAGCATAGTGCTCACTACTGAAATAAGGCAGACAAACGCAACCGCCTGACGGTAAAAAGCGACGGTATGACGAGCCTGGTAATACAAGATCCAAAGCAGTAAAATGGAAAGAACTGCAATCAGAATATATGCCCAAAAGCGCTCCGGATACGGCTCAAACTGGAACCATTTTACATGTCCCTCTTCATCCTTGGTCGGTAATATCCCGATCAGGGAGAATCCCGCGACCATAACAGAACAAAACTTGATCCCAAAAGAAAAATCCAGCTTGACATCCTGCAACGCAAGACAGGTCGCCAAGCACATCATCAAAACCGGCATATAAAACCACCGGGCATAATAGCTGGAGTTAAACGCATAGAACGAGCTGTTCAGCACCGGAACAAGCGCCATGACCCCGCAAATGACCAAGATCCGTTTTAACCAGTGTTTTTTCGCATATCTGCAAAAAACCGCCACCCCGCTCATACTGAAGAGAGGCAAAAACGCGGAAACAGAAGACCATTTAGAATTAGAATCCGGGAAAAAGTTGGGGCGCGATGGAATATCCGGCGGGAAAAACAGGCTTTCCAGAATCAAGCCGTACCGCTGCACATTGTTATATAAAAGCAGATCCATCCCATAATGCATGGTGCTGGTACGAGGGTTGTCCATGATCGCCAGCGCGGAGGGCAGCAGGATCACGCATGCCAGCAGTACCCCAACTACTGCCTCGAAAAACAGAAGCAGGAATTTGCGGATATTCATCCGAAAGTCCGGAGAAAAACACCGCAGGACAAAATAAATGACAGTAAAGGTGACCTGCCCAAAAAAGAAAAAGTAATTGATCACTGCGCAGAAGCCCACAGCTAAGGCAAAACAGCCCCGTCTGCCGTTTATAACAAATTCTTCCAGCGCAACTAACAGCAGCGGGAACGCGATCACCGCTTCATGGAAGTGATTGAAAAAGATATTGAACTGGTTAAACCCGCAAAACGCGTATAACAGCGCACCGATAATTGCATAATAGTTATTTTTAGTAAAGCGCTTTAAAAAGGCGAAACCGGTCAGCCCGGCGCAGGCAAATTTTACGATCAAAAGCGGCCCCATCAAAAGCGGAACAATATTGCTTGGGAACAGCAGTGTAAACAGGAAAAATGGGCTTGTCAACAGGTAGAAGGTATAAGAACCGATAAAGTTTGTGCCAAGGTCAGTCCCCCAGTCCCAGAAAATATTTCCGTTTCGTACCGCGTCATGCGCGTGTAAGTAAAACGGTATCTGCTGGGCGTTAAAATCCCCGTAATACAAAAAATATCCGTGGTCATAAATCATAAATGGCAGGAAGATCACCGCCGCCGTGATCAGACTGATCACAAAGATATTCCAATAATCATTTTTAAAAATAAAGATCCTTCTCTTTGCCTGTAGTCCTTGTTTCATTCAAAGAAATCCTTTCCCAACACTTTTTAGAACGTAGTATTTATTATAACATAATTTTCCTGAAAAATTGTGAAAACTTTTTATCATAGTAACTTTTTATTCTTTTCACGATTTTTACATAGACTTTTCCTGATAATTATACTATACTAAATTCAATAAAAAACTTGGCGGAAAGGCTGAAAAGGATGGAAAATAATTTTTATTCAATGGTGCTTCGGATGAAACATGTTGACCGCTGGGGCTTGATGAGGAACACTTGGAAAGAAAGCTTGTCCGAACACAGCCTTGATGTGGCGGTCTTGGCACATGCACTGGCAGTACTGCGGAAAAAGCGTTTTGGAAAAGAAGCTGATCCCCATCGGGCTGCTGTCCTCGCTTTATTCCATGACGCAAGCGAAATCATTACAGGCGATTTGCCCACCCCTGTGAAATATTATAACGACGAAATCACATCCGCATACAAAAAGATAGAGGAAACGGCAAGCCATTCCCTGCTTTCCTTCCTGCCACAGGACCTTCAGCCGGATTACGAGCCTCTGCTGATCCCCCAGAAAGAGGACCAAGAACTGTGGGTACTGGTAAAAGCTGCCGATAAATTATCGGCGCTGATCAAGTGCTTGGAAGAGGAAAAAGCCGGAAATTTGGAATTTTCCGTGGCAAAGGAAGCACAGCTGAGGGCGCTTCATCAAATGGAACTGCCGGAAGTTGAATTATTTTTATCTGAATTTTTATCAGGGTTTACGAAAACATTAGATGAACAATCTTCTACTGTGGTTGAAAAAAACGGGCAAAACTGATATAATAATTAAATATATATCAACATCAATGACGATCCGGAGGGGTTACGTTTGAAACACCGCGCTCAAAAGTTCCAGCGAAGCATTGTCTTCCTATTAAAGATATTTTTATATTTTGTGTTGTTTTCTATTTTCTTCCTGCTTTTCTCGATCGATTATCCTTATATTTTGAAATTGTCCCGTACCGCCGCAATCACTATGGTCACCTTTGTGGTTTTGGGCACCGCTTTACTTTCCGTTTACGGCGGGTATGCAATCGGCAAACAGAAAAGCAAGCCGATCATCCATTCTATGGTATTGGCCACGATCATTACCGACCTCATCACTTATCTTGAGTTTTGTATCATGAATGCCAGCCCGGCAAACAACTATGCATTCCGTTTTGCAGCGCCGGAAATACTATTGCTTATTGTGGTGTTGCAGGTAATTTTTATTATCATCTGGGCTTATGTGGGAAATTATATTTTCTTTACCATGAATCCCCCAGAACAGGTATGCATTATCACTTCCTCCAAAAAGAGCCTAAACCAGGTGTTGCCAAAGATCCGAAAATACAAAAAACAGTATCAAGTCAAAGATATTATTGATTATACCTCTGAAGACATCTATCTTGCTATCGACCGCAATGATACGGTGTTTTTATACGATGTCCCAGTCCGGGAACGTACCTATTTGATCGAATATTGTTACGATCACATGAAAAACATCTACTATAATCCGGAAATCTGTGATGTTGTGGCAGTGAATGCCAAGCATGTCGTATTAGATGATAAATCCTTTGTTTCTCTGGTTATAAAGGATCTTTCCTTTGAGCAGCGTTTTGTAAAGCGGATGATCGATCTTCTGCTCTCAACGCTCGGATTGATCATCTCCAGCCCGATTTTGATCATTTCCGCAGTTGCTATCAAAATCTGCGACCATGGGCCGGTCTTTTTTAAGCAGAAACGGGCAACAAAAGACGGGCGGATCTTTGAGGTTTATAAATTCCGTACCATGAAGGAACATGTAGAAAACGTCTCCGCGAAAGAAGACGACGACCGGATCACTTCTGTCGGAAAGGTTTTACGCAAAACCCGCATGGATGAACTTCCACAGATCTTCAACATCTTAAAAGGCGATATGAGTATCGTAGGTCCACGTCCGGAAATGATGGAAAACGTCTTAAAATATACCCGTGAGCTCCCTGAATTTGCTTACCGCCTGCGGGTAAAAGCGGGGCTGACTGGATATGCGCAGATCGTTGGGAAGTATAATACCTCACCAAAAGACAAGTTGTTTTTAGATTTGATGTATATCGAAAATTACAGTATTTGGCTGGATATCAAGCTGATCTTCCAAACCTTGATCGTCTTTTTAAAAACAGACAGTACCGAAGGCTTCAAGGAACAGCCGCAGATCGAATTCGTCAAATATGATCCTTCTAAAAAGTAACGAACGGAAAAGAAGCATGTAAGCTATGAAAACGAAAAAGATATTTTTAATTTTGTGGCCTGTCCTTGCGCTGATATTAGAAGCCTTGCCAACTGGTGCAGTATTATGTTTCGCAGTTTCCCCTTCCGAAAAGATCCGGAAAACCTTTTCTTATTTCAGCCTAACGGTTTTTGGAAACGCCAATTTTGGTCCTTTGATCACCGCCGTTTTATCCTGTATCCTGCTGATCTTAGCTGTTTTGTTGCTCGTCACACAACGGCGCGGTTTTGCTCTAGCTCTTTTTGATTGTTCTATTGCCGCCTTTATCATCTCCCTGTTTCCAATATTGTATGGAATGGAGTTCTACTCGTTAACAGGCGCTGGAATCAGTTTTCTCATTGCGGCTGAGATTGTAACGTCAATGCTGTTTCTAAAACAAAAATCCGAATAAAAAAGCGCGGGAATTCCCGCGCTTTTTTATTTCCATAACTTTTGCTGCCGAATATCTGTCCCACAGAACTTCAGGCATTTATACAAAGTCATTAACCGGGAGCTGACCCGCTCCCCATATCTGTTCTCGATCTGCTTAGGTAAAAGGTTGGTATTGATGATCGTCGGCTTTCCGGCATTCAGGCGGGCGTTGATCAAATGATAAAAAATAGAGGTGTAAAACGCGCTTTCATATTCCGCGCCCAGATCATCCAATACGAAAAGATCTGTTTCCAGAATCGTTTCTGTTGTATTCGCACCCTCCTCCCCTTTTCCAAAGCGTTCATCCTGTATTTTGGAAAAGAAGTCCTGCGCCGTTCCGTAAAGGGCGGTATATCCCTTTTGGATCGCCTCATGTGCAATAGCAAGGGACAGATGCGTTTTTCCCAGCCCAGTGCGCCCAAACATCAAGATACTTGGGGAACGCAAGGAAAAACCCGCCGCATAAAGCTTGCAAAAATCAAAGATCTTCGACATGGTCTCCAAATCTTCCCCTTGGTAATACCCCAGTTTAAAATCGTCAAAATGGCAAAGGGTCATATGGGTGGAACGGTTAAAATCTTCTGCGGCGATCTGACGTACCAGCGTATTAAAACACTGACAGCGTTCCCCTTGCGCCGAACCTGTATCCCGGCAATTTTCACAGTGGAATTTTGTTTTTAAAAAATCTCTGGGCAACTGATGGGATTGCAGTAGATCTGCAATTTTTTCCTGTACCGCTAAGTTTTCACTGACTATTTTAGGCATGATCTCTGAAATATCCGCAGAATGGGAAAGAACCAGCTTGGTAAGTTTGATGGTCGATTGCGCCATCTGGTCTTCCAGATCCAAAATCTGCGGAATCTTCTCCAGTGCAAGGTCTCTCCTGCGTTTTGCGTCCATCAACGCCTCCTGACGCCTCTGATCCAGCACATGATATGCCGCTTCATAAATTTCTCGTTTCGTCATATGGAATGTTCACCTCTAATCCAATGTGGGGACATTATCCCAGTAGCGCTCCAAAAGATCGATGTCATAGGATTTTTCAGAATCCCCTTCTTTTACAGGACGTTTTCCCCCATCCTTTTGCTCGATCTGCTCCAACGTATGAAGCCCTTTTTGATGCCAATTTTGTAAAATTTTATTCATATAAGCAAGCGCCGCCTTGCCGGTATTTTTTACGGTGCGTTCATAAGCAAGCTGGATCACATCTAATTCAAAATGGTATTCCTCCAGCCAAATGCGAATCCATTTTTCCTCAGATGGGATCAATTTTCTGTCTGCGATCCCCAGCAGCTTCTGCACTTGCTTTTCCTTTTGCTGATAATCAGTCACACGTTTTAAAAACTCTTCTACGGCGGTGTGACTGGTGATTCCCTGTTCATACCAGTTGATACAGACCTTTTCAATGTAACGGATATCCCGTTTTTCATTTTTTACCGCATATTGGATCGCCATAATGATCACATCCGCCGGCAAACGGTAGTATTCATAAATATAGGAAATCGTTTTAATATCGGTCGAGGTCACGGTCCGGCCCAGGATCTGTTCCATTTCCCCAATTAAAAAGCGCAGTTCTGAATCATTCAGAGAGGAAACCGCCGGTTGTTTTGCCGTATGCACCATATGTACAGCAGGTTGTTGTTCTGGGACAGAGCGTTCGGTAACATGCAGTACTTTTTTTTCGATCCAGTACTGCAGCGAGGCGGTGACTACCTCCTCTTGCAAGTTCAGCAGGTTAGAAAGCAGCGAAACGCTGTACTCCTTGTCGGGACTTTTAAAAATAAGCAGGATGACCTTCAGGTAGTCGGAAGGGATATGTTGCAGATCCTCGACAACCAGGCTTGGAAGAGAAAAATTATTTTTGAAATTTTGAAAGTTGATTTGATAATTCACAAGGGGCCTCCTGTCGTTTTTTCTTCCATTCCAGTATATCATAAAGATCTGCGATGCGCAAACAATAAGAAAAGAACGCCTGCGTAACATCAGGCGTTCTTTTCTTATTGTTTTGTAATCCATTGGTATATTTCTTCCGCAGAATCGGTGTATAGATCCGCTTTTTCTTTCAGAAAAGCCTTACGTTCGCCATATCCCCACAGTACGCCCACAGAATAAATATTAGCACGGTGCGCTGTAGCTATATCGATATTGCTGTCCCCGATCAGAACGCATTCCCTGGAGGAAAAGCCCTCCCTTTCCTGAAACAACAAAAACTGCTGTGGGTCCGGTTTGGGCGGAAAATTCTCATGGTTCCCCAAAACAGCCGCAAAAGAGAATTCCGGAAGCAGCCTTTGCAGCATCTCCTGCACAAATAAAATCTGTTTATTAGAAAAAACAAACAACTGAATCCCTGTTTCAGTCAGTTTTTTGCACAGTTCATGGATGCCGGGATAAAGGTGTGTCTTGTCACAGAAATGCTTTTCATAATATGTATCAAACCCCTGTTTCGCTTGCACCAGCAAATCCTCGTCTTCAACCGGGGCCATCGCGCGGCGGATCAATTCATAAACGCTGTCCCCCATATAGCTTTGCACTTCTTCCTCGCTCCTTGGCGGGCAGTGGATCTGTGACAAGCCAAAATTCACCGCATCTGTCGCGTCTGTCAAAGTATCCGCTAAGGTACCATCCATATCAAATCCAACATACCGAATCATTACTTTCTCCTTATAAAACGTACCATTATTTCATTTTTGAAATAATGGTACGAAATAAATTTTTATTAGAAATCGAATGCATTGTGGATCGCTACGACTGCCTGTTTTGCCTTTTCAGAATCTACCAGCACAGAAATTTTGATTTCACTGGTAGAGATCATGCGGATATTGATCCCGGCCTCATACAAGGCTTCAAACATTTTAGAAGCGACCCCTGGGTTAGACTGCATCCCAGCGCCAACGATAGATACTTTGGAAACAGAGTCATCCATTTCAATATTCTGAGCCTGAATATAATCTTTTTCCTCCTTCAGGCATTCCAAAGCCAGATCCTTCTGGTTAAGCGGAACAGTAAAGCTGATATCTTTTGTTCCATCACGGCCGATAGACTGCAGGATAATGTCAACATTGATTTTCTTCTTTGCAAGGGTGGTGAAAACCTGGAACGCGATACCCGGACGGTCCGGCAGCCCGATCAATGCGATCCGCGCGATATTGTCGTCCTTTGCAACCCCTTTAATCAACATTTTTTCCATTTTGATTACCTCCTTAACCTGTGTTCCCGGTTTTCTTTCTAAGCTGGATAATACTTCTAATTTTACGTTATATTTTTTTGCCATTTCTACAGAACGGTTGTGCAGGACCTGCGCGCCAAGGGTGGCAAGCTCCAGCATCTCATCAAAAGAGATCTCGTCAAGCTTAACGGCATTCTGCACAAGTCTTGGGTCAGCTGTGTAAACGCCGTCAACATCGGTATAAATCTGACATAGGTCGGCATGCAGGGATGCTGCCAGTGCAACCGCACTGGTATCGGAACCGCCGCGTCCTAAGGTCGTGATATCATCATAGCGGTTCAAGCCTTGGAAGCCTGCAACGATCACGATATTTTTCTTATCCAATTCCCGGTGGAGTCGTTCCCCTTCGATCCGGCGGATACGGGCGTCGCTGTATTGGGAATTGGTGACAAAGCCTGCCTGCCAGCCGGTCAAGGAAACGACCGGATATCCCATACTTTCAATCGCCATTGCCAGCAATGAAATCGAAATTTGTTCCCCGGTAGAAAGCAGCATATCCATTTCTCTTTTTGACGGATTTGGATTGATCTCCGCCGCCTTTTCGATCAGATCGTCTGTTGTGTCGCCCTGTGCCGATACGACAACTACCACATTATTCCCTTTGTCATAGGTTTCGGTAATAATATTGGCAACATTAAAGACCCGCTCTTTGTTGGCAACTGATGAACCTCCAAATTTTTGAACTATCAAACCCATATGATTGACCTCCTAAATTTATGTAATGAAAAAGAATTTTCTATTATCAATCTATTATTCTAGCGCAACTCTTGTGCCTAGGTTATCTATGGATAATTTGAATATTTTCCATGCTGAAAGCCCCAATTCATCCAGATAACGGCGAACTTCCTGTTCAAAGCCATAATTCTGAGTGCTGACGATAGACATCAAGGTGGGACCCGCCCCGCTGATATAAGTCCCGTAAGCGCCCAAAGCGTAAGTTTTATCAAAAACATCCTGTGCATGGGGAATCAGCTTCATTCGGTAAGGCTGGTGCAGCTTGTCTGTAACCGCAATCCGGATATTCTCGTATTTCCCTTGCAGCAAAGAGGCAGAAAATAACGCCGCCCGCGCCAGATTATACCGCGCATCCATGTGGCTCACCTGTTCCGGCAGGCATTGGCGGGCAAAGGTGGTGCTCAATTCAAAATCCGGTACAATGGCAAAGAAATCCAAATGCCGGTAAATTTCCTGTTTGACCCAATGGACTCTCCGGTTCTCTTCGTAGACTGATGTCACGATCCCACCCAGCAACGCCGGTGTGGTGTTGTCGGGGTGCCCTTCGATTTTCGCCGCAATATCCACCAATTCATCGGTGTTAAACGGAGAACCTAAAATCAAATTTGCCCCGTACAGCCCCGCAATGATACAGGCAGAACTGCTTCCAAGCCCCCGGGTCATCGGGATATTGTTTTCCTGCCGGATTTTCATTCCAGTCAAAGGCTTTCCGCATAAATCAAACAAATGCTTCGCAGAGCTGAAAACCAGATTGCTCTCGTCAGTGGGGACCTCGATCCCATCAACAGAAGAGATCTCAAGCTGGTCGCTTTTCCCGATCCACACATAGTTATACAGGTTGACCGCCAAACCCAGAGAATCGAATCCTGCGCCCAGATTTGCGCTGGTAGCAGGGATCTGTATTTTTAACATAGACGAAGCCACCCTTTAATAATTCAAGATACGGATCTTATTGACCAGATAAATGTTTTCCGCGGACAGGATCTGCTCTTTCTCCAAAAGATCCCGTTCTAACATATCATTTACCACAAATGCAAGTTCATTCTCCGGCTGTTTGGGGCGTGACAAATATCTGACCTCGCCAAACTGTTTCTGGATTTCTTTGACAGCCTGCTGTTTATCGGTATCGCAGGCAGACAAACGGATATAGTAATCACAGCGGGTGTTTCGGTAATCAACTACATAGTTTACACCGTCATCCTCCCAAGTCAGGGCCGCTGTTGTGCCTTTGGCTTTAGCAACATCAATAACGTCTGCCACCACAGCGCTTGCAGTCGGCAGTTTCCCGGCGCCCCGTCCATAGAATACAACGTCCCCTGTCGCGTTCCCGCGGACCAAGATCCCGTTAAACACATCGCTGATTCCTGCAAGCTGGCTCTGTTTATGTAACAGCGCAGGGCTTACCATACATAAAACATGCCCCTGCTCGTCCACTTTCTTCACTCTGCCGATCAGTTTGATCACGCAGTCGTTGCTTTCAGCATAGTCGACATCCTCCAATGTGATCTCGCCGATCCCCTGTGTCGGAACACTGTCAGGATAGATATGCTTTCCGTATGCCAAAGAAGCAAGGATACAAATCTTGCGGCAGGCGTCGTGCCCGTCTACATCAGCAGTGGGATTTTTTTCCGCATAGCCCAGAGCCTGCGCCATTTTTAAAGCGTCCTCAAACGGCATTTGCTCAGAGATCATCTTCGTCAGGATAAAGTTGCTGGTACCGTTTAAAATACCGGCGATCTCATCGATCTGATTCGCCGCCAGACAGGAATGGAGCGGACGGATGATCGGGATCCCGCCGCCGACGCTTGCCTCGAAATAGTAATTGACATTGTTTTCTTTTGCAAGCCTCAATAACTTGGCGCCTTTTGCCGCTACCAGTTCTTTATTGGAGGTAACCACGCTTTTTTGATGTCTTAAAGCCGCTTTGCTGAAGTCATAGGCTGGGTTGATCCCCCCCATCACTTCAACTACAATAGAAATTTCCGGATCATTTAAAATATCCGCATAATCTTTCGTAAATTTATCCGCATAGGGTACGTCAAAATCCCTTAAATCCAAAATGCGCTTTACATAGACGTTGTCCCCCACATTTTTTGCGATGTATTCCTGATTGGTCTCAATTACTTCTACCACTCCGGAACCAACCACCCCGTGTCCTAATACCGCAATGTTGATCATTTTGCCCCTCAAGCCTTTCTGTTATTATATTTGTTTTGACTCTACTACCCCTGAAATCTTCCGCAAGTCCTGCCTCAGTTCCGTCAGGTTCGTCTTCTTTTCATTGACCCGTGTCGTAATAGTCACATCCGCGACCCCATCGACCGGAAGATTTTGATTCACTGTTAAAACGTTGGCATGGTGACGATGAAAGACCGAAAGGACCGAAGACAGCATTCCCGGTTCATCGCTCAGGCGCAGATATAACGTGATCGTCTTTTTAGTCGTTTTTTCTTCATATAGAAAAACACAGTCTTTATATTTGTAAAAAGCACTTCTTGAAACATCTACCATTCGGCAGGCCTCTGTCGAGCTTTTTGCAATCCCCTTGGAAAGCAGCTTTTTGGCTTCCAGCACCTTAAAAAAAACGCCGGGAAGCACAGAAGCATCTACTAAAATCAGCTGTGGTTCCATGTCCATATCAGTCCACCACCTAAAAACATTTGTACATTAAACGTGTACACTATATCATGGATCCCACAAAGACACAAGGCGTATTTTAAGAAAAAAACACATTATTTTCCTATTTTTCCAACAATAATAAAAAATACTGCGAAAAATCTTTTAATTTCTTTGATATTCTTCTGTTTTTATTTAAAGTTTAAAATATTACTCCACAATTAAAGTACATTTTTAGGATAATTTTCCAAATCATTTCAAAACTTTTTTGTTTTTCTTGTAAAGACATTCGTATTCCTTTGTCTTTCTCACAACAATACCGCTTAAAAAGATCAGTCCAATCAGGTTCGGTAAAACCATGAAACCGTTAAAGGTATCGCTGATCTTCCAAACCACCTGCAATTCCATCACAGCTCCCAGCACTGTACAGCTAAGGTAAAGAAAACGGTACCACAACAGCATATTAGGACGATGCGAAAACAGGTATTTTACACAGCTTTCCCCATAATAGTACCAGCCGATCAGAGTAGCAAAGGCGAACATGGAAATAGAAATCGTTAAAAAATACCCGGAAAAAGAGCTTCCAAAGACAGAAGAAAAGGCGGCGGCCGTCAGCTGCGCCCCATCCAGCCCGGTTTCCAAAACACCGGTAGTCAGGATCACCAGCCCGGTGATCGTACACATCAAAAGGGTGTCAAAAAACACTTCAAAGATCCCCCACATCCCCTCTTCTACTTCATTGGAACTATCCGCAGCGGCATGTGCGATCGACGCGGACCCCATTCCCGCCTCATTGGAGAAAACGCCTCTGGAAAAGCCGAAGCGGACGGCATTCATGGTGAGGTACCCCAATATCCCACCACCTGCTGATTCAAACCGGAACGCATCTGTGAAAATAGAGGTAAATGCGTGCGGAATTTCATTAGCACGGAACACTAAGATCAAAATCGTCCCAGCCAGATAAAAAAATGCGAAAAACGGAACCGTCACCGCCGAAATCTTGGCGATCCGGGAAATCCCTCCCCAAACGACCAGGCCGACCAGCGTTGCAACAAGAACGCCAATCAGCAAGCGTCCCGCATTTCCCATATCGGAAAAAGACTGGGTGATGGAGTTGACCTGCGTCATATTCCCGATCCCAAAAGAGGCCAAAATGCAGGAAAAGGCAAAAATCCCGCCCAGCCATTTTTGCCGTAAGCCAACCGAAAGATAGTACATCGGGCCGCCAACGATTTGGCCTTCTGCATTTTTCTTTTTAAAATGCACGCCAAGCAAAATCTCTGCATATTTTAAAATCATTCCAAAAAAGGAACTGACCCACATCCAAAATAAAGCGCCCGGCCCCCCGCTGGAAAGCGCAGTCGCCACCCCAACAATATTCCCAGTGCCAATGCACCCAGCAAGCGACGTGGCAGCCGCCTGAAAAGAAGACACCTGCCCCTTTGCTTGAGAAGGGACTTTTTTTCGAAGCAACCCGCCGACCGTACAACGCCAAATCGTTTTCCAGAAACGAAGCTGGAAAAAACCTGTGCGGAGCGTATAATAAACGCCGATCCCCAGCAAAAGGCAAAGCATGGCCGGCCCCCAGATCAGGCTGTGTACGGCGTCGTTGAGCGACAGAAAAAACTCCTTCATAAACAAAAACCCTCCGCAATTCCAAAATATCAAAGAAAACAGGTCGTTCCTCTTTGTGAAGGGAAACAACTTGTCAGCTATCTTAATTATATTTTGAAATGCAAAGGGATATGAATTTTAAGAATTTTTATCGACTACATGGAATTTTTTCAGGTTTCCGGTCTTTTGTCTTCTTTCCTCTAAAATAACGCCCACATCATCTAATGTTAGGCCTGCTTCTACCATCAGTACCAGCATATGGTAGATCAAATCGCTCATTTCATTGGACAATTCTGTGCGATCTTGATTTTTAGCTGCGATCACCATTTCAGTGCACTCTTCCCCGCATTTTTTCAGGATCTTATCTAGACCCTTTTCAAAGAGGTAGCAGGTGTATGAACCTTCTTCATAGTGTTCTTTCCGTTCCCGGATAATCTCGTACAAGCCTTCGATCGTTTCTATTTTCATTACTGTTCCTCCTTCGCGTTCCATAACGGTTTAAAAAAGCAAGAATGGCTCCCGGTATGGCAGGCCGCGCCTGTTTGGATCACTTTGACAAGCAGCGTGTCGTCATCGCAGTCCGCCGTAATGCTCAGTACCTTTTGCAGATGCCCGCTGGTCGCCCCTTTGTTCCACAGTTCCTGCCTGGAACGGCTGTAAAACCAAGTATAGCCGGTTTCCAGCGTTTTTTTCAGGCTTTCCCGGTTCATGTAAGCCAGCATCAACACTTCGCTGGTTTTCTCTTCCACCACGACCGCCGGGATCAAATCTGATTTCAGAAAAAAACGTTCTAAATTTTCCAAAGTCTTTCCTCCCTGTTTATCGGCTCAGCCGGACTGGAATACGGTTTTGATGCAGATAATCCTTGACCTGTCCCACCGTCAGCTCTTTGTAATGGAATAAAGAAGCAGCCAAGGCCGCATCCGCCGGGGTCTCCTCAAATACCTCCCGAAAATGCTCCAGTTTTCCGCATCCGCCGCTTGCAATCACCGGAACGGATACCTCCCGGCATACTGCGTTTAACAGTTCATGGTCAAAACCATTTTTGACCCCGTCTGTGTCCATAGAGGTCAATAAAATTTCTCCAGCTCCAAGAGCCACCGCCTTTTTTGCCCATTCAACCGCGTCTAAGCCAGTATCGATCCGCCCGCCGTTGACGACCACATGAAAGGCGCCGTCGATCCGCTTGGCGTCGATCGCTACCACCACGCACTGGTTCCCAAACTGGTCTGCGGCCTGCGCGATCAAATTTGGATCACGTACCGCGGCGGAGTTGACCGAAACCTTGTCCGCACCCGCGCGCAGTGTATTTTTAAAATCCTCGATCGAGTTGATCCCGCCGCCGACTGTCAACGGAACAAAGACCTCCTGCGCCGTGCGTTCCACGACGTCTAAAATTGTCTTTCTGCCCTCATGGGTAGCTGTAATATCTAAAAAAACAATCTCGTCAGCGCCCTGGCGGTTATATTCCTTCGCGCATTCCACCGGATCGCCCACCTCTTTGATGCCGACAAAGTTGATTCCCTTTACTACCTTTCCGTCCCGTACGTCAAGGCATGGGATGATCCGTTTTGCTAACATATGCTATCCCCCTTATTAGCTGCTTGTAAAATCGCCTCTTCTAAATCCAGGGTGCCTTTATAAATAGATTTCCCGCAGATCGTTCCCCAAACGCCAAGCCTTTTTAAATTGCGGATGTCCTGAATGTCCCGGATCCCTCCGCTGGCAGTAATATCACAGGAAACCGCCTCGTGGATAGCACGAAGCTGTTCCAAATTTGGCCCGGAAAGGGTCCCGTCTTTAGAAATATCTGTAAAGATAATATTCTTTACACCCATTTTTTCCATTTCTTTGGCTAATGTCAGGAAATGGACGTCACTGGTATCGAGCCATCCCTCTGTAGCCACCATTTCGTCTTTCGCATCAATTCCAACCGAGATCCTGTCCCCATACTCTTTGACAGCCAATTCCACAAATTCCGGATTTTTCACAGCGATCGAGCCTAAAATGACCCGCTCAATACCGTTTGCCAAATAATATTCCACCGCGTCTAAGGTGCGGATCCCGCCCCCTAATTCGATTTTCAAGCTGGTTTCCCTGGCAAGGGACGTAAACAGATCACGGTTGACCATTTTCGCATCTTTGGCACCGTCTAAGTCTACCATATGCAGGTACCGGGCCCCTGCTTTTAAAAACCCGGCCGCTGTTTGAAACGGGTCTTCCGCCACCTTTTCTACTGTGCCAAAATCCCCTTTTAACAGCCGGACGCAGTTTCCGTCTTTAATATCGATCGCAGGTAAAATAATCATTTGGTCAGCCCTCCAAAATTACGCAGTATCTGTAGGCCCACTTCTCCGCTTTTTTCCGGGTGAAACTGCGCGCCATAAACATTCCCTTTAGAAACCAATGCCGGTACCTGTACGCCGTATTCACAAAAAGCTGCAAGGTGTTCCGGTTTCGGGTAAGCCATATAGGAGTGGACGAAATAAACGCTGTCCCCTTCCTGTAGCCCTTTTAACAAGGGATTTTCAGGCTGTTTGACAGACAGCTGATTCCATCCCATATGCGGGATCTTTAACCCGCCTGCATCCCAGCGGTCTACCTTTCCGGGAATGAGGGAAAGCCCAGAGCAGCGTTCAAATTCATAGCTTTCCTCGAACAGCATCTGCATCCCTAAACAGATCCCAAGCAAGGGCTTTTCCACTACCTGCTTCTTGATTTCTTCTATCAAATTTGTCTGCCGGAGCATCTTCATGGCAAACGGAAACGCCCCGACGCCTGGCAGGATATAGCTGTCAGCCCTGCGGATCTCCTCCAGATCATTGGTGATCTGATAAGGCAGGCCAAGGTAGGTCAAAGCATTCTTCACGCTGAATAAATTTCCCGCCCCGTAATCTATAATCGCAATCATGAATCTTGTACTCCTTTTATAAAACGCCTTTGGTGGAAAGCACGCCTCCCCCGTTATCGGCCACGGCCTGTTTTAACGCATGGGCAAACGCTTTGAATAACGCTTCCGCTTTATGGTGGTCGTTCTTCCCATATTCACAGCGCAAGTGCAGTGTGACCCCGGCCTGAAACGCCAAAGCACGGAAGAATTCTTCCACCATCTGGGTGTCCATCTCCCCGATAGCAGGGGAAGAAAAATCGCAGTCAAACACCAAAAACGGCCGGCCGCTGATGTCCAGACAGGCAAAGCCCAGCGCTTCATCCATCGGGATAAACGCAGTCCCGTAACGGCAGATCCCGGACTTATCGCCCAGCGCCTTTCCTAAGGCCATACCGATCACGATCCCGGTATCCTCGATGGTGTGGTGGCAGTCCACTTCCAAATCCCCGTCCACAGTGACGGAAAGATCGATCCCGCTGTGTACGGCAAGGGCTGTCAGCATGTGGTCAAAAAAACCGATTCCAGTGTCTATCACTGCGGTGCCGATCCCGTCCAAATTCAGATCCACAGAAATATCCGTTTCCCGGGTAGCCCGGTTCAACGCCGCATTCCTCATTTTGCTTCCCCCTTTAAAATATCTGTTAATTCCCGGATCAAGGCGCGGTTTTCATGCCCACTGCCAGCGGTGATCCGCAGATATGGGGACATTTCCCGCACCACGATGGAGCGTTCTAACAGCGCTTGATATATTTGTTTGCTGCCCTTTACTTTGAGGAATACAAAATTTGTACAAGAAGGGTAAACATCTTCTATCTCATCATAGGCAAGAAGTTCCTGAAGCTGTGCTTGCAGCCATTTCCTGTTTTCAATGATCTCTGCCGCTGCTTCCTTTAAATATTCTGCGCCTTCCAGTACTAGCTGTCCAAATACCTGGGACAACGTATTGACGTTATACGGGGATTTGACCGCTCTAAGCACCTGAGTAATTTTTGCCGGCGCAACGGCAAAGCCAAGCCGTAAAGAAGCAAGTCCAACTGCTTTGGAACAGGTACGCAAAATCATCAGATTATCGTATTTCCCCACAGACTTCAGGAGCGACTGATCCCAAAAGTCCATATAGGCTTCATCTACTATGATCAATGCCTCTGTTTCGGTAACCAGACGCAGGACATCCTGCCGGCTAAGCCCCAATGAGGTCGGGTTGCATGGGTTGGAGAAAAGGAGCATGGTAACGCCCTTTTCCCTGAGCAGACCGATTGTGCGGTCTACAGAGATACTCAAATCGTCTTCTTTTGGCAGAACCTCCAAATCAGCACGGTAAATCTGAGCATAAAGCCTGTACATAGAAAAATCCTGTTCAAACACAGCCAGTTTCCCGTTTTTCCCCAAAAACGCAGAAATCAAAATGGAAAGTAGTTCATCAGAACCGTTAAAGGCAGTTACCAAGTCCCGGTTTACCCCATAATAGGTAGCAAAAGCCTCGCAAAGGCGGTTCGCGCCAGAATCCGGATAGCGGTTAAATTCAATTTCCTGCAAAGCGTCTGCAAAGGCCTGCAATTGAAGCGACTCCAAAGGAACATAAGATTCATTGGCGTCCAGCCGGATCTTAAAGTTCCCTGTAATCGGATCATATGCCGTCAGGTCCTTGATATTCTGCGGCAGATCATATTTCATCGTTAGCCCCCCTCAGCCCTAATCCTGATAACGGACGATAATGGAATTGGCGTGTGCAGTTAACCCTTCCTTATTTGCCAGCAGGACAATATCATCATGCGCTTCGCGAAGGGCGTCTTCTGTATAATAAATATAACTGGATTTTTTAATAAAAGCATCCACAGACAGCGGGGAGAAAAAGCGCGCTGTTCCGCTGGTCGGAAGAACATGGTTTGGTCCTGCGAAATAATCGCCCAATGGCTCCGGCGCGTAATTTCCTAGGAAAACCGAGCCTGCATTGTCCAGCCTGCCAATGTATTCCATAGGATTTTGCATCATCACTTCCAGATGCTCCGGCGCAAACTCATTTGCCAGTTCTACTGCATAATCCACCTGCTCGCAAACAAAAACAACGCCGAAATCACGCAAGGAACGCTCGATGATCTCTTTTCTGGAGAGTTCTTTTACCTGCCGCTCCAGTTCCTTGACCGTTTCCTTGGCCAGTTTTTCAGAAGTCGTTACCAAAATAGCGGAGGCTAGGACATCGTGCTCTGCCTGGGACATTAAATCAGCCGCCACATAACTGGCCGGCGCGGTCTCATCTGCTAAAATAAGGATCTCGCTAGGCCCGGCGATCATATCAATGTCTACCGTGCCGTATAACAGCTTTTTCGCGGTCGCGACATAAATGTTCCCCGGTCCTACGATCTTGTCTACCTTTGGCACAGATTCGGTGCCGTATGCCAGCGCGGCCACGGCTTGCGCCCCGCCCAGCAAAAAGACCCGGTCTACTCCGCAAAGGGCGGCGGCTACCAGAATATCAGGGTTAGCAGTCCCGTCCGACAAAGGCGGGGTCACCATCACAATTTCTTCTACCCCAGCGATCTTAGCCGGGATCGCGTTCATCAACACGGAAGATGGATAAGCCGCCGTTCCACCCGGCACGTAGATCCCTACCCGTTTTAACCCACGGATACGCTGTCCTAAAATCACTCCATTTTGTTTCGGATTGATAAAGCTCTGCTGTTTTTGACGGTTGTGGAAATCGGAGATATTTTCGATGGCGTTTAAAAGCGCGTTAACATAATCTTCATCTGCTTCAGAAAGCGCATCGTTGATCTCTTCCCGCGGCACTTCAATAAATTTGGGGAGCTTCCCGTCAAATTTTTCAGTATATGCCAGCAGCGCCCGATCTCCCTGTTCCCGTACATCTTCTAAGATTTTTGAAACAGATTCCGTCACAGTCTTACTAACTTGGGTGCTCCTGCTTTTGAGCAGCTTCATATAATTTTGTTCTGCGGTCCCATCCGCTTTAATGATCTCAATCATGATGTATCTTCCTTTCCGTTACTCAGCCAAAGCCTTCTCAATGTAATTGATAACAGTTTCGATTTCCGCTTTGCGAAGCTTTAAGCTGACTGTATTCACGATGAGCCGGGCTGAAATCGCCGTCACGTCCTCATAAACTTCCAGCCCGTTTTCCTTTAAGGTAGAGCCTGTTTCCACAATATCAACGATCGCGTCAGACAACCCCAGCAAAGGCGCCAGTTCTACGGACCCTTCTATTTTTACGATCTTGACATCCATTCCTTTGGATTCAAAAAATTGGTGCGTAACATTCGGGTACTTTGTCGCGATCGTTTTTTCCGCATAACCCGCGTAAAAATCCTCGCCCTTTTTCCCGGCTAAGGCAAATTTACATCTTCCAAAGCCCAGATCGGCTACCTCAAAAAAAGTGCCGCCATACTCTAAAATCGTGTCCTTTCCCACGACCCCCATATCGCAGACGCCGTGTTCAATGTAGGTGATCACGTCGGCCGCCTTTGCCAAAACGATCTCTAAATTGGCGTCAGGGATCTGTAAGATCAGCTTGCGGCCTTTATTGTGAAGCTGTTCACAGTCAAACCCCAGCTTTTCAAACAGCTTAATCGTATCTTTTTCCAGTCTTCCCTTGGTCAGGGCAATTCTAATCGGACGCATATTCTGTTATTCCCCTTTCCCGCAATACAGCACATCTACTGATTCTGAAATAATATCTACACGGCCGATCGCCTTTTGTTTAGCATACAAAAGCGCTTCCTCTCTGGTGTCGGAAAGGCTGTATTCTGAGCTGATCCCCTGTGCGGCAAGCTCCTGGATATGGGCAAACGCCGCTGTTTGATACCCTGCTTCTGAATAGACCAAAACAGAAATCGGCAAAATTTTGTGTTCCTGTACCGAAAGCAGAGCGTTCACTGCGGAATCCACGTTGACGCCAAACCCGACGGCGCCCCAGTCCTCCCCAAAAGCACGAAACAAACCGTCGTACCGGCCGCCGGAAAGCACCTCTTCCCCATAGCCTTCCACATAGCCTTTAAAGACGATACCCGTATAATAATCAGTGCGGTTGACGATACCAAGGTCCACTGTAATATGCTCCTGCATCCCCATCTGGGACAAGAGCTGATACAATTCTTTCAGGTAAGCAAGCAGTCCTAAAATAACCGGGTCTGTCACCATCATTTCCATCTGTGTAAAGACCTCTGCTCCGCCGAAGAACCGCGGAAGCTGTCTTAAAAGCGATACTTCTTCGGTGTCTTCTAGCTCATCCAGCATATCCTGCAAAGCCGGATAGTTCTTGGACTGGATCAGCTGACGGATCAGCTCTTTCTTTTCCTCCTCCACTGCAAGGGAGGAGATCAGCGCATTGAAGATCCCAATATGGCCGATCTCCATGCGGAAATTCTCAATTTTCAGTTCCTGCAAGGCCCGCATGGCGGTGCTCAGTACTTCCAGATCTGCTTTTTGGTTCGATGGGCCGATCAGCTCGATCCCGGTCTGCATGATTTCGTCACTGCGGCCGCGCAGGGATTTATTTACAGAAAACACCGACTGGTTGTAGTAAAGCCGCAAAGGGAGCATCTCATTTTTTAAACGGGTCACCCCAAGCCGTGCGATCGGCATGGTGGAATCCGGCCGCAGAACCATCAGCCTTCCCTTTGCATCTACCAGCTTATACATCTGCTCCACAGGAATACTGTTTTCCATGGCTGTGAACACATCCAAAAATTCCAAACTGGGCGTTACCACCTCGTGATAGCCGCGAAGCTCAAAAGAAGTTTTTAAGGCTGTTTCGATCTGCCTTCTTAAAACTGCTTCTTCAAATAAATAATCCTTTGTCCCCTCCGGGGTGATCAGTTTATTTTTATCCATCTTCGTTCCTCCGCTTTGTTATGCTATCACTTTACCATATTAATATAATAAAATCAAGTGTTTTAATCAAATTTGTTTTATCTGTCTGATTAAAAAAAGGTTACCTGCGCAGTTTTAGGCATGTCGCCAAACGCGCCCATGTTTTCCAGCAGTTCAATGACCGATTTGGAAACCCCCGCGCGGTTTTGTACCTCGTCAATCGAAATAAAGGAACCCTCTTTCGCCGCTTCCTGCAAATTGCGGGCGGCAGCCTCGCCAAGCCCTTTTAAAGAAGTAAAGGGAAGGCGGATTTTTCCGTCTTCAATGGTGTACCGCGTCGCATCGGAATGATACAGGTCTACCGGCAAAAATTCAAATCCCCGGCAGATCATTTCATTGATGATAAGCAGGATATTGAACTCGTCGTCTTCCTTCACGCTTCTTTCATTCCCTTTGTGCAAAAGCTGCTCTAAACGGAATTTTACCGCCGATTTTCCCTTCACGGCCTCTTCAGCGTCAAAATCGCCGTTGCGTACGGTAAAGTAAGAGGCGTAAAATTCCAGCGGGTAATAAATCTTATACCAGCCAAGCCGTACCGCAGCGATGTCGTAAGCCGCAGCGTGCGCCTTTGGGAACATGTACTTGATCTTCATACAGCTGTCGATATACCATTCCGGCACATTGTGTTCCCGCATTGCAGAAAGATGCTCTTCGGTCAAAAGCTTTGTCGCTTTCCCCTTTCGGGTGATCTCCATGATCTTAAACGCCATGCCCGGTTCTAAGCCTTTATGGATCAGGTAGGTCATGATGCTGTCACGCGTCCCGATCACCTCACTGATGGTACAGGTGCCGTTTTTGATTAGGTCTTGAGCGTTCCCAAGCCATACATCCGTTCCATGGGAAAGGCCGGAAATTTGCAGCAGGTCTGAAAAGTTTTTGGGCTGCGCGTCCACCAGCATCTGGCGGACAAAACTCGTTCCCATTTCCGGCAGGCCGAACGTCCCTGTTTCACTGTAAATGTCCTCCGGCGTCACACCCAGCGCTTCTGTAGAGGTAAACAGGCTGTACACCTTTGGATCATTCATTGGGACATCAGTTACACTGGTGTCCGTTAAATCCTCTAGGTGTTTATAATGGGTCGGACCAACGTGCCCCAGCTCGTCCAGCTTCAGGATCGTATCATGCAGGGAGTGGAAGTCAAAGTGGGTGGTGATAATATCGGAATTGGTATCATTCGCCGGATGCTGTACCGGTGTAAAATCATATACATCATACCGGTCCGGCACAACGACCATTCCCCCCGGATGCTGGCCCGTGGTCCGCTTCACCCCGGTGCAGCCGATCGCCAGGCGGTTTTCCTCCGCTTTGTGTGCCACCCGGCCCACGTCATCCAGATATTTCATCACAAAGCCATAAGCGGTCTTATCTGCGACAGTGCCGATCGTTCCCGCTTTAAATACATGGTCTTTTCCAAATAGTTCTTCTGTGTACCGGTGTGCCCGTGATTGGTATTCATCGGAAAAGTTCAAGTCAATATCAGGCGCTTTGTCCCCGTTGAATCCAAGGAATGTTTCAAACGGGATGTCATGCCCGTCGCCTGTCAGCGGCGTACCACATTTCGGGCAATTTTTTTCCGGCAGGTCAAACCCTGACCCCACAGAGCCGTCCGTAATAAATTCACTGTACTGACAATTTGGGCACAGATAATGCGGCGGCAGCGGGTTCACCTCCGAAATACCGGACATCGTTGCCGCAAAAGAGGAGCCTACAGACCCACGGGAGCCAACCTGATAGCCGTCCTGCTCGGATTTGAATACCAGCTTTTGCGCGATCATGTAAAGCACTGCAAAACCATGCTTGATGATAGAGGTCAATTCCCGTTCCAAACGCTTGGCTACCAATTCCGGCAAGGGATCGCCGTACATCCGCTTTGCCTTTTCATAGCACAGCCGCTGCAGTTCTTCTTCTGATCCTTCGATCTCC
Organism: Massiliimalia timonensis; assembly: GCF_900186585.1. Taxonomy (GTDB): domain Bacteria; phylum Bacillota; class Clostridia; order Oscillospirales; family Ruminococcaceae; genus Massiliimalia; species Massiliimalia timonensis. Next base: position 860,057 of record NZ_FYDD01000003.1, read on the forward strand.
GGAGTGTAGGTTCCTTTTGGAATGGGACGAATATCCCCGTCTACCATATCCGCGATCAGGTTGGTGTTCTCCACCACTACTTCATAGGCGGTTTCCTCACCCAAATAATCAAATTCTTTCAGCATTTCCTCTGTGGTGCGCAGATATAAGGGCGGTTGGTTTGCAAAATCTTTAAATTTCATCGCCGCCATTAAAATTTCCCGGAAAATACTATCGTTTTTATTTAAAAAGTGAACGTCACAGGTAGCGACAACTGGAATATTCAAGGCTTTTCCAAGGTTTACGATCGTCTGGTTAAATTCCTTTAACCGTTCATGATCCGGCACGATCCCCTCGCGGACCATGTATTCGTTGTTCCCCAAAGGCTGGATCTCCAGATAATCATAGAATTTGGCAATGTCACACAGTTCGTTCCAAGATTTCCCGTCTACGATCGCCCGGAACAGCTCACCTGCTTCACAGGCGCTTCCGATCAAAAGCCCTTCCCGGTATTTTGTCAGAACGCTTTTAGGAACCCTTGGTTTTTTGAAAAAATAATCCAAATGGCCGTAAGAAACCAAGCGGTACAGATTTTTCAGTCCCGCCTGATTTTTTACCAGAATGATCTGGTGATAGGTTCTTAATTTTTTCGGGTCAGCCCCAGCCAGCGCGGTATTGATCTGCTGGAGTGTAGAAACCTGCTTTTGCTCCTTGAGCATCTGGGCAAGCTTTACAAAAATTTTAGCCAAAGTATCCGCGTCGTCACAGGCACGGTGATGGTTAAAATCCCCTACCTGCAATTCCTTGGCAACAATATCCAGCTTATGCTTTTTTAGCTGCGGCAAAAGCTGGCGGCAGATCGGTACTGTGTCGATCGAGGTAAACTCCCGGTTGATCTTCGCACGCCCGCAGGCCGCCTTGATAAAGCTCATATCAAACGGCGCGTTATGCGCGATCAACGGCGCGCCGTTGCAGAATTCCAGAAACTGCTTGAGAGCATCAGCTTCTTTGGGTGCGTCCGCAACCATTTCATCGGTGATCCCCGTCAGCTCCACGATTTTATGCGGGATAGCCTTTTCTGGATTCACAAAGGTATTGAATGATTCGATGATCTCCCCGTTTTTTACCCGTACGGCGCCGATTTCGGTCATCCGTTCTGTCGCTGGGCTTAAACCAGTGGTCTCCGTATCAAAAACAATGAACTCATCATCAAGGCTGCGGTCGTCTTGCCCCACAACAACATCAACGCAATCGTCTACAAAATAAGCCTCTACCCCGTAAAGAATCTTAAAATCCCCGCCGCTTTTACGGATACTATCCACCGTATTCATCGCTTCCGGGAAAGACTGCACCACTCCGTGGTCAGTGATCGCGATTGCTTTGTGTCCCCAGCCGTATGCGGTTTGAATCAGCTTTTCCGCGCTTGCAACAGCATCCATCGACGACATATTGGTATGCAGGTGCAGCTCTACTCGTTTTTTAGCTGCCTCGTCCTTTTTCTTATCCCGCTGAACCGTCATAATACTGCGCGGACGGATGGTGACATCGTTGGCATATTTATCAAAGCTTGCGTCTCCGTCTACCCAGATATATGAGCCTTTTTTCAGCTTGTCATAATCGTCCTTTTTCTTGACGTCGTCAAAAATCTTTAAGGTATTGGAACCAGTGTAATCCGTAAAGTCGATCGACAAAATAATCTTGTCTTCCCGTCTAGTCAGCCGGGAATCGACTGCAAAAACTTCGCCCCAGACCACAACATGTCCCGATTCCGCAGATACCTGTGAAAGGTCGATCGGCTTTTCCCGGATCGGACGACCTACGATCAGTTCCGCAGATTCCGCGTGAAACGGCAGATCAGCACCATGAAACCGCACGACCTGCCGCGAAGACGGGCGTGACATAGGTTTTGCCGCACTCCTTTGAACAGAAGGTGCCGATGCGGCTTGCGGCGGAGGAGCGCCAAAATCAACCGGTGCAGGCGGCGGAGGGGCTGTATAATCGATCGGCGGCAGCTCCGGCATAATGTTGGAAACATCTTCCTGAGTCATGCTTAATTTTCCGGTAAATACCACCTCGACCCGGATTGAAAATTCGTCGTAAATCAAATCAGAAATCGTTTTTCTGACATTGACCTGTTCTAAAATCGTTTCCCCTCCGTTTTTCAGTTCAATGCTCAATATCTTATTTTCATATGTAGCAACCGCATTGTCAAAGTACCCGTTTATAACACTGACTCGCGATTTTAAAATAGATTTGATCTGTTCAAAATAACCCTCGTTAAACAAATCCGGCCGGTATTTCACTAAAAATGCAAATCGGTTTAGATGAAGCGCCTGCTTTAGATCCCGTTCCAGTTCTGTCCGAAGCCTCCAGTCAATGACCTGGGTCAGCTTGACAGTACAGATCACTAAATTTGCGTCCCGGTCGATCTCTATTTGAAGGATCTCGCCATCTGTTAAAAATATCTGATATTTTTCCTTTTCCTGAATATAATTGCCAAAAATTTGTTCCAGGCTGTGATTCAATCGTGACACCTACTTATCTTTCCTACATTGCTTCAATTTCTCGCAGAAGCTGCGTAATAACTTCCTCTTCCGGAATTTTACGGATGATCTCGCCTTTTTTGAATAAAACGGCGCAGCCATCGCCCCCGGCGATCCCAATATCCGCTTCCCTTGCCTCGCCGGGGCCGTTTACAACACAGCCCATCACAGCGACCTTTAAATGCTTGTTGGAATCTTTCAGTGCTTCTTCGATCCGGGAAGCCAAACCGATCAGGTCGATCTTTGTCCTTCCGCAGGTCGGACAGGAAACGATCTCGATCCCGTCATTTCTAAGGCCCAGCGCGCGCAGAATATCCTTCGCCGCATAAATCTCCTTTACAGGGTCGGCGGTCAAAGACACGCGGATCGTATCTCCGATCCCATGCAGCAACAAACTGCCGATTCCCGCAGCAGACTTTACCAAGCCCATCCGCTCTGTCCCCGCCTCGGTCACTCCTAGGTGAAGCGGGTACGGGCACTGCTCCGCCAGCAGCTCATAGGCTGCTACCATCGTCGGCACGTGGGAGGATTTGATAGAGATCACAATATCATCAAAATCAAAGCGTTCCAGCAACCGGACATGATATAATGCGCTTTCCACCAAGGCTTCTGGGGTCGGCGCGCCATATTTCGCTAAAATATGCTTTTCCACACTGCCGGAATTCACACCGATCCGGATGGGAATCCCGCTGTTCCAGCAGGTATCCGCCACCTTTTTTACATTTTCGTCAGAGCCAATGTTTCCCGGATTGATTCTGATTTTGTCGATCCCGGCGGCGGCACACTCCAAGGCCAAGCGGTAATCAAAATGAATATCCGCCACCAGCGGGATGTGTATCCTTTCCTTGATTGCCGGCACAAGAGAAACAGCCTCTCTGTTAGGGATCGCCGCACGGACGATTTCGCAGCCAGCCTTTTCCAGCTGAACGGCCTGCGCAACGCTCCCGGCAATGTCCTCTGCCGGACGGTTAAGCATAGATTGTATCGTTACCCTTCCATCGCCTAAAACAATATCTTTTAACTTCACCTGTTTTACAGTTCTTTTCATAAATATACTCCCTGATCAGAATAGCCTGATAATATCCTTTAGTGTCACAATGATCATCAATCCAAAGAGGAAAAGCAGTCCAACGGCATGAATCAGCCCCTCATATTTTGCCGGGACAGGCTTTCTGAAGATCGCTTCGATCAAAATAAAGATAAGCCGTCCGCCATCTAACGCGGGGATCGGCAATAAATTGAATATCCCCACATTAATGGTAAGAAATGCAATCAGGATCAAAAGGTTCATCACGCTGATCGAGGCAGCCTGACCCAGCGCTTCCCCAACGCCCACTGGTCCGGATAATTGGTCAAACCCAACTTTTCCGGTCACAAGGTCACCTAAGGACACCCATACAAGCTTGCCCAAAGAAACCGCTCTGCCGGCACTGTAGCTTAATGTGCCCCCGACCGAATTTTCTACTGCCAATAATTTAAAATCAATATCCAGCTCCCGTTTGCTGTCCGTGATCTCTGTATAAAAAGTCACCTTTTCAATATTTTGTACGGTCCCATCGCGTTTGATCTGGAAATCAACTGTCCCATCATCGTCGCTTAAAATTTCTGTTATCACATCATCATAAGTCAAGGTGCTGTGTCCGTTTACTTTTAAAATCTCATCTCCAACAGCCAGCCCGGCTGCCTGGGAAGCAGCGTTCTCCTGAAAAGATGCGATCTGCTTTGTGGGGACATGCTCCATGGTGGACACTGCCCCTACCAAAATCAGAAAGCCTAACAAAAGGTTCATCACAGCGCCGGCCACCACAATCAAAAAGCGTTTCCAAATCGGTTTATTGCAGAACGCCCGTTCATCCTTGGAAGCGGAGTCCTCCCCCTCCATGCTGACATATCCGCCGATTGGCAGAATACGGACCGAATACTTTGTATTGCGGTTTACCGGCATCATTGTTCCGGTTTCAGGGTCCAGTTCCATCTCCTCAGACTTTTTCTGATGCGTAAAAATCGCCGGCCCCATCCCCATAGAAAATTCCAGAACACGGACGCCGCACAGTTTCGCCACAATAAAATGTCCCAATTCGTGGATCATAATAATGACCCCAAAGACCAGAATGGTCAACAAGATCGTGATAGCTGAATTCAAAATATCATGCCTTTCCGTATCATATTTAAGCGAGCATTCCTGCTTTTTCCAGTACAAAACGCCTTGCCGCTTTATCAGTATTTATTATGTCGTCAACTGTAAAATTATTCTGATTTGGAATCGCATCCAAGGTTTCATATACTAACTCCCCAATTTTAAGGAACGTGATCTGTCCCTTCAAAAACAAATCGACGGCCTGTTCATTCGCCCCGTTTACCGCCGCCGGCATCAGCCCACCCATTGTGATCGCCTTGATACAAGCTTTCAGGCAGACAAAGGTATCATAATCCGGTTTTGAAAAACTCAAAGCGCCATAATCTGTTAAGGATAAAGGCTTTACAGGGCAGTCGATACGGTTTGGGTAGGTCAAAGCATATTGAATCGGGATCTTCATGTCCGGCACGCCAAGCTGGGCGATCACCGAATGATCCTCATATTCTACCGCCGAATGGATCACGCTTTCCCGGTGTACGATAACCTCGATCTGTTCTGGTTTCAAATCAAACAGCCACATCGCTTCAATAAATTCTAAGCCTTTGTTCATCAGGGTGGCAGAATCAATAGTAATTTTAGCCCCCATACTCCAATTCGGATGCTTTAAGGCATCCTCCACAGTGACATTTCGCAATTCTTCTGCGGTTCTTCCATAAAAAGGCCCGCCGGAAGCGGTCAATAAAATTTTGTGGATCCGGTTATGTTCGTTTCCCTGTAAAGATTGGAAAATAGCAGAGTGCTCACTGTCTACCGGATAGATCGGAACATTATTTTTCCGTGCGGCCTCAATGACCAGCTTCCCCCCGGTCACCAGCGTTTCTTTATTAGCTAGGGCGATCTCCTTTTTCGCTTCGATCGCCGCCAAGGTCGGGCGCAATCCGATCATTCCTACGACAGAGTTCAGCACCATGTCTGCCTCCGGCATGACGGAAAGTTCTAAAAGCCCTTCCATACCGGTTACAACTTCAATGGAATCATCGCCAAGGAGCGCTTTTAATTCCCCGTATTTTTCCTTGCAAAAAATACAAACCTTTTTCGGCCGGAAGCGTTTTGCCTGTTCAGCCAGCAAGTTTACGTTATGATATGCCGCAAGCCCACAAACTGGAAAGTTGTGGGCTTGACATACCTCTAACGCCTGTGTACCGATCGAACCGGTCGAACCTAAAATACAAAGCGTTTTCTGATTCATCTTTCAGGATTGCTCCTTTCTTAAGCAACTGACAAAATTGGCATAAAATCACACATGACATAAACAAACGGCGCAATAAACAACACGCTGTCAAAGCGGTCGATGATCCCGCCGTGCCCAGGGATTACATTGCCAAAATCTTTGATGCCTGTTTGGCGCTTTACGATGGAGGCAAACAAATCCCCAAAGATTCCGATCACGGACGCCGCAAAGGTAATGACCAAAAGCGCCACCAAATTTGCTTCTAAGTGGAAAGAATCCTCGGTAATCACAGTATAAACATAAGTAAAAGCTACATTGAAAATCACGCAGAAAACCACACCGCCGACCGCGCCTTCGATCGTTTTTTTCGGGCTGATATTCGCTGCAAGTTTATGTTTCCCAAACACTCTGCCAATAAAATACGCACCCGCATCGGTGATCCAGCCGCAAAGAAAGATCAGCAGGATATAGTATACCCCGACCGGATATGCGTCACGAATAAATACAAAAGAGGACAGCGCAAACGGAATCAATACAGATACCGTAAATGCGACTGCGGTCTGTTCAAATTTTAAAGTACTGTGCCTCGTAAACAAGATAACGATCATCGCAACGATATATATCATGATGATCAAAATACGTTTTTCTTTGAGCATTGGGATATTGGTAAATGGAATCACGGCGGCAAACACCATAGAAAATACCAGCACGGCAGGATTCGTAACGTACTTGGTAGAATGCAGGAATTCATACACCCCGATCAAGCAGACCAGTGCGATCGCAATGTTCAGCGTAATGGTATTATAAAAGAATAGTACAGCAATTAAAATCGGTATCCCGACAGCCGCAGAAATAATTCTGGTTTTCATTTCGTCCTCCAAGCCTCTCTTTTATTTAGACCCCGCCAAACCGGCGGTTCCGGGAAGCAAACTCCTCTAAAGCCTTGTCGATATAACTTTCATTAAAGTCCGGCCACAAAATTCGGTCCATAAACACATATTCCGCATAAGCGGACTGCCAAATCAAAAAATTAGATAAACGGTATTCCCCACTTGGACGGATGATCAAATCAACATCAGGCTGGCCCTTGGTATAAAGATAATCGGAAACTGTTGCTTCAGTCACTGTTTCCGGGTTTAATTTTCCTGCCTGAATATCCCGGTTCATAGCGCGGAAAGCATGTACCAGCTCGTCCCGCCCGCCGTAATTGATCGCGATATTCAGATGCATCCCTGTAAACTGACGGCTTTCTTCCTCGCAGTCAGCAATCAGTTTCAGAATATCATCATCGAATCCCGACAGATCCCCTATAAACTGAACCTGCACATTTTCATCCTTGTGGTTCGGCGCATCGATCAAATATTCGCGCAATAGCTCTATGATCGCACGAACTTCTTCCTGCGGCCGTTTCCAGTTTTCGGTAGAAAATGCGTAGACTGTTAAATACTGAATCCCGATCTGGTTACAGTAATGCACCACCTTACGAAAGGTTTTGGCGCCTATTTTATGGCCGGCTTGCCGCGGAAGCCCCCGCAGCTTCGCCCACCGGCCGTTTCCGTCCATAATGATCCCGATATGCTTTGGCAATAATTCTTTACTGATCATCGCTTAGATTTCCATAATTTCGTTTTCTTTTGCCTTTGCGATCTCATCGACCTTTTTGCAGAATTTATCAGTCAGATTCTGGATTTCTTTTTCGCCGTCTTTCAAATCATCTTCTGTAATTGCAGAATCCTTTTTCATTGCTTTTAATTTCTCATTCGCGTCACGGCGGATAGATCGGATCGCTACCTTTGATTCTTCTGCAATTTTGTGAACGTCTTTTACCAATTCTTTTCTTCGTTCTTCAGTCAGCGGAGGGAACGCAATACGGATCACTTTTCCGTCATTGGTAGGATTGATTCCCAGATCAGAGGTTTGGATCGCCTTTTCGATCGCTTTGAGAGTAGTCATATCCCACGGCTGGATCACAAGCATTCTCGCTTCTGAAACAGAAACGGCAGCCATCTGGTTGATTTTTGTTGGAACCCCGTAATAATCTACACTGATTTTGTCCAGCACACTTGGATTTGCCCGGCCGGCACGGATCGAAGTGTATTCATGTTCCAGTGCCGCAATAGATTTGTTCATTTTTTCTTCTGATTTGCTGATAATTGTTTTCATGATGATACCTCCAAATAGATATGTTATGCAGTTACAATAGTTCCAACCGTTTCCCCCTGCGCCGCTTTGACGATATTCTGGGGATCATTCAAATTAAATACCAAAATCGAGATGTTATTATCCTTGCACATCGACGCTGCGGTACTGTCCATGACCTGAAGCCCCTTTGCCAAAACATCGGAGAAGGTCAGTTCATCAAATTTTACCGCGTCGGCATATTTATGCGGATCCTTGTCATAGATCCCATCAACCATAGTTGCCTTAAAAATAACATCTGCTTCAATCTCCGCCGCGCGCAGAGAAGACGCCGTATCCGTTGAGAAGAACGGATTCCCAGTCCCGCAGCCGAAAATCACGATCCTGCCTTTTTCCAGATGGCGGACCGCACGGTTACGAATATAAGGCTCCGCAACCTCCTGCATTGCGATTGCGGTTTGCACCCTTACGTCAACGCCAAGCTCCTCCAGTACATCGGCGACAGCAAGCGCGTTCATCGTTGTGCCAAGCATCCCAATATGGTCGGCGCGGGTACGGTCCATCGCCCCGCTGGAACGGCCCCTCCAAAAGTTTCCGCCCCCGACAACAATTGCGATCTGCGCGCCCAAGTCCGCACACTCTTTAATACTTTTGCAGATATTAGTAATTACCGAATAATCAAGTCCAAATCCCTTTTCTCCGGCAAGAGCTTCCCCACTCAATTTTAACAAAATCCGTTTATATTTCAATGCCATTGTGAAATCCCTCCATACAGTTTGTTCTGTAATTGCTAAACAAGCAGATTCATCTCCCTGTATTGAAGCACAATTACTCATAATAACGAAATTATTATATCATATTTGGGAAAAGAAGTAAATAATTTCTGCCTTGCAGAAAAAATCTTTTTTGGGCAAAAACTGGAACGAATTCTAAACATTACCATTTATATTCCAGCCTCTGCTGACGATAATAATAACACAAACGCAAGAGAAAAAATCAATTAAATTATTTTAAGGAGTGTACAAAATTATGAACAGCAATAAACTGGTCGTGCCTCAGGCAAAAGAAGCAATGGAAAAATTCAAAATGGAAGCTGCTAGCGAAGTTGGCGTAAACCTGAAACAGGGTTACAATGGCGATTTGACCTCCAAACAGGCTGGTTCTATCGGCGGTCAGATGGTTAAAAAAATGATCGAATCTTACGAAAACTCTATCAAGTAAGATCACAAATAAAAACTTTTCCGCTTTGGCGGATCCGTTTTAAAAAAGAGAGAGGAGGCCGATGGGCGTCCTCTCTTTTTTTTAATATCAATTATATTGTCCAGTCGATCAGCAAGCTCCCGCTTTCCGTGAGCCGGATCTCGTCTAATAGCAGCAGCAAGGTTACATAAGCCAGTACTGTAAAATCCCGGTATTCACCCCGGATCTCGCAAGGGATTTCCATAGGGTCTACCACTTTACCATAAATCGTATAAACAGAACGCTGTAAAGCCACGACTACCTTCCCTTCTTCCCGGCTGGAAAAGGTAACGGTGTCTTTGTCCGACAATCCATACGTTACCGAACACAAACGATGGGAAGCTGCAAAGGACACATGCTCATGGTCATCGGCATTCATGATCACTGTAACCGCAGGGTCGATATATTGAATCGATTCTAAATCACAGGGCTTTCTTAAAAATAAGATCATGTGATCTGCTTCAATTTTCCGCAGGTGGTCGCATTCAATCACCTGGAAAGGCAAATTTTTCCCTTTTGCGGTCAACTGGTTTCGATTATGAACTAAGAAAGTATGTTCCTGCTTTAAAATACGGCAAACCTGATTCGGCAAAAAATGTTCTTTAGCGCTTCCATAAAATAATAATGTTCTCATTGCTCCCAACCATTCTGAATCATACTTTAATAGTATTGTGGACAGAAATCAGGCTAAAGATACAAAAAAGGCTGAATTTTTCCAGCCTTTTCTAAATTTTTATTGTTTTTTGATTTCTTTCAGCGCCCTTGCCAGCTGATCGGGACACGAGGTACCCCGCGGGCCGCAGTGGATGCCGTCTAAGCTGGCGATCACTTCATCGACAGTCCGCCCTTTTACCAAAGAAGAAATTCCAGTCGTATTTCCAGCACAGCCGCCGGTAAAACGGACACTTTTAATAACGTCGCCTTCTACCTCAATATCGATCTGCCGGGAACAGACTCCCGTAGGCTTATAGGTATAATTCACTTTGTAATACCCCTTTCCCAAGGTTGCTTATTTGTTGGCAATCAACGGCAGCTGCTCCAAAAAGATAATGTCTTTCCGTTCTGCCGCATCGCCTTCCGCCAGGACTGCCGCCTTTGCCACAATATCCCCGCCGGATTTTTCCACTAATTTTTCCAGTGCGCGCAAGGATTCTCCGGTGCTGATCACATCGTCAACAATGACCACCCGTTTTCCTTCCAGATAATTTTTATCCTCTACATCAAGGTAAAGAGTCTGGATGCGGTCGGTAGTAATGGATTTAACATCAACGCCTACAGGATTCCTCATATACAGCTTTATGCTCTTTCTTGCCAAAATATATTTTTTCCCATTTTGTCTGGACATTTCATATGCCAGCGGGATCCCTTTCGATTCAGCAGTCAGCAAAACATCATATTCCGGAAGTTTTTCCAGCAAAGCCTTTGCGCAGGCGATCGTCAGTTCCACATCAGAAAACATAACAAAACCGGCAATTGACAAATCATCATTCAGTTTACATACCGGCAGCTCCCTTGTTAAGCCGGCAACATGCAACGTATAATACTGTTCCATCTTTTTTCCTCCTGCACCAAACATGGAAAGGACTGTTTCCCGTCAGGTAAAACAGTCCTTCCTATCGTTTCTAATTAGTTCATCATGCTTGCAACTTCGTCAGCAAAGTTGTCTTCTCTTTTTTCCAAGCCTTCGCCTTTTTCAAAACGAACAAAACGAGCCATTTTAATAGAACCGCCCAGTGCTTTTGCAGTGTTTTCGGTGTATTTAGCAACCGTTACATCACCGTCTTTGATAAATGGCTGTTCTTCCAAACAAACTTCTTTGTAGAATTTGTTGATACGGCCGGCTACCATTTTTTCGGCGATGTTAGCAGGTTTCCCTTCGTTGATTGCCTGTGCAGTTAAAATTTCTTTTTCTTTCGCTACAACATCTTCCGGAACGTCAGATTTGTTGAGGTACTGCGGAACTGCTGCCGCGATCTGCATCGCAACATCCTTTGCATATTCTTCAAAACCTTCTTTGTCAGCAACGTCAGTGTCAAACTGAACCATAACGCCGATCCGGCCGCCGCCATGAACGTAAGCAACCAAGTCGCCTTCCATTCTTTCAAAACGACGGATCTTCATGTTTTCACCGATGGTCAGGATCTTATCTCTCAGCTCTTCTTCCACTGTCATGTCGCCGCCAGCGCATTTCATGGTGTTCAGTTCTTCCAGGTTAGCCGGATTGTTGTCAATGATTGTTTTTGCAATATTGTTTACAAACTCAACAAACTGCGCATTCTTGGCAACAAAGTCAGTTTCAGCGTTTACCTCCAGTACAACGCCGGCCTTTTTCGCCGGGTCTACCACAGAAACGACCAAACCTTCAGCTGCGATTCTGCCTGCTTTTTTAGCAGCAGCAGCAAGGCCTTTTTCTCTTAAAATTTCAATCGCTTTATCCATATCGCCGTCTGTTTCAGTCAGCGCTTTTTTGCAATCCATCATGCCACAGCCGGTTCTTTCACGCAAATCTTTTACATCTTTTGCAGTAAATGCCATTATCATTTCCTCCTAAATCAAAAATTCTATCTGGTAAAAATGCCCGCGCAAATGATTCTTGCCCGGGCATTTACTCGCTTGTAAATTATTCAGCGGATTCTTCTGCTTCTACAACCTCTTCGGTTTCTTCCACAGCTTCTTCCATCTGTTCGCCCTGTCTGGATTCCAAAACAGCGTCAGCCATAGCGCCAGCCAACAGTTTTACTGCTCTGATCGCGTCATCGTTTCCAGGGATCACATAGTCGATGTCATCCGGATCACAGTTTGTGTCAACAATCGCAACAACCGGGATACCCAGATTTTTTGCTTCTGCAACAGCGATCTTTTCTTTTCTTGGGTCAACTACGAAAAGAGCTGCCGGCAATTTATTCATGTTTTTGATACCGCCCATGAATTTTTCCAGCTTTTCAATTTCCAGGTTCAGTTTGATAACTTCTTTCTTCGGCAGAAGATCAAAGGTACCGTCTTCCTGCATAGTACGGAGCTGCTCCAAACGTTTGATTCTGCGTTTGATGGTTTTAAAGTTGGTCATCATACCGCCCAGCCAACGAGCGTTTACATAGTGCATGCCACAGCGAAGCGCTTCTTCTTTGATAGAATCGCCTGCCTGCTTTTTGGTACCGACAAACAGGATCTCCCCGCCGTCAGCAACAACATCACGGACAAAGCTATAAGCTTCTTCCAGTTTTTTTACGGTTTTCTGCAGGTCGATGATGTAAATGCCGTTTCTTTCTGTGAAAATGTACTCAGCCATTTTCGGGTTCCATCTTCTGGTCTGGTGACCAAAGTGCACGCCAGCTTCCAAAAGCTGTTTCATTGAAACTACTGCCATAGTAATTTCCTCCTTCATAAATTTGGTTTGTTTCCGCCGTTTTGACCATTCCAGCCACCGGACCTATCCGGCACCCTGCTGGACGTTAGCAAAACGTGTGTAAGAGCAAGCAAAGCCTACTCTGCAAATTCTTGCTAGGTATTTCCATACCAAAAGCAGTATATATTATATCACAGTAAAAATCAAAATGCAAGTCCTTTTATTTAGAAATCTGGTTTTGGATCTTTGCCGCCGTCAATGTGTTTTTCATCAGCGTTGCAATCGTCATCGGCCCTACTCCGCCGGGTACCGGCGTGATATAGCTGCACAAAGGCTCTACTGCCGCAAAATCCACATCGCCGCACAGCTTCCCGTTTTCCAAACGGTTCATACCGACGTCGATCACTACAGCGCCCGGTTTCACCATATCCGCAGTTACAAAGTTAGCCCGTCCCACTGCGGCAACTAAAATGTCCGCGGTTTTGCAAATCTCCTTTAGATCCTGGGTTTTGGAATGGCAGATCGTCACTGTGGCGTTTTCATGCAGTAGCAGCATCGCCATCGGCTTGCCGACGATGTTGCTCCGTCCAATTACGACAGCGTGCTTACCAGCTACTTCAACGCCGGTAGAATGGATCAGATCCATACAGCCGGCCGGCGTACAGGGAAGGAAATCAAAATTCCCGATCATGATTTTCCCCACGTTTGCCGCATGGAACGCGTCTACATCCTTTTCCGGGGAGATGGTCGCGATCACCGCCTGCTCGTCGATCTGTTTCGGCAGCGGAAGCTGGACCAGTATCCCGTTCACCCCTGCGTCTTGATTTAAGGTATCTACAAGCTTCAAGAGCTCTTCCTGAGTCGTTTCCTCTGGAAGTGCATATTCGCGGGATTCGATCCCCACCAGTTCGCACGCTTTCTTTTTAGAATTGACATACACGCGGGAGGCCGGGTCGTTTCCGACGATCACAACTGCCAAGCAAACTGAAACTCCCTGTTGATTCAGCGCCGTAACCTCATCTTTCACCGCCATTTTGACGTCCATGGAGATTTGTTTCCCATCAATGATCGAAGCCATTATTCGTCCTTCCCTTCATATGTATCTGATTGTTTCTTTTCTTCCGTTTCTTCCTCATCGGCAGACTCAGTTTCTTCCGGCTCATCGTCAGAAACAACTTCTGTTTCTTTCAACACTTCCGGTTCTTCTATTTCCTCTGTGCTTTCCGATTCAGCAGATACTTCCTGTTCTGTTACATCCGGGGAATCCACCCCCTCTTCTGCTTCTTCGATTTCCATATCATCTTCCGGTCCAGAAACTTTCTGTTCCTTCTTAGCCATTTTTGCCGCTTTGCGTTCTTCTTTTTTCTCCTTTTGCAGCTGGGCATAGGCTTTCGGGTCTTTGTTGCGCAGTTGTGCCAGTTCCAGCAATTCTTTAGATTCCTCTGTCTTAACATAAAGCTTCAGGTATTCCGGATCGTTGTTCCGCTTGATGCGGGAACGGATCACCAACCAAACGATCAAAGCACCGATCAAAAGCAAGCCGGACAGGATCTGGGAAACCCTCAGGTTGCCAAGATACAAACTATCGGTTCTCAGCCCTTCGATCACCATTCTGCCGGCCCCGTACCACATCAGGTACATCAGCCCAACTTCCCCGTCAAATTTTCTGCGTTTGGAATAGAAGTGCAGCAGAATAAAGCCGATCAGGCACCAAACAGATTCATACAAAAAGCAGGGGTGAACAAGTGCTTCCTCGCCAGGAACACTCATCCCCAGCAGATAATTGTCAGAAACTGAGGAACCATACGCTTCCGCGTTTACAAAGTTTCCCCAGCGGCCCACACATTGCCCGATCAAGAAGCCCAGTGCGGTAACATCCAGCATGGGGAGCATCTTCACCTTGCGGATCTTGCACATGATCAATCCAAAAATCAGCGCGCCGATGATCCCGCCGTAAATGGCAAGGCCGCCGTTTCTGATGTTGAATATCTCCAAAAGATTGTCCTTATAGTTGTCCCACGAAAATACGACATAATAGATCCTCGCGCCGATGATCCCGCCGACCATACCGGCTAAAATAGCGTCGATAGCCCGGTCCGCATCCAGCCCGAACTGCTTCATGCGGGAGATGCCGTACGCGGCGGCCAGAATAAACCCAAATGCGATGATGATCGCATACCAGGCGATCTCCAGCCCGAAAACATCAATAAAGGGGTTCATGGTAAACTCAAGATTTAAATTAGGAAATGCTACGTTCATTGCTCATGATGATTTTACTGCCGCCAGCAGCAGTAAAACTTCCTCCTTAATTTATTTATTCTGCACATCCCGCGTTTTCATCAGGATGTGCAATAAGACAAGGTATTTACTCCAACGGTTCGATCACAGAAATCGCCATTTTTGATTCATCAAGAGAATCAGCAAACCGGCGTTTGATATCGCGGAAGCTCATAGCTTCTGCCACCTTGATGTTGTCATAAATATCAACATCAGCAAAATAGGAGCTCACCAGCCCGTTGGCAACGCTTTCCACTTTATTAAAGCCCCGCACGATCCTGCCGTACATGGATTTTTTGCAGCTCAGGAAATCTTGTTCGCTCAGTCCGCTTTTTCTTAGCCTGCGGATTTCTTTCAGCAGTTCTTCCTGAACCTTTTTCGGGTCTTTGGATTCCCCGGCAAAGATATTCGCAAAATATCCCCGGCCGCTGAACACCTCGGTACCAAAATCGTCATGGATCAGCCCGGCGTCATATAGGCGGCGGTATAACAGGCTTCCCTCCCCAGCCAGCATCTCCAAAAGGATCTCGCTTTCCATCTGGGCTTTCAGCCATTCCATCCCGCTGTACGGCGTTTCCTTAAATCCGATCTGGAACAGCGGAAGTGATACGCTTAGCTTTTGCAGGCATTCCTTCTCACAAATCGAATCCGGCTCGTCCGCTGTTTTTTGTATCAGCTTCACCTTTTCCGTATCCTTCAGGTTAGCTTCGATCACCTCTTCTGCTTCCTGTACCGAAAAGTTCCCGGCGATCGCCAAAACCATATTATTTAAATTATAAAAGGTATGGTAGCATTTGTAAAGAAGTTTTGCGTCGATCTTCGCAATACTTTCCACCGTGCCCGCAATATCGATCTTTACCGGATGGTTGTGGTACAGGCAGCCAAGCAGGTTAAAAAAGACACGCCAACCCGGATTATCTTCATACATCTTGATCTCCTGCCCAATGATCCCCTGCTCCTTTTCTACCGTCTCCTGAGTAAAGTAAGGCGACTGGACAAAGGTGAGCAGCGACTTCAAGGATTCCTTAAAATGGTTGGTGGTGCTGAACAGGTAACAAGTCCGGTCAAACGAGGTAAACGCATTTGCGGATGCCCCTGTTTTGGCAAACAAGCTAAATGCATCCCCGTCTTCACTTTCAAACAGCTTGTGCTCTAAAAAGTGCGCGACGCCCTCCGGCACAACAGTAAACTGCTGGTCGCTCCCGGATTTAAAGGTCATATCAATAGACCCCAGCCGTGTCCCAAACAAGGCATAGGCAGAACTGTAGTTCGGCATGGGGTACAGCAAAATCGTCAGCCCGGACGGATGCTGCACGTAATAATACTTTTCCTGTAATTTTTCATTCCTGACGATCCGTTTTTTCATTGTTTCAGAAAACCAGCCTTTCTTATACTTCTTTTCCTGTTAGGATATAGCAAATATCCAGCTTCAGCTGTTTGGAAGCCCAGATCACCTCGTCTTTGGTAATCGAGCAGATCTGCCGCGCTTCCTCTTCCGGGGAATTGGTGCTGCCGCAAAGGATCTGCCCCAGATAGAACGACTCAATGGAAGCATTGGAATCATTCACGGTACGGTAGCTGTTCACCATACTGAGCATCGCGTTTTTCATTTCCTCAGAAGTGATGTTTCCCTGCTGCATTTCTTCAATTTGCTTCAAAATTTCTTCCTTGGCTTTTTCAATATTTTCATTTTCTACACCGCAGTCGATCTTAACGATCCCCTTGGTGCGGTCCAGCCGGGCCGCGCAATAATAACACAGGCTCAGCTTTTCCCGGACGTTTAAAAACAGCTTAGACATCGGCGTACCGCCCAAAATGATCACCATAAGCCGCAGGGCATAAAGTTCCCGCGTGTTGCATGGGATCTCTGTCGCAAAGCCCAGCACCATCTTTGATTGGCTGACCTCCATCTGCACCGTCTTTTCGATCATTCTCTCTAACGGTGCATGAAGCTTTGTGGCAGTAAGACGTACATCACTCTTGCTGCGGCTCAACACCCGAAGCTGTTCCTTTGCGATCTGCTTGCAGACCTCCGCGTTCCCACTGCCTACGAATAAGATCTCGATCTGCGCGCTGCTTAAAAGCTGGTGATAAGCCCGTGTCACAGAGGCCGGCGTAATCGCCTTTACCTGTTCTACCGTTCCATATTCGCTCAACCCGTACGGTTCTCCCTCGCACATCAGCTGTGTGGTGCTTCTAAGCGCGAACATCCTTTTATCGTTGATTTCCGCCTCGATCGTGTCGATCAGCGCCTTTTTTTCCAGTTCCACTTCCGAAGCGGCGAACATCCCGTTTTCGGTAACGGGATGGAGCAGCATCTGAAACAGTACCTGCGAAATCTGTTCCGTCACCGGTTCCTGGTTTAGGGTAAACCGGTCGTCTACACTGATAATAGAAAGCGACAGCACCTGTTCATCCCCGAATTTTTCCACGTCATAATCCACGACTGCCCCATACAGGGAATTCAAATAGCGGTTAAACTGTGTAAAGTCTTTGTACTTTTCGCATCCTTTTCTCAGTAAACTTGGGATCAAGGCATTCTGCGCGGCAGAGCCCTGGTCCAGCGCTGTTACCAAGTGTACCTCGATCTGATTTGTTTTAAAGCGTTCGTCAGATACAGTATGAAAATAAATCCCCGGATATAATTCTTCACTCATCAACGCACACATTTCACGTCCTCCTATCTATTTCCATAAAGATCGTTTCTTCATTTTCGTTGGAATATCCTGACATAATAGTTTTATTATATCATATCTATTGCCCGATTTCCATGAAATATTTGCGAAATTTATGAAACTAGAAAAGGCGCTCCCAAAATTGAGAGCGCCTTTTTGTTTCACCATTCCTTCGATTAGAAGGAAATTTCATTTGCGATTTTATAAAGATCCATCGGAAATTCCTTTTTCATGCTCAACGCTTCCTGAATGTCAAAGTCGACCACTTCGCCCTTCTGAAGCCCGACCACACGGTTTCCAATCCCTTTTTCCAATAGTTCTACTGCATAGTAGCCCATCCGGCTTGCCTCTACACGGTCGCGGACTGTCGGATTACCGCCGCGCTGTACATGTCCCAAAACAGTCGCTCTGGATTCGATCCCAGTTGCCTCTTCGATCTGTTTGGCGATCTCATTCGAGCCGCCGACCCCTTCTGCTACCAAAACGATAAAGTTTTGTTTTCCAAGGCTCTGCGCTTCTTTGATCTTCGCAATGACATCTTCCATTTTCATTTCCAGTTCCGGAACCAAAATACAGGTCGCGCCACAGGCGATCCCAGTATTTAAAGCAATGTATCCCGCGCGGCGTCCCATCACTTCAACAACGCTGCAACGGTCGTGGGATTGGGAGGTATCGCGGATCTTATCTACCATTTCCATCGCGGTATTCATTGCGGTGTCATAACCGATGGTGTATTCGGTACATGCAATATCGTTGTCAATGGTACCCGGTAAACCAACACAAGGCACACCCGCTTTAGAAAGGTCGGCCGCACCGCGGAAAGAACCATCCCCGCCGATCACGACGATCCCGTCGATCCCGGTTTCCTCACAGGTTTTTTTCGCTTTTAAAACGCCTTCCCATTCTCTAAACTCCACACAGCGGGCGGTATACAGCATCGTGCCTCCGCGGTGGATAATATCGGAAACAGATCTCATATTCATTTCGACCATTTCCCCGTGGATCAAACCGTTATACCCACGTTGGATGCCAATGACCCGCATCCCCTTTTTCAAAGCCGCGCGGACCACTGCACGCGCCGCAGCGTTCATCCCCGGTGCGTCACCGCCGCTGGTCAAAATACCGATCGTTTTTTGCTTTGTATCCATGATGAAAGACCTCTCTTTTATCTCAAATTTTTCAAAGATTTCCTGATACCAATTTTAACAGATTTTATCAACCTGTCAACTATTACGACATACTTTTCACGTTTTATACACAACGGACTTTTCCGGCAAACATTTTTTCAGCTCTTTCAATAATTCTTCATTGATATTTGCATGCCGGTCCTTTACATGAAAATAGGACTTCTGATCCTCAAAATAGAAAATGACCTCAGCATTTCCCGGGAAATCAGAAAGAAGCTGCTTTACCTGCGGGATCATTGGGTCCTGCTTCCCGGTAAACTTTAAAAAGAGCTTCGGCTGTTTCGGCGCCCCTTCCCTGCTCTGCGCGGCAAGATCCCCAAGGGAAAAAATCTTTTCACACAGCACCTTCGGCGCTTCCTCCTCCTTAACTGAGACCTTTCCGCTGACCATCATGATCTGTCCTTCTGCGATCATCGGCGCATACTGCCCGTATACGTTTGGAAAGACGACTACCTCAATCCCTCCAGTCTTGTCCTCAAACTGAACGAATGCCATCGTTCCTCCGCTACGGGTAGACAACACCTTTTTGCTTTGAATAATCCCGAACAGGTTCACTCTTTTCCCGTCCAGCGACAGCTCCTGCCCTTCCTCCACTCCGGTCAGTTCTGTCACTTCTGTGACCGGAGCCTTGATCGACACCCTTCCCGCCTGGTCCAGCGGATGGCCGGAAAGATACAACCCCACCGTTTCCTTTTCCATTGCCAGCAGTTCGGAAACAGAATATTCCTCCGTTTTTGGGATATCGTAGGCAGGAGGAGCGTCCTCAACCAAGGCGAACAGACTGATCTGCCCTTCAATGTTGCGGCGTTTATTTTGGTCGATCTGGTCTACTACGCCCTCGTAAGCCCGCATCATCTCCTTGCGGTTATGCGGGAACGAATCAAACGCGCCGGACTTGATCAGGCTTTCGATAGCCCGCTTGTTGAGTTCCTTCCCGTAAAGCCGCTCACAGAAATCCGGCAAGGACTGATAAGGCCCATGCTGTTCCCGTTCAGCAACAATATTGCGGATGATCCCCCGCCCCAGGTTCTTGATTGCCAGCAAGCCAAAATTGATGTCTTCCCCAATAACCGTAAACCCCGCTTCGCTGACGTTGACATCCGGTGCTGTCACCCGGATATTGCTACGCTTGCAGTAGTTGATATACTCATTGATCTTTTCTGTATAGGACAGCACGCTGCTGAGCAATGCCGCCATATACTCCTGCTTGTAATGATATTTCAGGTATGCGGTCTGATAAGAAATATACGCATAGGCGGCCGCATGGGATTTATTAAATGCGTAGGAGGCGAAGCTTGACATCTCTTCAAAAATTTCGGTAGCAATTTTTTCGCTGACGCCGTTGTTTACAGCGCCGATACACTCCACTGTCCCGTCTTCCCGTTTCTTCCCATAAATAAAATTCTGCCGTTCCTTTGCCATTACATCTGCTTTTTTCTTCGCCATGGCGCGGCGCACCAGATCCGCCCTGCCGTATGAATACCCAGCCAGGCTGCGGCAGACCTGCATGACCTGCTCCTGGTACACGATACAGCCGTATGTGACCTCCAAAATCGGCTTTAACAGAGGATGCCGGTAGGTGACATGATCCGGGTGGTGCTTATTGTCAATATATTTAGGAATAGATTCCATCGGTCCCGGACGGTACAACGAAATGACCGCGATGATATCCTCTAAATTTTGCGGTCTCAGCTGGGTCAGCACCTGACGGATCCCTCCGGATTCCAGCTGGAACACCCCGTCAGTATCCCCGGCGGAAAGCATCTCGAAAACACCGTGATCATCCATCGGGATCTGCTCCAGAGTAAAATCCGGATGGCGTTTTCGGATCTCTGTTTCACAGGCCTTCATCACTGTCAGGTTCCGCAGCCCCAAAAAGTCCATTTTTAAAAGCCCTAGTTCTTCCAATGTAAACATGGGGAACTGGGTCACGACCACATCATCATTTTTCTGTAACGGGACGTAAGTATCCGCCGGTTCTCTGGTGATCACTACCCCCGCCGCATGGGTAGAGGCATGGCGGGGCATCCCCTCCAGCTTCATCGCTGTGTCGATCAGCTCCCGTGCCGAATCGTCTGTATCG
Organism: Massiliimalia timonensis; assembly: GCF_900186585.1. Lineage (GTDB taxonomy): Bacteria > Bacillota > Clostridia > Oscillospirales > Ruminococcaceae > Massiliimalia > Massiliimalia timonensis. The sequence continues at coordinate 880,833 of NZ_FYDD01000003.1, forward strand.
TAAACGTTTTTCAACTCTTTTGATTGTTTCAGCGCTTTCTGGATCGTCATGTTCAGTACGGCCGGGATCATTTTAGCGACCACGTCGACCGCCTGATAGCTCATCCCCATGGCGCGCCCTGCGTCCCGCACCGCCTGCTTTGCGGCCATGGTTCCAAAGGTGATGATCTGCGCCACATGGTCGGAACCGTATTTTGCGATGACATAATCAATGACCTGCTGACGTTTTTCAATACAGAAATCAATATCAAAGTCGGGCATACTGACCCGTTCCGGGTTTAAAAACCGTTCAAAGAGCAGATCGTGCTTGATCGGGTCGATCCCCGTGATGCCAATGCAGTAAGCGGCAAGGCTCCCCGCACCAGACCCCCGCCCCGGGCCAACCGGGATATTATGCTCCTTCGCATAATGGATAAAATCATATACGATCAGGAAATAATCAATATATCCCATTTGGCTGATGACGTCGATTTCGTAGGAAAGCCTGTCCTGAAGTTCTTTGCCGGGATTTTCCCCAAAACGTTCCCGCAACCCCTTTTGGCACAAAGAAATAAAAAACTCCCGGTTATCCAGCCCATCCGGCGCTTTAAAATACGGCAGCTTTGTCATACCGAATTCAAAATCGAAATTACATTTGTCCGCAATTTCTACCGTATTTTCCAGCGCCTGCGGATACATTCCCAATACTGCATCCATTTCGTCATAGGACTTTAGGTAAAATTCATCTGTTTCAAATTCCATTGCCTGGGTCTGGCCGTAAACAGTATTTGTTTGAATACACATCAAAACAGCCTGAGTCTTGGCATCCTGCTTTTCAAGATAGTGGGTATCGTTGGTAGCGACTAATCCAATCCCCAATTCCCTTGCCAGACGTTCCAGCATAGGCAAAACCTGTTTTTGCGCTTGGATCCCATGATCCTGCAATTCAATATAGTAGTCGTCTCCAAATAGGGATCGGTAGAATTGAGCTGTTTCTTTCGCCTTTTCATACCCCTCCTGCAATAACTGTCTGGGCAGTTCCCCTGCAAGGCAGGCAGAGAGGCAGACAAGCCCCTCATGGTACTGCTCCAGCAGATCATGGTCGATCCTGGGCTTATTGTAAAAACCGTTTAAGTTTGCTTCCGATACCATTTTAATTAAATTTTGATAACCAATCCGGTTTTTGCACAGCAACACCAAATGGTAGGGCGAACTGTCAATTTTATGCACCTTGTCAAAGCGGGTACGCGGGGCGACATATACCTCGCAGCCAATGATCGGCTTAACGCCTTCTTCTTTACAGGCTTTATAAAAATCCACCACCCCGTACATATTGCCGTGGTCGGTGATCGCGATCGCTTTTTGCCCCAGCTTTGCCGCCTGTCTGGGCAGTTCCTTGATCCGACACGCCCCGTCTAACAGACTGAATTCACTGTGGACATGAAGATGGACAAAATCACTCACAACTATTTTCCTCTTCCTGTTATTTTTCTTTTCTCATTTCTTCCGCAATGGCGGACAATCGTTTTAACCGGTGGTTTAAACCGGAACGGGAAAGATTCGGGTCAATGACCTTGCACAGCTCCCCTAACGACAATTCTGGATATTTTAACCGTGCTTTCGCTGTTTTTTGAAGATCCTCCGACAAAAAAGAAAGCCCCTTTCCTGCACGGATCAGTTCAATATCCCGCACCTGTTTTACAGAAGCTGTCACCGTTTTCTGGATATTCGCAGTTTCACAGTTGGTGATCCGGTTCACGTTGTTGCGGACCTCTTTCACGATCTTGACATCCATCAGGTTCATTGCCGACTTAACTGCTCCCATAAAGGTGAGCAGGTCCTCGATATGTTCGCTTTCCTTTAAATATAATATATCTGTTTCTTTCCGGGTCGCCCTGTGAAAACGCAAGTCAAACCTTTCGCAAAAAGACGCAAACAAATCCGCCTGTTCCTTATCTAAAAAACGGAACTCCAAATGGTATTCCCGCGCCGGGTCTACGATCGTTCCACAGGATAAAAACGCCCCACGGAGCACTGCTGCCCGGCAGCATGCCTTTTTCACCTTTTCCAGAGCGTTCTTCATCGGAATTTCATACCGCTTTAAATAAGCCTGCCTGTCCTCTTTGTCCTCCAAGGTCAGCAGCAGCACTTTGTTCTTCCCCTTTGCCGAAAGATCGGGGTTTGTCACCGTCGCAATGACCCCAATGTCCTCCACCAGATTTTCCGCCAAAAATTCGACCACTTCCGGGCGGTCCGAACGGTATAAGATCTCCGGGCTCTGCCTTTGGCACAGCGAAAGCGCCATGTAGGTACACAGAAACCCGCACTCCGGACAATGGAATTTTGCATGGCACAATTCCTGTTTCACCGACTGTGAAAACGTCATGAAAAACAAACCTTTCCTATTTGCTGATGTCACGGTGGTTTACCGTAACTTTCCGGTTCTGGTCAAGCAGATGGCGGTAAACCATCTCCGCAAAGGTGACCGACCGGTGTTTTCCCCCGGTACAGCCCATCGCAATGACAAGCTGGCTTTTTCCTTCGGCAACATACAAGGGAATCAAAAAGTCGATCAGGTCAATCAGCTTTTTCAAAAGCTCCTGCGACTGCGGCCAACTCATCACATATTCCTGTACCTCTGACGTGATCCCTGTTTTAAATTTTAATTCCTTAATATAAAAGGGATTCGGCAAACAGCGCACGTCAAACACCAGGTCCGCCTCACTGGCTGGACCGTATTTAAAGCCAAAAGACATACAGTTGATCAGCATTCCGGTAGAAATATTGTCCAAGAAAATAGCTGTCACCTTTTCCTTTAGCTGGATCGGCGCCAGATGAGTCGTGTCGATGACATAATCTGCCCTTTCCCTTGCCGGACGCAGCATTTCCCGTTCTTTCTGGATCGCCTGTTCGATCGAGGGCGTGCCCTCGTCAAACAGCGGATGCTTTCTTCGGGTTTCCTTGTAACGGCGCATCAAAACATCGTTGGAGCAATCCAAAAACAACAGCTTATGTTCGATCCCCCGTTCTACCAGTAGGTCCATTTCACGGTAAAATTCCTGAAAGAGCCGGCCGCTTCGCGCGTCTACGACCACTGCCATTTTATTGATATTATTTTCACTTTGGGACGCCAGCTCTGCAAATTTGCTGATCAGCATTGGCGGCATATTGTCCACGCAGTAAAATCCAATGTCCTCCAAGGTGTCGATCATCCGGGATTTCCCAGCGCCGGACATCCCTGTAATTATCAGCATTTCCATAATTTTGGCCTCCACTTTCTTTTAAAAACCGATTCGTTTTACTTCACATTCCAAGGTAAAGCCGGTTTTTTCTTTTACAGTTTCCTGAATGATACGGATCAATTCCAATACATCGGCACAGGTAGCGCCGCCCCTGTTGATGACAAATCCGCTGTGCTTTTCACTGACCTGCGCCCCGCCGACTGTCCTGCCTTTTAACCCGCAGTCTTCGATCAACTGCGCGGCATAGGCTCCCTGCGGGCGTTTAAAGGTGCTGCCCGCGCTCGGATATTCCAGCGGCTGCTTTGATTTCCTCCTTGTGTAAAAATCGTCCATTGCGGTGCGGATCTTTTCCGGCTCTTCCGGCCGCAAAGAGAACCCCGCCCCTACGATCACGTTCGCAGTATTGGTAAAAAAGCTGTGGCGGTAGGAAAAATCCAGCTCCGTTAAATATTTCCGGCACAGCTTCCCAGTTTCGTCCACATAATCGGCGTAGGAAACCGCATCTTTCATCTCCCCGCCGTAGGCTCCCGCGTTCATGTAAACGGCTCCGCCCACTGTTGCAGGAATCCCATAGGCAAATTCAAGCCCGGACAAACCATGCTTCTGTGCAAAAACGCACAGCCCCGCAAGGCTGACCCCCGCCTGCGCATAAACGGTCGTTTCGTTTTCCAAATAGATCTCGGAAAAATTATGATGAAACCAAATGACTGCCCCGTCATAACCGTCGTCCGAAACCAGCATGTTTGAACCGTTCCCAAGAATCAGGTAAGGGACGTTTTCCTGCTTACAGCTAACCACTGCCTGTTCCACCTCCTGCACCGTATGGGGAAGGAGCATCAACGGGCACGGCCCTCCGATTTTAAAGGAGGTGTACTGCGACAGGCTGATATTTTCTTTATATTCTATATTCTGCTGTTTTAACAGCATAGCAAGCGTTTCTTTCATCATATTAGTACCTTTCAAGAACTTTTTCTCATTATTATAATTATACTGGAATTTCTAAAAATAATCAATTTAATTCCCATAAAATATTTGTAAACCGCTTTCCCCAGCTTGCCTTTGCTTTCAGGACAGGCTATAATAGATTCGGTATCAAAATTTTATGCTGAGAAAGGCTGGATTATGAAGTCACCTTTTCCTTATTCTGATGATAACAAGCGCTACCATACCTGGAATTATTACTTGCGGCATCAATTTGGCGGCAAAGTTTTTAAGGTTTCTTTAAACGCGGGATTTACCTGCCCAAACCTTGACGGAAAAAAAGGCGTGGGCGGATGCACCTATTGTTCTTCCGCCGGCAGCGGCGATTTTGCCGGGAATCCCGAAACGCCTTTACACAAGCAATTTGACGAAATAAAACACCAACTTCATCAAAAATGGCCGCAGGCGCAATACATTGCCTATTTTCAGGCGCACACCAACACTTATGCCCCTTTGCCGGTTTTAAAACGGTGCTTTGAAGAGGCGCTCGCCTACCCCAACGTTGTGGGCTTAAGCATTGCTACTCGCGCAGACTGCCTTAGCCCGGCGACCGCCGATTATCTGGCGCAGATCAACCAGAAAACCCATCTGATGGTGGAGTTGGGGCTGCAAAGCGTATTTGATGAAACCGGCGAACGGATCAACCGCTGCCACTCGTATCAGGACTTTTTAAAAGGGTATCGTCTACTGACTCAACGGGGGATTCGGGTGTGCGTCCACCTGATCAACGGCCTGCCCGGCGAAACGCACGAAATGATGCTTTATTCCGCGCGGACCGTCGCCGCTTTGCGTCCCCATTCTGTCAAGCTTCATTTGCTGCATGTACTCAAAGGAACACAAATCGCAAACGAACTGGAGCGCGGGGACTTTTCCCTCCTCAGCCTAGAGGAATATGTACAGATCATCTGCGACCAGCTGGAGGTATTTTCTCCACAAACGGTAATCCAGCGGGTCACTGGCGACGGAAAGAAAGAGGACCTGGTTGGGCCGCTGTGGAGCTTAAAAAAATTTGTGGTGATGAATGAAATCGACAAAGAGCTTCTGCGGCGGAACAGCATGCAGGGAAAGGAGTGGAACAACATTGGAACGGATTCTTGATTTTGTCAAAACGTTGCTTCTCCCTCATGTAAAGCCAGCGGGGAACTATCTTGATTTTACCATGGGAAACGGGCATGATACCCTGTTCTTGGCCCAGCACACCCAATCTGTGGTAACGGCGTTCGACATTCAGCCTCAGGCTTTAGCCTCCACCCAAAAGCGGTTGGAAGAACACGGTGTCAGCAACGTGCGTCTGATATTAGACAGCCACCACCGTTTTTTAGAATATGTCAATGACCCGATTGATGCAGCGGTCTTTAACCTAGGTTATTTGCCCAATGGGGATAAATCAGTCACAACCCTGCCTCAAACTACCATGCAGGCAGTATCTTTAGCAGTGAATAATCTGTGTAAAGGTGGTTTGCTTGTCATTGTTTTATATCCCGGCCACCCGCAGGGAAAGCTGGAAAGCGAACTGATCGAACCGTTCTGCACCTCCTTAAACGCAAAAGAATATGATGTTTTAAAATACGACTTTATCAATAAATCCTTACCGCCCTATATTTTAGCGGTATTGCGCAAATAAAGGCCATTCTATACCAAAACACCCCCTTGTGTATCACACAAGGGGGTGTTTTACTGTTTTTACCGAAGCGCTCAAAATTGGAACAGATTTTCCAATCAAATTTTGCTTTCATCAAAGGGAATTCCAAACGTCTTCATAATTCCCCTTGCGATCGCGACCGCATAATCATGCAGGTGATCATCGAAAAACTGGTTATCCACTTCATTTTGCATGAATCCAAGCTCTACCAGACAGCTCGGCATCTCAGATTCCCGGTTAACTGAATAATCCGCATTGGAATGGTTTTCCCGGTATCCGAATTTGACGCCCCGGTTTTCCTGGATCCCAGCTTTCTCTAACTCAGTTAAGATATTATTAGCCAAGGTAGTGTCTGGTTCCGGCTGTGTATGCTCCACCCAGATCTCTACTCCTTTTCCGCTTCCGCTGTTACGGTGCAGGGAAACAAATACAGAAGCCCGATACCGGTTTGCAAGGTCTGTCCGTTCTTTCAAACCGATATTATCGTCACCGTCGCGGGTCATCAAAACTTTTTGCCCTTGGCGTTCCAGTACATTGCGCACCTCCTTCGCAATGCGCAGCGTATCGTCCTTTTCTTGACGGCCTTCATAAACAGCCCCGGTATATTCCGCGCCGTGCCCCGCATCCAAACAGATCGCCCCTTTGGAATAATGGGCAGCTCCCGGCTCTCTTATGAAAAGCATAGTCAACAGAACACCGCATAAAATCAATAGCAACAATAGCAAAATAGCCTGCCGTTGTCTTCTTTTTCTCAAACAGCTTTCAGACCATATTTGTTTTTTCGAGATCATAATTCTTTCTCCATGATGCGTTTCACTACCTGAGCAATCCCATGTTCGTTGTTAGAGGCCACCACAAAGTCCGCGTATGCTTTCACATCATCCGGTGCGTTGTCCACTGCTGCCGCAACATCCGCGGCCTCCAACAAGTGGATGTCGTTGTAATAGTCCCCTACCGCATATACCTTATGATTTTGAAGTTGTTCTAATTCCAGCAAAATTTTTAAGGAATCCCCTTTCGAGGTATTCTTGGGAAGCATTTCACAATAACAGGAGCTGGAAGTGACATAGGTCACATCAGAATGTCCCTGCTGCTCTAAAAAGCTGCAAAGTCCGGGCAGTTCATCAGGCTCCATGGCATAAAGCACCTTGTACCACTCATCCGGGATCTGTTCTACCGGCGCCACCGTATGTACTAAATGTTCATGCTCCATATGGTCGCAGATCTGCTGGTTCATTTTGGGGATAAAGATCTCTTTCCCCAGCAAAATCTCTACTCCCAGCGAGTCAAATTCCTGTACTGCCTGTGTCACATATTCCTTGGCGCTGGCTGGCAGGATCGAATTCCACAGAATTTCATCCCGGTCCGGACGGTATAAGACAGCGCCGTTATTGAGCACCACCGCGCAGTCCGGATGCAGGCTTTGATGATATGGCAGATAGGAGGGGATAGAACGGCCGGTCGCTATGGTAAACTTTCCTCCCAAAGCCCGGAATTCCTCCAGTGCATCTAGATTTTCCCGGCTGACAGTCTTATCCGTCCTCAACAAAGTATCATCCATATCTGTGATCAATAATATATGGGATAACGGCTTTTTCATCCTGCGCCTCCTTATTTCCTTCCCAATCCCCGTAAAAAGGCCTGAAAATATTCCGGCAGCGGGCTGTCAAACTCCATCCATTCCTTAGTCGTGGGATGAATGAACCCCAACTTTTTAGCGTGCAGACACTGTCCCTGTAATGAGGTGATCACCTTTTTCGGCCCGTAAACCGGATCGCCTGCGACAGGGCACCCCAAATACGCCATATGCACACGAATCTGGTGGGTCCTGCCGGTCTTTAGACGAAACCTCAGATGGGAAAACCCTGAAAATCGTTCCAACACCTCAAAATAAGTGACTGCCGGTTTAGAATTCTGGTCTGTTACGCACATCTTTTTCCGGTCTACTTTGGAACGGCCAATCGGCAGGTCAATCTCCCCGCTCTCCTCTTTCGGCGCGTGATACACGACCGCCTCATATTCCCTCAGAAAGCTGTGCTCCTTGATCTGTTCCGCCAGAAACAAATGTGCCTTGTCGTTCTTTGCGACCATCAAAAGGCCGGAAGTATCCTTGTCGATCCGGTGAACGATCCCGGGACGGATCACCCCGTTGATTCCCGAAAGGCTGTCCCCGCAATGATACAGAAGGGCATTAACCAGCGTTCCCTCATAATTTCCGGGAGCCGGATGAACCACCATCCCCTTCGGTTTATTTATCACCAGCAGGTCAGCGTCCTCATATACGACCTCTAACGGAATATCCTGCGCATTGATCGTCAGTTCCCGCGGCATAGGAAATTGTACGACCAGCATTTCTGCTCCTTTTAGCTTATAGTTTTTAGGGAGCGGCTTATCCTTTAACAATACATTTCCCGATTCCAGGAGTTTTTGCAGGCTGCTGCGCGTACGCTCGGGAAAGATCTCTGACAGAAATTTATCCAGCCTTTTCCCCTGATCGGAATCCAGGCATTCTATTGTTTTGACCGATTCAAATTCCTGATTCATTTTGATGTTTCCTGTGTCTTTTCATCCGTTTTTTTGCGTCCCTCAATGAATAAAAAATAGATAATGATCATGATCGTTCCGATCACGACCAGACAATCCGCAAAATTAAAGATCGGGAACTGGATAAAGCGGACATGCACATAATCCACAACGTATCCTCGGAAGATCCGGTCGATCAAATTGCCGATCCCGCCGCCGATAATCAGCCCAACAGCCCACATCAGCATGGCGGAACGGATGCGTCCGGCCAGTAACAGCACGATCAAGCCCAAAATCAAAAGACCGGTGATCCCGACCAATAAGAACTTTTTCCCCTGAAAAATCCCAAAGGCGGCGCCCCTGTTCTCCAAATAAGTTAGATTCAGTACGCCATTTATCAGCGGCAGAGTTTCTATGCCGGACAAAAACTGGATCGCCAGATATTTAAACAACTGATCTAGGCCGATCGCAACTAAGGCTGCAAATAAAACGAAATAATTTAGATGTTTTTTGATGATATTCATGCTATTTCTCCTGTGACAATATAGAAATTGCCGTTATACAGCGGTTCTGATAACGGCAATTTAAAGTATCCTTAGTTTTTCATCACGCCCGCACAGCGCGCGCACAGTGTTGGGTGTTCTGCATCTTTTCCAACGCTGTCGTCATAAACCCAGCAGCGCTCACATTTTTCGCCTTCCGCTTTGGTAACTGTTATCGAAAGCCCTTCGGTTTCACCGGAAAATTCCCCGGTCCCGTTTAACACTTCGACCTGAGAGCAAATAAAGATCGTTTTCAGTTCTCCCTTCACCCCAGACAGGAATGTGAACAATTCCCCGTCACAATACAAGGTCACCTTTGCATCCAAGGATTTTCCGATCAGCTTCTCGCTCCGCTTTTCTTCCAAAGCTTTCTGAACATCTCCGCACACTGCATAAATGCGGTTCCACTTATCCATAAACGCCTGATCCACAGAAAGTGCAAACGGTTTAGACATCTGGTTAAACAGAACATTTTCCGCATCATCTTCTTTGGAATGCGGCATTGCTTTCCAGATCTCATCAGAAGTATAAGCCAAGATTGGAGCCAGTATCTTTGTTAAGGTGTTCAAGATCAGATACATCGCAGTTTGTGCAGAACGGCGTAAAGCTCCCGCTGGCGCTTCACAATATAACCGGTCCTTGATGATGTCAAGATAGAAGTTTGACATATCAACAACGCAGAAATTATAAATAGCGTGATAAACAACATGGAAATCCAACGCCTCGTAACCTGCATTGACCTTTTCAATCAGAGTATTCAAACGGGTCATTGCCAGCTTATCCAGTTCTTCCAACTGATCTAAAGCAACCATATCAGTATCCGGATCAAAATCAAACAGGTTCCCAATGATATATTTTGCAGTATTCCTGATCTTGCGGTAGGTATCGCTCAGCTGTTTCAGGATTTCCTTTGAAATTCTAATGTCGGCATGGTAGTCGGAGGAAGCAACCCACAAACGCAGAATATCTGCGCCGTACTGCTGGATGATCTCATCCGCTTCAATCCCGTTGCCCAGGGATTTAGACATCTTTCTGCCTTCCCCGTCTACAACCCAGCCGTGGGTGCAGACCGCCTTATAAGGCGCGGCGCCTTTCCACGCAACCGAGGTCAGCAAGGAGGACTGGAACCATCCACGGTACTGGTCAGCACCCTCTAAATAAAGGTCAGCCGGCCATTGCAGGTCATCGCGTTCCGCCAAAACAGCTGCGTGGCTGACTCCGCTGTCAAACCAAACGTCCATAATGTCTGTTTCTTTGATAAACTCCCCGCATCCGCATTCACATTTCACACTGTCCGGGATAAATTCGCTCGCCTCTTTTTCAAACCAAGCATCTGCCCCTTCTTTGCGGAACAGGTCGGAAATCGCCTTGATCGTTTCGTCATTGACGATCATTTTCCCGCAGTCCTTGCAGTAAACGATCGGGATCGGCACGCCCCAAGAGCGCTGACGGGAAATACACCAGTCGCTGCGGTCACGGACCATTCCTTCGATCCGTCCTTCGCCCCATTCTGGGATCCATTTCACATCATGGATCGCTTGAATCGCCTCATCCTTAAACCCATCGACCGAGCAGAACCACTGTTCTGTTGCACGGAACAGGACGGGCTGTTTACATCTCCAGCAATGCGGATATTGGTGGATGATCTTCTGCAAAGCAAACAAAGCGCCGATTTCCTCTAATTTAATTGCGATCGCTTTGTTAGCCTCATCGGTGGTTAACCCGGCAAATTCTCCAGCTTCCTCAGTCAGTTTCCCAACCGAATCAACCGGAACGATGATCGGGATCTCCGGATAATTTTTGCAGACCTCAAAGTCTTCCACACCGTGTCCGGGTGCTGTATGAACGCAGCCAGTACCGCTTTCCAAGGTGACGTGATCCCCATAGATCACCAACGATTCCCGGTTCATAAACGGATGTGCGACTTTCATATATTCCAGTTCTTTTCCTAAGAAAGAACCCTCTGTTTCATAATCTGTGATTTTGGCTGCTTCCATAGTCGGAGCGACCAGTTCTTTCGCCATTACATAGTATTCGCCGTTTGCCTTTACCAAGGTATACTCGTATTCCGGCCCAAGGCAGATCGCTACGTTGCCCGGCAACGTCCATGTCGTAGTGGTCCAGATCACAAAGAAAACATCTTTCGGGTCAACACCCATATTAGAGAAGAATCCCTTGTCGTCTGTTACCCGGAATTTTACATAAATAGAATGGCACGGATCGTTGGCGTATTCAATTTCAGCTTCCGCCAACGCGGTATTACATTCAGGACACCAATAAACCGGCTTTAACCCTTTATAAATGAAATCACGTTTTGCCATCGCGCCGAATACTTCGATCTGTTTTGCCTCAAATTCTGGGCGCAGAGTCATATACGGATTTTCAAAGTCCCCAATGACTCCCAAACGTTTGAATTGGTTCGTCATAGAACCAATAAAGGAAGTTGCAAATTCCTTGCAGATCTTTCTCAGTTCCACTTTGGAGATCGAGGCCGGGTCAACACCGTCTTTTTTCAGTGCTTTCAGTTCGATCGGCAGACCATGGGTATCCCACCCCGGAACATACGGGGCTTTAAAGCCGTTCATATTTTTATATTTGATGATAAAATCCTTGAGCACCTTATTTAACGCAGTACCCATATGGATATTCCCATTTGCATACGGAGGGCCGTCATGCAAAATGAACAAAGGTTTCCCTTCATTCTTTTCCATCAATTTCTGGTATAAGTCCGCCTCTTCCCAAGCGTTCAACATATCAGGCTCACGCTTCGGAAGATTCCCCCGCATAGGGAACTCAGTCTGCGGTAAGTTCAGTGTTTGATTGTAATCCTGTGCCATTCAACAAAACTCTCCTTAAGTAAATCTTTACCGAAATAACAAGTACCTGACAGCAAAAATGCCGGCAGGTTCCTGTTTTCCATATCAGACAACGATTCCCTTAGGAATTGCTGCCAAATTTTAATTCCCCAAATTTACTGACCTGCGGCTCGGCAGCTTCAGCCGGCGCTTCCTTCACTTCTGCGGAAGTTTCTGTTGCAGCAGTATCGATCGTTTCTTCTTTGACCGTTACATCTGCCGGCAGATCCTCATGCTGTTTTTCTTCCACTTTCTGCTGGTAGATGTTTTTCTGCAGCTCGCGTACTTCTTTTTCTTCTTCCGTTTTGTCAGAATTCATATCATCCGGCAATTTCTGGATCAGGTCAATATGGGTGCGGTAAATATCCAACAATTCTTTTTTGAATTTAGAAACTTCTCTCTGCGTTCTCAAAAGGATCGTCTGTTCTTTTTCAATTTCATATCTGCTGGTACGCAGAGTATTTTCGATGTTAGCTTTTGTTTCAGCCATCATACGTTCAGATTCTGCCTTTGTTTTCGTCAGCAGTTCCTGAGAAAACGCCTTCGCTTCTGTTACCATTTTTTCCGCGTCAGCTTTTGCGGCAGCAGACAGAGCATCCGCCTTTTCCTGCGCTTCGGTGGTAATCGTGTCAGCTTTTTCCTGCGCATCGCCAATGGTGGCTTTCGCAAGTTTCTGAGCGCCCAGTAAAGCATCCTGCAAACTTTCTTCATCTTTTTTATATTCTTCTACTTTGCGCGCCAGAACTTCCAGCTTTTTCATCATGTTTACTTTGTCTGCTTCCAAAGATTTTACATAGTTAGAAACTTCAGCCAAGTATCCTTTTACAACGTCCGGGTCAAAGCCTCTTCTTACTACGTCAAAATCCTTAGCCATAATTTCATTGCTGTTCATTATGGTGTTGCCCCCTTTATATGTATTTGTGCATCATAATATAGTATCTGCCTTTTTTCGTTTCCCGGATCTCTTCCCCGAGAATATATTTGCCAAAACCGCGCACAGAAATGACATCGCCCGGCTTGAGCATCTGTGAAGCAGAAGAGATCTCCTGATAATTCACAGCTACTTTTCCGGCTTCAATCAGCTGTACGGTTTTCGACCGACTTAATTTGGTAGCAAGCGCAGCCACACTGTCGATCCTTAAAGAAGCCACAGTACCGCTTTGCTCTTCAAATTCCTGCTGGACCTGTATGCTGGGAGATTCTGTTTCACAAACAGCCACCCCAACACGGCCGATCTTGCGCACATTATTTAAGATATAATCCGCTGTGCTTTCTCCGACCGCAATAGAACAGAGCCCTTCTCCAACCGCAATATCGCCAACCGTTTCCCTTTTGATCTGAAGCGCCATCAAGGACCCAAGAAAGTCCCGGTGCGTCAGAGTATCGCTCTTCCGATATGTGAAAGAAAGGTACCGGATCGGAAAAGAAAGGTCCTCTATTTGCAGATAATCCGGATACACGCAAAGCATCTTTCGTTTTGCTTCCTTAAAACCACCGTAAAAATGGTAATGCTCACATTGGTGTTTCTTCAGAATGCCCAGCGCCAGCATCTGCTGATGCTCGTCCAGAAACAAAGAATACTTCGGGTAATTTTTATCCGTTGCGGCCGCGATCATATTCTGAACGCGAGCGGAAAAAATTTCATCCGCTTTTTCTGTTTTCGAATCCATCCATTAAAAATATACGCCGCTGTTTTCCAGCTCGTCCAACAGATCGCCCATAATATCTACATTATACGGAGTAATAATAAAGGTGCTGTTTGCAACGCGTTTGATCTGTCCGTTATTTGCGTAAGCCACACCGCTTAAAAAGTCTACCAGTCTTCTGGCCAGTTCCTTGCTGGCAGATTCCAGATTTAAAACAACAGTGCGTTTGTTATTCAGATGGTCTGCGATTCCGCTTGCATCTTCAAAGTGTTCCGGCTTTACCAAAACAACCTGAAGCTGTGTCGTTGCGTGGATATTGACCACCTTGTTCTTTTTTGTAGAAACTGTCATTTCTTCATAGTCGTAATCTTTTTTAGATTCCGGAGCACTGGAATTCAAAATGTCCATTTCATCTTCAAATTCTTCGTCTTCCGGCGGGACAAATATGTCTCTGATCTTATTTACAATGCTCATAAGTTTAAACCTCCAGCAATTTTAATTCTGATAGTTTCTATGTCCAAACAGCACAGTACCCAAACGGACAATATTCGACCCGTACTGAATAGCCTGTTCAAAGTCCGCAGACATCCCCATGGACAATACACTCATATCTATATTATCTAATTTTTTCCCTTTAATGTCAACAAATAATTTCTGGATATTGTAAAAAAATTTCTCAGATTCCCCCTTTGGAGGGATACACATCAATCCTTTTATGGAAATATTGGATAGTTTCGACAATTTTTCCAGATTTTCCACCAAATTATTTGGCTCAAATCCGCTCTTGCTTTCCTCATTTCCAATATTTACTTCCAGCAAAACCGGCATTTTTTTCTGTTTTTTCCCCATGATCCGGTCGATCTCTTCCGCCAGTTTATAAGAGGACACCGATTCGATCATTGTAACCGTATCTGCCAGGTACTTTACTTTATTCGTCTGAAGATGGCCGATAAAGTGAACTTCTGCTTTTCTTAAATCATAAGACTCCCGCTTAGACTGAAATTCCTGTACCCGGTTTTCGCCCAGCAAGTCTATCCCTTCCTGAATCGCCACATTCACTAACTCGGCGGGAACGGTCTTGGTAACCGCCATTACCCGAACCTCCTGAGGGGATCTGCCTGATTTTATAAATGCTTCCCCCAACCGGCTGCGGATCCGTTTGATGTTTTCCCGGATTTCTTCCGGGCTACATTGGTTTCCCATCATATAACTCATCTTTTCCTTCAATAATGACTTCGTCATATAACTGTAAAAATCCGTCTTCATCGGACATTTTACTGATTACATAATCATCTGTGCTGTAAACGATATCGATCTTCCGAAAGCGGACCACCCGGCCTGAATTGATGTAAACGCCAGTTTGTCCGTCTTTCATCCGCACAGCCTCCCGGTCAACCCGCAGACCCTTTCCGCTGCCAAAATAAATGACCGGTTTTTCCTTGCGCAGATCAATAATATCTTCATTCATAATACTGCTGCTCAGCAGGACCGAACTAGTTTCTTCCTCTAGGTTTTTGTTGATCTTTTCCACCTTTGCCTCGATCCTATTGGAGCTACCGCCAGAAAAAACAAGAGAAACCTTTTGTCCTTCCTTCAGCTTTTCCAAATCCTTTGTTTTCACTAAAGCAGCAAATTTCCAATCGGTGGATGCAACCATCTTCCCAACCGCATTTTGAGGCGCAAAACCAGCTTTTGTGTTTTCCAGCAGATCGGTGATCGCATCAACAGAAAGCTCGTCCAAAGATTCTGGAGTGATCACCCCTTCATATCCGTCCAGAGCGCTGGTAAAATACCCTGCGATCGGTGCCTTGACCGTTTCCCCCTCCGGGACCTCCAAAGCTTTGCGCTCGGTCTGCAAGGAGGAAAGCTCCTCCCCAAAATTAAGCTCTGGAGCCAGCGCTTTTTCCTGTTTCAAAAGCTGTTTTAAAAATTCACTGGAACGGTCGGAAAGCTCCGAATATTGACCCTGACTAATCAGATACACCAAATCGGACTGCTCACGCTCTACTGCCGAATGGATGCTTTGCAGATCCGTACCGGAACTGTTGGTAAGCGTCTGCAATTCCTGTAAAACAGAAATCTTTTCATCAAGCTGTTTGGCATACAAATTTTTGGAAACATCCGCCTCCGATTGGTAAATGGTCCCCACCACTGAACCTTCCACAACTTTTTTTGCATTGTGGTATTCATACTGGATCACCCCATCGTGCTCTTTGCTGATCACTTCCTCATTTTTCAAGAGGACCCCCTCCAGCTCCACCTCATCGACATACTGGTATACTTCTGTCACCTCGGTTTGATAAGGGGTATAAAAAAAGTGATAGATCTGATAGCCAAAATAGATCAATGCGAAAACAGCAAGGATCAGGGCAACTACCCTTGTCAATTTATTGCTCATGAATCAGCGTTCCTATTCTTCGTTATTCTGTTCCGCATCTAAAATCGAAATTGGGCGGGAAGGTACGACGGTGGACATCGCATGCTTATACACCAGATTCTGGCGGCCGTCACAGTCCAAAATCACAATATAGCTGTCAAACCCTTTTACGATCCCCCGAAACTGAAATCCATTCGTCAAGAAGATCGTCACAGGTACTTTTTCTTTCCGGGCCTGATTTAAAAATACATCTTGTAAATTTAAGTTCTTCATTTGATACCGCAAGGGAACCATTCCCGTTGCTCAGACCACCTTTCTTTTAAAAATTATACCTATAGTATTCATTTTTCCTTATTCTATCACAGATTGAAAAAAGATTCTACATATTTTTGAGAATTTTTTATAACATCCTCAAATGTACCGCATTCATCAATATAAACCCAATGGATTTGGGGATTCCGCCGAAACCAAGTCAGCTGCCGCTTGGCATAGCGCCGGGATTCCTGCTTGATCTTCCCGATACATTCGTCCAGCGAAGCCGCTCCGTCAAAATAAGGCTTTAATTCCTTGTACCCGATGGCATTCCAAGCTGTTTTTAAATGTTTGGAGAAAAGAACCTTTCTGGCCTCTTCTAAAAGTCCGGCCTTCATCATCAAATCGACCCGAAGGTCGATCCGGTCATACAAAAACTGCCGGTCCGTGGCGTTCAGACCGATCATGCAGGTTTCGTAGGGGGAAGGTTCCCGCCGGCTTTCTTCCTTATGCTGGGTCAGGGTCTTCCCGGTAAGCCGGTAAACCTCGACCGCCCGCACCAATCGCACAAAGTTATGCGGATGGATCTGTTCCGCTGCCTGCGGGTCGATCCGGCAAAGGGACTCGTAAAGTTCCTTCCCTTGATCTTTTTTCGCCTGCCGGTAAAGCTCTTCCCGCAGCCGAGGGTCCTCCGGCTGTTCCGAAAAGGTCACATGCTGGACCACCGAGTCGATATAAAGCCCGGTCCCGCCAGCTAAAATCGGCAGATGTCCCCTCCCGTGTATCTCACGGATCTTTTCCCTTGCCAAAGAAACATAATCAGAAACAGAAAACGCCTCTTCCGGATCCAGACAGTCGATCAAATGGTGGGGGATCCCCGCCATCTCCTCCACTGTCGGCTTTGCCGTCGCAATATTCATTGTCCGGTAGATCTGCATGCTGTCGGCGGAAATGATCTCTCCCGAAAAACGCTTTGCCAGTTCTACCGCCAGCCGGGTCTTCCCGGAAGCAGTGGGACCTACCAACGCCAAAAGCTTTATTTTCTGCATCCGAATGTTCCTTTCCTCTGATCAATTGTGACGCCCGAATTTTTTTTCGATCTCATATTTTGTCATGGTGATCCCTACAGGGCGTCCGTGTGGGCAATGACGGATCTTATGGTCAAAATACACCTGCTGCGCCAATTCCTGAAGTTCTTCCGGGGTGTTGTCCTCATTCGCTTTTATCGCCGCCCGGCAGGCCATAGAGTGCAGCAGATCGTCAAACACCTGCGGGGTCACATCTATTTTACAAAGTAAAATATTTTTTGCTAAGTCTTCCATGATCTCCCCTAAGGGATACCGGCTTAAAACGACCGGCGCTTCGGTCACCTGAAGCTTTCCGTCCCGCTGTGAAATATCAAAGCCCATTTGGCGCAATAAATCCCGGTGTGAGAGCAGCGCGTCCGTTTCCTCTGTGGAAAGCGCGGCGGGAACCGGTGCCAGCAAAAGCTGGGACTGCTTTAAATGGATTTGTTTTTTCAGCTTCTCATATAAGATCCGCTCGTGCGCCGCATGCTTATCAAGCATAATGAACAGGTCTTCTGTTTCAAAGAGAATATAGGTCTTGAACACTTCTCCGATCATGCGGATCACGGGCGTTTCTTGTTCCGGTTCCGGCTGAGGCGGCGCAGCTTCCGGAATGATGGTTTCCGGCTCCTGCTGCTCCTGTTTTTGAAAGTTTTCCCGTTTTAAAAAAGAAAATGCAGCTTCATCAAACACCTGCTTTGGGGCAGACTGCGGCGCCGGCGATACTGGAACGCTCCGCTTAGGAGCTTGAAAATCATATTCTTGTACCGGCTCCTGCACGGTCATTTGCGGTGCGGCGGGTGTCGCGGGATATTCCCGCACTTTCAGCTTACCGGGGGGCAGGGAGGTTTCTTTAACCGGATCGGCCGGTTTTGGCGGCACGGAGGGCGATGCCGGGAACTGCGTTTGCCGCGTCGGTTTCTGATAAAAGGTGCTTAGCAGCTCCGGACGCTGGGATTTGGACTGGGATTTTAGAATATCCTCCTGCTCCAGCGCGGATTTTACCGCAAAGTAAATCGCCTCGAACACTGGGCGTTCCTGTACAAAGCGGATCTCGATCTTTGCCGGGTGGACGTTTACATCGACCAGACTGTAATCGATTCCCAATTTTAATACACAGGCCGGGAATTTTCCCACCATGATCGAGTGCTTGTATCCTTCTTCCAGCGCGGCCATCCCCGTGCGGGTTTTCACATATCTGTCATTGACAAAAAAATGCTGCATGGAGCGGTTTGTCCGGGAGCAAGCCGGTTTTGTGATAAACCCGCTTACCCTGATCCCATTGTGCTGATAATTCACCGGCAGCAGCCCTGCCGCAAAATCCTTTCCAAATACCGAATAGATCGCCGAACGCAGATCACGGTTGCCGGAAGTATGCAGAACCATTTTGTTTTCCTTGATCAGCTTCACCGACACTTCCGGGTGGGAAAGGGCGATCTTTTCCACGATTCCCTGAACCGCGTTCCCTTCAGAAAAGTCCTTTTTCAAAAACTTTAAGCGCGCCGGGACATTGTAAAATAAATCCCGCACGATGATCGTTGTGCCGTTGGGACAGCCCGCCTCTTCCAAAGTGCCATTCTCCCCGCCCTGGATCAGGTAACGGCTTCCCAGTTCCTGCCCGGCGGTCTTGGTGATCAGTTCCACCTTGGCGACCGCGCAGACAGAAGCAAGCGCCTCCCCGCGGAAGCCCAAGGTTGCAATATTCGTCAAATCATCTTCGGTGCGCACCTTACTGGTTGCATGGCGCAGAAATGCCGTCGGCACATCCTCCCTTGCAATTCCGATCCCGTTGTCAGTGATCCGGATAAAACCGATCCCTCCCTGCTTGATCTCTACAGTCACGGCGCTTGCCTTCGCGTCGATCGCGTTTTCCAGCAACTCCTTAACGATCGAAGCCGGGCGTTCAATCACCTCGCCCGCCGCGATCAGTTCGGAAACTGATTTATCCAGCACCTGTATTTTAGCCATTGGTACGCACCTCCTCAAATTTATTTGATCAGTTTCTTCCATTCATATAATAAACTCAATGCTTCCAGCGGTGTTAAGGCATCCACCTGAAGCTGTCTGAGCTTTTCCTCAATTTCGCTGGTGTAATTCATCAGAGTCATCTGGCTGTCCTGCGGGGCGGATTCCCGGATCACCCGCACGACCCCATTTTCCGATTCCAGCTCCTTTAAGATCTCCTTGGCACGCTCTACCACCTTTTCCGGGATCCCGGCAAGCTTTGCCACCTCGATCCCAAAACTGTCGTCAGCGCCGCCCGGTACGATCTTGCGCAGGAAGGTGATGTCATCTCCCCGTTTTTTCACTGAGATATTATAATTTTTCACGCCCTCCAACTCGTCTTCCAAGGAGGTAAGCTCGTGGTAGTGGGTCGCGAATAGTGTTTTACACCGCAGTTTTTTGGCGTTCGTCATGTATTCCACCACAGCTTTGGCAATGCTCATCCCATCAAAAGTAGAGGTCCCCCTCCCGATCTCGTCCAGAATGACAAGGCTGTGGGGGGTCGCGTGCTTCAGGATATGCGCCACCTCGCTCATCTCCACCATAAAGGTAGACTGGCCGGCCGCCAAATCGTCCGACGCGCCGACGCGGGTAAAGATCCGGTCCACAATGCTCAGCTTCGCGCTGGAGGCCGGGACAAAACTGCCGATCTGCGCCATGATCACTAAAATCGCTACCTGACGCATATAGGTGGATTTTCCCGCCATGTTCGGCCCGGTAATGATCGCCATGCGGTGATCCTTTTGGTCCAGATAGGTATCGTTGGGCACAAACACGCTTCCGTCCAGCATTTGCTCTACCACCGGATGCCGCCCGTTTTTGATCTCTAGGCTCCCGTCCGGCACGATCTGCGGGCAAACATAGTTGTTTTGTGCCGCCACGAACGCCAGCGAGCACAAAAAGTCCAGCTTGGAAACCGCGATCGCGGTCCGCTGGATCCCGTCCAGCCGAGAGGCGATATATTTTCGCACCTCATGGAAAATTTCATTTTCCAACGCCAATATCTTTTCACTGGCTGTCAAAACCTTGGTTTCCAGCTCTTTCAGTTCCTGCGTGATGTACCGCTCGCAGTTTGTTAGGGTCTGCTTGCGGATATAAGTATCAGGCACCATGTCAAGGTTGGAGTTTGTCACCTCGATGTAATAGCCGAATACCTTGTTGTATTTGACCTTCAATCCCTTGATCCCAGTCTTTTCCCGCTCCGATTCCTCTATTCCCTTGATGATCTCCTTCGCGTTGGTACAAAGACTGCGGTATTCGTCCAAATCAGAGTTAAAGCCAGGCTTAATGTATCCCCCATCCTTTAAGTTGAACGGAGGTTCCTCCACGATCGAATTGTCCACTAGGTTCGCAATATCCTCCATCAGGTCGATCTGCTCGTGGATGTCTTTGAGCATTTCACACTGGAACGAGGCGGTCAGCTCCTTGATCGCAGGGAGCCTGCCCGCGGTCGCGGCCAGAGAGCGCAGCTCCCTTGGATTTGCCGAACCGTAAACCACCCGGGTCATCAGCCGTTCCAGATCGTATACCCCGGAAAGCTGATCCTGCAGATCACTGCGCAGGATATCCTCTTCAAACAATTCCTTAACGGCGTTTTGGCGGCGGGTGATCTCCGCCAAATTGATCAGCGGCTGCTCCAAAGATTTCCGCATCAGGCGTTTCCCCATTGCGGTCTTTGTTTTGTCCAGCACCCACAGCAATGTCCCACGCTTTTCCTTAGTGCGGATCGTTTCCGTGATCTCCAGATTCCGGCGGGCGGTGATGTCAATATTCATATACTGCGTTTCGTTGTAAAAGTGAATTTGTGATAACCGCTTTGCCCCATCATGCTGGGTTTGGTTCAGGTATTGAATCAATCCCCCAAGTGCCAGAACAGCCAGCCCGTTTTCGGCAAGCCCCAGCTCCTCCGGGCCGGAAACCGCAAAGTGCTGTTTTACCACCGATTCCGATTCAGAAAGGTCGATCCCTTCCCTTTCGTAAAAGCTGCACACCGCATGCAGGCGGTTGGAAAGGAAATCCTTGATCTCCTTTGCCTTTAAAAAACTTTCATGGCACAGTACTTCAGACGGCATAAACTTGGATAGTTCATTCAGCATATCGTTGTTCAGGTTGGTGCTGATCTGCTCGGTCAGATATACTTCCCCCGTGGAAATATCCGCAAAGCAAACCGCAAAGGCCTTTCCCTTTACATAGAAGCTGGCAATATAATTGTTCTTGGAATCCTCCAGCATGTCCCCTTCAATCAAGGTGCCCGGGGTAATGACCCGGATGACATCCCGCTTCACCAGTCCTTTTGCCTGCGCGGGGTCTTCTGTCTGCTCACAGATCGCTACTTTATACCCCCTGTCGATCAGCCGTTTGATATAAGTTTCCGCGGCATGGTACGGGATCCCGCACATGGGCGCCCGCTCCGGCAGTCCGCAATCCTTCCCGGTCAGGGTCAGCTCCAGTTCTTTCGAGATATTTACCGCGTCGTCAAAAAACATTTCATAAAAATCGCCCAGCCGGAAAAAAAGCACATGGTCTTTGTGCGCCGCCTTGATATTTAAGTATTGTTGCATCATCGGGGAAAGTTTCGACATGTTTTTACGCCTTCCGTTCTTTTGAAATTCACTCAACATATAGTGCCAATATTTTATTTATTCTACCATATTTTGCTCTTTTTTTCAAGCAGATCCTTGCTTTCAAACAATGCGAAAACGCCTTTCCCCCGTGACAGGGAAAGGCGTTTTCTATTTTCCGGTCGAGCCAAATCCGCCCTCGCCCCGCTGGGTCTGGGTCAATTCCTCTGCCTCTTCAAAAGTAACTTCTAAAAAAGGCGTCACTACCAGCTGCGCGATCCGCTCATTTGGTTCTACAGTAGCTGCTTCCTTACTATGATTATGTAGGAAAATCAAATATTCTCCCCGGTAATCGCTGTCGCATACCCCTACCTTATTGGCGGGGGCAAGTCCCTTTTTGGTAGCCAGCCCGCTTCTGGCATACACCAATCCCGCGTACCCTTTCGGGATCTCAATTGACAGGCCGGTAGTGATTTTCGCCGTTTCCCCCGGCAGGATCGTAACAGGCCTTTCCAAACAGGCGTATAGATCATACCCCGCCGCCAGTTCGCTTCCGCGGGTTGGAACCGTTGCATTGGGGTTTAATTTTTTTAATCGGATCTGCATCAATATCCTTCCTTTCTTTGCGATACTTTATGATACAATGAAATCAAAAAAATTGCAAGGCAAAAATTTTTAAAAACTACTTGACAAAATTTTATTCCGATTGTATCATTGTATTATTCCAGTAGTACAATAATACAATCGGAAGGAGGAAAACAGATTGCAATGGGAATTTCGAGATGACAGGCCGATCTACACCCAACTGATCGAACAAATCCAGCTAAGGATCGTTTCCGGGATGTACCCGTCCGGCTCTAAGCTGCCGTCTGTACGGGACCTTGCTTCTGAAGCCTCTGTCAACCCAAATACAATGCAGAAGGCTTTGGCAGAACTGGAGCGGTTGGAGCTGGTTTATTCTCAGCGTACTTCAGGACGCTTTATTACCGAAAACCAGCAGCGTATCTCCCAAATCAAGGAACAGCTAGCCGATGAAAAAACCGAAACCTTTTTCCTGCAAATGCAGCAATTAGGTTATTCTAAATCGGAAACGATCGAACGTATCACACGATCAAACTAGGAGGTTTGAGTATGGAAAATATTTTAGAATGCAGGGGCGTTTCAAAAATTTATACCCAGTTCCCTGCGTTAAACTTTACAAACTTAACGGTAAAGCGGGGACGGATCGTTGGCCTGCTTGGTCCAAACGGAAGCGGGAAAACCACCCTGATCAAAATGATCAGCGGGATCCTCACCCCGTCCTCCGGCAGCATTTCTATCAACGGCATCCCTGTTGGAGCACAAACAAAAAACATGGTTTCCTATCTTCCGGAGCGCACCTATTTGAACGACTGGATGAAGGTGCGGGACATCATCGACTTTTTCTCTGATTTTTATACTAATTTCAATAAGGAAAAAGCCTATGATATGCTCAAACGCCTGCAAATCAATGACGGCGACCGCTTAAAAACCATGTCGAAAGGAACTAAGGAAAAGGTCCAGCTTGTCCTGGTGATGAGCCGTGAAACAGACCTTTATCTGCTGGATGAACCAATCGGCGGCGTTGACCCTGCCGCAAGGGATTATATCCTTGACACGATCATCAGCAATTACAGTGAAAATTCAACGGTCATCATTTCTACCCACCTGATCTATGATATTGAAAAAATTCTGGATGATATTATCTTTATCAATCAGGGCAACCTGTTCCTGGCGGCTTCTACCGACGAGATCCGGGAACAGCATGGAAAATCTATTGACGCTTATTTCCGGGAGGTATTCAGATGTTAGTAAAATTGATGAAATATGAGTTTAAGGCGACAGCCCGGATGTTTTTGCCGATGTATCTCATTATCCTGGCGCTTGCTTTGATCAATCGCTTGTTCATGGAATTAAACGGGTACAGCACCTCCTTTCGGATCTTTCCCGAAAATGATATGATCCAAAGCATTCTTTCCATCCTGACAGGCGCAACCATGACGATCTACATTTTAGGATTGATTGCCATGTTTTTCATTTCGTTCATCATCTTTGTGTACCGCTTTTATAAAAACCTGATGTGCGATGAAGGTTATCTGATGATGACCCTGCCGGTAAAACCTTCCCAGCACATTTGGGCAAAACTGCACACCTCCATGATCTGGTCGGTCGCGACTATCCTTGTATTCATTTTGTCCCTGTTCATTTTACTGCTCAATGGCGACGGGATCCAATGGATGGTTCAAAACCTCCCGTTCCTGTTTCATAATCTGATCAAAGGCTTCTTTGAAACAGAGCTTATCACCCAGTTCCACTTGGTATTCTTTATCATTGAGTTTATCGTGCTGCTGGTTGTCAGCAATTACTCAGGCATTGTTTTTTACTATGCCTGCCTAGCGCTCGGGCACCGTTTAAGCAAAAAGCATAAGATCCTTTACGCGATCGGCGCATATCTGGTGATCTCCTTTGTCATGCAGATCGTGGCTTTGATTCTGATGATGTTTGCAGGCATCTTCTTAGAATCGATCGTTCTTTCGCCAACTGCCTTAGGGCATCTGATCATGATCGGATCTATCATTCTAAGCGCCGCGGAATTTGTACTGTTCTTCTTTATCACTCACAGTACCTTATCCAAACACCTGAATCTGGAGTAACCTTTTTACAAGGAGGAACTGATGAAAAAATTTATTTTCATTTCCTGCTCAATGGCTTTGTTGCTTTCCTGTTTCACAGGCTGTTACTGGGAAAACCGCCTCGAGCAAGAAGCGGAACGAGTGGCAAAATCCTCCTTTATCTCTTGGGCTGTCAAAGAATGCCTGACAAGGCTGGAATAAACAAGCTATAACAGCGCTTTTGCTCAAGATATGAATTCTAAGGAAGGAATTGTGAAAGAGTATGAAAAAGATAACAGCTGCCCTATTGGCAGGGATCATGACCCTTTCCCTGTTAGCAGGATGTGAATTTACCGATCAGCTTGCAGAAAGGGCAGCAGATATGAAAGCAATTACTACAGAAATGCGAAAATCACAGGAGGTCCAGGTGATCCGGGAAGAGGACAAAACAGTGATCGCGACCCTGAACACCCAAGAAGAGATCTCACAGCTTTTTGAGGAAATGAATCTAGCTGTAAACTGGAAGCTGGTCCAAAACCCAAAAAGTGAAACTGTTTCCTACCGCTGCGTCCTTTCTCAAGACGATACCCAGCGCTTTGGTGAAGACAAAAGCGACGTAGAACAAAGTGAAATCATGGAAATGGTTTTTTATCAAGATGTTCCCTACATTACCCTGATTTTGGGGAATGTATCCCTCCACTTCCAGATGGACAAAAATATTGATCCATTTTTTGAAAGTCTGGAATCATAATAAAACCAGCCGCGGGCATGCCCGCGGCTGGTTTTATTATGATTCATTCCGAAAGCTTGACAGGATCGCTAATATTTCCTGCTTTTCTGACGCGGATATTTCTCCTTCCGGCATATTACAGGTAAAGGAAAGATAGCCGCTGTACCAAAAGCTAAATTCCCCTTCAAACGGTCCTCTGACATTGTCATCTGTCCCGGTCCATGATTCCGGCAAAACAGCATAGGACACTGCGCCGTCAATATCCGAAAAATCAGAATCTGTCTGCATATCCAATTCCCCGGTCACTTTCAGCTGTGCCACCATAAACTTCCCCAAATCGCTGTGGTCTGTCCCCTGTACATAGGAGGGCACAAACTGGGAATCCCCGATTTTTGAAACCTCTACCCGTGTCATTGTCGCATTGCTGGTTCCAAAATTAAAATCCTTCGGATAGCCAAAATAACGGAACTTTATTTCCGCCCCATGATCATTGGCTAAGGTCACAGACTCTGTATTCGTTGTTACCTCTTCCTGTGAAATGGTCCAGTTATCCGAATAATCAAATAAAAAGTGAGGATAAGTGACTGCATTTACATCGGAAAATTTTGTGGTATAAGTATGATTTAGCTTTACAGGCTGTACCTCTTCCATGCTTTCTTCCGCTCCGCTGACCGCGGTGGATTGCTCAGAAACAGATATTTCCGCCTTGCTGTTCTCTGTTTTGGTTTCTTTGCCACACGCTGTACAGCTTACTGCCAGCAGACCAGCCAGCAAGAATAATAACAAATTTTTCTTTTGATACTTCCCCATGTAAGAGATACCTTTCTTATTTTTTCCTTCTATGCCTTGTAAACAGCAGTGTTGCGATCAAGGTCACGATCCCAACAACAGTGATACAAATCAAACTCCAAAGGCTCTCATCTGCCATCGGCCCGGTCAGGTAAACAGCAGTCGGCCCATCCGTTCCGCCAATTACCGCAACAGAATCCCCGTCAGCCGCCTCAAAATAACGAGCCATACCGGAAATACCGCCAAATGTCAGAATCACTCCTAAAAAGCAAAAAATCACTGTAAAAACCTTTTTCATTTCTTCTAAAAGCCTCTTCTCTGTGTTTTGTTTTTAGTCCCGTATCGTTTATTATAGCACGTTTCAAAAATAAAGCTAGCCCTGCTATGTAAAAACGCTGCAAAATTTTTTCTTTTGCAGCGTTTTTTCTTTTAGATATCTTTTACAAGGATGCACTTCACCGGACAAACCGCCGCGCATTCCCCGCAGTTGGTACATTTATCATAGTCGATACGGGCGCGGTTGCGTTCTACATGGATCGCGTCAAACTGGCAGGTCTTTTCACATTTTTTACAGCCGATACACCCGGCGGTACAGGCGTTTCGGGTGTATTTTCCGGGGTCGCAGTTAAAGCATTTTACCACGACCTTCTGCGCTTTCTTGTGGATCCCAATGATCCCCTTGGGGCATATGTTGGCGCACATTCCGCAGCCAACGCAAAGCGACTCGTTGATATGCGCCCTTCCGTCTACAATGCTGATCGCGCCATATTGGCAAACGTTCATACAATCGCCGAATCCCAAACAGCCGTAATTACACTTTCCCTTTCCGCTATAATACAGGTTGCAGGCACTGCACGAATAGATCCCGTCATATTCAAAAATATCTTCTGTCGTTTCGCTCGTGCCTTTGCAGTATACCTCTGCCACCATTGGTTCCACTGCTTCAAAGCTTTTACCAAGGATCTCACTGATCGCGCGGGAGGTCTCTTCTCCGCCCGGCAGGCAAAGGTTTGTTTTTAAGCTGTCATCCTCCACCAGCTTTGCCGCATAACCGTCGCACCCGGAAAAGCCGCATGCCCCGCAGTTGGCTCCCGGAAGCGCCTCCCGGATCTTTTCTACTCGTTCATCAGTTTTCACTGCAAACACTTTTGAAAAGATCGACAGCAGCAGTCCGGCGAAAATACCAAGCCCCGCAAAGATAAGGGCAGGAATTAAAATCTGCATGATCACATTTCCCTCCTTATCCAAAAATACCGGTTACTAAACCATTAAAGCCCATGAACGATACCGCCACGATGCTGGCGGCAACCAAGGTGATCGGCACCCCTTTAAACGCCTGAGGCACATCCGCCGCTTCTACCCGTTCCCGGACACCTGCAAACAAAATCAGCGCCAAGGTAAAGCCTAAACCGGCACCCAAGGAATTTACCATAGAGGACAGGAAATTATATTCGTTTTCCACGTTTAACAGCGTGACACCCAGCACCGCACAGTTGGTGGTGATCAATGGCAGGTAAACGCCCAAGGCATTATACAAAGGCTTGATATACCGTTTCAAAATGATTTCCACCAGCTGAACAAACAAGGCAATTACCAAAATGAACGCCATGGTGTTCAGATATTCCAAGTGATAAGGAACTAACAGGTATTCATAGATCGGATAAGTCATAGCCGAGGCCATCAGCATGACAAAAATCACGGCGCCGCCCATCCCGACAGCGGAATCCATCTTTTTGGAAACTCCCAGGAACGGACAGATCCCCATGAATTTACTCAACACAAAGTTGTCGACCAAAATTGCGCTGAACAAAATGACTAGCATTTCTTTTAACATGCGTCACAGCCCCCTTCCTGTTTCGTGCATTCTGCTTTATGCGGACAGCCTTCACAACCGATTTTTTCCTTTGGCTTGCGGTTTTTGGCGCGCATAATCAGATTGACGACCGCGATCACAACACCAAACACAAAGAACCCGCCGGCAGGCGTAATAAAGAAGAGCATTGGTTCCGGCCAAAAACCAAGCAGATCCTCAAACGAGATTCCAAGCCAGGAGCCAAATCCCAAAATCTCACGGCAGGAGCCGATAACGAACAAGGCCAATGTAAAGCCAAGACCCATTCCCAAACCATCTAAAGCAGAAGCCCCGACCTTATTTTTGCTAGCGAACATCTCCGCACGCCCTAAAATAATGCAGTTTACAACGATCAAGGATAAAAAGATCCCCAGCGAATCGTAAAGATCCGGGATATATGCCTGCAAAATAAAGCTGACAAAGGTAACAAACCCCGCGATCACAACAATAAAGCAGGGCAGGCGTACCTCCTTGGGAATCACCCGCTTCAGCATGGAAATAACAATGTTGGAACAGACCAAAACAAAGGTGGTCGCCAGTCCCATCCCTACGCCGGTAGAGGCAAGCGTGGTGGTCGCCAGTGTCGGACAGGTGCCAAGCAGCATGACCAATACCGGGTTTTCTTCTAAAATGCCCTTGCTGAACGTTTTAAAGTTGCTCATGCCAGCACCTCCCCTTTCACAGCTTCAAATTGCTCCATCGCAAAATTCACGCCGGCTTTTAAAGCAGTAGACGAAATCGTCGCACCAGTAATGGTGTCTACCCCATCTGCTGAGCCGCTGACGCCGGTATAATTTTTCAGGTATTCCGCGTCTTCGATCCGCGTACCAAGTCCTGGGGTTTCCGGACAGGACACGATCACGATCCCAGTGACAGCCCCCTCCTTGTCAAACCCAATCAAAGCCTCTATCGGGGAGCTTTTCCCGGCATATCCCACTGTTTGGATATGCAAGGCAACACCGGTTTTTCCTTCGTCCTGATACACGCCAAGCAAATCCGCTTCACCAGATTGATAATCTGCCTTAATAAGCTTTTGCGCATCCGGGATCACCGTAGAGGCATATTCCACACATTCCTCGTCGCTCAACCCCGGCTGGATATTTCCAACCCCAGTCGCATTATAAGTAACAGCCAGCAAAACAGCTACCAAAACCGCAATGACTGTCAGTGCAAGGGTCGGAACGAGAATCTCTTTTGCTTTTCCCATTATTCCTCCGCCCCTTTCTTTTTTTTCTGGGTCCCAAAAGCCTTTGCCTTTGTCACACGGTCGATCAGCGGGGTCAGCAGGTTCATAAACAAAATCGAGAAAGAAACCCCTTCCGGATAAGAACCGTACAGCCGGATCGCGATCGTCATCAAGCCGCATCCCAAAGCAAAGATAAATTTCCCCTTGGTCGTGATCGGGGTCGTTGCATAGTCGGTCGCCATAAAGATAGCGCCCAGCATAAGCCCCCCCGCAAACAACTGGTTTACCGGGTCAGACCCCAGCAGCCAGGACAAAACAAATACCGTTCCCAAATAGGTCAACGGAATCACTGGGCTGATCACTCTTCTAAGCACCAGATAGATCCCACCTAATAACAGGGCCAGCGCGCTGGTTTCACCCAAGCAGCCCGGCACATTGCCAAGGAACAGCGCCATTGTATCAGCGTGTTCAATGTCCAAAAGCGGGGTCGCGGAAGAAATGGTATCAATATCAAACGGGTTTGCCCAGGTCGTCATATGTACCGCAAAGGAGGCGAACAACACGATCCTTGCCGTTAAAGCCGGATTGGCAAAGTTCTGCCCGATCCCGCCAAACATCTGCTTCACCACAACGATGGCAATAAAAGAACCGATCACAGCGATCCACAGCGGGATCGTCACCGGCAGGTTGTATGCCAGCAAGATCCCTGTGACTACCGCGCTCAGGTCAGAAATGGTGGCATCCCGTTTCATCACCCGGCGGATCAAATACTCAAACAATACACAGGAAGCCACGCAAACCGCTGTAACTACCAGCGCGCGGATCCCAAAAACTACGACTGCCGCTACCAGCGCCGGCATCAGTGCAATAATTACGTCCCTCATAATCGTGCTTGTTTTGTGGTTACTGGTAATATGAGGGGATGGTGTTACAATAAAATTTCCCATAGACTCTCCTTCTCTCTATCAGCAGCCTTACGATTTGACAGCGCTTTTTCTTGCAAAGGTTTTTGCCAGCTGGTTTTTCTGGGCAAGCTGCCGCTTGGCCGGACAGGTATAGCTGCAGCATCCGCAGTTGATGCACAAATTGATATGCAAAGCGTTTAACGCCTCGGCGTCTTTCCGGTCATATGCCTTTTCCAGCATGGTAGGCATCAAATTCATAGGACATACCGATACGCACTTTCCGCAGCGGATGCAGGCGGTCGTCTGCTTCCCAAGAATATCGTTATGGGAAAAGGCCAGAATCGCATTGTTGTTTTTGATGACCGGCGTATCCACCGAATTGACCGGTGTCCCCATCATAGGGCCGCCCATCAAAAGCTTTTTACAACCAAGGTCACCGTCGCAGTATTCCAGCACGCATCGGATCGGCGTCCCGATCGGCACGACCAGGTTCTGTGGACGATTCACACAATCCCCGTCTACTGTAATACGCTTCGATACCAGCGGCATCCCGGTTTCTAAATAATTTCCGATAAATCCTACAGAGGATACGTTCATCACGATCACACCGCAGTCGGCAGGCAATTTTCCGTCTTTCACCACGATCCCCGCCGCAGCATAGATGATAGATTTTTCCGCCCCCTGAGGATAAAGCTGTTTCAGCTGCACCACATGAAAATCCGGATCGCTTTCTGTCTTTTCATCTAAAAGCTTTAATGCCTCCGGCTTGTTGGCTTCGATCCCGAAATAAACGGACTTGATATTCAGGTATTTTTTTACCGCCCGGATCCCTGCCAAAACAGCGTCAGTATTTTCCATGCATTCCCGGAAGTCCGCTGTAATATAAGGCTCGCATTCCGCGGCGTTAATTACCAATGTGTCGATCCGTTCCGGATTTTTATAAGCCAGTTTGACGTGAACGGGAAAACCCGCGCCGCCAAGGCCCACCAGGCCCGATTCCCGGACTGCGTGGATAAAGTCCTCTTTATCGCTGATAAATGGTTTTTTTACTGATTCGCTGACTGTATATTCCCCGTCATTTTTAATAACAACAGCCTTGGTCTGCGCACCGGTCACAGTCCAAAAATCCTCAACACGAACCACGGTGCCAGAACAGCTTGCATGGATTGGCGCAGAAAAGAACTCTTGGCTGTCGCCGATTTTGTCCCCCAACTTGACCAAATCCCCTGCTTTTACTGTTGGCTGGCAAGGTGCACCCATATGCTGCTGCATTGGAATGACAACCTCCCCGACATCACGGAACAATACAGATTCGCAGTGCTCCGTATTTTTATGATGCGGTACATGGACACCCTTTAAGGATCGTCTGCTTTTGATAATCGCCATAAATTCTTACCATGCCCTTCCCTGTGATTTCTTGCCAAATTCTTGGTATCTCTCTCAAGAACAAATCCTATCCAGAAAGAGGATACCATACCAGAACATTTTAACATTTTACCAGCTTAAAATCAAGATTCCATAAATTTTGTGTGCAAATACTACAGAATATTCTTCAAAGATTATTCATATTCACAAAATTATTTGCTGATATTCCCTCTTTGTACCCTAAAATGAAATTTCTGATAAAAATAAAAAAGGACAGGCATCATACCTGTCCTTTTTTCATTCAAGTTTAACCGAAAATACTAATGAGTACGCCAGCTGCAACACCGGAACCAATAACGCCAGCAACATTTGGACCCATTGCATGCATCAACAGGAAGTTGGTTGGTTTTTCAGCAGCACCAACCTTCTGGGATACACGAGCAGCCATTGGGACCGCGGAAACACCAGCAGAACCGATCAGCGGGTTTACCTTGCCCTTGGTGAAGACATACATCAGTTTTCCAAACAGAACGCCGCCTGCTGTACCAACGCAGAATGCAAACAGACCTAAGAAGATGATCGCAATAGTCTGCGGGTTCAGGAACTTTTCAGCGCTTGCAGTCGCACCAACGGTAACACCCAAGAAAATGGTAACAATGTTCATTAGCTCGTTCTGTGCAGTCTTGACCAGACGGTCAACCACGCCGCTTTCTTTAAACAGGTTCCCCAGCATCAGCATACCGATCAGCGGAGTTGCAGAAGGAACTAAGCAGCAAACGACCAAAGTAACGATGATCGGGAAAATGATCTTTTCGGTTTTGGAAACCGGACGAAGCTGTTCCATCACGACCATACGCTCTTTCTTGCTGGTCAATGCCTTCATAATCGGAGGCTGGATAACCGGCACCAACGCCATGTAAGAATACGCGGCAACCGCAATCGGCCCCAGTAATTCTGGCGCCAGCTTACCAGTCGTATAAATCGCAGTCGGGCCGTCAGCACCACCAATAATAGCGATAGAAGCAGCCTGTTCCGGAGTAAAGGTAAGGCCCGGAATATTTAATGCAGAAATTGCCAAAGCTCCTAAAAATGTTACGAAAATACCAAGCTGGGCGGCAGCACCTAAAATAAAGGATTTCGGGTTTGCGATCAGCGGACCAAAATCGGTCATGCAACCAATGCCCAAGAAGATCAGCGGCGGATAGATCCCCAGTTTTACACCCTGATACAGGTAATAAAGCAGACCGCCGTTCACCTGTTTTTCAAGGTTCTGATATACAGTAAAGGTTTCTGAACCGGTATTTACTAAAAGCTCAGGGAAATGCCCCGCCCCGTTTTGCATCGGTTCAAATACCATTTTCGGATAATCCATTACCCCGCCAAGCGGAATATTTACGAGCAGCATACCGAAAGCGATCGGCAGCAGCAGTAATGGCTCGTACTGCTTCACGATAGCCAGATACATCAGAATACATGCGATCCCAATCATGATGAGGCTTTTCCAGCCGTCACCCTGAAAGAATGCAGCGAATCCTGAATCAGCCAGCATATCGCCCATACTTTTCAAAAATAAATCCATTGTTTTTCTCCCCTTGTGTTGTTTTCCTTAGAATGGACGGGTATTTTCTAACAAACCAGCCATATTCCACACATTCCGAGAATTCCCGGCACGCTGAATACTTTTTACCCGAAACGGCTTTGTAACGCCGTTTTCCGTCATGACACAGGCGATCGCAGCAGTGATAGCAGCCACAACCTCATCAGTTAAGCCGTCTTCCGCTTCCATTGCCACAGTATCGGCCGGTACAGGAGATCCGGTCACTTTAGGCTGGTCGTTTCCCGTGCTATTGCTGTTTTTTTTTGTGTCTAAACTTGAGAAGATCTTGCCAACGATCGAAACAATAATGATCAGTACGACCAATGCAATGAAAACAACCACAATACCGGTAATTGCAACGTTGAAAAACTCTGCCCAACTACTCATACATTCCATCTCCTTTACTTCTTAATCTTCTGAACATGAATTGTTCAAAATTTCTTCTTATACATTATAACTGAAATGCTTGTCAAATGCAATCCAAAATATCCATTTTTTACAAAGCTCATACCAAATTTGGTTATTTTCTTAACAAAGTTTTAATAGAAGCCCTATATTCTAATAATTTTGCACAAAATCATTCCGTTTATTCAGCGCTCGTTTCTTCCTGTTTGTGCAGATGCTTCTTACAAAACAAAGCAAAGCAGATCGCCGTACTGGTAGCTGCTAAAATATCTGCCACAGGCTGTGCGTAAAATACTCCGTTGACCCCCATAAATAATGGGAAAATAAGAGCTAGCGGGATCAGTAAGATCACCTTTCTGAGCAGTGCCAAAAAAACTGATATTTTCGCTTGACCCAAGGCAAGAAAGCTTTGCTGGCAAGAGTTCTGCACCCCCATAGCAAAGATCATCCCCATTTGAATGCGCAGTGCAGGGACTGCCGTGCTGACAAGCTGAGGGTCACTGTTAAAAATTCGGATAAATATCTGCGGAATCAGCATACAGGAAAGCCACAGAATAGTTGCATAAATCACGCATACCCGGATCAGTAAACGGTATCCCTGACGGACACGTCCCAGCTGCCCCGCCCCATAGTTATAGCTGATGATAGGCTGTGCCCCCTGCGCCAATCCCATCAGCGGCATCATCGTGATCTGGGAAACACTGGATATGATCGTCATAGCGCCTACATAATAATCGTTCCCGTAACGCTGGAGCTGGCTATTGAGTACTATCATCACAAGGCTTTCCGTAGACTGCATTATAAACGGTGAGATCCCAAGCGCCACCACAGAAAGCAAGACTTTCCACTCAAATTGGAATGTTTTCCGCCTTAATTTTACCGTAGCTTTTTTCCCGAATAGGAATAACAAAACCCACGCTGCCGATATTCCCTGGGAAATGACTGTAGCGATCGCCGCGCCCCGCACTCCCAGCTGGAACACAAAGATAAAGATCGGATCTAAAACAATGTTGGCCGCCGCCCCGATCAAAACTGTCAGCATCCCCATCTTGGAAAATCCCTGCGCGGTGATAAAGCTATTCAGCCCCAATGATATCATAACAAAAACACTGCCCAGCAGATAGATCGAGATATACTCATCCGCATAGGAAATGGTATCGCCGCTTGCGCCAAAGGCAAACAAAAAAGGGCGTTTCCAGATCATAAATACTGCCGTCAAAACAACTGCCAGCACGATAAGAGCCGCCATACAGGTCGATAAAATCTTCTGCGCCCGTACCATATTTTTTTCGCCCAGGCTCATAGACATCAGCGGCGCTCCGCCCATCCCGATCATTGCAGCAAAGGCGGAGATCAGCGTAATGATGGGAAATGTCAGCCCGACCCCGGTCAATGCCAGATGTCCGATTCCCTGCATATTTCCAATGTAGATTCTGTCCACAATATTATAAAGCACATTGATCAGCTGCGCCAAAATCGCCGGTGCAGCTAAACGCAGCAATAATTTTTTGATCGGTAACGTTCCCAAGTCATTTGTCTGTGCTGCCAAAATGTCCAACTCCATTCGTTTTTACACAAAATAAAAATATTCTTCCCTTAATGGAGAAGAATATTTTCTCTAAATTTATTATAAGCTATTCCGTTTTTTTCGTCAAGGTAAATTACAAAAGAGCCGTTATTTTTTTCCAGTTGTTTGCCGCGCAGTTTTCCTGCTCATACTTTTGGTGTAGTTCATTTGAAAGGTGTGCTAAAAACATGTGGGCAAACAAAGTTGAGATCAGCGGGATCAATACCTCAAAATTGACCGTTCTAAAAGAAAAGGAACGAATTGAATATTTGAAAAAAATGCATGAAGGAGATCCAACTGCCCGTGAAAAGCTGATCAGCGGAAACCTAAAATTAGTCTTAAGCGTGATCCAGCGTTTTACCAACCGCGGCGAAAGCTTAGACGACCTGTTTCAGGTTGGGTGTATCGGGCTGATCAAGGCAATCGACAATTTTGATATTAACTTTAACGTCCGTTTTTCCACCTATTGCGTCCCCATGATCATCGGGGAGATCCGTCGCTTTCTCCGGGACAATTCTAATTCTGTCCGGGTCAGCCGCTCCTTAAAAGATACCGCCTACCGCGCCATGCAAGCCAAAGAAAAATTGATCCGGGAATTAAACCGTGAACCCTCGATCGAAGAGATCTCCAAGGAACTCCAGATGGAGAAAGCCGATGTAGTCATTGCGTTAGAAGCAATCGTCGATCCTGTTTCCCTGTACGAACCAGTCTATTCCGACGGCGGGGACACCATCTATGTCATGGACCAGCTTGGGGACAAAAATGATGAAACTGACTGGCTGGGGGAAATCCTATTAAAAGAAGCCCTTACCAGCCTGAACGACCGGGAAAAAACGATCCTGACCCTGCGATTTTTTCAAGGGAAAACACAGGTGGAGGTGGCGCAGGAAATTGGGATCAGCCAGGCGCAGGTCAGCCGGTTGGAAAAAGGCGCGCTGGACCGAATCAAAGATCATTTGTAACCGATTTACCTATCAAGGTACTATACTTGTCAGAGGCTTTATTGACCGCTTTCCTTTGGAACAGGCGCCAAGCGAAAATCTTTCAAATACCCATCCGCGATCTCGATGATCCGCTCTTTCTGTTCCAGCGAATAAAAGTCCTCTACTCCATAAACGATCATTCCCGCCATCTTTGCGCTCCTTATCCCAGGATAAACATCCTCAAACATGATGCATTCTTCCGGCGCAAGGGAAAGCTTATCCGCCGTATAAAAATACAGGTCCGGATATTCCTTTCCCCGCTCTACTTCGTCGGCAGAGCAGAACAGGTCAAACAGGTCCCAAATTTGATTATTTTTTAAAACCGCTTCCATCAAAGCATGGGAAAGCCCAGTCGCAACTGCCAACCTGATCCCCTGTTCCTTTAAAAAGGTGAGGTACTCCTTAGCATAGGGTTTCAATTTTACCTGTTCGCTATATTGCTGATATGCCAGCTCTCCCCATTCTTCGATGATGTCCTCCGCGCGTTCCTGAAGGCCAAAACGCGCAATGGTATAATCCGCAGCTTCCTGAAAACTTCGGGCACACACTGCTTCGATATAATCATCCGGAACAGGGATCCCCCGTTTTGTTAAAAATTCCTGATCGATCCACTCCCATACATACATGGAATCCAAAATCGTCCCATCCAAATCAAAAATTGCTGCCTTAAAATTTTCTTCTTTTCTTTGCATAAATTCCTCCTGAAGTAAAAAAGCGCCTGCGGAAAACTCCACAAACGCTTTTATCAACAATATCTTATCATTTTCATAGGCTTTCCAAACAAAATTCATCATACCATAAAAAAGTCTGTCTGTAAAGATTTACAGGCTATGGATCCTTTCGCGCAACAGGATCGCTACCGTTTGCAGCAGTTCTATTTCCCGCGCCAGCCAATGACGGGTATGGTGGCAGTCGTGCAGCCCGATCCAGCCGAATGCTTCCCCATTTTTGATAAAGAGGTACTCGATTCCCGCTTTTACCCCGTAAGTGTCATAAAATTTCTTCGCGTTTTCGTCATCAAGCTTTGAAACGTCATCGCACCGGCAGATCTCCCGTTCCTGAAACGTGTGCAAAACATCTTTTCGGTTGATCAAGTCGGAAAAATTCAGTGCCGGCGTATCTTCCACATGCCATTGCAGCGCAGTTTCAATTTTAGTTCCATCCGGTGTAAACAAACTGATATATACACGGTCTACCCGGTACAGTTCCCCTACCCTTTTCAAAATTTGCAGAATCGCTGTCTGCGGATCAGGGTTATCCCGGAATAATCCCACCATTTCGGAAACAAAACTCATTACAGACCAGTTAAACTCTTGGTATTCTATTAAATCGTCATTTGAAGTGCATTGCTGCATTGTTTTCTCCCTTTCATTGTCAATTTTCTTTTATTTTACAAAAATATACCTATAAAGTCAACAAAATGTTTAATTTTTTTGACATTTATATACGAATACACAAAAAGAAGGTCTAATTTTGTAAGGAGTTATACGAAAAATAAACAATAAAAAATCCCATACCTTACGGTACGGGATTTTCCAGTCTTATTCGCTTACATATGGCAGCAATGCAATGTGACGGGCACGTTTGATCGCTGTGGTCAACTGACGCTGATGACAAGCGCAAGTACCGGTAACACGTCTCGGAACGATTTTTCCTCTTTCCGAAAGGTATCTTCTCAGTTTTGCGATGTCTTTGTAATCGATCTCAGAAACTTTATCTACACAAAATGCGCATACTTTTTTACGGGTACGTTTCCCACGGTTGTTTCTTTCCATCTTTCAAGTACCTCCTTTACAAATCGGTTTTAAAACGGCAGGTCGCCGTCATCGGTATCCAGTTCCTCATAATCGTCCATGTTCCCAACAGAAAAGCCTGTCCCCTTTGCAGGTTCATCCATCTCAGTCGGCAACGGAAAATTTTGAGAGTTCGTTCTTTGTGCGTTCTTGCTTTCTGCAAAATGGATCTGATCCGCAACCACTTCTACAGCAGTGCGCTTGTTTCCATTTTTATCTTCGTAATTACGGG
The DNA here is from genome assembly GCF_900186585.1 of Massiliimalia timonensis. Classification (GTDB taxonomy): domain Bacteria; phylum Bacillota; class Clostridia; order Oscillospirales; family Ruminococcaceae; genus Massiliimalia; species Massiliimalia timonensis. The sequence continues at coordinate 918,537 of NZ_FYDD01000003.1, forward strand.
TTTGGATAGATCCCTCAACAACGATCATACTTCCCTTTTGGAAATATTTAGATACAAATTCCGCCTGCTGCCGCCAAGCGACAATGTCGATCCAGTCAGTCAGTTCCCGGTTATAGGTCCGGTTTACCGCAATGCGGAACGCAGTCACAGAGACGCCGTTCGGAGTTTGACGAAGTTCTGGATCAGCTACTAAGCGTCCCATTAAAATCGCCCTGTTCAACATAAAAAATCAACTCCTACTTTTCTTCTGATTTTGCAATGATCAAAGAACGAATTACGCCGTCAGTAATTTTATAAACACGGTCCAGTTCAGCCGGGAAATCCGGTTTGCTGGTAAAGTTGAACAATACATAGTAACCATCGTGTTCATAGTTGATCGCATAAGCAAGTCTGCGTTTGCCCCATTCGTCCACAGATTCCAAAGTAGCCTCTTTAGAGATCATGTCCGTAAATTTTGCGATCACGGCTTTGATACCATCTTCACCTAATTTTGTACTTAAAATGATGATCGATTCATAGCTCTGTTCTAATTTTGCCATTAAAAAGCACCTCCTTTTGGACTTTGGCCCTGCGCCGTAACGCAGAGCAAGGATAACAGAAATATTATACCCTTTTAAAAACTATCTGTCAAGTATTTTTTAAAGGCCAAACATCACCAGCAAAAAGGAGCTTGCCCCCACCAATACAAAATACCCGATCACACAAACGACGATCAGCTTGGAAGATATGGAGCCCTGTTTGGTCAGCGCTGCAACATAAGCGTCATGATCCGGGTACTCTTCCTGTATTTTTTTGATCTTCTGCATCGTGTAATTTTTGTACAGCCGGTTCGCCAAGATCCCGCAAACAAACCGCACCACCACCGACACCATAGACAGCGTATTCCCAAGCACTATCAACTGGTCGCTGTTAAACCATGCGGCCGCATTGGGGTCCAGTACCTTGCGGATCGTGTCAATATACATCAGCAAGCTCGGCGTACTCAGCGCAAACATCACGATCAAAAACAGGATTCCCCACAGGTACATTTTTCGGTACAAAAAATAAAACCCATGAAAAAACATTGCGGCAAAATTAAAAAACATCCCGCCGGTCTTGTCGCTCATCTGTTTGAATTTCGGGATAAAATACGGCGTATTCTGCCCCACAAAAATTGCTACGTCCCGCACCGGCACATCGTCGATCTTTTCATCCGGGTTTACTCCGCCGAAAGGAGTAGTAAACGGATTGTATTCCATCATCGGCGGCGGGGTCTGCATTCCCCTGCCAGCTGGATTTTCCGGTCCAATATTCACACCGGCATTGCCGTGATAATGATTTTTAGGGTCACGCGCGGGGTCATTGGGACTGGGCTGCTGCGTCGTGCGAAGCGGGTTGCCGCACACCTCGCAGAAAAGTCCCTGCGCCGGGTTTAACGCACCGCAGCGGCTGCACCGGTTCGGTTCGTCCTTTACATAGTTAGCCTGCGCCTTTTTAGGAGGCTCCCAGTTTTTCCCCAAAGCATGCAAATCCTGATGCACACACTGCTTTGTCTGTTCGATGCAGTGCTTGTGGTAAGGCGCTCCGCATTCCGGGCAGACAGCAACCGGTTCCCCGTTTTCGATCGGTTTATGGCAAATTGGGCAATCAACATCCTGATATTTTCCCATAGTATCCTCCATTGATAGAAAAAACTTTTCTATATTATTCTGGTATATTATATCACAACTGTTTGAAAGATACAAATACAAAGATGTAAATTTTTATGTTTCTATCGGGTCAAAAAAGAAACCACACCGTGAATTTCGCAGTGCAGTTTCTTTATAAACGCCTTATAGCAGCTTCGTGTGGTTGATCTCCCCTGTCAGACGAAATTCCAACCATTCGCAGATATTTACCGCATGGTCCCCGATCCGCTCCAGATATTTGGCGATCATCAAAAAGTCGATCCCGCTGTCTACCGGCGCGCCATCTGTTTTCAGGATTTTGATCACCTCGTCTTTTACCCGGTTAAACAGGTCGTCTACCACATCATCCCGTTTTTTCACCCGCTCGGCAAGCTCTAAATCAAGCTGTACAAACGCGGCGATCGCATCGTGGACCATTTGTTTGGTGTTCTTGGCCATGTCAGGGATATGCTGGATCACCGTATAGATGTGCGAGCCATCCATGTGGGTCAGAAGCTCCGCAATGTCGGCAGCCTGATCTCCGATTCGTTCCATATCAGTCACTACTTTCAATGCGGTGGATACAAACCGCAGATCAACCGCCACCGGCTGCTGGCGGAGCATCAGGCTGAGGCTTCGGGACTCAATGATCTTTTCCATATCGTTGATCTGGCGGTCGTGCTCCACGATCGTTTTCGCTAAGTCATAATCCTGCGTTTGGAACACAGTGATCGTGTTTTCGATCGCCTCCTCCACCAGGGTCCCCATTTTGATTAGATCTGTGTTTAACTGCTCCAGTTCATGGTCAAATGTCGGTCTTGCAGACATACTTTTCTCCCCCTCCCGATTATCCGAAGCGTCCGGTAATGTAATCTTCTGTACGTTGGTCCTTGGGCATGGAGAAGATCTGTTCCGTGGTGCCGAACTCGATCATCTCCCCTACCAGGAAAAACGCGGTATAATCCGCAATACGGGTGGCCTGCTGCATGTTGTGGGTAACGATCGCAACCGTATATTTGTGTTTTAATTCTTCCATCAATTCCTCGATCTTCAAAGTAGAGATCGGGTCCAGGGCAGAGGTCGGTTCATCCATCAAAAGCACTTCCGGTTCTACGGCAAGCGCTCTGGCAATGCAAAGGCGCTGCTGCTGTCCACCGGACAGACCAAGTGCGGATTTTTTTAAACGGTCCTTTACCTCGTCAAAAATCGCGGCGTCCCGCAGGCTCTTTTCCACGATCTCATCCAGCTTTACCTTGGAACGGATCCCATGGATTCTAGGACCGTAGGCGATATTGTCATATACGCTCATCGGGAACGGGTTCGGCTGCTGAAATACCATTCCGATTTTCTTCCTCAGCAGGGTGGTATCCACTTTTGGAGAATAAATGTCTTCCCCATCCAGCAGTACCGTCCCGTCGATCTTTACGTTGGGGATCAAGTCGTTCATCCGATTCAGGGTCTTTAAAAAGGTGGATTTTCCGCAGCCGGATGGCCCGATAAACGCCGTGATCTTATGTTCTGAGATGTCCATATTGACATCTTTGAGCGCATGGTTCGTCCCATAATGCAGGTTCAAATGCTCTACATGAATTTTTGTCTGCTGATTCACAGTTTTTTCCTCCATCTCAATTAGTCCCTCTTATTTACATCAAGCCTGCGGCTTAAAACTTTGGTCAAAAGATTGATCGCCAACACGATCACGATCAACACAAAAGCAATTCCAAACGCGTTGTCATACTGCGCCTTGGTCATGCTTAAATACATCTGAATGGTCAGCGTCCCGCCCGAAGACATCGGGTGGGTCAGCCAGTTGGTTGGCATCAAATAAGCGCTTCCGGCAGTAAATAAAAGAGCTGCGGATTCCCCGACGATTCTGCCGATCGAAAGGATCACCCCGGTCACGATCCCGGGCATGGCGCTGGGCAGAATGATCGTGCGGATCATATACCATTTGGTAGCCCCGATCCCTAAAGCACCGCTGCGGTAACTTTCCGGCACAGTTTTTAAAGCTTCCTGCGTGGTGCGGGTGATAATAGGCAGAATCATAATAGTGAGGGTCAGCGCGCCGCAGAGAATAGAATATCCAAGCTTTAAGAAATTCCCGAAGAAAACCATTCCAAACAAGCCGAAGATAATAGACGGGATCCCTGACAGGGTTTCTGTGGTAAATTCGATCATCCTTACCAGCCTACCGCCCTTGGAATATTCATTCAGATAAATCGCCGAGCCGATCCCGATCGGGGTGGCGATCAGCAGAGTAATGACAATGATATAAAGGGTATTGATGATATTAGGCAAAATCCCAAACGTGCCTTCCAAAGCGCTCTGCGCCGTGGAGATAAAATTCCAGTTGATGACTGGAAGCCCGCGGTAAATGACATAGCCGATAATGCCCACCAAAAGCAGCACCGCCAAAAACGCGCAGGCATAGATCAGCACCAAAAGCACCATATCGCCCGGGCGCTTTTTCTTAACATAAATACTATTTGTCATGCTTTGCGCCCCCCTTTTTTAAAATCGTGCTCAAAACGATGTTGATGATCATAATAAAGGCAAACAGCACCAGTCCGATCGTGAATAATACCTCCCGATGCAATCCGCCCGCATATCCCATTTCAGAAACGATCGCCGTTGTCAGCGTCCGGACCGAGTTGAACGGATACGGCAGGTTTACCGAGTTTCCGCATACGAATACGATCGCCATCGCCTCCCCCAGCGCACGGCCGATCCCCAAAACGATCCCGGTGATGATCCCAGATCTCGCCGCCGGAACGGTCACTTTAAAGATCGTCTGGATCTTGCTGGCCCCTAACGCTAAAGAGGAACTGCGGTACTGCTGCGGCACTGCTCGCAGGGAGGTTTCACTGATATTGATAACAGTCGGCAGGATCATGATCGCTAAGACCAGCACTGCGGAAAGCAGGTTCGCCCCGCCGGTAAACTGATGGTTGGGGGCATCTTTAAAGATCGCCTGCTCCAGCTTGTAGATGGCCGGATTGATCATCAAAACGCCAAGCAGTCCATAAATAACAGAGGGGATTCCGGCCAGCAGCTCTACAGCTGGACGCACTATGTTCGCCAATTTGGAATTTGCCACCTCCGACAGGAAAATGGCGGTCATTAACGCGATCGGCACCCCTATCAAAATAGCCAGCGTCGTACCGATAATGGAGGTCAAAATAATATATAAGATTCCAAAGCTCGGATCCTCGGCAGTCGGGGCCCAGGTCGTTCCAAACAAAATATCCAAAATCCCAACCTTAAAAAGTGCCGGCGCCCCGGAATAGATCATATAGATCGTAATGGCCAGTACAGCAACGATTGCCACGAATGCACAAACAATAAAAATAATATTCGCTGTGATCTCAATCGCAGATTTTGTCTTATGGCTTCCAATGATGGAAACCGGCTGATCCGCATTTCTGTGTAAGCTCATAGCAGTGATCTTCCTCCTCTTGGCCTATACCGCCAACAGTATCTTTTCCCGTTTCATAACAATATCCTCAAGAGTAGCAAATCTTGAGGATATTGTATCAGAATGTTTTTGTCAAAGTGTTTTGCTCTCTTATTTCGCAGAGATCAAGCCAACCTTTGCAATGATCTCCTGGCCCTTATCGGAGTTGATGTAGTCAAACAGCGCCTGAACGGCTTCGCTCTGTTCCGAAATTTCGCCTTTCGTAGCCATGACGAACGGACGGCTGAGGATATAGTCGCCGGATTTGATGTTCGCTTCATTTGCTTCCACACCGTTTACAGTAACTGCATTGACAGTATCATCAATAACGTCTAGGGAAACGTATCCGATCGCACCCGGGGTAGAAGCTACTTTTGCCATAACACCGCCGGTAGAATCAACTTCCTGCGCGTATTTGCAGGCGTCTTTCAGTTCCAGGATCTCTTCAAAAGCGCCGCGGGTACCGGAACCGGATTCCCGTCCAATTACAACGATCGCCTGATCGCTACCGCCTAAATCTTTCCAGTTGGTAACTTCCCCCTTGTAGATCTGGATCAGCTGTTCTTTGGTCAGGTCCGCAACGGTGTTGTTTTTATCAACTACAACTGCGATTCCGTCGATTGCAACGATGTTTTCCGCAACCCCGTTTGCTTTTTCCTCTTCGCTTAACGCTCTGGAAGAGTTCCCAATGTCAACCGTACCAGCTGTTACCGCTTCGATCCCTGCGCCGGAACCAGTGTATTCCGCAGTCGCCGCAGCGTTGTATTCAGCGTTGAATGCTTCTGTCAAAGCGGAGCAGAATTTTTCCATAGAGGTAGAACCAGACATTGTGATCTTCGCACCCTGTAAATCGGTGGCATTATCGCCGGAAGCCGTGTTGCTGGAACCGGAAGCCGGAGCAGAATTATTGTCCTCATTCTTTTCTCCGCAGCCGGCAAGCAGCCCTAATGATAATACAGCTGTTAAAGCAAAAATTCCTATTCTTCTTAATTTCATCGTAAATCCCATACCTTTCAAAGATTCATGTTTTCTTTTCTTTTTCTTGTTTGCTACGAGTATTATTATAAGGATTTCCGCAAAAGACAGAAAGCATGTTTGTGATAAATCCATGTTAAATGAATGTAAAGTACCAAAAAACCTTTTACTATGGGATTTAACGGCTTTATTTAAACGGAATTTTACATTTCTTTTCTTGTTTTCGCTTTGTTTTCAGGATATTTGTAAAGCCGTGTAAAGTAATTTTCTGCCTTTGGGGCAGCAACCATCGGCTGGAATTAACCTAAGTCTGCGTTCCTGTTTTCCTTCCACCGCTCATTTCCGTAATTTTTTATACGGCAAAAAACCACTATCGAATTTCTTCAATAGTGGTTAAAGATTTTATAAAAACTTTTATTCAAAAATGTCCTCGCCAAGAATATCTTCTATTTCATCCTCGGTTTTTTCAATTTCATCTTTTAGTTCCTGCTCTCCTTTTAAAAAGTCGCGGTCGTTCGCCGCAAATAATTTATCATAGCTTGCTTGTAAAGAGCTATCCTCGGACAAAAATGCGGAGGATTCAAACCCAAACAGGCCAGCCTCATTCGGGAATCCGGCAATAAAATCCCCGGGGCTTTCTTCGATATAAATCGAGATCAGCGTTCCGCTTTCACAATTTTCTAACGTGGCGAAAACCGAAGAACATTTAAGCATAAATTGGTCTGGATCTTCATCGCCCAGGGAAACATGAATCATGATATTCTGATCGTCTGTCTGATCCACTTCAGCGTCCGGAAAATTTTCCTTAACAGATTCTGCCCAAGGCTGTCCTTCTCTATTTTGAGAACTTTTGTTTTCTCCCGATTGATCAACAACGTTTTCCGGTTCTCCGTAAATTTCCCCGCCGATTGCCTGCGCATATTTTTCTACGGCCGAATGGTCAAATTGGCTGTTCAGCCTTAACAAAACACAATCACCGACGACCCGATAGCCAAAATCATCAAGAAAGGTGAACTCTGCTAAATATTCCGCACGTTCTATCGCCTTTTCTTTTGAGGAAAATATCTCTATACTCCCGCTTAAAGGCTGTTCTTTGGAATACTCTGATTCAATCGTAGAATCTGCAAAATTTCCTTTTTGAAGGTAAGCGTTTTTATCTCCCCCATTCGGATCATTTTTAGCGGTGTAAAGAATACTGTATTCAATCGGCAATCCCGCCTCTTTTAATTGATCGATCACAGACTGCACCGTTACCTTCGGTTCCCCGCACCCGGCAAAGCAAAGGCAGGCAATCAAAGCTGAAACCAAAAAAGCAGCCAACTTCTTCATCGTTATATCCCCCTAACAATTTTGTCAGCCTTACTATAGCATATTTTCCGATAGGGCTCAAGGAAAATCCACACAAGCCGCTACCGTTTGTATGGACATTTTAAATGAAATCCAGCATTTTCATTATCTGGTAACCTTTTGTTTTTTCGTTCAGTTTTCCGGTAATGAATCCAAAAAGACCCCATACGGCCCCTTTTTCCAGCCGGATTTCATGCATCAGTTTCATTTAAAGTGCAGAAATTCTGATCAATCCTAAAATAAGCAGGTGCACGGGATAAAACCCATAAAAAAACCATTTGGAAAAGTTTCTGCCCCATTTTCCCCGTTTTCCGTTATACAGGTAGACAATGCACACACCGGCTAAAATGATCCCTGCCATACTGCCCAACGCATACAACAAGCTAAGCGGCAAAGAAAACAGTGCCACCCGCCCGCTGAAGCTGAAAAGGCCAAACAATACGGCCGCTGTCAAAAAGGCAAGCTTCTGTTTTCTTTTAGACTGTCCCGCCCACCAAAATAACAGGGTGAACATAGGGGCCAGTAGCGGCCAGTCGCAGAAAGTGCTCAAAAAAGTGATCAGGATTACTGCAAATACCTTAACGACACTGTTTTTGATTTGCTCCAATGCCAACAGCATTAAAAAACACAGAAACAGGGTAAACATCATATTTAGTCCATAAAACGAGATCACCGCCCCTTTTGTCAGGGCTAGGCAGTAGGGGATTTCTGAAAGAAATGCAAATAATAACAGGCGGAGCGCATAATTTCTTTTGGATCGGGTGTAGCCATACCCTTCCACCAAAAAGAAACACATGGTAACAGCCGTAACATAGCCCAGATCTGTAAATACTTCATAAAGCAGGGCACCTGGAATCAGAAAAATATTGGCGATATGGTTTAGCAGCATCGCACCCATTGCAAGGTATTTTACAGCGTCCCGGCTGATTCCCCGGGCTGAAGCAGTTTGTTCCATCTTTACTCACCTGCCTTAAACATTTTTCGGGGATAAAAGAAAAGAACCGCCTATTTTAAGGCGATTCTTTGTATTTTGGTGAAGACGAGTGGACTTGAACCACCGACCCCCTGCATGTCAAGCAGGTACTCTAACCAGCTGAGCTACGCCTTCTTAAATCCGTTTGGTAGAGGCAGAGGGACTCGAACCCACGACCTCTCGCATGTGAAGCGAACGCTCTAACCAGCTGAGCTATGCCTCCAAACAGAAAACCTGTACATCCTTTTATCCTTGTAGGATATACAGGCTTTATTGGTCGAGGTGACGGGACTTGAACCCACGGCCTCTGCGTCCCGAACGCAGCGCTCTACCAAACTGAGCCACACCTCGATTTGCGTGTCCCTTACCGGAACCACGCATATTATTATACCGATTTTAAGAAGGCTTGTCAACCCTTTTTCGGGATTTTTTTCGTTTTATTTTTGCAGATCTCAAAAAGCGGGCAGCCATCGCATTTTGGAGAACGCGCCGTGCAGTATTCCCTGCCAAAATGGACCAAGCGGTGGCAAAAGTCCCCGCTTTCTTTAGGCGGCAGAATTTTTTGCAGCTGTTTTTCTACAGAAAGGGGCACTGTGGAGCCGTCTGTCAGCCCCAGCCGGCCACAGATACGGATGCAGTGGGTATCCGTCACGATCGAAGGCTTTCCGTATACATCCCCTACGATCAAATTTGCTGTTTTGCGCCCCACACCGGATAATTTCGTCAACTCTTCAATCGAATCCGGCACCACACCATGATAATCATCGATCAGCTGGTTGGTCATTTTAATAATATCCTTCGCCTTTGTTTTTCCCAATCCACAGGGACGGACGATCTCTTCGATCTGTTCAAATTCAGCATTTGCCAAAGATTCCAGCGTAGGGTATTTTTCAAATAGTACCTCGGTAACAATATTTACCCTAGCGTCTGTACACTGCGCGGAAAGGCGCGTTGCGATCAGCAGTTCATACGGATGCCGGTAGGTCAGAGAACAGACAGCCTCCGGATAAATCTCCTTTAATTTCTCAATCGCCAGCAGTGCCCGTTCTTTTTTCGTCATGACAAAACCCCCAGTTAATAAAAGTTAATTGATATGCTAATCCCCAAACGGCGGCGCCGCTAGGCAGGACAGAACCTCGTTCTGACAGCCGTTTTTCCGGGCGTTAAACGACCCGTTTCCCCGTTATGATACCCGCAAGCCCTCCGTGATAAAAACGGCGCCGCCGTTAGGCGGGAAAGAACCTCGTTCTGACAGCCGTTTTTCCGGGCGTTAAACGACCCGTTTCCCAGTTATGATGCCCGCAAGCCCTCCGTGATAAAAACGGCGGCGCCGCTAGGCGGGAAAGAACCTCGTTCTGGCAGCCGTTTTTCCGGGCGTTAAACGACCCGTTTAACGCTATCATACCACAAATCCCATTTTTTCGCAATGATACCTATGAAAGGCTTGACAAAGCTTCCCTCCCGTTTTATAATAAAAAACGAAATCAGGGGTGCCGATCATGGCTGAGAAAAAGCAAACGCTTTTAACCCTTTGTACCTGAGTGGATAATCCCAACGTAGGAAGATTACAATAGGAAGTAATTAGATTGACCCGGCCTTACCGGGGCATTGTGCGTATGAGGGGATTCTCTCATACGTTTTTTTATTGCTTCAAAATATGTTTTCGTTTCCCCAAGGTCTGATTTCAAATAAAATTTTTATTTGAAAGAGGTAATGTTTATGACCCAAAACAAGACAAAAAAACTGGTAGAATGCGGCCTGCTTTTCGCAATGTCGGTCATTCTGTCCTTCATTCACCTGCCCTCGCTCCCATATGGCGGATCGGTCACGCTTTGCAGCATGCTCCCCATCGTTTTGATCTCCTATCGTTACGGTGTGCCATGGGGATTGTTTTCCGGATTTGTTTTCAGCATTCTGCAAATGGCAATGGGGGTCTCCGCATTGCGTGCCTACACTCCGCTGATGATGATCGGCGTTATTTTGTTCGACTACCTGCTGGCCTTTACCGTACTGGGCCTTGGCGGGATCTTCCGCAACCGGTTCAAAAACCCTACGGCGGCATTGGCGTTAGGCTCTGCCCTTGCGCTGTTTCTGCGGTTTATCATGCACTTTATTTCCGGGTTTATCTTCTTTGGGGAATATGCCGAATGGTTCTTTACCCAGGATGGGATTTCCGGCTTCGGCGCCAAGGTGTTGGATACGTTTTCCGGCCCGGCGTTATATGCGCTTTACTCTTCTATTTACAACGCTACTTACATGATCCCGGAAATTATCATTACTGTGATCGTCGCTGTTATTTTATCCAGAGTTCCGGAAATCCAGAAAAAATTCTAAGCAAAGCAGAAAGGACTTTTCACAATGACCAATCAAAGAATCAAAAAGCTCGCCTTTGCGGCATTGCTGATCGCAGTGGGCGTGGTCTGCTCTTCATTTTCTATCCCGATCGGGGCTTCCAAGTGCCTGCCTACGCAGCATGCCATCAATGTCATTGCCGGCGTATTTTTAGGCCCGGTATACGGATGCGGCATGGCGTTCGTCACTTCCTTGATCCGTTTGCTGACAGGGACCGGAAGCGCGCTGGCTTTCCCCGGCAGCATGATCGGCGCATTGTTGTGCGGACTTGCTTTTAAATACGGAAAACGTCTTTGGTGCGCGTTCCTTGGCGAAGTGATCGGCACCGGGATCCTCGGCGCTTTGGCCGCCTATCCAGTCGCCGCCTTTTTACTGGGGCAGGAAGCGGCAGTCTTTGCCTATGTCGTTCCGTTTTTGATCAGCACAATCGGCGGTTCGATTTTATCTGTTGTTTTTATCAAAATCCTAGATAAAGCGCACGTTATGAGCATGATCCAAAACAGCTTGGGCACGGTAACTGTCCCTAAGAAAAAGCCCCAGCAGTCTAAAACATAATGCTATATAAAAAAGAGCGGTGCCGCCTAAGCGGCACCGCTCTTTTTTATATAGATTCCTCCGGCGGTTCGTTTTCTGATTCCGGCGGGTCCGGTAGTTTTTCCACGACCGGGAAAGTAACCATCGCCTTAAACTGGTCCCCGTCGATCTTAATGTCAAAGGCACCGCCGCATACCTCGGCAAAGCTTTTGGCAATAGACAGCCCAAGCCCGTTGCCCTCGGTAGTACGGGATTTATCCCCGCGCGAAAACCGTTCCAGGATTTCTTCCTCAGTAAACTCCATTTCATAAGCCGCTGTATTCTTCACGCTCACCGTCACCTCGTCCGGCGTCCGGGTCATTTGAATGAAGATCCTAGTGCCCTCCATGGAATACTTTAACGCATTGTCGATCAGGTTTTGGAACACCCGGTAAAGCTTCTGCCCATCCCCCTCGATGTAAACGGGTTCGTCTAAGAGGAATACCCTAAAGGTACGGTTGGACTGCTCGATCTTATCCTCCATGTCCCCCATGGTCTGTTCCAGCAGCTTACGGACTTCCAGTTGTTCTTTCACGACCTTTGCTTCCCCGCTGGTCGTTTTGGCAAGGTCAAAGACATCTGCTACCATATTTTTGAGGCGGTCAGATTTTTGCGCCAAAATATTCACATAATCCCTTGCCTCGTCATTCAGCTCTTCCTTTTGCAGCAGGTCGATATAGCTGATGATAGAGGTCAACGGCGTCTTCAAATCGTGGGACACATTGGTGATTAGTTCAATTTTGGTGCGCTCGCTCTTGATCTGGCTTTCAATATTTTTTTGGATCCCGCCCTGAATATCGTTTAAGTGCTCCGCGGTGTCTTTTAGCAGGGCTTTTTCGTCCAGTATTAAGCGACCCTCCAACCGTCCGTCCGCCATGTCATCGATTTGCCTGCAAAGCATCCCAACCTCTTCGTTGGCACGGGCGTACCCGTTGGCATACCACGCTAACAGCAACAACGCTAGGAACATACAAAGGAAAAGGAAGAAAAAGGCAACATCTCCGGCTCCCCAGCCATACATAGCTTCTCCCATCAGCATGGCAGTAATAAACCAAAGCAGGATTTCCCCCAGGACAAACACTAATTGACGGACAAACAGGCTACGCTGGAATTTATAATCTTTCCACCGTTCCCCGTTGAACAGCCCGGAAAAAGACCGTTTCAGATATTTGCAGCCTCTCCAAACCCAGCGGCAGAATTTACCGATCACAGACGATCTCCAGAAAATATGAACTTTCAATTTCCGCGCCAGGGACAGGAGGCAGAGCAGAACCACAGCGGTCACCGCCGCAATCCCGGTCCCAGCAAGGATCGCCATCAGCAACATGGAATTAGAAGCATTTATATCGCCATAATAATACTGCATGTAACTAAATTCCTGGTACTGTGCGTAAATGATTGTTCCATCCAAAATGACCGCTCCGGTCCCCAACAAAAGGATAACTTCGGTCCACAGCCGGTCAAAGAAGCAGATCTGCGCTTTTTCTTCCCCCACTTTTTTCCCGGTAACGGCAAGCAAAAAGATCAGGGAGAAAAGCATGATAACTCCGCATGTCAGCAAACACCACGATGCACCCAGCTGGCGCGTCCGTTCTGCGTTCCACAGCTTTTGGTTTTCTGTCAGCATATCCTGTGGATAGACGATCTTCATACTGATAAATTCCGGCGCACCTTCAAACTCGGGTGTATCCAAAGTCGGCGTTGGAACTCCTTTCCGGTTGCTGGAAAGTGTTCCCCCAGTATAAGAATAGGTCAGTCCACTGTTTGCAAGGGTAGAAAATTCCTCTTCGGTAATGTTCCCGATCGTTTTCTCTTTCCCATTGATCAGGTAAGTGGCTAAGTAGTTAAACGCCACTTCCTCTGTTTCCTCTAAAAAATAATTTCCGTGAAGATAGACCTCAATAAAATAACGGAAATTTTCCTCGCTATCCTCAAGGGCGTTTTCCTTTAGAAATCCCTGATACTGCTGGTTTGTTTCCCGTTCCTGATAATAGACCTTGTTTCTGACGCCAGCCATGTCGTCCAAGATTTTTGTCATCTGCACATCGCTGTTCACATATTCCTTGCACAAAATCGGTTCCAGGCCGTATTTCATTCCCGATGAAAAGCCCACCAATAAAACCGATTCCACACAAAGCGCAATGGATATGATAAACAGCAAAAAGCAACCGATCTTTGTTGCCCTGTGTCTGCTAAATCTTCTCCACTTTGTATCCAATTCCCCACACCACCTTTAAATATTTGGGTTCTTTTGGGTTGATTTCAATTTTTTCACGGATATGGCGGATATGCACCATGACAGTGTTTTCCACAGAATAAGCGTCCTCGTTCCACACACGGCGGTAGATCTCTTCCGCAGAAAACACCCGCCCTGCATTGCTCATCAAAAGCTCCAGGATCTTAAATTCTGTTGCCGTCAGCCTGACCGGTTCCCCGTCCACAGTCAGCTCCTTGGCGTCACTGTTAAGCGACAATCCGCCCACGCATACCATATGCGCCTTGTTCTGACCGCCGCCGATATCGCCCAGATGAATATACCGGCGAAGCTGGGATTTTACCCGCGCCATCAGCTCGGAGGAGTTAAACGGTTTCGTAACATAATCGTCAGCCCCCATTGACAAGCCGATCACCTTGTCACTATCCTCTGTTTTGGCAGACAGGATAATGATCGGGATATTCTTGCTTTCCCGGATCTTCATCGTGGCGGACAATCCATCCATTTTTGGCATCATCACATCCAAAATGATCAGCTGCACGCTTTGCGTCATCAAGAGATCCATTGCCTCCAGCCCATTGTATGCTTTCAGCACTTGATAACCCTCCAGCTCCAGCAGCTTAGCGATCGCCCTTACGATCTCGCGGTCGTCATCCACGACCAAAACACATGGTGTATCCATTTTTGAAATTCCCCTTTACTGTTCCCTTGATTTTATTATAAAGAACGTGTGTCGAGATTTTTTCGTGAAAAATCTTAACGAAATCTTAAATAACCGTTTAAAAAGGCGGCAAAAAGCTGCCGCCTTTTTCTTTTATAGATCTCCTAAGCTTTTGGCTTTCAGATATGCGTTGATAAAACCGTCCAGATCCCCGTCCATCACGGCGTTGACATTCCCGTTTTCAAAGCCGGTTCTGTGGTCTTTGACCAAGGTGTACGGCATGAATACATAAGAACGTATCTGAGATCCCCATGCAATTTCTTTATGTTCGCCCTTAATGTCCTCGATCTTTTCCAGATGTTCCCGTTCCTTAATTTCAATCAGCTTGGATTTGAGCATCTTCATCGCCACATCACGGTTTTGGTGCTGGCTCCGCTCGTTCTGGCAGGCTACCACAATTCCAGTCGGGATATGGGTGATCCGCACCGCTGAATCGGTTTTATTGATATGCTGTCCTCCCGCGCCGCCGGAACGGTACGTATCCACCCGCAGATCATCGGGCGAAATTTCTATCTCAATGGTGTCGTCGATCTCCGGCATTACTTCCAAAGAAGCGAACGAGGTGTGCCTCCGTCCGGAAGCGTCAAACGGAGATACCCGCACCAAACGGTGCACCCCTGCTTCCGATTTTAAAAACCCGTATGCATTTAATCCCTCGATCAAAATAGAAGCGCTTTTGATCCCCGCTTCATCCCCGTCCAGATAGTCTAAAATCTTATACTTAAAACCGTGGCGCTCTGTCCAGCGGGTGTACATCCGGTAAAGCATCTCCACCCAGTCCTGCGCCTCGGTCCCGCCTGCCCCGGCATGAAAGGTAAGGATCGCGTTGTTCGCATCGTATTCCCCGCTTAGCAGGGTTGCCAGCTTCTGCGCTTCCAGTTCCTGTTCAAAGCGGTCAAAGTTATCCTTGATCTCCGGCAGCAGGGACTCGTCCTCTTCCTCTGTTCCCATTTCGATCAAGGTCGCAATATCGTCATACAAAGCGGACAGCTTTTCATATTTTTCAATCATCGCCTTTAACTCGCTGGTACGGCGCAGCACCTTCTGCGAGTTCTGCGCATCGTCCCAAAAGCCGGCGGCCGCGGCCTGCTCTTCCAGCTGTTTCACTTCTTCTTTCGCACGCTCCAGCCCCAGCGCTTCTCCCAAGTCCTGCAACTGCGGCTTTAAATCGTTGATCGCCAATTTATATTCTTCAAATTGTAACACGTGATTCCCATCCTTAACTGCATCATTTTCATTGCTTATTATAAAGGAAATCTTTGAAATTGTAAAGCAAAGAAAGGACCCGAAGCAGAAAAACTGCTTCGGGTCCCATTTATTAAGCGTTTGCAAATGCCGCAAATCCGCGGTAAGTCATGTAAACGTCCAGTTTTGAGGTCACCTCAAACGGCGCGTGCATAGAAAGTACCGGCACGCCCATGTCGATGACGTCTACGCCAAGATTTGCGATATAAGCCGCAACCGTTCCGCCGCCGCCGTGGTCGACCTTTCCCAGTTCGCCGGTCTGCCATGCAACGTTCTCCGCGTCAAAAATCCGGTTGATCTGCGCTACAAATTCCGCAGAGGCATCCGAAGTACCGGATTTCCCGCGCGCACCGGTATACTTGGTCAGCACGACGCCGCGGTTTAGGTAAGCGGCATTCCTGCGGTCATGCACGTCGGAAAAAGTCGGGTCAAGCGCTGCATTCACATCAGCGGAAAGACAGGTTGAGTTGGAAAGCACAGTCCGTCCCTCCACCCCATACGGTTTCGCCAAATCTGCGATAAAATATTTCAGATAAGCCGCTTTCAGCCCTGTGTTTCCGTCGGAACCAGTTTCTTCTTTATCCGCAAACACAGTTACCAGCGTTGTTTTCGGTTTGTCGCACTCCAGCGCCGCCATCAAAGAGGTATAAGCACAAACTCGGTCATCCTGCCCGTATGCCCCGATCATACTGCGGTCCAGCCCCAAATCCCTTGCAGGATATGCCGGTACCATTTCCAGTTCCGCAGAAACAAAGTCGCGCTCTGTCACCCCATACTTGTCATACAGGATTTTTAGGATATTCAGCTTTACCCTCTCGCTGAGGTCGTCTTCCCGAAACGGCAGGGAACCGATCAGAATATTCAGTTCTTCCCCTTTTACCCCATCGGCAAGGGTTCGCTTCATCTGGTCGGCGGCCAAGTGCGGCAGCAGATCGGTCACGCAGAATACCGGGTCATCCAGTTCTTCCCCGATGTGAACTTCCACGGTAGTTCCGTCTTTGCGCACCACCACCCCATGCAGGGAAAGCGGGATCGCCGCCCACTGGTATTTTTTGATACCGCCATAGTAATGTGTCTTCCACAGCGCCAGTTCCGTATCTTCATAAAACGGGCACTGTTTTAAGTCCAGCCGCGGAGAGTCGATATGAGAAGCCGCAATGTGGACGCCGTTTTCCAGCGGCTGTGTCCCGATCACCGCAAGGATCATCGCCTTGCCTCGGTTGTTATAGTACACTTTATCGCCCGCAGTATATTTTTTTGCAGAATCAAAGGCTGTAAAGCCCTTTTGCTTTGCAAGGATCTCGATCTCGGTAACTACTTCACGCTCTGTTTTTCCCTGATCTAAAAAGATCTTATATCCTTCGGAAAAACGGAACGCCTTTTCCAATTCCTCATCGGTCATGGTCATACCAAGGTTTTCGGTCTTCATAGCCAGTTCTTCCTGTAATTGTTTCCCCAATGATTTTTCTTCCATCAATATCCCTCATTCCTATCTTCACTGTTTTTGATATATCTCATAATGCTTCATGGCTTTTTTTACATAATGCGCAGTGTCCTGGTACGGGATCTTTTCCAGTACCTTTCCATCCGGCGAATATTCTGGGTCCTGCAGCCACTTGTTGGTGATCCCTCTGCCCGCATGGTAAGCGGCCAGCGCCACCTCTGGTTCCTGAAACTCATTGAGCAGGTAAGACAAAAAGAAAGTGCCGTACTCGATCCCCGTTTCCGGATCGAACAGATCGTCATGCTGCTTATCCTTGTATCCTAATTTTCCGCTGATCCAGTCAAAGGTATCTTTGGTGATCTGCATCAGGCCCTTCGCATCGTTTACAGAAACCGCTTTCGGGTCAAATCCGCTTTCTGTTTTGATTACTGCATAAATCAGGTCTTCATCGACCTGGTATTCCCGCGCATATTTTTCTACATACTGGCTGTACTCCCTTGGATAGGCGGTCTTTTGATACCAGTCAAAGCCGCCTTTTACCAACAGCACGATGCATCCTAGAAAAATCAGGCAAATGATAATTTTGCTGAGTGTTTTCAGCCTAATTACCATTTATTTTCTCCTTTAAAACAGCAATTATGCGTTCTACCTGTGCGTTCAGCTGCTCGGGAGAATCTGCATTTTCAATCACGAATTCAGAACGGGAGCGGTAAAATTCATCATCTTTCTGTGCGTTCATCCGGTTTAATGCATCCTGAGCTGTCATATTATCACGTGACATGATCCGTTCCTGCCGAATTTCAGCCGGAGCCAACACAGAAACAATCGTATCGCAAATAATGTTTGCGCCGCTTTCAAACAAAGTTGGGGCATCCAATACGATCAGATGATACCCTTTCTGGCGCAGCTGCTGCACTTCCTTGTTGATCTGTACGGTGATAGGCGGGAACATCACACTGTTTAAAAAGATCCGGTCCTCTTCATTCGCAAAGATTCGTTTCCCCAGTGCCTTCCGGTCGATCTGACCATCTTTTAACAGCATTTCTTCCCCAAAATATTCGACGAGGCGCGCTTTTACATCCGGCTGGGTGATCACGGTGCGGGATACGATGTCGCAGTCTACGATCCCGAAATCGCTGTCCTTGCGGAACAACTCCCCAACCGTTGTTTTCCCAGCCCCGGTCTGTCCGGTCAGGCCTACGATCACAGCCTTTTCCATGCTGACGATTTCAAACCCGCAGGCGCGCAGCAGGCGGTTATACACAGCAAGGCCGACTCCCTCCTGCTTCGGCACGCGGGCAAACACAGTTTGAATGTCTTCCCTGCGGTCTATTTCGCGCAAGGCGTCAAACAAGCGGTTCGCCTGCATCACGCTGTCGTTGCGCCTACCGTAAGTCACGCACGGGATGTCAAACAAGGATTCCTCCCCGTCAAACACCAGCACCGCAGTTTTTTCATTTGCGGACTTGGAAACATAGCGGCAAAAATCACTCAAGCTCCCCTCGACCATGATCACATTGGCGTTCGGGGAATAGTGCTGGTATTTCATTCCCGGCGAAGCCACCGGGCGGTCGTCATCCAATTTTGTAAACACACCGTCATCAATGGTAACGGTGGAAACCACCTTTAAAAAGTCGTTAATGGAAATTTTTCCCGGCCGGAGGATCTCCACACTGTCATCCCCCACCTTTACCACGGTTGATTCCACGCCAACCTCGCAGGTCCCGCCGTCAATGATGGTATTGATCTTTCCGTGCAGATCGTAGTAAACATGCTCTGCGGTAGTAGGGCTTGGTTTGCCCGAAACATTGGCGCTCGGCGCAGCAAGCGGCACCCCGCAGGTGCGGATAAATTCCCGGGCAGCCGGATGGGACGGCATCCTGACGCCGACCGTATCAAGCCCGGCAGTCACCGCGTCCGGAATCCGGTCATTCTTTGGCAGAATCATGGTCAAAGGACCGCCCCAAAAAGCTTTTGCCAGTTTCAGGGCAGTTTCCGGCACTTCGGATACTACGTCATGCAGCATCTGAAGATCGGCAATATGGACGATCAAGGGGTTATCCTGCGGCCGACCCTTGGCCTTGAAGATCTTTTGAATAGCGGCTTCGTCATAGGCGTTTGCTGCCAGTCCGTAAACTGTTTCGGTCGGGATCGCGACCACGTCGCCCTGCAAAATCTCCTGTTTCGCCAATTCAAAGTTTTCTTTTGTTGCTTTTAAAATTCTTGTATCTTTCATTTTCATCACCTTTTTCGCACATAAGCCGTTTTTACTCGGCTTCCGCCGCCAGCTTTAGCGCCTGATCTGCTGTGATCAACGCGTCGATCACTTCATCCAGATTTCCGTTCAGGTTATCTTCCAAATGGTATAAGGTCAGGCCGATCCGGTGGTCGGTCAGCCTTCCCTGCGGATAGTTATAGGTACGGATCCGCTCGGAACGGTCGCCGGTACCAACCTGAGCTTTCCGCTCGGAAGCAATTTTATCCATTTGTTTTTGTTGTTCCGCTTCATATAACCGGGAGCGCAGTACTTTCATCGCCTTGTCTTTGTTCTTAAACTGGCTTCGTTCATCCTGGCATTCTACCACGACCCCGGTCGGGATATGCAGGATACGGATTGCACTCTCCGTTTTATTGATGTGCTGCCCGCCCGCGCCACTGGCACGGAAGGTGTCGATCTGAAGGTCAGTTGGGTTGATCTCAATATCAACGTCCTCAGCCTCCGGCAAAACCGCTACCGTTACGGTAGAGGTGTGGACGCGCCCTGCCGATTCTGTTTCCGGAACACGCTGGACGCGGTGCACCCCGCTTTCAAATTTCAGCCGGGAATAAGCCCCTTCCCCTTCAATGGAAAAGCTGATCTCTTTCACGCCGCCCAATTCCGTTTCATTCAGGTTCAGCACCTCGCATTTCCAGCCCTTGCGTTCCGCGTACATAGAGTACATCCGGTACAGGGAATGGGCAAATAAGGCTGCTTCTTCCCCGCCGGCCCCGCCGCGGATCTCTACGATAACGTTTTTGTCGTCGTTCGGGTCTTTGGGCAAAAGCAGGATCTTCAATTCTTCCCCGCAGTCGGCGATCTTCTGCTTGCAGGCGTCATATTCTTCCTGAACCACTTCTTTAAATTCCTTGTCCAGTCCGCCCTCTTCCAGCATTTCTTTCGCTTCTTCCATGCCGTCTTTTGCGGCGCGGTATTCGCGGTACTTTTCCACGATCGGCGTCAGGGATTTGTGTTCCTTCATCAGATCGCGGTATTGGTTTGGATCACTGACCACCTCTGGGTCCATCAGCTTTTGGTTGATTTCTTCATATCGTTTTTCTGTTAATTCCAATTTGTCAAACATAGTTTCTCCTATCTCCGTTTTTATCTTGATCAGCAGATCTGTTTTATATCATTTTTACTATTTCCCGGCTAAGTCGGGGCCTGATCTTCCTTACGGATGATCTCTTTGATATTTTTTTCGATCTTTGCGCGCGGCACCATAACCTCCCGCCCGCAAGTTTTGCATTTCAATTTAAAGTCCATACCGACCCGAAGGACATCAAAATAGTATTCTCCACATGGATGCTTTTTCTTCATTTTTAAAATATCGCCCACCTGGACATCCATTTCCAACACCTCCGTAATTTGTTCTGACAGCAGTACGCTTTTAAACTTTATTATAGCATTAAATACCAGTAAAAGGCAAATATTTTGTTAGAAATCTATGAAAAATTTTATGAATTTTTTCGGGGATTTTCTGGAAAATCGGACAAATATCAAGAAGTTTCCACGTTTAACTTTCGCCTGTCCAGAAAAAATAAGATAGAAAGGAGTTGTTCATTTATGATCAAAAAAACAATCACCGCGAAATTTGAAACCATAGACATGGCAGAACTAGCCGCCCGTGGCATCACCAATAATTTTCACCATGTTTCCAATATTAAAATCCGTTTTAAAAACTTTCCCGAAGCAGAGCATGATCATTCCGATGCCGACCGCATGGACGACATTGCCCCGCCCTTCTTTGCGCTTGCCGCAGCCAATAACAGTACTTCCTTTGCAGTTCCAGCCCCCATCTTCCCAGCAGATGCAGACCTCTTTGAAGACCGTAGCCGCCGGGACGTTCCGGAAATTGAACGAAGCACAGAAAGCCGGATCGTTATTGAAGCCAACGACCAGGTAGCCAAGGATATTGCCGGTAAACTGCGCTGTTTGGGCGGATATGAAATTGACATCTTCTGATCGGTCTAAGAGCCGCCGCTCCTGCATATAAATTGCCTATAAGCAAAATACGGAACTAATCGCCTAAAGACAAGGCAACGCAAAAATGTAGGAGGTTTTGAAAATGGCAACATTTTACCCAGAAGGGATCTTATCCCATTACCAAGAAAACACCGAGGCGCTGAAAAGCCTTTCTTCCCTTCAGGAAGCAATGAACAAAAAAATCCCGTTGGAAGCCCGCGCAATCGTTTGTGACAGCGAGCATAATCTCATCGTTGACCTTGGGGCCATGCGAGGAATCATTCCCCGGGAAGAATGCGCGATCGGGATTCGCGACGGAAGCACCAGGGACATCGCCATTATCTCTAAAGTCAACAAGCCGGTCAGCTTTTTTGTAACAGACTTAAAGCAGGACCAGCAGGGCTCCCCTTACGCGATCCTCTCCCGCCGGTTATTGCAGGAACACTGTCGGGAGGAATACATAAATTCCCTTGTCCCCGGGGACATCATCCACGGAAAAGTGACCCATCTGGAACCGTTCGGCTGCTTTGTGGACATTGGCTGCGGGATCATTTCCCTGATCCCGATCGATGCGATCTCCGTTTCCCGAATTTCTCATCCAAGGGATCGTTTTACTGTGGGGCAAGATATTTTAGCCGTAGTGAAATCTATTGACGAGCAAGGAAAAATCTGCTTGTCTCACAAAGAGCTTTTGGGTACCTGGGAGGAAAACGCCGAGCAGTTCTCTCCCGGTGAAACCGTTGCCGGCATCGTCCGTTCCATTGAAAACTACGGGATCTTTGTGGAACTCGCCCCAAACCTCGCAGGCTTAGCCGAATTAAAAGAAAATGTAAAAATCGGGCAGCACGCCAGCGTTTATATCAAAAGCCTGATTCCTGAAAAAATGAAAATCAAGCTGATCATTGTAGATCATTTTGACGCTGATTATCCAAGGCATGATTACCATTATTATGTCACTTCCCCACATATTGATTACTGGAAATACTCACCGGAATGCGCGGAAAAGCAGATTGAAACCTTATTTTACGAAGAATAGAGAAAGCGAGCATGAAAATTCATGCTCGCTTTCTCTATTCTTTATATCTCCAAATCACCCGATAAATATCTGCGTCCAGTAGGTTTTTCCGCTGGAGGCCCGGTAATACCCCACCCCGATCGAAGTATATTTACTGCTTAAAATATTCGCCCGATGCCCGGAGCTGTTCATCCAACCGTTCATTACCTGTTCCGAGGTGCGCTGTCCCCATGCAATATTTTCCCCAGAGGTTCGGTAGCTTACCCCTTTTTCTGTCAAAGCAGTGCTGAAATTCCGTCCGTCGGGCCGGGTATGTGAAAAGCTTTTCTCTGTTTCCTTTGCCCGTACCAGTGCGTCCGCCTCTACCGAACGGTTGATAGACAGAGGCTGTAGCCCCGCCTTAGCACGTTCTTGGTTGACCAGCTTGACCACCTGCTCCGCATAAGACTGATTGCTGCTTCCGCCGGCATCAGAAGATTCCGGCTGGGAGCTTTCCGGCCGGGTGATATTGTTCGGAAGGGAAAATATCGGCCGGGAAGAAGAGGAGCCAGAAGGCTTAGACGTAGAAGGACGGGAAATAGATTCTGCCGGCTGGGAGCTTTCCGAAGCTGGTTTTGAAGAAGGTGTTTCCCCCTTTTGCTGTGACGGACGGGAGGAATATGAGCTAGCAGCGGAGTTAGCGCGAGAAGACGCAGCGCTTTCTTTATCTTGGTTTTTAGCTTCTGTTCTTTTGCTGGAAGCCTGCGCCTCCGACGCTGCTGTTTCAGTGTTTGATTTTTCTTCTAATACTAAAGAGGATCGGGAACTCCCGCTGCTGAGCACAACAGTACTTTCCTGAATAGAGCCCCAAAAATTTCCTTCCGGGGAATTTGAGATTCCCAAGGTGACCAGACCGATCCCCACTAATACTGCTGCTGATGTCCAAAATAAAATAGGCCGTTTCAAATCGTTTCTCCTCCCTGTAATCAGAACTTTTTCTGTATTTACTAGGATTCACGAAAAAACTGCTGATATAACCTAAGCCAGAGATTGGAAAACAGACGTCCTGCTATCCGGTGTTTTTGGATCCGGCAAAAAAATTTTTTTAACTGCTGTAACACAAATACAGAAACTGACATAGGATACAGTGTAATTCAATTAAGGAGGTTCTTCACTATGTGTGGAAACAATTGTTCATGGGTACTTATCATCATCTTACTGTTGGTATGCTGCGGTGGCTGTGGCTTCGGCGGATTTAACAACGACAACGGCTGTGGCTGTGGCTGCAACAACGGCTGTGGCTGCTAATTGTCTGAAAGATTAACTCTCTAGTAAGAATTTAGTATCTGATAAAACGGTGTGCGGATAATTTCCGTACACCGTTTTATTCATCTGAAATAAAATAATACGCCTTTTTTAATAAAAATTATCCAAATTTGTGATTTTCAAAAAAGTACTTGCAAAATGAGAAATAATTCGCTATAATATATAACAGACGTCAGAAATGCCGGTGTGATGGAATTGGCAGACGTAGTGGACTCAAAATCCACCGGTGGCGACACCGTGCCGGTTCGAGTCCGGCCACCGGCACCATGTGAATAGAGGTCGAAATTTGGAACTCAAAAATGAGACAACCCAAATTTGGCCTCTTTTTTCATGTCATAAATCCAGCATTTAAGCCGTTTTTTCAGGATCGTCCTCTTTTACCAAAACGGGACACCCAGAAGTAAAACTCGAAAAATCACGATGTAAAAATGAAAAAAGATCAAATCCGAACCCGGAATTCTCATATGCTTGAGGATTCCTTTTCTTTTATCCAGTAATCCTGTTCTGCCTGTTCCGGAGTTTTATATTGCAGGGTAGAATGAGGACGTTCGGTATTATAGAAGGCAATAAAACGGGCGATTCCCTTTATCATATCTGTCTCCGACGTATAATGCCTGCGATATAGTTCTTCTTTTTTGAAAATGGAGAAGAACGCTTCGGAGACTGCATTGTCATGGGGGCACGCTGTCCGGGAAAAAGACTGTTCTACCCCAAAATCCTCCAATAGGTGAACGAACGTATGGGACATATACTGCGTTCCACGATCACTATGGAACATGAGCTCTGCCTTTGGTTGCCTATCTGCGTAGGCCTGTTTAAAAGTCTTTGTAACTAGTTGGATGCTGCTTTTGTGCGAGATTCGATAGGAAATTACCTTCCGTGAAAACAGGTCTATGATGACGCAGAGACAATAACACTTATCATGGAATTTAAAAACGGTGATATCACTGACCCAGACTTGATTCGGCCGTTCGGTTTGGAACTGCTGCTGCAGGAAATTTCTATTCTGTCCTTTTTCCCATTTTTTGTATTCTTTCTTTGCCGTAGTGCTGACACTGCTGATTCCCAACTCCTTCATAAGCTGAGAAACATATTTTTTACTGGTTTTGACCCCTTGATTTTGGAGGACAGCGGTGATCTTGCCCGCCCCATAGATTTGTCCGCTATCGTCATAAATGCTTTGAATCTGCGTTTTTAACTCTACCCGCCGCTTAGCCGCAAGTGTGTCGCCTTTCTTATTGCGGAAAATATGGTTGTAGAAAGTGCCACGTGAGACCTCCAGTGCGTCACACAGGGTATGAACGCTGAATTGCCCATAAAGCGACTCCATAGCCTTGAGCTTTTCCTGCAAAGGCGAGGAAACAGTACAATTGACCGTTTTTAAAACCTGAATCATATCCTCTAATTTGCTGATCCTCCTTTTCAAGTATAGGAACTCCTGCGGAGTAACTACTGTGCCTGTATCGGTTACAGTTTGTTGGTATTCTTGTATCCAGCGGTAGAAGGTGCTGCGGGGAATTTGGTTCTCATTGCAAATTGAAATCACGGTTTCTCCGTCCTGGTAACGTTTAACGAAGGCTATCTTCTCTTCTTTGGTGAATTTCATGGGGTTACCTCCTCGTGTGTTTTATAGGGACATAGTAACACGAGAAATGAAGGGATTTGAAATCACTCGCTATTTACTAAGAAGCAGGCACAGAGAAATGCTGGTAGCTTGGGCGCTGCCGGTGTCTCTCTGTGCCGACTTTTTTCTGGAAAAACGGGTCAACTTTGGATTTAATTTACTTTGTAAACATAGGGAATTGGAATGTTTTTACCAATAATTATGATTCTAACAATTCACGAACCTCTTCGGAACGGATTCTCTCTTTCCAGCCTGCTATCTCCCGTTCAATGCGCTGTTTTTGTTTCAAATACTTCATGCCAGATACAAGGGAGAGAAGGGAACGCAAATAGTCAGTTCGTTCCTGCATATAAGGAATCATACTGCCGCATCCACCCCAGTGGGACGGTTCCAAGGGCAAACGTTCAAAAATATCCGGATCGGCATTGAGCGATAAAAACTTCTCTACAGCCTTTTTCCGCCTTTCGCAAGATAATTCCTCTATTGCGGAAAATAGTTGATACATTTGCTCCCCATCATGACCATATTTTTCAATCGCATGTTTAATCCAAAGGTCTTGCTTTACAATGATATCTGGATGAGATGCTTCATTGTGTAGCATCATATTTACTGGTGACCAATACATCGATTTTTCTCGTTTACTATGGCAGTAATCAAACACGTCATCTGCCAAATCCATATACTGTTCTGTATCCCATATTTTCAAGAGTCTTGCAATATTATAATGGTCATGTGCACTGAAGTGATCTTCCTGTGCGGTAATCAAGCAGTCAAGGTATTTGTACAGGAATGAGGAGTCAACCGAAATAATTGCGGACAACAACGATCCATCAGGATCTTCATGATTGGAATAAGAAATTCCTTTTAAATAGATTTTTTCCAGAAGGGGAAGTTCATCTGAAAACTCCCTTAAAGTTTCATCTGCCTCCTGCTGATTGCTATGATTCAGAATTCCGAAAACATATAGGCTAAAAATAAAAGGAGATTCTTCATAATGCTTTAAAACGATACGCAGCGCCTTGTATATAATTTGAGATTCGATCCTTTTATATTTGCGTAGTGAGTCCAACCACCGGTACGGCGATGCCTTTAAACCTGTATCAGGAGTTTCCAAATAGTTCAGCAAATCGGCCGTCCAAGCCACAGATAACTGCTGTTCCGGTATCAACGCATAAAAGTACCACAACCACACATTTTGCTGTCCATACTTATATTTTGTGATAAATTTTTTGACTTCTGCTGCTGACATCAGCCCAAATAGTTTATCTAAGATTTGTTCCGCATTTATTTTATATGGAGTGTCTGCCCTCATGTAGGCATCTGCCAAATATAGGTACAGTTGTTGCTGATCCTGAAGTGCTTCAAACACATATCCAAGTCCTGCACCTAATTCTCTCTCTTCTTTATCGAAAGTCTGGGAACTCTCCAAACACACTTGGATCAAACAGTCTATATCTTGAGGTGTATATCCCTCCACCAGTTTGCAAACTCTTTCCTTATGTCGCTGTACCCTTTTCTCATATCCCTCCGAATAGTCTTCAGAACGATGGGACGTAAGCGCAGAATATATCTTATACTTTTCCGAGTTAAGAAACGGGGCCAGTATATCCAGTGCGCAATAATCAATGTACTTTGCAACTTGTTTAATGCGTGCCGCGATTACGCAGTGGAACAAGTTTTCTGGATGGAATAGGGAAAAGAATTTTAATACTTCTTCAAACTCGGCCCTCACCACATCCAAACCTGTAGCAACGCCATAATGAGGCATACCGTACTTATATAGAATTTTCTCAATCTCAGCCTGCCCATTTCCGCGCTGATAAATCTGATAGAGTTGCGACAAAAGCATCTTTCGGTATTCCAAAACAGGCTGATCTGGAGAAAGTGTCAGTGTGTAAATCGACACGGTATTGTGCCGGCCACCCTCCGCTTTTGAAACATCAAGATTCAAAAAATGGCCCGCAACGCGAACAAATAAGATTAATAGATTTACATCCTCTGGAGTCGCATTGACCGCTTCGCAGAGGTTTTTGACTACCGCCCTCTGCGTAAAATATCCAAAGCGATGGGAGTCCAAATTAACTTCAAACTGTTGGGCATATATGCTGTAAAATTGTTCGAACAAATCTGGGCGTTTTTTATAATACAGCAATAGCAGATCCAACGCACTTGGCAGTTCAGGATGGTCTCCAAAGTTGCCAAGAATTTGGAGAATATCATCAGAAACACTCTTTCCCTGCCGGTCATCTTTAAATGGCAATATTCTCACATCAAATGGATGGTATGACTCTTGTTCAATATACTCCTGCAGCAACAAAAGAGTTTGTGTCGGTCTCACCATATGGAACGCTTTAAAAAACGGAGGAAACGCATCTGCATTACTTTCCAGCTTATCCCACACAAGGTTAATTTGGGCTTCAACATATTCTCTCACATTCTGATCGGAGAACACATTTAAGAGGATATTGCATGCCTCAATAGTTCTGCTTTTGTTGATCTGAAAACAAGTCTCGATCATCGTGCTGAGAGGAATAACCTTTTCCTCGATAAATACATACTTGATCAAAAAGTTACTGAAACTTTGATCTGAAATTTTTGCTGCCTTGTCATTACACAAGTCCACAATTTCCGCTTTATGGAGTAGTTTCAAATCTGATGTAAAATCATCGTTGGTTATTCTCAACGCTTTAAAAATGGGCGTAAGTTTTTCGAGATGTTCTAAATGGATTGCTTGAATAAATGCAATAATCCCAGCAGAACTTACACTTGTTTCACTTTCAGCAAAAGTCTCCAACTGTTTACTATAATAGTTATGATAGAGGTCTGAAGCGTCTCGAATTGCAGTAATGCTTTCGGAATCTGCCACAAGTTTTCCGGCAAGCATAGCTAAGCGAGCATTTCCTTCCGCAATTGCAACGATGCGGTCTGTATATATCCGATTTGTGATTCCATAGCATGTTTTCATAAGTTTTCGGATGTCGTCATCATTAAACGGGGTAATCTTAATTATTTCCGGTTTGATAACATCCATAACACTCTGCATCACTTGTTTGCGAGCATAGTCGCGTACGGTCAGGATCAATTTTGAAATATGCCGTGATCCGATTGCTGCTCTCGGAAGATAGTCCAGTACATGGTGCAGTCCAGAAAGCTCATTTGCATCGTCTACAAGTACCAGATACTCTTTTCCTTCTTCAATTGCAGACACAAGGTCCTCATATAGTTGCAAGTTGTTGTTTTTTATGACAAGTACAGTGTAGCCTATCTCTTCCGCCAACTGCCGGCATAATTCCAATGCAAATCTGGTTTTCCCAACACCGGCAGGCCCCGCAATCAGCAAGACATCGTTATCATGTAGAGCAGACTTTGCTTTTTCCAGTTCCTTTTCTCGAAAAAGAAATTCTGTCCCCAACGGAGCCGATATTTTGTTCGCATCATGTCTTGCCACAAACACATCCAGCGGTAGAATTTGACCTGAATCGATGCTAATTCCGAAGAAATCTTTAGCTAAAACTGGACACTCATGGAAGATATCATTTCCCAATTGATCCAAGCCAATTAAGGTCAGTACGACACCGTGCTCCTCACAGTACTGTCTAAGGTATCGATCATCGCCTGGTCCTAACCGGCCATATGTATGGCAATATATGATCTCTACAATATCTTCTGCAGAAACACCAGTCTTTTTTGAATCAAAGCATTTGTTAATATCTTCAATTGCTTTCTTTAAAAAATCCGTTTTTTGTGTGGTATACATCACAAACACATACTTATTTTCCACTGTCAAAAAATAAGTATCTGGATTCCCTTTTGCCGTTTTATCTGTTCCTGTATGCATACCCAATGAATAAATATTTTTATATCCTTTATAGCTCAAGTAGGCATCGCAAAGATTTTGAAAAGCTCCGCCATCCATCTGATCAATTCGATTTTTGATGTCTGTTAGCTTTGACATTGTTATCCCCCACAAGCAAAATGGTCATAGCCATCGGTTTTTAAAGTTCAACTTTATTTTAGCATTGATTTCCATTATGCGCAATTAATTATCCTAAACATAGGTACAGATTTGGAATCCAAGCATGAGACATCCAAATTTAGTTTCTTCCCTACGCTGGCAATCAAGGCTTCAAGCCAACTTTTCGGCGTTACCTTCTCTTATAGAATGGGATATTCAAAAAGGAAAATCAGAAAATCATGCTGTAAAAATGAAAACGAATCTCTTCTGAAGCCGGAATTCTCATTTTCAGCGGGTATCTTTTTTGTAGCGTAAACCCAAAGAGGATAACATTTTATGTTATCCTCTTTTTGCATTTATCTCCAAAAGGTAGGGCAGATCATTATGACAGAACGGGAAAAATCATACGCTGAATTATTATATCAGCCCGTAGATCCGGAGCTTGTCGCAGATCGTGAGGTCACAGCAAAAAACTATTTCAATATAATCAAATGAACCCGTTAGACTGTGATGCATATCGGCGTGCCACGCGCGAAATATCGGGCAAAACAGGGAAAAACTGCATCATAAAACAACCATTTTTTGTACATACGGGTACAACATCTCTGTGGGAGAGGATTTTTTTCTCAACGTTGACTGCAAGCTCCTGGACAGCGGAAAAATAACGATCGGGGATCACGTGTTTATCGCCCCGAATGTCTGCATTATCACAGAAGAACATGCAATGGATGTAAAGCAGCGTTTAGAGGGGCTCGAATATGCCCGCCCGGTCACGATCGGTGACAATGTATGGATTTGTGCCGGCGCATTGATCCTGCCGGGAGTTACCATCGGTGCGGGTAGCGTTGTTACCAAAGATATTCCTGAAAACAGCTTGGCTGTTGGAAACCCGTGTAAAGTGATTCGGAACATATCTCAAAAATGATTCTTTCCGGCAAAAATCTTAAAAAATTTTTAGTTCTATTGTTTTGAAACAACTTTGTTCCATGAAATGTGCGCCCTATTTCAACTAGAATTGACGTAGTGTTGAATGTAGCCAGTACTTTCTAAATAATACATTCTTATATGGCTTAGATAATAAACAGACATCTTCCCGGAGTGTGGCCGGGAAGATGTCTGTTTTATTTGGAGGTTATAAAATAATACAGATCAAACCGCTGCATCCATCATTGATGATGCGCTCGATCGTTTCCTGCATCTTCAGCCGCGCATCCGGCGGCATACGGTACAGTTTTGTATGCAGTCCCTCATTTACCAGTTCATGGAGCGACTTCCCAAAGATATTGGAGTCCCAGATCTTTTGCGGGCTTTCCTCAAACTCCTGTAACAGGTAGCTTACTAGGTCCTCAGACTGGCTCTCGGTCCCTACGATAGGGTTTACTTCTGCGGTGATATTCGCTTTCATTAAATGGATCGACGGTGCGTTTGCCTTAAGCCGCACGCCGTAACGTCCGCCCTGCTTGATGATCTCCGGCTCTTCCAGCGAAAGCTGATCCATGGTCGGCATAACGATGCCATAGCCGGTGGCTTCCACCTCTTCCAAAGCGCCTTTAAACTTTTCGTACTCCCGGCGGATCGAGGCAAGTTCCCGCAGCATCGGCATCAATTCCGATTCCCCAGAGATTGCAAGCCCGGTTTCCTCCTGTAGAACACGGTAGAACAGCGATTCTTTTAAACGAATCGAAACATTTGCGGCGCCAACTCCTAAATCAATCACTTCTACCCGCGATGCAGTAACCGATTCACAGCTTTGGATCTGTGTAGCTACCCCGTTGATGTCATCAATCGTCTTAATACGCTTGACAGCTTCCCGGATATTCTGGAACAGGTCTGCTTTCAGCCAGTGATCGTTTGCTAAGGTGTTTACCCATTTCGGCATGGAGAATGAGATCTCCTTGACCGGGAATTGGAACAGGATCTGACGGATCAAATCCCTGATGTCAGCTTCAGTTAGATCAATACAGCTCATTGGGAGTACTGGCACACCGTATTGCTGACGCATACTCTGCGCCAGTTCCTGGGATTTCGCCGACTGCGGGTTCATACAGTTGAGCAGAACCACAAACGGTTTGTTCAGCTCCCTTAGTTCCGAAATGACCCGCTCTTCTACCTCGGCGTATTCATCACGGGGAATATCACTGATACTTCCATCGGTCGTGACAACGACTCCAACGGTAGAATGCTCTGTGATCACCTTGCGGGTCCCAACCTCAGCCGCCATATTAAACGGCACTTCTTCTTCGAACCACGGGGTGACTACCATACGCGGCATCTCATTTTCGATATATCCCAAAGAACTTGGAACAATATAGCCAACACAATCCACCAGCCGGACATTGATCCGCGCATTTTGATCGATCTCAATGTTGACAGCCTCTTCCGGAATAAATTTTGGTTCAGTCGTCATGATCGTCTTCCCCGCTGCTGACTGAGGAAGCTCGTCGATCGCGCGTTCTCTGCGGTATTCACTGTCAATATGGGGAATGACCAGGGTTTCCATAAACTTTTTAATGAAGGTCGATTTCCCGCTTCTGACCGGGCCCACTACTGCTAAATAGACATCCCCCTGCGTCCGTTGGGCAATATCCTGATAAATCGTACTTTCCATCATACTCGCACCACTTTTCTCTTGATTCAGAAATCCTTTCTAGATTAGTCAATAATTGGAATAAAGACCATTTCAGAGGAACTCAAGGTTTCCTTCTCCATGTCATTCTGTTCCAGGATCGCTGCTACGGAAGTATTATACCGCTTTGCGATCTCCCATAGGCTTTCCCCTGCATCTGCAAAATAGATCCGCAGAGCCGCGTCGTCAGCCCTTGTTTTCGGCATATCCTCCTGCGGGGTAACAGAGGTGATCAGCTGTACTGTTTTCCTTGTATATAACAGACCAGTGACCTCTAATTCAGCCCGCAGCTCGATCTCCTCGGCGGATAGCATATGGTAATCGGCAGACCGTACCGTTACCTGCGGGATAAAGGACAGCGCCGCATCCGGAACCGCTTCATCCAGAGCGATCTCACAGGGCAGGAACTGTTCGGTCCATACCGGGATATTCTCCTGATCCGCCGCCAAAATCCCAACCTGCAAATTGCACATCAGCATGATCTTTCCCTGGTCTGTTTGATAGCTGATATTTGCCGCATGGCAGCGGATATCATAGATCACACTTAAAGCGCCCTGATTCATCTTAAAGGGGTATTTCCAAATCTCCCTGTGCTTGAGTTCTCCTGTCAGCATTTCAACGGTACAAGTATCCGATTCCGTTTCCACTTCATAAGATGTAGAATAACAGTCGTCAACCGCCATCATTTCGTGGTTCACTGCGGCTTCGCAGTATACCCTTACGCCGATCTCTACAGAAAAGGCGGCGCAGTTGCCCTCTTGGTCGACCTGTAAATCCAAATCATATTTTACCACCTCAAACCGACAGGTGCAGATATAATCCTCATCAACTCCTTCGCAGTCCATGATCTGGCTTAAGGGAATGCTGTGCTCCAAAATTTCCGGCGCAGAGCTCTGCTCGCTCAGATAAATGGTACGCAGCTGCAGTTCTCCCTTGCAGATCACCTTGTTGGCCAATAATTTATAGTCATGGAAAAATGCGTCTGCATTGTAATCAATGATCTCTTTGATCGGCGGCTTACCGGATCCTACTTGAAGCTCTTCCCGGATCGCAAATTCCTTGCTGACAAAGAATTTTTTGTCGCATACCTGAAGCGGCTTATGGTGGATTTGCAGCTGCGGGCATCCACATACTGCGCAAACTGTTTTGTTACGATAGATCACGATCCCCAGCCCAATATTCCCTTTGATCTCCAACCGTCGCGAATTTTGTGCCCGGCAGCTGAAATTTTCACAGTTTGCCCGGATCGAAACAAAGCAGCCGTCACAGTCTTCTCCTAGCTCCACCGTTTTGGTAAAGGTTTGTTTCTGCTCAATACGGTTGAGTCTATAATTCTCTCCGCCCAAGTAAATCACTGTAATATCTGCTACTCCGTCGATCACCAGTTTATTCCCGGAGATCCGCTCCGAGATGATATTCGGTTTCATCTGCGCACGCAAAACCTTAAATATCTCAGGACAATAATCTGGAAGCATATAATCAAGTTCAATACTCTGTTCTGCCATCATATTGGCGATCTGTTCATTGATCTTCATTTCTTCGGTACTGATCTGATAATCCATTTTTCCCCAACCCTTTCATTTCCATTACGATTTAGTTCATCTATATTCACGGATAGCCAAGTTTATGCTTTTCTCTCTGGAAAACACATTAAAAAGCACCGCCTGCTTTAGCAGTCGGTGTTTTTTTATTCATAGCATCCAGATATTCTATTATAGATTTTTGCTCTATAAACCGTAACTTGTTGTTTTCCCTGTATGAGTTTACAATCTATCACGCCTTTCCTATTTGTTTCTTTTAGGATAAGGCCTTACTGTAAATACAAGTTTTCCAAATATCAGGCAATTTTCCAGAAAACAAACCCGGTAAACGGTTCATTATCATAGCCTAGCTTATATCTCAGTCTTGCGGTGTAATGAATCATTTTAGGTAAAATAAAAGGCGTTTAGGGATATTTTTCTATATTTTGGGAATGTTAACGGTAAAAAAGAGGTGTAAATCCATGTCAACTATCGGCCCAAAAATCAAATCACAGTTTGAATCCCTGTCCGAAGAACTAAAACAGGAGATCCTTTCCCGTGATGTTACCCTAAATTCTCTAACTGACCTGATCAAAGTCTTGGAAAAGATCGTAGATGAAGGTGAAAATCAATAACCCCTCAGTGACAGAAAAAAGCAGGCGCTAATGATAAAAAGCTCCTGCTTTTTTCTTCTCATCTATACTTATACTCTGGAACAAAATAGCTATTTCTAATAATTCCCAATTATATTCCCCCTTCCATTTCTGCACGTATTCTAATATTTCTCAGCCCAGAATACCGCTATTTTTCATGTACATTGGGAAAAAATACCCTATCTTTTTCGTTGTATTTCCAAAGGGTTTGTGATACACTAAGATTACCGAGTTATTACAGTGAAAATACGAAACTATCGGTTTTCCTAGCCACGAATACATTGTATTATGATTTTTTAAAATAGTTAATTGATTTATCTCGATTTTCCGAAATAAATATCATTTTGTATCCTTGCACAAAAGAGGTGTAAAAAAATGTACGAAATATTTGAAAAACTTTTAAAGGAACGAGGGATTACCGCATACCGTGTGTCAAAAGACACTGGTATCTCCACTGCTACGCTCACTGACTGGAAAAAAGGCAGGAGTTCTCCAAAATCAGATAAGCTTCAAAAAATCGCTGATTATTTCCATGTTTCTGTAGATTACCTCTTGGGCCAGAAACAAAAAAATATCCCCGCTGATGAATCCAGCGAAGATTTGAAAAAAATAGAAAAGTTAATGAACCAACTTACCCCTGAAAACCGTAATAAGGCTATGGACTATATCGACCTTTTACTGAACTCTCAAGATAAAAAATAATTTTCTTTCTACACTTTATGAAACGCTTTTGATCTTGTTTAGGAATCGCCTTTTCCGTTTGTTTATAGTTGTTCTTACACTGCTGATGTTGGACTGTAGGCATTACTTTTTTTATTTACCAAATATCCCCATCAAAAATTTGATGGGGATATTTGGTCCTTAATAGCCATATTCCTCGCCGATAATAATAACTTTAATGCGGTCCTTTACGCGCTGCTTTCCCAAAAAGGTATAGGAACAGCAAATCCGGTCTTCCGACATACATTCCATACATACTCCTGTCTTGGCACAAGGAGTATTCATATGAAGACGCTGCGCATTTTTGGGAGCAGCGATCTTTTTGACCCGTTCTTCTGCTTCTTCTTTACTTTCTACGATTTTGTTCACTCCAACGATCACCAAAACACTTTTGGGTCCAAAAATCATTGCCGCGACGCGGTTTCCGTTTCCATCCACATTATAAAGCCAACCGTTTTTAGTTAAAGCATTGGTGCTGGTCACATATACGTCACTGCAAAAAGCGCGGCGGAAAATGC
This sequence comes from Massiliimalia timonensis, assembly GCF_900186585.1. Lineage (GTDB taxonomy): Bacteria > Bacillota > Clostridia > Oscillospirales > Ruminococcaceae > Massiliimalia > Massiliimalia timonensis. The sequence continues at coordinate 953,640 of NZ_FYDD01000003.1, forward strand.
ACTGAACATCCGCCCCTTCCAGATCGCGGTCCAAAAATTCGATTTTCCCGTTTTCCCCAAGCCCTTTCAGATAATCATAGGTCCCGGTTTCTTTCAAGGTCATCGAACCACCAAAGGTTACTGTATCGCCTTGATTTATGTACCCAGCCAATATCTTTTTTAGCTCTTCTTTGTTTTCAACATATACCGCCGTCATATTATTGCGGCGCAAATTTTCCATGGTCGTCTGAATCAATGCATTTCGTTCCATTTTATCATCTCCCTTGTTTGTCCATTATAACACGTTTATACCCTCTTTTCCAGTAGATCTGCAAAGAAAAGGGGAAGATGCTCCCCTTTTCTTTAACGGCGCCGTCTTGGCTTTTGGCAGTCAAATGCCGGATTGAATGCATAAAAGTTTTTCGAATCCAGTTTTTCATTAACAAGGGACAAGGCTTCACCAAAACGCTGGAAGTGTACGATTTCGCGCTCTCTCAAAAACCTAATCGGGTCGCGAACTTCTGGATCGTCCACCATTCTTAAAATATTATCGTAACTAAGCCGTGCCTTTTGTTCCGCAGCCAGATCTTCCGATAAATCTGCTATGACATCTCCGGTAGAAGCAAATGTTTCCGCTGAAAATGGTGTTCCGCTTGCGAATTGCGGGTAGATCCCCGCCGTATGATCCACAAAATATGTGTCAAAACCGCTGTCTTTAATTTCTTTGATGCTCATTCCCTTAGTAAGTTGATACAAAATTGCAGAAATTATTTCCATGTGTGCAAGTTCTTCCGTACCAACATCGGTCAATGTGCCGCGAACCTCTCCGTAAGGCATACTATAGCGTTGGTGTAGGTATCTCATGGAAGCGCCTAATTCCCCGTGCGGCCCTCCCAGCTGGGAAATGATCACCTTTGCCAATGCCGGATTTGGATTTTTTATATCTACCGGATATTCTAACCTTTTCTCATAACTCCACATATCTTAGCCCTCACTGTTATCCCATGGCCACGGATTATCTACCCAGTCCCATGTGTCGCTGTTTTTTGGTTCATATCTGGATACCGTGCCAAATCTTCGGGTAAACTCTGTTTGTGTTTCCTGTTTTAAAGCCAAGTACTTATGATAATAGGCCAGCGCCTCTTTATCATTTGGGTGGGTGTCTAAAAACAGCCCCACCTCCGTCAGCACAAAATCACAGACCTGTAAACGCTTTAAAAGCATTGCCCGGCTATTCATCACAAGCCTCCTCTCCAATGAACGGCTTATCCAGCTGTGCAAAAATTGTGCCCCGCTGTAACCCGATCTCAGAGGAATAAATGTCCTGCCATTTCTGCCATGGTACATAGGCCATCGCTAAAGGCAGGCTTTGGAGCTGGAAGTTTTCTCTGTTAAACCTTTCATCCATCTCGCGTTCTTCCTTTCACTCAATATTGCAGGGGAGAAAAAGGAATTTTCCTTTCCTTCTTATCTTATGAAAGAGTCTTTTAAAGCGTTCTTTTCGTTTTCTTTATCTATATAGAAATGAAAAAGTGCACTGGCAATTTTGCCAGTGCACTTTTTCAGATAGATGCATAGACGGTATCCAACCATTTCCGCATCAACTCAAAACCATCTTTAGAAATCGGAAATTCCTGCTCCTGCCATACTTCAGATTTTTCCAAGCAGAAACGACCCATCCAAGTTTTCACCCGCATCACTTCTCCGTCGGGAAGGATCTTAAAATTAAAATCACCCTTACTGCCGCTGAAAATATTACGGGCTTCAAAATATTCATATCCGGGAACTTCTATTACCATTGATATCCTACCACCTTACTGAAACGCAGCAATTACCTGCTGTTTTGCCCTTTCCTGTGCGTCAATTACAAGATCGCACCAACGGTCAAAATCCGGATCAACGACCTGCTTTTCAGGATGCGCCAGATAATATGCCACCACCTCACGATAGCCCTCCGAGAAAGGAATCGTACAGCAAAAACCTGGAACCAGCGCCTTTATTTTGCTGTTATCCAAAATAATATTGTTTGACTTATCCCCCACAAACGCGCCGCGAAGGTCCCATTTCGGGGATGTTTCCGCCAAAAAATCACTGGATACATGGACGATTTGAGGTGTTACATGCAGGATATTTCCAATGATCTGGTATATCTGATCCCAAGTCAACGCTTCATCCGATGTAATATGTACTGCATGACCGACCGTATGCACGTTCCCCATCAGCCCGACAAAGCCTTTGGCAAAATCAGCGCTGTGTGTCAACGTCCAAAAAGTAGTGCCATCCCCTTGTACAATGACAGGCTTCCCTTTGCGCATACGGTCAATCACTGTCCAGTTTTCTACTACCAATGATTTTTCTCCGTAAGTGTGGCTGGGACGGACGATCGTCACCGGGAAATGATCCTCCCGGTAATGCTTCATCAGGCATTCTTCACAGGCGATCTTGTCCCTGGAATACTGCCAGTACGGATTGCATAACGGGGTACTCTCTGTAATAGGGGTGCCCAGGCATGGTTTTTGATACGCCGATGCGGAGCTAATGAAAATATACTGTTTCGTTTTTCCGGCAAACAACCGGTAATCGCGCTCTACCTCTTCCTCTGTAAAAGCGATAAAATCAACGACCACATCAAACGTCTGTCCCTGCAACAGCGTTTGGATGCTTCCCTCATCATGGATGTCACCAATAAGTACCTGAACTCCTTGAGGCAAATCCCCGTTATGGGTCCCCCGGTTCAAGACACAAAGCTCTCCTCCCTGTTTTACAAACAGTTTTGTCACCTCAGTACTGATCGTACCGGTTCCTCCAATAAACAACGCTTTCATACCATTTCCTCCCTATCGTAATCTTTTATCTCTTTTTCTCCCGATCAAGCTTCCCGCATGTACCGTAAACAACAGCATGGCGCCATGAAAGAGGAGACATGCCCTCCCCAATAGATCGCTTAAAGCGGTATCATTGGTGAGCAGCCGGATGCCGCTATGAAACAAAGGCGAGTTTTGCAAAATATTGCTGATACTCCTAAAAACCGGACCGCTCAAGGCCCCCGCACCTGAAAAAATAATGAGAATTAGTTCCGAAGAACACTTTTTTTAAGTATAACACAAGGCCGCCCGAAACACAATCGCCTCGGACGGCCAAAACAGCTTTTTTATCATTTTTTAGAAGCCCTGTAATATACAGAACCATCCTTCATTTCAATCCCACGTGCAGACATCAATTCCTGCACCGTCACCAACTGGTAGCCCTGTTCATGCAGCAGTGGGATCACTTCTTCACATGCTTCAGCCGTAGTAGGATAAAGTTCATGCATCAGGATAATATCTCCATCCTTTACCTTATCGGTGATCTCCTTGACAATGCTGTCCTTATTCTTGGTTTTCCAGTCCAGTGTATCAATAGACCAAGTTACCATCGGCTTGTCCACCGATCGTTTGACTGTGTCGTTCACCGCGCCAAACGGCGGACGCACTGTGGTAGCTCCCACGCCAATAAATTTTTTCAGCCTTTCATCGGTCCTATCCAACTGGGCAGAAATCTGATCCGGCGTCAGTTTCGTCAGATTTGGATGGTCATAGGTGTGGCTGGAGATTTCGCACCCCATTTCATAGGCGCGCTGAATCACTTTGGCTGTCTGCCCATTGATACGGTTCCCTACATAGAAAAAGGTGGCTCGTCCGTCGGCTTTTTCCAATGCGTCTAAAATCCGGTTCCCCACCGGAGAATAAGGCCCGTCATCAAAGGTCAGTGCAACCATCGGCCTTTTTTTATCTATCTCCCGGTCAGGTACAAAAGGCTTGTGATAATCGGCAATATTCAAATTCATATACCCGATCAAATCCTCATAGGGAACTGACACCTGCAAAACACCTTTTGAAACATCAAACAACTGGCCTGCGTCAAAGTATACGGTAACACTGTCCTCCCCATAGCTGATTCTCTGGTAAGCATTCCAAACGGCGTCTGAAGCAGCTTGAAATTCTTCATTTTCCGTCAAAGCTTTCAAATCTTCTTGTTTGGAAAAGTAATCCCTGACAAACCGGGACATAAATTTAGGATAAGAATCCTTAAACACTTCCTGGATATCAATACTTTTTTTCGCCTTTAGATCATATAAACAGGTGCTGATCTGTTCCTGTGCCGGAGCGCCGTCTTCAAACTCTTGAATGATATGATAGACCACCGTCATATATTGACTGCCGCAGGGAACAATATTAAAATCCAGCGTAACAGTTGTTTTTACACGGTCCTCCTGCTGAAAAGCCTTCTGAATGGAAGATACCAGAAGATCGGTGTCCTCCTTTAACAGGGTCTTCATATCCCCATCTTCCATAGTCGGGTATCGGATACCAAGCACATAATTTTTCTCAAATTTAATCACCGATTCGATTCCATACCCCTCAGGAACTTTTTCCTCCTGAAAACGGAAGTTGGCGATCTGCACTGCCGGTTTCGCATTCAAGGGCTGGATGGTACGGGTCTTTCCCAAATGTATTCCAGACTTCCATGCAAATACCAAAACCCCAAAACAAAGCACCGCTAAAATAACACCGCACACAACAGCCATAATCTCCCGGCGTCTGTTGTATCTCAAAAACCGGTCACGGTCCGTTTGATAATCAAATACTTTCATCATCTTCATCTCTCATTTTCCGACAAGTTTCTCTTTTATGCTTCTGATTATACCAAAGGAAAATGGGTACTACAATGAAAAAACGGGATTGTCATTCTTCTTTCGGAAACTGTAATACAAACGTCATTTTTTTCTCATTACATTGTCACTGGTTTTAACCTTCCCGTAAACTATTTTCAGCTTCATAAGTTAAGCCGGTTTCATACGGCGCCAAAAAAATAATCTCTGAAGAAGCCCTGACAATAGAACTACCCGTGGTATAAGCGAAGCCCCGCAAAAAATCAAGCAATCGCTGTTCCAGCTCCGGGCTGACTGTTTCTGTGTTCATCAATACACAGCGTCCCTTACGCAGATGCTCAGCAATATTCACTGCATCTACCAAATCTTCCGGCTCTAAAAGCATCATTTGAAATGTAACCGGTTCTTCCCTAATTTCCCCAATCTCTTCATACTGGTATTTTCTTGCTAAACTCATCTGCCATTCCCCTTCCCGCAATCTTTATTTTTAGATATTCATAGATAATATATTCTATGTTAATATTAACCTTTTTATCCTAAAAATTCAAGAAAATTCGCCATTATTCACAGTTTCTTTTCAAATTCCCGCAATATAACAAAAAAAGACAGGTTTTTCCCCTGTCTTTCCTGCATCATTTATCTTCCTGCCTTTTGCCGTTTGATCACTTTTAAGCGGCTGAACTCCTCGCGTTCTTTTTCCTCCAAAGAATCCGTGATCATTTTAATAGTCGATTCAAACTGCGGAATAATGATATTGTGCAGCGCGTTGGCACGGCGCTGTGTCTTTTTGATCTCATTCGCAAGGCGGCATACGCTGTTTTCCACCTCGGCCAAAACGATCGTTAGTTCCTTTGCCCGCTGGAAGCTGGCGTACGCCAAGTCAAACTGGGAGTTTGTATCCATAAAGCCGTAGGCTCTGGAAGGCAGTGTGGATTCCAAAGTGACTTTTGGGATTTCCACCCCCATGACACTGCGGTAGGTGATATGCACGCCATGTTCCACGTCAATGCCGCCCGCGATGTTATCAATTACGCCCATAGTGATATTGGCTGCCTGCAAAGCGCGGTAAGCTTTGGCATAAGTATCCTCGATCTCCCCGCGGATCGATTTTGCCTGATCCACCAGGGAAACCATCTCGCGGATCAAAATATTTCGTTTCCGGTCCATCAAGTCATAGCCGAGCTTTGCCAAGCTCAAAGACTTTTTGGTATTGATCAGGTTCCCCTTGGTGGGGAATACCGGCATTGCCATGCAAAGCCCTCCTTGCTAAGGTTTAATATCTTTTCCGTTTGCGGAACCGTTCAGAACGGCTGGAATCATAGAACTGGAACAAAAGCTCCGTATCGATCCGGTCAAGTTCTTCTTTCGGCAGCAAGCAAAGCAGATCCCATCCCAAATCCAAGGTTTGGTCAATGGTACGGTCTTCGTTTTCGCCTTGGTTGATAAAGTGCTGTTCAAACTGCCGCCCGAATTCCAGATAGGATTTATCTGTTGGAGAAAGTTCCTCCTCCCCAATAACAGAAGCCAGCGCCCGGGCATCGCTCACCTTTGCATAGCAGGCAAACAACTGGTTCGCTACCGATTGATGGTCGGCCCGGGTGTACCCTTCCCCAATGCCATCCTTCATCAGACGGGACAACGACGGCAGTACAGAAACCGGCGGATACACACCTGCCTGGGCAAGCGCTTTATCCAAAACGATCTGCCCCTCGGTAATGTACCCGGTTAAATCGGGAATAGGATGGGTGATGTCGCCGTTGGGCATGGTCAAAATCGGGATCTGGGTCACCGAGCCCTTTGCTCCCTGAATGACTCCCGCGCGTTCGTACAAAGAGGCCAGATCGGAATACAGGTACCCCGGATACCCCTTTCTGCCCGGGATCTCCCCTTTGGAGGAGGAGAACTCACGCACCGCTTCCGCGTAAGAGGTCATGTCAGTCAGGATCACCAAAATATGCATATCGTGCCGGAACGCCAAATACTCCGCAGCAGTCAGCGCGCAGCGGGGCGTCAGGATACGCTCAATGATCGGGTCATTAGAAAGGTTCATAAACATTACGACCCGTTCCAGTACTCCACTTTCCTCAAAACGCGCCTTAAAGTAATCCGCCACGTCATTGGTGACCCCCATTGCCGCAAATACAATTCCAAATCCCTGCCCGGCCTCATCGGCAATTTTTGCCTGCCGTACCAGCTGGGCGGCCAGCTTGTTGTGGCTTAAACCGGAATCGGAAAAGATCGGCAGCTTCTGCCCCCGGATCAGAGTCATCAGCGCGTCAATGGAAGAGATTCCCGTCCGGATGTAGTTTCTCGGATACACTCGTGACACTGGGTTGATCGGTTTACCGTTAATATCCGCAAAGCTGTCCGGATAAATGTCGCCCAGCCCGTCGATCGGTTTGCCGGCACCGTTAAAAATCCGGCCCAGTAATTCCTTGGACAAAGGCAATTCCATCGGTTTTCCGGTAAAACGGGCAGTCGTGTTGTTTAGGGAAAGCTCATTGGTCCCTTCAAAAATCTGGACAACTACCCGTTCCCCCTCGATTTCCACAACGCGCCCCAAGCGGGTGGCGCCGTTGTCCAGCTTTAATTCTACCAGTTCGTCAAAGGAAGCGTCTGGAATATTGTCCAGCACGACCAGAGAACCGTTGATTTCATTCAGTCCTTTATATTGCAAGGAAATCGCCATTTTTCTCTGCCCCCTTAACGATCGCTTTGTTGGATCACCGAATCAATTTCCCGGTAGTATTCGTCGAATTTTTCCAGTTCCTGATTCGGGATGTCATACTTCATACGGTTTAGTTTGTCGAAAATCCCTGTGGAAACAATGTTAGAAAGCGGGATGCTCCTGCTTACCAGCTCCGAAGCCTTGTCATAAAGATACAAAATCACCTTCATCATATGATGCTGCTTGACAAGCGGTACATAAGTGTCGTCCTTATGGAACGCGTTCTGCTGCAAAAAGCCGACGCGGATCACCTTTGCGATCTCAATCACAAGCTTTTGGTCGTCTGGCAGGACATCTGCGCCGATCAGCTTTACAATTTCCATCAGGTTGGCCTCTTCTGCCAGCAGTGCGGTGATCCGCTGCTTCATCGGCATAAAGTCCGGCCCGATCTCCTGTTTATAAAAGTCGATAAAATCATCGTCATATTCGCTGTAGCTGGTCATCCAGTTGATCGCCGGATAATGCCGCGCGTAGGCAAGCGTTTTATCCAGCGCCCAGAAACAGCGGACAAACCGCTTGGTGTTCTGGGTAACCGGCTCCGAAAAGTCCGCCCCCTGCGGGGAAACCGCCCCTATAATGGTGACAGAGCCTTCCGTCCCATTCAAGTTTTCCATATAGCCGGCCCGTTCATAAAACGCGGACAACCGGGACGGCAGGTAAGCCGGGAAACCTTCTTCCGCAGGCATTTCCTCCAAACGGCCGGAAATCTCACGCAGCGCCTCCGCCCAACGGGAGGTGGAATCCGCCATAATAGCAACATGGTACCCCATATCCCGATAGTATTCCGCCAGAGTGATCCCTGTGTAAATAGAAGCCTCTCGGGCTGCCACCGGCATGTTGGAGGTATTCGCAATCAAAGTTGTACGGTCGGTCAAGGCCTTGCCGGTACGCGGATCCACCAATTCGGAAAATTCCTCCAAAACCTGGGTCATTTCGTTGCCGCGCTCTCCGCAGCCGATATAAACGATAATATCCGCATCGCACCATTTCGCCAGCTGATGCTGGGTCATGGTTTTCCCGGTGCCGAATCCTCCCGGAATGGCCGCTGTCCCGCCCTTTGCAATGGGGAACATCGCGTCGATGATGCGCTGCCCTGTAATCAGCGGACGGCTGATCGGTTTACGGTTTTTTACCGGCCGCGGGGTCCGGATCGGCCATCTCTGGCACAGGGTCAGCTCATGCTCCTTACCGTGGCCGTCACGGATGACCACGACCGTATCGTTCACTGTGTAAGGCCCGTTTTCCGCTACCCGCACCACTTCACCGCTCAACAGCGGGGAAAGCATACATTTGTGAGTGATCAGCGCGGTTTCCGGACATGTGGCGTACACATCGCCGCCCGTAAGCCGGTCCCCGGGTTTTACAGTAATCGTTACATCATATTTATTTGTAAGGTCCAGCGCCGGAATATCAGAGCCAATTCCAATAAAGGCGCCCTCTCCCGCCGCCATGCTGCGCAGCGGGCGCTCGATCCCGTCAAAGATGTTGGATAAGATCCCAGGCCCTAAGGTAGCGCATAACGGCGACCCGGTAGAGTATACTGGTTCCCCGGGCTTTAGCCCGGTGGTGCTTTCATAAACCTGAATGGTCGTTTCCTCGTCGTTGACGGAAATGATTTCGCCGATGATCTTCTGATGCCCGACATAAACCATCTCCAGCATGGAAAAGTCCTTGGTTCCCCTCATCTTAACAACAGGACCATTGATCGAATAGATCGTATTTGCCAATGCATTCACCCCAATTCAGTTGGTTACTGTTCCAGAAACCCAGCGTTAATATTCAATCGTCAGGCCACAAGTACTGTAAAATTTTTCTTTTTGCGCTTTCAGCACCTCGGCAAAGGTTTCATCAGCCATTACTCCGTGTTCCCGGCTCAACAGTATAAAGCCGCCCAAACGGTTTTCCGGGTCGGCCTCCACCGTCACTTGGCCCGGAAGAATCCGCTGTAACGTCTCAGAAAAACGCAGGTCTTCCTCTTTTACAAGCACACAGACTGGCTTGTATGGGAACTGGGTGACCGCGGCAGAGATCTGCGACGCCAAATATTCAGCATAAGCCTCTGTCTGGGAAAATGCGGCCAAGCGCTCTCTAACTTCGTCAAACACCCGGTCTGTCAACTGGTTGCGAAACTGCACCAGCCCGCGCTTTTGATCCAGCTCATACTTTGTCACCGACTGCTTGTGCTTGGATTTGATCATCTGGACCTGTTCCTGCATATAGCCAAACATCCGGTTATATTCTTCTTCTTTGGCCTGTTTCAGTTGGGCGGCGCGGTATTCATCCGCTTCCTTTTCCAACTGTTCAATTTTATGTTCAGCCTCTTCGTCGACTGCACGCGCAAAGGCAGACAGCTTGTCTTGATTAAAACTCATTTTCTGATTCCCCTTTACAAAGCTGTATTACAGCTCAATCCCGATCGCGTCACGCACATAATTTGAAATGTTTTCACTGATTTTCGCGTTGCCGTGACGGTCTGGAATCTCCACAATCAACGGCTGCTTTACATTGAGTTTCAGCTCATAAATATCGTGGTAGCACAGCTTTACAAGCTTTTCTGAAACCAAAATGATCCCGATCTCAGAATCCTTCAACGCGTTGTCCACCGCCTCACGGACTTCATCCGCTTCGTGAACCACTACGCCTTCAATGCCTGCCAAACGCATCCCCATCTGCGTGTCGATATTATCGCTGATACAGAAAAATTTCATATGCCCCTCCTGCTCTTCCACGACCGACTGTTCTTTCATCCCATTATCAGGTGAACAGGATCATAAAGGAGATAACTAATCCATAAATCGCGATCCCTTCGCCCATAACAACGAAGATCATCGCTTTCCCAAATGCTTTCGGGTCTTCGCTGCATGCACCGATCGCAGCCGGGGCCGCATTTCCTACTGCAACGCCGGCACCGATGCAGGAAAGCCCGGTGGCCAAGGCCGCGCCCAGGTATTTGATTCCTTCCCCGGTGGACAGCGCGCCGGCGACGCCATCAGCCGCAGCAGCAGAAACGAATCCGCCCAGCGGCAGGATCAGCATCAACAGGATCAACCCGCCAAACGCACATAAATTAAACCAAATGGCATGTTTTGCTTTTTTCCCAGTCGTAATTCCTGCATACACCGGAATCAGCGGAGCCATCAGCATCGCAATGGCAACCAAAGGCAATAACAGATATAACAACATAAAAAAGCCTCCTCTTTTAAGTATTTATTCTGTCAGGGGGATGTGTTTCCCCCTGTCAAAAACTATTTTTCTTCCTCTTTGGAATAATTGATTTTTACCGGATGATAAGGTTTCCCCTTACTTTCATAGAACCGGCTAAAGGTTTCATAATAAACAAGGCGCAATACCTGGATCCCAACGATCAGCCCCTCCAGCGCCATAACGAACGCGTTTCCAAGCACGATCACGATCGGGCTTCCAAACGAACCCGCCATATGCGCAAAGGTCATCACTACCAGCATCAGTGCCGCATGGCTCAACACAAAGCCGCCCACCCGCAGGAAAGAAAGGGTGTTCGTGCAATAACTCAGCAGGACATCAAATATTTCAAAAGACGCGTCTACCACGCTGAATTTTTCTTTTTCAGCGTTCTTGCGCCTGCGGTTTTTCACTTTTTCTCCCAACGGTTCATGGAAAAAGATCAGCACCAACGGCAGTACGATCACCAATAGGATAAACACCGGGTTGAAAACATTGACTTTGAACAGCACCAACAAAGCCGCCGCGCCGACAATCCCGCAGTAAAACAAAAGCCCCGCGATCCCGTTACTGGAAAACAATGCCTTGCCATAGTCCTTTTTCCGCAGCCCAGTGACGATGTTGATAAGCATAGCCGCCACAACGATAACTACCCCGATCGCAAGGGAAATGATCAAAAGCATGGTCGAGGTATTGGAGTCCAGCACATCCAACGGGAAAATATCTCCCAGCCCAACCGCCTCAAACAATGGCTTGAACGATCCTTCTATTCCAAAGAAAGACCCGTACAGCAAGCCAAAGAACATGCTGGCAATCCCACAGCGCATCAGCGCCTGCCCCAGCACCATCTTTTTCCACTTCCAAATCAAAAGCCCGAACAGGATCACACAAATCCCCTGTCCAAAGTCGCCGAACATCATGCCAAACAGCAGCACATAAATAAATCCCACAAAGCTGGTCGGGTTGAAGTCATAGTATCCCGGCAGGCCATACATGGTAATAAACATCTCGAACGGCTTGAAAAAGCGGTTGGTACGAAGCTGCACCGGCGGCTCCACTTTCATTTCCGGACGGACTTGCTCCTGCTCGCACAGCACATGATCCAAGTCGTCAAACAAGGCTGTGAATTCCTTCACTTTTCTGGTTGGAACAAATCCCTCTAAATAAAAACGATTCCCAGAAGAGGTGGCGTATCTGCGGTAAGAAAAGGTATCGTGCAGCATCTTAGCTTTGGCATAGATCTCGTCAACCGTTTTCGCTTCCCGTTCCCGGATCGCATCCACCTGCCCGTCGCAACGGCGGATCGCTTCTTCCTCAATCTGAATTTGCGTCTGTAACGCTTCGATCGCAAGCTGAGGCGTTTCATGTGCATATTCAGAAATGTCGATCGTTTCAAAATACAGGGAAGCAAACAACTGGTCGATGTCCTCGATCTCGGTATTCGCCGCCAGATAAAAGCCCCAGTAATAATCCTCATCGTGGTCAAAATCAAAAAAGAAAAAGCTCCTGTTAGAAAAATAATCCAGCTTCAGGTAACTATCCACCGGCAGTTTTCCAAAACGCGTAGTGGAGTTCTGGGAGTTAATAAGATCCGTAAAGCGAATATTCAACCCATCCAGGTGCCTGACCTGCGCTAATGCCTGCTTGTGGTCAGTCAGCCGGTCCTTTAATTCTGTCTTGTGCTGTTTGATTCCCAGCAGCTCTTCTTTCAACCGTCCCAAATATACAGGGACTTCCTCCTTTTTCATAGAAAGGCTGGTGTAATCATAATACTTCGTCTCCAGTGAGAGCTCGCTCATTACGTCTGTAACAGCTTGAAGGATATCCCCGTAAGGGTTTTCCTCCCTGATCGGAGCAAAGCCCCGTCCAGCTGCTGTTTTTCCCGGAAGTTCAACATGGAACACGCCGCTGTTACAGCAGCGTACCAAGGTTGTATCCAGTGATTGTATTGCACCAACTATGTGCACCAGGCTCATTTTTTCAATTGCCATTTCATCACCGCCCTTTTGTGAACTGTTACATCACAAGTAACTCTTTTATTTCATTCTCCGGCAATCCGTAACGGATCCCTTCGATCACATTTACAATATTATTCAACTCTACCTGATTCAGATGAAAATACGCGTAGAATACGACCGAAACATAGGGAGAAAAGTGCAGATACCGCTTGCAAAGCGAATAATAATATCGTTTCGTATAGTCCTCGATAAACGGAAGCTGCGTCTGTTCAAACTTCGTGTGGTATTTTGTTTTAGAAAACAAATCATCCAGCGTATGTTCATCCTTTGCTTCCACCATTTCCTGAAGCTGCTCGGCATGGATTTTGTAATAATATGGGTACAGGCTGCGAACGATATCCTCCGGCGAGGCATTTAGGTACCGCTTACAGCGGAAAACGTGTTCCAAGTTTTTCAGTTCAATGTCTACCTTAACAAGCTCCAAGAGCTGTGTTTTCGCCTGACCTTTGTAATTTTTATTGATCATCGCAAAGGTCTTTCGGTAAAAATACTCATAAAATGCATGTTCACAGCCAATATAATTGATCTGCCCTTTTTCGTCGCTAGGTGCAAAACGCTTCAAAATCGCGGCGTATTCGCTGTCCCGCACTGCGTAGATCAATTCGTCAAACTTGGTAGCCCTTGCTACCGCCATCAAGTCGATCTCGGCCCGTTGGATCAAATATCCGGGCAGCTCCAATATAAAGCTTTTGGCATTTCCCGCCCTCATCAAGAGGACCATGCGCAACAGTTCGCTGATCTCCTCCTGCCGGATCACAACCTGAAACAAATCATTTCTTGTCAGCGGAAGATAGTGGTATAACTTACCGCACTGTTCAAATGCAGCCTTTCGCAGCAGGTTTTCCAGTTGTCCACGGTGAATATTGTGCTCCGACACATTGCTAAGCATCTCGCCATAATGCGTCTGGTTTTTCAAAAATGCCGCGACCTCCTGCACAGAATGGCAGCGAAGCATCTCCTGATACTGTTCCGGCGTAATATGTTTTCCATACATTGCCCGCGCTTTTGCCAGCACTGCATTATAGGCATTGCTGTTTGCCATGTTGCTCCACCCGCTTTACGAATTGGTTTTTGGGCGCCTGCCCAGCACAGAATCGGTGATCTGTGCGACCCATGTTTCTCGTTTTTCCCGATACACCTGCTCCAGCCGATCCTTTTCCTGCTCTGCACGTTCTTTGCATAACTGCATCTGCTCCTGCGCGTTAGACTTCTCTGCGGCTTCCATATCAGAAAGGTAATTCTGAGCTGATTCTTCCATTTGCTGGGAAAGCTTTTGCTTTTCCTCCAACACTTTCCGGACAGCCTCTTCTTTCCGGCGGACCGCTTCATTCAGGCGCTCGTTCGCCCGGTGATCGATCGACATAATTTGATCGAATAGTTCTTTCATGAACCGCCATCTCCTTTCTGATTGAATCATAAAAACTGTAAAAAACATCGGGAGAACAAACCATAGGTCCACCCTCCCATAAAAATCACAGTAAAATTTGCCTTTGCAGCCTTTGGGTATTTTGTCGGTCCTTTTTGGCTTAATCAAACTATAGTCACTAATTTTGCATATTTTATGAAAAAATCATGAATATAACATGAACGAGAATTTTTTTCTTTTTTCGTACAAAATTCATAATTTTTTTAAATAAATTTGTATCCTATAACAAAATAGAGCCATTGATTTCCAGCTTAAAAGTAAGCCCAAAAAAACTTGCTGCTTTCCGGCACAGCAGCATCCGGTTAAGGAAAATCTCAAAATAATCCATCACTGCACAGATCGAAGTGTCAATCTGGATCTGCAAAGAAAAGGTTTTGGCTTCCTTGTCTAAAATCGTCTGCGACTCCTCAACTGCAAAGTTTACCCGGTCGTGAATATCAAAGGTAGCAAGGTCGCTGTTCCGTACCCGGGTGCGGCGCACATCGGTTTTGTCCGCCAAAATCAGCGCCGCAGCCACCGCGTTTACCGGAAAAGCCGTCCCCTCATCGTGGTTCCCAATCGCTGTAATGACCTGGGCAATATCCTCTACCGGCATCCCCATCTTGTCTAAAATCCGGAACGCCATCATTGCCCCGCTTTGGGCGTGGTCAGTACGGTTGATCACATTTCCGATGTCATGCATGTACCCGGCGATCTTTACCAGATCACACTCCCGCTCGGAATATCCCAGCTGTTCCAGAAGTCCGCTTGCTGTTACCGCGCATTTCATAACATGCGCGAAAGAATGCTCGGTATATCCGATCGCCCGCAGCGATTGGTCCGCCTGCTGGATATACACCTTGATCTCCTCTGACTGGCGCACCTGTTCAAAGGTCACGCGCCTGCGTTTTTCTTCTTCCATATTTTCTCTGCTCCCTTATTCCATCAACGCCAGTGCGGCAAAAAATAATTCATATAAATCATCCCATCCCTCTAATGGATAGGTCGCGCCACCATTGACGCTTTTATGCAGATTACTGCAATATTCTTCTCCGGCAGCCAGCATCTCCCCCGGTGTAAGGTGAAATCCATATCTTGAAGCTGTTTCGCATAAGGCTGTCATCGGTTCCTCTGCGTGCCTGGTAGAAAGCAGCTCTTGACGAAGGCGGCAGTCTGTTCTGGCGCGCTGCAAAAGCTGCTCTAAAATTCCATTTACATCCATTTATTCCACAGCCTCTTCCTGCTCCGGAAGACAATTCTTCCAATCAGCGCCATAATATTCTGTCATCAGCCTGTCGATCGCATCGCTGGGATAACTTTTCTCCACAAAAATCTTCCACCAGTTTATCACCGACAGTTCCTTTTCTATCTTTCTAACTTCCAGATCCATCTTTAAAACTCCCTTTATTTTGTCAGCCGTTTTACCCACCGGAACATAGATTCCCGGTACGGCGGGTAACGAAACGGCATATCCAAATAACTTTTAGCCCACAAAACGCCCTTTACATGGGTAAAGGCTTCAAAACTGTAGTCCCCGTGGTATTGTCCCATTCCACTGTTTCCCACACCGCCGAACGACAGATGGTGGTTTGCAAGGTGCATGACCACATCATTGACGCATCCCCCGCCAAAAGAAACCTCTTTCATTATTTTTTGCACAAAAGTACGATCTTTGGTAAAAAGGTAAAGCGCCAAGGGCTTTGACCTTGCCTTTATTGACGCGATCATCTGCTGTGGGTCGTCATAGGCGATCACCGGCAGGACCGGCCCAAAGATCTCCTCCTGCATCGCCGGCTCGTCCCAAGACGCGTCGCAAAAAATAGTCGGCTCGATCCGGTTGGTCTTTTCATCGCTTGCCCCGCCGATTACATTGTCCCGTTCTTTGATATATCCGGTCAAGCGGTCAAAATGATGCCGATTGACTACCTTCGGATAATCAGGATTCTCCAGAGCATGTCCGTAAAGCTCTTTCACTTGATACTGCAATTCTGACACGAACGCTTTTTTGACTGACTGGTCTACCAGTACATAATCAGGGGCCACACAGGTCTGCCCTGCGTTTAAAAATTTCCCCCACGCGATCCGCTTGGCGGCTAGTTCAATAGCAGCGCTCTTATCCACAATACAGGGACTTTTGCCGCCCAGCTCTAAAACGACCGGCGTTAAGTGCTTGCTTGCCGCCTCCATTACGATCTTCCCTACCCGTTCGCTGCCGGTAAAAAAAATCAGATCGTATTTCTGCGCAAGGATCTCGTCATAACTCGCCTCATCAGGCGCACAGGAAATATATTCTTCCGGAAATGCATCTTCAAGCATGCGCCGAATGACACCGGAAACCGCAGGACTGCTTTTCGAGGACTTCAATACCGCGCAGTTTCCCCCGGCGATCGCACCTACCAGAGGTACCATTGCAAGCTGAAACGGGTAGTTCCAGGGCGACAGGATCAGTGTTACTCCAAATGGCTCCCGGTATACCCGGCTGGAAGCCGGAAAATGGGTGACGGGCGTTTTTACCCGTTTCGGCTTACACCATCGGTGCAGGGATTTCAGTGCTGTTTTGATCTCCTGCTTTACGATCTGCACTTCGGTCAAATATCCCTCATATTCCGATTTATTCAAATCCTGCTTTAACGCTTCATATAATTCGGGCTCTCTTTTCTCAATTGCCTGAAGCAGGTTTTCCAGCGATTTTCGCCGGAACGATTCCTCTTTTGTGCAGTTGGTCATAAAAAAATCATGTTGTTTTTGAACTAACTGGTTCAACGAAGTTTCCCCCTTATGATAAACTCAGCGCCAAACACATCATTCCGCCATAATAGGTCAAAAGGTTCCAAAATTTCCCGCTTGGACGGAATGGATGATAAAAAAACACAAACAGTAAAATCAGGTCGGACAGCAAAAATAAAACCGCGCCCGTTCCCAGCCACAACCCTTGCTGAGAGGAAAAAAGCAGCGCTGTCTGAACGCCTTTTCCACAGAACATGGAAACAAAAAAGGCATATGCCAAAATACAAGGGCCCATTTTCTGGACATCCATTCGTTTCAGCCTGGTCAGCCCAAACGCCGCCCCGGTCATCAATACCGGGAAGATCAGGTCTGTCCAAGAAAATGCGGTAAATTGATACAAAGAAAGCAAAAAAAGGACATGTCCCAGCAAAAACAATGACAAACCGATTAAAAACTTGCCATTGGCAGGTTTCCGGTCGTAAAGCGCCAGCCCCACATCTCCGGCAAAGCAGAATAAAAAACCCGGCAGCATCAAAGCGGGCAATACAGTCTCCCACACAAACCCAAGCTCTGCCCATGCCAAAAGCGCCATTGCCAGAAAACCCAGACTGGTGCCCGTCTTCAGCAGTACATGATACCGCTTCCATTTAGAATGGTAACAGCTTACAATCAGCATGATAAACAAACACAAATAGTATACCAGTATAACTCCTTTCGTCCAAAAAAACGCCATTAGTACTTCCGCCTCCCCTGCGCTATGTCTAAAGAAAAATCCTTTTTCTCCTATTCTACATGATTTTATCGCTTGATGGAAGTATTTTTCCACGAAATTTGCGATGAAATGAAAAAATCCGGAGAATAAATCCTCCGGATTTTTCTTTTATTTCATCGCAGCTACCTGGTCAAACTCATCGGTAATTTCTTTAGACGGTTTGCCTGTCAGCAGGCTGACCACCACAATTGCAATACATGCAACAAGAAATGCCGGCAGCAATTCGTAGAAATTCCAAATTCCACCCATAGGCGCAATCAAATACTTCCAGATAAACACCATGGCTCCCCCGCTGATCATCCCGGCCAAAGCGCCCCAACGATTAGAACGCCGCCAGAACAACGCGAACAGCACAACCGGGCCAAAGGAAGCTCCAAAGCCTGCCCAGGCAAAGGAAACGATCCCAAATACAGAGCTGTCCGGATCCTTAGCGATAAAGATCGCGATCACTGCGATTGCCACTAACGTGAGCCTTGCGATCAGCATGGTAGTTTTTCCGGACATGTTGATCTTAAACACGCCTTTCAAAATATTCTGGGACATACTGGAAGAGGCCGCCAAAAGCTGCGAATCTGCTGTGGACATGGTAGATGCCAAAATCCCCGCAATGATAACTCCTGCCAGTAAGGCAGCCAGCACGCCGTTTTGGCTGAGCAGGTTCGCAATCTGGACGATGATCGTTTCCGAACCAGAACCCGCCAGCTTATCCACCGCGCCGACGCTGCTCATCGCCAAACCGATCACACCGATCCCTACAGCAACTGCCAGCGAAATCACGACCCAGCTGGATGCGATCCGTCTGGAAAGCTTTAATTTCTTTTCATCTTCAATTGCCATGAAACGAAGCAGAATATGCGGCATCCCGAAATATCCCAGCCCCCACGCAAACATAGAAGCGATCTTCATCGCACCGTAAGGAGCCGCCGTTCCGGTTTCCGGGTCATGGGTCTGTACCATGCTCAGGTAACCCGGCAGGGATTTCGCGTTTTCTGCCACAGCGTCAAATCCACCGGCAACGCTCACGCCAAATCCAACCACGATAAACAAAGCCACTGTCATCACAATGCTCTGAATAAAGTCGGTGGTGCTGGCCGCCAAAAAACCGCCCATTGTGGTATATCCTACAATTACGATCGCACTGACGATCATAGCCGTCATATAATCAATTCCGAACAGGCTGGCAAACAGCTTTCCGCACGCAGCAAATCCAGAAGCGGTGTATGGGATAAAAAAGATCAAAATAAGCGCCGCGGAAATGCACATCAAAAGACGGCTGGAATCGCGGTAACGGTTTGAGAAAAAGTCTGGGATCGTGATCGCGTTCCCCGCAACATGGGAATAACAGCGGATTCGTTTTGCTACGATCAGCCAGTTGACATAGGTGCCGACCGCCAGCCCGATCGCTGTCCAGCCCGCGTCAGCAATCCCGCTTAAATAAGCAAGCCCCGGCAACCCCATTAAAAGCCAGCTGCTCATATCCGAAGCCTCTGCGCTCATCGCGGTGACTAAAGGTCCCAGCTTCCTTCCCCCTAAATAAAAGTCATCGACCGTATTATTCCTTTTGGAACACCACAGGCCGATCAGCAGCATTCCAATCAAGTAGACCGCAATCGCGATCAACATGCAAATTTGTGACGTGGTCATACTTTGTTTGTCCTCTCTTTTCCTTTATTTTGCTAAAACAATAATTGAATACAGTATATCATAAATGAAAGATCTCTGCAATAAAAAAGGAGGCTTTTGCCTAAATCTGTCCCTTCTTTTTCCATATGGTAAACCGCAGCCGTCCCGCACTGCCTTTTCTAAAGCGAAAAAGCGCAGCATATCGGCGGTTCCTCCCTTACTTATCATCTCAGCGATGAAATGCTGCGGGAAACTACAGGATGCCTGAAAAAGCCGTCAACAGAAGCATAGAAGCCGATGGTGCTCACCCATCGGCTTCTACACAGTATATTAAGGAGATCCGGCAAAGCAAAATAAAAGGCCATTCTGCCTTGCCGTTTCAAGGTGGTAACAGCTAACTAATCGCTACATCTGACAGCACCCTTGATAAAGTTCCCCGCCTTGCTTTCCATATCGTAATTTCCTTTGTCGAACTCCTCCATGGAATAGATATGGTTGGTCACGCCTTGAAACTTCCAAATCCCTTTGGAGATCAGCTCCAGTGCCCTTTTGCACAGTCCTGCTTCATATTCGATCCGCCGTTCATGGCAGTTGATAGACTGCATGGCTTTCATGTTCCAAAGCTTATAGTCGATCGTACGGTCCCCGTCATTGTGGAATCCGCCGATCCCCAGCCTCCCATGTGCAGAAACCATTTCCCCGGCTAGGCGCAATGCGCTTTCCGTACCGGCAAATTCCATCACGTCATGGAACCCTAAGTTAAAAATATCCGCTTTGTGGCCGTCCCGGGTCAAGTCCGGTTTTTCCCACGTTTCCCAATTCAAAAGCATCTCTTTCGGAAGCCCCTCCGGCGCATAAACTGTGGTAGCGCCAAATTTTAAAGCGTTTTCTCGCGCCTGTTCCCGCGGGTCGATCACAACAATGTCCCCGTAGCCCATGGCGCGAAACAGGGAGATAATCCCCAAGCCCATATACCCTGCCCCGATCACGGCAACCGGGTCCCCGCAAAGGGCGGGGGACATCTTCTGCCCGGCACTGAGCAGGCAGGCAAGCGGCTCTGCGATCGCATCTAGGTCGTCTAGGTTGTCCGGCACATGGCAAGCCTTGTGCGGCTCCATAACAATATATTCTTTATACCCGCCGCCGCCCAAGCCGGTAACGCGGTCCCCAACGGAAAAACCCGTTACGTTTCGTCCCACCTCGGCAACCACGCCTACCGTTTCATGCCCAAAAATATCACCCGGTCTTGCGGTGGACCAAGGATACCATTCAGAATGACACATCCCGGTATAAGTTACTTTCACTAAGATATGTTCGTCGTCAATTTTTGGGATATCTACTTCGATCACCTTGCTGGTTCTGGGACCGGTCATTACGATTTGTTTCATTTCGTTTCCTCCTAAGATCTATCTGAAGCATCTGCTTTTTCTTTAATCATATCAGGAAACGGCATGATAGGAAAAACATAAAAACGAAATAAATCTGGACAAAAACGACTTTTTATGATAAGATCTCCTAAAAGGATGGTCTTAACTGTGAAAATACATCAAATGCAGATCTTTTATTCTCAGGTCGCGGCAGTTTCTCCGCACAAGCATGATCTTTGGGAAATCATTATCAATACCGAAGGCGAAGGAGATAATTATCTGGAAGGGGAAGCGACCAAATTCTTCCCCGGAACAATCACGCTCTGTCCACCGGGAACAGTACACCATAAAATCGCTTCTAACGGTAGTTTTGTGGATCTATCTGTTCTGTTTTCCGATCCATATTATTTCAGTGGCCTGCGTCAAAATCATTTTGAAGACAATCAGGAAAAGGAGATCCAGCAGCTTATGGAGATCGCTTACCATCATTATCATCAGGATAAAAACGACCGCATATCCCGCAATTTAATCGAGGCGGTCTGCGCGCTGATCAGTGAATGGGACAACGCCGGCCAAAGTGATGAAAGGGTGGAATCGCTGGAAAACCTGATCGCTCAAAATTTTACCAATCCAGATTTTGAGATCGGGAAAGCGATGGAACAAATGAATTACTGTGGCGACTATCTGCGGCGGTGTTTTAAAAAGGAAACCGGCCTTACCCCGGTCCAATACCTGAACCAAATGAAGATCAATCTGGCAAAAAAGCTGCTACTGAACGCCACCCATCCTCGTTATCCTATCAGTCATATCGCTTACCTTTCCGGTTTTTATGATGTGGGCTACTTTTCCCGTGTCTTTAAAAAACTAGAGGGCGTTTCCCCTACCGAATTTTCCGCCAGCCCTTCAGGTAACAATAAAGTAAAATAACATCGCTCATAAAAAAGCGCCTCTATTGACAGTGGAGGCGCTTTTATTTTTGATACCGTTCTATCTCAGCCAGCTAGAAAACACCTGTTCCAATAACAAAGCATTAGTCCTCTTTCACCAAAACCTGGATCTGATAATTCCAATGCAGGATGCCAGAGATCACAATCAATTCTACTACAAAAGGGGGTTCTGTTCCATAGTCCTCCCTTGCAATTTCCAACACCCTTTTTAAAACCTGCTCCTTATTCTGCCCGGTACAGTCAACACACAGATATATTCCAGCGGGCAAGACTGTCAAATCAGACTGTTCCGGATATTGGAGGCAGGTTGCAAACAACTGGGAACATCCGTTTTTTTGATAAATCCCAGCCAGATCCTCAAAAATGAATTGATCCCGCTCTGTTTCGTCAAGCTGATCGTAAAAATGGCTAAGATAACTCCAAAGGTTTTCTAAAGTGGGGTATTCCAACATATTCGACGACTTCATCAAGATCATCCAGCATCAGGATTTTTTGAATCTGTGCAAGCGAAAGATCCATATAGCGCAGAGCTTGTACGGTCTGCAGACGAATAATCTCATCTTTCGCATAATACCGGTAACTGGTCCACTCATGGCTGAACCAGCTTGATCCTGTCATAGTGACGCAGGGGCTCACGGGTCATTTCAACCATTTTAGCGACTTCTCCAATGGTATAATAGTTTTCTCCCTCCTTGACTTTTGTGTAACACAAAGGTTTATACTATAACCAGTGTATCAGATATGCAGCAAGGAATCAGATTTCTGTTTTGTCTGGCCACAAAAAATTGATTGAAATTTTCAGGAGCATATGATGAAAAAAATTTTTACAATTGCTTTATGTTTCTTTTTCTTCACCGGATGCTCCGGAGAAACTGCTCAATTTGAATCAAAAACCTACCACGCAGATGCCTCGCAGGTACAGTCCATACAGGTTGACGTGAGAGATAAAAAAATCGAAATCGAGCTGGTATCAGACCCGGAGATCGAGTTTGAATATTATGAAAGTGAGCAAGAAAGGTACGATATTTCTGTTTCAGACGGTAATTTAGTGATCACAGAAAAAATCAAAAAGAATGAACCGATTATATCGGCGGAAAAACGGAGACTGTTCACCGCACCATCACCTTTAAAATGCCGAACAGCTTTCTCTCTTCCCTAATGCTGTCTACCACTAATGAGGACCTGTCTCTCCCCTCCTTGAATGTTTTAGGCAGCATCTCTGTTTCCATCAACAACGGCGACCTTTCCTTTGAACGGTTAGCTGTAGAAGATTCGTTACAGTTAGATGCAAAAAATGGCGATATTACCGGCACGGTGGTGGGCAGTTATGACGATTATGCGATGTCCAGCCATGCCAAGAAAGGGGAAAATAATCTCCCCGAATTGAAAGAAGGCGGAGAAAAAAGATTGTCTGTCCAAACTAACAACGGAGACATTCAAATTGATTTTGAAGCAGAGCATCCATAACAAAAAACCGGAAAGCGCTTTCGCTTTCCGGTTTTTTTGATTACTTTAAGCAAACTTCAATCTGTTGATCGAATCGCCTTTTTTAAATGAGGATACTGAAAAAACTTTTTTAATATAAAATGCTTAACTTATAGTTAACTCTAAGGGTCATACTGGAATTAAATTCAAAAACAACGGAGGCAGATATGGAATATACGATTGGCCAAGTGGCAAAAATGATGGTATTTCGACCTTTACCCTACGCTATTATGATGAGGAAAGGCTTCTTCCATTTGTGAAGCGAACTGCCAATGGCGTGCGAGTCTTTGAAGAATCAGACCTTGCTTTCCTGCATGTGATCAACTGTTTAAAGCACACCGGAATGCTGATCCATGACATCCGAAACTACATTGTCTGGGCGGAAGAAAGGGATGCCTCCCTACAAAAACGGTATGACCTATTTCAAAAACAAAGGCAGGAGATCGACCGGCAGATCAAACAGCTTATGGAATACCGCAAATGCATCGACTCTAAATGCAGGTACTACCCAGAAGGCTCTGAAAGCCGTGACCAAGGCGATCCATTTTGGACCGGATAAAAAGGGGGAAGAAATACCCCTTAAAATGATCATTAAATTAGATAAGGAGGAAACAGAATGAAAATTATTGTCATCGGCGGCTGTGGACATATTGGCAGTTACCTTGTTCCCAAGCTGGTGCGGACAGGGAATCAAGATTATCGGGTATTTGACCAGATTCGCCGCGGGGAGGAATTGATCCTTTCCAATTTTGGAATGGAAACGCTGCACCACGTCCATGCCGACGGTGTTGCACAGGTGTTCCTGAACGCAATCACACATCGCGGTTCTGCCTTGGGAGAAAGCTTTCACGCCGTTGGGAATGAATCCATCACTCTGCTGGGAGATGCACAGGCAATGTACCGTTGTTTTGGCCAAGAAGAACGGATCAGCTTCCTGCCCTGGAAGGATTGGTGCCAATACATCAAAGATGAGGAATTGGTCGATAAGACCTATTATCATATCGCACGAAGCGGATACTACAAAAAACGGCGGCTTGCGCTGTCTTTACAAACTTTGTCAGTTCCTTTTGTTCCGCTTCATACTCTGCGGACAGCGGATAAACAGGGAATGTGCTGAAACCTGAATATGCAGTACGCGGTGTTCCCTACTTCCAGAGGAATATCACATTTGCAGTTCCTCTTTTTTTGAATCATGATAGTTTTAACAACGATGGAATTGATTCCATAAGAAGATTTTGATATAATATAAAATATTAAACAAAATAAGAAGGGAACGATAGCATAAAATAGATATTCCTATCGAAAAACATTATGAAAATATATATTATCGAGGATGATAAAAAATTAAGAGCAGAGCTTGTTAAGCTGTTATCCGCATATAAATATGACTGTTCATTCGATGATGATTATGAAAATATCATTTCACTTGCGCTTGAGAAGCAACCGGATTTGATTCTGCTCGATGTCAACCTGCCTGTTTTCGACGGTTATTATATCTGTCGCGAAATTCGAAAGCAATCAGATGTGCCGATCATTATTGTTACCAGCCGCAGTACCGATATGGACGAATTGATGAGCATGAATCTCGGCGCAGATGATTTTATAACCAAGCCCTATCATTCCCAGATTTTACTTGCGCATATCTCGGCTGTTTTGAAGCGCTGCAACAGTCAAAGCGTTGCGGAAAAAGTCGAATATAGAGGGCTTACGCTTTATCCTTCACAAAGCAAAATTTCTTATCAAGAAAACGAAACTGATCTAACAAAAAATGAAATGAAAATTCTAACGATCCTGATTAACAATGCGGGAAGAATCGTTTCACGAAGCGACTTAATGAACGCACTATGGCAATCCGACGAATTTGTAGATGATAATACGCTCACGGTCAACGTAAACCGTCTGAGAAAACGAATCAAAGAAATCGGTGCGCCAGAATTGATTACAACAAAACGAGGGCTGGGCTACATCCTATGACTTTCAGAGGATTCTTAAAAGAAAAATGGCTATTTCTCACTTGTCAGACAGTTATGATTGCTGCGGTTTCGATCTTATTATTTGGTTTGAACTTTAACATCAGCGGTATTGTATTTATTGGTATCTGTTGGTTATTAGCAATGCTCGTTCCGCTTTTATGGGAGTATTTCAAAAAAAGAAGTTATTACAAGAAACTGTATGATTCGCTAGAAAAGCTGGATAAAAAGCATCTGCTTGTTTCTGTTTTGGAACCGCCGGATTTCATAGAGGGTGAAATCTTATATGATGTTTTAAGTCAAACCAAAAAAGCAATGAATGATGAGGTTGCCGCCTACCGTCATCTGAACGAGGACTATCACGATTATGTGGAAACTTGGATTCACGAAATTAAAATACCGATTTCCTGCATTGACTTAGTTTGCGAAAACAACAAAAATGATGTCACAAACAGTATTCAGGAAGAACTGGTCCGGATTGACCGCTATGTAGAACAGACGCTTTATTATGTCCGAAGCCTGAATGTAGAAAAAGACTATTTTGTGCGGAAACTTTCTCTGGAACAAATCGTAAAATCGGCTGTAAAAAAATATGCGAAACAACTGATTGTCTGTAATATACAATTACAGTTTGATGGTTTGGAAAAAACAGTTTACGGCGACTCCAAATGGCTGGACTTTATTTTAGGGCAGCTAATTTCCAACAGTATCAAGTATAAAAGTGATGCTCCTACCCTTTTGTTTTGGGCAGAGGAAAACAAAGACAGCGTATTGCTCCATGTTCAGGACAACGGAATCGGTATCCCAGACAGTGATATTAATAGGGTTTTCGATAAAGGCTTCACCGGACAAAACGGAAGAAACTTTACAAAATCGACCGGTATTGGGCTTTATCTCTGTAAGCAGCTTTGTAATAAAATGTATTTGAATCTTTATGCTGATTCCCAAGCAGGCATCGGCACCACTATGACGATTGTTTTTCCAAAAGACAGCTTGACATCATTTCGGGAAGATAAATAGAAAGACGACAGATCGCATTGCGGATCATCTGCTGTGTGGTCTGTTTTCTTATGTGACAAAAATGTTCGTTTCCTGTAAGGCACATCAATGGTTGCAACAGCTTTTCGTTGATATAATGATGATATCAACTGTCCGATTATATCATTGGGAGGAACATAGCAATGAATACGATTTTGAGAGTGGAAAACCTTGAAAAATATTACGGAGGCAAGGGAAACATCACAAAAGCTGTTGACAACATTAGCTTTGAAATTGCTGAAGGAGAGTATGTCGGTATCATGGGGGCGTCCGGCAGCGGCAAAACAACGCTGCTCAACTGCGTGTCCACCATAGATACCGCAACTTCCGGACACATCTATGTAAACGGAAAAGATGTTACCTCTATGAAAACAGCGGCGCTGTCGCAGTTCCGCCGGGAAAAACTGGGATTTGTTTTTCAGGATTTCAATCTGTTGGATACGCTCACAGCGTTTGAAAATATAGCACTGGCACTGACGATTACCAAAATCCCTGTCGATCAAATCGACAAACGGGTACAGCAAATCGCCGAACTATTGAACATTGCGGATATTTTGAAGAAATACCCGTACCAAATTTCCGGCGGTCAAAAACAGCGGGTGGCAGCGGCTCGTGCAATCGTTACAAATCCAAGTCTGATTTTGGCGGATGAGCCGACCGGTGCTCTGGATTCCAAATCAGCCCGAATGCTGCTGGAGAGTTTTAGAAAGCTGAATGAAACCATTAATGCTACTATCATGCTTGTTACCCATGACGCATTTACTGCAAGCTACTGTAAACGAATCCTTTTTATTAAGGATGGAAAGCTGTTCAATGAAATTATTCGTGGTTCCGAAAGCCGCAGAAACTTTTTTGACCGCATTGTGGAAGTAATCGCGTTGCTTGGAGGTGACCTGAATGCTGACTAAACTCGCTTTCAAAAACCTAGGGAAAAGTGTGCGTGACTATGCTGTTTATTTCCTCACTCTGGTTTTAGGCGTCAGTATATTCTATATGTTCAATTCTATTTACGCTCAACAGGAGCTTATGAAACTGTCAGAAAGCACCGTGTTGGCAATCAGTTCTATGACCGAGCTGTTGTCCTATATTTCAGCGTTTATTGCTGTCATATTAGGTTTTCTGATTGTGTATGCGAATAACTTTTTTATAAAACGGCGAAAAAAAGAGCTAGGCGTTTACATGACGCTTGGTATGACGCGGAAAAGTATATCTATTATATTTCTTCTTGAAACCTCTTTGATGGCAATTTTCGCATTAGCTGTTGGACTTATTTTGGGGGTGTTTGGCTCACAGTTCATGTCAATTTTTACCGCCAACATTTTTGAGGTCGATTTGACCGAATACAAATTTATTTTTTCTCTTGACGCGGCGCTGAAAAGCGTTCTGTATTTTGTCGTCATATTTTTCGTTGTTGCCCTATTCAACGTTATTGTGATTAACAAGGTAAAACTGATTGACTTGCTGTATGGCGGCAGAAAAAATGAAACGCTCAAAATAAAAAATACTATGCTATCAGCCGGGCTTTTTCTTGTTTCTGTTATACTGCTTATTATTGCGTATTGTCTGATTTTCAAATTTGACTTCGGACCGACTGAAAATAGCAAATATCTCAAAGGAGCGATTATTTTAGGCGCAATCGGGACATTCCTGTTCTTCTTTGCTCTTGCCGGATTTTTCATCAAATTACTGCAAAGCCGAAAAAAGCTCTACTACAAGAACCTCAATATATTTGTTGTCCGGCAGCTAAGCAGTAAGATGAATACGAACTTTATTTCCGTTTCAATGGTTTGTCTTGTCCTGTTCCTTGTTATTGTTGTTTTTTCAGCCGGATACAGCGCACAAAACATCTTGTCTGCAAAATTGCAGCAGCAAGCGGCATATGATTTTAGTTTAGAGGGAGTACCTTATCATCCGGAATCGGATACAGAAGAAGGGATACCGGAGATATTCAACAATTTACCGGAAGAACTTCAAAACAGCGGTGAAATCAAGAACCATGCGGAATATACTTTCTTCAATATGGAGGGATCTGGCGGTGAATATGGGGACTATAATTTGGATCTATCCGTTCTGGATTCAGACATTAGCGGCTCTTCATTGTATTTTATGAAATTGTCCGACTATAATCAGCTTCGGCAGATAAACGGGGCAACTCCTTGCAGTTTGCCGGATAACGAATATTTGATTGCTTATGAGGACAGCGATTTGTCTGTAATTGCCGATCAGTTTGTTGATAAAAAGATAGCCATAACGATTGGAACAAACACAATGAATGCCAAAATGGAAGCGGAGCGTTTCACTTTTGGGAACCGATATTTTGGAGGAATCGTTTTTGTCGTGAACGACGATTGGACATCTGCTCTGCAGATACAAAGACGGGTCCTGAATATCAACTGCAAGGACGAAGCAGCAGCTTCTGCTTTGCAAAAGAAAATATATGAATTTATCAATAATCAGGACGAAAAACAGGTCGTTGTCCGCTATGACAGCAAACAGGATATTTACGCAAGTTCTGTCTCGGATAAAGCATTAGCTTCCTTTTTATCGCTTTATCTCAGCTTTGTTTTTATGATTACCTGTGCCGCTATTTTAGCAATACAGCAGCTTTCGGAAGCGGCAGACAATAAGGAGCGCTATCAGCTGTTGAGAAAATTAGGTACAGAAAAAAAAATGATGAACAAAGCCTTATTTACTCAAATCCTCTGTTATTTTCTAATACCTCTTGCTTTAGCTATCGTTCATTCACTTGTTGGGTTAAAAGTGGTTTATACTATGCTAAATGAATTTGGAAATATTAACGTTCTTTCAAGTATTATTGCAACAGCAGCTTTTATCATTGTAATATACGGAGCCTATTTTATTTTAACTTATGTAGGCAGCAAAAATATTGTCAAAAAATAATTTCCAATCAAAGCCTACCGAAAAATATTCGGTAGGCTTTGGTATATCTATCCGTTATCCAAACCAGAATGATCTGTTGTTATTCTGATAACTACGATATACATTTGCAATTAGTTTATATTCACTAAAATAACAACAAATTCAAACTGCCGTTTAATTCAGGAGGACATGCAGACCGGAGAAACCGGAAGCATGCAACATCAGAAGATGATCTTACAGCGTTACGCGGACAAACCCCATTATGGCGACATGGAAGCGAAAAAGGCATTAGTGCAACAGCAAATAGTTCTTTCCCCATTCTTCCATAGCGTTCATAATAGGGCGCATAGATTCTCCCAAATCGCTTAACGCATATTCAACGCGGGGCGGTACTTCTGGATAGACTGTGCGAGTAATAATTCCATCTTCTTCCATAGAACGAAGGCTGTCAGTCAGCACTTTTTGACTGATTCCCTCTAAATCTCTGCGTAATTCATTAAAACGCCATGGCCGCTGTAACAGATTTCGTATAATCAGCAATTTCCATTTGCTTCCGATCAGTTGAACGGTAGTTGCAACAGGACAAGCGGGCATTTCTTCTTTTGTCAACATAGGCGTACCCCTTTCCAATAGTTTAAAAATGAATGTTACATTCAAATTATAATACAAAGGAGGTTTTCCTGCAAGCATGGGTTACAAAAAAGTGACTATGTAATAAAAAGGTGCGTACTTTTTTCTCCGATTGCTCTGCGATATAATACAGTCAAGGAACAGAAAATGTTCCCAAAATAAAAATGGAGGTAATCATTATGGCACTTTCTAATCTGTTTGGTTGGGCAAAGAAAAATGAGGAGGTCGTGGCCTCTGCTTGTGGTTCTGCCTGCGGTGCTGGCGACAAGCCGGAAGAAAAGCCTGCCGCTTGCGGCTCTGCCTGCGGTGCTGGCGACAAATAAGCAACATATATCAACCGTTCCCGGTAAGCAAATCTGTTTACCGGGAACCATTTCAAAATGATCCGGGTTCACCGGTCTATATAGATATTTTAATGATTCCAAAGTGAGGAAAACGATATGAAAGAATATTTTGCATTTCAGTGGCACATTACAGACGAGTGCGACCAACGCTGCAAACATTGTTACATTTTTTCGGAAGATAACTGCAAAAAGCTAGACGCCATGAGTTGGGATCAAGTACAGGAAACCTTTTATAACTGTCTTGATTTCTGCAAGGTGTATGACCGTCTGCCCTATTTTTATATTACAGGCGGCGACCCCATTTTACACCCGGATTTTTGGATGCTGCTTGCCCTGTTAAAAGAATATGATATTCCGTTTACTATTTTGGGAAATCCATTTCATTTAACAAATGAAATTTGCAGAAAGCTGAAAGAGTACGGCTGCCAGAAATGTCAGCTCTCTCTTGATGGAATGAGAGAAACCCATGACTGGTTCCGGAAACCCGGTTCTTTCGACTGTACCCTTGAAAAAATCAGTTGTATTAAAAATGCTGGGATCCGTTCAGTCATTATGACAACGGTATCCGGCACAAATAGTAAAGAAATTCCAGATATTATTGATACTGTTGTAGAGGCAGACGTTGATGTATTCGCTTTTGCACGTTATTGCCCCACCAGTGAGGAAAAGGATGCCGGAATGACTCCACAGGAGTATCGGGAACTACTGGATACCTGTTATCAAAAATTTCAGCAGTATGAATCCGCAGGCTGTACTACCTACTTCAACAAGAAAGACCACCTTTGGACGCTCTATGAATATGAAAAGGGCATTTTCAAAATCCCAGAGGACAGACAGGACGGTATGATTTACGGGGGCTGCAACTGTGGAAACTGTCACATGACAATTTTGCCTACCGGCGATATTTATGCCTGTCGCCGCGTCCAGAACAGCAAGGTTGGCAATGTGTTTACAGACCGGATCGCTGATGTGTGGATTTGTCAAATGGAGCAGTACCGCGATTACAGTAAATTTGAAAAGTGTTCAAAATGTGAGTTGTTACCTTATTGCCGGGGGTGTCCTGCGGTTGCCAGTGGAAAAGATGGTAACTTTTATGCGGCAGATCCCCAATGCTGGAAAGAGGTGTAGATATGGAATTTTTTAATTTGGTAAAGGTTCGCCGTTCTATCCGAAAATATCAGAACAAGCAGATCGAACGAGAGGATTTAGAAAAAATTATAGAAGCGGGACTTTATGCTCCTAACGCCGGCGGCGGTCAACGGACAATCATTGTTGCCATTCACAACAAAGAATTGTGTGAAACAATCGGAAAATGCAATGCTACAAAATTTGATAGGAGCAAATTAGCAGGCTCTTATGTATCAAAGGAACAGCCCAGCTTGATCGACGACCCTACGATAAAAAGCGGTTTCTATGGCGCGCCTACTGTCTGTGCGGTTTTCGCTCCAAAGAATTTTTTATATAGTATTCCCGACACTTTTTGTTGTGCGGAAAATATGGTACTGGCTGCCGCGGAGTGCGGGCTTGCATCCTGTATTGTGGCACGAGGAGAGGAAACCTTTGAGAATGAAATCGGTGCAGAACTCTTGAAAGAATGGGAAATTCCAGACAACTATATTGCCCGTTGTTTCGTTTTGCTGGGTTATTGTGAGGGAGAATACCCACAGGACAAGCCGAGAAAAGAAAACCGCAGTTTGATTGTCGAATGAGGTGATGATATGGACGCACAAACTTGTTTGAAAAAACTGGAATATGTAGGTGTATTAAATTTTGCTACTGTGGGACTGGACGGAACGCCACAGATACGGTGTGTTAGCGCCATTCACTATGAACCGGATAAACTCTACCTTATCCGTCATACCACCACAGTTCAAAAGTGAGGAGAAAGTCTATATGGCACGTTTTGTAATCATTGATGATGAATATTATTTCAGACAATCGTTAAAGGTCATCCTGTCGGAGACAGAACTGGATATTGAATGTGTTGGGGAAGCTAACAATGGGGAGGCCGGGCTTTCACTAATCTCCCAAGCCTCTCCGGATTTTGCGATCGTAGACATCAACATGCCGGTACTAGGCGGGTTGGAAATGATCCAGCAGTATGTCCAAACGGGCGCTTCCTGTCATTTTATCCTGCTGACCGGCTATGCAGAGTTTGCCTATGCTAAGCAGGCGGTCGGGATCGGCGTTGATGATTATATTTTAAAACCCGTTGACCCGGAAGAATTGGTCGAGGCGATCCAGCGCACGCTTCAGGCGATCGAGGCACAGAACTCTGTTCAACAAAAAATGAACAGGATGCAAAGAAATATTCTATTTCAAAATCTGTTCCTTTGCTGGAACGAAACAGAGGTGTCACGCTGCCAATCTATAACCAACCACTGGCATTTCCCCGTTTACCGCTGCATCATCCTGTGTTATCCTCAACGCGACCAAGCTTTCATTCAGGATAATATTGCCGAAAAATGCATCCATACCAATATTGAGGACCTGATCATAGAAAAATTTTCCTATTATCCGGACAAACTGTGTTACCTGCTCAATTACAGCACAGAAGAGGCTTTCCACGCTCTGACAGAGCATATCGCATCTGTCATCCGGCATATCAACTGCAAAATTGGGATAGGGGCAGCCTACAAGAACTTATCCGAATTTCACCATTCCTATTATCAGGCAATGATCTCTGCCAACTATCTGGGAAATGAAAAAATCACCTTGTATCACGATACTCTGGAAGCAAAGGGCTCCCAAGAAATCGCTTCCAAATTTTGTCCACAGCTGACGCTTGCTGTCACCTCCGGCGACGCCCAGAAAACCACCCACCTTTTTGAAGAGCTAGAAAAAGAGTGCGCCCGTCTTCAGCTTGGATACTATGATTTTCTAATGCTGTACATCCCAGTTTATCATAGTATGACTGCTTTGATTCGGAAGCATCATCTGGAGCAAGAGGCTGGTTCCTTTACAAAATTCCATGAACAGCTTGGTCAGATCCGCCCTGTAAAGGAGCTTTTGGACAGCCTGAAGGAAACGGGAGAAAAGCTATGCCAAATGTTCTGTACCGCAGAAACTCATAACGGCTATATTAGCCAGATCCTAGAATATATCCATGAACACTACCGGGAAAGCAACCTAAGCGTTGCCCTGCTTGCTAGCCATTTCAGTCTGAATTACGGTTATCTTTGTACTATGTTTAAAAAACATGTCGGCACAACGATCAATAACTATATTACCGAGCTTCGTCTTGAACAGGCAAAATCTGCCCTTGACGCAGGCAATACAAGCATTTCCCAAGCTGCTTCTTCGGTGGGATACACCGATCCCTCATATTTCTGCAAATGCTTTAAAAAGAAGTATGGCTCTTCCCCGCAGCAATACATAACGGCTTTGTCAAAAACCTACGGGTCATTTCAGCACTGAGATATTGCCGTGCCTGAAAAAAGTGTTCATTTAAAATACAGCTTTCCCCTCCTTTACTGAAATGAGGAGAAGTGTTAAGTTTTTATGAAGTATGATTTCATACTTGACATTAGTATGAAATCATACTATACTATTGTCTGAAATAAGTCCGAATTCATACTTAAGGAGGTCCTTTTATGCCGGAAAAAGCAGAAGACATGGTCCGGGAATTTAACCGGATTGATAAGGAATTAAACGATCTGTATCATGATATTGCCTTAAAAATAGGGATTTCAGACAGTGCCTTTACGGTTTTTTACATCATCTGTGAGCGGGGCGACGGCTGCCTGCAAAGGGATATTTGTTATGAAGCGTTTGCAAATAAGCAGACGATCAACTCCTCCATTCGCAAGCTGGAACGGGAGGGCTATCTTTATTTGCAGCAGGGCCGGGGCCGGGACAAACACATTTACCTGACCGAGCTTGGAAAGGAGTTTGCACGCAGGCACATCCTCCCCGTAATCCAAATGGAAAACGATGCTTTTTGCGATCTGGAGCTTGAGGAACGACAACAATGCCTGCGCATCTTTAAAAAATATGTAGCTGGATTTAAAGCAAAAGCACAAAATTTTTTAGCATGAATCAATTTTTTATTTAGGAGGATATTCCACAATGAAAACGATCTTACGGTTTCTTAAACCGTATCAGCGTTTATGTATTTTCACCTTACTTGTTATGGTACTGGATGTTGCAGGAGGGCTGCTGATCCCTACTATCACAGCTGATATGATCAATGTAGGGGTCAATAACGGCGATATGCAGTACCTCATCCGCAAGGGTATTCTTATGCTGGCTATCACCCTGATCACGAGCATGGGCGCTTTGCTGGGAAGCTATCTCAGCGCCGACCTTTCCGCGCGGATCGGACGGGATATGCGCAATGCGCTTTACGACGCTTCTCTTTCCTTTTCTGCTTATGATTTTGAACAATTCGGAACAGGTTCCATGATCACCCGAACCCTGAACGA
The DNA here is from genome assembly GCF_900186585.1 of Massiliimalia timonensis. GTDB lineage: Bacteria > Bacillota > Clostridia > Oscillospirales > Ruminococcaceae > Massiliimalia > Massiliimalia timonensis. Next base: position 987,829 of record NZ_FYDD01000003.1, read on the forward strand.
CGTCAACATCGTCCAGCAAGGAGTCGTGTGGTTCATTCAAATGGTACTGCCTGTTCCAGCAGTCTGTATCATGGGGATCATCATGGCTTTTTCCATTGATACGGCAATGGGGTTTCTATTGATCGGCGCTACCCTGTTTGTGATTTTACTGGCAGTGTTTGTTACCAGGAAGGCCTCTGTCATCTTTGACAAGTTGCAAGCATTTTTGGACCGGATGAATGTTGTTCTGCGAGAAAATGCCACAGGGGTACGGGTGATCCGTGCTTTCCATAAAGAAAAATATGAAGAGAAACGGATGAAAAAGTCCTTTGAAGATTACGCGGAATCGGCCATCAAGGCAAACCGGCTGTTTGCCGGGCTGGAAAGTGCCGCGCTGCTTGCGATCAATCTGTGTATCGTACTGATCCTTTGGGTAGGCGGCAACCGGATCGGCGCTGGCGCTATGGAGATCGGTGATATTACCGCACTGACCCAATATGCGGTGATGATCCTGTTTTACATTATCATGGCACAGATGGTCTTTATCATGATCCCAAGGGCAATGATCTGCGTGCGTCGTATTTCTGCTGTACTGTCCCACCAGCCCGAAATCAAAGATGGAAACACAGTTTCCTCCATACAAGCTGACAACGAGGAGGTCGCACGCTTTGTAAACGCGGGATTCCGCTTTTCCGACGCGGATGAAGAAACCCTGTCCAACTTAAATTTCACCTGTAAGCGCGGACAGACTACTGCTATCATCGGAAGTACCGGAAGCGGAAAATCCACTATCGCCAAACTGATTTTAAGGTTTCACGACGTGACTTCCGGTGTTGTTTTGCTAGGTGGCGCTGATATCCGCACACTGCCACAGGCCCGGCTTCGGGACCGCATCGCCTATGTGCCGCAGAAAGCATGGCTGTTCTCCGGAACGATCGCCGACAATCTACGCCACGGAAACACCCAAGCCTCAGAACAGGAAATGAAACATGCGCTGGCTATTGCACAGGCCCAGTTCGTAGAGGAGTTACCGGAAGGGTTAAATTCCCGGGTATCGCAGGGAGGCACGAACTTTTCCGGCGGTCAGAAACAGCGTCTATCCATAGTACGGGCGCTGATGAAAAAGGCCGATTTGTATATTTTTGATGACAGCTTTTCCGCCCTCGATTTTAAAACCGACGCCGCGCTCAGAAAAGCATTGAGAGAGGAAACAAAAGACGCGGCGGTACTGATCATTGCGCAGCGGGTCAGCACTATCATGAACGCCGAACAGATCGTCGTACTGGAGGATGGAAAAATCGTTGGGATCGGCGACCACGCTTCCCTGCTGGAAACCTGTCCTGTTTATCAGGATATTGCAAAATCACAGATGAAAGGGGCTGAACCGAATGAGTGAAAACAATAATCCCGAATTGCTTGACGATGGGATGGATTTTGAAACGCCCCGCCATACCGGGAAAACACTTGGGCGGCTTTGGCGCTCAGTCAGTGACCAGTATAAACGGCTGGCAGTCGTTTTAGTATCCGTAATTCTGTACACCTTGCTTTCTATTGCCGCTCCAGTGTACAGCGCCTATATTATCGACCTGCTGTGGGATGGGATCAAGGCCGCGTTTACCGAGGGAGCCGCATTTCGGATCACTTGGGAATACGGCGGACGGGACATCTTTTTCCTGTTGCTCATCTATCTGGCGACTGCTTTATTCTACACACTTCAGTCTTACCTGATGTCCAGCTTTGCTGAAAAGCTCAGCCTTCGCCTGCGGACAGAGATCAGCCTAAAATTGAGCCGGCTGCCGCTCTCCTTTTTTGACAGGACAAAAACCGGGGCGATTTTAAGCCGAACGGTAAATGACTTGGATAAAATGGCGGAAGCCCTGCAAACTGGGATGTTAAAGCTCTTTACCGCCGCGGGCATGGTGGTGGGTTCCTTGATCATGATGTTTCGCTTCAGCGTGGTACTCACCTTGATCTTTCTGGTATTTACAGGCCTTGCCCTATTTTTTACCAATCTGTTCTCTGCCAAAACCTTAAAGTATGCAATCCAACGGCAGCAGTGTGTCAGCAATGTGACCGCCCAGGTGGAAGAGGCATACAGCGGGCGGGTCATTATCAAGGCGTTCAATCAGGAAGACAATAGTTCCAAAGCAATGCACAAGGCCAATGAAGAACTGGCTGCGGCTACCCGAAAATCGGAATTTATGATCAACGCCATCAACCCGGCGATCCGGCTGGTAAACCGTTTCGGTCAGGTGCTGATCGCTGTGTTTGCAGGGAAAATGCTGTTGGACGGCACTTTGACCGTTGGGGTGTTCCAGGCGTTTTTCCAATATGTGAACCAGGCTTCGGAACCACTGACAGAGGTCGCCTATATGGTAAACAGCATGCAGTCCGCTTTGGCTTCACTGGAACGGATCTATGACATGCTGGATGAAGAGGAAGACTCCCCCGACCCGGCCTGCCCTGCTGTGATAGAACAAGCAAAGGGCGCTGTTACATTTCAAAACGTCCGTTTTGGATATACTCCGGAGCAGGTCCTCATGCAGGACATCAGCTTTCATGTAAAACCGGGGCAGAAAATTGCGATCGTCGGCAGTACCGGCGCCGGAAAGACCACCCTGATTAACCTCCTGATGCGGTTTTATGAGGTCAACAGTGGAAGTATTTTGCTGGATGGAACTGATACCAGGCAGCTTTCCCGCGCGAATCTGCGGGGCAATTTTGGAATGGTTTTACAGGATACCTGGCTCTTTGGCGGAACGATTGCGGAAAACATCGCCTACAGCCGGCCGAATGCCTCCCGAGAAGAGATCGTTGCGGCCGCAAAATCCGCCCGGGTGGACTTCTTTGTCCGCACCATGTCGCACGGATATGATACGGTGCTTTCTAACGATGCGGAAAATATTTCTGTCGGTCAGCGTCAGCTTTTAACGATTGCCAGGGTGTTCCTTTGCGATCCCGCTGTCATCATTCTGGACGAAGCGACCTCCAGTGTGGATACCCGCACGGAAATGGAGATCGGCAAAGCGATGAAAGCGCTGATGAAAGGCCGCACCAGCTTTGTGATCGCCCACCGCCTGTCCACTATTGTTGATGCCGACCTGATCTTGTTCATGCAAAACGGGAATATCATCGAGCAAGGCGACCACCAAACCTTACTTCAGGCAAAAGGCGCATATGCAGAGCTTTATTACAGCCAGTTCCAATAAAGCGCAAAAAAGGACCTCAACCGAAAAAACGGTTGAGGTCCTTTTTTGCGCTAAAACTAAAAACGATCGCGCTATAAAGCCGTCCCCTTTTTGGGCAAAAAAAATCCTTCCATATTCACCCCTTCTAGGGTAAGCAATTTGATTTTTTTATCCAGCCCGCCCGCATAGCCTGTCAGGCTACCGTTCGTTCCGACCACCCGATGGCAGGGTATGATAATGGAAATTGGATTATGTCCCACAGCGCCGCCCACTGCCTGAGCCGACATTCTCCAAACGCCGCGTTTTCGGGCGATTTGCTTGGCTATTTCTCCGTAGGTCGTTACCTCCCCATACGGTATCTCGCACAAAATATCCCAAACCTGCCTGCGAAACTCACTGCCCGCCGGTGCAAGAGGAATTGCGGAAACAGCGGGTTTTTCCCCTGCAAAATAACGATCCAGCCAATTTTTGACCCGGGAAAAAACTGGACGGTCATCACAAACAGCTACCTCTTCCCGCAAAGATCCAAGAAAATACTTTTGCCCTTCTATCCACAGGCCAATCAATGCTCCTTCCCGCTCGGCAAGCAAAATATCACCGACCGACGATGGATAATGCGTTGTGTATATCATCATCCTCCCCCCTCTTCCATAATAACCCCATTATATCATCCCATGGCAAGTTCCGCCAGCCCCACAATGCCTAAATAAAAAATCCCCCTGTCTAATAGGACAAGGGGGTTTTTATCTATCTTATTTTTTTAGGCGATAAACGACAGCTCCGTGCGGGGCAATCCATGCTGAAAGCTTTTCGGTTTCTGTGCCTTTATCTTCCTTGGCCCAAAGATCCCGCACCTGATAAGTACCGGCGATCTCCAATTCCTCAAAGCAGGCCGTAACCTGTGCCGCCGAATCAGACAGGTTAAACAGCGCCGCATAGACGCTGCCGTCCTCCTGATCGGTGCTTTTCCATACACAGGCTTTTTCCGTACGGTATACCTGATGCGCGTTTGTTCCGAAGCGCTGCATCCGAAGGATCTCTGCGTTGGTGAGCAAAGACAGGGTGAAGTCATCGTTATTTCTCATCTCCCCGCCCATGATAAGCGGCGAGCGGAAAATGCTCCACAAGGACATCATGGTGTATTGTTCCTCTTTGGTAAAGTTTGTCCAGGTGGTGTCAAATTCCAAGCCTGCGGCATCTTTCCAGTCATTCAAATACAGGCGCAGGCTTCCCAGCGGGAGCATATCGCAATCCGGCCAGTTTCCCGGAGACACCTGTCGTTCCCACACCTCACAGCGTTCAAACATGGCTAAAAGCAGATCCCACCGATCCCAGAAGTCGTCTGTAAGGCGCCACATATTGGCATTTTGCCGCAGGTGCCATGATTTTTCGATCACCGCCGGTCCCGGGGAAAGGCTTAATACCATTTCCCGGCCGCATTGATCGATTGCCCGGCGGATCATCTCAATTTCTTTTTCCGCCGAGTATGGGGTATCCGGATACGCACTGGTTGATTATTTCACGCCAAGGGATCCGGGTCTGAGCTTTGCTCAGACCCACTGATTTTTCTCTCAGACCCAGCAATACGCTTTTGGGATCCACCGGTGTGTTTTTTACCTTTTATGCTTGGCACAGTATTCCCTCATATTGGTGCTGCCAGTTTCAATCCAGAAGGCTGTGTATGCGTAACGGTCTACAATCGCTTCTGCCCGTACTCCTTCGCCCAGACGTTTCACCCAGTCATCCTTGCGGTATTGTGTACAGAAGATGGTAGAGGTTGTATCCGAGCGCCTTTCCATAAGTTCAAACAGGAAGTAGAGTTCCGCATCCGATATGTCAGACACCAGCCACTCATCCAGTATCAGGAGAGGTATCCGGCTGTAACGTTCAAGCAGCTTCCTTTGATTCCCGGCAACTACGGTGGAGTCCCCATACTCCATTAGCAGATCAGGCAGCCTGACATACCGTACCCTGACATGGTTCAGGCAGGCTTCTTTTCCCAGGGCACAGGCCAGGTAGGTCTTCCCTGAACCGGTAAATCCCTGGAGGATGATGCTCTGGTGCAAACCGATGTACTGGCCACTGAACAGGTTCTCAATGAGCTCCCTGTTTAATCCGCGGCTGGCATAGATGACTCCCTGCCGGTTTGCCTGCGGAAAACGGAGCTTTGCTGACTTGATCAGCCGCTGTATCTTCCCATTGTATTTCTCCTGGTAAATGTAGTCCACCAGCCGCTGCATCCTTTCATCGAAGGGCAGGGCTATTGTCGCAGGATCCGCCTGCTGTACCTCCAGCCCTTTGATTGCCTCGCCCAGATTAATTTCACGCAGCTTGCGCCTGGTCTCTTCATTGATCATCTCTGCCACCTCCGTAATAGCTGCTTCCCCTCAGGTATCCCATCTGGGAATGGTCCTTTGCATTTGCTTTTTTGCGCTCTACGTAAATCTCATCTTGATTGGATGCAAGGATCGAATTAAGATGGTGGTAACGGGGCTTTTTAATCCCGCTGGTGATGGCAAACTCACAGGCAGCTTCCAGGCGCGCTTCGGAGTATTTGTTGCTCAGTCTCAGGACGGCCAGCGCAGGGTTATAGCCCTGTTCTTTTATGGGAACCCCCTCAAAGATACGGTCAATCGCCTGTACCGTATAATCGCCGATGGATCGTGCCCAGTTTTTGATCCGGATATCATCCCATGGGGAAAACTTGAACTTATCCGGCATATCTTCCGGATGGGTGGAATACTGGTTCCTCCGGCCAGCCGGGAAGCGGTTATGCGTGGCTATGCGAGCAGAACCGCTGTAGATCTCCACGGTGCTGTCCGTAACCTTTAGGTCAACACTCTTCCTGGCGTACTGGTAAGGACAAGAGTACCGGTTATACTCAAAGACGACATGGTAGTCGATGTTTACCTTCCTGCCATAGACCCACGTGGCGATCTCATAAGGGACAGACGGCAGTGGATGCAGGAACGGCTTCTCATCCAGGTAAGCGTCATAGCGGCTCCCTTCACGTTTCTGGAAACTATCGTGGTTGAAGCCGTAGAGCTTTTTTGCAACGGCAGCTTTCAGATCCTCAAAGCTGTAAAAAGTCTCGTTCCTCAGCCGTGCGATGATCGCTGTTGCAATCTTCCCCACTGTGCCTTCCACGGAAGCTTTCTGTTTGGGTTTACAGATGCCTGCCGGCATGATGGCTGTCTGGTAGTGGCTGCCCAGGGCTTCATAATCCGCAGTCAGGACAACTTCCCCTTCTCTGGGATGGGATACAACGCCCGTCTTCAGGTTATCGCAGACAAGACGCGTGGCAACCCCGCCGAAGAACCCATACATGTGGATGTGGGCGCGGATAAAGCTGTCCATCTTCATGTCCCGGCAGGGTTCCACGTAGGAGTACTGGCTGTAGGGCAGTGTCCCTACAAACAGGTATACGGTTACGATCTCCCCTGTGGAAGTGTCGACATAGGTCATGGTAGGCCCTGACCAATCTACCTCCACAGCAACGCCGGGCTTATGTTCCAGGTGGTTCGTAAGCTTGTTTACAATCGTGTATTCGCTGTAGCCCTGGCAGTATTTCGTATATCCCATGGGAATGTTGCCAGACGCCCTGCATTTGTCCTGGTATTCCTGCCAAAGGAGCTTCAGCGTCACGCCCGTACGTTTCAGTTCCTGATGGACATACTCGTAATCCGGCTTGTCATACAAGCTTTCCAGGGCAAACTTGTCCGGATAAAACTTGCGGTAAACCGTATCCTCATCCATCTGGGCGATGTCCTCATAGGATATGCCCATCCTGTCAGCGATGTGGAACACATCACCGACAGAGTTCTTTGAAATGTGCCTGCTGGCGGCGATTGCATTCCGCCCCATCCCGGCACTGCGAAGCTCCAGTATCAGCTTCACGTTAATCTTTTTGGCCATGTTTTCGGCCTCCTTTCATAGAATCGGAGACTATTTCTCCAATAAAGATTCTACAAAAGAATAGCTGAAGTAAAAACCTGGCCTCTCGGCATCGGGGCGGATCTATTGCATGAACTGATCAATGGTGGATCACTTATGTGTACTGGTGGATCTCAAAAGCGTATCGATGGCCCTCATAGCGTGAAATATTCACTGGTATTGCAAATATCGTCTACCTTAATAAAATCCACGCCCCAGGAGGCATACAATTCAAAAATAGAGTCATAGTAAGCCTGCGCGCCCTCCAGATCGGCATTGATACCATACATATCCGCATTCCACCAGCATATCGAGGTACTGGAAGCGATCTTGTCACAGGTAGTACCTGTTCCCTTCACCGGCAAGTGTTGGTGCACTGCCTGCCGCGGGACCCCGCGCATGATATGGATTCCAAATTTTAACCCCATATCATGGATCTTTTCAGCAATCGGCGCAAAGCCCTTTCCTCCTGCCGCTGATGGAAACCGTTCCGGTGCAGGAAACTGTCTGCCGTACTCGTCCATCTCCAACTGTGCAAAAGGCATATAAAAAGGGACTTCCCTGCCCGATGCTACCTTTCCAGCGTTGGGTTCAGACCACTGGATATCACAAACGATATATTCCCAGCCGTACTGCTTTAAGTATTTCGCCATATATTCGGCATTTCCCAGAAGCTGTTCCTCATTTACCGCCGGGCCGTAGCAGTCCCAGCTGTTCCAGCCCATAGGCGGCCGTAAAGCCGCATGATCTTTCTTCATATTCCGTTTCCTTTCTCAAAACAGGCACATTTTGTCCTATGGTATTCTCCCCTTATTTCAAGGAAAGGACCACCGCCTGATAAGGAGCCATTGTCAGCGTTCCGGCCTCCTGCTCCAAATTATCACAGTTATTCAGCAAAATCTCTTCTACTTCTTCACTTACACGAACTGTCTGCGCCTTGCCTGTGAAGTTGCAGAATATCCCTGCCGTCTTGTCCTCCAGCACCCTGCGGTATGCAATCAAATAGTCCTCCGCCTCTCTTTGCGGGATAAACTTCCCTTCAGAGAAAATCTCTTTCCATTTCGGATCACGCCGCAGTGCTACCAGCTTTTTATAATAGGACAGCACTGAGCTTGGATCTCCCTGCTGAGCGGCCGCATTGATCTGCGGATAATTCGGATTGACCGGGATCCATGGTTCAGTATCACTGAAGCCTGCATATTCGCTGTCATCCCACTGGATCGGGGTACGTCCGTTGTCCCGGCTGTATTCCCTCAGTTCTTGCAGCAGTGCTTCGGTATCTCCTCCGTTTTCCACACATTCCCGGTAACGGTTATGCACCATAACGTCTTTAAAATCCTCAATGCTGTTCCAAACGCTGTTGGTCATCCCCAATTCCTGTCCCTGGTAGATAAACGGCGTCCCCGGCAGGAAGAAATAGATCGTTCCCAGGCATGCCGCGGAGGTACGGCTTTGGTCTTTCGGTTCCAAAAACTTATTGATCCCGCGCGGCTCGTCATGGCTTTCCAAAACGCCCCCGCTCCAGCAGCCTAAGCTTGAGATTTGCTCCTGGGAATCAAACATCTTCTGCCGCCAGCGGTGCACTGCTTCTTTGGAGGATTTGTCCGCCTCCCCCTTCATATCGTACCAGTTAAAATCAAAGATCATAGAGAAATATCCGTTTTCCCCTGCATAATCAGGGAAGTAGTCCATTGAAACGCCGACTGCTTCCGCCACTGTCATGGCGTTCCGTTTGCCATAGGTCCGGTCCCGCAGCTCGGTCAGAAATTCACCGATCCCCGGGTAGTTCTGGTAGTTTTCGATCTGGTAAAGCGAACCGTCCGGCGTTGGAACGGAGGCAAAGGTCAGATCCTTTTTGATAAAGGTGATCGCGTCCACCCGGAACCCCGCGATCCCTTTATCCAGCCACCAGTTTACCATATTATAAAGTTTTTCCCGCAGGTCTGGGTTCTCCCAGTTAAAGTCCGGCTGGCGTTTGTCAAAGGTATGCAGGTACCATCTTCCGTCCGGAACCTGTGTCCATGCCGGACCGCCGAAGTTTGAACGCCAGTTGTTAGGCGGCTGGCCGTCCTCTGTTGTTTTAAAGATGAAATAATCCGCTTCTTCGCTTTCCGGGTCCTGTACTGCTTTTTGGAACCACGGATGTTCGTCTGAACAGTCATTGACCACCAAGTCCAGTAAAACACCGATCCCTTTTTCCTTCGCTTCCTGAATCAGAGCGTCAAGGTCCTCATTTGTTCCAAACATCGGGTTGACCTGATAATAGTCGGAAATATCATAGCCATTGTCCACCATCGGGGACTGATAGCAGGGGTTGATCCAAATTAAGTTGACCCCTAGTTCCTTTAAGTAATCCAGCTTGCTGCGAATCCCATTAAAATCCCCGATCCCATCGTGGTTGGTATCGCAAAAGCTTTGCGGGTATACCTGATATACGACCGCCTCTTTCCACCAATCTTGCTTCATCTACAGTTTCCTCCCTTCGTGTCCTTCCGTATCATAAAAATAACAGCCGGGGATCCGTCTGTCCCCGGCTGTCTGTCCAGCGACAGGAAACTCGTTATTTTGATACGATCTCTGCCGCCTTCATTGTTTTTTCTGCCAGTTCTTTGATACTGATCTTCTCCGGCAGCTCAAAGGCATATTTTTCATATCTCTGGCAACCGTCGTACTGGTCCCATTTGTCCCAGATCATGTTTACCATGATCCCGTTCAGGAACTCTTTCCAGCTTTCCGGGATCGCCTTTTCTCCAACAACAGCGCCCATCACGCCCCCAACGGTACAGGCATTGCAGTCGGTATCATACCCCAGTTGGATAGACAAGCTCATCGTTTCTGCAAAATCCCCTTTTCCGAAATACAGAGCCAACAATACCAGCCCCGCATTTGGAATCGCATCCGCTATATGATGTTCCGGAAGGGCCGAAAGAAAGTCCTTTCTGGCTTGTTTCCAGTCCGTGTTTGCACGTGCGGTTGCATAGGCTCGTTCCACTTCCTGTGAAAAGACGGTGTCGTGGTCCAGCTCAGACAGCGCATATTCAATGATATCGGTCACCCGGTCCATCCTCATTGCGGCATTTTGAAGCGCCGCGCCAAACACAGCCCCTTCACAGCCTTCTCTGCGATTCACCATAGAGCCGTATTCCAGCGCACGGCTTCTAACCGTTTCCGGATGCCGATAGGTCAAAATCCCAAGGATCTCATTATAAATCAGGGCGCAGATACCCCAATCCTTAAAATATTCTGTCAGCGGGATCCCCGAATCGATGTCCAGATGTTCCGGGGGTTTAACCCCTTTGGCAAACTGTTCGATCGCGTGCCGGCCTTCCCCAAAGTTTCGGTAGTTAAGGTTTTTGACCCATACCTGTCCTAATTCCTCTGGAGTTGGATAACGCCCTAATTTAAGGATCTCCTCTACCATCAGCCATTCCATTAGAGTATCATCGTCAGCCATGCCACCGTATCTAAGCAAGATATCATATACATTGAACGCCCAGTCGGTGTGCTGATACCGATTTACAGAGGTCAATATTCCATCAATGTGTTCTTCGACGGGCTGATCCTGATACTTATTTTCAAAAAACAAACCATTGTTGTTTCCCGCGATCATTCCAGTCCATGCGCCGTATATCTTATCAAAAATTTGTTCGTTCTTATGCATCGTTGTTTTCCTCCCTGAAAACATCAACCGATTCTATCAAAATTGGCCGTTTTATCAGGCTATACAGATTTGGGACGCGTACTTCCCCGTACCTTTAATTCGACCGGCAGGACTGTACGCGTTGCAATCACTTTTTTGCTTCGCCGTCCAATAATGCTGTTAACCGCGACCTCTGCCATCTTTTTGACAGGCTGATGGATCGTTGTCAGCTGCGGAGTTGTCAGCTGGCACAGTTCCACATCGTCAAACCCGACGACCTGCAACTGCTCCGGAACATTAATCCCATGCTCATGGCAATACTGCAAGATCTGCGCGGCCATGGTGTCATTACTGGCAAAGATTCCGTCTACATCAGGCATCTGCGCAAATACTTCCTGGATAATCTGCGTATAAGAACGTGTGTAAAATTCCTGTTCCGTGGTTGCAAAGATTTGGTAAGGGATCCCCGCTTCCTGGCATACCCGTTCAAAAGCAACTGCACGCCTATCGCCCGGAAGCCCTTTAGAAAATTCACCGCTGATATGCAGAAGCTTTTTGCACCCGCATTCGATCAGGTGACGTGTTGCAAGCTCGCCCCCCTGCTCGTTGTCACAGCGGATATTGATTCCATATCCTCCGGACTGGCGCTCGATCATGACAATGGGCATATCGCGCTCTACATATTTTTCTACATCAGGCGTCCGGCTGGCGATTACCATTCCGGCAACCTGATTAGATTTGAGCATGTCAATATATTCCTGCTCCTTTTCTACCTGAGCTTGGGAATTGCACAAAAGGATCTTAAAATTTTTCTTAAAGCAGTACTGCTCTAAATAATAAGCTAACTGGCTAAAAAACGGATGCTGGATCGTGGGGACAATCACCCCGATCATATTGGAATGTTTTTTTGTCAGTGAGCGTGCCAGCTCATTGGGCTGGTAATTCAATTCTTTCATGCTCTGATATACTTTAGCACGGGTCTTTTCGCTGATATATCCCCGGTTATTTAATACCCGCGATACCGTCGTTACCGTGACCCCTGCCCGTTCAGATACATCTTTTAAGGTACTCATGGCCAAAACCACCTTTCTTCGGAATATAATAAATATTTATTAAATCGCATTCAATATCCTAGTATGATCCCTCCGAAAAAATTGTTTGACCCTATTTTGCTTCTCTGTTTCACCAGTCGTACCCCCGTATTGTTCATAATGGCACAAATTCTCTATCATATCGCACAGGCGATACGATAGAGAATCCTTTTTACAAAAGGCCTATTACGATTTGACAGCCCCGGAAACAACGCCGGCAATAATATGGCGCTGTAAGAACAGATACAGAATAATAACTGGGGTCACCGTCATAACCAACGCCGCCATGATCAGTCCAAGGTCTGAGGTATAAGTACCATAGAACCGGTAAGTTGACAAAGGCAAGGTAAACAAATCGCGTTTTGTCAAAATCAAGCTCGGCATCAAATAGTCGTTCCACAACCACAAAACGTCCAACACCACCAGGGTGGAGGTCATTGTTTTCAGCAACGGGAATACGACCCGGAAAAACGTCTGGTATTTATTACACCCGTCTAATAACGCCGCTTCCTCCAGCGAAATCGGGACCCCGGATTTGATCGCCCCGTGGTACATAAATACCGCAAGACCCATACCAAAGCCGAAATTCAAAAAGATCAGTGTTGCACGGTTGTTCAGCAGATTCAAGGTGTTTCCATAAATGCTGACCAACGGGATCATCAATGCCTGGAACGGAATGATCATCGCTGCCAGCATCATCCCAAAGGAGATCCGGCTGGCCAGATATTTTGTCCGGACAAATACATATGCTGCCATTGCTGCAAACAGCACGATGATGATCATACTGATCACTGTGATCAAAAACGAGTTCATAAAGGACAGCGGAAAACGCATGGATTCAAACGCTTCCGGATAGTTGTCGAAGTAGAAGCCCTGTGTGTCAATCAAAGAAAGCGGGTTCCGTACAATACTGACCTTCCGCTTAAAGGAATTGATCAGGACCATAAAGAATGGGAACATATACGCGATCAAAAGAATAAACAAAACCACCAGTTTCACAATGTGGCCGACCCGCGCTTTGGTTCCGCCGATCACGCTTTTACTCATTACGCATCAACCTCCATTCTCTTGCCCAGATAGGTCTGTGTCAGTGCTATTGCCGCAACTACAACAAACAAAATAATGGCTTCGGCCTGCCCAACTCCATATCTCTGTGAGTTGAAAGCCATCTGATATACATACATTGCAGCCATCTTAGTCGATTCATACGGTCCGCCGTTTGTCAACGAAAGGTTCAAGTCGTAAACCATAAAAGTACGGGTTACCGACAGGAACAGACAGATAACAAATGATGGAACCATCAATGGAATGGTAACATAACGGGTCACTTGGAAACCAGTACATCCATCTATACTGGCCGCTTCAGTCAGATCCTTTGGAACGCCGACAAAGCCCGCCACATAAATCAGCATCATATACCCGGAATACTGCCATACTGTTACAATGACAAATGCCCAAAATGCAGTAGTCGGGTCGGAAAGCCATGATTTTTCAAACAATGGGATCCCCAGTGTCTGTCCAATTACCGGCAGTGTTCTTGTGAATACAAACTCCCAGATAAACCCTAGTACGATACCGCCGATCAGGTTCGGGGTAAAAAATCCAGCCCGAAGGAAATTCTGCGCTTTCATTCCGCTGGTCAGCAAATATGCCAAAATAAACGCTACTATATTGATCATGATGACAGAAACAATTACATAACCCAATGTCAGCAGCAACGATTTCCAAAAGGCGCCATCCTGGAATACCGTAATATAATTTGCAAATCCCACCAGATTTTTATGGTTTCCAATGCCGCCCCAATCCGTAAAAGTCAGGTAAAGACCATAGATGAAGGGAATTATAACGACTGCAATAAACCCCACCATCGCAGGGCCTGCAAACATCAAAAAGTGTTTTGTTTTGCCTAAAAATGTTTTCTCTTCCATAATAAGGCCCCTTTCCTTTCTTATGCCATTTCGCGGAAAACAAATATCCCGCCTAAGGCGTCCGCAAGGCAAAGCTTTGCCCTGCTGGTCACCGTTTAGACTAATCAAGCAGAAAAATTACAAACAGCCGGGGAAAGAGGTTTTATGCTGCCCCTTTTGTTTATAAATCTTCCCCCGGACGAGCCGGGGGAAAACAAAGTCATAGCGAATGACATTTCATTAAAACTTAGTCGATTTTATCGACGTTCTTTGTCCAGTAGTCAACAACAGAAGAAGCCAATGCATCACGGTTGCCATCAGCCAGATATTTCTGCATTGCGCCACCTACAACAGTCAGGTGGTCACCAGGCGCACGGTTCCAAGTTGGATACATGGTGCCATCAGCAACGTGCTGTTTTACAGAAACGCTCAATGGGTCGCTATTTTCCAGGGTGTTGTTGTTGAATGGAGAAACCAGGTTTGCTTTTTCTACCAAGAAAGATTTTCCTGCATCATCTTCTGCCAGCCAAGTCAGGAAGTCTTTTGCAGCCTGCTGTTCTGCTTCAGAAGCAGTGTTGTTGATGATGATCTGTTTTGTTGCCGTACCAGAAATCATGCTGTTTGCCTTATCATCAGCAGAAGTGTCCTGAACCAGTGGCATGATACCAAATTCAGCGCTTTCATCAGTTACATATTCGCTGATGTTTGGCCAAGCCCAGTTACCGTTGAACCAGAAAGCAATGGTTCCGTCTGCCATGTAGGAAGCGATCATGTCATAATCAGCAGAAAGCGGGTCATTTGCATAAATGTTGTACTTACGCAATGCGTCTACTGTATCCATAACAGAGTTGTAGCGTTCGTTAGTAGCAAAATCTTTGGTTCCGTCAACAATTTCGTGGATGAATGCAGAGGTTCCTTCCTCTGTGAAATCCTGCTGTTCATAAGCAAGAGTGAACAGGTGAGCGCCTAAAGACCAGTCTTCCTGAGCGATCGCTGCCGGGGATTTCATGCCGCCTGCTACCAGTTTATCACACAAAGCGGTGAAATCAGCCAAAGAAGTGATCGATTTTGGATCAAAGGTTTCGCCGGTGACTTTTTCAATTGCAGTCTTGTTATAAACAATACCGCGGCCTTCGATGCAGAATGGGAAAGACGCAACTTTATCGCCTATAGAAATAGCCCAGTCAGTATCTTTCACCCAGCTTTCGCCAGACAGGTCAACCGCATATTGTTCACCAAAATCATATACGTTGGTCGGGTCAAACATTGCCAATACAGTTTCGTTCCCTGCCGCATAAGCTTTCTGCATATAAGAATAGATCGTTTCGTCGCCGGTTACCTGCATCTCAAAGCCTTTTAAGCCAGCGATATCAGTATATTCTTCCTGCATTGCTTCCCATTGATCATAGATTTCAGATTTAATTCCAACGATCGAAAGAGTCACATCGCCGCTTCCCGTTTTTCCTGAATCTCCGGAAGCATTGTCTTTTCCGTCGTCAGAGCCGCATCCTGCGACAAGAGTTGCCGCCATAGCAGCCGCCAGCAATACGCTGAGAACTTTTTTGTTTTTCATAGCTATTCCTCCTAAAAATATTGGCCTTTGCTTTAAGTCTTTGCTTTATGTAATATGGGCTGTCGACCCATATTATAAACACGATCATTCTCCCTGTTCCGAACAAGTGATGGTGAACTCATGGGTCTTCAGGTCAGCTTCCAGAACGGCGGTTCCTTCTTTGCTGCTTCTTGTGATCCGAAGTACGTTTTCCCGTGGAAGTTCTGTTTTGCATTCACCCTCTACCGCAAATGCCGGATGGGTATTGCGGAATTCCATCAGCTCACGCAGATCATTTACGATCTTCCGGTTTGCAAAGTTTTCCGCAATTTCTTCTTTGGTGTAATAATGACGGTTGATATTTCTCCCCTCTTTGGTCGCTTCCAAAAGCTCCAAATCATTTTCGCCGGCCATTGCCCCAACATAATAAACCATCGGGATTCCCGGAGCAAAGAACTGAATTGCACGGGCCAGCAAATAAGCCTTGTCATTATTTCCAAGCGCCGAATAATAAGTACAGTTGATCTGATAAATATCCAGATTGTTGTACGCCTCTGTGTTATAGATGCGTTTTACATTGGCGCCTTTTGTGAACATGTTATTTTTCGTTTCTTCAATTTCTTCATCTGTCAGCAGGTCTTTTACGTCAACGATCCCGATCCCGTCGTGGGTATCTAAGGTCGTAAACTGATGCTTCGGACATTGGTCGATCCAGTTTTTCAAACGGTCGCCCCTGCCCGAATACAGTGCGTGCAGCACCAAAACCGGTAGTGCAAAATCATACACCCAAAAACCCTTTGCTGCAATCTTCATTTGGATAGAATAGTGTTCGTGGATCTCCGGAAGGATCGTGACGCCATAAGGTTTTACCGTATCTTCGATCTCTTGCAGCAAATCCCACATTTCAGGTTCTACAAAGAAGCAGGAGGTGTCCGGCCGTTTTACCGCATAAGCAAATGCATCCAAACGGATGATAGAAGCTCCGTTTTTACACATATCGACTAATGTTTCACGAATAAACTCCCGGGTAACAGGGGTATCCACATTTAAATCAATTTGTTCTTCCCCAAAGGTACACCAAATTTTTTCACTTGTTCCGTCCGCAAATTCTACATCTATATAAGGCGCGCGCGGTTTCCGCTTATAGATCTTGTCCACCTGCTCCTGAGTCGGTTCCCCGTTTTCCCAAAAGTCTTTATAGCGGATAAATAGATCCTTGTATTTAGATGCATCTTTCTTTTGCTGGAAATCCTTGAAATATTCGGACTGTTTGGAAATATGGTTCACCATAAAGTCAAACATCAGATAATAGTCTTTGCTGAGTTCACGGACCTGTTCCATCGTTCCTAAATTTTCATCGGTCACATCATAACGAAGCGGCGCGAACCCGCGGTCGCCCGACGAAGGAAAGAACGGCAGGATGTGAACTCCTCCAAACGCCTTAGAAAAATAGGTATCTAAAACCTCTTTCAGTTCCCCCAAATTCTTCCCCAAACTGTCCGCATAGGTGATCAGCATGATTTTATTTTTCATGGAACGCCTCCTTTATCCGCCACAGCAGTATAATCGCTGATTTTTCGAGCATGCTAAAATAATCTTTAAAAAGCGCCTGTTTTGCGCCTAAAATAGGCGCTTTTTTATGCACGAAAAAGTAGTATTTCTCTTGTAATTTATGTACATATTATATAATCTATCGTTTAACATGTCAATCGGTTGATATAAATAAAGTTTGCAATTCTATTTTTTGCACAATATTTACACACATATTTTTTGCATTATTCACAACATATTATTACTTTACCCATGAATTTTTACAGTTTTTATAAACCCAATATAGTTATAATGAATATTTTTTTCAACATTTAAAATGCAATTTTTACGTCAATACTTCAAAAAACAGGAGTATCTATATGTCAATCGAATAACACAATTTAACACAAAGTCTTGATTTTCAAAGTAAAAGCCCTTCTATGATCCCAGCAATAAGCCCCACAGAATTTGATCTGTGGGGCTTCTCTCTTCTCAAGCTGTTTTAGGCCTGCAATTTTACGACCGAAACCGTAGCAGCGCCTTCTACGCTCATTGCATTACTATTATAAGTCAAAGTAAAATTTGTATCAGACGGCACAGAAATAATGATCGTATTGGACCCGCCAACAGTAGAAGCCTCTGACGTACGGGAATAGATCCCCAATTCAAGATGTGGTGCACCATTGTAAGAAGGGGTGACCTGCATGAATCCAGCCGACCGTAAATAGACTGAAACATGATATGAAACAAGATAGTAGCCAGGCTTTAAAGTAATTTGGGTCCCATTGGCCAAAGCAATCTGTCCTGTGGGATCTTCTGTAATCACACTTAAAGGGATTTGAGCGCCATCTGCAAATATCATAGCGTAATTAAAATAAGAGGCAAAGGAAGAGGGTGGGACAACTCCCCCCGGCCCTTGCGCTCCTGTCGGGCCTGTCGCACCAGTATTCCCGACTGGCCCTTGCAGTCCGGTCGGGCCTGTCGCACCGGTATTCCCGGCTGGTCCTTGTGGTCCGGTCGGGCCTGTCGCACCAGTATCCCCGGCTGGCCCTTGCGGTCCGGTTGGGCCTGTCGCACCAGTATCCCCGGCTGGCCCTTGCGGTCCGGTTGGGCCTGTCGCACCAGTATCCCCGGCTGGCCCTTGCGGTCCGGTTGGGCCTGTCACACCAGTATCCCCGGCTGGTCCTTGTGGTCCGGTCGGGCCTGTCGCACTAACAAAGCCACAGCAAGGGGGGCACGGGAAAACCAAACGGTATTTTCGGCAATATTCCGGTTTTTCTGAATATGGCATAGACCTGATTACACCCCCTCAATTTTTATCAAACTGATCCATTCTATGAAATTTGGATAAAAACAGTGAATAGTAACAAAAAGTGAAGCCTACTAAACAACCCGGAGCTTATGACATTGATCAGGATCGCGATTTTACATCACATCCATTTCACCCCAACTTACACCAGCATGATATGCCCGCTCTTAAAAGGGCAGAAAATAAGGTATCAAATCAAAAATATCTTACATTTAATTGAAGAAAAGTGAACAAAGAAAAAAACCGGCAGGGTGTTGAAACTCTACCGGGTTATTTTTTATATACCGACCTGCTCTTGTAAACCATTTGACATATAGCAAAGTACGAGAAAATCCGAACAAAAAAGAATTGAAAACGGAATTTTTACCCTCCCCATGATCTCACCATAAACACCAAACAAAGACCAAAACTACAATTTCGGTTACAGGCGCAAAAAAAGAAAAGCCCATAAAGCGCATGGCTAAAGGCTTTTCTTTGGAGCTGGTGGCGTGACTCGAACACGTGACCTGCGCATTACGAATGCGCTGCTCTACCAACTGAGCTACACCAGCATAGGTTTGCAACGCATATAATTATACAGGAAAAAGGCTCGTTCGTCAAGTATAAAATCTCAACTTTCCTCACGTTCAGATCACACTTTCTAATTCCTGCTTTAAGTGTCGGATGATACGCTTTTCCAACCGGGAAATATAAGACTGGGAGATCCCGATCAAGTCCGCTACCTCTTTTTGCGTCATCTCTTTACCACCTTGCAGGCCAAATCGCATCTCCATGATCTGCCGTTCCCGGTCATCCAGCTTTGAAATACAGTTTTTCAGCAGATCCTTTTCTACTTCCAGTTCAATGTCCCGGTTGATGCTGTCATTATCCGTGCCCAAAATATCCGAAAGCAGCAGTTCATTCCCATCCCAGTCGATATTTAACGGCTCGTCGATCGAAATATCGTTTTTGCATTGCGTATTCTTTCTTAAATACATCAGAATCTCATTTTCAATACAGCGGGAGGCATAGGTGGCCAGCTTAATATTTTTTTCCGGTGAAAAAGTATTTACCGCCTTGATCAGCCCGATCGTTCCAATCGAGATCAGGTCCTCGACATTGATCCCTGTAGATTCAAATTTTTTTGCGATATATACGACCAACCTTAAATTATGTACGATCAGCATATCCTTTGCATACTGTGGCTGGGTCTGTAATTTTTCAAAAATCGCCTGTTCTTCTTCCCTCCCAAGCGGAGCCGGCAGGGTTTGCGGGCCATTGATATAATGGATCCAGCCCTTCGCGTATAATTTCAATAGTACCTGGTCTATCTTTTTATAAATTGTTTGGAATATCTGCATTCTATCTCAAGCCTTTCTTTATGTATTTTCTAATAATGATGTTCCGACCAGCATAGAAAAATCCCCGTCAGAAAGCGGCTGGTCGGTAAAGCCGACGATCGCCTGCACTTCTTTGGAAGCATGTTCCTGCTCTATCCAGATATGATCGGGTTTTAATCCCACAAGTGTTCCTGTTCCGGTCACTGCATTCATCGGCAGGACTCTTACCTTAGCCTTCCACTGTTCCCCCTGAATCTCTTCTACTTTGTGCTGCTGGAGCGCAAAATAAACCTCGTCAGGCAAACAGCCCTTTAACGCCTTCAATTCGCAAACTACCACCGGCAGTCCGCTCATAATATCCTGAAGCTGGTTCCCCGTGTCTACAAACGCCCGCACCATAGCTTCCCTCCCGCCATAATCCAGCCGGACAAAAAGCATCTGACCTTCTTTTGGGGTTCGGTGCAAAAAGTGCTCTGCTAGGCACAAAACAAGGTAAACCACAACAGTGGATATCACCAGTATTGCCGCGGAAATATTGAAATAAGCCACACCGTTGCGATAGCTCATCCCTGCCGGCGTGATAAAAAACCAAAGGGCCGACATAGCTCCCGCATACACAAAACTGACCAGATAAAAAGACGCTGTTTGTTTGAGAAACCATTTCCAGTTTTCAAATCC
Organism: Massiliimalia timonensis; assembly: GCF_900186585.1. Taxonomy (GTDB): domain Bacteria; phylum Bacillota; class Clostridia; order Oscillospirales; family Ruminococcaceae; genus Massiliimalia; species Massiliimalia timonensis. The sequence continues at coordinate 1,007,955 of NZ_FYDD01000003.1, forward strand.
AAACACGATCAAAACCAATACAACAGAGATCAAAAGCTTTTCCAGCAGTAAAAACACACCAGGCATAGGCGGAAGAAAAATCACCAGTGCGCTCAGCCCGCCAAATATGGCGCCGCAGGCGGTCCTCCACTTTTTTGCTTTCCTATGTAATAAAAAACCTGACGACAGCAATAAAAAATATGTGACAAAAATATTGATAAACACCAAAACATCCAGATAAATCACCATGTCGGTTCTGTCCTCTATTCCAAAATCTATCCTTATTTTATCCCTATGTGGCGAAAAAAAATGTCAAAGTCAGGGGGGCAATATCAGGTTTTTATCCTTTCAAATTCTTTTCTTTTACAAATTTTACCTGTTTTATACACAAAAACTAATTTTTGTTTTTATCTTTCCTCATCATTTAGGGTATGATATAGTAGAAATATTATCGTTATTTAAAAAGGAGATCCCTTTCCTATGCAGAGAAACCGAAAAAAAATTATAAAAATGCTGATTTATTTTTTACAGGGAGCGTTGATTGGTACCGGCGCTATTTTACCGGGGATCAGCGGCGGCGTGCTCTGCGTTGCCTTTGGCGTTTACGAACCTATGATGGAGTTTTTAGTCCATCCCTTCCGCTCTTTCCGCAAGCAGTATACCTTATTCCTTCCCATTTTGTTAGGCGGCCTAGTGGGCTTTGTTTTGCTTGCCAGAGTTGTAGAAAGTCTTTTTATTGCTTCCGCTACGGTTGCGATCGCGTTATTTACTGGGCTGATTTGCGGAACTGTGCCGGAAATGATGAGAAAATCATCGGCCAGCGCTCCCAAAAAGGGATGGTCCTGTTTTGTTTTAACGCTTGTCCTTTCCTTTATCTTTTTTAGCATCCTGGAATCCGGGATCGAGAGCAATATTGAAGCAAACTTTTTCTGGTATCTGTTTTGCGGGCTGATCTGGGGTTTAAGTATGGTGATCCCGGGGCTGAGTTCCTCTTCCCTACTGCTTTTTATGGGGCTTTACCAACCTATGACAGAGGGGATAGGCCGGCTGGATCTCCAAGTGTTAGTTCCGCTGGCGATAGGGTTTATTGTTACAATTTTAGTTGCCTCCAGAGTGGTCAACAAACTGTTAAAGGAGCACGGTACATTTATGTCCCGGATCATTCTGGGGTTTGTGCTCTCTTCTGTATTGATGATCGCGCCAACCTCTTTTGCCGGCACAGAGCAACTTCTGCTAAGTATGGCCTGTTTTGCCGCTGGATTTTTAACAGCCCGCCAAATGGATCTGGTAAAAATAAAACAGCGGCAGGAATAACAAATTCTAGTGTCAATACTTTTTGTCACGTAAAAATGATCCTCCAGGAAACGGATTTCCGTTTCCTGGAGGATCTTATGTTCGTTAGTTGCAGCCGCATGAATCGTCGTCTTCTACTTCACAGTCATCCTCATTTAAACGAGGTGGGAAGAACTCATTTACTGGGAACTTGATTCGTTTAAACAGCTCGCACGGGTCGTCATTGGTCTGCACACATTCTTTATCCGGAATACTGAAATCATAGACCGGGATCATCATTTGTACGATCCGTTCTAATGATACAATGGAAAACACCCCTAATGTCACTTCAACAACTCTGGTCGTTTCCATCGGGCGGAAGCATCCGTCAAATTTTCCGGCTACAGCCATTGGGATGCTGATCGCACAATCCCGCGGCGGGCAGCAATCCAGCAGCTTACAGGAAAGGCAGATCGGCTGGACCACCTGAACTGTTGCACGCGGGGTAACATCCTTTCCGTAATTGCAGCCCGGATTACAACTAGAAGAAGTATCAGAAGTAAAGACATTGACATTCCCTTCACTTCCGTACAGAATCACCTTCTTGTTAAAGGTGGCCAATCCGTCTACTGCTGTAGGCGTCAAACAAGGCAGTTGGAATACGTCTAACTGAACTGCAAAATAAAATGTCATGTCAACCGAGTAGAACCCCTTATTGAACGGGACCGATTCTACATCCATCAAAACGTCGATCACCTGTACATTCCTGCATTTTACACTGCTGGCCTCTTCGATCTTTGCCTGTGCAGTATCTGGGAAATATACACGCAGGTGGTCAATACAGTCTTTATCAGAGCAAGATACAAGCTAGATCGAAAATATTAAATCTTAATAGCTTTCTTTATAAAATAAAAAAACGCCGCTGGGGTTATTCCTCAGCGGCATTACTTTTGCTATCTCTCTTTAATTTGAATCTGGATTCTATCAATGGCTTTCCCGTTCAGATTGCCCGCATAACCGTCAGACCCATTGGCGGTGCTGGTATCTTCAATCCAGTGCAGATACCCGGAACGCCCCACTTCGGACACCCGGTAATATGCCTGCTGGTACGGGCGCACATCGTCCGGTGTATAGAAATAGATCTGAACACCGTCGATCGGGTGGCCTTTCCCATTCCCGGCATAGCCGTTTTTAAAGTCGTTTTTGTTGTACCCAGTGATCCAGTTCAGCCAGCGGTTTTCTTTTGCCAAGTGTACCCGGTATTTGATCTTGCCCTTGTCCACTTTTACCATCAGGGCTGTGATCGGCTGGTTGTCATTCCCCGCGTAGTCCTCAAGGTTCTTTACCTCCGGCAGCCATCTTCCGTTTGCTTGTACGCAGTAGATCACGTTGATCTTGGTGCTTTTGGGGGCTGTAGAATACACTTCCTTCCCGTTTTCGTCAAATACGGTATATCCCTTGTTTTTGTCCGCCATGGCTTTCGCGTTGTCTAACTTTTCAAACGCCCCTAGCTGGGAAGAAGCTTCCTTCCACGACTTCCTCACCCGGTACAAGGGCTTGTCCGCGCCTAGGCGCTTGTTGACCTCCTCCGCGATGTACGGAAACTTCCCTTGCAGGTACGGCCCCGGGCAGGTGGTAGCAGCAAACATATTGTGCCGGGTCAGGTTCCCTTTGCTGTCCCCGGTGTAGGTCAGCCTATCAATCCCATTTCTCTGGCAGATGTCCACACATAAATCAATGAGTTTGGCTAAAGCCTTGTCCGATACATGCCAATCTGTATCCGCCCCGCCGTCGTTCGCCACCTCGATCGTAACAGCTTTATAATCATTTTCCCGGCTGGAAGAAGCCCAAGAACGGTCCTTTTCCTCTACATACATTCCTACCCTGCCATTTGAATCAATGCCGTAATTGGCGCTTGCTTCCCTTGTCTGGAACACGTTCCCGCAGCTTTCTACGGAAAGGTTTCCCGCCATATGATGAATTGTAATCTTTGTGATTTTCCCTGTCGGGTTATAGGTTGAATTTTTTCTCGGGTTTTTGTTGGGGGAAATTTTGGTGTATGATACTAATTTGCTGTTGCTCATCGCTTAACCCTCCTTTGGTTCCTCATAAGACAAAGCCTGCGTGCTGTCAGACACGCCTTTTGTGGTTGGGTCGGTTACTACCCCTAGGACAGACAACACCGCAAATAACGCGTTTACAACGGCTAACAGCTTGTTTCCCAGTTCCCCTAAATCCAGCGTGTACCCAAACACCGCCGCTATTACCTGAACCAGCAATAATACGGCCGGGATCAGCGACAGCCAAAACGTCTTATTTTTCAGCCTTACTCTCCAGTTAATGCTCATATGTATCTCTCCTTTAGAATCCTATCTGTGCCATGATGTACACTACAATCGCCCCGATCACACCGATCAGGACTTTATCCACAACCTGATCCCACCGTCTGGCTGGCTTAGCCTTCAGCTCCTCGATGATCCCAAGCGTGGTATCGATCCGCTTTTCCATATTATCCAGCTTTCCCATAATTGCTATGTACTGTTCGTTTCGGGCTGAATCCATACGTTCCAGTGTAGTGATCCTAGCATACATTTCACTATGTGTTTCCCGTGCTTGCTTTCGGTATTCCTCGAACTGTTTTTCCAGCATCTCCGCTTTTTGCAGTCCAAGACAGTCCCTTTGCGGGTCTAAGATACAATTTGCCATACCATATTATCCCTCGCTTTTCCACCCCTGCGGGTAATCTTTTGGGGAGAAGTTCGTATTCTGTACGCACTCATACAAAATACCCTCATACCAGGCGTATTCCCCGGCATGGTACATATCATGCGCCCCCTGCACCGGCACGAACGGCCGGGCCGTTTTTTTCGTCTTCCCGTGCAACGGCCTCCAGAAAGTAAACCATGCCGGGTTATCCGGCTTGATGTCCGGGTACGCCGCATTATCATGCGCCTGGAAGCATTCCCAGGTCTGGTCGTACCAGTTGCGGATCTCCCCAACCTCATATTTCCCCGGCGCCCAGACTTCATACAAGCCCGAAACAGCAAGTTTTGTATTATCGTCTTTGATTTCCATGGTTGGTAACATCGCTTTCACCATGACAATCATAGATTCCTGTTCGCTAGGGATATATTCAGACTGGGAAGCCTCTCCCTGTTCTTTCTCTGCCAGATAAGCAGCATATTTTTCCTCGTCTAATTCTGCCTTTCCGCCCTCATATTTGTAAAAGCCGATTTTTTCCGGCTCGAGTTCTTCCAGAAAGCTGTCTGGCACCTCTATCCCGTCCGGGAACCCGCCTACCACTGCATACCCGGTGATGTATCCGTCTGTTACTTGTAGCTGCATATTTTCACTCTCCTACACTATACCCACGATACTGGTTGTTGTCCATGATTGCATTCCCCCTGTACCTTTATTCATAAATCCACCTTGTTTAATAAGTTTCACCGTCCCATTTTCTAGATTCGTAATTTCTGCGTTGATCGCATACCACCACAGATTTTCACTATCAGATATATACCCGCCTAATCCACGAAACCAACTTGTAGTTCGAGGTACTAAAATGACTGTCCCTTTTTCGGAATCAAACAGCGCGAACAAACGATATTTCTTTAGATTTGGGATCGTGATCGAGCCTGATGTCCAACTTCCGCTCCATAATGTTTTTCCTATATGTTCGCCATATACAGGAACTAAGTTACCATCTTTTTTTAATTCACCGTTAGCGTCTATTCTTAATGTATAGAAATCTGTTTCTTTAAAAACATAAGATGAATTACTAGTAGTAACTCCTGATTTTGGAAAATTTAGTCCCTCTAAATCTGTATCTCCAGAGTCATTAAAATAAATACCATTAAAACCAATTACATCTGAATTATTAAAGTTAGAGGCATAGTTTCCTTGAGAAAAATATTGGTTTCCATTAAAATTGATTGGCTTCCGGAAAAAGGCAGACAGGTTACAATCCAAGCCGTCCTCCTCAGCCACCTTGCCAAAGGCGATCCCCTTTCCGCCCTTGCGGTAATCCACCAGGGTAAAGGCAGTCGGCACATACGAGGACCGTGATGCCGAGCCGAAGAAATCTGTCACCGTGACCTTGATGTCATAAATATAGTCGACATTGATCCCTGAAAGGATCACACTTGTTGACCCGCTGTATGTATTCAAAGCCACTGTTTTGTCCGTCCAGCTGCTGCCGGTCCTCTGTTTATAGCTTACCTTGCAGGACTTGGTATTTTTCTGATTACATTCATAGATCTTCCACCCAAAGCTTACCTTGGTATATTCTCCGTCCTCGTTCGTTGTCCCGTCCTGAAGGCACCGTACTGCTGAAAGACTAGTCACAGCAGGAGATGCATAATCAAGGACAGTTACCTTTTGTGTCACTGTCTTGCTTTTTCCACGGCTGTCTGTTACCGTGGCGGTGATGGTATTGCTTCCCGCTGTGTTCAGCACACCGGTCGTGACACTGGCAGAAGTATAGGTCTTTCCATTCGCCACCACCTTATAGCTTTTGATGCTGCTTCCTTGTATCCCTTTTCCAGTTACAGTGATCTTCCATTTTGACTGGAGCTTTACATACGCCCCGATCTGTTCAGATACCTTGTCCACCGCTTCGGAAACTGACAAAGAAACTGTTGGCAGCGTATCGTCCGCCACAGTCAGGGTTAAGGTCGCTGTCTTGGTGCCAATGGTACTGCTCCCCTTTTTGGTGGTGACTGTGATGGTACAGGTTCCGCTCATACTGTTTGGAATCTGTGTTGCCAGTTCTTTTCCCGGTGTCCAAGTGCAGGAGGTACCGGCTGATGAACTAATGGTGCCTGTTTTAGAACCGAACTTCCAGGTCACGGTATGGGTAAAGGAACTGTCCGCGCGGGGCAGGCTGATCGTCAAGGTATTCCCCATTTTTAAATTCGAGGTACTGAGCTTTGGCGTGGTAGCCCGCGGGATCGTGTCCAGCTTGGCAGTCCCTGAAGCCGTCCCGGTCCCCGGGGAATAGCTGGCCGTCCCCAGCTTGCAGTTGGCTGAGATCGTAATGCTTTTCGTCCCGTCTGAATTATGCGGAACGGTGGTGGTATACGAAAAAAGCTTCACCGGCTCCGTGTCCCGCTTGATATTGACGCGGACATTTTTAGAAGAGGATTTCCCGTTGATGGTGATCTTCTGAGTGAAATTACTGTTCACGGTATCCGACGCCCATGCGCTTGATTTTGCCCTGGCATATGCCGTCGCCGTTACGCTAGAGGTATTATCGCTTACATTACTTTTACTGCTCCAAGTCAGATAGAACTCATATCCGGAAGAGTTCTTGGACACCGAACCGTTTATTCTTCCGCTTGCCATTATACTGTTTGACCTCCAATCCATTTAAAGGACAGGTTCCCGTTATCCCTCGGCAGGAAGGAAAAGTTTCCAAGCTGCAGGGAGTTTAGAAACTGCCCGTCTGTGACATACAGCTTATTATTTGCGAAGTAGGCTGTTTCCCCTCCGCTCTGCAAAAAGCTGATCCGGTCGTTTTCGATCCGCAGGGTGATCTCATTCCCTTCCTGCCCCAAGATGATATTTCCGTCTTCAAACCGGATATATTTCCGAAATTCCTCGAACCCGGTTTCGCTGTTCCCCTCCAGGTTTTCCACATAGGTTTTCAGTTCATTGAACTGGAACTCAAAGGAATCCTCTGTCTGCTGGAAACGGGTGTTCAGCTCCTCTTCGATCCCTTCCGCGGTCACGTACTGGCTCCCAACTTCCATCAGGATCTCTTCCGATGACTGGTCGATCTTAGAATACAGGCTTTCCACCGCGCTGCTTACCACTTCATTAGTCACATAGTCTGATTCGATCCGTTCCACCACCTGCACCAGTTCCCCGGTGCTGTGGTTCTGCTGGTTCTGCGAATCGGTGAAAGTCGCGAATGCCTTTCCCAAGGTCAGCTGGTTATTCGCCGGCTCCTGCAAATTAATGGAGAGCTTGGAGCACAGAAACTTTTCATGCTCCATTCCGTGGGGCTTGGAATCCACAAATACATATTCCCCCAGCCGGAACTCGTCAAACTCATGCCCCAGCAGGGAAAGGTCCGCCGCGGAAATATCCAGGCTGACCTCTGTTTTTGTAAGCTCAGTCAGCCGTTCCCTCGCCTTTGTCAGCAGGTTTCCGGCAATCGTCACATCGTCCCAGGTTTCAGTGGTAAAGATCGTCCCATATTTTTCTGCTGCTTCCTCATCTACCAGGTAGTCTTTTCCGTCATTGACGCTTTCGATCGTCAGGCGGGCAGTGGTTTCCTCAACCGTTCCGGTCTCCGGGTCTGTTTCCTCAACGATATATTTCGCCCCATAGGGGATCAAGCCTGTGGCGATCTCGTCGAGATTCCGCTTATGCAGATAATCCAGCAGGTTTTCCCCAAAGGTGATCCTTTGGGTCGTCATATATGGGAAGTCAGACAGATAATCCAAATAGTTGCCGTCCGCTTCATGCCGGACAAACAAATAGCCGCCCAGATTTTTGATTAGGCGGCTGTTGATATTCTCCCACGTTGTATCACAGGATTCATTGGAACGGCTGATGTAGTCGTTGGGGTCGGTAACGGTGATGTTCCCCGGCAAAAACTGTTTTTCTGCTTCTACCTGGGCGTTATGTTCACTCAAAAGCTTTTTCAGGAAATCCTCCGGGGAGCCGGTAAACTCAAACGGGCGGATCCTGGAATCCAGCAGGAAGCTGAGCTCCCCCTCACAGGATATTTTCTTTTCCCGGTAAAACCCCTCGTCTTCCCCGATCACCCTCCCACGGAACAGGAGCCGTCCTTCCTTTTTTACCAGAATAATAGAGTGGAGCGGCTTGATTTTATCTGCGTAGGGGTGGTCTGGGTAAATGGAAAAGGAAAAGCTGCCCGTTTTGTTTAGCTCCAGCTCCACGGCCGGGGCTTCTATCGCCAGTTCCTTAAGCCTTGGATCGTACAAAAGGGTATCATCGCAATATACCTGGTACATTAAAGCGCCCCCTCCTGGTACTCGAATTTGACATGCCCTGTCCCGTTGACTGTGATCTCATATGTCCCGGCCTGCAATAACAGGTCCGGCACCAGTTGTGTACCTGCGCCTACTGTGACGGTGTGTTCTGTTCCGTCCAGGGTGAAAACGAGCTGCATTTGGGCGTCCGCCGTGATCTTCGGCACTGCCGGCATACCTTCGTTTGTTAAAGTTACCTGGGTACTCCCGGCTACGTCTGACTCCACGACTGTCTTTTCCGTTTTGTATTTATACGGGTCGCTGTCCGCCGTGATGGAGGCTGTATCAATATTCGGTTCTGAGCGCCAATCTACAGACAAACGCCCAAGGTAGTAATACCCTGGGTCGCTGTCAAACTGTATGCTCATTTTCTTCCCATGCAGGAGATTGCGGCATTTATGCTCCAAAGAAGCATATTCCTCATCTTCTGCAAAGCACTGCATCTCCATGGTGATCGTCCGGTTTTCGTAATGGACCAGCCCGTCGAGTGATTCGGTGTAGTCCAGCACCTGGTCCCTGCCCGGCACGCTGACCGTATATTTTTTTACTACCGGCGGGGAGATCGTCACGCCGGTCGGCAAAAGCCCAAACTCGGACTGATTATACTCTCCAAAGGTTATCTCTGTGACTGTCATATTTCACCTGCTTTCTGTTTTTGGGGCATAAGAAAGCCACTACCCTGTTTTGAGTAGTGGCTGGGGGTTATTCTGATTTTCGTTTTTCCAACACCTGTTCTAACAAGTCCTGATATTTAGGGTTGATTTGTGTAGTGGTGGCCTGAGCCGGTTCTGTAGAATAGTCTAGCATAGTTTCCATTACAACTTCTTTATCAGGGTCTTGTATCTGGACATATATTTTATCAATACTTGTCCCGGACACATTGGTTTGACTCATAGCAATTGTTGAAACCAAAATATCGCTGTAAAAATCATAAAATGATTCAAAACTCATATCATCACAAGGAATAATAAATCGAACTTCGCCCTCTCCAGCTTTTTCATAGGTTGCATCTGCATGGAAAATTTCTGCTAATTCCTGATAATAACTAGCAAGAGGGTCTGAGTTTGACCATAGACTTTCATCAAATGAACTATCTGAATCGGTTTTGTTAGAATCTGACGAAATATTACTTTCTGTTTCCAAAATTGAACTCTCATCACTTGAAATTGACTCTTCACTAATTACTAATGAATTAAGAATAGATTCTAATGTTTCGGCTTTTAACTTTTTAGAATCAGTATCTTGACGAACAAAACGCATAGAGCCATTAGGACAATCAATGAAATAAGCCAATTCGTATTTTTCGTTAGTTACATAAGAATACGATAAGGCAGAAAATTGCTGATTTTTAAACTCCTTTTCAAAATTTAAATCATAGAAATTCTCAGAATTTTTGATTGCGGACACTACACTTTGTGCAGTATTAGATTTAAAATAAGACACATAAAAGCACGAGTTCTCCTCTATATAATATAACTTTTCAATTTTTCCATCAGTTGTTTTATCAGAAGCTAAAATCCATTCTTTTGGAATTTGGAATGTAACTTCTTCGATTGCTACCGTCTGTAAATTAACTTTATTATTTTTTTCTAGTTCTGTCTGTTCCTTGTGGCATCCAACTAATAATATACATATTAAACTTAGGATTAATGTTATTGCCAACAGTTTTTTCATGTCAAAAACCCCTTTCGATAACAGCATTATACCATTTTCAAAAGGGGCTTTCAATCATTTATCCACCGCGTTCCCGTTTTTTGTTCAGTTTCGCAAATTGATTGTCCATTTCCGGCGCAATAGTGACAGCAATTTCCTGGCCGTCCACGATAAGCCGGGGAGAGGAGGTGACGTGAATGTCAGGCTCTAGTACGATAGGGTTTTTCTGAAGCTGCTCCCGTAACGTTTTCGCCAATCTTTGATAATCAATTACCGGCGTGACCGGGATTTCAAGCTGCATTTTTTCGGTAAGCTGCTGGGAAATCCGTGACGAAGAAGAAACTGCCGACAAAGTCGTCGCCCTTAAATCCATGTCGGACACTCCAAGCCGTTTTCCGGTTTCTTCCCATAGGCTTAAAGCCCGGCTGCGTTTCCCTGCGGAAAGCGGGATAATACTTTCCGGCCCGGCCTCTCCCACCAGCGCAAATTCAGGTTGGTCAATAATTCCACCAGTAGCATAACCGCGAAGAGCAGAAACGCCGGCAGTAAAAATATTAGCTGTCACTGATAATGGGTGACGTCTCAAATATGCCTGCATTGCTTTCGCTCCGGAACTGGCAATATCTGTCCAATCCGCTTCTTTCATATCCGGGGCATCTATTTTGGTACCGGAAACAGTTTCTTCTAGCTTATCGACGCCCTTGACCCCCATTTGTTTTAGAAACTCTTTAAACTCCGGCGTGATATTTTTGATCTCCTCGTCGGAAGAGGTCTTCAAGGTGTACGCCATATCCCCGGTGCCGTCTTTGACCACCTGTAAATTGGATATGATCCCGTTTTTCAGACTGTCGTCCACTTCAATGCCAAGGTTCTGAAACTGCATCAACAACCCGGGCTTTTCCGCATCAGAAGCATTCTGCATTTGCGCCAGCAAATCAACCGCCTGCGCACGGACTTCCGGCGATTTTTCCATTAAAGAATTTACCAGTGCATCGGAAGCTTCTATCCCACATTGAGATAAAACCCCTTTCACCTCTTCTTCAGAATTTAACGCCGCATCTTTAATCGATACCCACTGGCTAGTTGCTTCATTATAAATAATGCCCGTTCCGGCAGTCAAAGTTGCCGCAAGCTCATCGCCCGGCTTCATGCCTTCCTGATTTAAATAGTCCAAAATTTCTGGTAAAGAATCATCGGTTGCCGTTGTAATCTGTTGCCAGCCTTCTTTTGCTCCTTTATAGATTTTCCCTGTTGAAAGATAAATCCCCTCTGCTACTCCTTCAGGTACTTTTTCACCGGCATCTACTGATTGCTCATACATTTTCAAAAATTCAGGGCTATTACTCATTTGCGCGCCCATAAACTCATACATATGGCTAGTATTTCCGGCCATGATTTCCAATTCATAAATGTCTAAAAGGCCCTTTGAAATATTTTGCGGTATACTTTTCCCCGCATTTTGGTACTTTGATGCAAGATTCTCCAAATCTTTGGTCTGTGGAGCCATATTCTTCATTAGTTCGTTAATAGCACCTTGAGAATCTCCAATGGCCTCTTTTACCCCTCCAGATAAGGTGTTACCTAAAATATTTGTAAAAGATAACCAGTTCCCATCTTCTAATATATCAGTATGGTTCTCAAATGTTTTTTGGAAGTTAGTATAAAATGTTTCTGCTGCCTTATCGAGCTCATCATGGTAATTAGTTTTGATCGTATCAATTTCGACATCCACCGCTTGCAGTGTAACTTCCCCAAGTCTAGCCTGTGCCTCTAAATCGACCTGCTTTTTTATTAAGTCGAATCCCTGCTGATCAATCTCACCATTATTCAACTTAACCTGCCATTGAAGTAGCAATTCCAATGTGCCGTCTTCAATTTCCTGTTTTCTTTGGTCTAAATTTTCTGTCATCTGCTTTTGAAGCCCTTGAAAGCTTTCAACCGTTAGGCCACCCTCTAAAGCATCAGCTTGAATATTATCAAGAGTAAGGTCATATCTTGCTTGAGAAATTTCATCAAGCTTTTTCTGGATCTCAGCTTGCTTTTCGTCCAGCTTGTCAATTTCTTCCTGGGAAAGCACTCCGTCTTCCCATGCCTGATTCACTAACTCCGCAAGTTCCGTACCTAGTTTTGTTAAATCTTCGCTTAGCCCATTATAATAGGTATCCGAAAACTCCTTATAGTTCTGGTAAAGCTGAGTACCCGGTGTAAACACGGTGTCGATAGCAAGATTTGCAGTGTAATGCTGCTGCGAAATATAATCTTTCACCTGAGTTGCATAATCAAGCATTGTCTGCTTGTAGCTTTCTTTTTCCTCTGTAGAAAGTTCAAGCCCAACATCAACTTTCCATTTTGCCTGATTCAGTTCCTCTATGGTGCTTTCCAGCGTGTCTTGGTATTCTTCCAATGTCTGCTGCGCATCGATATAAGCGTCTAACCGGATCGTCCAATCAGTCGTAGTCAGTCGTTTGGCCACATCTTCCAATTCTTCGGCGGATAGAGTGATACTCCCAAAATGTTCTTCCAAATTTGCTTCAACTGCTGCTTTCTCCATCTGTCGAAATGCTACAAAGGCTCCAACTCCTAATGCGGCAATAGCCCCAACCGCAAGCTTTGCAGGGGTAGGAATCCCCCCAATGACAGAGGATACCCCGCCAAGAGCTTTTGCCCCTTTATCAATTTTACTGGTACTCCCCAGTTTATCAATCAGTTTGCCAAACCCTTTGGTGACAGTTCCGACTCCCGAGGTAAGCGTTCCGAATATTTTTACAACCGGTCCAGTTGCTGCTGCAATTCCAGCAATTGCTAGAATCGTCCCCTGGGTGTCCTCGTCCAGTTCAGAAAACTTGTTAGCCAAATTTGTGACCGCCTTGGCGCCCTTGGTGACCCATGGAGCCAAATGCCTTTGGATCGTGATCCCGGCTGTTTCCAAAGAACCGTTCATTTCCTCTATGCTTCCCTTGGTATTATCTAACATTGTATCGGCCATTTTCCGGGAAGCCCCGTCAGCATTTTCAAGCCCCTCGGTCAGTTCATCTAGCTCCTCCTTGCTGGAAGCAAGCAAAACCTTCATACCGGAAAGTGCTTCCGTCCCGAAGATCGTTGCAATACGGTTGTCCCGCTGCTCATCTGTCAGTTCTTTGGTGCGGTCCTGCAATTCGTCTATGATCGTAGAAAGCGGTTTCATTTTCCCTTCTGCGTCATAAAACGTTATGCCAAGGTCTGTCATGGCTTTTTCCATCTTTTCGGTAGGCTTCATCATACGCACTAAAGCGCTTCGCAATGTTGTTCCTGCCTGTTCGCCCTTGATCCCAGAATCAGCTAAAACACCGATCGCCGCCGCGACCTCCTCTAATGACCAGCCGGCCGACTGGGCAACAGGAGCAACATATTTCATCGCATATCCGGTGTCAATAATGGCGGCGTTGGTATCCGCTGCATTTTTTGCCAATACATCTGCTACATGTCCTGCTTCAGAGGCCTCCAATTGGAACCCCCGCAGGGTAGATGCCGCAATATCAGCACTGGAAGCAAGATCCTCGCCAGAGGAAGCCGCCAAATCCAGCATTCCCGGCATTGCGGCCATAATTTCCTGAGTTCCAAAGCCGGCAGATGCCAGATTCTCCATCGCCTGCGCTGCTTCCGTCGCAGAAAAGGAAGTTTCTGCGCCAAGCTGGATCGCCTGATCGCGCAGCTTTTCTAAATCCTTTCCATATGCTCCGGCAATAGCAGAAACGCGGCTCATCTGTGCCTCAAAATCATTTCCGGCCTTAAGCGCCGCCGTTCCGATCCCGGCAATCGGAAGTGATACCCCCATCGTCAGGGCATTTCCTACTCCGGATATTTTCTGTCCTGCCGCCTGCCACTTTTCGCCAGCTTCTTTTGCCGCCGCTCCGAACACTTGCGCCTTGTTCTGCGCAGCATTTAATTCTCTGGTCAAATCGGAGATCTCTGCCTCCGTATTGTTGATTTGTGTTTTAAAATCAACGATCCGGTTTTCTGATTCCTCAATCCCCCTCGCCAGCATATCCTGCTGTTCTTCCAGCTGGCTGAGCGTATTCGTGTGCTCCTGTACCTTTTTCGTTGCTTTTTCGTAGCTGTCGATAATATCCTTGTTTTGCTCCGCAACAGCCTTTGCCTGTTCGCTGTTTTTCCCATACTCTTCGGTGACAGCTTTGATTTCTTTCTGCGCCTGACGATAAGCGTCAGACATGGATTCCACTTTTTTCTGCGACCGCTCCTGTTGGGCGGAGACCTTCTCGATCTCCTGCTTCAGCTGTTCCTGCTTTTGCTTAGATTGGCTGATGTGGCTGTTTAATTCCTGGATTCCCTTTTGGTATGTATCGACCCGCCGCTTCGCGGAATCAATTTCGGCGCTCAGTTTTTTGGAAGCGTTCGCAGCCTCCTGAAACGCTCCTTTAACTCCAGTGGAAGCCGCCTCCAATTTCCGCAGCTCACTTTGTGCAAGCGCACCCTCCCGGTCGATCTTTTCCAGTTCCTTTACCGCCCCGGCGCAGGCTTGCTTTAATGCTGAAAAATCAAGTTCGATATATCCTTCCGCGACCCCTAAATTGATTGCCATGTCCCTGCCCCCTTCTCAAAGTTTTGGTAAATCTCATGAAAACTTCTGGCCTTTTTCCGGTATACGGGGGTGTCCCCGCTTTGGATCCGGCCTTCGATATATTCGCACGCTTCGTCCAAACAAAAGGCAGTATAGGAGTCGCAGACGTCCAATAATTCGCTTGGCCTTTTCTTATAGTGGTTCGACATGTTGATAAGCCAGATCACCTGTTTACTTTTTACGAAAGGATTTCAGCGCATTTACCCCCGTCTGTGTAAAGTTGTAAATGTAGATCAGCTGCATATCGGTCAAAGCGATCCCCGCCTCCTCCAATTCCTCATAGGAGGGAGAAACCAAGCTTGCCTTTGCGATCTGCACTAAGGTCTGCGCTGTCCGCTGAAACGATTCCCCGCCCTTTACAGAATCGGCCAAGCCTCTTTTAAACAGGTCGGCCGCGCTGTCCAAAAGCTCATTCGGGATCTTTCCAGACTGCGCCAGGATCATCAAGGACGGACGTTTCAGACGGACGATAAACGGGGTATCAGGATCGAATCCCGGGAGCTCCACTTCGGAGCCCTCGGAATACTGTTTTAACTGTTCCAGTGTAGTTACTGCCATTGTTCTTTCACCTTTCTGTTAGGATATGGACGGAAGCGCCTCTACATAAGAGATTGTGTACGGGGATTCCCCTTTGGCAGGCGCTGAATTGATGGTGTATGTATTGATCCGGAATACATTGTCCTCGCTTCCCAGCCCAACCATAACGCCTTTACAGCCCGGATAGGTGATCTTTTCGTATTTTGTAATATTTCCGCCCTCGTCCATGACTGCGGAATATACGTCCATGGAAAACTTCACCGGTTTGTATTCACTGCCGACTGCCGGCGGAGTATATCCAGTGATGGTCGTCTGATCTTCGTCCTTTGTAATCGTTCCGCCCTGCAAAATCTCGATCAATTCCAAGATCGTAGTGTTGTCGGTCAGGGTGATTGTGTTTCCAGTAATAGTCTGAATCTCTGATTTCTGCGCAAGCAGACGACCCTTTACAATATTTTTTACTGCTTCAGTCGTTTCAATCTGTGGTTCTACTTCAATTTTGGTCTGCGTAGTAGAAGCAATGCTTTTTGGAGAATCCTCCTCAGTCGTTAAAACGATCATATTCACATCAATGGTAGAGAGTTCTGTCCCCTTTTTTGGTGTTGCTGCCATTGTTTCAAGTCCTTTCTATTTGGTTTATTTTTGATAATTTAAAATTCTCATAAATAAGGCTTGTCATGTACCCTTTCACATCATCGTCCAAATAATGGGCGGAAGGGCCGTCGACAAGTCGTAATGCCGGAAATAACCGGTTCATATGCTGTTTGACAGATTCAATGTGATCCTCAAACAATGAATATTGCTTGACCGGGTAATAAAGCAGAAGCTCATATTCCGTCCCGGTCATGCTCAGTACGTCTGTACTCCCGTTATTGCGCAGGACAATGTAAGGGGAAACACATTCCCCCTGGTGCTGTCCCAGCGAATACACGTCAAATCCAGCCGTCTTCAGGTGGGTATAAATGTCTTGGTAATTCATATCTTATCAAGCAGCCCCCTCATTCCGCTTATGACCTCCGGTGCCTCCTTGCGTAAGGTGGGATAGATAATCGCATACCGTTTTTCATGGGCAAGTTCTAGGTATATCCCGTAATCCACCCCATGGGAAAGGTAGATCCTTAACTTGCCCGGCTCCTTTTCACAGCGGCCTTTTAACCGCTGTCTGGCCTGTGCGGTGCGGTCATGCCACGGACGGTTTTCCTTTGCCTCTCCCTCCATCTTTACTGAGACAGTCCTCCCATAAGCTTCCGCCGCTTTTTCTATCCTCTGGGGCAGGGACATAATGTTCTGCTCCAACTTTGAAAAATCAAACATGATTTCCCTCCTCTAAAGATAGGTCTAGGTATAGATGAAGATTTCCCGGATCGTCAATTCCAGTAACGGTATATAGCTTCTCCCCTAGATAAAGCAGATCCTTTTCCCTGATATCCTCCCGATACAGGATCAAAAACTGAGGCTGGTTTTTCACTCGCACCTGTCCTGCTTCTAAATGAGAAAGGGCAAAATAGGGGCTTGTGGTGTGAAACAGCCCCCGGAGGTCGCACACAATTTCCGGTTCCCCGGACGGTTCTCCAAAGCCGTTCGTTCCTTCCCGCCGCACCTGGGCTTTTTGCCCCTGCCTTTCGACCGCGCGCTTGATAGAATACAGCTGATGTACCAGTCCCATCTGCTCACCCGCCTTTCAGCACGCAGGAACCGTTTGGGCGGTACATAGCGGCCAGCCTTTTCCAGTATGCGGAGGTATCGGCGACCGTTAAGCCGGAAAGCTGTAAGGTACTGTTTTCCGCCTTGATCAGCAAAAGCCGGTAGGCGGCGGTATCCACGTCGCCCCCGGCCCGTTCCAAATGGTAGCCTATCTCTTCGTCAGAGAAGAATGGAACTTCTGCTTCCCGGAGGATCAGTTTTAACTCTTTCAGAGGTTCCATCTGTGTTCCCCCCTTACGATTGCAGGATTCCCGCTGCCCTCAGTGATGCGGTCAGCGCTTTCACTGCCGTAACAATCGCCGCCGCATCCGCGCCTTCCGCCGGGTCTGTAACCTTGGCCGCCTGTCTTACTCCGCCAAGCGCCGCAGTTGTTGCCGTCGGGAGGGTGTACGGCTCTGGAAGCACTCCAGACGCAAGCTTAGCGGCTGTAACGTTTCCATCTTTAATGTTATCTGTTTCCACAGCATTTGCGGCCAGTTTGGCATGAGTTACTGAGCCATCTCCAAGCCTTCCGGAAGTCTGGATTTCTGCCAGCATCTGGAGCAATAGTGCTCTCAATTCCGGAGACAATCCGCTAAGTGACTGAATATATTCTGATGTCAAAGCCATACTTTTTCCTCCTTCCCTATTAAGCTGTCAAGCCAGTAATAGTTCCATGCAGGAATGCAGGTCCATGGTCCAAGCCAATCTGCCCAAAAATCTGTCCTTCTTCTGCCGCTCCCGTCTTTGACAGTTCTTCATAGAAGAAATTCCCTTTGCCTGGTACAGGCTGGAACACCGGAGCGATGGCACTCATTTCCGCTGCCAGAACGGTATCCTGCGGCATGAAGCGGTTTAGGGAAATTCCAATATTCCCAAAATCGGTTTCTAACTGTTTGATATTGGTACCTCCCAAATTCCGGTCGGTTGGCGCATAACTGTAAATATCTGTGATAATCTGCTTTTGTGCAGAATTAACCCACAGAACCATATTGGAAAATACCGCCCCGTTATCGTACATCTTTTTAAACAATGACTGTAAAGTTTCTTTGGTCAACTTTTTGCTTCCCGCGGCAATAGTATTTCCGTTTGCGCACAGTTCCAGCATTCCCCTTGTCTTATTGGCCACAGACACTCCGGTCGATTTTGCAAAAACCCCGTTAATAAACGTGTATTCTACATCCCGAGCGATTTTTTCCAGTGCCCGGGCAATCTGCCAGGATTTTTCATCCGGCACGTTGTTCTGCTGTCCCGCAGTGTTCAGGCCAGACATTCTTCCACTATTGGAAAGCTTGACATAGGTAACGGATACTTTTTCCTGAAAAATCTGTGTCACATTGGTTTTCTGCTCTCTAACAAAGCTTGTCGCTTCTGGAGCTGTAGTGGAAGCCTGTTCAGAAATAGCCGGCTGCGCCGCCTGTGGGAAAGAGTATTGGCTATCAGTCGGAAATTCAAAATCAGTTGTCTGCATCCCGCCTGTGAGCCCCCCGATTGCGCTTAAAAATGGTGTGTTTGTGCTATCCGCAGTAAACAATTCTCCTGCGTAATTTGGTAAATTCCATGTGTTGCCCTGTCCTGTTACATTTGTTGCCATAAATTAGTCCTCCTTGAAATTAAATAACCTTTCTTTTGCAAAAATCCGCTGTGCCAATGGAAGCTTCAAATTGTTGGCTTCCTCTTCCAGCATTTCCCGTTCTGTTCGGTTGTTCTGACGACTCCGCTGGAAATTCCCGATGCTGCCAGTGCCGCCTGGCTGTTCGGCTTCAAACTGTGACGCATAGGCCTCTTTGACAGAGGAAAGCAATGCCTCCGGGTCTTTTACCGCCCCGTTTTCATCAAATTCCACGTTGTCTCCCAGCTTATACATCACATAGTCAGTGTCCTTGCAGCCAGCTTTTGTCAACACGCTTGACAGGTTCCAGATTTGCCGATCCTTTACCCTTGCCGCCTTTTCATTGGCTAGCTGGGTTTGCAGGTCTTCCACGTCGACTTTTGAAAGGTCTGCGACTTTGTTGTTTGCATCCGTCAAATCAGCACGCAGGGTCCCGATTTCGACTTCCTTTGTTTTGATCTGGGTTTTTAAAGTGGTGATCTCCGACCCGTTCTGATCTAGGATCTTATCGATCGCTTCTTTTTCCAATCCCAAATCGGATAAAAATTTTCTATCCATAGTGCTCCTTTCTTCGCAGCTTACGTTTTTTGTACATGGGTCACTCCAATGCTGCGCCGCATTTTCACGATTGCGGTTATCTGTTTTTAAAAATGGGTATAAAAAAAGACACTAGGCTTTCGCTTCGTGTCTTGATTTATTAAATTTGGGCATAAAAATACCGCCTTAATAGGCGGCTAGGTAATTTGTGATAGGATAAATGATTTTAGGATATCCATTCCGAATAATCCAACTTGCTTTGCGAGTTCGGCAATTTTTTTACGTGCAGGCATACTCTCGGCAATGCTTGCTAGTTTCTCTACATATTCTACTCCTTTTCTGGTAAGATAGATGTTTTTTCTATATGAAGAGATGATTTTACGAGCGTCCATTGTTTCAGGAGGCCGCCAATCAAAACCTTGTATATATCCTTCGTTTTGCAGTTTTAATAAAGCGGCATTGAACACCGGTACTTCCATATCCAAAACCGCAGCATTTATAGATTCCATATCTGGAATATCCTTCTGATATTCAGAATACAAAGCATACAAAACCTGATGTTTGGTATCAATCGTCATTGTTCTCACCCTCTTGTTCCATCTCTTTTTTTAAATCGTCCAATATCCACGACATATCGTCATTTAATACAAACTCAGTTCCCGGTGGGTATTTTTTCGAAGAATCAAAATCGTGGACATATAAAATATTTTTATCCGTCTTCTTCCTTTTCAAATTGGATCCCCCGATCTCCCGGATAAGAACCATAAGGATCATATCTGCGCCGATTCAATATACTTCATCTGGAAAGCTCCGGATATCCCAATCCGGATAATAATAGATCGGCTTTTTATATTCGATACACCATCTAAGGACTTCAGCATATTTGTTCTCATCTATGATCTCATATGGAATTTCTTCAAAAACATGCGGCCTCTCTTTAAAAATATGGTAATACTCTAGTATCAGAGGATTAAGTAGCTCTGTATCCTCAATTTTCCAAGGATCCATTTTATTTCGCCAGTCCTTTCAATGCTTTAACCGCTTGTAATGTAAACTTAGGAAATAGGTCTTTCATCATCTCAATTACCTGCGGATCATTTATATATAAAATTCTTCCGAACTGTGCCCATGCTTCTCTGGGCAAATTCATTTTATTGCTGTTCCAGTAGGACTGTTGATGTCCAAATCCCAATGAAACAGATTTATTTGTTACTCCATCTAAAATGTCAGATATCCCTCTATATTTTTCAGAAATGCAGGCTTCGCCAGTAATATCATATGTTAAACCACCAGGAAAATGTTGTGTTATATATCGCAAAACATCATCATCGGCACGCCTCAGCAAATCGACATAATCTTCCTGTAGGGCTTCATAAAAATGATATTTCTCAGCAATTCCCTGATCCGCCTTATGAAATAGTTCGTGTGCTATGGTAGAAATATCAGTATTAGGATTAATACATATACGATTTTTAGCTTTATTATAAGATGATTTTTTATTGCCGTCAACTGCATAATCAACTTTTTCCGCAAAGTGTTCTAATACTCTACGACAGTGTTCATTTGCTCTTTTCAGCCCATTTTCGTATTGATCTTTAATTGATTTCGGAAGTTCCTGATAACTAATCAATTTTTCACCATACAGCTTTCCCTTGGCCTTTCGCCTAATTTTGTCTAATGCAGTATCGGATTCTAGGTTCGCCCCTACCCATTGAGAAATTGACATGTTTTCGCCGTTGTTCGCCCAGTCAGCCAGCTCCCCGGCGATCTCCTCATAGCTTTTCGGGATCACGGCGGCTACCGTACACATTCCGTTCGGGTGGTCTAGGGGAAGCTCGTCCTTTTCAAACAGCCGCCCGTCCCGCTGCCGACACAGCTCGCAGGTGCGCCCGCCGTTGGAAGAAAGCCACTTGTATTTTTCAATAAATGGATTGTCTTTCGTGCTTCGCTGGAAGGACATCTGGTAGGCATGGGTCACAGCGGTGCGCGCCAGCCTTTGGGCGTTATAATCTACCGATTTACGTACGCCGGGATAAACCCTTGACCAGTCAAACGGTTTCTTTGCCTTTGGATTCAGGTAAATCTCCAAATCCTTTGCCAAATCATACGCTGATTTCTTTGCAATGATTCCCTGATTGATGATGTACTGAATATCCCGGTCAAACTTTTTCCGATAGTTCCAAATCCGTTCTGACAAGCCCGAAAAATCCTTGTAGATTCCGCCGCTTAAAAGTTCGTCTACCGCCTCCTTGGGAATAGAAGAAAACACATCGGAAAACCTCTCTGATAACTCCGGCATGATCCCGCCCCAAAAGCTCCTCTCCGCATCTGTAACCGCGTTCGCTGTTTCCAGCATGTTCTTTTCGGTCAAATTGCGAACCGTCTGATAAACCCCTTTGCTTTCGCGTTTAAGTTCCTTTGCATAGTCTTTTAGCCAGCGATAAGTCAGCGTTTTGTCCGAATGACGGGGTAACCGGGAGGAAAGATCATCAACAAGTTCTGCATAAATTCTCCGGATTTCCTTCTGCTGTTCCTTAGTAACCTGTATCCGCTTTTTCTGTGCTTCTTTCACCAGGTCCCGGTACTGCTTGATATGTCCGTAAGGCATTACAAATCACCTTCATAGCTGTCCTCCAGCATTTCCCGCTCTTTCGCGATCTGGGCAAGCTCCGCATCGGCCTCCTCCGCAGTCAGGCCCTGGTGCGCGGTGCCGCCCCATTTCATCAAATAGGACTTTCTGGAACGGCTCTGTGCTGTGACCTCCTGCATATCAAGGGTTCGTTCTTCGTCCTCGTCCTCCGGCAGTGGGTATTGGTTATCGATCGTGACGCTATAGTCTGCCTTTTGAAAGTCCCCGTACACTTTTTTCAAATCTGGGTAGATCTCCGCAGCAGAGATGACCAGCTCGCTCAGCCAGATAAGCGCGGGCTTCCATGCTGTCATTTTTTCCTCGCACCGGCAGATCAGCGGCCAATAAACCGCTTTCATTGCCTTTCCAGAAGTAATAATGGATTTCATGCTTTCCAGATTCAGGTCCGGCACGCTCAGGCTGTCGTGCATCCCTTGCTTTAGATTGGACAACGTGTCCTGAAAAGCCGAGTTGTATGTAAAATCATTGGAAATCGTATTGATAGACGGTTCTTTATCCGGTTCGCCCTGCACGTCCCAAAAAGCACCGGGTTTAATTTGAAAGTGCTGGATTGAATCCCGGTCAACGTTGATCCCATAGGTGATCTGGTTCATTCCTTTGCGAAGGCTGTCCAGATTGTTGGAACGCATCCGGTTATACCAGCTGTCCTCCGCCATGACTGTTTCTACGTCGCTTTCCCCGTCAGTATCCCCGGACAAGCCATCGTTTAAAATGACATAAGCGGGGATCTGGTTCAAATGGGTGTCTTGTTTTTCAATCGTTTCCGAACCTGAAACTGTTTTCCCGTTTCCGTCCGTGATCCGCTCGCTCATATAGCAGCGGCCATTTTCAAGCCAGTATTTTTGTACCCAGATCCTTTGCCGTTCCCGTTCTTCATCGTCCCTCACAGTATAAAAAAATACGATCCGTTCCAAGCGGTCCACATCGTCGATATCTGTTTCACAAACAAACCCATCTGCGGGGACAAACATAATATGGATCCGGTCATTGGAAACCGTTGCTTTGAGCGCGACCTTTCCGCCAATGAAGCAATCTTTTGCCCCTTTGATCAATTTTCCGCTCCAATGATTTTTCCGCAATACGCTATTCAGATAGTCCTGTATCGCGGATTCATTGACTTTTCCCTTTTCCGGGTCCTGCGGCTCAGAGGGGCAGGTCACTTTGTGCTCCGGGGTTTTCCCAAAGGCAAACTGCGCTTGCTTGCTGATCAACGCCCGGATCTGCTTTGACTTCAGGCAAGCCGGAGTATAGTCCTCAGTTTCTTCCACCTCAAAACCGGCTCCGTACTCATAAATATGATAGTACCGCTCGATCTTCCCAATCCTTTTCAGCGTATCATAGCCATATGGCCCGATCAGCTCCTGATAAATAAATGTTGGTATCAAAATATCACCTCGAATAGTTCTGTCTTGGATTTATCTGGTCTTTTAAGATCGTGTTGCAAAAATAGCGGATATCGTCCATCGCATGGTCATTTTCCTTGATCACCCTGTCCTCCGCCGCCTTATCGTCCCACCGGTAAAGGCCAAATTCCTTGATGGTGTTCCTGCAGCTTTCATGGAACAGGATATTTTTGTTTTGCAGCATCGTGGTCGTCACCCTGATCCCATTGACTACCTCATTTTTTGCCTTCCTTACCCGGAATTTTCTGTGTTTTTGTATGCAGGTGATAAAGCTCGCCGCCGACGGGTCGACCACCACATACTCAATGTACCGCTCTCCTGCCAGCTTCTCCAAAGCCTGATAGTATTCCTCGTCGGTCAGCTGCCTTTGCGTGTCCCTCCCGGAATGGTAATACTCAGCAATCCTTACCGCCTGTTTCCCGTTCAGGCACCACAGCCCCATACTGCACGGATTCAGCGTCCCATAGTCGATAGAAATGAAATACCGCCCGGCTTCCGGGACTTCCCTCACAACATGCTCTTTTTCATTGAACATCGGGTATACAAGCCCTTCTGCTAACACCCACAGGCCTTTGATAAAGCGGTCATAAAACACGCCGGAATAAAGACTTTGATACCGTTTTAATATTTCAGATGAAAGAGAAGGGTTATCCTCCATCTCAAAATGGAGATACATCGCGTTTTTTTCTTCCCGCTTCTTGATCCACTCGTTATAGAACCAATGATTCGGTGATTCCGGGTTACAGTTGAACCAAAATCTGGAGCCGCTCACAGAGCATCTTGCCAAAGCTTGTTCGACAAATGACCGGGGCATTAACGCTACTTCATCGAGAAATACTCCCGCCAACGTCATACCTTGGATCAAAGCGGCTGAACTTTCGTCTTTCCCGCCAAACACATAGAAATAATTCGTTTTCCCTCCCCTGGTAACGGTCAGGCAATGCTTAGACCACGCCCATTGCATAGCGTATCCATGCTTATGGAAATACCGCACTCCTAATAGCGGGGTAATTACATTCCGGTATGCACTCTGTACGGTCTTTCCACAGATCGCAAAGCTGTGCTGGTCAAATTTCCACATTGCCCATACAATAAAGACAAAAGACATAATTGAAGTTTTCCCGCTTCTGATTGCCCCGTCGCAGATCAGGGCTGTATAGTCTGTATGGATAAATCCTAATATTTGATTCTGCTTTTCTGATAAACCTATACTCATTCTTTTATCACTTTCTCTATGCTTTTTGTCAGCGGATCGTCCTCTATGGCATCCAAATTATTTTCTATCGGCTTATCCCGCCATTTATCCGGTTTCCGGTTTTTCAGCCAATAGATGATCGCCGTTGTTTCCGGAGCAATATGTTTGATCGTCTGCTTTACTTTTCTTCCATTTGGGGTAATTTCAATCGATTCTTCCGTGTATTCATACCCTAACGCTCGTTTTAGCAAAGCGTTTTCAACTTCTAAATCAACGACTTCTTTTCCCTTTTTTAGGGCCTCGGAAATCTCGGAATATTTCTTTTTCCAGGTATATAAGGTATCCGGATTAATTCCGCAATTATGCGCTATCTGCTCGTCGGTCAAGCCGTCTCTTGCCCAGCCCTCTAGAAGGGTCAAGCCTTCCTCTGTCAGCCAGTATTCGTATTTGCCTTTTGCAATCGCTGATCAGTCCTTTCGTAATTTTGGCATAATAAAAGCACCCAACCGAATGATTGAGTGCAGAAAATATTTTAAAAAAGTTTTAGAAAAGCATTGACAATACGTATAACACGTGTTATAATATAATCAAGATAAGGAAAGGAGATTCACTCAAATGCCAATGACATCAAAGCAAATGATGAAATTGCTGGAACAAAATGGTTTTGAATGTGTTCGGTCAAATGGTTCTCATCATTTTTACAGGAATCCCGTCACCGGAAAAACTACCACAGTTCCTTATCACGCAAAAGATTTAAAGCCGGGAATTGAAAAAGCAATCCTAAAGCAAGCGGGGCTGAAATAAGCCCCGTGCTTCCCGGCATAATATATATTAGAATGGAGGATCATCATGAAAAAGTTATTCTATCCAGCAGTGTTTCACCCGGAAGATACCGGCTACTCTGTATTTGTACCAGATATTGATGGTTGCTTTTCTCAAGGCGACACCTTGGAAGAAGCGATTGAAATGGTTACGGATGCAATCGGATTGTGTTTGGAAGAATTTTCAGAAAGACAAGAAGAAGTACCACAGCCGTCTAATCCTAAGAATGTGACCTGTGAGCCAGAGGATTTTATCGCTTTAATTGAATTTGATTGGATCGCTTATCAAAAAAAGCATGATACTAAATCAGTCAAAAAAACCTTAACAATTCCATCATGGCTGAACACCTTAGCAGAAGAACAGCATATCAATTTTTCCGGCGTGCTTCAATCGGCTTTAAAACAACAATTAAATATTGATCGCTAAAATATAACGCAGAGGATTAATTCCCCTGCGTTTTTTCTTTCTCGCGCCTGTTTCGGCGCGTCCTTAATGTTTACGGGATTATCCCGGCGGCTGTACCGCGTAATCTTTGAAAAGGAGTGTCAAATGTCTTTTCACTTTTCCCATGATATTATTTTATACCGGAAGTACGTCCTCTGTGTTACCCTTTTCTTGCATCTACACCATATGGCGTTTTTGAGCAAGGATATAAAAAAACTTTCTGCGAATCTCATAGAACTGTCTTCTTCCGCACGGGACACCCATAAATTCATATGGTACACATTCAGTAACATTGGCAATAATTTGTTTATACAGAGATGGCTCCGCTTCTTTTGCTGATTCTTCTATCAGTTTACAGTCTGATATTAGCTGTGCCCTGATTTCGGCAGCTTTTGCAGTAGGATTCCCCGGCTCAGTACTTCCGGGCATTCCGGTATAAGCAACGCCTTTCGCTCCCAGCAATGAATCAGCCTTTTGTTTTTTCTTGCTGTACTGCAAACAAAAGTTATGTAATTCCCGGTATTGGTATTTATCAATGTTGTATTTGTCCAGCTTTAAATCTCTTTTGTTTGGCACTACTTGTCCTCCCCCGCGCTCAAAATCATTTCCGCCAGCCCCTCGATCAAAACGCCCAGAACGATGACCCCGATCCCGATAAAGCCAATGGGAATGGCGATCAGTTTTTTAATTTTTCTCACGGCTAGTATCATTTTGCTCTCTTGTATATTCAGGATAATTCGGCTCCATTTCTTTTGAATAAACAAATTCTGCACCAATTTCTATATTGTTATAAACTTCTTCCGTTATGCGATAAGTAGCTTTTTGAATGTTCTGATCGTCTTGATTCCATTGCTGTATTGTTACTTCCCATTTTTCAGAATAATAATATGTATAAGGAATAAAACTCGTATGGCTAGTTTTTCCGTCCGAATAAATGACAGGTATCATTTGCATTTGAGTATATGCAGGAGAATACTTTTTACTAACAACTTCGCCTTTTGTGATTTTTTCGGAACAACCACATAGAATAATTGTTAAAACGAAAATTGCTGGTAAAACATTTCTTAATGTTCTTTTCATTCCTCACTCATCAGCTTTCTCCCGCATTTGGGACAGTAATCACATTCTATAACTGCTATTCCGTCACCTGTTATTTCAATTCTTGGACGTTCTTTATCATTCAACATATAATCTCGTATTAGCCAGTTATAATTATGTTGAAAATTTTTATT
Organism: Massiliimalia timonensis; assembly: GCF_900186585.1. GTDB lineage: Bacteria > Bacillota > Clostridia > Oscillospirales > Ruminococcaceae > Massiliimalia > Massiliimalia timonensis. Next base: position 1,034,593 of record NZ_FYDD01000003.1, read on the forward strand.
GCAATATTCACACCCTTTCTCCCTCTCGGCTTTCTCTTTCAGGGCTTCTCTGCCTATTAAAAAAATATCACGCTGTCTTTTAAATTCTTCTTTAACAATATCGCTATATCGGTCAGAGAGCAGATCATCTTCATAGCCTTTAATCAAAATATCATATTCTTTTATTGCCTGTTCGATTTCAGTCATTCTTTTTACACTCCTTTTTAATCATCTTTCCCTCCCTGCACGCCTCGCCATTTCGGGTCGCACCCTCTGCTTTCAATTTTACAGGCATATTGAACATAAGGTTCTTTATGTATTTCTATACAGTGCTTGCAAATCTGACAGCCTTCTCCGCTAACCCACATAATAGCTTCCATATCTCTCACAGCTTCTCCCATCTCAGCCTTAACCAGTTCTAGTTCTTTTTCCAACTTACTTTTTTCCACTTTTAATTTGTCAATTTGCTTTTCTTTACGAGAAATCTGGTTCAATAAATGTTCCGTAAACGAATCATGCATTTTGCTTTCTAGTTCTTTGTTTTTGGCTTCTAACTTCTCAATCGCTTCGGCGGCTTCTGCTACCAATTTATGAACATCATATGGATTATCATCTGGCCAAACATGACAATATTTCCATAGGTCTTTTACTGATAATTTCTCATACATCACTAGCCCTCCTGTTCTCCACTTCTTCATCATCACAAGGGCCCTCAACACAATATTCGAAATGACCTATTCCATCACTGTGCAGGGTGCAATAGCCCTCAGTTGTTTTATAGACGCATTCTTCCATCAGCTTTCCCTCCTCCGGCGGCTGGGGTAATGGCATCCAGTGGGTGACTGTTCCACAAAAATTTTTACTCCAAAGATTTTCACCCCAATAACCGCTTTGAATAACATGTTTCCGCTTAGCTTTTGGCGTAGTATAGCAAACAAGATATTGTTTTTTGCCTTGTCCGTTTCCTAACTCTGGCAGCCTGTCCTTTACGCTGATCCATTCCCTCATTTCCTCTTTTTCCTCCTCCCGGCTTTGCTCCGGTCTTTCCCGTTCGCCGTACCAATCACACGGTTGATAAACTTCCTAGGATTGTCCGTTTTGTTTTTCAAGTTCTTCGACCTCCCTTTCCCAGCCTTCGATCATCGCTTCGTATCGCATGGCTTCCTGTTCTCTCCAAGCGATCCGTTGGTCTTTCATCGCCAGCACCTTTTGAATCAACACCCGGCACAGCATGATCTGCCCCTTACGGATTTTTATCCGTTCTTCCCCCGTCATGCCGTGATCTCCTCTTCCAAGCGTTCCAGCTCCTTTTCTTCACGGGCTTGCAGCTCGCACAAGAAAGCCATATTGCAGGCCGCGTGCTTTAAATGGCTGATCCCGCTTTCCCGGTCGCTGGAATATGGGCTTGTAAGCCACGCAAACAGGTGCCGGAACAACGCGTTGACATACCGCGCCTTTTCCACCCGTTTCCAGTTTTCCGGGTCCTTGTATTTTTTCACCCCGTATTCCCGTACCTCGGCAATGTCAAAGATGATCTGCGGCGGCACTAGGGTGATCCTCCATTTCCCCGCGTCTGACTTTATTTCCTGATCCGCTTCTTTCGCCCGGAACGTCAGTGTTTCGTACATGGCTGCCCCTCCTTTGTTTCAAATGTTAATTGCTTTCCTGCTGTGACCTTCAGCATCTTTTCCTTAGCTTCTCGATAAAAATTTCGGTCTATCTCAAACCCATAACTGTTTCTTCCCAGTTCCATACACGCCCGCAGAGTAGACCCACTTCCTGCACAGGGATCTATCACCACATCCCCCGCGTCTGTAAATATCTCTATCAACCGCTTTAAAAGTCCTATCGGCTTCTGGGCCGGGTGAATCTTGGGGTATTCTTTTTGATTGTCCCGTTTCCACTCAAACCAGTTAAATATCATCTTCCCCTGATTACGAAACTTTGGCAGTTTTCCCCGGTATAGCACTAGCGCATATTCTGTCGCTCCGCATATCCTCATATTTGCCTTTAGTACCTGTGGGCTGTAATTCTTGCAAAACACCAAGGGAATGCTATTCTTAAAACCATATCTTTGAGCATATGCCTTTACCGTTTCTATCTGCTCAAATGCGCAAAACACTATCATACAAGGTGCATCTGATGATCTTCCTCGCCCGTTGCTTTTTTCGGGTTCTTTTTTCAGCAGCTTGTTACAGAAGTGGAAGTATTCGGCAATATTAAAATTGATATCTGTCTTGAATGCTGCTTTCCCTGCTTTTTTGCTTTCTCCATTTTTTCGGTCTCCACCTATGTACCATGTTGGGTTAGATCCATAAAAGTTTTTCCCGATGTTATATGGAATATCTGCTATCACTAGCTGCGCTTTGGGGATATGATACCGCTTGTAATTTTGAAAATTATCATGGTACAGCTCTGTTTTAACTTCTGTCACTCTCTGTTTCCCCTTTCAGGCTTTCCAGCTCCGCCTTGACCTGTTCCAATTCCCTTTCAAGCTCCTGCGCCTGCTTTTGCCAGCGCTGCGCGCTGTTCGCATTGCTGTTGGCCTGATTTTCATATGCTATCATCTGTTCTAATTCTTGATTTGTCATCGTTCATTTCCCCCTTGCGTGTTTTCGGTCTATTTTAGAAAAATCGCTGTTGATCTTAGCGCCCTTTACACCGGAGTATTTCCCCGCCTTTTGGTCTGCTACGATCTTTTTATACCACCCCATCGGGTCGTACCCTGTCCGTTTCCGGCGCAGGCTTCGCTCCATCTCCCCGCGGCAGTCTTTGCAGTAAAAGCTGTTCCCGTGGCCGGTGTATTGTTTTCCGCAGAGTTTACACTTCTTTTCCGTCATTCTTTCTCTCCCGCCTTTTCCGGGTCAAATCTTCGTATATGATTCTCTCCACAAGGTCTTTTGCCTCCCACTTTTTTACCTGTTCTGACCGCATAACGCCTGTAACGATCTCCGGCGTCGGGATCCCGGCGTGGTACTGGTCTAATACTTTTTGTATGCCCTGATTGGTCATTCCTTCACCTCAACCGTTATTTCCGTTCTTGGGTTCTCTTTGTCGTATCCGCCCAGCAGGACAAGCTCTATACAGGAAAAACTGTCGTCCAGTAATATCCCGGATCTTACCAGCCCGTCCAGGATCATCTTTCCCGAATAATTGTCGGGATCCCGCCTTACCCTTGTCGGGAAAAAGTATGTTAGGGTTACTTTCGCCTTTGGGATTGGTTTTTCAGGCTTCGGGCTGCACAGGAACTGCACCAGCGCCGCCCATCGTTTCTTCTCCTCCTGATATTCCCACCGGTTCATTCTCCCAATATATTTGTTATTGCTCGGCGGCACTTCCGGGATCATGTATTTCAAATTGCCAGCCATTCGGAGATCTCCCGGATACATTCCTCATATTCCTGTGGCTTTAAGTTTTTCGCTTTCAGCTGTTGTTTGAGTACCTCGTAAATCTCAAGTTCACTCATGCCGCTTTTCCACCTCCAAAAAACGCTGGTATTCTCCCTTGAAACAAAACTCTATCCCGCCGGTCCGGCCGTATTTGTTTTTCTCCAGCTGCAAATCTGTATCTTCCGGTTCAAAGTGCTCCCGGTCCATGATATACGGCCTGTGCAGGATCATGATATAGTCCCCGTCCTGTTCCAATCCGCCCGATTCTTTCAGGTCGCTCATTTTCGGCGGCTGGTTCGTTTTATCACCTCTTGCCATTTGGGACAGCCCCATGATGTGGCAGTGATACCGTTTGGCTAAACGCTTTAATTCCTGGGAAATGTAGTCCACTTCGTTTCTCCGTGACTGGAATTTCCCGGTTGTCCTTACACACTGGATAAAATCTATCACCACAAAATCGGGCCGAAGATCCGCGATCGTCCCGCCTATCGCTTCGATCGTGTACTGGTCGTCAATAATAAACGTTTTCTTTTGGCTGAATATCTGGTCCAGTGTTTGGATCATCTGGTTCTTTTCCTGTTCCTTCAGTTCCCCCGCGTTGATCCTCCCGTAGTTCACCGCCGCTATATCGGATACAAGGCGTTCACAGATTTGCGTTACCGACATTTCCAAGCTGAAAAACACGCTTTTCTTTCCCGCTTTGATCTGCTTTTTCAAGATATTCAGGGCAAAGGCCGTCTTGCCTGTGCTTGGCCTTGCCCCGACGTATGACACCGTCCTCATTCTAAGGCCCGACAAAGCCGCGTCCAGCCGTTTAAAGCCGGTCAGGATCCTGTTATCCCGTTCCGATTTGCTGAATAATTCCTGAGAGAACTGGATCAGCTGTTCCACCGCCATTGTTTCATAGTCCCGGCTGCTCCGCTCCTGCTCTTCGTCCTCCAGCACCTTTTTTAGTCCCGGGACCAGTTCTTCTGAATCCCCGTTAAGCAGCTCCTCCACCGATTCCTTCACCCGGCAGATCTTTGCTTTCTGTTTCAGAATCCTGATATGGTCCGGAAATGCCGACGGGCTGATATAGCACTGTTTGCAATGCCCGGCGTATTTTCTCAGCCCTTCGTCTAGGCCAAGGTCCAGCGGAACTACCTTCCCGTGTTTCTTCCGGTAAACCGCGCATTTCTCAAAGATCTCTCTGCAGCCGATTCCGAAAAAGTCCTCCGGTATCAGCTGTTCAAAATACTCGTCGTATTCCTCCGGCCTGCTGAGCAATCCCCCTAATACCGTTTCTTCCAGTTCATAGTGGATCATAGCCGCGGCCCTCCGCCTCTCCAGTCTTCACGTTCCGGGGGGATTTCTTCTACCTCGTCCTTCCAGCGCCGTTGGTTTAACCACGAGGCTGGATATGGGATAAACTGCTTGTCCTGCCACTGAGGTAATTTCTTCTGCACCTCCAAAGCAGCCAGCATTTCCGATAAAAGCGATTCACTAACCCGCAGACCTGCGAATGCTTTCCTGGCTTTTTCTTTTCCCATATGTTTCGGATAGGCTTCCCAAAATTTTTCAAAAAAGGGATCATGTTGAGCTATATCTATATTGTCTTTGTCTTTTGTCTTAGTCTTAGTCTTTGTCTTGGTATCTTTCGTATTTTTCGTATTTTCAGAAATACAATCGTATACGCTCGTATTTTTTGATTCCCACCGTTTTTGAACATTTTCCCGGTTCTTCTGACAGCGTTTTTGATAGCTTTCCCTATCTCTGTCGATCTGCGAAGCGATAAAGGAAAAGCACATCAATTCAGCTCCCTCCAGCTTTGGCTGTATTCCATGTTCATAGTCGAATAATGCAAAAACGACACGGCCGCAGCCCTCTGCCCCAAGCAGCTTTAAGTGTTTTTCATAATCAACAAACATTTTAAAATACGTCTGGTCCATATGCCACCGCCTTAAAACGGCAACCTGCCGTCATCGGTATCCAGATCCTCGTATTCGTCCATGTTTCCAACGGAAAAGCTTTCCTGCTTCGGTTCATGCGGTACGGGTTCCTTTGTTTTGCTTTCTGCAAAATGTACTTGGTCTGCAACCACCTCCACGGCGGTGCGCTTGTTCCCGTTCTTATCTTCGTAATTGCGGGTTTGGATAGACCCTTCAACAACGATCATGCTCCCCTTCTGGAAATACTTGCAGACAAATTCCGCTTGCTGCCGCCACGCTACGATGTCGATCCAGTCGGTCTGTTCCCGGTTATATGTACGGTTCACCGCAATGCGGAACGCTGTCACCGATACCCCGTTCGGTGTTGTCCTTAATTCCGGATCAGCAACGAAACGGCCCATTAAAATTACTCTGTTTAACATTCTGATACCTCCTTAACCAGATAGACCTCACGGTTTCTTGAGATTACTTTGACGGGTTGTTTCATTTCCCGAATCTCTGTGCGTAAACAGTTTACACAGCTTGCCGCATTTTTATAGTCTGACTTCCATTCTACCTTTGCAACGTTTTGTCTGCTTTTGATAAAACGTTCTATGATTTTATGTTTTTCTCCCACCCGTCGTTTCACTTGGATCCCTTTAATTTCATCAATATCCTGTGACACATTAAAATTTAATTTCATGATTTTAACTCCTTATCATAAATATCAAAGACTGCCCCATTCCGCTTTGTATCCGGGTCATATCTCTTTTCCCCTGTTTCAAACAGCAGCCCTTTGTTCTTTAATTCTGTGATCCGGGGCTTCACCCGGTTCCCGTCTGTATATCCCAGACGTTTGGCGCATTCATTAGCGGTCATCTTGCCGTATTTCCGAAACGCTCCCAGCACTTCAATCTGACGGGTGCTCCGGTCTGTTTTGTAATAGCTCTCCCGTCTGGTTTCTTCTGTAACGCTCATCCTTTTCTCACCTTCCAAACTCTGCATAATTCTTCATCTAACCTGATCCCAAACACATGGTACTTTTTATCAAACTCTGCCTGTCCGATATCGTGCGCCTCCCGGTGCAGTTTCCAATGAAGCGGCAGGACCCGCATTCCTAAATGAATGATGTCGTTCCGGTTCCGTCCCATTCCCACAGCGTCTACATGGTGCAGCTGTGCTTTCTGCCCAGTGATACAGCACTTTTTATTTTTCAGGCAGACATAAATATATCTTGCAATATCCGGCGACCGTTCCGCCAAACTTTCCGCACAGGGAATATCAAATTCCACACAGAACTCGATCAAAAACTCCAAGTATTCTTTTGCCGTTGTCATATCGCAGTCTGACAGGCTAAAATGTTCTTTTCCCGTTTTAGCCATAAAGGAATATTTCATCAGTTCTTTCAGGTATTCCGGCTCGTGGCCTGTGTATTCTGAGATGTCCCGTAGTGTGGCGTAGATCTTCCTCCGCTGGTCTGTGCTGATCCTGCGCCCATCGTCCAGCCGGATCTCGCACTCCCCGTATTTCCTTTTGATAAAGCCAAAGGTATCCGAAAACGGTGCCTGGATCGTCAGCGCCTGCCCATCGTATCCCTTGATCTTCCCTTGCAGGATCATTTTTGTTTCTCCTGTTTCCAGCAGCTCATGCAAAGATGTCCTGTTTTTTCATAAACAGTTTTTGGGGTTATGATCTCTCCATTTGTTCCCCGCTGGCCTTTGACAGGTTTCCCGCACTTTTCGCAGATATATTGCTGCGGAGGGGCTTGTACAGCCGCATTCTCCTGCTCCATGGAATATACCGTATTCTTTGTTTTAGCGTCTACAATGACCAGCCCGCTGATCTTACGATCTTTGTCGTACTGTATTTCTGAAACTTCAAAGCTGTTTTTCAAATAGTATTTCCCATTGCTGTTTTTCTGGATCTCTGCTTTCCCTTCCGGGATCCAGATGAACGGCGCTGTATAGAGTTCCCTCCCGATCCCCCAGTTAAAGCAGGCACGTTTGAACGCGTCTGAGGACTGCCCTTTTTCCTTTTCCGTGTTGGATTCCGTCCCGCAGTCCTGTTTTTCTATCCATTCCCCGGTTTCACTTTTTACAGACACCGTGCAGAACTCTTTCCCGTTTATTGTTTCATGATGTCTCTGCCACCCAAACGGCGTAAACATCTCATCAAGGATTCTCATATCGCACCGGGCGTCTTTATACAAAAGCAGGCTTACTCCTCTTTCTTTTACCATTGCCGCCCGGCATTCTATTTCATCTGCCCGCAATGTCCTGATTTCCATCTTCCAGCCTCCATTCTATCGGGCACATCGGCCCTCTTTGTTTGTCAATTTTATACAGCCAATACCCATTCGCGAAGCAGAACCACGCTTGATGGATCGGTGTTTTCACGCACAGGTCGCAGTAAAAGCAAACAAATGCTTTCGCGGGAATACTATATTCATATCCATTCCAGTACCCTATGTACATTGCCCCGCTGTGCTGTGGGTTCATGCTGAATACCCCAATTCGCAAAGCCTCTCGCTGATCGCCCGATGAAGTTCAGAACAATTCTCGATCTTATCATCATATTCGGACAAAATCCTTTCCTTGGTATTATTGTTTAAATAGTGAAGCTCCTTAAAAAAATCCTCGCAATCTTTCTTTTCTTTCACAAGTTCGTCCTTTTCATCAGAAAGGCGCTCGCATTCTTCTGACATTCCCACAAGCTTTAGGTCTGGCTCAGGCAAATCATCGCCGTGCTGGTTGTATCCCATATCTTCCACTTGACTTTACGCCTCCTTTGGTGTATCCTGTATGTATACAATATTTTGTGTGCGCCTTTTTCGTTGGCAGACGAAGGGGCGCTTTTTTCTGCCCTTTTTCAGCTTGTCCATCATCATACATGCCGGTATCCACCCGGCAAAGATCAGACCGCTAATCAGAGCTGTCATTACTTCCTGCATCTTTGCACGTCCTTTCTTTTTGAACTATTTTCCATAAATCTCTTCCCATGGGACCATCGGCGGGTTATAGTCCGGATAATATTCTCTGATTTGAGCAAGAATTTCCTGCCATGTTCGACGTCCATGATAAATATCATCATAGATACGTTTTTGAAACAACTTATTATTTTTTTGCAACTGCTCAATATAGAAATCATCATTTTCCCGGTCAATCGGTGTATAAAATTCTACTTTTCCCCCATACTTCGTCGTGGTTACGAAATCCGGTTCATCTCTGTATCTTGACATATCAAATTTTTTAGGCATATTTACAACTCCTTTCCTATTGATTCTATGATTTTTTGAATTTGTCCTATTCTGAAATCCAACTATCAATATCAGCGCTTCATGTAAAAAGTTATTGCGTTCAATGCTAATGTCAAAATCACCAGTATAATTGTTATTATTTCTATCATTCTCCTCACTCCTTTCGATTTTAAATTGTATCCTTTCATTTGACATGCTATAATTCATGTGAAAGGACGTGTTACGATGAAAATAGATTCTACAATTACTTTGGCTTTTCTTGTTTCTCTAATTGCATTTATTTCTCCAATAGCCACAACCATACTAAACAACAGGCATCAAGCTAAAATGAAAAAAGAAGAAATGTTTATTAAAAGAAAACTTGAAGTTATTGAAAATTATCTATCAAATGTTGGAAAAACTTTGGGCGACTCCAGACATAATTTAGTTGATCTTGGCACATACGCAGGAGAAATTTTTTTATACACGCCTACTGAATTTTGGGAAGATATTGAAGAATTAAATAGATTGATCTTTGCCCATGAAAATCAACTAGCTTTTCCAAAATTTCAAGAATTGTCTAAACGTCTATCTTCATATACATCAAGATTTATAAAAGAACAAAAAAACGGCAAATAAAATATCTATTGTCAACGCATACCATATGTACCAATGTCCTAGAAACAACTTCTTTTTATAAGAAAAAACAATACACAATATTGAGATGATAACAATTACTAAAAGCCACACCCATCTATTCGTTCTCCTCACTCCTTTTCGGATTTCGCAATTACTTTTTCACGCATTATCTACTTTAAGTAGAATTAGTTTGTAAAAAAAATATCGTCATATGGAATGCCAGTAATGTTAGAAATTATTAAAGCCTGTTTTATTGTAACTTCTTCGGGAGAACGTTCTAATTTCATATAAGTATCACGACTAATTCCCAGAATCTTTGCCATTTCAAGCTGTGTTTTATCTGCATGTTTTCTGGCTTGTTTCAAGGTAAATTTCATTTTTGTCACCTCCTATGTTTTGTATTATATCCTACTTTAAGTAGAATGTCAATACCTTTTAGTAGAATTTTTAAAATTTTTTATTGCTTTTTTTCTACTTTTGGTATATAATCAATTCAAAGGTGGTGAAGTAATGTCTATAGGGAAAAATATTAAATCTTTAAGAGAATCTAGAGGGCTGACACAAGATGAATTAGGAAAAATAATCGGTGTTTCTGGAAAAACGGTTTCATCTTGGGAATTAGAAACAAAAACGCCAAGAATGGGTGCAATGCAAAATCTTGCTGATTTTTTTCAAGTAAAAAAATCAGACATTATTGAAGATGATACCGATAATATTGATGTTTTCTCATATGATAACATCTTGCCTATCAAAACACATAAAATCCCATTACTAGGTGAAATTGCTTGCGGTGTTCCCATATATGCAGATGAAGAACATGAAAGTTATGTTGAAGTGGGAACCAATATAAAAGCAGATTTTTGTTTACGTGCTAAAGGTGATAGCATGATAAATGCTAGAATTTTAGATGGGGACATTGTTTTTATAAGAAAACAGCCAAGTGTTGACGACGGGGAAATTGCAGCAGTTATTATTGATGATGAAGCTACTTTGAAAAGAGTTTACTATAATCGTAAGTCTGGTATTTTACAACTTGTTGCTGAAAACCCTAGTTTCCCACCGCTGATTTACTCTGGCGATGAATTAGATACGGTTCATATTTTAGGAAAAGCAATCGCTTTCCAAAGTGACGTAAAGTAAAGGACGTGTTTATATGGCAATTATTTGTAGCATTTGTGGGAAAAAGCAAAGTGGATTTATTGCTGATTTCCCTCTTTCAGATAACGACCCCGGAAACAGGATTTGTGCCGCCTGTGAAGAACGAAAACAAGGCTGTATTAGAACACTCGAATTTAATACCCAAAATTACCCAAATGCTAAAGAAATTTTTTTATCTTGTGTTGCCGATCCAATCCCAAGTGTTAAGCAAGAAATAGATAGTATGATTAAAGATTGGGATAACCAATATCAAACTAAATTTGAAGAAGATGAAGAGTGGGCGAAAGACATCATAAGAAAAGAAATGGAAGAAAAGGCCAAAGAGGCCCAAATAGCTGAATGGAATCAAAAGTTTCGTGACATGATGACAACTTCCGGCTTTAATTTCGAGGGCTGGCGTATCACCAAATACATCAAAGTGATTTCGGCTGAAACGGTTTTGGGAACTGGATTTGCCAGCGAGTTTTCTGCCAGTGTCGCAAATCTTTTAGGAACTGAAACGGATAAATTCGCAAAGAAATTTGAACAGGCGAAAGACTCTTCTTTAAGCAAGTTGATTTCAAAAGCGATTGATTTAAACGCTAATGCTTTGATTGGCGTAGATTTTGATTATCCACTGATCTATAACAACATCATCGCAGTAATTGCCAGCGCCACCGCGGTTGATGTGGAAAAGGTAGAGGAATAAAAAAATCCCGGTGATTTCTCACCGGGTAATTTTAGCCATATAATGATATCAAAGGGGTGATATTCAATGAACACCGCAATCTATCTGCGAAAATCACGCGCAGAAGAAGCAACCGCAACCGTAGAGGATACTCTGCAACGCCACAAGGAAACACTTCTGGAATTTGCTAAAAACAACCGTCTGACCGTTGTACATATTTATGAAGAAGTTGTTTCTGGCGAAAGCTTATATGCACGTCCGGAAATGTTGAAGCTGCTCAATGATGTGGAAAATGGGAAATATGATGCTGTCCTCTGCATGGATATTGACCGACTTGGAAGAGGAGCAATGAGCGATCAAGGCGTTATTTTAGAAACTTTTAAAGCCTCTGATACCAAAATCATCACCCTGCGCAAAGTCTATGACCTAAATAACGAATTTGACGAAGAATACACTGAGTTTGAAACATTTATCGCCCGACGTGAATTATCACTGATAAAGCGAAGAATGCGGCGAGGGATAGAACGCTCTGTTCAAGACGGCGCTTATATCCCGAATGCACCATATGGTTATAAAAAAACAAAAGAAGGGAAATTGTCTACTCTGGAGATTTACGAACCAGAAGCCAAATTCGTCCGTCTTATTTTTGATATGTATGTCAACCAAGGCATGGGGGCCGTGAGTATTGCCGAGGAAATCAACCGTATGGGAGCGAAGCCGCACCGATCAGCAGCGTTCTCCCGAACCTCCATTTTAAAAATCATACGCAATCAGGTTTATATCGGAAAGGTTGTATGGAACCAATTTAAGCGAGTAAAGAACTCTGATGGATCCCGAAAGGTCATTAAGTTGCCTGAAGAAGAATGGGTTGTCGTAGATGGTTTGCATTCCCCTATCATCGCCCCGGAAACGTTCAATATGGCGCAGAAGATATTAAACGAGAGATATCACCCACCTCATAATACAGGTGTGTTATACAACCCGCTATCTGGGATTATGGTATGTGATAAATGTGGGAAACAAATGGTTCGTAGAAAATATACTTCATTTGGAAATCGGCAGCGCGCAGTAAACTTTATTTGTGTTACACGCGGCTGCACCCCGTATGATAGAATGGAGTTAGTAGAGCGCTCTGTAATTGATGCGTTATATGAACGTTTCATCGAAATCAAATCTAAGGCAAAAGAGAAGTCGAATAATTCATCTGATTCTGGATCACTTGCACTTGCAGTTGTCGAACAGGAGCAACATACTGCTGAAACGCAACTAGAGCGTCTACATGATTTGCTGGAACAGGGTATCTATGATATTGATACCTTTGTTAAACGCTCTGCAATTCTAAATGACAAATTAAAGAAATTACAACAGCAAAAAGAGGAACTGCTTCGCGAACAGGAGAAACATAAATCAGAGGATAAGTCTTATTTACTTCCTGCCTTTGAATATCTCTTCAGGAACTACTGGTCCAGCCAGCCGGGAGATAAAAACCGTATGCTAAAAGATGTTGTTGACCATATCAACTATCGCAAAGAAAACGGATCTGAAATAGGAACTTTTGACTTAAAAGTTTTTTTAAAGTAGTCGATCTATCTTGTTTATTGTTTTTCAGAACACGAATCGTAGATCCTTCCCGCGTTGATGCAGACCGCTTCTTTGAAGTTCCCGCAGTTTCCCTGAGCAGCAAAATTATTATCGGGCATATGAATCCTCCTAGAAAAGTATTAAGCGTTCGGCTTTAATACATACTATGAAAAAGATAGAAATTGGTTCACTTTTTCCGGATATTTCTAAAATTTTTCTGCTTTCTACCCGCTTCTGAAAAAACCAAAAGAAAATGATCTTCAAAAAAGGATAAAACAGAAAACAAGAGATATAAAAAGAAATCCTTAATATTAAAGAGATATTTAAACACACAAAATCAGCCGTTTTACACGTTTTTGTTAAATTTCAAACAAATGTGGTGATTGCATCTTTCTCTTTCCTCGGATATAATGAGAAACATAAAGAACAGAGCTGTTTTTTCATCATATGTTTTTATTATTTCAAAAGGAGTTTTTTATGAAAGAGAAAAAAATCTTTAAAACAATCCTCATTGCAGCAATTATTATTGTAGTGCTCGTCATTGGTGCTTTGTCAATCGTCATTATCCCAGCCGGACATACAGGGGTTGTTACGAACTTCGGGGCAGTCAGCGATTCCGTACTACAGGAGGGACTGCACTTTAAGGTGCCATTCGTGCAAAATGTCGTAAAAGTGGATAACCGCGTTACCAAGGTCGAAGTACCGTTTACCTCTGCTTCCCGTGATTTGCAGACCGTTGAAGGAAGCGTTTCGGTAAACTACCGTATCAGCCCGGACAGCAGCGCGCTGGTATACCAAAACTTTGGCCGTTCAGTAGAAGATACCTTGGTGATCCCAGCTATCCCGGAATGTATCAAGGCAGTTATGGCACAGTATTCCGCGGAAGAATTGATTACCAAACGGCAGAATGTCAGCGAGGAGATCAAAACTGCCATTTCTGAAAAGATCGATTCTTATGGTATGTACATAGAAGTATTCAATATGACGGACTTTAACTTCTCGGAAGAATTCAATGCCGCGATCGAAGCAAAACAGACCGCACAGCAAAATGCCCTGAAAGCAGAACAAGACTTAGAGCGTATCAAGGTAGAGGCGGAACAGAAGGTAGAAGAAGCCAAGGCGGAAGCCGAAGCATACAAATTAAAAAATGCGCAGATCACCGATAAGACCCTGTTAAATGACTGGATCGAAAAGTGGGATGGAAAGCTGCCTCAGGTATCCGGTGATGGAACCTATATGTTCGATATCAGCAAATTGCTGGAGGAAGCCGCAAAAGAAACGGAATAACAAAAAGCCCCGATATACTCGGGGCTTTTACTATCCAAGATAGGCAGGAGGTATCCCACAAAAGAAGTTATTCTTATCTTCCCTTTTCATTGCCAAAAAAGCTGATTTTCTACAACAAAAAGGACTGTACGATTTTTTCGTACAGTCCTTTTTTATTCTCCTTTTATTTCAGCCAAAGACAGGGTAAAATATTGTCCGTCTTTAATGGTCAGGAAAAACTCGCCGTCAAAATTTTTATTGGAAATAATCTTATCCCAGTCCCCGCTTGCGTCTTCCCGCAGTTCATAGTAACCGGAAATATCGCTGTCAATTGGAGAAAGCGTATACTCCCCGGCTGGAATGTCGATCCCAACACGGTAGGTTCCTTCCGGATAATATCCGTTTTCCGCTTCATACGGCGGAACCTCATCTACCGGGATCGCAACACAGCGCTGAAGATTGATATAAGTCCCCTCTTCAACCTGAACAAAGCCCCTATTGTCAAAGTTATCATTGACAATAATAGAATCTAATTCCCCGGTGGTATCGCTGGTCACTTCATAGTAACCGGAATTACTCCATTCATCATTAGCAAGCAATAAATATTCTCCAGCCGGCATCGTGTCGCCTACTTTATACATTCCGGATTTGTAAACCGTATAATCCCCTTCCGGAAGGCCTGGATAAGCAGACGTTGTTCCTTCATCTATAGGTTCATTGACGTCGACATCGGGTTCAGTGTCCTCCCATACGTCGGGTTCACTGTAATCCTCATAGTAATCATAATCCCCATTGAGCATTTGATCCTGCACCGCGTCTTTTAGGCTGTTGGTAAAAGAAACAACCAGTAAAATCACAATAACCAGGATCAAGACCCCTCCGCCGACCGCGCAGCCCACGATCAAACCAGTATGTTTTTTCTTTGGCGGCTGCTGCCCAATTGGCTGCGTCGGATCCCCCGGGAACTGAGTTGGCTGACCCGAGGCATAACTCCACTGCTGAGGTGTCTGACTGCCTATTGGTATTTGCGGCGGCACCTGTCCTTGCGGCATCTGCGGGGGCTCCAAAGTAACTCCACCTGTTGTATAAGTGGGTTCTATTACCGGATCGCCCGCCGGATCTTTAGCTTCCTGCATCCGAGGTTCTGACAAATCAGGAGAGGGTGCCTCCGTTTCTTCCATTACTGGAGTTTGTGTTTCCTCAGGAACAACAGGAGCTTTCCATTGGTCAACGGTTTCTGCCCGTTGTGCGGGAGTTCCGCAATCCGGACAGAAGTTCCCTTCAAATTCTTTTCCACAATTTTGACAAAACATAGCCTACCTCCTTGTAGTCAATCTATATGTTAAGTATACAGGCAAAATACGAATTTGTAAATCTTTTTTATCTGGTAACATCTCTCAGCCAGACTCCTTTTCGATACCGATAAATGGAAAGTGGGATCTTTAAGATCTCGTCGATCATCAAAATCATGTAAACGATCGTTACCGGCCAACGGAAAACAAAGGCAGCTAAAGCACCAAATAGGATTGAACCACCCCACATGGTGCTCACATCCATAAACAGCCCAAAACGGGTATCTCCGCCAGAGCGGAAGATTCCTACTACCATCGTGGTATTGAAAGCCTGCGCGATACAGAAATAAGACATAACATACATCATCATCGAAAGGTATCCCTGCGCCTCGTCGCTCAGGGTCAGGTTTGCCATAGCGATCGGGCGGATAATCAAAATCAGCGCCGCCCCCAAAACAGCTACAATCATGGTGATCTTGATAAAACGCTTTGCATTGCGTTTTGCCTCATCTGTTCTGCCTGCACCGATGCTTTTACCCAGCATAATCGCCGTTGCATTTGCGATTCCAAAGGCGATGACCATAGCCAGTTGCCGGGTGACCTGAGCTACTGAATTTGCAGCAACTACAGAGGTGCCCAGATGCCCTACAATGACCGAGTTCATGGAGCTTCCGATTCCCCAAAACATCTCGTTTAGCACAACAGGGATCGCATACCTTAAAAAGTCCTGGAACAGAAGCGGATCACGGACAAACAAGTCCTTGAGCCTCCAGCGAATGTCCCGGTTTATCTTTTTTGCATAAAAAATCGTAGCAGCTAATTCAACAGCCCTTGCAACGCTCGTCCCAATGCCCGCACCGATGATCCCCAGTTTTGGCATCCCGAACATCCCAAAAATCAGCACCGCATTGACCCCGACGTTCACCAGCAATGAGATAAAATAAATCACAGTCGAGATTACGACCCGTTCCACACTGCGCATGATGTTCAGATAGATCATCGTCACTGAAGAAAACAGATACGAGATCCCTACAGTCCGCAGGTATTTGATCCCCTCTTCGATCACCGCTTCGTCTGATGTAAACACCAGCATGGCATAACGCGGCAAAAACATCGCGATAATAAAGAAAAGAAATCCCACGCAGACAGAGATCCGCATGGTCATCCCAATCACCTTTTCAATCGTGCGGACATCCTGTTTTCCCCAATACTGCGCGGTCAGCACCGCCGCCCCCGAAGTCAGCCCAAATATGATCAGGTTCATGATGAAATAGACCTGATTTGCCAAAGAAGCTGCCGACAGCACCGTTTCCCCGACTTTCCCAAGCATAATAACGTCCGCAGAGGTTACTGCTGTATTAATCAGGTTCTGTAAAGCCATCGGCATTACCAACGTGAAAACCGACCGGTAAAACTGTTTGCTTTCCGACATTTGCAACGCTTTTGTACTCACTCTTTTTCCCCCTCATAATGAAATGGCAGTAAAATAAAAACTGCATAAAAAAAACACCGTTCCTGTTAGGAACGCATTAAGATGATTATATCATACTTCCCCTTTATGGTAAAGCATCCGCAAAACAGAAATCCCACAAAACTTTATCCGCCCTTTTTGAGCATTTTCCACAGAAAAAAGACAGTTTCAGCAAATGCTGAAACTGTCTTTTTTATACTTTAAGCAGCTTGGCGAAGTTTGCCATAATTTTTTTGGTCCCCACCTTGTCAAATGCTACTTCAACCAGCGTGTCGTTCCCCATTGGAGTCAGGGATAACACCATTCCCGTACCAAACACCTTATGCCGAACCGTATCGCCGGGGGCAAAATCCACAGCAACCGTTTCCTGCTTCGGTGCAAACCCGGAAAGTCCCGCAGCCGGCTTTGGCTCAACAGCACGCCGCAGCACAGCCTGAGCTGAAGCCTGTTGATAGATGCGCACCGTATTATCTTTACATTCCAGTACCTCCTGAGGCAGTTCCTTAATAAAGCGGGACGGCAGATTACGGGAGGTATTGCCAAACATCATCCTCTGCCCGGCATTGGTAACATAAAGCCGCTGCTTCGCCCGGGTGATCCCAACATAGGCCAAACGACGTTCCTCCTCGATTTCCTCCTGGCTCTGCATAGAGTTGTAGCTTGGGAAGATCCCGTCCTCCATGCCAATCAAAAATACCACCGGGAACTCCAGACCCTTAGCGGAGTGGATCGTCATCAAGATGACCTTGTCATCCGACGCGTTCATACTGTCCAGATCGGTGTAAAGGGAAACCTCCTCCAAAAATCCGGAAAGGGTCGCGTCCTCCCCATTTTCCTCCGAATATTTTACCAGGTTCGATTTTAGTTCCTCAATATTTTCCAGACGGACGCGCCCCTCTACCCCCTGCGCCATTAAAGCGATGCGGTAACCGGTGTGTTCCATCAGTTCATCCAATAATTCATCTAACGGGAGGGAGAGTGCCAATTCACTCATTTCCTCGATCATGTCCACAAACTCCTGAAGTACTCTCGCCTTTTTGGAAAGCACACCATATTCATCCGCAGTGCGCATTACCTCAAACATGCTGATCCCAGTTTGCAGAGAGATGCTTTCTACCGCCTTTACAGTGCTTCCCCCAATGCCGCGCTTCGGCTCGTTGATGATCCGCTTTAAACGCACGCTGTCCGCATGATTATTGATGACTTGGAAATAGGCCAGCACGTCTTTGATCTCTTTCCGCTCGAAAAACTTGGTGCCGCCCACGATCTTGTAGTCGATCCCGCTTTTGATGAGCGCGCGCTCTATCTGGTTGGATTGCGCGTTCATACGATACAGGATCGCATGGTCGGCAAAACACATCCCATTTTGAACATCTTCCTGGATCACATCGGTGACAAAACGGCTTTCCTCATAGTCGTCCCGACCGCGGAACAGGGTGATCTTCTCCCCCTCTCCGTTGTCTGTCCACAGGTTTTTCCCCTTCCGGCCAAGGTTATGCTTGATGACCGCATTTGCCGCGTCCAAAATATTTTGGGTAGAACGGTAGTTTTGCTCCAGCCGAATCACTACGGCGTTTTGGAACTGGTGTTCAAAGCTTAAAATATTTTCAATAGTAGCTCCCCGGAAGCGGTAGATGCTCTGGTCGTCGTCCCCGACAACACAGAGGTTTTGATGTTTCCGAGAAAGCAGGCTCACCAGCCGGTACTGAAGCTGGTTGGTGTCCTGGTATTCGTCTACCAATATGTATTTGTAAAGGTTCTGGTAATGGTCCAACACATCGGGAAACTGCTCAAACAGCTGGACTGTCAGCAGGATGATGTCGTCAAAATCCACTGCATTAGAAGCTTTTAACCGCTTTTGGTACTGCCCGTACAGGTTTGCAATAGTTTTTAAACGGAAATCGGATTCCGCTTCTGCCATAAACTGCTCCGGCGTCTGCATGCTGTCTTTCCGGCGGCTGATCTCCCCCAAACAACTTTTAGGCGGGAACATCTTATCGCTTACCCCAAGATCCGCCAAGCAGTCTTTCATCACCCGTACACTGTCGTCAGTATCATAAATCGTAAAGGAAGAGGTGTATCCCAAAGCGCTGATCTCCCGGCGCAGGATCCGTACGCAAATAGAGTGGAACGTCCCAGAACGGACGTCGGCTCCTCTATCGCCCAGCCGCTGCGTCAGCCTCTCCTTTAATTCATTCGCCGCTTTGTTTGTAAAGGTAATGGCCAGTACATTCCATGGCGATACTGTTGGAGAAGCCAGAAGGCTTACCATACGTTCCCGGTTTTCCTTGTTTCCGGCAGCATAGTCCTTTAAAAACGCAATGTCATCCTCACAAAGGTCATATGGCAGCGTATCATCAAACCATGCATTTCCAAACTCCAGCAAATGCCCGATCCGATTTACCAATACCGTGGTTTTTCCGCTTCCCGCGCCCGCCAAGATCAAAAGCGGTCCATTTACCCGGTAAACCGCCTCCCGCTGCTGTTCATTTAAAAAATGGTATTCCGATTCCAAGATCTCCCGTTTCAGGGAAAAATATTGCTGTTCTATCATAAAAAGCCTGTTCCTTTCTTCAAATCACAGGTTTTATTGTACCATAAATCAGTTCCGAAAAAAAGCCCGTGAAACAAGAAACACACAGAAAATGCTTTTAGTCAAGGACCAGCGCAGATTTTTATCCAAAATCATGCCGGTTTCCGGCGTTACTCCCCACTTCTTCCAATGTACGGACAATCTCTTCAATTTTAATGAAGCATTCCGAATCCTCCAAACTGTCATCTTCAAGAATCCTTTTTATGTTGCACAATGCCCGATAGCTTTCCTGCCGAATGATCTCATCCGCATTCAGGCGCAGGCCGGGAAAGGTGACCTGTACAGTTTCCCGTTCCAGTACTTTCAATAAGATCTCTTGATATAATTCCATCTTCCTCACATCTATACTACTTTATACCACTTTAAGCGAATAGTCAATATCTTATCCTACAATATAGTATAATATAATTATTATTTTTAAGCTGAGGGGATAGCTATGAAACCACTAAAACAAAAAGTCAGCATCACATTAGATGAGGATGTGATCAAAAATTTGAAAACGTTAGCAGAAGAATGTGACCGTTCCCTTTCACAATACATCAATCTGATTTTAAAGGAATACCTGAAAAACCTTGATCAGCAATAGCCCTGATTGTAAAGAAGCTCCATTGTAAAGGCGATCAGCCTTACAATGGAGCTTCTTTGGATTTTAACTTTTAAGTCTCTGCTATTTTTCGGGAAATAACGCTTTTTTCACCAGTTCTACCGGCATTGGCTTTCCGGTCCATTTTTCAAAAGAAGCCGCTCCTTGATACAGCACCATTCCCAGCCCATTCATGGTGCGGCAGCCGGTTTCTTTAGCCATTTGCAGCAGCAGGGTTTCCCGTGGCTGATAAATCACGTCGCTTACAAACAGTTCCCGATGCAGAAAGCTTTGATCCGGAATTGGCGACTGCCCCTCCATGGGCTTCATCCCTACCTGCGTGGCATTGATCAGCAGTTCACTTTTGTCCAGACTGTATTTTAATGCTTCCCTGTCATTTAAGGGAAATACTTCTAAGGTGCAGTTCGTTTTGCCTTCGATCCGGGAAACCATATTCCGGGCACGTTCTTCATTTCGATTGAAAACTGTAATCTGAGCGGCGCCATCCAAAGCAGCCTGAGCACAGATCGCGGTCGCGGCGCCCCCAGCCCCTAATAAAACCACTTTTTTCCCAGAGATCTCAAAACCCTCTTCCCGAAGGGAACGCAGATAGCCTTCCCCATCGGTAATATGACCGGTCAGAATTCCCTCATCGTTGATAATGGTGTTGACTGCACCAACCATTTGAGCGGCAGGTGTCAATCTGTCCATCAATGGAACTACCGCAGTCTTACAGGGCATCGTCACATTTGCCCCCCGCATCCGAAAAGCTTTCAGCGCTGCGATTGCCTGCGGCACCTCGCCGCTCCCCACCTCAAAGGCCAGGTAAGCATAATCCAGCCCCAGCGCTTTAAAGGAGAGGTTATGCATCATCGGGGAAACACTGTGTTTTACCGGCGAGCCAAACAGCCCCAGCAATACTGTGCTCCCTGTGATCCGTTGTTCCATGTTATCATCATCTCTTTCTTCATTTGACAAATTCCCAGTAAGCCTGTATTTTGAAAAGGTACATATCCTATTCAGGCCTGCTTTCCTTGTTATTTTATTCTGTTTCTAACGGATTGTCAAACCCTTGCAACTAAAGGAAAAAAGGCGTATAATTCAGGTAAATGACTTGAAAGGGAGGAATTTCGATGAAACAGGCGTTTCTGGACCAGAATTTTTTATTGTCGACCGACACGGCAAAAATCCTGTACCACCAATATGCTAAACCCATGCCGATCGTGGACTACCACTGTCATATCAGCCCGGCAGAGATCGCTCAGGACCGGCAGTTTCAAAACCTGACCCAGCTCTGGCTGGAGGGAGACCACTACAAATGGAGGCTTTTAAGGGCAAACGGTATCCCGGAGGAAGAAATTACCGGCACTGATGCTACGGATTATGAAAAATTCTGTTTATGGGCGTCGGTCCTGCCAAAAGCGATCGGAAATCCCCTTTATCATTGGACACATCTGGAATTGCAGCGTTATTTTGGTATATATGAACCGCTCAATGAATCCTCCGCGGAACGCATTTGGGAGATCAGTTCCAAAAAATGCGCCGCCCACGCCCTTTCTGCCCGGAATATCATCCGGCATTCCAACGTTCGGGTCCTCTGTACCACCGACGACCCGATAGATTCCTTGCAGGAGCATGAGCAGCTAGCGCATGACGCTGCCTTTTCTGCCAAAGTATTTCCAGCCTTTCGTCCCGATAAAGCAATGAATATCCAAAAGCCGGAGTTTAATGAATATCTGGACCAGCTGGAACAGGTCTGCCATACCCCAGTCAGCTGTTTTGAAGAGCTTTGTTCTGCACTGGAAGAACGGATCGAATATTTTTCTCTCCATGGCTGCAAGGCGGCGGATCATGGGCTGGACAGAGTTGTATTTGAGGAAGCAGATGCTCAAACAGTGGAAGAATTGTTCCAAAAACGGCGCGGCGGAGCAGACCTTACCGATACCGAAGCCGCCCAATATCAGACTGCCCTGCTCCTCTTTTTAGGAAAACAGTACGCAAAATATAATATTGTGATGCAGCTCCATTATGGCGCCGCACGCAACTGTAACACCTTCCGGTATGGACTGCTCGGACCGGACACCGGATTCGATTCGATCGCCCCCGGTTTTAACGGCGCCGGACTGGCTCCATTGCTGAACGCTTTAGAACAGGAAAACAGTCTGCCGAAAACAGTTGTTTATTCCCTCAACCCCAATGATAATGAATATATCCTCAGCGTGATCGGGTGTTTTCAGGGAACCGAAGCCGCAGGGAAATTACAGCATGGCTGCCCATGGTGGTTCAATGATCACGAAGCGGGAATCCGCAAACAGCTTTGTGATCTGGCAAATGCCGGCGTCTTGGGCAATTTTATCGGGATGCTGACCGATTCACGCAGCTTTCTTTCTTACACCCGGCATGAATATTTCCGCAGGATCCTATGCGACGTCATTGGAAAGTGGGTGGAAGAGGGCAAGTACCCCGACGATCTGCCCTATCTTGGCAAAATGGTACAGGATATTTCTTACTATAATGCCATGCGATATTTTGGGTTCGAAGAACCATGATCAATTTTTGGGGAAAAGTTTTCTCCTGTACATTTTCATTCCAGCAACTGGATTTATTTTTTCCCCAATTAAATTTTCTCCACCAAAAACGGACAGCAGGATTTTCCTGCTGTCCGTTTTATCATTTTAAGAAGAAAAATAAAGGAAATCACATAGCTTTGCCTGCATCCTGCGCGCCGATTCCTGATCATGCGGACGGTAGGCGGAAAGGTCCCACCGGAAGCACCGAGCGGTGTTTCTGCCCCCTCCGTGTGACTCCAGCACTAAATACCGGTCACAGCCGGCAACCCGCAAAAAGCGCAGCAGAGCGCTTTCTTTTATGTACCGGGAGGTATAAAGCGTTTTCCTGCTCCAAACGGAATCTTTCCCTTTCAGGAACCGCCTACTCCGGCCCTTTTTTCGGCGGTCTAACGGAATTAGGGTATCCGTTTGTCCAAAGAAATCATGGCAGTAAATAAATACCGGCATGCTCCGGCTTAAAAAGCGGAGCCGTCCAGCGGCCTCCATCGGCACCAGACAGACCGCCGGCATTGCTCCACAGGTCTTTAGGAATGCGAAGGCCTCTACGATCTTCTCCTGTATGCAGTCGTCATTCCGTACGATCACACCGAGTTTCATCACAGCGCCCCCAAGTTTTAGAAAATAAACCAAAACTGATTCACTACCATGCTATGCTGAGGCGCTTTAGGCGGTTCCTAGTCTTTGGGCGCATAAACGGAAATGATCTTCTGCGCCACTCGCAGCCCATCCACGGCGGCGCTCATGATGCCGCCTGCATATCCTGCCCCTTCACCACAGGGATAAATCCCGCTTGCAGAGATAGACTCCATGCTCTCCCCGTCCCGCAGGATCCTCAGCGGAGAGGAGGTTCGGGTTTCTACCCCGGTCAGTACGCTGTCTGGCGCCGCAAAGCCATGCAGTTTCCGGTCAAACTTTAAAAGCCCTTTGCGCAGCATCTCTGTTACAAAGGGAGGGAAGACCTTATCCGGGCTGCACGCGGTCACCCCCAGCGCGTAGCTTGGCTCCACCCGGCCGAGCGAAAGCCCTGCCCCGCCTTTCAAAAATTCCCCAACCGTTGTCCCAACCGCACGGTAATCTCCGCCGCCCAGCCGGAACGCCGATGTTTCTAAAGAGCTCTGGAACCTTACCCCATCCATAGGATGGGTGCCAAAATCCTGTGGTGTGACCGATACCGCTACCGCCGCATTCGCATTTTTCCGGTCACGGCGGTATTCGCTCATCCCATTGGTGACGACCGTCCCCTCGCTGGAAGAGGAGGGGACTACCAGCCCGCCCGGACACATACAAAAGGTGTATACGCCCCTTCCGTTTTCACGGTAAGAAAGCTGGTATTCCCCTACCGGCAGGGCAGGATGCCCTGCCAGCTCTCCATAAAGGCTCTTGTCGATCTCTGATTGCAGGTGCTCGATTCGCATCCCTATCGAAAAACTTTTTGCCTCCATAGCGACGCCCTGCTCTAACAGCATCTGAAAGGTATCCCGTGCGCTGTGCCCCAGTGCCGCCACCAGAACACCTGTCTCCACTTCTTCCCCATTCACAGTAATGCTTTTCAGCTTCCCGTTTTCTATCCGGACAGAATCCAGCCGCTGGCCGAAACGCACTTCTCCGCCCATCTTTATAATGGCTTGGCGCATCCGCTTGATCACACCCCGCAGTTTGTCGGTGCCAATATGGGGCTTTGCCTTTGCTACGATCTGCGGCGGCGCACCAAACTCCACAAAACGTTCCAGCACATACCCGCACCGCTCGTCCGAGATCCGAGTAGTCAGCTTTCCATCGGAAAAAGTGCCTGCTCCTCCTTCCCCAAACTGTACGTTGCATTCCGTATTCAGTTTCCCGTGTTTCCAAAACCGCTCTACAGCCTCTACCCGTCGCTCCACATCATAGCCGCGCTCTAATACGATCGGACGGTATCCTTCCTGCGCCAGCGCATAGGCGCAGAAGATCCCGGCCGGCCCGAAGCCGGCAATGTAGATCGGCGTCTTCAGCCGTTGTGTCCCATGCGGGAAACGAAGTTCTGTATCCGGGCGGTATTGAACGTCTTTATCAGCCAACCGTCTGCAAAGCGTTTCCTCATCGATCGAAAGCTTCACTAAAACAGAACCGACAAAACAGACCTGTCCCCGTTTTCTAGCGTCTAATGATTTTTTATAAAGCTGTGCCTCCTGAACGGCAGCCCGTTCTACCCCCAGCCGCCGGATCCCTTTTTCGATCAGCACCTCTTCTGGAGCAGACAACCCCGCTTTCAGATTTGTTACCAATACTGACATATTTATCCTTCCCAACCAAAAATAAAGGCGGCCCATCAGCCGCCTTTATTTTTCTATTTCTTTTCCGTGACACGGACCAGTACGGAATAATCCGTCCCGACAGCCCACGCCTGATGATCCCCAACCAAAGTGATCTTAGCGGCGACCCGCTTTTCCCCCTTTGAAAGAGAGATATTGGCAAAGTCAACAGTAGCCACAACATCTTCTGCACTCAGCTTGCTCACCACAGAAATCGGACCCACAAATTTGATATCCGAGATTTTTTCCGTGATCAGCTTCACGTTATAATTCGCTGGAACGTTCTTCATGACGATATTGTCGCAGTTAAGTTTCACATACCCCATTCCCTCATCTGGGAAAGAGACCGTTACCTCCTGCACGCCGTCAATATTGATATAGCCAGCCAGCAGCGACACATCAAATTGGAATACAGAACCTATGTCGATCTTCCTAAAGTCGATCTCACCTAAAGAGATAGATTTCACATCTGTTGCCGCATCTACCGGAACACCGATCAAAAGCTTATCGGCCGACATTTCATATTCCAGCTTGCCGGCATCGATCCCCGCCGGTACATTTACAAAATCAAAGGTCAGCGGCACTTCGACCTGCTTGTACACCGGGATCGTGATCTTATATTCATTCTGCTGAGATGTGATTCTGGAAAGATCGATTTCATTATCATTTTCATCTAACAGCCTCAAAGTACCAGTAACAGTCTGAGACGACGAGATCTCCTGTTTTTCCTCATTAACGATCTGGGTGGTCTTGATCCGTTTGATCACACTTTCCGGACCGGTGATCTTAATTTCGTCCGGAGTTACCATTGCTTTTTCCAAAAAGCAGCCCTTTGCCGCCGTGATATTCGGTACATAGGCTTCTGGCGTTAATGTAGCGTCGACCAAGCGGTCAAACTCAACTGTCACTGTTTCAGGCTTTATTTTATCTACCTGATAATCCACATTTTTTTCTGTGTTTACCTGTTTGATCTCAATCGGCAGTTCATACTGCCCCGGCTGGGTCACCGAAGAAAGATTCAGCGTCGCCTCAAAATCTTCCTTTTCCAATCCCCCGATCTGATAGGACTTCCCAATAATCCGCAGATCGACCGTATCCTTCGAGATACCGACGATGCTCAATCCATTTGTTTCGGCGGCGCTTCCTGATATATTCATAGAGATCGGAATATCCCGGATCGTGGAAACCGCGTCGTTGTTCACCAGCGTTGTCACCGCGAACCAAGACGCGACCGCAACTAAAACAGACAGCACCTTTAAAAATTTACTGTTTTCAAATAATTTACTAAACTCAAACTTTTTCATTTCTTCTTCCCCTTCAGGAAAGTGTGCTTTTTGCTTTCCTTATCTGTCTGCGGCACAAGCTTTTCTGTCAGGTAAGTCGCCAGCCTTTCGCTGGTAAAACCCCGCTGCAATTCCCCGTTTTCAGCAACAGAAACTGTTCCAGTTTCTTCAGACACCACAATGGTAATGGAATCCGATACCTCGCTGATCCCAATCGCCGCCCGATGCCTAGACCCCAAATGGGTGGCGATCAGCTCTTCCTTTTGCGGCTTGGGCAAAAAGCAGGCAGCCGCTAAAACTCTGGCATTGCGCATAATCACAGCGCCGTCGTGAAGCGGTGTGTTGACAAAGAAAATATTTCCAAACAACTCTACACTGGGTTTGGCATTTAGCTCAACTCCGGTTGCGATCTGCTCCCCCAGCTTCGTTTGCCGTTCAATTACAATCAAAGCACCGGTGGTGGATTTAGAAAGCCGCTGCACCGATTCCACAATGATCGGGATCACCCTTCCCCATTCGCCCGCATGCTTGTCCGATGCTTCTGAAGTAAATACCGATGTCACCTTAGTACGTCCTACCCGTTCCAAAACCCTTCTCAGTTCCGGCTGGAACAGGATGATCAACGCCAGGATCCCGATCTGGAACAGATTGGTAAATAAGAACTCCATGGTTTTGAGTTGAAATATCTTGGCGACAAAAAACGCCAAGCAGAGCAGCAATATCCCTTTAAGGAGCTGCTCTGCCCGCGTTTCACGAACGATCCGGAACGCTTTATAAACGATATAAGAAATCAGTGCAATGTCCAGCAGGTCAAACAGGGTAAAACCCTTCATGACGCTGTAAACTGCATCGAAAAAATTCTGTATTACTTGCATTTGGTTAACATCCTTTTTCTTTCCTGCTTTAACTCATATTCTTCCCATATGACGTCTATTCATGAATCTATCTCTATTCTAACAATTTTACCCCCGAAATTCAAGCGTTCTCAGAATATTTTGCAATTTGTTTCAATTCCCTTATCAAATTCATCATATCGCGTTTTGTGTTAAAAATAGAGGGCGAAACCCGCACTGCACCGCTCTCCTCTGTATGTAATACCCGGTGGGTCGTCGGTGCGCAGTGCAAGCCTCCGCGCACGCAGATCCCCCGTGCAGAAAGCCGTGCTACCACATCGACTGAGGGCAGTTCGCCCACATTGAACAACACGATCGGCGCATATCTTCCCTTTTCATAATAATAATGGTATGTTTTTACCGCCCGGATCGAGGCAAGCTGTTCGTAACAAAATCGACATAGTTCAAATTCATGTTCATACACTTTTTCCAATCCGATCTGTTTAATATGGGAAAGGCCGGCCCCGACAGACAAAATCCCTACAGTATTGATGGTTCCGCTTTCAAACCGATCCGGCAGAAAGTCAGGCTGCTCTAGCTGGGCAGAAGCGCTTCCGGTGCCGCCTTCCATAATGGTGTCCATCGCAAAATCCCCGTTTAACAACATCAGCCCGGTCCCTGTAGTTCCATAAAGTCCTTTGTGACCAGCTGTACAAAAGATGTCGATATTCATCCTAGGCAGGTTGACCGGCAAAACCCCAGCCGATTGCGCGCCGTCTACGATCAGCTTGATCCCTGCCTGGTGGCACAAGTCCCCCAGTTCTTTGATCGGCAGGATCAGTCCCGTCACATTAGAGGCATGCGTGCAGACGATCGCCTTGGTGTTGGGACGGATCAAAGCGGCAAAGCTTCTTAATGTCTTTTCTACATCTCCCTCATAAACCGGGGCGCAGTCATAGTCAATGATCCCTTTTTTCTTGAGCGCATACAAAGGCCTCATGACCGAATTGTGCTCCAGTGTAGAAGTGATCGCGTGTCCCCCAGAGGACATGACTCCTTTGATCGCCATGTTTAATGCATGGGAACAGTTTGAAGCGAACACGACCTGTTCTGCGCTGACCCCGAAAAAGTCTCCTACCAGTTCTCGGACCTGATAGATCTTTCCGGAAGTGCGCATCGAAATGCTGTGTCCGCTTCTTCCCGGATTCCCGCCATAAGTTTTAACAGCTTCTATGACGCTTCTTGCAACATTTTGTGGCTTCGGAAAGGTTGTGGCTGCATTGTCTAGATATATCATCATCTCACCTCAGGCAAATGGATTTAGTTTAAAATTTTGATCCCATCCTGCCGAAGGACCCGCGCCGCACGTTCGCAATCCCCCTGTACCGCCACCGAATAGCCGCAACCTCTGGTGTGCAGGTGTTCCGGAGTATAAACGATCCGGCATGAGATCCCCCGTCGTCTTAAACTTTCCTTTGCCTTATATGCATACGTGAGCGACACTAAGCTGAGATAGCATTCACTCATAAACCTTCACCTTTCCGTAAAGAGTTTGGAGTGTTTCCACTCCTCTTTTATTCTATGGAAAAGTAAGTTCCCTTGTGCATAATATCCTGTTCTTTCTTTGCGTGGATTAGGATTCGATCAGCACTATCGCATGGGCAGCAATTCCCCGTTCTTCCCCGGTAAAGCCCAATTTTTCTTCGGTCGTCGCTTTTATGTTTACCGCGTCAAGTCCGACCTTGCAAGCCGTGGCGATTTTTTCCCGCATCTGGGGCAGAAATTCTGCTAGTTTCGGTTTTTGCGCGATAATGGTCGCGTCAATGTTCCCAACATGATACCCTTGTTTTGCCAAAAGCGCGCAGACGTATTCCAAAAGCTTGATGCTGTCCGCCCCGGCAAATGCGGGATCAGTGTCCGGAAAATGCTGTCCAATATCACCCAGAGCTGCAGCGCCCAATAAGGCATCCATCACTGCATGGACCAGTACATCTGCATCCGAATGCCCCAGCAGCCCTACTGTATGGGAGATCTCCACTCCTCCTAAGATCAATTTCCGTCCTTCTACCAAACGATGCACGTCATATCCATGCCCTATTCTCATACGAGATGACTTCCTTTCCTCTTCCTCAAGCAGGGCCCGCGCCACTGCAATATCCTCCGGAGTGGTGAGCTTCATATTCCGGTAATCCCCCGGCGTCATGTGCACTGGTACCCCAATCGCCTCCACCAGCTGACAATCATCAGTAAAATCAAATTCATGCAAAGCGGCAAACTTCATGGCCCGGCGATACAGAGCGATCTCAAAAACCTGCGGTGTTTGAGTTAGGTACAACGTGCTTCTTTGCGGTGTTTCGTCAATGATCCCGTGATGTACTACCTTAATGGTATCCTTAGACACTACCCCTAAGGTCGCAGCACGGTATTCCAGCGCATCTGCAAAAACGTGTTCCACATCTCTCCGGCGTACCAACGGTCTTGCGGCGTCATGGATCGCCACATGGGTGATCTCTTGTCCGCAGGCTTCCACACCTCTGGCCACAGATTCCTGCCGGGTGCTTCCCCCTGCCGTTACTTTGATTGGGATCACTTCATTATATTCATCTAGCAGGGATTTCATACGCGAAATTTCTTCTTCTTTTGTCACAACAATGATCTCTGCCACAGAAGGGATCTGGGCAAAGGTATGGATGCTGTGTTCCACTACAGTCATGCTGCCAAGATGTAAAAACTGCTTTGGGACGCCGCCCATTCGGGTCCCGCTTCCCGCCGCGACCAATATGACCGACACACGAAACATGCTTGGTGCCTCCTTTCAAAACTGTACTTTCATGGTAACATAAAATACCGAAAAAAGAAAGATTTCCATGAAAAAAGGTCCTGCCAAATCAAGCAGGACCCCTTTTCAAAGAAGAAAGAAAATATGGATGGTTAGCAAATTAAAAAACCGGGGCCATTGTCCCCCCGTATCTCTTTTATCAGGCTATTCGCCTGCTAACAATCTTTTGTTTATCTAATAATACCATGTTATGCGTTATTTGTCAAAGAAAAATTTAACAAAATACACAAAAGAACGTTGTTCACTTTTCATGAACAACGCTCCAAATTTCCTATTTTTCGGAGATCTTTTCAGTAATTTCTTCCTTTGGGTGAAAAATCACTTCCAATGTCACGATCCGTTGATCGGTAACCTCTTTCACTAGGATCTCCATATCGCGGTAAGTGAAAGAAGCGCCTGGCTCGGGGATCCGTTCCAACGTTTCCAAAGCCCAGCCGGCAAAGGAATTTAGCTCCTCAAAATCCTGTTCCGGGTAATCATAATCGATCTCATCAAAAAAATCTTCTGGGTCCAAATCCCCAGAAACCTGATAACGGTTCTCCGAAAGCTTCACCACCGGTGTTTCTTCTTCATCGCTTTCGTCCCAGATCTCACCTACCAGCTCTTCAATAATATCTTCTAAGGTAATGATTCCGATCGTCCCGCCATACTGGTCAGTTACGATCGCCATATGAGATTTTAAGCGCTGAAGCTCTTTCATCAGTTCTGAAATGAGTTTTTTCGGTGGTACATATACCGTATTCTGCATGATCTCGTTCAGTGATACCTGCTGATTCTGAACATAAGCGCGGAAAAAGTCTTTATTGTGGACTACGCCCACAACATGGTCTATACTACCGCTGTAAACCGGGAGCCGTGAATAGCCCTCTTCAAAAAATAAGCTTTTCACCCTTTCCGGGTCCTCCTGCTCCTCCACTGCAACAACGTCTACCCGCGGGGTCAGGATCTCTTCTACTGTGATTTCGTCAAAGTCAAGCGCCGACTGTACCAATTCGCTTTCCTGCTGTTCCAGCACGCCTTCATTTTCACTTTCTTCAATAATAAACTTCAGCTCCTGCTCCGTAACTGAAGGAGTGCTTTCCCCATTGCGGGTAACCAAATTCGTCAGTTTCAAGAACAAAAAAATCAGCGGAGAAAAAAGCTTAATAAAGAAATCCAGAATATTAACGACTTTCAATGCCAAGGATTCAGCATTTTGCTTCGCATAGGTTTTCGGCAGGATCTCACCGAAAATAAGCACCACGATCGTCATAACCAAAGTGGAGATCCCTGCACCAGAAGGGCCAAACCATGTCGTAAAAATAACAGTACCAATAGAAGCGGAAGCAATATTGACAATATTATTTCCAATCAGCAGAGCAGACAAAGCCCGATCATACTCGTCAGCGATCCGAATCACCTTGTTAGCCTTTTTATTGCCTGCTGCTGCAATATTCTTCATACGGATTCGGTTGACTGTTGCAAATGCGGTTTCCGTACCAGAAAAAAATGCAGACATTGCAATCAAAAACACCAACAGCACAAATATAAGCGGCGGTATATCGCCCAAAATAAACACGCTCCTTTAAAAGCATAAATTTATAATTATTTTAGCAAAGTTCACAGAAATTGTCAAGAACATCGCACTTATCTTTGGTTGACAATCCCCTTTTTCCTCAGTATACTGAAATTAAGAAGAAAGGAGCGTGAAGGGAAATGCCGAACCCCCCCAGTCCACTAGCTGCCGGCGTATCGCCGGATGGCTTTCAAAACGTCCACGAGGTCCGAATTCTGATCTGCGATCTACTGGACACTCTCCAAGAACCAGTTTCCAAAAGCGATCTGGCTTTATTGTTTCAGGAAAATAATCTTGTCAATTTCTTTACCTTGTCCACCGCATTGGCCCAGCTTTTGCAGGAAGGGCAACTTTCCGCCGTACCGGAATTAGAAGAAACTTACCAGCTTAACCCTCTAGGACGGGAAGCCGCGCATTTTCTGGCGCATACCCTTCCCCGTTCTGTCCGGGAGCATCTTGCACAATCAGCCAAACAGCTTTTGGCACGCCGCAAGCTGGAACGCGAAAACGAAGTGGCGATCAAGGAAGTACTTAACGGCTATCAGGTACAGGTCGTAATGCATGACACGGATATGGACCTGCTCCGCCTGGACTTGTTCGTTCCTGACAAAGCGCAGGCAGAAGCAGTTCAAGAAAAGGTTTTACAGGATCCTGCCGCTTTCTATACACAGATCATAGACTTTTTAACAAAATGACCCACAAAAATACTCCGCAGGTTGATCTCCTGCGGAGTATTTTTTAATGAAGGCATGTCTGCTAACAGCCCTTTTTCAGTTTTTTACGTGCTATAACCACCAATGACCCTGAAGATGCCAAAAGCAGAGAGGCTAAAATAGCTGATCCCAACGGGTCTCCGGTCTTGGGATTTGCAGTGTGTTCCGTTTTTTCATGATCCTGTTCCGGTTCAAAGGTTTCTTCAGAAGGCTTTTCCGGCTGCTCTGGTTCTTCCGGGATTGGGAGAACCGGTGTTTTTTCCCACTGCGCATACAGTGCAATCGCTTCATTCCCCATGGTGAATACATCGTTTTCCGCGTAGGAAGTTCCTGTCCCGTCTGGGGCGGTATTCCAGCCCTGAAATGTAAATCCCTCTTTAACAAGATCCCCTGCTCCGCTCACGGTTACAGTATCTCCTGTTAGATAACTTTTTACTTCTGGTAAATTCCCCCCGGTATTGCCGTTCCCATAATAAGTAACTGTAGAGGCAACTGGCTTTTGAATAGTAAGCTTTACTTCCAAGATCTCTCCGGCAAAATCGGTATAATTGTCCCCATTAGCCTGTTCAGAAAAGAACCCCAAAGTATAGCTCCCGGCAGGAATCCCCTTTAAAGGAACAATTAGGTCCCCAGATGCATTGGTCGAGCTATCAGCGATCTTCCCATATCGGATAATCTTTCCGTCCTGATCCAATAAGATACAAGAAACATATTGGTTTTTCCCAGTCTTCGCATTGGAATAAGAAAATGTCAAGGTGGAATCCACCAGAGCAGTTCTGGCATCTAATTCTTCTTTAGGAACAGAAAGTGTCTGATCGTTGTCTTTCATGGTAAATTTGATGGTGCTGTCTGCGGGAAGTGCAGGGATCTGATAAAGTGCATCCCCGATCATGGCAGTACTTTTGATCCCCGTTGCATCAGAGGTAAATAAAATATCGGAAATATCCCAATTAAACGCCGGACGTACAGGGCCGGTCAAATCTTCATTGGGGATCAGTCTGTCGGAATTCGGGTCTTCCTGCTGATGAGCAGAATACAAGCTGTTGGGTATGACGATACCATTATACCCAAATAAAATATCCATCAGCCCGTTTCCTGAAGGCGTACGGGAATGGAACAGTTCAAAATAATTTTCAGCGGGGGTATTGGCAATCATCTTATATTCCGCGGTCGATAACGGCCATAGCTTTTGATCCGGAATGTCTTTTCCCTCAATTCCATCGGCACTGGTCAAAGTCCTTGGAACCATTCTTTCAGATTCTCCGGAAAGCATATATTCTGTAGAGGAGGCGATTTCCTCCATCCTCTGCTGTAAAGAACCTCCATAATAATCTGTTGGTTCAGTAAAGCCCTGTTCCCCATCTTGGGCATCAGCATCCACCTCGTAATATAACGCACGGTTTAATTCTTTCTTATATGTTCCATTTTGAGTATCATCCGGCATCATCGGGTTGATCACTGTTCCAGATGAACCCAGATACAGAACCCATCTTTTCCCCCAGTGCTCCTGAAATTGTTCAAAATTCCCATTGCCGTCTCCTTCCAGGAACGCATAGTCTCGGAAAGGATACCAACCGTAACGCAGATCTTCATCCTTTCCACTATACTCATCCAGCTTATGGAGCAGGGTCACATTGTTTTCATTCCCGGCTTCACTGTGAATCCCAGAGCCGTTGTATCCAGCTACATACCATTCTTCTCCGCCCACGCCTATGGTTGTAACATGATCCCCTTCTGCCGTAGGAATAATTTCTGCCGGGCGGCCAAACCAGATGCTTTGTGTACCCTCCCCGGCTTCCTGTGCGGATACGGCTGGCATTGCACCTAACCTCCCTCCGCCGACTATTACCGCAGAAGCAAGGAATACGGAAAGGATTCTCCTTAAATGTTTCATTTTGTCTTCTCCTCTCTTTTTGCATAACCTAAAGTTTTTCTTGCATTGTAAAAAAAGAGAATTAGACATAAAAAAAGCGCCTAAAACA
Source organism: Massiliimalia timonensis (assembly GCF_900186585.1). Taxonomy (GTDB): domain Bacteria; phylum Bacillota; class Clostridia; order Oscillospirales; family Ruminococcaceae; genus Massiliimalia; species Massiliimalia timonensis. The sequence continues at coordinate 1,068,416 of NZ_FYDD01000003.1, forward strand.
GGCGCAATTATAAATATTTCTGTTGAACGAAAAACATTGCTTTTTCTTGCAGAGATCCCATATTTTAGGAATTCGAAAACACAACTTCCTATTCTGTTTCAAACAGCCGCCGTATTCCACGGCGGCTGTTTTGTACAACAGTAAAACGAAAATCGTGCTTTCTCCGGAATATTATTCCTCTTCTGCCACAGCTGCTTCGATTTCAGCCGCCATTTCTTCGGAGATCACACCATCTTCAGAAGAGTACACGACATCGCTGTCGCCCTCTTTGGCAATCTTCTGGTCTTCTTCCGGAAGAAGCGCTCTCATAGACAGGCTGACGCGTTTTGCATCATAGTTGATGTCAATGATCTTCACTTCAACTTCCTGGCCGATTTCCAAAATATCAGAAATCTTTTCAACTCTCTGGTTTGCGATCTGAGAAATATGGATCAATCCATCGATTCCCGGAATGATCTCAGCAAACGCACCATAGTTGGTAAAGGAAACGATTTTAACCTTCACAACATCGTCGATCTTATAATCGCGTTTGAAAATTTCCCACGGGTTATCTTCAGATTTCTTGTAACCCAAAGAAATTCTGCGTTTTTCCGGATCTAGGTCTTTCACATAAACTTCTACAATATCGCCAACGTTTACGATCTCAGACGGATGTTTGATCTTGGACCAAGACAATTCAGTGATGTGGATCATGCCGTCAACGCCGCCCAAATCAACAAATGCGCCGTAAGAGGTCAGGGATTTTACTTCTCCCTTATAGATCTTGCCGACTTCAACTTCGGACCAGAACTTTTCTTCTTTCTCTTTCTTATCGCTTTCCAAAACTGCACGGACAGAACCCAAAGCTCTGTTTCGTCTTTCGTTGACTTCTAAGATCTTGAACTGAACCTCTGTTTTCAGCAGGGTGTTCAAATCTTCTACACGCTTGTCAGAAACCTGGGAAGCAGGAATAAATACTTTTGTATGGTTGGAAAGCACCAATACGCCGCCCTTTACAACATTTACAACAGTACCGGTCAAAACGGTGCCGTCTTCTGCTGCTTTTTTGATTTCTTCAAACCCTGCAACTGCATCGCAACGTTTTTTACTCAATGTAACAATGCCTTCCTGGTCATTGACTTTCAGTACAACCAGTTCGATTTCGTCGCCTTTGGATACCACATCAGAGGTTGCCTGACTTGGATCATCAGTCAGCTCATCAGCCGGAACGATCCCAGCCTGCTTCGCACCAATATCCACATGGACTTCATTTGGAGCGATCGTTGTTACGATGCCTTTTACCCTTTTCCCGTTATATAATTTTTCGGACTCCAAAGATTGCTCAAAAAGGGTAGCAAAGTCCATTTCTCCTTCTTGCTTGTTTAACATTTCACTCATGGTTTTAAGAACCTCCTTAATGATATAAGCCGGCGTCGAAGCCCCGGCAGTAACGCCAATGGAAGCATATTGACAAAGCGGCGGAAGTTTGTCCAGTTCCTCTGCAGTTTCTAACAAATAAGTTTCCGCAAATTCAGCACAGACTTCTTTGAGTTTTTTTGTGTTGGAACTTTCTTTTCCGCCTATCACGATCATCAGATCATTTTGCTGTGCCAGCAAAACAGCTTCTGCTTGACGTTCATTAGTCGCATTACATATTGTATCAAAAAAAACAAGATTTGTACAGAGATTTTTTACAATTTCTACGCATTTTCTCCATAAATTCGCATGAAATGTGGTCTGTGCGACCATAATCGCTGGTTTTTTGATATTTTTAAGGACTTCCAGCAGTTCCTGTTCGTCTTTCACAACGTAACATTCCCCTTGGCAATGTCCCTGAATGCCTAACACTTCGGGGTGGTTTTTATCCCCCGCAATAATAATCGTTTCTCCCGCAGCGGAATGCTCCGCCACGATTTTGTGAATCTTCGCTACAAACGGGCAGGTCGCGTCCACCAAATGGATCCCCGGTCTTTCCAGCTCTTCATAAACCTGCTGCCCGACCCCATGCGACCGGATCACGACTGTATCCCCAGACCGGGCCTGCTGAGGGCTGTCCAAAATAGAAACCCCTTTTTGAGAAAGATCGTCCACAAGCTGCGGGTTATGGATGATCGGGCCTAAGGTTTTCACTGACGTTACTTCTTCCACCAGATGATAAACCAGGTCTACCGCCCGGTTCACACCAAAGCAGAAGCCTGCGGTCTTTGCTACGGTAATAGTTGGTTTCATGAATTTTTACTTCCCGATTCTTCCCACAAGGCGCACACGGCATCCCTTACCAAATTGCTCGCCGCTTTGATGGTTCGGGGTTTCTTAATATCAACCTGCAACGCGCCGTTGGGAATTGGTGCTCCATAGCGGATCACTACCCTGCTCCGAAACTTTGCGCAGTTTTCAAAATAGATAGCAGTCGGCACGATATCAGCGCCGGTCTGTGCCGCTACAACGATTGCTCCGGATTTAAAGCGCATGATCTCGCCGGTTTTGGAGCGCGTTCCTTCCGGAAACAGAGCCAGCACATCGCCGTGCTTCACCGTATCCACTGCCTTTTCAATCGCAGAGGAATCCCCTGTTCCCCGGGACACCGGAAAAGCACCCAACCGTTTAATGATCGGCCCTAAAAGCTTATTGGAAAACAGTTCCGCTTTCGCCATAAAATTCACCTGGCGTTTCATACGGATCCCAACAAGGACAGGATCCAAATAGGTACGGTGATTCGCCACCACGATATAGCCGCCCTCTGCCGGCAGGTTCTCTACACCGTGCACCTCTATCCGAAACCACAATGTAAGGGCACCATTGCAGACCGCCTTGGCAAAGCGGTAGAACTTTGTCATTTTACTCACAGCAAGTTACTCCTACTCCAAGCCTAATCTGTTGCGGATGATCCGCTGCAATAAATCAATGGATTCCGCCAGGGTGTTCCCCGTCGTGTCGACCAAAAGCGCATCCTCTGCTTGGCGCAAAGGCGCGATCTTCCGATGCGAATCATTATAGTCACGCTGTTTGATCTCTTCTAGCAGCTGGTCAAAATCCACGATCGTGCCGGACTCTAACAGCTGCTGGTACCGGCGTTTTGCACGGTCTTCCGCAGTAGCAGTCAAGAAAATTTTCAAATCGGCATTTGGCAGCACTACCGTGCCAATATCCCGGCCGTCCATGATCACATCATTATTGCGCGCGATCTCCTGCTGCAGGTCAAATAAAAATTCCCGCACCTTTGGGACTGCAGAAACCTCGGATGCAAACATCGAAACCTCCGGTGTGCGGATATAATCGGAAACATCTTCCCCATTCAGGAAAACCCGCTGTTCCCCATTGATAAAGCGCAGTTCTACATGGATCTTTTGAAGCGCTTTTATAATATCTTCTTCCTTTTTAGTGGACAGGCCAAAATGGTCGACCGCATATCCAATGGTGCGGTACAACGCCCCGGTATCCACGTAAATGAAACCCAATTCTGCCGCCGTTCTTCTGGCGATCGTACTTTTTCCGGCACCCGCAGGTCCGTCAATGGCAATGGCTCTCATATTTTCTTCTCCTTATAAAACAGAATCCCCGATTCTGCATATAAATTTATTTTACACCGTTTTTTCCTGTTTGTAAAGCCATTCTTTAGAATTTCATGAAATTTTTCCAGAAAAAACCAATAGCTTTCCCTTTAACAGGAAAGCCCGGCGGTGTATCCTGTAGAAAAAGCAATTTGTAAGTTGAACCCGCCCGTATAGGCGTCCACATCTAAAATTTCTCCGGCAAAGAAAAGCCCGGCAACTTTTTTAGATTCCATTGTCTTTGGGTTTACTTCTTTGACGTCCACCCCGCCCGAGGTGACGATAGCCTCTTCAATAGGCCGGAATCCCGCCACGGTCAGGGACAGATGCTTGAGGAGGCGGCACAGATCTCCCCGCATCTCCCTAGTGATCTGGTTGACCTTCTGCTCATAGGGGATGCCGGACAGTCGCACGATCACCGGAATGATCTTCCGCGGCAGCAAAGCGCCCAAACTATTTCCAAAATCTTTATTTGCCTGTTCCGCAAAATCCCGTAAAATCCTTACGTCGAGCTGCTGGTCAGTCAAACCCGGTTTTAAATCAATTTCAAGCTTATAACGCTCAGGCTCTGGTTCCCTAATATGGGAAGACGCGCTGAGCACCAACGGCCCAGACACCCCAAAATGGGTGAAAAGCATTTCTCCTAGTTCTGAAAAGATCACCTTTTTGCGTTTCTGATCCGTGACAGAAAGGGTCACATTTTTCAAAGAAAGCCCCTGCGCCTTTCTGCACCAGTCCTCTTCGGTAACGATTGGGATCAACGACGGTTTTAACGGTATGATCCGATGCCCAAGCTCCTGAGCCATGGCATACCCATCCCCGGCAGAGCCTGTTCCCGGATAAGATTTCCCTCCGGTTGCCAATATCACAGCCGGCGCATGATAAATCTCTCCACTTTCACAGCGCACCCCGCAAACGTCCCCTGCTTCTGTCAGGATCTCACTGGCCCGTTCCTCAGCGATTCGCACACCAGCCTGCCGGATATTTTCTTCCAGCACCCGCGAAACATCCGCCGCGCGGTCCGATACCGGAAACACCCGGTTTCCCCGTTCTGTTTTCAAAGAAAGCCCGCTGTTTTCAAAATAAGCGATGGTTTCCTCCGGGGAAAGGTGGTTCACCGCACTGTATAAAAAACGGCCGTTAGTCGGTACATTCTTGATAAACGTGTCAATGTCACAGCGATTGGTGACATTGCATCTGCCCTTTCCGGTAATCAGTATTTTCTTCCCCAAACGGCTGTTACGCTCCAGCAGCAGAACATGCTTACCGTACAAAGCCGCGGTATGGGCTGCCATCATACCGGCAGCCCCGCCGCCAATGACGATCACATCAGCTTTTTTCATTTTGATTCTCTACCTTTTCATATACATCGTATTCGTCCCAAATCTGTTCCAAATGGTCGAAGGTCTGTTTTAACTCTTCCCGCTTCTGAAGACCGACCGCCATGATCAAGGCATTGATCAAACTGAGCGGAGCGACCAGAGAATCCACAAAGGAAGCCATTTCACTACGCGCCTGCAAAAAGTAGTCCGCCTCTTTCACCAACGGAGAAGAAGCGCTGTCGGTGATCGCAATGACCTTTGCCCGTTTGGTATGCGCATAATTGAGCGCCTTCATCGTCTTTTTAGAATAGCGCGGAAAGCTGATGCCAATCATAATGTCCTCTTCATTGATCCGCAAAATCTGTTCAAACATTTCGCTGGCGCTGGTAGTCTGCACCAGCTTGACATCTTCAAAGATCAGGTTGAAATAAAAGGAAATAAAGCTTGCCAGCGTCGCCGCACTGCGGGAGCCAATAATATAGATGGTCCGCGCCTTAACGATCGACTGGACCGCGCTGTTAAAATCTTCCCTGGAGGTTTCCTCAAGGGTACGGCGGATCTTTTCAATATCTAGGTTCAGCACCTTGTCTAAAATCTCTTCCGACCCCAACTGCTCGCTTGCTACCTCAATCCGCTGTACGGCAGTCAAGCGGTTGCGGATCATTTCCTGAAGCTGCTTTTGCAGTTTTGGATAACCGTCATAACCCAGTTCAAAGGCAAAACGCACCACAGTGGATTCACTGACTCCAACAATGGCGCCCAGCTTTGACGCTGTCATAAACGCAGCCTTGTCATAGTGGTCCAAAATGTAAGAGGCGATCCGCTTCTGCCCTTTTGACATTTCGTCCATCTTCTGGGCAATGTCATATAAAATATCATTTTTCATTGATTTTTCATACTCCTTAGAACCGTATTATTCTATACTGTATTGTATCCTGTTTCTCCTAAAAATGCAAGTTAAAACAAAAAATTATTCAAAAAAAGAAGCAGGGACACTTCACAGTTATCCCTGTTTCCTCTCTATGTCTAAATATCCAGTCTGCCCGTATACCGCTGTTTTACCGGTTAAAAACGGACTGCTCCCGCTGTAAAATACTTGTTTCCGACATGCAGAGATCTCCGCACTGTTTTTGCAGCCGCGATGATCATACAAAGCCATAGGACAATAATTCCCACTGCCCGCCCGGAGTCCGTGCAAGATACCAACCCCAATCATCTTGCAAAAAACCGGCAGAAAAATTTCTGCCGGTTTTTCAATACTTTTCAGAAGCTCTATTTTTGTTTGAGATATTCTTCCCTGCCGGATCGGAAAATGTCCGTGCCCTCGCTGTCAATAGCAACGATCAGCGGAAATTCCCGCAACGTTAAACGCTTTACTGATTCACAGCCCAAGTCCTCAAACGCGATCACTTCACAGCTAGTGATCGACTTGCAGGCAAGCGCGCCCGCACCGCCGACCGCACAAAAGTAAACTCCCTTGTTCCGGACGATCGCCTCCACGACCGGAGGTTTGCGTTCTCCCTTACCGATCATAGCAGTTAGCCCTAAATCCAAAAGCTGGGGCGCGTAAACATCCATCCTTCCAGATGTGGTCGGCCCGCAAGAGCCGATCGGCAGATGCTCCGGCGACGGGGTAGGTCCCGCATAATAAATCGCCGCTCCCTCCAAAGGGAAAGGAAGCTCTTTCCCCTCCCGGATCAATGCTGCGATCCGTTTGTGGGCGGCGTCCCTTGCCGTATAAACAGTACCGCTTAAATAAACGCGGTCAAAGGTCTTTAAAGTCGGCGCCGCTTCCTTTAGCTGGGCGGCGTCCAGATGATAAGTTGCCATAGTATTACTGCAAACTCCTGATCTTTTCATAAATATCGTCCAGCAACGCGTTGGCATGCTGGATCTTTTTTTGGTACGCTTCCAATAATTCGCCGCTACCGTCCTCTACTTCGGGAAGCTCGATCTCTCCTGATAGAACGGATTGTTGCGGCTTAACGAAAAAAGTCAGAATCAGAATGTTCTGGGAACAATTCCTCTAAGGTTTTTTCCGGAGTTGGATAGCTACCATCCTCAGATGCTTTTTCCGTTTCTTCCTGAAGGTCTTCTGCCTTTAGGATCCCCTCTTTCAGCATTTGCTCTTTGAATAACTGGTCGGTCAAAAATTCATCCTGTTTTACTTCTGTTTGCAGCACATCGTCTACTTGCAGGCTGTTTGGCATATTCTTTTCCAGCCCGTCGACCTGGTTATGGATCTGCTGCATCACTTCAAAGATCGAAAGCTTCATGCTTTCCAACTGTTTGGCAAAGCGAGTGTATTCTTCGTTTGCCTTATCCGCTTTGATTTTGGCAGATTTTACAATCTCGTCCGCACGGGCATTGGCCTCCCGGATAATTTCCCCGGAGCGGATCGTGGTGCGTTTTTCCTTATCAGCAAGTTCCGTTTCCCGGTCGCTGATCCGTTTCTGAGCCTGATGGTTGTAATCCTGCGCAGCCAGCTTCAGCTTTTCCGCTTCTTCTTCCGCCTTGGCAATGATCTCTTCCGCGCGCTTTGTGGATTGGGCGATATTGGCAGAAGCCTTTTTCGCCGCTTCGGTCAGGATCAAAGAAGCACGGTTATTTGCATCTGCTAAGGTAGAGGCGCTGCGGGCGTTAGCTTCGGAAAGGATGCGCTCTGCGGTGTAGCCGGACTCATCAAATTTTTTCAGCCGGGCCGTTTCATTCGCCGTACGTCCCTCCACATCCTGAAGCCGCTTTTGCAGCTGTTCATTCTGTGTTTTGATCTCCTTCGCATGTTTTTCCACTGCGATATTGAGTTGTTTTAATTTATCATTATCAGCATTCTGCTTTTTGATCAAAAGCTGTAATTTCCCAATCAGGTCGCTTCTATCCTTGTCCCCAGCCTTTAATTTTTCCAGTTGAGTCACCGCTTCAAAACGTTTGGCCTTAAGCTGTGTGATCTCTTTTTGCATCTCTTCTTTTTCTTTTTTATATTCACGGCTAAGCTCTTCAAAAGCATTTAAAACGTCCTGCTTATCAAAGCCGCCGAACGCCGCAGTTTTAAAAGATTTCATTTCCATGCTGTTTCCTCCCGACCTATAGGGACAGGCACTTCCCGCCCTGCCTCAAATTTTTTCTAGTTATTATTAGTATAAAGCTTTTGAGATCGAATTTCAAGTACTGCCCACAGAAAAACTTTTCTTTTATGACAAATTGTGGTACAATGAAAAACCAAACAGGTTTTTATTTCAAATCCCGGAGGTTTTTACGATGAAGAAATTAGTTGTCTTTGATCTGGACGGCACCTTAAACCAGACCAGGCTTTACGGTGTTCAGGCGATCCGTCATGCTTTGGCAGACCTTGGCGTGACCCACCTTACCGATGAAGAGATCTGCGCGCAGATCGGCGCCCGTCCCGCAGACTATGTAAAAATATACCTGCCGAATGGAGACGAGGCGCTTCACCGCAAATTCCTTGAACTGGAATCCAAATACGAAAACGAACTGCTGCCAACCTGCGGAAAAGCATTTGACGGTGCCCGCGGCAGTATGGAACGCTTAAAAAAAGCAGGCTATCTGACCGCGGTCTGCTCCAACGCCTCAGAACGGTATATCCGTCTGGTCACCCAAACGATCGGCGTGCTTGACCTAGTCGACGAGATCCAGCCCCTGCTTCCCGGGTTGATCAAAGCCGATACCCTCCGTCTTTTGCTGGAGCGGACATCTCCGGACCGGGCGGTGATGATCGGCGACCGCGTTTATGACAAAGAGGCCGCACGCGAAAACAGCCTTCCCTTTATCGGCTGTGCATACGGCTACAATGCGCCGGAGATCTCTGACGCAGACCGGGTGGCAAACCACGCCTCCGAATTATTTGAGCTGGTACAGGAACTGATCGGCTGATACAAAAAAAGCACGGATCCACTGAATCGGTGTTTCCGTGCTTTTTTCTGTCCTTCTTTAATGATACCGGAACTGTAAAACTAGGATATTGTCCTCCACATAGGTGATCATGCTGGTATCATACTGCTCACAGCTGTACGGGAACGCCCTGGCTACCCTCGGCACATTTTCCTCTACCTCGTTCAAAAATCGGTTCAAATCATAAGAACTCTCAAATAAAAACTGGACCTGCTCTTCCCCCTCGATCAAAGCGATATTGGTTTTCAGCAGGATATTTGCCACGCTGTCGTCGCTTAAATCGGTGATATAACATCCGTTTTGCAGGTAATAGTTCAGGCTCCCGTCCGTACAGTCGGCGATCGGCGGGTAGATGGAATCTTCTTTTCCCTCTTCTTGCCGGCCCTCGATCGGTGAAAGGATCTTGTGCCTCTTTTCCACCTGTTCGGTCGTCAGCAGAAAATTGGCATAAACAGGTACGGTTCCTCCCTCGGGAGGGAGATCCCAGGTAATATCCAGATGATAATACTCATTTTCGATCTTCACTACATTCCAAACATGCTGCTGAGAGGTATCCGCCTTGTCATATCCATAGGCGATCTGGCTGTCCAGCCCGGCCTGAAGAAGCAGGTACTGCATCGCCGAGGTATATCCGTCGCAGACAGCCTTTTCCTCTACCAGCGCGCCGTAAACCGTGTGCTGGTACGGCGCGGTGTCGTCGTATGCCACCGTGGAGGCAAGGTAATCATGCAGGTAAAGCACCTTATCATAATCGGTCATCTCCTCGGTGATCCCGGAAAGGATCAGTTCTGCCTTTTCCTGCACTTCCCGCGCCATCTTTTCCGCCTTACTGCGCGAGATCCTTTTTTCTTTTCTGGTTTCCGGGTCCGGATAACTGAAAGAAAGAGTCGCGCGGGAAAGGTTATCTGTACGCGCGTCATACTGGTAACGGTACGCACTGCTTACCCAAAACGCCTGCGGATGGTCCGCGCGGTAATAGGAAAGCACCTTTTGGAAATCGTCTTTTGGGATGACGATATCGTCAATATTATCATAAAATTTATAAACATATTCATCTAATTGCCTGTAAGCCTTTTTCAAACGATTCGGCAACTTCTGATAAGCCTGTTCTGATACAGACATCTGCGTGACATCCATATATTCCATGTTCGTGACGTGATACTTCCCCTCCAGAGCCGAAGCCAGGGAGCGCCAAAAACCCTCTTCACTTTTCTGCGATTCCTCAAACTGGACTACCGCAAACAGCAAAAAGCAGGCAATTATCATCGTCCCGATCCGTTTTTTCATTGCATCACCGTGTTCCCTTAGATTTTCTCCGAACACAAAAGCTTAATGTGTTCATCAAAGTGGGAATAAAGCAGTACCCCAGTAAAATGCCAAGATACCCTTTCTGTAATGATACTGTATTTAGGATCGTTTGTAAAGGGGCGACATAGATCGTACACAATAAAATCGCCAATGAAATCAGCGCGGCGCCGATCAGTTTTTTGTTGTTAAAATAACTGATACCAAACAGGCTTCTGGTTTCGCTTTTACATTCAAAGACGTTGATCAGCTGGGTCACTACCAAGGTAAAGTATGCCCCGGTGCGCGCCACGTTAACATCTCCCCCGCTCATATCAAGCAGGGTCACAAAAGAAGCAAGGGTGGAAAGTCCGATAAAAATCCCCCGGAACACGATTTTAGAAAGCAATCCGTTGGAGAACACTCCCTCGTTTTTCTGCCTCGGCCGGACGTTCATCGTGTTTTTTTCCGGCGGTTCCAGCCCCAGCGCAATGGCGGGCAGCCCGTCGGTGACCAGGTTGACCAGCAAAATCTGGATCGGCAGTAGCACTACCGGCATCCCCATCAGCATTCCCAAAAACATGGTGATCACTTCACCGATATTGCAGGAGAGCAGGTAACGGATAAACTTCCGGATATTGGCGTAGATGGCGCGACCTTCCCGCACGGCGTTAACCAGCGTTGCAAAGTTGTCGTCCAGCAAAATCAGATCGGAGGCTTCTTTGGTGACGTCTGTCCCTGTAATACCCATGCTTACCCCAATGTCCGCCTGTTTTACCGCTGGCGCATCGTTTACCCCATCTCCGGTCATCGCAACCACATTGCCCCGCTTTTGCAGGGCAGTCACGATCGAAAGCTTGTGCTTGGGGCTTACCCGTGCAAACACTGTGGTATATTCCGCTTCCCGCTCCAGCTCTTCCTGACTCATCGCTTCCAGCTGTTTTCCGTCCAGAACGGTGTCCCCTTCCCGGTAAATGCCGATTTCTTTCGCCACAGCGCAGGCGGTCAGCTTATGGTCGCCGGTAATCATCACTGTTTTGATCCCTGCCCTGCTGCAAAGCGCCACCGCTTTTTTCACCTCTGGCCGCGGCGGGTCGATCATACCGACTAAACCCAGCATCGTCAGCCCATCTTCGGTCGGCGGCACGCCCGGATCCAGCTTTTTATAAGCAGTACAGATGACCCGCAAAGCTTTCCCAGCCATCTTGTCATTCTCCTCGGACATTTTCCGTTTGACAGAAGCGGAAAATACCCGTTCCCCTTGTGCCGATTGGATCTGGCTGCATTTGTCCGCCATGACGTCAAAGGCACCTTTCATCCAAAGCATCCGCTTTCCGGACAAGTCCTCTGTAATGACAGACATACATTTTCTCTTGCTGTCAAACGGGATCTCCGAGATCCTGCGGTAGTTCCTCAGTACCTCTTTTAAAGGGGTGCCGTTCCGGTCTGCAAAGAACATCAGCGCGTTTTCCGTCGGTTCCCCGTACAGCTCTCCGTTGTTCAGCACCGCATTGTTGCACAGCGCACAGCACAGCGCCGCACGATGTTCCACACTCCTTTCCGGAAAGCGCAGCTTGTCGTCTAATGGGATAGCCATTTCCAGAGTGCTGATTTGGGTCACTGTCATGCGGTTTTGGGTAAGCGTGCCGGTCTTATCCGAACAGATGACATTGGTACACCCCAGCGTTTCCACAGAATGGAGTTTACGCACCAACGCCTTTTGTTTTACCATCCGCCCAACAGCCAATGCCAAAGCGATCGTTACGATCGCGGGCAAGCCCTCTGGAACTGCCGCCACTGCCAGCGATACCCCGACTACCAGCATATCCAGCGGATTCTCCCCCCGCAGAATCCCAGTGACCGAAACGATCACACAAATGATCAGGCATCCAATGGCGATAAATTTCCCCAGCTGGCCTAATTTCTTTTGCAGTTGGGTTTCTTCCTCCTCAATTTGGTGGAGCATCCCGGCGATCTTCCCCATCTGGGTGTCCATCCCGGTTGCCAGTACCTCGGCTTCTCCATGTCCTTGGGTAATGGTCGTACCCATATACATCAGGTCATCACAATTGAGCTCATTTTCCGTCACCCTGCGCCGGCATACCTTTTTATTGACCGGCTGGGATTCCCCTGTCAAAATCGACTCATCGGCGCTTAAACTAAAGCATTCCGTCACACACAGGTCCGCGCACACACGGTCGCCCGCTTCCAGCAAAACGACGTCCCCCGGCACAACCTCATCTGCCGGGATCACAGTGATCTCTCCGTCACGGTAAACCTTCGCGGTAGGAGCCGCCATTTTACGCAGGGCTTCCAATGTACGTTCGGTCCGGTATTCCTGAATGAACCCCATCACCCCGTTGAGCAGAACGATCGCCGCGATGGCGATTGCCTCCACGTATTCCTGTAAAAACAGGGAAATTACAGTAGAGATCAGCAGGATCATTGTCAAAATATCCTTATATTGATTGACAAAGATTCTGGCAGGACTGACTGCCTTTTTCTGTTTTAGCTGATTTTTCCCGCCTTCGGCAAGCAATTGCTGTGCCTGCTTGGTGCTTAACCCCTTGCCATGCTGCGGCTGAGCATTCTTTTCCTTCCATACATCCAATAAACTCAAGCACATTCCGCCCTTTCTTATTTCCTAGTATTATCAATCTATTCAGGCTGTCCAGCGAATATGCGTGATTGGAAAAGAAAGGATCTTTTAAAAAAATTTATTTTACCTCTTGCTTTTTTTATCAGTTTTGTGTAGAATAAATATTGTGATTTTTACAGATTAAAGTGATAATCTATCATTTGATGAAAGCGACAAATCAAGGAGGAACATAAGAATGAAAATGAAACGGCTTGTATCGGTGATTCTTGCGGGGATGATGTCCACAGTTCTGCTGGCCAGCTGCGGCAAAACAAACCTGACCAACGCGGACCTAACAGTTCTTGACGAATCACTGGCTGACGAATTATATGGGATCGCTACCGCAAAGGATAACACTGCATTGCGCGATATGATCCAGATCGGGTTGGACAAAGCTATTGAAGACGGCACCGCCGCCGAGATCGCCACAAAATGGTTTGGTTCCGATACTATCTATAAACCGGAAAGCAAAACCTTTGAACCAGATCCGAATGCCACTTATGACAAAGATACCATCGTATTGGGATGCGATGTAAACTTTGCACCAATGGGCTTTAAAGACGGCGATGAAGTGGTAGGGTTCGATATTGATCTTGCCAAAGCTGTTATTGAAGACGAAATGGGTAAAAAACTTCAGATCCAGCCGATCACCTGGTCTAACAAAGAAGCGGAGCTTGCCGCAGGAAAGGTTGACGTATTATGGAACGGGCTGACCATTAACGATGAACGGTTAGCCGCTATGTCTTTCACAGAAGCCTACATGCAAAATGCACAGGCGATCATCGTACCTAAGGATTCTGATATTAAGTCTTCCGCCGATCTGGAGGGCAAAAAGGTCGCTATGCAGAAAGCGTCTACCGCAGTAGAGGCATACGAAGCTTCCGGTATCAATGCAGAAACCGTAGAATTGGCAGATAATGTTGCCTGCCTGAACGAGCTGAAAACAGGCCGTGTTGATGCAGTCATCATGGACCTCGTCGTTGCAAACTACTATCTTGCAATGGACGACGCTGAATAAGAGTATTACTTTTACAAGGCTTTCATCATAAAAAACCGGGCGGTGTGTATCATAAGATACACACCGCCCGGTTTTTTATGACTGGGGATAAGAGAAACTGACTGAGCATGCTTTTTAATACAAATGCTAAAATTCCTAAAATAAACGCAAAAATAACATATATCAACAGCATAAAAAAATTTCCCATAAATAACGCTCTGCCTTCTATATTACCTGTATATTTCAACCTGCCGCTTACAGGATCTGCCAGTCAATCGGCGTTTCCCCTACCGACTGCAAAAAGCGATTCGTCTTGGAAAAATGCCGGCAGCCAAAAAAGCCGTTATTTGCTGAAAACGGGCTTGGGTGGGCACAAGTAAAGATTTTATGCTTAGGGTTTTTAATGAAAGAAGTTTTAGCACGGGCATTTGCTCCCCACAGCAAAAATACGACCGGCTTATCCCTCTGGTCCAACAGCCGGATCACGTGGTCGGTAAAGGTTTCCCAGCCAATACCTTTATGGCTGTTAGGCTGTCCGGCACGCACGGTCAGCACGGTATTCATCAGCAAAACACCCTGTTTTGTCCAAGCGGTCAGATCTCCGTGTTCTTCTGTCATTGAGATACCCAGATCGTCCCGGATCTCCTGAAAAATATTTTTCAAGGAAGGCGGCTGAGGCACCCCTTTCTGTACCGAAAAACAAAGCCCATGCGCCTGCCCTTTCCCATGGTAAGGATCCTGTCCCAAAATAACTACTTTCACATCAGAATACGAAGTGTACCGAAACGCGTTAAAAATGTCGTACATACCTGGGTAGATAGTCCGCGTTTTATATTCATGCGCCAGAAACCGGCGAAGCTTTTGATAATATTCCTGTTCAAATTCACTTTTTAAGAGTTCATCCCACTCGTTTCCCAATTCAATCATTGACAGTCCCCTTTCCGGTAAATCAGCAGTTCAAATTCTATTTTTGTGGTCAGTTTTTCCAGTGCTGCAAGCCGCTGAGTATTTTCCTCAGAAGTCTTGTAAAAATACGGAGTCATCATAAATAAGTTTTGAATATCCTGCTGACATTCTAAGGTAATAGTATCCTTTATCTTGCGTACCTTTAAAAGCTCGAATCCCGGCAAATCATACCCCTTTACCTCATTCTCATAAGGGGAATCATAAACAGCTTGTTTTAATTCCCACAAATGGCGTTTAGAGGGGATCACCATGAGCATCAGCCCGCCCCGCTTTAGAACGCGCCAAAACTCTTCCCCGCAGTAGGGAGCGAAAAGATTCAGCAGTAGATCCACCGATCTATCCGCCACCGGCAGATGAAAGGCGCTTGCCACCGCATATTCGACCTGTTTGTTTTTCTTTGCCGCCGCATTCAGCGCAAATTTTGAAATATCGATCCCCGCTACCTGTATATTGCCAAGGTCGCTAAGGCTTTCAAATACCGCATTGGTATAGTAGCCTTCTCCGCATCCTACATCCAGAACAGCCCATTCCGGCGTTTCCGCTTCCCGGTACAGGGACATAGCTTCCTCGCACAGCGCTTTCGCCAGCGGAGCATAATACCCTTTTTGCAAAAAATCCCGCCGAGCATTCACCATTAGCTTGTTGTCCCCCGGCAGTTTCGAGTGCTTCCCATTAGAAAGCAGCAAATTCACATAACCGCTTTTTGCGCGGTCAAAGCTGTGGTTCTTTTCACATACAAGACGCCCTTCTTCCGGAAATAATGGCATATTGCATACTGGACAACTTAACTTCATCATAATCTACCCACTTTAATTGATTTTTGCGGATGAACCGTATCATTTTAGACTGCCTTAACATTCCCGGCCAATCCTCCCAAAAACGACTCTTCCCTGAATCACAAGGAAAAAGCTACACCTCGGCTTTCCGGACGTAAAACAAGCTTCACAGCTATCATTCCACACAAGCCTTCCGGGATAAAAACAGCGGTGCCATAAGGCAAGAAGGAACTTCGTTCCGACAGCCGTTTTTCTGGACGTGAAACGACCCGTTTCACGTTATTATACCATATTTCCAATCGAAACAAAACCCCCGGAGAAATCTCCGGGGGTTTTAACGATTAATATAAGTCGCGTTCTACATAAGAGGTATGTAAAATCTCATGCGCTTTGTGGCTGCCTGGTTCGCCCAGGAATTCTTGATACAGTTTCTGAACAGATGGGTTCGCGTGGGATTTTCTCAGCGGCATACTCGCATCTAGTTCATAAATCGTCTTTGCACGAACTTCACGAATATCAACGAAGTTTCTCAAAGAAGCTGGCTGGATCGGCTGTCCGCCACCGTTGACGCATCCGCCAGGACATGCCATGACTTCGATGAAGTGGTAATTTGCACGGCCTTCCTTAATGTCGGTCAACAGTTTCTTTGCATTTGCCAAGCCAGAGCAAACGGCAACTTTTACTTCGATATTGCCAATTTTGTAAGAAGCTTCTTTGATTCCCTTAGTTCCGCGGACATCGTTAAAGTCCAGCTTGCCCAGTTCTTCCCCAGTCAGGGTCTCTACAGCGGTTCTCAGAGCAGCTTCCATAACACCGCCTGTTGCGCCAAAGATGACGCCGGCACCGGTGGATTCGCCCAACGGATCGTCAAAACCTTCATCCGGCAGGCGATCAAACATCAGTCCGGCACGTTTGATCATGCGAGCCAATTCTCTGGTCGTGATCGCAATATCAACGTCCGGAACCCCGGCAGCGCTCTGGTCTTCACGGCCAATTTCAAACTTTTTCGCAGTACACGGCATTACACTGACGCAGACAATGTCTTTCGGGTCGATCCCCATTTTCTGAGCGTAGTAGGTTTTGGTAACCGCACCAAACATCTGCTGCGGGGATTTGCAGGAAGAAAGGTTCGGGATAAATTCCGGGAAGAAATGTTCACAGAATTTGACCCATCCAGGAGAACAGGAAGTGATGATCGGCAAAGTACCGCCATTTTTAAAGCGGTCTAAGAACTCGTTTGCTTCTTCCATAATGGTCAGGTCAGCCGCAAAGTCGGTATCAAATACTTTGTCAAAACCTAAACGGCGCAGCGCAGCGGCCATTTTTCCTTCTACATTGGTGCCTACCGGCATTCCAAATGCTTCACCCAATGCAACACGGACAGACGGAGCGGTCTGTACGACAACATGCTTGGTCGGGTCTGCAATCGCGGCAAATACTTCATCTGTACTGTCTTTTTCGCCCAGTGCGCCAGTTGGGCAGACAGTAATGCACTGGCCGCAGTTGACGCAGTTGGTTTCGCCCAGCGGCGTTTCAAACGCACAGCCAATGTGGGTTGCCTGACCTCTTTCGTTCGGACCGATCACTGCAACGCCCTGATTGTTTTTACAAGCGGCAACGCAACGGCGGCACAGGATACATTTATTGTTGTCACGGAACATATGCGGAGCGGAATCATCAATATCGTAATGCTGATTATCGCCAGCATATTTCGTTTCGTCATCTACGCCGTATTCTTTACACAGACGCTGCAGCTCGCAGTCACCGCTGCGAACACAGGAAAGACATTTTCTTTCATGGGTAGACAAAACCAGTTCCAGGTTTGTTTTTCTCGCTTTCAGAATAGCCGGGGAGTTAGTAACAACTTCCATGCCTTCCGAAACCGGATGCACACAGGCAGCAGCCATGCTTCTGGCACCCTTTACCTCAACTACGCACATACGGCAGGCACCAATCTCGTTGATGTCTTTGAGGTAGCAAAGGGTCGGAATCTCAATCCCAGCATCATGGGCAGCCTGCAAAATGGTATAATCTTTCGGCACAGTGACAGAAATGCCGTTAATCTTTAAAGTTACTTGTTCCATTCTGGTACCCTCCTACTTCTTAGAAATCGCATCAAAGCGACATTTTTCCATACAAGCGCCGCACTTGATACATTTTTCTGTGTGGATCACATGCGGATTCTTCACAGTACCTTCGATCGCGCCAACCGGACAAACTCTTGCACACAAAGTACAACCTTTACATTTATCCGCGTCGATGCTATACCGTACCAAGCCCTTACATACGCCTGCCGGGCAGGTTTTATCCTTGATATGCGCTTCGTATTCATGACGGAAATATTTTAAAGTAGAGAGTACCGGGTTTGGAGCAGTCTGTCCCAGACCGCACAAAGAATTTGCTTTTACAAAGTAGCAAAGCTCTTCCAATTTATCCAGATCTTCCATGGTCGCGTTGCCCTTGGTGATCTTATCCAGCATTTCATACATCCGTTTAGTACCGACACGACACGGCGTACATTTTCCGCAAGATTCATCAACGGTGAATTCCAGGAAGAACTTCGCGATGTCTACCATACAGGTATCTTCGTCCATAACGATCAGCCCGCCGGAGCCCATCATAGAACCGATCGCGATCAGGTTGTCATAGTCGATTTCAGTGTCGATCAAATTAGCTGGAATACAGCCGCCGGATGGTCCGCCGGTCTGAGCCGCTTTAAATTTCTTGCCGTTTGGGATACCGCCACCGATCTCTTCAATAATCTCGCGCAGGGTGGTACCCATCGGAACTTCTACCAGCCCGGTGTTGTGGATCTTGCCGCCCAAAGCGAACACCTTGGTACCTTTGGATTTTTCAGTACCCATGGAAGCAAACCATTCTGCACCGTTTAAAATGATGCGCGGAACATTTGCGTAAGTTTCTACATTATTGAGGACTGTCGGTTTGCCAAACAGGCCTTTTACAGCCGGGAACGGAGGACGCGGACGCGGTTCACCGCGGTGCCCTTCGATGGAGGTCATCAAAGCGGTTTCTTCCCCGCAGACGAACGCCCCTGCGCCTAAACGCAGTTCCATATCAAAATCAAAGCCGGAATCAAAGATATTTTTGCCCAGCAGGCCGTATTCACGCGCCTGATCGATCGCGATCTGCAAACGTTTAACAGCGATCGGATACTCCGCACGGATATAAACGTAACCCTGAGAAGCGCCGATCGCATAGCCTGCGATCGTCATTGCTTCGATCAGTACATGCGGGTCGCCTTCCAGAATGGAACGGTCCATGAACGCTCCCGGGTCGCCTTCATCGGCGTTACAGCATACATACTTCTGGTCTGCATCATTTGCAGCGGCAAAGGACCATTTCAGTCCGGTCGGGAACCCGCCGCCGCCGCGGCCGCGCAGTCCGCTGTCCTTAATGGTCTGGATTACCTGATCCGGGGTCATTTCAGTCAAAACTTTTCCCAAAGCCTGATACCCGTCAAAACCGATATATTCATCAATATTTTCCGGGTTGATGACGCCGCAGTTTCTCAACGCGACACGCTGCTGTTTTTTATAGAAATCTGTTTCATTCAAGGATTTTACGCTGTCGTCCGCTACTGTTTCAGAGTAAAGCAAGCGTTTTACGATACGTCCTTTCAACAGATGTTCAGAAACGATTTCCGGAATATCCTCCGGCTTTACCATAGAATAAAAAGAACCTTCTGGATATACGATCATAATTGGTCCTAATGCGCACAGGCCGAAGCAGCCGGTTTTTACAACCTTTACCTCTTCAGAAAGTCCCTGTTTTGCAATTTCCTGTTCCAGTACAGAAACAAGCTGTTCACTGCCGGAAGAGGTACAACCAGTACCACCGCACACCAGTACATGAGAACGATACATGAGCATTTACCTCCCTTATTATTTCGCGACTGCGCCGATGGTATATTCTTCAACCACATTGCCGTTGACCAGATGATCGGAAACCACCCTTGCAACCTTTTCCGCGGTCATCTTTACATATGTAGTTTTGCTTCCGTCGTTGGTGTATACTTCCACTACCGGTTCATACTGGCAGATGCCGATACAGCCGGTCTGTGTTACCATGACATTATTTAATCCTCTTTTTGCTACTTCTTCAGAAAAAGCATTCAAAACCGGTCTGGCGCCGGCTGCGATCCCGCAGGTAGCCATTCCAACAACAACACGGATCGTGTCGTCGGCGTTGTCTCTCACGTTCACAGAAGCCTGCATTTTATCGCGGATTGCTTTTAATTCTGCTAAACTTTTCATTTTAATGACCATCCTCTCTCTCAAAGTCGTGCCCAACAGCTGTTTTGACCAGCACCGCTGAAAAAGCGTCTAAGGCACAAACATGCGCTTAAAACATTTTAAACGCCTTTATTCAATTTCTGGACGCTCCGCCTGCCGGGTGTTTTCCTCAATAAAATCTTTGATAAACACCAGCACTTGGGGCGAATTAACAGGTAATCCCTCTAAAATCTGCTTTACTTCCCGGGTATCCAGGGTAAATTCAGCATCATTGTACTGGTACCGGTACACAAAATCAATGTCCGGATTCACTGAGATCAGACTCACCATGGTGGAAGCCATATCCCCCAGCGGCATCAGGTCGATGTGATCCAACACATATACCGCCGTCACTTTTGTCCCTTTTCCAACTTCGCTGTCAATCGAAAAGCTGCCGCCGGTCATCTCCGCCGACATTTTAAAAAAGGGAACGCCCAGTCCCACGCTTCTGGTAGTCCGGGTAGTGAAAAAGGGATTGATCACCTGTTCTACCTTTTCCTTGCTCATTCCGCAGCCGTTATCCTCGATCGAAATGGTCATCTGGTTTTCCGCTGTGGAACGAATGATCTCTATCGTGATCAGGCTGGCGTTAGCACGGATCGAGTTCTGCGCAATATCCAGTATATTTAAAGATAATTCCTGCATGATGATTCCCTTTCAGGCACAATACCTGCCGAATCAGGATTACGCGTTGTATTTTCCAAGAATCTCGTCAATGTCGTCTACTGTCAGCTTTCCGTAAACGTCGTCGTTTACGGTCATGACCGGCGCCAAGCCACAGGCGCCGATGCAGCGGCACGCTTCCAAAGAAAATTTTCCGTCCGGAGTACATTCACCGCTTTTGATCCCCAATTTCTGTACCAGCCTGTCAAACACGTCGCCCGCGCCTTTTACATAACAGGCGGTCCCAAGACATACAGAGATCTTGTACTGCCCTTTCGGATACAGGGAAAACTGGGAATAAAACGTTGCTACGCCGTAAACTTCCTCTAAAGAAACGCCTAATCCTTTTGCGATCATAGTCTGAACTTCAATAGGAAGGTAGCCGTAAATGTCCTGCGCTTTCTGCATGACCGGCATCAAAGCACCTTTATCTTCTTTGTGTTGAGCGATCACCTGCATAAGCTGCGCTTCCTGCTCCGGCGTACCGCTAAAAGGTACTGTTCCCTTTTTTTCAGCCATACTGTATAACCTCCTTAAAATATCAATGCCCTGCCGCAGAAACCTCAAAATTACGGCAAAACTGATCTGACTTACTTTCCGCGCACGGGGTGCCCCCGCGCATTCAGATACAATTTATTATAGCATTTCTTCCGATTAAAATCTATGTTGTTAAAGTATAAACAAACTTATATTTTTTGTAGAAAACAGACAAAAAAATACTTTTCTGATTCAAAAATAAGAAATAGAGTTGTAGAGCTTACATCTATAGTGATATAATACAAATGTCGATTTAAAATTTTTCTTTCTATTAGAAAAAACACACGAAATACATATGATTTTCAATATATCCAATATCTTGAATTTGATATGAGAAATCGCTCAGATCAAAAATACTGATTTGGGAAATATTCCAAAATCCTTATGAGTCAAACGGAGGGAGATTTATGACAATCCAGGATGTAAAATCCATTTTAAACGCTGATGTGATCTATGGTGACGGGCTGATGGAGCAGGAGATCCACACCGCCTGCGGATCGGATATGATGAGCGATGTCCTCGCCTTTGTCAAGGACCAGTCCGTCCTGCTGACCGGGCTTGTAAATCCTCAGGTCGTCCGCACCGCAGATATGATGGACATCCGCTGTATCATCTTTGTACGCGGAAAATGTCCCGATGAAGATATCATTGAGCTTGCCAAAGAAAGGGAGATCGCGCTGATGTCCACTTCCCTCAGAATGTTCACCGCCTGCGGGCTGCTTTGGGAAAATGGCCTGCGCGGCGAAGGCTAAACCAATTACCCACGGCTTATTACGAATAATTGGAAAGGAGAAGACGGTTTCTGCCTTTGGTGAAACGGTCTGAATGATATTTATGGAGAATCTGATCCAACTGTCTTATGAAGTTGACGGGGATGATTTTACCCGTGCCGGGGAAGCCTCCGCCAATGTCAAGAAAAGTCTCCGCAAGCTTGGTGTCCCTCCCGAGGTGATCCGCAAGGTGGCGATCGCACTTTACGAGGGCGAAATCAACATGGTGATCCATGCTGAAGGCGGTGTGATCGATGTGGAGATCTCTCCGGAACATGTTACCATGGTGCTCAAAGACCACGGAAAAGGGATCGCAGATGTAGAAAAGGCGATGCAGGAGGGCTATTCCACAGCACCGGACGAGGTGAGGAGCCTTGGTTTCGGTGCGGGGATGGGACTTCCCAATATGAAAAAATACAGCGATGAAATGGAAATCGATTCCACTGTCGGGGTGGGGACCACGGTGACTATGACCGTATATATCCCCTAACCGGCCTTTTGACTTTATTGGAAAGGAGGGGCTTCCTATGAAGCAGAAAGAATTTTTCCATTCTGTGACCTTGGACCGGGATAAATGCATGGGCTGCATCAACTGTATCAAACGCTGCCCGACGGAAGCGATCCGGGTACGGAACGGAAAAGCAAAGATCATTTCAGAACGATGCATCGACTGCGGGGAGTGTATCCGTGTTTGTCCGCATCATGCCAAAAAAGCGATTTTTGACCCGCTTTCGGTCATTGACCAATATGAATACACCATTGCGCTTCCCGCCCCGTCTTTTTATGGACAATTTAACAATCTGGACGATGTGGATATTGTTCTGAGCGCATTGATCGACCTTGGGTTCGATGCGGTATTTGAAGTGTCCAAAGCCGCCGAACTGGTTTCGGACGCTACCCGTAAGATCCTGCACCAGCCGGATTGCCCAAAACCGCTGATCAGCTCGGCATGTCCTGCCGTTACCCGTCTGATCCGAGTACGGTTTCCAAGCCTGATCGACAATATCCTGGACTTAAACGCCCCGGTCGAGGTGGCGGCTCGCCTTGCCAAGCAGGAAGCAATGGAAAAAACCGGCCTGCCGGCTGAAAAGATCGGCGCGGTCTTTATTTCGCCCTGCCCGGCGAAAGTAACTGCGGCAAAAATGCCCCTTGGCACCCAGAAAAGTGAGATCTCCGCAGTATTGGCTGTCAGCGAGGTGTACCCAAAACTGCTAAAATACATGGACCATACAAACCATCGGGAGGGGCTTTCCGATTCCGGGAAAATGGGGGTTGCTTGGGCGTCCAGCGCCGGGGAATCTTCTGCCCTGCTCAACGACAATTACTTAGCGGCAGACGGCATTGAAAATGTGATCCGGGTACTGGAAGACCTGGAGGATGAAAAGTTTTCGAACCTGGATTTCATTGAACTCAACGCCTGCAACGGAGGATGTGTGGGCGGCGTGCTGAATGTGGAAAACCCATATATCGCGCGGACCAAGCTAAAACGCCTGCGCAAGTATCTGCCGGTTTCTTTAAATCACCTGTCCCAGATCCCCGACCAGATGAAATGGGACGAACCGCTGGAATTCACCCCGGTCATGGAGCTGGACGCTGATTTCCATGTAGCGCTGAACAAGATGAACGAGATGGAGCATATCGAAGCTTCCCTTCCCGGGTTGGACTGCGGTTCCTGTGGGGCGCCAAGCTGCAAAGCGCTGGCGGAGGATGTTGTCCGCGGGTTCGCCTCGGTAGACGACTGCATCTTTAAATTCCGGGAAAATGTCGCTTCCTTTGTAGACAATATCCACAAGCTGGAATTCCCATTCCCGCAATCCTATCGGGAAAAGCCAGATGACCCTGAAAAGAAATAAGAGGTAAAGATCAATGACTGTACTGGAAATGGCAAAAGAACTTCATTTAGAGATTATATCGAAAGGAGAAGCCGAAGTGCGTGAGATCCACGGTGTATACTGCTGCGACCTGTTGAGCATCGTAATGGGCCGTGCCAAAGCAGACGACGCATGGATCACCGTAATGGGGAACATCAACGCGGTCGCGGTCGCGGTGCTGGCCGATGTTTCCTGCATCGTCTTATCCGAGGGGATGGGGATCGATGAAGAAAGTATCGCCAAGGCACAGGAGCAGGATGTGTGCATTTTGAAAAGCGACCTGCCCACCTTTGAGCTTTCCCGCAAGATCGCGGAGTTCTGCGCGCTATGAAGCTGTATTACGACCTGCATATGCACTCCTGCCTTTCCCCGTGCGGGGACCGGGACATGACGCCCAACAACATTGTCAATATGAGCCTGCTCAAAGAGTTGGATGTGATCGCCCTGTCTGACCATAATTCCGCCAAGAACATTCAGGCTGTGCGGAAAGTCGCAGAAGGCACCGGGCTTTTAGTCATTCCGGCCATTGAGGTCTGTACCATGGAAGAGGTGCATATCCTTTGCCTGTTTTACAGCTTTGAGCAGTGTGAAGCCTTTGGAAAATATCTGTACGATCTGCTTCCACCGGTGATGAACCAGCCTGATATTTTCGGAGAGCAGTGGGTCATGAACGAGCAGGATGAGGTTGTGGGCAGTGTAGACAAACTGCTGATCAACGCCGCGAGCCTGAGTATTGACCGGCTGCTTTCCGTCCTGCCGGAATACGGCGGCTTTGCCATTCCGGCACATGTAGACAAGTCTTCTTATTCTATCATCGCAAATTTGGGGTTTTTGCCGCCGGAGTACGGTTTCCCCTGTATCGAGGTGAAAAATCCGCCGTTTTCCGGGGATTTTTCCGGGAGGATCATTACCGATTCCGACGCACATTATCTGGAGCACATCGCAGAAAGGGAACGCTTTTTGGAGGTTCCGGAAAAAACGATCCGGGCAGTGATCGACACACTGAGGTCATAAAGGATAAAAATTTTTAAAACCGCCGAAAAAAATCAGCGGTTTTTTCTTTTTCCAAAGGCAAATGCCCCCATAAATTGACAACCATTTCACCCCATGGTAAAATGGGGATAAACTAAAAAGAAGGGTTCGATTGGATGCTCAGGACATTGCAGGATCAGATCATACAATTAAAGAAAGAACAGGACATCGCCATTCTGGCGCACAGCTACCAGTCGCCGGATATTCTGGAAATTGCCGACTGCAAGGGGGATTCGTACGCCCTTTCCGTAGCGGCGGAAAAACTATCTCAACAAACAGTAGTGATGTGCGGGGTCCGTTTTATGGCGGAAACGGTGAAGATCCTTTCCCCGGAAAAGAAGGTGATCCTGCCAGTAACGGACGCCACCTGCCCGATGGCGGAACAGATCACCCCAGAACGGGTACTGCAATTTAAGGAGGAACATCCCGATTATCAGGTGGTAGCTTATGTCAACACGACCGCCCAGCTGAAAGCAGTCTGCGACGTCTGCGTCACCAGTTCCAGCGCACTGAACATTGTAAAAAATATGGAGGCCAAGAATATCCTCTTTATTCCGGATAAAAACCTTGGTTCCTATGTCAAGGCAAACGTTCCGGATAAAAACATCGTTCTTTGGGATGGCTGCTGCCCTGTCCACAACAGTGTGACTGAAGCGGAATGCCTTGCCGCAAAGCAGGCTTATCCCAACGCCAAGTTGCTGATGCATCCGGAGCTTCCTGCCGACGTTCTGCAATACGCGGATGTAGTGGGCTCCACAGCCGACATTTTAAAATATGCCCGCCAGTCTGACGAAGACTGTATCATCGGCACCGAAAAAAGCATTGCGGACACCTTAAAACTGGAAAAACCAGGCTGTCACTATCACCTGCTTTCCAAAAAGCTGATGTGCCCGGATATGCGGGTCACAACGCTTGCCGACATCCTGAAAGCCATGAAAGGTGAAGGCGGGGATGTGATCGAATTAGACGAAACGATCCGCAAAAACGCAAAGCGTGCGATCGACGAAATGATCCGGCTGGGGCAATAAGCTACGATATAGAAAATGCTGCCTGCAAAGAAAGCAGGCAGCATTTTTAAATGGAATGCAAAAAGTGGAACGGGAAAATTTCAAATTCTGTTCCAGTGCGGTATCCGCCCGGGACGTCCTCGTCCAGCTGATGCCATATCACGATCCGGTACAGAACCGCTGTGTAGACCTTTGTCCCGCCGTCTTTCAAGACGCTGGGTACGGGAATCATCAAAATGGCCAAAACAACTGCCAATGCGATCCACAGCCGTTTTCGTTTCATCAGAGCACTCCCTTTCTCATATGATCCTTTCACGTTCAGGATACCATAACATATTGGGAAAGTAAAGCCTTTTCCGGCAGAGCAGGAATACTATTCCTTTTTTTCAACGCATATACTTTAGCAGAAAGAACGGGTGTATGCAATGAAAAAAGGGAAAAAACTATTCTATAATATGATCTTAATGACTGCCACCGCATTGCTGATCCGCACTGCGGGCGTCTTTTTTTCTGCCTATCTTTTCCGTACCGTTGGTTCGGTAGGGATCGGGATCTATCAGCTCATCATGTCGGTGTATACGCTTGCGATCACCATTGCCACATCGGGAATCAAATTTACCGCGACCCGCCTTGTTTCCGAAGAATTAGGAAAAGGGAATCCCGCTGGTGTGCGCAAGGCATTAAGAAGCTGCCTGATGTACAGTCTCTTGTTCAGCTTTGCCACCGCCGCCCTACTCTTTTTTGGGGCGGAGTGGATCGGTACTGTCTGGCTGGATGACCCCCGTACCGTGTCCTCCCTGCGTATCCTTCCCATCGGTCTGCCGTTTATTGCGGTTTCCGCAGTGGTCGGCGGATATTTGACAGCAGTCCGGCAGGTAAACCGCTGTGCGTTTATCCAGATCGCGGATCAATTTGTCATGATCGCCGTTACCATCACCGGCCTTCGACTGCTCCTTCCAAAGGGGTTGGAATACGGCTGCATTGCCATGGTTGCCGGCTCCTGTTTGTCTGAGGCGGCCGCCTGCCTGTTTTTATTCCTCTGCTGCCTTTGGGATCAAAAAAAGCGCGGGGCTTCCGGCGATTCGGGCCATGGGATCCCAAAACGGATGTTCAAAATTGCCATTCCCATTGCCTTAAGCGCTTATGCCCGGTCCGCCTTATCCACCCTCCAGCATATCCTGATCCCCCGCGGACTGAAAAAATGGGGCGCTTCCCAAGAACAGGCCTTCACCGCCTACGGCACTGTCCACGGCATGGTGCTCCCTTTGGTGCTGTATCCGTCTGCCCTGCTTACCGTGCTTGCGGAGCTTTTGATCCCCGAGTTGACCGAATGCCAGGTCCAAAATAACGAAGAGCGCATCAGCTGGATCGTCACACGGGTATTAAAATTAAGTTTTTTGTTTGCCGTCTGTGTAATGGGAGTGCTGTTCTGTTTTTCCGAACCGCTTGGACTGACCTTTTACCAAAGCGGGGAAGTATCCTTTTACGTCAAGCTGTTTTCCCCGCTGGTGCTGGTCATGTATATGGACACCATTGTTGATGGGATGCTCAAGGGGCTGGGCGAACAGTACCAATCTATGAAGTACAATGTGATCGATTCGTTTGCCAGCGTGTGCATGGTCTACTTCCTGCTACCAATATTCGGCATCAAGGGTTATGTGATGACTGTGATGGTTTCGGAGGTATTAAACTTTTCCCTAAGCCTGGGCAGGCTCATTAAAATCACCCGGCTTCAGATATCCTTAAAGGAAACGGTGATAAAGCCATTATGCTGTGTGGCCTGTACCGCTGTTACCTGCGGGATTTTGTGGTTTCCCGGATCGTGGACCAATGAACATTTCCCCGAAATACTGGCAGTCCGCATTCTATTTTTGATCGGCTGTTATCTGTTATTTTTATTCCTCTTCTCCTGCTTAAAAAAAGAAGATTTAAAATGGTTTGCTTCCCTGCTCCATTAACTGGTATGTTTTCCATTTTTCCGGTCCATACTAATGGTATCTAAAACAGAAAAGGAGATGTTTTACATGCCAGCAAAACCGATCGATCAGGAGCCAGTTGACAAACAAGCGCTTAATAACGTAGAAGACTTTTATTTTGATTTAGACGATGTCGCCAGTATGACCGAGTGTACCGGACTGATCCCAACGCCCCCAGAATCCGAGGCAGAAGCTGAATCTTATACCGATCTTTATCCCATCCCAAGGCCGCAAAAGGAAGCTGTATCCAAAAAAACAAAAAAATCCAAATAAAAAGAACCGGCAGTTTTAAAAAACTGCCGGTTTTGCTTGCTGTCCGCTGTCCTTTCATGATATAATCGACCATGAGGTGAAGCTTATTATGATCGCAGTGCTGTCCCCAGCCAAACAGATGCTGCCTGCTGTTCGGGAATCCCTGCCTGTTTCCCAGCCGGTTTTCTTACAGCAGGCAGGCATCCTTCAAAAGGAACTTTCCCGGTTTTCCCCATGGGAACTGGAGGCACTTTTAAAGATAAACCCAGAGCTTGCCATGAAAGCATACACAAATTATCAAAATTTTTCTCTGGAAAACACAGGACCTCCTGCTATTTTATCCTATCATGGGCTGGCATACCAGCATCTTCATGCTCAGGATCTAAGCGATGAAAGCCTGTTGTTTGCCGACCGGCGCCTTAGGATACTCAGCGCCTTTTACGGGCTTTTGCGCCCGTTGGACAGCTTACAGCCTTACCGCTTGGAATTTTTATGCCGTTTTAAGCCGGATCAGAAAAGCCTGTATGCATTCTGGGGCGATCTCGTCGCCCGGCAGCTTTCCCAAACAACAGATACCGTGATAAACCTTGCTTCTGCCGAATATGCAAAGCTTCTGCTCCCCTATCGTTACCTGATCCCGCGGCTAATTACTTGTGAATTTTTGCTTCCCCGCCGCGGCAAGCTGATCGCACTTGCTACAGAAGCCAAAATGGCGCGGGGCGAAATGGCGCGCTTTATCATTCAAAACAAGGTATCCAAGCCCGAACTCCTGCGCGGATTTTCCTGGAACGGCTACCTGTTTCAAAAAAATCTGTCTACAGAACAGCGGTATGTATATGTAAAATGTGAGCCATAGAAAAAGCCTGCCTGGAATATTCCAGACAGGCTTTTTTATTCATCGGTGATCTCAAACAATTCGTTCGGTGTGCAGCCAAGCAGCCGGCAGATCGTTTCAATGTTCTCATACCGGATGGACTGCGTTTTATTCTGCACCATATTATTAAAGTTTTGATAGCTCATCCCCAGTTGTTTATAAAGCCAGTATTTTGTTTTTCCCTGACTTTCCAAAAGCTCCAATACCCGTAACCTAATCATCAGATATTTCTCCATCATCTATGTTTTAATAGGATCATATCTTATTTTCCCTCTTTACATATAGATTGTTACATTATATAATGAAAACATAACTATTTGTAAGAAAAGGCTGCGACTCCAATCATGAAACCAGTAAATTTTCAACTAATGCCAGGGAATTCTGGTTTAGATTGCCCTAAAAATGGAACAAAATATGACAACTATGGAAATTGGATAGAATGTTTTTGTGATGAATGTGATTTTTTACTCTGTTGTTGTCCAGAATACAAAATTATTTCCTGATCTGAGTGTAAGGATCAAACATGTCCCAGAAAACAAAGGTAAATAGAAAAAGCCCTCTTTAAAAAGAGGGCTTTTTACACTTTATATTCCTGTATCACAAAGCTTTTGCGCCTGCTTAAAGGTCAACGGTTTGGTGCGCCGGTCCAATAATTCGGAGGGGACCCAATCCGGGGATGCACAATCCCCAAATTTCACTGTTAAAATCACAGAGTCCGGGCCCATGCAGATATTGTGCGGGATCCCCGGCGTAGTAATCACTGTATCCCAAGTATCCAGCAAACGGTAAACGGTCTTTTCCCCGTATTGTTCCGCATAGATGACTTGGCCTTTCTGCACCACCGTCCATTCCTGCAAGGCGGCATGGGAATGGCTGTTTTCCCATGTTTCCCCACCCGGGTTCTCGCAGCGGATATAGCAGGTGCCGTCTGGGGCTGCCAAACGGAAACGCAGTTCCCCGTTGTCCATCTTCTCGTGCCGGAGCATGATCCCACGAGCTGAAACTTCCTGTTCAGAAAGCGGAGTCGGCATTGCATTTCCCTCCCTTACACCGCAAACTGGCTGTTGTAAAGCTCATAATAAAACCCTTGCTGTGCCAAAAGCTGATCATGAGTCCCCTGCTCGATGATCTTCCCATCCCGCATCACCAAAATCACATCCGCCTCCTGAATGGTGGACAGGCGGTGCGCAACAATAAAGCTGGTCCTTCCGTTCATCATTTTGGCAAATGCCTTCTGGATCTGGATTTCGGTCCGGGTGTCGATCGACGAGGTCGCTTCATCCAAAATGAGCATGGGCGGCAAACTCAGCATTACGCGGGTAATGCACAAAAGCTGTTTCTGTCCTTGGGAAAGGTTCCCGCCGTCTTCGGTGATAACGGTATCGTATCCATTGGGCAAACGCTTGATAAAGCTGTGCGCATGGGAGGCTTTTGCCGCCGCAATCACTTCCTCCTCCGTTGCCTCCGGCTTTCCAAACGAGATATTTTCCCGCACGGTACCGGATTTTAACCATGTTTCCTGCAACACCATACCGTAATTTTCCCGCAGGCTTTTTCTGGTGATCTCCCGAATGTCCAGACCCGCTACTTTGATAGCGCCCTTATCAACATCGTAAAAGCGCATCAACAGGTTGATGACCGTACTTTTCCCGCAGCCCGTCGGGCCTACGATCGCCACCCGCTGTCCCGGCCGGACCAACAGGTTTAAGTTTTCGATCAACGGTCGGTCCTGCCGGTAAGAAAAATATACCTGATCCAAGGTGACGCTCCCGTCTACCTCTTCCAGCACTGTTGCATGTTCCGCGTCCGGTGTTTCCGACGGCTCTTCGATCAGTTCAAAGACCCGGGAAGCGGAAGCAAGAGCATTTTGCAGCTCCGTGACCACCCCGGAAATTTCGTTAAACGGCTTGGTGTACTGGTTCGCGTAGTTTAAAAAGCTGGTCAGCAACCCCACGCTTAACGAGCCGCTCATCACAGATAAAGCACCTACCAAGGCCACCGCGGTGTAAACCAAACTGTTGACGAACCGGGTAGACGGATTCGTGATCGAGGAAAAAAAAGTGGCCCGCAGACTGCACGACTGGAGTCTGCCGTTGATCTCATTCAAACGCTCCATGGCGTCGTCCTCGTACCCAAACGCCTTGACCACCTTCTGATTCCCAATCATCTCGTCGATGAGAGAGGTAATCTCCCCTCTGGTCTGGGATTGCAGGCGGAACATGGAAAAGGTCTTTTTAGCAATAAAGTTTGCCACAAACAACGATACCGGGGTGATCAAAACCACTACCAACGCAATTTTATAGTCGATCACCAGCATGAATACCAGCGTTCCCAAAATAGTCATCACACCGGTAAAAAACTGGGTAAAGCCCATCAAAAGGCCATCCGAAAATTGGTCTACATCCGCAATGATCCGGCTGACCAGGTCCCCGTGCTGATGCTGGTCAATATATTTTAAAGGCATCCGTTCCAGCTTACGGAACGCCTTATCACGAATATCCTTAACGACTTGAAAGGTAATGCGGTTGTTGCAGGTGTTCATAATCCACTGTGCCGCCGCAGTCAGCGCAACTACCACCGAGATCTGGAGCATGATCCCTTTCAGGCCGTCAAAATCCACATTCCCCTTTCCTACAATTTTATCCACCCCGTACCCAATCAGGATCGGCGCATAGAGCGTTAAAATAACGGTTACCGCCGCAAAGAAGATGGACAGCGCCAACAAAAACCAATACCGCTTGATATAGCCCAGCACCTTGCGGATCGTCTGTGCGCTAGACAGGTTCGTTGCTTTCATGGCCGCTCTCCTTTCTTGGAAATTGAGAATAGTAAATTTCCCTGTAAACCTCACAGGTGTCCAACAGTTGCTGATGGGTTCCAATCCCTGCCAATTCCCCGTCATCCAGCACCAAGATCTGATCTGCGTACTGAATCGTCGCCGCGCGCTGCGATACTAAAAACACCGTAATATCCGGGTCCATTTCCCGGATCGCTTTCCTTAAGCGCGCGTCGGTCGCATAATCAAGCGCCGAAGCACTGTCGTCTAAAATCAAAATTTCCGGTTTCTTGATAACCGCCCGCGCGATCGTCAGGCGTTGTCTTTGCCCTCCGGATAAATTTTTCCCATTTTGCAGGACTTCTGAATCCAGCCCGTTTTCCTTGGCATCCACAAAATCCTTTGCCTGCGCGATTTCAAGGGCGCGGTTCATTTCTTCTTCGGTGGCATCCTTTTTCCCCCAGCGCAGGTTGTCCCGGATAGAACCCTGAAACAGCACCGCCTTCTGCGGCACCAGCCCGATCTTATCCCGGAGCTGTTCAAACGGGTATTCTTTCACATTTACCCCATGTATCAGCACTTCGCCGTCAGTGACGTCGTAAAAACGGGGAATCAGGTTTACCAACGAACTTTTCCCGGAGCCTGTTCCCCCAATAATTCCAATCGTATCGCCCCGTTTGGCAGTAAAGTGGATTCCAGATAAAGATTCTTCCTTTGCCCCTTGGTAGGTAAAGCTAACGTCATGAAATTCCACCACGCTGTCTGTCACTGGCATCTTCACAACCGGTTTTTCAGTTTCTTTCATGCCGGGCTGAATCTCAAAGATACTCTGGATCCGGTTGCCGCATGCGATCGCTTTGGTAAAGGAGATAATCAAGTTGGCAAGCTTAATCAGTTCCACTAAGATCTGGGACATGTAGCTGATCAGCGCGACAACCTCCCCCTGTGAGAGGTTCCCCACATCGACCTGTACCCCACTGACCCAGATCAGCACCACGATCGCCAGGTTTACCATTACATAGGTGACCGGGTTTAGCAGGGCGGAGATTTTCCCCACAAAAACCTGTACCCCTTTTAATTCTTCCCCAGCCTGGTCATAGGCAGCGATCTCATCCGCTTCCTTATTAAAGGCGCGCACTACCCTGGCGCCTGCCAAGTTTTCCCGGGTGATCTGCATCACACGGTCCAGCCTAGCCTGTACCTTCCGGTAAAGCGGGATGCTGACGAGCATAATACCAAATACGACTACCGAAAGTGCCGGGATGGTCACCGCGAATACTCCCGCGGATTTTATATCAATGGTAAATGCCATTACCATGGCGCCGAACACAATAAACGGGGAACGCAAAAACAGCCGTAATACCAGATTTACTCCATTTTGAACTTGATTGATGTCGCTGGTCATCCGCGTCATTAAGGTAGAGGTTCCGATCTGGTCTAATTCAGAGTAGGAAAGGCTTTGGATATGCGCGAACAAATCCCGCCGAATCACTGTAGAAAAGCCAACTGCCGCCTTCGCCGCAAAATACTGGGCCGTCAGGGAGCAGACAAGCCCGATGATTCCCAGCAGTACCATCAACAAGCACATTTTTATAATATAAGGCACATCCTCATTGGGAATCCCAACGTCGATGATCTGCGCAACGACCAACGGGATCAGCAGTTCAAAAGACGCCTCCAGCAATTTAAAAAGAGGCCCCAAAATGCTTTCTTTTCGGTATGATTTCAAATATCTCAATAATTTTATCATGCTCTTCTCCCCTGCTTTTTGGCCGGTTTCTAATGACACAACCGCTTTCTTCAGTATACCGCAAACGCCTGGATTTATCAAGAATCCCCTTATTTTTAGATTCAGAAAAAATATATCAAAAAGCCAGATGGATTTCTCCACCTGGCTTTTTGTATTAGTTTTATTTTTTTTTCGGTATTGGGAAGCCTGCTTTTCGGATACATCGTTTCAGCCAACCACCCTGCAAATAATAGATGATAAACATCACCGATGTGATCGCCCAAGTTAAAGGATAGCTAAAGATCACCGTTTCAATGGTGTTAGAATACGGAACTGCGGTCCATACCCAAACAACACGTAACAAACACACCCCAATACAGGTCATCAGCATCGGCAGCAGCGAATCTCCCGCGCCGCGCACCGCGCCTGCCAGTACCTCGATGCAGACATAGGTAAAGTAAAACGGCGACACTACCCGGATCATCCGCATACCATAGGCAATGACCGCATTGTCATCGGTAAAGAGCCGCATCACATAATGCCCGCCGAACAACAAAATCACACTGATCAGCGCTGAAACAGCAAAGGCCATCAACAGGCAGACCCGAACACTTTTTTTGATCCGATCGTACTTCTGCGCCCCAAAATTCTGCCCAGAAAAGGTGGTGATAGATACCCCAAAAGCTCCCATGATCATCCAGAATATCCCGTCGATCTTGCCAAACGCAGTCCATGCCGCAACCGCGTCTGTTCCTTGGGTGTTGATACAAGACTGTATAATCACATTAGAAACCGAATACATCACAGACTGCATCCCAGCAGGAAAACCGATACGAATCATATCTTTTAAAATAGAAGCCGTGAACCGTATCTGCTTGATCGCCAAACCATACATTTCTGTGCTGCGCAGCAGGGAAACCATGACTAAAACTGCACTCGTCACCTGCGATAATGTGGTTGCAAAAGCCGCACCAAAAACACCCCAGTGAAAGACCGCCACAAACAAAAGATCCAGCACTAAATTTACGATACAACAGACGATCAAAAAATAAAGCGGGCGTTTGGAATCCCCGATCGCACGCAAAATCCCCGCGCCGACATTGTATAACAGTGAAAAAATAATCCCGCCAAAATAGACCCGCAAGTATAACAAAGACTGGTCCATGATCTCTTCAGGCGTTTCCATCAAGTTAAGCGCCCACTCGGAGCATAAAAGCCCAACCACGGTAAACAGCACCCCGCCTACCAGTCCAAGCGCAACCGCCGTATGTACTGCCTGACTGGTTTCCTTGGCCTTTCTTGCCCCATAAAATTGGGAGATAATGACCGTAGCACCGGAGGAAAGCCCGACGAAAAAGCCCACCAGCAAATTGATCAGTGTTGAAGTGGAACCGCCAACTGCCGCCAACGCCTCCTTGCCGACAAAATTTCCGACAATCACTGCGTCTACCGTATTATAAAGCTGCTGAAAAAACGTTCCCAAAACGATCGGGAAGAAAAAATACAAAAGCTGTTTCCAAATTATTCCTTCTGTGATCCCATTTGTTAATTGTCTTTCCCGTTTCACGCTTCCGCCCCCTGTTCCCTGATGCAATAACCATATTATAGCAAAGGCAAAGTTGAAATTGCAAGTAGCTGGGAGAAGTTCCTCATTTATTTTATATATTTTAGAAAAACAACCCTTTAGAAACCGGCTCCTACTTTATAAGAAATCATGCCGATTCCCCCCATTGCTTCTAAACTGACTCCAATTGATGGATCGTTTCTTCTATTTTCATGAAACATTCCGGGGCTTCCAAGCTGTCATCCTCTAAGATCGCCTTGATCTGCCGCAAAGCTTGGTACGACGTCGCTTAAATCTCTTGTGGAAAGTTTCAAATCCGGAAATATAAGTCCATAAAACGCTCCAATACATGGGGATTATATCCCCTTAACAAAAAAAGATTATAACCCCCATAATAAAGCTTGTCAAGGGAGGATAGAAAGATGATCGTATTTGACAAATTATGGGAGGCTATGGAAAAGAAAGGCATTTCTACCTACCAGCTTCGGGAAAAATGCGGAATAGACAGCAAAACGATCCGCAGGCTGAAAGCCAATGAAAATATAGAAACAAAAACATTAAATAAGTTATGCGCCGCACTCAACTGCAAATTAGAAGACATCGCTGAATATGTGAAAGACTGATTTTTTGAAATACAGTACCGGACGCCAGATGGCGTTCGGTACTGTATCATAGGGCATATCTGATTTTCAGAAAGCGCTGACCCATTAAGAAAAGGGTTTCTCAAATCACTTTTCAGGCCAAACACAAAAAATAAAGCTGGAAATCCCCGGGAGGATTTGATATAATACAAAAAGTATGTTTTGTGAGGTATCTTTGTTATGACAGTTCATTATCAAGGCACGATCCGCGCCTGTTTTGCCGGTTACATTGTGCAGGCGATCATCAACAATTTTGCACCGCTTTTATTTTTGACCTTTCAATCCAGTTATGGGATCTCGCTTTCCAAGATCACCATGCTGGTCACCCTAAACTTCGGGCTTCAGCTTTTGGTTGATTTGCTGTCCGCCGGTTTTGTAGATAAAATTGGGTACCGTGCTTCCATTATGCTGGCTCATATTTTGTCGGTTCTGGGTCTAGCAGGAATGACCGTACTCCCTGAATTGATCCCCGATCCTTTTGTGGGATTATTGATCTCCGTATTGATCTATGCGGCGGGAGGCGGGCTGCTAGAGGTGCTGGTCAGCCCGATCGTGGAGTCCTGTCCGTCTGACAATAAGGAAAAGACGATGAGCTTACTTCACTCATTCTATTGCTGGGGACATGTAGGCGTTGTGCTGATCTCCACCTTATTTTTTGCGGTCTTCGGTATTTCCAACTGGAAGCTTCTGGCTCTGCTGTGGGCGCTGGTCCCTCTCGTGAACACCTTTGTATTTGCCAAGGTCCCGATCGCTTCCCCAAGTACAGAGGAGGGCTCCACGATTCCTGTGACCTCCTTGATCCGAAATAAACTTTTTTGGGTATTTATGCTCCTGATGCTTTGTGCAGGCGCCTGTGAACAGGCTGTCAGCCAATGGGCATCTGCTTTTGCAGAGCAGGGGCTTGGCGTCAGCAAAACGATCGGTGATTTGGCAGGCCCTATGCTGTTTGCGACCATGATGGGCTTATCCCGTCTCTATTATGGAAAATACGGGGAAAAGATCAATCTGCAGCGTTTTATGCTGTTGAGCGGCGGTCTTTGTATCTGCTCTTACCTGATCATCTCCCTATCGCCGTTTCCTGTCCTCGGTTTTGTGGGCTGCGGCCTGTGCGGGCTGTCTGTGGGTATTCTGTGGCCGGGTGTGTTTAGTTCTGCGGCAGCATCTATTCGGGGCGGTACCGCTATGTTTGCATTCCTTGCCTTAGCAGGTGACCTTGGCTGCTCCAGCGGGCCTACTTTTGTGGGGCTAATCTCCGGTGCATTCCAGAATAACTTGAAAATCGGTATCTTAGCCGCTACAGTTTTCCCAGTGATCCTGATTTTGGGGATCTTTCTTTTCCTGCAACTAAGAAAACGCGAAACAACTGTTTCGTAACAGATTATAAAAAAGGCTCCTGACCAAATGGTCAGGAGCCTTTTTTATAATTCAACCGCAAAACAATTCGTGTATTTTGTAGGCAGAGCTTCCGGCAGTTTTACAGTCAGCACACCAAAGGACTGCTCAAACGGCACTTCTCCCATACCAAGCAGGCGCACCCGTTTCACCTTTTCGTCCGGGGTAAAGCTTTTCAGTACTGCCACACGGTTTTCTGGAACCCGCATCATAAACGCGTAAACCGTACTTCCCTTTTGGGTAAACCGGAAGTCTGAAGGGTTCCAAGCTACCGCATCTTCCTGAAAACCGTTGATCACGACCCTACTGTCTCCCTCAGCATTGACCCGCCACGGCCGGGTGCCATATACCCCTTCTCCGCAGACCGGGAACCAATCCGCCAATTCCTCCAGCAGATAGGTGGTTTCCTCGTCAATAGAACCATCCGGCTTTTGCAGGATGTTTAAGAGCATCGTCCCGTTTTTCGAGATAATATCCACCAGCATTTCGATGATATGCCCGGCCTTTTTAAACTCGCATGCCGCATCATAAAACCAGTTGCCGATGCAGGTATCGGTCTGCCAGGGCGCGGCCTGGATGCCAGGAAGCTGGCTTTTTTCAATATCCAGCACGCCGATTTGATAGATCTCCGGCCGGCGGTCCTTTTGCGTGTATACCGCATGGTTTTTCCCATATTTTTCAATCGAACGATTATACAAATGCGCAACCGCTTCCAGTCCCAGCCGGTAGTTTTCCGAAGCCTGTAATTCCTTGTTCATCTCCCCGAATGGGAGCGGGCCATCGGTATACAGCATGTCAGGCTGATACTTGTCAATCATTTCTTTCATCACTTTGAGCCAGTAATCCCAGAATTTCCTGTTTGAGGTATACCACGGCTCTAACGGAGTAGGTTGGGGAAATTCCTGATAATGCTCCCCGTTGTCATAATAAAAGTCACGGTATTCCGGATCGTTTCCATCATAAGGAACATCTTGAAACGGGCCGTATGTATCGCGTCCCTTATTGGTGGAGAACCAAGAAAAAGACGCACCCAGATGCTCGGTAAGCCCAAACGGCAAGCCGTGCTTTTCCGCCGCCTTTTTCCACAGCCCGCAAATGTCTTTATGCGGTCCTATCTCCACTGAATTAAAGCGGTTATACTGGGACGGATAATTGAAGAAATGGTCGTGGTGCATTGCCTGCGCAACAAAATATTTTGCCCCTGCGCGGGTATAAAGCTCCATCAATGCATCCGGGTCAAATTTTTCCGCTTTCCACAGCTTGCAGATGTCCTTGTAGC
The DNA here is from genome assembly GCF_900186585.1 of Massiliimalia timonensis. Lineage (GTDB taxonomy): Bacteria > Bacillota > Clostridia > Oscillospirales > Ruminococcaceae > Massiliimalia > Massiliimalia timonensis. The sequence continues at coordinate 1,106,493 of NZ_FYDD01000003.1, forward strand.
CAAACTTGGAAGGATGCCCGTAGTGCCGCAGGTGATAACGGTACTGCGGGGTCCCCTGAATGTACATAAACCGTGCGTACCAGTCGCCGAACATGGGCACGCTCTGCGGCCCCCAATGGCTCCAGATCCCAAATTTGGCATCCCGAAACCAGTTCGGGCACTGATAGTTTGATAAAGAATCAAAATTTGCCTCAAACTTTTGGCTCATCTCGCTGCTCCCTTTCTCCTATTTTGTGATGGTCCCGTCCAAGTCCCAAAGGTCTTCCCAACTCTTTGCACCCGGCCATAGGAACACCTGCCCTTTGATCAGACGGCAGTTTTTGTCGATCCCAGCTAATGTTTTCATTTCCTCTTCACTGAGCGGGTCTTCGGTGGTGCATTTCAGATTGCTGGCATATTCGTTTTCATGAATCGAAAATGGGATCGGCACCTGTCCGCGCTGGACAGCCCATTTCAAACAAATCACAGCTGGATGTACGTCATGCGCTTTAGCGATCTCAACCAGCTCCGGTACTTGAATATCCGCAATGTCCCCTTCTGTTTTATCCCGGTTCGGACGAGTGGGAGAACCGATCGGGCAGAATCCCACCGGCTGGATCCCCTGTTCCACACAATAATCATATAATTCCGGCTGCTGGAAACAGGGATGCAGTTCCATTTCGATCAAAGCCGGCTTGACCTCACACAGAGGCAACACCTTTTTAAGTTTTGCCACTGTCATATTCGACATCCCGATATTCCGTGACAGCCCCATTTTCTGGATCTGTTCCATCTGTTTCCAGGTCGTCATAAATTCTTCGACAGAAAACGGTCTGGAATTCGGGTTTCTGGAATCCCCGTCACAGCCTGGCGCGTGGTAATTCGGAAACGGCCAGTGCACAAAAAATGTGTCGATATAATCCAGCTTCAAATCCTTTAAGGTTTTTGCCAAGGATAACAGTACATCGCCCTGTTCGTGCATGTCGTTCCATACCTTGGAGGTGATGTGCAGTTCTTCCCGTGTTACGATTCCTTCCCGAAATGCCTTTTCGAACACGTTCCCGATCTGATCTTCATTCTGGTATACTGCCGCACAGTCAAACAGGCGGTATCCGTACCGGATCGCGCCGTATACTGCGCTCGACACCTGCTCCGCAGTAAAGCGGTCGGAACCAAACGTGCCCATTCCAATACAGGGGATCTCTTCCCCAGTATACAACTTCCGCTTCGGCACTATTGCCGGGTCAATCCGTTCTTTCATAGCAGTTCCCTTGCCTTTCTTTTCTTATTTTTCTATCACTACGCCTTTTTTTAAGATCACGTTGGCATACAGTGCGGATTCACTGGTGGTCACTACGGCATATGCCTTTTTGGCGCGGTTGTAAAAATCAAACCGCCCGATCGCTTCTTCCCGCGCGCCGTTTGTTTCATGCTGTCCAATAATTTTTCGGTATTCTTCCCAAATGACAGGAATTTCTTCCCCGGGCAGAACGTCCATCAAAATAGTAGGATGCTCGACATAGGGATCAAGCGGCATAAATTTTAAAATCGCGTCTAATAATTCCGGAATACCGTGTCCGTCACAACGGACAACACGCTCCGGATGAGCGGATCTGGGAAAATTTCCGTCTGCCAGCACCAGCTCATCGCCATGCCCCATTTCCATCATGATTTTTAACAGTTCCGGCGGTAAAATACTTGGAATCCCTTTTAACATGTTGCTCTTCCTTTCTACTTTTCGTTTACCAGCATGATCTTCCCTTTGACCTCGCCGGGGATTTTATACAGTGCAAACGCTTCATCTGCTTTGCTCAACGGGAAGGTCTTATAAATCAGCGCCGGGTCAAACCGCAGCTGGCCGGTTGCGAAATAGTGGGCGGTCAAGTCCCATTCCTTTCCCGGGAACGGCGCGCTGTAGCTCATCCAAGAACCGGTCAGCTTAAATTCCTTACGATTCATATTTTCCCACTGTTTTGGGGTAAAGGTCAGATCTAAATGCGGCGTGCCAATAAAGCAGACCTTCGCCTTATTTGCCGCCAAGTCAAACGCCATCTGCATAGTCGCCGTATTTCCAGCGGTTTCAAACACATAGCCATATCCCTTTCCATCGGCAAGTTCCATGGCCCTTTCCATAAAATCAGGCTGCGCAGTATTGACCACCTCGTCTGCTCCAAGCTTTTTGGCAAGCTCCAGCCGGGAATCCACAATGTCAAATACCACGACCCTTTTCGCACCGAAAATCCTAGCCCACTGCGCGGTAAACAGGCCGATCGTCCCGCCTCCCAGCACCGCTACAGTTTCTCCTCCCTGATAGTCGTTGCAGAACAATCCATGCAGCGCAACGGTAGAGGGTTCAAACATCGCCGCCTGTTCATAGGGAATAGAGGAATCATAAGGAATGGCATTGCGTTCGGGCATCACCACATACTCTGCAAAGCTGCCCTGTTCCCTGGAACCGATAAAGCTGTAATGCTTGCACAGCGAGTAATTCCCGTTCTGGCAGTCGTCACAGGCAAGGCAGGGCAAAAGCGGGGCGCCTGAAACCGTATCTCCTACCTTTACCTTGGTAACGCCTTCCCCTACTTCCACTACATCCCCGGAAAATTCGTGTCCCAGCACCACGGGGTAAAAATGCGCCCCATTGTGAAGTACCCGCGGAATATCCGAACCGCAGATCCCGGTTGCGCGTACCCGCACCTTCACAGTACCCGGTTTTACTTCCGGGGTCTTAAAATCATCATAACGAATGTCTTCGTTCCCATATAAAACTGCCGCTTTCATACTTTGTTTCTCCCTTTCTTCTAACGGTCCATAACTGGCTTTAATGCCTGATATAACGATAAATAGGTTTGGTAGCTGTCTTCATATCGACGATGTTCTTCCCAATTTACCAGGTGTTCTCTCGTCACGCGGATAGTTTTTCCCACCGCCTCTTCAAAGCTTGGGTACAGCCCTATACCAACGCCAGCCAGCATAGCGGCGCCCCAGGTCGTCGCAGTGTCAGAGGAAGGCACCACGACCCGCTTTCCTGTAACGTCGGCTTTCATCTGCGTCCAGATCCGGCTGTTGGCCGCACCGCCCATAGACCGGAGCGTCTGCACTGTTACCCCGCATTCTTCCGCCACTTCCAAATTGTGCCGCAGGGCAAACGCAACGCCCTCCATACCGGCGCGGATCAAATGCGGCCTTGTCTTGGCATAGTCCAGACCGTAATACACGCCCTTGGCCTGTTCGTCCCAAATTGGAGAGCGCTCCCCCGCCATATATGGCAGGAATACGACGCCCTCGCAGCCGGCCGGTATCCGCGCCGCCTTTTGGTCCATTTCATAAAACGGGTCTGTTCCCTTTTCTTGGGCAATCAGGCGTTCTTCCGCGCCAAGTTCCCGTTCCATCCAGCGCATCACGCCGCCTCCGCCAACAGAACCGCCCTGCAAAAGCCACCGCCCGGGCACGACATGGTTTCCTAAAATAAGCCTTGGGTCAGCATGATAAGAATCAATGCAGATGCTCATCCCACCGGCTTGGCCGCCCTGCTCCTGGGTATCGCCGGGATACAGCACCCCAACCCCCAAAGCGCCGCAGGCGGCGTCCAGTCCGCCGGCCACAACAGGGGTGTCTTCCAAAAGCCCCGTCTGCTTTGCCGCCTCACGGCTTACCTGCCCAACAATATCATGGCAGGCGTAAATATCCGGCAGCTTTGTAATATCAACGTCCATTGCGGCGCACATTGTCTGATCCCAAGCAGATTTTTTCATATCATAACAGTGAAGCCCGTATCCTTGAGATCTATCCTGAGAAAACACACCGGTCAGCCGGTACACCAAAAAGCTGTTTGCCTGCAAAAACTGCGCCGCCTGCCGGTATATCTGCGGATATTCATTCTGAAACCAAAGGATTTTGGGCAGGGTATACCCTGGCTGGACAGGATTCCCGCACAAAGCAAAGATCTGATCCTCCCCAATTTCCTGCTTTAACCTGTTGCAGATCTCCTTGCAGCGGGTGTCAAACCAAATTGGCGTGTTTGCCAGTACTCTCCCGGTTTTATCCATAGGGATCGCAGACCAGCTTTGCCCGTCTACCCCGATCCCTGCGATCCCGCCGTCCTGCACGCCGCTTTTTTCCAGTATCGCCCGTATCGCCCGGCACACAGCCTCCCACCAGTGTTCTGGGTTTTGTTCCGCCCATCCGCTTTGGGGATAGTAAACCGGATATTCTTCATTCTGCTGTGCCAGTACATTGCCGCTTTCATCAAAGACCGCCACCTTGCACGCAGATGTCCCAATGTCAATTCCCAATAACTTTGGCATATCTTCCCCCCTATTCCTGTTTTATGATTTTCTTTACAGAACGGCCGAATTTTAAGGTGGTAGGCAGCACCAGACGGACCGCCTTTTCCCGCTGTCCGCCGGAAAAACGGGAAAGCAGCATTTCGGCCGCCTGTACGCCAAGATTGTGGATCGGCTGTTCCACAATAGTGAGCGCCGGATTTACGATCCTTGCAAGCTCCAGATTGTCAAATCCTATTAAGGATATTTGCTCCGGGATCGAAAGCCCGAGCTCATTGACCCGTAAAATCGTTCCCAGCGTCATCTCATAATTGGTAACAAATAACGCGGTCGCCTGATTTTCCTGTTCAAAAAAGACTTTTGCCGCCTGGTAGCCGCCTTGAAGCGTATAATCAGAATAATAGATCAGTGATTCTAAAACCGGCAGTCCGTTCTCCTGCAACGCTTCCCGGTATCCCTGCAAACGCTGCAAGGAAGTTGACACGTCTTTTGGACCTACCAAGATCCCGATCTTTCGGTGCCCCTGTTCAATGAGGTAGGAAGTACTTTCATAGGCAGCCCTGTGGTTATCGACCAGTACGGCATCCACAAAATGCTCTGTCCCGTCGATCATCCGGTCAATCAGGACGATCGGGATTTTTTTCTGAAGAGCCGGTTCCAATGCATGGCTGTTGCGGGAAACCGGCATCATCACGATCCCGTCTACCATTTTATTCAGCAAAAACTGGACCGCTTGCCGTTCCAGTACTTCATCGGTCCGGCTGTCGCACACCAATATCCCATATCCCTTTTTCCGAAGCACATCCTCCATCACAGAAATAATCGAGGTAATAAACACATTACTCAATTCCGGGATCACGATACCGATCGTTTTAGACTGATGCGTCTTCAAACTGCGCGCAAATTCATTTACCGTAAAATCCAGTTCCTTGATGGCCTCTTCAATCGCGATCCGGTTCTTTTCCCGGACAGTTCCGCCGTTTAGGTATTTTGAAATCGTTGCCAGTCCAAGCCCAGTCCGGCTGGCAATATCCTTCATGGTCGCGGCCATGTTCCTCTTCCTTTCAAGCTTATGCCTTCCCTGCGCTTTTGCAAACGCTGATCCGGTTCTTTACTAGTTCTTTTACCCGTTCTCTTCCAGCTTTTCCATATGCTTTTGGATCTATCGTTTTCGGCTTTTCGGTTAATACCGCCTTCACGCCTTCGGTATATGCGATCCGCAGCTCTGTCGCAAAGTTCACCTTGCAGATACCTTCCCGAATACAGCTTTGCACCGCCTCATCTGATAATCCGGAGGCCCCGTGCAGTACCAGTGGGATCTCCACCACTTTCCGGATCTCTTTGAGCCTTTCCACATCAAGCTTTGGTTCTCCTGCATATACCCCATGAGCTGTTCCGATCGCTACCGCTAAGGAGCTTACTCCGGTTCGCTCCACAAACTCCTTTGCCTCCAGCGGTTCTGTGTATCCGCCCGTTCCTCCATCCAGATCGTCCTCTTTTCCGCCGACCTTTCCAAGCTCTGCTTCCACTGGAATCCCGTTTGGCTTTGCCACATCCACCACCCGTTTGGTCAGTGCGATATTTTCTTCAAAGGCTTCGTGCGAGCCGTCTATCATCACCGAAGTGTATCCCGCACGGATGGCCTGCACGGCCAGTTCAAAGCTGCTCCCGTGATCTAAGTGGATCGCTACCGGTACCTTTGCGTTTCTTGCCAGCGCTTCTACATTCGCGTAATATAAGCCAAGGCTCGCATACTTTACCGTGGAGGGTGTCGTCTGCAGCATCACAGGCGCTTTCATTTCCTCCGCCGCCGATATGATCGCCTGCGCCATCTCCATGTTTTCCACGTTGAACGCGCCAACAGCATAGCCCTCTTTTTGTGCTTTTTTCAACATCTCCTGCGTTGTTTCCAATGGCATGTTACTCTCTCCTTACAATAAAAACGAAACGTTTCGCTTTTTGTTTTTATTGTACCACCCTCCTTTTACAGAGTCAAGAGAAAACTGTAAAATAAAAGAAAAAATACTCTGCTGGCGGAGCGTCTGGGGGACTGGATTTTATTTGTCCCTCATGCTATAATAAAGGCAAATTATGCAGGGAGGGAAGCAATTTGGAACGATACGCATGGAAAGGGCTGATAAACCCCGGTTGTTTGGAGGAATACAAGCGCCGCCACAACGAAATTTGGCCGGAAATGCTGAAAGTTTTAAAAGAGGCGGGGATCCGCAACTACACCATCTGGAATGTTGGGGATGAATTATTCGGCTATTATGAATGCGAGCAAGGCGCCGACTACGCCGCAAAAGTACAGGCCAAAAGCCCTGTCGTAGCAAAATGGAACGAGTACATGAAAGATGTGATGACCATGGAAATGGATCCTGTTACCGGCGCACAGCCAAAATTACAACAGGTGTTTTTCATGGAATAACGATTCTAGAACGATCCAAACCGAAAATGCCCTGGATCTCGATGATCATGGGAAAACGAATTTCGGGAGCAAACCGCCGTTCATGGAGAAGCAAAATGGAATTAAAAGCAGTCACGCACGACGACAAGCAGTATGTCATGCATATTGACAGGCATGTCACTGACGTTAGTTTTGATTACCGTGTCTATACGAAATCCTGTTATGTCCTGTGGGAAAACGAACATCGTGTCGGTATCATAGTCCATTGCATTTTATGGGATAATCTGCCTTTTATGAATCTTTTGTATATAGAGGAAAAACATCGCGGAAAGGGCTATGCCAGCAATGCAGTCAAAGCCTGGGAACATGAAATGAAACAACAGGGATTTAAAATGGCTTTGATCTCAACACAGGTCGATGAAAGCGCACAGCATTTCTACCGTAAATTAGGATATGTCGACTGCGGGGGGATCACCTTTCATGATACTCCCTTTCATCAGCCGATGGAGCTGTTTTTACGAAAAGTTTTTTAACGTGTCAATGCGGCCGTTTCCTTTAACGAAATAAAGCCCCCGCAGCAAATGCTGCGGGGGCTTTATTTCGTTAAAGTGTCACTAGATATTCTGCCGATCTTGCCACACATTCCATGGAGGTTCCGTTCGGGTATTCTTCCTGTTCGTAGACAAATACCGCTTCCGGGCACATTTCCACGATCTTCGCAAAATCGATCGTGCCGTCCTGTGCATCAACATTGTCCTTGCCGCGGATCTGTTTTAAGTGGATCATCGGGCAGCGTGTCTTGTGCTGCGTTAGGTATTCTATCGCATCCACACCGGCATATTCCAGCCAAAATACGTCAGGCTGCTGTTTTACAAACGCCGGGTCAGCATACCCATACAACGCGTCCAAGGGATATTCCCCGTCCTGTGCCGCGAGTTCAAAATCATGGTTATGGTATCCAAACACGATCCCGTTTTCGGCGCACTTTTTCCCGATCTCTGTAAAGAAAGAGGCAAGCTTCTTTGCGTCTTCCAAGGTACGGAGCTCTGCTGACGGGCAAATCAAAAATTTTGCACCGATCGTCTTGAGGTCGGAAATCACCCCATCCAAGTCATCCCGCAATAAGTCACAGCCGACATGGGCGGAGATCCCCTCCAAACCCAATTCGTCCAGTTTTTTCTTCATTTCCTTAGCCGGAATACCGCCAAACCCAGCAAATTCCACACCGGCATACCCCATTTGGGCGACCTTTTCCAAAGTGCCGAAGAAATCCTGTTTTGTTGCGTCGGCCACAGACCAAAGCTGTAAATAAATTTTCATGATAACTCTCCCGATCAGATCTCTGGAATGGTGATTTCGATTTCTTTTCCAAGTTTTGCAGAATCAATGATTCCGTTGATAATCGCCTGGTTCAAAATAATTTCAGAGGATGGGATCGGCGTAGTCCCGTTTTCCTTGATCGCATCCAAAACGCTTCTGATTTTGTCATAGAACGCGGTATCCGGTTCGGTAGACAGCGGGATCTCAGTTTCTACAGGATTGCCTGCGATGTTGTGGAACACTTTCAACGGACGGTCAAAACTGCCATTATAGCATTCCGCAGATGGGATCTTCAATCCGCCCTTGGTACCCAAAATAATGGTATCGCCCATGCTGTCCATATTCATTGCCCAGGAAATACGGAAGTCTAAAATAATATCCCCTTCCAAGCGTACAAAACCAGCCGCAAAGTCTTCTACTTCAAATACTTTGGCATAATCCTCGTGCCCGCTTTGAATATAGCCTGCATATTCTGGGCTGGTACCAAAGAAATTAGAGGTATAGCCGGAAACGGTCAGCGGTTTCGGATAACCGATCGCGTTGAGCACCATATCCAATGAATAGCATCCAATATCACCCATAGAACCGATCCCTGCCGTTTTATCTTCCAGGAAAGAGGTGCCGTATGGGAACGGGATCCCAACCCGTCTGCCGCCGCCAGTCTGGATGTAGTAGATTTTGCCCAGCATACCAGACTGCACGATCCGTTTGATCTGCTGCATGTTTGCGTCAAACCGCGGCTGGAAACCAATAGACAAAATCTTTCCGCTTCTCTTTTCCGCTTTCATCACTTCAGCAGCTTCTTCTACCGTTACACTGAACGGTTTTTCCAAGATCACGTTTACCCCGTGGTCCAGTGCATAAATCGCACACTCCGCATGGGTCCTGTTATAAGTACAAATGCTGACCAGGTCTAAATCCTTTTCGTTGTCGATCAGTTCCTTATGGTCCTTGTAGAAGCGGACGTTTTCCACTTCAAACTGCTTTGCAAAGGCCTCGGCTTTCCCGTCGATCAAATCCGCCATCGCAATGACTTCTACATCAGGCATTTTTTTGTATTCGGCGATATGCGCTTCCGCAATCCAGCCTGTCCCAATGATACCAACCTTCATTTTGCGGGAGGTATCGACCTCTTTTCTTGCTTTAGATAGGTTTTTAAATGCGTCCTTAACATCTTTTTCTGCCATGTTAATCACTCTCTTTCCTCAAATTTAAAGCAGGTGTTCCGTTCTTCTGCCGTTCCCTGCCGGCCAGCTTTCTAACCAGTCTTTATTTTACCTCGATTTGGACAGAAAGTAAATATCTTTTTGCAGATTTCAAAGATTATCTTCCTTCTTTCTATCGGCACAAAAGTTTCTTCATCGGAATAGACTAAAATGATCTGGAAATATTCCGTGAAAGGTGGAATGATATGGAACGACATCTCCCTTTAGAACCGGCGGCGGAAAAGGTCAGTAAAGAAAGCGCCTGCCCGCCGTTTATCTTTCAGTTGCCCCCTGATCAAGGGCGCGCCTCCTTGGAAAAAGCGCAAGACACGCCTATAAAAAAATACCCCGCACACACGGTCACCTGCATGGCGGACACCGGCCAATGGGGGCAAATAAAAGTACATTTTGTGATCCCAGATGGGATCAGTACCCCAGCCGACGCTATCTTTTATATCCATGGAGCCGGCTGGGTATTCGGAAGCCTGCACACCCATGATAAATTAGTGCGGGAATTGGCCTCCCGCTCCCGCTGTGTGGTGATCTTCCCGGAATACAGCCTTTCTCCCGAGGCAAAATATCCCACTGCGATCGAACAGTGCTATTCTGTACTGTGCCAGGCGCCTGGATTAGCGCGCCAAGCTGGGCTGAAGCTCGACTTTTCGACCTTTACCGTAGCTGGGGACAGTGTAGGCGGAAATATGGCGGCTGTCATGACACTTCTGGCCAAACAACGCCACGGTCCAAAAATCCAGAAACAGCTTTTGTATTATCCTGTCACCAACGCTTGTTTTCACACTGGTTCCTACCGAGAATTTGCATGCGGCTATTACCTATACCGCGCTGGAATGCAGTGGTTTTGGGATCAATACGCCCCCAATGAAAGGGACCGCCGGCAGGTAACGGCCTCTCCTTTGCGCGCTTCTCTTCGGCAGCTGCATGGGCTTCCGGATGCCATGATCATCAACGGAGAAGCCGACGTCCTGCGCGACGAGGGGCAGGCCTATGCCAGAAAACTGCGCCGTGCAGGCGTTGAAGTGACCGACCTTTTGATTCAGGGGACGATCCACGATTTTGTCATGCTCAATGCATTGGATCAATCCGCAGCATGCAGGGCCGCAATGGATGCTTCCACTGCCTGGATCGTTCGGAAAAATAAAAAAGAACATCAATGCGCCTCAAACTGGAAATAAAAAGTGCCATATCGTACAGTCTGCCATCAAATTTAATTCCTGTCATCTGGCAAACACGTTTTAGCGGGCCCCCTTTAAAAAAGAAGATCAGGTAGTTATTTCTGAACGAAGCAAACATAAAATTTATCCGGTTTTCTTAACGAAATCAGCCATAAGGGCGCTCTTGCCAAGCAAAAAGCCAACAGGGGTATCCCCCTGTTGGCTTTTTTATGCCATATTCCCTGAATCAGTTTTCTCAGACGACGGCAGTATTTTCCTTACCAGCGCCTCTTCGATCCTACGGTTTTCGATCCTCTGTACCTGGATCTCCAACCCATTTATCTGTACAGTTGGCTGGGTGCCGTCTTTTGGGATGGTGTGCAAGCAGCTAAACACCATTCCGCCTACCGTATCGTATTCCACGTCTTCCGGCAATTCAATGTCTAGTTCTTTCGAAAGAGTGTCTACGTCTATCCCGCCGGAAACACGCCACAAATTTTCCCCAAGCTGCTCAATCTCCGGAAGTTCTGCCGGGTCAAACTCATCATAGATATTCCCCACGATTTCTTCCAGCATGTCTTCAATGGTAATGACTCCACTCATCTCTCCGTATTCATCGATCACTACTGCAATATGCACCTTTTTCTGCTGCATATCGCGGAACAGATCATCTGTGTGGATCATCTCTGACACAAAGTATGCCGGCCGGAGCAAAGCTCTCAGTCCCTTTGGCTGTTCCCGATTTAAGTCCAACAAAAATTCTCTGGCATTTAATATTCCCAAAATATCGTTTGTGTTTTTTCCGTATACCGGGTAACGCGACAGCCCGGTCTCTTCGATCGTCTGTAAAATTTCTTTTGTTTCAGCTTCTACAGAAAACATTTTTACGTCCGGCTGACGGGTCATCGCCTCCCGCACTGAGGTGTCATCAAACTCGAAAATATTCTGGATCCATTCTTTTTCTCCCGTGTCGATAGTCCCCTTTTCTTCCCCAAGTTCTACCATCATTCGAATTTCGTCTTCTGTCACAGTTTCATCTTCTGCCTCTGTTTTCATATGAAGCAGCTTTAAGACAAGGTTGGTAGAAAACGATAAAAACCACACCACCGGTTTCATGACGAAAGCTACCGCCGACACGACTCCACAGGAGATCTTTGCAACCTGCATTGGCTTTTGCATAGCAATCCGCTTTGGCACCAATTCTCCTAAAATCAAGGTAAAATAAGACAGGATCAGGGTGATCACGATCACAGATAAAGTATCTAAAACCCCAAGAGGGATCGCACGTACGCCAAGGTCGTCATAGACCCAGGAAACCAGATAATCTGAAAAGTTATCCGCAGCAAACGCACTTCCTAAAAACCCGGCCAGCGTGATCCCGATCTGTATCGTCGAAAGGAACCCTGCTGGTTGCTCTACCATCTTCAACAGGCGTGCGGCTTTCCGGTCCCCGTCCTCTTCCAGCTTTTTCAGTTTAGTGGGATTTAAAGAGATCACCGCAATTTCCGTCGCGGCAAAAAACGCATTTAACAAAATCAATAAAACCTGCAGCAATAACTGCTGTGGGATAGAACTCAACATAAACACTCCTTCAAATTACTTTCAGATACCAAAACGTAAAAAGGCATAGCCCGCCATTGATCAATGCGGACCATGCCTTATCGTTTCCACTTTTATAGAATGATATCCGTTATGGCAGTTACTTTGATCAGTACCGTCATCCACGTTTTCCATAAAAAATAATTCCTTTCTCCCTATGTAAAGATGATAATGGTGTTATTATAGAAAAATTTTCTTTCCGTGTCAATAGAACTTACAAATATTTTACATCCGTAGCCATAATAAACCTGAATAAAAAAATCCGCAGTGTAGCGCCGTTCTACACTGCGGATCAGGGGGGCAATTCTGCCGCCTGTTCCTATAGGGCAACTCTGCCTAAGAGATAATCAAAATCAGTCGTGCTTACGTCTGCGTTTTATGCAGACTAAGCAGGTCAGCGCACCTCCGCTCACCAGTATCGCCAAGCCAAACGGCCATAATTTCAGATCGTCGTTCGTTTTAGGAAGATCTGTTTCCGGCTCAGGATTCGAAGGCTCTTCCGGTGGTACCGGTTCTGGCTCAGGTTCCGTATATACGTTTGTAAAGGTCACTTTCCCTTCCGCCTGCGCCGTATAGTCTTCTGTTTCATAAATGAGCGTATTGTCCTTGTTATCGAAGATACTCAATTTCGCTTTCAAGGAACCTTCCGCATCATCTGTCACATCAATCACGATCTTATACTGTGTATCATCATAAGAAAGGTTCGGATCCGCGTCATCCGGTTTCAACTCTTCCAAAAGGTAGGTATACGTTCCCTCTTCAAATTCCATACCGTCAAAAACATTGCAGGAGGTTGCATCCTTTGTCAGCTGGAATACTTCCTTGTCGCCTTTTAGATTCCAGAATAGGAACCGGCTCATTTTGGTCAGCTGGAAATCAAATGAATCATCGTCCTGCCAATCGCGTCCATCTAACACCTTATTGACAGTCAGCCCAGCCTTAGCAGGCGTTGCCTGATAGGTATTGTCAAATTCTACAGAAGTTCTGTTCCCACCCAGTTCTGTAATGGTTGTCTGACTAGTTAGTTTGGAAAGGTCGCCGTCTTTGTGGGTAATGTTGATCTTCACCAGATATCTGGTATCATCATAGCCTACTCCGCCAAGACCGTTGTTCTTTTCCGAAATCACATAGTAAAATTCACCTAAACTGTCAAAGGTCAAATCAAACGCAAAATTCCCATCAGCGTCGTTGCTGGCTGTCAGGAAGATACTTTCCTCCGGATCCCCCGCCACTTCTCCGGCAGAGTTGGAAGGCTGCATCATAAACTGGAACTCTTGGTCCTTCAAATCCCTTCCGTCAAGATTTTTTACCCCCTTCACAGTTACTTGCGCTTTTTCCTTAATGGAGAGGGTATTTTTAAACTGGACAGGGGTGTTTCCTGCAGTGCCGTAGTCGACACTTGCGACCAGGTTTCCAGTCTTATTGTCGCTTACCTTTACCGTGATTTGATACTCGCTCGGGTCATAGTCGATCCCGTCAGTGCCCGGGATCTCACGCAGGGTGTAAACGTACTCTCCGACTTTGTCAAAGGTTTCTGTAGCAAAGGAAATATTTCCGCGGCTGTCCGGTTTTGCCGTCTGTGTAGGAGAACCGGAGCGGGAAAGTTCAAACTCAAAATCAGTTATCTTCTTGCCCATATAGTTGGTCGAGTTAGTAAACACCTTGCTTGCCTGGATCGTTGTAGAAACCGGAACTGCCCGGTATTCGTTGACAAATTCCATATCCTTGCCGGCAGAATCAACGATTTCATAATCTGCTTCCAACAGTCCGGTTGCCGGGTTAGTATCGGCTGTTACGATCAGGTTATAAACTGCCGTAGAATAGCTGAAGCCCGGAAGCTGGTTTTCGCGGTTTTCCCGGATCTGGTAATAATAGGTCCCATCCCCAGGCACCTGGACGGTAAATTTACCGTTCTGTGCCGTCTTGGTCAGGGTTTTATTCTCTGCATAAGTAACTGTTTGGAACGTGTCGTCATTACTTCTGAAAAGGACAACGGTAAATCTGTCGTTATCCTGCCAGCCTCTGCCTGTTCCGTTGTCTTCAATGGTTTTGCTGAACGGCAGATCCAGTGTAGTCGGCGCGGCCTGATAGGTATTTGTAAAGTCAGCGCTGGTCACCCCGGTAACTGTCTGGAAGTTCCCATCCGCATCGGTCTTTTTGATGATGCTGGCGGTTGCGTCCAAAGAGGTATCCTGCAGGTCGTGCGTTACATCTACCTGGATCAGGTAACGGGTTTTATCATAGCTGATCCCCTTTACCGATCCTTCGGCTTCGTCAAACACAAAATAGTAGGTGCCAACCTTGTCAAATTCCTTGCTCCAGGTCAGGTTTGCAGTATTATCCGAAGTCTTGGAAAAGACAGCGTTTTCCCCTGCGCCGTTGATATTGCCATTGGCGTCAGATGGATATACTTGAAAGACAAAGTCATCCCCATGCAGGAAATTACGTCCATCCAGTGTTTTGGTGCCGTTTACCGTGACAGAGTCCGGATTTCCGGTCACTGTGTTAGTGAAGGTTGCCTGATTGGTATAGGTAATATCATCAACGTACAGATCGCCTGTTTGATCATCCGCGTTGATTATTACCGTAGCGGTGACCGTTTTTCCGTCATAGGCAATGGCAGCGTCGCTTCCCGGTGTTTCGGTAATTTGATAGGTAAAGGTGCCGTCACTTTTGACCGGAACAGTAAAGGTGACTCTGCCGTTGTCATCAACAACGCCGTTATAAGTTCCGCCGTTTCCTGTGGCGACAAACTCAAAGTCTTTGTAATCCACATCGGCTCCGCTTTGGTTGTTGATGACCTTGTTCACCTGCAGCCGTACATTGATCTCATCCGGGGTGTAGGTGTTTTCAAAAAGGATCTCATCTGCGCCAGCACCGTTTTTCGTCAGAGTCTGGCTGGCTACGGTCAGCCCGCCGTTAGAAGCTTCCTCTACAACGATCACCAGTCGGTAGGTAGATGGATCGTAGGAAATCCCGTGCAGCCCTCCCTGCGTTGGAATCACTTCAGCAACCGTATAAGTATAGGTTCCAGGATGGGCAATCTGGATCGGGTCAAACTCGATCTTTTTGTTGTGTTCGTCAATCGTATCACCCAGCGTGCCGTTTGACACTACATTATTATTCGCGTCGCGTACCTCAAAGGAGAAATTATCGCCCGGCAAAAATTCCCGGTCAATGATCGTTTTGATCCCGTCAAATGCAATCGGAACAGAAACCGGCTGCGCATCAAAGGCATTGTTGAAGGTGACCGTAACATTCTCGTCCGGCATAGTGTCCAGAGTAAAGGTTTGTCCGTTGGAAGAACCGACCTGTGGATTCGCTGTGACTGTTGTGTCATAGTTTGCCGCATTCGTTTCCCGGATCACGATCTCAGCTCCGACCGGCACACGAATGGTCGTGCTGCCCTGATTCTTCAAAGAAAATCCGGGGTATGCTTCACCGTCTACCGTCATGTCAAAGGCAAATGACCGGTTCGGGTCCACATAGTTTCCGCTCACCGTTTTCATAACGGTGATCTGGGCGGTTTCCACGTACTGGTTGACAAATACGAGCTCATCGATCTTATCTGCCGCGATCGTGCCTTCCACCAGCTTGTCCTGATCCTCAACGCCGTCTTTCGTTACCTCTTTTAACAGGTAATCGGTATTACCGGCAACGTCATTTTCACTCACCGTATAAGTAACGCCTGCTTCCAGACCGGTGATATAAGCCCGTTCTCCTTCTTTTAGACTCAAAGTAATGGTATCGTTTTGAACCTGTGCCTTACTGTCGATCCGTTCCCCGTCGGCAGTAAAGACCGTCATTGGGTAATTAGCTGCAATATTTCTGCCAGCGAGCTTTACCGTAAAGGTGAACGACTGCTCTGGATCAGGGTTCGGCGCGTCGGCGTCGAACTGCTTTTCAATCATGATACCTTCCTGCTGTTCCAAGCTGAAACGCCCGTTGTTTCCAAGGCGGACATTGACATGTATATCCTGTTGATTATCATAACCAATCGTTGGATAAATAAAGTGGCTTGCTGTCCCAGTACTGTTTTGCGTTTTGGAGCGCTGGTATGTCCCCGTTGCTGTTTTTGGAGTGCCGATCTTTACATAATAAGAACCGTCGTCGCTTCGCGTATAATTTTTATGAGCGCCGTCCTCGCCAAATAAAGATTCTTCCGTTATCTCCACCCCTTTATGAGTAATGGTAGAGGGGTGCTTTTCTCCAGTTTGCGCACTGTCGTCAACGCTGAAAACATTTTTCAGATAATAGTATGTTCTTCCCTTTTGTGGTTCTGACCTCAGGGGATTCCGGCAGTCAGGATCTGTATAAATCGTGGTGTTCTTGCTAAAATAGTAGAACTCGTTCATCTCGTTCGGATCAAAGGTGACAAGGGTATTTGCGTGATCCGCATCTGTCCATGCGTTGGAGTAGAAATGATACAGGTCGCTGTCGTTCTGATCCTGATAAGGATAGCTGCCACCCACCTTGTCCTTCACGTTAAATTCATTGATGTCGCTGCGCAGCCCGACCTCGTAGAACAAACGGATCGGATAGGCGGCTTTTCTGGAAATTTCCCCTGTATCCGCTTCCGAAACATTATCTCCTCTGATGGAAGCCTCATACATCACAAGCGGTACCAAAGAAGATGGGATCTTAACGATCATTTTTTGGTTCCCGGTCGCGATCTCGGTTTCCACTCTGACAGTTACATACATCAGATCGGTGCTGTCCTGTACCCCCGCGGCTGCCCCGTAGAAGGTGTAGGAACGGTTAAAATACACCGCGTCGTCCGTTTTGTTGGACATGTCTTTCTTTGCAAAGCCTAAGTAGTCTTTATCAGCATCAGAATACCACGCAATATAGTTACTGTAATCTGTATCATTTGTGTAGGAAATCTGTCCGTCATTGTAGGCGTCAATAATCAGCTGCCGCGCCTGTTCCCGGCCGGCTTCTCCCTCTTGAAAGCCGAGACGCTGTTGGATCGACCACACAAAGTTATCCCCTGTCGCGGTGCCGTAAGAACCGTCATGGTTTACGATCGCATCTGCGAACGCAGCGCCGGAGATCATCTGGTCCCCGGAAACGATCCCATTGATATTTTTTACCTCCATGAACTGACCGATCTCATCTTCAAAGGTCAGGTAGCCGGTAAAGTTTTGTTCCCCGCCGACCGTTTCGTTGTCTGTTGGGTAATACCGCGACTGAATGATGATCTGTTCCACGATCGCGTCAAAGGCGCTTTCCAGCTCCCCTTCAGCCGAGGCAAAATATTGGTCGTTATATTTATTGGTGGTCAAGGTGTCTTCATAACGTTCGATCGGGCTTCTGTTATATGTTGTATAACGGTCCCCTTTTCCAACGCTGGAAAACGCATCCCACAGGTCGTTTAAGTCACTGTTGTTGCGGTAGTTCGTCGGGTCCAAAACAGCCCGTCCATCATTGTTAACAGCCAGCCCCAGCGTGTAGACCAAAGCATCCCGGCCATAAGCGTCGGCCACCTGTTCTTTAGCATACTGCCCGGTCAACTGGGTCAAAAATCCCGCCAAAGGTTCGCTTAATCTGTCGAAGCGACTGGAAACGTTCGTTCCATTTTGGCCTTCTCCCGTATAGTTTTCATTGGCAGTAGTGGGAACCCCATCGCTCATCACGATCAGAATCGGGATACGTTTTACACCCTCCACATCTTTGCCATCCGCCTGTTCCAGCATTTCGGCGCCTCGCAGGATCCCGTCCTGAATATTGGTGGCGCTGCCGGTCCTCACCTGCGCATAAGTCACGTTGCTTCCGTCTTCGTTTTTAAGGTTTCCGTTCAGGCTGAGCGTATTATTGTTCCCGTTCACATATTGGCCGTTTACTGTGGTATATTCTCCCAATGGCAGCAATTCGGTCGTATCAGTGCTATAGGTCACAATCCCCACACGGTTGTCGCGGTGCAGGCGTTCATCATTTAACAATTTATCAATCGCCTGGTTCACCGCTGGGTACATGTTATTAAACCGGCTGCCATTCATACTAGCAGACATGTCCAGTACAAACACAACGTCAACCGGGAGCGCCGACTCCCCTAATACGCTTTTATTAGAAGAGATTGCGGATAATCCAACCAGCAGATTTTCTGCGCTGCTTCTTACCACATTGATCCCGGCCGGCTGCAAATTAACATTGCTGTCCCAAACAGTTTTATCAGTCCAAATCCGTCCGGCATCTGATGTGTCGGAAGCATCCGGGCCAAAGCTGTCAGTCCAGTCCGTATGTGTTTCCGGGTCGGTCTCTGTTTGGTATCCGACTGTCCTTCCGGCATCCGGGTCAGATGCTATAACGTTCAGCGGTAAACTTGACATCACATAGCCCATGATGATCAAAAGGCTGAGAAATACCGACAAAAATCGTTTCCCAGTTTCCCTAGGTCGCCATCTTCCCATGAATATTCCCCCTTGTTTCTTTTTCGGGATACCCTGTCCCCAATTTTGGATCGCGGTATATTTTGAAATCCTTGGAAGGCTGGCGCTTATATGGTTTGACGGCATACCCTCAAGGAATTCCCTCCGCCCTTTTGTCCGTTTTTAGGAATACGCTCTTTCATTTCTGCAAAAATAGGGTTTCAAATGGAAAAGGTAGAGTTTTTCGGTCAAATCAAAATGATATTGTTTTTGCCCTTTTAGGGCATTTTTTAATATCTTTCTAAAAGACTGAAAAAGTCTACCTTTTCGTTCATTGATAAACGCTGGAAAATGACATAAAAAAAGCACCCTAAAAGGGTGCTTTAAGGCTATTTCATACTGAATGAAAACTTAGGAGATTTACTATACCTAAATATTTTACCTTAAATTTTCTTAATTGTCAATTATTAGAAAAATATTTGGATAAAAATACCAATAAATTTACTTTAATTTTTATCCCCAAAATTTCGACAATGAATTTTCCCACCTTCCTTCTTTATTCATTAAAAATTTGAGCCACTCCGATAAAACCTAAATAAAATCCGATCATTTTCGTTAAAAATATTTCTGCTTCTTGACAAATGGCACAAAATCCTTTAAAATAAAATTGCATTAAGTTCTTTTTAAAACTGTTTTTATAAAAACTATATCTAAAGAGGTGCTAAAATGAGCCGAATCACAGAATTTTTAACCAACCTCAGGCGGATCATTAAGCTACATGAAGGCATGCTCAAAAAGGTAGGGGAGGAATACCAGCTTACCCCCATCGAAACCAGAATCATCAGCTTTTTGCACAACAATCCCGAAAAGGATACCGCGGCCGACATCGTTGAACTGCGGATGCTGTCCAAAGGGAATGTGTCACAGGCAGTGGAAAGCCTGATCCAAAAATCGCTTCTTAGACGTAAGCCGGACCAATCAGACCGCCGAAAGATACATCTGTCATTGACTCCTTCCGCCTTTCCGATCCTGCATTCCATGGACCTGCTGTGGCGGCAATTTGAAACGATCGTTTTTTCCGGTATCTCCAGTGAAGAACGGGAACTGTTTGAACGTATCAATGATAAAATCATAGAAAATACAAAATACGCATTATCTGGGAGAGATGAAAAATGAACGAAGAAAAAGACTTTTTGGGGAAGGAGCCTGTTGGCAGGCTCCTTCTAAAGCTGGCCCTTCCCACCGTTGCGGCGCAGATCATCAATATGCTTTACAATATCGTAGACCGTATCTATATTGGACACATTCCAAAAACCGGGGCGCTGGCGCTCACTGGTGTGGGCGTTTGCATGCCGCTGATTATGATCGTAACCGCATTTGCGGCGTTTGCAGGGTATGGCGGCGCGCCCAGAGCCTCAATATTCATGGGAAAAGGGGATCATAAAGCTGCCGAAAAAACTTTGGGCAACTGCTTTACCGCACAGATTCTCATCTCCATTTTTTTAACGGCTGTCTTATTGATCTGGAACCGAGATCTGCTTCTGGCATTCGGCGCCAGTGAAAATACCATTGAATATGGTGTCGCTTATATGAATATCTACGCCATTGGTACCATTTTTGTCCAGGTCACGCTGGGGATGAATGCCTTCATCACAGCGCAGGGGTTTGCCAAGACCGGAATGCTTTCCGTTTTGATCGGTGCGGTCGCCAATATCATTTTAGACCCGATCTTTATCTTTGCCTTCCAGATGGGCGTGCAGGGTGCCGCGCTGGCTACGATCATTTCGCAGGCACTGTCTTGTATTTGGGTGCTTTCTTTCCTGTTTGGCAAAAAAACTCACCTAAAGATCCGGACAGAAAACCTGTTCCTGAAAAAGCATATCATTCTGCCCAGTCTTGCTTTGGGACTTTCTACATTTATCATGCAGGCCAGTGAAAGCATCATCTCGATCTGCTTCAACTCTTCCCTGCTTCGGTACGGCGGGGATGTAGCGGTTGGCGCTATGACGATCCTTACCAGTGTGATGCAGTTTGCTATGCTTCCCTTGCAGGGACTGGGGCAAGGCGCGCAGCCAATCATAAGCTATAACTATGGAGCACACAATGCCACACGGGTCAAAGCGGCTTTTCGCCTGCTTTTAAAGGCAAGCATGTGCTATGCAACCGTGCTCTGGCTCCTTGTATTGATTTTCCCACAAGGGTTTGCCGCAATGTTCACCGCTGATGCAGAACTCCTTGCGTTCACCAAAACGGCATTGCGGATCTATATGGCATGTCTCCTCCTGTTCGGGATTCAGCTTGCCTGTCAGATGACCTTCACCTCCCTTGGAAACGCCAAAGCCTCTATTTTAGTGGCTGTCATGCGGAAATTTATCCTCTTGATCCCATTGATCTATATCCTGCCAAGGATCATGACCTCGAACCAGACAATGGCTGTGTATATGGCTGAACCGATCGCGGACTTTTTGGCAGTTTCCTTTACTGCAGTGCTCTTTACATTCCAGTTCAAAAAAGCATTGAAACAAATCAATAAAGCGGAGTAACAAAAAAACGGACATCATTTTGATGTCCGTTTTTTTGTTATAAATTTCCGCCAAATACCTGTCTCAGCCATTCTATAGATACTTTAGGCTTCCTGTCCTCGGTCAGCAGCCCGTTGATCTCTTGCTGTACATCTGTCAACTGCGTATAACAAAAGCCCTGGAAATTCCCGCTATCGAACAGGTACCGGGTCACGGGGGCAAGACGGTCAAAAAATTCTTCCTCTGATCTGACAGCCCCAAAATATCCCCAGTTTTCCCCCTCGCACTGATCCTCAAAGGCGATCCCGCCATATTCGGTCAGCAAGATTGGTTCTCCCTGATAGGCGTTCCCCTCTGCGTAAAGCTTCCGTACCTGAGCCACGGTATCTAAGATCTTCCCCATATCGGCATATTTATCTACATTGCTGGGGAACAAATGATAATCGTGGATCGCACAAATGTCGTTTTCACAGACCTGCTCCCAGCCGTCATTAGAGCTTACCAGCCGGGTCGGATCCAATGATTTCAAGTAATAATACATCGCCCGGACATAATCCTGCTGCTGTGGATCACACAAAACCTTGTTGATCCCCCAGCTTTCATTCAGCGGCGTCCAGAAAATAATGGAAGGACTGTTGTAATGCGAATCAACGGCTTCTTTCATTTCCTGCATCGAACGCCCTATCGCCTCGGTGTTGAATTCATAACAGCTTGGCAGTTCTGCCCAAAGCAGCAGCCCCATACGGTCAGCCCAATAGTAGTACCGGGCGTCCTCGATCTTCTGATGTTTCCGGGCGCCGTTAAAGCCCATTTTTAGGGTCAACTCAATGTCCTGCCGGATCGCTTCATCAGAAGGCGGGGTAAGCAGGCTTTCTTTCCAATATCCCTGATCCAGGATCAGCCGTTGGAACAGCGGCATATTGTTCAGATATACCTGACCGTTCATCACCTGGATCTTCCGCATCCCAAAATAGGTGGACACCTGATCCACCACCGTATTGTCCCGGCGCACCGTTACGTCTACATCGATCAGGTTAGGGTGTTCTGGCGACCAAAGCAGTTCCTCCCCTGTCCTTACATCAAGATCCGGGAAATCCAGTACTGCTTTTCCATAGCCGCAGCGGCAAAAAGCAGTGCATTCTGCTGAAAGCTTCTTTTCTCCATCTGTTGAAAGATAGGCCTGCACTGTGACCTCAGCTGATTCTGTCCCATTCAAAAAAAGCTCCGCCACAGCCTGGTTTTTGTCAATATCAGGAGTAAAATGCACCTTTTCTATGTAAGTTTCCCCTACATATTCCAGCCAAACAGTTTTCCAAATCCCGGTAACAGGGGTGTACCAGCAGCCAAAGCTGTGATCCTTCCAACGCTGTTTTCCGCGCGGCTGAGACTGCCGGTAAGAATCGTTCACCTCTACTGTTAGTTCGTTCTCGCCATCTTGCACCCATTTGGTAATGTCAACCGTAAACGCATTGTTTCCGCCTTGGTGCGTCCCTGCCAGCTGCTGGTTTAAATAGATTCTGCATTCATAATCCACCGCGCCAAAATGCAGCAGCACGCGTTTCCCCGCAAAATCTGTTTCTTTCAGGGAAAGGGATCTCCGGTACCAAACCGTACCGTGCTCTGTTTCATCTCCGATCCCGCTTTTTTGGCTTTGGTAGCAAAACGGTACCAAGATCTTTTGGTCAAATACCGGGGCGTCAAAAGAAAATTCCCAGACCCCGTTCAAATTTACCCAATGCTCCCGCACTAAATTTGGCCTTGGATATTCCGGCCTTGGCATATCGTTCATTTGTATTCTCCTCCTCAATGATCAATCAGAAAAAGCTGTTGATTATTTTTCCACTCCGTTGTATGATAAGGATAAATCACAACAGTTCCTGTTGTAATTATACCACTGATTTAAAATAAATCAACAAATATTTTTTATTTTTTCAATATTTATTTGTATATAATTACAATATTCTTGTAATTATACGATTCTATTATTTCAATAATATCGTAATTAAGAGGTGTTTTTTGTGCCTGCTGCTGTATCCTATGAGGAAATTCCCACTGAACGAAACCTAATTCTGGATATTGGGAACCGGGAAACCTACCCTTATTTTGAAAAATTAGGAAAGGCGATCTCTTCTCCAGTGCGGATGGAGATCTTAAATCTTCTGCGCATCAAATCCATGTCCGTGGTTGAGATCGCCAGTCAATTAAATCTTCCGGTGTCCTCCACTGCTTTCCATTTAAAGTGTCTGGAGGAGGCTAAACTCATCATTACAAAAACTCAGCCCGGAATACGCGGTTCTATGAGGATCTCAATGAGTTGTGTAAATTCTATTTTGATCCATACTGCGATCGACAATGTGTTCCCTCAAATGCGCAACATTACTGTGGACATGCCCATCGGAAATTTTTCCGATTGTGATGTGAAGCCCACCTGCGGTATGGCGGACGAAGACGGGGTGCTGAATGTCTATGACAACCCACGCGCCTTTTATTCCCCAAGCAGGAGCAAAGCGCAGCTGCTTTGGTTTCAGGAGGGCTTTGTGGAGTACCGTTTCCCCAACTGCTATCCCTGCATTGAAGACGGGACCCTCCAAGCCATTAGCTTTAGTTTGGAGCTCTGCTCAGAAGCCCCCGGTTATCAGGAGGTCTGGCCCTCGGACATAACAGTCAGCATCAATGGGCTTCCCTGCTTTGTCTACCGCTCACCCGGGGATTTTGGCGCCAGAAGAGGAAAACTTACCCCCGAATGCTGGCGGACCGGTTCTACACAATACGGTCTGTTAAAAACCTTTACCGTCAGGCACGACGGCTGTTATCTGGATGGTACGCCGATCCCGCGTTCCTACACGTTGCAGGAGCTCCGTCTTGCATCGAACAACTATATTTCCTTTCAAATAGGGATTTCTCACGACGCCAAATTTAAGGGCGGGATCAATCTCTTTGGGGAGAAATACGGGGACTATCCGCAAAATATTCTGATGCGGATCGATTATTAAATTTTATTTTTAGAAATATTTGATTTTTAAAGGCATATCCGTTATAATAAAAAATTAGAGCGGAGTTTTTCCGTATCCCGCGCCCCTGTATTCAGCAAGAAGCTGAAACAGAGCAGCTGAAACTGTTGTTGGGCCTTATACCATTGTAAAAACATTTTTATTTTCAGTACACCAGCCAGTTTTATATTGTTGCAATGATACCAAGAAGGTGTCCGCTATCCGGAGGAAAGCAGACGCCTTCTTCTTTTTTGGCGTTTCATACAATCTAATACTGGATCAAGAAAGGAACATATCATGATCAAGCGACCGCTTACTTTACTGATAAGCGCTGCATTGACGCTGGGGATCTTCTCCAGCTGTCAGGGCGCTCAGGACACGCCTTCTGCTTCTGATACACCGCAGACGAAGGATTCCGTCATCGTTGCTATGGGGCCTACCTCAGAGCCTGAGTCAGGCTTCGACCCGGCTTTTGGCTGGGGCGCCGGGGAGCATGTCCATGAACCGCTGATCCAGAGCACCCTGACCGTCACAAATCCCGACCTAACGATCGGGAACGACCTTGCGACCAGCTATTCTGCCAGCGAGGATGGGCTGACTTGGACTGTTACGATCCGAGACGACGTGACCTTTACTGACGGCGAAGCCCTGACCGCCTCTGACGTGGCTTTTACCTACAACACCGTGAAAAAAACAAGCTCTGTCAACGATTTTACCATGTTGGACTATGCGGAAGCTGTTGATGATACGACAGTGCTTTTCCATATGTCCACTCCATTTTCTATCTGGCCGTATACTATGGCGATCGTAGGCATCGTCCCGGAACACGCCTATGACAGTGCTGACTACGGGCAAAACCCCATCGGGTCCGGACGGTATCTTCTAAAGCAATGGGACCGTGGACAGCAGGTGATTTTGGAGGCAAACCCAGATTATTATGGAGAAACACCTAAAATGAAGCAGGTCACGATCCTCTTTATGGAAGAGGATGCGGCATTTCTTGCTGTTCAGGCCGGACAGGTAGATCTGTCTTATACTTCCGCCACCTATTCGGATCAGACTCCCTCCGGGTTCCAGTTGCTCTCCTGCGACAGTGTGGACAACCGAGGCTTTAACCTGCCCGTTACCGGAAACGAAGTCACTTCGGATCTTGCAGTACGCCGTGCCATCAACATCGGGATAGACCGGCAGGAAATGATCGACCATGTCCTGAACGGTTATGGAACGCCGGCCTATAGCGTCTGCGATCAGATGCCATGGTACAACCCAGATTCTCAGGTCGAATATGATCCTAAAGAGGCTACCCGTCTTTTGGATGAAGCAGGTTGGGTCATGGGCAGCGACGGTGTCCGGGAAAAGAACGGTGTACGCGCAGAGCTTACTCTGCTTTATTCCAGTGAAGATTCTGTCCGTCAGGCCCTCTGCGCCGACGCGGCAAACCAGCTTGGAAAGCTGGGGATCTCCTGCACCATCGAGGGCGTAGGCTGGGACACGGCATATGACCGCGCCTTGTCAGAACCCTTGATCTGGGGCTGGGGCGCTCATACCCCTATGGAGCTTTACAACATCTACCACACGATCGGAGATACTGGTTCTGCCCAGTATTCCCCCTACTCCAATCCAACTGTTGATACCTACATGGACCAAGCTTTGAAAAGCTCTGATTTGGAGGAATCCTATCAACTG
The DNA here is from genome assembly GCF_900186585.1 of Massiliimalia timonensis. Taxonomy (GTDB): domain Bacteria; phylum Bacillota; class Clostridia; order Oscillospirales; family Ruminococcaceae; genus Massiliimalia; species Massiliimalia timonensis. Next base: position 1,132,027 of record NZ_FYDD01000003.1, read on the forward strand.
TGGCAGAAATCCCAGTGGGATGGCACTACAGGCGTAACACAGGACGGAGATATTCCATGGGTATGGCTGGTAAATGTCAGCCACCTGTACTGGGTCCGCGACGGGCTTCAGGTAGCGGAGCAGAAGATCCATCCCCATGGACACGGCTGGTCCATTGTCAATAACGTAGACCAATGGAGTTGGTCTTAAAAACCGAAAGGAATCTCTCTCAATGAAACATCGGCTGCAATTTGCAGGGAAAAAATTGATCCGTATGGCTCTTTTGCTGTTGGGTGTCAGCTTGGCCGCTTTTTTATTGGTCAACGCTTCCCCGCTCGACCCTCTCCAAACAAACGTGGGGCAGGCGGCGCTGGGATCGATGAGCCAGGAACAGATCGAAAATCTAAAAGCATACTGGGGAACGGATACTCCTCCCGTTCAGCGGTATTTAAGCTGGCTGGGGGGGATCCTTCAAGGCGATATGGGAACCTCCCTGCTGTACCGCCAGCCGGTAGCTCAGGTCATCGGCCAGCGCCTTGCCAGTTCCTTCTGGCTGATGGCTTTTGCATGGGTCCTATCCGGGATTTTGGGGCTGCTTCTTGGGATGGCCGCCGGGATGAACCGCGGCAAATGGCCGGACAAGCTGATCCGGGGATACTGTCTCACGATTTCCAGCACACCAGTCTTTTGGCTTGCCCTTTTACTGCTGATCATTTTCTCGGTATGGCTCGGTATCTTCCCGATCGGCCTTTCCGTTCCAATCGGAATGGAGTCCGGCAGCATCACCTTTGCCGATCGTATACAGCATGCGGTCCTTCCTGCGCTTACCTTGAGCATCACAGGGGTAGCCAATATCGCCCTGCATACCAGGGAAAAAATGATCGATATACTGGATTCTGATTACATCCTGTTTGCCCGTGCCCGCGGGGAAAGCAACCGTTCTATCCTTTGGCGCCACTGCTTGAGAAATGTAGCGCTTCCCGCCATTACCCTGCAATTTGCTTCGATCAGTGAGATCATCGGCGGTTCGGTCCTGGTGGAACAGGTATTTTCTTATCCCGGGCTGGGACAGGCCGCTGTCACCGCCGGGCTGGGTAGTGATCTGCCCCTGCTTCTTGGGATCACAGTAGTCACCGCAGCTATGGTTTTCGGTGGAAACCTAGCAGCAGACCTTCTTTACGGGGCAGTTGACCCCAAGATCCGAAAGGGGGCGTCCCGGAAATGAACCACCACTGGAACAACCGGCGGTCTGCCGTCTTTTTAGTTTGTATCACTGGGTTGTTATTAGCCGCTGTCACCGCCGCCGGGATTATTCTTTCCGGACAGGCGATGGAAACCGATTTTACACAAAAAAACCTTACCCCTTCCCTTTCCCATCTGTTTGGGACCGATTGGATGGGGCGGGATATGCTTTCACGGACGCTTACCGGCCTTTCGATGAGTATTCGTATCGGGGCCTTAACAGCCGCGGTCAGCTCTATTTTAGCTTTAATCCTTGGCACCGCCGCCGCAACGCTTGGCCGGAAAGTAGATGCGGTGATTTCCTGGTGTATCGACCTTTGTATGGGGATCCCTCACATTTTGCTGGTGATGCTGATCTCTTTGGCGTGCGGGAAAGGATTCCTCGGCGTAGTCGCCGGGGTGTCTCTCAGCCATTGGCCCTCGTTGGCACGTGTCATCCGCAGTGAAGTTTTGCAGCTGAGGCAGGCGCCGTATATTCAAGCGGCAGAAAAATTGGGAGTTTCCCGCCTTAACATTGCAAAGCGGCATATTCTGATCCATCTGCTGCCCCAGTTTCTGACCGGGCTGATCCTGCAATTTCCCCACGCAGTCCTGCACGAAGCCAGCATCACCTTTCTGGGCTTTGGCCTGTCGCCGGAACAACCGGCCATTGGGGTCATCCTATCGGAAAGCATGCGCTACCTCACCACCGGAAAATGGTGGCTCGCCCTGTTTCCCGGGCTGGCGTTAGTTCTAGTCGTGATTTTGTTTGCCATAACAGGTGAGCACCTGCGCCGTCTGCTTAATCCGGCAAACGTTCATCAGTAAAGGAGGAGAAAGATGAACCCAATATTAGAAGTGGAGCATTTGTCGATCTCCTTTACCCAATATCAAACCGGAATGCGGCAGAGGGAACTACAGGTCGTGCATGACTTATCCCTAACGATAGAAGCCGGGAGCATCGTCGCAGTCGTGGGTTCCAGCGGGTCCGGGAAAAGCCTGCTCGCCCATGGGATTCTTGGTATCCTGCCGTATAATGCCCACATGGCTGGAATGATCCGTTATCAGGGAAAGCCACTGGACCCGCAGCTTGCAGGACATTTGCGCGGTACTGAAATCGTCTTGGTTCCTCAGGGCGTCGCCTATCTGGACCCATTGATGAAGATCGGCGCACAGATCCGGAAAGGTAAAAAAGATAAAACAGCCTTGACACGCTGCCGCAATGTCTTGAACCGCTATGGTCTGGGGCCTGAAACAGAAAACCTGTACCCCTTTGAGCTGTCCGGCGGTATGGCGCGGCGGGTGCTCATCTCCACCGCCGCTGTGGAATCCCCAAAGCTGATCGTTGCCGACGAACCCACACCAGGGCTGGATGCTGCCGCGGCCAAACGAATCCTAACCCATTTTCGGGAATTGGCAGACGATGGCGCCGGAGTGCTTTTGATCACTCACGATCTGGAACTAGCGCTGTCGGTTGCCGACCGTGTCACCGTGATCTATGCAGGGGAAACGATAGAAAACGCGGCAGTAACGGACTTTAACAATGGAAAAATTTATCATCCCTATACCAAAGCCCTCTGGAACGCCCTTCCCCAAAATGGGTTTGTCCCAATTTCCGGAACACAGCCGTATCCCGGGGAGATCGTATCCGGCTGTTTATTTGCCCCCCGTTGCCCCGATCGCACAAAGGACTGTCAAGAAAAAAATATTCCCTACTCTCCTGTAGGCGCAGGATATGTCCGTTGTCTGAACGCGAAAAAGGGGGGAATAGTATGATCCTAGAAGGAAAACAGCTGGGTTTCAGCTATCGCCATAAGGGCAGTTTTCCCGTTCTACAGGATGTGACTCTGTCATTGCGTTCCGGGGAACGGGTTGGGCTTATCGCTCCCAGCGGGCGTGGAAAAACGACATTATGCAAGCTCCTTGCCGGGTATGAGCAGCCGGATCATGGACAGGTCTTACTAGACGGAAAGCCACTTTCCCGTCACCGTGGATTTTGTCCAGTCCAAATGATCTGGCAGCATCCGGAGCTTGCTATAGATCCATTGCTTCAACTGAAAAGGACGCTTCAGGAAGCCGGTCCGGTAGAGGAATCTACCTTGCACGCCCTGCAAATCAATCCCGCTTGGTTAAATCGCTTCCCCTCCGAGCTTTCGGGCGGGGAATTACAGCGTTTCTGCATTGCGCGGGTTTTTCAGCCCGGTCTGCGATTTTTGCTGTGCGATGAGATCACCGCTATGCTGGATCAAATCACTCAGGCGCAAATTTGGGATTTTTTGATTGCAGAAGCACAAAAACGCGATTTGGGGATGCTGGTCGTCAGCCACAACCATCATCTGCTTCAAAGGCTTTGTACAAGAATAATCGATCTTTCCATATAAAAAAACCCGGATCCAGAAAACTGGATCCGGGTTTTTTACTAATAGGAGCAGCCATAACCTCTTAACCTCAAAAGAAACGGAAGGCAGAAGCATCATTTATTTTTGCTTCCACATCAGCGGCTCTTTTTATTGATAAATTCCGCTTATTTTCCCCAAACAGAGTTCATACGGTGAACGGATAGCTCAGAAACCGCAGCAGCATCTGCAAATTCGGCAGAAAAGCTTCCATCCGCGCTGTCCAGATAAAACACCTTCGCCCCTGCTGCTTCCCCATCGTTGAGGAAGATCTCAACTGTGCGGCGGTCGACAAAGATCTCCGCCGTGCAGATCGCAGACACGTCTGCCGGGAAACGCACCGATTCGGTAGCAACACCGGCTGTTTTGATCTCAGCAACCCCGTTTTGATAAACAAAACGCAGGGAAGCTCCCGGCTGTTGAGCCAGTACTAATTCAAAATCCGTCTGCCGTTCCATGCAGAGCTTCACATAATAGGAATTTCCGGGAACCTGCTCCAAATGTAATCCCTGCTGTTTTACAGAAGCGAGTGCTTCCCCTTTCAGGGCGTAGGCCTCCTGTACCGGAAGCATGGTCAGTTTCCCATTTTTGAGATGCAGCTCACGGGGCAGCGACATACTGCCGTATGCACCCGGTTCTAAGATTTGATGTTCACTATAAAAGTCCGAGATCCAGCCGATCGCGATCCTGCGGCCTTCATGTTCAAAAGACTGCACTGCATAAAAGTTCGTACCAAAATCCAAAAGCCCGTCTTGCTCGACCTGCAGTTTCCCATCCTGATAGTTCCCGATATAATACCAAAGCGGCTGATAACGACCATATGCGTCATGGTACCACATCAGGTCACCAACTGCCACATATTTTCCATCCAGCTCAAAAAAGTCAGGGCATTCGATGGTCTCTATCCCGCCTCTGCTATCGGTCAAAATCGGTCCTTGGTATTCCCAGCCATCGATCCCGTTTTCAGAGGTAAAGTTCACCAATGCCGGCACGCCGCTGACAGCCGACCCCAGCACCATGTTCCACTTGCCACCATAGAAAAACAATTTTGGGTCACGGAAGTTATAAGATACTTCCGGACCAGGACGCTCCACGATCACCTGTTCCGGTTCAAAATGAATGCTGTCGCGGCTTCGGGTGAACGTCTGATATTCTATGGTTTCCGGTCCATCTTCTAAGGGGCCAAAATGTCTGGTCAGATAAAAAAGGATCTCATCCCCGCTGACGACCGCACTCCCCGAAAACGCGCCGCCTTTTGCCTGAGTATTCCCCCGCAGCTCCTCCTGCGGTTCCAGACAGACAGGGAGATGTACCCAATGCATCAAATCCTTGCTGGTCGCATGTCCCCAATACATATTGTTCCATTCCTGTCCAAACGGATTATATTGATAATACAGGTGATAATAGCCTTTAAAATAGCATAAGCCGTTTGGGTCGTTGATCCAGCCCTGATACGGATTAAAATGGTACTGTTCCCGATACGGCGTATCATACCACCGGGCAAGCTTGTCGTTTGTCAGGCAGTTGCCCTCCACCTGTTCGTTTAAGTAACAGATACCTTTCTCCAGAATATTCTCACACTCACTTAGATAGATGAGAGGGGCATCACAATGCTCCAGCTCTAATGTGTATTCCTGATCTTCGGCAAGCGGCAATTTGATCCACCGGTGGTACCCGTTCCCAGCAAGTTCCTCAACTGTTTTTCCCTGGGAATCGATCAGAAGGATTTTCCCTTCCTTTCCCTCGTTCGACATGGAGAAGACCTCTATCATATGATAAATACCAGATTGAAATTTCATTGTTTTATCCTCCTTTTAGGGTTCCTGATAATTAGGATAACCTCTTTTGGAGAATGTGTCAATACAAATTTAAGACAAACCCGATAATCTCCTCTATCCCCTGCTCTTTAACAGTACACAACCGTCAAATTTATATCCTCTTTTTACCTTCTGTTGACAAACAAACTACTACGTGTTATTATATACCAGTATTAAGTAATACAAAATACCTATGCTGTAAAATAACAGAAAGGGTGATCATATTGGAACATATCACAGAAATGCTGAAAGGAATTTTGGAGGGCTGTGTTTTAGAGATCATTAGCCGAAAGGAAACATATGGTTACGAAATTACCCGCCAGTTAAACCGCTTAGGATTTAAAGATGTGGTCGAAGGAACCGTTTATACAATTTTAGTAAGGTTTGAAAAAAACAAGCTGGTAACCGTCCAAAGAAAGCCCTCAGAACTAGGTCCCCCACGCAAATTTTATCAGTTAAATGATGCAGGGCAGGAAGAATTGCGCCTGTTCTGGAACAAGTGGGATTTTGTATCCTCAAAAATCAATGAATTAAAGGAGAAGCAAGAACATGAGTAATTTTTTTCAAGACTATTTTAATATCAAGAAAATCATAAAAAGCAAACAGGAATATAAACGGCAAATGGCAAGAGTAGACGCCTTGCCGGAAGATTATCAATATGTTTTCAAAAAGATCCAGGAGCACATGTGGAAGTTTACCGCTGGGGCTGGCTACGATATGATGGAAGTGCACTATGGGTTGATCGATCTGTTTGAAGAAGGCGTAGCTGAAGGAAAAACTGTTTTAGAAGTGACCGGGAAAGATGTTGCCGGCTTTGTAGACGAACTATTAAAAAATGCCAGAACCTATACTGAAGATCGGCGTACTAAGTTCAATCACGATATTCAAAAAAAATTAGAGTCATAGAAGATCAAAAAGCCAAAAAGTCCGCCGGTGCATGTCCCGGCGGACTTTTCTTACATTATAAATTTTCAGAGTAAACTTCATTCGCATATTGATGAGATATTTCCATGATATAATAAAGGCATCAAGCAAGGGAGATGGTCCCCATGTATCCTACTATGACTATAGTAATATTATTATAATACATTGATTATAAACTTATTGAAATATGCCAAATTTTGGAATATTCTGTAGAAGTAGAGGTGAGATGCATGATCAAGAAAAGACAGTTACTTCCAGATGAATTTGACAATAAGATGAAAGCCCTTGGGAAATTGATCCGTGTAAACCGTCAAAGGAAAAACATGACGATCCAGCAGTTAGCTGTTCAGGCAGACGTCTGTGAATCTTATATATGGCAAATTGAAATGGGACGAAAAAATATCAGTTATTCCACACTATGGAGGATCTCAGAAATATTGGAGGTGCCAAGCGGACAGCTTTTATATGGAACTGATAGTCAGCTTACATTTCAAAATGAATGCCCTTTAAAACACGTTTTAAAACAATGCAGCAACTGTCGGAAAAAAGACTTTTTTGATTGCTGCCTCTTAACCGGCTCCGAATCTGCAAAATGTATTCTTATCTGCATCAATTCCCTATTAAACAGGGGATGAAAACTATCCAGAAAATGATTTTCTTGGCCAATCAAACCAACGCCAGCTATTTTGCTTAGAAGTCCTAAAATAAGAAGCTAACTTGAGAAAGAACTCTCTTTTGCGCGGCATACTGCCATACCATCAAGGAGTTCTTTCTCTTGCTTTCTAGGTTTAAGAAGGCTATTGTAACGCTGTCAAAGATATGGTATGATGAACATGAGTAAAATAGGTCAAATTTTAATTAGGACAAAAATTGAAAGGAGAACATAAAGTGAAAAACAAAATTTTATCTTTTTTATTCTCGGCAATCATACTCTTGTCAATAGCCGGCTGTGGCAGCGAAGGTGCTTCGCCGGTGTCGAATCCTACAGAGTCTTCCACATTATCAGCCTCTGAACTTTCTGCTGAGATCAGTGAAGCAGAAAGGATCATGGAGCTAATCAACAATATCGGGACAGTTTCCCTGGATAGCAAGGAAGCGATAGAATCAGCGAGAAGCCAGTACGACAATTCTTCAGAACAGGTGCAATCACTTGTACAAAACCTTGATTCACTTGTGGAAGCCGAAAAGAAATACAGCGAATTAGTGATTCTGGAAGAGAACAAAACAAAGGCAAAAGAAATCGAAGAATCGATCACCTCCATTGGTTCCGTAAGCTTAGACAGCAAGGATTCCATTGCGGCTGCGCGGGAAAAATATGATGCTGCCCCCGATGAAATCAAAGAAATCGTAAGCAATTATGAAGATCTTACAAAGGCTGAAACGACATATCAGAGCTTAAAAGAAAACCAATCCAAGAAGCAAACGGCTTCTAAATCCACTTCGGACAGCAGTAAGAAAAGCAGCAGCAAGTCCAGCTCGTCTTCAAGCAGCGGTAAAAAAGAAAGCAGCAAGTCCAACTCTTCCTCAAGCAGCAGTAAAAAAGAAAGTAATAAATCAAATTCAAAAACAGTATATATCACTAAAACCGGAAAGCGATATCACTATAACGGTAATTGCAATGGAGGCACTTATATTAAGTCTACTTTAAGTGAAGCAAAAGCACGCGGTTTAACCCCATGCAAAAAGTGTGTTGGATAATCTGTTTTCTGTTGTTTTCAGGAATTCTGATCATTCTATTTTTTGTATTGAAACATATGAAATGATTTAACGGTCCATGCCCTATTCAAAAACTGAGCGCCTACCTTAAAAGGTAGGCGCTCAGTTTTTGAAAGTTTTACAGTAATCATTCTTTCAGAACTATATAAATGAAATTCCGTCAAATTTGAGGCAAATTTATTTAGAAAACTCATCACGGCTTAGACGTTACCCTTCCGAACTTTTAGGAAGGGACACGAATGATTGAACTACCCATGTAAAAAAGAGGGAACAAATTATTCCCTCTTTTTTCAACCGCTATTTTTTTACCACCAAATAAGTACTCTGTCCGTTAAACGGAAGATTCCTTTCTCTTGGGCGGAATACACAGTTCAACTGTCCGTTTGGCACAGTCGATGCTTTCCAATGGATTATATTTCTGATTAAAACGCCGGTATTTTTCATCATATTGGAAATTGGCCAGCGTTTCAACAATTGCCTTTCCCAGTTCCTCTTCATGGTACACGATCGGGCCCGGCAGTTCATCCAGATCCATATAAACGCCTGGCAGTTTTTCATATTTTTCCCGGTCATACAAGTAAAAAACCATTGGTCGTTTTAATACCGCAAAATCATAAACCGTTCCGGAATAATCTCCTATCATCAGGTCGCTTACAATAAAGACTTCATTCACATCCGGCCAGTCACTCATGTTGATAACCCCTTCCGGGACATCCTTTACCACCGTCATGTGGTGCGTCCGGAATAAAATGACATATTCATCTCCCAATGCACGCTTCAGCTTGGTAAAATCAATGCATTTCTGATTATATTCAAATCCTTTTGATTTGATGTAATGCTCCGGCCTCCATGTAGGAGTATACAGGATCACCTTTTTTCCAACAGGTATTCCCATCCTCTGTTTCAGGCGGTCAACATCAGCCTGCGTAAACTTGAATAAAGAATCATTGCGCGGATACCCTGTCTTTACTAAAACGTCAGGATTTCCCGCCAAGTCAAAACGAAACGCCGTTCTCATACAATCGCTGTAAAAATCAGAACAGGAAAGCAGAAAAGACATTTTTTTCACGTCATTTGTATACCGGAACAAAATATCCCGGTAATTATTCCATTCTGTCAAACTGCCGTTTACGTCACAGCCTATTTTTTTAATTGGCTTTCCGTGCCAAGTATGGATATATACCTGATCCTTTTTCGGATACAGATAAACGGACATTGTATAATTGTTTACCCAGTACTTCGCTCTGGCATATACTTTCCAAAACTCCTTGGAGTAGTATTTAACAACTTGTGTGCGGGGGTTTTTCTTCAAAAATTGAAATTCATCTATATTTTTTAGGATCCAAATAAATTCAAAATCCCGGTAATCATCACTTTGCAGCATGTATTCATATATTGCTCTGGGACTGCAGGAATAGCTTCCTCCTGCAAAGGAGGAAAATACGATCCAATTTTCCTGTGTAGGAACTGATTCGGCAAATCTTCGGTACTCATTTTGTTTGGCATATATCAGCTGTCGTTTTATACGCTCCGACTTTGGAAACATCTTTTTCAGCTTTTCTAAAATCATTCTAGTCATGATTAGAACGCCCCCCGTCAAGTAATTGTTCTGTCACAAACAAAGCGCGTGCGATCGCCTGATCCATATTATAGTACCGATAATCAGCTAAGCGCCCGCATAAATGTAAATTAGCGTATCGCTTAGCCCGTTCCAAGTATTGCTGATAAGTCTTATGCGAACTGTCGCATGGGACAGGATAATATGGCTCATGTCCCTGTTTCGGGTCATACTGCAGGGGATATTCCACTGCAATGAATGTCCGTGCTAAGCCTTCCTGAACTGGAAGTTTGGTGTATTCTGTGATCCGGGTATACCCTTTTTCCTGCGGGTATGCTACAATCGGTGCGTCTTGATAATCTCTTATCGGCAAAGTCTTGTATTCAAAACGTAAAGAACGATAGGGAAGCTCCCCATAACAAAATTGGAACAGTTCGTCGATAGCTCCCGTGTAAACGATTGGTACTGTGGTCCTCTCTCCGGATAAATAAATTCCATCTGGCCGGACAGAAAAAAACTTCAGCGCATCTGTACCAAATTTTATTGTAATGTTCTCATGATCCAGCATCAAACGGAACAGCTTTGTAAAACCGTGCTTAGGCATCATTTGATACTTGTCGGAAAAATACCGTTCCTGATAGGAAAATAATACCGGGACACGCCGTAGGACACTGATATCCAACTCCGCCGGCGAAATCCCCCACTGCTTACAAGTATACGGTTCATAGTCATTTTTAAATAGGAACTGCGCATATCCCCGGATTAACTCGTCGGGAGATTCCAACAGTTCCAAAATCGTCTTCTGGCTTTCCCCCGGATACACCTGTGCGATCCGTTTCTTTAAACGTGCCGCTTCTTCTGGAGAGTAAAAATCGTCAATCGTCTTAAAATTAAAGGGAGACGGGGTAGCCTTCCCATTCATCACAGCCTGGCAGCGCAGATAATATGGCTCCCATTCGCCAAACTGGGAAACAAACTGGAAAACTTTGTCATTGTTAGTATGAAACGTATGAGGCCCGTACCGCTGGACGAGTATTCCCTCTACTGCTTCATCATACATATTCCCTGCCACATGCATGCGGCGTTCTAACATCAGCATCCTTTTCCCAGAACGTGCCATCAAGTTTGCGACCGTGGCTCCGCAGAAACCTGTCCCAACAACGATAATATCGTAATGCTCCATCTTAAAAAACCCTTCAATTTGTTATAATCTTAAAACCCTTGGTATTGGTCCATAAACTGGCGGAAACTTTGCAGAGCCATGTCTTTTTCCGAAAGAATGACCTTTTCCACTTTCTCCGTCGGCCAATCCACCCCAATATCCGGGTCATTCCAAAGAATCCCATCGTCGTATTCCCCATAAAATTTTTCCGAGCATTTATACGAAACAACGGAATCCTCCAACACTAAGTACCCATGCCCGCATCCTTTCGGAATCAATAATTCCTGGGTATTTTCCCCGGTCAAGGTAAAACTGAGCCACTTTTTAAAGGTCGGAGAATCTTTTCTAAGATCTACGACCACATCATAAATCTTTCCGCTGACACAACGTACTAATTTGGGCTGTTGTTTGACGCGTTGGAAATGCAAAGCGCGCACAACTCCCTTTTTAGAGTATGTGTAGAATACTTCCATTAAGTCATGTTCCAGTCCATTTGCCTCGAACACCTCTTTGGAATAATCTTTTACAAAGCTTCCCCGCAAATCTTCGGAAACAAACGGCTGTACAATGATCAGACCCTCTATTTCAGTTTGACTAAACGCAAATTTTTTCATTTTTGATACTCCGTTTCTATGATCCAGTCCATGGTTCTTTTGGTTCCTTCCGCAAAAGAAACTTCCGCCTTAAACCCAGTATCCTGCTCTGTGACGGAACAGTCAAACTGACAAAGCGGAAGGTCTGTGCCCGTAAACGGGACATCTCCAAAAACAAGCTCCTGCTGGGGCGCCAAAGCCTGTCCCATTTCTTCAATAAACTCCCGTAAGGGTCTGGCATGGGAACTACCGATCATATACTCACAAAACGGCTTTCCATTCTCCCCTATTAGGTAAAATGCCCTTGCCACATCGTCGATATAAACAAAATCATAATTCTGTGTACCGGAAGTAAATTGTAAAGGCTGGCGTTCGATCATTTTTCTGATCGTCGTATTCACAAAGCGCAAAGACCGTTCACCTGGCCCGTAAGCGTTCGTGATATGCGCCCACAGCAGATCCATTCCTATTTCTGCCGCAGACGCTTTGCAGATAACATGGGCGATCAGCTTTCCACCCCCATAAATGTATCCCATTCCCGGGCGGCTTCCTTGGGTAAAGGTGGCAGCTGTAGTTTCGTATTCCATAATACTTCCTGCGCTTACAAAGCGTTTAACGCCCAATGCAGAAGCTGTTTTCACAGCGTCTAATGTCCATAACGCATTTTGCATCTGCAGTGCAGAATCTGTGCGCTGCGGCCCTGCAGAGCCAGCCCACGCAAAATGATAAAAGATGTCATGTTCCCCTTTGGGAAGTGTTGTTTTCAAACTGTCCATCTCTGACAGTTCGCACGGAATAAAGCGCAGTAATTCATTTCGCGGCAGATTTTCACAGCAGCCTGTTCGGTCAAGTGCTGTCACTTGTACACCATGGCGCAGTAGTTCCCTGACAACAGCGCTTCCCACAAAGCCGTTTGCCCCTGTAACAATCGCTTTTTTCATACTTACACGCCCTTTCGCTCTGGAGAAAGGTATTCCCCGATCTGCTGCTCCATCACCCGTACAAGCTCTGGGCCTGAGGAATGCGCCAAATAAACTTTGCTCCATTCCACCGTCTTTTCAATTGCCTTGTTAAAGTCCCATCGTGGGTTCCAGCCCAGCTTCCGCTTGATCTTAGAACAGTCCAGTTTTAGGAAGTTGGCCTCATGCGGCGCATTTTCCTCTGTCTGGGTTTTCCAAACTGCATCAGTTCCCCAATGATCGCAAAATGTTTTCACCAGTTCCCCAGTCGAAACACAATCGCTGTCATCCGGTCCGATATTATAGTTGTCCTGATACTGCTGCGGGTTTTCAAGCTGCCGCAGCGCCAGCTCTAAATAGGTGCAGACTGGTTCCAGAACATGCTGGTATGGACGAATCGAATAAGGATTGCGGACTAGAATCTCTGTTCCGTTTTCCATAGCACGGACGCAGTCAGGGATGATGCGGTCCTTGGCAAAATCCCCCCCGCCGATCACATTTCCCGCGCGGCAGGTAGATACGGGCAGCCCCTTTTCCCGGAAAAACGCGTTGATATAACTGCTTGTCACCAGCTCTGAACAGGATTTTGAATTGGAATAGGGGTCATATCCATTTAAGACATCTGTTTCACGATACCCCCACTCCCATTCAAAATTCTGATAAACCTTGTCAGTGGTCACGTTTATAACAGACACGACAGATGGGCAACGGCGAATTGCCTCTAACACATTCACCGTGCCCATAACATTTGTAGAATAAGTGCCCACCGGATCTATATAAGATTCCCGCACAATCGGCTGTGCAGCCATGTGCACCACGATCTGAGGCTGAAAATCCGAAAATACAGCATGCAGGTGCTCTAGGTCCCGCACATCACCTACTACGTGGTAAATCTCACGTTCCATTCCGGTCAATTCAAATAAGCTTGGGGTGGTCGGCGGCTGTAATGCATATCCAGCTACTACCGCCCCATATTTCTGCAGCACCATGCACATCCAGGTCCCTTTAAATCCCGTATGGCCCGTTACCAATACCCGTTTCCCTTTTAATTCCGACAGATCCATACCCAACCTCTTTTCTTCACCATTTTTTCCACGGAGCTTTTCCGCTTTGCCACAGTTCTTCTAAGTAAAGCTTATCACGCAATGTATCCATGCATTGCCACATCCCGCTGTGCATATAAGCGGAAAGCTGTCCTTCTTTCGCAAGCCGTTCCAGCGGTTCTCGTTCAAAGGTAGTGCTGTCATCTGCAATATAATCCAGGACTTTTGGTTCCAATATCATAAATCCCCCGTTGATCCAGCCAGTATCCTCTTTTTTCTTCTCCGCAAAATTGTGGATCAGGGAATCTTCTGCGATCTCAATCACACCGAAGCGTCCACTTGGCTGGATCGCTGTTAGCGTTGCCAGTTTTCCCTTCTTCCGGTGAAATTCCAGCAGCTGATCGATATCCACATCACTCACGCCATCCCCATAAGTCAGCATAAACGGTTCATCATCCAAATACTCCTTGATCCGTTTGATCCGTCCTCCAGTCATTGTATTCAGGCCAGTATCTACAACTGTTACTTTCCATGGTTCTGTTTCATGACTGTGTATAATCTGATGGTTGGAATCAGAAAAATTGAAAGTAATATTGGAACGGTGAAGATAATAATTGGCGAAGTACTCTTTGATCACATGCTGTTTATATCCCGCACAGATAATAAAATCTTGAAATCCGTAGGAAGAATATATTTTCATGATATGCCATAAGATCGGCTGTTCCCCTATCTCGATCATCGGTTTTGGTCTTAAATGACTTTCCTCACTGATCCGCGTGCCGTAACCACCCGCTAAAATTACTACTTTCATGTTCCCGTCGTCCCTTTCCGTATCATTATTTCCCTGTTTTCACAAATTTCCTATAAATCTTTTTTAGGAACCCTCTCCGCCTAGAACCAATCGGCAAAATCCTGTCATACCATCTGGTTCGCCTTACCTGTTTTTTTTGACTGTTAGCATTTGCAGCGCTAATTTCCCTTTTTACCAGCCCTCTGGCGCGCTTTAATAACGTATCATCATGTTTTTTCATCATCAGATACAACAGCGCTTCATAATACGGTGATTTGCGCGCATATTTCCAAAAATACTCCGAAAAGTCCATCAATGGATTTTCCCAAGGCTTTGGTTTTACGACCGAACGCCCTACATAATGCACAACATAGGGCTCCTTTCTGGCTTCCATCAATCCATCGTGGATTTCTTTTGGTGTAAAACCATATACACGGTTATAATCCCCACCGAACACATAAGTATCCCAACGTCTGTCTAAATATTCGATCCTACCCTCTGCCATAATATTTAAAATATCCTGCTCCTGGATCAAAAAGCGGCGGCTGCTCGCGAATTCCATCGTCTGGGATTCGCTGTATGTCCTGCGAAATTCCTTTAGGTTCCATACCATTACTCCTGTGTTGATATAACGGTATGGCTCTTTCAATTTCAAGTCGTCGGTATAATATTCCAGCCGGCCGGGGGAAGCCCCCGCCATCCTTCCGATCGTACAGTCATCTATTACCGCGGCGATCAGATTATTACCCATCTGGGTGTGAAATAGTTCTGCAGCATCCCGTTCAAATACCAAATCACTGTCTGTGACAACTACCCGGTCATAATCTTCCAGAATGTACGGGGCACTGATACGGTAAATTGTGGTTTCGGTATACAGCTTTGCTGCCTGAAGATTATAAGTGTAAAGATAACGTTTTGGATTATAAAAACGAATCGAAATATTTGGCCTTTCTGAAACCATTGCTGTCATTACCCGCTTATTAAAGTCGGTCACTTCTTCACTTTGCAAAATAATGATGTCGTAGTTATTCTCTTCCGAAGCATGTTCGATCACCGACTGCACTAACACAGAACAATAAGGCAGATACATATTGCTGGATACAAACATTAAAGCAATATTATTTTCAGAAAAAGCTGGCTTCAACCGTTCCCCATCTTCTATATTCTCAAAATGCACAAATTTCCTGCGTTGTATCTTTAAAGAATCCCGATTCTTGGAAAAATAAAGTTCCGTAAGCAGTGCTGCAAATCCAGACAATGAATGAAGTCTAAACTCACCGTATTGGGACTGATCCATGATCCTGTCCAGACGCATTAAAAGGTTAAACAGCCATTCGCAATACCCATCTAACAGCTCCCGTTTCATCACAAAGCCGATACGATGAACCACCATTTTCCCAGAAAGATACTGTTCTAAATCCGGTAGATATTCTGGAGCCTCGTCAGCAAGCAACTTCTTTAATTGATCAAGATCCTCCATATTAAACTGCAGGGGATTTTTTTCATAATACTGTTCTGCATTTTGAAAAGTCAGTCGTTCTGAACGGTATGGATCTACGATCTCACCGGAAAGGGTTTCCGCGTAATCTACATTTTCCACCAATGTGCTTCTGGGAAAAACCAGGCGGGTCACATCGACAGAATGCGGCAGAATCACATCCACATCCCGCAATTCCATTTCTAAATCTTCCTGATGAATCCCAAACATGTCCAGTGCCCGTTCATCCAAAAATGGGTACCGGATGCAGGAAATCGTGTCGTTGTCCCGTTCATCAAAAGGCCGTTTGTCCCGCAAGGCTAAAAACTGATCCGCCTGAAAAAAGCCGCAGTATTCAGATCCAGCGTCTGCATGTTTCCAAAGCCAGTATAATACGGTCAATTCATGGAATCTCTCAAAATGCTCCGCGATCGGAATGTCACTCGTATTGACAGGTTGGCATGCCTGCACGTTAACCCAGCCGTTCCCATAATAAACGGGGAACAACAGATCATTGTCCTGCACTGTACTATTTACCTTTTGTATACAAGGTACTGTTATTTGAATATTCAAAAAAGTCCCTCCAAGTAAAATAAATTATTCTATCCTCTATATATTTTGACAGATTCAAGTATCTTTAAACTCCTATTGATAACTTCCCAGCACTATTTTGTCCTGAAAATCCCATCCTCCCTTTGCTATTACAACGGTTATTTTTTCCATCCACACGATAAAACGCGCTTCCCGAACAAGAAAAACGTTCTCTAATTAGATCCCGTAAACGGATCATGCTCAGAAAAGCACACCTTTTCGTTCTAGAAAAAAACATAAAAAAAACACCCTTTTTAGGGTGTTTTAACAGTTATTTTTATAGAATGAAAAGGTGTAATATTTCGCTAATCGTTATATATTTTACCTTTTATTTCTTTTTGTGTCAATACTCTGTCGAAAAATCAATTTTTATAGATATCTCTAACAACCAGCCATGTTGTCTTCCGTACAGGTCGTATGCCTCCTTTCAGGGACCGCCTGGCTTGGTCAGTGGCAATTGTTTTAACTCGACAGCTAGATCCCAAGCTGTTCATAAACTCATTGTTTAAAATAAATGATACCAATTTATAGCTCAAATAACGACCGTCCTGAAATATATAAAAAATCCTACAAACTCGCATTGTAAAAGAGTTTGTAGGATTTTTCCTTTTGGAGGCGCCACCCAGATTTGAACTGGGGGTGAAGGAGTTGCAGTCCTCTGCCTTACCACTTGGCTATGGCGCCTTATAAAATTTTTGGAGCAGGTTACGAGGCTCGAACTCGCTACCTCCACCTTGGCAAGGTGGCGCTCTACCAGATGAGCTAAACCTGCAAAACCCACCGGGGAAGCTGATTCCCTCAGCGACGTATTATATTATACTATGTCCCGGCGGATTTGTCAACACCTTTTTTATTATTTCTTTGCTTCACGAATCATTTTTTCTAAATCCTTCTGCGTAAAATAATATTTCTTGTTGCAGAAATGGCAGCCTACTTCCACCTGTTCCTGTTCTGCTTTCATAACTTCCAGTTCCCTTGCCCCAAGGCTAAGCAAAGCACGCTCCACCCTGCCACGGTTACAATCACATTGATATGCAGGTGAAAACTCATCTAGAACCTCAGGGTCCAGCCCAGCCAACAATTTTTTGCAGACCTCTTCTGGGGTCAGCCCCTCTGCAAACATTGAAGACACCGGCGGCATAGTTTTTAGGTTTTTCTCGATCACGTCAATGCAGGCTTCATCCGCAAACGGCAAAAGCTGTACCAGGTATCCACCGGCCGCCTTCACAGTCAGGTCCGGGTTTACCAATACCCCCAGTCCGCAGACAGTAGGAGTTTGCTCACTAACCGCATAGTATTGGGTAATATCCTCCGCGATCTCTCCGGATACGATCGGCACCTGCCCAGAATACGGCTCTTTTAAACCAATATCCTTGATCACACTTAACGTTCCGTCCGTTCCAACCGCTCCCTTTACGTCAAGCTTTCCATATTCATTGAGCGGGATCTCCACGATCGGGTTCGACACATAGGATTTGACGTTGCCGTTGCTGTCTGAAACAGCGATCAATACCCCGGTGGCCCCATGGCCATCTAATCTTAAGGTAACAGAATCCTTTTCATTTTTTAGCATTGATCCCATCATTGAAGCCGCTGTGCTCAGTCTTCCCAGCGCGGCAGTCACTACCGCAGAGGGCTGGTGGATCTGTTCCATCTGCGCGATCATATCTGTTGAATCTATGGCACAAGCCATCACGAACCCATCTGCCGAAAGGGTCCTTACCATTTTTCCCATATTTTTCTCCTTTATACTGCCGCCTGGTTTTTGCAGAAACGATTCCTGCAAACATAAACCATCCGCTGGGTCGTTTCTTCGGGCGGATGGAACTCGTCGTCTCCATAAACCGCAATCACATCAAAATCTGCCAGATCCAGCATTTGCTCCAACTCCTGCATAGAGTAAGCGCGCTCCGCAAACTGTTCCTGATACCGGTCATAGCTGCCGTGTTCCTCATCATATTCAAAAAGATCCAGCGTGATCGCTACTGTATTATCTTCCAGCAGGGTATTCTGCCATACACAGTAAACGTCATCCAAATCATACACAAAGGTATGATTTCCCAAAATATTTTGGTGCTTATAGACTGTATTGACATCAAAAATCAACAGTGAATCCTCATTCAGAAATAGCGAGATCCGGTCAAAAACGCCTTGAAGCTCCTGCTTGTCCGTAATATGGTTCAAGCTGTCCAACGCGCATAAAACGATATCCACCGTGCCAAACAGATCCAATTCCTGCATCCGCTGGCAAAGATACAGCACATTGCTGCCGGTCTCCAGCTTCTTTTCCTGTGCGATCTGAAGCATCTCTTCCGAAGCGTCAGTTCCAATGACATCATAACCAAGGCGTGCGAAATACTCACTCAAAGAGCCTGTCCCACACGCCAGATCAACTAATATTCCTGTTTGTTTGCCGGCTTCCAGCATGATTTGATGAAAGAAACGACCTCGTTTTTCGTAATCAATATTTTGGGTCAGCGCATCATAACTATACGCGAACTGCCCATAGCCCTGTTCCATTTATTTTTTATCCTTTATCCGGTCAAAGACGATACTGTACCCATCAGAACCATAGTTCAAAGAACGGTTGACACGGCTGATCGTTGCTGTGCTTGCCCCTGTTTCAGACACAATATCACTGTAAACGCGGTTCTCGCTCAACATCTTTGCAACGTGGATCCTCTGCGCCATTGCTTTCAATTCCGGAACTGTACACAAGTCCTCAAAGAATTTATAACACTCGTCCATGTTTTCCAATGCCAATACCGCCTGAAATAAAAATTCAACATTCATTTCCTTTAGTTTTGGGTTCATTGTGTTCCTTCCTCCAATGCCAGCAAATTTATTTTTAACAGTATAAGTTTAACATATTAAAGCATGAATGTAAACCGGTTTTCCTCATTTTTTCAGAAAACTTTTTACCCGGTTGTAGGATTCTTCTGTTGCTACAACATACAGAATATCATTTTCCTTCAGCACAGCATAAGAGCCCGGCGATAAGATCAACCTATCCCCCCGTTTGATCGCAATGATCGTTGCCAAGGTATTCTGCCAAAAGTGAATCTCGCTGATCGTTTTCCCTAGGTATTTTGTGTCTTTTGTGATCGGGATCTCAAATGGGGTGAATGGATTCATGTCTTGAAAGCGTTCCGTACAATCAATTAGTTCATTCATCTTGCTTTTCAGCCGTTTTTCCTGCTCCTGCTGTTCTTTTAACAGGGAAAGCAGTTCCGCTTTTAGACTGTTCAGATTGCTGATCGCGCTGTATTTTTCCTGATATTCCCTTGCCTTCTGTGCGGATACCACCTCTACACCGACTCCCTGATGGATCTGTACGATCCCCACATCCGCCAGGATTCCCACAGCCTTTCGGATCGTTTCCGGCGAAACGTTATAATAGCTCGCCAGTACCGAACGCCCGCGAATCCGCTCCTGCTCCCGATATTTTCCAGCCGCTATCTTTCCAGCCAGATCTACTGCGATCTGCTGATACACCGGATTTTCGATCTGCGTCCTGCCCATATCTGCCTCCTGATCCTTGATCATGTTCGAGATGCAACTGAAAAAAACACCCCGGTTGTGACCGAGGTGTTTTTTCACGTTATGTAAATGCCTAAAACGTATCTGAAATTATTCAGCGTGCGGCGCACCTACTGGACATTCGCCTTCGCAAGCTCCACATTCGATACAAGTGTCAGCATCAATAACATATTTGTCGTCACCAGCAGAAATGGCGCTTACTGGGCAAGCAGCTTCACAAGCTCCACAGCTGATGCATTCGTCAGAAATAACATATGCCATTGGTCATTACACCTCCTTAAACTTCTATCACATATTGTAGCACAATCACATTTATCTTTCAATAGAAAATTGAGAGAAATCATCTTTTTTTACAAAAATTTTGCAGGAAATCCTGTTATTTGTCCTCTAACGCTTTCAAGGCGGCGATCTCATCCCGATTCAAACGGATCTGCGCATCCTTTAGCAGAGTCACTTCATCCCGGTGGATCATCTTGGGCGCGGCATCCGGCTTATCATCCAAACGGATTTTCAGCATCCCGGTCAAAACATTGGTTTCCAGCACCTTGCCCCGTCCATCCGGCGTTTTCACCAAGGCGCCGACCTTCGGCGTAATAGAAAGCAGCTCGTCATAAACATTCTGCTCATATTTTAAACAGCACATCAATCTGCCGCAGGTGCCTGAGATTTTTGTCGGGCTTAATGACAACCCCTGTTCCTTTGCCATCTTGATAGACACCGGCTGGAATTCCCCTAAAAAGGTAGAACAACAAAACGGCCGTCCGCAAATCCCAAGGCCGCCCAGCATCTTGGACTCATCGCGTACACCGATCTGGCGCAATTCAATCCTTGTTTTAAAAACACCAGCTAAATCCTTGACCAGTTCCCGGAAATCCACCCGGCCGTCGGCCGTGAAGTAAAACAGGATCTTATTATTATCAAAGGTGTATTCCACCTCTACCAACTTCATGTTCAGTTTGTGCTTTTCGATCTTGCTTAAGCAAACCTCAAAAGCTTTCTGCTCTTTGAGCTTGTTGTCTGCCACCACTTTCATATCCTTTTCTGTGGCGATCCGTACTACCGGCTTCAATGGAGAAACAATGCTCCCATCCTCCACCTGGCGGTTCCCCAAAGCGACCTCTCCGCATTCCAGTCCACGGGCAGTTTCCACGATGACATGGTCGCCCTTTTTTACTTGATTTCCCTTGGGGGCAAAATAATAAACTTTGCCAACACTCTTAAATCTAACACCAATAACTTCGGTCATTCTTTCCTCCAACTTAACTCTTCT
Organism: Massiliimalia timonensis; assembly: GCF_900186585.1. GTDB lineage: Bacteria > Bacillota > Clostridia > Oscillospirales > Ruminococcaceae > Massiliimalia > Massiliimalia timonensis. Next base: position 1,153,063 of record NZ_FYDD01000003.1, read on the forward strand.
ATCCTATCATCTGCCATATCTCAGCACAATAATAAGCAGATAAAATCCCCGCATTCGCGTTGGTCGACAGCTTGCCCCTGACCTCTTCGGTCAGCGCGATCAGTTTGACCAGCCTTTGTGGTCCGAACGGGAGCCCTTTCCCGGAATATACGGCGCCCCCAGTCTTTGCAAGCAGCGCTCTGCGCAGCAGGGAAACGATCTCTCCCAAAAACTGCCGCTGCTGTTCCCGGTCCTTTTCATATACGGCCAAGACCTTCAGCATATCATATTCCCGCTTTGCATAAAGGGCTTTCACAAACTGTTCCAACAAGCCGGAACGCTGTGTAAATTCTTCTGACTGGACGCAGGCGATCGCTTTCCCCAGATTCCCGCCGGCAAGTTCTGCCGCACGCTCGGCCTCGTCGTCTGAAAGCTTGGGCAAACGCTCTTTCAGCGCCCGGCAAAGCAGCCTGTCCGGCAAGGGATAAACCGGCACTGGAAACACACGGGATACGATCGTTTCTGGCAGTAAATCCAGATTTGCCGCTGTCAGTAAAAAAACAGTATGAAGAGGGGGCTCCTCCAGCGTTTTTAAAAACGCGTTGAAAGCCTCCTCTGTCATATCCTGAATATTCGCGATCAAATAGACCTTTACAGACCCATCGTTCGGTTTCACAACACAGTCCTGCCGGATCTTCCGCACCGAATCAATGTGGATCGAATTTTTCTTTTCTCCCACGATCATCTGGAAATCCGGATGGGTCCCATGCTCCATTTTTTTGCAGGCCGGACATCTGCCGCACGGCTTATCCTCTCCTGTACAGAGGAACGCTTCAGCAAACAGCCGGGCAAGGGTTTTCTTTCCCAATCCGTCCTCTCCATAGAGCAAATAGGCATGATGATGATCCTGAGAACCAGCCGCTTTCTTTAAAATGACCTTAGCGGCGTCATTCCCGAAAAACAATTCACTCATTTAGATCTTTTCAAATCTTTCTACGTTGGTCACAAAAATGGTAGCGCCGCCGACTGTCACTTCAACCGGGAACGGCGTGTAAGAGCCCAGGCCATAGGTCGCAGAGGACGGAACCATTTGCTTTCTCTTTTTGCTGTTGGTTTTAATCACGTCGATCGCTTCTTCCACCTTGTCGTCGTCTGTGCAAATCATGAAGGTGGTGTTTCCGGACATCAAGAATCCGCCGGTACTTGCCAGCTTAGTCGCAAAGAAGCCGCTCTTTGTCAACTGTTTGGATACTACCGTGCTGTCGTCGTCACTAACAATCGCATAAATCAATTTCATAACCGTTACCTCCATTGGTTCTCTTTTCTATCATTTTATCACTTTTACGGTGAAATTTCCACTATTTTTATAAATATTTTTTATTTGTTCATGAATCCTTTCCCCAGCGACTGCTACCGGCACGCCCGGAGGACAGGCTGCAATAGTCTGGGCGCTGACCCGTCCCACCGCCCGCTCCAAGGGGACCCGTTCCCATTGTTGCTTCACCGCTTCATAGGCCGGCATTACCTGCTCCGGCAGTACAAAAGCCGGCGCTTCCCAGCGTTTCGCAGGCCGCAGGGGCAGGTTCATGATCGCCTGTTCCAGTAGCTCCCACTCAGTTTGAGATAAAAACGGGCTGGCCATCAGCACCACATAACAGGAGTTTGCATACTCGCATTCGATACCGGACTTTCTTAAGTGTTCGGCCAGTTCTTCCCCGTCCCAGCCGCAGGCGGCCGCATCCAAAGTGAGTTTGGAAAAATCGGCCGGATTATCCAGCAGATGTATTCCCTTATCTCGCCATTTTTGCTTTAGGGCTCCTACCCGGCAAAAAAGCATGCGAAATTCCGCCTTCCCGCGTTCTTCTAAATACCGGTTGCACAAGTCCAACGAGGCCAGGATCAGATAAGAGGGGCTGGTAGAGGAAAACATCGCCATATGTTCCTTCGCCTCTTCCTTTTCCCAAGGACAGTTTTCCCCTAAGTGGAGATACGCTCCCCCGGTCAGCACCGGCAGCGTTTTATGCGCACTGTCACAGCACATATCTGCACCGGCAAGCATTGGATGCACCGGTTCGGGGCTTTTGATCAGATAGGCTCCGTGGGCATGGTCGCAGCAGAAGGGTACGCCGTAACGATGGCAGATAGCAGCGATCCGTTTCAGGTCAATGGTATTACCCAAATAATCAGGAGAGGTCAGGTAAACTCCAGCGGCATTTGGGCGGGCTTTCAGCGCCTGTTCCACCTGCTCCGGCGTCACAGTGCCACGTACCCCGTATGGGTCGGAGGCTTCCGGCAAGATCCAGCGGATATTCATTCGCAGCAGGGTACAGGCGTTACAAAACGCCATGTGGGCATTCCTGCCGGCAATGACAGTGTCCCCCCGCGAAGCCAGCAGGGAGAGCATTGTCTGTATCCCAAGCGTCGAACCCTGCGTGCTGTACAACGTAGCCTTACTGTGAAAGATCCGTGATGCATTTGCCTCAGATTCCCCGATGATCCCGGCTGCCTCAAACAAAGCATCCGCGCCTTGGATCTCGGTCAAGTCATATTGGCTGATCCGGGCAAACACAGGGTCAAAGGGATGGTTCCCTTTGTGCCCCGGCATAAAGAGCCGAACCATCTCTTGATTCTGGAATTTTTTTAAAAAATCATAGATCGGCGTTGTCATCATTGCTTCATTTCCTGTTTTCATTTTGTTTCTTTCTTGCGATAATTGTAACATAAAGGGATTGTTTTGTCATCTTTCCAGATGATTTGTAGTAATTTTTTTACTTAATAGCATGGTAATTCGACATGTAAATAAGGTATAATAGAATTAGTAAAAGGATGTGGAAAGGGTTCGGGCTAATGAATAGGAAAGTGCACTTTATATTATTAGAGATGATCGTAGTCGTCTTTTTTATTTTGCTGTCCGCTGTTCTGCTGAACCCGGATCTGGAAACAGGGCTGCATGCTTCCACTGTGTCAGAAAGCAACAGCTATTTCTTTCTCAGCTCCAGTAGCCAGCCCGAAAGTTCTGAGAAGCCGCCCGAAAGTTCTTCACAAGACACGTCCCCTGCCCCCAACATCAGCGACTGGAAGCTGATCCTTGCGAACGACCGCCACCCATTGGAAGCAGAATACATTGACAGCATCAAAACCAAAGAGCTTCCCAATGGGCTTTCTGTGGATGAGCGGATTTATGAACCGCTGGAGAGGATGCTAAATGACGCTGAACAGCTGGGGTATCATCTGGTCGTCTGCTCTGCCTACCGCAGCTATGACAAACAGGTCGACCTGTTTAACAACCGCGTCCAGCGTTACCGGGAGCAGGGAGATACTCAGGAACAGGCGTACAACAAAGCAAAAACCTCGGTCGCCCTGCCCGGCGCCAGCGAGCACCATACCGGCCTTGCTGTAGATATTGTGGCGGACGGGTACCAAAATCTGGATGACAGCATGATGTCCCGCCCGGAGATCGAATGGCTTTACGCTCACTGTCAGGATTATGGGTTTATTGTCCGGTATCCTGACGGGAAAAGCGACATCACCGGCATTATCCATGAACCTTGGCATTACCGGTATGTCGGGGTGGAAAACGCCAGAAAGATCATGTCCCAGGGGATTTGCCTGGAAGAATATTTAGGGATGGTATCCTGATAGAAAAAGCGTCCATGAAAATCATGGACGCTTTTTTGTTATTGCTTTCGTGTTTCTTTTCGTAGTTTTAGCGTGACAAGCAGTACGATCCCTGAACCTACTGTCAGCAGGAAGATAAACCACCGAATATCCAAATCTCCGGTCTTAGGGACTGTTGTCTTGTCCGGGCTGGATTTTTCTGGATCAGTCGTTTCTGAACTAGGATCATCCGGTTCAGAGACCGGAGCCTTATCTTTATGATTTTTAAAGACCACCTCGGCCGTCGAATCTACCGGTATCATCCCATCGGCATGCTCAGAGGTTACCGTATACCCTTCGTATCCGTGCTCTGTCACCTCATAGGACAACCCGGCTGGCAGGCCTAATGCAGTTATCGTTTCCCCATGTTTTAAAGAAAACTCTGCGACCCCGTTTTGAAATTCCATTTCTCCGTAAATACCATTGACAGAGGTATCATTTAAGGTAACTTGGAACTGAAAAGCCTGTTTAGGGTCAGCGCCTGCGCCGGATACGGTTTTGCTGACCGACAATCCACCCGTCTGCGGTTTTGCAGGGCGGTTTGTCACGGTAACAGCTAGCAGCTTATTTGCTTCATCTTTTTGTATCACACTGTAAGATGCCTCGTATTCGTTCCCTTCCTCCACCACAGAGATCTGTAGGTCGCCAAGTGAATCCGGGTTAGGAAGCTGGTTAAATGTTCCTGTCCAGTTGTTTTTTTCATTTAATTCGACCGCATCCAACTGGTAATCTCCGATCTTCATGCGGATCGTGACCGGTTTGCGGTCTGCTGGCGCTATCTCTTCCCATACTTTTGTTACTTTGAGGGTCCATTCATCTTCCGGTGTGCCGATCACGATCCCGCCGTTAGAGCCTACCCCGCCGCCTCTAGGCGCAGTGTTCCCAGTAATCTTCAGCTTGGCTTTGCTTTTCGCAAGCTGTTTGGCTGCGTCCGTAACTTCTGCTTTGAGCGCGATCCCTTCTTTATTTTCCTTAATGCCGGTGATCCTTTCTCCAGGCTCCTTGGGATCATACCGCGGCGTTTCATCCGGAAGCCCCAGCACATTCCCGCTGACCGGGTCTGTTGGTTTAACACCGCCATCCCGGTACCACTGCACTTCTCCGCCGCCCAGCATCCGTTCTGCCAGGGTGATGGCATGATTTTTGTTTTCCTGCGGAACAGCTACAAAGTCATCTCCCGCAGCGCCAACAGCCGGGTCATTGGCAATAGCATAGTTTTCAAAAATAGCGCCCCCGTTGGTCACTGTGTTGGCTGCATCCCCCGTGGGACAAAACCATAGCCCGCCGCCCAGGATCGTCGCTGTATTTTGGGTGATCAACGCGTCATACATGTGCAGAACATACGGGACAGAGCCAACATAAACACCGCCGCCCTGCCGCTGTGCAGTATTTTCCGTGATATTTCCCCCGTATATGACAGACTTGTTTGAGGCGATGTAGATCCCGCCGCCGCATCCACCGTCTACCTCTTTCTCTATGTCGCGAACCGCTTTATTTTTAGTCACTGTTCCGCCGTACATGGTAAATTTTCCTGGAAAAAACTTCTGCCATTGTTCAAAATCCTGCCCCATTCCCATGGAAACATACAGGTCATAAACCGCGATCCCGCCGCCGATCAACGCCTGGTTGCCTGAAATGCCCCCGCCGTTTAAGGTGAAATCAGCCTGGCCGCATACCATGACCCCGCCACCGTACATTTCCGCAATGTTATCGGAAATTGTTCCACCGTTCATCTCCATGGTAGCAATGGAAGTAAAGTCTGGGTAGGCAGGTTCCCCTATAAAAACACCACCAAAATAACCGTGATTTTTGGAAATCAAGCCGCCGTTCATCACAAAATGGGAATCTCCTCCTTTAGCTTCTATATAAACAGCGGCATTATGCACCTGTCCTCCCACCGGGCTATCCCAACCTGAAGGATTAACATCATTATCCGTTATGGAACCGTTCTCTAGCACAAATTCAGCGCCAAATCCGATTCGGATAACCCCACCAAATTGATTGGAAAAAATATTGTTAGTAATCTTTCCGCCATACATTGCAAAGGAAGCCTTTGGACCGCCAATCGTTATGATACCACTCCACGCCTCATCACAGGAAAAATTTTGCACAGTTCCGCCGGAAATTACCAGTTCCCCTTGGCAGGAAATGAAATCCCCGTTGGAATCCTGATAATCATTGTTGCTTGTCCATGCGCATTTTGCATTTGTCCCGTCAAATACCAAAAGGCTGTCTTCTTTGGGTTTACTGGTTTTGATAGTCAGTTTCCCGGTTTCCGCGATTTTAAATGCCCCATGAAATGTGTCAGTTACTTGTTTTGTATCCACAGAAATTTTTCTCGCCGCTCCGTTATCGGTCAAAGTAATGTCCTGTAACGGCCCGATCTTTACTGTTTCTGTAATAGAAAAATCCGAAGTGATCTCTAAAACGGTAGGCGTTTCCCCGGCCGATGCAATTTCTGACTGAAGCTCCGCAAAAGTTGCCACCTGTTTCCTAACAGGCGATTCCGCGCCTACAGCAGGAATACTGAGCGATAAAATCATCATTGAAATAGAAATGGAAATAAGCAGCTTATAAATTCGTTTCAAAATATTACACCTCCAAACAATCATTCGATAGATCAGAAGCCTGATCCCTGAAATGCAGTGTAAAGCCAGCTTATCGAAAGGCTTGAAACGAGTACCACATAATGTTGATTATGTGGTTTTTAGCCTAAATTGTTTTTCTAAAAAACATGCTTTACGAATGATCCTAGAGGTTTTTCAAAATAAAAAATAAAAATCGACACAATAAAAAAGCTGGAGACAAAAATAAGAGCTCCGGCTTTATTTTTTATGTCCTATTTTAAATATTTATGAGATCATCGACAGAATATGTATTGAAGATATTATTTTTTTATGCTATGATAAATACATTACTAGAAAGGGGGACGGTATAGATACCACATAATCAACATTATGATGTAAAAAACCAGTTTTATTTCCAAGGATTAGAAATAAAATACCACATAATCAACATTATGTGGAGATTACCAGTTTCATGCGGTCCAGCCGATTTAAGTGCTGTTCCCCTGTTTCCATGGTATAGATCCGGGTCGTATTGATGCTGCTGTGTCCCAAAAGGTCTGCCAGACGGACGATATCACGTTCTACTGCATAAAAGGTACGCGCAAACAAATGCCTTAAATTGTGCGGAAACACTTTCGTGGCGCAGACATGCGCTTTGCCGCACAGGGCTTTCATCTCTTTCCAAATATTGCTGCGGTCCAACGGTCTACCATTTCTGCTGACAAAAATGGAACCGGACCGGATTTTATTTTTCTTCATATATTTTTGTAAGATCTTTTGCAACAGCACGGGGATAAAAATAACCCGTGTTTTATTTTTGCAGGATACCACAGCCCGTCCTTTTTGAACCGCCTCTGCCGTGATATATCTTAACTCGCTGACCCGTATTCCCGTACCGCAGATCGTTTGCAAAACAAAGGACAGCCGTCTGTCCTTTGCTGCGTGCAGTAAGCGCAGGTATTCCGCTTTTGTCAGTTCTTTTTCCTTTTCCAGAAAGATCTGCCTCTGCACTTTCAAAAGCTTCACACAGCATTCCGATTTTTTTAAAAAACGCAGATATCCGTTAAGCGCTACCAGCATTGAGTTCACACTGGCGGGAGCATACTTTCCGCACAGGTATTCTTTGTAGGCGATCGTATTCTCTTTACTGATGCTTTGTCCGGACAAAAAATGTGCAAAACACCGAATATCCCGAAGATATTTTGCAATGGTAGCCTGGCTTTTTTCTTCCTTCCTTAAATATTTTTCAAAAAATGAAAAATTATTTGATCCTTTTAAATCCATTATGCACCTCCATCATATGATTGTTACTAGCTTTTCCTTTTTCTTGAAAAGTATCACAGCTTGAGAACGATCAGGAAAATTCCTTTAAAAGGATGTATCATAAACCAAATCATAAAAATTTGCAATAAAAAGGAAGAAGTTAAACTAAATTTAGTTTAACTTCTTCCTTTTTTACGACATTCCAATCAATAATTATCGCCGATGTCTGCCTGTTCTGCCAAAATTTTCACCGCGGAGCTAGTCCCGATCCTGTCGCAGCCCGCGTTTAAAAACATTTCTAAGTCCGCCGCTGTTTTTACGCCGCCGGCGGCTTTGATCTTCACCTTAGGACCGATGTGCTGTTTAAACAGTTCCACATCCTCTATGGTAGCTCCGCCGGTCCCAAAGCCTGTCGAGGTTTTGATGTAATCAGCGCCGCCTTCTGTTACACAGTGACAAAGCGCTATCTTTTCTTCCTCGCTCAGGTAACAGGTCTCAATGATCACCTTAAGCACTTTATCCTTCACACAATCTTTTAAAGCACGGATCTCGTCAGTGATTTTCTGAAACTCCTGATTTTTTACGTCAGTCAGATTGATCACCATATCAATTTCGTCAGCGCCGTCCTCTAAAGCAACATTTGTTTCGCAGACCTTTACCTGCGTGGTGTGGTAGCCTAAAGGAAAACCGATGACTGTACACACCTTCAGCTGTTTTCCATATTTTTGGGAAACCTGCTTTACATAGCTGGGAGGGATGCATACAGAAGCCGTGTGATATGTCACCGCCTCCTCGCACAAAGCCTGAATATCGTTCCAGGTGCATGTCGGCTTTAACAGCGTATGGTCGATATGCTGATAGATCTCTTCTGTTTTCATAACAAACCGTTTCCTTTCTTACACTTGATCAGAGGGATAATTTTATTTTACTCCGAATCGTTCAGATCCGCAACATTTTAAATGCGGCTGTAATACGATTCGCTGATGGATCACGCTTTCGGCCGGGTTGGCGATCCGGGATACCACCTGCTGAATCGCTACCCGCCCCATCTCGCTGGTGGCGCGGGCAACTACTGTGATATGAAATCCCAGTGTGTCCAATAGGTCCACTTCGTCAAATCCTACGACAGAAATATCCTTGGGGATCTCCTTGCTTCTGGAAAGCAGCGCTTTTAAGCAGCCTACTGTCGCCAAGTTGTTACAGGTAAAAATCGCAGTGGGAGGGACAGGTAGATCCAGCAGATGGTTGGTGCTTTGATAGCTGCTTTTACTCTTAAAATCCCCGTATTGGATGTATCCTTCCGGAATCTCGCAGCCATAGTCCGTCATAGCTTTTGTAAAGCCCTCCAGACGCTCCCGCCCCGGGATCGTGTTGACCGGGCCTGCAATGGTCGCGATCCTGCGATGCCCTTGGTTTAACAGCAGGGCTGTCGCCTCGTAGGAACCGCGAACATTGTCAATAAAGATCCCGTCGCAGGTGATCGTTTTCATCTCACGGTCAATAAAAACGATTGGGATCCCCTTTTCCTGCACCAGATGCAGCAGGGGGACATTCACCTCGTTGTCATCTGCAACCGGGGTGATCAGAAGCCCCTCCACCTGATCGGAAAGCAGGTTCTGGATCGCCAACGATTCGGAAGTGATGCTTTCATTAGAATGGTATAACAGAAGTTGGTACCCGTGCTCTTCCGCTGCTAAACTGCTTGCATAAAACACCTCGGAGAAAAACGGGTTGCAGATATCGGGAACGATCATCCCCAGTTTCCTGCTCCCTCCGCCTGCCGTTTTCCGTCCTGCAATGCTTGGAATATACTGAAGCTCTTGCATCACCTCCTGCACCTTTTTGCGTGTTTCTTCCTTAACATAACTGTTTCCGTTCAACACCCTAGACACTGTAGCAGGAGATACCTGAGCTTTTAACGCTACGTCCCTGATCGTACTGCCCACACTACCTATCCTCTCTTCCCAATTTCACCTATATCTGATAATACCGGCTGATCTCCTGTTTATAAGGCATAGCGGGCGCCGTGCCTTTTCTAGTTACTGCAATCCCCGCCGTCACGCTGCCATAGTTTACCGCGTCAAAAAAACCTTTTCCATCTGCCAGCGCTGCTACCATGCCGCCGATAAAGGCATCCCCAGCGCCGGTCGTATCTACCGCAGAACCGCAGTCTACTGCTGAAACCAGCTTTTCTTCCCCTTGGTAGGCTGCATAGGCCCCCCGTTTTCCCAAAGTGATGACCACGCCTTTGACGCCCTGATCAAACAGTGCCTGCGCCGCCTGTTTAGCGGTATCGTAATCCACCACTGTGACCCCAGTTAAAAATTCCGCCTCGGTTTCATTGGGAATGATGATGTCCACCGATTTCATATATTCCTTGTCGATCACCTGCGCCGGGGCTGGGTTCAGCACAGTAAGAAGGCCTTTCTTCTTAGCCGTTTCCAGCAGTTTATATACCGGCTCGATATTGGTTTCCAACTGTGTCAGGAAAATATCCGTCTGATCCAAAAGTCCGGATATTTTTTCCACATCCTGATCAGTTACCTGCTCGCAGGCGCCGCCTACTACCACGATCCGGTTCTGTGCGGTGCTTTCGTCTACCATGATGAGGGCGGAACCGGTCTGCCCGCCTTTTTCAATCAGGATATTCTGGGTATCCAGTCCCTCCTTGCCATAAAAATCAAGGGTCTGGTTTCCCAGCAGGTCATCTCCCAGTTTGGTGACAAAGGTAACATCCGCACCAGCCCGGTTGGCCGCTACCGCCTGGTTAGAGCCTTTCCCGCCCGGTCCCAGGCGAAATTCCCTGCCCTTTACCGTCTGTCCGGGTTTGGGAAAGGACTGGATGCGGCTGGAAAGGTCTGTTACATAGCTTCCAAACACTAATACACGCTTGCTCATTGTATTCACCGTCTTTTCTATTGTTGAAGTTCTAGGTCATTTTGATCCCCGTACAGTACTTCTATCCGGGATTCAAGCTGGTTGGTTTCTGGATCGATCGTTTGGCGGTATACGCCCCAGTGTTTTCCTGTGCTGAAGAAGCAGGAGAAATGATCCTGAGAAATTTTCGGTGCAAAAGACACTTTTCCTTTTGTCAAGTCAAAGCCATAGCCCGAAGCGGCTAGCAAAAGCCCCCAGCTTGCCATAGAGCGGACATAATGGTTGCCGCACTCTACTTCATTCCACGGGTTTCTGCGCACGCCGTCATACCGGCTGCGCACAGCGCTGACAATCTTCAGCGCTTCTTCAAAATATCCCTCATAAATCAGATGAGCCGCCATCTGGTATTCGATCCCGGTCCAGACTTCGTCGCTGTAAACAAACGGGATCCTTGGCTTTTTGCTGTGCGGCCAGGTGCATAAGATCAGCCCGCTTTCATCATCCATGGCATAGCATCTTTGGACGTTGATATGTTCACCCATCTTTTCACGGAAATTATACTTATAAACAGAATAAACCGCGCTTTTTACATGCTCCTGCGGCAGGATGTACCCAAGCCCGCAGATATGCGCCAATTCCTGACCAAACACCTGATCGGACAGACAGCCGTCATAATACTGGTACTTCCCTTTTTGATCGTTTTTCTGGATATAGTACTCCCCGTTATACAGCATCCGGTCCATCCGCTCGCTGCCTTTTAGGCGGGCTTCCCGGTATTTTTTCTCATGTGCCTCATCGTTTAGATAGGCCGCCATTTCTTCCGCGGCTTTTAATGCGGCATAAAACACAGAATTTGTCATCGAGGTCATACCGTAGAACTCAATGTCATAGGTATTATGCTGTTCCCCGTCAAAGACAAAATCCCCATCCGTATCCCAGCAAGTAAATGCATAGTCAAGCGCCAAAGAGGCTTTTGGCCACATCTGTTTCAAAAATTCATCGTCCCCGGACAGCTTCCAATCCCGGTAGAGCTGAACGATCGTTCCAGTCTGTCCATCTGCCGCCGGCGGGATGGCATCATAATAATCAAAGCCAAATATCCTGTTCCCGCGGTAATACATCCTGCCCTCCTCATCTGTTTCCAGCAGGAAATTGTTCCAGCGCATATTCCGCTCCAGATTCGGGAACAGGAAAGCCAACGCCTGCTGATAATTCCAGACATGGGTACAGTTTCCCTCGCAGCAGCCAGCGTCGTCAAAACAGCCCTCCCAACCCAGAAAAGAACCATCCTCCAAACGGAAACAGGTGTGGCTGCGCAAAACCGTTAGGTTCGCCGCCATGGCGTCCAGCATTTCAGCCGGTATCGTGGTTTCATACAACGCTTTGCGGAACTGTTCTGATTGTTTTTCCAGCAACGGCAATTTTTTCAACAGCTTCTCCGATACATCCCATGCGTCGGAAAACAGGGTGGAATAATAATGCCGCACGGTCTTTTCCTTTTCCGGCTTCGGGAACATGTGTCCCGGCCAATATGCCCGGCGGTTTGGGAAATACCAGGAAATCACAAATTCAATTTCCTTTTCTTCCCCTGCTTTTAGTTCAAAATCCGCGCATAGGGAACCGATCTTCCATTCCCGCGCTTCGGCGATCGCACTGGTGCTCTCGGGCTCGGAAGAGCCGGGATGCATTTGTCCGGTCTCCTCAAATTCCGCCCAGAAATCATGCGCGCCGTCCCACCATCCACCAATCAGCCATTCCGGCTTTACAGTGACGTGTTCTTTTGAGGTGGTGACCAAAGACATACTTCCAAACCGCAGATCGTCCTCTGCAAAGTGATTGGACATATAGATCCCCTGATATCCTTCTTTCTGCCGCTGCTCGTTCCATGCTTCCCCTTCAATTTTAGGATCTGCAAACCGCTTGTAACCTGCAAAGCCTACCACATTGGCAAGGGAGCCAACAACACTAGTTTTGACTGTTTGCCCTGTTTTATTGTGTACCCGGTATCTTAAAATTGCCGCAGGGATCCCGGAATCATCCTCATTTAAGGGGATAAACGGTGTAAAGCCCGTCATGGTAACGTCCACCGGCATGGCGCTGTCGGTCAGTTCCACTACAACCTGGCTCACCTCCCCGCACATACGGGAATGCTCAAATCTTGGGATCCCCAGATTGTCCCACGGGTCAAATCCGTGGGAACGCTCATAAGGCGGTTTTTTCTTTGATTCCATCACCTTTACCTTAACAGAACCATCCTCTTGCTCCGTACGGAGTGCAAAAAAGGTGTATGGGATCCGTCTGCCAACCGCCTCGTCTTCCCACAGTTCCCAGTCGCAAAGTTGACCACGGATGCCGACAGAGAAATTTCCCGTGCCGATCCCGCCAAGCAGAAATTTGGCCTCGACAGCCTTATCGTCATACCATTTATTAGAATACATGTTGCTCATTTACCGTTCCTCCTGTCGTTGGTTACGCCTTGATCGCGCCCGCAGTCATCCCATTCATCACCTGTTTATTCAGGATAAAGAAAACAACCAATGTCGGCAGGATCGTCGCTGAAATAGCCGCGAAGCTGCCTCCCCAGTCGACCTGCCCGTATTGACCCACAAAGTCATTCAACCCAAGCGGGATCGTCTTCATCTCCGCATCACTGATAAAGGTATTTGCAAAGATATATTCATTCCATACGAAAACAAAGTTAAAAGTCGCAATGGTAACTAAGGTGTTACGCATCAGGGGCAGTACGATCTGGAAGAAGATCCGGAAAGTGCCTGCTCCGTCAATATATCCCGACTCGATCAAAGAGTTAGGGACATACTCCAAAAATCCAATGCAGAGATACATTGCCATCGGGATCGCAAAGCCGATCTGCGGCAAAATCAGGGAAAGGTGGGTATTTCTTAGTCCCAACGTATTATACACACGGAACATCGGGATCAGAGATACAAAAACTGGCACCATCATTCCCAGCATAAAAATATTCCGAATCAGCTTTCTGCCTTTAAAGTCCATCTTGGAAAGAGGGTATGCCGCCAGTGCGCCCAACACCACGATCCCGATCAAAGTGAAGATCGCAACGATAATTGTGTTGGTGAAGTACTTTCCAAACAAACTGTCAGCCAGCTGCATGTAGTTGTCAAATGTAAATTCCTTCGGGAAAGAATACGGAGGATTTTGAATCATACTGTCATTGGTTTTAAAGCTGGACATGATAACCCAAAAAATCGGGTATACTTGTACCACCAAAACCAACAGCACCAATAAATAAACTGGGATCTTTCTTACAGCCCTTTTCCAATTCATTTATTTCTTCCCTCCTTTTTCTGCACGCTGTGTCAGCTTCATAATAATGCCGATAATCACAACGCATTCAAAGACGATCAAGATGCTTAAAGCACTTCCATATCCATAATCCATATTGTTAAAGGACATCTTATACATATAGGTAGCCGCAAGCTCGCTGGTGTAGCCGGGGCCGCCGTTTGTCAAAATAAACGGCACTTCAAAGGCTTTTAAGGTACCATTGATGACTAAAATAACGCTGCTGATAATAATTCCTTTGATCAACGGAAGCTTGATCCGGGTATATACCTGAAAACCATTCGCCCCGTCGATTCTGGCGGCTTCCAGTACTTCAGTATCCACAGAGGTAAACGCGGAATGGAACACCACCAAATATAATCCACTGAATTTATACGCCTCCACAATCGCGACAACGTATAAAGTAATTTCCATACTTGCTAAAAATGCAACTTTGTGGTCACCCAAGCCAACAGCCTCCAGCAGTGCGTTCATAACACCGTCTGGATTGATGCCCAAAAGTTTTTTGAAAGTCTGACTCATTGCCATGCTGGAAACAATGACCGGAGTAAAAAACAGTACCCGGATCAAATTGTTTCCCTTAGAGATCCTTTCTACCAAAATAGCCATCAACAACCCGATCCCGACCTGATAAACCACATTGATCACAGTATATTTCAAGTTGTTGATCATACAGATCCACAGGTTTTCATCCTGGAACATTTTAGCGTAGTTCCGAAAACCTACAAAAGTCATATCCGAGATTCCATTCCAATCCATAAAGCTGTAATAAACAGAAAAGATGATGGGAATGGAGACAACAGCAATATAAACTACCATTGGTAAAAGTAAAAACAAAAATGGTTCTGATTTTTTATGTAGCCTCATATGATACCCCCTGACTGCCCGTACTAACAGGGCAACTGCCCATATTGACATCTCAACCACAATAAAGGGTTTATTGTGGTTGAGATGGTCTGGGTATTACTTATTAAAATATTTCGGTGCGTTCTCTGCAACTGCAGCGTCTACTTTTTCTGCAAACTGTTCTGGGGTAATGGCGCCCATTCCCAAGTTTACGATCTCCTTGGTCACAACTTCGGTAGTAGCGGCATCCATGCGGACATCCCAGCAGTAACCATAAGAGGTCAATGCCTCACTGTCAGCCAAAAATGCTTTATCAAATTCAGACATTTCTCCCAGTGTAGTGTCAAATGTCATGGCCGGATACAGGTTTTCATCATAGAATGCTTTTTCTGGATATGCGTTGAGCAAATACTTCAGCATATCTTTAAAGTCCTGATCTTCGTATGCTTTTTTAGTGACAGCAGTACCAGTTCCAGCATGAGACCACATATCGGTCTGACCATTGATAGCGCCGTCTACTGTCGGCATATAGAAATAAGCATAGTCGTCTTTCAGCTCACGGTCTTCCCCTGTAAAGTTTGGCACTTCCCAAGAACCGATATAGAAAATCGCAGTGCTACCATTAAAGAAAGCTTCCCGCGCATCACTGGCACTTGCCGTGGACCAGCCAGGCATAAAGTAATTTTCCGCCATTTCCTGGAAGAACTCAGCCGCCTGGATCCCAACTGGGTCGCTCATCTTCGCGTCGCCCACCTTTAAGGATTCAATATAATCATTTCCCTGCAAACGGAACGGGATAAATGCCATCCATCTCAAAAGCGGCCACGCTTCATTCCCCCACACCGCGATCGGTGTAATGTCCGCATCCTTTAACGTCTGGCAAACCTCCATCAGTTCGTCAAAGGTTTCCGGTGTTTTGGTAACTCCAGCCTGCTCAAACAGATCCTTGTGATACCAGAAATATTCCAGATTGTTTTCCCAAGCCAGGCAGTAGTTTTTGCCGTTATCCAGCCGGCCGTAATTCAAACCAATATTCAGCATCCGGTCATAATCCAGATCCTTATAGATATCGTCAACCTCCATCAAAACGCCGGTTTCTGCGATTTCCTGAGTCAGGGTATCGCCTTCTGCGTCAAACAAGTGCGGCAGTTCGTTGCTGGAAGCTAAAATTTTTACTTTCTGATAATAAGAAGGACGGTCAGTAATCACCTCATATTTTACTTCTACATTCGCGCCTTCTTTTTCAATATACTCTTTAATGGAACTTTCCTGTGCCTTTCTTGCCGGGCTGTCTTCATTACGAACAGTCAGCCAGTTAAACGTTTTGGTTTCTCCTGTTTGCCCGCCACCTTCTGAACCAGACTTGTCATCTGAACTTCCACAAGCAGCCAGAGAACCGACCATTAATACAGATAATAATGCACAAATCAATCGTTTCATCGTAAAATCTCCTTTTTTCATTACCTTGTCCCACTGTGTTTTCGTCTGAATCAGTTTGTATCCTGTCACCTCCATAATCCACACCTTTTCGTTCCGGAAAAAAACGTTAAAAAGGCATAAAAAAACACCTTAAAAAAGGTGTTTCAACGGTATTTTTTTTTAGAACGAAAAGGTGTACGTTTCCTGTGCATACAGCTAATTTTTCAATTCAAAATCTATGATATTCTCTAAATTTTTAAAAATACATTTTCATATTCTTTCAAGAATCACTTTCAAATAATCATATCTTTGAATTGATTTAATAAAATAAATATAGCGTATTCATCATCAATAATCAATAAAATATTAAAAATCACTTAATAAAAATATAAAATTTATATATTTTGACTAAATACAAAAAAATTAAGTTGTGAAACAAAACTGAAATAATTTTATCATTTTTCATGAAACAATTTTCACAAAACTTTTTTGCTTCTTTACTGAATTACCGCACTACATTTCATGAGAAATCATACAAATTTCTGAATCAAAATAAATTTCCAAAAAACTCCAGCAATGGTTAGAACGGAAATATCACTTAAATAAAAGGGCTTACGATGCAAAAAATCGTAAGCCCTTTTATTTAAGATTTGATCTGCAATAAAAAAGTCCCCTCCGATAATCGAAGGGGACTTCGTGCCAAAGCGTTGACGTGGCACCCAGTATGGAGCTGCTAACCAGATTCGAACTGGTGACCTCGTCCTTACCAAGGACGTGCTCTGCCTACTGAGCCATAGCAGCAAATGGCGACCCGTATCGGGATCGAACCGACGACCTCTAGCGTGACAGGCTAGCGCTCTAACCAGCTGAGCTAACGGGCCAAATGGCAGGGGCAGAAGGATTCGAACCCTCGGCACGCGGTTTTGGAGACCGCTGCTCTACCAACTGAGCTATACCCCTATAACGCACCGGCGCTTCATTTTTGGTGGGCCTTCAGGGATTCGAACCCGGGACCGACCGGTTATGAGCCGGTTGCTCTGACCAACTGAGCTAAAGGCCCATAGCAAAAAACTAGCACAGTTGCTAGTTTTTTGATGGGATTTGTGACGGCGTCTATCTATTTTCCCAGGCCGTCGCCAGCCAAGTATTTTCGACGCAAGTGAGCTTAACTTCTGTGTTCGGTATGGGTACAGGTGGATCCTCACCGCCATCAACACCGTCTATATGGTACACCACCAGGGAATCGAACCCTGAACCTACTGATTAAGAGTCAGTTGCTCTAACCAATTGAGCTAGTGGTGCACAGGTCCCTACCAAGGTAGGTATACATTTTCAGAGGAAATGGTATCCTCAAAACCGAATAATTATGAATCTGAGAAAAAGTAGCATTCATCACTTGAGCCTCGCATAATTTGAGGTCAAGCCCTCGACCGATTAGTACTCGCTAGCTGAACGT
>NZ_FYDD01000002.1 GCF_900186585.1 Massiliimalia timonensis
TTAAGCTCACTTGCGTCGAAAATACTTGGCTGGCGACGGCCTGGGAAAATAGATAGACGCCGTCACGATAGGAACACCTGAAAAGGTGTTTTTGTCGTTTATTCCTCCTTAGCTCAGTCGGTAGAGCATGCGGCTGTTAACCGCAGGGTCGTCTGTTCGAGCCAGACAGGGGGAGCCAAAAAAAGAAGCAGAGAAAAATCTCTGCTTCTTTTTTTACTTTCTTTTGCCTGGTACGGAAAGCCTGCCCTGTGTTTCAACAGTTGTCCGAACGGCAGCGGCTGTCGGAACAATGCGAGTGTAACGAGTATTTGTTCTTTTGCAGTAGTCGTCTTTTTTCCTTTTTGTTCAATGAATGAGGGTTTCCGTGCGGAAACCCTTACAGAAATCCTGTCTGCTCTGCGATCTGATAAATTTTCAGTTTTGTCGTGCGCAGCAGTTCTTTGGACTGTTCGATCCTGTAATGATTGATAAATTCTACTTGATTTTTTATAGTAAATCTCTTATACTAAAAGAAAAATAAGGGCGGTTGCCGGGTGTAAAGGGGATTTATAAGGTGAAAAGTGCGGTTTTTTATGGAAAACATGATCTGCGGCTAGAAGAACGAAAACTTCCCAAAGTAGGGGCAAATGATGTTTTGATTAAAGTAATGGCCTGCGGAGTTTGCGGGACAGATGTCCACATTTATGAGGGAGATAAAGGTGCGGCAGATACAAATCCGCCAACCGTTTTGGGACATGAATTTTCCGGGATTGTAGAAGCCGTGGGGGATGCGGTTACCGAAGTAAAAATAGGCGATCGGGTTTGTGTAGACCCCAACCAGCTGTGCGGGAAGTGCTATTACTGTAGAAGCGGGATCGGCCATTTCTGCGAAAATATGATTGGTATTGGAACGATTGTAGAAGGCGGTTTCGCACAATATTGCTCGGTCAACGAATCACAGGTATATCATTTGACGGACAGCACTACCTTTGAGGAAGGTGCCATGACTGAACCTGTCGCCTGCTGCCTGCATGGGATAGATTTATGTGAAATCACCCCGTCTTCAACAGTTATGGTGATCGGCGGCGGTATGATTGGCTTACTGATGGTACAGCTAGCGCGTTTGGCTGGTGCCTACCGGGTTATTTTGCTGGAACCAGTTGAAGGAAAACGGGAATTGGGCAAGAAGTTAGGTGCGGATCTTTGTATCGATCCAATAAGCCAAGACGTCAAAGCAGTTTTAAAGGAGGAGAATATTGACCGGATCAACGTTGTGATTGAATGTGCAGGCTTAAAGCAGACGATTCGTCAGGCGATTGATTTAGCGGGAAAATACTCTGTCGTTATGATGTTCGGTTTGACAAAACCGGACGACGAGGTGTCGATCAAGCCGTTTGAGATTTTCCAAAAGGAGGTCGTGTTAAAAGCTTCCTTTATTAACCCATACACACAACAGCGTGCTTTGGATCTGATCAACTCTAAAAAAATAGATGTAAGTTCTATGGTTTCAGAAATTCGGGGGTTGTCTGGGCTGGAAGAGGTGTTATCCAGTGCAGAACTGCGGCGAACAGGAAAATTTATCATTAACCCATGGAAAGAATAACAAATCAAAAAGACCGGACGGAAATCCCGCCCGGTCTTTTTGTGTGCAGAAACGAGAAAGAATCACGAAATACAGAAAAAAAGGATAGAATGTAATGTCGTATCACGACAATACAATTAGGAGGTATGAACAATGGTCTTTTCTTCTGATGATAGATCATGCGAACAATCCTGCCAGTCAAGTTGCCCGCCCTCGTGTACGCCGATTCGGATCGGCACTACTGTGACCGGGGAGCCAGGGACTGCAGCGGGAGTTGTAAATACAGGAAATCCTTGCTGTCCGACACTGAATTTCATCATTCCCCGGGGTGCCACTGGAGTCACTGGTGTGACAGGAGCTACGGGTCCCACTGGAGCAACTGGAACTACCGGAGCCACAGGCCCAGCGGGTGGCCCAGCAGGCCCAGCAGGCCCGACAGGTCCAACAGGAGCAACGGGACTCACAGGCGTTACCGGTCCGACAGGTCCAACAGGAGCAACGGGACTCACAGGCGTTACCGGTCCGACAGGCCCGACGGGAGCAACGGGAATCACAGGCGTTACCGGTCCGACAGGCCCGACAGGAGCAACGGGGGCCACAGGCGTTACCGGCCCAGCAGGCCCGACGGGAGCAACGGGAGCAACGGGCGTTACCGGCCCAGCAGGCCCAACAGGAGCGACCGGTGCTACCGGTACACTTCCAACGCCAAATGCTTTGTACGCAACGAATGAAGCCGCCCAGACTCCAACGGCAGTTGGGGATCCTTTGGTATTCAGTGACAACCAGCTTACAGAGGGGACCGCGATTACCCATACAGCTAATACAGGGGCGATCACCTTTGCGGAAGGCGGCCTATATCACATTACGTTTACTACCAATGCGGCGCCGGCGACAGGAGCTAGCGTCCCGCTGCGAGTCAGTGTGCAGTTGAATGAAAACGGAACGCAGATCCCGGGTACATTAACGATCGGGGATATTGTGACCTCTGGAGGCAGCACCACGCTTTCCGGTGCGGCGCTGGTACGGGTAACTGCAGGGACAGTGATCACCTTGGTGAGCAATTCCAATACAGTTACCTTCTCCAATACCAGTATCGCAGCGTATGATTTGCCGTGATGTCTGCAAGACAGGGCGGGAGGAATTATGATTACCATTAGTTTGTGTATGATCGTAAAAAATGAAGAGGAAAACCTACCACGGTGTTTAAACACCGTGGCTGGGGTCTTTGACGAAGTTATTATCGTGGATACCGGAAGCACGGACCGCACAGTAGAGATTGCGAAAAATTATACAGCACAGGTATACCCGTTCATCTGGACAGAAGATTTTTCAGCAGCGCGCAACTTTTCTTTTTCCAAGGCCAAGATGGAATATTGCATGTGGCTGGACGCAGACGATATTTTGACACCAGAGGACCGGAAAGCATTGATAGTCCTGAAAGAAACGCTTTCCGAAGAGGTTGACTGCGTGATGATGAAATACCGCACAGGGATGGAGGACAATTTGTGTTACTACCGGGAACGACTGCTAAAGCGTGAAAAAAATCCCAGATGGCATGGCTTTATTCATGAGGCGGTCGCCCCGTTTGGGGAGATTGTGTATTCTGATATTGCAGTGACCCATGCCAAAACATCACCCGGCGATCCGACGCGCAACCTGAAGATTTTTGAACATAAGCGCAGCCAGGGGGTGCCTTTTTCCCCGAGGGAGGAATTTTACTATGGACGAGAGCTTTATGATAACCGGGAATATCAAAAGGCAGCCCGGCAGCTAGAGCAGTTTTTGGAAAACCCGGACGGTTGGACAGAAAATAAAATAGAGGCCTGCCGGATATTGGCAAATTGCAGTAAAAGCAATGAACAGGCATTATACTGGCTGTTCCACAGCTTTGCCTATAGCCTTCCGCGCGCGGAAACATGCTGTGACATCGGTTGGCGCTTTTTTCAGGAAAGCCGGTATGAACAGGCAATTTACTGGTATGAGCACGCGCTTTCCACCCCAAGGGACGACCAAAGTGGGGCTTTTGTTTTGCCGGACTGCTATGGATTTATTCCGGCTGTCCAGCTTTGTGTGTGTTATGACCGTTTGGGGAATCACACCGTAGCGCGTTTTTACCATGATCTTTCGGGTACGATCCACCCGGAATCTGACATCTATCAGTACAATCAAGCCTATTTTGAGATGCTCGCGCAAAAGGAAAAAGAGGCGGGGTGACCTGTCTCTTTTTCCTTGCGTCGTCATAGGCCGGAAAAACTAAAATTATGGTTATCTTAAGATTTTCTTCTGATTTCCTTAGTTGAATCCCCACAGGGGATATGTTATACTGTTCGTTGAAGTATTCCAGAAAAGGAATAGCTGGTTCAAAGGAGATCGGAAGCTATGGAGTGGAACGGACAGGGGCTGACTGAACAGGAAGTAGCCCAAAGGGTGGCCGCAGGACAGATAAATGTCAACGTTGATGTAAAGACAAAATCAATCAAACGGATCTTAGTGGAGAATATCTTCTCCCTTTTTAACCTGATCAATTTTATGCTAGCGGCTGTACTGCTGGTCGTCGGTTCCTATAAAAACATGCTGTTTATGGGAGTCATCATCTGCAACACCCTGATTGGGATCATTCAGGAGATCCGCTCGAAACGGGCGGTGGACCGGCTTTCTATTGTGGTGTTAGAGCGAACGGAAGTACTGCGCGGCCGTGAGTTTGTGGAACTTCCTATAGAAGACATTGTTTTGGATGACATCATTCGGTTGGGGCGCGGTGCGCAGATCCCTTCTGATGCGGAGGTGGTATCCGGGGAATGTATGGTCAATGAAAGCCTACTGACCGGAGAATCCGACCTGATCCGGAAACGGGTGGGGGACACCTTGATGTCCGGCAGTTTTATCACAGGCGGCGAATGCATTGCCCGTGTCATCCATGTTGGGAAAGATAACTATGCTTCCCAGATCAATAGCAGCGCCAAGTATATCAAGCAGGTGAAATCAGAGATGATGACCACCTTTAACCGGATCATTCAGTTTGTTTCTATCATTATTTTCCCGTTAGGCGCGATTCTGTTCTGGAACCAGTACACCGCCGAGGGGGCAACCGCTTCTAGTGCGATCGTGAATACCGTCGCCGCGCTGATCGGCATGATTCCTGAGGGGCTGATCCTTTTGACCAGTACGGTGCTGGCGGTATCGGTGATCCGGCTTTCGCAAAACAAGGTTTTGGTCCAGCATTTATACTGTATTGAAACGCTGGCACGGGTCGACGTACTGTGTCTGGATAAAACCGGGACTATTACCTGCGATGAGATGGAGGTAGAACGGGTGATCCCGCTTCCCGGGCAGGATGAGGGATCGGTTTCCCGCATTTTGGCCTCGATCGCCAAAGGATCGCACGATGAAAATTCTACCGTTAAGGCCTTGCAAAAGTATTACCAAAAAGAAGACAGCCTGCCGGTAGCGCGATTTGTTGATTTTTCCTCGGAAAAGAAATGGTCTGGGGCCGTGCTGGGTAACGGAGAAAGTTATGTGATGGGCGCCGGTGAATTTATTCTAAAAGACCGTTTTTCTCTGGTGCGTGATACGATAGAACAGGTCGCGGGGTGCTTTCGTGTGCTGACAGTCGCCCATGTGCCGGGCGGGTTTACCGAGGACGGCGATATGGCTGGAGCGGCAGAACCAGTTGCGTTGGTGCTGATTCAGGATAAAATCAGGGAAGAAGCCAGTGATACGATCCGCTATTTCACCGAGCAGGGCGTGCGGCTGAAGGTGATTTCCGGGGACGGCGTGACTACGGTATCCAATATCGCCAGACAGGCGGGGATTCCCGACGCGCAGGAGGCTGTGGACGCTACCCTGTTAAAGACGGATGAAGCATTGAAAGAGGCGGCGGAACGCTGCCATGTGTTTGGGCGCGTGACCCCGCAGCAGAAGCAGAAGCTAATCCGGGCAATGAAGGAGCACGGGCATACGGTCGCTATGACCGGCGATGGGGTCAACGATGTTTTGGCTTTAAAGGAAGCAGATTGCTCGGTCGCCATGGCCGCGGGGAGCGATGCGGCACGGAATGTAGCGCAGCTTGTACTGATCGAAAACGACTTTTCCGCCATGCCTAAGGTGGTGGCGGAGGGACGCCGTACCATCAACAATATCCAGAGAAGCTCGTCTTTGTTTTTAGTGAAAACATTGTTTTCCATCCTGCTGGGGCTGCTGACGGTAGTGATTCATATGCGCTATCCGTTCCAGCCGATCCAGATGTCGTTGGTGGGGGCGTTTACCATTGGGATCCCCTCCTTTATTCTGGCGCTGGAGCCGAACCACGACCGCGTGACCGGGAAGTTCTTCTGGAACATCATTTCCCGGGCAATTCCCGGCGCATTGACGATCGTTATCAATATCGGGCTGGTCTACTTGTTCCAGGGCTGGTTTGACCTGACTCATGAGCAGGTGTCCACAGTGGCGGTCGTGCTGACCGCGCTGACCGGTATCTTGCTGCTGCTTCGGATCTCGGTGCCGTTTACCCCGATCAGGACGGCGTTATTTCTCTTTGTCATTACTGGGATGGGGATTGGCCTGACGGTATTCCGCTCCCTGTTCGAGATCGCCCCCTTTACCGCAGAGATGGGCTGGGTAATTGGGATTTTGAGCGTGGTTTGCGTATTGCTGTTCAGTTTGTTTTACGGGCTGATGAACCGCTTCTTTATAAAAAGCAGAAAGTCGGAAATACCGAAAAAAGGGAGAGCGTAAGGCTCTCCCTTTTTTCCGGCAGGCAGGGGTTTTCATTGACTTTTTAGACTGTTTGCAGTACAATAAACAATGTATTCAAGCAGAAATGCAGGGGGAAAACTGGAGTGGCTTTTCCTGTAAAAATTCGTAATTAGGTAGGTGTGTAGTATGGATGTAAAACAACTGAAAAAAACTGCCAACGAAGTCCGTAAAGGTGCGATCGAAGCAGTGTACCAAGCAAAATCCGGGCATCCGGGCGGCTCTTTGTCCGCGGCAGACATTTTTACATATTTGTACTTTGTAGAGATGAATGTTGACCCTGAAAATCCAAAGGCAGAAAACAGGGACCGTTTTGTATTAAGCAAAGGTCATGTTGCGCCGGGCTATTACAGCACATTGGCACATCGAGGCTTTTTCCCGGTGGAAGAATTAAAAACACTGCGGAAGGTCGGAGCAAGATTGCAGGGGCATCCGGACATGAAGCACATTCCGGGTGTTGATATGTCCAGCGGTTCGCTGGGACAGGGGATCTCCGCCGCATGCGGGATGGCAAAGGCCGGCAAGCTGATGGGCAGGGATTACCGCGTTTACACCCTGCTGGGCGACGGCGAGATCCAGGAAGGCCAGGTTTGGGAAGCGGCGATGTTTGCGGCGCACAACAAACTGGATAATCTGGTCGTAATCGTAGACAACAACGGCCTGCAGATCGACGGAAGCGTTGCGGACGTGATGTCTCCATATCCGATCGATGAAAAGTTTAAAGCGTTCGGCTTTGAGGTTTTGACCATCGACGGTCACGATTTTGATGAAATAGCCGCCGCGTTCTCTAAGGCAAGGGAAACCAAAGGCAAGCCGACTGCCATTATTGCGAAAACTGTCAAAGGAAAAGGCGTTTCCTTTATGGAGAACCAGGCAAGCTGGCACGGGGCCGCTCCGAATGCGGAACAATACGAGATCGCAATGGCAGATTTAAACGCGATTGCAGCAGGATTGGAGGGCTAAGATAATGGCAGATGTAAAGAAGATCGCAACAAGAGACAGCTACGGGAACGCGTTGGTAGAATGCTTCCCTGATTTTCCGAATATGGTCGTTTTGGACGCCGACCTTGCGGCTGCGACCAAAACCGGGATCTTTAAGAAAGCATATCCGGAACGCCACATCGACTGTGGGATCGCGGAATGCGACATGATCGGCGTAGCTGCTGGTATGGCGGCGGCTGGCATGATCCCGTTCGCAAGTTCCTTTGCCATGTTTGCGGCAGGACGCGCCTTTGAACAGGTAAGAAACTCGGTAGGCTATCCGCACCTGAACGTTAAGATCGGCGCGACCCATGCCGGGATCTCGGTTGGGGAAGACGGCGCGACCCACCAGTGCAACGAAGATATTGCTTTGATGAGAACCATTCCGGGCATGGTAGTGATCAATCCGTCCGATGATGTGGAAGCAAAAGCTGCTGTCCGCGCCGCCTTAGAGCATGACGGCCCGGTTTACCTGCGTTTTGGACGTCTGGCTGTTCCGGTGATCAACGATCGTCCGGATTATCGATTTGAGCTGGGCAAAGGCGTTACTTTGCGCGACGGAAAAGATATTACCATTGTTGCTTCCGGCCTGACTGTCAGCGAAAGCTTACAAGCGGCGGAAGATCTGGCAGCTGAGGGGATCGACGCGCGGGTCATCAACATCCACACCATTAAACCGATCGACGCCGAGCTGGTTGCGAAAGCTGCGGCGGAAACCGGAAAGATCGTAACTGTGGAAGAGCATTCAGTCATCGGTGGCCTTGGCGACGCTGTTATCGGCGCGATTGCTGAAAATCCGGTTCCAGTCTATAAAATCGGCGTAAATGACGAGTTTGGAAAATCTGGTCCGGCAACCGAATTGATCGACCTGTTTGGTCTGACTGCACCGCATATTGCAAAAAAAGTAAAAGAAGTATTAGGGAAATAATCTATTTCTCAAATAAAAAACCGGAAAGGGATTTTTCCCCTTTCCGGTTTTTTATTTGATGGATGCAGCGTTATATTCCTGTGCAACTTTCAGGAAGAACTGATAGACTGGGGCAAGGCGCTTTAACTCTGCCTGCAAAAATCCAGCGAGCCGGTCCGAAAAAAGCAGAGGGAAGTCTTTACTTTGAGCGATCACGCTGATTTCCCTTTGCTCCAGCCATTGGCGAAGCGGCTCCGGATATTCGGAAAAACGGGGGCGTTTATAGCGTTCTCCCACGATCTGAAAGGCAGGGTGCGCGGCCAGCGCTTTCTGCGCCTTTTGGAAATCCCGGTCACCGCCGATGATTTTTTCCCGGAGAAGATTCATGTAAGCCGGCGAAGCGTGATAAAACCCGCAGCCGTATTCAAACCCATGCTGAGAGATTTCAAAATAGATGCCCGGCACCTCGGTGCCATGCATTTTTCCGCGTTTAAAGATGATCCACATATTGTCGCGGTAAAGGGACTTATCATGGGAAAAACGGGTATCCCGTCTAATCCTGCAAATGGTCTTGTCCACCCGCGGAGCAGTTGTCAGCTTAGGGTCGATCTGAAGCACAGTAGGGGCCAAGGCCTCTGACAAATCGTGCAGAGGAGCGAATACCGTTTCCTGATAAGTATTTTTATGTTCTTCAAACCATATACGACTATCATTGAAACGGTTTTCAAATAAAAAGTCCAGCGTCTGTTTGGAAAACAACTCCATGACGTTCCCTCCTTGTCTATGATAATTTATTATAGCACAAATCAAAAAAAATAACAGCTTGTATTTCGAGGATATAGAGCAGACTGATAAAAGCAGGCTTTTAAAAAAGCCGGAAAGTCTTGAAAGTTCAGGACGGGTCATGTATAGTATATTATAGTGATTTGGATGCAAACAGCTAAAGGAGAATCATCATGAAATATGGGTTTATTAAGGTGGCGGCCGCAACCCCGTCGATCCGCGTGGCGGATTGTGAATACAATGCCGCCCAAATCTTGAAAACGATCGTGCGCGCCCGGGACGCACAGGCTAAATTGCTGGTGCTTCCGGAGCTTTGCCTGACAGGCTACACCTGCGGGGACCTGTTTTTGCAGAATACCTTGCTGCACGGGGTGTTTACCGCGCTGGAGGAGATCCGTAAAGCAACGGCCGGGCACGATATGCTGGTAGCGGTGGGCGCGCCGCTGATCAATCATCAGAAGCTGTATAACTGTGCGGTGGTTTTCTGCAATGGAAGGATTTTGGGAGCGGTGCCGAAAACGAACCTGCCCAATTACAGCGAGTTTTATGAACAGCGCCATTTTACGCCTGCCCCGGCCGAGAATACTACCATTGAAATCGGGGGAAAAAGCTATCCGTTTGGGACAAAGCTGTTGTTTTCTTACTCCCGTTTTTCGGAATTTACCGTTGGGTTTGAGATTTGCGAGGACCTTTGGGTAGCGAACCCACCGTCTGTTTCGCATGCGCAGGCAGGGGCTACTATCATTGCGAACCTTTCGGCCAGCGATGAAACGGTGGGGAAAAGTGCCTACCGCAGGGATCTGGTAACAGGGCAGTCTGCACGGCTGGTGTGCGGATACCTGTATGCCGATGCCGGAGAAGGGGAATCCACCACGGATATGGTGTTTGCCGGGCATGACCTGATCGCGGAAAACGGGGTTTTGCTGGAAGAAAGCGATCTGTTCAGCAACGATTTGATCGTCAGCGAGATTGATATTATGCGTCTGGCGGAGGAACGCCGCCGGATGAATACCTTCGTCCATCAGGATGCAGGCTATGAGTTTGTGACCTTTGATTTCCCGTGTCGAAGCACTGAACTGACCAGGTTTGTTTCTCCGCGCCCTTTCATTCCTTATGAAGCAGGGGAACGACGGGTGCGCTGCAAGGAGATCCTTACCCTGCAAGCGGCGGGCCTGCGCAAACGTCTGGTGCATACCAATGCCCGGACTGTAGTGGTCGGGCTTTCGGGCGGGCTGGATTCCACACTGGCTTTGCTGGTTGCCGTCATGGCGATGGATTCCCTGCACCGTTCCCGGAAGGATATTTTAGCGGTCACCATGCCGTGCTTTGGCACCACCTCCCGCACCCGTTCCAATGCGCAGCTTTTGGCAGAGGCATTGGGCGTATCCTTTGAAGAGATCCCGATCGGGGAAGCGGTATCCCAGCATTTTAGGGACATCGGGCAGGATGAGGAGCAGCATGACGTAACCTATGAAAATTCTCAGGCGAGGGAACGCACCCAGGTACTGATGGATGTAGCGAACCAGAAAAACGGGTTGGTGATCGGGACGGGCGACTTATCCGAACTTGCGTTGGGCTGGGCGACCTATAATGGGGACCACATGTCTATGTACGGAGTGAATGCGTCGATCCCCAAGACCTTGGTGCGGCATCTGGTAGCGTATTATGCGGACGATACTTCAAGCCAAACGATCCACGATGTGCTGTATGATATTTTGGATACCCCGGTCAGCCCGGAGCTGCTCCCGGCGGTAGACGGGGAAATTTCCCAAAAGACAGAGGACATTGTAGGGCCATATGAACTGCATGATTTCTTTTTATACTACATTCTGCGCTTCGGATTTCATCCCAAAAAGGTGTTCTATTTAGCGGAATACGCGTTCCAGCACACCTATTCCCGCGAAACGATCTTAAAGTGGCTGCAGGTGTTTTACCGCAGATTTTTTTCTCAGCAGTTTAAACGCTCCTGCCTGCCGGACGGCGTTAAGGTGGGGTCGGTCACCTTGTCCCCGCGCGGCGACTGGCGGATGCCAAGCGACGCTTCGGCTGCGCTGTGGATGAAAGAACTGGAAGAGTTGGAAGAATAAATAAAAAGGCTTTGTCATAGACAAAGCCTTTTTTGTGTCCTTTTATTCCACAGAGATATTTTCGCCCACTAAGCCAATGAATTCATTGCCTGAAAAACCGCCTTCTTTATGGCCAATCAGCCATTTGTTTTTAGCGGTGATCAATTTGTCTTCCCCGTTGGCGTGGTTTTGTTCCAAATCAGTATTGGTCCCTTTCGGAAGAACGACTACGCAGCGGAAGCCTTTTCCGTCAACACTGCATGGCGCGTAGTGCAGGGTGGTCGCATAAAGCTCTACCCCAACGCCGGCAGGAAGCAGAAACGCCTCAATGTTGGCGGTATCATAGGTAAGATCGTCGCGAATGTCCTGCTGGCAGCCCAGCAAAAGGATCAGATCGGTCGCCGCAATATCCATTTCGGAAGAACGGTGGTATTCTACCGCGTTAAGCAGGTGGTTGTGACCGTTGCAGTAGCCAATTTGGATCGGAAGTTCCCCGTATCCTTTTACGGTGAGGTCCTCAAACACCTTGCATGCTTCCAGCTCGGGAACAGACGGAACATAGGCAACATCGTCCGGAAGCGGGGTTTCCATCATCGCCTTACATAGTTCGGTGAAATCGTAATCCTTTAGGACAGTTCCGTATTTTTGAAACTGCGGATCGGTAACCTGATAGATTTTCATAGGAAAAACCTTCTTTCTTTTTTTCGTGTCCGTGCACATTATAGCTGTATTATACCGCGTTTTATAAGGTTCGTCAACAGCCCTCTATCGTTCTCATGGCAAGGATCGTCCGTTCTATCAGTTCATCCAGTTCCCAGCCGAGCAGTTCGGCCCCTTTTTGGATCACTTCCCGAGAGCAGCCCGCTGCAAACCTCTCGTTTTTAAATTTTTTCTTCACAGATTTTAGTTCCAGATCCTGAACGCTTTTAGAGGGGCGCATGATTGCGACTGCACCGATCAATCCGGTCAGCTCATCGGTCGCATACAGGACCTTTTCCAGAAACAATTCAGGTTTTATGTCCACGGTCAGCCCCCAGCCATGGCTGGCTACAGCGTGGATCAACGTTTCGTCATATCCCAGTTCTTTCATAATTTCCTGTTCTTTCAAACAGTGCTGCTGGGGATATGCTTCAAAATCTAGGTCGTGGAGCAGGCCGACAACCTCCCAAAACTCTGTCCGGTCTGGGTCGTATTCCTTTGCAAAATATCCCATGACCCCGGAAACGATCTTGGCGTGCTGCAAGTGGAAGGGCTCCTTGTTATACTGCTCCAGCAATGCCTGTGCTTCTGATAATGATGGTATCTTTCCCATAGAGATCACTCCTTTTTTGTATTATAGCATAATTTAAAGGCTTTGGGACAGGCAAAAAAACGGAAAAGAAGAAAAAACAAATTGAATTATTTGCTCAGAATGCTATAATAAAACTAAACGATTGGAATCGGCCAGACAGAAAGGAACAGGATAGTATGATTAGCCAAGAGATTCGGAAAATCGCGCCGGAAATGGATCCGCTTAGGATCGGTATGGGATGGAGCGCGGAGGATCTGGAAAAACCGCAGATCATTGTGGAGAGCACTTTTGGGGACAGCCACCCGGGAAGCGCCCATTTATATGAATTTGCCAACCGTGCTGCGGAAGGCGTAGCGCAGGCTGGCGGGAAAGCCGCACGTTATTTCGCTACGGACATCTGCGATGGGATGGCGCAAGGACATGACGGGATCAACTATTCCCTTGCCTCCCGCGACACCATTGCGAATTTGATCGAAATCCATGCGAATGCGACTCCGTTTGACGCAGGGGTATTTATATCCAGCTGTGATAAGGCGGTGCCTGCTCACCTGATGGCGATCGGGCGGATCAATATTCCCTCGATCATCATTACCGGCGGGGTGATGGAAGCGGGTCCCGACCTTTTGACCTTGGAGCAGATCGGCGCTTACAGCGCGATGTGCCAGCGTGGAGAGATTACCGAGGAACAGCTGACCTGGTATAAACACCACGCCTGTCCGTCCTGTGGGGCGTGTTCTTTTATGGGCACCGCTTCCACCATGCAGATCATGGCGGAGGCATTGGGCTTGATGCTGCCGGGAAGCGCGCTGATGCCCGCCACCTGCCAAGACCTGAAGGATTTTGCGGAGAAGGCTGGAAAACAGGCGGTCGCACTGGCAAAAATGGGACTGAAGCCGCGGGATATGGTGACCATGGATTCCTTTGAAAATGCGATCATGGTGCATGCTGCGATTTCCGGCTCCACGAACTCCCTGCTGCATCTTCCTGCCGCGGCGCACGAATTTGGGCTTCAGATTGACGAAAAGACCTTTGACCGGATCCATGCGGACGCACATTACCTGCTGGACATTCGTCCGGCGGGAAAATGGCCGGCTGAGTATTTCTACTATGCGGGCGGGGTGCCTGCCATTATGGAGGAAATCAAGAGCCGCCTGCATTTGGATGCCATGACGGTGACCGGAAAAACATTGGGTGAAAATCTGGAAGATCTGAAAAAGAACGGCTTTTATGAAAAATGTGATGAATATCTGAAAAAGACCGGGCTATCCCGCCATGATGTGATCCGCTCCTATGAAAAACCGATCGGGACAAACGGGACGATTGCGGTCTTAAAGGGGAACCTTGCGCCGGAGGGGGCGGTAGTAAAGCATTCCGCAGTGCCAAAGGCGATGCACAGGGCTGTGCTCAAGGCAAGGCCGTTTGACTGTGAAGAAGATGCGATCGACGCGATTTTGCATCACCGCATCCAACCGGGGGATGCAGTGTTTATCCGTTATGAGGGGCCAAAAGGCAGCGGGATGCCGGAGATGTTTTACACCACGGAGGCGATCTCTTCTGACGAACAGCTCAGCGCCAGTATTGCCCTGCTGACAGACGGGCGTTTTTCCGGCGCTTCCAAAGGGCCGGCGATCGGGCATATTTCCCCGGAAGCGGCGGTAGGCGGCCCGATCGCGTTGGTAGAAGAGGGCGATCTGATCGAAATTGACATCCCTGCCCGAAAGCTTGCCGTGATAGGGGCGAACGGGGAGAAAAAAACAGAAGATGAAATGGAAGAAATTTTACGGGAACGCCGGAAAAACTGGCAGCCAAAACCGGAGAAATACCAATCAGGCGTGCTGAAAATCTTTTCACAGCATGCCGTTTCGCCGATGAAGGGCGGCTATATGGAGTAAGGAGAAAGAACAACATGAATGAAGTGTTACAGAAAATTTCAAGGATCGGGATCGTACCCGTCATTAAAATAGAGAATGCGGACCAGGCAGTCCCGCTGGGGAAAGCGCTTTGTGAAGGGGGGCTCCCCTGCGCGGAAGTGACGTTCCGCACCAAAGCGGCTGCGGAAGCGATCCGGCGTATCAGCAAAGAACTGCCGCAGATGCTGGTGGGTGCGGGCACAGTACTGACTACGGCGCAGGTGGATGAAGCGGTAGAAGCTGGGGCGCGGTTTATTGTCAGCCCGGGATTGAACCCCAAGGTCGTCAGATATTGTGTGGAGCGGGGAATTCCGATAACGCCAGGCTGTGCGAATCCAAGCGACGTGGAACAGGCGATCGAGCTGGGGCTTGAGGCGGTCAAGTTCTTCCCGGCCGAAGCGGCGGGAGGGCTTGCAATGATCAAGGCAATGTCCGCGCCTTATGGAAACATAAAATTCATGCCAACCGGTGGGATCAATGCCAAGAATTTGAACGAATATCTTGCCTTTCCGAAAATTTTAGCCTGCGGCGGGAGCTGGATGGTCAATGAGACGCTGCTGAAAGAAGAACGGTATGACGAGATTGCTCGCCTGACAAGAGAAGCGGTGCATACGATGCTGGATTTCAAAATAAAACATGTTGGGGTCAATGCGAAGGACACTGAGGACGCCATGAAGACCGCTTCCTTATTTGGCGGGTTGCTCCAGCAGCCGGTGCTGCCAAATCCCC
Organism: Massiliimalia timonensis; assembly: GCF_900186585.1. Taxonomy (GTDB): domain Bacteria; phylum Bacillota; class Clostridia; order Oscillospirales; family Ruminococcaceae; genus Massiliimalia; species Massiliimalia timonensis. Next base: position 14,981 of record NZ_FYDD01000002.1, read on the forward strand.
GCTCTGTTTTTGCAGGGGATCTGGTAGAGGTGATGAGCGGCTGCGGACGGGGAACCCATGGACACATTGCGATTTCCTGCAATGATGTGAGCCGTGCCGTCGCCTATCTGGAATCCAAAGGCATCGAGTTCAATTATGACAGCTTGGAATACGACCAAAAGGGCAAAATGAAGCTGATTTACTGCAAGGAAGAGATCGGCGGGTTTGCTGTTCATTTAGCGGATAAAGACGATTAAACGGAGGAATACGAGAATGGCTAGGATCATGGCTTTGGGCGAAATTATGCTTCGCCTTTCCCCAAAGGGGCACCGGCGTTTTGTGCAGGCCGGGGAATTTGATGTTGTGTATGGCGGAGGAGAAGCAAACGTTGCGGTGGGCCTTTCCAATTTTGGGATGGACGCCGGCTTTGTCAGTAAAATCCCCCAGCATGAGATCGGGCAGGCCGCAGTCAATGAATTGCGTAAAAATGGGGTGGACACCTCCCGGATTATACGGGGCGGAGCGCGCCTTGGGATTTATTTTTTGGAAACGGGTGCGGCCCAGCGGCCGTCAAAGGTGGTTTATGACCGGGCAAATTCTGCATTTGCGCTGGCCGAACCACAGGAATTTGACTGGGATGCAGTGTTTGACGGCTGTGAATGGTTCCACTTTTCCGGGATTACGCCGGCTTTGGGAAAAAACGCCGCGCAGATCTGTAAAGATGCCTGTGCCGCCGCAAAGAAAAAGGACATCACAGTAAGCTGCGACCTCAACTACCGGAAAAACCTGTGGACTCTGGAAGAGGCCGGTGAGATGATGAAAAGCCTGATGCCTTATGTAGACGTGCTGATCGCCAACCAGGAGCAGGTGAAAAGCCTGTTTGGCATGGAAGCGGCGAGTGCTGAGATCAAGGAGCCAAACGTGGATTACAGCGGTTGCCAAAGTCTGTGCGTTCAGCTTCGTAAAACATGGCCGCAGCTCGATAAGATCGTACTGAGCCTGCGGGGTTCGGTATCAGGGGATGACAACTATTTTGGCGCGGCCTATGATGACGGGACAGGCTTTGTCCACTCCCGCAACCATTTGATCCACATGGTAGACCGGGTAGGAAGCGGTGACGCTTTCAGCGCAGGGATCATTTATGCGATCATGAATGGATACCCGGCGCAGGAGGCGATCGAATTCGCCGTTGCTTCCGGGGTGCTGAAACACTCGATCGAGGGGGACGGCAGCATGGAATCGGCGGAAGAAGTAAAAGCTTTGGCCGGCGGCGACGGCTCCGGCAAAGTGCAGCGTTAAAAAAACAGCGTTCTGATATTTTCAGGACGCTGTTTTATCGTTTTTTCTTCTTTTTTTCCTGCTCGATTTGAATAACGTGGGTGTGGAAGAATTCATCGCTGGATAAAAGCTCCAGCACCTCCGGAAGATAAAGATTTAGGACCTTCTGCCGTTTTGTTCCCTCGGCCCAAGTGTGGATCCAAACATCACAGCATTTGGTAGGAAGCTGGAACAAAGTTTGCTGGGTTTCTATTTTTGTGATCTTGTGTTTTGGGATAGAGCAGGTGATCACCTGATAGAGAAAGGTATAATAAATGGTCACGACCTCATCTGATACGCCGATCCCGGTGTGGAAAAAGGCAAACAATTTCACGGCTAGCCACCACAGGCAGGGGATTTCTGCGATGATCAGCAGAAAGATAATAGGCCGGTCAAAGCCGGAGATGAAGTAAAGCGCCAATAGACCCACCGCCAGCACAACAAGACATAAGGAAAGCGGAGGGATCAGAAAGCGGGAAAGGTTACACAGCTTTGGCTTGATCTGCCGTTTTGCAAAAGGGATTTCCGGAAGCAATAATTTTAGGTTGGTCTGGATCTCCCGGTTTAGCCCCGAGGGGAACAGGACGGATAATTCCTCCTGTTTTTTGCCATAACCAGTGCAGTGAATGAACACACTGGTCAGGCCGAACAGCTTTGTAAACAGCGATTGACGCAGTGTCAAAAAATTGATACGGCGTACTGTGACTGCGTAATGCCGGATGGAAAACAAGCCGGAACGGATGTCTAAGGTCTGCCCGTAACGGGAGGTTTGAAAGCGCAGGTGAGCCTCCATATTTTTTAGGAAGGATACCAGCCAGCAGCCCAGCACAACATAGGCAAGGATCACAAAAACAGGCGGCAAACCAAAGCTTTGCCATTCTGCCAGCTCTGCAAAGGTATCCAGCAGCTCGGCGCGAAAAGACTTGCCAAAGACAGTTTCTGCCTGAGACAGGGTCGCCCAAAGGTACAGCACCCCGGTCAAGGAGTTGGAAGTCAGCACCGCAAAAATGGTAATATAGAGGTTTCGCGGGATATAGGTGCGCCGGAATGACTTTTGGGAGATCAAGGGGCGCTGCGCAGCCTCCAAAAGCTGTGCGGCAAGCTCCCGGTTTACGGTGATGGAAAAGTCTGATTCTCTGGGATTCCCGCCGTCTGTATCGGCATGGACGCGCACTGCTTTGATGGGACGGTAATACCACGGAGCATGGACCGAGATCACTGAGATGTTGCGAAACGGCAAAAACCATTCCCTTCGGAAAAATATCCCTTTTTGGATGTGGATACCAGCCTTACTGATAAAATAAGTATAGCTATACCAGCCGTAAACACCCAGCGCGATAATAACTCCTAAAACAAGCAGGTCGAACCATGCGCCGGAAAGCCATTCATAAAATCCAACCTGTGTTGCAAACAAGGCGCGGATCAGCGGCAGCAATAGCAAGATCAAAAACCGCGAGGTGTTTTCTAAAATATTGATAAGATGAGAGCGTCTTTTTTTCACACTGCCGCCTCCTTTCTGGCCGCTAATGATCGTTATCATGGGAAGATAGGCGGCGGTTCAGTGCATCGGCGATCCGGTCCGCTTCATCCTGCGCCAGAAAAGGGATCACTAAATGGGCGCCGGGAGCCGTGATCAAAAGCATGCTCACTTTTAAAAATGGAGTAAGCGGGGTATTATAAACAGAAACAAAGGAAACTTTATCCCGCTTTAAAAAGCGCATTTTGTAAAACACTACGCCGCCTTTTACAATGATATCGGTATCGCTTAAGCAATACGAAAAACTGAGATAAAGAAGCGGCAGGTATAAAAAGGCAACTAAAATGAACAGCGCTCCCAACAGCCATATCACCGCATACCAGATCAAAAAGCTTTGAGGGATGAGCACCCACGCGGCAAAGATCCCTGCGCCGAACAGGACTACAGCCAAGACCTCCCAGATCACGAGGCTGCGTTTTGGCAAAGAATGAAAATTCAAAAGCTCCCTCCTTTTCTCAGATGAATCCTATCTTATTATTCTAACATTCCAGATGGTTTATGTAAACAGAAATCCGTCGTTTTTTGTTCCGATGAAAAAGAAAAGGCCGCCTTTTGACGCGGCGGCCCTTTTTAGATAAAGATACAGATGAACCCAGCTATGATCAAAATTACGCCGGTGATCCTTTCCCAGATCAGCGCCGCGCTGGAAGGCTCGGTGTTTTGGAAACGCCAGCCATAGCACACATACCATGACGCTTTGGGGAAAATGAGGATGAATCCGCCGAGGAGCCAGCAAAGCAAAGGCAATACCCAGTGAAGCATGTCACGTTTCGGAACTGCGTTTTCCCAGACAAGATCAGTTAAAACATCGCCGGGAACGCCGTTATCCGGGTCGTAGTCCTCGCTCCACCCACTGAAAGAGCCGCCGTTTTGGTACATTGTCTGATAGGTGGACTGATCAGGGTAGGTAATGGTAACAGAATCCCCGATGACTTGGTAGTGATACGTAATGCCGTCCCGGGAGATGGTGCTGTCAGTCCGGTCAATGGTATATCCTTGCGCCTGAAGTGTGCCGGAACTTTTCCCGCACCCGGAAAAAAGCAATATTGTACAAAGAAAAATTGCCGCCATCAAGAAAAAAGATCCCCGTTTCATAAAAATCAACCACTCTTTTCTTCGGGATCGTGCCGATCAGCACTTTGTTTTTTGCGGGAAAGGCACAAAACCGGTCTGTGAAAAGGTGATTTTCACACTACGCCCTCGTCCCTCCGCCATTTCTTCCCTCCAGTATAGCACAGGCCTAATGGGAATACAAGGCAAGCGTTTTTCCCCGCATGATTTCCCCCTGTTTCTCATAAAAATGGAAAAAGGAAAGGCGGGAAGAAGATGAGATACCATATTGTTGGAAAACGGGCATTGTGCCTGGGGCTTTTAGGGATTATTGCGTTTTGCAGCTTTGCGCTGATCGGGGTGCGGGAAACTACATTACAGGTGGCGGGAAGTATGCGCAGTCTGCCGATTTATTCGGTAGAGACTCAAAGCAGGGAGGTTTCGTTAGGCATCAACTGCGCTTGGGGAAATGGAGATATTCCTGAAATCCTGGATACGCTGGACCAGTACAATGTAAAAGCGACCTTTTTCCTGGTGGGGGATTGGTGCGAAAAATACCCGGACAGCGTGAAGCAGATCGCGGACCGTGGGCATGAACTGGGTAACCATTCAGATTCCCACCCAGATATGACCGGCTTGAGCCGGGAACAGATCGTAAAAGAGTTAGAAGGCTGTTCCGAAAAGATTGAAGCCGTAACAGGGGAAAAGCCCCGTCTGTTCCGGGCACCGTCTGGAGCGTACAACAATTTGGTGATCGACACGGCGCGGGAATTGGGATATGAGGCGATCCAATGGGACTGCGACAGTTTAGATTGGAAAGGCCTTGGAGTAGACGATATGCGCCAGCGGATCCAGCGCAGTTTAAACCCCGGTTCGATCATGCTGTTCCACAACGACACCAAATCCACGGCAAAGGCACTGCCGCAGATCATTACCGATCTTCAGGAAGACGGGTATCAGATCGTCCCGGTGGGAGAACTGATTTTGTCCGGGGAAACCCATATCGACCACACTGGCAGACAATTCGCGGATTGAAGAGGGTGAAGCAGGTCGGGGAACGAGCTTGGGCGCACCTTGCGCTTTTCTGTTTTTGTTTTGGAGGATTTGTGGTATAATGAAAATAATAATAGATTTTGTATTGTCAACAAGGCTTGAACTGGGAAAAGTTTTGTAAATAACGGATATTTTAGAGAACGGGGCATTCAAAGCGGCAATGTTTTTTGACTCTTTGGCGCCGAGTTTCCCATAGCGACATAAAACAGTATGAGCATGCAAATTATAACTTGAAAGGAAGTGTAAAGATGACGATTTCAAATATAAAAGAAACGATCAATAGCGATATTTATAATGTCTGGGAAACCGTTTTAGCAGTTGATAAATATGGTTTGTGGCGAAGCGATTTAAGAAAAGCAGAAACTGTAAATCAAAACCAATTCATTGAGTATACCAAAGATGGATATGCCACTACATTTACTATTACTGCTATAGAACCATATAAGCGCTGGGAATTTGATATGGAAAACGGCAGCTTGAAAGGGCATTGGATTGGTATTTTTACTTCTATGGGAAATAAAACCCAAATAGATTTTACCGAGAATGTAATGCCTAAAAAATGGTTTATAAAGCCATTTATAAAATTTCACTTAAAAAAGCAACAGGCACGATTTGTTTTAGATTTAAAAAAGGAAATAGAGGCGTAAACTCCTGTTTTTGAGGAAATTTACATAGTCATTATCGCCTGTTGCTTTTTTGAACGGCTATATTCTGTATGAAAAGAAAAATAAACAGCTTGTCCGCAAGTATTTTCTATAAACGCTTGCAGGAAGTTGTAAGATGGCTTTTATCCATAACATCAATAAAAAGAACAAAAAGACAGGAGAAGAAATATGAGCGGACTTAATCAAACTCCTAAGGGGGAGCGGGTTCAAATCGCATTATTCGGGCGAAGAAACGCAGGGAAATCCAGCGTGATCAATGCCCTGACCGGGCAGGAACTGGCAGTGGTTTCCGAAGTAAAAGGCACCACGACCGACCCGGTGAGCAAGGCGATGGAGTTGCTGCCGCTAGGCCCGGTAACAGTGACGGATACCCCCGGATTGGACGACAAAGGGGATTTGGGCCAGTTGAGGGTCCAAAAAGCATACGGGGTGCTGAACCATACAGAGATCGCCCTGCTGGTATTTGATCTCTGCCAAGGATTTTCTGAATTTGACAGGGCGGTTTTAGATCAGATCAAGGCACGGGATCTTCCGCATTTGATCGTCGGCAACCAAATCGACCGGGGCGACAAAGATCGGGAAGCACTGCTCCAACGGCTTTCCGAAGAATTGGGCGAGCCAGTCTTTCCGGTCAGTGCGGCGACAGGGGAAGGAATCGCCCAGCTCAAAGAAAAGATCGCTTCTCTGGCGCCGCAAAAAGAGGAAAAGAAGCTGATCGGCGATTTGTTATCTCCAAACGATCTTGTAGTGCTGGTGGTGCCCATTGATAAGGCGGCGCCAAAGGGAAGGCTGATCCTTCCCCAGCAGCAGACGATCCGGGATATTTTGGATGCAGGGGCAGTTTCGGTGGTCACCAAGGAAACTGAATTAAAACAGACCCTGCAAAGCTTGGGCAAAAAGCCGAAATTTGTGATTACAGATTCTCAGGTGTTCGCAAAGGTGGCGGCGGTTACACCGGCAGATATCCCCATGACCTCGTTTTCCATTTTGATGGCGCGGTATAAGGGGGATCTGGAAAACCTGGTCCGGGACGTCCGGGTGGTGGATTCCCTGCGCGACGGGGATTTGGTTTTGATCTCGGAGGGCTGCACCCACCACCGCCAGTGCGACGACATCGGTACGGTAAAGATCCCGCGGTGGCTGAAGGAAAAGACCGGGAAGGACATCCGTTTTGAGACCTCCAGCGGGACAGGCTTTCCGCAGGATCTGTCCAGATACCGGATGGTGATCCATTGCGGCGGCTGTATGCTCAATGCCAAGGAAATGGCATACCGGATGGCCTGCGCCAAAGAGCAGGGGATCCCGATGGTGAATTACGGCATTTTAATTGCATATTTGCAGGGCATTTTACTGCGCAGTGCAGAGCCGTTTCCAGAAGTTCAGGCACTGCTGAAGGGATAGAATGTTTTTAATTTTTTCATGATTTGGTATCATAGGAGTGTTATACTAAAGCTATCATCATTCTGGAAAGGGCTGGTAAACTGATGAACTGGCTGAGAAATTTTATGGCGGGACGGTATGGCCCTGACCATTTGACCCTTGCTCTGCTGGTGGTTTCATTTATTTTATCATTTGTATTGTTTTGGGTTCCTGTCCCGTTTTTGGGGCTGCTATCCTACATCCCGCTGGGCTTTGCCTTGTTTCGGATGCTTTCCCGCAACATTTTAAAGCGCGGGGAAGAGAACATCAAGTTTTTAAAGGTTTGGAATACAATCCGCGGGTGGTTTCGCAAAACCAAGCAGCACCATGCGGACCGTAAAATTTACCATTTTACGGCCTGTCCAAGCTGTAAGCAAAAAATACGCTTGCCGAAAGGCCGTGGTAAACTGCGGGTGACCTGCCCAAAGTGCGGACATCAATTTGAAAGGAAGACCTGATCATGCCTGTAAAACGCATTTTTTTGATCGTGCTGGACAGCGTTGGGATCGGCGCTATGCCAGATGCCGCCGCATACGGAGATGAAAGCAGCAACACCTTAGGCGCCTGCTACAGCACCGGGAAGCTTTCTCTCCCCCATCTGCAAAGGTTGGGGTTTTACAATATCGAGGGGGTGACCGGGGAACCGGTAAAACATCCTTTGGGAAGCTTTGCGCGGTTGGAAGAACTGTCTAAAGGAAAGGACACCACGATCGGGCACTGGGAGATCGCAGGGATTGTTTCGCCAAAGCCGCTGCCCACCTATCCTGATGGATTTCCGGACGAATTGCTGAAAGAATTTTCCAAGCGCACCGGCCGCGGTATTTTGTGTAATCTCCCTTATTCCGGCACCAAGGTAATCGAGGACTACGGCGAAGAGCATATGAAAACAGGCGATCTGATCGTGTATACCTCTGCGGACAGTGTGTTTCAGATCGCGGCGCATGAAGAAATCGTCCCTATCGAGGAACTGTATGAGGACTGCCGGATCGCCCGGGAGCTGCTTTGCGGAGAACACGGTGTAGGTCGGGTGATCGCCCGGCCCTTTGTTGGGGCGTCTGGGAATTTTTCTAGGACATCGAACCGGCATGATTTTTCCTTACAGCCGCCGGCGGAAACGATGCTGGACCGGCTTCGGGCGGACGGGCTGGACACGATCGGCGTGGGGAAGATCTACGATATTTTTGCCGGGAAGGGGATTTCCCAAACTTACCGCACCAAAAACAATACCCATGGTATGGAAGTGACTTTAGAATTGGCAGATCAGGATTTCCATGGCCTTTGCTTTGTGAATCTGGTGGATTTTGATATGGTGTACGGACACAGAAATAATGTGGCTGGATACACCAATGCGCTCAATGAGTTTGACGTACAACTGGGCGATCTGCTTCAAAAACTCCGGGCAGAAGATGTGTTGATGATCACAGCAGACCACGGCTGCGACCCGGTGACGCCAAGTACGGACCATTCCCGGGAATATACGCCGTTTATCATGTACGGCGCGGATATTCCCAAGGGGGAGGATTTCCGCACCCGAAAGGGTTTTGGAGATATTGCGGCAACGGTATGCAGCTTGTTTGGCCTTTCCAGCGCCGGTTTTGGCGATCCATTATTTTAAGAAATAAAACGCCCTGTCTGGATATTGTACAGACAGGGCGTTTTTCCCGCTTTTCCCGGAAGTTTTTGTGTACCCTGCAAGTTGACAGGTGTACAAAAACACAGTACAATAAATGAGGTTAGAAAAGAATTATGGGGATACATCGTTGAGGGGATAGATTTATGACATTAGATCAGATCAAGCCCGGATACCGCGGCACCTTGTCCGTAGTTGGCGGAGAAGGCGCGCTGCGCCGGCATCTGTTGGATATGGGACTGACGCCCAATACACAGGTCACAGTTCGGAAGGTAGCGCCGATGGGCGACCCGATCGAATTGTTTTTGCGCGGGTATGTGCTGACGCTCCGCAAAGAGGACGCGGCAAAAATTGAAGTGGTCGGGGTGGAAAAGGTATGAGCGGCTTATTTGCACTGGCGGGCAATCAGAACAGCGGAAAAACGACCCTGTTTAACCGTCTTACCGGAAGCAACCAGCATGTGGGAAACTTCCCCGGCGTAACTGTTGAGAAAAAAGAGGGCCGGATCAAAGGGATCAAAGACGCCGTCCTTGTCGATTTGCCGGGAATTTACTCCCTGTCCCCCTACACCTCGGAAGAGGTGGTGACAAGGGATTTTATTTTAAAGGAACATCCAACAGGGATCATCAATATTGTGGATGCCACCAATTTGGAGCGGAACCTCTACCTTTCTTTGCAACTGATGGAGCTGGGGATCCCAATGGTGATCGCGCTGAATATGATGGACGAGGTGCGCGCCAGCGGAAATGTGATCCATGTCGAGCTTCTTTCCCAAAAATTGGGGATTCCGATCGTCCCGATCTCAGCCGGAAAGAATGAAGGGATCGGCGATTTGTCGGAAGTAGTCAAAAAAATGATGACCGAGCAAAAGGCGCTTCCCAAACTGGATTTCTGTACCGGCGAGGTACACCGGGCAATTCATTCGATTGCGCATATCATTGATGACCAGGCCAAGCAGGCGGGATATCCGCTGCGGTTTGCGGCAACAAAAATGGTAGAAGGCGACCGCCCCACCATGGAGGCGCTTCAGATCGATGAAAATGAGGAGCACATTATCGAGCATATCGTTGAGGAAATGGAATCCCGGCTGCATACCGACCGGGAGGCCGCCCTTGCGGATATGCGATATGGATACATCGAAGCGCTTTGCAACGAGTGTGTGGTGAAGCATCAGGAAACACACGAACAGATCCGATCGGAAAAGATAGACCGTCTGCTGACTCATAAATACTTAGGTATCCCGATCTTTTTTGGCATCATGCTGGTGGTTTTCTGGTTGACGTTTACCGTGATCGGGCAGCCTTTACAGGATCTACTAGGGAATGTGCTGGAACGGTTAACGATGCTGTTCTCTGCGTTTTTGCAGGACATTGGGGTAAGCGAATGGCTGCGTTCCTTGATTATAGACGGGGCGTGCAACGGGGTAAGCAGTGTATTGTCCTTCCTGCCAATCATTGTGCTGTTGTTTTTCTTTTTATCCTTGTTGGAGGACAGCGGGTATATGGCGCGGGTAGCGTTTGTGATGGATAAGCTTTTGCGCAAGATCGGGCTTTCGGGGCGTTCTTTTGTACCGATGCTGATCGGGTTTGGGTGCAGTGTGCCGGCAATTATGGCAACACGGACCCTCTCCAGCGAACGGGACCGGAAGATGACGATTGTGTTGACGCCGTTTATGTCATGCAGTGCCAAGCTGCCGATCTACGGGATGATCACCATGGCGTTTTTTCCGCATCATAGCGGGCTTGTCATGTTTGGCATCTATGTGCTGGGGATCATAGTCGCGATTCTGTCCGGGCTGCTGCTCAAAGGCACCTTGTTCCGGGGAGAACCGATCCCGTTTGTGATGGAGCTGCCGTCTTACAGGATCCCTTCCGGAAAAAGTGTGCTGCTTCACATGTGGGAAAAGGCAAAGGATTTTATCCGCAAAGCGTTTACCATCATCTTTTTGGCGGCGATCGTCATCTGGTTTTTGCAGAGCTTTGACCTGTATCTCAATCCGGTTTCGGACGCCTCCCAAAGTATTTTAGCAGCCATCGGTTCTGTGATAGCGCCTATTTTCATTCCGCTGGGCTTTAATGATTGGCGGGCTTCTACAGCGCTGATCACCGGGATCACTGCAAAAGAAACAGTGGTAAGCACCTTTTCCGTTTTAACAGGGGCTACGACCGATCTCCAGCTGACTACAGCCTTGCAGCAGATCTTCACGCCGCTCAGTTCCATTTCCTTTTTGGTGTTTACGATTTTATATATGCCCTGCGTTGCGGCTTTTGCGGCGACCAGACGGGAACTGGGTTCCTTAAAAGGGGCCTTGCTGACAGCCTGCTATCAAACAGGGGCGGCTTATGTTACAGCGATGCTTGTCTACCAGATTGGAAGACTGTTGATTTCATAAATAAAGGAGGAAACAGAATGTTATTTTTAGAATACCCAAAGTGTTCTACCTGCCAAAAGGCCAAAAAATGGCTGGAGGAACACCAGGTGGCTTTTGACGACCGCCATATCGTGGAACAAAACCCGACAAAAGAAGAATTAGCGCAGTGGTATCATAAAAGTGGGCTCGTACTAAAGAGGTTTTTCAATACCAGCGGAATGCTTTATAAGGAGTTGGCTTTAAAGGATAAGCTGCCGCAGATGTCTGAGGAAGAACAGCTTGCCCTGCTGGCGACCAACGGGATGCTGGTAAAACGTCCTTTGGTGATCGGCGAAGATTTTGTGCTGGTTGGATTTAAAGAAAAAGAATGGGAAGAGAAGTTAGGAAAATAAAAGGAGGAAATAACATGCCTTATATTGAAACCAAGGTAAGTGTGGCCATTTCTAAAGAGAAAGAACAAAGAATGAAAGAGCGTCTGGGACAGGCAATCTCCCTGATTCCGGGAAAAAGCGAGCAGTGGCTGATGCTCCGCTTCGAGGACAACTGCCGGATGTACTTCGGCGGGACGAACGACGCGCCGTCAGCGTTCGTCGAGGTAAGGATCCTGCACGATTCTACAAGAGAAGCGTATGAAAACATGACTAAAGCGATCATGGCGATCCTTTCCGAGGAGCTTGCGATCGATCCGGCGCGGGTATACATCAAATACAGCCCGGGGGATGACTGGGGCTGGAACGGCGGGAACTTTTAAGAAGTTGTTCTGTTATAAAGAAAGAGTGGAGGCTTATCCCTCCACTCTAATTATTTATCAGGGCCGAAATAGGGGAGCGAAAACGGAAAAGAGGATTGAAAGATGGAATTGAAAAAGATCATCTCATCAGACGATTTATGGGACAGTGTAAGAACTTATGCGGAAAATTGTTCATGGCGGGCAGGCAAGTTATTGGCCGAAGCTATGAAACAAAATATGTTTAAAGATTGGGAGAGGCTTATCGTTGCGTTGGAGCAGGGGAATATCTGCGGATATTGTGCGGTGGTAAAAAAGGATTGTATTCCGAATGTGCCTTATACCCCCTATATCAGCTATCTGTTTGTAGGAGAAGAATACCGGGGAAACAAACTGAGCCAGCGGCTGATCCAATATGCAATGGGATATTTAAGGTCACTTGGCTTTGAAACCGTGTATTTAGTAAGCGACCATGAAAACTTATATGAAAAATACGGGTTTTATGTAATAGACCGTAAATTAGCTCCATGGGGCTCCGAAGAAAAAATATATATGCAGAAATTGTAATGAAAGATTTTTTGTATTTTTAAAAGCAGATTAATAGTAAGGACATTATTTCCCGACAGACTATTTATAGCAAGAAAAAGAACACCAAAATTTATTGGTGTTCTTTTTGGTGGATTATGATATTTCGTCGAAATATTCGACCCATAACACAGGATGGTTTTTATGATTTTCATAATTGCAGAGTTTGCAATAAAACTGATAGGATTTTTTCTTCTGAAAGTCAAAAGGTAATTTGGATTTTACATATTGTAACGTATAGGTATTGCCATCCTCTGCTAGGATTTCAAATCTTAAAATATTATACGTACTTGCATCATTATCATTGGTTGGTCCTTCGTAAAAATATGTTTCTGATAGAACCTCGCCTGTCATTTCATATCGTTTTCCTGCATGACGCTCTGCGTTTTCAGTGGCTTTTACATTGATTTTCCGATATTCGGAACGGTTGATGCTACTTTCCAGTTCGTCCAATGAAACACCGCTAACCGAATGAAATGCCGCATTATATGCATCATAATAAGGCGAGAGTACCATCCGCAATGATCCGCAGTCTAGAAATTCGCCATAGTCTGTTTTGTTTCTAGTGTCCCAAAAGGCGGTTGCTTTTTCTTTTGCTTCCACACCACTCCAAGTAGGTTCATAGTATAAACAAAGCCCGGCTAAGCAGTTGACGACAAACTGGTCGGAAGCATTTTCATCTATTTGCATACACCAGCTTTTATGAATTTTAAATAAATCATAGTAAAACCATACATAAATAGATTCCCCATCGGATTCAGCCACTGTGTCATGAAGGATCAGTGCAAAACGGTCTTTACTGGAAGAATCAAAAACATCCTCCTCAACAGTAAAATTTAGTTGATGGCTATCGCTTGTTTGACGAAGTTCTTTTGCCATATCATTGATAGCAGCAGAATGTACATACTGTTTGCAGCCAACAAGAGCAAAACACAGACACACAGCAAAAGCAATAATTACAAAAAGTTTTACACGTTTCATAAAACCACCTCAACAATAAGCTGTCTTGCATGATATAAAGCAAGGAACAGAAAAATCTGTTCCTTGCCTTTTTATTTCTGTTATGGGTGCAGTAAGAATGTTTTGATCTCAAACGGCTTGATTGTGAAAGAAAGGCTGCCGGTCTGGGATTCCCCGCAGGGCCGCTCCATCAGGTCGCATTCCTGCCAAGCGGAATACGGCAGATTAAATGTACCGTTTACCTGCCCGCGTTTGCCGCTGCATTCATGGACGCGCAGTACGATAGAGTCGCTGTCCTCTGCCTTTTTCACTGCGTCTACGCAGATACCGTCACGGTCAAAGGAAAGGAAAGAAGTCGGGGCATTCCATGTGCCGGGCAGCTTCAGCATCGGGTTGTTGAGCGTCCAAGCTTCCCGTTCCAGATCAGATTCAAACCATGCTTCTTCGTGCGGGAACAGGGAATAGGTCACGGTTTGTAACCCGCGGTCTGCATCATAATCCGGGAAGTTGGAGGCCTTGAGCAGGCTTAGACGAAGCACACTGTCCTTCACGTCATAGCCATATTTGCAGTCGTTGAGCAGGGCAACTCCGTAACCGCTTTCAGACAGATCCGCCCACTTGTGGCCGACCACCTCAAATTTTGCCGCCTCCCAGCTGGTGTTGCGGGTAATAGGCCGTTCGATGCTGCCGAACTGGATGTCAAACCGTGCGGAGGTCGCGCGGATATCAAGCGGGAAGGAGACCTTTAAGATCTTTTCCCGTTCCTGCCAGTCGATCTCGGTCTGGAAATCGATCCTGCGGGAGAAAGAATAAAGCTTCATGTTCTGGGTGATGGTGGTATTTTTATACTTCCATACAAAATGTACCGTCGTGGCAAACGCGTCCTGTTCAATGGATATATCCCGCAGGTCAGTAACGCAGTCCATTTTGTCCGCAAAGGAAGCTTCCAGTTCCCACGCGTCAAACTCCCTTGGCTTATCCTCAAATAACTGAAACACGTTCCCGGCAGTTCCCTTCTGCAGCAGCTCCCGCCCGGCAGAACGGTCGTAAATAGAGGTTAGATGTCCGTTTTCATCCCAAAGGATCTGATAAAATTCGGTTTCCACTTTTCCTTGGTTTGGTAAAGCAACAACATCTGGAGCGCTCCACTCTTCATCACCGATGGTGCGTGCGGTGAACGGCGGCAGGTCTTGTACCAAAACCTGTTTTCCGTTTTGTGTAATCACTTCCGATTGCTTCCAGGAGGAGGTGTTAAACACAGTCAGCGCACCGTCTTCCGGCCTTGTGATCCCGTTCAGGGACTGGTCGTTGACCGTTTTTATCATCTGCTCGGCCTGTGCGTATTCTTCCCGGCTGTCTTCGTAGACTTCATGGATAGAAGAACCCGGGATTACATCGTGGAACTGGTTGCGGAGAATGATTTTCCACGCGGGGTATAATGCGGTGGAAGCCTCCTGGTTACTGGCCAGCACAGCCAATAATTCTGCGTTGCGCATTGCAAACTCCATGCGGCGGTTAGTCTTCTTGTTGTAGGCCTGAGAGGTGTAGGTGCCGCGGTGGAATTCCAGATATAGTTCGCCATCCCAGGTTGGGATGTATCCGCCGCGGGGATTTTCGGCCATGGTGTGGTTTAGGCGTTTTAAGTAATCCCGCACATGTTCTGAACGGACGTGGGGCAGCCCCGGCATTTTTGCCACGCAGCGCATTGTTTCCAGCATATCGCGGTTTACCCCGCCGCCCCCGTCGCCGTACCCGTAAGCGATCAGCAGGTCGGTGTTCGTGTCCTTGTTCTGGTAAGCATCCCAAACGCCTTTTACGCTGTAAGGATCCGTTTTCCCATTGTAGGTGTAATAACGGCTGTTGAAGCGTTCCGGCGCAGTGATAAAGTGGGTGGTAACCTCCGTGCCATCAATTCCCCGCCAGTAGAATGTATCGTAAGGCAGTTTGTTCGTATCGTTCCAACTGATCTTTGTGGTAACAAAAGTATCGATGCCAGATTTTTTCAAGATCTGCGGCAGCGCCCAGGAGTATCCGAAAACATCCGGGAGCCATAAAAAGTCGTTTTCATACCCAAATTCCCGTTCAAAAAAGCGCTTTCCGTATAAGATCTGCCGCACGATAGATTCCCCGCCGGACAGGTTGCAGTCGCATTCTACCCACATGGAGCCGCTTGGCTCCCAGCGGCCCGCCTGCACCAATTCCTTGATCTGGCTGTAAATATCCGGATAATCCTGCCGGATAAAATCATAGACCTGAGCCTGCGACTGTAAGAACTGATAGTTTTCGTATTGCTTCATCAGCCTGTTGACCGTGGAAAAAGAACGCGCGCATTTTTCACGGGTGTGGCGGTATCTCCACAGCCAGGCTACGTCGATATGGGTATGTCCGACCAGGGAAACGTTGATATTCGGCTTATCCTGCCCCTGAAGCGTCTGGTTTAAGTAATCGTTGGCACGCTTGGTAGAAGCGTAAAAATCCTCTGAGCGCGGATACGAGAAATCTACCATTCGAAACGCTGCCAACAAAGTGTTTTTCAAAAATCCCTGAGTAGGGTCGTTGTCGGGCAATTCCTCAATGGTTTCCAGCATGTTGCGGGTCATAAAGTAAAATTCGTCCGTCGGCCGGTCCAGTATAGCGATATCTGCACGGCGAAGCTGGTGTTCAATGACAGTGTGCGGTCCGCCCCCGTTTAAACCGCTCCACAGGCGGAAGCGCAGGGAAAGAGGCTTTTTGGTGAGCTCGGGCGGAAAAAATACTTCCTGATGGTTGGAGTCCACTCCTTGGTACGGTTCGTCATTGACAAAAATAAGGCTTTCAAAATGGCTGTTGTTTCCAGCACCGGTAATTCCGAAGTCAAAGATCCCGACGAGTTCTTTCCCTTGACAGGCCTCAGGAATGTCTAGCTCTGTGCAGAGCCACAGATACTGGTCCCAGCCTTTCCAGTGATCCCCTAGATTTAACTGAAACGGCGGTTCCGAAGGGTCTGGCAGGCGGACGCCGTTTTCCCCTTTGTCATGATAGACGCAAAATGAATCGATTGAACAAACCGGCTGGTAACGCAGTTCGGATAATTGCCCGATCTGCTTTTTCAGACGGTCAGCATGGTGAAAATCAAAAGGCATATGGAAGAAACCTCCTTGATGAGAATTTGTAATCCTTTGATACGAGTTCCATTATACGCAGGGGACGGGAAAAATACTAGGGGAAAAAACAGAGAAAATAAGGGTATTTTTTTGTCATAAAAGTAAAAGACTCCGGGCAGCTTCTGCCCGGAGTTTTGTTTTTGTATATTTGCCAAAGGAATTGTTAACAGATCTTGATCACGCCTTTGACCACATCGGCTTTGTTGTTGATGCAGTGATCCATTGCTTCCTGTACCTCATCCAGTGTATACAGGTCGGTGACAATGCCCTTTAAGTTCACTTTTCCTTCTGCCACCGCCTCGATCGCCATCGGATAAATATGACGGTAACGGAATACAGTCTTAAAGGTAAGTTCTTTGTCCAGCGCCATACCGATCGGCAGGGTCATTTCTCCGCTTGCACTGTATCCCACCAAAACGATGGTAGCGCCCTTTTTAGAGGCTGTCATTAGCTGCTTGGTCGTAATTTCACTGCCTGCGGTTTCAATGGACAAATCGCAGCCCTTGCCGTCTGTCAGGCGAAGGATCGCTTCTACCGGATCCTCCTCCTTGGCATTGATCACTCCGGTTGCGCCCAATTCCATCGCTTTGTCAAGCCTCTTTTGCATGACGTCGACCACATAAACCTTGGAAACCCCCATTGCCTTGAGCGCCATCATAGATACAAGCCCAATACATCCGGACCCTGTTACGACTGCGGTCTGCCCGGCATGCGCGCCGCCCTGTTGCGCGGCATGGAAGCCAACAGCCAGCGGTTCGATTAATGCGCCTTCCATGGTGCTGACGTTTTCCGGAAGTTTAAAGCACAGATCGGCTTCGTGTGCGACATATTCCTGAAATACGCCGTCTACCGGCGGCGTTGCAAAGAAGATAACGTCTGGGCAAAGATTATATAGGCCTTTTCTGCAAAATTCGCAGTGTCCGCAGGTTTTGCCCGGCTCCAAAGCAACGCGGTCGCCCTCTTTTAGGTGGGTGACGCTTTTCCCAACTTTAACAACGATGCCGCCCGGCTCATGGCCCAGCACAAACGGCGGTTCTACCACGAAGTCGCTGATCCGCCCGGTTTCAAAATAATGTAGATCCGACCCGCAGATACCAACATACTCTAATTTTACTAATACTTCGTTATCCGCCGGTTCTGGGATCGGACGTTCTTCAAAACCCATTTTACCGATCCCGGTCATGACGGCAACCTTCATCATTTCACTCATAAAAATACCCCCTTAAACTTTATTTAATCGTTTTATGAAAGTATCTTTATTATAGAGCCGACTCTTTCTAATGTCAATCCGCGGCAGACGGATTTGTATCATTACACAAGAAAAAGGCCCGGCTTCTGCTAGTTATCCACAAAAGCCGGGTCAGGGGATGGAATCATAAAATCCTTCGATGAATTGCAGTCCCGCTCCCAAAGCATAGGCATGGTCGGGCGCATGGCATACCGAAAGATAGTCGGAATCGCGATCAAAGGTATTGTAAAGGGAAGCCAGTTCCTGAAAGCGGGACAGATAAGGGGAAAGATACGCCCCCACATATCCACCTAATATGATCGGGCAGTCAAAGGCCATACGCAGGTTGGTAACAGAAATAGCCAGATAACGCAGATAAGTCTCCCATCCGGCGGTGCAGGCAGGATCCCCCTGAGAGAGCTTTTGAAAAAACCGCTCCAAGCTGCCTTCCGCTAAGGAAGAGAGAACGCGGGAAGAACAATAAGCATCCATACATCCGCTTTTACCGCAGTAACATTCCTTACCATCCGGCACCAGAATCATATGGCCGATCTCACCGCTCTTATACTGTTCGCCCATGTAAAGCTGGCGGTCAAAAAAAACAGCTCCGCCGACCGTTTCGGCAAGGGAGAGGAAAACAGCATCCTTTTGGATATATTTTTGTTCAGCCAGTCCGGCAGCGTTGGCATCGTTGCAGAAAATGGTTTCATAAGGCAGGTGCCGGCGGAATTTTTGCAGACTGACATTGGCGATCCGCAATACCCGCGACTGGGTAATGAGGTCCCGCGCGGTATCAACATTGCCCGGCAAAGAGATCCCGACGCCCAAAAGCCGGTCAGTAGGAATCGCCTGTTTTTGAATGAAGCTGGCGATGTGTTCCCCAAAGGCTCGATAGTACTCCGGACTGTCTTGATAGGCGAGGGAAACCCGTTCCGAAGCGGTAATAAAGCCCCCAAGATCTAAAAGAGCGGTTTCCAGGTGCCTGGCCGTGATCTCTACCCCAACGGCAAAGCGCGCGTCCCGCACCACTGATACGGTCCGTGCCCGCCTTCCCCCGGTAGAGGCCAGTGTTTTTTGTTCTTCGACCAGGCCATCTGCGACAAGCGCTTTGATATTTTGCAACACAGTTGGCATACTCATCCCCAGATGATATGCAATGGATTGCTTGGTGACATCTGTATTGTGACAGATAAAACGAAATATTTTTATTTTGTTCATCTGTTTCATGGGTTGGTTTTCCACTTTTGCCCCGATCATCTTAATACTCCTGCGAAACTTTTATAAAAGTTTTTCTAAAATCAAGTATAGCTGAAACGTGCTGAAAAGTCTAGCTTTCTTTTTGGGGCGCAATGTGTTTGTCGGAACGGAGCAGCAGGATCAGTGTGCCAACGAGAAGAATGGCACAAAGAAAAAGTGTTTTTTCTTGAAAGAGATTGGTAAACAGCGCCCCGGTCGCAGCGCCAAAGCAGAAAAACAGGATGATAATGAAATACCGTGCCGCGCTCTTTCCGGCGGGCCGGTCATGATCCAGCCAAAAGCGGCAGAGGTGCTCTGCGGCGGAGCGCAGGTTTCCGGTGCACATAGTGGTGGCGTAAGCATTCCCTTTTAAGGTGCGGAAACAGTTGACCTGCAAGGAGCAAACAAAGGAAACGGTAACATTGACGATCACGTCCGGAACTTCTTGGGGCAGGAAGCCCAGCACGCACAAAAGGGCTGCCTCGATCACCAGAATCGTGTGCCGCCAGTTTAAAAAGGCTTCTTCGGTGATCTTCCGTTTTAGGATTTCGGTCACGATGACCCCTAGAAAAAAGGCGGTAATAGGGACCAAATAGTAAAGGCACCGGCTCCAGTTTTTTTCGGCCGCTGAAATACCGAACAGGACCATGTTTCCGGTCTGGGCATTGGCGAATACACCTCCGCGGAACAGGTAGGTGTGCGCGTCCAGCATTCCGCCCACAATCGCTAAAAATATGCCGACCCGCAGCGATTCATGCAGGGGATAAAGTTTTTGTTGCAGCATGGATTCTTCCCTTTCTTCTTTGAGTATTAGTACTAATTTTATTGTATCAAACCAAGAGTTGGATAGCAACTGGGATGTTGCTTGAAAAAAACGACGCTCCCCTGTGTTTTTGTGACAGACTTTAAAAAGAAAAGTATTTTGAAAATCGGTTGACATCAGGTGCCGGAGGGACTATGATGAAAGCAAAGAATCCTAGAAAGAAGGTTTTATGATGCGGATCGGAGCAAATTGCGACCTGTCGCCGAAGGATCCCGGCGAATGGGTCCGAAAGGCGAAGGAATTAAGATGCGAGGCAGTTAGCTGTCCGGTGGACTACACAGCCTCTGCGGAGGAACGAAAGGCTTACCGGGAGGCCGCTGAGCGGCAGGACATTTTGATCGCCGAGGTAGGCGTATGGAATAACCCCATAGCGTTAGATGAGGCGGAACGAAAAGAAGCGATCCGCGTCGCCTGCGAGCAGCTGGCGCTTGCGGATGAAATGGGGGCCTGCTGCTGCGTTAATGTTATGGGTGCAGCCGGGCCGGTATGGGATGGATGCTATCCGGAAAATATGTCTGCGGATGTGTACCAGCTTTCTGTAGAAACGGTACGGAAGATTATCGACGCGGTAAAGCCCACCCGTACCTGCTATACGATAGAGCCTATGCCGTGGATGGTCCCTGATTCTCCGGAGGCCTGTTTAAAACTGCTCAAAGATGTAGACCGAAAAGCGCTTGGTGTGCATTTGGATTATACGAATATGATCAACAGCATCCCAAAATATTTCCAAAGCAGTGCGTTTATTAAAGAGTGTTTCCGGCTGCTGGGGCCATTTATTAAGTCGATCCATGCCAAGGATATCATTGCGGAGCATGTTTTACCCTGCCACATCCATGAGGTGATGCCGGGCTGGGGGAACGATTGATTATTCGCTTGTGCTCAAGCTTGCGGACCAGCTGGGAAAAGATATGCCGGTGCTGGTAGAGCATTTGGAAACCCTTGAAGAGTACCAGCAGGCGGTGGCGCATCTTCACAGTGTTTGGCAGTCCTGCCAGTAGCCCGGCCTTTGCCGGCGGAAAGGGGTATTTTTATGCTGACAAGCGAGGACCGGCAATATCTTTTAGAATTGGAGGAAGCGATCCGCAAAAAGGATCTTTCCGCGATGATAGCATGGGCTGTATTCTGGACCGTAGAGCATCCGGAAGAACTTCTGTCTCCCCGTCAGGCAGACCGGGTCGTAGAATACTACGGCCTTGGCGTACAAAACGGAGATGCGCTTTCCTGTCTGAATTTGGGGGCCTTGTATTATACCGGTGTGATCGTAGAACAGGATTTTTCCAAGGCGGTGGGGCTGTACCAAATGGCGGCTAGGCTGGCAGAAGAAGAGGAGGAAGATTCGATTGCGGCACTGGCACTGTCTAACTTAGGGTACTGCTACTATTATGGAAGGGATATACCCGTCGATTATGCAAAGGCTTACCACTGCTTTTTATACAGTGCTTTAAAATTTCATGATGTGACCTCCTATTATAAGGCAGGGGATATGTACCGCTACGGAAACTATGTGGGAAAAGATGAGGATATTGCCTTTTTGTTTTATCAAAAAGCGGAAGAAGCCTTAGATGAAGAGAACGATCCCGAGCATATTGCGGCTGACGTGTATAAGCGTTTGGGAGAATGCCGGCTTTATGGGATCGGGACCCAGAAGAGCCCATTTTTGGCGCGGGCCTACCTGCATCGTTCCGAGCAGGAGTATAAGCAGAAAGTGTTGCGCAATGATCCCTTTGCTCCGGGACTGCTGGTAAAGGTGCAAAGCCTTTTGAACGAAGTGGAAAATGAGATCTATAAGCGCAAAGACAGATAAAAAGAGAGAAGCGGAAAAATTTCCGCTTCTCTCTTTATTCGATCAGCCCAAAATGACACAGGGCAGAAAAGATCCCATCGTGATCCGTATCTGAAGTGACATAGTCCGCGGCTTCTTTCACTGGGGCGCCGGCGTTTCCCGTAGCGACCCCGATCTTGGCAAAGCGAAGCATTTCGATGTCATTCCCGCCGTCGCCAAAGGCCATGCATTCTTCCCGGGAAAGGCCGAAATGTTCCAGCATTTTTTGAAGCCCTACCGCTTTGCCGCCCAGTTCATGGATCACATCCACAAACAAAGGGTTCCATCTGGCAAGCCGGCAGTTGGGCACATGGGTAAGAAAACCGCTCTCCTCCTGCTGCGATATGTAAGCGCAGAGCTGGTAGGTAGTATGGGAAAGGGTACGGCCGGTATCATCGACTGGCGGCTGGGATACGGTAGGTCCCAGAAAGCTGCGCAGCTCCAACACCTTTTGGTTGACGTGGTTGAGATAGGTGTAGTCAAGTTCTACGAATTCGCAGGCAATTTGTCTTTGCTTCATATAGGGGATCGAGGCTTGCAAGGTTGCCGTCGACAAAGGCAGTTCGTGAATCACCTGGCTGCCTGCGATGCAGTATTGCCCATTTAGCAAAACACAGCCGTCGAATGAAAACCGCAGCAGGTGTTCTGCCTCTGCCAGTGCGCGGGGGGATCGGCCGCTTGCCACGAATAGCTTGATCCCTTTTTCTTGCAGTTGTTCCAAAGCAGTACGGGTGCTTTGCGGCATCTGATGCGTATGGAAACTTAAAAGTGTGCCGTCGATGTCAAAAAATACAGCTTTTATCATGAAAAAATCCTTTCAATAGGGTTTAATTTTTTTGTGTGACCTCCCGCAGCAGGGCTTGGCAGCCCAACAGGACATCTTGGTAGGTTTGTTCAAAATCTCCGGTATACCATGGGTCGGCAATATCTCTGTTAAGTCCGGCGAATTCCAGCAAAGAGGCTACCTTATGCTGATGGTCGTTTCCAATGATACGACGGATATTTGACAGATTGTAGCGATCCATGGCGATCAGATGATCATAGGTCTGATAATCCTGTTTTGTCAGCTGTACGGCTCGTCTGGAAGAAAACGGGATCTTTTTTTCGGTTAATTTTTTTCTGGTACCATAATGGATGTCATTGCCGATCTCCTCCCGGCTGGTAGCGGCAGAGGCGATCACAAATTGGTCCGCCATCCCTTGCTTTCGCACCAGTTCTTTCATCACAAACTCCGCCATCGGCGAACGGCAGATGTTGCCGTGGCAGATGAAAAGTATCTTTGTCAAATTTGTTTCTCCTTATTTCATGAATGTTGGTAAGCGGCAAAAGGTTTTTTACGCTTTCACCGTAAACCTGCAGTTATCCGGATTTTATTGACTCAAGCCAAATAAACCACGGCTTGCCAAAGGTTTTTCTGGCTGCTACAGCAAAGACCATTAGTGCCAAAGCCATACCACCCATGGCGGCTACAGCCAAAATCACCCCAAATTGGGTCAGCCGGTTTAGCTCATCCGCGTTTTCCGAAGCTACCACTTTTCCGTTTTTATCAAAATACAGGTTGATATGGGTACCGTCAGACAAGCTTTGGGGCTGCCCCAAAGCTTCTACTGGGATATAGTGCAGAGTGTTTTTTACATAACGCACTTGCCCCGCTTCTATCCGTCCGGTGCGGGACTCCTCGTACTCGCCCTGATAGCCTTTCGGCGCGGAGGATATCGTGTATCCGATCAAAATAAAAAGGAGGATACAAAATAGCAGGATAAGGCCAAGCAGCCACCGAAACATTTTTAAAAAGGCTTGGGCGGCCAACGTCTCTCCGGCAGTTTTATGGGGCTTTTATTGAGAGAAAATCCCAGCCGGATCACATTGAGGCCTTTCATTGTATTGGTATTGGCCGCGATGTCATTGAGATCCATTTGTCAGCTCTCCTGTCCTTTGAAGAATGCGCTTGGGATTTTACACAAGCTCCTCTTCGCGGGAAGAAGCTGCTTTTACCGGAAGCCGGATCACTGTCTTTAGATTTTTCGGGTCACAGCGCCGCGCGTCGCTAAGATAGATCTCGTGGTGGAAACGCCCCTTGGAGATGTCGAGCTGGCGGCCGTTCTGTTCTGCAAACACTTCCATGCGCCGAATGGTTTCCGGTTCGCCGTCATATGGCCCCAGATGCATGCACTGCACACATTCGCCCTCGGTATAACTGAAAAATTCCACATCAGAGAAATCATCCTGTTTTTTATGGGCCGCTTCCTCTACAGCCCAGATAAAGTCGTCCCGCGTGACAAAATCGGGCAGGCGGATCAAAGAGATCCATTGAAAGTTTTCTTTTTTGCTGTAGTCGATCCCGGGTTTTCCATCCTCCATCCACCAAAATCCTTCCAGCGGAGGGACGACATATTCAAAAAAGCCTTCGATGTCATGCCCTGCTTTCCGGCTCATTTTCAGGGTGAAAGCTACTCCGTAAAGCTTACCGATCGCCTGCTTGTAGGCGCCGTCCTCCTGATTGGGATCACCGCTGCCCCTTATGGCTAAAAAATTCATAGCAGGCACACAAACTAATTCCGGCCGGTTTTTGGGAAGATAAAATTCCCGGTACTCTTTTTTATAATCAAACGGCATAGGATTCCCCTCTTTCTGCGTTCTATTATAGGGGAAAACAGAAAGAAAAACAAGAGAGTGCAATGCGCGCCAGAAAAAATATGTGGCAGATTTCTATTTTTTATGATACATAATAGAATGAAACAAAATAGGAGGTGCCAGAATGGTGCAGGTAAACGGAAAACGATGCATTTTTATTCTGCACGAAACTGACTCAAATTCAACCTAATATCATTGAAAAAACAACAAAAAAGCCTAGAATGAAAATGCATAATATAGTATATCAGGGAGCACAGATAGCTGGAAGTGTCGTTGTTACGATATTTGGCTTGGGGCAACTTTCTTCGATATTTACAATAGCCTCATATATTGCAGATAGTGCTACTACTCAAATTCACGATTACATAGATACTCGTAATCATGGGAAAGGAGCAAAAATCACTTATTATATTAGCCGAGGATATAAAACAATTAAAAAACCGGTATATAGATGGTATACAATCAAACGAACCTATTATCGACGCCGAAAACTGGTGAGTTATAAAAAAGTCAAAATTGCTTATTTCTATATTAGCGGTTGGCCAAAAATAACATGGAATAGGTGAAAAAAATGAAAATGCATTATTTCAGCTCATTATGGATCATTGTATTAATGGGAATACTTGGAACCATCGGAATGATTATTTTAAGTATTACTCATCGAAAAGAGCGTCCAGATATTAAATTTCTTACGCTGTATATTTTATTTCTTACGATTATCTTTTTCCTGGCTGCCATGGTCGAGTCCTTTATGATTTGGGAAGAACTGAAGACTTTTCTTTCAATTATGCTCGGATTATCTTATCCACTGTTTATGCTGGGTATGACACTTAACTTAATTTATCCCGTAAAAAAAGGGACTTGTCAGCCATGGGTTCTTATATTTGTGATATGTATGACCATAATCTCCGTAGTACACTATTTCTTAAACGGTCGGCCATATGAATTTTATACTCCGTAATATTCTTTCAGTCACAGAATGCGCAGTCTAACTCTGCGCATTCTGTGATAAACTACACGTCAAACCGGGTATTATTACCTGCAATCCCGTTATTATGATCCGGAATGAGGACGATTTATCAATGCGGATACTACTGAAGTTCTGGCAAAAGAAAATTCTGCGATTGAGTCCAATATTTTTGCGTATTGTAATAATGATCCAGTGAATTTTGATGATCATACGGGTTATAAAAGAAAACCGGTAATAAATTGGACGAGTAAGTTAAATCGCACGATGAGAATAAACGCAAACAAATTTCTTAGCTATATTTTACAACAAATTAAAACAAAACCGGCAAAAACTGCGCTTAAAAATATTATACAGTATTTTTATCGTCAAGCTAAATCATATGGTGCTTGGGATCTTAAAAGACAGAATAGTTGGAAATTTAATAAAAAATATGATTATATCTATAAATATGGTTCTAAAACATATTATTTACGTAGTGATGATCCAGGAAACATTCATTTTGGATATGTAGGTGCTGTATTTTTCCCATCTAGCGTTCTTCGTGCTGGAGCGGGGATATATCAAATCAAGTCTGGTACGTCAAAATTTAAATATTGGTTTACATTTTTTGATGATCCACGTGATAGTTCAATGATTGCGCTTGGTGCAAAAATTTTTGGACAATCAAGTATAATTGGCGTTGCAGCAAAACGAACTATTAAAAATTTTTTCAATAAAATAAGGCTTCGCTGGATATAGAAAGGGGTACACGTCTTTATGAAACACATTAAGTCCCTAGTGTTAGCGGTTAATATCATAATGATTGCCCTATTAACAAGTTGTAATTCATTGCCCAAGACAGCAAAATATATACACTCTTATCCATCTCCTACCGGGGAATATATTTTAGACATATACTTTGAACCTGGTAATGCTACTGTCGATTATACGACTTACGGAATTATTCGGAATGAAGGCTCTAAAGGAAAAATAATTTATAAACAATATCATTTGGAAGAATCAGATGTCTACTGGGTAGATGAAGAAACAGTATCAATTAATGATATTCAGATAAAAATACATGGCAAAATTTACGAAAGCTATGAATACCCTGAAGAAAATTAAAATTGCTTATTTCTATATTAGCAGCCGGCCTAAATTAACATGGAATAGGTGATAGATATGAAAATTCTCTATCTTAGTTCTTTATGGATATATGTTGTAATAGGGGCTCCTAGTATTGTTCTATCAGATATTAAATTTTTTATCCCTTATATCTTGTTAATTACAACGCTTGCTTTCTTAGGAGCAATGATTGAAACATTTGATATATGGGAAAATCTAAAAGGTTTTGTATCGGTTGCACTTGGTCTAATGCCATCATTTACAAATTTAGGAATCGCTCTTTCGCTGGTTTATCCCGTAAAAAAAGGGACTTGTCAGCTATGGGTTCTTATATTTATGATAAGTATGACCATAATCTCCGTAGTACACTATTTCTTAAACGGTCGACCATATGAATTTTATACTCCGTAATATTCTTTCAGTCACAGAATGCGCAGTCTAACTCTGCGCATTCTGTGATTTTAAATTAGATCTCTTTTCCATTAATCATTTTTAAACAAGATAAGTAGAAACAAGGGATAACCCAAAGCCCCATACCACATATAAATGGAGGATTTATGAACCAAAAGGATCCTATACTATATGATTGAGTGAGAAGAAAATAAGCAGCAATAATGACAGTAGCAAAAATTATCCAAGGCCAGAAAGTCAGTCCAATTAATAAAGTTTTACCTAAATATGTCCAATAGGTATGAAAAAGTGTATGATTGTTATTTGGCTTAAGTTCCGATGAAATAGAATAACAGGAAATAATAATAAGCCACATATTACTGAGAAGAGCACCAACTGTAATTAGAATTGACAACAGACTCCAAGTAAAAATATATTCCGTATAGATCATAGAAAAAAGCTTTATGCTTAAAATAGCTGAATAGAGGCAATCAGCAGGCAACTTTATTTTTATGTATTTGGATAAACAATCTTTTGGATTTTTATATGGTAGAAATAATTCTTTGAGTTTCCCATGAGGAAGATAGAGAATTCGAAGAAATCCAAGAAATAGCGGAAATGTGATCATTCCCCAGAAAACAGACCAACTTAATAGCACAAACAAATCGGGCCAACCGGCCCAAACAATAGGACTATTCCATTTATTGTATTGTGCAAATGTTTCTATTACGATATAGATGAAAGCTATGAGGAATAAATAAGGATTCTGAATCAGCTTTTTTCTGGCAATTTGTTTACAAGATTTAATTTTCATATGCACTCCTTTAATATGAATAATACCATTCATCTGCACTGGAACTATGTTGCTCAGCGAATGTTTTCTTTTTGCGAATTAAATACCGTTTAACATTTAACTTTTCTGTTACATATACTTTGGTCGTATTTGATTTATGCTTTATCAAGCTGGTTAAGTACGTGTAACCTTGAGGCACTTTAACAGAATATATTGTTGCTATTTGGGAGATCAAATAAATACTTGCAGATAGAGGACCAGTTACAGATATTACATCATTTAAAGAGGATATAAAAGGTAGAGCAACTGTCTTAAACCAAGTATTATATTTTTTGTCAATGATTTTTTTTACTTCTTTTACCGTAATGTACTTAACATAATATCTGGACTGATAAAGATGTTTCCCATGTAGCCAAGAGTTCTTAACTTTTCCTGTACTGTAATAAATAGTATAACTTCCTGATTTTTTTTCATAAGATAATGAATTGACCGAAGCATTTTTCTTTTTGTTCAGTTTACTTGCCTTTACTGAACTTATTACACCAGAGGGTACAGGCTTTTTGGGAGATAAGAAGTAAGATGCACAACCAGAATGATCTATACCGGTAATAGGTATATTATTACAATAAGCAAATATATTCGATTCAATGGCAGAATTTTCTTTTGACAGAACTTCAATGGTATCCGCATTGATAAAGCGTCCCCACTCCGGATCATAATAACGGGATTGTAGGTAATAGTACCCAGTCTCCTCGTCGTAATAATACCCGCGGTAACGCATAGGGTTAAGTCGTCCTAACGTCTCTGCCATCGGACCTGTAACTGACTCGATTTTCCCCCAAGAATCATAGGTGTATTCGACTTGTACCGTTCCAAACAGATCGGTGATTGCAATCACATCCCCCTGTATATTCCGCACATAGAGATATTCTGAATCATTAACATTTATACCAAAAAGTTTTCCACCAGAATCGTATTGGAAAAATAACTTGTCAGTATCATTGTCTTGTGCAATAATAAGACCGCTACGAGTATAGTAGTGGGTAGTAACTCCATCAACAATTTTTTCCGTTCGAATTCCGTCCATGTCATACTTGTAATTAATAATGGAGTCGCCTTTGTTCATCCGTTTCAGCCGGCGTCCTGCCTGCCATTCATATGTCCACCCATCATAAGAAGTTGGATTTCCCACCGCATCGTAGGAAATTTCTTTCCCATTAAATGCTGTCAGCTTATCTTTCCAGTTGCTGTCTGCGTAGGTATAGGTATCTGTTTTGACTGCTTCTCCCAGTTCGCCTGTCGTATATGCATATTCTTTAGAGGACAGGATATTTCCGCGGCTGTCATACTCATAAACAGATGTGATGCCGTTATCCTCATCGTTGACTCGGACAAGCTGTTGATTGCTGTCGTAGATGTAGGAGATTGTCTTGTCGTTTTTAGAAGCGGTCAGGATATTTCCATTGGCGTCATAGGTATAGGTATAACCATAAGAAAACTGATTGCCGTACAAATCGGTATTTACCGCCGTGGTAAGCCCGGTCAGCTGGCCGTCATCATTATAAGTATAGGAAGTATCCAGCGCCTGGAAATCCTCATCAGACAGCTTGACTGTTTCATGGGTTACTAGGTTATCCGCATTCTTTTCATAGGTTCTCTCAAAGGAACTGCCGCCCGTGAGTAAAAATCGGTCGACCCCATCGCCATGAATCATCTTGCATATCCTTTTCCCGAAAATAGTTTCTGCACCGTTAAAACTGTCGGGGACATCTGGATTTTCGTTCTTGACCTCGGTGCTGAAGAGCACCTTTCCGTCCGGATCCTGAATTTCTACTTTGTTCTCGGTAATAACAAGAGTGCGGTCGCTGTCTGAGTCAGAAACAGTAGAGAGCTTCCCGTCTTCAGTATAGGTGCATGTATAACGTTCAAATTCCTCATCATCAAAAGAAACAGAGGTCACGTTATCTCCGTCATACACATATCGGACTGATTGGCCGTTTGCAAAGTTAGTGGCGGTTACATGTTTTTGGGCATCATAGGAATAGTTCGCCAGTTCCTGCGTACCGACCTTAACATTAGTCACGGAGCCGGATTTATTGTAGCCAAACGTATAGCCATAGAACGCCTGAGAAGTCATGTTCCCGACGGAGTCATAGGTATAGTTGGTTTCCTGATTGTTTTTGTCGATCTCTTTTTCCAGGTTACCATTACCAGCATAGACATACCGGTGGGGATTTGGCGCATCAGCCTCTTTTGTTTCAAGGAGCCGCCCCTTATTATCATAAGTATAGGTGTTGGTTTTTCCGTCTAATGTTTCGGAGATCTTTTGTCCCAGCTTATTGTAAACATAGCTGTTTTGTTTGCCTTCCGCAGAGGTTTCGGAAAGAAGCTGTCCCGCAACATCATATACAGAAGAAACCTTTGTGGTTTTTTCTGTTTCACCTGTATAGTCAATGGTTTCAACAGCAGTTGGGTATCCATACTGATCATAAGTATAGGTATCTTTGCGAATTTTGGGCAGAGAAGCGGAACGTCCCTGTTCTGTTTCAGTCTCTTTCTTCTCATAATACACGGAAGTATGGACCTTACCATCAGTGTAATAGGTGTATTCGGTGATGTCAAGCAAATCTTCTTCTGAAACAGAAGGATCTTCTGCTATACTTTTGATGTTTTCTAAAATAGAGGCGGCTGCCAGCTCATTTGCATCTTCGTTATGGATCGCACCAGACTCCCAATTCTTTTCTTGAAGAATATTTCCCTTTTCATCATAGGTATAGGTAGTCCATTTATCATCGACATCCTTTTGAGCTGCCAACCAGCCCTTTTCGTTGTACTTATACTGCTCGGTCGTTTCGTCGGGATTGGTTTTTAAAACCAGTTTAAGATCCTTATAGGAATAACTGGTTTCTCCATCCTTATCCTTTTCAGACGCCAAAAGTCCGGTGAGGTTGGAATAGGTGTATTCTGTTGTTTCGCCGTTCTCATCGGTTTCACTCATCGTCCACAGGTGGTTGTCATAGGTAAACGAAGTGGTAAAATCTGAGGTGTCAGTGGCAGTGACTTTGTTGGTCGCATCATCATAGGAATAGGTGACAGCACTGTTATTGCGCTGGGTGATTTTTTGAACACGCCCATTGCCCGTGTAGGAAATAGTCTGCTCGCCATTATCGGTCAGTTTACCATCAGTGTACTGGTAAACTGTTTCTTGTCCGGCGGAATTGACCACTTTTGTCAGGTTGCCATCAGCCCAGCTGTACTGAACCGTCTTGTTCCCCGGAACAGTAATAGATATGGGCTTTCCGGCAGCATAGGAAACGATATAAACCCGTCCGGTGCTGTCTGTGACAGTTAGTTTTGACACAAGTTCCTGTTCCAGTTTCCATTGATATTGGATCGTATTTCCATTTAGGTCTTTGACAGAAAGAAGACGTCCATGTTCATCGAATACAATGATTTGCTCTTCATTGGTTAGCTGATACCCGGTTTCTGTTGCTGTGATTACAGAATTGGATACGGCGGAAATATATGTTCCGTCCTTACCGCAAAGATAAGTTTCTTTGCTCCCATCGGGGTAATATAATTCAAGAGCAGAATCTACCGATACTTCTTTAGCACCTGATTTTCTGGTTATTTTTTGAAGCCTTGGCTCAAAGGAAAAGGCCCATTGATTGATCTTGGAATCATAGTAACGGGTAAATTCGATCTCGGTTCCTTTGCTATCAAAAGAAAAGTCAGTGATTTCTTCTGAGTAAATACCAACCTGTGCCTTGACTGGATACTCAGTGATCAGTTGGGTTCCTTTGACTCTGGCATAAATGACAGTGTCTGCCTGTGGGGATACCGGGATCTCTGTTTTGTATGACGTCCAGGTCCCGGATTCACCGATCTTGTATTCCAAGGCTGTACTACCATTTACATGATAAATTTTATAAATTCCGTTTTCCTCATAGATGAATGGATTTGCATCATCACGGGTTTCTCCGACATTGTACGTTTGGGAAGCAGAAGTAATGTTCCCGGCCTTGTCCTTAACCTTGATTTGTATCCCAAAGGTCGGCACAGAATATGTTTTAAAAGTTCCTGTCTGCCAGGTCTTCCCGTTATCGAAGCTATAGCTGTCGATCCCAGTTTCTTTATCAGAGGCAGTAACTGTAATTTTCATCGCAGACTGGTCAATTGAGACATTGGAAATAGTGGGGGGAGTCAGGTCAGTTAAATCGATTGTTTTACGGACTGCAATATTTCCGACTTTATCCTGAACTGCAACATATACGGTGTCAGAGTAATTGAATTCCGGCGAAGTTGCAGATGCCTGCCAAGAATATTTATCCTTCGTTTTTGAGAAACTGTATGGTGTGGCGTGCAAACCGGAACCGGTATCCTTTGCACCGGTAACAGTAATTTTTGCTTTTCCGTTGGAGGTAGCCGTAGCCTTGGCGTCTGTTATTGTCGGGGCAGCCTTGTCGATCTTATTGATAGTAGTGGTATTTACCAGACCAATATTCCCCAGCTTGTCCCGGGTATAGATGTATACCGTCTGGTTTGCAGTGAATTTCTTGGTATTTCCTGCTTGCCAAGAGTACTTTCCTTTTGTTGTAGAGAAGCTGTATGGGGTGGCATGCAGTCCGCTCCCGTTGTTGTCGCTGGCGCCGTTGATCTTTAATGTGACATCTCCTTTTGTCCAAGCAGTCAGGTTTCCGCTGACACTGGTAATGGTAGGAGCCTTGGTATCGTTAGTATAGCTTACCACCATGTAAGGATGATAAGAAGAGGTGGCATGTTCTCTTGAGGCAAAGGCTCTCCAGTTATATGTTGTTTTACTCTCTTCTTCACTAACAAAAACGACCCCGTAATTTGTTGTTCCACGCGTCCATTTGTTTGCGGCTTCCGCAATATCAAACCGATACCACATCTTACTTGGTCCGCCATCGGTAGAATTAGAGTTGATATTTTTACGAGTCATAGAGGAAGTAGAAGATTTGCTTGGCTGATTATTCCAATTTGTGGTATCATAAAAACCTTCTGTTAACATATATGGTCTGACATAGGTAGAGGCAGTTCTTCCTGTTGTTTCTCTCAGCCATAAATAGGCGTGGCTGATAGAAGCGCCCGATTTGATTTCACTTGGTAACGGAACCCTGATAAAAGCACGCCCTTTTCCATATGTGCTTTGTGTCCGCCCAAAGCAATTTGTTGTTGCCTTATAAAAGCTGGTAGAAGCTTTTAAAGAATAGATCGCCGCGTCTTTTGTAGATGACAAATTGCTGGTTGTTGGGTCAATGGTAACAGGATAGAGTGTGTTGTCATTTGTGAGCCACTCCTCTGATACATCTAAGGTGAGAATATATTTCCCATCAGCAACTTTTTCCAGAGTATAGGTACAGTCTTCGGTATAGTGTTCATCATCGGAATATTCTCCGCCAAAGTTATCATAGGCGTAGGCAGGATTTAGCCGATAGACTTCCTCCTTTGTATCCGGAGCCAGAAAAGCAACAGCATTGTCTTCTGTCAATACTGCTTCAAGGTCATAGGTATTGAGGGAAAAGGTAAAAGTATGCTGTCCTGAATATTTATCTAGTACGATCGCTTCAGACAGCCCGTTTAGCTGTGGGAAATATCGTAAGGCTGTCCCTTCGCCATAGATACCGTTATATACAAAAGCCTCTACATCCCCATCAAGCGTTTTGATAGTTTCAGGAGTACCGCTGACATTCTTCGTGTTTTGTGGTATCAAGGAGAATTTCACTTGTTCATTATCAACGAAGATCCCTTTGGAAATATCAGAAGAAAAGTTGATCCGATAGTCGTTAGTTCCATTAGAATAGTCGTAACCCTCTTTTTTTAATTTATCATCAGTCTGTTTTTCAACAGAGATTTCTTTGTAATGGACAGCACCGTTTTCATCAATGTATTGGATATCCTCGGAAAAGATATATGCCACACGGGAACCGTCTTTCTTTTCCAGGATCAGTTCCTGATTTGGGTCGACTTCCTCTTCGGAAGAAAGCGAAGAGGAACGAGCCTTTTTTCGGGGAGGTTCTGGATCAGGCGTTACAATTTCTGTCACACCTTCGGTGTCAACGATTTTCAGCAGGTAATCTGAAAGCTCTTCCCGAACTGCTTCTTCCTGAACTTGAGAACTGGCGTTTTGGGCTAAAACGATTGCCTGAAGTCCTGCCGGCATGAGCGTAGTGACGAATGTCAATGCTAAGAATGCAGATACGATCTTTTTAAACATTTCTGTCCCTCCTTCTTTGAAAATAAGATTATCGATCATGAAATGTGATTTATGATACTGTTACAGTTTTACTGTAGGCAGTAGCTGATTCTGAACCGACTGTAAAAGTACTGTAGACCCTGTACTTGCTGCCTTTTTTCAAAGTGTATTTTTGGGATAAGGTACTGGTTGTAGCATTTTGAATAGTTTTTTTCCAAGTCTTGACTGTACTCCATTTGCTATTGGAATAAACCTGTAAACGCATAGTCGTATGGATCGTAGTTGCTTTGGCTGATCCGATCCGCGCCAATGCGGTGCCGGTTGTACCGTTAACATTTAGTACGCTGATTGGAGTGCGTATATTTACATAGAAGGGTACGATCTCTGGAGGTGTTTCAGATATACCAGACGATTCCGTAGAGATAGGCATTAGTGTGTCTAAGGGTATATCCTGTGCAGCCACCCCGGTTCCAATGGTAAACATACTGGCGGTCATAACCGCTGCCAACAAAATTGAACTAACTTTTCTGGACATTCTGGACATAAAAATATCCCCTTTCTGATTGTTTTCTACTTGATATACAATCAGAAAGGGGATATTGTGACATAATATTGGGAAACATTCTAAAGTTTGGCAGATTTCGCTATATTGATAAGCTCTTCTTTAGGGATATTGCCGGAGATCGTTATGACATATTCATCGTTATACAAAACAAGATTATTGTTCACTTGATCCTCATTATAATAAGCATTCATATCATTGATAACAAATTCCTCATATTTATTATCTTTGGATCCAATGTTAAGGTTGGCATCTTGAGGCAATAACTGGATTATTTCAAAAGAATGTTCGCTGTCATCACTATAACTAATAGAATAGAAATCAACCTCTGAAAGATTTTGTTCATCGACAACATGAAATTCTTTTGGGATATATCCAAATTGAAATATTTGAAATCCCTCTTTGGTATTTGATATACTACTTTCCGCTTCGAAAGAAAGCTCTGTATGGTCGGAAAATACACTGCGGATCATTCGGAAGAAGCCTTCCCGAAGCGGCTCTACCGCCATTACCGTGATAGAAATAGAGAGCAGTACGGCTAATACCATAATCAGCACTGCCTTCCAACGAACCATAGGTATATAACTGGCCGCGGTTTGGTCGGCCTTCCGGATCACCCGTTTCATCTTTCTTTGAAATTTCTTGGAAAAAGTATGTTTCTCTGCCGGAAGCCCTATTGAAAGATCTTCTGTACGGAAAGCAGATATGCAGGCCGCTTTCATTAGACGCTCTGAAATATATTTATCCATGCTGTATCTCTCTTTCCTCTAACATTTGACGCAGTTTCTTTTTTGCACGTAATGACATCTGGCGGATCGTGGCTTCCCTCTTACCAATCAGCTGTGAGATCTGTTGATAGGAATAGTCATAATAATACTGTAGCCGCAGGACATCCTGTTGTTCTGAAGGCAGTTGCCTGATTAGTTTTGACAGTGCATCAGCCAGCTCCAAATTGTCGATGGCAGGAGATGGGTGATCACATTCTTGGGGCATCTCTATTTCCTCCTCTATCAGCACGGCCCGTTTTTTCTTCTTTAAAAAATTCAATGCCCTGTTTTTAGAAATAGTGATCATCAGATTCCGTGCTTTGTCTTCATCTGTACTGTCAATCGCATCCAATATATTGATGACTGCCAGAAAGGAATCTGCAACAATATCCTCCGCGTCATGGGCGTTGTGCAGGACTTGATTAGCCGAGTGGAACATTACACTGCGGTATGAGTAATAGATGTTCTCAAATTTTGTTCTTGCTTCTGGGGAGTCGATTAGGCTTAAATAGAAAGCTAACATACGATCATGTCCTTTTCCCATTATGATACTTCTATCATAGCAAAACGGGCAGTGGTTCGCAAGACTTTCCATGCATTCTAATATATATACAATCTCACGCCCTTTTTTGTGACAGGGGACTGAAATATTTCTGATGTTCACTTGATAACTACCATATATTGTGCTAGATGTAGTAGCATATGGTACGCGTCCGGTAAGGTTTATCTGTGAAGATCCTTATCGGATTTTTTTAATATATTGCGGAGAAAACTCCGCAGGAACAGCGGTATGGTTTAGGAGGGTACACCCATTCCCTCTTTTTTATGCCTAAAAAGCCGAAAGTTGTTAGGAAATAAAAAAATAAAAGAAAGGCGGAAAAGAACAGAAAGAAACAGGGTGTACGCAGATGGATTTACAGGGAACTTTTAGGGAACAGAACAGCCTGTATATGGATTCCGAACAAGCAATAAAGGAAAATCAAATTGACGATCTGTTGGAGAGCATAAAAAAAGATCCCTTGCTGAAGCAAAGGATCTTAAATGCACTGAACGCACGATAAGGTAACATCTCGAACATGTTGAATATCGTTGAATATTTCATCAAGGTTCAGCTTCCAACAAAAACAAAAAACAACAAATTCAATGTTTTCCAAAATCGTTGTAAATCTGAAAATAACTGATAGCCAAACACGATTTTATGTTGACATTTCGTTGAATCTATGCCTAAAAATAACAGCGGGCTTCTTACAAAGCCCGCTGTTATGGTACGCCAGAAGGGATTCGAACCCCCGACCTTTTGGTTCGTAGCCAAACACTCTATCCAACTGAGCTACTGGCGCATACGCTCTATTTTCTGAATGCTTAAATATAATAGCATATCCCCGAAAAAAAGTCAAGCCTTTTCTGAAACGAAGATTTATTATTTTACAAGTCATCGGTTTTGTGCTATAATAATTATACTTATTTGGATTTTTTAGAAAAGGGCCATGAAGATATGGAAAAAATAAAAAGCTTTACTATCAACCATGATACATTACAGGTAGGGATGTACCTTTCGCGCGTAGATGGGGACATCAACACTTATGATATTCGGCTGGTGAGACCGAACCAAGGATATTACCTTTCCACTGCCTCTCTGCATACGATCGAGCATTTATTTGCGACTTATGCCAGAAACAGCAGCTTTGGAGAACAAATCATTTATGTCGGGCCAATGGGTTGCCGCACAGGCTGCTATCTGCTTACTAGGGATACTATGACCCATGAACAAGTAATTGATTTGGTAAAAAGATCTTTTGAATTTATTGAATCGTTTGAGGGAGAAATCCCTGGAAGCCGCAAAGAGGAGTGTGGAAACTATCAGGATCACGACCTGTTTTTGGCAAAGAAAGATATCCTTCCTTTTTTAAACAGGATACGGGATTATTCTGTCGAAAATCTGCAATATCAGGATTGATTTGGTGTTTTTGACAAATATATACAAATAATATTATGAATAATTTCTAAAAAAATTTTAAATTAGTTACAAAACGGTTGCAAAAATTAAAAATATAAGTATAATGGTAGATGGTTGTTACTGATTTGTAATAATTCAATAAAAGAATATTAGACGTCTGTGTGTTTGCTGATTGGCGGAGATACAGACGGTTTCTATCGTAGTAAGGTTAAGAACAGGAGGTTTTAGATTGGCAGTAAGCAAAAGTGCAAATCGTTCTGATTTAGCTTATTATCCCAAAAGCAGAACTCGCTCTCCTTATTCTAAAAACACATTGCGCCACTCTATCCATTCTGCGGCTGAATCCCGTTCGGCTGTTCGGAAAAAGGCTTTTATACAGACTACAGAGA
The DNA here is from genome assembly GCF_900186585.1 of Massiliimalia timonensis. Taxonomy (GTDB): domain Bacteria; phylum Bacillota; class Clostridia; order Oscillospirales; family Ruminococcaceae; genus Massiliimalia; species Massiliimalia timonensis. The sequence goes on from NZ_FYDD01000002.1 coordinate 52,309, forward strand.
ATCCGCTGCTGTATTTTTTCAGTGTGGTCGGGGGCGGGATCGCCGATAGCTTTTATATTGCCGGCGTAATTTTAGGGTATTTAAGAAAAGAGATCTTCGTTCGTCAGGAACGCCGGCTTTATTGGAGAATGAAAAAACTAGGGATCCGTTTTTCCTATTTGATGGGCAGGCTTGGTTTGGCTATAACGTTGCCTTTTGTAAAAACGGTGCGGGGCTTTTACCTGATGGGACAGGCTGTTGCCCGCCAAAAGGGTAGGCCTTTTGGCGATAAAGTGATGGCTGCTGCAGATGTTTTTTATTATGGCTGCCGCAACAATATCAATATGTTTAAGACCATGGTAAACTATATTCTTCCGGTTATGGGAGTCGTCTTGTTTGCCTGTGTTGTGAATTTTACAGGGTCTTTGTCCTTCGCCGTCGCCGTTTCCTATAACGGAGAGCAGATCGGATATGTCAGTTCCGAAGCTGTGGCAGAGCAGGCAAAACAGATTTTAACAGGCCGTTTGGTTTATTTGGATGACAGTGAACGCATTACGATTACACCAAGCTATTCTTTAGAGATTGTAGAAAACACGGAAATGCTGAATGAGTATCAGTTGGCTGATGAATTGATTCAGCTGTCCAGTGACGAGATCGTTACCGCAAAGGGATTGTATGTTGACAATGTTTTTTACGGCGCTGCCGAAGGCGACGGGACAGAACTGGAAGCGACCTTACAAAAGGTTCTGGATCAATATCGTACTGACAGCGAGGATGAAACAGTTTCTTTTGTCAACGATGTCAAGGTGGTGCCGGGACTTTATATCACCGAAAATATTGTTTCTACCGATGATTTGGTGGCGCAGGTCCTCAGCACTGATTCTACAGTTCGTTATTATACCGCTTCTTTAAATGAAACCGCGGAAGAGGTAGCAGATGCCAATCGTATTTCCGTTAGTGAATTGAAAAAGCTGAATCCGGATATAGAAATCGATTCCAAATCTACGACCTTTTCAGAGGGACAGATGCTGACTGTGGCAGAAGGCGGATCGTTCCTTCCGGTACAAGTGACCCGGACGGAAACCTATACTGAAGAAGTGCCTTACAGTACAAAGACCACAAAGTCCGCTGACTATATGAAAGGCACTACTAAGACGGTAAAGGCTGGGGAAAACGGGAAGAATCAGGTCACAGCAAAGATCTCCTATGTTGATGGGTCTGAGGTGTCCAGAGAGGTTCTCAGCACAAAAGTTTTGTCAGAGCCGGTCACCCGTGAGGTGATTCAGGGAACAGCAAGCCCGGTCTCCTTGTCTGGATCTACAGGGGATGGGAAAATTGCGTCCGGATTTATTTGGCCATTAAGCGGTTCCAACCGTTATGTTTCTTCCTATTATGGAAGCAGAAGTCTGGGGAACCATGGTGGAATCGATATTTGCCTGCGTGGCGGGACCTATGGCGCTTCTGTTAGGGCCTCTGCTTCTGGTACTGTTGTGTTCTCCGGGACCAATGGTAGTTTTGGGAAGCTGGTCCGGATCGACCATGGAAATGGCTTGCAGACCTATTATGCACACAACAGCCAGCTCTTGGTTTCCGCCGGTGACCATGTCGCACAGGGAGAAGTTATTGCGAAAGCTGGGGCGACAGGACGTGTTACAGGGCCTCACGTTCACTTTGAGGTGCGTGTAAACGGCCAGCGCCGGAACCCGATCAATTATTTGCCATAAAAATAAAAAGCAGGAAGGAATAATCCTTCCTGCTTTTCTTATGCTTGCAGCAAAGCCCGGATGCTGCCACGGGTAAAATATTTTGCGGCGCCTTCAATAAAGGAATCGAAAGTAAATGGGGTATCGTTATCTGCACAGTCAGATATCACGCGAAGGATCGTAAAGGGGATGCCATATTCATAGCAGACCTGAGCCATAGCGGCCCCTTCCATTTCTACACATTTCAGATTGTCGATATGCTCGTACAGCCATGTGTTTTTGGCAGGGTCGCAGACAAATTCATCACCCGAGGCAATGGTACCAACAACTACTTTAGGCTGACGGATGCCAAACTGTTGAAGGTGCTGTTGAGGAATATCATTGTGGAGAGAATTATTGATATATTCTTCTACGGCTCCAAACGCTTTCTGGGTCAGTTCTGGATCTGACTGGAAATACCCTACTTCGATTAAAGGAACACGGAATGTCAGTTCTTCATCTGGCCGCATATCGTGTTGGACGCTTTGATTTGCAACTACGACGTCTCCTACCTTTAATTCAGGAGCTACTGCACCAGCGGTGCCGGCAAACACAATTTGACTTACATGAAACCGTTCGATCAGTAAGGTGGTTGTAACGGCTACCGCAACTTTCCCAATCCGGGACATGACAAGGACAGCCTCCTGCCCGTACAGGGTTCCCTGAATAAAAGTTCTTCCTGCAATTATGGTACTGTCAGCAGATTGAATATCCTGTTCTAACAGCGCAATCTCTTCCTCCATGGCACAAATAATACCAATTGCCATTTTTATTTCTCCTTTTCATGTTTTATGCTGTTTATTATAGCATAGAGAAAGAAAAAATGCTATAATAAACGAAATAAAGGATGGAAGGGAGAGCCAAGGATGAAACAGATCCAATTGGGAACCAGCCCGCTAATGGTGCCGCAGGTCGTGGTTGGCTGTATGCGGATGGCAGACCGCACAACCGCACAGATCGAAAAGCTGGTGCGCACAGCGATGGAGCACGGAGCCAATTACTTTGACCATGCGGATATTTATGGGGGAGGGGCCTGCGAAAGCTTGTTTTCAAAGGGACTGGGACTGACTCCTGCCCTGCGGGAGAAGATGGTTTTGCAATCCAAGTGCGGAATATGCCCTGGGGTGATGTATGATTTTTCTAAAGAACACATACTATCCTCGGTGGATGGGATCTTAAAGCGGCTGAATACCGAGTACTTGGATGTACTGCTGCTGCATCGGCCGGATATGCTGATGGAGCCAGAAGAGGTCGCTGAAGCATTTGATAGGCTGGAGGCTTCTGGAAAAGTACGATATTTTGGGGTATCTAACCAAAATCCCATGCAGATCCAGTTGTTGGAGAAATATCTAAACCAGCCGCTGGTGGCAAACCAGCTTCAGTTTGGGATTGCCCACGCGGGGCTTGTTACAGAGGGGATCCATGTGAACATGCTTGATGACGGAGGGATTAGCCGGACGGGCAGTGTGCTGGATTTCTGCCGACTGCACGAGATCACCATTCAGGCTTGGTCGCCGTTTCAATACGGCTTTTTTGAAGGGGTTTTCTTAGGAAATGAGAAATTCCCGGAACTGAACCGAAAGCTTGAGGAGCTGGCGCAAAAATATCAAACCACCAGTACTGCGATTGCTGCGGCATGGATTATGCGCCATCCGGCAAATATTCAGATCGTGACCGGGACGATGGATCTTACCAGACTTCTTTCGATCTGCGAGGCTTCCGACCTGCGGCTTACCCGGGAAGAATGGTACCAGATCTATCTTGCGGCAGGAAACACTCTGCCATGACAAAAACACGCTTTCCATATTGGAAAGCGTGTTTTTGTATCATTGATCAACGATCAACATATTTCGACTGACCGACAGGCTGTTTAAAACGCTGTTGGATTAAAATCTATTCCGTCAGCGAGCTGACGACTGAAACCAGCTCTTCCTGCGTCAGTCCCTCGACCACGAGCCGGAAACCGACACTGCGGTATAAAAATTCGATCAGATAGATCCCGCCTTCTGTTTGCCCGATCCCAACGGCAATGTTGTTGATAAGGGACTTGGCGCAGTCATCGGGCAGCGTGCCGTAATCTGAGAACGGCATGCCTCCCTTTTTTAATTCGATGTTGACAGTGCGGGTATAATCCTCGTTGGAATAGTTCAGGATCTGAACATCCCAGTATGCTTCGCCGGTTCCGCCGTCCCGCTTGTAAATGCCATAGGGGACCTGCTCCTGTTCCGACCATTCACGGCCAAGGTCGGCGGGAACAGTGGGGAAGATGTCGATCCCGTAATATTCCAGCAGCTGATCTTGATCCAGTTGGACAAAATCCTCCTCAGAAAGGTCGACATTGATCTTGTCGGCGGAGATCCCGTCAATTTGGTTGATGATAACAGTGTTTTCCCGCTGTCCTTTGTCTTCCCAGCTGGAAACAGCGGAATAGGAGGGCATATCATGAAAAGATTCTGGATCCGCCGAATAGCCGCTGCCGTTTCTGCTCCAGATCTGGAACCCGGCCAAGGCGGCGAGGCAAACACAGCACAGTGAGGCGGAAACCCGGATCAGCCGGACTTGTCTTCGTTTGCGGGCGGCTTCATACTCGTTGATGCGGCGGAAAACATGATCTGCCATTTCTTCATAACTCTTCATAAACAAAACCCTCCGTTTCAAGCTGTGCTTTTAAAGATCTGCGCGCCCGGGATACAAGCATTTCTGTATTGTGGACACTTTTTTTCATCACAGCGGCGGCTTCCCTGCTGTTGAAGCCTTCGAAATAAATCAGCCACAATATTTGCCGGTATTCAGGCTTGAGTTTACGCAGGGCGCGGTGGAGCATGATTTTTTGCTCTCCCCGCAGATAAGAGGCCTCTAGGCTTTCCATCTCACCGGCTAATTCCGGCCGGTCATCAAGGGAGACCTCTCTGTGCTTGGAACAGCGCCTTAGGTAGTCGATCGCGATATTTCGGCCAATGGTGTAAAGCCAGGTTTTAAAGGAGGCTTTCCCTTTGTCCTTTGGCTTTTTAGTCCCCAACAGCACAAAAGTGTCCTCTGCAAGCCGTTCTGCGGTATGGAGGTTTCCCACAAAGCTGTTCAGGTAAAGGATCAAGCCATCCTTGTAATCCCTGATGATCTCCACCAATCCGTTTTCATCCCCTTCACTGCGAAACCGGCGGTAGCTGGCTGTCCCGTTGTCCATTGGCTCACCCCTTTATAAAGTCGCTGTCAAATCCCATTCTAACTTTTACACGAAAGGAACAGCAAAAACCTCACACCGGTTTTGCTGTTTTTTTGAAATATGAGAACAGCGGCAGAAGCTGTCTCCTGCCGCTGACGATATTAAAAATGTTCTTTGATGTAATTCGCCAGATATTTCATCCGTTCCGGAATGTCGATCAACTGCGGACAGTGCTTGGCGCATTTTCCGCAGGCTACACAATGGTTTACGCGTTCACTTTCTGGGGTCTGTAAGTACGCTTTTTTGTACCCGTCGGTGTCGTGCTGCGGGGCGTACTGGTTGTAAAGCGCAAACATTTTTGGTATCTCTACCCCGGCAGGACATTCCATGCAGTACCGGCAGCCCGTGCAGGGGATCGTGTAAAAGTCCTTGTATGCGGCGACAGCCTGCTCGATCACTTCATAATCCTTTTGTTCCAATGGGACAAAAGGATCCATCGTAGATAAATTATCCTGAAGCTGTTCCATATTGGACATACCGCTGAGTACCGTCATCACGTTCGGAAGAGTTGCGGCGTAGCGCAGCGCCCAGGAAGCGACAGAACGCTCTGGGTTTGCGGCCTTGAAGATCTGATTGGATTTTTCACAGGGGTTTGCCAAGGTGCCGCCGCGCACCGGTTCCATGACAATGCAGGGAAGGTGATGCGCCTGTAAAATTTCGTACTGGCGTTTTGCGTTCTGCATTTCCCAGTCCAGATAGTTTAACTGGATCTGTGCGAAATCCCATTCATATTCTTCGCAGATCTGTTCCAGAAGCTCCGATTTATCGTGGAAAGAGAATCCAAGATGCCGGATCACGCCTTCCTCTTTTTTCTGCTTGAGAAATTCATAAACGCCGAATTCTTTCATCTGCTGGTAATGTCCAACATTTAGGCTGTGCACCAGATAAAAGTCAAAGTAATCAGTTTGCAGGCGTTTTAGCTGCAGGTCGAAGATCTTTGCAATATCCTCTTTGGACTCTGCCATCCAGACGGGCATTTTGGTGGCCAGAAAATAGCTTTTCCGGTCAAATTTTTTCAAGGCGCGTCCCATAAATTCCTCTGATGCCCCATCATGATACATATGGGCGGTATCAAAGTAGTTGATACCGTGTTCATAGGCATAATCCACCATTTCCTGAGCTGCTGCCTCGTCAATATCGGGTTTGTTCGGGTCGATTTTAGGCAGCCGCATACAACCAAGTCCCAGCAGGGAAATGGACAGGTCACTGTTTTGATAAGTTCTGTATTTCATAAATTTACGTTCCTTTCCTATTATATCTTTAGTATTATACTATTTAAAGCGTACTCTAGGTCAATAGGCGAAATAACAGAAAAAACCAATTATTTTTTTGCAAAATTACAAAAGTTTCAAGAAATATGTTGAAAATCTTTCGCATGTTTCGCATGGATTTTATGAGAGATCCGTGGTAAAATATGTGGTAGAAATAGGAAGTGGCCGCTAACTTTAGCGGTGTAAAGGAAATGCCAAAGTATTTGGCGGAAGGAGTAGGATGGTTATGATCAAAACAAGAGTTGGGATCGCCGGTTACGGAAACCTTGGCAGAGGGGTGGAACTCGCGATCCGTCAAAATCCCGATATGGAGCTAATAGGGATCTTTACCCGCCGTGATCCTGCTTCAGTAAAGACCTTGACAGGTGCGCCGGCCTACCGGATAGAAGACGCGGAAACTATGAAAGACCAGATCGATGTGATGATCCTTTGCGGTGGTTCTGCGACCGACTTGCCGCAGCAGGGCCCGCAGCTTGCAAAAAACTTTCACACCATCGACAGTTTTGATACCCACGCAAAGATCCCGGAATATTTTGCCGCCATGGACAAGGTTTGCAAAGAGCAAAAACACATCAGCATCATCTCCGTTGGCTGGGACCCGGGCCTGTTTTCTTTGAATCGTTTGTATGCAGAATCTGTTTTAAGCAATGGAAAGACCTACACATTCTGGGGCAAAGGCGTCAGCCAAGGGCATTCTGACGCGATCCGCCGCGTGAAGGGCGTGAAAAACGCGATCCAGTATACCGTGCCGGTAGAACAGGCGATCGAAGCGGTGCGTAACTGCGAAAACCCGGAATTGACCACCCGTCAAAAACATCTGCGTGAATGCTATGTAGTGGCAGAAGAGGGGGCAGACTTAGCGCAGATCGAAAACGATATTAAGACTATGCCGAACTATTTTTCGGATTATGACACCACAGTTCATTTTATTTCAGAAGAAGAGCTGAAACGCGACCACGCCAGCATGCCGCACGGCGGCTTTGTTATCAGAAGCGGGAAAACCGGGCTTCAGGAGGAGACCAATCAGGTGATCGAGTTCTCCTTGAAGCTGGAATCCAACCCGGAATTTACAGCCAGTGTGTTAGTTGCCTATGCACGGGCGGCGCACTGTATGGCTCAGGAAGGGATGTGCGGAGCGAAGTCTGTCTTTGATGTTGCGCCGGCTTACCTGTCCGCAAAATCCGGTGAAGAACTGAGAAAAGAACTGTTATAATCGCAAAAGCCGGTCTTTAGCAGGCAAGCTTTTTTACTCGTTAATTACAACAAGAAAACGAATTGAATTTTTATGCATATCACAAATTTATGCCATATTCGCAAAAAATATTTGATAATAACTTCTTTGTGTGTTAACATCATAGTATAGAAAGAATCGAAAAAACGTACTTTTTCGTTCAATGATAATACGCTAAAAAAACACCTGTTTTTCTTAAAAATGGGTGTTTTTTCATGCCCATTTTTACGAACGACAAAGTACAATTTATGAAAAGGGGACAAAAAATATGGCAAAAAAAGTAATGGGTTATATTAGTTTTGGGGTTAGTCTATTGATTTTTCTATGTTATTTGATGAGTACTTTTATGGCATATGGTTCTGATTCCACTGCCTTGTTGATTCTAGCAGGAATAATGCTGCCTTTTTATGTGCTGGGGTTATTGGGATGCATTTTTGCGGATCGACTGAAAGTGATGAGTGGCATTTTCATGATTTTGGCTGGTGGATGCGCTGTGTTCACCGGACTTATGACATTGGCTGGCGGTTTAGAGGTACTTGGGATTTTAGCCTTACCATTGGGAGTAATTGATGCATTATTATATTTGGTAGCCGCCATTTTAACCTTTGTTTCAAAAACAACTTCTTCGACTCAGTGAACGTTATATAGTGAGGTTTTAAAGTTATAATTAAGGATAGAAAATGCTTCGGCTTTTATCAGGCGGAAGCATTTTTATTTCTGTTAACAAATATATGTTAAAAATTGCACTTAGGATTTCGTGAAATGCAAGCTTTCTCTATCGGAAAATAAGGGTTGTTTTTTTGCATGGAATATAGTATAATATAGAAGTTCAAATGGTGATTATGTATGGGCGGGAAGATGGTACGTTCTAACATACGGATATATGGGTCCTGTGCGACGGGGACTTTGCGAACCATGTCAGGCGGGGAACCGAGCAGCATTAAGCACTGGGCTCGTGCGCCGCAGTTTTGCCTGTTATCCGTATGTTAGAGCGCATCATTATACCTGCCTTTTCTTATCAGAAAGGAGTGAATGGCCGTGTATTTGGCGTTGTATCGGAAATGGCGTCCCAAAACGTTTGACGACGTGATCAGCCAGGAGCATATTACCACCACGCTCAAGCGGGAGATCGTCAGCGGAAAAACGGCGCATTCCTATCTGTTTACAGGTTCCCGGGGCACCGGGAAAACGACCTGTGCAAAAATTTTGGCCATGGCGGTCAACTGTCCGCATACCGTAGACGGGAATCCATGCATGGAATGCGAGATCTGCAAGGGGATCGAGGATGGCTCGATTTTAGATGTGCAGGAGATCGACGCAGCAAGCAACAACGGGGTGGACGACGTCCGTTTATTGCGGGAAGAGGCAAATTATCTTCCGGCTCAGTGCAAATACCGGGTGTACATCATCGACGAAACCCATATGCTTTCCACCTCTGCCTTTAATGCGCTGCTTAAGATCATGGAAGAACCACCAGAGCATGTGAAATTTATTCTTGCCACCACTGAGGTGCACAAGGTCCCGGCAACCGTGCTTTCCAGGTGTCAGCGGTTTGACTTCGGCAGGATCAAGACCGAGGATATTGCAAAGCGCGTCTTATATATTGCAGAGCACGAGTCCTTTTCTGTAACGGAAGAGGCGGCTTTTTTGGTAGCACGCCTTGCAGACGGCGGAATGAGGGATGCGCTTTCGATTTTAGACCAGTGCGTCGCCTTTTCCGACGCTGTTGACACAGAGATCGTATCCCGGGCGACCGGGCTGGTTTCCCGCGATTACCTATTCGATTTAACGGACATGTTTGCAAAGGCTTCGCCCTCCGGTGTGCTTGCCTGTGTGGATGAGCTTTACAGCGGCTCCAAGGATTTACAGAAGCTGGTGGATGAACTGATCGGTCATTACCGGAATCTGATGATCGCACAGACTGTACCGGATTGTCAGGAGCTGGTAAACTGCCTGCCGGACGAGCTTGCCCGGCTTAAGGAACAAGCAAATCAGATACCGATGCGGTCTATCCTGCGCGGGATCACCGTTTTACAGGAATGTCTGGACCAGATCGGGAGAAGCTATGATAAGCGCCTTTGTGTGGAAATGGCATTTTTGAAGCTCTGCATGCCGGAGCTGGATGATTCCTCCGAGGCGCTGGCGCAGCGCTTGGACCGCTTAGAAGCGGTGATCAAAAGCGGGGACTTTGCCCCTGTATCCGCACCGCAGGCACCGCAAGCCATGGCGATGCCGGAGCCTGCCGCCGTTCGTGAAAGAATTCCGGCGGAATCGGTGAAGACAGAACCTGCGCCGCCGGCCGCCCCTGTGAAAGCGGCGGAGCCAATGCCGATGACAGGCACGCTGGAACAGCCGCAACCCTTTGACTTATGGCCGGAGGTGCTGGCAGAGGTGACCCAGCTAAATCCCGCACTGGCAGGGGTGCTTTCCGGTTCACTGGCTTATGAGGCTGGAGAATTTTTACTGATCGACAGCCCGATTGCCCTGTTTGGCCAGATGATCAAGCAGGAGGGCTTTGTAAAGACACTGCTCAGTGTGCTGGAGCAGAAAACAGGACACAGCTATAAGATCCGAGTGAAAAAAGCGAAGAAGCAGGCGGCATCCAGTGTGAATCCGTTGGATGAAATCGCGCGCAATGCCCAGCGTTTGGGGATTGACGTACGCGAAAAATAGGTTGTTTGAAAAGGGGATACCCTTACAATAAAGATAGTACAATTTAAGGAGCGTTGAATACCATGAAAGCAAGATTACCAAAAGGAATTGGCGGCGGGCCGCAGAATATGCAGAGCATGATCAAACAGGCTCAGCAGATGCAGGAAAAAATGGAAGAAAAACAGGAAGAACTGAAAAATAAGGACTTTACCGCTACCGTTGGCGGCGGGGCTGTTACTGTTGTGATCAACGGGGCGAAAGAAGTGAAATCCTTAGAACTGAAACCAGAGGTCGTCGATCCGGAAGACATTGAAATGCTGCAGGATCTGGTGATCAGCGCGGTGAATGAATGCTTAAGAAACATCGAGGAAGAAACTGCCGCTGAAATGGATCAGATCACCGGCGGCCTGAATGTACCGGGAATGTTTTAATCGTTTTTGGGAGAGATAATTGCATGGGATATAATGCAGTGCCGCTGACCCGGCTGATCGAACAGTTTGCCTCCCTGCCTGGGATCGGCAGAAAAACAGCGCAGCGGCTGGCTTTCCACATTTTGACGCTGAGTGAGGAAGAAGCAAAAACATTCAGCGACGCAGTGATGGAGGCGCACCAAAAAATCAAAAATTGCGAGATCTGCAAAAACTTTACCGATAAGCCGGTCTGTGACATTTGTTCGGATTCGGCGCGGGATCATTCAGTGGTCTGCGTGGTAGAGGATGCAAAGGACGTTGTGGCCTTTGAGCGCACCCGGGAGTACCATGGGGTATACCATGTCCTGCATGGGCTGATCTCTCCGATCGATGGGATAGGGCCGGATCAGCTTTATATCAAGGAGCTTCTGTCACGGATCGGGGAGGGCGAGATCCAAGAGGTGATCATGGCCACCAACCCCACCACAGAGGGAGAGGCGACCGCGATGTACCTGTGCCGGCTGCTCAAGCCGCTTGGGGTAAAGGTATCTCGGCTGGCGTTTGGGATACCGGTAGGGTCTAACCTGGAATATGCGGATGAGTTTACCCTTTATAAGGCGCTGGAAAACCGCAACGAGTTGTAGCAGGATGCGACAGGAAATTTGATAGGGCTATGGTAAGATAACAGACAACCCTATTTTAGAAAGCAAGGTGAAAAGGCTTGGCACAGGCAGCAACGAAGACGATTACGACCAACAAAAAAGCGCGGCACGATTATTTTATCATCGAGTCGTTTGAAACGGGGATTGAACTGTTTGGGACGGAAGTAAAGTCGATCCGTGCGGGCAGTGTCAACCTGAAAGACAGCTGGTGCAGCATCGACAATGGGGAGATCTTTGTCAAAGGGATGCACATCAGCCCCTATGAGAAGGGAAATATCTTTAACCGTGACCCATTTCGGGTGCGGAAGTTATTGATGCATAAAAAAGAGATCATGCGCCTATTTGGCTTGGTAAAGCAGGAAAACTACACCCTGATACCGGTAAGTTTGTATTTTAAGGGTTCTCACGTAAAAATGCAGCTTGGACTGTGCAAAGGGAAAAAGCTGTATGACAAGCGGCAGGACTTGGCCAAGCGGGACGCTAAACGGGATATTGACCGTGCATTAAAAGAAAGGAATCGGTTCTGATGATCCATCAAGTCATTGACATTTCTTTGGAAAACACGGTGCTGGGGCCAAATGAAGATGGGTTTCAGCCCAAGTTATACACCTATGTGCTGGATAATTCTCCAGAAATTGATCCTAATAGGGTACGTCCGGCAGTGGTAATTTGTCCGGGCGGCGGGTATCAAATGACCTCTGACCGGGAAGCAGAAGCCATCGCGGTTCGGCTGAATGCACTGGGATTTCAGGCATTTGTCCTGCGGTACAGTGTTGCGCCGGCAGTTTTCCCGCGCGCACTGGCAGAACTGGCGACTGCGGTTTCCTTGGTACGTGAACATGCCGGGGAATGGCATGTAGATCCGGACAGGATCACAGTTGGCGGATTTTCTGCCGGCGGGCATTTGGCAGGCAGCCTGGGCGTATTCTGGAACGAAGAGTTTTTGGCCAAGATCCTGCGCGGGGAAAACCAAAGGTGGAGACCCAACTCCCTGTTGCTGAGTTACCCGGTGATCACTTCCGGTGAATTTGCGCATAAAGGGTCTTTCGTCAATCTGTTGGGGGACCAGTATGACGCGTTGCTGGCAAAGGTTTCCTTGGAAAAACAGGTAGGGGAACAGGTCCCGCCAGTCTTTCTGTGGCACACAGACGAAGACGATGCAGTTCCGGTAGAAAATTCTTTAGTCATGGCCTGGGCGTTAAAACGGCACCATATCCCGATGGAAATGCATATTTATGCGCATGGCGTCCATGGGCTTGGCCTTGCGACTGAGGAAACGAAATATTTGTCCGGGGCAAGTGTCCAGCCGGAATGTGCCGGATGGATTGATTTGTTTGCAACTTGGGCAAAATCTTTATAAAAAGAAAAAGCGGCTGTTTTTCAGCCGCAACTATGGGGGCGTAAAGGTTTCGACGGGGATCAGGAAACATTGTAAGCGAGCCGTGTGGGCGAAAACACGTTAAAAGTCGCACCTAAATATAAACGCTAAAAAGAATACTTTTAGTACTCAACTCTGCGCAGCATAATTTAACTGCTGCCCGTTGCGCATAGCCTGACCGCACGCGTTGCGCAATGTTATTTTTTGCGGTGAACTTTTCTGGCGGGCGCCTTGACGCTGGTAAGGTCTAACTGAGGCTACTGTAACAGATGGCTTGTCTGCCGGCAGTCTGTTGCAGGAATCTTTTTTGGCAGACTACGCTCGTAGAAAGCTTTGTGGATGGATTTTCGGACAGGGGTTCGATTCCCCTCGCCTCCACCACAACGAATAAATCCGAATCTTGTACCGGTTGGTGATGGGTTCGGATTTATTATTTTTTCAGAAAATTTATCATAAAAACAGAAGGACAGGTATAAACGCCTGTCCTTCTGTTTTTTCGGTATTATGACGCTAAAATCTGAATTGCATTTTCTCGAATCATATTAATTGTCTCCATCAAAGCAGTTCGGGTTTTCGCATCAAATAGTTTGATGAAACTGATTGGCTTATCAAATGGCGGTTTGGTAAGTTCCGCAACATTTTCCATGTATCCGTTCAGCTCAATATGATGAATGATTTTGTTTACAAAAGCAATCTGCTTTTGATTAAGAGATTGGTCATTGATAAAGACGGAAAACGCCTGCATAGCCGCTTCATGATACAGCTTAGCTATCTTGCGAATGAGCAAGCCAAAGGGGATGTCACCAAACTCTCGGACATAATCTTCTTTACTGCTCAATTCGCTGGTTAGTACCCGCTCCAGCTCCTGATAATCGCCCATAGCCAGCGGAATGTTGTGCGTCAACTTGTAAATCGCAAGAGTGTTCCTGTGTTCATTTACATAGCGGTTGACCTTAGCGCGATAATCCTCAAAGTCATAGGATGCATCCAGTTGAACGCCTTCTTGGCTGTCAATAATCGGGTCAGTCAGTTTGGTGACAATACGCTTTTGCTCACCTCCACCCTCATCCAAAAAACGGATCAGATCACGCAGTTCTTTCCGCACCTTTTCAAACAGCAGAATATCATTAGTATCCCAGAATGCATCGGTATGAATCTCCTCAAGTATCGGTAGCTTTGCCTTGATTTGTGGAATGCTGGCTTTGCTTTCCAGTAGTACGGCTATATCACACAACTGCTTTTTGGCATACTTAAAAGAAGGCAGCTGCTCGATATGAGCCAGTATCAGTCCATACATGAAGTTGTCAAAACGCTTGGCAAACTCATCGGCCTCCTCCGATCGGATAAGTGGTGCAATCTGTGTCAGCAGCTCGCCTTTGTCTCCTTCACTGAGAGAAACAAAGACATCCCACTTTTTATACTTCTCCACAACCTGCATCCGCAATTTTACAGCAATCAGATCCGGGTTGAGGGAAGCAACCTGTTTGTGGCAGATATCGACCATCTCATCTCGCCATGCCTGATATTCTTTACCAACAAAGGCACTTTCCTGTAAAGCCATGGATTATCCTTACAGTGATAGACTTCGTGAAGTCAGGAAAGCACACAAATTAAATCAAGCAACTTTTGCTGAAAAAGCAGGTATTAGTTTGAGTATCTATTCTAAGTGGGAGGGCGGTTCACGACAGCCGTCAAGAAAAATGTATCGGCAATTGGTAAATACATATCCCGAAATAAATATATGAAAATACAACGTATCTGTGATATAGCAGGTACGCTGTATTTTTTTATCGGCACATTGATATTATTACCCATCTTTCTGTAAAATAAAAGTACACTAAAACACAGGAGGAAAACAAAATGGAAAAATCATTATTTGAACAGATGGGCGGTACATACATTCAGATAGGAGATTATCTGCTTCCAAACTTGACACTTCCCGAAGAAGAACAGAAATCTATCGGTATTTGGGGACAGAGACGCGCACGGTACTTAAAATAGCACCACAAAATTCTGTATATGAACTTATTGACAATTGGTAGGCTAAACAACTACCTTGCCGACATTGACGAACAGGCAGAATCTATGTTTTCTCGGCTGGTTGGAGAAATGTCAGAGCGTGAGAGCATAATCGAAAAACTAAAAGAAGAAAATCCAATGGAATGGGTACAGCTTATGAATAATATCCGTAATCGTGCAACGGAAATTGTAAATGCTGAAACAATTTATATGATATAAGTATAACGGCGACGGGAAAGCAATTCTTCTTGTCGTCGTTTGTTGATTGTTTGACAATAATATGATATGATTTTACGAAGTTATCAACTATTTACTCAAAATATCTGCTGAATTAAAGGTACGGACGCTTATGAAGATTTTTTATTCGTGGCAATCGGATCTTCCCAATAAACACAATAGGGGATTTATTGAAGATTGTATTAAAAGAACGGTAAAAAAATATAAAGATACCATCGCTATTGAAGCTGATAGAGATGTTCAAAACAATACCGGTTCTCCCGATATTGCTAATACGATTTTTGATAAAATTGATGATTGTGATTTGTTTGTTGCAGATATCAGTATTATAAACAAATCGAAGTGTAAGATATTTCGGGGAAAGGCTAGACCAACGCCTAATCCGAATGTGCTTTTAGAACTGGGATATGCAGCGGCTACATTAGGTTGGGATAGAATTGTGTGTATTTACAATACCGACTACTCTGAGTTAGATGCATTACCTTTCGATTTGAGACAGCATCGGATTACAGATTATTCTTTGTTTGATAAAGAAAAATCTGTAGTAAGAGCGGGGGTTGTAGATGCAATATCTGCTACCATTGATGGGTTGATTGATAGAGGAAGTGCTGTTCGTCCTAAAGGAACGCACGCCTTTCATCAAATACTTGGAGTTAATCCCCAAAGTAATACTGTGGGGCAAAGTATATCAATTTCTAAAGTCGATTTCTCTGAGATTAGAAAAGAACTTGTAAAAATGGGTTTTAAGCTTGTTGATAATCTTAATTCATCAAGCATTCGATTTACTGGCAATAGGGACCCGTTGCTTTTTAATATGCATATAAACCTCGATGCGGCAACAATTAAAGAAATTGCTTCTGAGGAGAAAATGGAAGTTACTGCTGCGGTAAAAGATTTGTTGGAAGTAGAGCTTCTTGCATCAGCCTTTTGTTTCGGTGACTTAAAGGAACGCCGCAATTATTTGGAAGGAGGCTTTGAGTACGAAGGAACGGATGCTGAAAAGCAAAAACATCAAGATTATTTGATGCTAAAAAGGCTGTTGACAGAAATAATGATATTAGACCTATTTTGCAAACCATTCGAGGGGTTATCTATATTGCCGTTGGCTATAAAAAATATTTCCCCGAACTTGGATCGTAATATCAACATTACCGTAACTGTTGAAGGCGATAATTTTGAATTAGTATCACCGACAAAAGATTTAATTAACGAAGAATTACAGGGCAATGTAGGATTTATCTGTGACTTTGGTTTTATTCTTAATGCATTCGGTATGGAAGAAACTCCAGCGATTAAATTTGACGAACAGGAACTTTATGACTATTACGATGATAACCCGTATATTAATTTGTGGGATGGTGGAACAACATTTGACATCGATGATTGTGTTAATGTGCTTTGCGATTATGTCGCAGCCCCAAGTACAACCAATGTCTTGGAATTTAAAATTAGTTCATTACAAGCCAAGGAGACCAAATGGCTAAATAAGATTATATTGATAAAAATTAATAATGGAAAAATCAAGCTAAACTATTCTATTAAGTCTGACAACACAGACGGTAACATTTCAGGGATGATTGAACAGTAATTCTTTCGCATAGCATAGAAGTAAGAGGCCGATACCGTTGAAAGTATCGACCTCTTGTTTTCTATTACATCGCCGGTGCTGTATTATTAATCTTTTTCTGCTTACTGCCACCAATGAATCCAATTATCGTAATCGGTAATCCAAACAGAAAATAAACCGGGAAACAAATTGTACCAATCAAATATAGTGTGGCTGCAAATTTTGCACTACCGCTTTTTCTACTGGCATAAGCAATCCATCCTATTAGGCAACCAAGAACAAATGTGATGATATGGACACAAAGCAAGATAACGATAGCGTATAAGATATTCATTGCTGGTGAACTCATACCAAGCAATTCAAACGCCAATTTAAAATATGCACCAACCGTTTCGATAAAATCAGCACCACCGCTTCAATGATTGCACCGCCAAAAATCCACAGCAATACAGCTGAATAAATGGTGGCAAAAATGTTTGATACTAAAAGTGTTTTACTTCTCATATGAACTTGTTCTCCTTATTCTGCTACTTCAAGCAATTTTTTAGCTACTCGTGTTTGAACTTCAAGGTAATATGCAGTTTCCGCTGTATTCAAATCTTCGTCTTCCCATTTTTCAAAGTCTTCAACGAAATCTGCGTATTTGCTCATATAATCTGCGTAATCAGCAAGGATACTTAAATCACTGCCATCGGACTCAGCATACTTTTTCATAAACTCAACATATTCGTCCATAAAGGTTTCGTAACTGACCATAGCTGCTTTGAAGTCAGGATTTAAACTATCAGTATTTGTATCTGGTACTTCAGAACTGTCAGGCTCAGACGGTGTATCCGTTGAAGGTGTTGTAGTATCCGATGAAGATGTATCGTTGCTTTCTTCATCGCCCGGGGAATCAATATTAATACTCATAACATTATTACCTTCATATTTCAAGGAAATATGCCAGCCGTCAGCATTATCGGCATAATAATATGTATCGCCCTTATCATAGTCAACAGTAAAGCCTTTATCCGAACAAGCGGCTACATAGGCATCAAAGTCGGCTTTAGATGTATTCCCCACATAAACGAAGAAATTATCATCGTGTTCATAAGAGAATTTGCCTGTTGTTGATTTTGGAGTCGGAAGCAATTTCCCGGCTGCACTTGACGGCCAGCTAATCGTGCCAAGTTTCATAGGAACTTTCAACGTAATCGACAAGCTGTCGCTAATATGACTTAAATCTAAGCTATATCCCTCTGAATTAAATGCCTTATACGAATACGATATTTTCTCTGCATCAACAGTAAATCCCTTATCCGTACAAGCAGATAGATAGTCATTATATTGGTCATCAGACACCTTATCCAATGTAACCCACAATTCTTCATCCGAATTTTCATATAACTTGCCCTTGTTTGTAGGCGGTTCTGGAATCACATCCCCCAAGGCCATCTTTGCCCATTCAATTTTTTCACCTTTTCCACCGCTGCCGATTATACTTCCAACTATTGCAATTAGCACAACGGCAACAATTCCAATAAACCACCATCTCTTGAAAAATGGCTTTTTCTTCTTTTTAGGCATTCCGTCCTGCACAGGTGCAGATTGTCCATAGAATTGTTGCTGAGGTTGCTCTGTCGTTTGCTGGATAGGCGGCGGTGTTACGGGTGTTTCCGCCTGCGTTTTTGCCCCGCATTCAGGGCAAAACTTGCCTTCAAATTCTGTTCCACATTGATTGCATTTCATAAAGTTTTCCTCCCTTAATATAATTAAGCTCAAATTTATAATGAAAGCAAAAACTATATTTGCTTATCAGTCCATCGGTGGAATAGGCGGGATAACAGTAAATAGCTGTTTTAAGGTATCTACAGTTCCTGCCGCTTTCCATTGATCCATTCCATTTGTCCAAACCAAACTGTCTGATGTAAGCTGACCGTTAGAAACCATACTTTTAAGAATCGTAAAATCGAATGGACCGGTTGCTTGATTATTTACTGCAATATAGTATGAGATAACAGATATAGGTGGTGGTACAACACTGGTGATTATTTCACGCCAAGGGATCCGGGTCTGAGCTTTGCTCAGACCCACTGATTTTTCTCTCAGACCCAGCAATACGCTTTTGGGATCCACCGGTGTGTTTTTTACCTTTTATGCTTGGCACAGTATTCCCTCATATTGGTGCTGCCAGTTTCAATCCAGAAGGCTGTGTATGCGTAACGGTCTACAATCGCTTCTGCCCGTACTCCTTCGCCCAGACGTTTCACCCAGTCATCCTTGCGGTATTGTGTACAGAAGATGGTAGAGGTTGTATCCGAGCGCCTTTCCATAAGTTCAAACAGGAAGTAGAGTTCCGTATCCGATATGTCAGACACCAGCCACTCATCCAGTATCAGGAGAGGTATCCGGCTGTAACGTTCAAGCAGCTTCCTTTGATTCCCGGCAACTACGGTGGAGTCCCCATACTCCATTAGCAGATCAGGCAGCCTGACATACCGTACCCTGACATGGTTCAGGCAGGCTTCTTTTCCCAGGGCACAGGCCAGGTAGGTCTTCCCTGAACCGGTAAATCCCTGGAGGATGATGCTCTGGTGCAAACCGATGTACTGGCCACTGAACAGGTTCTCAATGAGCTCCCTGTTTAATCCGCGGCTGGCATAGATGACTCCCTGCCGGTTTGCCTGCGGAAAACGGAGCTTTGCTGACTTGATCAGCCGCTGTATCTTCCCATTGTATTTCTCCTGGTAAATGTAGTCCACCAGCCGCTGCATCCTTTCATCGAAGGGCAGGGCTATTGTCGCAGGATCCGCCTGCTGTACCTCCAGCCCTTTGATTGCCTCGCCCAGATTAATTTCACGCAGCTTGCGCCTGGTCTCTTCATTGATCATCTCTGCCACCTCCGTAATAGCTGCTTCCCCTCAGGTATCCCATCTGGGAATGGTCCTTTGCATTTGCTTTTTTGCGCTCTACGTAAATCTCATCTTGATTGGATGCAAGGATCGAATTAAGATGGTGGTAACGGGGCTTTTTAATCCCGCTGGTGATGGCAAACTCACAGGCAGCTTCCAGGCGCGCTTCGGAGTATTTGTTGCTCAGTCTCAGGACGGCCAGCGCAGGGTTATAGCCCTGTTCTTTTATGGGAACCCCCTCAAAGATACGGTCAATCGCCTGTACCGTATAATCGCCGATGGATCGTGCCCAGTTTTTGATCCGGATATCATCCCATGGGGAAAACTTGAACTTATCCGGCATATCTTCCGGATGGGTGGAATACTGGTTCCTCCGGCCAGCCGGGAAGCGGTTATGCGTGGCTATGCGAGCAGAACCGCTGTAGATCTCCACGGTGCTGTCCGTAACCTTTAGGTCAACACTCTTCCTGGCGTACTGGTAAGGACAAGAGTACCGGTTATACTCAAAGACGACATGGTAGTCGATGTTTACCTTCCTGCCATAGACCCACGTGGCGATCTCATAAGGGACAGACGGCAGTGGATGCAGGAACGGCTTCTCATCCAGGTAAGCGTCATAGCGGCTCCCTTCACGTTTCTGGAAACTATCGTGGTTGAAGCCGTAGAGCTTTTTTGCAACGGCAGCTTTCAGATCCTCAAAGCTGTAAAAAGTCTCGTTCCTCAGCCGTGCGATGATCGCTGTTGCAATCTTCCCCACTGTGCCTTCCACGGAAGCTTTCTGTTTGGGTTTACAGATGCCTGCCGGCATGATGGCTGTCTGGTAGTGGCTGCCCAGGGCTTCATAATCCGCAGTCAGGACAACTTCCCCTTCTCTGGGATGGGATACAACGCCCGTCTTCAGGTTATCGCAGACAAGACGCGTGGCAACCCCGCCGAAGAACCCATACATGTGGATGTGGGCGCGGATAAAGCTGTCCATCTTCATGTCCCGGCAGGGTTCCACGTAGGAGTACTGGCTGTAGGGCAGTGTCCCTACAAACAGGTATACGGTTACGATCTCCCCTGTGGAAGTGTCGACATAGGTCATGGTAGGCCCTGACCAATCTACCTCCACAGCAACGCCGGGCTTATGTTCCAGGTGGTTCGTAAGCTTGTTTACAATCGTGTATTCGCTGTAGCCCTGGCAGTATTTCGTATATCCCATGGGAATGTTGCCAGACGCCCTGCATTTGTCCTGGTATTCCTGCCAAAGGAGCTTCAGCGTCACGCCCGTACGTTTCAGTTCCTGATGGACATACTCGTAATCCGGCTTGTCATACAAGCTTTCCAGGGCAAACTTGTCCGGATAAAACTTGCGGTAAACCGTATCCTCATCCATCTGGGCGATGTCCTCATAGGATATGCCCATCCTGTCAGCGATGTGGAACACATCACCGACAGAGTTCTTTGAAATGTGCCTGCTGGCGGCGATTGCATTCCGCCCCATCCCGGCACTGCGAAGCTCCAGTATCAGCTTCACGTTAATCTTTTTGGCCATGTTTTCGGCCTCCTTTCATAGAATCGGAGACTATTTCTCCAATAAAGATTCTACAAAAGAATAGCTGAAGTAAAAACCTGGCCTCTCGGCATCGGGGCGGATCTATTGCATGAACTGATCAATGGTGGATCACTTATGTGTACTGGTGGATCTCAAAAGCGTATCGATGGCCCTCATAGCGTGAAATATTCAACTGGGGTGCATAGGCTGATTGACCCCTTGCATAATGTTATTCATAGAACCTGCAATATTTTGACCGACTGCACCGCCGACAGCCATACTTGCCATCATTGCAGCCATATTAAAGCCGTCACCACCACCGCCGAGGTTTACATCGCCGGCGCCGTTAGAACCCATCTGCCCAAGTGATTCTGCTCCGGCAATACCAACCTCTGCTTGCTTTTCAACTTGGAAAGCCCCAATGTTAGAGGATTGTGTTTGCTTATGTTGAGCATACTGACCTTCTTCACGCTGAATACGCAGAGTTTCCTCGTAGTTTTCTGCTTCAATACGCTGTTTTGCAGCAATATCTTTGATTCGAGCTTCCGCTTCCGCTTGGGTAGTTGCCGCAGCAATATCTCTTGTTACTCCCATAAGAGAACGATATCCTTCACTTGTTTTATCAATCTCAATCGAACCAATATCAACGCCGGAAACATCAACTCCGAAAGTTTCTCTCAATCGTTCACCAATGTCGAGTTCAATAACATCGTTAATTTGTGATACTTTCGTTTCAATCTGTATCAAAGGTATGTTATGGGCGGCAGGAGCATTGGCAACGGTATCCTTAACATACCTATTTACCGCATCTTTTACTTGTGCTTGGAAGTCTGCAAGATTAAATGCGTTCAACCTATGTAATTTGATAAACTCCCTATAATCTGAAATTTTAAAACTAATTGTCCCCCTAACAGCGACAGGGACGCCAAAATCCAAAAATCTTGGGTCATATACATCAAAGAACGGTACACCAAATTTCACTTGAATAATTTGCGCAAGATTTATGAAATATACTTCTGCTTGGAAAGGCGTACCACCGTCATATGCAAGGCCTACAATACTTGCAAGTATCGGGAAGTTTTCGGTTTTAATTATTTGGTCAAACGGACCCACAATAAAATCTTGCATCGTTCCGTTCTGCTGCTTGTAAACAAAAACTGCCACTTCTCCATCTTTAACTCTTAATGACGAACCCCAACGAATGGCATTCTCACGATTATTGTTGTCTTGTTGAGAACCATTAGGATGCCATTTCCAAATTAAATACGATGACTCGTCACAGCGTATTTCATCCATAAAGCCGTCTGCTCTTGGCTTACTGAAAATCGACATTGTTTTTTTCTCACTTTCTGATTTGTTTTTTATTTTTCTTATTGGTAATACCGTATGTAGTACCTAAAATAATGGCATCAAAAATAATATCCAATCCCGCAAATTCGCCGCTAAACAAACGAATAATATTGAAAATAACAAGAAGTATCAAAACAACTGCAAACACTATATTAGGCATTGACCTAAAATAACTGGCTATCATACTTCCGACAGAAGCCGTAGTATGCGAAAACTTTCCCAATGATATATCTTTTTCAGTTTTTTCATATATTTCCTCGACTTGTGCAAAAACGGGGTCTTGTTGCAAAGTTATTTGAGCTTTATGATATGCCTGCTCAAATTTTGCAACCCAAGCCTCAAAAATGTTCTTATCTATTTCACCATTAATATTTGACGAAGCCAAAATCATAAACTCAATAATATCTTCTTTCGCATTCGGAATGGGGTAGTTACGAATCATCATCGTTTTTTGCTCAATAGAGGTGGCTCTATTAAGTTCCCAATAAAGTTGTTGAACCGAACTTGTAACTGATGAGCCTCTCAATTCGTAACCACAAGACGGGCAACTGATGACAAAAGAGTTAATAACCTCACCACAATTAGGGCATTTGTGTATTTCACCATCGTAAAATGTTTTTCGCTCATTTTTCACCACCTTTTTATGCGGAATAACCGTCGAGCCACAGTTGGCACAAAATTTTACCCCTTCTTTCAATTCTTGTCCGCAATTAACGCAAAACGCCATTTCATATCTCCTTCTTTTCAAAATTAGTATTCTTCTTGACGAACAGCATCACATATATCCCCGATATTACAGTCAAGATAATCACAAATTCTCAACAAAACAGAAAGTGCTACTTCTTCGTTCTTTCTCATTTTAGTCATAGTACCTGTTGCTATATTTAAGTCCTTACGAAGTGTAGCGGGTGATATGTCCTTTTCAATCAGCAATATCCAAAGCTTTTTATAACTAATTCTCACATTTCATTCCTTCTTTAAGACTTGCACCTACCTATAGCCACACAAGCTACTTTTGATACGAACTGAAATAAAATTCACAACTTCTTGAGACTACAAGTTCAAAATAAAAACCGTAATCTAACGGCTAAAATATTTCATATGCACCACGCAGTGCCACAACATAATCTGTATTATGTTGTAACTCAAGATAGATTGCTCGGCAAAGATAGATATAATAATCAAATAAAACCTATTAAAAGGCATAACAAAAAAGCCTTTCCACACTTTCAAAAAGAAAGATTAAGGAAAGGCTTTTTTGTCATGTTCAATTATTTCAGCTTGCCAACCAAACTTTTGAAAGATTAAAAAACAGTTGATTTTAAGTTAAAATAACGCTATAATATATTTAACAATTCATGGTCGTTGTAATTTCAGACTAATCAAATACA
This sequence comes from Massiliimalia timonensis, assembly GCF_900186585.1. GTDB lineage: Bacteria > Bacillota > Clostridia > Oscillospirales > Ruminococcaceae > Massiliimalia > Massiliimalia timonensis. Next base: position 75,852 of record NZ_FYDD01000002.1, read on the forward strand.
ACATAATACAGATTATGTCGTCACCGCCATTTCTATGGCGGTTTTTATATTATCAGACGCATATTTTCAAGCTTACGGCGGTGTTCAGTGCCACTTGAAATGATATAAATGCGAGTAGTATTGATGCTCTCGTGACCGAGAATGTCAGCAAGCTTGGCAATATCTTTTTCAATTCTGTAAAAGGTACGAGCGAATAAATGGCGTAGGTTATGCGGAAACACTTTATTGGGATTAACCCCGGCTTGCTCACATAAAGCTTTCATCTCTCGCCAGATATTGCATCGACTTATAGGTTTGCCCGATTTCGTGATAAATATTGACCCCGAAGTAATGTTGTGTTCTTTAGCATACTTTTGTAGTTTTTTACAAAGGTCTTTTACGATAAACACTTTACGACTCTTGCCCTTACAAGAAACTATCGCTTCACCATAATTAATAGCCTCAACCGTAATAAATTCTAATTCACTAACACGAATGCCTGTAGCGCAGATTGTTTGGATCAGCAGGGATAGGCGTTCGTTCTTTTTATGCTCTGCTGCTCGGACAAGCGCGATATACTCCTGTTTCGTTAGTTCACTTTCCTCAGAACAGTATGTTTTTCGTTGCACCTTAAATTGCTTGATGCACATATCTGTCCAACCGACAAATTTAAGAAAAGTGTTTAGCGCAGCAATCATGGAATTAGCACTGGTTAAAGCAAAGCTGTTTTCCAAATAGGCTTTATATTCAAGGACAAGGGACTTGTCAATAATCATGCCATTCATAAAATCTGCAAAGCGGCGAATATCCCTAAGATATTTCTCAATCGTGTTACTGCTCCTTTCCTCATTTACCAGCATTTTCTTAAAGTTTTGCAACAATTCTGCTGTAATAATTCTCTTTTTCATATCAAATACCTCCGTTTTTATTTTACAATAGTAACTTTACTATTGCGTAACGGAGTATTATTTACGGTACTTCAAAAAGCAAGTAAATTACAATTAGGGGATCGCAATTATAAAAAACAACAAAATCATACGCAAACCTACAATTATCTTTACAAATCCAGTGTTTTTCGCTATAATTTTATTAAGCGAGGTGTTACAAATGCTTGAAATTGAAAATCGCTATTACTCTATGGTAGAGATATGCAAATACTTGGGCATAAGCAGAGATACTGCATTAAAATGGATTGCAAATAAAAATATGCCGGCACACAAGGTCGGCAAAAAGTGGATGTTCAAAGTGTCTGAAATTGATGCTTGGGTAAACAGTGGGCAAGCGGAAGAACATACAGATTGAGGTGAATTTATGCATATACCTAGCGAAAAGGTTTACAACAGAATGCGTTCTGAGGTGGTCTCGATATGGTATGTTCCTGCTAATGACGGAGAAGAAACCGCTCTGTTGATAAAAGCCCCAACACCTACATTAAAAGCATTAATCATTGGTTGTCCAATACAGTTGTTGTTTGGAAAAATGAACAACTACCTATGCATCGGTATAAGAATAAAGGATATGCCGAACACTCCTGCTTTAATATCAGGTCCTCAAATTGATTTAGAAGAACACAAAGCACTAATGCAATCAATAAAGCAAAGAAAATTCCCTATTTTTCTTTTCAATGAAATGGATATTTGTGTAGCATCGTCCTCTGTTGAAATCACGGAAGAAATATCTGCTCAATTATCGTTATTTATCGGAAACGAAAACCAATTATATGTAGGAAAATTTAATGACGAGGTTTCTCATGCCGTTGACTGTTTTGTACATTCAATCGACAAAATGCAACAGTACCAAAACGCTCACGCCATACCAACTCTTGAAGTATGCGTAAAAATAGATACTTGGAAAACAAATAGTATTTATTTCATAAACAATGATTCTTATAACGAGATCAACATTGCAAGCAATCTTGAAGGTGCAAATTTTGAAAATACAATCTGGGGGTCTTTAGAATCGGTTTTTCCTAAAACATTGTATAAAAGCCCAACAGTCAAGAACGGAGAAAAAGTACGCAAGTTTATTGATGTCTTTGCATTTCATCAATATGGTAGTTTTTTAATAGAAGCCAAAGATCTTTCTGTAATTCAAGCTGGCTTTAACAGGAACGAAACCAAGCGTCTTGCTGGAATCCAAAAGCAGTCAGAAAAAGCAATTAAACAACTTGTCGGCGCAGTTAATGCTTTTAAACGTGGAGCACTATTATTTGATTCTAAAGGGAACGAAATATGCGTAGATAGAACAATCCCCCTCACTGCATTGTGTTAATTACCGAATTAATGACAAGTGGTGGCTGGGACAGTATTACAAAACAACTATTAGATGCCATAGAAGAAACAGGTGCACTATTCCATCTTCTTGATTTAAGAGAATTTATAATATTATTAAAACAAAGTTCAGGCAAACCCGAACTAATTGATTATAACTTAGTAGAAAGATGCAAATTTTTCTGTCAAAAGAGAAGTGTATTTATACGGGGAATTTGATTCTAGGAGGTGAATTTATGAAACTTGTGATCTACGTAAGATATTCGAGCCACAGTCAGACGGAGCAATCAATTGAAGGCCAGTTGCAGTATGCCAAAAACAACGGTTATACCGTAATCGGTGAATACATCGACCGAGCACAAAGCAATACAACGGACAACCGGATTGAGTTTCAAAGAATGATTGCCGACAGTGATCGGCACACCTTCGATGGGGTTTTGGTCTATCAGCTTGATCGTTTCGCCCGTAACCGCTTTGACAGTGCTGTGAACAAGGCAAAGTTGAAAAAGAACGGTGTGCGTGTGCTTTCGGCTCGTGAGAACATAACCGACGATGCTAGCGGCATTCTTGTTGAGGGCATACTGGAAAGCATGGCTGAATACTATTCCGCTGAGCTTTCACAAAAAATTCGCCGTGGTATGGATATCAATGCTGAAAAATGTTTGAGTAATGGCAGCAATCCCGGACTTGGTTATTCTGTGGATAGTGAACGCCGCTTCCATGTCAATCCCGAAATAGCTCCTATTGTCCGTGAAATCTTTGAGCAATATGCAAGCGGTAAAACCGTTATGGAGATTATCACGGATCTAAATGCAAGGCAGATTAAAACCTCTCTTGGTAAGGCGTTCAACAAGAACAGCCTACACCGTCTTTTGAGAAACAAACGCTATATCGGATATTACATCTACAAAGATACCGAAACTCCCGGCGGTATGCCACGTATCCTTGATGATGATTTGTTTGAGCGTGTGCAGAGTATGCTTGATCGCAATAAAAAAGCCCCTGCTCGCAAGCGGGGCAAGGACGAATATCTGCTGACCACCAAGCTGTTTTGCGGTCACTGCGGACGAATGATGATTGGCGAGAGCGGTAAATCCCACACAGGTGTTATCCATCGCTATTACAAATGCAGCGGTGCCAAGAGAAAGCTGGGCTGCCACAAGAAAGCGGTGAAGAAAGACTGGATAGAACGCATCGCTGTGCAGTATACCATACAGCGGGTCTTTCAGGATGAACTGATCACCCAAATTGCGGATAAACTGGTGGAACTGCAGAACACAGAGGACAATACTCTCCCTCTGCTGCGCAAACAGCTTGCAGATACCAACCGCGGGATTGAAAATATGCTCAATGCCATTCAACAGGGAATCCTGACCAGCAGCACCAAAGAGCGGCTGGAGGAATTGGAAAAGCTGCAGGAAGAATTAAAGACCAGCATTTTGCAAGCAGAGTTAGAGCAGCCGAAATACAGCCGGGAGGACATTGTCGAGTGGATCAGCTGGTTCAAATACGGAGATCCGAACAACAAGGAATACCAGCGACAGATCATCGATATTTTCCTCAACAGCATCTATGTATTTGACGACCGGCTGGTTTTTACATACAATTACAAAAACGGCACGCTGACGGTGACGCTGGCGGACGTTTCTGCGGCTTTTGGTTCGGATTTGAAGTCCCGCACTCCACCAACGTGAATAGGAAAAGGAAAATCCAAAACGGGTTTCCCAAAAATGGGGGCGTAGCTCACCTGGGAGAGAGATACGTTCGCAACGTATAGGTAGTCGGTTCGAGTCCGATCGTCTCCACCACAACGAGTAAATCCGAACCTTGTGCCGGTTGGCGATGGGTTCGGATTTACTCTATTTATGTAGAAAAATCATTAACTGATAAAAAGACAGATGGACTATCATATTGATTGCCATCTGTCTTTTTTATCCATTTTTATTTACCGATTTACGAAGTATGTAACGCATCAATTGGTTGCAGACGTGATGCCTTTGCAGCCGGATAACTGCCGAACAATACACCGATCACCGCACAAAACGCGATAGCTGCCAGACCGATGCTCCAATTAATTGTTGCACTGCTCCCGGCAACTGTATTATATATGCCAACAATAGCAGCAGATAAGACTAAACCTATCAACCCTCCAAGGACAGAAAGGATACATGATTCGCAAAGAAATTGCAGCATAATATGCTGTCTCTTGGCCCCGACAGCTTTGCGGATACCAATCTCTCTTGTTCGCTCGGTTACGGATACAAGCATGATGTTCATAATCCCGATGCCGCCTACCAACAGAGAAATAGCGGCAATCCCTGCAAGTAAAAGGGACATGGTGTTATTAACATCATCCATCGTATCAAGAACGTCAGATTGATTGCTTACAGTAAAACTATCCTCATCTCGGGTTGCTTGTAATAAAAAAGATTCTACCATATTGATCGCCACATTTACCGAATTGGAACTGGAAGCTTTAATGTAAAAAGTGGAGACGGATTTTTGACCTGTAATGCGTTCGGCCGTTGTATATGGAATCAAAATTTTGCTGTCATCCGAACCTACCAGGCTGCTGCCCTGTTCTTCCAGTATGCCAATGACCTTATAATTCCTTTCTCCAATGGTGATGGTACCACCCACGACATCCCAAGTGCCAAATAAATCGGTTGCTGCTTCTGTGCCGATGACAGCGACATTTGTTGTCCATTCAATATCGGAATCGGTAATCAGCCGCCCGCTTTGAATTGTTACATCTTGTACATCAAAATAGTTATTTGTAACACCGAGAATAGAATAGGAACCGGTTTCATCGTTATGTTTTACGGTTTCATTTGTTGTGATCACCGGTGCTGTCTTGGCAATTACACTATAACTGTTCAGCGTTTCAATACTATCACGACTGACGGAGGCATCTTCTCCCGTGATAGAAGCAGTGATTTGATCTGAGCCCATGCTGGCAATACTATCCGTAATACCGCTGGTTGCGTTTTGTGTAATAGAAACGAGAATGACAACGGCCATAACGCCAATAATGATACCGAGCATAGTAAGAAAGGAGCGCATTTTATTGTTGTAGATTGCCCTGAGGGATAATTTTATGATTTTTAGCGTCATGTTCTTTCCTCGCTTTCCGTCAGTATCCCGTCATGGACATACACTTTGCGCTGCGCCTGATCGGCAATATTCTTGTCATGTGTAATTAGGATGATGGTGTTGCCTGCTTTGTGCAATTCTTTCAAGATCTCCATGATTTCAGCACCGGAAGAGGAGTCAAGGTTTCCAGTCGGCTCGTCCGCCAGAATAATGGACGGTTCTGCCGCAAGTACACGGGCGATAGCAACCCTTTGCTGCTGGCCGCCTGAAAGCTGCGTCGGCTTATGTTTCATACGATCGATAAGGCCTACCTGTGTAAGCGTTCTTTCCACCCTCTCCCGCCGCTCGGACGGAGAGAGTTTATGATACAAAAGCGGCATTTCCACATTCTCGTATGCAGTAAGCTCGGATAGCAGATTGAATTGCTGAAAAATAAATCCGATTTTTTTGCCCCTGATTTCAGAAAGTTCATTTTCCGTACAACTGTCCACGTACTCGCCGTCAAGGATATAATCTCCTGAATCGGGAATATCGAGGCAGCCGATAATGTTCATCAGCGTTGATTTTCCACTACCGGATGGGCCAAGAATGGATACAAATTCTTTGGGCTTCACATGTAGATTGATGTCGTGAAGGACAGCCACCTGTTCGTCGCCCAGAGAATAGGATTTATAAATATGTTTTAGCTTTATCATGTTGATCCCTCCGTTAATTTCCGCCGAAACCGCCTGGAAAGCCATCTGGTATATTGCTGGGATCAAAATCTTCAAAATCAAAGTCGCCAAAATTCATTCCTCCGCCTCCGGGAAATTCGCCCATGCCCCCAAAGCCACCGCCTTGGTTTTCGCTGTCTGAACCAGTTTGTGCGGAAGTGATCTTTGTAATTACAATCAAGTCACCATCGGCAAGTTCATCACTTTCGATCAGAATATAGCTGCCATCACTCATTCCGGTTTCCACTGTGACCTTTTTGAGGTCGGAAATATTCAGTTCATCCTCTGCGTATTCTGTGCCGTCGGCAGCGCCGTCCGGTGCAAGATAAACATAATTGTCGTCGCCGGAAGTACGGACAGCGTCAACGGGAACGATCAAACCTTCGCCGCTGGATTCAATAACGATTTCGGCTGAAGCGCTCATTCCAGGGTATACGCCCTCTACATAGTCTACTTTTGCGGTTATTTGGTAGGCCGTTGTACCTCCGCTGGAGCTTCCATTATAGGAAACATCTGTGACCTTTCCGGTATAGTCGCCGTCAACAGCATCGATGGTAAAATCCACCTCCTGCCCTACTTTCACAGTGGAAATGTCGAGCTCATCCACTGCAATTCCCATGGTGAAGCCGTCTGTACCCATTACCATCGCAATCTGACTATTTGCGCTCAATTCATCCTCCGTAGAGATTGGAAGCTCAATTAAAACGCAGTCGTACGGCGCTGTGAAATTGGTTTCATTTCCATTTTCATCTTCTGTGGTAGCGATGACAGCGTCCTCTTCCACCTTATCACCGACTTCATAGTTGACAGCCGTAATCGTACCTGCTTTTGTTGTTACAAGTGTTTCCTTGGAAATAGGTGTCAGAGTACCACTTCCACTAATCGTGGTATCCACATTACCAGTTGTAATCGCTTCAACATTATATGTAGTAATGCTGGTACCCTTCCTCGCGCTGCCATCAATCAGTTTTGGGATGAAAATGATACCGAGAGTCACCAATGCGAGAACAACAGCAGATATTACAATAATTTTTATTTTTTTCTTGTTCTTATGAGCTATGGATCTTGTGTCGCCCTTTGCCCCCACGCTGTTTGTTTTAGTTACCATAGTATTTTGTTCCTTTCTGTTCTGAATTACAGGTTTATCCAAAGGTTTATTCAATAAACGATTGATTTCATGAATAAGAGATGTATTGAGGTGAAACGGAATATCGATATCTTCAAATCCACTATCGCTGGGATTCCTGAATTCTGCGGAGAGTCGGGTCTTTATTGCCCACCTATCTTGGCGTAAAGCACCGTTTGTCTCTGCAATCATCTCCGTTGCTTGCTTTACTGCCTTTATTACAGCTTCAGTCGGGATTTCAAGAAGCTGCGAAAGACGATTTGTGCCGAGGTTCCCGTAGACATTCATCAAATAAACAGGTTTCAAATCGTTCGGCAGCAATTCGATTTCTTCCACAAACTGCTGGTATTTTTGCGCAACTCGAGGAACGGGCAAGGATTCAAACTCGGGGTCTTCCTCCTCGCCGATTAAGTATAGCTTCAAAAGATTACTATGGAGAATTTCTCTGAAGTCTTCTTTTGGAGTGGCTTGAGCGTTTATAATTTGTTCTATAGAGGTTTTCCATGCTTTTATGAGAAGCGGCGCGCCTCTGCAAACATTTTCCGTTAGCTCAAAACTAATAAACCAAGATTTTTTCAGATGGGCGTCAATCAGAGTTTCAAACGTTTTTAAATTCCCTTTTTTTATTTTTTTGTATGTTTCATAATCCATGTATCCATCCTCCATTGTTTTGGATTATAGCCTGATAGCCCCCTCAGGAAAGTCAGTAGTCTATCATTCTGTTCATCGGCTCCAAATATTTGCTCTATGGATCTGAAGGACAGGCAGCGGCTATATGGCTGTGTCATCTAAGATGATAGCCACCGGCACTAAAATTCCCCTAAAGAAGCTGTGAATTCCTGATGAATGGACATGGATCTTTCCTAAATAGAAAATCGCAAAAAACATGTAAAAGTGCTATAATAGAAAGAACAAAAAAACAAAATGCCACCTTTAGTCAATGTTAAGGCAGCATTGCTACAATTAAAATAACTTCAGACAAGGAGATCACATAGTATGCGTCTACTGATTGCAGAGGATGATACACGATTATTAAAGTCTTTAAAGCACATTTTTGAAGCCAACCACTATATGGTAGATGCTGTTTCAAACGGTGTGGATGCGCTCGTCTATGCAGAAAGCGAAGAATATGACGGGCTGATTTTTGACATTATGATGCCTGGGCTGGATGGAGTAGAAGTATTAAAGCGTCTGCGAGGGAAGGGGATTTCTACGCCCGCCTTGTTTTTAACAGCTAAAACAGAAACTGATCAGCGGGTGGAAGGTCTGGATGCGGGAGCCGATGATTATCTGCCGAAGCCATTTTTTACATCGGAATTACTTGCACGCGTCAGAGCAATGCTACGAAGGCGCGATAATTATGTACCGGATCTATGTAAGTTTGGGGAACTTATTCTAAACCGTTCTACCTATGAACTCCAATTTGCAAATAATAAAGCAGCTTTGAGCGGCCGGGAATTTCAAATTATGGAAATGCTCATGGAACGTCCAAATTTTATCGTTCCGATCGATGATTTTATGTCCCATGTTTGGGGGTGGGAGAGCAATGTGGATGTTAGCGTGATTTGGGTACATATTTCCAATATCCGCAAAAAGCTTGTTTCTATGAAGGCAAACGTTGAAATTCGATTTATTCGGGGAGCAGGCTATAAGCTGGAGGAAACCAATGATTTATAAGTTGCGAAAAAAATTCATAAAGATCTGTATTCTTTCGTTTACCGCAGTTTTTGTTATATTGCTTATATCTATCTTTTTCGTAACAACGGTGCAAACCAATCGGTCTCTTGATATGCTTGCCGATGTCGTATCCTCCAATGACGGCACTTTTCCTGAGTGGAATGAATTCAGTAATGCTCCTGATCCTCCACCCATACCTGATGGATTAAACATGGAGTCCCCTTTTACTACTCGCTTTTTCACTGTGCGGTTTGATTGCAATGGAAATGTTTTATCTGCGGATATTCGATCAATCGCCAGCGTATCTCACGACGAGGCGGTCACCTATGCTGAAAAGGCATTAGAGCATTCAAATGAACGCGGCTGGATAGACGATTTTCGCTATAAGAGATACGGCATGGCGGCAGGGCAGGCTGTCGTATTCATAAACGGAGCGGACACCAAACAAAGTAACCAAAAGTTTATGCTTGCCGTCTCATTGGTTTTTGCTGCAAGCAGCGTTGTGATTATTATTTTGATTGTTCTCATTTCCCGAAAAGCTGTTAAACCTGCGGCCGAAAGCTACGAAAAACAGAAACAATTCATTACCGACGCCAATCATGAACTTAAAACGCCTCTGACATTGATTCGTACCAATCTTGACATTATGGAATCGGAAATAGGGACAAATGAATGGCTTTCCGATATTCGGGAAGAAGCTAAAATCATGACGGAACTGGTTAATCGTCTGGTGTCTCTCGCCCGAATGGATGAGGATAACACCAAATTCGCTAAAGAGTTTTTTTCACTCAGCGAAGCTGTTCTGGATACGGTATCCGCATTCGAGCAGCATAGCAATCATCAGCAGAAAAAGATTCTAACAGATGTTCCTGATTATATTAACTACCATGGAAATGAGGCATTCATACGGCAGCTTGTTTCTGTTTTAATGGATAATGCTGTAAAGTACTGCGATCCGGAAGGAATGATACGAGTAAGCCTACGAGGAGGAAAACACCCGACTATCCTGGTGGATAATTCGTATATGGCTATAGGCAGCGTGGAATTTGATCGGCTGTTCGACCGATTTTATCGGGCGGACAAGGCGAGAACGTATGGGGGTGGTTTTGGTATAGGACTTTCAATCGCTAAAGTCATCGTAGAAAAGCATCACGGTGAAATCAGGGCATTTCCTTTAGGGAGTGATATGATTCGATTCCAGGTGAATTTATAAATAGGGTAGATATTGTTTAGCTTTTTACTAGGTTTTGGAAGAAAATGTTTGACGTTTTGTGATGTAATACAAAATATTTTTATGTGAAGGCTATGATTCCGTATGAAGTATGTTGTGAGGTGAAAGAATGAGTAAAATCATAGTTTTAAAGATAGATGATCCAGATGATTTTTTATATCACAATATTCTTTCGTTACTGTCATTGCAGGAAACTATTATTGAAACTGTAAGAGAAGGAACTATAATTTCTGTTGCTCCCGATTTTACTGTTTATCCGGCCCAACAGCCTTCCACTACTGCGCAAGCAGCTTGCAGATACCAACCATGGAATTGAAAATATACTCAATGCCATTCAGCAGGGCATCCTGACCAGCAGCATCAAAGAACGTCTGGAGGAACTGGAAAAGCCAAAATACAACCGGGAGGATATTATCGAGTGGATCAGCCGGTTCAAATATGGCGCCCCGAACAACAAGGAGTACCGGCGACAGATTATCGATATTTTTCTCAACAGCATCTATGTATTTGACGATAAGCTGGTTTTCACGTATAATTACAAAAACGGAATGCAGACGGTGACACTGGCGGACGTTTTTGCGGCTTTCGGTTCGGATTTGGAGTCCTGTACTCCACCAAAACAGATAGCGCAGATTATTCTGCGCTATCTGTTTTTTATACAAGAGCAAGGGATGACGGACACAACTCATTTTAAGACCTGAAAATGATAACGTTCTCATGATTTTGATGTTTATATACCTAATGCATAATAAAATACATGATTTATTTATAAATATATTGAAATTGCGTTATTTTTTGTTGACAATCCAAAAACAGTGTGATATTCTTTAAAAGAAGAAAATAGTATCGTTTTCATTTTGCGTTTCATTTGGCCTGATTTTGTTCTATAATTCTGGCTTCATTTTATAATCACAAGTTTTGAAGTATTGAATGGAGGTATCTTCGTGAAACAATCGGTTATCCACATGTGGGATGTGCATGAAATCGTTCTGACATCCGAACAGACCTTTGATAACCCATATACTGACGTAACAGTTTGGGTTGATTTAAAAGGTCCTGGATTTGATAAAAGGGTGTATGGCTTCTGGGATGGAGGAAACACCTTTAAGGTGCGTGTTACAGCAACTGCCCCGGGGGTTTGGGATTATGTTTCTGGCGCAAGCGTGGAAGATGCTGGGCTTGTAGGCAGGACCGGTTCATATCTTGCCCTGGAATGGACAGAAGAGGAAAAAGAACAAAATGTTTGCCGCCGTGGGATTGTAAAAGCAACGGACAACGGTCATGCTTTCCAATATGCGGACGGAACACCGTATGTGATGGTAGGTGATACATGGTGGGGGCTGGCTACCTACCGTTATCCGTGGGTCGATGATGAGGAAGAACGCCCGATCGGACCGGGGATGAGCGTGAAAGATATGGCGCGGCAGCGCATTAAACAGGGCTATAATACTGTTGGAATGATCGCCTGCTTCCCAACTTGGGCAGACGATGGAAAACCGGCGCAAATCATGATCGATGACGGGCACGACACTTATGTACGATCTGCTTGGGCTGTTTGCAGCGTTAAGGATTGGATTGAAGATAAAAACCAGCCCTGCCGTAACATGCACAATGAAGGTGGACGTCCGTTTGAATTCCCTGGAAAGATCGAGGGATATGAAGACCTAGTGCCGGATTATGACCGTATCAACCCGGAATTTTTCAAAGTACTGGACAAAAAGATCGACTGGCTGAATGCGCATGGGATCACTGTGTTTATTGAGGCTCTGCGCCGCGACAGCTCCAGGACCTGGAAGTATTATTATGACTGGCCAATGGTGTATACCCGCTATATGCAGTATTTATTTGCACGGTATCAGGCAAATAACTGCTTATTTAGCCCCATCCATTTTGACGGCAAATGCCAGACGATTGACGCGCGTGAATTTAACGAACCGATCAATCTGTTTGTTGACCTGTATGGACAGCCGCCGTTCGGCACGCTGATGGGCACTAATGCGCCTGGTTCTACCAAGGTGGCATTCGGCGGACCGGAGGAGCAGCACTGGAAGACCTTTGACCAGACCGGAAACTGGAGGGATCATCAGTACCACTGGTTGCTCACAGATATTTATCACGATGAAAATCCGGTCCCGGCGATCAACGGGGAACCGTATTATTCTGGACATATCATCATTATGTCTGATGAAAACGACGTTTTGTCTGAGATCCGTTTTGGAAACGTAGACAGTGAAGAAGACCATATGAATAACCGATCTTCCCTGTTTGGTAGCCTGCTCAGCGGAGCTTACGGCGGTATTTTGACCGGTTTTGAAGCCGGCTGGAGCGGCAACGTGGAAGAAGCGGAAGAACCATATAAGATTTGGGATACTATGACCTTCCCGGCAAGCTATCAGACCCGCTATATCAAAGACTTTATCTTGTCTGAAGGCCTGCGTTACCGGGATCTGATCCCGGATGCGAACCTGATGCTTCCAAACCAGCAGGGCGCTGTTGCTGGCTGGCGCGGATGGGCTTACTGCTCTGCTACCAGAAAACGTGATCTTTTGATGGGTTACACAGAAAAGGACTGTCCGGAAAATGTGAAAGTCCGCGGCCTGCGCCCGTACGATACCTATGAACTGACCTGGTTCAACCCGCGTACCGGGGAATGGCTGGAAGACAAAGTGGAGATCGAGGTCACCCATATGGGCAATATCCCGTTGCCGAAACGCCCGGATGATCTGGACTGGGCATTTAAGCTCAAAAAGCTCAATACTGATTTCCCGATCCGCTCTGAGGATCCTCCGGGACCTGAATTTGGCTCCAGAGAAATCAAATATTCCTATATCGAAACTGATTCTAAGGCCTGACCGCTTAACGGTATTGAAATAAAAGAACCTTTAACAAGCACAAAACCTATTGGGTTTTGTGCTTGTTTTGTTGTCAGAGGCACATATTAAAAACTGTAGGGAAAAGAGGGCTTTGCCCTTAGTGCTGAATTCTGGAAGAAAAAAGAGACAAGCGTGCTGATGTAACAGAAGGTTTGTTTCCTTGTGCAAAAAGATGAGATATGTTATGATAAGGACAACAGTGATAAAAGGGCGAATAGATATCATGCTTGAGGTGCGGTTTTATGATACAGTTGACGACCAGCTTTTAAAGTTTGCGGTAATCGTTTCCCGTTATAAGGGGAAATGGGTGTTCTGCAAGCATAAAAAACGGGATACCTATGAGTGCCCCGGCGGCCATCGGGAAAATGGGGAGCAAATCATAGATGCCGCAAAACGGGAATTGTGGGAAGAAACTGGTGCAGAGATATTTGATTTGCAGCCAGTGTGTGTTTATTCTGTATATGAGGACAACGAACAGGCTGTCAAGGAAACCTTTGGCATGCTATATTTTGCCCGGATCAGCTCGTTTGGGGTCTTGCCGCCCTTGGAGATAGAGCGGATAGAATTACTGGAACAGCTTCCCGAACGCTGGACTTATCCACTGATCCAGCCTAAATTAGTAAGAAAGGTACAGAAGACGCTGGGCGGAAAGGCCTAACGCTTCTGAGAAAAGAAAGATGATCGAAGCTATCAAACGCATCCGTCCGGCTGGAGAGCGGCTTTCCGCTTTTCAGATGATCTGGCATACTGCATTGTTATTGGCTTTAGGGGTGGCTTTGGGGCTGCTTGCCAAGTTTTTAGACGAGCTCCCCAGCAATGAACTCCCCTTTTTGCTGGAACGGCTGGATCTGGCCAACTTTTTATCTGGATTTTCTTTTTGGGTTCTGCTTTCGGTAATAATTTCGGTATACAGCCGGTCGCCGCTGCGTGCGGGGATCAACGCGTTCTGCTTTTTGACAGGGATGCTGGTTGGGTACTATACCTATACCGCTTTTATCAGCGGTTTTTTTCCAAGATCGTATATCATGATTTGGGTCATCATGACGCTGTTCTCCCCGCTTTTAGCAGCTGTATGCTGGCTTGCAAAAGGGCCGGGAGTCCTTTCCATGGTCATCACGTCGGGGATCCTTATGGTGTTTTTCCTGATGGCGTTTGCCGTTGGCTTTCTTTATTTTGACATATTCAGCATGCTGGATGTCCTGATGTGGCTGATCTGTATCGCTGTTTTATACCAGTCTCCGAAACAGATCGTGATATGTATCGGCGCTTCCAGCGCCGCTGCGATCCTCATTAGTGTGCTCCGGCCGTATCTGCCTTTTTAAAAAAACTCCCCAATGACGGTAACAGCCATTGGGGAGATGATCACGAACAGTTTTTAAGCCGGACCAGTTTTTGCAGAAGGTCCCGTTTGTTTTTTTGGAATCGGAATGCTGTTCTGGCGATCCCAACGCCGGCCGTGAGAACAGCGAGAGCTCCGGCATGGGAAAAGCCAAATGCCAGGAAAACAAAATAGCCGATCACGGAAAAGACGGCAAGGGAGAAGCCGTAGAAAATCCAGAACCGGATCAGATAGGAAACTTCGCTTACAGAATGAAAATAAGCCTCCCATTTTTCCTCGTTCATCTGTGAGAGCTTTTTCTTACAATAAAAGCTGCCTAATATCAGTCCTGTACAAAGCAGCCCGGATAAGGTGACAAATGCGTAAATCAAGATCACTGACCCCAGATATTTCATAGTACCTCCATTTAAATCGGTTGATAGAATCATTATAGTATGATAAGCGCGCTTTTACAAGCAGAAAGCTGGGAAACTCAAGTGATTTTAAAAAATCCCCTTGCGTGACCTCTTGCTTGTGACGCAGCGTAATCAGGTAAACTGGGGAACAGGAGGTGAAAATCTATGTCGCAATATACGACCGGAGAACTGGCAAAGCTATGCGGGGTCACTGTGCGGACGGTGCAGTTTTATGACACAAAAGGGATTCTTTGCCCTAGTGCGCTGACCGAAGGCGGCAGACGGATCTATTCGGATCAGGATCTAAAACAGCTGCGGCTGATCTGCCTGTTAAAAACGATGGGGCTTACCTTGGAATCCATTAAAGAGATCTTGGTAAGTAAAGCGCCTGACCAGGTGTTGCAGCTATTGTTAGAGGAACAGCTTCACCGGGTGGAGGGAGAAATCGCCCAAAAGGAAGAACAGCGAAGGAGGATCATGCAGGTAAAAAGCTGCTTGGAAGATGCCAAAACGATACCGGCCCAATCTATTCAAGACATAGAGCAGATGATGAAAGAGCAAAAGCGGTTGAAAACCATTCATATGACGATGCTGGCGGCAGGGCTTATCATGGATGTAATAGAGATCGGGCTATTAGTATGGTGGATCTTTACTGGAATGTGGGCCCCGTTCGCGGTTGGAATGGCAGTAGTCGTTACGCTGGGCATTTTAGTGACACGGTATTATTACCATCATACGGCTTATCGCTGTCCGCATTGCCGGGAACGTTTCCGCCCAGCATTAAAGGCGTTTTTGTTCTCCGCGCATACACCAAAAACCCGGAAGCTATGCTGTCCCAAATGCGGATACCAAGGCTTCTGTGTGGAAACAGCTTCCGAAACAGAAGAAAAGTAAAACATCCGGCGCCTTAAGGCGCCGGATGTTTTACTTTCGGAGTTCGTTTTCCATTTAATTCGCCAAATACCACGAAGTACATGGTAGTAAAGCAAGCGATTCCACTGACGATGTTCGAGATAGGCTCTGCCAACAAAACGCCTTCCACCCCGAATCCCAGACCGGGAAGCAGCAGGGTAAGGGGCACTACGATAATCACCTTCCTAAGCAGGGAAAAGGTGATCGCCTGCTTTGCCTTTCCAAGGGCCACAAAGGTGTTTTGCCCATTCATGTGCAAGGACATCAGCACAAACCCAAAAAAATATGTTCGGATTGCCGGAACACCAGCCTCGATTAGAGCGGGTTCGCTATTGAACAGGTGGATAAACGCCGCCGGAAAACAAACTACCAGCAGCCATACCAAGGAAGAGCTGACCAGTCCAAAAATGACCATAAACCGGATGGCCTGCTTGACCCGTCCGAATTGTTTTGCCCCGTAATTATAGCTGATAACCGGGACGGCCCCGCCGGAAAATCCCGACAAGGGGGTGGAGAACAGCTCCCGCACAGAATTGAGAACAGTCATCACGGTGACGTAAAGGTCCCCGCCGTATAAAAAAGCCATTTTATTGCAGACGATCTGGACCAAACTGCTGGTAAGCCCCATGATAAAGCCGGAAAAGCCTAACACAGTGATGTCCTTTAGTCGTTTCGCCTGAAGACGCATGCTTTTGAATTTTAACTTTAGGACTGCCTGCGGCCCGGTTAAAAAACGAATGACCCAGATACCGGATACCAGCTGGGACAACACTGTAGCGATTGCCGCCCCCTGTACACCAAGATCAAATACAAAGATGAACAGGGGATCCAGAACAATGTTTAACACTGCTCCAATAACAACTGTCATCATCCCGGTCCGGCCAAAGCCCTGACTGTTGATGAATGAATTCATCCCAAGTGTTACCATGACAAAAACACTGCCCAGCAGGTAGATGGTAAGGTAACTGTAAGCATAGGGAAACGAGGCGTCGCTTGCTCCGAACAGATAAAGGATCGGTTTCGCAAAAATCAGCCCCAAAACAGTGATCACAGCCCCGGAACAGACCAGCATGAAGAATGAGGTGCCCATAATTTTTTCAGCTTCTTCATCGTTTCCTTTGCCGCGCTCCATGGAACAGAGGGGCGCCCCGCCGTTAGAGCCGAACAGCATGGAAAAAGCCATGATCAGGGTGATGATCGGAAAGCTGAGCCCAACGCCGGTCAGGGCGATATCGCCTACCTTTGGGATATGTCCGATATAGATCCGGTCGACAATATTATAAAGGAGGTTTAAAAGCTGCGCAGCTGTAATGGGCAGAGAAACATCTACAATGCTGCGCCAAACCTTTCCATTTGCAAAGTCAGTTTGATGTGCCATTTTTGCTCCTTT
Source organism: Massiliimalia timonensis (assembly GCF_900186585.1). Taxonomy (GTDB): domain Bacteria; phylum Bacillota; class Clostridia; order Oscillospirales; family Ruminococcaceae; genus Massiliimalia; species Massiliimalia timonensis. The sequence goes on from NZ_FYDD01000002.1 coordinate 92,850, forward strand.
CTGAAACAATATGAGGGCGGTTTTCCCGTACTTGATCTAAAATCAGCAGAAGGTGGGAAACCATCCACCGAAAGCTTTCCTCCCGGTCTTGGTCCGAATTGGTAAAGTAACCGGCTTCCTCTAAGGCAATAAAGCCATGCAGCTGGCTTCGGTACATTCTGGTGAAATGCACCGCCTCCTCTTCACTGATCCCGCTTTCCAGCACCTGCTCAAAGATCATCTGCCACAGCTCATGCATAGAAGTATGTAGCTGAGGATTGGGCTCTAATTGAGGAACCCGGATCATTGCCTTATAAAGCTGGGGGGAACACAGGGCAAAATCACGGTAGGCAAAGGCGGTGCGGGATAGGGCGTCTTTTCCGAAAAATCCTGCTGTCTGTTGTCGGCAGGCAGTCTTGATGCGTTCCAAAGACAGCAGGGAAAGCAGGACTGTTAGCTGTTCCATACCGTCAATATGTTTATAAAGGGAGGATGGCTTTACATTGAGCCGGGCGGCCAAGGCTTGGATCGTCAGCTGTCCGTATCCTGTTTCTTCGATCAGTTGTGCAGCTTTTTCCACTACGATCCTTTGGGTTAGTCCTTGTCTGGGCATGTGTTCACCTTCTTAGCTAATCATATTAGCTATTATAAGCTAATATGATTAGCCTGTCAAGAAAAGCTGGGTGATTTATGAAAAAATGGAAACACTATTTGTAAAAGTAAGAGAGAATTGTTTCGTTTTATTGCTGAATTGTAACCGTTTTATCCTTGAATTCCCGGAATAAACAGGGTATGATGAGCATAAGACAGGGGAAAAGGGGGAGTGATATGGGAAAACGGCTGACCGCTGGTATTTTATCTGGGATGTTGTTGCTTGGTCTTGGTACAGGCTGCACAGAAAGCCCGAAAGAGAATACCTCAATGCAGGAATCCCAAGGATCCTCGCAAAGCAGCACAAAACTTCCGCAGGAGGAAACGTCTAAGCCATATCCATTTACTTTTCAGCCCCATGTGCTGTCCGAAGAATATAAACAGGCATATGGCAAAGAGTTTGAGAAGTCTTTTTATGAATTTTGCGATGCTGTGCTGGCAGGGGAAGAGAGTTTTATGTGTCCGGATTCAGAGACCTATTACCGGATCATGGAAGCCGCGGCAACCTGTATGCCAATTGCAGATTATTATTTAGAACCTCAGGAGCACCAGCCTCAAAATGGAGTGGGAAAGCTGGAATATTCCTTGGAAAGAGACGCGTATTTAAGGGAAGTGGAACGGTTCCAACAAACAGTTTCAGATTGGATCACGGAAAATCTTCAAGAAGGCGACGGCGACTTTGAAAAGGTCATTTCCCTGTACAGTGGTTTCAGTCAGTCGGTTGTATACGATTATGATGCGCTGGAAACAGAAGAATGGGTCGACCTAAGCCCATACCGCGCATTGATGAAGCGACAGGGGATTTGTCAGGAATTTGTAGGGGCGTATGCGTACCTGTTGATGCAGGCGGGGGTCAATTCTACAGGCTGCGGTTCCTTGAACCGGGACCACAGCGCTGCCCATGAATGGAATATGGTCCAGCTGGACGGGAAAAATTACTATTTGGATACAACATTTCAGAATACGACCGATCCGTTCGGGCTGCAGTATTTTGGGATGGATGAACAACGTCGTGATGAGGCGGGTGATTTTGACCCGGCAGATTATAATATAGCGAATCTTAATCTATATGGCGCAGAAGATTTCCCAGCAAAGGATCGCAGCTTTGCACCGTTGTGGAGTGCTGTACGGTATGAACTGGACCGAAAAAACAAGATCGTGAAATATTACACTGATTATGAAACGGAACATGCCGAAGAATTTTCTTATGCGGCTTGGAATTGACACAGGATAAATTATGAAGGATTTGCGGCCTTTTTTTAAATTCTTTTCATTTTGTTTGACGAGATAAAAAAAGGCTGTTACAATGAGTTCAAATAGGAAGGGTCCTGTTTTAGGAGGAATTTATATGAAAAAAAGAATTGGATTGATCATAGCGGCATTGGCTGTGTCGGCGGCATTAGCTGTTACATCCTGTGACCTGTTCCAGAAAGTGAGCGAAGAGGGAGGAAAATCTTCTCAGGCGCAGTCTGAAACATCTTCGTCGATTTCAATTGATGATACATCGGAAACCTCATCAGAGGAATCCTCTTTACCGGAAGAATCGGAAGTATCCTCTCAACCAGAAGAATCAGAGGACACTTCCTCTGATTCAGAAGAGTCAAACAGCAGTTCTTCCTCTAAACCGTCAGAAAGTAAAGTTTTGGAGGGGACTATCTCCGATATCACATCAATTTCGATCGTTGTTAAGACAGCGGATGGCAAAGAATATCACATGGATCAGACCTATTGTGAGATTGAGAACGAGGGTAACAAGATTCGGCTAAACAGCCCCATTAAAGTTACATATACTGGAACCCTGACGGATACAGACGAAGTTCAGGATGTACATGTTGAAAAGATGTGGATCGGGATCCCGTAAAACAGAAAGAGGGGGGATTATGCCCCCTCTTTTAAATTTTTCTTGACAAATGAAGAAAAAAAGAGTATTATAATAACTGCATTCGCGGATGTAGTTCAATGGTAGAACACCAGCTTCCCAAGCTGGATACGCGGGTTCGATTCCCGTCATCCGCTCCATGATGGAGTGACGAAATAGATGTCACTCCATTTTTTTCAGTATCCATGCGGCTTTGAGGGCTTTTTGGGAGCAAAATCCGAAAAACCGTTTTACCGTAGATGTCCAAAAATAAACCAAATAAAATAGCGAGAAAGCGGAGCTTCCGCCTGGATTTTCAGGCCGGAGGCTCCACTTTTTTGCGTTTTTACCCTTTTTTTCTACTGTCAGAAGTGTAGAAATTTCCGGCAGTTTCATAGATAGATCGACAGATCTCTTCACAAAAGAGGGCTTTTAAATCCTCAAATTACATGGGATTAGTACATAGCTCCCTTTTTTAGAACCTCCCTGGCAAGCTGACGGGGAGGTTCTTCGCTTCTCCCCGTCTCTCAGACTCTCTCCCCCTGATATCTTACCAGCTGGGAAGAAGAATATAGCTTACGCTATATCTTCCTGAAAAATCACTTACAGAGCTAAGAAGCAGGTACAGAGAAATACCGGAAGACCATATGTTGTCGGTGTTTCTCTGTACCTGCTTCTTTCGTTGAGAAATTGATGGATTTGTGATATAATATATAAAGAAAAATAACTTTTTAGAAGGTGTAAATCGCAATGTCTCAGGTAACAAAACGGGCGTTGGAGCAGTCCCTTAAAAATCTACTGCTGAAAAAGCCGCTTACAAAGATCACAGTAGGTGACATTACAGATGATTGTGGAATCAACCGTATGACCTTTTATTATCACTTCAAAGATATATATGATTTGGTCGAATGGTCGTGCCTGGAAGACGCCAAACGGGCGTTAGAGGAAAAGAAAACCTACGATACATGGCAGCAGGGATTTTTACAGATTTTTAAAGCGGTGCAGGAAAACAAACCGTTTATTCTGAATGTTTACCGTTGTGTTCACCGAGAGCAGGTTGAAAAATATTTGCAGCCGCTGGTGGATCAACTGCTTTTGAATGTTATTAACGAGGAGGCGATGGGGATAACGGTTCGAGACGAAGATAAGCAGTTTATTGCACAGGTTTATTCTTATATGTTTATCGGACTGATGCTCGACTGGATCAAGGACGATATGCACGAAGATCCGCAGCAGATTGTGGAAAAGCTATACAAGCTGATAAAAGGCTCTGTGTCGATGGCTCTTTCCAGATTCAAACTCTAATTTTATCATTTTAACGGTGTTGATAAAACTTTTTACATCTTCTAGTCCCGTGATAAGAATTTTGTCACGAGGCTTTTTTTGTTTATTGTGCCTCTGACGGGAGTAGGTATAATGAAAACAGAAAGAAAAAACAGGAGGTTTTCGTTATGTATTACTCTGCAGGAACTTATGAATCATTTGCCCATCCCGAGAAACCAAAGGATGTAGATAAAAAATCCGCTTACATTATTGGCACGGGGCTGGCCGGGCTGACCGTCGCTTTCTATCTTGTCCGTGACGGACAGATGAAGGGGGAGCATATCCATCTGCTTGAAAAGCTGGAGCTTGCCGGCGGCAGCTGCGACGGACGCAAGGATGTGACAAAAGGCTTCTTCATGCGCGGGGGCCGTGAAATGGATAACCACTTCGAGGTCATGTGGGATACCTTCCGGGATGTGCCTTCTATTGAAACACCAGGGATTTCGGTGTTGGACGAGTATTACTGGCTCAATAAGCACGATCCGAACTATTCTCTTTGCCGCGCTACGGTAAACTGCGGCGAGGACGCCCATACAGACAAGAAGTTTTTACTGGATAAAGACTCGGCAATAGCTTTGTCCAAGCTGTTCTTAACACAGGAAAAGGATTTAGAAAATAAAATGATTTCCGATGTACTTCCTAAATCTTTCTGGAACACAAATTTCTGGCTCTATTGGCAGACTATGTTTGCCTTCCAGCGCTGGTCGAGCGCTTTGGAAATGAAGCGTTACCTTTGCCGTTATGTGCATCATATTGACGGTCTGCCGGATTTCAGCGCCCTGCGTTTCACCAAATACAACCAATATGAGAGTATGATCCTGCCATTGGTAAAATATCTTGAGAATCATGGCGTACAAATTGAGTACGGTATGGACGTAAAAAATGTCGTGATACAAACCGAGGGCGATAAGAAAATTGCAAAGCAGATCCTTTATGTAAAAGACGGTAAGGAGCAGAGCATTGACCTGATTGAGGATGATCTTGTATTTATTACCAACGGCTGCTGTACCGATACTTCCTGTTACGGCGACCAGACCCACGTCCCGGACTTGTCTGTTATTCACAACGGATGCGGCGAATCGTGGGATATGTGGAAGTCCATCGCCTCACAAGCCGAGCATGGAGAGTTCGGAAATCCGGATGCCTTCTGCAGCAATATCGATGCCACCAATTGGATGAGTGCAACCGTAGAGACATCCAACGAGGAAATTATCCGACATATTATGAATGTCTGCAAACGTGACCCACGCTCTGGAAAGGTAACGACCGGCGGTATTGTAACCGTTAAGGACAGCACCGACAACTGGTATCTTTCCTGGACGATCAACCGTCAGCCTCAGTTCAAATCCCAAGATAAAAACATGATTTTGGTATGGCTTTATGCGCTCAATACAAATAAAGAGGGCAACTACATGAAAAAAGCGATGCGTGATTGTACCGGCGAAGAGGTCTGCTGTGAGTGGCTATACCATATCGGCGTTCCGACTGATAAAATTGAAGCTCTCGCCAAGAACGCCTGCAACACCACAACCTGCTTTATGCCGTATATCAACGCCTTTTTCCAGCCGAGAAAAGAATGCGATCGTCCGAAAGTAGTGCCGGACGGTGCCGTGAACTTCGCTTTCATCGGTCAATTTGCCGAGACACCGCGGGATACCATTTTCACTACCGAGTATTCCATGCGTACGGGTATGGAGTCTGTTTATACCCTGCTGGATATTGACCGCGGCGTACCGGAGGTTTGGGGCAGCAAATACGACGTGCGTGAGATTCTGCGCGCCTGCTATTATGCCATTGACAAAAAGCCGTTATTGGAGGCGGAATTGCCCTTTGCAGAAAAGGAGTTGCTGAAGCTCGTTATAAAAAAAGTGAAAGGCACCGATTTGGAGCTTTTACTGAAAGACAGCGGTTTAATCAAATAAAAGTATGTGTATCGAGGCCGAAATTTGAAGCTCGAAAATGGAAAGCCAAAAAGTAAAACAGTTCTATTCTGAACCCAGAATTCTCATTTTCAGCGGGTATCTTTTTTGTTAACGCTTCCCATGATTTAAGGCCCGCAAATCCCATAACAACGGGGTTTGTGGGCTTTTTGTTTTTCTAAGGTTTTGATTTTGGTCTTTGTTTGGTGTTTACTTATGCAAAAACAAACACCAAACTATGAGAATGTGTAAAATGAAAAAATACTATAAATGCCTTTATAATGAGGGCGGCTCTTTTTGAACCCCTAAAAAACACTTTGGAACGGATGACGCCTGATTTCATTTTATGCCTTAACTTCTGATTGATATTTATAAAAATGGTTGCTTTATACATAATTAGTAAAAAATATTTTTGGCGGCCTGTTTTTAGACAGGTCTTTCTTATATATGAGAGGTTTATTTTGGATCAACAAATCCTCATAGTGGACAGGAGTTTTATGATCTCGTGAACGATGTGGACACTTTTCATTATGGAACTCTATGTATTGTCAAATTATTCTGACATAAGCTGAAAAAGGTTGTTGTATACCTTGTCATTTCTTAACAGTTTAGTGAATATATCTAAGATATACTAGCCTCCACGATCACTGTGGACCTACGATTTTTTGGAATAAAACAATTTTATGAGAGATATGATAGTCAGATTAAAAAACGATTGAGAAACTTTCTTTTTTCTGATTTTTCCGTAACTTCTACGTTTCACTGAATGAATCGTATGTGCAGTATTTGTGGCTCTTTGGAGATTGAACAAATTATATTCAAATTTAGAAAAAGTAACAGAAAATATATCTATCTGAAAACGGGGCCTCGCCTGATTCTTTAGGCGAGGCCCCGTTTTTTTGTTGATTATTAAAAAACGATATGTATAAAAAATAGAAATTTTATGGGATGATTTTTGGGTATTATATCTTGAGAACCGAAGATTTTAAAGTAAATTAGAAGAATTTTGATTTTTCTGAACAGAAGATTAAGATATACTTAACATTAGGTATCACTCCATGTCGGATATTTTAAATTAGAAAGGAGCCTGTTATGAAAAAAATTCATTTTCCGGTGCTTCCCATTAAAACAGCATTATCTATTTCCTTTGTTTCGGTATTTTTCCTGTTTTTTATGGTAGTCAGTACGATCATGTTTTATACCAGTGAAAAAATGGTGACAGACAGCACCCGGCAGCTTGCTCATCAGGAAGTAGAAGAAGTACAGCAAAGAGTGAATACCTATCTGTCCGAGATAAAGGTTTTAGCTTCTTCACTTGCGTACAATTCCAATATCGTTGAATATGTAAAAACAGCAGGGCATTCCGATTTCGAGAAAACAGACTGGCACCGGCGGCTTAACTATGTTGTGACAGGGTCTATTATCAAGGAAAAAGGGATGCATTCGGTCGGCGTTTTTTCCCGGAAAGAGGTAGAAGGTCTTTATTTTGGAGATACATCTATGCAGAGCGTATACCAGACAAGACAGATGTATCCGCAATATTCCAGGCTTGATGAGATAGGGGAGGAATGCGTGTGGATTCCCCCGTTCCAATTAAAATATAGCGCGCACAAGCTGGTGGCTCTGCAATACCGTATTGTAGATGTTGATACCTTTCAGGAACTAGGGGTGTTAACTGTCAATTTAAAAACGCTATATCTGAATAATCTGTTGTCCCGGTATGGTATGGCCGGTTATCTTTATCTGGCGGATGAAAACGGGGAGATCATCGCACAGAATAAAAGCGAAACTCTTCCTTTGAAAGAGATCACAAAGGAAATTGATCGGGCAGGAGAAAATGATGTAACACATGTGATCGATGGGGAAAAGTACATTATTTCCTATGACACACTTCCTGTAACAGGTTGGAGGATGATTGGCCTGATTCCCATTCGGGAACTGCAAAATAATATACGTAACGGGCAGATTTTGATGATTACCTCGATGCTGGTCGGGGCGGTGCTTGTGATTGTGCTGTCACTGATCATTTCGGCGAAAATATCCAGGCCCATTGCGCTGCTGACCGAAGGGATGAAAGCGATTCAATGCGATAATTTGGGAATACGGATCCAAGATCAAACCTTTTTGGAAACGAAGCGTTTAAGCCAAGGTTTTAATGAAATGCTGGACGATATTAACGAGCTGTTAATTAAAACCTATCAGCAGGAATTGATGGAGCGTGATATTCGTTTAGAAGCACTACAGGCAAAAATCAGCCCGCATTTTCTTTATAATACTTTGGAAACGATCAACGCACTGCTCATTTTAGAGGAAAATTATGAAACCAGCAATTTGGTATCCAGTCTGGCAGAACTTCTTCGCTATTCGATCAGCGACTCCAAGCAGATCATGACGGTGGAAGAAGAGCTGAGGTATATTAAAGATTACCTTTATATCCACAAGGTCCGGTTTGGGGACCGATTTGAATATCGCATAGAAATGGATGAGGAAGTTCGTTCCTGCAAGATCATGAAAATGCTGATCCAGTCCATTGTGGAAAATGCCGTGATCCATGGAATCGAGAACAAGGTAGGGAAAGGCGAGGTATTTATCAACGCAAAGTCAGAGAATGGCGAGGTTTACATTTCGGTCAAAGACAACGGGATAGGGATGACTCAGGAAAAGGTGGCTGAGATCTTATCCCAGAAACCGCCGACGCAGGCAGAATGCCGGATCGGTTTACGGAACGTGATCAGCAGGATCCATTTGCATTATGGAGAAACATATGGAGTAACGATCCAAAGCACGCCCATGATCGGGACAACCGTTCTTATCCATGTGCCGGGAAATAGATAGGAGGAGATAACAGTGATTCGTATCATGTTAGTAGATGATGAACACCTGATTCGGGCTGGATTAAAGAGCACGATCGAAAAGATTTCTGCGGAGTACCAAATCGTTGCGGAAGCCGCCAATGGGTATGAAGCAAAAGAGAAGATATCATTTTGCCAGCCTGACATTGTGGTTTTGGATATTAAAATGCCGGGGATTAGCGGGATAGAGCTGGGGGAATGGATCAAAAAGAATTATCCTGAAAAATATATTGTTTTTTTAAGCGGATATGCAGAATTTTCTTTTGTACAGTCCGCGATTCGGTTGGGAGCGGTAGACTATATTTTGAAGCCGACTCGAAAAGAACAGGTCGAAACCGTGCTGCAGAAGATCAGGGAGCAGATTTATAAAAAGCAGAATCGGGAGGCATATACGGACTTACTAGTATGTCAAAACAACCAGCTTTACCCGAAGAAAGATAGGCTTGAAGAATATGGGATTTGTATTTTTGAGGAAATACTGGTAGTAAAAAATGTGACCTATCGGGCGGTAGAATACATCAATCGGCATTATGCGCAGAATATCAGCCTGATCCATTTAAGCGAGAACCTTTTTATCAATCAAACCTATTTAAGCGAATTGTTCAAAAAGGAAACTCATATTCCATTCGCTGTATATGGTACGATCACCAGATTAGAGCATGCTAGGGTATTGATTTTGAATGATCCCCATTTAAAGGTATATGAAATCGCTCAAATGGTTGGTATGGAGGATTCCAAATATTTCAGCCAGGTTTTCAAAAAATATTTAGGAGTAAAGCCATCAGAATACCGTGCTGTTTTTCAAACGGAAAACAATGAAAAATAAAAAACAGAAGTTATATTGCATAAAAATATAAAAACATAAAACCAAATATAAGTACTATATGCCGAAGATTTTGAAATAAATCAAAATTTTTTCGCGTAGTATTCTGACTGCGGTTACGTTACAATAAAAACAACAGGATAAACTGCTGGCATCTATAAAGGAGGAAAAAAGATGAAATATTCAAGGAAAGCATTAGCGATACTTCTTTGTGCAGGTTTAGCAGCTTCTGCATTGGCCGGTTGCGGGAAGAGTAATAGTGGCACATCAGAAAATGCAGGGGATGGAAAAACAGGGGAAACCGTGAAACTGATCTGGTTTACAGAACAGATGGATGACGTACAGCACGCACGCTGGATGAAATATGTGGTGACCCCATTCAATGAGGCGAATCCCGGATATGAAGTGGAAATTTCGGCTACGGCAGATTATGAGCAGGTATTAAAAGTACAGATGGCCGCTAAAAATGGTCCGGATATCTGCAACATGGGTGGACCGACTATCACCAGCGAATATGTAAAGGGTGATAAAGTTCTGGATTTGACAAATTATGTGACAGAATCCGGGCTGGATCAGGTGATTTTCCAGTGGGCGTTAGATTCTTGCAAGGTCGATGGGAAGATCTACTCGATCCCCAATTCCTATGAGGCATTGATGCTTTGGTACAATGTTGATATGTTTGAAGAAAATGGTTGGACTGCCCCAACGAATTATGAGGAACTGAAGTCGCTGTGTAACGCGATCCAGGAGAAAAACCTGATCCCCATTGCCTTTGGGACCTCTGACTTTAAGGCGATCAACGAACAGTTTGTGTCAGTAGCTTTCGCGGATTACGCAGGACGGGACAACGTAGTGAAAGCCTTGAACGGGGAAATGAAATGGACGGATCCTATTTTTCAGGACTCTATCGACTGCCTGAATACAATGTGGCAGAATGGCTGGATCAATGATAAGAAATCCCATGCGATCAGTGACGAGGACAGCAATGCGCTGTTTTATTCTCAGCAGGCGGCAATGAGGATGACCGGAACATGGCAGCTTGGTACCTATGCAAACCAAATCAAAGATTTTAAATATGATGCGGTACCGTTCCCGTCTTTACGGGAAGGAGTTCCGCCAACGCTACCGCTGGGTGCCGGAGGCGTTATTGCGATCAACGCAAACACCAAATATCCCGACGTCTGCTGGAAATTTATCCAGTCTATGTTTGACAACAAAGAACTGCATGCACAGGCTGTTGCTGAAGGAGCGCAGACTTTGCCGATGGATATTCCGGAAGAGCTTTATCCGGATACGATGAACCCTGTTGACAAAACCATCATCGGTATGCTGGAAGAAACTCAGAAGGATTTATCTGCGGCAGGACATGTTATGTGGACTTACTGGCCAGCAGAAACCAGACAGTACATGATGGACAATATAGAAAAGATTTATTTAGGGGAATTGACCAGCAAGGAATATCTGGAAAAAACTCAGGAGATCTTTGACAAGGAGTTAGCAGATGGAAAAGTCCCGGTAGTATCATAATATCGGCAAGGGATTCTACTGGTATATCAAAGGCTGTATGCTGTCAGGGGATAACACGGCGGCATACAGCCCTTTTTAAGAAAATAATTTTGGTGGTGAAACTATGAGAAGCAGCCTATTGAAAAATAAAAGCGAGCTGAAGCGTTGGGCTGGACTTTTATTTGTGCTGCCGGCCTTTATTTATCATTTTATCGTTGTAATCGTTCCTTCCATAAAGACCTTGTACCTGTCCTTTTTTGATTGGAATGGAATTGGAAATCCAACTTTTATCGGTTTGGATAATTTTATTGAAATGTTTACAGCAGATGAGGTGCTTCCGGTCGCACTGAAAAATACAACGGTTTGGACGCTGTGGTTTGTAACTGTTCCGATCATCCTTTCTTTATTTGTAGCGGTTTGGGTATCTGGAGTAAAACGCCCAAAGGTGCAGATGTTTTATCGCACGACTTATTTTTTGCCCTATGTTCTTTCTGCTGCGATTGCGGGGAAAATTTGGTCAAATTTTTATAACCCATATTATGGCTTTTCTACGATTTTTAAAACAATGGGTCTGGATAATCTGGCAGAAGTTATGTGGCTTGGGGACTCCAAGATCGCCCTGTTTTCTGTTATTTTTGTCAGCAACTGGAGCTGGTGGGGTTTTGTGATGGTGCTGTTTGTGTCCGCTTTACAGCAGATAGACCCCGCTTTGTATGAAGCGGCCAGTATTGACGGAGCCGGCAGGGTAAAGCTGTTTTGGCACATTACGATTCCAGGCGTTAGCCCAACGATCGTATTTATTGTGGCCATGAGCCTGATGTGGTCGATCCTTTCCTTTGACTTTGTATGGGTCATGACGATGGGCGGCCCAGGACAGGCAACAGAACTGTTATCGACATGGATCTATAAAAATGCATTTGTCAATTACCGTGCAGGCTATGCCAATGCTATCTGTGTTTTGCAGACTATCATCGTGATGGTGATTTTCTTTATCAATCAATTTGTGCGGAAGAAGGTGGAGGAAGCGGTATGAGTACGGTGAAAAAAAGAGGACCATTGCTGACCGCAGTTGTTCATACGATCCTGATCTTTTTGGCGGCTTTTCAGCTCTTCCCGTTGGTCGTGCTGTTTATCAATACACTGCGTACAGACGCAGAGATCAAACAGACCCCGCTGGGGTTTCCGGAACATGCTTCCTTTATCAATTATGCGGAAACATGGATGAAAGGAAGTTATGCGGTAGCATTCCGCAACAGTATTTTCATAGGTGTTTGCGTAATCGCGATCGTGATTGTTGGGGCAGGGCTAGCCGCCTATGGGGTAGCGCGCCTAAAGATCCCGGGACGAAACTTTTTTATTGGATATTTTATGATGGGAATGTCCTTCCCGGCCTTTATGTTTATTGTTCCCCTTTACTATAATTTTAGTGAAATAGGCCTAGTGAACACCCATGCAAGCGTGATTATCATTTATGCCGCGTCCTATATCCCTTTCTCCATGCTCCTGATCAGGACGTTTTTGGTTGGGATTCCCAGAGAATTGGAGGAAGCGGGAAAAATTGACGGATGCAGTGAATTCGGTGTGTTTTTGCATGTTACGATGCCCTTATCCCTGCCGATTTTGGCAACAGTAGCCTTGATCGTATTTGTGTGGTGCTGGAATGAATTTTTGTGGGCTAATACCTTTTTAACAGTCGATGATATTCGTACGGTATCCACAAGGTTTTATAAGTTTGTCGGGGAATGGAGCCGGGATCTGGCTAAAATTTATACGGCCGGGATGATCGCTTTAGGACCGATCATTATTTTATATCTCTGTTTGCAGAAATCATTTATTGAGGGCCTGACTCAAGGCGGGGTCAAGGGATAAGGAGGATTAAAATGAAACAGATCGTTATGACTGGTCCGGGGACCAGCCGCGTGGAAGAAACACCAATTCCAAGCATATCGGAAAATGAACTGCTTGTAAAAGTGATCTACACTGGGATGTGCCATTCGGAATGGTATCCGTGGTATACAGCGAAAGCAGGGGAAACCTTTGGGCACGAACCGGTAGGGATCGTTGCCGAGGTAGGTAGCCGCGTGAAAGGCTTTCAAAAGGGGGACAGGGTATCCGGTTTGGCATCTGGATATGCAGAATACATTGTGATGCAGCCGGAGCGTACGATACATGTGCCGGACAATATCTCTGATGAAGATGCAGTAATAGAACCATTATCATGTATCCTCAGCGGGGCAGAGCGGGTGCCTGTTGTTACACCGGGCTGTACAGTGGCCGTTGTCGGGGCTGGCTATATGGGCCTTGGGATGATTTCATTGCTGAAGCTAAAGGGTGCTGGAAAAATAATCGCTGTAGACCCACGCCGGGAAGCTTTGGAAAATGCGCTGCATTTTGGGGCGACAGAGGTGTATACGCCAGGCGAAGTTCCAAAACAGTATTTGTTGAATTGGGAAACCATGGATCAGGATCTGTCTAAAAAGGATATGGAGGTGGATTTATTCCATACCGGGGTACCGATCGTAGTGGAATTTACCGGGCAGGAAAGCGGTTTAAGACTAGCCGGGGATATGGTAAGTGCGCACGGCTTTTTAGGGGTTGGCGGCTACCATAACGACTGTGACCGAAGTATTGATTTTAAGCTTTGGAATTTTAAATCCTTTACTCTGGAAAACCTGCATGAACGGAGAAATGAGTATCAGGCCCAGCTATGCCAAAAATGTATGGATCTTCTTGCAAGCGGACAATGGGGATTTACCGGATTAAGCAGACATATTTATGAGATGGAGGAGTTCGACCAAGCAAACTATGATATGAATCAAAAGCCGCAGGGATACATTAAGGCGTTAGTACGCTGCTCGGACGGGAAAATCTAGGGCTTTGGAGAAAGTTGTTTCACTGCTCCCTCTGAAAGCATAGAATATTTTTCCATATGTTCTGAACTTTACATTTGATAATATAATCATTTAAAAACCCCCGTAGGTTTTTATAGACTTACGGGGGTTTACATGTTTGTTTTGGCTGGGGATTATATGATGTTGGGGGCTTGGACTATGTACAGCCTTTGACTATGGGGAAAAATTTTCAGATCATAAAAAATGAATTATTTGTATGTTCGCTATTAAAGTGTGGAGAATCAACAGTTATTTTATAGAAAATGAAAGATAGCAAATCTTTCAACGAATCATGTTGTGGAGGTGATTCGTGAAATAAAAGGTTGAAAAGGGTGCCGAAGCAGTCCTCTTTTATTTCTATATCATGAACGTAGTATTGAAACTGTTTTTTCAAGGTTTACTCTTTCTTGCAAAAATGGAATGTAAAAGTGTAGATGTCAGATAATCACAATGAAAAAGAATCCGAACCCATTGCCAGCTGGCAATGGGTTCGGATTCTTTTGTTTTTATAGACAGAATTTTTTAAAAATCAGGACATTTGCAAACGCAATCACATTCTGCTCATTACGATTCATGTAAATAAATTTTAATATCGATTTTAAGCCATTTTCCCATCATTTCTTTATAAGAGATCCTGCCAAACAAAAGCTTTCCCGCATCCATCAGCCGGGAAAAGATAAGGTTATCGGCTCTAGGAACATATCCGATTTTTACACCGTCGGTATTTTTAATAACAATCGCCTGTGAATCATGATAACAGATCCATTGTCTAGCGAGTCCGCAGATAAAGTTTCCGGTCGTTCTAACGCACAAAGAAACCGCGCTCGGTCCTCTGGCCCCAATCTTTCAGCAGTGTGGTCAGACCGATGAGATTCAAATGGGCCCAACGAGTATAAATGGCCGAACCAAGTAGTTGAATATCCTTCATGTTGTGAATGATGTTACCCAGAGATTTCTCGTCATAAGCAGTTGTTACAGCTTGTTAAACCGCTCCAGAATAAACCCGGCATGACGTTTGTTCTGTGCGAAGATAATCGTTTTCCCCAGCCGGTCACCCCCGGCAACTTTAATCCCTCGGTCCATCAGATCCTGTAGAACCGTATCGACCGTTGTTTCATTGAACACAAACTTGTTGAGTGCCGCAGAAGGGATTAACTCCGGCACGGCATTATCCTTGGCAAAATCGTCCTCATAACGCTCTTTATTCTCAGCGGAAAGTTCGTCGTAGGAAATCACTTCCTCCAAAATTTGGTTTTTACTTCATAGTTGTAATATGGCACCAGCACATGATCCTGATAAACCGCAGTTTCATAATCATAGGCATAGGTGGGGACACGGTGCTCCATCTCAAAAAAATCATAATATAATCTGTCAGAAAACACAAATCAATTTCTCCTCAAAAAGGACCGACTTTTTTTCAAACTGTGCAAGTGCTGATTTTACCATTTGAAGCTGTTCAGACGGCGCGCAGGCTTTTTTAGCTTGACGATGCGGTTGTACCAAAACATATACTCCCGCTTGTAAGCCTGCTTGTACTCTTCCTCTTTGGATTTGCTGTCGAAATTTTTCCTTGTCGCTTTTTTCGTTTATTACCTTTTTTCCAATGTCAGAAGCGCAGATGCTTCCGGCAGTTTCATAGATAGATCGACGGCCCCCCACAAAAAGGGAGGGCTTTATCATTTTATTTTACTCTATTCCTACTATGTGTTCAAAGGGAAAGAGAAATAGAAGAAACCAATTAAGGAGATATTTGTTCTTGATTTTTATCAAAAAATTTAATAAAATGGTAATATTAAGATAAATATTACAAAAAGGATGATTTTTGTGATTAAAAAATTGTCAGATTTTTACCATATGCATTTTGGGAACCATTTTTTCCTGCGGCTAATGATCATAAATTTTCTTCTTACTGTTTTCTTGATTGGTTTAATGACCGTCGTAATTATCCGAAATGTAAAAACCCTTTTGACAGACCAAGCAATACATCACAATTTTCAGGCATTGGAAACGATCGACACCCATTTTGAAGATCAGAATAAAAGCTTTAAAAAAATATTAAACGGGTTTTATTCCAATTCTATGGGAAATACAATTGGCAATACTGACGCAGTCAACGCGGTCAAATATCTATTTGAAGAACCAGAATTATCAACGCTTACTTTTTCAGACAAGGTAGACATCAGGAGAGGGTTAAACAGCTATATGGCGGAATACGGCCTTCCGATTGATAACGATATTAACGATATTCTACTAGTCGGCATGGATCAGGAATACTTGGCTACTTCCAGAAATCGGTCGGCATACTCAAAAACACAGTATTACAAACAGATTTCTGCCGAAATTTCCCGGTCTGTATTTGATGATAATAAAAATATCAATGGACAAAAAATACACTTTTTGACCCCATCGGATTTTCAGAGAGAAAACACCCCGCCTAAAGTTTACGTTTTATATGACTATATTCGTAAAACGGAAAACACCTCACAGTATAATGGCCTTTTAGCTGCGGCTTACAGTCCTGATTTTATTAAAACAGTGTACAATCAGTTCAGTCCATACTTGCTGGGTGATATTTTGATCTTGACCCAAGAAAATCAAGTGATTTTTGATTCTTCTGAACAGTACTATACTTCACTTCCTGAGGCGCTGGTCCAATACCAAGACCATGAAACAGGAACTCAAAAAACTGATCAATATATCATCAATACGATTTCAAATCCGGAATTCGGATATTATGTTGTGGGGCTTATTTCCAATGCTGATTTAAATCATTATGCAAACCGTTTAAACCCACTGATTTTTGTGATCACGTCAATTTGTATTTCTTTGATCTTGGTACTGGGATATATGAGCACCAAGCGTTTGTTAGGAAGAATTTTTACGATCAACCGTACGTTGGTGGAAATAGAGCACGGAAATTTGAACGCCCGTGCTGATGTTCCGGGATCAAATGACGAGATCAAACAGATCGCTACGAATTTGAATCATATGAGCGAGAAGCTGCAGGAGTATATCCAAAAAGAATATACCATTCAGCTGGAACGCACGAATGCGGAATTAAAACAGAAAACAGCGGAACTGTATGCCTTGCAAACTCAGATCGACCCGCATTTTTTATACAATACCTTAGAAGCGATCCGGATGGGCGCCATAAAATCTCAGGATAGGGAAACAGCAGATATGATCAAAGAACTTGCCAAACTGTTCCGAAACAGCGCAAAGGGAAGTTTGGTAGGAACTGTTGGGGAAGAAATGGCATATTGTAGAGCTTACTTATCTTTATTTAGCATCCGTTATCAGGACCGTTTCACAGTAGCGTATGAAATGACGCCTGAAACAAAGGGGATCGCCATTTTGACCCATCTGCTCCAGCCGATCGTGGAGAATACTATCATTCATGGGGTAGACCTCTCAAAAGATAATAATTGGATCCGCATTACTGCAAAAATAGAACAGGAGGCTTTGGTGATCTCTGTTTCAGATACAGGAAAAGGGATGAGCGCTCAGCGGCTTTTCGAAGTACAACAGGGACTGGAAGAATGCGACCAAGTGGATTATGGAAAAATAGGACTGTATAATGTGCAAAACCGGATCCGTATGATCTATGGGGAAGGTTGTGGGTTATCCATACAAAGTATAGAAGGGATCGGAACTTGTGTTACCATGAGGTTATCCATACGGACAAAGGAGGAACTGTTAGAAGATGTACAAGGCGCTGGTCGTAGATGATGAACCTATCATCCTAGAGGGGTTTGACAACTTGATTTCATGGGAGGAATTTGGGATAGAGATCTCTGCCAAGGCGGAAAACGGAAAGGCCGCGCTCCAGATCGTGCGAGAAGAAGAGATCGACCTTTTGATTACAGATATCCGGATGCCTGAAATGAGTGGACTGGAACTTCTGAAAACGATCCGCCAGGAAGGGAAAAGCATCAAGGTGATTATCCTCAGCGGGTATGATGATTTTCAATATGTAAAAGAGGCTTCCAAATATGGGATCGAAAACTATTTGTTAAAGCCAATTGAAGAAAACGAGCTGGAGGAAACATTACTGCATTTGACAGAAAAGCTGGAAAATGAGCAAAAGCAGCAAAATCGTTTACAGGAAAGCTATCAACTGCTGCGCAGTAATATTTTATATCGTTGGATCACAGGGGCGATCGGCGAAGAAGAGCTAACCATGCGGGCAGAATTTTTGGATATTTCGCTGGAAAAACAGTGGTATCAAGTTTGTGCCTGCCATTCCGTTGGGGAACTGAACAACGAGCATATCACCTATTTGGAGCAGCTTTTGGGTTGCTTTTGGACGGGAGAAAAGCCGGTTGTTTTTATCACACTGCACGGTGAGTTGCTTTTTTTGTTTTCTTGGGATGGCAGTAAGGAAAACGTACCGGATTTAGAGACATGTTTTTTAAAACACCAATCAAAAATATCTGCCAAGTTCCAATCTGATGTGTTTATCGCGGTTGGATCCATGGAAGAAGGCTGGCAGGGAGCTGTCAAGAGCTATCAAGAAGCAAAAAAATTATTGGATTACCGGATGATCATGCCGGCCAATTCCGTTGTTTCCGCGCCCCGTCTAAAAGACGGGTTACCGCGTTCTGTTAAGCACATTTCTTGGAATAAGCTGGATGATCTGATCAGTTCAGGGGAAGAAGAAAAGGCCTGCCTCTTTTTAGAAAAGATATTTTCTGATTTGTCCGTTTCTGCAACCCCTGAAAATATCCGAACCTTGACATGTGAGATCCTATTTTATTTATCCAAAGATTTTTCTGGAAACAGCGAGATATTTTCAGAAGAGTCTTTGCGGGAGATCCTTTATACAGTTGACATGCAGGTGCTTTTGGTTCGTTTAAAAAAGTGTGTGGAACAGGTGATCCGTTGGAGAAACAGTATTCATGCAGAGGAAAACCCCGTTGTTATGGCCGTTATGGATTATGTCCATAAGCATTATCATGAAGAGCTGTCATTGAAAATTTTAGCCCAAAAATATAAAGTAAATGCTGCTTACCTGGGGCAGCTTTTTAAGCACGAAATCGGGGAGTTGTTTTCGGCTTACCTATGCCGGATCCGGATTGAAAATGCAAAGCTCCTGCTTCGTGAAACTTCCATGAAAACTAATGAGATTTCTGAAAGAACAGGTTTTGCCAACACAAATTATTTTTCAAATACCTTCAAAAAAATGACCGGGATCTATCCTTCGGAGTATCGTACGATGTCGCAGCTTTCAGAATAGGCACAAAAACAGCGGCAAGGATTGTTATAATCCTTGCCGCTGTTTTTGTGCCTGGAAAAAAGAAATAAAAAATTTATTGAAAAAATTATGAACTATCTATAATTTATATATAATTTAAAAATTATTATATTTGAACACAAAATATAATCTTTTTATAATTTAATTATACAAAAACACAAATATGATTGGGGGAAGCAAGATGCTGAAGTATGGATCACAACAAAAATTTAATTTTTCCATACTGGGAAAAGCAAAAACACGGCGGAAAATGAAATTGTTTTTATTGGTACTGCCGTTGCTTTGCCTGGTATTTCTGTTCCACTATATCCCGCTTTTAGGCTGGGCATATGCATTTGTGGATTACGTTCCGGGAGTGCCGCTAAAAGAAATGAATTTTGTAGGGCTGAAATATTTTGAATATCTTTTTTCGGATATCAGTGAATTCCCAACAGTGATCCGGAACACCTTGGCGTTAAGCTTGTTAAAAATTGCAACTATGATCGTTCCTGTAATATTTGCGATCATGCTGTCGCAGATGCAAAGTAAAAGATATTCCAAAATCATTCAAACCGCTTCTTCCATTCCAAATTTTATTTCGTGGGTCTTGATCTATGCAATTTTTTTCATCTTCTTTTCTTCGGAAAGTGGACTGATGAATAAAATGCTGGAAGTATTAGGATTTGGAGAATCCGTAAATCTGTTAGGAAATGAGAATATCGCATGGGGTGTTCAAACAGCGATCACGATTTGGAAACAGACCGGTTGGGATGCCATTATTTACATAGCGGCGATCGCCGGGATAGATCCGGCTCTCTATGACGCCGCTGCCGTTGATGGCGCCGGACGATTTAAAAAGATCCTCCATGTTACGATTCCGGGGATCACGCCGACCTTTTTCGTTCTCTTTTTAATGGCCGTCGCCAATATTCTGAGTAATGGATTTGAACAGTATTATGTGTTCCAAAATCCAATGGTAGTAGACCGGCTAGAGGTTTTTGACACCTATATTTACCGGATGGGGATTGTGAATTCACAGTATTCCTACGCAACAGCAATGGGGATGTTTAAATCTATTATCAGCATTGTACTGCTGACGGTTGCAAATGGAACTTCCAAAAAAATTCGGGGAGAAAGTATTTTTTAAGGGGGGATAACTATGAAAATTGCTCCAAAAGACCGGGCCGTGAATATTGTAATCGGAGCGATTTTGTTCTTGTTTGCATTGATCTGCATCTATCCGTTGTACTTTGTCGCAATCAACAGCTTCAGTTCACCGGATGAAGTAACTAAGGGGGTATATTTTTTGCCAAGGGGGATCACCCTTGAAAATTTCGATTATGTTTTTGAAACCCCGCTGATCTTTACCGGTGTAATTGTTTCAGTTTCTCGAACTGTGATCGGGACGCTTTTAAACGTTTTATTCTGTGGTTTTTTAGGCTATATGGTAACGGTGAAAGATCTGCCGTTTCGAAAATGGATCTACAGAATGGTAGTTGCGACCATGTACTTTACCAGTGGGTTGATCCCATGGTACATGCTGATGGTAAAAATCAATTTTAAAAACAGTTTTCTGTTATATGTGCTTCCAGGAGCGATTTCGGCTTTCTATGTAGTTTTGATCAAGACATATGTGGAATCCCTGCCGGCTTCTTTAGAAGAATCAGCGTCATTGGACGGGGCTGGGACTCTAACTATCTTCTTTAAAATTATCCTTCCGGTTTGCAAGCCGGTGCTGGCCTGCGTTGCGGTATTTGGTGCAGTTTGGCAGTGGAACTCATGGTCTGACAATATGTTTCTTGTGACAGATGCAAAATTACAGACGCTGCAGTATTTGCTGTATCGGATGATGCAATCAGCAAGTATGTCAGACGCAATTACAGGGCAAACTTCTATACAGCCGATGGCGATCCGGCTAACGATGACTTTCATTACGATTCTTCCCATTTTGTTAGTTTATCCGTTTATGCAGAGATTTTTTGTTAAAGGGATCATGCTTGGATCGGTCAAGGGATAGCCGATTTGGGCTTTGATAGTTCGCACAAACAGTCTATTTAAGGAGGTACCCAAATGAAAAGAACAAAGTTATTGTCAAAAACAGCTTTACTGATGGCTATGATATTGGCCTGTACAAGCTGCGGCAATACACCGAATGACGAAGACAACTCTGGCTCTGGTTCCGGAGACGGAAAAACTGTTACGCTCAAGGTGATGTCTGCTTCTACTAATCCGAACGGCACGGGGCCAATGGACAACGAAGTGGCAAAAATTATTGAACAAGATGTTGGCATTGTCATGGACCTGATCCCGACCACAGAGCAGGATTGTCAGCAGCAGTTGCCGGCTTTGATTGCGAGTAATGATTTGCCGGATGTTTTCTTTATCCCGGAAACAGACACGATGAAGTATATCGACATGATGCATCAGGGCGGCCAGATTCTGGCATTAGATGATTATCTGGAGGAATACGCCCCGAATATGATGTCCGATCCGCTGGCCCAGGCAAGTATCGAACTGAAAAAATCCACCTTAAGCCCGGATGGCAAGCTTTATGCCATCGGTATGCAGCGGGGGACCTATGACAGCGGGCTGCAGCCTGTTGTTGGGCAGTTTATCCGCTGGGACTTATACAAAGAATTGGGATATCCGGAGCTGAAAGATTATGACACTGACCTGCTGGAAGTCTTGGCGCAGATGCAGGAATTGGAAAATGAAAATAATGAAGGGGAAAAGGTTTATGCTGTCGGCGGCTGGTTTGGAGATGCTCAGGGCTGGGGCGACTGGCATATCACTTACAATTTAGCCTATGCAGAAGGCTATACCTGCCTGACTCCGGGCGACCGGATCCTTTATTCTGATATTGCGACCAATGAAGTGGTGGAAACAAACGCACAGACAGATAAAGACAGCTTGTTCTGGAGAGCTGTAAAATGGTATAACAAAGCTTATCAGATGGGGATCTTAGACCCAGATTCCTTTACCCAGAAACAAGACCAATATGAAGATAAAGTGAAGACCGGAAGATATTTATATATCAATCCGGGCTGGGAAATCCAAAGCGTACATGATTACTTTGACAGTACAGGGCAAACCGATAAGGGCTTTACCTGTCTGCCGCCAATGACAGATGATACCGATAAGTTTACCTTATACCGGTATTATATTGCAGGACAGTTCAACTATGGTGTTTCTGCAAACTGCAAATATCCGGAAAAAGCAGTTTCTCTGTTAGATTGGTTCTCTTCTTATGACAATGCCCGCATTTGCTATGACGGCCCGGAAGGGAATCATTGGGAAACAGTTGACGGCGTTCCGACCCCAAAAGAAGAGTACTTGGATATCGACCGAGCTGACCCAGAGATCCAGAAAACAGAAGGCCTTAATATCATGGATAAACTGATCGGATACGGTTACGGAACGATCGATCCGAAAACAGGAACTGCGATCGACCTGTATTCCTCTTCTACACAGGCGATCGAGAAAAAGATGCGTACCGTTCATAAAGATATGCTGAGCCACTATGGATATGATACCATGCCGGAAATGTATGAGGCCCTCTCGCCGGGAGGTACCATTGACATGACAGTATACAATTTGGGAAGCTTGCCGGAAGAGCTGCAAACATTAGACGCCAGCCTGCAAAGCTACCAATTTAAAAATCTGTTTAAATGCATTATGGCAAAAGACGATGCGGAATTTGAAAAATTGCAGGACGAATACATTGATGGCCTGGATGCATTCAAAATTGATGAGATCTACGAGTATTGGCTTGGCGTTGCAAAACAGCAGCAGGAAGAATTAAAGCCTGTGATCAGTCAGGCGGCAGAAGCTTTGGGAATCGAATAGCAATCATTTGGGTTCGGCCGATACATGGTATCGGCCGAATTCATAAAGATAGGAGGCGGCCATGGAACAAATACGTCATATTGAGATCGATGCAAAAAAGAGTATCGGAAAAGTACCGGAGAGCCCTTTATTCTGTGTTAGTGCGGCTAGGGCAAATTTGCTGCTTCGGAGCGACCATCAACAGCATCTGAAACGTGCTGTTCAGGAATGTGGGTTTCAGTATCTTCGCTTTCACGGGATCTTTCAAGATGATATGGGGGCGTACCGGGAAGATGCCTTTGGAGCCCCTGTCTACAGCTGGCAGTATGTCGATCAGGTATACGACTTTTTGCTGGGTATTGGAATCCGTCCCTTTGTGGTATTTGATTTTATGCCCAGCGCCTTGGCAAGCGGGGAAACAACGGTATATTGGGAAAAGGCCAATGTGACGCTTCCAAATTCCTATGAAAAATGGCAAAACCTGATCACAGCTGCAACAGAGCATTTTACCCTGCGTTATGGACGAGAAGAGATAAAAAAATGGTATTTTGAGGTCTGGAACGAACCGGATAACGCCCCATTTTTCAGCGGGACGTTTGAAGACTACTGTAAGCTATACGATGTAACTGCCCGTGCTGTGAAAGCAGTATGTGAAGATTACCGCGTGGGCGGACCGGCAATTTCCGGGAACGTGGAATGGGTCAGCGGGCTGATTCAGTACTGTTCCCAAAATACTGTTCCATTAGATTTTATCTCCGCTCACAGTTACTCCACAAAAGGATTTTGCGAGGATGGAACACATCTACCGGCCCTTCCGGGGATCCCGGCCTGGGAACCGGGACCGTCTTGGGAGTTGGGGAACCAATGTTATGATCCGGAAGGGGTGCTGCCGGCAGTGCTTGCAGTCCGAAAAGCCATTTCAGAATCTGCCATGCCCCATTTGGAGCTGCATTATACGGAATGGGGGCTAACTTGGGATTACTGGGATTCGCTTCGGGACAGTTATCATGCGGCCTCGTACATATTATCGCGGATCAATGCCGTATCGGAACTGGTGGATTCGCTTTCTTACTGTGAAATATCGGATGTATTTGAAGAAGACGGGCCGCCTTCCGATTCCTTCCACGGCGGGTTTGGACTGCTTAATTTGCAGGGGATCCGAAAACCGGCCTATTTTGCCTATTGGTTTTTATCTCAGCTGGGAACGGAAAGGATTTTTTGCACGGACTCCAACTGCATCGCCGCGAAGAAAGGCAACGCATATCAGGTTTTGGTGTGGAACGACGCTGCCCATCAGGACCAAGAAAACAAACGATACTATGACCACGAGGTTGCGCCGTGCACAGCCGGCAGGCTGCAGGTGGCGGTATCCGGATTGGCACCGGGCAATTATCTGATGAAGGGATACAGCACAGGGTATCAAAAAAACGACGCTTATACGATGTATCTGCGGATGAAGAAGCAGGAGAGCCTAAGCAAAGAGCAGGTGGAACTGCTGGACAGCGTCAGTTCGGGGCAGCCGTTTCAAATCAGCTTCTTCTCCTGTGATGAAGAGGGCGGAGCAACGGTGGTTTTAGATACGCTTGAACGGGAAAACGATGTATATCTGCTGTCGATTATTCCCTATTGATTTTAGAAAGGATGAGAAAGCAATGACATTTACAGATTGTATTCACCCGGATTTATTAAAGGCCTTGGCAACTGCGGGACACGGTTCCAATATTTTGATCGCAGATGGGAATTTCCCGGCAGATATCGGCGTGCCGGAACGGACGGAAAAGGTATTTTTAAATTACGCGCCGGATAAGCCGCGGGTCACGGAGATACTGGAAACTGTTTCGCGGCTGGTAAATATCGAATCGGCTATTGTTGCGGTACGGGATGATATGAACGATACCTCTATTATGAAAGAATTTCAGGAATATTTGCCGGAGGGCGTGACCATTCAGAAGCAGAAACGCTGGGATTTCAGAGCCTCCTGCATGGCGCCGGAAACCGGGCTGTTGATACAAACCGGGGATCTGCGGCTATACGGCTGTATTTTGTTAACGGTAGGCATCCGCACAGAGTAGAAGGAGAAAGATATGAAATTTTCCTGTTGTATTGAACTATTATTTACCGAGTATCCGTTTGTGGAACGGATCTACCATGCAAAGGAATGCGGGTTTGACGCGATTGAATTTTGGAATTGGACGGATAAAGACTGTGCAAAAATATCGCGGGCCTTGGAGGATACCGGGATGGAAGTCGGTATTTTTCAAGGGAATATCCACGGCAGAATGGTAGACGCCAGAGATCAGCAGCTTTATTTGCAGGGCGTACAGGAATCAGTAAAAACAGCGAAACAATTAGGCTGCAAAAACTTATTTTTAATGTCTGACATCATGCGCGAGGACAGATCCGTGCTGGAAATGGATCCGCCGATCACAGACGAAGAGAAATTGGAACAAACCAAACGGGTTTTGACGGAGCTAAAAGAGGTGTCTGACAGGGAAAATATCAATTTCCTGATCGAGCCTTTGAATATCAAGGTGGATCATCCGGGATATTCCCTGTGCCACAGCAAGCCGGCGTTTGATCTGGTCAGAGAGATTGGCCATCCCGGTATCCGCGTGCTTTATGACGCGTACCATATGCAGATCATGGAGGGGAATATCATACAAACGATCCGCGATCACGTCCAGGAGATCGGGTATTTCCATGTTGCGGATGTGCCCGGCAGGATGGAACCGGGAACAGGTGAGATGAATTTTAAGAACATTATCAGGGCGCTTGGAGAGGCTGGCTATGATAAAATTGTAGGGTTTGAGTTCTCCTCGTCCCAAAAAGACAGCAAAAAAATACTACAGACCGTATTGGATCAAATAAAAAGGGGTGACGATATATGAATCAACAGCAAAAACTTCACCTGTACCGGGAAATGCTGAAGATCCGGAAATTTGAGGAAATGGTGAAAGATCTGTTTGCAAAAACCGAAATTTTGGGTTCGGTACATTTATATATTGGGGAAGAAGCCGTTGCAGTAGGCGCCTGCGCAGCCATCCGGCCGGATGACTATTTGACTTCTACCCATCGGGGCCATGGACACGTTTTGGCCAAAGGCGCAGACGCAGGAAGAATGTTTGCGGAACTGCTGGGCCGGGAAACCGGATATAACAAGGCTAGAGGCGGCTCCATGCATTTAGCGGCCCCGGAACTTGGCATACTGGGGGCAAACGGGATCGTCGGCGGGGGCTTGCCGTTGGCAGTCGGCGCCGCCATGAGCGCACAGAAATTGAAAAATGGCAGAGTAACGCTCTGCTTTTTTGGGGACGGTGCCTCTAATGAAGGAACGTTCCATGAAGCGTTAAACATTGCGGCTTCTTATAATCTGCCAGTGGTATTTATTTGTGAAAACAATCTGTATGCCGGCGGGGTGAAACAGCATTATGACGGGGTTTTCCGCAATAAAAATATGGATTACCCAAGAAAGGTGAAATTTGTCGCGGAGCGGGCAAAGGCCTATGATATTCCGGGTATTACCATTGACGGTAACCGTGTGGAAGATGTTATAAAAACAGTGGGCGAGGCTGTGGAGCGTGCCAGAGAAGGCAAAGGCGCGACCCTGATAGAGTGCCTGACTTACCGTTGGCGCACGCATTTTGAAGTGGAACCGGATACCTACCGTGATCCAGCAGAGGTGGAAGAGTGGAAAAAACGTTGCCCGATCGTGCTGTATGGACAGCAATTGATAGAAGAAGGGGTGGCTTCCAGACAACAACTAGATGAAATAGAGCAGGACGTGATTCGTGAAATGGATGCCGCTCTGGAATTTGCAAGGAATAGTCCGGAACCAGATGTTTCCACCGCTTTGGCTGACGTCTTTGCTGAATAGAGGAAAGGAGGAACGATGATGAGCAGAAAAACAATGTCCGCTGCGATCGCGATGGCGCAGCGTGAAGAGATGCTGCGCGACGAAAGCGTATATATTATGGGATTGGATGTAGGTCCCTACGGAGGTGCCTTTGGCTGTACCCGGGGACTGTGGCAGGAATTTGGCCGGGAACGCGTCATGGATATGCCGATTTCCGAAGCGGGATATGTGGGGGCGGCGGTAGGTTCAGCAATGACCAACATGCGCCCGATTGCAGAATTACAGTTTACTGATTGGATCACGATCGCTTCCGATATGCTGGTGAACCAGGCGGCGAATATGCGGTATACTTTCGGCGGTTCGCTGAGCGTACCTATGGTATTGCGTGCCCCGGTAGGAGGATATATGGCGGCCGCTTCCCAGCATTCGCATATGTTTGAATCGTGGTTTTCCTTTATCCCTGGTTTAAAGGTTGTTTTGCCGTCTAACCCGGCAGATGCGAAAGGCCTTTTGAAATCCGCGATCCGGGATAACAATCCGGTCTTGTTTTTTGAACATAAAATGCTTTATGATATTCCCGGCGAGGTGCCTGACGATCCTGAATTTTTAGTCCCGTTGGGCAAAGCAAATGTGGTGCGTGAGGGGAGCGACGTAACGATTGCCACTTACGCTTATATGGTAGACATGGCGAAACAGGCGGCTGAAATATTGGAAAAAGACGGGATCCATGCGGAGATTATCGACCTTCGCACGATCAAGCCAATGGATACGGATACTGTGATTACTTCCGTGAAGAAAACGAACAGATTGTGCTGCTTGCAGGAAACATGGCTGACCTGTTCTGTTGCTTCCCAGATCTCGGCCGTTGTGGCGGAAGAAGCGCTGGAATATTTGGATGCGCCTATTTTGAGAATTGGCGCTTTGGATGCTCCGAATCCTTTCAGCGCTAAATTGGAACGGTATATTCTGCCTTCAGTGGAACGCATTGTACGGGAAATCCGTGAAATGTTTTAGGAGGGAGCAATATGGCAGTAATAGAACGTATGCCGAAAAG
Organism: Massiliimalia timonensis; assembly: GCF_900186585.1. Classification (GTDB taxonomy): domain Bacteria; phylum Bacillota; class Clostridia; order Oscillospirales; family Ruminococcaceae; genus Massiliimalia; species Massiliimalia timonensis. The sequence continues at coordinate 120,617 of NZ_FYDD01000002.1, forward strand.
CGGATATACAATGCGGGAAGGCTTTGTGAGCAAAATTTTGGTACAGATTGGTGAGAGCGTGCAAAAGGGGACCCCGCTTTTGGAATATGAAACGGATAAACTGACCGGTACGGTAGAGGCGAGCGGTGCTGGGACCGTATTGCAGATTTTGGCGCGCGAAGAGGAGAGCTATCCGGTTTTGTCCCCATTGGTGGTGATCGGGGAGCCGGGCGAAGAAATTCCGGCCGAACAGGCAGGGGACGCACAGCCAAAACCGGTCGATGAAAAAGCTGTGCCGGAAACAGAAAAACCGAAGAAAGCGGAACGAGCTTTTGCGACCCCGCGCGCCCGTAAAATTGCAAAGGATCAGGGAATTGACCTGATGGCGGTAACGGGTACCGGGCCAAAAGGCCGGATCCAAGCAAAAGATGTGTTGTCCTTTGCCGAAGCACGGCCCAAGGCGACGCATTTGGCACAAAAACTGGCGGCGCAGGGAGAAATTACGCTTGACCAGATGACAGGTACCGGGCCGCGTGGAAGAATTGGCAAAGAAGATGTCCAGCACGCGCAAACTACTGTGGAGATGGCCGCCCGCACCGAAAGGCTGTCCTCCATGCGCGGTACGATTGCCACGCGCCTGACGCAGAGCAAGCAAAATATTCCGCACGCCTACTATACTTATGACATTGACATGGGGGCACTGGCAGAGATAAAGTGCAAACTTTCTAAGGAAGGTTTGAAACTTACTTATAACGATCTGTTGTTGTTTGGCGTATCCCGTGTGTTACAATCAAATCCGCTTTTCACCGCGCGGATCGAGGAAGGGCAGATCATTTATCCCGACGGGGTGAATTTGGGGATGGCGGTTTCTGTAAACGGCGGATTGGTAGTTCCGGTGATCTGCTGTACGGAAAAGCCGTCTTTGACAGCGCTTGCCGAGCGAGCGGCAGAATTGGCGAAGCAGGCAAAAGAGGGAAAACTGCCTGCGGATAAGATGTCGGGGGGAAGCTTTACGGTAAGCAACCTTGGAAAATACGGCGTCCGTCAGTTTTCCGCGATCATCAACCCGCCGGAATCGGGGATTCTGGCAGTTGGCGCGGTGGAAGACCGTGTTTGTGCCGTTGACGGGGAGATGAAAATAAAGAAAATGGCAACGGTCACCTTGTCTGCGGATCATCGGCTGATAGACGGCGCCGAAGCAGCAGCTTTTTTACAGCAGCTTGATCGTTTCTGTCGGGAGCCGTGGCGGATGATATTATAGGAGGCGATGCAATGGAACAGAAAATGAGGGCCGCTGTATTTCAGGGAGATGGGAAACTGGAGATCTGTATGGTCGACATCCCTAAACTCAGGAAGCCGGATGATGTATTAGTGCAGGTAGAGGCCTGTTCTATTTGCGGGACAGACGTTCATATTTTAAATGTTCCCCCCGGTTATCATGCAAAGCCCGGGACGATCCTGGGGCATGAATTGGTGGGAAAGGTGGTTGCTGTAGGTGAAGCGGTAACCCAGATAAAAATAGGGGATCGTGTTGTTTGCAATCCCAACGAATACTGCGGCGTGTGCAACTATTGCAGAAGAAACCTCCCCAATTTATGTGAGCATATCATCCCGCTTGGAATCGAAGAGGACGGGGGCTTTGCGGAATATGTCAGGCTTTCCGAATGCTGTACGTACCGCGTCGCTGATGACCTTCCGGCAGAGATCGCAATGTTTGCGGAACCGCTTGCCTGTATGATGAACGGCGTGAAGAAGCTGTGCGTACAGCCGGGAGAAAGCGTTTTGGTTTTGGGAGCGGGACCGATCGGCCTGATGATGGTACAGCTGATGAAGGCTTCTGGCGCTTCCCCGGTTATTGTCAGCGAAACAAGTACCATTCGAAGGGGAATCGCGCTGGAATCAGGAGCGGATATCGTTGTAGATCCCCAAAATGAAAGCCTGAAAGAGATTGTCGCTGAAAATACACAGCTCGGACCGGATCATGTTTTAGACATGACCGGCGGATTGTTCGGCCAAGCTGTGGAATTGGTTCGCAAAGGCGGGCAGATCCTTTTGTTTGGAGTGAATGCTTCTGCTGCAACTGAGATCGCTCAGAGCAGGATTACACAGAAAGAGATCACAGTTTTGGGGACTTGGCTTGCAAATGCAAGTTTTCCGGCGGCGATCAGTATTTTGGAAAGCAACTTGCTTCCCTTGGAACGACTGGTGACGCATCGCTGCTCTTTGGAAGAGTTAGAAGAGATGATCCTGTTGCTGCGCCAGGGAAAAGCGGTTAAAATTTTGGTGGATCCAATAAAGTGAGGAGATTTTTGTGAAATATGATGTGGCGGTGATCGGAGGAGGACCGGGCGGTTATGTGGCTGCTATCCGCGCCGGAAAACTGGGATTAAAAACCGTTTTATTTGAGAAAGACCAGCTGGGAGGAACCTGTTTGAACAGGGGCTGTATTCCCACGAAAGCATTATTAAAATCAGCGCATCTTTACTGGGAAGCAGGGCATGCGAAAGAATACGGAATCCATGCCGCTATGGAGCCGTTTGATTTTTCTCAGGCAATGCACCGCAAGGATGAAATCGTATCCCAGTTAAGAATCGGGGTGAAAGGGCTGCTTCGGAACAGCGGGGTCGAGGTGGTGCACAGGGAGGCAAAACTGATCGACGCGCACCGGATCGAGGCGGACGGTACGATTTGGGAAACGGAAAACGTCATATTGGCTTCCGGCTCCAAAGCGGTTCTGCCCAAAGGTATTTCAGACACAGCAATGACAAGCGATGATTTTTGGAGTCTTGCAGAGCTGCCGAATTCTGTTGTCATTGTAGGCGGCGGGGTTATTGGAGTGGAGTTTGCCGAAATGCTTTCCGGGGCTGGCTGCAAGGTGACCATTTTGGAGCTTGCGGAACGTCTGGTGGCGGCGGCCGATCCGGATATTTCCGAAATCCTTTTTGATTTGCTGGAGAAGAAAGGCGTTGAAATCCATTTACAGGCCCGTGTAACAGATTGCTTGCCCGGAGAGGTCCGCTTTGAAACAAAAGAGGGAGCGTCCTCCCTGAAATGTGATTCCGTACTTGTTTCTGTTGGCCGCGCGCCGTACTTATCCACAGAAAGCCTTGAAAAGCTGGGGATCCGTTGCGATCGTGGGAAAATTCGGGTCAATGAACGGATGGAGACCAGTTTGCCGCATGTTTATGCGATCGGGGATCTGGTAGCCGGCCCTATGCTGGCTCATAAGGCAAGTGCGGAAGGGCTTGCAGCAGTACAGTCGATTGCGGGCGGGAACCAGATGATGCGGTACGACCGCATCCCTCAGTGTATTTATACCCAGCCGGAGGCGGCCTGGGTTGGGATGTCAGCCCAGGAAGCAGAACAATGCGAACAGGCCGACATCTTTACCTATCCGATCGGCCACAACGGGAAATCCATGGCTGACGGAGAAAAAACGGGCTTTATACGACTGATTTCAAACCGGGATACAGGAGAGATTCTGGGGGCGCAGTTGGTATGCTCCCATGCATCTGATATGATCGGGGAGATTTTAGCGGCGATGCAGGCGGAAGCATGTATTGAAGACTTGGCGGATCTGATCAGCCCGCACCCTACCCTTTGCGAAGGTATTATGGAAGCGGCCGCTGGGATTTGCGGCAGAGGGATTCATACGATTTGATCTCAAATCGCAGCAAGGAGGAAAAATGAAACTTCTCGCATTAGGGGATAGCCTGACAGCTGGATATGGGGTATTAAAAAGAACGGCTTGGACGTCGCAGGCAGCGCAGGCTCTGGGCGCCGCAGTCTTTAACCGGGGAATCTGCGGCGATACAACCGCCGGGATGCTGGCGCGTCTTTATCGGGAAATTTCCGAAACACAGCCGGAATATGTATTGATTTGGGGCGGCAGCAATGATATTTTTTTATGTCATGATTGTTCTTGTGCCAAAGGAAATATCGCTGCAATGGTGCAGCAATCTGTGTTTTACGGTGTAAAACCGATTCTTATCACACCGCTTCCGGTAGAACGGTACAGTATGAAGACCCAGTGGGAAAAATTGATTGATCTTCAGAAAGCGGAAGAGTTAATTGCCCAATATGTAACATGGATTTTTGATTATAGCGAAAGCTTTCAAATTCCTGTAATTGATTGCTTTCATACCTTTTCTACCAAAATAAAGGATCAAGATGTTTCCGGCCTGTATTTGGATGGGATCCATCCTAACGATCAAGGGCATCAAATAATTGCAGAACAGATCTGCAATTTCTTTTATAGTATGGGGTCAGAAAAATGATATATTTGGAATCGAAAATAGTAGATCCGTATTGGAACCTTGCATTGGAGCAATATTTATTTGAAACGGTAGGCCAAACAGCCGATTGTTTTATGCTCTGGCAGAATAAGGGCTCCATCATTATAGGAAGACATCAAAACACCATGGAAGAGATCAACCGCGCCTTTGTGGAAGCAAACAACATTCCTGTTGTGCGGCGCTTGTCTGGAGGAGGGGCGGTTTATCATGATTTGGGAAATCTAAACTTTACCTTTATTACCAGTCAAAATCAAGACAGTCAACTTCACATGCAGTCGTTTTGTACGCCGGTGATTCAAACCTTGAACCAATTAGGGGTTTCTGCGGAAATTTCAGGCAGAAATGACCTGACGATTCAGTCCAGAAAATTTTCAGGGAATTCTCAATATGTAAAAGGTGGCCGACTGCTGCATCATGGAACGCTGATGTTTTCTTCAGAACTGGAAGTTTTGGAAAAGGCTTTGCGGGTCCAAAAAGATAAAATGATTTCTAAGGGAATCAAATCTGTGCGTGACCGTGTCACGAATATTCGGGACCATCTGCCCAATCCCGTTTCGCTCCTTGAATTTAAAGAACTGCTAAAGCAAAATATCTTGTCTTCTGTGAAAGTTTCCCCATATATTTTATCAGACTATGATTTTTCTGAGATCCAGCGGATCGCGGATGAACGGTATCATACCTGGGCGTGGAATTATGGAGAATCCCCTTCCTGTACGATCAGCAGAAAAAAGTATTTTCAGGGCTGTGGTTTTGTGGAGGTGCGGATCGCTATTCAACATGGCTGCATTTCTGATCTGAAATTTTACGGTGATTTTCTTGGGGAAGCTCCTCCGGAAGAACTGGCGGAAGAATTTTTAGGAATTCCGTTCCCTTCTCAAAATTTCAAGCAGAAGCTCAGAAGCTTCCCGGTGCAAAATTATTTTTACCATATAAACCATGAGGAATTATTACAATTATTTGATTGATTGAAGTCCGGTTATCATTTGAGCAAGAAAGTTCAAATGATAACCGTTTTTTCATTGAAAAGAGGTTGAAATTCAGCATTCAAAAATGAGGCATCCAAAATTAGAAAAAGTAGCAACTGCGGACATAGGAGATCGTATGCCATAGTTTAGGGGATATCAGTTCTTTTTCTAATTATTTATGGAACTTACCGGACAATAAAAATGCTGATGGATTTACACTTGACAAAATCTCCGGATTGCGTTAAACTTTAAGTAATTTTGAAAGGGTAATTATTAGAGTCTTTTCAAAGCAATAATCTTGGACCACTCCAGTTGGAGTTAAGGCCATACGGACAGCCGGGTCCACTGCCGATTGGCGGCCTTTGTGTTGCCTTATTGATTGAGTTTGAAGCTCAAATTTTATAAGTTGGTTACTTCATAACCGAAATGTGCTTATGTGCACAGACTTGTGAAACGGTCAATAAGAGTAGTAAAAGTAATATTGCTATATAGACTCTGATCATTCCGTCCTGCCTGATTTTTATTTCACATGTCCGTTTTCGCCACTAACGGGGAAAACAGGAAGAAATAACTTTTTCAGATGAACGCAAGCTGTGTTTTTAGGCATAGCTTGCGTTTTTTCTTTTTCAGTAATTGACGGGAGGATGAATTAAAATTGAAAACAGGCAACTTTCAGCTGGACCAAAGCTATGCGCCGATTTATGAGGCCTTGGAAACTTTCCGAAAAATGCGGGTCGTCCCTTTTGACGTACCGGGTCATAAACGTGGCCGGGGAAATCCGGAGCTTACTGCTTTTTTGGGGCAGCAATGCGTTGGGGTAGATGTCAACAGCATGAAACCGTTAGATAACCTTTGCCATCCTGTTTCGGTGATCCAGAAAGCAGAAAAACTGGCCGCAGACGCTTTTGGCGCGGCCCATGCGTTTTTAATGGTGGGCGGTACTACCAGCTCTGTGCAAAGCATGGTGTTGACCGCATGTAAACGAGGGGAAGAGATCATCCTGCCCCGCAATGTCCATAAAAGTGTGATCAATGCGTTGGTACTGTGCGGTGCAATACCGGTATATGTAAACCCTGAGGTGGACCAGCGCCTTGGGATCTCTTTGGGGATGCAACGGGAACAGGTGGCCAAAGCGATTGCAGAGCACCCCAACGCGGTGGCAGTTCTGGTGAATAATCCCACTTATTACGGTATTTGCAGTGATCTTCGGGCAATTGTAAAAATGGCGCATGATGCTGGTATGCGTTGCTTAGTTGATGAGGCCCATGGCACCCACTTCTATTTTGGAAACGGCCTGCCTGTATCCGCTATGGCGGCGGGAGCTGATATGGCTGCCGTATCTATGCACAAAAGCGGCGGAAGCCTTACGCAATCCAGCTTGCTGTTGGTTGGCCCGAATATCCATGCTGGTTATGTGCGGCAGATCATCAACCTGACTCAAACTACTTCCGGAAGCTATCTTTTGATGTCCAGTCTGGATATCAGCCGCCGCAATTTGGCGCTGCGGGGACGTAACGTATTCCATCAAGTGGCAGATATGGCCGAATATGCCCGGCAGGAGATCAATGCCGTGGGGGGTTATTACGCCTTTGGGAGAGAACTGATGAATGGAAATTCAGTTTTTGATTTTGATACTACAAAATTAAGCGTCCATACCTTAGACATAGGATTAGCGGGGATCGAAGTTTATGATATCCTGCGGGATGAGTATGATATCCAAATCGAATTCGGTGACATTGGAAATATTTTGGCTTACCTGTCAATGGGCGACCGCGCTCAGGAACTGGAACGTTTAGTCAGCGCATTGGCCGAGATCCGCCGCCGCTATCAAAAAGATGGATCGGGGCTGTTAAGCCAGGAATATATTGAGCCGGAAGTAGTGACCAGCCCGCAGGAAGCATTCTATGCGGAAAAGATCAGCCTGCCGCTGGAACAAAGCGAAGGCCGCGTTTGCAGTGAGTTTGTGATGTGCTATCCCCCCGGCATCCCGATATTGGCTCCGGGAGAACGTATCACAGCAGAAATTTTAGAACATATCCAGTATGCAAAAGAAAAAGGATGCAGCATGACAGGGCCGGAAGACCCGGAAATAAAGCAACTTAACGTGCTGGTATGAAAGGCGGTAATAGAATGGAAATGTGGTTTAGTGAATTTCATACGCCGGATGTAAAACACAGCATTCGGGTCAATCGGCATTTATATTCCAAGCAGAGCGATTACCAGAGGATCGACATCTTTGAAACACCGGAATTTGGGCGTGTTTTGACACTTGATGGAAATGTTATGCTGACGGAGCGTGATGAATTCATCTATGACGAGATGATCACCCACGTGCCAATGGCAGTGCATCCCGGTATTAAAGATATTCTGGTAATTGGCGCGGGGGACGGCGGCGTAGTGCGGGAATTGACCCGCTACGACCGGGTGGAACGGATCGACCTGGTAGAAATGGACCCGCAGGTAGTCGAAGCCTGCCGCACTTACCTTCCCAGCAATGCCTGCCGTATGGATGACCGTCGGGTACATATCTATTTTGAAAACGCGTTGAAGTTTATCCGTAGATGCGAAGAAAGCTACGACTTAATCATTGTTGACTCTACAGATCCTTTCGGCCCATCTGAGGGCTTGTTTACACGGGAGTTTTATGGAAACTGTTATAATGCCTTGAGGAAGGATGGCATTATGGTCAACCAACAGGGAAGCCCATTCTATGCGGAGGATGCCAATGCTATGCAACGCAGCCATATGCGGATTGTCAGCACCTTTCCGATCAGCAAGGTGTATCAGGCGCACATCCCTACCTATGCGGCAGGATATTGGCTGTTTGGCTTTGCCAGCAAAAAGTACCACCCTGTCGATGATTTAAACAGCGAAGCATGGAATGCCCTGAACCTGCATACCCGGTATTACACGACCAGATTACATGTGGGAGCGTTCTGGCTTCCTGCATTTTTAGAAGAGATGCTACAAGAAGTGGAGGGGAAATGATGTTACAGCCCAATATAGAAACCTTTATTGGTTGTGAAGCCAGTTACTCGGATTCGCGGATCGTGCTTTACGGCGCGCCGTTCGATTCTACTACCAGTTTCCGGCCCGGAGCCCGGTTTGGCCCTTCAGCTATGCGGCATGAAAGCTTTGGCCTTGAAACGTACAGCCCATATCAGGACTTAGACTTGACCGAATGCGCTGTTTTCGACAGCGGCGATCTGGAACTGTGCTTTGGCAACCCGGAACAAGCTCTTCATGATATTGAATCCCGTGCAGGGAAAATTTTGCGCGATGGAAAGATCCCTCTGTTACTGGGAGGAGAGCATTTGGTCACTTTGGGAGCGGTACGTGCGGCGGCAAAGAAATACCCCAACCTACATATCATCCATTTTGACGCGCATGCTGATTTGCGCGACCACTATTTGGGAGCAAAACTCAGCCATGCTTGTGTGATACGGCGCTGTTGGGACCTGCTCGGAGACGGCCGTATCCATCAATTTGTGATCCGCAGCGGGGAACAGGAAGAGTTCCAGTTTGCAAAGGCGCACACGGATTTCCATCCCTTTGATTTTGAAGGCTTGGAGCATACTATTTCCGTACTGCGAAAGCAGAATGCCCCGATTTACTTCACCATAGATTTGGATTGCCTGGACCCGTCTGTTTTTCCGGGGACTGGTACGCCGGAAGCCGGCGGTGTTAGTTTCCTTCAGCTTTTAAAAGCCCTGCGTATGGTATGTACTGCCAATGTGGTGGGAGCCGATCTGAACGAGCTAGCTCCTTCTCTTGATCACAGCGGCGTTTCTACCGCTGCTGCCTGTAAGGTGCTGCGGGAATTATTGATTGCACTTGATACAAAAGTAAAATAAAAAAGGAGAAATTGATTATGAGTAAAGTTCTTGTTATCGGCTGCGGGGGCGTAGCTTCTGTTGCCATTCATAAATGCTGTCAGGTAAGCGAGGTGTTTACCGAATTATGTATTGCCAGCCGTACAAAATCCAAGTGCGACAAGCTTGCGGCAGAGTTGGCGCCTAAAACCGCCACTAAGATCACCACTGCACAGGTCGACGCGGATAATGTGCAGCAGGTGATTGACTTGATCCGCAGTTTTCAGCCAGATCTGGTGATGAACATCGCGCTTCCATATCAGGATCTCACCATTATGGACGCCTGCCTCGCCTGCGGCGTCAACTATATGGATACTGCAAATTATGAGCCGGAGGATACCGATGATCCAGAATGGCGTGCCGTTTATGAAAAGCGCTGTGAGGAAGCTGGATTTTCCGCCTATTTTGACTACAGCTGGCAATGGGCCTATCGCAAAAAGTTCGAGGAAGCCGGTTTGACCGCGTTGCTTGGCTGTGGCTTTGACCCCGGCGTAACGCAGGCATATTGCGCTTATGCCAAGAAGCATGAATTTGATTCGATCGACACCATTGATATTCTGGACTGCAACGGCGGAGACCACGGCTATGCGTTTGCCACAAACTTTAATCCAGAAGTCAATTTGCGGGAGGTATCTGCGCCCGGAAGCTATTGGGAAAATGGCCGCTGGGTAGAAATTCCCGCTATGAGCATCAAGAGGCAATATGATTTTGACCAAGTGGGACAGAAGGATATGTATCTGCTCCATCATGAAGAAATCGAAAGCTTGGCGCTGAATATTCCGGAGGTGAAGCGGATCCGCTTCTTTATGACCTTTGGGCAGAGTTATCTGGACCATATGCGTTGTTTAGAGGATGTCGGCATGCTCTCCACTGTCCCGGTCGAATTTGAGGGGCAGCAGATCGTTCCTATCAAGTTCTTAAAAGCTTTACTGCCTGATCCGGCAAGTTTAGGTCCCCGTACAAAAGGGAAAACAAACATCGGCTGCATCTTCACAGGGAAAAAAGACGGGAAAGAAAAGACCTACTATATTTATAATGTTTGCGATCATCAGGCATGCTTCCATGAGGCAGGAAGCCAGGCCGTCAGCTATACGACCGGTGTACCCGCAATGTGCGGAGCCTTGATGCTGTTGACCGGACAATGGAAAAAAACGGGTGTTTACACTGTGGAAGAATTCGATCCGGACCCGTTCCTGGAAGCGCTGGATCAATACGGCCTTCCCAAAAATGAAAGCTGGAACCCGGTGCTGGTGAAGTAATGAAGATCTCTGTAAAAGATACGCGCCCGCCTTTTGCCGGATTGAACGGAAGATTCCCCGAAGAATTATTTCAAAACCTTCCTACCCCCTGCTATATTTTAGATGAGCCTGCTCTGCAAAGGAACGGCCAAATATTGGCCGGGGTAGCTGAACGCACCGGCTGCAAAATATTGTTGGCGCAAAAGGCGTTTTCCAACTACGATTTATATCCGGCTTTGACCCCCTATCTTGCCGGAACCGAAGCAAGCGGGCTTTATGAAGCCCGTCTGGGCGCTGAGGAAATGCCGGGAAAGGAAGTACATGTGTTTTGCGGGGCGTACCGGGAAGACGAGTTTTCCGAGCTGCTGCGCTATGCGGACCATATCGTATTCAATTCTCCCCGGCAGCTGAAAAAGTTCGGGGAAAAAGCCAAAAATGCCGGCAAAAGTATTGGGCTGCGAATCAATCCGGAATACTCTACGCAGGAGGGACATGCTATCTATGATCCTTGCGCTCCCGGCAGCAGGCTGGGCACCACCCGTTCCCAGTGGGACAGGCAAATGACACCCCAGCTGGTGGAACTGCTGGATGGGCTCCACTTTCACACTTTATGTGAACAGGATGCAGATGCGCTGGAACTTACCCTAAAGGCGGTAGAAAAGCTTTTTGGGGATGCTTTGCCCCGGATGAAGTGGCTGAATTTAGGCGGAGGGCATCATATTACCCGTCCCGGATACGATATTCCTCGGCTGGAACAGTGTCTCTGCACAGCCCGGAACAAATGGAGCGTGCAGATATATTTAGAGCCGGGGGAAGCGTGTGCCTTAAATGCCGGTTACTTGGCGTCTCATGTATTGGATGTTGTAACAAACGGCCAAACCAAAATCGCTATTTTAGATGCCAGTGCAGCCTGCCATATGCCCGATGTCATAGAAATGCCTTACCGTCCGCCGCTGTATGGTGCGGGAGAGGAAAACGAGATGCCCTATACATTTCGTTTAGGTGGGCCTACCTGTCTTGCGGGCGATGTTATTGGGGATTACAGCTTTCACGCTCCACTACAAGAAAAAGAGTTATTGCTGTTCGGCGACATGGCTATTTACACTACTTGCAAGAACAATACTTTTAACGGAATGCCGCTTCCTGCTATCTTTGTTCTGCATGCCGACGGCAGCTTGCAGTGCCTGCGAAAATTTGAGTATGCAGATTTTAAATCACGGTTAGGCAGCTTATAAACCACAGGAAGAAGGAAAGATAGCTGCATTCGATAGAAGCGTTGCCTTTCAATATTGGAATATAGCAGGCTGTTTATGGGATCAGACGTATTTTTTCATCGGGAACAGCCTTTGCTGTCCCATCCTTTCAGATCCACTACCAAGACTGTCCATTTGGCAAACTCAGGATATTATGGTGATGGTGAAACTATAACAAGAGCATAAAAGAGGATGGAACGATGCCTTTAACAGCAATGGGAAAATAAAGCCAGCAGAGATGAATTTCTCTGCTGGCTTTGCTTTTCAATATTTAAAAAATCAAGCATATAATAAATTGACCCTGTAGCAAAACACATTTTCTCACGTTTTTGGAACAAAACCCCCGCTTTATATACTGCCAAATAATAAACTTTCATACGTCAAAAATTCAAGAAATGCAAGGATATGGGAAAAACATGAAGTTGCCTATGCATAAAACGGGCAGCAAGTAGTTAGAAAGTATAGAAAAGCCGCATAAACGCTAGGTTTATACGGCTTTTCGCTGGCGGAGATGAAGGGATTTGAACCCTTGCACCGGCAAAACCGGCCTACCGGATTTCGAATCCGGACCCTTCAACCGCTTGGGTACATCTCCACAATAGTAGGTTGCCAGGCCTTATCCACCTTTACTATCACATAAAAAATTTGCACAGGCAACGTCATTTATTATATACTATTTTTCCTCAAGTTGCAAGCTTTTCCCGAATTTGTTTTTTTAAAGGGGATATGCTATAATAACCTCACGGCGTGAACAGAAGACTGGTTTTGCAAGGTCTTCGGCGTTTGAGAGAACATTTTATCATGATTCAGGGCAATCACTTCTGTGTTTGTGCCACTTTGTTACACTTCGCACAACAAAGTTATGATAGAATAAGCGCAAACTTTCAACAGAAAAAATTTGATGAGAAATGGAGACTTATCATATGAAAATTTTTAAAAAGGCTTCCTGCTTAGCAGCGGGAGTTGTGCTTTCGGTTAGCATTCTGGCGGGATGCGGCGCTTCAGACCTGAACGCTGCAGTCCTGAACATCAACGGACAGGATGTGTCCGGTGCAGAACTTCGCTATTTTTTGAATAATTATCAGGCCATGTATGATTCCGGCGACAGCAGTTACTGGGAAACAAATTCAGATCAGTTCGTTTCTGTCAAAACTCAGGCTACACAGGACGTAATTTATGGGTATGCGATCCGTGAGTTGGCAAAGCAGGAAGGTGTGGAATTGACTGACGAGGAGAAGCAGAGCATTGAGGATAATGTCTCAGCGTTAAAAGCAAATTATGACAGCGAAGAAGCACTAGAAGAGGCGTTGGAGCAGAGCCACCTGACTTTGGATGTATATCGTTCCCAGCAAGAAATCTCACTCTTGAATGAACGCCTTTTTGAAAAATTTTATGGTGAAAAAACGATAGAGAGCATTGATGATAAAACATGGTATTGCACCAAACATATTTTAGTGAAATTTGCAGATGAAAACGCAAGTAAACACACAGAGGAAAAAGAAGCGGCGGAAAAACTGCTAAAACGCGCACAGTCTGGCGAGGATTTTGACACCCTCATCGAAGAATACGGAGAGGATCCTGGTATGAGCCAGAGCCCGCAGGGATATTATCTTGATGCGAATGGACAAACCCCAGATGGGAGCAGCTTTGTAACAGAATATACAGAAGCATCCAAATCGTTGGAGATCGGAGAGATCAGCGGCTTGGTGGAATCCAGCTACGGGTACCATATCATTAAGCGCCTGCCGTTGGATATGGAGTATATCAAAGAAAATGTTTCACAATTTGCTCCTGATGATTTTAACGAAGAATATACAGCTAAGCTGACTGATTTGATGAATCAGATGGATATTGAATACACAAACGCATATAAGAAGATCACCTATAAGACTTATCAATAACGAGGGAGAAAACGAAATGAGAAGAGCCGAACTGGCATTGCCCTCAGAGGAATGCCGCGCCGTATTAAAAAGGGGCGATTATGGGACGATTGCCATGCTGGGCGCTGACGGGGCGCCTTATGCGGTGCCGGTGAACTATTACTACCACGAACAGGAGAACGCGCTGTTTTTTCACTGTGCGGAAGAAGGGGAAAAGCTTGACGCCCTGCGGCACTGTGACAGGGTTTGTTTTACGGTGGTGGAGCAATATCAAACTGTTCCAGAAAAACTGACCAGTCATTTCCAATGCGTTATCGTGAAGGGAAAGGTGTCACTCATCACAGACCATGCCCAGCGCGCCCGGCGCTTGGAAGAGCTTTGTCTGCGATTTTGTTCTAAGGCCCTGACAAAAGAGCAGATCCGCGATAAGGCACAGGGCGGCGCCGGAAAAACGATGGTAGTGCAAATCGAGGTCCTGGAATTGACTGGAAAGGGAAAGCGCACATGATCCTCCGGGAATATTGTAGCTCAGATTGCCGGGAAACGATGGAACTGTTTTATGATACGGTCCATCGGGTCAACAGGCTAGATTATACCTCCGAGCAGGTGGAGGCATGGGCGCCTGCAGACCGTGACAGCGCAGCATGGAATGACTCTTTTTTCGGCCATTTTGCAGTTGTAGCTGTACAGTCTGAAAAAATCATTGGTTTTGCAGATCTGACAAAGGACGGTTATCTGGACAGGCTGTATGTCCATGCAGACCATCAGCGTCAAGGGGTGGCTTTTGCGTTGTTGTCCTGTTTGGAAAGAGAAGCCAGAAAACGAGCGATTTCGTTTATTGAAACACATGCTTCGGTCACCGCCAAGCCTTTTTTTGAAAAATACGGATATGAAACGTTCCGGGAGCAAAGCGTGGTGCGGAAAGGGCAGACGCTGACGAACTTTGTCATGAGAAAAAATATGGCTTTTTCTCCTCTGCTGTTTAAAGTCCGGCAGGAAAGAGAAGAGGATCATCCAGCGGTTTATCAGGTGATCAAGCGGGCCTTTGAAGAAGCGGAGCATGCAGATGGCAATGAACAGGAGCTGGTAGAGGCGCTGCGCAGCAGCAATGCTTTTCTGCCTCAGCTTTCTTTGGTGGCGGAATGCGCAGGGGAGATCATTGGATATATCCTGTTTACGAAAGTGAAGATCAATACCGCGGTGGAGTTAGCGCTGGCGCCTTTGGCGGTGCTGCCTATGTATCAACGGAAAGGTGTTGGCAAAGCCCTGATGGAAAAAGGCCACTGTATCGCCAGAAAGCTGGGTTTTCATTGCTGCATTGTTTTAGGGAGTGAGAAATATTATCCCAAAGCTGGGTATCTGCCTGCCGGAAAATTTGGGATTTCCGCCCCATTCGAGGTGCCGGATCAAAACTTTATGGTATTAAAATTGTGCGAGGATGCTGTCCTGCCCAGCGGTACGGTCCTGTACGCCGAAGAATTTGGCCTTTGACCAGTTTTAGCTCGTCAAGGCCTGGGCGCAGCTTTAACAGGAAACCAAACAGAGAAAAGGGATATTCTGATAAGTCCTATCAGAATATCCCTTTTTTGACAGATAAAAAATCATGCGCTGTTCATGCTGCCAAAAGTCCGTCTAAAAGCACCTTGGCGGCGATCCCTAACAGCAAGATCCCGCCAAAGATACCAGCCTTTTTATTTAACAGCGTGCCGATTTTATGTCCTACATACACAGAGGCAAAGGAGATAACAAAAGTGGTTGCCGCGATCAGACATACCGCCATGAAAATATTGACCTGCATCGCGCTGAAGCTGACACCCACCGCCAGCGCGTCAATACTGGTCGCGATGGCTTGGATCAGCAAAAGGCGGAACGTCATCTTTTTACATTCTACCTTATCCTCTTCGGTGGCGGCATCGTAGATCATTTTCCCGCCAAGGATCAGGAAAATGGCAGACACGATCCAAAAACTGTATTTAGAAAGGATCCCAACGAATAAAGAGCCGGCAAAAAAACCGATCAGCGGCATGATCCCCTGAAAGCTCCCGAAAAAAAGCGCATCCGCCAGCGCGTGCCGGGCCTTTAAAGGGTTTGTACACATCCCGTTTGAAATAGAAACACAACAGGCGTCCATTGACAGCCCGATCCCTATGATGATGATTTCCAGAATTCCCACGTTCCCAAACCTCCAATGATAACTGTCTGCACGGAATATCCGTTTAATGATTTATATTCTGGTGTCCAGCAGAACAGAATACTTTTCACGGAATTCGGAAAATCTTCCCTGTTCTAACGCTTCTCGGATCTTTTCCATCAGGGTATTGTAAAAATAAAGGTTATGCATGACGGCAAGCCGCATAGCAAGCATTTCGTTGGCCTTGAACAAATGCCTAAGGTATGCGCGGGAATGCCGGCGGCAGGTCGGACAGTCGCATGACTCGTCGATCGGCGCGTCGTCTTTTTGATATTTGGCGTTCATGATGTTGCGGATCCCGCTCCAGGTGTTCAGATGCCCGTGCCGGGCATTCCGGCTTGGCATCACGCAGTCAAACAGGTCTACGCCGCGCGCGACCCCTTCGATGATATTTCCGGGCGTTCCTACCCCCATTAAATAGCGAGGTTTGTTCTGCGGCATATGCGGGGTGACAACATCCAAGATGCGGTACATATCCTGCGTGGGTTCCCCGACAGCCAGCCCGCCGATCGCGTAGCCATCCAGGTCGAGTTTTGCGATCTCTTCCATATGGGCGACGCGCAGATCCTCAAAAACACAGCCTTGATTGATCCCGAACAGCATTTGGTGGGGGTTGATGGTATCGTGCCGGGCATTTAAGCGTTCCATCTCCTCCTTGCAGCGGTACAGCCAGCGGGTGGTCCGCTCACAGGAGTGCTTAGAGTATTCATGGGTGGAGGGGTTTTCCACACATTCATCAAAAGCCATGGCAATGGTAGAGGCAAGATGGGACTGGATGCGCATGCTTTCTTCCGGTCCCATGAAAATTTTCCTGCCGTCTACATGGGAGTTAAAGTAAACGCCCTCTTCCTTGATTTTCCGCAGGGAGGCCAAGGAAAACACCTGGAACCCGCCGCTGTCAGTCAAGATCGGCCGTTCCCAGCCCATGAAGCGGTGCAGGCCGCCCATTTCATAAATCAAATCATCTCCGGGCCGGACATGCAGGTGATAGGTATTGCACAGCTCCACCTGACATTTCAGATCGACCAGATCGTAGGAGGAGATCCCTCCTTTGATCGCCGCAGCTGTGCCGACATTCATAAAAGCAGGAGTCTGCACGGTGCCGTGTACTGTTTTAAATTCGCCGCGCCGGGCATTTCCTTCTTGTTTCAGTAAGGTATACATAGAAAGTCCTTTCTAAAATGGGGTGGTCACGAATGAGGGGATTAAAGGATCAGCATGGCGTCGCCAAAGCTGAAAAAGCGGTATTTTTCTTCTACCGCCTGCCGGTAGGCCTCCATGGTATGTTCATAGCCGGCAAAGGCGCTCACTAACATGATCAAGGTGCTTTCGGGCAGGTGGAAATTGGTGATCAGGCCGTCCAATACCTTAAACTGATAGCCGGGATAGATGAAGATGTCGGTGTATCCTTCGCATTCTTCCAGAATACCGTTGTGAAAGGTAGCTACGCTTTCCAAGGTACGGCAGCTGGTGGTGCCCACAGCGATCACTCGGCCGCCATTTTCTTTGGTCTGCCGGATCAGACGCGCGGTTTCTCCCGGCAGGAAATAGTGCTCCGAATGCATTTTATGGTTGGTGACATCGTCGGCCTTTACCGGACGGAACGTCCCAAGCCCCACATGGAGCGTTACCTCTGCGATCTGGATCCCCTTTTCCTTGAGCTTTTGCATCAGCTCTTCGGTAAAATGAAGACCGGCGGTGGGGGCCGCCGCGGAACCCAGCTCTTTGGAATAGACAGTTTGGTACCGCTCTTTATCCTGTAGCTTTTCGGTGATATAAGGCGGCAGGGGCATTTGGCCGATCTCGTCCAGCGCGGTGAAAAAGTTTTTTTCACAGGAAAACCAGATTAGCCGGTTTCCATCGTCTTGTACCTTTACGACCTCACCGTGAAGCAGGCCGTTCCCAAATGAAAAACGGGCGCCCAACTTACAGCGCCTGCCGGGTTTGACTAAGCATTCCCACAACAGGGTTTCTTTCTGTTCTAATAAAAGCAGCTCCATCTGCACCCCGGTGTCTTCTTTGACGCCATAAAGCCGCGCAGGCAGAACGCGGGAGTTGTTCACCACTAAAAGATCTCCCGGTTTTAAAAAGTCAAGGATGTCATAAAAATGATGATGGCCTACCTTCCCGGTAGCGCGGGAAAGGGTCATCAGCCGGGAATGGTCCCGTGGTTCTACCGGAGTTTGAGCAATCAACTCCTGCGGTAGGTCGTAATAAAAGTCGCTGGTTTTCATCATAGATCGGATCCTTTCCAAAACAGGCAAAACCGACTGTTTTAAGATAAATCAAATGAAAATAAGGGGAATGGGGCACATAATCCCGTCAATCCGCATATGATAGGATTGACCGTTCCCATAAAAAATAGAAGAAATAGAAAAAATAACTGAAAGAATTGACAGTGTGTGCCTTCGGTGATATTATAATAGTAAATTGAATAAAAGGCGGATAGAGGTCGCGGATTTTATGAGTAAAGCAAAGGAGACTGCCGAAGTCGTTTGATTTTGTGTTGAAAGGAAAATTTGCCGAAGGGGAACTGCTTCCGGCAGCGTTTGCCCTGAGCCTGTATTGAAGAAGTACAGGATTGTCATCAAGTTATTGATGGAGAGCTATCGACGGAAAATGCTAAAAACAGAGTAGTATCGTCAACTTTTCCATTATATAATAAGATGAGCCGGTTTTCAACCGGTTTTTTTCATATTTATTATGGATTCTCTGTCGGCGGATTTGTAACATTTATCTGTTTTTATTTTGGTTTGGAGGAATGAAAAATGAAACACTATAATGTAGGGATCATTGGGGCAACCGGGATGGTTGGACAGCGCTTTGCGACCCTTTTAGAAAATCACCCATGGTTTACAGTGAAAGCACTGGCCGCGTCTTCCCGCAGCGCTGGGAAAACCTATGAAGAAGCCGTGGGAAACCGCTGGGCTATGCCAGCGCCGATGCCGCAGAGCATGAAGGATATGGTGGTTTTCGATGCGACCGCTGACATTGAAAAGGTCGCTTCTATGGTCGACTTCGTATTCTGTGCAGTCGATATGAAAAAAGACGAGATCCGCGCGTTAGAGGAAGCATATGCCAAGGCGGAATGCCCTGTTGTTTCCAATAACTCCGCGCACAGACATACACCGGACGTTCCGATGATCGTTCCGGAAATCAACGCAGACCACACTGCGATCATTCCGTCACAGCGCAAACGCTTGGGCACCAAACGGGGATTTGTGGCGGTAAAATCCAACTGCTCCCTGCAAAGCTATGTTCCAGCGCTTCACCCATTGATGGAATACGGCATCACGAAGGTATTAGCCTGCACCTACCAAGCAATTTCCGGCGCGGGAAAAACCTTTGAACGCTGGCCGGAAATGGTTGACAACCTGATCCCTTATATTGGCGGGGAAGAGGAAAAATCCGAGAAGGAACCGTTAAAACTTTGGGGAACGATCGAAGGCGATGTGATCGTAGATGCAAAGGGTCCGGCAATCACCACCCAATGCCTGCGTGTTCCTGTGAGCGACGGACACACAGCGGCTGTTTTCGTTTCTTTTAACCACAAGCCGAGCATTGAGGAGATCAAGGAAAAATGGGCTTCTTTCAGCGGCGAAGCACAGCGTTTGGAGCTGCCGAGCGCACCAAAACAGTTTTTGCATTATTTTGAAGAACCGGACCGTCCGCAGATCAAATCGGAACGGATGCTGGAAAATGGGATGGCGGTTTCCATCGGCCGGTTAAGGGAAGACAGCCAATACGACTATAAATTTGTATGCATGTCCCACAACACGCTTAGGGGCGCAGCCGGCGGCGCGGTCCTGTTGGCAGAGTTGTTGGCGGCACAGGGATACATGGACTGATTCGATGCCGTTTTTGCGGCAAAGCAAAGAAAGAAGGAGAACCCTGTTATGAAGAAAAGAATTTTTACAGGTGCTGGCGTGGCAATTATTACCCCGATGAATCCAGATATGTCTGTAAATTTTGATAAGCTCAAGGAGATCATTGATTTCCAGATCGAGAACGGTACCGATGCTATCATTATCTGCGGCACCACCGGGGAAGGGTCGACGCTGTCAGATGCAGAGCACCGCGAGGCGATCAAGTGCGCGATCGAACATACTGCTAAAAGGGTCCCGGTAATCGCGGGAACCGGAAGCAACGATACCGCATATGCGATCTCTCTGTCCAAGGAAGCGGAACAGCTTGGGGCAGACGGGTTGCTGCTGGTAACTCCATATTACAACAAAACCTCGCAAAGAGGTTTGATCGAACACTATAAAAGAATTGCGGCAAGCGTTTCGCTGCCAATTATCCTTTACAGTGTGCAAAGCCGCACTGGCGTGAATATCGCGCCGGAAACCTGCTATGAGTTGTCTAAGATCGAAAATATCGTAGCGGTTAAAGAGGCAAGCGGCAATATTTCTCAGGTTGCCAAGATCCGTGAACTGTGCGGAGATGAGCTGGATGTGTATTCCGGGAACGACGATCAGATCGTTCCGATCATGTCTTTGGGCGGGATCGGCGTTATCTCCGTACTGTCCAACATCATGCCAAAGGAAACACATGACATTTGTCAGCTTTATTTAGATGGAAAAGTAAAGGAAAGTGCAGACCTGCAATTAAAACTGTTGGATGTGGCGAACAAGTTATTCCTTGATGTCAACCCGATCCCGGTAAAAGAAGCGATGAACCTGATGGGGATGGAGGTAGGCGAATGCCGTCTGCCGCTGATACGCATGGATGACGCTTCGGTCGCGGTCTTAAAGGAAGCGCTGCAAAACGTCGGTTTGGTAAAATAGAGCCTTGGATCTGCACATAATCGTATTATGTGCAGATTTTTCCATACCTTGAAAAGAAAGGAATCAGAAAGATGACAAAGATAATTTTAAGCGGCGCGAACGGAAAAATGGGAAAGGTGATTGCCCGTTGCACAGAGGAACGGAAGGACTGCGAAATCGTTGCCGGCGTAGATTTGAACACCCAGGCATACAGTGACTTTGATATTTACCCTTCCTTTTCTGAATGCGGGGAGAGCGGCGATGTGATCGTTGATTTTTCCAATCCGGCTGTTCTTGACGGTATGCTTGACTATGCGCTGAAGACCAATACCCCTGTGGTGATCGCTACGACCGGATACAGCCCGGAACAGATCGAAAAGATCCAGAAAGCTGCAGAACAGATCCCGGTATTTTTCTCCTTTAATATGTCGCTGGGGGTCAACCTTTTGGTGTCCCTGGCAAAAAAGGCCGCTGAAGTATTGGGCGGGCAGTTTGATATTGAGATCATCGAAAAGCACCACAATCAAAAGATAGATGCCCCAAGCGGTACGGCGCTGATGATCGCGGATGCGATCAATGACACCCTGGACCAGACTCAGAAATATATGTATGACCGCCATGCGCAGCGGAAAAAGCGGGATAAAAATGAGATCGGCATCCATTCTGTCCGCGGAGGAACCATTGTAGGCGAGCACGAAGTGATCTTCGCGGGACACGACGAGCTCCTTTCCTTAAAACATCAGGCGATGTCCAAGGAGATCTTTGCAGTCGGGGCGGTAAACGCCGCAGTCTTCCTGAAGGGGAAGCCTGCCGGGATCTATGACATGGGAAAAATGGTATAGTATGGGACAGGAAGAGTTATGCAGGCTTTTGGACAGTCTGGGGATCGCGTACCGGCTGGTAGAGCACGAGGCGGTTCGCACCATTGAGGATATGGAAAAGATCGGCCTGCTGGACATGCAGTGCGTTGCCAAAAATTTATTTCTGCGCAACGCAAACGGGAAACGCCATTATCTGGTCACCATGCCGCATGACAAGCCGTTGGATCTGAAAGAACTGCGCGGCAAATTAGGGGAAAAGAATTTGAGCTTTGCCTCGGAAGACCGGCTGGTAAAGCATTTGGGGGTACAGCCCGGTTCGGTGACGCCGCTGGGAGTGCTGAATGGACTGGACCCGGCAGTTACAGTGGTGCTGGATGAAGATCTTAAGCAAAGGGAACAAGTGGCCGTTCACCCGAACGTGAACACCGCTACCTTATATCTTTTGTGGGAAGATCTAATTACCGTGCTGGAAGAGGCGGAGAATCCCGTCACTTCGATAAAATTATAGGAAATCCTTGACTTTAAACAGGGTTTATGCTAAACTGATAGAGCCGCATGTATCGGGCTTTTTAAGTGATGCAGTTTTTTAAGCTGTATCCGCCTTGGAAAAACAGCGAGATTAGAGAAAAGGCAGGTGCCTTAGGAAATGTATGCAGTAATTGAAACCGGCGGAAAACAGTATCGTGTCAGTGAAGGCGACGTGATCTTTATTGAAAAGCTGGATGTGGAAGCAAACGCGACCGTAGCTTTTGATAAAGTAGTTGCAGTTTCGGGCGATGAAGGGTTAAAGGTTGGCGCTCCGTATGTTGACGGCGCAGTTGTAAACGCGACCGCTCTGAAAAACGGAAAAGGCAAGAAAATTACCGTTTTCACCTACAAACCGAAAAAGTCTTCTTCCCGCAAAATGGGTCACAGACAGGCTTACACTCAGGTAAGAATTGAATCCATTCAGGCATAATGATACAGGCTCAGTTTGAGAAGCGTCAAAATGCTTATTCCGGGTTTTGTGTTTCCGGCCATGCGGGATATGCCGAGGCAGGACAAGATATTGTCTGCGCCAGCGTATCGTCGGCTTTGCAGATGACAGCCAACGGGATCACCGAAGTGCTGGGTGAGGATGCACAGCTTCAGGTAGAGGAAAACAAGATCCGTCTGCGGTTAAAAAGCCGCAGCAGGGAAGCCGCCCTGCTTTTGGAGGCTTTCCATCTTCAGCTGACATGCTTGGCTGAAGACTATCCAAATACGATAAAAATAACCGATCTGGAGGTGTAAGTAATATGTTGAGAATCAGCATGCAGTTTTTTGCACACAAAAAAGGGGTAGGTTCCACAAAGAACGGCCGTGACTCCGAATCCAAAAGACTGGGCGCAAAGCGCGCGGACGGTCAGTTTGTGTTAGCGGGTAACATATTAGTACGTCAGCGCGGTACCCACATTCACGCTGGGGAAAACGTTGGCCGTGGTTCTGATGATACTTTGTTCGCAAAGATCGACGGTGTCGTTAGATTTGAACGTGTTGGCCGTGACCGTAAAAAAGTTAGCGTTTACGCTGCTCAATAGTCGAAACGAACGTTAAGGCGTGCTTTTGGGACGGACCCGGGCACGCCTTTTCTGTTCTTATGAATACAGATCGGGGGAATTCCGCATCCTGATAATAAGCGGAAAATACCGCGAAAAAGGAGGAACGGTATGTTTGTAGATAAAGCAAGGATCACCATTAAGGCAGGCAACGGGGGAAACGGCGCGGTGTCTTTCCACCGGGAAAAGTATGTCAACGCGGGCGGTCCGGATGGCGGCGACGGCGGAAAAGGCGGCGACGTTGTCTTTGTGGTAGATGATAATATGTCCACATTGGTGGACTTTCGATATAAGCGTAAATTTGCGGCGGAAAATGGTCAGAACGGCGGGAGCAACCGCTGTTCCGGCAGAAGCGCGGAGGATCTGATCATCAAGGTGCCGCGCGGCACCCTGCTGCGCGACAGTGAAACCGGTCGGTTGCTGGCGGACATTTCAGGCGACCGCCCTTATGTGATCGCCAAAGGAGGGCGCGGCGGCGCCGGGAACCAGCATTTTGCAACAGCTACCCGGCAGATCCCCCGTTTTGCAAAGCCGGGCATCCCTGGGGAAAGCTATGATTTGACCATGGAGTTGAAGCTGCTGGCGGATGTGGGCCTGGTCGGATTCCCTAACGTGGGGAAATCCACCTTGATCAGCGTAGTGAGCGCCGCAAAACCCAAGATAGCGAACTATCATTTTACCACGCTCAGCCCGGTGCTTGGGGTGGTAAAGCTGGACGAGCATAAAAGCTTTGTCATGGCGGATATTCCCGGGCTGATCGAAGGGGCGAGCGAAGGCGTTGGACTGGGGCACGAGTTTTTGCGTCATGTGGACCGCTGCCGGCTGATCGTCCATGTGGTCGATGTGTCAGGCATCGAGGGGCGCGACCCAGTAGAGGATTTTCATGCCATTAACCGGGAACTTCGCAATTTCAGCGAGGAACTGGCAAACCGCCCGCAGATCGTAGCGGCGAACAAATGTGATATGGCTGCCCCGGAACAGATCGAGGCGTTCCGCACCTTTGTGGAAAACCAGGGGATCCCATTTTTCGAGATCTCAGCGGCTACCACACAGGGGACCCGTGAACTGGTAGAGGAAGTTGGGAAACGGCTTGACACCCTGCCGCCCATTACGGAATACGAACCGGAACCGATCAGTGTGGAGGAGCTGGAAGCGAAAAAGTCTGCAAAACAGTTTGAAATCACTGTCGAAAATGGTGTTTATTATATTGACGCGCCATTTTTGGAACCGGTACTTTCGACCGTCAATATGGAGGATTACGAGTCGCTTCAGTATTTCCAAAGAGTCTTGCGTTTTTCCGGGATTATTGATAAACTGGAAGAAATGGGAATTCAGGAGGGAGATACTGTTGATATCTTCGGCCTGCAATTTGATTTTGTAAAATAAAAAGTTCAGAAAGGATTTTACTATGGCCTTGGAGCAGATGGACTGCGAAAATCCAAAACTATACAGCCCGCTGGTGCTGGCATACATGGGCGATGCCGTGCTGGAAATCATGGTCCGGGAAAAGCTGATCCGGCGGGCGAACATGCCGGTGCACAAGCTCCACAGAATGACGGTGGAACGCGTCTGTGCGGATGCGCAGTCTGCCGCGGTGGAGATCGTATACGACCGCCTGACAGAGGAAGAGCTTGCTATTTACAAGCGCGGCAGGAATGCCAACGGGAACCACGTTCCCAAAAATGCGGATCCTCAGGATTACCGGCGGGCGACCGGCTTAGAAGCGCTGTTTGGGTATCTTCACTTAAAAGGGAAGCAAGAACGGATCGACGAATTATTTGCCTTGATTTGGAAAGACTAATCAGAAACAAAGGCTCTGTTTTTGGGCTGCTCTGTTGGCTGGATAAAAGAGGTAAAACGAGAGATGAAAAAGAATCATTTTTTATGGGATTGTGTTGTCGTTATTTTTGGGACAGGGTTGCTGGCGCTGGGCACCTATGTGTTTATTGCGCCGAATCAGATCGCGCCGGGCGGGGTGTCCGGGATCGCGATTTTGTTGAATCATCTGTTCCACATCCCGATCGGCTGGCTGAATCTCTTGATCAATATTCCGTTGCTGCTGTTGGGGCATTTTTCTTTAGGGAAACGGTTTTTGGCTAAATCCGTCATTTCGGTGATCGCATTTACTGTGTTTTATGATTATATTTTCTCTTGGTGCCATCTGCCGCAGTTTACTGGGGATTCTATGCTGGCGGCGCTGTTCGGCGGCGCTTTGAGCGGCGCGGGGATCGCATTCGCCTTTATGGTGGACGGTTCTACCGGCGGGATCGATGTGACCAGCAAGGTCGTTCAGATGAAGCTGCCGCATGTGCCGATCGGCAAGATCGTATTTTTAACCGATGTGATTATCATTGCCGCTTCCACTGTGGTTTTTAAAAGTATTAGCTCCGCTTTATATGCAACGGTTGCGATGTTTGTCACCGCTCAGGTCATCGATGCGATGATGTATGGGTTGGACAGCGGAAAGATGCTGATGATCATCAGCAATCACAGCGATGAAATTGCGGCTGAAATCATGAAAGAGGCAGACCGCGGGGTAACCAAACTGTTGGGGACCGGCGCATACCAAAACCAGGACAAGGTAGTATTGATGTGCGCAGTACGGAAAAACGAGTACTATCATTTAAAGCGGATTGTGCAGGAGATCGACCCGGCGGCCTTTATTATCGTTACTACGACGAGTGAGGTCGTAGGAGAAGGATTTAAAGCGATCGACAAAGTATAAGTTCATACCGGACGGGGATTTTCCCCGTCCATTTTCACAGGTTCAGACGGGAGGGATAGCTTACATGGATGTTGAAAAATTATTGCAGCAGGTAAAAGAGGGAACGGTATCCATCGAACAGGCCCAGCAGGCTTTAAAAAGCCTGCCTTATGAGGATTTGGGCTTTGCGCGGATCGACCATCACCGGAAACTGCGCACCGGGTTTGGCGAAGTGATCTTCTGCAAGGGGAAGACCAAGGAACAGGTCGCCGTGATTTTTGACCGGCTTGCCGCAAGGGACACTTCTGTTTTGGCGACCAAGGCGACAAAGGAGCAGTATGAAGCGGTGCTTGCGGTTTGCCCGCAGGCGGAGTATCAGGAAAACGGCGGTTTGATCACTTTGATCAGGGAACAGCCCCAGTACATAGGAGAAGTCGCTGTCTGTACCGCTGGAACGGCTGACATTCCAGTAGCGGAAGAATCCGCGGCGACAGCGGCGTTTTTCGGCGCGAATGTCAAGCGGTATTATGACGTGGGTGTGGCGGGGATCCACCGCCTGTTTGACAAACTGCCCGAGATCGAGCGCGCGAATGTTGTGATCGCGGTTGCAGGGATGGAAGGCGCATTGGCGGGTGTGCTGGCCGGAATGATCGACAAGCCGGTGATTGCCGTGCCTACCAGCGTGGGATACGGGGCAAATTTCCATGGACTGAGCGCCTTGCTGACGATGCTTAATTCCTGTGCCGACGGGATCTCGGTCGTGAATATTGACAACGGCTATGGAGCCGGCTATCTGGGCGCGCAGATCAACCGCTTGGTGACTGGAAAAGGGGAGGAATAACATGAAAACGTTATATTTGGAATGCAGCTCCGGCATCAGCGGCGATATGACTGTCGGCGCACTGCTGGATTTAGGCGTGGACCGTCAGAAGCTGGAAGCCGCCTTGAACAGCCTTCAGGTGGAAGGGTATGCCTTGCAGTTTGGTCGTGCGAAAAAAGCCGGGATCGACGCCTTTGATTTTGATGTGAAGCTGGAGCATCCGGAACATCCGGATGTTACCCACACCCACCCCCATCATGACGACGGACACCACCACAATGAAGAACACCATCACCACCATGAACACCAGCATGAAGGGGAACATCATCACGGGGAACACAGCCATCACCACGCGCATGTCCACCGCAACCTTGACGATGTGCTGGCAATTATCGACAGCGGGGATCTGACGCCAAAAGCGCGGGAACTGGCAAAAAAAATCTTTCATATCATCGCGCAGGCAGAAGCAAAGGCGCATGGGCTTCCCTTGGAACAGGTGCATTTCCATGAGGTGGGGGCTGTGGATTCCATCGTGGATGTTGTGGGCGCGGCAGTCTGTATAGACCTGTTGGCGGTCGATCGGGTGATCGTATCCCCGCTGTCAGAGGGATGCGGCCATGTGCACTGCGCCCATGGGCAGATGCCGGTTCCGGTGCCGGCTGTCGCTAACATTGCGGCTGCCCGCAAGGTGCCGCTTGTGATGACCGGGATTCCTGGGGAGCTGGTCACCCCGACCGGGATCGCGATCGCTAGCGCAGCTGCTGAGGCCTTCCAAGTTCCTTCCCAGATGAATATCCTGCGGATCGGATACGGCGCCGGGAAGAAAGACCTGCCGGGTCAGGCGAATGTGCTGCGCGCCTACCTGCTGGAAGAAGCGGGCGCATCGGGCGAAGAGGTACTGCAAATGGAAACCAATATCGACGACCAGACCGGGGAAACACTGGCTTTTGCCTGTGACCTGCTGCGGGAAGAGGGGGCGCTGGATGTTTGGACAGAGCCGATCTTTATGAAAAAAGGGCGTGCCGCCTATAAGCTTTGTGTGCTGTCAGAACCTGCAAAAGAGGAGAAACTGCTGCGGATTATCTTTGCGCATACCACTTCGATCGGGGTGAGAAAAAGCATTTTGCAGCGTTCCATTATGCACAGGGAGGTGCTGCCTGTACAGACGAGGTTTGGCCAAATGCAGGTAAAGCGATGCACCTATCAGGGGATAACGAAGCATTATGTGGAGTTTGAACCGGCAAAAGAGGCTGCAAAACAGCACCATGTAACAATTCAACAAGTTATTGAAGAAACGCTATCTAAAATTTGTCAATGATTTTTTTGCAGGATTTTAAAAACAATCTTGCAAAAACGCATAGAATATAGTACAATTAAAAACGACCCACTTTGGGATAAGTTTACAGCAAATCAATATTCAGGAGGCAATTTTATGATTCCGTATCAGAAGATGACAAAAGAGGAACTGCTAAAGGAGCAGGCTGTTCTTCAAAGCGCATATAAAGAATTTCAAGGCCGTGGTTTAAAGCTGGATATGTCCCGCGGAAAACCTGCGCCGAACCAGCTGGACCTATCTATGGGCATGCTGGATGTACTGACCAGCCAGGATGTTTTAGCCTGCGAAGATGGTCTGGACGCTAGAAACTACGGCTTGCTGGATGGGATTCCGGAAGCGAAGGAATTATATGCCGAAATTCTGGAGGTCAGCCCGGATGAGGTCATCATTGGCGGAAACTCCAGCCTGAATATGATGTATGATACGATCGTCAGGGCGATGCAGTTTGGTTTTGTAGACTCCCCGCGCCCGTGGAAAGACGAGAAAACAGTAAAATGCTTATGCCCGGTGCCGGGATATGACCGGCATTTTGCAATCAGCGAATTATTTGGCATTGAAATGATCAACGTTCCAATGACCCCGGCCGGCCCGGACATGGATCTGGTGGAAAAACTGGCGGCGGAAGATGAAAGCATCAAGTTTATTTGGTGTGTGCCGATGTATTCCAACCCACAGGGAATCACCTATTCCGATGAAACAGTCGCCCGTTTTGCTTCGATGAAAACTGCGGCGCCGGACTTTAAGATCATTTGGGATAACGCTTATTGCGTTCATCACTTGACCGATACGCCAGACCGGCTGATGAACTTGATGGATGCGTGCAAAAAGCAGGGAACGGAAGACCGTGTATTCATTTTCGCCTCTATGTCAAAAATCAGCTTTCCGGGTGCTGGGATCGCGGCCATGGCTGCAACAAAACATAACCTTGACTTTGTAAAACAGCAGATGTCGATCCAGACGATCGGGTTCGATAAGATCAAGCAGCTGCGCCATGTCAAATATTTTAAAAATATAGATGGCGTGAAAGCACACATGCAAAAGCACCGGGAGATTTTGGAACCGAAGTTCAATGCGGTATTAAAGAAATTGGACGAAGAGATCAAACCGCTTGAAATTGCCGAATGGCACGCGCCGAACGGGGGATACTTTATTTCCCTTGACACCATGGACGGCTGTGCGAAACGGGTCGTTGGCCTGTGCAAAGAGGCGGGAGCCGTGATGACTGGAGCTGGGGCAACCTATCCTTATGGGAAAGACCCGCGAGACCGCAATATCCGGATCGCGCCCACCTATCCGTCTGTTTCCGAGCTGGATCAGGCGATGGAGCTGTTCTGCCTGTGCGTTCGTCTGGCCAGTGTGGAGAAATTGCTCAGTGAAATGAACTAAAAAATAAGCGCCTAATATATTTAGGCGCTTATTTTTGGGTAAAGAAAGATTTTGGGGAAGAATATTTTTTACAAGTTAATGATAGATTTTACATTCCGCATGTGATATGATGAAAAAAAGCACATGGTAAGGAGGCTCCCGGCTGATGGAAACCCGACAGAAAAAACTGTTTTTTATCTATAATCCACATTCTGGAAAGGCGCAGATCAAAAATAAGATCTCAGAGATCATTGACCTTTTTGTAAAAAACCATTACGAGGTCACGGTCCATCCCACACAGGAGAGGGAAGATGCGCTGCATATGGTGGAGCAAAAGTCCGGAGAGTATGATATGATCGTATTCAGTGGCGGTGACGGTACGGTGAATGAGGTAGTCAGCGGGCTGATGAAAACAGGCCGGCGTCCCGTGCTGGGTTATATCCCTTCGGGCACGGTCAATGATTTCGCGGCAAGCCTCCATATCCCGCGCGACCTTCGGAAAGCGGCCCACCTGATCGTAGAGGGGATGCCCTTTGACTGTGACATTGGGGGATTTAACGACAAATATTTTTCCTATGTTGCAGCTTTTGGGATCTTTACAGATGTAGCCTATCAAACCCCGCAGCATTTTAAAAATATTTTGGGAAAGACAGCGTATGTGCTGGAGGGGGCCAAGCAGCTTTACAATTTAAAATCCTACCATATGACGGTATGCTATCAGGACAAGGTTTTAGAAGACGATTTTATTTTTGGGCTGATCACCAACTCTACTTCGGTGGGAGGATTCAAAGGATACCGTGGAAAAGGGGTCAAGCTGGATGACGGGGAGTTTGAAGTGTCCCTGATCAAAGCGCCGAAAAACCCGATCGAGATGCAGATCATCATCAGTGCGCTCCTGCAAAAGGAGATCAATCAGGATTTTATCACCACTTTCCGGGCGTCGGAACTGAAGATCGTCTGTGATGAAGAGGTATCTTGGACGTTAGACGGCGAATTTGGAGGCTCTTATACAGAAGTTTCGATCCAGAACCATTGCCGGGCGATCCGGATCATGACCGATCCGATCAAGATGATCGAAAGCCTGATGGAAGCAGAAAGCGAGGAAGGATGAAACGGTACCTTACCCCAGCTTTAGCAGTGTTTTTTGCGGCAGTCGTTATTGCGGGGATTATCTTTGTTGTTTCAACTGTGCATGGACAATCGGTGAAAACAGAGTCGATTTCCGCGCAGGAATTTTTGGAATATGAAAAATATGGGCTACAGGATACTTCCGGAACTGCGGTTGTCCAGAAGCTGCTGGAGGATAAAAACCAGGACGGCGAGATTTCGAATGAGGTGGTGCTGGAGGCCTTGGCGGGATCACTGCCGGATGGAGGGAAACTGGTTTCTGCCGAGATCCTGGAAGGAACACTGACGCTTGATTATGTGGCGGAAGAGGGGAATGTCTATCTTCGGCGTGTAGTACTGTCATATGACCAGGAGGGCTTGCAGAAAGTCAGCATCCGGGAAGACCGTCAAATGGTCACAGTGGACCGAAGCGGGACAAAAGAAATGATCCAACTTTCATAAAACACACCCCTTGCTGACATTAAAGTCTGCAAGGGGTGTATATTTTTAAAGTTTTATACAAATAGTTATTGTTTCCCTGCTTGATAGTCCCGGTAAATAAGGCAAAGACCGTCTAACGTGAGGGAACGGTCAATGTAAGAGAAAATATCGGTTTGCTCACCGATCACACGGGCCAGCCCGCCGGTGGCGATAACTTTCGGCTGGTATCCCAGCTCTTTGCTGATATTTTCAATGATCCGCACCACTGCGCCGGTATATCCGTACACGATCCCAGACTGCATGCTCATCGCTGTGTTGGTCCCGATCATACGCCCCGGTGCTTCGATCTCTACTTTAGGCAGTTTGGAAGTCCTTTGTACCAGAGCCTCCAAGGAGATTTTAATGCCCGGATACAAGACGCCGCCCAGATAAGCGCCCTCCTGATCGATCACGTCAAAATTGGTAGCAGTTCCAAAATCTACAACTACGATGCCGCCGCCGTATTTCCGAAAGCCGGCATAGGCGTTTACTAGGCGGTCGGCGCCCACTTCGGAGGGGTTGTCATATTTGTTCACGATCGGGATAGAAAAATTTTCCTGTACGATCAGCGGTTCGATCGACAAATATTTGCGCATGGCGTTTTTTACCGAATAAACGACCTGCGGGACCACCGAGGAGATCAAGACGTCTTCGATCGTTTCGGGAAGGATCTCGTGGATCAAAAAGAATTGCCGGATCGACAAGCCAAGCTCGTCAGAGGTAACGTCGTGATGCGTTGCTAAACGAAAGCTTGCTTTCAGTTGTTCCTGATCGAACACGCCGAACTCCATATTGGTATTCCCGATATCTACTGCTAAGAGCATTTTTATTTCCCCCAATTTTAAAATTAAGCCGGTTACCGATTTTTCATTATAGCAATAAACGCCAGAAAAATCAACCAATTTGCCGGAATAGGAATGCAGGGCTTTTCATTTTTTATTTTTATGATATAATATTGAATAAGCAATCGAATCTTGTAAAAAGCGGAGATAAAGAGGGTTTTTAGATGATCAAAAAAATGTTTAAGCTTTTAACGAGCCGAATGGTCGTTTTTGCCGTACTGATCGTGGTACAACTGGCGGTGTTTGTGCTGGGCATGATCTTTTTGGCAGAATATTTCAGCTATGTCATGATAGGACTGGAAGTGCTGTCTTTGCTGATCGTGATCTACCTTGTTTCTAAACCGGGCAATCCGATGTATAAGATCGCATGGCTGATCCCGATTCTGTTGGTGCCGGTGTTAGGCGGTCTATTTTATTTGATGTTCGGTAACCGAAATATCTCGCGCAAGATCCGCCGTTATATGGAAATTATTTATTTAAAAGCGCGTGAGGTGATCGAAAACCAGCCGAAGCAGGTTAGTGAAGAACTGAAAAAACTAGACCCGATCGCCTATAAGCAGAGCTATTATATTACCCAAAAGGCCTTTGCCCCGGTGTTCCAAAACACTTACACCAAACTACTCACCCCAGGCGAAGTGAAATGGGAGTATATGCTGGAAGAACTAAAAAAAGCGCAGCACTACATCTTCTTAGAATATTTTATCATCGAAAAGGGATTGATGTGGGATAGTATTCTGGAAGTGCTGAAAGAGCGGATCAGCGCAGGGGTGGAGGTGCGCCTGCTGTATGATGACTTAGGCTCGATCCAAACCCTGCCGGATGACTTTCGGGAGCAAATGGAAAACGTGGGGATTGAATGCCGGGTGTTTAACCGATTCCGTCCGTCGCTGGATGTTTTCATGAATTACCGGGACCATCGGAAAATTTGTATCATTGATGGGAATGTGGGCTTTACCGGGGGGATCAATCTGGCGGATGAATACATCAACGCCTACGAAAAGCATGGGCATTGGAAGGACACCTCTATTATGCTCAAAGGGGATGCAGTTTGGTCGCTGACGATCCTGTTTTTGCAGATGTGGGGAAATACCCTTTCAGAAAATGACATTGACTTTGAAGCCTATAAGCCCACGAAGTCCTATCCGACCGATGGGTTTGTGCAGCCTTTTGGGGATTCTCCGATCGACTCGGACCTGATTGGAGAAAATACCTATATGAACATTATCAATAATGCGAAGGAATATGTGTATATCCAGACGCCTTACCTGATTTTGGATCACGAAATGACGACTGCACTCTGTCTGGCTGCGCAAAGCGGGATCGACGTGAGGATCATCACGCCGCATATTCCGGATAAATGGTATGTGCATGCGGTGACCAGAGCCAATTATGCGGAATTGGTGCGGGCCGGGGTGAAGATTTATGAATACACGCCGGGCTTTATCCATGCGAAAACGATCGTTTCGGATGATACTTATGCGATCGTTGGGACCACGAATTTTGATTTTCGCAGCTTTTACCTGCACTTTGAATGTGGGGTCTTTTTATTCCGTGCATCTACGGTGCTGGATGTGCGCAATGACTTTTTGCAGACACAGCAGCTTTCTGAGGAGATCACAGAAAATGATTGTGAAAAGGTAAAACTGCCGGTCAGGATCCTGCGGGCACTGTTGCGGGTGTTCTCTCCGCTGATGTAAAAATCTTGACAAATCAAAAAGAAAGAGGGAGTTAAATGAGGTGCGGCTATTGCGGCGCAAGGGTGAAACGGACGGATATTGTCTGCAAAGGGTGCAGCGCTCCGGTTTCAGAGGTGAACCGGGCATCGAACTGGGCAATGTTTTTCGGCGTGGTCAGCTTGTTGGGAAGCTGCCTTTCCGTTTACAACCTATTGTTTTTGGTGCTGGGGCTGATTTTGATTATTGCCGGATTCCACCTTGCCAAAAAACGGGAGGGAAAAGGAAAAACAACGGCGGTTGTGGCGCTGGTGTTTTGGATTTTAGGCCTTTTGGCAACAGCAGGAGTAACGATCGTTTATATCGTCCTGTATCAGGAGGTACTGCATACTGTTTATGTACTGCTTCCGACCAGTATTTCTCAGTTGTTTGAGGAATGGTTTGGATTTTTGGGAGGGCTCACCACCACTTTATAGCACATAGGTAGCTTTGCTGGAATAATAATTTGTTAAGAAATGGAGAAATAACTATGTATCAATTAAAGGATCGTTCCACCTTTGCTTTTTCTGCGGAAAATCCAACTGGAACAAGAAATGGCGGGACCCGCGGAAAGGACTGCGAAAAATTGAATCCCTGTCTTTTGGTAAAGGAAGGGGATACTGTGACCCTGTGCGAGGTTGACGGGCCGGGGATGATCACCCACCTGTGGTTTACAGGATATATCGGTCATTCCTTTATTCTGCGGATCTACTGGGAGGGTTCTGATTTTCCCAGTGTGGAAGCGCCGATCTCCGCATTTTTCGGATGCGGATATGATGAGAATTTTGCCGATGCCGAAGGCCGGTATCCGGTTTTGAATTCCAGTATGATGCTGGTGGCACCCGGAAGAGGGTATAACAGCTATTTTGAGATGCCCTTTCAAAAGCACTGCCGGATCACGATAGAAAACAGGAGTAGCGAACCGCAGTATTTATTTTATATGATCACCGGCTGGCGGGGCGCTCTGCCGGAAAACATCTCCTATTTTCATGCCGCTTACCGTCAGGAGCACCCGGTACAGAAAGGGAGAAGCTATGTGGTAGCTGACCACATAGAAGGAAAAGGCCGTTTTATCGGCATGACGCTTTCGGTCGGGGTGAACGGGCATAACACCTGCTGGGTAGAAGGAGAAGCCAAGATATACCTTGACGGGGAGGAATACCCGTCACTGAACTACACGGGAACAGAAGATTACTTCTGCGGTTCCTATGGGTTTGGGAACGATATTCAATTGAAAAAATACCAGCCGTTCAGCGGCCTGTATGCGGGGTTATACGCGATATTAGGGGATACAAACGAAATGTATAACGCACAGAAAAGGTTTTTGCTGTACCGGTGGCATGTTGCGGATGCGGTCTACTTTGAAAAAAGCTTTAAAATGACGATGGATAATCTGGGCTGGACAGGCCCCAGATATGACGATTATACTTCTGTTGCATACTGGTATTTGGATAAACCGAAAAAACTGCCCTTTGTACTGCCGGAAGACCACGAACTGATCATGAAATAATAAATCCCTGCTGTGAACCAGTTCACAGCAGGGATTTTTCATGTCATTTAGTTTTTCAGGCTTTGCATCGGAGCCGGGATCTGTCCTCCGCGGCTAATGAATTTTGAGGAAGAATTCGGATTGATCTTCATGATTGGGCCGTATCCCAGTAAACCACCGAAATCTAACTCCTCGCCCATCTTCTTCCCGATAGCGGGGATCAGGCGGACAGCGGTGGTTTTGGAGTTGACCATGCCGATCGCCGCTTCGTCAGCGATGATGGCGGCGATGGTGTCGGACGGGGTATCGCCGGGGACAACGATCATATCAAGCCCCACAGAGCAGACCGCAGTCATCGCTTCTAACTTTTCCAGGCTTAAAGAGCCGCAGCGTGCGGCGTCGATCATACCGGCGTCCTCGGTGACCGGGATAAATGCGCCGGACAATCCGCCGACCTTGGAGGAAGCCATAACGCCGCCCTTTTTCACCGCGTCGTTGAGCATGGCAAGAGTGGCGGTGGTACCGTGGGTACCGCATTTTTCCAGACCGATCTCTTCCAGGATATGCGCTACAGAGTCGCCCACCGCAGGGGTCGGCGCAAGGGACAGGTCCACGATCCCAAAAGGAACGCCCAGCATTGTTCCAGCTTCTGTGCCGACAAGTTGCCCCATACGGGTGATTTTAAAGGCAGTCTTTTTGATGATGTCTGCGATTTCTGTGATGTTTGCCTCGGGAGCTTTTGCCAGCGCGGCCCGGACTACGCCAGGCCCGGATACGCCGACATTGATGATGCAGTCGGGTTCCCCAACGCCGTGGAAAGCCCCTGCCATGAACGGGTTATCCTCTGGGGCGTTGCAGAACACCACCAGTTTCGCGCTGCCGATACAGTTGCGGTCAGCGGTCAGCTCGCTGGCCTGTTTGACGATCTGCCCCATCAGCTTGCAGGCGTCCAGATTGATCCCCGTTTTGGTGGAGCCGATGTTGACCGAAGAGCAGACATGATCGGTAACACTCAGCGCGCGGGGGATAGACTCGATCAATTCTTTATCTCCGGCGGAAAAGCCTTTCTGCACCAGTGCGGAATATCCGCCGATGAAGTTGACGCCGCAGTCGTTTGCAGCGCGCTCCAGCGTTAAGGCGAATTTTACCGGGTCTTCTCCCGGGCAGGCGGCGGCCACGATCGCGATCGGCGTCACGGAGATCCGTTTATTGATGATCGGGATGCCGTATTTTTTTTCGATTTCTTCCCCGGTTTTTACAAGGTTCCCCGCTTTTTTCATGATCTTCTGATAGATTTTTTCACAGGCGCGGTCGATGTTGCTGTCAATGCAATCGAGCAGGGAGATTCCCATGGTGATCGTACGGATGTCCAGATTTTCCTCCTGGATCATCTGGATCGTTTCTAAGATATCATTGGTATTTAACATGAGGTTCCTCCTAACGCCTAGATTCGGTGCATGCTGTTAAAAATATCTTCATGCATGACATGGATCTGAAGGTTGTTTTCCTGTCCCAAAGCTTCCAGTGCGCTTCTCATGACGCTCAAGTCAACAGTCAGGCGGTCGGTTTCCACCAGCATGACCATAGCGAACAGGTCCTGCATAACGGTTTGGTTTACATCAATGATATTGGCGCCGTATTCCGCGCAAACTGTGCTCACCTTTGACAGGATGCCAACGGTATCTTTTCCGATAACGGTAATTACTGCTTTCATTTTTTCTCTCTCCTCGGCAGAAATTCATGTTTTGATCGCCCTTTTTTACGGGCGTGGTGACCAGTGATTTCATTATATCATATCTAACCGCCTTTTAAAAGGCGGGGAAGAATAGAATATTTCACAAATAAAAATGGGAGGCCGCGGAAAATATAGGCAGAATTTTGTGTGACAAGCTGACGAAAAATAGGTATAATAAAAATGATCTAGCCTTTGGGGAAAGGCTTTGGCATGACAGCCCTGTTAAAAGCCGGGGTCGTGCTTGCGGAAAAAGGCGCTTAAGATCAGGGCAAGATTTTCAGGCGCGTCAAGGTTTGCCTCATGGCCCGAATGCGGGAGGACCACTAGTTCCGCACCGTGGATCTGCTCTTTGAGCTGAAAGGAGGCCAGCTTGTTGGCGCGGTCTTTTTCCCCGCAGATAATCAGGACAGGGCAGGCAAGCTGGCCCAGTCTATTTTGAAAATCCAGCTCCAGCATGGAATGGGAAAGTCGGATGAATCCCTGTTTTCCAAGCCCCATACCGGAAAACGCCTTGTCAGGCATCAAACGAAATATGAGGTTCTGAGCTTTTAGCAGGCGTTTTGGCATGCGGTATTGCGTGCCGATCAAGGTCAGTGAATGGACCTTTTCCGGGTGTTCGATCCCATATTGCAGTGCAAGGACGCCGCCTAAGGACAGCCCGCACAGGCCGACCGGCCCTGTGATGCTGTCGCAGTAGTTTTCAAAATTTTGATATAATATGTCATAAGATGCCAGCTCACCGTGCAGCCAATCGGATAGGGAGGGGCAGGCGAGGGGTTCTTTTGTATGGATCGTTTGAAGCATTTGCTCCCAGCTTTCCGCAGTTTGCCCTAAACCGTGAAGAAAAATATATTGCATGGCGCATCCCCCTTTTGATAGGAAATCAATAAAAACAACAGTGCCGTATGGCGCGCGAAAGTTTGTTTTACACGGCTTTGGCTCACGCTATGGGGCTATTATATCACAAAACCCGACGGGAGAAAACAGCGTTTCGGTTTTTCTCCCGAAACGTGCTTTGAAATAAAGGAGAAAGGCAAGATGAATCCACGAATTTTAGTAGACTGTCATACCCATACGGCTTTTTCTTTTGACTCCACAACGCCGCTGGAGCAGATGTGCCGGCAGGCACTCCGGCTGGGTATATCGGTATATGCGGTGACCGACCACTGCGATCACTGTGCTGATACGGCGGATCAGGAGCCTACTTGTCTGGAATTTGACAAATCACGTGCATGGGAGGATACCGAAGAAGCCTTTTTAGGGGTATCGGCGTGGAAAGAAGCGCATCCGGATTTCCCCGTAAAGGTGCTGAACGGGATCGAACTGGGGCAGCCTTTGCAGGATCTGCCCGTTGCGGAACAGATCCTGGCCCGCCCCTACGATATGGTGATTGGTTCGCTGCACAGCATATCGGGGCATCCGGATTTTTACTATTTAAACTACCGGGAGATGTCCAAAGTGGAGATAGACCGTCTGCTGTCGGCCTATTTTGAAGAGATGCTGCGGACCGTTGTGTGGGGGAAGTTTGACACGTTGGCCCACATCACTTACCCGTTCCGTTATTTAGTAGAACAGGGAGTCCCCTTTTCCTTAAGCAGTTTTGACGATCAGATCGACGAGGTGCTCCGCGCGTTGGCGCAGTCAGGAAAGGCGTTGGAGGTGAATACCTCTGGCCTACGGCAGAAGATCGGCCAGACTTTGCCCCCGGAGAAATACCTGAAGCGGTTCCGGGAACTGGGCGGAGAGTTTGTGACCATCGGCTCCGATGCGCACCGTGTAGAAGATGTTGGCAGCGGGATCAAAGAGGGGTACCGCATTTTGCAGAAAGCGGGATTTTCTAAACTGACTTATTTTGAAAAACGGCGCCCGGTGTTGATCAAACTGTAAAGAACTTGCTTAAATGCGGATAGTTTGCTATAATAAAGCATCATCACATATACTTGGAAAAGCTTTATGATAGATCGAGGAGGTCATCAGAATGAATCAGTTAATTCGACTGCTGGAAGAAAATTCGCGCCTGACCAATGCACAGCTTGCCGTAATGCTCGGCACAACGGAAGAAGATGTAGCTCAGCAAATCAGCCGGTATGAAGCGGAAGGGATCTTGATCGGATATACGGCGGTAGTAGACCAGGAGCGTCTGGATAAGGAGTATGTAGAGGCGTACATTGAACTGAGAGTTACCCCGCAGCGCGACCATGGCTTTGAAGAGATCGCGACCCGAGTGGCCGCTTATGACGAGGTAAAGGATGTTTATTTGATGTCCGGCGGGTATGACCTTGCAGTCATCGTGACAGGTACAAACTTTAAGGACATTGCCATGTTTGTTGCAAAGCGTTTGTCTACGCTGGATTCGGTCGTATCTACAGCAACCCACTTTTTGCTGAAACGCTATAAGGAGCATGGGGTACTGATCGATCATACTGAACTGGACGAGAGGAGTGTCTGATTTCCGTGATGGACTATCAAACTATATTGTCGAAAAGAGTTCAGCAGGTCAAGCCCTCCGGTATTCGGAAATTTTTTGACATTGCCAATGAAATGGAGGGGGTGATCTCGCTGGGGGTCGGCGAACCGGATTTTAAAACGCCGTTTGCGATCCGTGCAGAGGGGATCCGCACCTTGGAACGCGGAAAGACATGGTATTCTGCGAATGCGGGGCTTATGGAGCTGCGGACAGAGATCTGCCGTTATTTAGAACGCCGCTTTGGGCTTTCCTATGAGCCGAAAAGCGATGTGTTTGTGACCGTGGGCGGGTCGGAAGCGATCGACCTGTGCTTGCGCGCCTTGGTGGACCCGGGCGAAGAAGTACTGATCCCGGAACCTAGCTTTGTTTGCTACACGCCGCTGGTAGAAATGATCGGCGGGGTGCCGGTGCCGATTGAAACCAAAGCGGAAAACCAATTCCGGCTAACAAAAGAAGAACTGCTGGAAAAAGTTACAGATAAAACCAAGGTGCTGGTTCTGCCTTACCCGAATAACCCAACCGGCGGGGTTATGCGCAAAGAGCATCTGGAAGAGATTGCCGAGGTGCTGCGGGAACGCAATATCATGGTGCTGTCCGACGAAATTTATGCGGAATTGACCTATAATGGGAAACATGTTTCGATTGCTTCGATCGAGGGGATGAAAGAGCGGACGGTTGTGGTAAACGGCTTTTCTAAAGCCTATGCCATGACCGGCTGGCGGCTGGGCTACGCGGCAGGCCCCGCGCCGGTGATCAAGCAGATGGTGAAGATCCACCAGTTTGCGATCATGTGCGCCCCTACTACCAGCCAGTACGCTGCGGTGGAAGCGTTGCGGAATGGGGATGAAAGTATCGAAAAGATGGCGACGGAATACAACATGCGCCGACGTTTGATCGTCAATGAGTTCAACCGTCTGGGGCTGCCTACCTTTGAACCGGAGGGCGCGTTTTATATTTTCCCGTGTATCAAAAGCACCGGGCTTACTTCGGAAGAGTTCTGCGAAAAGCTGCTGTTCAGCCAGAAGGTCGCAGTGGTGCCGGGAACTGCGTTTGGAAACAGCGGGGAAGGGTTTATCCGTGTTTCGTACTCATACTCTGTCAACCAT
This sequence comes from Massiliimalia timonensis, assembly GCF_900186585.1. Lineage (GTDB taxonomy): Bacteria > Bacillota > Clostridia > Oscillospirales > Ruminococcaceae > Massiliimalia > Massiliimalia timonensis. Next base: position 160,617 of record NZ_FYDD01000002.1, read on the forward strand.
ATTTTAGAGGCGGTAGAACGTATCCGCAAGTTTTTAGAAACACTATAACCAGAGAGAATGGCTTTTTGTGGAAACAGAAAGTCATTTTTTCAAATCATATGGAAATAGAGGGAGGCTTGTTATGGGAAAGATACTGGTAGTATACCAGTCTAAGTACGGTTCTGCCAAGAAATATGCACAGTGGATCGCCAAAGCATTGGAGTGCGGACTCTCCGAGAGGAAAAAGATAAACCTAAAACAGTTGGAAGAATATGACCTTGTTATTTTTGGCGGCGGGCTGTACGCAGGCGGCGTCAGTGGGATTGATCTGCTGACAAAGGGCTTTAAAAGGTTTCCTCATACCAAATGGGTTCTGTTTACCTGCGGGTTGGCGGACCCCAATGACCCGGAGAACATCTCTCATATCCGCAATGGGTTAAAGCGGGTGCTGACACCCGAAATGCAAAAGCAGATTACGATGTTCCATTTTCGGGGCGGGATCGACTATTCTCGTTTAAGTGCGGTGCACAAGGCGATGATGACGATGCTGTTTTCTTCCCTCCACAAAAGGGATCCTGCCGGCCTGCGGGAAGAAGACCGACAGATGATCGCCACCTATGGCAAAGCCGTTGATTTTACAGACAGAAAAATAATTTTGCCGCTGGTGGAATGGGTCAGGGAAGAACAAAAGAAAAAAGGAGATTCAACATGTCGATGATCACAGTCACCCATACACCGACTTACGAATTAAAACAGGTGCAAAGGGATGTTGCGTTTCATTTGGAACAATTTCACATTGCAGGGCGTATTACTCCCGAGATGCGGGTTTTAATTAAGCCGAACCTGCTGATGAAGCGCCGTCCGGAAGAATTTACGACAACGCATCCCAGCTTGGTAGAAGCGGTGATCTGTTATCTGAAGGAGGCGGGGATTCACAATATCACCGTGGCGGACAGTCCCGGGGGCTTGTATACAGCGCAGGCGTTAAAAGGGATTTATGACGTCTCCGGAATGACGGAGGTCTGCCAAAGGCAGCAGGTAAACTTGAATTTTACGACCGATTCGCGGGAAGTGCGCAGGGAAGAAAACAAGCTGGTAAAATCATTCCCGCTGATCCAGCCGGTGTGCGAGGCGGATTTTATCATCGACATAGCCAAGCTGAAGACCCACGCAATGACTGGGTTGAGCGGGGCAGTGAAAAACCTGTTCGGCTGTATCCCCGGGCTGACAAAGCCGGAATTTCACTGGCGTTTTCCGGAGAAGGAATTGTTTGGGGATATGCTTATAGATTTGTGCGAAACAGTGCGTCCCGGCTTTGCGCTGGTAGACGGGGTGCACGCCATGGAGGGGGACGGCCCCTCCGGCGGGGACAAACGGGAGCTCCACATGATCGCAGCGTCCGACCAGCTTTATGATCTAGATTTATTTTTGTGCCATGTTATTGGGGCGGACCCGCAGAAGATCTGTATGGTAAAAAGCGCGATCGACCGCAGGCTGTGCTGCGGCGATCTTCAAAAGCTGGATATTATAGGAGACGTACCGCAGGCCAAGCCCTTTGCCATTCCGCAGGATAAGGGCGTAGATTTTATGGGACAGGTACCGGCGCCCTTGCGCGGGGTTACGAAAAAATTTGTGAACCGGTTTTTTACATCTCGCCCGGTGATCCGTAAAAGGGACTGTATTGGCTGCGGAAAATGCGCGCAGAGCTGTCCTGCCAAGACGATCCGGATTCAGGACAAAAAAGCAGTCATCTCCTACCAGAGATGCATCCACTGCTTCTGCTGCCATGAAATGTGCCCAGTCAAGGCGATCGACATTAAACGGACTAAATTATTTGACCACTGATAGAGGGGAAAACGATGGATCAGGTTACAGTAAAGGCACCGGCAAAGCTGAATCTGGCTTTGGATATTACCGGGAAAACAGAAAACGGGTACCACTTGATGAAGATGGTAATGCAGGCGATTGACCTGTATGATACGATCCGGATCCGAAAAAACGATACCGGGAAGATTTCCTTGTCCTGCGGTCTGGAATCGGTCCCGTGCGATGAACGGAACATCGCGTATGCGGCGGCAGAGGCGTTTTTTCAACACTGCGGGATCGAAGAACGCGGTGTGGAGATTCGGCTTGACAAGGTGATCCCCCAGCAGGCCGGGATGGCCGGCGGTTCAGCGGATGGAGCCGGCACATTGACGGCGCTAAACGAGCTGTACCAAACGGGGCTGTCTTTGCCGGAGCTGTGCGGGATCGGGAAAACGGTGGGCGCGGACCTGCCGTTTTGTCTGACTGGGGGCACGGCTGTGGTAGAGGGGATTGGAGAGATCATCACGCCGATTGCCGATTTCCCGGATTGTGATTTTGTCGTTGCAAAGCCCAAAGGCGGCATCAGCACCCAGCGCGCGTTTTCCGAGTTTGACCGTGCGGAGATTGGGCCGTGCCTAGACATCACGGCAATGGTCAAGGCGATCGAAGACCGGGATGCAGCGGGAGCCTGCGCGCAGATGTACAACGCACTTGCACGTGTCTGCCCGCTCAAGGAGGTAGAAGCGATTCAAAATATCATGACAAGCTGCGGGGCAAAGGGAGCGTTGATGACCGGCAGCGGATCGGCGGTATTTGGGGTGTTCACTGACCGGGGGAAAGCCTATGCCTGTGAAAGAAGGCTTTCACAACGGTACGAGGAATGTTTTTTGTGCAAACCAATCTCTCATGGCCCGGTGATTGAATAATTGGAAAAATCTGGTCCATACTTTCCACAGAAAGTATTTCTGGAAAGTGAGGCCAAACGATATGGGCAAGTGGTTTAAGGCAATGGCGGTCGGGCTGGTGATCGCAATTTCAGCGCAGTTTATGATGGGGTTCGCTTCCGACTGCGGGGAGATACGGGAGCAGGTTCTTCGGCTACATATTCTCGCCAATTCGGATTCCGAGGAGGATCAGCAGTTAAAGCTTGCGGTCCGGGACCGTATTTTGGAAGAGAGCGGGGAACTGTTTGAAACATTGGGCTCCAAAACGGAAGCAGAGGATTCTGTCAAGGAGCATTTAGCGCAAATTGAAGAGATCGCCCGGCAGGAGATCGAGGGACAGGGATATTCCTACCCGGTGAAAGCGGAATGTGTGAACATGTTTTTCGATACCCGTGTTTACGAGGATTTTACCCTGCCGGCGGGACAGTACGACGCGGTGCGCATCACGATCGGGGAAGCCAAGGGGCATAACTGGTGGTGTGTGCTGTATCCGATGATGTGCCTTCCAGCCGCGCAGCCAAAGGAAGCTTTGGAAGAAACCTTTACTGCCTCCCAGACTGAGATCATCGAAAATTCGGACGATTACCAGATCGAATTCGCGACAGTAGAGCTGATTGAAAAATTAAAGGACTGGCTTTCCTTTTAAACAGGCAGTTGCAAGATTGCCGCAAACATGCTATGCTTTGTGTTGCAGAAACATGATGGGAATGAATGGAGGCGGTTGAGCTGTATCATACAGAAGAGGCGCTGCAGCGCACAGTATTAGTTGGCGTGGATACCGGAGCATATGACGCGGAGGAATCCATGCGGGAATTGGAGGAACTGGCGAAAACAGCCGGCGCCCAAACGGTGGGAACGGTACTGCAAAACCTGCCGGTTCCCAATAAAGCGACCTATATTGGTCCGGGAAAGCTCAAAGAGGTGCGGGAGCTGTGCGGGCAAACAAAGGCGGAACTCGCGATTTTTGACGACGAATTAAGCGGTGCGCAGATCCGGAATATCGAGCAGGCGCTGGATATTCGGGTCATTGACCGCACCATGCTGATTTTAGATATTTTTGCACAGCGCGCCCTGTCCCGAGAAGGAAAACTACAGGTGGAGCTGGCACAGCAAAAATACATGCTACCCAGACTGACCGGGCTGGGAACGGAGCTGTCCCGCCAGGGGGGCGGGATCGGTACCAGAGGCCCGGGGGAAACCAAGCTGGAAACAGACCGGCGGCATATCCGGCGCAGGATCGACTCGCTTCAGGAAGAGCTGAACAGCCTTGCCCAGCGCCGGGAACGGGTGCGCCAGCGCAGGAAGAAAAATGACGTTACTACCATCGCAATCGTAGGATATACCAATGTGGGGAAATCTACCCTGCTCAACCTGCTGACCGACGCGGGGGTGCTGGCAAAAAACCAGTTGTTCGCTACGCTGGACCCAACCGCACGGGAACTGCGCCTGCCGGATGGACAAACCGCGGTGCTGATCGACACGGTAGGCTTGATCCGCCGCCTGCCGCACCAACTGGTGGAGGCGTTCCGCTCTACGTTAGAGGAGGCCGCAAACGCCGATCTGATCTTAAATGTCTGCGATATTTCTTCCCCGGATTCGGCGGAGCAGCTGGAAGTGACCAAAAGCCTGCTTCAGGACTTGGGATGCGGGGAAACGCCGGTGCTGACCGTGTTTAACAAAACGGATCTGTACCAGTTTCAGAGCATGCTGACCATCAGCGAAAAGAGCGTGTTTATCTCCGCTAAGGAAAACCGCGGGATCGACGAACTGTTAAAGATGATTTGCGAGGTTCTGCGGGCAGGCACCCGCCGCATGAGGCTGCGGATACCGTACCGGGACGGGGCTTTTTTGGACCGCCTGCGCCGGACAGGGAAGATCTTTTCCGAGCAGTATGAAGCAGAGGGAACCTTAGTAGAGGCGAATGTAGACAAAAAAATGCTTCGGGAGGCGGAAAACTACCTTGCCGAATGATCTTGCTTTTGCTGAAACCTTGGTTTATGTCAGAATAAATTTTGTGCAGGTTATCACTAGGCACGAAACCTGTCGTATGATATAATAATCCCAGACCGTTTGGTTTGGATAGGAAAGAACCGGTTGTATCACAGCCGGTTTTTTTCTGCCCGTTTTCAAAAGGAAGAAGGAAATGAAATGAAGCTGTTATTGCAGATCGCGGTGGTGTTCGGCGTTTGCTTGGTGGGCGAAGTGCTGGAGATGCTGGTCCCCCTGCCAATACCTGCCAGCGTGTGGAGTATGGTGCTTTTATTTTTATGCTTGCTGTGCGGTGCCTTGCGTGAAGAACATATCCGGGAAAAGGCGGATTTTCTGCTGAAGAACATGGCGTTTTTCTTTATCCCGGCCGGGGTGTCGATTATTGAACATTATGGGGTGCTGAAGTCGGTGATCGTCCCGTTTTTGATTATCTGCTTTGTCACTACGATCATCACCTTTGCCGCAACGGCAGGAACGGTGATATTGGTAACACGGCTGATGGACAGGGGGAAGGAACATGAATGATTTGCTGCAGGAAATCTATGCTTCCCCGTTATTCGCGGTTTTTTTGAGCGCGGCGGCCTATCTGGCGGGACACTGGATTCACCGGAAAGTGGGGCTGGCGATTGCAAACCCTCTTTTGATTGCGATTGCGCTTGTAATTGCCACGATTCAGCTTTTGGGGATTCCAATAGAAAGCTATAATCAGGGCGGCGATATAATCGCCATGTTTTTAGGGCCTGCCACTGCGGTGCTGGCGGTGTCTATTTACCGGCAGATGGATATTCTAAAGAAGAACCTGATTCCGGTGATTGCGGGAACAGTTGTAGGCTCGCTGGTATCCATGGCAAGCGTGTACGGGCTTTGCAGGCTGTTCCGACTTGATGAAAAGGTAACGGCGGCGCTGCTGCCCAAATCGACCACCACGCCTATTGCGGTGGGAATTGCAGAACAGCACGGCGGGATCGTTTCAATCACGGTGGCGGCGGTGGTGATCACCGGGATTATCGGTGCAATGCTGGCACCAACTTTAATTAAACTGTTCCGGATCAAAAATCCGGTTGCCGCCGGTTTGGCGATTGGAACCTCCAGCCATGTGATGGGTACCTCCAAGGCGCTGACGATCGGCGAAGTGGAGGGCGCTATGAGCGGGACCGCCATCGGTGTGGCAGGGCTTGTGACCGTAATTTTCTCAATCTTTTTGCAATAAGAAAAAATTTTGGAAAAGACTTGCTTTTTTTGATGCTTTGTGGTATAGTATATAAGCATTTAGTGTGCTCTGATCACAGGGTCAGAGGGTTCGCCGCCTTTATGGTGGGGATTAATGTAACACTGGAAACATTAAAGCGGGCAGTCCTCTGCTGAACATAAAAAGCAAGAATGTCTGAAAACTAGGAGGAACAATATGGACGCATTAAAATTGATCAGCTCTCAGAGCATGAAAGAAGAAGCGCCGAGCATGGAAATTGGTGACACTGTAAAAGTTCACGTAAGAATCAAAGAAGGCGACAAATCCAGAATCCAGATTTTTGAAGGAACGGTTATTGCCAAGAAACACGGCGGGATCCACGAAACCTTTACCGTACGCCGCGTTGCGCACGGCTGTGGGATCGAAAGGGTTTTCCCGATCCACTCACCAAACGTTGAAAAGGTTGAACTGGTAAGAAGCGGTAAGGTTCGCCGCAGCAAACTGTACTATCTGCGTGACAGAGTTGGTAAAGCTGCAAAAGTTAAAGAAAGAATTCGCTAACAGTGACAAGGAAAGGACAGTTTTTGGCTGTCCTTTTTTCTTTTTGCTGATTTTGTGTTGAGGAAAATATTTTATGGACGAAACAAAAAAACAGACGAGCTGGAAACAGGAACTGATCGATTGGATAGAATCTATGATGATCGCGCTGGCTGTGATGATCTTCCTGTTCATTTTTGTGATCGGGGTCGTAGTCGTCAGTGGGGATTCTATGAAAGATACCCTGCATAACGGGGAGCGGCTGATCACCTCTCCAGTCTTTTACCAGGCGGATACCGGGGACATTGTGGTGATACACCGCAAAGATGACGACCCGATCATCAAGAGGGTGATCGCTGTCGGTGGGCAGACCGTTGATATTGATTTTGAAACAGGGACAGTCACGGTGGATGGTACGGTTTTGGACGAGCCGTATGTCAGCTCACTGACCCCGCCATACAACGGAAGCAGGATGATCTCTTTCCCGGTCACAGTGCCGGAGGGAGAGTATTTTGTAATGGGTGACAACCGCGGCGATTCACTGGACAGCCGGTATCAGGAAGTAGGGCTGGTAGAGGAAGAACAGATTTTTGGAAAAGTGATTTTAAGGCTATATCCGTTCAAACTTTTTTAGACAGGATAAGGAGAAAATACCATGATAGAAACACCGTCGATTCAGTGGTTTCCGGGACACATGGCAAAAACCCGGCGGCTGATTCAGGAAAGCCTGAAGCTGGTAGATCTGGTGCTGGAGATCACCGACGCCCGAATCCCGCAGAGCAGCCGGAACCCGGAATTGGATAAATGGGTGCAGAATAAGCCCAGAATGATTTTATTAAATAAAGCAGATTCCGCCGATGCGGCTGTTACGGCGCAGTGGCTGGAATATTACCGCGAACGGGGGATCACTGCCCTTGCCTGCGACTGCCGAAGCGGGAAAGGGCTAAACCGCTTTTTGCCTGCGGTCAAAGAACTGCTGGCAGATGTGATGAAGCGCCGCCGCAAAAAGGGGCTGGTCGGCGGGGCGGTCCGCATTATGATCGTGGGCATCCCAAATGTAGGAAAATCCTCCTTTATCAACCGGATGGCAGGCTCTAAACGCGCCAAGGTGGAGGATCGCCCGGGAGTGACCCGCGGACGGCAGTGGGTGAGTATTGGCACCGACATGGAGCTGCTGGATATGCCCGGCGTGCTGTGGCCGAAATTTGAGGACCCGGCAGTGGGGGAAAAGCTTGCTTTTACCGGCGCGGTGAAAGACGATGTTATTGACATTGAACTGCTTGCCATGCGTCTTTTGGGTTACCTGCGCAGGGAGTACCCGCACACGATCGAAGAACGGTATAAGCTGGCCGGCACCGGTTATCAGGAATTGGACGAATTTGGACTGCTGGAGCTGGTGGGAAGGAAACGCGGGATGCTGGTGTCCGGCGGCGAAGTGAATACAGAACGGGCTGCGATCACGGTGATGGACGAATACCGCTCTGGGAAGTTGGGAAAAATCACCTTTGACCGCCCGCCGAAAAGCGAGGTTTCGGAATGAACGACTTGTTTTTATTTGACCGGGAGCAGGAATGCGAGGTGCTGTGCGGGGTAGACGAAGCCGGACGGGGACCGCTGGCCGGAGACGTTTATGCGGCGGCAGTGATTTTACCGCGGGATTGTACCATTGACGGACTGAACGATTCCAAAAAGCTGACTGAAAAAAAGCGGGAAGCCCTTTTTGTGGAAATTCAGGAAAAAGCAGTTTCTTACTGCATTGCGACCGCAAGCGTAGAAGAGATTGAGGAACACAATATCCTCAACGCGACCTTCCTTGCGATGCGCCGCGCGGTGGAGGGCTTAGCCCAGCGTCCGCAAATAGCGCTGGTGGACGGGAACCGAAACCCGGGGCTTTCGGTACATACCAAATGCATTGTAAAGGGCGACGCGACATCGGCAAGCATTGCCGCGGCTTCCATCCTTGCCAAGGTGGCGCGGGACCACTATATGCAGAAAGTGGCGGAACAGTACCCGGAATATGAATTTGAACGTCATAAGGGATACGGTACGAAGCTTCATTACCAAAAGCTGGACGAGTTTGGAGAAAGCCCGGTGCACCGGCACAGCTTTTTAAAAAAGTATTATGCGCAGAAAAACGGGGAGGAAATCCCGGAAAAAAAGTAGGAACGGCAGGGGAGAACCTTGCCTGTAAATATTTGGAACGGCACGGCTGGCAGATCTTGACCCGGAACTACCATATTCCCGACGGGGAGATCGACATCGTTGCCCAAAAGGGATTGACTTTGGCGTTTGTCGAAGTCAAGGCGCGCGCCGAGGACACACGGTATGCGGCGCAGGATGCGGTAACGCCGCAGAAACAAAAAAAGCTTCACCGTACAGCGCTTGCTTATCTAGCACAATATCCTTGTGAATATCAGCCGCGGTTTGACGTTTGCGAGGTGTATTTCACCAAGGACCGGCGGGTGCTGATCCGGTATCTGGAAAACGCGTTTGAAGAGGACAGTGGGGGCTAAGGGAAGAAGCGTTCCTTTAGCCCTGCCGTAATTAATGACAATAGGAAAATGCAAAGGGCACTCCGGTGATTTTTCGGCATGAAACGAACCGCCCTGACATATAAGCAGAATGAGGAGGAGATGCAATGGAACAGATTCGTGCAGTATTTGATCTTCACTGCGATACCGTTTCAGCCTGCTTGGAACAGGGCTGCGAATTGGAACGAAACCCCCTTCAGCTTGATCTGGAGCGCGGATGCACATTTCCACAGTGGGTGCAGACGTTTGCCTTTTGGATCGACGACTGTTACCGCGGGGAACCGGCTTGGCATCACTGTCGGGAACAGCGGCGTTTGTTTCAAAAATTTTTGGAGGGATCCCCGCAAAGGCTTTGCCTTTGGGAACCCGGAAACGAACTGCGGGAGCATTGCTGCAACGCCCTGCTGTCAGTTGAAGGGGGCGCCGCCATCGCCGGAAAGCTTTCCCGGATCGAAACGCTTCGTGAGATGGGAGTGGCCCTTTTTACCCTGACGTGGAACGGGGACAATGAACTGGCAAGCGGCGTGCTGGGTAGCGACCAGGGGCTTACCGCGCTTGGGAAAGAGACGGTAAAGGAATTAGAACGACAGCAGATCATTGTTGACGTGTCCCACCTAAATCAGCAGGGTTTTTATGGGGTGGAACGGGTTTCCAAAAAGCCGTTTGTGGCCACGCATTCGAATGCGGCGGCGGTTTGCCCGCATCCAAGGAATTTGACAGACGACCAGATCCGGTGTATCGCGGAACGGGGCGGATTGATCGGCTTGAATTTTTACCCGCTGTTTGTGAACGGAGAACAGGAGTGCATGATAGAGGAACTAATCCGGCATGCGGAACACATTTTGTGTGCCGGGGGAGAACAGGTCCTTTCCTTAGGCAGTGATTTCGACGGAGCCGCGATGCCAAAGGCTTTGCCGGAAATAATGGGGCTTGAAAACCTATATCAAAGTATGATAAAATATTTTGGAGGAAACCTAACGAAAAAAATCTTTTTCGAGAATGCCGCAGAATTTTTCCGCCGCATTTGAGGAGGAAGGGGAAGAAAGAAAATGTTATATAACAGTACCCGCAACAGTGAACTGAAAGTAAGCGCGGCGCAGGCGATCACACAGGGGATCTCTGTGGAGGGCGGATTATTTGTCCCGGAAGAATTGCCGAAACTAAATGACGCTGATTTTGAACAGCTGATTGATAAATCCTATGTAGAACGCGCGATCGTAATTTTGGCGAAGTTTTTGACCGATTTCAGCGATGTTGAAATCCGTTACTGCGCGGAAAACGCTTATACGGATAAAAAGTTTAAAAGCAACCACATTGCGGAATTGTCCTGTCTGTTAGACGGCACTTATATGCTGGAATTGTGGCACGGACCAACCTGTGCGTTTAAAGATATGGCGCTGCAGATTTTGCCATACCTGCTGACGACCTCCGCTAAAAAGGTAGCTAAAGGGAAAAAGATCGTCATTTTGGTAGCGACCAGCGGCGATACCGGAAAAGCTGCTTTGGAGGGCTTTAAGGATGTGCCGGATACACAGATCCTGGTGTTCTATCCGGAAGACGGCGTCAGCGCTATGCAGAAACGCCAGATGACCACACAGGAAGGGAAAAATGTGGCAGTCAGCGCGATCGAAGGGAATTTTGACGACGCGCAGACCGGGGTAAAGCAAATCTTTACCGATCCGAAGATCGTGGCAAAGTTGGCGGAAAACAATATGATGTTCTCCTCTGCTAACTCCATCAACTGGGGACGTTTGCTGCCGCAGATCGTGTACTATATCTCCACCTACTGCGAATTGGTCAAAGACGAAGAGATCGCTATGGGCGACCTTGTCAACGTGGTAGTGCCTACCGGGAACTTCGGCAACATTCTGGCGGCGTACTATGCGAAAAAGATGGGCGTGCCGATCGGAAAACTGATCTGTGCTTCCAATGCCAATAATGTTCTGACTGATTTTATCAAAACCGGGACTTACAATAAAATCCGTGATTTCCATACCACGATCTCCCCGTCGATGGATATTTTGATCTCTTCCAATCTGGAGCGTTTGCTTTATGATCTGTGCGGACGGGATGACAAAAAAATCACGGAATGGTTCCGCCAGTTGGGTGAAACCGGACGGTACACAGTGGATGCCGATGTAATGGAAAAGCTGTCGGAAAGCTTTTTTGCCGGTTGCTGTGATGATGAACAGACCAAAGAAACGATCAAAAAGATCTTTGACCAGTATTCCTACCTGTGCGATACCCACACCGCCGTTGCGGTAAAGGTGGCGCAGGATTACAAACAGGAAACCGGAGACGACCGCAAGATGATCATTGTTTCTACCGCGAGCCCCTATAAATTCGCGCCAAGCGTTTTAAGTGCGGTAGCAGGCCAAGCGGCAGAAGACGATTACGAACAGCTTGACCAGCTGGAAGAGCTGTCTAAGCTGGAGATTCCGAAAGCGCTTGCCGATCTGAAGGACAAAGAAGTACGCTTTACCGGTTCGGTGAAGAAAGAAAACATGGAGCAGGTCGTTTTAGCGATGTTAGGTTTGGCATAAAAAAATTCCCCCGGCCAGATTTGGCAGGGGGAATTGCAGTCTAGTACGACTTTTTCTGTTCCTCAAAGGAACGACAGATCGTATCGTTGACTGTGGTTGCGAAGGAAGGACCCACTTCGATCTTATTGGCGGTGCAGCCGCAGTGGTGGTTATTGTGAATGCAGTTTTCGACATTGCAGGCGATGCCGCGGATGCAATGCTGCTGACAGTTTTGATCAGACATGAATTTCCACTCCTTTACAATTCTTGCGAAGGCGTTTGCCCTCACGATATTATCATCCCGAAAAGCGGAGCGGCCATTCATGGAAAATTTTTAAAAAATCAAGGAGGTGATGCTGGATATGAGCTTATTTACCATTGGCGATCTTCACTTGTCCTTGGGGACTGATAAACCGATGGATATTTTCCCGGGCTGGGAAAACTATATAGAACTGATAAAAACCGCTTGGAACCAGACCGTAAAGCCGGAGGACACCGTTGTTGTAGCGGGAGATATCTCCTGGGCGATGAGTCTGGAAGAATGCGACGCGGACTTTTCCTTTATCCACCGTTTGAACGGGAAAAAAATATTGATGAAAGGGAACCACGATTACTGGTTCTCCACCAAAACAAAGGTGGAGCAGTATTTGGAGCAAAAGGGATTTGACAGTATCCGCATCTTGTTTAATAACGCTTATGAATATGACGGATACTCCCTTTGCGGAACGCGCGGCTGGATCAATGAACAGGGAGAAGCCGTGGATAAAAAGGTCTTAAACCGGGAAGCCGGCCGGCTTCGGTTATCTTTGGAAGCCGGAAAAAAAATCGGCAAGCCTCCGATCGCCTTTTTACATTATCCCCCCATTTACGGCAGCAATGAGTGTTGGGAGATATTGGAGGTTTTGCTGGAATATGGGGTAAAGCAGTGCTATTACGGCCATATCCACGGCAGGTCTGCGCAGTATGCGATCAACGGGGAGCGCAAGGGGATCGATTTCAGGCTGGTGTCCTGCGATCAGGTGAATTTCACGCCCGTTCAGATATTATAAGGGCGCGGGATAGAAAAATTGTAAATTTCGCTATTTTTTTGAAAAAGTAGTAGCTATTCTGTGGAAATTATGATATAATCATACAGATGTTATACTATGCCCGTAAATGGCGGGAAAGTTGTAAAAATAGAGGTTGGAGGAAACCAGAATGAGTTTAGCAGAAACAAAAAATGTCGCTACAAACCGCTATGAGCTGGTGGTGAAGGTTGACGCTGAAAAATTTGAGGCGGCCATTGAAAAAGCATACCGTAAAAATGTAAAAAAAATAGATATCCAGGGCTTTAGAAAAGGTCATGCTCCAAGAAAGATCGTGGAAAAAATGTACGGTGAAGCTGTATTTTTTGAAGATGCGATCAACGACCTGTATCCGGCTGCTTTGCAGGAAGCAATGACAGAATCCGGGCTGGAGATCGTAGCGCGTCCAGAAGTGGAAGTGACCGAAGTCAGCAAGGAAGAAGGCTTTACCTTTGTTGCAAAATGCGTGACGAAGCCGGAAGTAGAAGTAAAAGACTATAAAGGCATTGAAGTAGAAAAAGAAGTAAAAGAAGTAACGGACGAAGAAATCGACAGAAAACTGCAGAATCTGCAGGAAAAACATGCTAGAATGGTTGACATCGACGACCGTGCGGCACAGAATGGCGATACTGTCGTATTCGATTTTGAAGGCTTTGTAGACGACGTTGCGTTTGAAGGCGGGAAAGCCGAAAAATTCAGCTTAGAACTTGGCTCCGGTCAGTTTATCCCTGGCTTTGAAGATCAGATCGTCGGCAAGTCCATCGGGGAAGAGTTTGACGTCAATGTTTCCTTCCCGGAAGATTACCACGTAGACGATCTGAAAGGGAAACCTGCCGTATTCAAATGCAAGCTGCATGAAATCAAATTTAAAGAACTGCCGATCCTTGATGATGAATTCGCGAAAGACGCAAGCGAATTTGACACGCTGGACGAGCTGAAGGCTGATCTGAGAACAAAAGCGGTGGAAGCAAATGAAAAAGCTGCGGAAACCGAAGTGGAAAACAAATTGATCGATACCGTGATCGAAAACATGACTGGGGAAATTCCGGAAGAAATGTATGAAGTACGGATCGACGACATGGTCCGCGACTTTGAATACCGTTTGCAGATGCAGGGAATGAATCTGGAAACCTACCTGAAATACACCGGCATGGAACTGGATTCCTTCCGCAAGACCTTTGCGGCACAGGCTGAAAAACAGGTGAAGATCCGTCTGGCTTTGGAAAAGATTGTTGACTTGGAAAACATCACAGTAGACGATGAAGCAGTAGAAGCAGAATATGCAAAACTGGCTGAAAACTACAAGATGGAGGTAGAAAAGGTCAAAGGCTTTATTCCAGATGAGGAATTCAGAAAAGATATGGCAGTAAACAAAGCGGTCGATTTGATCAAAGACAGCGCAAAGGTTACTGTAAAATAAGTATTTTTTGAGGCTGGAGCCTGTCTGAATATTCAGGCAGGCTGCCTTTATTTCTAAGCGATTTATGAATACTTTATGAGTAGATTATCACAAAATTATAATCAATAAGAAAGGATTTTGTTATTATGGCACTTGTACCTTATGTAGTAGAACAAACAAGCCGCGGGGAACGCTCTTATGACATCTATTCCCGCCTGTTAAACGACCGCATCGTCATGCTGTGCGATGAAGTGAATGACCAGACTGCCAGCCTGGTAGTAGCCCAGCTTTTGTATTTGGAAAGCCAGGACCCAGACAAAGATATCAGCCTGTATATCAACAGCCCGGGCGGCTCTGTCACGGCGGGGATGGCAATTTACGATACTATGCAGCTGATCCGCTGCGATGTTTCTACCATCTGCGTTGGTTTGGCGGCTTCCATGGGGGCTTTCCTGCTGACTGCCGGAGCTAAAGGCAAGCGTTATGCCCTGCCGAACAGTGAGATCATGATCCACCAGCCGTTGGGCGGTGTTCAGGGGCAGGCCTCTGACATCCAGATCCATGCGGACTGGATTTTAAAGACCAAACAAAAGCTCAATAAAATGCTGTCCGAGGCAACCGGCCAGCCGTTGGATAAAATTGAGCGGGATACAGACCGTGACAACTTTATGTCTGCAGACGAAGCCTGCAATTATGGCTTGATCGACAAGGTTCTGACTAAAAGATAGGATTTAGGTGTATAATAAGTGGAAAATGTTGGGGAAAAAGTAACGCCGCGGTGCGGCTTTTGCGGTAAGACAGAGGCTGAAGTTGATCTGATGCTGTATGGAAAAACAGCGTTCATTTGTGATGAGTGTGTGAGCCTGTGCTATCAGATGCTATATGAGGAAGACGAAGCGCCTTTGGCACGGCGGAAGAAAAAAGCAAAGCCGGAGCAGCCTCCGATCCTGCTGAAACCAGCAGAGATCAAAGCGGTTTTGGACGAATACGTCATTGGACAGGATGAAGCCAAGGTGACCCTGTCTGTAGCTGTGTATAATCATTATAAAAGGATCCATTGTCAGGAGGATCTGGGAGTAGAACTTCAAAAGAGCAATGTCCTGCTTCTGGGGCCGACTGGGGTAGGAAAGACATTTCTGGCTCAGACTTTGGCTAAAACATTAGACGTGCCGTTTGCGATCGCGGATGCAACTACACTGACAGAGGCCGGCTATGTGGGCGACGACGTGGAAAACGTCCTGGTCCGTTTGCTTCAGGCTGCCGATTATGATGTAGAAGCGGCGCAGCGCGGTATCATTTATATTGATGAGATCGACAAGATCACCCGGAAATCAGAAAATACTTCTATCACCCGTGACGTTAGCGGGGAAGGGGTACAGCAGGCCTTGTTAAAAATTATTGAGGGGACTGTTTCCAATGTCCCGCCGCAGGGCGGACGCAAACATCCTCATCAGGAATTTATCCAGATGGACACCCGCAATATCCTGTTTATCTGCGGGGGGGCGTTTGATGGGATCGAAAAAATCGTTAATAAACGGTATAATACCTCTGCGATCGGCTTTGGGAGCGAGATCCGTTCCAAGACCGACATCAACGGGAAAGACATTATGAAAAAGGTCATCCCGCACGACCTCGTAAAATATGGGCTAATCCCAGAACTTGTGGGCCGTTTGCCGGTCATCACAGCGCTGGAGGATCTGGACGAGGCTTCTTTGGTCCGGATCTTGACAGAGCCTAAAAACTCCTTGGTAAAGCAATATCAGGCGATGTTCCACATGGATGGGGTAGAACTGGTCTTTCAGGAAGATGCGTTGAAGGCTGTTGCCAAAAAAGCGATCGAACGGAAAACCGGGGCGCGCGGTTTGCGCGGCATTTTGGAAAATGTGCTGACCAACCTGATGTTCCATATCCCTTCGGACAAAACAGTTTCCCGTATTGTGTTAAACGCGGACAGTATTGATGATCCTGAGAAGGTAGAAATCATACATGGATAAAAATACCCGCTGAAGCTTTGTTTCAGCGGGTATTTTTATTGAAATGTTTTTGGTAGATTTATACATTGACAGGAATAAATTTTTGTAGTATATTTATAAAAGCATTTAAGAAGCTACTAAATTAAGAAAAGAGTAGGATATGAAAGAAAAACTCAAAAATTTATACAAAAAGTATGAATCTTTAATTTTATACGCATTGTATGGGATTCCATCTACTGCGGTCAGCTTTGGGGGCTATGCATTGCTTATGGATGTGTTCCATTTTGATGCGGCGATTTCTTCCTTGATTTCTTGGGTGGGGGCAGTGCTTGTCAGCTTTTGCCTTTACCGCAGATTTGTGTTTAAAAGCCCGCCGGCTTCGGTGAAGCAGAAATTCCACGAACTGGTTCAATTTACCGGCGTGCGGGCTGGGACCGGCCTGTTTGAAACGGGTTTTGTGTGGGTATTTGTCAGCCGTATGGGATTGCAGCCGTATCTGTTTAAGGTGATGGCGAGTGCGATGTCTATTTTGATCAATTATCTGGTCAGCAAATTCTGTATTTTTCGTAAAGAAAAAGCAGCAGTAACAGAGGGATGAAAAGGGACGGCAGATAGCCGTCCTTTTTCTTTTTAAAGCAGGGAGGCAATGGAAAGGGTGCCGTGCAGGCGCTGATACACCTGATTCAGGTCTGTAATAGGGAGCGGGTTGACGCCTTTTCCGATCTCAAAGGTAAACCCGGGACGGTGGAACCGTTCAATAAACCAGTCTTTAAATCCCGCATGGGAGGCCAGCCCCTCCTGATGCACTAACTGGTAGCCGCTGTAGGCTGCAAGCAAAGAAGCGATATGGCGGCTGATTGCCGGGGTGTGGCAGCCGTACTCGTAAAATATTTCTTCCCCTTGGGAATGGAATGCAAAGGCCGCGCGTACATCGAAGCTGATACATAACTGTACCAGCGCGCGGGTCTCCGGTTCGCTGTGGGGCGTTTGCCCGCCGTATTGCCTTGGAGCAGGCCCGGTGATGCCAGCCGCCAGTTCCGCTTGTCTGCTTAGGCAGAACCCGGCGTCAAAGTTGTGGTTCAGGTCGATCCCGCGCGCGTTTGCCTGCCATGTAACGGAAGAATTTTTCAGCAGGCATTCCACAAAGCCCGCATACCGCCCCGCGCTTTGCGGACCATGCAGTGCAATTTCCACCCCGTCGGGGTTCACCATTGGGATAATCAAAAAACCTTTTTCCAACAGGGTTTCGTGCAGGCTCATGGGCTGTTTCTTTTCATTTTCTTCAATGGAACGGCATAGATCTTCCAAAAAACGGATCAAAAGAGAACAGGTCAGCCATTCCTGCGCATGAAATGCCCCTGCAAATAGGTTGACATGCCGAAGGTTTCCGATACCGACAGCATAAATTTTTCTTCCCAGAACGCTCTTCCCGATATGGAAAAGCCGCAAAAACGGGAACTGCTTTTGAAGCTGGTGCAGCTTTTCTGCCATCAGGTCATAAGCAGGGGGAACGGAATAAAAGTCGAAATCCATGCTTTGCGTCTCCTTTCAAACATTAAAATATATTGAAATACCGGCTTAATTATGTGATAATAGAAATAGAGACTTCTGCTTTCGTCATTTCGCAGTAAGGACATTTCATTGATTCCAGTATCGTCCTAGCATTCTGCTTGGGAGCAGTATTTGAAAAAATGGAGGGATTTGGCCGTGAGGTTATATGAAGAAAGATTGTCCAGAGAAACGATTTATGAAGGAAAGATCATTGATCTTTATAAAGACCAGGTAGAACTGGAAAATGGAAAGACTGCGACCCGGGAAGTGGTGCACCATCCGGGCGGAGTCACGGTATTAGCACTGCGGGAGGATGGTGCGGCGTATGTAGTGCGCCAATTCCGTTATCCGTTTCATGAGGTGCTCACCGAACTGCCGGCAGGGAAGCTGGAACCGGGCGAGGACCCGCTGGAAGCTGCCAAACGGGAGCTGGAGGAAGAAGTTGGGGTGACGGCCTCTCACTGGGAAAGCTTGGGGCATTTGCTTCCAACTGTCGCCTACGTAGACGAAGTGATCCACATGTATTTGGCTACCGGTTTAGAGCGGTCAAAGCAGCATTTGGATGAAGATGAATTTTTGGAAGCGGAGCCGGTGGCTTTGGAAGAATTGGTGCGGCAAATCTTGGCCGATCAGATCCGGGATGCAAAGACACAGGCGGCGGTATTAAAAGTATGGTGCAAACTTCGCAAACAGGAGGGATAGCATGTTGGTACAAGTAGCAACTTGGTTTTTATGGCTTATGCTGTACAGTTTTTTAGGTTGGGTTTACGAGTCAACCCTCTGTTCTATTACGGCGAAACGCCCTGTTAACCGGGGCTTTTTGAATGGTCCAATCTGTCCGATTTATGGGAGCGGTGCGTTGGTAATCATCCTTTGCTTGGGAAAAGAAGCGGATGGGAGTATTCTAAGCTTATTTTTGTCTGGAGCGGTGCTTACCTGCACGCTGGAATATATCACCTCATGGTTGATGGAAAAACTGTTTCACGCGCGCTGGTGGGATTACAGCGAATATCGTTTTCAGATAAACGGACGCGTCTGCCTGCTGGGCGCAGTGGCATTTGGAGCTATGTCGGTCGTGATCTTAAAATGGGTGCATCCATGGGTTTCCTCTTGGACATCAAAACTGCCTGATACTGCGGTTTTACTGATCAGTGGAATTTTGTTGGCATTGTTGGTCTGTGATATCATCGTAACGGTCCGGTCTGTCTTGCACCTGGATCAAAAGTTATCGGAGGTACAGCGGGCGTTAGACCGCGCATGGGAAAAGATGCGCGAAGACCTGCGGGAAGAATTCAGCGAACGCCGTGGGCGTTTCCATAACCGCGGTCAGAAGATTTTGGATCATTTGGAAAAAAGCAGCCAGTGGAACGGCAGCCGCTTCAAAGAATTGTTGAATCAAAAACGTTTTCAGGAACGGCGTCTGCTGCGCGCTTATCCTCGGCTGCAATCTGTGCACCGGGAGGCGCTGGATGTGCTAAGGGCACGGCTGGAAGAATGGAAACGGGATAAAAAATCAAAATAACTGGAGGCAGAAAAATGATCCGCAACAGCTTACCCAAAGATTGTGAAGCGATTTACGACATGGTTTGTGATATGGAGCAAATAAAACTTGACAGAGAAGCTTTTGAAAAAATTTATCATGAACAAAGAAACAACATGGATTACACCTGCCTGGTCTATGAACGAGATGGGAAAGCGGCAGGTTTCCTGAATCTGCGGGTAGAGTGGCAACTGCACCATGTGCAGAGGATCGCAGAGATCATGGAATTTGTGGTGGATTACAGAAACCGGGGACAGGGTATCGGCAGGCAACTGTTGAAGGCCGCCTGTGAAACTGCTGAAAAAATGGGCTGTACGCAGATAGAGGTGGCCTGCAACCAGATAAGAAAACGGACACATTTGTTTTATCAAAATCAGGGAATGGATCGCTCTCACTATAAATTTTCAAAATGCTTAGACAGAATGCGGGAGATAAATCGTTTAGAAATATAATTAGAATAAAAAAGAAGTACCAGACTAATCTGGTACTTCTTTTTTATTCTTCCCGACTTTTTCCGGGCTTTTTCCGTTGACGGACACATTCGGTCAGCAGATATTCAATCTGTCCGTTGATAGAACGAAAATCGTCCTCAGCCCACTTCGCAAGATCATTCCAAAGGCTGTTTGAAATACGAAGCAGGATTTGCTTTTTTCCGTTATCTTTCTGTGCCATGCCGCACCGATCAATAAATAGAACCGCTGTTGACGATTGGCTGGGCATCCTTATTGCCGCAAAGGACCACCAACAAATTGCTGACCATGGCGGCTTTTCGTTCTTCATCCAGTTCTACCACTTCATTTTCACTCAGATGCTGGAGCGCCATTTCCACCATTCCAACAGCTCCTTCCACGATCTTTTGCCGGGCAGCAATAATGGCAGCCGCCTGTTGGCGCTGAAGCATAGCAGCCGCGATCTCCGGCGCATAAGAGAGGTGCGTGATGCGTACCTCCAAAATTTCAAGTCCGGCCGCTTCCACACGCTGCTGCAGATCCTGCTTCATCATGTCCGCAATTTCCTGGCTGCTTCCACGGAGAGTTTTTTCATCGCTGCCGTCAGAAACGTCATACGGGTATTGTCGGGTAATATTCCGGGTAGCGGAGTCGCATTGGATCGAAAGGAAGGTCTTATAATTGTTGACATTAAAAACCGCTTTCGCAGTATCCACAACACGCCAAATAACGATGGTGCCGATGATGACAGGGTTTCCCAATTCATCGTTGACGGTTTGTTTTTCATTGTTTAAGGTCATGGCTTTTAAGGATACTTTTTTATTTTTCGGGCCGGCAGATACCGCGCCGGTCGTTGTTTGTATAGTAAGCCCGCTGGAAGCCGCGGCTGGATTGATGCTAATGCAGAAAGGGTTGACAAAGAAAAAGCCGTCTTTGCGGATGGTACCGTAATATTTGCCGAACAGTACCAATACGATCGCTTCGTTTGGCGCTACAGCTTTTAGCCCACCCCAGCAAATACTGCATACAATTATGAGTAGGCTGCCTAGGACAATGGCAATGATCCCTAATGCATTCGGCCAAATAGAGCCCAATACGATCCCGGCAAGGCCCAGCAAAAAGCCCAGAATCGTTAAAATCAGCATCAGGTAACCATTTTTTCCTTCGATTTCTTTTTCAGCGATATGTTTGTTTTGTAAGCTATCATAACTCATGACGATCCTTCTTTCAATCGAAATTGATATTTATATGATATTAAAATAATATCACTTTTCTTGTAATTGTCAAGAGGAAAAATAAAAAGGACCCAAAATTTTGGGTCCTTTTATCAATAACTTAACATCGAATAAAGTGGGATGCAGATCACACCGATCAGAAGTAAAACAGCCAGTGAAATAGAAACGATCTGCATCGTGCGTTTTCTGCGTTGCAGCTTCTTTTCCCAGTTCTTCATGTTATCTTACCAGGTTTTGATCTCTGGACGGGCCGACGCCGACCATTTTAATGGGACAGCCGACCTGTTTTTCCAGATATGCGATATAATCTTTGCAGGCCTGCGGCAGTTCCTCAAAGGATTTGCAGCCGGACAGGTCGCCGGAAAAGCCGGGAACTGTTTCATAAACCGGTTCGCAGTTAGCTAATTCATCAATATCAGCAGGATATTCATAGATCATGTCGCCATCCGGCTTTTTATAAGCAACGCAGACTTTTAAGTCACCCAGATCGCTCAAGGTATCAAATTTATTGATCGCCAGACAGGTCAGCCCGCCGGTGCGCACTGCATGGCGCATGATCACGGCGTCGAACCAGCCGGTCCGTCTTGGGCGGCCTGTTGTGGTGCCAAACTCGTTTCCGCGGTTTCGGATAGTATCGCCTGTTTCATCATTCAATTCGGTTGGGAATGGCCCCATCCCAACACGGGTGGTGTAGGCTTTTGCTACCCCGATCACTTCTTCGATAACAGTTGGCCCTACCCCTGCCCCTAACGGACAGCCGCCGGCTACTGGATGGGAAGAAGTGACATAAGGATAAGTTCCCACATCGATGTCCAGCAAGGTCGCCTGCGCGCCCTCGAACAGGACTTCCTTCCCCTCTTTAATGGCGTTATAGGTCAGGACGGATACGTCAGCTACAAATGGGGCAAGGCGTTTTGCGTAGCCGATATATTCTTCGATCACCGCATCGACATCTAAAGCCTCTCCGTCATAGATCTTGGTGATGATTTTGTTTTTCAACGCGCCTACTGCCGCTGCCTTTTTGCGGAAGATGTCTTCATGAACCAGATCGTAGATCCGGATCCCGCAGCGTTCATATTTATCCATATAACAAGGACCAATGCCTCTGCCGGTTGTTCCGATCTGAGCGCCGCCCAGCGCTTTTTCGCTCAAACCATCCAGCACACGGTGCCATGGCATGATCACATGTGCCCGCGGGTCGATTTTTAATGATCCACAGTTGACGCCGCGCTGTGTCAGGCCATCAATTTCTTTTAGAATATCTTGTGGGTCGATAACAACACCACAGCCGATCAAACAGGTAGTATTCGGATACAGGATACCGGAAGGGATCAGATGAAGCTTATACACTTCTCCGTTGCTTTCCACGGTATGGCCGGCATTGTTTCCGCCTTGGGAACGTACCACCACATCAGCCTGGGAAGCAAGGATGTCAATGATCTTGCCCTTGCCCTCGTCGCCCCATTGGGTGCCTACTACTACTTTTGTTGGCATTGCGATTCCTCATTTCTTTTGTATTTTCCTGAAAGCCGAAAAAGCGGCTCCCAAACATTTCAATTATAGCAAAAAATACAGAAAGATGCAAATGTAAATAATCTAAGATTCTTTTTCTTTTTTAGGCAATATGCAATAAGAAAAACAAAGACACCCGAAACACGAGGAGGAGGCGCCCCCTTTGTTTCGGGTGTCCGGTGCCCGGAGCAAATGCGGATCGGGCTGCATCTATTCCGGACGGGATCGGTTTTGTTTCACGGGAAGGAGCGCCGGCAGGTGTTATCCAGCGTTTCCCCAAAAACTATTATAACAGCGCGCTCATTTTGGTATAGAATTCGTGCTCTTTTTTGAGCCGGCTGCAAAATGCGTTGTAAACGGCATCAGCGTTTTCCTGCAGGGTACGTTTGGAGTTAGTGTACGGGTTGATGCTGGTGGCATAGTCAAGCTGTGTGATCCATTTTTCCGGCAATGAGGAACCGCCGGTCAAAGCACCGGAGATCCCGGCGGCAACCGCTGCGACACAGTCGGTGTCGCGGCCCATATTTACACCAGAGAGGACAGCGTCCTTCGTATTGCCATTTACCATTTTGAAGATGGTGATCCCTTTCGTGACAACTTCGTTGGCGTAGCTGAACGGATATGGGATGCCCTTGCCGCTGTAAACGCCGTCATAATATTGGCGCAGCTCCCGAATATCTTTCAAAGAAGCGGTTTTCTTTAACTGTTCGTCGATCTCACTGACAACAAGGTCTTTGTCACAGTTGTCATAGATCGCGCCGATCACAGAATCCACCGTAGCATTCGGCATGGTAGCCGCCGCGATCGCAACGCCGGTCACGCAAGCCCATTTTAACCCGCGGCTGTTGGATGTCTGATAAAGCTGGCCGACCTCTAAAATATCTTCTTTGGCGGTTTCAACGTTTCCAGCATTGATGAGGCCAATGGCGTGGCAGGCGCGGGAGAAGCTGTTTAAGCCAGCATAATCGCAGTATTTTCCTAAATCGCGGGCGGGGATACCGCTTTTCGCCATGGCGAGCAGGGTGCCTTCAAATGGCTCGGAAACCCAGCCACCGGCATTTGGATTGGCATGGTCGATCCATGCCGCACGCACATCCTCGGCAGTGACACGTCCCTGTTTTTCCATGATGGCGGTGATCATCAGGCGTTGGCGTTCCACGCCATCCTCTGTTGTTCCGGGTTCCCGTTTCCAGCCGTTCCCGTAATGCTCATAGGAGGTATAATCCTCTACAAAGCCAAATTGTTTTTCAATGTCCTGCCAATACATGCCCTCAACCTGGGCGCCCATGGCTGAGCCGATATGGCAGCCGGCAATACAGCCGAAAAATTTATCTCTTAAAGTAACATTCATGTTTCATTTCTCCTAATCAATCAGTTGTAATGATGTCATTATTTATCTGCCTGATACATTTCATTGATTTGATCGGTCCATTCCTGGCCGCCCTTTGCATACCATTCCTGAACAAACTGGTCAAAATAATCAAGTGGTTCCTGACCGGTGATGATCTTAGTATAAGCGTCGGTGACCAAGGTTGTCAGGTCAGTAGAGTACTGGAGCTGCGCGTCAGTAATATAACCATCTCCGGCATTGGTGATAACAGGCCAGTTGAATGCATCGCGTCTGGACTGTACCAGCGGAGTTTCCACCTGAAGCAGCGGCCATTCACTTTCAAAAGCAGAGTACCACTGGATCCAGCTCTGGTCTTCGTCAAACTGCGGCAGGGTGTAGTATTTACCATCATCCCGTTTTTCCCAATGGGTTCCTTCTACGCCTGTGTAAACGGTCATCATTCCTTCTTCCGTATGATACCAGTCTAATAATCTCATGCAGGCTTCCGGGTTTTTGGCATCTTTAAGCATGACCACACAGCCATTGAGTACGCTGACGCCTCTTACGCCAGAGGTTCCGTCCGGGCCGACTGGAGGAGCAATTCTTGCAAAGGTGACATCGGGGTCGACTTTTTGCATTTCCTGTTCGATTTTCGGTTCCCATGTCCACCAACGGTAGGTAACGCCGAACTGGTTTTTCATCGCTTTATCGTTTAATTCGGAATCGTTTTTCATGATCGCGAATTCCGGGTCGATCAGGCCTTCCGCGTACCAATCGCGCAGTACGGCCAAAGCCTCTTTTGCCTTTGGATTCACGGCCTGTGCGATCAATTTTCCGTTGTCTTCATAGAAAAAGTCCTGATGGATGCCTGTCACGCCAAATGCCCCTAAATAGGGCTCCAAGGCTTCCATGCCGCAGCCCGTCATGCCGTAGGTATCATTTTTGCCATTTTGATCTGGGTCGTCAAAGGTGAAGGCTTTCAATACATCATGGTATTCCTCCAGAGTTTCCGGCGCCTCCAGCCCCAAATTATCCAGCCAGTCTTGGCGGATGATCGTATTCATACGATTCGGGCTGCACCAGATGGGGATCGCCCAAAGCTTTCCGTCGCGGGTGCACATATCCAGCGCTTCCTGCGGGATATTCTCCAAAATATTGGGGCAGTCTTTGACAAGGTCGGTCAGGTCCATCAAAGCGCCTTGGTCGGCATAGTCAAATAATTTATTAAACTGGGTTTTCTGGATTTTTACCAGATCCGGCAGGTCGCCTTCCTGTCCGGAAAGGATCAGGGTAAGTTTTTCATCATAGTTTGCAGCCGGCGGTGAGATATGGTTGAGGGTAACGTCGGCAGCTTCGCAAATTTTTTGATAAATGACATCGTTGTCAGGATGGTTTTCAAAACCACCTTTGGTAAAGACAAAGGTCACTTCGTTGCTTTTAGCGGAATCCCCGCTTGTGTCTTTGTTTTCCTTACCGCATGCAGTCAAAGCACCGGCCGACAGCATACCTGCCAATAAGATCGCTAAAAAACGTTTTCCTTTCATAGGTACCTCCTTGGTTTCTGTATTTGAATCTACGTCTGAACAAGAAATATGTGTGAAAACTCCCCCCTTTTTCTGATATGGGCTTTATTTTTATCCTTTGATCGACCCTACCATGACCCCTTTTGCAAAATGCTTTTGCAGGAATGGATATACCAGCATGATAGGGATACAGGAGATCATGATCGTTGCGTCAATAACGGCGGTAGAGGGCGGGGTCGCGTCGGCGAGCGATCCCGTATTTCCAAGCAGTTCGCTGGTGCTGGTGGTGAGCAAGATCTCCCGCAAAAGCGTTTGCAGCGGCCACAGATTCCGGTCGGTGATGTACATGACCGCATCAAAGAAGGAGTTCCAGTGCCAAACTGCGTAGAACAGCCCGATAGAGGCAAGCACCGGTTTGGATACCGGCAGCACGATCTGGAACAGGATCTTAAAATCTCCGCATCCGTCGATCCTGGCCGCTTCTTCCAGTTCCTCTGGGACGCCCATGAAAAATGTCCGCATGATGATCATGTTGTAAACATTCAGCACCCCCGGCAGGATAAACGCCCAAATGGTATCGGTCAACCCAAGAGTACGGACGACCAGGAAAGTGGGGATCATGCCGGCGGTAAAGATCATAGTGAAGAAGAAATATTTCATCAATCCATTGCGGAACGGCAGGCTCCTTTTAGAGAGCGGGTAAGCGGTCAGTGCAGTTACCAGAAGGCTTAGCAGCGTGCCGACAACCGTCCGGAACACGGTGACGCCCATTGCTCGGAGGATGGCGTTGTTCCCGCGGAAGACATATTCATAGTGGCTTAATGTAGGATGCGTCGGGATCGTGATCAGGTTTTTAGCGCCTTTGACGATCTCCTCAGTTGGGGTGATCGAGGTCAGGACTACATCCAAAAATGGGAAAAGGGTGCAGATCCCGGCCAAAATCAAAATGATGTAAATAAAGGTGCTGAACACAAGGTCAGCCTTTGTTTGTTTCACCTTTTTTCTGGTTCGCATGTGTTATCCCCTCCTATCAAAACAGGCTTTCCTGCCCGGCACGCTTGGCGAGCCAGTTGCAGAAAACGACCATGAAGCAGGCAATAACCGATTTGAACAGTCCGGCGGCTGTTGCAAAGCCGTACTGTACGTCAATGATCCCGACCCGGTAAACATAGGTGTCAATAATATCCGCAACGTCATAAACCGGCTGGCTGTACATGGTAAACACTTGTTCAAACCCTACGTTGACAATACTTCCGACCCGCAGCAGGAGCATGATCACGATCGTTGGGATCAAACTGGGCAGGGTGATGTAAATAAGCTTTTGAAATTTGGAGGCGCCGTCAATGGTTGCCGCTTCATACATATCAGTCGGGATACCGGACAGCGCAGCCAGGTAAACGATCGCGGACCAGCCCATTTCTTTCCAGATGTCGGAGATCACTAAGACGCCCCGGAAATAATTAGAATCCCCCATGAAAAAGATCGGGTCCCCACCTAAGCTTTGGATCACGGAGTTTAAAAAGCCATCGTTTGGGGAAAGCAGCGTCGTTGCCAGGGAGGCGATCACGACCCAAGAGATAAAGTGGGGCAGATAAACGACTGTTTGAACGGTTTTTTTGAAGGGCTGACACTGTACTTCGTTGAGTAAAAGGGCAAGCAAAATAGGGATCGGAAATCCAAAAATCAGCTTATATAACCCAATGATCAATGTGTTTTTAAAAATTTGAGCAAACTGGTCGGCTTCAAATAACCGGATAAAGTTATCGAACCCGCACCAAGGGCTTTCAAACGGGCCCATAAAAATTTTGTAGTCCTTGAAAGCAATGAAATTTCCCAAAATTGGGAGATACAAAAAGATGGTGACTGCCAAAAGACCGGGGATCAACATAATATAATAGTTCCGGTGCTTTGCCATAGAACGGAGCAGACTGCCTTTTTGATGTTGTTTGTCCTTGCGCTTGGATCGTTTGGCGGCATTTACCATATCCATCCTCCTTTTTAAGTTGTAATAGCGCTGTGGCTTACAGCATGGGGCAATGTGTTTGCAAACCCGTGCACCATGAAGAAATTGCCGCATCCTGTGTTAGGAAGCTGCTGCAGCAAGACAACTCTTATGGTATAATCAAACTTTAAAGGGTGCGAAATATTCGCTTTTCCTGAAGCCGATGTGCCAAGTATAGCACTGGTTGTTGTGAAAAGAAATATACAATTCCGAATATTGGACGAAAATAATGTATACAATTAACAAAGTACAGGAAATGTTTGCTAATTGTACATGGCTTTCTAGAATATTTTTCGATATGATAAAAATACACAAGAGGAAGCATTTCGGAAAGTTATACATTTTCGTTCCTTAAAAAAGACGGAAAAAGCACTCAAAAAACAACCTAAAATCGCGAATATCCGGTTTGAACGAAAAATGATAGTTTTTAGGGTAAGGAGTTTTATTCTATGCGCGTTCCACATTTTGTTTTCAAGTCAACGAAAAAAAGTTACTCAAAAAGGGTTTTTGTTTCCTTTGTGTTAATCGCAACGATCTGCACCTCTTTGTGCGGGGGGATTTTAAGCTGTTATTTTTTGACAAAGCTGTCTTGGAATAACGAACAGTATAACTTTAATACCATTCAGTACACTCAGACTGAAATTCAGCAGATCATTGACAACATTGTTGTTTCCGCTTATCAGATGGGGCTGGACCCCTTGGTAGAAAAATATCTCCGTCCCTATAATCAGGTGGATTATCTGGAGATCGGCAATATCTCACGTTCTGTTTACAATACATATTCCTCGCTCTCTGACTATGTAGACTCCATTTATGTGGTGTACCCGTACCACAACATGGTGATCAGTTCTTACGGGATCTACGCATGGGATACTTTTAACGACCGTGTCTGGTATGAGGATTCTCCGCCGTCGCAAAGTATCCGCTGGGTGGGTGAGCATACGGTCAAACGGACAGGCAATCTAAGCGATATGGAATCGGAGCCGGTGATCACGGCGGTTTACCAGCTTCCCTTTTATGCTGCCAGCCGGCCGAACGGATATATTGTTATGAACATCCGCCAGCCGGCTTTAGAGGAGATCCTTTTAAAGGCCGTATTTCAGAAGAGTCATTTGCTGGTTACCAGCAGTGACTATCAGCTTCTTGCCAGCTCTAACTCCCTTGACCTGTCGGATTATTACGATCACTACATCTCTATCTGCAAGAAGACGCTTCCCGAAGACGGCAAACAAAAAATACATTTGGATTCCGGGATCCATCGGGTCCAAATGCTGAAGGACCCGGTCAACCAGTGGAACTACTTTGTATTTTCCCCGTTGGGCGACCTGTATCAAACCACATTGTGGGGCATCTGTATTGTAGCGTGCACGCTTTTGTTTACTATTTGTTTGGCGGTGGTCCTGTCCAGTCGGTTCCGGACCTTTATTTACCGTCCGGTAGAGCAACTGATGAAAAAAGCCTCCGGGGAAGATATCCAGAAGGGGGAACTAGTGGAGTACCAGGAATTTAAGACGATTCACGGGCATTTTGACGATATAGAGAGTGAAAATAAGGAATTGCAGCATAAAATGCAGGAGCTGGCTCCCTATTTACAGGAAAAATTCTTTTCCGATTTGCTGACCGGCCAGCTGATCGGCCCGGGCCAGATCCGGGAAAGGTTGTCCTTTCTGCGGCTGGACCAGCTCCCTTACCAAAGATATGTAGTTTCCGTGATAAAGATTCTGGAAACGGATACCAGCATGTTTGAGATCAAACAGTCAAGAAATGAGATCCAGATTTTGGTAATGATGGCTATGCAGGAACAAATGAGGCAGCTATGCGGGCAGGAAAAAATATTTTTCCGTGATGTTGGGGTCAATCAGGAATCTTTGGAATTTATTTTTGGGTTTTCCGAAGGACAATACAGCACCGGCAAACTGACCGAGCTGCATCGTTTGCTGGCGGAATACAGTAAGCAGGCGCTAGACACCAGTATTATTGTGGGGATCGGGCACTCTGTCAAGGAGATTTCCTCCCTGCAAATTTCATTTCAGCAGGCACAGGAGGTCGTGGAACAGAACTATGTTTATGGGAGCGACCAGATCGTTTTTTACCGGCAGGTGGAAAAAAACACGCCGGTTTCTTATCTGAACCCATTATCTTATGAAAAAACACTGTCAGCGGCTATGAAAAATGATAACCGGGAAGAAATTGTGCAAATTTTGGAAGACATGTATCATATGGTGGAGCAAAGCCATTATAATATCAGGATGATCCGGCAGTTTTATATTGGGATCATGAATATGGTTTTCCTACTGGGCCATGAGGGGGAAGACGGGGAATCGCTGAGCGCTTCCTTTTATGAGATCACTGGGAATATTTATCGCGCAAGCCAGCTTCAGGAGATCCATCAGTTCGTGCTGGAACTGTGCTGCAAAACCGCACATCGTTTTGAACAGCAGCGCAATATCAAGTCCAGAAAACTGGCGCAGAATATTGCGGAGTATCTTCAAACCCATTTTTCCATGGATCTGTCTTTGGACCAAATTGCAGAGGAATTTTCCTATACCTCGCCCTATATCAATAAAATTTTAAAAATTTATTCCAATACGACTTTTTACGACATGCTGACCGAGATCCGGATGAAAAACGCGAAGCAGATGCTGGAGGACACCAACATGCAGATTTATCAAATATCGGAGGCCGTTGGATATAACAACACACAAAGCTTTATCCGGATGTTTAAAAAGACCGTTGGCATGACACCGGGGAAATACCGCCAGCAGGCGCAGGATCAATAACTGTTGCCATGAATAAAAAGGCGGCTTGTGCGAAATACCGCACAGGCCGCCTTTTTTTGAAAATTTCAGAATATCAAGGTTATTCTGGGAAAAAATGATACTATCCTTGTGTAAAACAAGAAAATAACGGAAGAAGGAACATGGTATGAAAATTACACCGAATGAATATAACGAAATGACCAAAAAGGCCTCGCCGGGTACAAAATCCTATAAAACGATCCCTATGGCGTTTTTGATCGGGGGACTTATCTGTATGGCAGGCGAAGGGCTTTTGAACCTGTATCAGTATATGGGGATGAGCAAGGACGCCGCAGGCGCCGTGACCTCGATCACATTGATCTTTGTGGCCGCCTTATTGACAGGATTGGATCTTTACAACACGATCGCCAAGTATGCGGGCGCGGGAACACTGGTGCCGATCACCGGATTTTCCAACGGCGTGGTTTCCCCAGCATTAGAATTTAAGTCTGAGGGCTATGTTCTGGGATTGGGCGCGAAGCTGTTTGTGATCGCAGGACCAGTCATTGTATACGGGATCAGCGCCTCTATTATTTATGGGATCATCTTATATCTGTTTAAACTATATTAAGGAGGGGAAAGCCATGTCGCAAAAAATTGGAAGAAGCACCCTGCTTCTAAACAGCTATCCCAGTGTGAAAGCCTTTGCGGCGATCGTCGGGAAAAAAGAAGGGGAGGGCCCCTTGGCACGCCATTTCGACGTTATTTTTGACGACACCACCCTGGGCGAAGAAACCTGGGAAAAAGCAGAAAGCCGGATGCAGCGGGAAGCTGTGATCAAGGCGCTGGAAAAAGCAAAAAGCGCCAGCACAGAGATTGATTTTATCTTTGCGGGAGACCTGTTGAACCAGTGTATCAGCTCCCACTATGGACTAAGGGATCTGAACATCCCGTTTTATGGATTGTACGGCGCCTGTTCTACCATGGCGGAGGGGCTGTCTTTGGCTTCGATTTTCGTGGATAACGGGCTTGCAAAACACGCTATGGCGGTTACCTCTTCCCATTTCTGCTCGGCGGAACGGCAGTTTAGGCTCCCGCTGGAATATGGGGGACAGCGTCCGCCGACCAGCCAATGGACTGCTACGGCGGCGGGAGCCGCTATGGTGGCAGAAAGCGCCGGGCCCCCCTATGTAAAAGCGACCTGCGCCGGGACGATCACCGACCTTGGCATCAAGGATATCAACAACATGGGAGCCGCAATGGCTCCGGCCGCTGCCCATACCATTAAAACCTATTTGTATGACAGCCATACCGCGCCGCAGGACTACGACCTGATCATTACCGGGGATCTGGGGATGATCGGGAGCGATTTGCTGATCGACCTGTTAAAAAGGGAAGGAATCGACATTTCCAAAGTACACAACGACTGTGGAAAACTGCTGTATGATCTGGAAGCGCAGGATGTCCACGCGGGTGGATCCGGGGCTGGATGCTCGGCCTCTGTACTTTGCTCTTATCTGCTGACCCGGATCCAGGAAGGGGCGCTTCAAAATGTTTTGTTTGTGGCCACCGGAGCGCTGATGTCCACCACCAGCTTCCAGCAGGGAGAAACGATCCCCGGGATCGCGCATCTGGTACACCTGACCTATCAAAAGGGGAATTAGGGAGGAACAAGAGATGGAGATTTTTAAAGAATATATGTGGGCCTTTGTTGTCGGCGGGCTTTTTTGTGCGGTTGGACAGGTTCTGATCGACTATACGAAGCTGACGCCGGCTAGGATTTTGGTGGCCTTTGTGATCGCAGGGGTCATTTTAGGCGGGATCGGCGTATACGAGCCGTTGGTTGAACTGGCTGGCGGAGGGGCCACCGTGCCGCTGACCGGCTTTGGGTACCTGCTGGCGAAGGGCGTCAAGGAAGCTGTTGCGGAAAAGGGACTTTTGGGTGCTATTACCGGGGGATTTACCGCCGCCAGCGCCGGGCTTGGGGCAGCCGTTTTCTTCGGGCTGATCATCGCGTTGATTTTTAAACAAAAAGATAAGGTATAAAAAACCGCCTGTCTTGGTTAAAAACCAAGACAGGCGGTTTTAGTTACATAGGAACACCGCACAGCTTTAATATTGTTTCTGTGATAAATACTACCCCCACAGAGCCCAGCGCTACAGTTAAAAGCCCCCGGTTAAAGTAGGACAGTACCAACGCGGTGGCAAGCCCGGCGATAGCCGACCACAGGCAGGCCGTGGAATAAAGGATCTCCGGCAGGGTCATGGCGGCAAGCACCGCAAATGGGACATAGGCCAGAAAGGATTTGATAAACCGGTTTTGGATTTTTTTGCGGAATACAGCCAGCGGCAGTACCCGCGGCAGGTAGGTGACAAGCGCCATGATCGCAACGGCGGTTAAAATTTTAGGATAATTCATGCCGGCACCTCCTCGGGATCATCCTCAGCCACCGGGAATTTCCAGGCGGCAAGCCCGGAGGCAATCACGGCGCAGATAATAATGACCCACCCGCTGGAAAGAGTGTTCAGCACCGGCACATACCGGAAAATACAGCTTAACCCTGCGGCGATGGCCACGACGAAGAGGATCGGGCGGCTTTTGGCGGCCGGCGGTACGATGATAGCGATAAACATGCCATAAATGGCAATCCCCAAGGCTGAACGGACCGCAAGGGGCAAAAAGCCGGTTGCGGCGGCGCCCAGAAACGTTCCGGCCGCCCAGCCAAAATAAGGGGTAAGGATCAGCCCGGTCAGGTAACGGGCGTTGATCAGCCCCCGCTGCTGCATGGCTACGGCAAAAATTTCATCGGTGATGCCAAAGGAAAGGCCGAGCCGCTGGGGCATAGTCATGCTGTCCTCTACCTTCTGTGAAAGGGAGAGGGACATCAGCATATACCGGATATTGATGACAAAGGTAGTTACCGCGATTTCTATGTACATTCCGCCGCTTAAGATCAGCGCCGTTCCGGCAAACTGCCCGGCGGAAGTCAGGTTGGTCATGGAGATCAGTACTGCGATCCAGACAGGAAGGCCGCCCTCTGTCGCCATCATCCCGAAGGTGAACGATACCGAAAGATAGCCAAGGCAGATCGGGATGCCATCCCGAAGGCCTTTCTGAAAGGAAAGCGGCTGCAATGGTTGATTCAAAACAGAGCACCTCGCTGTGAAATGTGTGCTTCGCTGATAAGAAGCCTCATCCATTATAGAAGATATTGTCAAAACTTGCAACCGCCAGTTCAGGATCATAGGGTCAAAGTACCATTTTCGTCAATATACAGGATCAGAAGCTGTTCTTCTTTCCCGGTCTGTGCGTTGATATACACCAAAACATGGTCGCCCTGTTCGGAGATGCACTCCAGCTCGTAACAGAATTTTTCACTGGTCCCATCGCTTGGGATAACGCAGAGCGAAGTCTTTTGAATGGTCAGGAGCGGGCTGATTTTTTCGGTCAGTGTCCCTTGTTCTATGGTCGGGGCCAGGTCAGAACGGGTCTTGTGGTTCGTAAGGTACCCTCTCGCGTCATAGCGCACCACTTCCCCGGTGTCCATGGCGACGCTCACCTTCATCAGGTCCGGGTAGCAGGTCACTTTGTCCTGCGTCGCGGCGTAGTTGATCGTGATCAGGTTGCCGTTGATCTCATAATAGGTCTGCTTCATGGAAGAATACCCCATGCTGTTGAGGAACCGTGCCGCAGCCTGCAAACAGTCCTCCTCTGATACGGAGCGTTCCCCGATCTGCCGGCTGTTGACCAGATAGCTCAGGTATCCGCCCTGTTTGGTGACGGCAACATTCAGGTTGTCCGAATAAAAACAGTAGGAGGGCATTTTTCCCGCTTCGTCCGAATCGTCCTTTAACTCGTCTGTAGAAATTTTCAGTAATTTTGCAACGGAGGATTTCGCCTCTTCGCGGGATACCTCTTTCGCGGACTTCACCATTTCCGGCTCCCGTTCCAGAAGGTTGTCGGAGAACGGCCCGTCATAGATCAGGGTCGGGTAGGAGGAAAAGCCTTCTTCAAATTCCTGGAACCCTTCGGTAAATGAAGCGGTCTGGACCTGGTCCTTTGTCTGACTGACATCCTCCTTGACCCGTTCAAAGGAAAGGGAACCGGAACGCACGCCATCCTGCACGGCAAGGACCTCCTGCAAAAAGCTGTGGGTATAGCCTTTGAGGGTGGTCAGGTTTTCACGTTCCTCTTCCGAAATCATGTTTCCGTCAGCAAGCTGGCGGGAAAGGCTGACGGTGTAATCGCCGGCCTGCGATAAAAATTTATAGGTGTTTTCCAGCCGGAGGGAGCCGACCGGGAGATTTGACAGGCATTCTTTGGCAAACCCGGTTTCCCGCCACAGCTTCGAGGCAAGAGGCGTCATGGTGGTCGGGCTTCCAGAATAAAGAAGCTTTAACAGGGTGTTGTCGATATTATCCATGTGGGTGGTCAGGTCGTCGATATTTTTCAGGTATTGGTATTCCAGCTGAAGCTCTGCTTTTTGGGCGCGCTTTAAGTTTGTGTAACAGAAAAAAGATAAGCCGAGGATCAGCGCAGCGGCAAAGGAAACGACGCGTACGATCCCGCGGCGGGAGAATGTTTTTTGCATCACAAAGACCTCCAGAATCAATTTCCCTGTTATTATGTGTTTTATCAGGAAAAATATACCGAGGAAGTTTTGCTTTTTTCCCGCAATTTATTCATAAAAAATATAGAAATGGCGGGGGAGATGTTGTATAATAAACAATGTATATGGAATTAGCAGGAAAGGAATTGGACAAAGGTTGGAACAACGGGAAGTCTACTTGGACAACAGCGCCACAACACAGGTGTGCGAAGAAGCGGCGCAGGCTGTGCTCCGCGCGATGCGGCAGGAGTACGGGAACGCCGCGAGCTTACATAAAAAGGGCTGGGAAGCGCAGAAGCTTTTAATAGAAGCAAAAAAAGGGCTTGCCCGCTTGCTTGCCTGTGAGGAAGGGGAAATTTATTTCACCTCAGGGGCGACGGAATCAAACAATATCAGTATTTTAGGCGGCACGGCCGCGGCCAAGCGCCGGGGGGACCGGATCGTTACCACGGCGGTCGAACATGCGTCGGTGCTGGCGTGCGCCGGGGAGCTGGAACGCCAGGGATATGAGGTGGTGAAGATCCTCCCCAGAGAGGATGGCAACTTTGACCCAATGGATTTTTACGAGGCGGTGGACGACCGCACTGTGTTGGTGTCTGCAATGTATGTCAACAATGAAACCGGGCTGTTATTGCCGGTCGAGGAGATCGGAAAGGCAGTAAAGCGGAAAAACCCGAATGTGCTGTTTCACGTTGACGCTGTGCAGGGCTTTTTGAAACAGCCGCTTCGGCTCAAACGCTCCCAGATCGACCTTTTGAGCGCGAGCGGGCATAAAATTTATGCGCCCAAGGGCGTGGGGTTGTTATACCTTCGCAAAGGGGTGCGGGTAAAACCGCTTTTCTTCGGCGGAGGACAGCAGGATGGCATCCGGGTGGGGACCGAAGCGGTTCCTCTTGCCGCGGGATTTTACGCCGCCGCAAAACAGGTTGCAGAACACCAGAAACAAGACCTTGCCCATTACGAAAAATTGAAAGAACACTTGTTGTCCCGTATGGCGCAGATCGAGGATGTTTCCATTAACGAAAAGGGGAACTGCGTGCCGTACATTGTCAACCTGTCTGTGAAAAGGGTTCGTTCCGAGGTCATGCTCCATTTTCTGGAACAGTATGGGATTTATGTATCCAGCGGGTCGGCCTGCTCCAAGGGGGCAAAAAGCCATGTGCTTTCGGCGTTTGGATATGCGGACGATCGGATCGATACGGCGCTTCGGCTGAGCTTTTCCCCGCAGACAACAAAAGAAGATCTGGATTATTTTGCAGATAAGCTGAAAGAGGGCGCACAGACCCTGATGAAATTAAAATAGAAGAGGACAGAACATGAAAAAAGAAGTGATTATGATAAAGTTGGGGGAGATCGCCTTAAAGGGGTTGAACCGGAAGACGTTTGAAGACACCTTGGTCAAGAATATCAAATGGCGTCTGCGCGGTGTGGGGAAATTTTCAGTGACCCGTGCGCAGTCTACCATGTATATCGAGCCGAAAGAAGACGATATCGACTTTGAGGAAGCGGTGGAGCACCTGCAAAAGGTATTTGGCATCGCCGCCTTTACCCGCGCGCTGGTCACCGAGAAAGAGCTCTCTTGTATCCAAAAAGACGCGGTGGAATACATGAAAGACGTACTGCCCTATGCGAAAACCTTTAAGGTGACCGCAAAACGGGCGGATAAAAAATTCCCGCTGACCTCTCCGCAGATCCAGCAGGAGCTGGGCGGCGTGCTTTTGGAGGCTTATCCGCACCTGAAGGTAGACGTCCATCATCCGGAAGTGACGGTGACGATCGAAGTCCGGGATTTTGGCGCGTATATCCATGCGAAACAGCTGCCGGGAGCAGGCGGGATGCCGGTGGGTTCGTCCGGGAAAGCGATGGTGTTGATCTCCGGCGGGATCGACAGCCCGGTGGCGGCTTACATGATGGCGAAGCGGGGGCTTATTTTGCATGCGATCCATTTTGTCAGTCCGCCCTACACCAGCGACCGCGCCCAGCAGAAAGTAGAGGACTTGTGCGAGATCGTTAGCCAGTATGCAGGGAAGATCACCTTTCACTGTGTGCCCTTTACTAAGATCCAGGAGGCGATCAAGCTTCACTGCCCGGAAGAGTTCTTCACCATTATTATGCGCCGCCTGATGATGGAGATCGCCATCCGCGTCAGCGAGGAAAATGATTTGAAAGCGCTGATCACCGGGGAAAGCCTGGCACAGGTGGCAAGCCAGACCATTGGGGCTATCGCGGCGACCGACGAGGTCTGCACCATGCCGGTGTTCCGTCCATTGATTGGGATGGATAAGAATGAGATCATTGAGATCGCACGCAAAATCGGGACCTTTGAAACCTCGATCCTTCCATTTGAGGACTGCTGTACTGTGTTTACGCCAAAGCATCCGAAAACACGCCCTAATCTGGAACAGGTGCGGGCGTCACAGGCGGCCTTTGATTTCGCGCCTTTGATAGAAGAGGCGATCCAAGGTATTGAGGTGAAAACCATCGCCGCCCTATAATTTATAGAAAGAAAGCTGGAATTACCATGAACGCAGAAATTATTTCTGTCGGCACGGAGATCGTGCTGGGGGATATTCTGAACACACACTCACAATTCCTTTCCCGCGAGCTTGCCGGGATGGGCATCAACGTATATTACCACACCGCAGTAGGCGACAATGACCGGCGCTTTACCGGAATGCTGGAAAATGCGTTAAACCGGAGCGATATTGTTTTTCTGACCGGGGGGCTTGGCCCAACAACGGATGACATCACCAAAGAAACTGCCTGCCAGCTTATGGGGCTGGAGTGCCATTATGATGAAGCGATCGGAGAAAGGATCCGCAGTTATTTTGCCCGCTCCGGCAGAAGGATGAGCGAAAACAACAAAAAGCAGGCAATGGTGCCCCAGGGTGCTGTCGTCCTGCAAAACGACTGGGGGACTGCCCCGGGCTTTATTCTGGAAAAGGAAGGGAAGACCGTAGTGTTGCTGCCCGGCCCACCGCGTGAATTGCAGCCGATGTTTCTTCAGCGGGTGAAGCCTTATCTGGAACAGAAAACGAATGGGATCATCTTTTCTAAAAACGTCCGGGTGTTTGGGATCGGGGAGTCCCTGTTGGAGGAAGAGATCGTTGACTTGGTGACCTCTGGAAACCCGACCGTCGCCTTGTATGCAAAAACAGGAGAAGTATTGATCCGTGTTACAGCGAAAGCACCCAATCAGCAGCAGGCGGAAGAGCTGGTGGATGGGATGATAGGCCAGCTTCGGGAACGGCTGGGAAACACGGTTTATGGGATTGACGTCGCGGGACTGAACGAGGCGCTTGTCGCGGAACTGAAGCGGCAGAAGAAGACGGTAGCGACAGCAGAAAGCTGCACCGGCGGGATGATCGCAGAACAGATCACCGATGTCCCTGGCTCGTCTGAGGTGTTTGAAATGGGGACAGTGACCTATGCCAACCGGATCAAACGGGATCTGTTAGGGGTATCGGAGCAGACCCTGCAGACAGTTGGGGCTGTCAGCCGGGAATGTGCACTGGAAATGGCGCGCGGCCTTGCTCAAAAAAGCGGCGCGGATTTTAACGTGGCAGTGACCGGGATCGCGGGTCCTTCCGGCGGGACGACAGAAAAGCCGGTGGGAACAGTATACATTGCAGTAGAGCATGGCGGAAAGGTTTGGTGTCACCACTACTATTTTGCAAGGAATCAGAAAGAGCGGGATTACAACCGCACCCAAGCCTGCCTGAACGCAATGAATATGGTCCGGCTAACGCTGACGGACCCTAAAATTTACGAGGAATATTATGAGTAAAAAAAAAGTAGTGATGACACAGGAAAGACGGAAAAAGAACCGCGTCTATAATATCTTGATCGCTGTGTTTGCGCTGATTTTTATCGTATCCTTGGCAGTTTTAGGCTATTGGCTGTATGATTATTACAGCGCCAGCCAGTTTGTAGGGAAGATCCAGGAGATGCGCCAGCAGATCCCGACGCAGGAAGAAATCGATGCTATGCCGGAGGGTGCGGAGGATCAATTTGCGGCGATCTATGCCAAGCATCCGGACTTCCGGGGCTGGATCACCATTGATGGCACCAAGATCGACTATCCGGTTGTGCAAGGGAAGGACAACGACTTTTACCTGCGGCGGAATATGGATGGGGAATACCACCGGTTGGGAACGGTATTCACCGATTACCGCTGTCAGTTTGGGCCGGACGCCTTTTCGGACAACACCGTTGTGTATGGACATAGTGCGGTAAACGGCTCCTATTTCCGCGATTTGCTAAAATATAAAAAGCTGGACTACTACAAGGAACACCCGGTCATCCAATTCGACACCATTTACGGCGAGCAGGAGTGGGTGATCATTGGGGCGTTTATGTCCGGCATCTACCCGTCGCAGGGGGAAATGTTTGAATACCACAATTTTATTGAGGCAGGCTCGGAAGATAAATTTAACGCCTATGTGGAGGAGGTGGCCCGCCGCAGTTATATCACGACGGACATCCCAGTATCCTACGGCGACGACCTGCTGACATTATCTACCTGTGACTATGAATTTGAGGATTCCCGTTTTGTGGTCGTAGCAAAACGGTTAGAAGAAGGCGAGGACGGTGCAGCAATGGCGCAAAGCGCTGTAGAGCATCCCGACCACTTTATGCCGGATGCCTGGTATGAGGCAACAGGCAGGGAAAATCCAAACCAATGATAAAGGAGTGTTTTTTATGACAAGTATTACAAGCAGGCCCTTTGGACTGACCTACGACGGACAGCAGGCCGCGCTCTACACGCTGACAAACGGCATAGCGGAAGTAGACGTTTCCAATTACGGTGCAACGCTGGTTTCGATCCGTATACCGGATCAGGGAGGACAGTACCGCGATCTTTTGTTGGGAGAAGACGATGTGCAGGGCTACCAGCGGCAGGGCAATTATTTTGGCGCTCTGATTGGAAGAAATGGGAACCGGATCAAAGGCGGACGGGTCGAGATCAACCGCCAAGCTTACCAAATGGAAGTTGGGGAGGGCGGAAACAACCTTCACAGCGCACCGAACGGGTTTGACAAACGGATGTGGAATACGGCTGTTGTACAGACAGAGCACGGCCAGTCTTTGGAATGCTCGCTGTTCAGCCCGGCGGGAGACCAGGGGCTTCCGGGGAATTTGCAGGTTTGCGTACGGTATTCTCTGGCGGCGGACAACGGGCTGATCCTAGAATATTTTGCAAAGACTGATGCGGATACTCTGGTAAACATGACAAACCATGCGTATTTTAACCTAAATGGGCACGACAGCGGCTCGGTAGAAGGGCACCGCGTGTGCCTGATGGCAGATTTTTACACCCCGACCGATGAAACCAACTGCCCGACCGGAGAAGTGCGCTTTGTCAAGGACACGCCTTATGACTTTACAGAATTCCATACCATTGGGGAACGCCTGCGCCAAACCCCGGACTTTTCCTATACAGGCGGTTATGACTTAAACTATATTCTGCGCACGAAGGAACGCCAGATGGCCCTGAGCGCCAAAGTGATCGGCGACCAGAGCGGGATCCAGATGGAAGTTTATACCAATCAGCCTGCTATGCAGTTCTACACCGGGAACGGCATTCAGGATGTGGAAGGAAAAAATGGGGCGCGCTACCAGCCGTTCGGCGGCTTTTGCCTGGAAACCCAAAGCGTGCCAAACGCCATTAACTTGCAGCATTTCGGTGCGCCGATCCTGCGTGCGGGCGATGTTTATAACTATACGACAGTGTACCGTTTCTCTTCTCATGCGGAATAATATGAATAAACTGTGAATAGGAAAACACAATATTTTCACATTCATTCATAAAAAAATGTGGCAAATATGAATGAAATGTGATATATTAATAATTGTTGTTTTGTCTATTTTAGATTCGGAACAACAGACGCCCGTTTTGGCGTCTGTTTTCCTGTCTGTATGATAAGGGGCGGCGGCAAAGCTGCTTTGAAAAATGGACGCAAAAAATGAAAATTGGAGGGAGAACGGATGATCGAGATAAAAAACCTGACCAAGCGTTACGGTAACAAGATGGCAGTTGACAATGTATCTTTTACAGTAAACAAAGGTGAGATTTTAGGTTTTTTAGGTCCGAACGGTGCGGGGAAATCCACGACCATGAATATTTTGACAGGATACCTTTCCGCAACAGAGGGACAGGCAATCATCGATGGGTTTGATATTTTGGAAAACCCGACCGAAGCAAAAAAGAAGATAGGTTATCTGCCGGAACAGCCTCCGCTGTATGTTGATATGACAGTGGATGAATATCTGGACTTTATGTATGACCTGAAACGCGTGAAAGTAGGCGCAAGTAAAAAAACACACATCAGTGAAATTTGCAGCCTTGTAAAGATTTCCCATGTGCGCAAGCGTTTGATTCGCAACCTGTCAAAGGGGTACAAACAGCGTGTGGGGATCGCACAAGCACTGCTTGGCAATCCGGAAGTTCTGATTTTGGACGAGCCGACGGTTGGCTTGGACCCGAAACAGATCATTGAGATCCGGACCCTGATTAAATCACTCAGTGAAAGCCATACGGTAATTCTGTCTTCCCATATCCTGCCGGAAATCCAGGCAGTTTGTGACAGGGTGATCGTAATCAACCAGGGCAAACTGGTGGCGGACGATACCGAAAGCAACTTGTCCAATAAATTGTCGGACGATATCCGCTACACGATTCGGATTGACGGGCCGGAAAAAGATGTTCTGTCCATGCTGCGCTCGATCCCGGCAATGACGGAAGTGCAGGCATTGGGAATGCGCGAACCGGGTGTTTACGAGTATAATATCGAAGCGGAGAAAGGATTTGACATCCGCCGTGAGGTATTTAAGCGCGCGGCAGGGCGCAACTGGCCGATTATGGGCTTAAAGAGCAGCGAACTGACCTTGGAAGACATCTTCCTCCAGCTGACAGAGGGCCGGATGGACGACACGGTTTTGGTTGCTCCAGTCAATGTGGAGGAGCCTGAAACAGAACCGGTAGAAAAAGCTGATTCTGAAGAAAAAGACGGGGGTGACGAAGAATGAGCGCAATTTTAAGACGCGA
Source organism: Massiliimalia timonensis (assembly GCF_900186585.1). GTDB lineage: Bacteria > Bacillota > Clostridia > Oscillospirales > Ruminococcaceae > Massiliimalia > Massiliimalia timonensis. Next base: position 202,088 of record NZ_FYDD01000002.1, read on the forward strand.
ATTCGCGACCTATTTCAGAGCGCCGCTGGGATATATTTATTTGGCGATCTTCTATTTCTTTGGAGGACAGTTCTTTTCCAGCGTGCTGTATAGTATGACCAATGACATTTCTATCATATTTTCCAGCATGTTCAGCATTATGCTCTTTACGATCCCGCTGCTGACGATGAGGCTGATGAGTGAAGACAAACGTCTGAAAACGGATCAGGCACTGCTGACCGCCCCGGTTTCCTTAAATGGGATCGTATGGGGGAAATTTTTGGCGGCATTTGCGCTGTTTGGGATCGGGATCGCGATCACAGTGATCTATTTCCTGATCCTTTCTGCCATGGCAAGCCCGCAGTGGAACATCTTTTTCGGGAACCTGCTGGGGATCATTCTGCTGGGCGCTGCGCTGATCTCGATCGGTATGTTCATCTCTTCCCTGACGGAAAGCCAGATGATCGCAGCGATCGGTGGTTTCGCAGCAATGTTCTTTATTTTCCTGATCGACAGCATTGCTTCTTTGATCCCGATCAGCTGGTTGGGGGATGCGATCAAACAGCTGTCTTTCACCACGCGTTACAATGACTTTACCTCTGGGATTTTGGACTTTACCCATATCCTGTTTTTCCTCAGTGTAGTTGTGATCTTCAACTTCCTGACGGTCCGTATTTTAGAAAGAAAACGCTGGAGCTAAGGAGTTGAAGTGAGATGAAGAAATTAAAGATATTAAATAGTCGTCGCTTTAAACATGGCTCTATGGCGACGATTCTGACCGTTGGTTTTATTGCGCTTGTGATCGTGATCAACGTGATCGCAAACCTGCTTTTGGCCCGTTTCCCGGTGAATATTGACCTGACAGAGGATAACATTTATCAGCTGACTCAGGAATCGGTAGATTACGCAAAGAATGTAAAGACAGACGTGGATATTTATGTCTGTGCAGATCATTCCACACTGGAATCTATAGCCTCCAGTACGGTGTATTATAAGCAGGCGATGGAGATCATTGAAGCCTATGAGAAACAGAATTCCCATATCAATGTAGAATATGTAAACCTGCTGGAAGAACCGGAATTTGCGAATGAATATGCAGGCTACAATGTGTCTGAATACAGTATCATTGTAAAAAGCGACAAGCGCGTTAAGGTGATCGCCAGCTTGACCGACTTGTTGGACCAGCAGTATGATTCACAGGGGAATACAAAGATCTCCTCCAAAGCGGAGCAGGTCATGACCTCTGCGCTGATGTATGTTACAGATGAAGAAGTTTTGAAGGCCTCTCTTCTGACTGGGCACAGTGAAACAGATATTTCCGGCTTTACCTCTTTGCTCAATTCCAACAACTATGAGGTGACCGAGCAGAACATTACCACAGAAGAACTGGATCCGGAAGCTTCTATGGCGGTTATCTATGCACCGACCACCGACTACACCAATGAAGAATTAAAGAAGCTGGATGCTTTTTTGGACAACGATGGTAAATTTGGAAAAACTTTGATCTACATCGCATCTGTCAATCAGCCGGATCTTCCAAATCTGGAAGAGTTTTTAGGCGAATGGGGCATCGAGATCGGTGATGGCCTTGCATATGAGACCAACACGAAAAATGTATATGGACAGCAGGGCTACATCATGGGTCTGGATTACACAGATACCGATTATACCGCTGACTTAAGACAGCCTGATCTGCCGTTCTTGAGCTATTATACCCGTCCGCTTTCCGCAAAATGGGAGGAATACAGTAATGCGACTACAAAAGTGCTGCTCTCCACTCCAGAAACCAGCATTGTAGTACCGCTCAACCCTGATGAGGACTTTGATGTTAACTCCCAGCCGCAGGAATCTCATCCAGTGGCAATTTTAGGCCAGCGCACCCGTTATGAAGGCACTGACCCGACTTCCTCCAACGTATTGGTATTTGGCGGAGATACGATGTTTAATGCACAGGTACTGGCCAGTGCAAATTACAATAATAACGAGTACACTGTCAATCTGGTCAACAAGCTGATGGGAAAAGAAGACAGCCTGAACATCGTTTCTGTCAGCTTTGATCAGGAAGCACTCAGCATCACACAGTCCCAGTACATGACCTTCAGCATCGTCTTTATGTTCGCGCTGCCGATCGTCTGTGTGATCGTGGGGATTGTGATCTGGGTCGTCAGGAGGCACAAATAACCTATGAACAAGAAGAAAAAAACGTTGCTCATCGGCGCAGTTGTGCTGGTACTTTTGATCGCTGCGATGCTGGTACTGCTTTTTACTCAGCCGAAAGGGGAAGAAGACACTTCTTCGGTAGATTCTACGACCTCTTCTGAATCGGTATATCTGTATGAGGAAGAGGAAGGCAGCCTGAAAACTTTGGAAGTTACCAACAGCCACGGCACCTATACCTTGGAAAAGGTTGGGGAAGAAAAGTGGGGCGTACCTGCGCTGGATGACTATAAGGTCGATACAGAAATGTATGAAGATGTAGCCGACCGGTATACACAGATGTCGGCAAAGGAAAAACTGTTGGATACAGTAGAAGACAAGGCGAAATATGGTTTGGATAAGCCAGGTGCAACTGGGGTGGCAACCTTTGAAAACGGGAATACCCACACTGTCTATGTTGGGGATATGACTCCGGACGAGGCGGGCTACTATGCCATGGCAGAGGGCGATGACGCGCTTTACATTATTACAGTTGTCAATGGGGAACGCCTGCTGGGCTCCGAGCTGATTTATCTGGATCTGACTTTATTGAATTCATTTGACACGGAAGATGCGGAAAGCTACCCGACGCTTGAAAACTTTACCTTGGAACGGAAAGATCTGGATTATAAGGTCGTATTGGAGCAGCAGCCGAAACAGGAAGCTTCTGATGATGAAAATAACACGCAAATGTATGCTTCCAGTTTGATGATGACTGCCCCGATCCAGTGTGATGTGGATGCCCAGCGCGCGGATGAAGAAATGATCATGACCCTGTTTGGCTTGGAAGCAGAAGAAGCAGTTGCGTTGGACGCTGATTCCGTCAAAGAAAAATATGGGTTGGACGATCCGTTTGCGAAGATCCATCTGGAATACGATGGGCGAAGTGTGGATATGGCCTTTGGAGATAAGGCGGATGACGAGTCCTATTACATGACATTTGGCAAGAACAATGTTGTTTACCGGGTAAAAGCGGAAAGTGTCGCTGCTTTAACGGTAGATCCTAATAATTTGATCTCCCGTCTGTCTATCCTGCCGTACATCGATGATGTCAGCAAGGTAAAAATCCGTTTCCAGGATAAGACCTATGAATATGTTTTAGACGGGGAAGATGATGACTTATCTGTGTCGATCGATGGCAAAACCGTTGATACTGATAACTTTAAACAGTTGTATCAGTTGATCCTCAATCCGAGTTTGAATGCGATCTATTTGGGAGAACAACTGTCTGATCCTGCGGTCAAGATCACCTTTGAATACCGTGATGGTTCTGACCCTGATGTCGTCAGCATGTACAATGATGGCGGCCGGCAGATGGTATTTGGGATTAACGGAGTTGTTAACCGTACAGGACGGAGCGCATATCTGGATAAATTGGAGAAAGAAATTCAAAATCTGATTGACGGCAAAGAAGTCACGACAGATTGGTAAACAGGTGTGATAAAAAGCGTTAGGTCATTGTGCCTAGCGCTTTTTTCTCAGAAAGGATATTTATGGAGATACAAAAACGTTTACAGGAAGAGTTCCATCTGCGAAAAGAACAGGTAGAGAACACGATCAAGCTGATCGACGAGGGAAACACCATCCCTTTTATTGCTCGTTACCGAAAAGAACTGACTGGGTCTTTGGATGATCAGGTGTTGCGGGAACTGTCGGAAAGGCTTGCCTACCTGCAGGGGCTGGAAAAACGAAAAGAGGAGGTGGTCGCTTTAATCGACGGCCAGGGCAAGCTGACTGATGAACTGGCTCAGGCGATTGGACAGGCGAACACCATGACCGAGGTCGACGACTTATACCGCCCATATCGACCCAAACGGAAAACGCGTGCTTCCGTGGCAAAAGAAAAGGGATTGGAGCCTTTGGCAGAATTGATCGTACATCAGGACCATAAAATAAATGTGACAGCAGAAGCTGAAAAATTTATTACGGAAGAAGTACCAGACGCCCAATCTGCTATTGCCGGGGCTTTGGACATTATTGCAGAGCGGGTTTCTGATGACGCTGCCCTGCGCAAGGAACTGCGCGCGCATATGACGCGGCAGGGGAAGCTCTCTGCCAAAGCCGTTGACCCGGAGGCGGAGAGTGTTTATACGATGTATTACGACTATTCGGAGCCGGTGTTAAAGATCGCTGGACACCGTGTATTGGCGGTAGACCGCGGGGAACGGGAAGGCTTTTTAAAGGTCGGGATCGACGTGGAGGAAGGGCCTGCCCTGCGGCTGATCTCTTCCCGTTTCGTGACTGGAAAAGGGGAGGCCAGCGGGCTGGTGCTGCAGGCATGTGAAGACAGCTACTCCCGGTTGATTTTCCCGTCTTTGGAGCGGGAGATCCGCAGCTACCTGACAGAAAAAGCTGATGAACAGGCAATACGCGTATTCTCTGAAAACTTGGGCAAGCTTTTGATGCAGCCCCCTGTTAAGGATTGTGTCACCTTAGGCTTAGACCCAGCCTACCGGACCGGCTGTAAAATCGCTGTAGTGGACGGCACAGGAAAGGTTTTGGAAACAACTGTCATTTATCCAACTCCTCCACAGAATAAGGTGGAAGAGGCTAAAAGGAAATTAAAGGCGCTGATCGAAAAATATCATGTCACTGTGATCTCTATCGGAAACGGAACGGCTTCCAGGGAAAGCGAAGCCTTTGTGGCGGATCTGATCCGGGAGATTCCAACGCCGGTTTCTTATATGGTGGTGTCAGAAGCGGGGGCATCTGTTTATTCGGCGTCTAAGCTGGCGGCAGAGGAATTCCCGGATTACGATGTTTCATTAAGAAGCGCGGTATCCATTGCACGGCGCTTGCAGGATCCATTAGCAGAACTGGTAAAGATCGACCCAAAAGCAATCGGGGTAGGCCAATATCAGCATGATATGCCAAAAGCACAGCTGGACGCCGCACTTGGCGGAGTGGTAGAGCAATGCGTGAATACGGTCGGGGTAGACCTGAACACCGCTTCCCAGCCCCTGCTGGCGCGGGTAGCGGGGATTAACGCTTCCGTAGCAAAAAATATCGTATCCTACCGGGAAGAGAATGGTGCGTTCCAAAATCGGAAAGAACTGATGAAAGTCCCCAAATTAGGAGCTAAGGCATTTACCCAATGCGCCGGCTTCCTGCGGATACCGGGCGGAAAAAATGTGCTGGATTACACAGGGGTTCATCCAGAATCCTATCAGGCCGCTGAGGGCCTTTTGAAAGAATGCTCCTTTGAACTGTCCGATGTAGCAGATCAAAAGATCGGGGATTTAAAAGAGCGTGCATCTGAGATCGGGCTTTCAACTCTGTCGGAGCGTTTGGGGATAGGAGTTCCCACATTGCAGGACATTATTGCGGAGCTTTTGAAGCCTGGCCGCGACCCAAGAGATGAGCTGCCAAAACCCTTGCTGCGGTCTGATGTGCTGGAGTTAAAGGACCTGAAACCGGGGATGGAACTAAAAGGCACAGTCCGCAATGTCATTGATTTTGGGGCGTTTGTAGATATTGGTGTCCATGAGGATGGCCTGGTCCATATCTCCCAACTGGCGGACCGTTTTGTGAAACACCCGCTGGATGTGGTCAGCGTGGGGGACATTGTCACCGTTTGGGTGCTGGATGTCGATGTAAAGAGAAAAAGGATTGGTTTGACAATGAAAAAACCAGCCGGATCCAAATAAATGTTTTTATGGACAGAGGAATGACAGCCGTTCCTCTGTCTTATTTTTATTTGGAAATCATGATTTGGTTTGACAAAATATAACATTTTGTAATTATTTTTTTATCACTATCAAGAATGTGATATAATAATAAAACTAATAGTATATTTTTATAATATATTTCTATATGTATATAATATGGGAGAGGAAATAAGAAATGATCCAGAAATATTATGATCTTTTACAAAGACTGATTTGTAAAAAGATACAAAGCGAGAGGAACATTAGGTAAAAAAGAGAAAAAATTACCGAGAATTATGTCTGGAATCTGTGGAAAATAGGAAGAAATACCTGTTGTTTTCGTGATAATGCTATATATCATTGGATCGCTTCGCTTGACAAAACAGGAAGAAATCCGTATAATATTACAAAAGAGTAACAATAGTAACAAAACACTGTTCCGTTTTCCAGAAAAAGGGACAGGGAAAGAGGTATCAAACATGGACGTACAAGAGCAGAACAAGGGTACGGAAAAGCTTGATCCCCCCAAAAAAGAACAGCAGGTAAAGCAGTTTGTTTCCAATGCTTATCAAGGTCTTACAGACCAGTTCAGCAAAATTGGGACAGCTGTTGCTGAAAATACACAGAGTTTTGTAAAGGGCGTCGCCTCTAAAAGGCTGTCACGTACCATGAGCAAGGTTTTGGCGATCGGACTGATCGGTACAATGACATTGGCTGTCTGTACGGGACTGACTGTTGCAGACCACCGCATCGCTGTGTATGAGGGAGATGAAGTATATTACCGGTACACCCCATATTCCGAACTGGAGGATATTCTGGAGGAGCAGAAGATCACTTTAGGAAAAGATGATATTTGTGTGTTTTCCGGATTTAATAGTGAAAATGAAGCTAGCATTGTTGTGAAGCGCGCATTTAACGTGACTGTCAGCGCAGACGGGGAAACCCAGACTGTCGTGATGGCAGAGGGAACGGTAAAAGACGCTTTGAAAAAAGCGGGCGTTACCTACAGTGAAGACGATTTGATCAATGTTCCATTAACAGAACAGGCAGTTGCTGACATGAATATTCAGATCAATCGCGTTACCTTTAAAACATTTGAAGAAACAGAAGAGATTCCTTTTGAAACAAAACGTCCGGATCAGGATTGTCCCAGCAACCAGCGTGAAGTTGTGACCCAAACAGGGAGAAATGGGGAAAAGATCCTGACCAAGCAGACACGGTTTGTGGACGGCGTGGAAAAAGAAACTACTTTGATCAAGGAAACTGTTTCCAAGGAGCCGGTTGATAAGGTGATCGAGTACCGCGCTAAGGTTTCCTGGGGCGGTAGCGTGCTTAAATACGACAGCAGCGACCTGCAACTAGATGAAAACGGCATTCCGAAGAACTACAAATATAAGGTGACCGGCAAGGCGACTGCTTATAGTGCGCTGGGCCGTCCAACCCAACTGGTCCCGGGCTGTGTGGCAATGGATTTAAGCCGGTTCCCGAAAGGGACAAAGCTCTATATCCGTACGCCAAGCGGAAGCTATGTTTATGGTTATTCCAAAGTGGCGGACACCGGAGCCTTTGTACACAATGGAAGCGGAGTATTGGTAGACCTGTTCTTTAACACCTATGAAGAAAGTTGCCGGTTCGGCGCAAAGACCGTTGATGTATATGTATTAGAGTAGTCAAAAAGGCACAGCTTTTAAGCTGTGCCTTTTTTATTGTGTTTTTTCAGAAAGCTTAAAATTTTTCCATTTTCCAGTACGGATGTAAAAGAAAGCGACTACGATCGATAAAAAGCTAGCCAAAGGCGCCGCCAGCCCTACCTCAAATAAGCCGCCGTTTAGCGTCATGACAATATAGGATACCGGGATACGGATTAGTATCGTAGCAGCAATGCCATTGATCATGGTAAAGGTGGTTTTGCCGCAGCCGTTGCAGAAGCCGTTCATGCTGAACACAAAAGCCACCAGCAAAAAGTCGATGCTGAAGCTTCTTAAGTAAGATACCCCCGCTTCAGTGACCTCTGGGGAAGCGTTGAAGATGGCAAAGATCGTTTCGGGCAGGAGCTGGGACCACAGGAAAAACAGGACGGCAGGAAGCAAGGCGGAAATAATACTCCAATGAAGCCCTTTTTGCGCGCGTTCCGGCTTGCCGGCCCCCATATTCTGCGCCGCAAAGGTGGCAATGGCACCGGAAAAGGCTGCCGCCGGCAGCATGGCAAAGCCCTCGAATTTATTGGCGATGCCAACCGCCGCGGAGGCGATCAGTCCCATGTGGTTAATAATGGCGGCGATAATTAAAAAAGAGATATGAACCATCGTATCCTGCAAGGAGATTGGGAACCCGATCTGGAAAACCAGCTTCAGCTTTTCGACCGATAAGCGGAGCCTCTTCCAATGAAGGTCTATCAAATGAGTTTGGCGTTTTAAAAACAGCAGGGAAACCACCATGCTCAGCGCTTGGGAACAAATCGTTGCCAAAGCAGCCCCTGCCGGCCCCATGCCAAGTCCCCCCACCATCAGTACATCTAATACCATGTTGGTAACGCAGGCAATAGCGATAAAGATCAGCGGATGTCTGGAATCCCCGGTCCCGCGCAGAACCGCGCTGACCGCGTTGTACATTACCAGAAACAGGATCCCGGCGGAGCAGACCATCACATATTCCCGCGCCATCTGCATGGCTTCTTTGGGCGTCTGTAATAAAAACAGGATTCCATCACAGGACAGAAACATCACCCCGGTCAGTATCAAAGAGAATACGGTAAAGGTCAGCAGCATGGTGCTGATCGTTTGGGAAACATCCTGCCGTTTCTGCCCGCCGCAGTACTGTGCGATCAATACCGTTCCGCCGGTGGTAAGCCCTACCATAAACGCCTGAATGATCTGCATGACCTGAGAACCAATGGATACGGCTGAGATCCCGGCATCGTTGGAAAACCAGCCTACCACTGCGGTATCAACTGCGCCATAAAGCGCCTGTACAAAGTTGGCGAGTAAAAAAGGGATCGCGAAGCGCAGAAGGGAGGGAAGTATTCTCCCCTGCGTCAAATCATTTTGCTGCATGGGCTTGTTTCATCCTTTCTGTCCAAATAAAAAAGCCGGGTAAGAAGTTGGATGTTCCAATCATCTTATCCGGCCTGACGTCATAAAGTTGAGTCGTTCGGCCTGTTGGAATCAGCAGAACCGAAAGCCCTCCGATTTAATTTTATTATAGCAAAGCAAAAAAATACTGTCAATCACTATACGGCATTTAACCCTCGCGTGCGGAAGAGCTCTTTAGCTTGCTCCATTTCTTCTGCGGAAGGTGGTTCCACCGCTCCTAATCGGTAAGGGGTATCAAGGTATTCCCACTTGTAGCTTCCCATTTGGTGGAATGGGATCAGCTCCACCCGGTCGACACACTGAAAAGATTTCAGATAATCGGCCATTTGTGCCAGCTTGCCGCTGTCCAGCGTATAACCCGGCACGCAGACATGGCGCAGCCATATCTTTTTTCCGGTCTGTTCGCAGTACGCAAGCGTTTGCAGCGCGTGACGGTTATCCTGTCCGGTCAGGGAAAGACATTCTTGTGGGTCTATCGCTTTCAGATCCAGCAAAAGCATGTCCGCAAGGTCGATTCCTTCTTTGGATACTTCCAAGGGGATCGCGCCGGAGGTATCTACCGCAGTGTGGATCCCATGTTCCCGGCACAGGGAAAGCAACGCTTTTACAAATTCCATCTGGGCGAACGGCTCCCCGCCTGACAGGGTAACGCCGCCCCGGCGGATATAGCTTTTATATCCCAGTATTTCCTGCATGAGGTCATTTGCGGAACGTTTTTGCCCCTCTTTGAATTTCCAGGAATCAGGGTTGTGGCAGTACAGGCACCGCAGAGGGCATCCCTGCAAAAATACCACAAAACGGATGCCGGGGCCGTCTACCGCGCCAAAGCTGTCTACAGAGTGGATATATCCGATCACATCATTGTTGTTTGCCATTATCATTCTCCTATAAGAATCGGGACAAGAATGGTCTTGTCCCGATTTATAATGGTGTAGTTTAGAATTTTTCGTGGAATGTCCGGCTGATGACGTCTAACTGCTGTTCCCGGGTCAGCTTGATAAAGTTGACCGCATAACCGGAAACACGGATGGTCAGCTGCGGATACAGTTCCGGATGATCCATCGCATCCAGCAGGACTTCCCGTTTTAAAACATTGACGTTTAAATGGTAGCCGTTATCTTCAAAGTAGCCGTCCATCAGGGAAACCAGATTGTTCACCTGTTCCGCTTCGGTCTTGCCCAAAGCGCCCGGCACGATGGAGAAAGTATTGGAGATACCGTCCTGTGCGTATTTAAACGGCAGCTTGGCAACGGATTTCAGGGAAGCGACACAGCCGTGGGTATCTCTTCCATGCATTGGGTTCGCACCCGGCGCAAACGGTTCCCCGGCACGGCGGCCGTCCGGCGTGTTCCCGGTCTTTTTGCCGTAAACTACGTTTGAGGTGATCGTCAGTATAGACATGGTCGGCACGCTGTCCCGGTAGGTGGTGTGGCGGGAAAGCTTTTTCATAAACTCTTTGACCACTTCCACAGCGATCTCGTCAGCACGCGGGTCGTTGTTCCCAAATTTGGGGTAATCGCCCTCGATCTCAAAATCGGTGATCAATCCGTCTTCGTTTTTGATAGCTTTTACCTTGGCATATTTGATCGCCGACAGGGAGTCAACGACAACAGAAAGGCCAGCGATCCCGCCCGCAGAGGTGCGGAACACCTTTTCGTCATGCAGGGCCATCTGTAATTTTTCATAGCAGTATTTGTCGTGCATGTAGTGGATGATGTTCAGGGTGTTGATATACAGCTTGGAAAGCCATTCGCACATATAATCAAACCGGCCGACAACCTCCGCATATTCCAGACGATCGCTTTTCAGCGGCGCGATATACGGGCCCACCTGGGTGCCGTACCGTTCATCTTTCCCGCCGTTGATCGCATATAACAGCGCCTTTGCAAGGTTGCAGCGCGCGCCGAAGAACTGCATTTGTTTCCCGATCTTCATCGGGGAAACGCAACAGGCGATGCCGTAATCGTCCCCGAACTGTTCCAGCATGATGTTGTCTGATTCATACTGGATCGCCGAGGTTTGAATGGACATCTTGGCACAGTAATCCTTAAAGTTTTCCGGAAGCCGGGTGTTCCACAAAATGGTCATATTTGGTTCCGGGGCGGGTCCAAGGTTCGTGAGGGTGTGCAGGTAGCGGTAGCTCATTTTGGTTACCATGTGGCGGCCGTCTACGCACATACCGCCGATAGATTCTGTCACCCAAGTCGGGTCGCCGGAGAACAGCTCGTCATAGGCGGGCGTTCTCAAAAAGCGGACCATCCTCAGCTTCATGATGAAGTGATCTACAAATTCCTGAATTTGTTCTTCGGTATAACGTCCCTCTTTCAAATCGCGTTCTGCGTAAATGTCTAAGAAAGTAGAGGTGCGGCCCAAGCTCATCGCGGCGCCGTTCTGTTCCTTTACTGCGGCAAGATACGCGAAATACAGCCACTGGATCGCTTCTTTGGTATCTTGTGCCGGGCCAGAAATGTCATACCCATATTTGGCAGCCATCACTTTCAATTCTTCCAGTGCGCGGATCTGCTCGGAAATTTCTTCCCGCAGGCGGATCGTTGGGCTGTCCATAATGTCCAGGATCATTTCCTTTTTTGCGGTCTTTTTCTGTTCGATCAGATAATCGACGCCGTAAAGGGGAACGCGGCGGTAGTCGCCAATGATCCTTCCACGGCCGTAAGCGTCCGGCAGGCCGGTGATGATGCCTGTATGCCGGGCCAGCTTCATCTCGTCGGTATATGCGTCAAAGACCCCGTCGTTATGGGTCTTTCGGTATTTAAAGATCTCCTTTACGTGCTCGTCCTCCTGAAAACCGTATGCCTCCAGGGAATTTTTCACCATCCGGTAACCGCCGAACGGCATAATGGCACGCTTTAACGGCGCGTCTGTCTGCAAACCAACGATGGTTTCCAAATCTTTGTCAATATATCCTGCATCGTGGGAAGAAATGGTAGAAACGGTGTCGGTAGAAATATCCAGGACCCCGTTTCGTTCCCGTTCTGTCTTCATCAGGTCGCAAACTTCCTCCCAAAGCTTGCGGGTGCGTTCTGTCGGAGCTGTCAGGAAACTTTCATCCCCGTCATAGGGGGTGTAATTTTTTACGATAAAATCGCGGGTATTGATTTCCTGAGTCCATGCGCCTTCTTTAAATTGCATTGATGAGCCTCCTCCTATTTATCAAGAACACTTAATGTGGACTAATTTTGTGTACATTTGAATTTTACCACAAAGGCCGTACTTTGTCAAGAGCCGGCTGGTATTAGGTTGCCATGGCAAAACAAAAATATGTGACTGGTAAAAATACAGTCACATAAGTGAAACTCTTTTGGTCAATATCCCCGCTGCCCGATCAAAGAATCGTCATGTTCGATCCATTGGTCTGTATTGATGACACGATAATCCTGAGCAGTATCACGCACGATCACGGTAGTGATGCCGGCATTGAGAATCATTCGTTTGCACATAACGCAGGAATTGGTTCCCGCAACCAGTTCCCCTGTTACGGGATCGGCGCCGCAAAGGTATAAGGTCGCGCCCAGCATCTGTTCCCGGGTGCAGTATCCTAAATCGGAACAATTTTTCCGTCCGCGGGGCGAGCCGACATATCCGGTTGAAAGGATACTGTCGTTTTTAACAATGATCGCCCTGAAACTGCGCCGCAGACAGGTACAGCGTTTGGCAACCGTTTGCGCGATGACTAAATAATAATTGATCTTATCCTGCCGTTTCAACCGGTATTCGCCCCTTTTTGTCACTGCTATTATTATACAGGATTCGACGGGGGAATACAATTGTCAAACCATACGGAAACTTTCCTCATTTTGCTTTCCAGTTCGTTCTGTGATACAATAAAGGCAGGAAAAAGGAATGGAGAAAGAGCGATGGAACAGCTTTGTAATATTTCAGTCATTAAAGAGGTTTTGGCACGGCACCAGTTTCAGTTTTCAAAAGCGTTGGGGCAGAATTTTCTGATCAATCCCTCCGTTTGTCCGCGCATTGCCGAGGACGGCGTGCGCGATCCGAAATTTGGCGCGATCGAGATCGGGACAGGGATTGGCGTACTGACCAATGAACTGGCAAAACGGGCCAAAAAGGTTGTGGCGGTGGAGATTGACGGCCGTCTGCTGCCGATCCTTGCTGAAACCCTTTCAGAATACGACAATGTGGAGATCGTTAACGAGGACATTATGAAGGTGGATCTTCCCGCACTGCTGAAGGAGAAGTTTGACGGGATGGAGGTCTGCGTCTGCGCCAATCTGCCATATTATATCACCTCGCCGATCATCATGACCCTTTTGGAACAGCGGCTCCCGATCCGTTCCATCACCGTTATGGTGCAGAAGGAGGCGGCGGCCCGGCTGTGCGCCCAGGTGGGAACCCGGGACTGCGGGGCTGTGACTTTTGCGGTGCGGTATTACAGCGAGCCGAAACAGCTTTTCCCGGTTTCCAGGGGCAGCTTTATGCCGGCGCCGAATGTGGATTCCGCAGTGATCCGTCTGGAGGTAAAGCCGGAAACCTGTCATGATGTGAAAGACGAACGGTTTTTGTTCCGTGTGGTAAAGGCAGGCTTTTCCCAGCGGCGGAAAACGCTGGTGAATCCGGTTTCTACGGTGCTTGGGCTGAATAAAGCAGTGGTTTCCGGGGTGCTGGAAGAGCTTGGCGTCAAAAAGACGGTGCGGGCGGAAGAAATGAAGTTTGAGGAATGGATCTCATTTGCCAACCGTTTGGCGGAGGAATGCGGCCATGGGAAATAAAACTGGGATCTATGTGCACATCCCGTTTTGCACCGCTAAATGCCCCTACTGTGATTTTTATTCCCTGCCTGCTTCCGACAAGATGCACCGGCAGTATATAAAAACTGTCTGCGACAGCATAAATCGGGAACAGAACGTACAGGCAGATACCCTTTATTTTGGCGGCGGGACTCCATCCCTGCTAGAGCCGGCGCTGCTGGAGCAGGTGATCAAAACCGCGCAGGAGCAGTTTTCCCTGTCCGGGGAGACCACCATCGAAGCAAACCCCTGCACCGTTACCCCGCAAAAGCTGGTTGCATGGAAGAAAGCGGGGATCAACCGCCTTTCGTTGGGGATGCAGTCCGCGGACCCTAAAGAACAGCAGGTGCTGGGACGGCGGCATTCCACCAAACAGGTGGAACAGGCGGTGCTGTGGGCGAAAGAGGCGGGATTTGAAAACCTGTCGGTAGATTTGATGCTGGGCGTCCCTTACCAGACCATAGAAAGCCTTCTTGGGAGCATCGCGTTTCTTAGCAGGCTGGGGATACAGCATGTGTCCGCCTACTTATTAAAGATCGAAGAAGGTACGCCGTTTGCAGCGTCTGGGATCGAAAAGGATCTTCCGGACGAGGATTTGACCTGCGAGCTATATTTAACTGCTTGCCGGGAGTTAGAAAAACTGGGATTCATGCAATATGAGATCTCCAATTTTGCAAAGCCCGGGATGGAAAGCAAACACAATTTAAAGTATTGGAACAGCGAAGACTATTTGGGATACGGGCCATCTGCACATTCCTTTTATCAGGGAAAACGCTTTTATTATCCTAGAGACCTTGACGCATATCTGAAGTCCGGCGGCACGAACCGGCTGGAAGAGGCGTGCTCCAAGCAGGCTTGGGAGGATTTTTTGATGCTGCGGTTCCGGCTGCGGAAAGGTATAGGGCAGGAAGAATTGCTGCGCTGCTGCCCGGAAGAGGCTCGGCGTATCTGGCAAAGCTGCCGGCGCTATGTAACGGCAGGGCTGATGGAAGAGACCGATGGCCGGATCGCCATGACGCCGAAAGGCTTTTTGGTGTCCAACGCGATTCTGTCGCAGCTTTTGTAGGGACCCTGTCACAGGCTGTTTCGAGGTTTTTCACAATTTTTTTACAATAAATAGGAATCCTGTATAGGATTTTAGAAGAATAAAAGGAACTTTTTAGGGGAATAATAGAACTTCTTTTAGGGTGGTTGACACTTTTTGATTTGAGTTGTATCATAAAAACAAGCTAATAATTTCTTTGAATTTTTTCTTATACATTCTTTTGAAGAGCAGGATATTCTTGCTCTATTTTTTTACCCAAAAGCTGATTGCCCCAATCAGCTTTTCCTTTTTTGGTCAAAGGTGACCCTGCCGTTTTGAATTTGGATCATCCGTTTTGTACGGGCGGCGATAGAAGGATCATGCGTGATCAGGATCACTGTTTTGCCGCTTTGATTAAGACGGGTCAATAGGGTTAGAACCTCTTGACTGGATTCAAAATCAAGGTTTCCGGTCGGCTCATCGGCTAAGATCATTTCCGGATCGGCTGCTAGGGCGCGGGCAATGGCAACACGCTGCTGCTGTCCGCCGGACATTTGGCTTGGGGTGTGATTCATGCGGTGCGCTAATCCAACGGCACAAAGCGCCTTTTGGGCCAGTGCCCGCCGGCGGCGTTTGTTAAAATTACGGTAAGTAAGGGGCAGCTCCACATTTTCTAAAGCATTCAGGCTTGGGATCAAATTAAAACCCTGAAACACAAAGCCGATTTTTTGGTTGCGAATCTTAGAAAGCTCTCGATCGGTCAGGGAGCATACGTCTGTTCCATCTAACTCGTAAAGACCTTCTGCGGGCAGGTCCAAGCAGCCTAACAGGTTCATCAGAGTGGATTTTCCAGAGCCGGAGGTGCCGGTGATAGCAACAAATTCCCCCTTTTGTATGGAAAGACTGACTCCA
Organism: Massiliimalia timonensis; assembly: GCF_900186585.1. Lineage (GTDB taxonomy): Bacteria > Bacillota > Clostridia > Oscillospirales > Ruminococcaceae > Massiliimalia > Massiliimalia timonensis. Next base: position 217,704 of record NZ_FYDD01000002.1, read on the forward strand.
TCCAACGCGCGGATCTCGCTTTCCCCAGAGGGATAGCGTTTGATAATATTCGACAATCGAATCAGTTCTTTCACAATAACAACTCCCATTTCACATTCAAATCAAAGTTATTTTACGCAAAAAACTTGTAAAAACCCAGTTTTTTAGATAAAATAAAAAAGGAAAATAAAAGGAATTTTCAAACCAGAAACAGGAGAAAGAACATGGTTTTGACAATAAAAGACGTGACCAAAAGCTTTGGAGAGCGCGTTATTTTAAATGAGATCAATTTGACCATCGAAGACCGGGACAGGATCGGCCTGATCGGGGTAAACGGCGCGGGAAAGACGACCTTGCTGAATTTGATTGCCGAGCATACCGATTTTGACAGCGGTGATATTTTTTTAGAAAAAGGCATCCAGATCGGTTATCTGCGCCAAAACACAGGGCTTGACAGGGAAAATACCATTTACGCGGAGATGCTCAGCGTATTTTCTTCCCTGCGGGAAGTGGAGGCGCAGCTGCGGGACTTAGAACACAGGATCGCGGCCTGCGGCCATGAAACGGAAGAATACCAGAAGCTGACCGAGGAGTATGGACGTCTTTCCGCTTATTTTGAGGCGAAGGACGGATACCAGATCGACGTAAAAATAAAAACGGTGCTCACTGGTATGGGCTTTGCGGACAAGGCCTACAGCACCAATATTGCTACCCTGTCCGGCGGTGAAAAAACGCGTTTGGCGCTGGCGAAGCTTTTGCTGGAGGAGCCGGGGCTTTTGATTTTGGACGAACCGACCAACCACCTGGATTTCCAGACCCTGCTGTGGCTGGAGGATTATCTCAGTGAATATAAAGGCGCGTTGCTGGTCGTTTCCCATGACCGGTATTTTTTGGATAAAATGGTGGGCAAGATCTGGGAGGTATCCCACAGCCGGGTCTACACTTATCAGGGGAATTACACCAAGTATAAACAGCTTAAAGCCGAACGGATCGCCAGAGAAAAAAAGGAATACGAACAGCAGCAGAACAAGATCGCTTCCATGTTGGAATATGCGGAGAAAAATATTGCAAGGGCTTCTACCTCAAACAGTGCGAAAAGCCGTCTGCATCAGCTGGAAAATATGGAGATTCTGGAGGCCCCGCAGGAATATGATAAAACGCCGAATTTTTCCTTTACCTTTGACCGTGCTTCCGGGCGCGACGTGCTGTTTGCGGACGATCTGGTGCTTCGGGTGGGAAGAGAACAGAAAAAACTGTGCGGCCCGCTGAGCTTTGAGATCAAACGCGGTGAAAAGATTGCGCTGATCGGGCGCAATGGGATCGGGAAATCCACCATGCTGAAAACCCTACTGGGGCTAAACCCGCAAAGCATAGGGGAGGTTACCTGGGGAAAAGGCGTGACGACCTCCTTTTATGAGCAGGAGAATCAAAATCTGAATTTTGAAAACACAGTACTGGAAGAGCTTTGGGAACGCTTCCCCAATCTTCCTGAATTTAAGGTGCGTTCTATCCTAGGGCAGATGCTGATCACAGGGGAAAATGTTTATAAAAAGATCAATGTCATCAGCGGGGGCGAACGCGCCCGGCTAAGCTTTGCGATCATGGTCAGCGAGCACAGCAACACATTGTTATTTGACGAACCGACCAACCACTTAGATCTGGCAAGTAAAGAGGCCTTGGAAAAAGCTTTGCGGGAATTTGAAGGCACCTTGATCTTTGTTTCCCATGACCGGTATTTTTTAAATACGATCCCAACGAAAATCATTGATATGACAGAACAGGGCATCCAGATCTATGACGGAGGATTTGATTATTATCTGGAAAAATCCAAGCTCCGCCAGCCGGGGCAGGAATCCCGGCAGGAAACGCTGCTGGCGGAAAAGAAAGGCGCGCAGGGATATTACCGCTCCAAGCAGCAGCGGGCTTTAGAGGCCAAACGCAGAAACCGGATCGCCCAGCTGGAAAAGGAGATGGCCGAATACGAAGAGGAGGCCACGGAGCTGGAACAGGGGATCGCCAGCCCGGAAGCTGCCTCCGACTATGAACGGTTGGCCCAAATGTGCGCCCGGCTGGAAGAAGTGAAAGCAAAGGCTGACGAGTGTATGGAAGAATGGCTCACATTACAGGAGGATTAACATGCTGGAATTGCTGCGGGAAAAGCAAACTGTTTGGGAACGGCTGAAACAGACAGAAAAACCAGTCGTCCTGTATGGAATGGGGGATGGCGCCCTAAAAATCATGGCTGCACTGAAGAAGTATGAGATCCCGCTGGCCGGGATCTTTGCCAGTGATGAATTTGTGCGCGGGCATTCTTTCGAGGGGTATCCGGTGCGTTCTTTTTCCCAGACCAAAGAGCTGTACCGGGATTTTGTGATCGTGCTGGCGTTTGGGACCTTTCGGGAGCCGCTGCTGAGTTATTTATATCAATTAAGTGAAGCATATGAGATGGTGGCGCCGGATGTTCCGGTGATTCTGGACGGTCCGATTTCTTCCTGGTGTGAAGAGCCGGGCAGTATGTTTGATCTGGAGTACGTGAAAAATCATGAAGAGGAACTTGACCAGGTGTATCAACTGCTGGCGGATACCCATTCCCAAAAGGTGATGCGCAGTATTTTGGATTACAAAATCAGCGGGAAGCTGTGTTACTTGAAGGAGGCGACCTCTCCGATGGAAGAAGTCTACACTTCTTTGATCTGCCCCGGTAGGGAGGATGTATACGTTGATCTGGGCGCGTATACCGGAGACACGGTCGAAGAATTTGTACGGGCCGCCGGCGGCGCCTGCCGCCAGATTTGGGCCATGGAACCGGACCGCAAAAATTATCAGAAACTATTAAAGCGGGCAGAGGCGATGGGATTGACGAATATTACGGCAGTAAATGCAGGAAGCTATGATAGAACAGATACCCTTCTATTTTCGGCCCGTGCAGGCAGAAATTCTTCGATAGACCAGATAAAAGGAAAGCCGGTGAAGGTAGATTCGGTCGATCATTTGCTGGGCGGCGCTTCTGTCAGCGTCATAAAATTTGATGTGGAGGGCGCAGAGGAAAAAAGTATTTTAGGCTGTGAGCAAACGATCCGGCGGTATCGCCCGAGGCTTATGGTATCCGCCTATCACCGCAACAGCGATTTGTTTAAGCTTCCTCTATTGATCCGCCGAATGAACCCGGATTACCGGTTTTACCTGCGGCATCACCCTTATATTCCTGCATGGGAAACAAATTTTTATATGATATAAAAGAGGAAAAATTCAGTTGACATAACATACAAAAAGAGTATAATTAAAGAAAAACAGAATTTTCTGTCAAAAAAGGAGCGGTTTGCGATGTCAATGGATCTCAGTTTGTTGCACTATGTCACCTATGGAATGTATGTTGTTACGGCCAGAGATGGCGGTCAGCAGGGAGGATGTATCATCAATACCTGCATGCAGATCACCAGCGAAAATCCGATTTTCGCGATCAGTATGAATAAAAACAATAAAACACACGATCTGATTTTAAATGGTAAGGTGTTTGCTTTGTCGATCCTGTCAGAACAGACAAGTCCGTCTGTCATCTCAAGTTTTGGCTTTTTCAGCAGCCGGGAACGCAATAAGTTTGAAGGGATCCGTTATTCCGTGCTGGAAAATGGGCTGCCGATCCTGGAAGAGGATACCTGTATTTCTTTGGTGTTTGATGTGATAGACCATGTGGAGATGGAGACTCATTCTGTGATCTTTGGACGCTTAAACGACATCGTTATGGGGACGCAGACAGATCCAATGAGCTACGATTATTACCACAAGGTAGTAAAGGGTAAAGCACCGAAAAATGCCCCGACCTATGTGGCGGAAACTGCCGCCGTAACTTCCCGTTACACCTGCGATGTGTGCGGCTACGTGTATGAAGGGGAGGAACTCCCGGCTGACTTTGTATGTCCGGTCTGCGGGGTAGATGCGAGCCACTTTGAGAAGGAAGAGGCACAGGCAGAAGCAGGACAGCCTACCCGGTATGCTTGTGAGGTTTGTGGTTATGTGTATGAAGGGGAGGAACTCCCGGCTGACTTTGTATGTCCGGTCTGCGGGGTGGATTCCAGCCATTTTGAAAAACAAACTCCGGTCATTGTGAGACAGCAAACAAAACGGTATGTTTGTGATGTGTGCGGGTATGTCTATGAAGGGGATAGTCTGCCGGAAGGATACACATGCCCGGTTTGCGGGGTAGATTCCACTCATTTTCAAGCTGAATAAAACATGGAAACTAAGCGCCTGTTTTTAGCAGGTGCTTAAATTTTGCATAAGTTCATGCAAAATTTACATAGATTTTTCATTTCTCTCCTTTACATAAATAATTTTACAGTGCTATAATATAAAATGAATCATTATGAGATATTTTATTAACAGTATGTAACGGTACATGGAGGAAAAATTATGGACGTATTTTTTCAGATTGTGACCATGGCGGGCGGACTTGCTCTGTTTTTGTTTGGGATGCATATGCTCTCCGCCGGGTTAGAGAAGTTTTCCGGTGGCCGCTTAGAACAGATTTTGGAAAAACTGACAAGCAATGTGATCAAAGGGGTCCTGCTTGGGGCCGTTGTCACGGCGGCGATCCAAAGCTCGTCCGCAACCACGGTGATTGTAGTGGGATTAGTCAATGCAGGGATCCTAAAGCTTCATTCCGCGGTGGGGATCATTATGGGCGCCAATATCGGGACCACGGTAACGGGGCAGATCCTGCGTTTGGCAGAACTGGATTCCAGCGGAAGCGCCAGTACGATCATCCAGATGATCAAACCGAACTTTTGGGCTCCGCTTATCGCGATCATTGGCGTTGTCCTGCTGATGACAGCCAAAAAGAAAAAAGTGAAGATCGTTTCCGAGATCTTACTGGGATTCGGGGTTTTGTTCCAGGGAATGTTTATTATGACCGAAGCAGTAGAACCGTTGAGTGATTCACCAATGTTCCACAGCCTGTTCCAGACTTTGGGAAATAATCCGCTGTTAGGCGTTCTGGTTGGTGCGGGAGTCACTGCTATTATTCAAAGTTCCTCTGCTTCTGTGGGGATCTTGCAGGCAGTGGCTTCTACCGGTGCAGTTAGTTATTCCGCGGCATTCCCCATCATTATGGGACAGAATATCGGGACCTGCGTCACGTCCTTGCTCTCCAGTATCGGGACCTCGAAAAATGCAAAACGGGCGGCAATGGTACACCTGTATTTTAACATTATTGGGACGATCGTCTTTTTGATTGCCGTTTATACGATCAATGCTTTTTGGCCGTTTTCTTTCTGGACGGAGTCTATCGGTATGGGCGGGATTGCCAATGTCCATACGTTGTTTAACATTGTAGTTACGATTTTGTTCCTGCCGTTTACTCGTGTTTTGGAAAAGCTCGCAGTACTTACGATTCGCAATGGTTCCCAAGATGAAGAAGATGGGATAGAAGCTTCTGCAGAGATCAATACGTTGGATGACCGTTTCTTAGTTTCTCCGTCTTTGGCGTTGAACCAATGTAAGGATGTTGTTTTAAAAATGGGCGAATATGCACAGACGAATTTTACAAAGTGTATTACGCTTCTTGGAAAATATGACGCGAAAAAAGCGGACAAGATCCGTCAGCGGGAAGAATCCATTGATAAGATGGAGGACCGGCTGAATAACTACATTGTGAAAATGTCGGATCATGAGCTGACAGACAGCGAAAATAAAATGATGAGCAATATTTTGCGTATGATTCCCGAATTTGAGCGAATTGGGGATTATACTATCAATATTGTAGAATGTGCAGAGGCGATCGAAGAAAAAGAAGCGAAGATCTCAGCCAAGGCTATGGAAGAATTAAAAGTACTGCATGCTGCAGTCAGTGAGATCATTGAAATGGCCATTAAGAGTTTCCGCGACAATGATATTACCACCGCGATCCATGTGGAACCACTGGAAGAAACGATTGACATGATTCAGGACGTTCTAAAGGCAAAACATATTGAACGCTTGAAAAAAGGCAAGTGCACCATTGACGGTGGTCTTGCGTTCTTAGAAGTGCTTTCCAACATGGAACGGATCTCCGATCACTGCTCTAATGTTGCAGTTTATATTATTGGCTATCAACAGGGCGGGGACTTGATTAACCGGCATGAATATATCCGCCGGATGCATGAAGGCGATTTTAACGACTATGCATACTATATGGATGATTATAAAAAACGTTACTTTGACAAGATCATAAGCAAAGTAAAAGCATAAAAGGAAGCCGGGATTCCCCGGCTTCCTTTTATGTTACATACGGTTTTTGCAGGCAAAGGATTTTGGTTAGGCCAGTGATTTTTATCTTGACAAACGCCGTCAAATGTAGTATTATATATAAGCATTCGGTTGGATAACCAATGTCGCTGGTGTGGCGGAACAGGCAGACGCAAGGGACTTAAAATCCCTCGGTAGCAATACCGTACCGGTTCAAGTCCGGTCACCAGCACCATGATGGAGTGACGAAAAAAATGTCACTCCATCTTTCTTAGTATTCATGCGGTTTTTGGGGCTTTTTAAAGCAAAATCCCAAAAACCATTTTACCGTGGAGGCCTAAAAATAAAACCGAATCAAATAGCGAGAAAGCGGAGCCTCGGGCCTGAAAAATCAGGCCCGAGGCTCCGCTTTTTTGCGTTTTTACTCTTTTTTCTACTGTCAGAAGTGTAGAAGTTTCCGGCAGTTTCATAGATAGATTGACAGATCTCTTCACAAAGGAAGGCTTTTAAATCCTCAAATCACATGGGGTCAGTGCGCCCTTTTTTAAACCTCTCTCCGATACGGAGAGAGGTTTTTTGCGGCAGAGACCTGCTTTCCACCTCTCTCAGACGCTCTCCCCTGATATCTTACTAGCTGGGAAGAAGAATATGGGCTTACGCCATATCTTCCTGAAGAATCACTTACAGATCATACCGCAGGATCTGTATTTTGCTGTGCAAAACCGTGCTTTTTCACACTGTTGTTTAAACATAAGCAATTTTCGACAATCAAACAGAAAGGATGAGGAAACGATTGAAACATTGTAATCTAAGTACTATTCCAAAAAAAGGCGCACAAAACCAAGCCCCCTAAAAGCAGGCAAAAATGAAGATATGCTTAAGGTCTAAGATGTTAGTGGAGCAGTCACTAAATAACCTTGCCGTTGTAGAATGAAGATGGCTTCTTCCACGGAAACTTCTCAATGTGCGGGTGGCTGTTCGCCCTTGCGGTGTAAGGCTCGTTCTTCTTGAGCATGTTATAGATAGCCGTGAGCAGCATTCTGGCGATGGCAATAATGGCTTTCTTGTGTCCTCTGCACTTTTTGAGGGCAAGATAGCGATTACGTACTTCCGGGAACTGCTTGACACAAATGGCACAAAGAGCGCACTGAACGACAACGGTTTGATGTAGGCACCGGCTCGGCTGATTTTTCTTCTTCCCGGCACTTTCGTTGTTCTACAACGTAATCCCAGCCCAAGAGCAAAGATGCTTCGAGGTAGGAAACACGGACATATCCACTCCGATTTCAGAGATAATGCCGATTGCGGCAAAGGATTGGATGCCCGGAGCCGTCATAACAAGACCCAGTTGGGGGAGGTACTTCTCAGCAACAGACAGAATCAGGGATTCCAGATTGAGTTTGCACAGTTCAAGGCTGTCCATGTGGGAACAGTTGATGCGAAACTTTTCAGCCTGTTCTTCACACATCACTCCGTCCACAGCGGCAAGCACCTGTTCATTGGTCGCTTTCATGCCTTTGGTTCGGAAACCAGAAACATCCGTAATTTTCTCCGTTGGATTTTCCAGAATACGGGCAGTGATTGCGGAGGCTGCCTTGCCGAACACATCTGAGAACACATTATCCAGTTTGAAATTGGAGACCGTCAGACAGTTTTGCGCCCGGTTTTTCTAGCCGATGGCAAAGCTGGTAAGTTTGCAACGGTAACGAACCAAGTCCCGAAGCTGGCGAATATCCGCAGGAGAGATGAAGCTCCCGGTGACAAGATCATGTTTGAAGATATCAGCAATCCATTTAGCGTCTCGCTTGTCCGTTTTTTGCCCCGCATAGCTTTCACATACTTAGGGTGAGCGAGAACAATGTTGCAGGTGTGCTCTAGAATGTTGTAGATGGGGATCCAATACTTCCCGGTGGATTCCATACACACATCTTTGCAGTTGTTTTCGGCCAGCCAAGCTGCACACCGCCGCAAATCTCCGGTAAAGGTGGAAAACCGCTTGCTCTTGTAGGTTGTCACTCCCTGCTCACTGGTAGAGGCAATACAGGCTACGACGAAGGACTTGTGGACACATCCCTAGCAGATGCGGTAAACAATTTTAAGCATAACACATCTCCTTAAAAAAATTTTGAGGGAACAGGCAGTGCGCACCGTCCGGTGGATGAACAGTGCGCTTGGACGCTCACTGAAGTCCGTCTCTCCAAAGATAAGGTTACAGGGTTCTTGCCCTACTCATTGATGATTGAAAGAGCGTCCGGCACACATAATTATTCAGTCCAACACAAAGGTTGAGCCTACTTACCTTCACGTGCTCTGTCATGTGCCTGCTTTCTCAAGTACATTTTAACAAATTACGACTGGCTGCGTTAGAAACACCTTGATTTTTTTGTGTACAGCGTCTTTGTTGCGTATTATCTGTCAACTGGTTTTCTAGTGATCCATTTTCCGTCCGTAAAATCAGGGAAAGCTACGGGCTGGCTGCCTAGGGCGATGGATTGTTCCGACAGCAAAGAAATAACTGACCAAGAAGCCATGTCATATACGTCGATTGGCATCGATTTTTTGTTTTTTAAGGCGTCAATAAAATCTTGGAAGACTAGCCAATCCATTCCGCCGTGTCCGCCTTTTACCCCGTCGTTTAAAAAAGAATTCCATAACGGATGTTCATATTCCTTACGGTATTGTTCTATGTTTTGATATTGTTCGTGCCACTTCCACTCAAATTCTGTATGGACTCCGTCTATAAACAGCGAACGGTTGTCTTCCATGAACATGGCTTTGGTACCCTTTACAATAAGCCCCCTGGAATAAGCGCCGGGAAGCGTAGTATCAAGGGTGATGGTGATAGTTTCCCCATTGGCGCATCGAATTACGGTAGTAACCACATCTCCCTGAGCGAAATAAGCGTTTCGCAATGCCTGATCCTCAGCTTTGTGTTCTAATATATATTGGTGCAGACCCGCTGATTTTGACGAGGTGGAAGTAAGCGAAACCATAGCGTTGCCACGATTGATATCAAGAAGCCGTGCGATCGGGCCGATTTCATGGGTGGGGTAATTTTCGCAGTTGCGGTGCAGGTAGTTATCCAAGCGGTAATGCCTGTTTTCACGGCCAAATGAAACTTCGTTTCTCAGGTCATGGTGGTATCCGCCTGCACAGTGTACGATCTCGCCGAACACTCCTTTTTTCCGCATATTCATCAGCATCATCTCATCTCTGCCATAGCAGCAGTTTTCCATAAACATGCAGGGGGTTTTGGTATTTTCATAGGTGCGCACAAGCTTCCATATTTCATTTAGTGAAAAAGCTCCGCCTACATCACAGGCGACCGGAACTCCCGCTTCCAAAGCGGCGGCGGCAATTTCAAAGTGTGTTTGCCAGGAAGTAGCGATATATACCGCCTCTAAATCCTGAATCTTTAAAAGTTCCCTATAATCCGCAAAACCTAAAGGCAGATTGTGGTTGTGCTCTTTCGTCATAGCAATGGCGTCGTTTATCCTATCTTCGTATACATCACAAACCGCGATCACTTCTACGTCTTCCATTGGCAGCAGAACGTCTTTTAAAATCATTGTTCCACGAGCGCCTAGCCCGATAACGCCCATTTTAATGCTGTTTTTCATAAAATTGACCTCCGCATTCTTATAATTGCAATCATCCCTTGGAAATCAAAACGCAGGTTATCAACCGCCTTGAAGGGAAAGGGAAATTAACAGAACCACCGCCTCTGTTGATGGTTGTCTTATAACAGTAATTTTTTCTGAATCAGATGAATGAAAAGGGAAGGATTTGTCATTCCTCCGCCGTTAACACGGCTCTGGCGGGGGCACAGCAGGTATCCGTGAGGTTTGGCGTCAAAACAGTCAGCCGTCCTCCGCTTATTGGGGCGTCTTTCAGGTTTACCAGAGGAGCCAAAAGAAGGCTGTTGTGTTTGGAGAATATTTCAAACACATCCTCCTCGGCGGGTCCCTGCCACGCCGGAATATCCGATCCTATGATTTTTGGCTCCCATGATAACAACCATTGGATGGCCGATCTGGTTAAATAGGGGGAATCGTCAAGAAAATCGCCGGAATCCCAGTTTTCCCAGCCGCAGCTGAAAAGAATCGCGGAATTTGGCGCAAAATCAGCTCCGCCTGCCGCTTGCTTTAGATCGGCGGCAGAAATGGGGGAGTTTGGACGTCCAAACCGCAATGGGTCAAGATGGATAACATAACAGGGGATATCGACAAGCTCCTTGATGTCAATATCTTGCAATAATGGATTGCCCTCATATCCATTAAAATGTGCGGTGGTTTCAAGATATGTGCCTGTGTGGGAACTAAATCCATCAAACACATCGCAGAAATAAGTATTTTTCGCAACTTGGATCCGTCTGGGATGAAACTCTGGATAAACATCCCCATAAAGCCAAATCCCTTTCTTTATTTTTCCGCTTAAATCAATTACTCTCATAGCAGTATTTTCCTTTTCAGCTAAAATTCTACGGTGTATTCCATTACAACCGGTTTCCACGAGATCTGCCTTAATTTGAAGTTCCTGTACTGGATAAAGCTGGCATAGGTGCCGAATCCTACACGGTTAAAGCGATTGGAATCAATTGGGTCTGGGTCTGACGCTTCAATCACCAATTTTCCGTCTACAAAGATGAAGCACAAGCCATCAATACTGCCTGCCTGGATATGATAAGTCTGCCCAGGCACCAAAGTAAAAAGGGTGGTTGTAGAACGCATTTTGCATTCAGGGTAATGTTCAATTCCCGCTTTCTTTTCCCACCAGCCGTTTAGTCCAGCAATGTAACCGATCCCGGCGTCGTTTGCATGATAATCCCAGCCTTCGGAACACCAGGTGAAATTCAAATCATTATCACAGGGAGGGACGGTTCTTGCCTCAAAATCAAGCAGGACATTTCCGGGATACCCTTTTTTAGAGTAAAGCAATCCCCCTGAATTGCCACGGTGACGTCCGGTAAGCCAGCCGTCCTCGACCCACCATTCTCCTGTGGAGTGCTCCAAATCCCAGTTTTCGCTTAAGGACGGATTTGAAAAATCATCTTCCAGCAGGATCGGACTGGCTGCTAAATCGATCTCCTTTTCCATAACTTTCAACATAAAAATACTCCTTTGTTCTCATATCATCTGCGTAGGAAGATTGTTGTTAAGCGCGGGGGGCAATCCTGCTGGCGGAAACAATATCACCGTAGCAGTTATTATAAATGCCCTCTTCGCTGCTTCCGCTGTAAGGAAGCCGTTCCTGTTCCAACTCTTCTATTTTGTCGATCGTCCCGTTTAGGTAATCAGAAAGGGTCTCCTTTGCTGATGTGATCCGTGCTAAAAGGGCGCCGTAACGCATATCAATAATATCGAAACCGATTGGCTTACAGGTGGACATCCACAATGCCCGGTGCAGTTTTCTGAGGTTTACCACCTTTGTGAAAAGTTCAGGAAGTGTAGCTTCCTTTAATTGTTCCAGCAAAGCAGTGTTTTTTTCCAGATATGCCCGAGTGAGTTTTAAACCGAGTTCTGATTTTATGGAAAGCACATCAGCAACGGAAGCGTTAAACTGGAAAAGCTGGTTGAATCTTCCGTTTCTTGCGGAGGCATTGCCCATCTCCCGCGCCAGTTTTTTATAATGCGAATCCAACGGGAGCCCTTCGATGTTTTTATCATAAAGGCCGGTCAGCAGATCCTGCCACATCAGGATTTTAGAAGTGTTGTATTCATCAGGATTGTTTTCCTTACAATTCGGCACTTCGTCAAAATATTTCAAGTTGACAAAATCATCAAAATTTCCGCCGGTACAAAAATGAAACCGCTGTTTGACTTCCTTCATATCGACTTTTTCCCGATACCCGTGTTCTGCAAAAAGCGAAAGCCCCGCCATGGTAGCCAATGGGTTGCATTCAGTCCCATTATCGCCCCAAATGGTTGCAAAAACCTGTTTGATCCCCATCTTTTTGGCTGCGCTTAAGCCTAAATTGGTGGTTGTAATGGTTTTTCCATAATTGGCGCCAAAACTTGACCATGACCAGACTCCGCCTGCGAAAATAGTTTCGCCAAGCAGTTTATGCCTTTGCAGCATCGTTTCATAATAGTCCTGTGTTTCATGGTAATAATCCCAGTAGATCACCTGCATATCTTTTGGAACGCTTTGGATGACTTCTTCTGTGATCACATTGGAAAGGTCATAATAATCTTTTCCGGCCGTGCGGAAAAACATATCTCCCCACATCATAGGTTTCAACCCAAGTTTCCGCACGATTTCCATGACTTTTAACAAGTGTTCTTTCATGATCTTGTATGGAGGGACTATGCCATGCTTTTCAAGATAAGTTCCCAGCCCCAGCCGCCATGCTTCATCCATCCCGATATGGATCCTTTTTGTTTGAAAGGGCGCTGATGCAGATTTTAAGATATCCCTGATAAAGGCGTAGGTTTTTTCTTCTCCTACAAGCAGTGTGGAACTGTCTTCCTTAATATCCCGAAAACATTCCCATCTTAAGGTATCGGTCAGATGCGCTAATGTTTGCACACAGGGGATCATTTCGATCCCAAACAAGCTTGCGTAGGTGTCCAGTTCTTTTAATTCCTCTTGACTGTATTTGGAACGCATATAACCAAAATAGGGCTGATTCTTAACTTCAAAGCTGTCTTCGCAGTAAACCATCAGCATATTAAGCCCCATGACAGCCATACTTCTAATGATGCTTTTCAACGTTTCTACTGTGATGACGGCGTTTCCTTGGGAAACGTCGAACATAGCGCCGTTCATGGAAAACTGCGGGGTTTCTGAATATTCAAAATCCTGCTCTCCGTTTTCCAAATGTTCCAGCAGCAGCCCAAAGCCCCGGAAAAAATGAATGTTTTCTTTATAAACGATCGTTGCGGAATCGGAATGGAAAGAAACCGCAAGTTCAGAGGAATCACGCTGTATTACAGTGACTGGGATCCCATCTTTTGAGATGGAAAAACGATACGTTTCCTGCAATTCTTTTAACGCTGGTAAAAATTGATTTGCAAAAGTAAAATGAAACTGCTTCATATTAAAAATTCACTCCCATTTCTTTTAAAATGCCCCCTTTTGGAAGATTACATCTTCCACCTTGGCAGGCGAATACCCATGGTCAACAGCCCACTGGCAGGCTTTAAACACCTTTTCACGATATTCGGGCTGATAGAGGCAATAATGCTCATAAAAATATTCTTCGTGGATCAGCAGATTTAAAAACGACTGCTGTTTATGATTTTCGATAGAACGGAGATCTAAATAACCATCGATATCCTCTAATTTTACAGAATCCAGCACAATATCGTCTTTTAAAAAGATAATATCTTCTTTGGTATCGATCCAAAAATCCCGTTCCGCCGCATGCTCTGTTTGTTCGGGGTTCAAATAATAGGAAACATCGGGATTTCCGTTTTCATCAAAGATGAAATATGCCTGTAAAACCTGATATCCCAAGTCGCGGAATCCCTTAGTAGCTTCTAAGTTGGAATCAGCCCAATGCTCTGCGGTGGCGCGGCACATGACCTCTTTCCCTGCAAATCTGAGGATCTCGTTGTTCACAAGGGTGCCGTCTTTGATAACCTGGTCATAAGTAGCATGCCGGTAGGGTCTGTCAGGCTCATTTTTAAAAGCATGGAATGTGAGCTGCAACCAGTCAGAATTATCAATAAATTCCTGCTTATATATATCCGGGAACATGGAAAGATTAAAGCTGTTATCATCATTTTGATAATAAACGTGCATCTGGACATGATTGTGATATTGATGATGTAGTTCTTGGAACAGCTTGAAAAACGGGTTTTCAAAAATGGAATGGTATTTGTTTTTATAAATGTCTTCCAAACACCAGATTACGTCGTCTACGCAGATCCGATATGTTTTATATCCATTTTTCAGCCAAAGCACCTGAATGGTTTCGGTATAGCCTGTATTTTCGTCAAGCAGTTGAATTTTGTTTTGATAGGAATTCAGAAATATTTCTGCAGTAAAGATTCCGTGATCTTCTTTTGCCGGCACCCCATTGATTTTGATATTGCTTAAATTTGGAGCCTGAACAGTAACTTTGGTGAAAAGCTTATTATCAATTACTTTCCCATCTGCAATACTAAATAAAACATCCCCATCGACCGGGAATATAAATTGAAAGTCAGTTTTTTCTAACATATAAACAGCTCCTTATGTAGTAAAATGGACAGAATTTATATTTTTATATTTCTTTACATTTTAGCAGGCTTTATCCTTTGATTCCGCTGAGCGCGATCCCTTCCACAAACTGCTTCTGCAAGAAGATGTACAAAGTAAACGGGACGATAAACGTTAATGTGGCACCGGCCATGACTAACCCGTAATTCGTTAGGTATAGCCCCTGTAAAGTAGACAGTCCCAATGTCAGCGTTGTCATGTCGTCTGTACTAACAACTACCAAAGGCCAGATAAAGTCGTTCCATACAGTGATAAAGGTAAACGTCGTGAGAGAAATGATGACCGGCTTTACCAAGGGGATCACGATGCTGAAGAAAGTTCTTATTTCGCCGGAGCCGTCAATTTTAGCGGCTTCAATCAACTCATTGGGGATCCCTTCCATAAACTGTTTCATCATAAATACGCCAAACGCACCTACGTTAGGTAAAATTAACGAAGCATAGCTGTTAAGCAATCCCAGCTTATTAAACATTGTAAATACCGGGATAATCGTCACCTGACCGGGGATCATCATGGTAGCTAAAAATAGCGAGAACAGAAGATCTTTGCCTTTAAAGCGTTTTTTGGCAAAACCGTAGCCGGCCAGGGCGCTGACCGCAATATTCAGCGCGCAGGAACAAATCACAATGATCATACTGTTTTTAAAATATGTCAAAAAAGGCATATTGGTAAAAACAGCCCGGTAGTTATCAAAGTTAAAATCGCTTAACTGAAAATTGAAGTCCGTCAGGGAATAAACCTGCCTGAATGAGGTAAACAGCATATAGATAAAGGGAATGATCGCGGTGAACGTCATGATTATAAAAAGCAGGTTGATAAAAAGTTTCGATATTCTTTGCTTCATAATTAGTCCCTCCTGTCATCGGAATAGTAGTTGTTATATGTCGTCTTTTGGATTTAAGAATTTTCGCTGGATAAACGAAACAATCAAAATAATGACAAATAGCAACATGGCGGCCGCACAAGCATAGCCCATTCTGTATTCACGGAACGCCGCGTTATAAATCGTAGAAACCAGCGTTACTGTGGAAGTGCCGGGTCCGCCGCCTGTCATGGCGTATACAAGGTCAAATACCTGGAACGACCAAATGGTTCCCAGCGTGATGACAAGATAGGTGATTGGTTTGAGCATCGGCAGGGTAATGTGCAAAAACTGCTGAATGCCGCTGGCTCCGTCTACACGGGCGACTTCGTAAAGGTCGCGCGGGATATCCATAAGGGCGGCTATGTATATTACCATAAAATACCCAACGTTTTTCCAGATAGATACGACGCAGACGCTGAGCAGGGCGAGATCCTTGGATCCCAGCCAGTTAGGGGTGGGAAGATTGAAGATACTTAAAAACTGGTTTAACAACCCCACTTCCGGATTGTAGATAATACGCCACAAAGTACCGACCAAGATCATAGAGGAAATGACCGGGATAAACAAGGCGCTTTTTACAAAACCGTTCCACCAATTCTGCTTTTGAGCGGCGATTAGGGCGGCGATCAGCATAGACAGAAATGTTT
Source organism: Massiliimalia timonensis (assembly GCF_900186585.1). Taxonomy (GTDB): domain Bacteria; phylum Bacillota; class Clostridia; order Oscillospirales; family Ruminococcaceae; genus Massiliimalia; species Massiliimalia timonensis. The sequence continues at coordinate 233,622 of NZ_FYDD01000002.1, forward strand.
GCAGCGGAACGACGATGATCGTGAAAACCAGCGTGTTTTTTAAAGCGGCTTTGATATATGGGTCATCGACCATCCTGACGTAGTTTTCAACGCCAATAAATTCCATGGACTGCACAAGATTGTATTTGTGGAAGCTGTAGACACAGCATACAATAATGGGAATTAAGGCGAATACCAGGATAAAAATAGTTGCAGGCAAAACATAAAGATATCCTGACAGATCTGATTTTGGTTTTGATTTCATTTGGAATACCCCTTTCTATTTGTTTTAGGCGTTTTTAAGAAAACACAGCCGCTCAACAGCTTTTTGGGAAAGAAAGCCGCCAGCGGCGGATGTTTTCTTTTGTTAAAATCATTGTAATATGGTTTGCCCTGCCAAGTAAATAATCCATTTTTTATTGGTTAACAGATCAGGCGGATATGGCGGGTTTGCAATTAACCAAATTTGATTCGCTGATCATTATGTGCTCATTTGACAAAAATAGCATTTATTTGGTATTATATTTAGTGTAAATATCAAATCAGCGCTTCGGTAAGAAAGGTTCTAAGAAAATGAAATGGAAGAAAAAATTGTTTTCAAAATTTATCAATCCTTATATTTTTATGGTGCTGATCACCGTGGCTTTAGCTGGCGTTGCTGGCTATGCCACTAAAAAGATTTTGACCAATGATATGATCCAAAAGCACGCCACAATGGTGGATTTTGTAAACAGTTATGTGGATAACCATATTTTAGAAATCGAACAACTAGCTTACGAGTTGGATTTTTCCAAACAGATCCCTCTTTCGGATTCTTTGAATATAAAAGACGATGTCCTTTTGGCGAATCAACTCAGTGTGATCCAGTCCTCTTCAGGGATCATTCAGACAATAGGAGTTTACTACCCGGACTCCGACCGGGTGATCAGCGACAGCGGACCGTTTACCGTCCGGTGTTTTTACCGGCTTTACCATCAGGATAATGCGGATTATTATGCGTCGTATTTAGAACAGCTTGCGGAACAACCCGTTTCTACCTTTAAAATATTCACCGATACAGGACGTCTGGACGGACATATAAATGATGTTTATTACTACTATACGCTTAAAAATTCAAGCGCTTTGGAAAAAATGCCGGTAATCATTATCAAAATAGATATGAAGAAGATCAATAATTTAATTGGCGAACTGATCTCGAACACCTCGGAATGCTTCGCGATCTTAAATGAAGAGGTGGGCGTCATTACGATTACCGGCAATGAAGAACTTTTAGAGCATGTGGATTTGACGAAGATAGACGATCAGAATGATATCACGGCGAAGGTTGTGGGAGATCATGTCGTTTATTATGGATCTTCGGCTTATCAGGATATCAATTATTTATCCATTACGCAGCAAAACGGATTGATGAGCGCGCTCTTTACCTCTTATAAGGTCATGTTTGCCGGCGTGGCGCTGGTGTTTTTAATAGACCTTATTATTTCTGTCTATTCTTCCAAAAAATACCGGAAATCATTCTCCCGGATCGTGGGAATGATGCAGGAAAATCCTGAAAAATCCGTGATCTCTGACAACCCATTTTCTTATATCGAATCGAATATCCAATCCATGATTGATAAAAACGAAACGCTCAGCAATCAATTGAACCGGCAGGAAACAGAACTGTGCAATACCTTTTTGGCAGAGGCGTTAAAGGGCGATATTCAAGAAGAAGCGGTTTTCGCCGCAAATATCCAAAAATATAAACTGGATTTCGCCGGGGATTATTTTGGCGTATTGATTTTTGATTCCTTAGATAAAAGTTTGATTTATGAAAATATCGAGGAGTTTCGAAGCCGGTTAGAATATGCCGCGAAAAAGTGCTCCAATACATATTGTCAGGCAACGCTGTGCGTGCTGGACGATTTCTATTGCATGATAATCAGCCAGACAGAGGAAGAGATGCAACATTGCCGCGCTTTTATAACAGAACTTTCTTCCTGCCTGATTCAGGAATTTCAGGCAGGGCTACAAATTGGCTGCGGAAATGTTTACAAGGGATACGCCCAGATCCCCATTTCTTACAGCGAAGCAAAAAGCAGTTTAAAATATTTAGCGAACAGCGAACGGTCTGGAATGCTTGTTTACGCGGATCTTCCCAAAGAATTCCTGTATAAAAAAAGCGATTCGCTTGACCTGCTTGCAAAAGTGGTAAATTGTATTAAATTGCAGGATTACGAAAATTGTATCGAGGTGATCCCAGCCCTGTTTTCTTGTATTGATGAAGAAGGGAACGAGGAAGCTGCCAAAGCGACGCTGTTTATCGCTTTTATGATGTTGGAAGAAGCATCCGTTTCCTTTGAACGAATGAACTATCATTATTATTACCGCTGTTTGGCCAGCGGTGCCGCAGATAATGGCAAGCTGCAGAAGGCTGTTCTGGAACTGCTGGAAGAATTAAAAAGCATGAAGCAGGAGAAAATTTTGATCAATTTTGATAAGAAGATCGTAATGATCAAAAATTATATTGATGAAAACTTCTGCGACCCGAATATTGGTCTGAATCTATTGTCAGAGCACTTTTCTATGAATAACAGCTACCTTTCCAAGGTGTTCAAAAAGAGTTTTGGGGTCGGAGTGCTGGAATACATCAACAAATTGCGTATTGAAAAGTCGAAACAAATGCTGATCGACACCAACCTTTCTTTGCTGCAAATTTCCGAATCCATTGGGTATATCAGTGATATTACGTTCATTCGGATTTTTAAACGCTATGAGGGCACAACGCCGGGAAAATTCAGGGAGGCAATGTCGCCAAATGATAGCTGAATCAAATTTTGTTAAGGGAAAAAACCGCTAAAAAGCTGCTTTTACTATAAAAACGGTTAGGGTATAAAAAAAGGTTTGTTTACGAAAATGTAAATAGTAGCTATAATTTTATTATAAAGTTTGATTTATTTATCAAAAACAAACAAAGGAGTGTGCTACTATGAAAAAACATTTGAAAACTATTTTTTGTTTGCTACTAACCGGTGCAATGATGTGCAGTATGGCGGCTTGCGGAAAAGGACAGACTGGCGGAAATGAAAGCGGCCAGTCTAAAGAAGAAAACACCATCAAAGACGTTCGTGTATGGCTGCCTCCATATGGTACGGAAGATTCTTTGGATAAAGCTGTGTGGCAGAAAACCTTTGATGAATTCACAGAGGAAACCGGCGGGAAAGTTGAATGCCAGATAATTGGCTGGGAAGCATACCCGGATAAGTACCTTTCCGGTGTAAACTCTGGAAACGGCCCGGATTTAGGGTATATGTATGCGGATATGGTGCTGGAATTCATCAACACAAATGGAATCGAGGATGTTGGCCCTTACTTAACAGACGCCGACCGGGACAACTTCCTTTACTTAGAGCAGGGATTTATTCAGGGTAAGCAATACGGTCTTCCGATCATTGTAGGAAACCCAAGGGTTATTTTGTATAACAAAACCCTGTTGGAAGAAGCGGGTGTGCAGCCGCCAAAAACGCGGGATGAGTTTGTAGAAGCCTGCAAGAAGCTGACGATCGACAAAGACGGCGATGGCGAGATCGACCAGTGGGGCTACGCCCAGGGCTGGGGGGACAAAGCTTACGGCTGTATGCAGGAAATTTTCACCCCGTTTTTACTGTCTGCCGGGGGACAGCTTTTCTCTGACGACGGTACAAAGGCTGATTTTGGAAATGAAGCAGGGGTAGAAACAGCCCAGTTCCTTTGGGATCTTGTATATACGCATAAAGTTATGCCCGAAAACTGCACCGGTATGACTGGTCCCGATGTCGGCGATATGTTTAAGGCTTCCAAAGTAGCGTTTGTTTCTTCGGCAACCAGCAGCGCTTCCACAATCGATACGGTAGACTGGGGTTACATCCTTGGTCTGGAGGTGAATGGACAGGAAGCGAAAACCATGATGGTTGCGGACTACCTGGTATTGATGTCCGCGGCAAGAAACAAAGAACTGACCGTTGAACTGATGCGCAAAATGCTCAGCGGCGAAAGCATGGAAAGATTCCATACCGAACTGACTCCTTTCCCGCCGGTTGCAAAAGATGAAGAATATCACGATAACCCTGTATTCCAGGATCTGTACGAAAACCATTCTCATCAGTTGATCGCTGAAAAGCCAGTAAAAAATTCCTTTAAGATCAACGATTATCTTTATAAAAATATGCAGATGGTCATGATGAATGAATTATCTCCAGAAGAAGGGATTAAAGGTGCGGCCGACTTTGCCAACGAATTGCTGGCTGAATAGCAGGATACTTAATTGACGATCCTCCTGAAATTAACATCATTTTTAGAAAATCTTAAAAAGGCAGGGATGCGGCGTTTCAATGCCGCATCCCTGCCTTTTTCCTTACCGGGCAACAAAACAGCCGCGATCTGGGACTCAGAAATGAGATTATCCAAGTCAGTATCTTTTTTATGTTATAAACCCAGTATTTAAGCCGCTTTTCTAGGCTTACGCATTTTGTAAAAACGAGACGTGGTTTTACAGTGTTCCTGAGATGAAATGATCGGAAAGTGTGATCCTTGAAAACAATTTATTTCTTGGGGAACTGCACGACTTGCGTAAAAAACAGGATGGCTGGATGCTCTCAAAATTTGACGATAATACCTGAAAATTCGCGCGTCAAGTGCTTGCACTGGAAACCAGCTTTTACCGGCAGAATTGTCCGGTCGACAAAAGGATCCGTTCGGTTACGCCCAAATTAGTACAGCGCTGACTTTTTCTACAAGCTGTGGAAGCGGATTAGGAAATACAACGGACTGGTGACAGGGCTGACGCGGAATGTGGAGGAGCTCCTCCGTTCCGACACTGCCCGCCTCATGCTGGCCAACTCAGAGTTTTTAATCCTGCGGAACCAATCCGCAACTGACCGGGAAGAACTGGCGAAGCTATTAAACATTTCAGAAACACAGCTCGGTTATATCACCAATGTATTAGCCGGATGCGGACTGATCCGGTGCGCCGGGAACATCGTTCCTTTTGAAAACAGCTTCCCGCACAGCCCCCGTCTTTACCAGCTTATGACTACCAAACCAGATGAGGCGCTTCGGAGCGTATAATCTGTTAGGAGGAATCTGGTGAAGGATATTAAACAAAAGCCGGAGAAAACCGAAGCTGTTAGAAAGCGCTGCCAAAGCTCCCAAGACAGCTATGAAGGACCTATGGCTGAAGTCGAAAGAAAAGGCTGTCTCGGATGAACAAACCGCAGTATCTTCGAATGATCCGGCGAACTCTGCGGCGGAGCAATACAGATTTACGCCGGAGCAAGACCGGCAGCCTGCCAAACTTTTAAAGCTGGAGAACCAAAGCCTCTGGTCGGCTGCCCTGTACGGGATCGGAAACAACAGCGGGGATCTGGTCACGCTTGCTCTTTCTCAGGTAGGAAATGCAAGGGGATTATTCTTCCTTGCCTCACAGTACCCACCCAGAACGAAGCCCATAGGCGTATGGGGGCAAAAACATTTGCGGTATCTGAAAGAGTACCGCAGAGCCGTCTACATAACCCTACCCACAAGCGGCAGGCTGAACGCTTACCTTGCCAACATCGACGGGCAGTCACAGGAGAGCATGGAAAGGCTTACGGAGCAGATGAAATAGGCGCAGGGTATCCACAGAGCAGTTAAAGGCGGAAAATGCCTTAGAATGGGTGCAGAGAATGAATAACATACGGGCGTGTGCAAGGGAGATTATTTTTAATTAAGACTTATTAGCGATGATTGTTGATGATTTGTTTCAAACTGCCTATAATTTATATTATATTTGAGATTGCAGTATAGTTTGTAATGAGATTGTAAGAAGTGAATGCTATACTAAAATCACAAAACAAATTTGGAGGTTTTAGCTATGGCAATATTGGAGACGAAAAACTTACGAAAGATATACGGAAGTGGAGAAAATGAAGTCCACGCTTTGGACGGTGTATCTATTTCCGTGGACGAGGGCGAATTTGTCGCTGTTGTCGGTACATCGGGCAGTGGTAAATCCACCCTCTTAAATATGATCGGCGGGTTAGACCGCCCCACTTCCGGCAGCGTCACAATTCGGGGCAAAGAGCTTTTGAAAATGAAAGACGAGGAATTAACCATTTTCCGCCGTAGAAACATCGGCTTTGTCTTTCAGAATTACAATCTGCTCCCTGTCCTTAATGTGTACGAAAATATTGTGTACCCTATCGAGATTGACGGGGCGAAAGCCGATACGGAGTTTGTTCGGCAGATCATTCATACGCTTGGACTGGAAAAGAAGCTCAAAAATATGCCGAATAATCTGTCCGGCGGTCAGCAGCAGCGTGTAGCGATTGCCCGTGCATTGGCTACCAAGCCCGCCATTATCCTTGCCGATGAGCCGACTGGAAATCTGGACTCCAAAACGAGTATGGATGTTATTCTGCTGATGCAGGCTATCAGCCGCCAGTTCCACCAGACTACCATTATGATTACCCACAATGAGGAAATTGCTCAGATGGCAGACCGCACAATACGCATTGAGGACGGAAAGGTCGTTTCGGGAGGTGTGAAGTATGCACGCTAACCGGAATAAAAGCGCAGTCAAGCGAGTGGAAAAAGGCATGATGAAAGCAAACCGCACCCGTAATCTGTTTGCGGTGTTTGCAATCGTCCTCACCACCTTTATGATCACCACGGTGTTCAGTTTGGGCATTAACTATATGGAAAATATGAAGTTAATGCAGGTGCGTACTGCGGGTACGACCGCCGATGTTTCCCTTGCTATGCCAACGGCAGAGCAGGAACAGCAGATCCGGAACTTGGATTATGTCAAAACCGTCGGTACGCAGTATATGGTCGGTTCAGTTGCCGAGGAGAACGACGAGGGGCGTGAGCTTTCCATTGCGCTCCAGTATTACGACACCACTGAATGGGAAAAACACTATCAGGAAACCATTAAGGATTTGGAGGGCAAATATCCCGCAAGCGAAAATGAAATCATGCTGTCGGAAGACGCCCTTTCACAGCTCGGTATTACAGAACCGAAACTGAATATGGAAATTCCGCTGTCCTACTATAATAAAAACGGTCAGCAGGAAAAAACTTTCACATTAAGCGGCTGGTTTCATTCCTATACAGGTACGGGAATGGGCTTTGTTTCCGAGGCGTATTGTAAAAACGCAGGCTATACAATGGCACAGGACGGCATCCTCTCTTTGTCGCTGAATAAAATGCCCGATGATTTTCACCGTATTCAAAAAGATGTGGAATTAAACGAAAACCAGTCTTTCAGCGGTGCGGTTTCGATGAAATCATCAAGCAGTTCAGTTATCGCAATGGTAGCCCTTTTGGTATTCTTTATCATCGGCAGCGGGTATCTCCTTATTTACAATGTCCTGTATATCTCCATATCAAAGGACACCCGTTTTTACGGCTTGATGAAAACATTGGGTACAACACAGGCACAGATCAAGTCGCTGGTAAAAAATCAAGCGGTCAAGTTTGCCTGTATTGGTATTCCGATTGGTATTGTGTTAGCTACCGCCGTTTCCTTTGGAATTGTCCCCCTTGTTTTGAATGAGGGCTTTGAACAGGGCAAGTCGATCATGGAGGCCGAGGTGTTCTTCCACCCGTCGATCTATATTCTGTCCATCCTCTTTTCAGCGGTAACAGTTTGGATTTCCTGCAATGCACCGGCAAAAGCGGCGGCAAAGATTTCGCCTGTGGAGGCGCTGAAATTCCAGAACTTCGCGCCGAAGAAAACGAAAAGCAGAAATTCCACCAACGGCGGAAAGCTGCACATGATGGCGTTCCACAATGTATTCCGTGACAGAAAGCGCGCGATCCTTGTGTTTATGTCCTTGTTTATGGGTATCACAATGATTTTAGGCGTAAACGGAGTCATAAGAAGTATGACCGCCGAAAACTTTATTAAAGAATATATGGATTATCACTTTGAGTACAACGATATCCAGTTTGAACAGCCCGAACAGCCCAACAAGGAAGTACCGCAGTTTGACGAACATTTTGTGGAACAGATCAAGCAAGTCAATGGTATTGAAAATGTGGATGTTCAAAAGACCGTTTGGGCGGGCATTGACTTTGATGAAACCGCTTTGGAAGGCTTTATGAAAATCCAATATGAGGACAGCAGATATAAGTCCAAAGGGCAGTCTTATGAACAGATGATAGAGGCGCTGAAAGGGTATGCTGAATCCGGTGAGTACGGCTGCTATATCACAACGCTTGACGATGACAAGGCGCTGAAAGAATACAATGCCAAGCATCCGGATACGCCCATTGACATGGAAGCATTCAAGCGTGGCGAAACAGCGATTGCAGGAAAAGATACCGAATATAATGCGCCCAATGCCGCATTAGTGGGTGAAACACTGACGCTGACCGCCGACAGCACTGACGGCAAGGCAACCGATTTCAAAATCGGCGGAGCTTTTTACTATGACGATTATGGGAATAATCTTTCCGATAGTATTGGAAGACGCAAAGACATTCAAATTGTGCCGAATATCATCTTTGTCAGCGAAGCGGGGATGGAACGACTGACGAAAGAACCGATCATTTCCGCAATCGGTGTGAATATTAAAGATTTTAACGACTTAGATCAGATTGACGGCGAATTGCAGGCCATCAACAGCACCTTGACCACATCGGAATGGCAGATGAAATCTGCCATTAATCAGAAAGAACAATTTAATCAGATGTTCTATTCTGTCAATCTGTTAGGAAATGGTGCGGCGATTCTGCTCATTGTTATCGGCTTGATTAACTTTGTCAATGTGATGCTGACGGGTGTCGTGGCAAGGAAAAATGAATTTGCCATTATGGAAAGCATCGGCACAACGAAAAAGCAGATTATGAAGATACTGACCTTGGAAGGCGGTGTTTACGCTTTGATTTCTACTCTGCTGATTATGACTTTTGGCAATGCGTTTTTGCTGCTGGTAGCGGACGCCGTTCCCCACATAGCAAACTATGCGGTGTTTGAGTATCCTGTTGCGCTTGTCATCGGTTTGATTGCGGCAATCTTTGTAATTTGTTTGAGTGTTCCCGCCATTGTTTACAAGGTGACTTCTGATGAAACGGTCATTGAGCGACTGCACAATTTTGATAACTAAGTGAGTTTGCGGGACGGAGGCAGCGTTGCTGCGCCTGTTCCTGCAACTCTATATATTGAGGAAGGTGGTGTGTTCTGCGACTATGGCAAATATTTTTCTCCTTGAAGACGACAAAATTTTGAGCAAAGGAATTTCTATCGCCTTAAAAAAGGACGAGCATACGGTTACGGCAGTCTATGGTTATCTGGAAGCCTTACAGCAATATCAAAAACAAAAGTATGATTTGTTCCTGCTCGATATTAACCTGCCCGACGGCAGCGGTCTTGCCCTTTGTGAAAAAATCCGTGAAACTTCTGAAACACCTGTTTTGTTCCTGACTGCCAACGACACCGAGGAAGATATGCTTTCCGGCTTTTCGGCAGGTTGTGATGATTATATTTCTAAACCCTTTCCCATTGAGGTTTTGCGAAAAAAGGTGCTGGCGGTCTTAAAACGGACGGGCGGCGGAGCTGCCCGCGTCCGATACCGGGATTTGGAAGTGGATAAAGAAAAATGCCTTGTTTTGATGAAAGGGCAGGAAATACACTTGACCTCAACGGAATACAAATTATTCCTTTATCTAATGGAAAACAGGGGCAGGGTTGTTACAAAGGCAATGCTTTTAGAACAGCTTTGGGATATAGACGGAAACTTTGTTGATGACAATACGGTGCGTGTGAATATTAAGAGGCTGCGGCAGAAACTGAATGATGAAAATCAAGAATACATTGTGACGGTTTTTGGTATGGGCTACACTTTTGGAGAATGACGATGAAGCATTTTGGAATTTACAGAAAACTAATTTTAATTGTAGGTACTGCCACAGCGGCGGTATCTATCGGTGTGTTCTTTTTTATGGAGGACATCCTTTTCCGTATGCTTTTTATCGTTTCCGCTTTTGTGCTTTTATGCGGGTTGTTGTTTCTGTTGGACTTTCTGTACAACCGCTATAATGATACTCTGTTAGAAGATATTACGCTGCTCATTGAGGCTTTGGTGGAACAACAGGAACGGACTGTCTTTTCAGAAGCCGAGGATACTTTGACTGCACGCTTGCAACACCAACTTTTGAAACTCCGCAACATTTTGACGGCGCAGAATCAAATGCTGGCACAGGAAAAAGAACGCATCAAGACCTTGATTTCCGATATTTCCCACCAAATCAAAACGCCGGTAGCGGCGGCGAATACCTTTGCACAGCTGCTCGGTGATACAGGGCTATCCGATGAGGAGAGAAGCGAATATATTGCCACCCTGCAAACATCCCTTGAAAAGCTGACCTTTTTGACAAACAGCCTGATTAAAATGTCCCGTTTGGAAAGCGGCATTATCCGTCTAAAACCCGAACGAACCAGCCTGAACGATATTGTTTTGCAGGCGGTAAAAACGGTTTATGCCAAGGCGAGGGAAAAAAACATCATCATTACCTTTGACTGCGAACAGACCTTTGAGGCCCTGCTCGATTTTAACTGGACGGCGGAGGCCATTACCAATGTGCTTGACAATGCTGTGAAATACACGCCAGACGGCGGCGTCGTGGGTTTAAAAATCACCGAATACCCATCCTATCTGCGGCTGGATATATCCGATAACGGAATTGGGATTCCCGAAGAAGAACAGGCAAAAATCTTCGGCAGATTTTACCGTGGGAAGCAGTCGGCGGGGGTTGACGGCGTAGGGATCGGCTTATATCTTACCCGTGATATTGTGAATAAGCAGAAAGGATACATCAAGGTGGCGTCCGATGAAAACGGCAGCACTTTTTCGATCTTTTTGAAAAAGATTTAACTATATAAAAAGGGAGGAGGAATATTATGCAGGAAATACACTGGGTACTATGTCCTGTATGCGAAAATAAAACTCGTGACAGAATTAGAGAAGATACCGTATTGAAGAATTATCCTCTCTACTGTCCTAATGCAAACGAGAAACTATAATCAGTCCGCCATATAAAAAAACGGAGTTTTGACGGACTGTATTGCTATGCCCTAATGCTCCCTCCAAATCCGTTTTGAGTTTGGAGGGATTTTTTGCGTCTTTCTTCATTTGCTATTCTGCCGCTAATTCATGTGACGTTCTACATATTACCAGACAGAAACGAGGATAACCTGTTAAAAAAATCCTTGTTCTGATATGGCTCTTTTACGCGCTAAAAGTAGATGTCAAATATCTATATAAAAGAGCTTTTACTTCTCATAGCCGCAATGGCCTGACAGTCTTTGCGGTTTTTCTTTTGTCGCTTTTTATCAAGAGACAGGACAAGTCTGTTTCTGGCGTTGGGTGTCGCTCTGCGCCTGCCAATCTGGATTTTCAAAAAATTCAGATTGGAGGTAAAGAACAGTGGCATACAATCACGGAAAGGCAGAGCGCAGATGGCGGCTCTGAAAAGAGAAAGAAGAAAAGATTTTACGGAAGTGCGGCGTTGATGAAGAAACGATTGATGAAATTCGCACTTTTGACAGGGAAGAATTTAATTCCGACAGACGGTTTTTACACACGCTTGAATGATATTGGGGAATACATAGCGGAAACCACCATGCAGGAGACGCCTATGGAGGTCAATACAGTTTGGGATATACTGAATGAAATCGAGGACGAAAACCTGTACCGTGCATTGCTTACGGTGGATAAGCGTGCCCTGCAAATTGTCCTGCAGAAAATGCAGGGATATTCCTTAAAGGAGACTGTGCCGATGGTTGATTTATCGGCGGGCGCTGTCTATACAAGGTTAGACCATCTGCGGAAAAAGCTGAGAAAATGCTTATAGTATCTAAAGCCCTGCTGTTTCCTGCTAAAAAGAAAGAAAAAGATGTGTTTTTTAAAATACATCTTTTTAAATATTCTCTTTTTTCTTCTCATATAATATTTTCAATTTAGCAACAGATAATATCAATATGGCCATTTAGACTCAGAAAGGAAAGGTGAATCTACTTGTATCCATCGATCAAATTGATTTCTAATCAAGACGGAACCTATGACCTTATTCTCAATTATGAAAAGTATGATGTAGAATTTGCAGAAGAATTTGACATTAGAGCGGAAAAACAAAGACTCCCAAAATCTCTTTTTTCGCATATTAAGAACCTAAGAATAAAAAGTGTAAAGATTCTGGTTTCCGGTGTGCTAGTTACCACGCTGGCTTTCCCAGCGTTTATAAATGTTTTTGCAGCGACAGACCGTTATACAATGGGGTATCTATACGGTGGTACCGACCATCAGCAAATCGCATATGTTGACCAATCAAACAATGCCTTAGATGTTGTCTCGCCCAGCTATTTTGACCTGCGTGAAGATGGCAGTTTGAAGTTAAATTATCTTAGCCCATTCTTTATTAAAAGTATGCACGACAAGGGAATAAAGGTTGTTCCATTTTTAAGCAACCATTGGAACCGCACTGCAGGAATGAATGCCTTAAAAGACGTCGATTCATTATCTACACAGCTTGCCGAGTATATAGAAGAATACGATTTAGACGGGATTAATGTAGATATTGAAAATGTAACCCACGAACAAAAAGATCAGTATACGCAGCTAGTAAAGCTTTTGCGTGAAAAAATCCCAAGTCATAAAGAAATTTCTGTTGCAGTAGCGGCAAATCCGAATAATTGGCAGACTGGCTGGCATGGTTCCTATGATTATACTGCACTTGCAAAATATGCCGATCATCTTCTCATTATGGCATATGATGAACATTACGAAGGCGGCACAGCCGGTCCAGTAGCTAGTATCGACTTCGTGGAACGGTCTATTCAATATGCTTTGAGTAAAACCTCGCCGGATAAAATTGTTGTTGGGGTTCCATTTTATGGCCGTATTTGGGGACTCGACAGCAATCGGATTACGGGAAAAGGGGTTAGTACCAAAACTATTCAACAGATATTGGAAAACTGTGAGTCAATAATCACCTATGATGAGCAAAATCAAGCTGTTAAAGCAGAAGTTACCGTTACTGAGTCAAGCGGCCACTTTACTGTTGGTGGGGATTTTGTCTTGCAGCCTGGAAGGTATGTTATCTGGTTTGAAAATGACCAGTCCTATCAGTCTAAACTAAACTTAATTGAAAAATATAATTTAAAGGGAGCTGGTGCCTGGTCTTTAGGGCAAGAGGATCCTTCTATCTGGGAGCATTATGAAGACTGGATTGATGGAGAAAATACTAGCGTAGACGGAACACTTCCACCTGCTTCCACTGATCCCTCCCCCCTTCCACCTGATACGGACGATTCGGTTACTCCTCCTTCTGAAAACGACTTTGTTAATGCATGGATCAAACAAGAGATAAAACAGGCTTCTGTTTACAAGAACCCAAATTTAAAAGGCAAAGTTGTCGCAACGCTTTCCGGCGGAACAGCTGTTTCAGTATTGGAATATAAAAAGGACGTTTATCAGGTCAAACTTACTAATGGAGAAATTGGATATCTTTCTGCAAATCATCTGTCCTTTCAAGAATCTACTCCCGAGGTCAAACCTCCTTCTCAGGAATATTTTATCTATGAAGTGAAGTCCGAGGATACGTTATGGAAAATAGCGGAACGGTTTTTGGGAGCAGGAAAACGATATCCGGAGATTGTAGAGTTAAATAACCTGTCATCTGACTATATTACACCTGGTATGAAGTTAAAGATTCCCGGAACTGAAAGTCTTTCTAAGCCAGAAATGTCTTATACGGAATATACTGTCAAACGTGGAGATACACTATGGAAAATAGCCAAAGCGAAACTGGGATACGGTAGTCGTTATACTGAGATTATGAAACTTAATAATCTAAACAGTGAAACGATTTATCCGGGGCAGGTTTTAAAATTGCCCAAATAATTGGATGAAAAGGGGCCGGAATTGGGAACTCAAAAAATGAGATATCCAAATTCGGACCTCTTTTTTATTTCATAAAGCTAGTACTGAAGTTGTTTTCAGGGTTTATGATTATTTCACGCCAAGGGATCCGGGTCTGAGCTTTGCTCAGACCCACTGATTTTTCTCTCAGACCCAGCAATACGCTTTTGGGATCCACCGGTGTGTTTTTTACCTTTTATGCTTGGCACAGTATTCCCTCATATTGGTGCTGCCAGTTTCAATCCAGAAGGCTGTGTATGCGTAACGGTCTACAATCGCTTCTGCCCGTACTCCTTCGCCCAGACGTTTCACCCAGTCATCCTTGCGGTATTGTGTACAGAAGATGGTAGAGGTTGTATCCGAGCGCCTTTCCATAAGTTCAAACAGGAAGTAGAGTTCCGCATCCGATATGTCAGACACCAGCCACTCATCCAGTATCAGGAGAGGTATCCGGCTGTAACGTTCAAGCAGCTTCCTTTGATTCCCGGCAACTACGGTGGAGTCCCCATACTCCATTAGCAGATCAGGCAGCCTGACATACCGTACCCTGACATGGTTCAGGCAGGCTTCTTTTCCCAGGGCACAGGCCAGGTAGGTCTTCCCTGAACCGGTAAATCCCTGGAGGATGATGCTCTGGTGCAAACCGATGTACTGGCCACTGAACAGGTTCTCAATGAGCTCCCTGTTTAATCCGCGGCTGGCATAGATGACTCCCTGCCGGTTTGCCTGCGGAAAACGGAGCTTTGCTGACTTGATCAGCCGCTGTATCTTCCCATTGTATTTCTCCTGGTAAATGTAGTCCACCAGCCGCTGCATCCTTTCATCGAAGGGCAGGGCTATTGTCGCAGGATCCGCCTGCTGTACCTCCAGCCCTTTGATTGCCTCGCCCAGATTAATTTCACGCAGCTTGCGCCTGGTCTCTTCATTGATCATCTCTGCCACCTCCGTAATAGCTGCTTCCCCTCAGGTATCCCATCTGGGAATGGTCCTTTGCATTTGCTTTTTTGCGCTCTACGTAAATCTCATCTTGATTGGATGCAAGGATTGAATTAAGATGGTGGTAACGGGGCTTTTTAATCCCGCTGGTGATGGCAAACTCACAGGCAGCTTCCAGGCGCGCTTCGGAGTATTTGTTGCTCAGTCTCAGGACGGCCAGCGCAGGGTTATAGCCCTGTTCTTTTATGGGAACCCCCTCAAAGATACGGTCAATCGCCTGTACCGTATAATCGCCGATGGATCGTGCCCAGTTTTTGATCCGGATATCATCCCATGGGGAAAACTTGAACTTATCCGGCATATCTTCCGGATGGGTGGAATACTGGTTCCTCCGGCCAGCCGGGAAGCGGTTATGCGTGGCTATGCGAGCAGAACCGCTGTAGATCTCCACGGTGCTGTCCGTAACCTTTAGGTCAACACTCTTCCTGGCGTACTGGTAAGGACAAGAGTACCGGTTATACTCAAAGACGACATGGTAGTCGATGTTTACCTTCCTGCCATAGACCCACGTGGCGATCTCATAAGGGACAGACGGCAGTGGATGCAGGAACGGCTTCTCATCCAGGTAAGCGTCATAGCGGCTCCCTTCACGTTTCTGGAAACTCTCGTGGTTGAAGCCGTAGAGCTTTTTTGCAACGGCAGCTTTCAGATCCTCAAAGCTGTAAAAAGTCTCGTTCCTCAGCCGTGCGATGATCGCTGTTGCAATCTTCCCCACTGTGCCTTCCACGGAAGCTTTCTGTTTGGGTTTACAGATGCCTGCCGGCATGATGGCTGTCTGGTAGTGGCTGCCCAGGGCTTCATAATCCGCAGTCAGGACAACTTCCCCTTCTCTGGGATGGGATACAACGCCCGTCTTCAGGTTATCGCAGACAAGACGCGTGGCAACCCCGCCGAAGAACCCATACATGTGGATGTGGGCGCGGATAAAGCTGTCCATCTTCATGTCCCGGCAGGGTTCCACGTAGGAGTACTGGCTGTAGGGCAGTGTCCCTACAAACAGGTATACGGTTACGATCTCCCCTGTGGAAGTGTCGACATAGGTCATGGTAGGCCCTGACCAATCTACCTCCACAGCAACGCCGGGCTTATGTTCCAGGTGGTTCGTAAGCTTGTTTACAATCGTGTATTCGCTGTAGCCCTGGCAGTATTTCGTATATCCCATGGGAATGTTGCCAGACGCCCTGCATTTGTCCTGGTATTCCTGCCAAAGGAGCTTCAGCGTCACGCCCGTACGTTTCAGTTCCTGATGGACATACTCGTAATCCGGCTTGTCATACAAGCTTTCCAGGGCAAACTTGTCCGGATAAAACTTGCGGTAAACCGTATCCTCATCCATCTGGGCGATGTCCTCATAGGATATGCCCATCCTGTCAGCGATGTGGAACACATCACCGACAGAGTTCTTTGAAATGTGCCTGCTGGCGGCGATTGCATTCCGCCCCATCCCGGCACTGCGAAGCTCCAGTATCAGCTTCACGTTAATCTTTTTGGCCATGTTTTCGGCCTCCTTTCATAGAATCGGAGACTATTTCTCCAATAAAGATTCTACAAAAGAATAGCTGAAGTAAAAACCTGGCCTCTCGGCATCGGGGCGGATCTATTGCATGAACTGATCAATGGTGGATCACTTATGTGTACTGGTGGATCTCAAAAGCGTATCGATGGCCCTCATAGCGTGAAATATTCAGTTTACTCTTTTTTGTCAAAACGGGATATCCAAAAGTAAAAAAGTGATTAAATTTGAACTTCCAATCCCCGGACCTAGGATAATTTGTGATTCTAGTAAATTTAGTAAAAAATAGGACATAAAGTCATTGCCGTGTGATTGTTCTTATAGTCGGCATATAGTGAGATTGATTCAGAAAGATCAAGATGGTGGAGGAAGGACGATGGATTTTAAAAATGTTATTTGGATTACCGGCGATCAAAACTGTACGGCTCCGATATTCCGCCGTGAATTTTCAATTAGGTCAGTAAAGGAAGCTAAAATTTCAATTTGCGGATTGGGATTTTTTGAATTATATCTAAATGGAAAAAAGGTCAGCGATGACTTGTTTGTTCCCGTTTGGACGAACTATGAGAAAAGAGAGAATAGAAGGCTTTTGTATCCATTGCAGGATGAGCTTTCCAACTACCGTACCTACTATTTGGAATATGACGTATCCTCTTATTTGAACGAGGGAGTCAATACCATTGGGGTGATGCTGGGAAACGGCTGGTATCATCAGGTCAGACGCACCGAAGAGGGGGATTTAGACTATGGTTTTCCCAAGCTTTGTTTTGAACTGCTGATAACAGATCAAGCCGGACAAACTTTGCAGTTTTACAGTGACTCTGAGATGAAATGGTCGGAAAGTGAGATCCTTGAAAACAACTTATTTTTTGGGGAACTGCACGACCTGCGTAAAAAACAGGATGGCTGGATGCTGTCAGGATTTGACGACAGTGCATGGAAACCTGCGTGTCAGGTGCCTGCTCCGGAAACCAATTTTTACCGGCAGAATTGTCCGGCCGATAAGATAATCCGTTCGGTTACGCCCCAATTAGTGTATACCGAAAAGGACCGGAGAATCTATGATTGCGGTGAAAATATTACGGGTTTTGTCTCAGTACGCTGTCTGGTCAGCTCGGGAAAATGTATATTCCGTATTTTCTATTCACTATGACTAAAACGTTTTATATTATTAATGAGTCGATTTTTACCATTATTTGATTTATATTTACATTATTTAAACAAAATAGTAGATATATTATTGTAATATTTTTACTTTTATGTTAAACTATATAATAAATTATTTGAAACGTTTTGAATCACAAGAAAGCCGGTGTTCTTTATGTCTGAATCTACTATTAAAGACGTTGCTCGTACAGCCCATGTTTCCATCGGAACTGCTTCCATGGCATTAAACGGGAAGCCTGGCGTAAACGAAGATACCAGGCAGCGAGTTTTAGAAGCAGCTAGAATACTAAACTATAAGCCTAATCGATATGCCCGATTTCTTACCGGGAAAAAGACCAATGTAGTAGGCTTGATCGTAACCGATATCACGAATCCTTTTTTCGGTAATATGATTGATGTAATTCAGGAAGAACTTGGACATCACGGCTACGATATTGTGCTGGGGATTTCACGAGGGAGTATTTCCGAAGAAAAACGAATCATACAAAAATTTATTGATCTGCACGTAGATGGAGTAATTGCAGTTCCTTCCCATAACCCTACACCTGACACCTTTCATTATCAGAAATTACAAAATCTAAATATCCCAATTTGTTTTATCACTTCATATTATCCCAATATAGAAGCCCCTTGTGTAATGACAGATCTCAGCGATGGCGCTTATCAGCTTACCAAATATCTGTTAGAAAATGGCCATCACCGTATTGCCTACTTAGTCGGGAACCGTTCTGTTCCGGTTTCTAACCTTCGGGTGGAAGGATACCTTTCCGCGTATCGCAGTCTTGGTATTTCTCATCAATCCAGTTGGATCGTTGCCGATGAAGTAACTTTTCAAGGCGGATATTCGGCAACGGAACATGTATTATCACAATTTCGTCCTGATGCCATCTTAACGGTTAATGATTTTATGGCTATGGGCGTATTGAAATGTTTGAAAGAGCGACATATCAAGGTTCCACAAGATATATCTGTTGCAGGATACGACGATTTGCTGTATGCATCTGTACTGGAGACACCGCTTACTACCGTTCATCAGCCGATTAAACAAATATGTCAGCGCACTGTATCCACTATGCTCAACTTACTATCTGATGCCAATACCCCGGTTGAAAAAGTTCTTCTCAAGCCTAAACTCGTGATACGTGAATCTTCTTGTCCACATTAAAAATGCTATGAAGCATTCCAACGATT
The DNA here is from genome assembly GCF_900186585.1 of Massiliimalia timonensis. GTDB lineage: Bacteria > Bacillota > Clostridia > Oscillospirales > Ruminococcaceae > Massiliimalia > Massiliimalia timonensis. The sequence continues at coordinate 252,387 of NZ_FYDD01000002.1, forward strand.
CTTTTTGATTTTTTCTAAAGCCAAGAAGAGGAACAAAAAAAGTGGAGTTTCCGCCTGACTTTTTAAGCTGGAGACGCCGCTTTGTTCTATTGGTCAGCTTTTGGAATTGGTGTATTTAGAAATGTGACAGGGGTCAATGTTTTGGTGTGCCGTGCATTTGCTGATGTTTTTGCCCTTATGAGCGGAAACAAGGGGAATTTTTATTCTCCGCAGATCACCTTATCCAGCAGTCTTGCAATAGCCAGTAAATTGTTCATCAAACCTGTTTCTTTTACGATAATATAGGTCGGGATCACCCGCCGTTAAACAGCATTGTAATAATATAAAGAATATTGAGTGTTTTTCGTCCCACAAAATCCTGTCTTGCGCCAACATAACCAACGAAAACGATAAAAAACACCTGTAACGCCGTGCCTAGTGTAGCAGTCCCGATACTGTTGGATGCGGATACCCAAAATGCTTTTTGTGAAACTAAGACCTCATATGCCTCTTACATAAAAAGAAAAAATGGTCTTAATACTGACATACCTGAAAGCACAAATAATGGTTGAATTTTCTGCCGAAATAATCCGGCAGAAAATTTTTTGTGATAAAATCACAGAAATCAATATTGCTTTCCGATATGCTATAAACCATATCATAGAAAGAGAGACTATGCGCATGAAAATAAAATTCCGGAAACTCCTTCGGCCGATCCTGTTCATCATAGGCGGCGCAATAGTTGGCTTGGTATATTATTACTTGGTTGGCTGCGAAAACGGTTCGTGCCCGCTGACCTCGAACCTATGGCTCACAATGGGGTATATGGGGCTTGTCGGTGGGATTTTATCTGCTGTCTTTTCAAAAGGGGGAAGTGAAACATGCAATATGTAATCTCCTTTTTAGAAGGGATCATTACCTTTATTTCTCCCTGTCTTTTACCGATGCTGCCGATCTATATCTCCTATTTCGCAGGCGGGGGAGAAAGAAGGATGAAGAAAACTGTAACCGGGGCGCTTGGATTCGTTCTCGGTTTTACCCTTGTTTTTATGGCTATGGGCGCCCTTGCCGGAACCATTGGAGGATTTTTGCGCGAATATCAGACCGCGGTGAATATTATTTCCGGGCTTATCGTCATTTGTTTCGGCCTGAATTTTCTCGGTGTTTTCAGGCTGAATTTGTTCAAGGGGATCAATCATAAAATGGATACCCGCGATATGGGATTTTTTTCGACTCTGTTGTTTGGCATGGTTTTTTCCATCGGGTGGACGCCATGTGTCGGCGCTTTTCTCGGTTCGGCTTTGATGCTTGCCTCACAGCAAGGACATGTATTGGAAGGGACCTTTATGCTGCTGACCTATTCATTGGGGCTGGGGATCCCTTTTGTTCTGAGTGCTGTGTTGATCGACTATTTAAAGTCGGCGTTTCACTGGATCAAAAGACATTATCAAGTGATCAATATGATCAGCGGCGGCCTGCTTGTCATAATTGGCGTCTTTATGGCGACCGGATTGTTGGGACGGCTGCTCAGCCTATTAAGCTAAGGGAGATTACTGTATGAAAAACAAAAAGATCCTGCTCATCATAATTTTGGCATTTATTCTACTGCTTGGCGGCGCCTACCTGCTTTACACGAAATTTAGTGAAGGTTTCCAACCGGAACAGCTTGGGACACAGCAGACTGACAGCAGCTCTGAAGCTTCTGGGCAGGAAAAACAGTTGGCGCCGGATTTTACCGTTTATGACAAAGACGGCCGTGAAGTACAGTTGTCGGATTACTTTGGAAAGCCCATCGTACTCAATTTTTGGGCGAGCTGGTGCGGCCCCTGTCAAAGCGAGATGCCGGAGTTTGACGAGAAATATAGGGAGCTTGCGGGAAACGTGGAGTTTTTAATGGTCAATATGACGGATGGAAGCCGCGAAACTCTGGAAATTGCAAGTAGCTACGTGAACAAGGAGGGATTCTCCTTTCCGGTTTTATATGACCAGAGCATAGATGCGGCAACTACGTACAGTGTTTATTCTCTGCCAACCACGTATTTTATAGATAAGGATGGATATCTGACCGCGCAGGCTTCCGGGGCGATTGATGGGGAAACGCTCCAAAAGGGGATTGATATGATATACGTCCCATAAATAACCGGCATGAAAATGAAATAAGGGGCTGGATTTAGATACTCCTTTTTGAGTTCCAAATCCAGCCCTTTTGTTTTTTAGACATCATAACGGTTTCGTTGTTCTAAATGAAAGCGCTAAAAGAATGCCTCGCTATCATGTCCTGTTTTTTGTTTACTACTCTATTTTCGCCGGCTTCAGACGGCGGCCGCTGTAACAAGTACCAGTATGATCGTGGTCAGAATCGTAGAGACCCAGATCAGCGCGTCGCCGCCAGACAGGATCTGTACAATGGACAATACCGACGCCAGAATAGAGACGATCCCAAAGAGGGTGATAATGTTGATCACAGTTTCATTGCGTGCCCGTTCGATCTCCTGCTGGTGTTCTATCAGGAGGCTCAGTTTGCTGCTGATGTCTTGGATTGCTGGGAATGTCGTTTACTTCCAGCAGATGTGCGTAGATTTGCTTGACATTATGCCAGCGCGATAGGTTTGCCGGTGTCACTGTTCCAAATGCCTGGAATTTTAACATCAGGTTTTTCAGACGTTTGATCTGCCCTTTTTCCAGATGGGTGATCAATTCAGTAAAGCGCAGGCAAGTATATTTTTCGTATAAGGACAACAATACTACCGGCAGCCCGTCATTGGCTTGCGCTTGCGTTTCTGCGGCCCAATCCATCGCTTCATTCGCGACTACATAGGAGATCGCCTGTGAAGCGACACAGCATCCCCACCGGTAGGTGTTGAACGATTGGTGCTTCACCGCATAAACGTAACGAATATCGTCTTCAGACATATCCTCGATCGGTGCGTCCAGCGGCATCATTTTGTGCAGGTTAAAGGTGATTTTTTGCATTTCCTCCAGGGTGTCAAAACGCTTTGGGACCATTGCAAAAATATAAGCGTAGGCGTCTAGCAAAAAGGAAGAGGGACCGTCAAAAAACTTGTGGAGGCCAAGCGGCGTGCAGAAATCTGCCAGCTAGTTTTCCATGGAAAAGGGATGTCTTTCCCCGGAGCCGTCTATCCATTGAAAGACGGCGGCGCTGTAGGCGAACCCCGGATTGCAGATGGGCTTCAGCGCCTCCAGCTGCGTAAAGGACAGGCTTAAGCAGAGGAAAGCGACCTGTGTATGGAACAGATACAGGTAGGAAGAGGCCAGTTCAAACGAATAAGTCCCCTCATTGTCAGAAACAAGGGATCTTTGCAGGTCTACAGGCTTTAGGGTATCACAGATCTTTGAAGTGAGATCTTGGCATTTAATGATATAACAAGAACCGACCGTCGCTTCATTGGAGCGTTCCAGCATGGCCTTGATATTTTCGTTGAGGTCCATTGTGGTCAACGGCTGATAACTTCCGATCTCTTCTAGCCGTGAATATTGAAGCTTGTCAGCATCGTATTTTCAACGGAATGATTAGAAAACACCCATATTGGGCCTGATTGATCTCCTCTTGATTTAACATTTCCCCTTTCATTGACCTCATTATAACAAAAAGAATGCGGGCTGGCAATCAAAGAAAGCCCCTCGGAATAGTTTGTGGAACAAAGCTTTTGGTTTGCTTTCTCCGGTAAAGCTGTGCTATAATGTGGGCAGTATACAGATGAAAAAATCATGGGAACAGAAAGGGAAAAACGATGGATACGACAGAGGTTGTAGCGGCATTGATCAAGGAACAGGACCGCTTTTTGATTTGTCAGCGGCCTGCGGGAAAATCCCTTGCATTGTTTTGGGAATTTGTAGGCGGAAAGGTGGAACAAGGGGAAACAAAGGAACAGGCCCTGGTCCGGGAGTGTCAGGAGGAGCTTGGGGTCATTGTTGCGGTAGGGGATGTCTTTTGGGAGGTGACCTATCACTATCCAGACGCGATCGTTCATCTGACCTTGTTTGAAGCAAATATCAAAGAGGGCACGCCCCAAAAATTGGAGCATCAGGACATTCGGTGGATCAAAAAGGAAGAGATTCCCCATTATGATTTCTGCCCGGCCAACAAGGATGTCTTAGAACGGCTTCAAAACCTACCTGTCCGAGAAACAACACACCGCGGCTTTTAGGGGAAACGCTATCGACCGGACAAGCCGATCCTACAAGGAATCGGCTTGTCCGGTTTTTTTAGAGTATGACCAAAAACGCTCATCGGTGCTCAGAAGGCGTTTTTTCCAGCGTTAAATCAGGCCGGTATTTCCGTGGGGTGACCCCCATGGCCTTTTTAAAATAATTGCAAAAGGCGGAGGCATCTTTAAAGCCGCAGGAATAGGCGATCTCCGTAACTGTATAACGGGGGTCCCGCAGCATGTTGGTCGCGTTTCGCAGCCTTAACTGAAACAGGTACTGCTTCGGGGAGAGGTGCTCCTCCTCCATGAAAAGACGGTACAAATAAGTCCGGTCGATCCCTACAAAGCTGGCGATGTCGGAAATACGAATATGATAGCTGAAGTTGTTTTCCATGTATTCCTTGGCCTTTGCCAGATATTGCTTTGAATAGCTTTCTGAAGAGGAAACGGACTCCTCCTGCATCAGTCCGAATAGCTTCAGGACATCACCGGCCAAGGAAATAGAATGATTGTTGCCGCCATGAAAGGTCTGCAGGGCGGCAAGGACCCTTTGGGCGGCAGACTCTTTGGCGTCAGGGCTGTCGGGACAGCGATAGATACAGGAATTGCGGAAACAGGTGTTTTCTAATAGAAGGGGCACCATGGTACCGTCAAATCCGATCCAGGCATATTCCCATGGATCGTTCTGATCCGCCTGGTAATAGGTGGACTCTAACGGAAAGATCAAAAAGGCATCTCCGGCATGAAGGCGGTAGGTCTGGCCGTTTCGCTGGTAGATACCCGCCCCATGTAAAACGACATGGATCAAATACTGCGTACGGACTGCCGGGCCGAAAAAATGACCGGGTACACATTGTTCACTTCCGCAGAAATATATGGAAAATGGGGAACCGGTATTTGGGTACATGGGAACCATGCCTCCTATACAACAAATTAACAATTTTTAGAAACAAAATAGATATTAAATCCTACCTTTCCATTATATAATACAAAACAGTAGATAGCAACAAAAACAAGGAGGAATTCAAGATGGTTAAAATTACTTTCATGGGTGCGGGAAGCACTATATTTGCAAGGAATGTCCTGGGTGACTGCATGTGTACGCCGGCACTGTGCGAAAGTGAGATCGCGCTGTATGACATTGATCCGCACCGCCTGGAGGATTCTAAAATCATCCTTGATGCAATAAACAAAAATGCAAATCAGGGACGGGTAAACATCAAAACCTATTTAGGGGTGGAAAACAGGAAAGAAGCGCTGCGGGGCGCTGATTTTGTGGTAAACGCCATTCAGGTAGGGGGATACGACCCCTGCACGATCATCGACTTTGAGATCCCGAAGAAATACGGCCTGCAACAGACCATTGCAGACACGCTGGGGATTGGCGGGATCATGCGCGGGCTGCGCACCATTCCCGTGCTTCAGGATTTTGCGGACGATATGGAAGAAGTCTGCCCGGATGCGATCTTCTTAAATTACACCAATCCTATGGGCATTTTATCCGGTTACATGCAGCGTTATACTGGCGTGAAAACGGTAGGGCTTTGCCACAGCGTTCAGGTTTGCTCGGAAACATTGCTGAAAAATCTGGGTATGGAGGATAAGCTGGAGGGTCGGATCGAAACGATCGCCGGGATTAACCATATGGGCTGGCTGCTCAGTATTACAGATAAAGACGGAAACGACCTGTATCCCGAAATCCGCAGACGCGCGGCCCAGAAAAACGCTTCTGAAAAGCACGACGATATGGTCCGTTACGAATACATCAAGCATCTTGGCTATTACTGCACTGAGTCCAGCGAACATAATGCAGAGTACAATCCGCTCTTTATCAAGAGCCGTTATCCGGAAATGATCGACCGTTTCAACATTCCGTTGGATGAATACCCAAGAAGATGTGTCAAACAGATCGCGGAATGGGACGAAGAAAAGGCCAATATTTTAAAAGATGGAAAAATCACCCACGAAAGAAGCAAGGAATATGCTTCTTATATCATGGAGGCGGTAGTTACCAATCAGCCTTATAAGATCGGCGGGAATGTACTCAACCGCGGAAGCATTGAAAACCTGCCGGCAGACGCCTGCGTGGAAGTGCCATGCCTGGTGGACAGCACCGGCATCAACCCTTGCCGGGTCGGCAGACTGCCGGTACAGCTGGCAGCCATGAACATGACCAACATCAACGTCCAGCTTTTGACCATTGAAGCGGCTGTAACTAAGAAACGGGAATACATTTATCAGGCGGCGATGTTAGACCCGCACACTGCGGCAGAACTGAACATTGACGATATTGTAAAAATGTGCGATGAACTGATCGAAGCACACGGTGATTACATGAAGATGTACCGGTAAGCCGGAACTACACTGACCTAGAAAAAGAACACTGCTCCAGCAAAGGGGCGGTGTTCTTTTTTTAGGGGAAAATTTGTTTTCAGCCTGCCAAGAAGCTGCGGCAGGCTGTACGGCGACAAAATTACAAAAGGGACGTTTTAAAAAGCGCGCCTTGCTGAAATGATTGAAGCGGTTTAGCGTAACGTTGACAGGGATTGGAAAATAGCATACAATGAATACGCGATCTGCTTTGATAAGATAAAGCAGACACTGGGACAAAAATACAAGACAGATGAAAAGAAGAGGGGTAACATTATGACAAAGGACATTGCAGCGCAAAAGGGGAAAAGAGATTCCTTTGTATCACGCTGGGGATATATTTTGGCATGTATCGGCTCTGCCGTAGGGATGAGAAATATTTGGATGTTCCCCAGCCGCGTATCAAAGTACGGAGGAGGATCGTTTTTGCTCCCTTATTTTTTGTTTGTGATCATCATCGGATTTTCCGGTGTGATCGGGGAGATGGCCTTTGGCCGCGCGACCCGTTCCGGGCCGATGGACGCGTTTCAAAAAGCGGTAGAGTCCCGTGGCTGGAACGGCAGGATCGGAAAGATATTAGGCGCTGTGCCGGTACTGGGTTCTCTGGCGCTGGCGATCGGATATTCGGTGGTAATGGGATGGATTTTAAAATATGCCGTCGGTTCCTTTACCGGCTCTACCCTTGCTCCGAAAAACGTAGATGAATTCGGCGCTTCCTTTGGGGAAATGGCCTCCAGCTTTGGGAATAACCTATGGCAGATCATTGGACTGTTACTGGTCGCTGTCATTATGATCGCCGGGATCAGCACGGGGATCGAAAAGGTCAACAAGGTCATGATGCCGTTGTTTTTTGCCATGTTTGTAGGACTGGCCGTTTATATGCTGTTCCAGCCCGGCGCGATCGATGGGTACCGGTACATGTTTTCTATCGATGAAAATATCAAGAATCCAGTCACTTGGGTCTATGCATTGGGGCAGGCGTTTTTTTCGCTGTCGCTGGCAGGGAACGGCACGCTGATCTACGGCTCCTATCTGCGGGATGATGAGAATGTGATCGGCTCAGCCTGGAAGGTGGCACTGTTTGACACCTTAGCGGCCATGCTCGCGGCGCTGGTGATCATTCCTGCAATGGCTTCGGCTGGAACCAGCCTGTTCGACGGGGGTCCCGGATTGATGTTCATTCATCTGCCCAACCTGTTTAAAGGGATGCCGGGAGGAACAATACTGGTCATTATCTTCTTTATCGCGGTATTTTTTGCAGGAATCACCTCTCTGATCAACCTGTTTGAAGCGCCGATCGCCACCTTGCAGGAGGTGCTGCATTTCACCCGTGCCAAGGCAGTTGCCGTGATCTTGGGGATCGGTACCTTAGTCGGCCTGTTTATTCAGGCGATCGTGGGCGAATGGATGGACGCGGTTTCCATTTATATCTGTCCGCTGGGCGCCGGGATGGCCGGGATCATGTTCTACTGGGTCTTCGGCCCCAAATTTGCACGCAAGGAACTGCAAAAGGGGAGAAAACGAAAAATCGGAAAATGGCTGGAACCGATGACTATGGTTGTTTTCTGCGGGCTGACCGCAGTCGTGTTTGTACTAGGGATCGTATTCCAAGGGATCGGATAAAAGAAGCGAAGGGGAGCATGCTCCCCTTCGCTTCTTTCCATGTGTTCGGAAATATTCTAAATGCGCAGGCAAACTGGGCTTTGCCGTTTTGCCTTACCATTAGAACTTCCTGCCCAAATTAAAACGATCCCTACCACAGCTAACGGAATATAAATGACATTCGGAATATGGAAAATAGATTTATCTATCATAGGCACAGCGACATCAATGAGGCCCCTATGGTGATAAACTATTTCTGTCTTTCGTTTTACGGTTCACGAAGCTTTATTGCAGTTCCTTTTCTGCCGCCTCAAACAGCCCGTTGATATATGCCGCCCCCAATGCGCGGTCGTAAAGCCCATAGCCGGGCCGGCCCTGTTCATCCCAGATCATCCGACCGTGGTCCGGCCGGACCCAGCCGTCAAAACCGTGTTTGACCAGAGCCTTGACAACGCCATACAGGTCTAGCGAGCCGCAGCTGCTGGGATGGGGCGCTTCATAGAAGTTTTTCTCCTCATCGCGCCAAACGTTGCGCAGATGGACAAACGGGATGCGCCCGGCGAATTCGTCCGCCATTTTGACCACATCGTTGTGCGCCCCTGCCCCGAATGAACCGGTGCACAGGGTCAGCCCATTGGATGGGCTGTCAACAATCGAGAATAAACGCCGTACGTTTTCCGCACAGGTGATGATCCTTGGCAGGCCAAACAGGCTCCACGGCGGGTCATCCGGGTGGATAGCCATTTTGATGCCGGATTCTTCCGCGACAGGGACTACAGTGCGCAGAAATATTTCCAGATTACGCCACAGGTCTTCCTCGGTCAACATCTGCCAGCGTTGGATCAGCCTCTTCATCTCTTCCTTGCCATAGCTTTCGTCCCAGCCGGGCAGGGAAAGGGAACCGCTGGTGGGGTCCATCTGCTGCACCGTTTGGTTCTGGTAACTCAGCGCGGTGGAACCATCCGGCAGTGCAAAATTCAAATCGCTGCGCAGCCAGTCAAAAACAGGCATAAAATTATAGCAGACTACCTTGACTCCGGCTTCCCCTAAACGCCGGAGATTTTCACAGTAGTTTTCCAATAGACGGGGAGCGTCGCTTCCTCCTAGCTTGATCTCCTCATGAACGGGCACGCTTTCCACTACCTCGAAGGCAAGCCCGTTTTCCTGTGCCTGCTGTTTCAGGCTTTGGATGCTTTCCCGGGGCCAAACCTCACCTGGAGGCGTATCATATACTGCGGTAACAATACCGTGCATGTTGGGAATCTGGCGGATAAATTTCAGCGGTACGGCGTCATCCGGCCCATACCAGCGAAAGGATAGCTTCATAAAAATTTCCTCCCCAAAAATCTATGTATTTATACGGTTACTTGTATTATAAAGGGAAGGATTGGGAAAGTCAATTTTATCGTTCTTAGAGGCGACAGGTGTTTTCTGAAACGGGAGAGGCGCTCTTTGTGATATTACACAATCCTTGGCAAAGAAATTAGGTAAAGTCATGAAAGTTTTTGCGCTTTCGGGACATGCCTTGTCAGCCTGCCGCAAAACAGAGTATAATAAATGAACAATTTGAAGAAAAGAAAGGTAGATACCTCATGAAACACATGGATGAAAAATTAATCCGGCGGCTGAGACGTCCGGAAGGAAAAGTTGACGTTGTACTGGATACCGATACCTACAATGAGATCGATGACCAATTTGCCTTATCATATCTGGTGAAATCCGATGATAAACTGAACCTGAAAGCGGTATATGCGGCCCCGTTTCACAATCATCATTCCTCTGGCCCTGCTGATGGTATGGAGAAAAGCTATCAGGAGATCATGAACCTGTTCGACCTGATGGATCGGCAGGATCTGAAAGCGCTGGTTTACCGGGGATCGGAACGCTATCTTCCAAGTGAAACCGAACCGGTGGTTTCCCCGGCTGCGGAGGATCTGGCAAAACGCGCTATGGAATATACGGAGGAGGATCCGCTTTACGTACTGGCTATTGGGGCGATCACAAATGTTGCCTCCGCTATTTTGATAAACCCGCAGATCGTTGACCGGATCGTCATTGTCTGGCTGGGAGGAAACGCGCATAACTGGCCGAATAACAAAGAATTTAACCTGTATCAGGATGTGGCGGCCGCACGGATCATTTTTGGCTGCGGGGCTGCTTTTGTACAGCTCCCGTGCAGCGGTGTGGTTTCCAACTGCGCTACCAGCGGCCCGGAACTGGACTATTGGCTGAGAGGCAAAAATAAGCTGTGTGACTACTTGGTTGCGCATACGGTAGATGAAGCGGCGATCTGTGGACAGACAGGCTGCTGGACGCGGGTGATCTGGGACATTACGCCGGTGGCATGGCTGCTGGACGAATCGTTTATGGAGGGAAAACTTGTCCATGCGCCGATCCCAGAATATGACCATCACTATGCGCAGGATGAAACACGGCATTTTATGAATTATATTTATCATGTGGATCGGGACAAGATCTTCACCGACCTGTTTGCAAAACTGGCGAAATAAAAATGCAGCTTGCTAGTCTGTTTTTACAAGAAAGACATTTTTTACTTTGTCTTTCTAAAGAATACAGAAGAAAACAGAATTTGACAAAAACTTTTATCAATTCGTCATATTTATTCGAAAAAAAGAAAACGATTATACAATATGGTACAAAATTTTACACTTTATTTACGTTTGTCTTGTAGACAACAGAAAGATGCGGTATAATAGTTAAACAGACATAAGGAAAGGTGGAAGCTTTGATGCAAAAAAATCAAGATTTTAAGCCATTTGTTCCCGCTGATAAAGTAATGCCTGAGTTCACTGCAACTTCTATTATAATCGGTGTCTTGCTGGCGGTTTTGTTTGGCGGCGCAAATGCGTACCTGGGATTGAAGGTCGGCATGACCGTTTCTGCTTCAATTCCTGCCGCGGTTATTTCTATGGGGATTATCCGCGTGCTGTTAAAAAGAGAATCTATCCTGGAAAACAATATGGTGCAGACGATCGGTTCTGCGGGTGAGTCCCTTGCGGCGGGCGCTATTTTCACCATGCCTGCTTTGTTTATGTGGGCTTCTGATGGAACCATTGATTCCGTGCCGTCTTTCTTGGAGATCGCCCTGATCGCTCTTTGCGGCGGTATTCTGGGCGTACTGTTCATGGTGCCACTCAGACGTGCTCTGATCGTGGAAGAACACGGAACGCTTCCTTATCCGGAAGGCTCTGCTTGTGCGGAGGTTTTGATGGCTGGGGAAGAAGGCGGCGAGAAATCCAAGATCGTATTTGCCGGTTTGGGGATCGCTGCGCTTTATAAATTCATCGCGGATGGATTAAAGCTCTTTAAATCCGAAGTGACATGGGACATCTCTGCATATCCGGGAAGCGGGATCGGGATGGACGTGCTTCCCGCGTTGGCAGGCGTCGGCTATATCTGCGGAAGGAAGATCGCTTCCTACATGCTGGCCGGCGGCGTGATCGCATGGTTTGTCATCATGCCTTTGATCATGCTGTTTGGCGGCGATACCATCATTTTCCCGGCTACGGTAACTGTGAATGAACTGGTTGCCGAGGGCGGGGTATCTAACCTGTGGGGCACCTTTATCCGTTATATCGGGGCGGGCGCTGTTGCTGCCGGGGGTATCATCAGCTTGATCAAATCCGGCCCGCTGATTGTCCGCACTTTTGCGCAGGCAGTAAAGGGGTTCAAAAAATCCGATAAAACAGTAACCGTAGAGCGTACTAACCGCGATATGTCCATGAAGATCTTGCTGGTTGGCATTGTAGTTGTGGCATTGATCATGTGGCTGGTACCGGCGATCCCGCTCAATTTCTTCGGCGGGCTGATCGTTATTGTGTTTGGTTTTTTCTTTGCAACAGTTTCCTCCAGAATGGTTGGCTTGATCGGTTCCAGCAATAACCCTGTTTCCGGAATGGCGATCGCAACCATGCTGATCTCAACGATTTTATTAAAGGTAACAGGGAACGACGGCCCTGGTGGAATGGTTGCGGCGATCGCGATCGGTTCTATCATCTGTATTGTTGCGGCAATGGCTGGGGATACTTCTCAGGACCTGAAAACAGGGTATCTGGTTGGGGCAACTCCGATGAAGCAGCAGTATGGTGAATTGCTGGGCGCGCTTGTTTCCGCATTGGCGATCGGCGGGATCTTGTTCTTGCTCAACGCGGCTTGGGAATACGGTTCTACCGAACTTCCGGCGGCACAGGCGACCTTAATGAAGATGGTCACCGAGGGCGTTATGGGCGGAAACCTGCCGTGGAACCTCATCTTTGTGGGGATCGCGATCGCGGTCGTAGTGGAGATCCTAGGCATCCCGGTCCTTCCGTTTGCGGTTGGTTTGTATCTTCCGATCTATCTGAGTGTTCCGATCATGGTTGGCGCTTTGGTCCGTACTTTCTTTGAAAAGAGAAAGAAGTGGAGCGAAGAAAAACGGAAAACTACAGTGGACAACGGTGTGTTGTATTGCTCCGGTATGATCGCCGGGGAAGGCTTGATCGGGATTTTGCTGGCTGTTTTCGCGGTGATCCCGTTATCCAACGAAAAAAGCTTGGGGGATCTCATCAACCTGACCAACTACGGGATCGACTTGGGCAATATCGGCGGCTTGGTGTTCTTTGCGATTTTGTTGGCGACCATTTTTGTGTTCGCTACGAAAAAATCTAAAAAAGACAGATAAGGTATACTTTTTCGTTCTGAAAAAAGGGCAGAAAAAAACACCCTAAAAATGGGTGAAAACAGTGATAGAAAAGCCTGAACGGAAAATAATAACAATAAGTGCGACATGGATTTAGGCTGTATAAATTTTATACAGCCTAAATTATTTCGTTTTGGAGGAACAGATGAAATCGAAAAAAAATTACTTGGATATGGTTCCGCGGCAAAACCCCGCTTACTCTTGGGAAATTGACGGGGAAGGCATGGTCGTTTTATTGGTAGAGCATAAGGGTCCATATAACTGGCTGGCGCAGAAGCTGCTGAAAAAGCCGCGGGTCAGCCGTGTTTCAATGGAGCGGTTTGGCAGCTTTATTTGGCAGCAGATCAATGGACAGCGTACTGTCTATGAGATCGCGCAGTTGGTATCTGAAAAATTTGGGGCGGAAGCGGAGCCTTTGATTGAGCGCTTGGTGAAATATTTCCGGATCCTGCAAAACAACCGTTTTGTCTTGTTTTCATAAGGAGGCGGAAGTATGGAATGGTGGCAGATCGTTTTATGGATCTTGATAGTAGCAGTGATCACGGCCGGATTATATGCATGGGGCGTTAAAAAGTCGATGGAACAGCAGCAGAACCTGTTGCGGATGCTGTATCAAAAGGGTTCGGACAAAGTCTTGCACTATCTGAAAAAACATGATACCATTACAATAAAAGAGATGGAAGAGCTTGTGCGGGATATTCGTGCCGGGGAATTCCATAGTAAAAATAAAGCTGTGGTAACAAAACCGCATGAGTTTTGCTTGCAGCTGGTAGAACGCATGACCGGCCGCGGCTTTCTTGAAGAAACTGTATCTGACGGAAAGAAAGCCTACCGCGCTGCTCAGCGTCATAAAAAGGAGCGTTAACGATGAGAGTTTTGGAGCATTTAAAACCAAAATCTGTATTTTCTTATTTTGAGGATCTGTGCGGCATCCCGCACGGTTCACGGAATGTAAAGGCCGTCAGCGATTACTGTGTTTCCTTTGCGAAGGAGCATGGGCTGGAATGGATGCAGGATGACGCTTACAACGTGATCATTATAAAACCGGCGACCGCAGGGTATGAGAAAGCACCGGCTGTCATGCTTCAGGGACACTTGGATATGGTCTGCGAAAAGGATATGGCTTTGACAGATCTGGATATGGCAAAGACACCGCTGGACATAGCGATTGACGGAGACTATATTTATGCAAAAGGCACGACCCTTGGCGGGGATGACGGGATTGCGGTGGCTTGTATGCTGGCAGTCTTAGCTTCAAATGACCTTTCGCATCCAAGGATCGAAGCAGTTTTTACGACCGATGAAGAAATCGGGATGCTGGGCGCCGCGGCGATCGACCTTTCTCCGCTTCAGGCAAAGCTTCTGATCAATATGGATTCCGAAGAAGAGGGGATCTTTCTGACAAGCTGCGCAGGCGGGGTGACCGCAAGCATTAACCTGCCGGTTGCGTATGAGGAAACAGGGAAAACCCCGGTAGAGATCACGATTGACGGGCTGCAGGGCGGACACTCTGGGATTGAGATAGACAAAGGACGCGGAAATGCCAACATGCTGATGGGGCGGCTGCTCAATCACATGAAACAGGTGGATTTCCGTTTGGCTGAACTAAAAGGCGGGCTGAAAGACAATGCGATTCCACTAAGCTGCCGCGCGGTCATCATGACAGACGATGTGGAGGCTGTTCAGCAGGCTGTCCAGGAATATGAACAGGTCCTTCGGCACGAATACCGGACCAGTGACCCGAATGTGAGCGTGCACGCCGCTGTGCTGGAAACAGGGTCCTGCGCGCTGAATGCAGACAGCACCAAACGGGCGGTCAGCTTGCTTACGAATGTTCCAAACGGCGTTCAGGCGATGAGCATGGATCTTGTCGGTTTGGTAGAAACTTCTTTAAATTTAGGAATTTTGGAACTGACCCAGCAGGGGCTTTTCCTGAGCTTTGCGGTCCGCAGCTCAGTCAGTTCGGCAAAACAGGCGGTTTTGGAACGTCTGGAAAGCATTGCCGAACTGCTTGGCGGAACAGTAGAACTGTTTGGAGATTATCCGGCGTGGGAATTTAAAAAGGATTCCCGCCTGCGCGAGATCATGATGCAGACCTATCGCGACCTTTATGGAAAGGAGCCCGAAATTCAGGCGATCCATGCCGGGTTGGAGTGCGGGATCTTCTCCGGAAAGGTGGAGGGTCTGGACTGCATTTCTTTGGGGCCGGATATGATGAATGTCCACACGAGTAAGGAACGGCTGAGCATTTCATCAACTGCCCGTACATGGGATTTGGTAGTGGAAACCCTTAAACGGTTAAAAGACTTTTGATTTAAAAAAGCCGCGGCCCTTTGGCCGGCGGCTTTTTTAAATCAGGAACAGCTTATTTTAGAAAGCGTAAGCAAATCAAACAGTTTAAAGGTGGTTTTTTCGTTCAATAAGGATAATTTCTACAGAAGCGAAGTATTTTACTTTGTAAAATCTTGTCATACGAATTTTACAGAGGTATAATATAAATATCAAAAAACTGGAAAGGAGCGGGTGTTCATGGATAAGATTGACAAAGAATTACTTCGTTTACTGACAGAGAATGCCAGAAAACCGCTCAATCAACTTGCGCAAAAGGTATTTTTGTCTTCACCGGCTGTTGCTTCCCGCATTGAGAAGCTGGAGCGGGAAGGTGTGATCCAAGGATATACTGCTAAGGTGGATTATTTGAAATTGGGGTACCCCATTACCGCATTTATCAATTTAGAGGTACAGCCTCAGCAAAAGCAATCTTTTTATCCTTTTATTGCAGCATGTCCCAATGTGCTGGAATGCAACTGTATCACAGGGCGGTATTCCATGCTGATCAAGGTAGCTTTTCCGAGTACGCAGGAACTAGATACCTTTGTCGGTCAGCTGCAAACCTACGGGAATACAGAAACACAGATCGTGTTTTCTACTCCGGTGGAAAGCCGCAGTATTCAATTGGAAGCAATGGAACCGGCTCATTGAGCGAGATGGATATCAAAAGCCTCTGCCATACGGCAGAGGCTTTTTTGGCTGTTTTTCTACTTAATATTGTTTTCCCCAATAAACCTGGTGCTTGGCAGGCTTCCCGCAGCAGACGCAGACATCGGAAATGTGTTCTTCTTCAAATGGGATACAGCGGGATTTTACACCGCCGGTTTCTTCCTTGATTTTGTTTTCACATTCCACATCACCGCACCACATTGCTTTGATGAAGCCGGGCTTGTTTGCAGCGATATCTAAAAATTCTGTGTAGTCATGCGCGGTGTAAGTTTTTTCCTTTAAATTTGCCAGTGCTTTTTCATACAGTCCGTCATGGACAGCTTGAAGAAGCTTTGGAATCTCTTCCGTCAGGTTATCCAAGGAAACAAAGGTCTTTTCCCGGTTGTCGCGGCGGACCAGTACGCACTGGTTTTGCTCGATGTCTTTCGGGCCGATCTCTAAGCGGAGCGGCACGCCTTTCATTTCATACTCGCTGAATTTCCAGCCGGGGGAATTGTCGGAATCATCCAGCTTTACCCGGAAGGTATCAGACAGTTTGTCGGCAAGCTCTTTTGCTTTTTCCAAAACGCCTTCCTTGTGCATGGCGATCGGGACGATCGCCACTTGGATCGGCGCCACTTTCGGCGGAAGAACCAGCCCGTTATCATCTCCGTGCACCATGATGATCGCGCCGATCATCCGAGTAGAAACGCCCCAAGAGGTCTGATGCGGGTACTGG
The DNA here is from genome assembly GCF_900186585.1 of Massiliimalia timonensis. Taxonomy (GTDB): domain Bacteria; phylum Bacillota; class Clostridia; order Oscillospirales; family Ruminococcaceae; genus Massiliimalia; species Massiliimalia timonensis. Next base: position 268,924 of record NZ_FYDD01000002.1, read on the forward strand.
AGGGTGTTGTCCCTGCCAGTAAAGGTGATGCCGAAACTTTTGGCAAAGCCATCCCCAAAATAATGGGAGGTACCGCCCTGCAGGGCAACACCGTTGTGCATCATTGGTTCAATGGTGTAGGTTTCCCTTGCGCCCGCAAATTTTTCCTTTTCTGTTTTGCGGCCGATCACCGCAGGGATCGCAAGCGTTTCCCGGTAAAAGTCAGCGTATGTCATCAACTGCTGCATGGTTTCCTGCCTGGCTTCTTCCTCTGTTTCGTGCATGGTATGACCCTCCTGCCACAAAAATTCAGAGGAACGCAAAAATGGGCGGGTGGTTTTTTCCCAACGCATGACAGAGCACCATTGGTTATAGAGCTTAGGAAGGTCCCGGTAAGAATTGATGATCTTTTGATAATGCTCACAGAATAATACCTCGGAGGTAGGGCGGATACAAAGCCGTTCAGCCAGCTTTTCCTGGCCGCCTTGAGTGACCCATGCAACTTCCGGCGCAAAGCCTTCTACATGGTCTTTCTCCTTCTGAAGCAGGTTTTCTGGAATAAGCATCGGCATATATACGTTTTCGTGGCCGGTCTTTTTAAAGCGGGCATCCAAATCTTTCTGGATATTTTCCCAAATCGCATATCCGTACGGACGGATGACCATACAGCCCTTCACACCGGAATAATCGGTCAACTCTGCTTTTTTTACAACGTCGGTATACCACTTTGCGAAATCTTCATCCATAGAAGTAATGGCTTCCACCATTTTTTTTTGTTTTGCCATTTTATTTTCACCAATCCTTTAAGTGTTAAAATCATTACAATTACAGATTATTTTATCATTTTTCCAAATAAATTGCAATGCAATTTCAACCATAAATACGAAAAACATTTTACCAATAGTATATTTTTTTATAAAAAAACAATATGTATCAAAAATTGACAGATTACACCATTAAAATGAAGTCGATTCATTGGTTATTTACAGACTGGACATTGAATTTCTGCTTCCACGGTGCTATAATGAAAGAAATCTGTTTACATACTGCTTACATAAGTCATGGTGTAATGGGTTTGACTGAAGATTGAAAAAAGTTAGGATGTGTTTTCACATGCAGGATAAAAGACGTTCTTCCGGTTCTGGCGGAAAACGGGTCGTAAGAGGCTCTTCGGTAGTAGCGGAGTACGATAAAAATGGGAGACGCTCCTCTTCTGTTTCCCGGAGCAGGCGTTCTGCCGCATCAAGCCGTTCTTCGGCCGCACGCAGGCCGTCTTCGGCAAGAGGAAGTGCCGCGACGCGGAACGGCCGGCGCGGAAAAAAGAGGATGAGCAGAGGGAAAAAGGTGCTGATCGCCCTTGGCACTGTGATCGTTGCCTTGGCGCTGATTATTTTCTTCCTGTTCCAATACTATTTCGGCGGATTAAAGATCAAACCGATCGGAGAGGACGCGGACCTTGGGATCGACAGCTCGATCGAACGGGATGACAGCATCACGAATATTCTGTTGTGCGGCGTAGATACCCGAAGCAAAACGAAGGTAAAGGGGCGGTCTGACGCACTGATGATGCTGACGCTGGATAATAAGCACGATAAGATCAAGATCGTTTCTATCCCAAGGGATACTTTGGTCAACATTGATGGATACGGCCAAACAAAGATCAACCATGCTTATATGTACGGCGGTCCGGAGCTGGCGATCAAAACCTTTAATCAGACCTTCCATACGGATATTAAGGACTATGTCAGCGTAAACTTCTATCAGCTAGCGGAAATTATTGACGCTGCCGGCGGCGTGGATATTGAAGTCAGTGCAGGAGAGATCAAGCACATCAACAAGCTGGTGATGGAAACGACCGGTGATGAATCGAATATGATCGACACAAGCCTGGCAGACACAACGGTCCACATGAACGGCGCGCAGGCGGTGTCGTTCTCTAGGATCCGCTATCTTGGCACTGACGATGCGCGGACAGAACGCCAGCGCGAGGTATTGACGGAATTGTTTAAAACCGCAGTTGAAATGGATTTTTCCAAGTACCCGGGATTTGCGAAGGAACTTTTACCAATGTGCGAAACCTCGTTGGATTACGCGAAGATTTTAAAGCTTTCCACCATCATGCTGGCAGATGACCTGCAGTTGGAACTGGCGGCATTTCCGAACGAATATATTGATATCAGCCAAAGCGGACAGAATACTGTAAAACAGGATGGTGTTTGGTATTATGTCTATGATCTGGAGCAGGCGGCTGAGATGATTCATAAATTTGTTTACGACGACCTGACTTTTGAGCAGCAATATGCGCCGGATACGGATGTCTCCTCCAGCAGTGCCGCTGCGGCGTAACATTTTTGGTATATTTGAACATTTATTATGAATAAGATAGAAAAGCTCTGTTTCTTATGGATTTGCTGTATCTGTAAAAGACAGGGCTTCTATTCCATATGAGGAGGGAATCTATGAAATATTGCAGCAAAATGGACCGGATCTTGGTGGAACCATTGGCAGAAACGGTGCGGCGCAGTCCTAAAATGTTGGTGGACGCTGCGGAATGCTCCTATCAAAGCAAGATTTTAGATCTGGCAAAAACCATTCTGCAAAGCGATGACCGGATCATTCTGCTGACAGGGCCTTCCTCATCCGGTAAGACCACGACAGCCAAGCTTCTTCAGCAGAAGCTGATTTCCTTTGGGAAAAGCGTGTACCGGATCTCGCTGGATAACTTCTACAAGCAGGAAGAGGAGCTGCCGCTGTGGAATGACGGTTATGTGAATTATGAAAGTATTGACGCTTTGGATTTAGAGCATTTCAATGCGTTGATGGAACGCCTGATGCGGGAAGGGGCTGCACAGTTTCCGATTTTTGACTTTGTAAAGGGCAGACGCAGTGAGGAAACATTCCCGGTGGTGATGAAAGAGGACACTTACATTATTTTTGAGGGGATCCATGCGCTGAATCCCTTGTTGAGTCGTCAGTTTGCGCCGGAGAAAATCATGCGGGTCTATGTCAGCGTACACAGCGATTTTGTTTCCGAGTCCGGCGAGGTGATCCTAGACGCCCGTTCCCTGCGGTTGCTGCGCCGGATTCTGCGGGATCAGGTACACCGTGACACCGGCCCGGTAGAAACCCTTTCCATGTGGGAATATGTTGTGCGGGGAGAAGAAGAATATATCAAGCCGTTCCGGTGTTATGCGGATTATCATTTGAACTCGGCGCATAGCTACGAGCCATTTGTATATGCGAAAACGGCTGTTGACAGTTTGGCTTCTTTTGTGGAGCATCCGAAGTATGGGGGGCTGATCCGCAGATTGCTGCTGGCAGAGCAGCGGTTTGAACCATTAAGCCCATCGTGGATCCCAAGAGATAGCCTGCTGACAGAGTTTATCTCTTAGAAAAGGGAAAGGATTGAAAAGAATGAATCAAAATTATCAAGTGGTTCCCCCGGTATATCATCAGAACCCGCTGGAAGAAAAAAAGCTGTTTTTCTTTCGCAAAAACTGTAATTCTGTGGCCAAAGCACTTTGGCTGAATCTGCTTTTACAGTTTGCGCTTACCTTTGTCTTTGAATTTGTGTACATTATGGTGCGGATCATCCCGGAAGTAATGGAGTATCTCAGTGTGGTCGATTACACTTCATTTGAAGAAATGTACAATCTGGTAATGTGGAAAATGTCTCAGGACCCGATGTTCATCGGCGGGTTGCTTTATGTGCCTACCTTGTTTATCATGGTGCTATCCAACCTGCTTCCTGTTTGGTATTGTTCCCGAAAAACAGGGCTGCGGATATCCGGGCTGTTTTGCAAGGGGAAAACCACGGTTTCGCTGGCTCTCGTTTCTATTGTTGTCATGTTTGGACTGAATTTTCTAGGCGGGCTGTTTTACAACCTGTTTAACGCCCTACTAAGGATAGTCGGGTTAAATGCCCCAAATACCAACATGTCCCTTCCCACAGATTCTGCGATCGGGATGACCGCTTATATTCTTTTGCTGTGCTTATTAGGACCAGTTACAGAGGAGCTTTTGTTCCGTGGCGTGTTGCTTCGCTCCCTGACCCGGTATGGTACAGTTTTTGCGGCAGTTTCTACCTCGGTCATGTTTGGATTGATGCACGGGAACTTTGGACAGTTTGGCGTTGCGTTGCTGGTCGGTTTACTGTTTAGTTATCTTACGATAAAAACAGGTTCGATCCGTTTGACGATCGGCTTGCATATCCTGAACAACAGCTTTTCTGTACTGACGGAGATCGGTTTCCAGTTTGGTTCCGCCGCTTTGCATCAAGCGATTGCTGTTTTTTCTTCCCTGTTTTTTATCGGGTGCTTGATTGCGACCATCGTCATTCTGATTGTACTGCGTAAAAAAATTCATTTTGTCAGCGATAACCCAATCAGCGCTCAAGGGGATAATATCATCTCGATTCCCAAAGCGGGAGCGCGCTTTTGGCGTTGCGGCTGGGTGCTGGCCTTTTTGATTTTTATGATTTTGTTTATGCTCTTAGGAATTTTTCCCGGAATATAGTCAGTATCAAGATAGGCGCTCCAAAAAAGGAGCCGCCTATCTTGACATTTTAAAAAAGACGAGTTATAATAAATAACAGTTTAGTTGCTCCGTTAGTGAAGTGGTTAACACGCAAGATTCTCATTCTTGAAGCACGGGTTCGACCCCCGTACGGAGTGCCAATATTAGAAGCCTGTAAATCCTTTGGTAAAGGGGTTTGCGGGCTTTTTGTTTTTCTAAGGTTTTAATTTTGGTGTTTATTTGGTGTTTATTGTGCATTTTTTCGGTGTTTATGGTGAGGTTTTGGCGAGGTAAAAATTCTGTTTTCAATTCTTTTTTTGTTCGGATTTTCTCGTATTTTGTAATATGTCTAGAGCAGGTCGGCATATAAAAACAACCCGGTAGAGTTTCAACACTCTGCCGGGCTTTTTCTTTGTTCGCTCTTTGTTCGGTTATGCTACCCTCGTTTCGTAGTCTACAACGGCAATTTCCGTCAAAGTATTTTCGATTGTATCAATAATCTGTTCAAGGCGTTCGGTTACTGTTCCGCTTATCCATGTTTCTCCACACTGTGAACATTTTAAACACGGAACATTTTTAACTACTATGATACAACCGTTTTGCAGTTCTACCACATGCAACGTTTTCCCCTCGATCATATCACCTTTGCATAAAAAGCATGTTTTCATAACTTAACGCCCCTTTCTAGTTTTATAATCATCTTCAAATTTATCTAAACTTGGATAGTATGCAGTAATGACGTGAATCAAGCCGTTGCCAATCCCGCAAACTACATGCAGAAATTTTCCTGATATTGTTAACCCCATCACTAGGCAACTTGGGAAAGGTGTATCATCTTCATACTGTTCGATAATATCACCATTAAGCAATACCGTTTTTATATCCTGATACTTGATTCCACGTTCCCGCATTCTTAATAGATAATGCTGTGTCAGATATATTGTATCATCTGTGCATAGTTTTCGCAACTCTTCCGGTTTTATCATGCTTTATCCCACACCTTTTCTATAATTCAATATCGTTTCCAGTATCGCCCTTGTACCGATCAGCTACAGCCTTTTTGATATATCCGTTTAGGCTCTCTCCCTGTTCTTCTGCATGGGCTTTGATGGTATCTTTTGTGCCTTTTTTAAACACTAATTGAACCCGATCATATATTTTCTTTTGATTTTCGTCATTCCATTTTTTATTTGCTCTTTTTCGTGCTTCACTTAATGCCATTATTGTCCCCCATTTCTTAAAAGTACATTTTTACAAGTATATCATAACATAAAACATCATGTTACACAAGTGTAAATATATACAATTACACAAGTACAAGTTTGGCTATTATGTCAATAGAAATACACTTACACAAGTGTTATAATATAATCACAGTCAAGGGAACGACAAGGCGAACACTTAAAGCCCGAAAGGGTGAGACAGGACGTAAGAACGGGAACGGATAAGAAAGACTGCTGAGATGAGTTGATAAACTTAAAGCCACCCGCCGCCGTAGTTGTTAACCGATTAAGAAAGGAGAAATCAAAATGAGCGAAAAGCAAATCATCAACCGGGTAAAGAAACTCCGGGAACTGGAAAGCCAAAAGGACAGCCTTGAAAAGCAGATCGGGAAAATAAAGGCTGAGATTCAAGCAGACATGCAGGACATGGAAGAATTGAGGGCAGGCAACTACCTTGTGCGCTGGACTTTCACAACGTCCAACAGGTTCAATACAGCCGCCTTTAAGAAAGCCTATACCGATCTATATGAGCAGTTCAAAAAGCCGTCTGCCACCCGTAGATTCAGTGTGACGGAGGTGTAAATCATATGCTAGGCTTATTTATTCTCTGTCTGGTATTCCCGGCGGTGCTCCTGCTGTCTGCGGGCTTGAACCGTGGATATGACTGGATAAAAGAAAAGTTCCGCACAGTGCACCAACACCGTAACGGAACTCAAAGAAATATACAACACCATAAGCATAAATCAAAAGCGGCATAATGTCAAGGGGAAACGTTGAAATATGAAAGCCAACAAATTATTTTCCTGTCCTTTCTGTGGAGGACAAGCAGAGTTGAAAAAGGTAAACGTGTATGGTCGTGACGGATACCGTGTTACCTGCACTAAATGTCATTGCAGCACAAATTTAATTTCTACTGGGATAAATTTACTCAACAATGAGGAAATCACCGTAATGGCGGCGAAAAATTACGCTGTTTCATTGTGGCAAACGAGGACAAGCGGCTAAGGCTTGTTCTTTTTTTATGCGCACTTTCATGCTTTTCCGTATCCACACCACCCTATAAGCCTTTGCCGGGTAAAATTGTACTTCACTCTCCGGTCTCCCCGGTAGCCTGTTTTTTTATTTGATAGGGGGCTTATTTTCTGTAATATTCCATTTCAACGTGTCGATCATAGGGAGGATAAACCCGGAAAAAGCCGATTGCTTTGTATGGATTGCTTTGTTTTTGCAATGGCTTTCTAGTTGCTTTATGTTCTTTCCGTTGACTGCATATTGATCTATCTCCAGATTAAGACGGATTCCATCCTGATAACCGATAAGGATATATGCAAAAACGTCAATATTCGTTTGCAGGTCAAAAGCCCTGATTTTATCATATAAACTTCCGATTCGGTACGGTCTTGCAGAAGTCAATATATTTCTTTCTAATGTTGGAAAAATCTTTTGAAAATTTCGATAGGCGGGACTGTTTATCAATACGGAATTGATTTGTTTTTCCATAACCGGGGATTCTCCGATCAGCCCGCTTTTCAAATTGCAGATATAAGCTAACTTTAAGTAATAGCGTACAAATTTTTGAACATAATTTAAAAACGTATGGTATTCAGAATTGTTCGCCATATCTTGAAAGGTGAGTTCCCCAACACATAGATGTGTATAAAACGGGCTTTGTTCTGGATAGACACCCCAATTTTTTTCTAATAGTTCAACTTTTTCAGATATTTTTACCCCGGTATCACATAGTTAAAGATATTGGTATCATTCAATCAATTTTGCCGATAAAGCGGTAGAAGATTTCTACCTCCTGTTCCCGGCTTCCGTCCTCACCTTTGACCGCTTCATGGACAACGATTTTTTCAATCAGCGTATTCAAAAGTTCGGCGGTCAGTTCTGTTGGATTGACGCACTCTTTCATCAAGGCAATCCATTTTTCTGCGTCTGCGGCGTTCTGGCTTTCAGTGGCGATAGCGGATTGAAGCTGTTCAATCTTTGTGTCCAGTTCAGCCTGTTCGCTTTGGTACTTCCCGGACAACATAGAGAAGTTGTATTCCGTGATACACCCCGCCGCCCAGTCCTCATACATCCGGGCAAACAGGGTATCGACTTCGGCTTTCCGCTTCTCTGCCTTTTTCAGTTCGGCGGCCTGCTTCTTTCTTGCGGCGGCCTGTCCCTTATCAGTGGCATTTAACAGCCGCTTCAAAAGCCGTTCTTCATCATGCTGTACCAGCCCCGACCAGTATTGCAGACGGGAGAGGACATAGGCGTAAAGCACATCATAGCGGATATAGTGCATGGAGCATTGGCGTGTGCCCTGTCCGTACTTGCTACAATGATAATGGCCGTAAGGCTTGCTGTTCTGCCTGTTCTCCCCATAGGACAGCGACCAGCCGCAATCCGCACATTTTACCAATCCGGAAAAAATCTGTGTTGTACCGTCCTTGCATTTTCTGCGGCGGTTTGCTATCTGCTCCTGTACCTGCCGGAAAACCTGCTCACTGATAATCGGCTCCTGCGTGTTCTCCACCCGCACCCATTCACTTTGGGGCTTGCGTACCCTCCGTTTGTTCTTAAAGGAAATGTTCGTTTCCCGGTAGTGGATGGTATGGCCGATATAGGTTTCATCTTTCATAATGCTCTTGACCTGGGCTATCGTCCATGCGTAGCTTTTTTCCTCCGGCGCACCCGCATAGATGTTTGCAAAAGTCCCGTCACGCTGAAAGTTGATAAATCCCGGCGTAGGAACCTTTTCCTCAATCAGTATTCTTGTGATACTGGCCGCCCCTCTGCCATGAATAGCAAGGTCAAAAATCTTCTCCACTATCCAGCGGGTTTCCTCGTCGATTATCAGCTTGTTTTTGATTTCCGGGTGTTTCCTGTACCCGATAGGAGCATAGGCGCCGATACGCTGTCCTGTGGCAAACTTCGCTTTGAAAGCGGCCTTTACCTTGCGGCTCGTATCTTTCGCAAACCATTCATTGAACAGGTTTTTGAATGGGACAAAATCGGAAAGCCCTTTTTCTGTGTCCTCATTCTCCGCAACGGCGATGTAGCGCACCCGTTTTTCCGGGAACAGAAATTCCAGATAGTAGTCCATCATCACATGTTCCCGCCCGAAACGGGAAAGGTCTTTCGTGACAATGCAGTTTACTTTTCCGGCTTCCACATCGTCCATCATGCGCTGAAAATCCGGGCGTTCAAAGTTCGTCCCCGACCAGCCATCGTCCACATACTCACCGACTACATGAAGCCCCTGTTCCTTTGCGTACTGTTGCAGGATTGTCCGCTGTGTTTCAATGCTTACGCTGTCACCATAGTTTTCATCGTCCCGGCTCAATCTCATATAAAGCGCCGTGTTGTAAATCGTAGTATTGTAAGGTTGTTTCACCGTTAAAAATCCTCCTTCTAAAGAAACAACCCACGCTTACAATACTTTTGCTCTATGGCAATTATATCATAAGCGTGGGCGTGCTATCAATGATGGGCTATCAGGTTGAAGCGGCTTTTTCTGCGGTGTGCCGCACCACATCTACAATCAGATCACCGAGGGGCTTCCCGCCTGCGGCGAAGTGTTCGGAGATTTTTATACGGTTGTTCCCACATACAAAATACTGCGTGCCGTTCTCTGCTTGTATGACCTGCCCTGTCCGGGGTGTAAAAGTATCGCTTTCGCTTTTTGCCATCCAGTGTCCTCCATATTCAGTTTTCAAGGTACAATGCCGCACAAGGGCGGCGAAATTTTCTGCTTATATCTATCACCTTTCCTTTACCGTGTGCCGCTGCTGCCGTTTCAGTTCCGCCAGTATATCCGGCGGGATACGGTTAACCAGCCGCTGTAAATTGTCCAGTTCGCTTTCCAGCTTTGCCCGTTCCATCGTATCTTTCATCTTGCCTTTTTCGCTGGCTTTGGCTCTGGCTTCCAGTTTTTCATTTTCTGCCAAAAGGTCGTTTATCGTGACCTTGTATTTTTTGAGCTGCCCGGAGAAGTTCTCCATCTGCGGAAACCACTTTTTCAGCAGGGAGAGGGCTTCCTCTTTTTTCTTTCCGGCGTTCAGCGGGTTAATGCCGTCCAGCGTGGCTTCAATGGCTCTGGCCTGCCGGGAGAGGGAAACTGCCTGTTTGAAAAGCCGGGTGGGGATATGCTTCCGGCCTGTCTTGCTGGCGCTTTCCCCACGCTCCAAGTCGGGATATTTCTCCACCATGTAGGCGTGAAAATCGTCCTGCCACTTCGTCAGGTTTGCCCGGTTGCCGATAATCTCCTTTGCACACAGGCGGTTGTCCTTTGTCAGCGGAACAAAGGTCAAATGCAGGTGGGGCGTTTTCTCGTCCATGTGTACCACCGCCGACACGATATTTTCCCGTCCTACCCGGCCAATGAGGAAGTCCGCCGCCCGCTGGAAAAACGCCTGTATCTCCTTTGGGGATTTCTCCTTAAAAAACTCCGGGCTGGCGGTTATCAGCGTATCGACAAACCGTGTGCTGTCCTTGCGGGTTCGGCACCCGGCCTGCTCAATCCGGCTCTGAATGAAGTGGTAATAGCGTCCCTCCGGCTTGACGATATGGAAGTTGTATTTGCTCCGGCTTGTGTCAATGTCGGGATTGCTGGCATACTGTTCTTTCTGTCTTTCGTGATGGGCTTCCAGCGGCCTTGCCGGGTTGCCCTTGTGCTTCTCAAACCGTAAAATTGCGTGTTGTGCCATTCTGCTCCTTTCCCCATTCCTTTCCTATCCGGGGTTTTCCACAGGGAAATCCCGCAGAAAATAGCTCGGATAGGATTGGAATGGATAGAATATAAATCAATCTTTTTATCTTTGTATTTCTATATACCGTCCGGTTTTCGTACGTCTCAGGAGTGATTTCCGTACTTAATGGGTACGGTTTTCAGTCCTCCGGTGTACCAGAACGGGATTTCTTAAAGTCGGTGTTTGGAACCGCTTCATAGGATTTTGGAAAAATGCGGTTGGGTTTTCCACAGCCCTGCTTCTGGATCTCCACCAGTCCGGCGTATTGCAGTTCCCGCAGGGTATTCACCGCTTTCTGCCGCCCACAATGGAGCAGGTCAACCACCTCGCAGATGGGATAGTACAGATAAATCCGTCCGCAGTCATCCGCCCACCCATTCTTGCGGGATAACTCTGTCCGGCGCAGGATAAAGGCGTACAGAACCTTTGCCTCGTTAGACAGGGCCTTGAATGTGGGGGCTTCAAAGAGAAAATTCGGGAGCCGGGTGAAGCTGAACGCCTTTTCCGGCTGATGAATGTAAATGGTGTTTGTCATATCGTGTTTTGTGGACGGTTAGAAGCCCGTTTTCCGGGGCGGGCGATACTTTATACCACCTGCCCCGGTTTGGGGCTTGCGGAGCCTGATAAATCAAGGCTTTCTTCGCTCCTAACTGTCCACAGCAGACCTCCTTTTCCGTTCACTTTCTGTTTTCTGCCGCCTGTGAACTCTGGCGGCACAGCCGGGGCAGTATTTAGCCCGGTTGGATTTAGGGACGAACACGCTGCCGCAGACCGCACAGCGTTTCAAGTCCTTATCCCGGAAAATCTCCGCTTCCAGCGTCCCGTACAGCGGCAAAACCGCCCATCGGAACCACTTGCAGCAGACCGAGAAAGAAACCGTCTGCGGGCAGGTGCAGGTGTCCCCATCGTCAAGAACAACGCAGTTGCCGTCCTCAAAGCAACAGCACTCCCGGCGTATCAGGCTGGCCGCCTGTTTCCTCTGCGCCGGTGTCATGCGGTAAAGGGAACCGTTCGGCCTGCGTTCCAGTGGCGGCAAGTCTTTATAGGGGTTATCTCTCATGCGTTCCCTCCATTTTGCTTTCCGTTGCCGTTCCTCCGAAAAGGTTTCCTGCCCCATTCCTGCGGCGTGTTCCCAACATGGGGCCCCACAAAGTCGTCAGACTTTGTGGGGAGAGGAGCCGCAGCGGAGCGAGTGAGCTTTCGCCATCTGGCGGAAGCGAATGATACGCAGCTTGCGGCGACGAGGCACGCTCCCCGCAGCTTCGGGACAACTTGTCCCGAAGTGACCTCTGGACAAAGTGTCCAGAAGCTGGCTCCTTGCAGTGCTTCCCCAGCCGGGGTATTCCTTTTCGGACGGTCATTCTGTTTTCAAGGTGCCGTTCATCGATGAACTACCCTAAGTCTACACCTAAATGACCGCCCGTCCCGTATATCCGAAAGGTAGGAAATTGGCCTAAAAAACAGGCTATTTCCACGCTTTCGGAATTGTGGTATAATAAAAATGATATTTGCAGACAAGGGGGGAGCGCATGGAACTATCCATACAAGAACGATTGAAAGACCTGCGTGTGGAACGCGGTCTGACGCTGGAACAGCTTGCGGAGAAAACCCACCTCTCCAAGTCCGCTTTAGGGAGTTATGAGGGGGATAATCTCAAGGACATCAGCCATTACGCCCTTATTGAGTTGGCAAAGTTTTACGAAGTGACTGTTGATTATCTGCTGGGCCGTTCTCAAACAAGAAATCACCCAAACGCCGATCTTGCAGACCTGCATTTGAGTGATGATATGATTGAACTATTGAAAAGCGGGCTGGTGGATAATTCTCTTTTGTGTGAACTGGCGACCCACCCGGATTTTCCCCGGCTCATGGCCGACCTTGAAATCTATGTGAACGGCGTAGCGGGAAAGCAGGTGCAGAGCGCAAACGCCATTGTGGACGCTGTGAGTGCAACGATTATGAAACAGCACAATCCCGGCTTGACTGACCCGCAGTTAAGGCAGCTTATCGCCGCCCATATTGACGACGACAGCTTTTGCCGCTATGTGATACAGCAGGATATAAACAAGATAGCCCTCGACCTGCGGGAAGCCCATAAGGACGATTTTTTCAGTGTCCCGGAGGACAACCCACTGGAAGATTTCTTGCAGACCGCAGAGGAAACCACCAGCCCGGACAGCGACCCGGAGCAGGCGGCGATGGCGTTTATTTGCAAGCGGCTCAAGCTGAACTATGGGAAGCTGTCAGAGGAAGAAAGAAAGTGGCTAAAAAGAATTGCACAGAAGTCGGACCTGCTGAAAAATCCAAAGCCACAACGGGGGCGAAAGTAAGAGAGTTTATTCGAGATTTATGGAGAAATTATGAAAAATTTATATCAAATTGCGTTACAGACTGTATCCCCTATAAAATTAAAGAAAAATGGGGAAGCAGGGCATGTAGGTTGTGCATTGGAAACAGTTGGTGGAGTAGTATTTACAGGCATTTGTATTGATGTGCCTTGTTCTATCGGTATATGTGCGGAACAAGCGGCTATTGCCGAAATGCTTAAAAATAGGGAAACAAAAATTAAGAGGATTGTAGCTGTATACGAAGATGGAAGCATTTTGCCTCCCTGTGGAAGATGCAGAGAATTGATGTCACAATTAGACCTTTATAATGAAAACACAATGGTTGTCGTCGATTTTGAAAAGGAAGTAAGGCTAAAAGAACTATTGCCGGAAAGATGGGACAAAAAATGGGATTGAAAAATCTGACCAAAAATATTTACTTTTTGCCGCATGAGCCTGAAGTTGACAGGCCAATGCTGGCCTATGTAAAAGGGGATAAATTTTCCTTAGCCGTTGACGCAGGATATTCAAAAAAACATGTGCAAGATTTTTATAGAGCATTAAGAAGTTGCGATTTGAAAGAACCCGATTTTACGGTCATTACGCATTGGCATTATGACCATACATTTGGCTTACATGATATAAGTGGAGTTAGCATCGCACACCAGAAAACGAACTTGTTTTTAAGAGAACAGCAGGATCGAGCAAATGATAAAAAATATATTGACATCCTAAAAAAAGATGATACTCATTTTGCTAAAGAATATGCTGGGGAAAATGAATTGAATATCGTAATAGCTGATATTGAATATGTAGAAAAAATGACATTAAACTTAGGGAATATAACCGCTCATATTTTCCATACTGTTTCACCACACTCCGAAGATACAACTTGTATTTATATCCCGGAGGAGAAAGTTTTATTTTTAGGTGACTCTACAAGTGAAGATTTTTTTAATGGCGGCTATATGGACAAGAGAAAATTACAGCATTTGATCGAGAGAATATATTCCATAGATTGCGATTATTGCGTGTTAAGTCATTGTGAGCCATTAAAGAAGAATGAGTTACTTGCATATTTAAACACGTTAAAATAATCAAAATTTCTTATTTATCGAGAATGGCAAAGCCAGCCGAGCCAGTCAACGGTCAAGATGAACGGCGCATAAATGCGCCGCCGCTGACAGCCCCGCCCGTCTTTGCTAAAGGGTAATCAAGGCGGGAAAGCCCTAAAATGGTTTCACACCTATTTCAATAATTGGAGGAGATAAAAATGAGATCAGAAAAGGAAGTTTATGATATTGTTTTGAATTTTGCAAAAACAGACAAACGCATTCGCATGGTTACTTTGGAAGGATCTAGAACAAATACAAATATTCCGCCTGATGATTTTCAGGATTTTGATATTACTTTTTTTGTTACGGATATGGACAGCTTCACAAGTGATGATAAATGGCTAGATATATTTGGTGAAAGGTTGATTCTGCAAAAGCCGGAAGATATGGAATTATTTCCAGCTGTAGAAAAGGGATTTTCATATTTAATGCTGTTTACTGATGATGTTAAGATAGATTTAACTTTGCTGCCGCTGGAACTGATAGACGAGTATTTTACATGGGATAAACTGGTAAAGTTACTGTTGGATAAAGACAACCGTATCGTAAAGCCGCCAATACCAACGGATATAGACTACCACTTGCAGAAGCCTACTCAAAGAATGTTTGACGATTGCTGTAATGAATTTTGGAATACTACAACATATGTAGTAAAGGGCTTATGCCGCAAAGAAATTCTTTTTGCTATTGACCATATGAATGATATAGTACGAAAAGAATTGCTTCGCATGATTTCCTGGCTGATTGGTATCAAACAGGGATTTCATTTCAGTTTGGGAAAAAACTATAAATTTATGAAGCAATATGCCCCAGAGGAATTGTGGGAACGACTTATATCCACTTATAATATGGATTCCTATCCCCATATGTGGGAATCCTTTGAACAATGTATGGCATTGTTCCGGGAGGTTTCGTCAGAAGTGGCATGCCAGTTGGATTACCAGTATCCACTATATGATGAAAAAATCAGTAATTATGTGATTCGGCAAAAGAAAAAATATGGCATTGAAGATGATAACAAATAAAATTTTTTCAATCGAAAAAATTTATTTTGATTATTCAATTTTGAAAAACTGAATACCTCAAAATCAGAAAGAGCGCGGACAAGCACTTTGAGGGATTGACCGCCTTGTCCACCCATTCAGTGGGACGGCGGGCGGCGGTCAAGGCCGGGTGTAAACCCGTTCATTTCAGCCTTGACGGTTACCCGCTGTCCTGTTACTTTTCCGGGAGTGTAGCCACAACTTCGGGACACTTTGTCCACAAGTCGGAGCGTAGAACGCGGGACGGGGGCTTTCATATACGCCCTGTCTGCTGTTGAAACCAGACCTGCGCTTACGGCTCCACGCCACGCAAGCACAGCCCTGTTTTCCTGCCGCTTCAAATGCCCTTGCCCTCCCCGGCGGCAACGGCATTTTCACGGCAACGCCGACAGAGCGTATAACACACTACACTTTGCTTCGCAAAGTCGTGTGCCAAATGGGGGCGTTGCCCCCTTTGGAAACCCCCACAAGGAAAGGCGGTACGCTACCCCTCCACGGGGCGCATACCGCCTTTTCTTGTTATCCAGCCCTCCGGCTGTATCGGTTGAGCAAAAGTCAGCGTGGGAATGGTGTGGTATCTTTATCTAAGTGAAACCCCTGTTTCCCATTCTGTTATAAAGTCATTCATTTTTGCACCTGCCTTTTATAAAGTCATGTTTGAACACCTAAAACAATCTTATTATATACTAAAAATTCTTGTATATCAACTTTATAAAATCAAAATTATTTGTAAAACTATATACAGGCTCCTCTTCAATGATATTCTTAAATCAGCTAAGGGGTGATAAACTTTGACTTTAGGAAATAGACTGAGAAATTTGAGAGAGGATGCCGATTTAAGGCAGTCTGATATTGCTAAAGAGGTTAATGTTTTACAAGCCTCTATTTCTAATTATGAATTAGACCTCAATGCACCTGATCTTGATATTTTGGTTAAACTTGCAAATCTTTATAATGTAAATATAGATTATCTGCTCGGTAACACTGACAATAAACTGAGTTGGAAAGATTTTGAAAAAATACTTATAATTAACGGGGAAAAATTATCAGGCACTGAAATTATTGACAAATTGAATGTATTAGACAATCAGGAAAAAGAATATATCATCGGATTGATTTTTCGTTTAGCTGCATACCATAACAAAAATAAAGATTAAAAAAGCGGGGATTTAGTAATATCCCTGCTTTTCTTATTGCTATGTACGAATAGACAAAACTGAACAGATCAGACACACCCACACCTTGAGGAAAGCCTATACTGACCTGCTCTGCATGTGTTTTACAGTGTCCGGGTGTAGCCGTTTTTTTAAGGGCTAAAAAATCTCTGATTTCTCGGCGTTCGCTCGGGGTTCGTTGCTGTTTGAAATTTCATTTAGGGAATTGTTTGTAAATATAATAGGCCTTGTGGTCTTGCCTTGCTTGATCGGAAATACCCGCATAGGGGCGGGGGGATAATATCATACCCACAAGTGGGTACGCCCTAACGAATCGTTATAGCATATGCCAACTTGTTGGCACGCTGAACGGATCGGGCACCCATGACATGGTAAAACGCCACCTCAAGTACCGAATCGGTATGTGAGGGCTTTCCAAATTGGAAGTACCCTTTCCTGCGTGGTATGCGTTGCTTCTCCAGATTTCTGGATAAGCAAAATAAAATAGGTTCGACAGATTTCTGACTAACCTTTTCTTCATGGCATAGGGGCAGCTTTGGCAGATTTCTGCAAAAGCTGGAGGTTTGGACTTCGTCAGATTTCTGTCTAAGTCCACTTTTGAACATTCGACAGATTTCTGACTAATGTTTTCTACCCGTTTAGCAGATTTCTGCAAAACGGATGCAGTACACCTTTAAGGGTTTCCTAAAATGGGATACCCTTTTAAGGGTGCGCCGTTTTGCCGCCCCCTTTTTTCGCTTGCGGCAAAACTACCAAAACGGTACTTTAGGGGTAATGCGATTTCAAATTCTGCACCACTGCCGATTTTGGTTTTAACTTATTGGCACCGCTGCCGGGAAGTTTTAGGTCACAATTTCGTGATGTGGATTCCCCACTTCCGGGAAAAGGTGCGATTTCAAATCATCCAAATTGGATGGCATGAATATGAAGTCAAATCACAGCTATTCTTTGCCGGGATTGATCGGGCAGAAAACAAGTTTCTTTACACGATCACAGCAACATGATATAATACAAACTATGGCGTTACCAGCCCAGCGGTAGGCGGTTCAGTCTTTGCCCTCGAAAGGGGGCTTGCTTATGGAGAATATAATCTACCTGATTATTATTCTGGTTCTTATTGAAAGAATCTTACATACTGGCAATAAAAGACGATAGCCGCCCTCTCGTCCAAAAGTAGGCGGCTATCTTAGCAACTATGAGGGCGAACCGCTTACCGGTAACGCCTTTTTCTATGTTTATTATAGCAATATCCCTTTGATTTGTCAAAGGCTATTTGTGCCAATTTGTGCCGCCTTTTTAGGGACTCCGAAATCTCCGAATACTCTTTTTATGATCTCGGAAATCTCGGTATATTCTTTTAGGGGCTAACATATCTCACGATACAGGCGTGCTACAGGCATTTTGCATTAAGGGGTAAATTTACCCGCTCAATGGCACAACGCTTGTGTGCCGCCCCTCTGCACGGCTCTCCGCTGACGTTACCCCCATACTAATTGTTTCGCTTTAGCCTGTCCCTTGATCCGCTTCATGCAGTCCTCGAACGATTCCTCAGTGCGATTGACTTCAGCGGCATGTGTGTTGTTTATCTCGTGGATAATGCCTATCCGCACGCCGTAGCTTGCTTTCTTGCGGTGCTCCCGTTCCCATTGGTCGATTCGTTCCACGATCATTTCTACATTGCTAACCTGCGTTGTCTTAAAGCTGGATACATTCCCGGCATAATATGAGTGATTCCACAATTCAAAGGGTTTTAATTCTCTTGCGTACTGCGGCTTTCTCAACACCCTCAAAGAAGCCCGTTCTATCTGCCTGATACGTTCCCGTGACTTTCCAGCCCTTTCCCCGGCTCTGTCCAAAGACAGCCCGCCATAATACCGCCAGTTGAT
This sequence comes from Massiliimalia timonensis, assembly GCF_900186585.1. Taxonomy (GTDB): domain Bacteria; phylum Bacillota; class Clostridia; order Oscillospirales; family Ruminococcaceae; genus Massiliimalia; species Massiliimalia timonensis. The sequence goes on from NZ_FYDD01000002.1 coordinate 286,926, forward strand.
AACCTGCTTTTGATCCGGGGTCAGCGCACGGCTCATGACTTCCTCAAGCTTTTGGTGAAGCTGTTCGGTATATAAGGCGTGTTCTGATTCCTCAAATAGATCCCCGGCGTGCTGGTCTGGTATGATCTCCGCTAGGGTGTTCCCGTCCTCTGTGGTTTCCATGTCAAGGGAAGTGCACTTATTGAGTGGTTCAGCTTTTCCCTTTGCCGTCCTGATACCCAGTGTTTCCTGAAAACGGTTCATAAGCGGATATTTGATAAATGACAACAGCTTGTACCCGGTCTGCGGGTCGTATGCGTTCACACAGTCTACAAGGGCGAGATAGCCAGCTTGTACAAGGTCTGAGGAATCAACGCCGTGCGCATTGCAACGCTCTGTATAGCGGTTGTAGAAGCGGTAGGCGGCATTGCATATAAAGCCCTTTACCTGCTCCCACAATACAGAATATACCGTCGTTTCTCCTGCCTGAATCCTTACCGCCAGTTCCTCGTTTGACATTGACAAATACACCCCGTTTTAGTATAATATAGGTGTAATATTTCTCGTGTCAATACCAATCACCGAAAAGACGGGCGTTCCTATTCGTTAGGTTGCCCGCCTTTTTTTGTGTGACTTTTTGTGACATTTTCAGGATACAAACACAGTACAAAACAGGTACAGAAACAATCTGTAAATATTACAGGTGAGCAGGTCGGTTTATTTGACAGCCGAATAATGATAAGCGTATCCGCTTTTTATCCACTGGTTCATAACTTCCCCGCATTCTTCATATGTTCCGCATATACCAATGATATAAAAGCCGTGGGAATCATGCCGGGCAAGTGCAAAACGGTTGTTCTTTACGATTTCCCCCAGTGTGGCACAATGGAAACAGCCCTGATCGTTGGAATATTCCACAGCCCAAAGGTTTTCTATGTTCAACGCAACGCCCCCTATTTGGAATGTATTTCTTTTGCAACGGTAATCACCGAATCACTGATAGTTTCGGCGGCATCCGTTAAATCATCAAAGCTTAACATGGTGTTAGCTATTGCCGTAAAACTGCAACGGTGGTATATCGTACTGTACAGACCGCATTCCTCTTTTCCGCATGGGGCAGGGTGTGCGGGGTCGCTAAATCTAAACGGACAATATAACGTCATTTAAAAAACTCCTTTCGGCAAAGCTTTATCTAAAGTTTTTGTTGCTTCAAGCAATATTTCATTTGTACATATTACCAAACCTTGCAATTCTTTATAGTATTGACTGAACTTTTCCGGCGTTGGTTCTGATTCAAAATAATGAGATAATATTTCAGATAAAACCTTAGCACGTTCCAATCTGTCAAATACATCTAATATTGTCGCTCTCGTTTCATAGTCCATTTTCTCATTCTCCTTTACTAGCTTGTTTCGTTTTTTCAGCACCTATACCGTAACACGAAAAAGCCTTTTATACCGGGCTTTGACGGGTGTTTTTTGGTATGTTACGATTTTGAAACTAACTCCGCACACTCTGCACACACGCCCACTACAGCCCATATATTTTTTGTAAATGTTTATATATATAATATAAATAGTAACATCGTAACAATAGAAAATAAATCCTTTTATACTGGGATTTGTGGCGTTACGATTATGTAAAAAAATGTTTCGTTTAATCGTTACAAGAATCTATGAAGCACCTGCCCATACTTCCACCAAAATACTTGTGGCGTGATATACCGCTTTTCCAGCCTGTTTCATTGCATACCGCTTTTGTAAACCGCTTTCTTGTGATTTTATTTTTGTGTCCAGCTTGGCAACTCCACAAGCCAAATTCCTTGTAGAGTTCTTCTGTGGGTTTTGGCAGTTTGATTGGTCTGCTGTCCTTTCGGTCTTCCAAAAACTCTTTTACAGGATTGTTCATGATCTCATATTCTTTTAACGCTTCTCTGACGATCTCCGGCATAGTGAAAGCACCGTTGCTTAATAGCCGTTTTAAACCGTCCATAGCAAGCCTTACAAGGTATTCCATTTCTTGCTGTGTCCACACCCTTGCTTTTAGGCTGGTGTTTGCTCCGTTGCCCTGTTTAAAAATGCGTTTCAACGGTATCAGCAACACACGGCTGAAAAACCCCGCTGATTTTTCGCCTACTGGCGGCAGTTCGTTCATGGAAAAGAACATCTTTGCATAGGAAGAAAAAGCGAATGGGTCTTGTCCTTTGTGCTCTGCGCTCACGTGTTCGCCTGTAGCCAGTTTTTTGAATACGGAAGTATCAGGAATAAACGTGCTTGGAATATCATCGCCGATATTTACCGCTTTTCCGTAAATGTCAGCAAGCATGAAACGTTCGGAAAGGTTCTGCAAAGACAGCTTGCTTGCGTTTTCATCACCTACTACCTGTAAAATGATATTCATTAAGGTGCTTTTACCGTTTCGCCCCTCACCGTATAACATAACGGAACCACGGAACGAATTAAGCAGATAGAAACAATTCCCGATCGCTTCATATAGAAGCTGTTCAACTTCTTCATCAAAATTTGCTATTTCCTTTATCGTATTTACGATTAGCGGGGCTTCTGGTGCGTTTGGTATGTAGTCATAAGGGAAACGGTTTAAAAACACATATTCTGGGGAATAGTTTATAAATTCGTCTGTTTCTATATTGTAAATCTTGGTAGCAAAGGGGATCAGGTTCGGCGGTGAAACTTTCTTTTCTGGTGTTCTCAGGCTTACTTTCATATATTTATATACCTCCCGCCGTTGAGAATCCCTGATTGCTGGATACAATTCGATCATGTGCCCGTGAAGAACATCTTCACCCCTTTTGTAGATACCTTTTTCATAGATGTGCAGTGCTCCGTTGATTTTGCATACCGAATACTTGTCAATTAGAAAATCTCCCATAAGGTCATGACGAAAGCGTGTTCCCTCAAAGAAACTCGGTGTTTCATTATCAGCTTTTGCTCTTTCCTCCTGAATTTCCCGCAAAACCATGTCTATTTTTTCCTTGAACCGTTCTGCTGGATAATTTATTTCTTTCATCCGTTCTTCGGCTTTTAGAATGCGTTCGTCTAATTCTCCCAGTGTTTTAGCAGAGTAGACTATGCGGAATGCTTCGGTTCTGTCGAACTTGTCCAGCTTTTGCAGGTACTCGTCAAATTCTTTGTTTGTCAATACCCGTTCACCGCCCTATCTTTCGCTAATGCGACGGATAACGCCCGTCTGCGGAGCGGGTTCGTTGTCCATTTCTTCCGGATTGGCTAAGTATTCCAGCAAAGCGTCATAGTTGATTAAACAACGGTTCCCCGTCCAGTGCACCGGGATTTTCTTATCATTGGCAAGGGAACGGATATAGGTAAGGCTTACTCTGCTTTCGGGATCAGCTTCATGTATCATATGGTAACAGTCCTTTGCAATTCGCATACGGGGTAAAGGACGGTTGATTTTAATTGTTTCGTTATTCATATCAGTTTCCCTCCCGCAATTCCTTGATAATTTCCCGGATTCTTTTTTTATCCTCCGTGGAAAGTTCCCGGCGTAGTTTCCGGCTGAAATTGCCGTCATTCATTCCCAGTTTGTCCGCAATCTGCCACAGATAAAGCCCTGCCCCTCTGATCTCGTTTTTAATATCTTGATTCGCTAAACTCATAAAAAAATATTCTCCTATCTTTTCAAAATTTCTTGTTATTCCTTGGTTTCTGGCGTATAATAGGAGAGAACCCTCCTATATGGTGTGGTTTGCTATGGGGTGTACAGTGTGACTTTGGACGGTTTGGCTGTACACCCTCTTCTTTTTGTCTGCGTTCTCAAATTATCCCCCCCTTATAAATTTGTTGTTGACATGTTGATTATTTATGTTACAATAATATTATACAACAACACATTTGTGGAGTCAACAATAATATGCAAAATAATATATTGTGAAACGAATATATGCAAAGAGGTGTCAATATGGCAGTAAAAGAAACTTTTGCAACACGGCTTCGAGGATTACGTGAAGCATGTGGACTAACTCAAGCGGAGTTAGCTGACGAATTAAAAATATCAAGGGGAAGTTTAAGCTTTTATGAGAATGCCGAGAGAACCCCGGATATTGAAATTTTGGATAAAGTAACTTTTCTTTTCGGTGTACCTACAGATTATTTACTCGGATATGTTGACACTACCCACGAAGAAAATCAAGATGTAAATTTGTTTTTAGGCTTGAGTGATAAAGCAATACAAAATATAAAAGAAGATGTTGTTGATCAAGAAGTTTTGAGCATGTTAATTGAAAATGATTTATTTTGCCATATAACTAGAGATATTTATAAAATTGTGAAACGTGATGACGAATTTGGAGAAATTTTAGAAAATATTGAACAGTTAGATTTAACAGAGGATATGGCGCGTAAATTTACATCTTTTTTTTCTATGGACAGCCTCCATTCTGCTACAGGGTATGACTATTTAAAATATAAAACGTTTTCTTCTTTTGAAAAGGTGTTGGATTCTACCATTAAAAGGTTAAAAGAAAAAAGAATCCAAAATTATACAGATGATGAATTGAAACAGTTATTTGATACAATGGAAGAAAAATTAAAAAAATTATCATATTATGATAACGAGTGGAAAAAAATTAAAGAACGTGAAGAAAAAATAAAACAACAAACAGAAAAAGAATGGAAAGAATTTTTAAAAAGTGATTCTGTTGAATCCAAAATTCATAGGGCTAGAATGAATGGTAAGTATTGACTGGATTCGGGGTGAACAAAATGCCAACAATCACACAGAGGAACGGGACATATAAAATCACTGTATCCTGTGGATATGATTCCAACGGGAAACAGATTAGACAGCATAAGACTTGGAAACCCGCTCCCGGTATGACAAAAAAGCAGATTGAAAAGGAACTGCAAAGGCAAGCTGTATTGTTCGAGGAAGAATGTGACGGGCTGAGTTTGGGCGGTAATATCAAGTTTGCAGACTTTGCAGAACAATGGTTCACTGAGTATGCGGAAAAACGTCTAAAGGCTAGGACTATTGCTCGCTCCCGGCAATTATCTGTAAGAACGTATGAAGCGATCGGACATTTAAGAATGGATAAGATTACCACCCGACACATACAGAAATTTATCAATAATCTGTCGGAAAATGGAATCAATCAGAAAACAGGAAAGGGACTTGCACCAAAAACAATATTGCATTACCGTTGTTTTATTTCTGGTATTTTTGAATATGCTGTCAGAATGAAAATGATTCGTGATAACCCGTGCCGTGGGGTGATACTTCCACAAATAGAACACAAGGAGCACGACTGTTACACACTGGAAGAAATGCAGCACTTCCTTGACCTGTTGCAAAATGAGCCGTTGAAATATCAGGCTTTTTTCGTGCTGGCAGTTTACGGCGGTTTCCGGCGTGGGGAACTCTTGGGGCTGGAATGGAAAGACATTGATTTTGAAACAGGGGTTGTCAATATTCGTCGCACGTCGCTTTACACCAAAGAAAAGGGTATCTTTACCGATACGCCAAAGACAAAAGGTTCTATGCGTTCCGTCAAAATGCCCCCGGAAGTTATCAGCATTTTAAAACGGCACCGTTCAGACCAAAGCAAGGAGATTTTCAAACTAGGCGATCAGTGGCATTATACAGACAGGCTTTTTACAGCTTGGAATGGAGAACCTATGAATCCAAACAATCCTTATGATTGGCTGGAATTGTTCTGTAAGCGTACGGGGATGCGTTTTCTTGGGATTCACAGTTTTCGTCATTTCAATGCTAGCGTGCTGATTACAAGCGGTATAGATGCCCGAACGGTTTCGGCTTCATTGGGGCACTCTAACACTTCTACCACGTTAAACATATACGCCCACACTTTTGCAGAAGCGCAAGCAAAAGCAAGTGAAGCAATCTCCAGCGCACTCAACATGACATTCCAAAAGAAAGCATAAAATTAAGAGCAGGCCGGCCCTGAAAACGGGGTTGAAAACCTGCTCTTTTTTGGTGTTTATTTGGTGTTTATTCATGCAAAAACAAACACCAAATTATGAAATTGTATAAAACAAGAAAATGCCACAAATGCCTTTATAATGGGGTTTCTGGGCTCTTTTTGAGTCCTTAAAAAACGTTTTTGGGCGCTTTCGACCCCCGTACGGAGTGCCAATATTAGAAGCCTGTAAATCCTTTGGTAAAGGGGTTTGCGGGCTTTTTGTTTTTCTAAGGTTTTAATTTTGGTCGTTGTTTGGTCTTTATTGTGCTTATGGTGAGTTTTTGGCAAATATGTTGGCTGAATTTTTATTGGGCAGAGTATGGGAATACTGGAAAACTCCGTTACTAATATAACTTTTCTGCTGAATACATACGGCAACAGTACTGCTGTCTTTTTTGAAACGAAATACATCACTCGGTTTGGAAAAGGAAACAAGCCGGTTGGTTGATCAAAGACGATGACTATAAATATGAAACGAACTGGGAAAGTCTTGCCAAACAGCAAAACTTTCCATGCCCATTTATATAAATATTTATATAAATAATCACATTATTTTTTTAATAATTGATATGAAATCGATAAAATATGATATAATAATACTATATTTATGGATTAAAAGTAAAATTTCCGATAGAATAGGGATCGTTTTTGTTGGGAAGTATTGAATGCAAATATAAAACTATTTATAATTATTTATGTAGGGGAGAAAAGGATGAAAAGCAATATCAAAAAGATCAGTGAGATAACCGGGTATTCCCCAGCTACCATATCAAATGCACTGAATCACAAAAGAGGAGTCAATAAGGATACTGCGGAACGCATTTTAAAGGTGGCTCAGGAGATCGGATATGTAAGCAGGGTCAAGGTCAACTCCATTAAATTTGTGATTTATAAACGGGATGGGCTGGTAGTCGCAGACACGCCTTTTTTTGCGGCGCTTATAGAAGGGGTGGACCAAGCTTGCCGGGATGCAGGCTATGATACTGTGATCTATACCATCAATCAGGGGGAGCAGGAGCATAGGCTGCGCATTCAAGACATCATCCGGGACAATTCAGCCGGGATATTGCTTTTGGCAACGGAACTGACAAGAGAGGACATGAAGATATTTGAACAATCATGCAGTCCATTAGTGGTAATGGATGCTTGGTTTGAAAATATGGCATTTGACACAGTGCTTGCTAATAACGAGGATTCGGTGAAAGACGCAGTGAATTTCCTGTTTGATAAAGGTCACCGAGAGATAGGATATTTAAGCGGTAATGTGCATACAAGAAATTTTGTGGATCGGGGAACAGGGTACCGAAAGGCGATGGCAGAGAAGAAATTACAGGTAAATCCTGCGTACAGGGTCCGGCTAACACCTACAATGGATGGGGCCTATAAAGATATGTGCCAATACCTTGGAGCTGGGCCGAAGCTTCCCAGCGCGTACATTGCTGATAATGATATTATTGCTTTAGGAGCAATGAAAGCGCTGAAACAATTTGGGTATAAGATCCCCAAGGATGTTTCTATTATCGGCTTTGACGATCTTCCGTTTTCAGAAATATCTTCCCCCGGGCTGACAACGATCAAATTTTTTCAAAAGGAGATGGGAAGGATAGCAGTACAGCGACTGGTTGAAAAAATTAGGACGAGCGGTATGATCAACACAAAAATACAAATCAGCACACAGTTTGTAGAACGTGAAAGCGTACTAGATTTGCGGAAAAATTTTTAAATAAAAGAATTAAATGAGAATAGGAAGAGTGATAAAAGTGATGGATACAGTGGAAAAATGGGGTGTTTTTGAAGTAGCCGCCAATGGTCATGCAGATAAAAACCCCTTTGTGGATTATACCATTCAAGGCACCTTTTCCGGTAAAAATGAAACGGTTACAGTAGATGGTTTTTATGACGGTAACGGCATGTACAAAGTGCGTTTCATGCCTTCTTTTGAAGGGGAATACACCTATAAAGTGAGCGGTACTTTTTCTGAAGAACCAATCGCCGGGAACTTTACCGTGACGGCGCCGTCAAAAGGGAATCACGGCCCTGTACGGGTAGCAAATACCTACCATCTGGCTTATGAGGACGGAACCCCTTATTATTCTGTAGGGACCACCTGCTATGTCTGGACCCACCAGTCCGAAGAATTGCAACAGAAAACCTTGGATACTTTGAGAAAAGGATACTTCAATAAGATCCGTTTCTGCGTATTCCCCAAACACTATGATTACAACCTGCGGGAGCCGATCACCTATCCGTTTGAGGGCACGCCGATGGACAGCTCTGTCCTGACAAAAGAAAACTTCATGGATTATGAAGGCGCGGCAGAGGGGAATCACTGGGATTTCACCCGGTTTAATCCAGTGCATTTCCGGCTTTTTGAAAAACGGATCCAGGATTTAATGGAAATGGGGATCGAGGCGGATCTGATCATTCTCCATCCATATGACCGCTGGGGTTTTTCTGAAATGGATGCGGAATCGGACGACCGCTACTGGAACTATGTCATTGCGCGGTTTGCGGCTTACCGGAACGTTTGGTGGAGCCTTGCCAACGAATTTGACATTATGAAAAAGAAAACACTCGCGGATTGGGAACGTTACGCCCGAATCATCTGCGAAAAGGACCCCTATAACCATCTCCGTTCGGTTCACCACTGCGGGCAGCAATATGACTACAAACGTCCGTGGATCACCCATTGCAGCTTACAACGGATCGACCGCCATCAGACCACCGAATTGACTGCTGAATACGCTCAGCGTTTCCAAAAGCCGGTCATCTGGGACGAGATCGCCTATGAGGGGAACATCAACCACTGCTGGGGGAATATTTCCGGGCAGGAGCTGGTGCGCCGCTTTTGGGAAGCAACGATTCGCGGGGGATATGCCGGACACGGGGAAACCTATATGCACCCAGAGGATATTCTTTGGTGGAGCCATGGCGGAGAACTGCACGGGGACAGCCCGGAACGGATCAAATTCCTGCACCGGATTTTGTGCGAGACGCCGGGGCTGGGCCTGCAGCCGATGAGCATGCCGGTATATAACCGGAGCAATGCCTTTGCGTGGGATGACGAGGTCGCGGTCCCGGTAGACGGAGCATACCGCGGAACTTATTTTTTGCTGTACTTTGGATATTTCCGCCCTGCATTCCGGGAGTACCTGCTGGACAATGAGAATGAATACGAGGTAGAAGTGATCGATACCTGGGAAATGACCATTAAAAAGGCGGGAACTTTTAAAGGGAAAATCCATGTCGACCTGCCGGGAAAAGAGTATATGGCGATTCGGATCAGAAAGGTGGAACACTAACAATAACGTTGTTAACGCTCTGATTGCTGACAGCTGTCTGGTTTTTTCAGGCGGCTGTTTTGGCAACAAATTACTGGAGCAGAAAGCGATCGTCTTTTATCATAATATTGGGAAACAGGCAGGAGGATAGTGTGAAAAATACTTTTTCACACCCCGTTTTTGTGCCTTTGCTGCAAAAAGCAAAGCGGCAATCGGCTTCGCCGAGCGGCACAAATTCCGAAGAAAGGAATGATTGATTTTTATGGGGCGGCTGAAATTATCGCAAAATGGGGATTATTTGGAGAAAAATGGCAGGAATTGATTGAGATACCAAAACAACAGAAAATCTATGATGGATCGCTGTTTTCGGGCGTCCTTATGAAGAGCATCAAATGTTTTTGCTGACCCCCTTCCCAAAACTTGGAGGCCCGTTCTGAACAAGTGTGTATGGCTGAATCAGAAAGGATGACGGTGGTATATATCCCGTATCATGATAAAATCACGATTCTGCGAGGTTTGAGCGAATATATGGTAAAGCTGTTTGCATTAGGATCCAAAAAAGTGATCCTCCCCCTGATGAGTGTCTATGATGGAAAAACAAAGCTCCATTTATCTGACTTAAACGAAGATATGCTGTTGATCGCAAGTAAATAAAAGGGGCGGCCGAAATCATTTCGGCCGCCCCTTTTTAAACGAAAATTTATTTGCCACGGATGATGCGGAACAACTGGATGAGCAGGGTAGGAACGATGGAACATACAAGGATAGCCAGCAGCTGGAACCCGTTTAATGGAGCGATGCTGAATAAACGTTCCAAAGGAGGGCACAGCAGGACTAATGCCAATAGCCCAGCCCCTAGACAAAAAGCACCAATACTATACGGGTTTTTGAAAAATCCGAGCTTTACCAGCGACCCTTTGCCGCGTGCGTTGAAGCCATGCCACAGCCGGCCTAGGCACAGGGTCGCGAACGCCATGGTGCTGGCGGTTGCGGCATTAACTGTCAATCCCAGATAGAAAGCGACCAAGGTTGCAATGGTAAGAAGTATCCCCTGTGTTACGATTTGGGACAAGAACTGGGAGGTCAAAATGGACTCTTTGCTGTCCCGCGGCGGTTCATGCAGAAGCTCTTTTGCGGGAGGCTCCATGCTGACTGCGATAGCAGGAAGGCTGTCGGTCAACAGATTGATGAACAGCAGGTGTACCGCTGCAAAAGGGACAGGCAGGCCCATCAAAGAACAAAACAGGACTGCTAAGATCCCGGCAGTGTTCCCGGAAAGGAGAAATCCGATCGCATTTTTGATATTGCTGTAAATGTTACGACCGTTTGCTACGGCCTTGATAATGGTGGCAAAGTTGTCATCGGTCAGGATCATAGAGGCGGCGTCTTTAGAAACTTCGGTGCCGGTGATCCCCATTGCGATCCCGATATCCGCTTTTTTCAGGGCGGGGGCATCATTGACACCATCCCCAGTCATTGCCACCACGTTGCCAAGCTTTTGCCATAACCCGACGATACGGATCTTATGTTCTGGTGAAACGCGGGCATACACAGAGATATGCGGAAGTTTATGGCTTAAGGTCTCGTCATCCATTTGATCTAATTCCGAACCGGTAACAGCTAAGTCTCCGTCTTTTAGAATACCGATTTTTTTTGCAATAGCGGAGGCAGTTGCCACATGGTCGCCAGTGATCATAATTGGTTTGATACCTGCACGGTAGCAGTCTGCGACAGCCTGTGCAGATTCAGCGCGCGGCGGGTCGACCATCGCCACTAATCCTAAAAAGGTATATCCGTTTTCAGATTCCTGTGAGACTTCACAGGAATTTAAGATTTTTTGCGCAAAGGCAAGTACTCGGAGCCCTTGCTCAGAAAAGCTCTGGTTTGCTTTCCGGATGACCTCACGGTCCTCGTCGGTGATGGGGCGAACTATCCCCTGATCAGTGATATGGTCTACCCGCTGAAGCAAAACATCTGGTGCGCCCTTGGTCAAAAGCAGGCAATCCTGCCCGATCTGATGGACGGTGCTCATCAATTTCCGGTCGGAGTCAAAGGGAAGCTCTGCCTGACGGGGATATTGCTTGAGCATGTCAAAATAATCGGTATGTGCAAGCCGGTATGCGTCGATCAGGGCAGTTTCCGTTGGGTCGCCTAGGGTAGAATCACCGGAAACACTGCCGTCGTTGCAAAGAATGGAGGCCAACTGTAGCCGGTCGCTCTGGATGGGGTCAAAGACATAGGAATCCGTGACAGTCATACGGTTCTGGGTCAGGGTGCCGGTTTTGTCAGAACAGATGACCGATACACAGCCTAGGCCTTCAACAGCCTGGAGTTTTTTCATAATGGCATGCTCTTTCGCCATTTTAGAGGTACCGATCGCCAATGAGATCGTAACGATGGAAGACAATGCCTCTGGGATCGCTGCAACTGCCAGCGCTACAGCAAACATCAGGGAATCCAGAACAGGCATTTGCCGGAACAGGCTGATCCCGAATACCAGCGCGCAGACCGCTAAAATCAGAATAGACAGCTTTTTGCTGAAGTTATCCAAGCTGACCTGTAAGGGGGTTCGGCGCTCCTGCGTGGTGTTCATCAGGGTCGCGATCCGGCCGATCTCGGTGTCCATCCCGGTAGAAGTCACCAGCACCAAGGCACGCCCATAGGTAACGAGGGAGCTGGAGAACACCATGTTTTTCTGATCGCCCAAAGCAATATGGTCGCCTTCAATGATTTCTTCGGTTTTGTCAACGCTTTCCGCTTCCCCGGTCAGGGCGCTTTCCTGCACCTGCAGGGAATGACATTCGATGATCCGTCCATCTGCCGGGACTAGGTCGCCGGCTTCCAGTACAACGACATCCCCCGGAACGACTAAGGCGGAGGGGATCTCCTGCCGTTCTCCGTCCCGCAGCACCTTTGCGTTAGGAGATGACAAGGAGCGCAAGCTTTCCAGGGATTTTTCCGCCTTGAAATGCTGAACGGTACCAAGGATCGCATTGAGGATGATCACTGCAAAAATGACGATGGTGCTCTCCAAATTTCCAGTAAACATGGAAATGATCCCTGCGACAATCAAAATAATGACCAGAAGATCCTTGAATTGTTCTATAAATACCTGCAGAGGCCCTTTTTTCTTTTCCTCTTGCAGCCGGTTTTCTCCAAACCGTTTCAACGCCTGCTCGGCCTGCTGCTGGGTCAAACCCTGAAAACCGCTGTCATATTCTGAAAGCAGTTGTGCAGAGGGACATTTGTAAAATTCTTTCATAGATTTTGCTCCTTTTCCATTCTCTTTCAGTCTTCCCGATCCTTGGGAGTTCATGCAAAAAAAGGAAATAAAAAAGACTTTTGCCATAGTAAACAACTACGGTAAAAGTCTTGCAATTTCAAGCATTAGCGGGCACGAAGCCGAATTGACGCCAAATGCTACGAAAAAATTCGTAAGCTACTCCCTTTTTCCTTATTTTTATCATAACGGTTTTATTCCCTGTTGTCAATGGGGGAGGGTGAAGTATTTGTAAACTTTTTTCGGATTCTTGTTTAAAATAGGGTGGTTTTGTCAATTCTTCTATCGGTACATAAATTATGGAGCAGGGAGGGGAACGTTATGGTGGAACGCTCCATCCGTTTCCGGTCTTTCCGGGATGTGGAATGCTTTGTCAGAGAGGTAGATATGGTGCCCTATCGGGTAGAGCTTTGTTCTAATCAGGAGGAGAGCTTTGTTTTTCGCGCTTCTTCTGTAATCGGGATATGCAGTATGGATTTATCTCGCCCGGTTTTGATGCGCGCGGATACGGACGACGCAGGCAGGGTACAGCGTGATTTTGCGCCGTATCTGGAATAGGATGCAACCAGTTGTTTTATCCGCTGCGGTTTTTGTTATAGTTTTCTATGATCAAAAGGATGCTTTCCTGCTCAGGGGGATCAAGCTTGCGAAATCCATCTATCAGGGAGCTTTCCAGCTTGTTTAGATCATGATGTGCAACAGGCTCGATGACATGGTCTATTTCGGTGTGCCCGACCAGATAATCGATCGACGTATGGAAATACTCAGCTAATCTGGATAAGGTACTGATATCCGGTTCTATATTATGATTTTCATATTTGTTGATGGATTGCTGGCTAACGCCCAGGACCTCCGCCAAAAATTGTTGGCTAATACCTTTTTTAGAGCGCAGCAGTTTTAAATTTTTTATCATGAATGTCACCTCTGTTTTAATGGTAACAACTTATAAGTGTGAAATAAAAATCTTATTATTAGTTATTGACAACAACTTTAAGTTGTAATATAATAAACTAAAACATTCTTATCTTTCATTGACAAGAATATACTGCTATGGATAGAATCTTTCAAAAAGAGGCGACGGATATGAAAAAAATGGCTTTATTGATCCCGATATTGTTGATGTCATTTACGGTAGCTGCAACAGGCTGCGGCTGTGAACACGAATGGCAGGAAGCAAGCTGTACCGAGCCTAAGACCTGTACACTTTGTGAAGAAACAGAAGGAGAGGCTTTGGGGCATGAATGGGAAGAAGCACTCTGCGAAACACCAAAGACCTGCGCCAGATGTGGGCTTACAGAAGGTACGGCGTTAGGGCATAACGTAGCTAAATGGAGTGTAGACGCAGCTTCCACCTGTTCTAAGAAAGGGCAGCGTTCCGGGGTTTGCTCAAACTGTGGGCAAACGCTTACAGAAGAGACAGATTTAGCAGAACATACACCGGGGGATTGGGAAGTAAAAACAAAAGCAGATTTGGAAACTGCTGGAATCAGAGTGAAAAAGTGCACCGTATGCGGCGCAGAACTGGAAACAGAATCGTACGAATTATCTGACAAAGAGAAGCGGGAAGCCTTTCAAAAGGAATGCAAATCTTACAGCTATGATAAGATCGCGCGTGACCCAGATCAATATTTTGGGAAAAAGGCCGTTTTTAAAGGCGAAGTGATACAAGTTATGGAAAGTAGAAATACAGTTGCTCTAAGAGTTAACATTACAAAAGGAAAATATGGGATTTGGGACGATACTATTTATGTGCAATATACAAAGGCCAGCAGCGGTGAATCGCGGATCTTAGAAGATGACATTGTTACTATGTACGGGTATCTTTCTGGAATGAAGACCTATGAAACTGTAATGGGTTCTACTTTGACGATTCCAGCTTTTGAAGCTTTGTACATCAGTGTAAACGCATAATATAAAAACAGGAAAAGGAGCCCTCCATTATGGAGGGCTCCTTTTCTAACAGGGATCAAAGGTGAAAAAAGAAAGGGAACAGGTATCCTGTTCCCTTTTTAAAACAACGATCAAAAGCTTTGATTAGCCGAAGTATCTTTTCAGCAAGCCAGCAAATGCTTTGCCGTGACGAGCTTCGTCGCGGGCCATTTCGTGAACCGTGTCATGGATAGCGTCAAGATTTGCAGCTTTCGCGCGTTTTGCAAGATCAAATTTCCCTGCAGTTGCGCCGTTTTCAGCTTCTACGCGCATTTCAAGGTTTTTCTTGGTGCTGTCAGTAACAACTTCACCCAGCAGTTCTGCAAATTTTGCAGCATGTTCCGCTTCTTCATAAGCTGCTTTTTCCCAATACAGGCCGATTTCCGGATAGCCTTCTCTGTGGGCAACTCTTGCCATAGCCAGATACATCCCAACTTCTGTGCATTCGCCCTGGAAGTTAGCGCGCAGATCTTCCATAATATCTTCACTGGAGCCCTGAGCTACGCCGACTACGTGTTCAGCAGCCCAGCTCATTTCGCCGCTTTGTTCTGTAAATTTGCTTGCCGGCGCCTTACATTGAGGGCAAAATTCCGGTGCAGCTTCTCCTTCATACACATAACCACAAACCTGACATACGAATTTTTTCATTTTCAAGTCCTCCTAAATTCAGTTTTTCGTTCAACAAGGATATATTTCCCTTTGAATACGATTTAATTATACCATATAAGTATAATTATTGCAAGACCTTTTTTCGATTTTGGCACTAAAAAATCATGCAATTTTAAAAAAGAACAAAGGCTGGAATCAGTAAAAATATAAAAATATTTTTGAAACTGTTATGAAACGGTTGTGAAGCAGTAAAAGTATTTGTTATAATTTAAAAAAGGGGTGTTGTTATGCGAATGATAGATATTATTGAGGCCAAGCGGGACCGTAAGGTTCTAACAAACGAACAGATCCAGTTTGCGATAAACGGATATACAGCAGGAGAAATTCAGGACTATCAAATGTCCGCGTTTTTGATGGCGACCTATTTGAATGGCATGACATCGGAAGAAACAAAATATTTGACCTTGGCTATGGCGGGATCAGGGGATCAGATCGACCTGTCTGCGGTTCAAGGGGTAAAGGTTGACAAGCATTCTACCGGCGGGGTAGGCGATAAAACGACGCTGATCGTTGGGCCGATTGTTGCGGCCTGCGGGGTACCGGTAGCAAAGATGTCGGGCCGTGGCTTAGGGCATACTGGAGGAACGATTGATAAATTAGAATCGATTGAGGGATTCCAGACCATGCTGTCCCCGCGGCAGTTCATCGAACAGGTGAACAGGATCGGGATCAGCGTGGTAGGACAATCGGGAAACCTGGCGCCGGCAGACAAAAAAATCTATGCGTTGCGGGATGTAACGGCAACGGTGGATAACCTTTCTTTGATCGCCTCCAGCATCATGAGCAAAAAGATCGCCGCTGGGGCAGATGCAGTGCTGTTAGATGTGAAAACCGGAAACGGAGCCTTTATGAAGACAACGGAAAGCGCCTGCGCGCTGGCTAAGGAGATGATTGAGATCGGAAAGAATGCGGGCCGAAAGGTCGGCGCATTGATCACCAACATGAATATGCCTTTGGGAAATGCAGTCGGAAATTCCTTAGAGGTGATCGAAGCGACTCAAACCTTACAGGGGAATGGCCCACAGGCTTTGACCTATCTTTGCACAGAACTTTCCACGGCAATGCTGCAACTGGCAGGGAAAGGAAGCGAGGAGCACTGCCGGGAATTGGTGCAGGAGGCGCTTGGATCGGGCCGTGCATTTGAGAAGTGGAAGGAACTGGTAGCGGCGCAGGGAGGAAACACCGACTGGCTTGATGACCTTTCCCTTTTCCCAAAAGCAGCAGTCATCGAACCGTATTATGCACAGCAGGATGGTTATCTTTCCGGTTATGACACCCACGGCGTCGGACTGGCAGCCTGCCTTTTGGGAGCGGGCCGGGAAACGAAAGATACACAGATCGACTTTAGTGCGGGGATCGTACTGGAAAAGCATCCGGGCGACGCGGTGCGCCGGGGCGAGGCAGTTGCATGGCTTTACACCAACAGCGCAGAACGCTTAGAACAGGCAAAGCGCCAGCTGGGGCAGTCTGTTTTCCTTTCAGAAGCTTGCCCAGTACCGGAACCGATGATCTATGAAAAACTGATGCCCTAGATAATAGCCCCATAAATAGAGAAAGAAGAGGGATATGATGTCTGTGATCAAACAGAGATGCCGTTCTGTGGGAGCATATCTCCAAACATTTTTAAAATGGACGCTTTGCGCTGTCGCTGCCGGCCTGCTTTGCGGGGCGGTAGGCGCGGTGTTTCATCTTTGCGTCAATTATGTCACCCAACTGCGCGACGAACACAGATGGCTGTTATACTGTTTGCCCATCGCCGGGCTTCTGATTGTAGGGATCTATCAGCTAGCCGGCATGCTGGGAGACCAGGGGACGAATACGGTGATCCGGTCGATCCGTTCCGCGGAACGGGTCCCGCTGCGGATGGCGCCGCTTATTTTTGTCAGCACGGTGCTTTCCCATTTGTGCGGGGCATCGGTAGGCAGGGAGGGAGCCGCCTTACAGATCGGGGGGAGCCTGGGCCACTTTTTGGGCCGATTTCTCCGGCTGGAGGAAAAAGATCTGCATATCATCACCATGTGCGGGATGAGTGCGGTGTTTTCAGCCTTGTTCGGGACACCGGTGACCGCGGCGATCTTCAGTATGGAGGTCATCAGCGTTGGGATCATGTATTATGTTGCCTTTCTGCCCTGTATCCTTTCTGCGCTGATCGCGCATCTGGTCACGGGGGCGATGGGGGCTGTACCGGAAAAATTCTCTCAGGTCGCGGTACAAGGGTTGGATGTCACCATTCTGATAAAAGTGGGGATTTTGGCGGCCGCCTGCGCGGGGATCAGCATCGTATTCTGTGTTTTTCTGCATCGCTCTGAACGGTTTTGCAGGGCAAAGATGACTAACCCATACCTGCGGATCGCCTTGGGTGGGATCGTTACAATCTGCCTAGTAGAGGTGATCGGTTCCCGCGATTATTGTGGAGCCGGAATGGATGTGATCATGCGGGCATTAGAGGGCACGGCGCGTCCTGACGCATTTTTTTGGAAGATGCTTTTGACAGCGGTGGCATTGGGGGCTGGATACAAAGGCGGAGAAATTGTACCGACGCTGTTTGTCGGCGCAGTATTTGGCAATACCTTGGGCGGCCTGGTTGGACTTGAGCCTGCGTTGGGCGCAGCCATTGGGATGGTTTCCCTGTTCTGCGGGGTGGTGAACTGTCCGATCGCGGCTCTGTTTTTGGGAATTGAGCTGTTCGGGGTACAGGGATTGGCGCTGTTTGCCGCGGCCAGCGCAGTCAGCTACCTGCTGTCGGGATATTACAGCCTTTATTCTAGCCAGAAGATCGTTTATTCCAAGCTGCATCCAGATTATATTGACCGGCAGGCAAAATAAGCTTGGCAGGAATTTTTGGGATGTACATAACAAAGCCCCTGTTATTTCTTAACGAAATAACAGGGGCTTTGTTAATCTGCTTCGGGAAACCGGCCGCTAAAATCTAAAGAGGTGTCAAATGAAAAATGTCCGGTCTGTTCGATCTGCTCTAGCAGGGGGAGCACCTCCTGCTTGGCTTGCTCAAACAGCAGGGGAACAGACAACTCAGAACGCTGTGACGGCGGCGACGGGTTCCGCCAGCGCCGGCCGTTCAGGTTTAACACATCATGTGCAACGGATTTTGGCTTCATGTGGCTTGCTGTGCTGCGCAGCGGGCGGATCAGGGCGCTTACCAGAGAACCGGCAGTATAGCTGATTCTGGTTGGATCATACAGCAGACTGCTGACGCGGATCATTTCCGTGATGGATCGGTCGACCTCCAGCGCCGGTGCGTTCACGCCGTATACTGTTTGCAGCAAGTCGGTATAAAATTGGGCAATGATCCATTTTTCACTGGAGCTGACGCCAATCTCTTTTCGGACAGAAAATTCTGTGACCGGCTTTCCGGTAAAGTGAGCGTATAGGGCGGAATCGATCTCTGATTCGATCTTGGCGTGAAGCGCGTTGTGGGAGTAATCGGATAAGATCGGCTTTAACCGTTCTTCCTCAGAATAGACGAACGGATGCACAGTCTTATCCAAAAAATAGTGGCAGACATAGCCATAGCAGTATATCTCTAACACTTCCCGTTCCATTCCCTTTTTGGAAGGCAGGGTATTTTGCATATAGTCAAACACTTCCCGCACCTTGGAATGATGCATCATCCCACCGAATTTCCGCAGGCTGCTGTTCCCAGTAACAGCTTTTCTGAAAAACAGCAGGTCCGGCCCCTGAGCGCCAAGCACGAACACCTGAGGATGAAGGTTGATCTTATCCTGAAGGGACTGATCCAGCAACGGTAAGACATGATGGGCAAATAAAGCGTGTGTGGTTAAATCCGGCATAGGGATCCCTCGTTTCATGAAGTATATGGTTATTATACCAAAATATGAAAAGCAAATCCAGTGAATGCAACGATTTTACATGATCTTTCAATGAATCTTCTTGCAAATCTTACGAAAACAGGGGATAATAAGAAAAACGAGAACAATGCGAGGGAGATCATATGAAACTGAAACTGACAAAAGAGGAACTGAGCTGGAGCTTATATGATTGTGCAAACTCCGCTTATATCATGATGCTGACTGCTATGATCCCGCCCTACATTGCGACGATCGGGCAAGAATTTTCCGGACTTTCCTCCGCTTCCACCACGGCTAACTGGTCCTTTGTCCAGTCGGGTGCAACGCTGGTGATCGCGCTGCTTGCCCCGCTGCTGGGGGTATTGGCCGACAGGAAAGGAAAGAAAAAACTATTTTTCACCAGCTTTTTTGTACTGGCCGCAGTCATGTTTTTTGCAATGGCTTTTATTGATAATTATTATGTGCTGCTTGCTGTCAATCTATTGACTGGGATCGGGTATGCAGGGGCAAATATTTTTTACGACGCATTTTTGGTCGACGTCACACAGGACGAACGGATGGATTTTATCTCTTCGTTTGGATATGCGGTTGGATATGTGGGGAGCTGTATCCCGTTTATCATCAGTATTATCCTGTACATTACCACCCCGTTTGGGCTTGACGCTATGAGCGCTGTTAAGGTCGGGATTTTGATCAACGCGGTTTGGTGGGTGCTGTTCACCATCCCTATGATGCGCAGGGTCCATCAAAAATATTATAACGACAAGCTTCAGGGCGGCGTGATGAAAGCTGCTTTTAAGCAGGTTGGGCACACCTGTAGGCTGATCGCTAAAAACAAGAGCATCGGGCTGTTTTTGCTGGCATACTTCTTCTATATTGACGGAGTGGATACCATCATTAAGCTTTCTACCACTTACGGCCAGGCGGTTGGACTGGACACCACCGGGATGATCATTGCCTTGCTGGTGACCCAGCTTGTCGCGTTCCCGGCGGTGCTGGTATTCGCTAAGGTTTCCCAGCGTTTTTCTACCAAGCGGGTCCTGTTGTGGTGCATTGTCACCTATGTCGGCGTGTGCATTTTTGGATATTTCCTGACGCACCAATGGCAGTTTTGGATCATGGCAGTTGTTGTGGGGATCGTACAGGGGACGATCCAAGCTTTGTCGCGCTCCTATTTTGGAAAGCTGGTCCCGAAAGAAAACAACAACGAATATTTCGGCTTTTACAATATATTTGGAAAATATGCCACTGTGATCGGTCCGGCTTTGATGGGGCTTGCTACTCTGCTGACCGGAAACGCCCGGTATGGGGTGCTGAGCATTGCGGTTCTGTTTGTTTTGGGTTTTGTTATCCTGTTGTTCGTACCAAACGCGGAAACAAAAACAGATTCGGCTGCATAATTGAAATTAAAGAAGTAAAAAAACTGCAAAGTGAGACGGCTTTGCAGTTTTTTTAAAAGCGTTTACATTCTTAAAGGATCTATTCTTGACAAAGTGGTTTAGATCAGTTATAATCAATACATACCGAAAGAATGTAAAAGAAATGAGGTGCTGTATGTCCAGAAACAAATATCCTGAAGTTACCCGGGAGCGGATCCTTGCGGTGGCGCAGAAATTATTTTTGGAACAGGGATACGAAAATACAACGATACCAGATATTGTATCAGCGCTGGGCGATCTGACCAAAGGGGCGGTCTATCATCATTTTAAGTCAAAAGAAGATATTATGGACGCGTTGGGCGACAAGATGTTTTGGGACAACAATCCTTTTGAGCAGGTCAAAGGGCGGCGGGATTTAAACGGCTTGCAGAAGATCCGGGAAGTGATAAAGCTGGCCCATGCTATTCCCCACTCAGAAGAACTGACTGCGCAGGCTCTTCCGCTTTTGAAGAATCCCAGGATCCTGGCGGAAATGATCGAAAACGATCAGAAATTTTTTGTTCCGTTTTGGCAGGAATTGATCGAAGAGGGGATCAAAGACGGTTCTATCCACTCCGGCTGTCCCAAAGAACTGGCGGAGCTATTGCAGATGCTAACAGGAATCTGGCTGATCCCATCGATATACCCGGCTGATTCAGAAGAACTTTTCCGCAGGTTTTTATTTGCTGGCGAAGTATTAAAAAAAGCAGGTCTTGACTTGATAGACGACACTATCTTAAAGATGGCGCGCCGTGTTTTTGCCAAATGGGAAAAATAATATGTATCTCATTGCCTCTTTTGAGGCAATTTATTTTACAAAGATACATTCTCGGAGAATGTATTAAAGGAGGAGTTATGATGACAGAGCAGGAATTTGACCGGAAAGTAGAAGCGATGGCAGACCAGCTTGGAAAAAAGATCGAAGATACCGCCGATCGTTTTGACAGGGCTGTAACACGGAAATGGGAACGGGGAAGGTGGTTTCGACGTGTTGCTCGTACGGTTTCATTCACGGCGGAAGCAGGGCTGATAGCGGGAGCCTGTTTCCTGTTTCGATCCGGATACAGGGTATGGGGAGCGATTTGCTTCTGGCTTGGCATCATCGCCCTTTTGTTTGATCTGTTTCGGCTGCTGTTCTTGCGGCGCAGGCCATAAGGATAAGGGAAGGACAGCAAAAAAGCGCCCGTTTTTTCATGGGCGCTTTTTTGCTGCTTTGATTTTTTCTTGGAAAAGGGAGTCATTGACAAACAGGCGGATCTTTCCTATAATAATAATCAAATACATGAACAACTGTTCCTATGTAAGGCGGCGAAAGAATGAATCGGGAAGAAATAGAGCGCTGCGACTGTATGCAGGTCCATCATGAAATTGTAGACCGCGTCCATCAGGACATGCCGGATGATGAGATTTTATATGACGTTGCAGATCTGTTTAAGGTATTCGGGGATTGTACCCGGATCAAAATTTTATATGCTTTATTTGAAAGCGAGATGTGTGTCTGCGATA
The DNA here is from genome assembly GCF_900186585.1 of Massiliimalia timonensis. Taxonomy (GTDB): domain Bacteria; phylum Bacillota; class Clostridia; order Oscillospirales; family Ruminococcaceae; genus Massiliimalia; species Massiliimalia timonensis. The sequence continues at coordinate 308,771 of NZ_FYDD01000002.1, forward strand.
TTGCAGACCTCTTGGGGACCAGCCAGTCGGCAGTATCGCACCAGCTGCGGGTGCTCAAGCAGAGCCGGCTGGTAAAATACCGCCGGGAGGGAAAGACTGTCTACTATTCTTTGGCTGACGCCCATGTCAAAACCATTTTTGACCAGGGGCTGGAGCATGTGCTGGAGTAAGCTGCCTTAGATTACATAAAAGAGGATGCAAAAATAATGGCAGACTGCGCCGATCAGGACAAAAATATGCCAGATAGAGTGCATATACCGGACCGTGTTTTTTCGGTAAAAGAATAATCCGCCGGTATAGGCGACGCCCCCGGCTACTAGAAGGACCGTACCAAACAGGTCCAGTGACCGGGCCAAGGGGTAGATGGCGGCGATCACGCACCAACCACTGGCAATATAGCAGACCATGGATAAAACCTTGAAGCGTTCCACACTGATAGCATTCAAGACGATCCCTACAACGGCGGAGCCCCACACCACGCCAAGGATCGTCCAGCCAAGCCAGCCGCGCAGGCTGACCAGCATCAGCGGGGTATAGGTGGCCGCGATCAGGATAAAGATGGATGTGTGGTCAAAGACGCGGAATACAAATTTGGCGGTGGGATTTGTCAAAGAATGGTACAGAGTGGACATGGTAAACATGATGATCAGTCCAGCACCGAAAATAGCGGAGCTCACGATTTTATAAGGGTCGCCGGTAAAGGCGGCAAAAACGACGATAACGGCACAGCCGGCGATCGCAAGCAGGGAACCGACCCCATGGGTAACGGAATTTGCGATCTCTTCCCCGACTGTATAAAATGGGAGGAAACGTTTTTTGTTATGGGACATAAGCAAGTGCCTCTTTTCTAAAATTTCTATTTTATTATAGCAGACAAAAGAAAATGTTTTGTGAACAGAAAATGAGCGTGGGGAAAATACCCTTCTCTATCGTGAGAACACGCAAAAGGAAAGCTGTTTTGCAGACCGCTTCTGGCAGGTCTTACAAAACACTGACGGCAAAAAGCGGGGAACTTGCAATGTCCCCGCTTTTTTTGTATAATATGAGGTAAATTATTTGTGGAATTTAGAAGATTTCGATAGATAGTTTCAGAAGAAAGGAGATTTGACGATGAAACGGTTTGAAGTGGAAAATACTGTAATTATGCCGGCGCTGGCAATGCGCGGGCTGGTGATGATGGAAAAAATGTCGCTGCATTTTGATGTTGGAAGGAAAAAGTCCATGCTGGCATTGCAGCAGGCTATGGCTGGCGATAAGCAGATCTTTTTGACTGCACAGAAAGATGTGTTAGTAGACGACCCAAAGGAAAAGGACCTTTATGCGGTAGGGGTCGTTGCGGTGATCAAGCAGATGCTCAAAGGGCAGGAGGGCGTTGTCCATGTGATGGTGGAAGGCTTGTACCGCGCCAAAATGGTGGAGCTTTTGGAAGAAAGCCCCGCGCTGGTCGCAGAGGTGAAAGAAATACCGGTGTCCAAGCGGCGTACAGTCGCTGTAGAAGAGATGGAAGCGATGATGCGGGTGATAAAATCCCTGTTTGAAAGCTACAGCCTTTTAGTGCCGAAGATGTCTAAGGAGATTATTTTGGAGGCGCTGGGGCAGGATACGGCAGAGGGATTGTTTGAATCCGTGGTATATAACATCATGCTCCCCTTTGAGGACCGCCAGCTTTTGCTGGAGGCGAACAGCAGTTACAAGCGGTTAAAGCTTTTATCCGAGGTGCTGCAAAGGGAAAGCCAGGTACTGGCCCTGGAGCGGAATATTTACGAGCAGGTCAAAGAACAGATGGATAAAAACCAGCGGGATTACTTTTTGCGGGAACAGCTGCGGGTGATTTCGAACGAACTGGGAGAAACAGACGACGCGCGGGAAGACATTGAAACCCTGATGGACCAGATCTCGGCGATCGAGCATATTTCGGATGACGACCGGGAAAAATTATACAAAGAAGCAGACCGGCTTGCCAAATGCCCGCCCCAGTCTCAGGAAGCGAATGTGATCCGTACCTATCTGGAGACCTGTTTGGAGCTTCCTTGGGACAACGTTACCAAGGATACATTAGATCTAAAGCGTGCCCAACGGATTTTGAACCAGGATCATTATGGGCTGGACAAAGTGAAGGAACGCATTTTGGAGATCCTGGCAGTGCGCAAGCTTTCCCCAGAGATGAAAGGGCAGATCATCTGCTTAGTCGGGCCTCCGGGTGTGGGGAAAACCTCGATTGGCAGAAGCATTGCCCGTACAATGGGCCGGGAATATGTCCGCCTGTCCTTGGGCGGCGTGCGGGATGAATCGGATATCCGCGGGCACCGCAAAACCTATGTGGGCGCGATGCCGGGCCGGATCATCAACGCCTTAAAGCAGGCGAAGGTGCGCAATCCGCTGATTTTGCTGGATGAGATCGACAAAATGGGGGCTGATTTTAAAGGGGATCCCTCCGCCGCGATGCTGGAGGTGCTGGACAGCGAACAGAACAGTACTTTCCGCGACCATTACATAGAACTGCCGTTTGATCTAAGTGAGGTGCTGTTTATTACAACGGCGAATGACCTGTCGACCATCCCAGCGCCGCTTTTGGACCGGATGGAGGTCATTGAATTATCCTCCTATACCCGTGAAGAAAAATTCCAGATCGCCAAAAAATACCTAGTCCCAAAACAGGTGAAAAAACACGGTCTGACCGCCAAAGACATTTCCTTTGGGCAGGAAGGCGTTTACACCCTGATAGACCGGTACACCCGCGAAGCCGGAGTGCGGAAGCTGGAACGTGCGGTCGCTTCTGTTTGCAGGAAAACGGCAAAGAAAAAGCTTTCTGACGGATTTAAAAAGGTGACAGTGAACGCCAAAGCGCTGGAAGAAATGCTGGGACCGAAAAAATACGCGGTGACACAAGCGGCACAGGAAGACCGTGTTGGAGCGGTAACTGGGCTGGCATGGACTTCTGTCGGCGGGGAAACACTGGAGATCGAAGTCGGCGTTTACGAGGGCACCGGAAAAATCCAGATCACCGGGAATTTGGGTACTGTGATGCAGGAATCGGCAAAAATTGCCGTGAGTTATGTCCGGGGAATCGCCAAGGAGTATGGGATTCCGGCTGATTTTTATAAGACGATGGACATCCATATCCATGCGCCGGAAGGGGCTGTTCCGAAAGATGGGCCGTCTGCCGGGGTAACGATGACGACGGCGCTTGTTTCCGCCCTTTCCGGGATTCCGGTACGCCATGACGTGGCTATGACAGGGGAGATTTCCCTGCGTGGGCGGGTCATGCAGATCGGCGGGCTGAAAGAAAAATCGATTGCGGCATTCCGGGCAGGGATTCACACGGTGGTGATCCCGCAGGAAAACAAGCCGGATATTGCTGAATTTGACGAAACCATCCAAAAGGGTCTGCATTTTGTTCCGGTACGGACGATCCGCGAGGTGCTGGACGTTGCTTTGACACAACCAGAAAAACCGCAGGAAACACTTCCTGATTTGGTGATGCTGGGCGCGGAGCCGGAAGCAGTACCGGTGATTTCCTGCTAAAGGAGGAACCTATGAACTTTAACCAGGCGGAATTTCTCACTTCTTATGGATTGTCTAGCCAGCTTCCCAAAAGCGATGAGTTGGAATTTGCCTTTGCCGGGCGCTCTAATGTGGGAAAATCCTCTTTGATCAACAAGCTGTTTAACCGGAAAGCGTTGGCCAAGGTATCGGCTGTGCCGGGAAAAACAGCGACCATTAACTTTTATCGGGTAGAGAATGTCCACTTTGTGGATTTGCCCGGATATGGATATGCCAAGGTGGCAAAATCTGAAAAGGAGCGCTGGGCGGCGCTGATTGAAAAATATTTTGGGGATGACCGCAATTTAGGGCTGGTTTTCCAGCTGGTGGACATGCGCCATCCGCCCACAAAACTGGATATTGACATGACAAATTACCTGATCGAATGCGAGCTTCCGTTTGCGGTGGTGCTTACCAAGGCGGATAAATTAAATAAGACGCAGACCAAAGAACGTTTGGCAGCAATCCGAAAGGAGCTGCCGTACGGGGAGCAGCTCACCATCCTTCCCTGTTCTTCCCAAACAGGGGCTGGGATTGAAGAGATGAGGAAATTGATCGAGGAGATCGTCAGTCAGGAAATGGACTGACGGATAATATAAGGAAAGGGGAGAGGTAGATGTTTGTATCAAGCAATTTAAGCGTTGGGAAAAACGGGCATCTGGTTTTTGCAGGCGTGGACACTGTCAGCCTGGCTGAAGAATACGGTACGCCGCTTTATGTGATGGATGAAGCGATGATCCGCACCAATATGGGGCAGTTTCGGGATTCTGTGGAGCAGTATTACCATGGCGGGGGGCTGGTATGCTATGCTTCCAAAGCGTTTTCCTGCAAGGAGATCTACCGGATCGCAAAGTCCGAACAGATTGGAATCGACGTGGTGTCGATCGGGGAGCTGTATACCGCGATGAGTGTGGAATTTCCGGCGGAAAAGATCTGCTATCACGGGAACAACAAGACCGAAGAAGAACTGAATTTAGCAATCGAATACGGGGTGGGCTGGATCGTTGCAGACAGCTTCAGCGAGCTTGAACTGCTGAACCGGATCGCTGGGGAACAGCGCAAAAATGTGAAAGTCCTGCTTCGTCTGACACCGGGAATCGAAGCACATACGCACAGCTTTATCCAAACCGGCCAAATCGACTCAAAGTTCGGGTTTACTATCCAGTTCGGCACTGCTATGGAGGCGGTAAAGCAAGCGCTTGCCCTGCCCAATCTTCTGCTGGACGGGGTGCATTGCCACATCGGCTCCCAGATTTTTGAGATCGACCCATTCGTCCATGCCGCAGAAGTAATACTTTCTTTTATTGCTCAGGTAAAAGACGAATTGGGATATGAATTGCATACGATGAACCTTGGAGGCGGATTCGGCATCCGGTATGTACCGGCCGACCAGCCGGCGGCTTACCGTTCCTATATGGAACAGGTGTCCAAAAAGGTAAAAGAGATCGTAGCTGAAAAGGGGTTAACGCTGCCCTTTATCATTCTGGAGCCGGGACGCTCTATCGTAGGGGCGGCGGGAATCACATTGTACCGCGTCGGCGGAATCAAAGAGATCCCGGGTGTGCGGAAATATGTTTCTGTAGACGGCGGTATGACCGATAACCCGCGGTATGCTTTATACGGGTCGGAATATGACTTTATTTTGGCGAATAAGGCCGGGGAAGAAAAGGTGGATACGGTCACCGTTGCCGGGCGCTGCTGTGAAAGCGGCGACCTGCTGGGAAAAGATGTGGCGCTGCAAAATGCCCAGATCGGGGATATTTTAGCTTCCTGCGCGACCGGGGCTTATAATTATTCCATGGCTTCTCACTATAACCGGGTCAGAAAACCGGCAGTCGTGATGCTCCGTGATGAAAAAGCCCGCCTGATCGTCCGGCGGGAGACCCTGAACGATTTGATCTCCTGTGATCTGTAGGGAGGAAAAGGCGATGGCAGTGTATGTGATTGCAGCCGTATTTTTGTTGCTGTCCTTTCCCTTGCTTTTTGGGAAAGGAAGCTGGCTGATTGCCGGCTACAATACTGCTTCTGAAAAAGAAAGACGAAAATATGATGAAAAAAAGCTGTGCCGTACCATGGGCGTTTTCCTGTTATTCGTGGGAGGCATCATTTTGGCAATAGCGTTGGCTGACACCCTGTGGTTCGCGGTCTTATCTGGGGCTGTGATCTGTGCGGCGGTTATTGTACTGCTGATTTACGCAAATATTGGCTGTAAAAGAAAATAGACAGGCCTTTCAAAAAAGCCGGACGGGGAACCCCGCCCGGCTTTTTTGAAAATGATTGAAAAAACACTTGACGGATCTGGAAAAGGAGCGTATAATAAATTCTAGTCGCTTTAATGAGTAAAATCATTAAGAAGCAAAAGCATAAAAGCTTTAAAGTGATAAACTGAGGAGATGAGGGGCGAAGATGAGTACCTGGATTATTTTGATCGTATACCTGGCCGTAATGATTGGGATCGGGGTATATTGCAAACAAAGAACGAAAAGCGTGTCAGAATTTGTGCTGGGCGGGAGAAGCCTGGGCCCATGGTTTACTGCCTTTGCTTATGGAACGTCCTATTTCTCTGCGGTAGTATTTATTGGATATGCGGGGCAATTTGGCTGGTCTTACGGCTTGGCCTCCACCTGGATCGGGATCGGGAACGCCCTGCTGGGGAGCCTACTTGCGTGGGTGATATTGGGTAAACGGACGCGGATGATGTCAAAGCATCTGGAAGCGACCACCATGCCGGAATTTTTTGAGCGCCGGTTTGGCTCGAAAAAGCTGAAAACAGTCGCCGCACTGATCGTATTTATCTTTTTGATTCCTTATACCGCTTCTGTTTACAACGGCCTATCCCGGCTGTTCAGCATGGCGTTTGGGTTTGATTACGCCTACTGCATCATCGCCATGGCAGTGATTACTGCGATTTATGTAATTTTAGGCGGATACATGGCAACTGCGATCAACGATTTTATACAGGGGATCATTATGCTGGCCGGTATTGTCGCCGTTGTGTTCTTTGCTTTGGAGGAAAAGGGCGGATTATTTACCGCGGTCACAAGCCTGTCGAAGGTTTCTGATACCGGGGTTCCTCAGGGTAGTCTGAGTTCTATTTTGGGACCGGATCCCATCAACCTTCTGGGAGTCATCATCCTCACCTCACTGGGTACATGGGGGCTTCCGCAGATGGTGCAGAAGTTCTACGCCATTAAAGACAATTCCGCGATCCGCAGGGGAACGATCATCTCCACGGTGTTCGCATTGGTGGTTGCGGGCGGAAGCTACTTTTTGGGCGGATTTGGCCGGATCTTTGTCAGTGAATTGGAATTGGGCAGCAACGGAAAGCCTGTTTATGATGCCATCATTCCCGCTTTGCTGGAATCGGCTTTGCCGGATATTCTGATCGGGATCGTGGTGGTGTTGGTGCTGTCGGCCTCCATGTCCACCCTTTCTTCGCTGGTGCTGACCTCCAGCGCTACACTGACGATCGACCTGATCAAGCCCCTGTGCAAGAGGTTGCGGGAAGATCGGACTGTATTCATTATGCGGGTGTTCATTGCGGTATTTTTGGTGATCTCTGTGGTGATTGCGCTCAACCCGAACGCTTACATCACAACATTGATGTCCATTTCCTGGGGCGCTTTGGCCGGCGCATTTTTGGCACCGTTCTTATATGGGCTGTTTTTCCGAAAAACGACGGTGGCGGCGGTTTGGGCTTCCTTTATCGCTGGGGTTGGAATTACGGTGGCACACATGGTGCTGTTCAGCTTGGGGTGGTTCCCGGAACTGGTAGAAGCAGTACAGGGTTTGGGCTGGAAGCTGAATATCCTGTCGCCGATCAATGCAGGCGCATTTGCCATGCTGTTTGGGCTGGTACTGGTGCCAGTGGTCAGCAGATTTACCAAAAAGCCGGATCAGGCTTTAGTAGACAACGCTTTTGCGGCGTATCAAAAATAGAATGGAAAAAGGCGGATTTTCTTTTCCGCCTTTTTGCTATTGAATAAAAAAAGGGAATCGTTTATAATTGTAAGGGTAGAAATAGGAGAGAATGCTATGTTTTTTCAAAAAGAAATAGAAACGATGGGCAGAAAAGAACTGGAAGCGCTCCAGTTGGAACGACTGAAATGGACGGTGGACTACTGCTACCGCAACGTCCCTTTCTATACAAAACGGCTGGACGAAGCCGGGGTGACTGCCGAGAAGATCAAATCTCTCAAGGATATCCAGTACATACCAATGACTACTAAGGCGGACCTGCGGGATAATTATCCGTTTGGTCTGTTTGCGGTGCCCAAAAAAGAGCTGGTGCGGATCCATGCATCTTCCGGTACTACTGGGAAACCGACTGTAGTGGGTTATACCCGCAAGGATTTGGACATGTGGTCCGACTGTATGGCACGCTTAGTGATGGCGGCTGGTGCAACTGCGGAGGACGTGGTCCAGATCTCGTTTGGGTACGGCATGTTTACTGGAGCCTTGGGACTGCACTACGGCTTGGAAAAAATCGGGGCGACCGTTGTCCCGAACTCCAGCGGAAATACCGAAAAGGCACTGATGTATATGCGCGACTTCGGTACTACTGCGTTGGTGGCCACTCCGTCTTATGCGCTGTATATGGCCGAGGTGGCGAAAGAACTGGATTACCCGATGAGCGATTACCATTTAAGGCTGGGGCTGTTTGGCTCTGAAGGCTGTACACCGGAGATGCGCTGGCAGATCGAAGCGGCATGGGGATTGTTTGCCACGGATAACTATGGCATGAGTGAGCTGATGGGACCAGGCGTATCCGGAGAATGTTCTGAACGCGACGGCCTGCATTTTAATGAAGACTACTTTCTGCCAGAAATTATCAATCCGGAAACCGGGGAAGTGCTGGAGCCGGGCGAATCCGGGGAATTGGTCATCACTCCGCTTACCAAAGAAGGGATCCCTCTTCTGCGGTACCGCACCCGTGACATTACCCGTCTAAATTACGAGCCGTGCCGCTGCGGGCGTACCCACGTCCGGATGGACAAGGTACAAGGACGAAGCGACGACATGCTGAAGATCAGGGGTGTGAACGTATTCCCGTCCCAGATCGAAAGCGTTTTGGTCACCATCCCGCAGATCAGCCCGCACTATCAGCTGATCGTACGCCGGGAAGGCTTTACCGATACATTGGAGGTAAAATCCGAACTGGAAAACCGCAATTTGCTGGACAGCTTTGTAAAGATCCAGGAATTGCAGGGTGTGATCAAGCACAAATTGCAGACCGTTTTGGGGATTCAATGTAAGGTTTCTCTGGTTGGTCCCAAAACCTTGCAGCGCTTTGAGGGAAAAGCACAACGGATTGTAGACTTAAGAAACCAGAAATAAAAATGCGGAATACCGTTTGAAGTGATAGAAAGGATCATGATGATGGAAAAAAAGTTATTGATTGGCAATGAAGCGGTAGCGCGCGGCCTGTATGAGGGCGGCTGTCGGGTGATTTCAAGCTATCCGGGAACGCCGAGCACGGAGATCACTGAATGTGCCGCGACCTATGACGATATGTACAGCGAATGGGCGCCGAATGAAAAGGTGGCGGCCGAGGTCGCGATCGGCGCGGCGATTGCCGGGGCGCGTTCTTTCTGCGGGATGAAGCACGTTGGCTTAAACGTTGCCGCGGATCCGCTGTTTACCGCCTCCTACACCGGCGTAAACGCGGGGATGGTGCTTGCGGTCGCAGACGACCCGGGCATGCATTCCTCCCAAAACGAACAGGATTCCCGCCACTATGCGAAAGCTTCTAAAGTGATGATGCTGGAACCGGCTGACTCTGCGGAATGTCTTTCCTTTGCCAAGATGGCGTTTGAGCTTTCAGAGCAGTTTGATACGCCGGTGATTCTGCGCTTGACAACACGGATCGCGCACTCCCGCAGCTTAGTTGAACTAGGGGAACGGGTAGACAACGGCGTAAGGGAATATAAAAAGGACCCGCAGAAATATGTGATGATGCCAGGGATGGCAAAGGTGCGCCACGTTGTGGTGGAAGACCGCATCCAGAAGCAGATCGCTTGGGCGGAAACTGCGCCGATCAACAAGGTGGAATACCACGACACCAAGATCGGGGTCATCACTTCCGGGATCTGCTATCAATATGCCAAGGAAGCGCTGGGCGACAAGGCCTCTTACCTAAAACTGGGCTGTGTGTACCCGCTGCCTGTAAAACTGATCCAGGATTTTGCCGCAAAGTGCGACAAGGTTTATGTTGTGGAAGAACTGGACCCATTTTTAGAAGAGCACTGCAAGCAGATCGGCGTTACTGTGATCGGGAAAGACGCCTTCACCCTGCAGGGAGAATACTTCCAGAGCCTGGTGAAACAGGTGATTTTGGGAGAGGCTACCCAAAGCATCTCCACTGATTTGGAGATCCCGCCGCGGCCGCCGGTGCTTTGCGCAGGATGTCCGCACCGGGGACTGTATTATGCGCTGAAAAAATTAAAGGTGACAGTCAGCGGGGACATCGGCTGTTATACGCTGGGCGCTTTACAGCCGCTTGCTATGATGGATACCTGTGTTTGCATGGGGGCCTCTGTTTCCGGCCTGCACGGGCGGAACAAAGCAAACACGGCCAATGAAAAGAATTCTGTAGCTGTGATCGGGGATTCCACCTTTATGCATTCCGGCGTGACCGGGCTGATCAATATTGCCTATAACCAGAGCAATTCTACGGTGATCATTTTGGATAACAGCATTACCGGCATGACTGGACATCAGGAAAACCCGACCACCGGGAAGACCATCAAGGGCGACCCGACCACCGCGGTCAGCTTGGAAAAGCTTGCTGAAGCGGTAGGGATCCGCCGTGTTCGTGTAGTAGACCCGTACAATTTAAAAGAAACCGAAACCGTGATCCGGGAAGAGCTGGCGGCCGAAGAACCGTCTGTTGTGATTTCCCGCCGTCCTTGCGTGCTGTTAAAGAATGTGAAGCACAACCCTCCGTTCCAGGTAAATAAAGATAAGTGCACAGGCTGTAAGATGTGCATGAAGATCGGCTGTCCGGCGATCAGCTTTAAGGATGGCAAATCGCAGATCGACTTTACCCAGTGCGTAGGCTGTAACGTATGTACGCAGCTGTGCCACTTTAACGCGATTGAAGGAGGAAACCAGGAATGAACACAAAAAGCATTATGATCGTAGGGGTCGGCGGACAAGGGACTTTGCTGGCAAGCCGCCTGTTGGGAAATGTTTTGGTGGCGCAGGGCTATGATGTAAAAGTATCCGAGGTGCACGGCATGAGCCAGCGCGGCGGTTCTGTGGTGACCTATGTAAAATATGGTGATGAAGTTTGCTCCCCGATCGTGGAAAAAGGGGAAGCCGACATTATTCTGGCGTTTGAACAGTTGGAGGCGGCCCGGTGGTTGCCGTATCTGAAACGGGATGGCGCTGTTGTGGTGAATACTCAGAAGATGGACCCAATGCCGGTGGTGATCGGATCGGCGCAGTATCCAGAAGGCGTTTTGGAAGCGCTGGAAAAAACCGGGGTAAAAGTAAATGCAGTTGACGCGCTGAATTTTGCCGTGCAGGCGGGGTCAGCCAAGGCAGTCAACGTTGTTCTGATGGGGGTAATGGCGGCCCATATGGACCTGTCGCCGGAGGTTTGGAAACAGGCGATCCGGGAAACGGTACCTCCCAAATTTGTGGAAATGAACTTAAAAGCATTTGACTTGGGGTATCAGTCCGGAAACTAACAGATGGAGGGATCGTTATGGCAGTAAAGCAAATATCCGTATTCGTAGAAAACCAGGTGGGAAAGCTGGCAGAGATCGCCGATTACCTGAACGAGGCCGGCGTTAATATCCGTGCATTTGCAATCTCAGATACCACTGATTTTGGGATTTTGCGGATGATCGTCAACGACCCGGAAAAGGCGGAAGAGGTTCTTCTGGAAAATCATATTTCTGTTTCTATCATTGACGTCATGGTCGTTTCCATTCCTGATGAACAGGGGAATTTTGCGAAGATCATGCGGGCCTTGGCTGACGCCGGGCAAAATATTGAATATGCCTATGCGTTTCTGACGCCGGAGGCGGGATTTGCAACGGTGATTGTGCGGGTAGACGACCCGCAAAAGGGAACTGACGCGCTGAAAACCGCTGGTATCCGTGTGCTGGAACAGGGGGAAATCATCTAAGAAGAAAAAGCCACAGAATCATTTCTGTGGCTTTTCGTTGTTTTATCCCTTATTTTATGCTATGATGAAACAAAGGAAAAGAAAGGGGAGAACGCCCAATGCGCGTCAGTTTGTGGGTGTATTTTGCGGTATTGCTGGGGATCACCAATTTTCCGTATCTCTGCCATTTGGCGGAACTGCCGCCGGCTGCGTATATCTTACTGTCGCCGGTCGCTGTTTTGGCCTTTTTATGGATCAATGTAAAACCAACTTGGAACAAGCGTTTTGACCGATTTCAGGCTATGTTTGACGGGCGGGAACTGCTGATTTTGTTTCTAATGGTGTTCTGTGTGGATCTGTGGGTGAGCATCCGTACCGGGATTACTGTTTTTTCCGGCGGTCAGGGTTATGGCTGGTGGATCACAAATTTAATTGTTTCCATTTTGGGGATCCTTGTATTGGCGTGGAATGGGTTGGTACGTATTTTTGTGACGTCAGGACAGGTGGGGATCACCCGGAGAATTGTCCTTCTTCTGTTGTGGTGGATGCCTATTGTTAATCTGGTATTGGTGTTCCAGATTTGCCGGATTGTCCGGCTGGAATACGAGATGGAAACAGACAAAATGGAACTGAATGCCGTGCGGCAGGAAAGCGAGCTTTGCAGGACCAAATATCCGTTGCTTCTGGTGCATGGAGTGTTTTTCCGGGATATGAAATATTTTAATTACTGGGGACGCATCCCAAAAGAATTAAAGAAAAATGGGGCGGTTTTATTTTATGGGAACCAGCAGTCCGCCGCTTCGGTGGAAAAAAGCGCGGAGGAGCTGAAGGCCCGGATGCTGCAGGTATTAGAAGAAACAGGAGCAGAAAAACTGAATGTGATCGCACATTCCAAAGGAGGGCTGGACACCCGTTATGCGATCAGCCGCTTAGGGGCTGCGCCTTATGTCGCTTCGTTGACAACCATCAATACCCCGCACCGCGGCTGTGGCTTTGCGGATTATCTGCTGCAAAAGCTTCCGGCAGGATTCCGTAATTTTCTGGCGAAGAAATATAACTCTGCCTTGCGTAAATTTGGCGATAAAGACCCGGATTTTTTGGGCGCTGTGCAGGATCTGACCGCCTCCCGGTGCGCAGAACTGAATCAGCTGATGCCGGATTCGGAAGAGGTGTTCTACCAAAGTACGGCCTCCTGCATGAAAAATTTTTTCAGTGCGCCGTTTCCATTGAATTTCAGCCATGGGTTTGTCAAGCATTTTGACCGCGAAAATGACGGATTAGTTAGTTTAGAGGCCGCGAAATGGGGAAGCCGGTGCCGGGTTTTGACACCTCCCGGGCGGAAAGGCATCTCGCACGGGGATATGATCGACCTTTTCCGCAAGAATCTCAAGGGATTTGACGTGCGGGAATTTTATGTAGACCTGGTCAGTGATTTGAAAAAACAGGGATTTTAAAAAAATTTAGGAAGTTGATTGTTTTTAGAAAATGTGATACACTATTTAATAGAAGTAAAACATCTTGAAAGGACCTGAACAGATGAAAGTAGCAGTTACTTACCAAAATGGACAGGTGTTCCAGCATTTTGGGCACACCGAGGAATTTAAAATTTACACTGTGCAAAACGATGAAGTAAAAGATGGGATCGTCGTTCCCACGCTGGGCAGCGGGCACGGCGCGCTTGCTGGCTTTTTGCAGCAGCAGGGCGTTGATGTGCTGATCTGCGGCGGGATCGGCGCCGGGGCAAAACAGGCGCTGGCTGAAGCGGGGATCCGGCTTTACGGCGGAGTGACCGGGTTAGCCGATGAAGCGGTGAAAGCGTTTGCGGCCGGAAAACTTCAGTTTGATCCGGATGTCGCATGCAGTCATCACGAGGACGGACACCACAACTGCGGGAACCATTCCTGCGGATCGCACTAAAAGACAGCATAAAAGCTCAGGAAAATTCCTGGGCTTTTATTTTTTAAACGGGAGGATGTGTGGTTTCATATGTTGGCATTCGCTTGGACGGTATCGTTGACCGGAAGCGTTTTTGACTGATTTATGGATTTATGTTAAAATAACAAGCAGACGATACGAAGAAAGAAGGAATCATATGGATCCGTTTCAGCTAAAGTACGGCGATACAACAATTCCGGTCGACTTAAGCGCGGCAAAATCTGTCCGGGTATTACAGGGGACTCCCCCCCAAGAAATCGAGGATTTGCCAAATGCGTTTTTGCATGCGGTAGAGGATGAGTGCATTGAAAGCAGACCCCTGCGGGAATTGATCGGCGCGGAAGACGAGGTAACTATCGTGATCAGCGACATTACCCGGTATTGGATGCGCCAGGACAAGATCTGCGATCTGTTGGTGGCGTACCTGATGGATACGATAGGGCTTTTGGCAGAACAAATTATTATTTTGGTAGCGCTGGGGACACACCGTCCCATGACGGAAGAAGAATTGGAAAAATTAGCTGGAAGCAGGGTTTACCATACAGTGCGGGTGGTCAACCATGATTGTGAAGCGCCGGATTTAAAGTATTTGGGGCTGACCAGCCGGGGAACACAGGTTTTTGTAAACCCGCTGGTCTGTGACCGGAAAGTGATCCTGATAGGCGGAACGGTACACCATTTGATGTCCGGCTTTGGCGGCGGAAGAAAGAGCATTTTGCCGGGAGTCAGTGCGAAGTCGACTATTGTACAGAATCACCTGATGTGCCTGGATCCATTGGAGCCGCATTCCCATGAGCTGATTGGGATGCGTAAGCTCAAGGACAACCCAGTGCACGAGGATATGATTGAAGCCGCGCAATTTGTAGACCCGGTATTTGGGATCAATATTATCACGGGCGCTTCGGGCGGACATTCCCGTTTGGTCTGCGGAAACTGGAAAGCGGCTTGGGAAGAAAGCTGCCGGTTGGTAGACAGATATTTCGGCGTACCGATTCGGGAAAAAGCGGACACAGTGGTGGTAAGCTGCGGAGGCTTCCCAAAAGATATGAACCTGTACCAGGGAGTAAAATCCTTATTGAATGCCTCCCAGTGCTTGAAGGACGGCGGGACCATGATCTTTTTGGCACGCTGTGAAGAGGGCGGCGGGGCTCCGGATTTTTTCGATTGGATCCGTTCCCTGCAAAGCGGCACGCTGGACCGCGACCTGCGGGAAAACTTTACGATCGCCGGTTATATTTTTTACGCAAGCTGTGAAGCGATCCGCCGCAGCCGGGTGTTGATGCTGACCGAACTGCCGGCTGATACCTTGCGCGATATGCAGCTGCGGGGCTTTTCCAGCATGGAGGAGCTAATGTCACATGTTGATTTGACAGGCCGGACTGTTTATGTAATGCCGATGGGCGGAAACACAGTTCCTTATTTATCAGAGGAATAAATGAAAAAAAGTATTGACAAAATAACGCATTTGTGATTATACTATTATTAAACCAATGATGTGGAGATAAAACTGCATCACGCGCCTACAGAGAGCTGGGGAGGCTGGAAGCCCGGCGGAGATGCGGAGCAGATAAATGGACCACGGAGGGCACAGGGAAAGGTAAAAGCCAAGTATTCTGTGACGCAGGCCAGCGTTATCGGGCAAAGAGTGTGTTGGCATTCTGATGAGTTGGGCACGTTAGTGTCAAACAAGGTGGTACCGCAGGTGTAGTGCATCTGTCCTTGATAGAAGGACAGATGCTTTTTTATTGCTTCGATCCTCCGTCAAAAAGCCAAACGAACCATTTTATTTTGAAAAGGAGATCAAAATCATGAAAACACAAAACTTATTCAAAAAAACATTGGCGTTTCTTTTAACCGGAGCCATGGCAGTAGGAATGACTGCCTGCGGCGGAGAAGATTCTGGTAAAGACGATGGGAAACTGACTGTTGGAATCGTTCAAATGGCAGATAACGGAGCGTTCACCGATATGCGGGAAGGCTTTTTAGACCGTTTGACAGAGCTGGGATATACCGATGATAAGCTGGAGATCAATTATAAAAATGCACAGGGCGACGCAACGAACCTGAACTCGATCTGCCAGGAAATGGTGGATTCCGATGTGGATTTAGTAGCGGCCATCGCTACTCCGGCCGCACAAGCAATGGTCAACATGGGGAGTGATATTCCGGTCATCTTTATTTCTGTTTCTAACCCGGTCGGGGCTGGGATCATCACGGACATGGAAAAACCGGACAAAAATGCGACCGGTACTTCCAATGCGATCCCGGTAGACGAGATGTTCAAGCTCTCTGACCAGCTGACTCCGGGAAAAACGACCTACGGCCTGATTTATTGCACTAGCGAGGTAAATTCGGTAACAACGGTAGAAGAGGTCAAAAAATATATGGATGAAAACGGCTTAAAGTATGAGGAGGCGGTTGTAACAAATTCCAGCGAGGTGCAGCAGGCGGCACAGTCGTTAGTGGGGAAGGTCGACGCGATCTTTGTCCCGAATGACAGCGTTGTGCAGACTGCGATGCCGCAGTTGGCCGAGGTGGCACGTGAAGCACAGCTCCCGGTTTACGGAAGCTCTGCTGTCATGGTGGCTTCCGGAGCGTTTGCCACGGTCAGCATCAGCGATAGGGAGATCGGGGCCATGAGCGCCGACATGGCCGACCAGTATTTAAAAGGTACGGCGATTACTGATATCCCTGCGGTCGTGGCCGATCAATTTACAACTGTGATCAACTCCGATACAGCGGAAGCGATCGGAGCGACTCTTCCGGACGACATCACCGCTACCGCGCAGGTCCTAACAGATGAGGATGCGCAATAACCGCAAAAAATTTTCAGGGAAGGATGAATGAAACATGACGTTGGTGATCGGCTCCTTGCAGCTTGGAATGATCTATGGGCTATTGGCTTTAGGGGTTTATATCACGTTCCGGGTCTTAAATATTCCAGATTTGACGGTGGACGGCAGTTTCACCTTAGGGCTGGCGGTATCGGCTTCCTTTACTGTAGCGGGGCACCCTTATTTAGGGATCGTTTTGGCCTTGCTTGCTGGAGCGCTTGCCGGTTGTATCACCGGGCTTTTGCAGACTAAAGTTGGGATCCACCCAATTTTGGCAGGGATTTTAACGATGAGTGGCCTTTATTCTGTGAACCTATTTGTCATGGGCGCCAAAAGCAACCTTTCCCTGATTGGGAAAAACACCTTGTTCAGCGATTTGCTGACTGCGCTCCCGGCATTGGGAAAGGATGGCTCCCAGCTGGCGGTTGGCTGTGTATTTGCGTTTGTATGTGTTGCGGTTTGTATCTGTTTTTTCAAAACCCAGCTGGGGCTTTCTATCCGTGCCACAGGAAATAATGAGGATATGGTGCGGGCCTCTTCGATCAATGTTGACGCGGTAAAGATCATTACATTGGCGGTTGCCAACGGCTGCGTAGGGTTAAGCGGCGCAGTGATCGCCCAGTATCAGGGCTTTGCCGATGTCAGCTCCGGGACAGGGATGGTAGTCGTTGGGCTTGCCTCTGTCATCATTGGGGAGGCGATCGTTGGAAAACGCTCTGTTTCTGTGGGGATTATTTCCGCCATTGTAGGGTCTTTAGTATACCGTCTGATCATTGCCTTGGCGCTAAAGACCAGCTTTTTCCCATCTTATATGCTGAAACTGGTATCCGCTGTTATCGTTGTCATTGCTTTGGCGATCCCAACGGTCAAAAGGACGATGCAATTAAGAAAAATAAGAAAAGGAGGACGCCGAAATGCTTGAAGTGAACCATATTGATAAAACCTTTTTAGCAGGGACTCCCAATGAGCATCACGCATTATGCGACGTCAGCCTGCATTTGAAAAAAGGGGAATTTGTAACCCTGATCGGAACGAACGGCGCAGGGAAATCAACGCTGATGAACGCTGTCAGCGGGACTTTCTGGCTGGACCGAGGCACGATTTTGTTGGATGGAGAGGACATCACCTATAAAAAGGAGCATAAACGCTCGGCACAAATTGGCCGGCTGTTTCAGGATCCTATGAAAGGGACCGCCCCAGATATGACGGTGGAGGAAAACCTGGCGATTGCTTATGCCAGGAGCAAGCGCGGGGCTTTTCAGTTTGCGCTGAAAAAATCGGACAGCGCTTTTTTCCGGGAAGCACTTGCCGACTTCGGGATGGGACTGGAGGAGCGTATGAAAACAAAGGTCGGCCTCCTTTCCGGCGGGCAGCGCCAGGCAGTCACCCTGCTGATGAGCACGATTGCCCAGCCAAAATTACTGCTACTTGACGAACACACTGCGGCGCTAGACCCTTCGGCGGCGGAAAAGGTGATGGAGATCACGAACCGAATCGTCAAACAGCAGGACCTGACTACCCTGATGATCACCCATAATATCAATCAGGCTTTGCATACCGGTACCCGCACGATTATGATGAATGCCGGAAAGATCATTCTGGACCTTTCCGGGGAAGAACGCGAAAACATGACGGTGCCGGAGCTGCTGGAGCTATATGCGCAGAAAAATCACGGAGAACTGGATAACGACCGAATTTTATTTTCGGAATAAATGCAAAAACACCTGTATCCTAGGATACAGGTGTTTTTTTCGGCAAGGTTATTGTTCCAGCTTCCAGATATGGGGATCTTTCCGAAACAGCAGACAGGTCACGATGCCAACAACAGCAAGCAGGCAGAATAAAAACGCGGCTCCACTCCCTTTCCCTGTTCCAAATAAGATCGACGGCAGGGAGTTTTGGGGCTGGGACGCCATCAAAGGCTCGAA
Organism: Massiliimalia timonensis; assembly: GCF_900186585.1. Taxonomy (GTDB): domain Bacteria; phylum Bacillota; class Clostridia; order Oscillospirales; family Ruminococcaceae; genus Massiliimalia; species Massiliimalia timonensis. The sequence continues at coordinate 327,127 of NZ_FYDD01000002.1, forward strand.
CACCTTATCCACTAAAATGCCTCCTGTAAAATACCCGATTGGTATCGTGAAAAATTGCAGGGTGTTCCGGGTCGAGAAAACACGGCCCTGCATAGGAAGAGGCACATGACCGCGCAGCAGTACATCCATGTTGGCGTTCATAACTGGGATGCAAGTCCAGCCCAGAATAGCGCCGATGCACCATACAGGGACAGAATTTCCGAATGCGAGCAGGAAATTTTCCGTGCTCATAGAAAACAGCAGGGTGTTGCAGATGACCCGCACCCGGCTTTTTGGCGCAGGAAGCACTGAAGCGGCGATGCTTCCCAGCAGCAATGCGATTCCCGTTGCTGAATTGACGATTCCCAGCGCCGTTTCCCCGCCGTTTTCTTTGGAGAGAAGCATGGCAGGGAACGCCGCGTTATATACCGAAGCGGTAAAGTTGATCGCAGCCAAAAACAGGATCAAGTCTAAGATCCCACGGTTTTGTTTTAAATACCGCAGCCCAGTCTTGGCAGATCGAAAAACCGGTTCCCGTTTCTCTTGGCGCGGAATAGCTTGAGGGATCCTGACAAAAAACAGCAGGGAAATAAACGCGATCCCAAATGTGACAAGGTCAAATATAATGACTGCTTGGATCTGAAATAGCGACAGCAGGGCCGCCGCGATCACCGGAGTCAAAATATTGATCAGGGAATTAGAAAACGAGCGCATCCCGCTTGCCTTTTGGTAGTGCTTTTTGGGAATCAGCAGGCTGACTGTAACATCCGCCGCCGGCTGTTGTATGGTATTCATAAGGCCAGACAGGGCGTTCAGGCAATACAGGTGCCAAATCTCCAACCGGCCTGTTTGCAGCAAAAACAGCGTGATAATCGTACACATTGCCGCAAAGCTGTCGCTGGCTAGCATGGTGGCTTTTTTATCCCATCGGTCGCTGAGCGCACCGGCAAAAATGCTCATCATGATATAGGGCACATAGGAGCAGACCGACAATAACGCGGTGTTCAGTGCGGAACCCTGCTGCTGATAAGACCAGATGATCAGCGCAAAGCTTGTCATGGAACTGCCTAATGTGGATAGTGCCTGCGTGATCCATAAAATCAAAAAGCTGTGAAGCTCATGGAAAAATATATGTAATTGTTTCATTTCGACTTTGCTCCTTATTTCTTATTTGTTTTCAAACTGGACGCAAAGCCTTTTGGGACGAAGAGGGTCAGTGCTCCATGTAGGTTCGTCCTAGCAGACCTTGCATGGAGCGTTGCCAATACAGAGTTTCATGATAAGGTTCCTTTCTAGTTGAATCGCTTGAAAAAGGTTAGCTGTAAAGCCCAAGCTCTTTTTCCCGGCGGGTTAGGATGCGGCGGTTTAATAGCAGGAAAACTGTGATAGAAGCTGCCGGGCCTAAAAAGTCCGAGATGGTTTCTGCAAAAAAGGTATACTCTGCTTCCAAAAGGAAGGGAAGCAGAAACAGGGATACAAAGTAAACAAGCTTTCGGAAAAAGGAAAGAGGCAAAGAAAGGTTTACCTTGCCGATCCCGGTGAAGCCGTCTACGATTGCATACTGTACGCCCAATGGGATCACGCCCAGGGTATAGACACGGATCGCCCATTCAGCCTGATGGACCAAGGCGGGGTCTTGGGTGAACATACGGATAAACAACGGGCTGGCCGTCTGGGCAAAAAGCAGCAGCAGGGCCGTGTACCCGGCGCACATTAGGATGATCCGTTTTTGCGCCTGTTTTACCCGGCCGGTATCCCCTGAACCGTAATTATAGCCTAAGATGGTTTGGGTGCCTCCGCTGATCCCGCCCAGCGGCATGGTGATCACCAGCATAAAGCTTTGCACAATGGTGGCGCAGGTAACCAAAGCATCTCCCCGCTGGGGCCCGCCGTAATGCTGCAAAACAGCATTCATAGCAATGATCATGACATTGTCGATCGCGATGATCAAAAACGGAGTAAGGCCCATCCACAATATTTTCCCCATGGTTTGCAGGCAATAGGAGCCAAAGGTGATCGGGGCGGGAAGGCTTTTATGGAATAAAAACCGCAGCACAAAGATACAGCTGAACAGTTGGGAAAGGACGGTTGCCACTGCCGCGCCGCGCACTCCCATATCGAACAGGAAGATAAACACGGGATCAAGGACAATATTGCTGACGGCTCCGATCATCACCGAAGCCATCCCCACCTTTGCAAAGCCTTGGCAGATAATGATCTGGTTCATTCCGGTTGCCAGAACTGCAAATAGGGTTCCGGCCAAATAGGCAGAAAAATATTCCTCTGCGTACAGGTAAGTAGACGGGCTGGCGCCGAATAAAAGAAGCATCGGCTCCCGGAACAGAAAAGCTGCTGTTCCTGCCAGCAGCGAGAGTACTCCCATTAAAAGAAACGCGTTGGCGACAATTTTTTTAGCGGCGGGAAGATTTTCTTCCCCCATACGGATGCTGATCAAAGGCGTTGCGCCGATCCCTACCCAGAAAGCGATCGAGCCAATCATGGTGATGACCGGGCCGCATACCCCTACGCCTGCCAGTGCGGCAGCGCCGATCTTAGGGATATTGCCGATATACATTCTATCGACAATGCTGTAAAGCACGCTTACAAACTGCGCGAGCATACTGGGGATTGCCATCCGGAACACCAGCCTTGTGATAGAGTCCGTCCCTAAATTATTTTCCACTTTCATGTCTGCCACCGTCCCGCCAAAAAAGTACGGTTTTATCATATCACATTTGAAAGCCGGCGGCAATGAAAAAGATTGCTTTTTATCAGGGTCAACGGTATAATAAAAGTATTCTGTAAAAGGGGCAGGTGAACAGGATGCTGATTGCAGACCTTCATATCCATTCCAAGTATTCACGGGCTACCAGCAAGGAAGGGATCCCGGAATATTTGGATCTTTGGGCGGACCGGAAAGGGATTGGATTATTGGGAACCGGGGACTTTACCCACCCGGCATGGAGGGAACGATTAAAGGAAACGTTAACGCCGGCAGAAGAAGGGCTTTATGTGCTGAAGCAGGATCTGCGTGCGCCGGGAAAACGATTTGGAGAAGCCCCGCGGTTCGTTGTTTCCGGGGAGATCAGTTCAATCTATAAAAAGAACGGTAAGGTGCGAAAGGTACATAACCTGATCCTATTACCGGGATTGGAACAGGCAGAAAGGCTATCTAAAAAGTTAGAGGCCATTGGGAACATCCATTCGGACGGCCGCCCCATTTTGGGGATCGACAGCCGCGATCTTCTGGAAATCACACTGGATGCCTGTCCTAACGCGGTATTTATCCCCGCCCATATTTGGACGCCGCATTTTTCCATGTTTGGCGCCTTTTCAGGCTTTGATACGATCGAGGAATGCTTTGAAGATCTTACTCCCTATATCCATGCGTTTGAAACCGGGCTTTCCTCTGACCCGCCGATGAACTGGCGGGTTTCCGCACTGGACAGGCTGACCATGGTGTCCAATTCGGACGCCCATTCCCCCGCAAAGCTGGGGCGGGAAGCAAACCTGATGGAGATAGACCTCTCCTATCATGCTATGGCAAAGGCGATCCAAGAGGGCGCTCCCGGCGGGTTTCGGGGGACCATTGAATTTTTCCCGGAGGAAGGGAAGTACCATTATGACGGGCACCGCAGTTGCCATTTGTGCCTGCGGCCCGCCCAGACAAAGCAATATGATGGAAAATGCCCTGTCTGCGGAAAAAAATTGACCATTGGGGTGGACCACCGGGTAGAGGATTTGGCAGACCGGAAAGAGGGGTACCGTCCGAAAAATGCATTGCCCTTTGAAAGCTTGGTTCCTTTGCCGGAGGTGATCGCTGCTTCGACTGGGCGCTCTGCCGGGAGTAAAAAGGTGCTGGCAGAGTACGGCAAAATGCTGGAAAGCTTAGGCGCGGAGTTTTATATCCTGCGGGAAGCCCCGCTTGAGGACATCAGAATAGCGGCCGGCCCCTGCATCGAGGAGGGGATCCGACGTCTACGCAATGGAAAAGTAGAATGGGAACCCGGCTATGACGGGGAATACGGCAAGCTGAAGCCGCTGAGCGCATCGGAGATTGATGAACTAAATGGGCAGCTAAGTTTTTTGCCGGTCACTGGTATTGCTGAGAGAAAACAGAAAACAGAGGAAAAACCGAATCTTCCCAAACTGCAAAAGCAATCGGAAGAACAAAGTCAGGCTGTCGCGCAGCTTTTAAATGAGGAGCAGCAGCAGGCTGTCAATTCAAAAGCGTCTGCGGTTGCAGTGGCAGCAGGACCCGGCACTGGAAAAACGAAGACCCTGATCTCTAGGCTTTGTCATCTGATTCGGGAACAAGGGGTAAAACCCAGTGAGATCACGGCGGTCACCTTTACCAATCAGGCGGCAAAGGAAATGCGGGAACGTCTGGAGCGGGAGCTTGGCTCTAAACGGCAGGCAAATCAGGTGCGGATCGGGACGTTCCACGCGGTCTGCTTGCGCCAGTTGCAGCAGAACGGGGCGTTTCATGCGATTTTAGATCCCTGTCAGGCGGAAAGCTTCGCCAGAGAGGTCTTGGACAGGTTCTCCATTTCTTGGAGGCCGAAGCGGTTTTTGCAGGAAGTTTCCTCCTGCAAAAATAAGCTGATAAAAAGCAGCGACACACTGCGGGAAGAATGGTATGAGGCGTATGAACAGCTGCTTTCTCAGGCGCAGGCGATGGATTTTGACGATCTGCTGCTTTTCGGGAAGAAGCTGTGGGAAGATAACGTTTCCTTCCGAAAAAAAGAGCGGAAACGCTTTTCATATTTATTGGTAGATGAATTTCAGGATATTAACGAGATCCAATATCAGTTGGTTTGCGCATGGGCTGGGAATGGAAACCGGCTGTTTGTGATCGGCGACCCAGATCAGGCGATTTATGGGTTCCGTGGCGCGCGGGCTGATTGTTTTGACCGTCTGAAAGCGGACTTTCCTGACTGCGAAATGATCCGTCTGCGCACCAATTACCGTTCTTCTCCGGAGATTATCCAGTGCGCGCTTGCTTCGATACGGCATAATCCGGGCGGGGAAAGGCTGCTGCTGGCTGAAAGCAAAAGCAAAGGCCCCGTGGTGGCGGTTCAGGCTGAAAGCGAGCTTTCACAAGGAATTGAACTGGCAAAACGCATCAACCGCATGGTGGGCGGCATGGATATGCTGGAGGCCCATGCTTTTGGACAGGAACAGGAGCTCCCCCGCAGCTTTTCAGAGATTGCGGTGCTGTACCGCACCCGCCAGCAGGCAGAGATTTTGAAGCAGTGCCTGCGGAAAGAAAGCATCCCTTATGTTGTGCTAGGAAAAGATGATCTGCTGGAGGATGAGCAGGTACGCGGAGTGCTTTCCTTTTTTCGCTTTCTGGAGAACAGGAAGGATAAGCTGGCCTTGCGGGATTGTTTGCAGTATCTGTTCCAGCTTACCGACCCGGACGGGATCTGCGATGAGATCCTAAAAAATGGGTTGGGGGAGCCCGGGCCAGAGGAAAAGGAAGCTTTTCCTCTGTGGCTTACCTTGTTTTGGGAATTTTCTTCCCATTTTACCAAACAAAGGCCGGAAAAACTTCTGGGCGATTTGGTTTCCCGGCTTGGTATGGAGGTTTCAGAGGGCGTGAAAAAACTGCTTCATATGGCGGTGTTTTACCAAAGCATGGTGGAATTTTTGCAGGCGCTGATGATCGGCGAAGAGGCGGACTGGAAACGGCGGAGCGAAAAAAATTATTCTGCCGACGCTGTTACCTTGATGACGCTCCATGCTTCTAAGGGACTGGAGTTCCCGGTAGTGTTTTTGGCTGGCGTGCAGGAGGGGTATTTGCCGTTGAGCCGGGGGAATCTGTTTTCTGATATTGAGGAAGAACGCCGTTTGTTTTATGTAGGGATGACCCGTGCACGGGAGGAATTAAACCTTCTTACCGCGAAAGAACCGTCACGCTTTTTAAAGGAGATCCCCCGTGATCTGCTTCAGGAGGAAACAGCAAAAGCGCCTAAGGAAAGGCCGGTTGGGAAACAGTTGAGTTTCTTTTCATGATAAAAAAGTCAAAGGAGGAAGTATATGATCGCAAGAAAGATCAAACGGGAAGAATATTCGATAGCTGAGGCGGTTGGAAGCATTGCGTTTGAATTCCCGATCGAAGAGAACACACTAAAGATGAGCAATGAGGAACGGATCTGCCGCCAAATGGAACACCCGTCCTCGCACACCGACTATTATACCCTTTCCCGGTTTGCGGCATTTGATGACGACGGTACCATGATGGGCGTGATCTCCACCTATCCGTATCAGGTACGGTTTGGCGGGACAGAGCTTGGGATGAGCGGGGTAGGGTTCGTTTCTACCCGCCCGGAATACCGCCGCCGTGGCGTGATCCGGGAATGTATGCGCGTAGCGATCCAGGACATGAAAGACAGGGGCGATGCATTTGCGGCGCTGTATCCTTTTTCGGTGCAGTTTTACCGGAAGTTTGGGTACGAGCTTGCCACGCAGACGATGGAATGGGTGATTCCGATGTCTGTGATCCCGGATTTCCCAGAAGAAGGAGGGAAGTTCCACCTTTACTCGCCGGGGGAACCGGTAGATGATTTTGAAAAGGTGTACCGGGATTTTTGCGGCAGGTATGATTTAACGGTTGTACGGGAGAAGCTTGACTTTGCCCTATTTCAGGACGATCCGCTCACCTCGAAAAAATATTGGTATCTTTACCGCGACAAAAACGGGGAACCAAAAGGCTATTTACGGTTTTTTAAGGATACCGTGGACGGGGAGCGAAGAATGAACTGCTCCTCCAACTTCCGTCAGGTGGAATTTGCTTTTAGTGACGCGGAGGGGCTCAAAGCGCTGCTGCGGTTTGCAAAATCTTTTTCCTCGGATTATGATTGCCTTACCGTTGCGCTTTCTCCCGATTTTCCGCTGGAATTTTATCTGGGAGAAACAAACCCGATCCGCAGGAATCAGCATTTTATGGGAATGTACCGGGTAGTTGACGCCCAAAAGGTTTTGGGATCGGCTGTGTATCAGGGCAGCGGTAGCCTTTCGATCGAATTGTCCGATCCGATGGCACCATGGAATGAAGGGGTATTTTCCGTTTCTTTTGAAAACGGAAAGGCTGTTCAGGTGGAAAAAACATCTGGCGGGGATGCACAGGTTTCGATGGGGATTCGGGAATTCACCCGGCTGATCACCGGCTGCTTTGAAAGGGAACAGATCCGCATCATGCCAAATGTAGAGATCCGGGAAGATACGCCGGCGATCGACCAGGTATTCTTTAAAAAATCTATCTGGCTGCACGACTTCTTTTAAAAAATTTAGGAAACGCTGTGAGATAACAGCGTTTCTTTTTTTGTATATTTTTCTTTCTTTTTGTGATACTAAGAAAAAACAAGGAGTGACAGCACCATGGGAAAAAAGAAAAAAATGGAGAAAACACTGCGGGAAGAAGCGAAAAGCACCGAAAAAAATAAGATCCAATCCGATGTGCAGGGCAGTTATACCGGCATTGGAGAAGACGGCGATCGTCCGGTGCAGGATGCAGATGATCTATAAAAAAGCGCGGCAGGCAGTCCCAAGCATGGGAGATGCCTGCTGTTTTTTGTACAGCTTGGGCGAACCGTCTATTTTAACAAAAATTGGGCATACTGATGACAACGAAACCTCATTGGTAAAAGCTTTATTTTAAAGGAGAGAAACACCTATGAAACATTTAAAAAGGATGCTTGCCATCTGTCTGGCCGCGGGATTGGGCTGTTCTATGGTTACCGGCTGCACTGATTCCGGGAAAAATAATGCGGACAAAGAAAAGGCGACCGTTGATATTTTTCAGTTTAAGGTAGAAGTAAACGACGCCTTAAAAACAGCGACCCAAACGTACATGAAAGAGCATAAAAATGTAACGATCAACCTGGAAACTGTCGGCGGCGGGGACGATTACGGCGCTGCCCTGCGGACCAAGATGTCCAGTTCTGACCAGCCGGAGATTTTTAATGTCGGCGGGCCGCAGGATATTGTGGACTGGAAAAAGAATTTAGAAGATTTGTCTGATCAGGAGTGGATCGGCAAGGTGGCGGAAGGGCTGCTGGACGATGTTTCCGATAACGGGAAGGTTTACGGACTGCCCATGTCGGTGGAAGGATATGGCTTTTTGTATAACAAGGACATTTTTGAAGCGGCTGGTATCGACGGGGAAAGCCTGAAAACCTACCAAGAAATCGACCAGGCATTTGGAAAATTGCAGGAGATGATCGAGGACGGAAAGCTAAAAGACGAGTTCCCTGTCCTGGAAGCGGTGATGGAATACCCGGTAAAGGAAACATGGGTCACTGGGATGCATACGGCAAACGTCAGCCTGGGACAGGAGTTTTCCAGCGCCACAGAGGCGTTTGAATCAGAATCGATTGATTTCAAATACGGGGACCAGCTCAAAGACCTGATCGATTTACAGGTCAAATACACCTCCAGTGCAAAGACCCCATCTAATTTAAACGCGGTGGATTATTCCATGCAGGTGGGCGGCGGATATGCGATCGAACGGGTCGCGGTGATCCAGCAGGGAAACTGGGTGTATCCTGAAATTAAAAACGTTGATGAGGAGGTCGCCCAGCATACCGGTATGATCCCGATCCCGCTAAAAGGCGTGTCAGAAGGAAATATTCCGGTTGGGGTACCGATCTACTGGTCGGTAAACAGCGGATCAAGCGATACGGATAAACAGGCCGCGAAAGACTTTTTAAACTGGCTGTACCAGTCTGAAGAAGGGAAAAAGATCGTGGTGGACGATTTAGGCTTTATTCCGCCGTTTACAAATTACGGCGATCTGGCGCCGTCTGACCCGTTAAGTAAAATCGTTGCACAGCATGTAAAGGACGGAACGATCGCCCCGTGGGTGTGGACCGGTGCGCCGACCGGCTGGGCGCAGGAATCATTAGGGGTCAATATCCAGTCCTATGTGGCGGGAGAAAAAAGCTGGGACGAAGTAGTCAGGGAATCAAAAGCAGATTGGGAAAAGGCGAGAAAGTAATATGAAAAAGCCGGGGGAAAGCGTTTCTCCGGCTTTTTAAGAGGAGGTATGTCTGATGAAAAGACCCAAATGGGGCTTTTGGGTGTTTATTGCCCCGGCGCTGATCGCTTTTATTCTTGTTCAGCTGATCCCGGCGTTTACCGGCATTTATTATTCTTTTACCGATTGGAATGGGATCGGGAACGAAGTTTCCTTGGTGGGGGTCAGAAACTATGCTGATATTTTTGAGGATTCCGGTTTTTGGCGGTCTTTCCTGTTTACGGCTGTGTTTGCGGCCTGCGCGGTAGTAAGCTTAAATGTAGTGGGATTTTTTCTGGCGCTTTTGGTGACCCAGGCGGTCCCGCTGCGCAGCCTGATGCGCAGTGTATTTTTCCTGCCCAACCTGATCGGGGGGATTCTGTTGGGCTTTACCTGGCAGTTTATCTTTACGCAGGCGTTTGATTCAGTAGGAAAGGCCTTGGGGATTCCTTGGCTGCAGGGCTGGTTATCTACCCCGGCCACCGCGGCGCTGGGACTTTTGATTTTGGTGACTTGGCAGCTTTCCGGATATATGATGATCATTTATATTGCGCAGATTCAGAATATCCCGGACAGTGTGATGGAGGCCGCACAGATCGACGGCGCCAACGGCTGGCACCGCCTGACAAAAATCATCCTGCCGCTGGTGGCCCCTGCATTTACGATAGGTTTATTCCTATCCCTGACCAATTCCTTTAAAATGTACGACCAAAACCTGTCGCTGACCGGCGGGGGACCTTATCATTCTACCGAAATGCTGGCTATGAACATTTATAATTCTGCTTTTAAATTTAATCAGCTAGGCATCGCGCAGGCAAAAGCGGTCCTCTTTTTGATCGTGGTTGCGGCCATCAGCCTGACACAGCTGTACCTGAGCAAGAAAAGGGAGGTGGAGATGTGATGGGCAGGACGCGAATGAAACGGATCGGCCTGTTTTTACTGGGGAGCTTGCTGGCATTATTGTTTTTATCCCCGATCTGGATTTTGCTGATCAACTCCTTTAAATCACTAAAAAACATTTATTTAGATGTACTTGGGCTGCCGAACCGGGACACCTTTCTCTGGAAAAACTATCCGGAAGCATTTGAAAAGCTGGATTTTGCCACCTCTTTTTTCAATTCGGCCGCAATTACGATATCGGCTACGGTTTTGATTTTAATTTTCTGCGCCATGGCTGCATGGGCGTTGGTGCGTTATAAGTGGAAGATCAGCAATATCATTTTCCTGTCATTCGCCGCGGCGATGCTGATCCCCTTTCAGTGTGTGATGCTGCCGCTGGTAAGCCTGATGGATGCCATGAACATGATGAACCGGCCGGGGATCGTGGTGATGTATTTGGGGTTTGGGGCAAGCCTTTCCATTATCATGCTGCACGGGTTTATCAAAAATGTTCCGCTGGAGCTGGAAGAGGCGGCTACGATAGACGGCTGCAATATGTTCCAGACCTTTTTTCGGATCGTTCTGCCGCTGTTAAAGACGATCCTGATTACCGTTGCGATTTTGAATGTGATGTGGATCTGGAATGACTTTTTGCTGCCGCAGCTGATGATCAACAAAACCGGCTGGCAGACCCTGCCGCTGAAGACCTTCCTATTTTTCGGCCAGTTTTCCAAGCGGTGGGATTTAGCCACCGCAGGGCTGCTTCTTTGTATGATCCCGATCGTGATTTTTTATCTGTTCTGCCAGAAGTATATCGTCAAAGGCGTGACAGAGGGTGCGATCAAGTAGATAGGAGGAACGCGATGAAAAAAACATGGTGGAAGGAAAGCGTTGTATACCAGATCTATCCCAGAAGCTTTTGTGATTCTAACGGCGACGGGATCGGGGACTTAAACGGGATCTTATCCAAACTGGATTACCTCAAAGAACTGGGGATCGACGTGATATGGCTTTCTCCGGTATACCAGTCCCCGAATGACGATAATGGATACGATATTTCAGATTATCAGGCGATCATGGCGGAATTTGGCACGATGGAGGACTTTGACCGGCTGCTTTTCCAGATCCACAAGCTTGGGATGCGATTAGTGATGGACTTGGTGGTAAACCATACCTCTGATGAACATCCGTGGTTTACGGAAAGTAGAAGCTCCCGGGACAACCCATACCGGGATTATTATATTTGGCGGGAGGGAAACGGAAACTGTCCACCGAATAATTGGGGGTCCGTGTTCGGCGGCAGCGCTTGGGAATTTGATGAACACACAAACATGTATTACCTGCATCTTTTTTCCAAAAAACAGCCTGACCTGAACTGGGAGAATCCGACAGTACGGGAAGAAGTGTTCCAAATGATGAAATGGTGGCTGGACAAGGGGATCGACGGCTTTCGGATGGATGTCATCAGCATGATCTCCAAAACGCCGGGACTCCCTAACGGCCCTGTTCAAAATGGGCTTTACGGCGACGCTTCCCCTTATACTGTCAACGGCCCGCGCGTGCATGAGTATTTGCAGCAGATGAACCGGGAAGTGCTTTCCCGGTATGATGTAATGACAGTTGGCGAAACGCCGGGCGTAACGGTGGAGGAGGCCCGAAAATATGCAGGGGAAGAGGGGGATGAGCTTTCCATGGTGTTCCAGTTTGAACATATGGGACTGGACGACCACCCGTTAGGCTTTAAATGGAATGATACCCCGCCCAAGCTGGTAAAACTGAAAGCCACCCTTTCCAAATGGCAGACCGAATTGGCGGGAAAGGCGTGGAACAGCCTGTACTGGAGCAATCATGACCAGCCCCGTGCCGTTTCAAGGTTTGGCGACGATTCCCCAAAGCACCGGGTCCAGTCGGCAAAAATGCTTGCCACCTGTCTGCATATGATGCAGGGCACGCCCTATATTTATCAAGGGGAAGAACTGGGGATGACGAACATCTCCTTTGAAACGATCAGCCAGTACCGGGATATTGAAAGCCTGAATGCTTTCCGGGAGCTGACCGGAAATGGAATCCTAACACAACCGGAGATGCTGCGTTATCTCCGGCGTAAAAGTAGGGATAACGCCCGTACCCCCATGCAGTGGGATGACACCCTAAACGCGGGATTTACCACAGGGGAGCCATGGATCGAGGTAAATCCGAATTACCCGCAGATCAATGCGAAACAACAGATAGCAGACCCGGATTCAGTATACCGTTACTACCAGAAATTGATTCGGCTGAGAAAAACACACAGAATCATTGTTTACGGGAGCTATGAGCTGCTAGACCCGAATGATGAAACGATTTTTGCATATACTAGAAAAATGGAGGGGCAGAAGCTGCTATGCGCCTGCAATTTCAGTTCGCGGGAAGAAGTGTTTTTCCCGCCGGAGGAATTTATCGTCCGGCCGGGGGTTTGCCTGATCGACAATGCAGTGGCACGGTACTGCTGCGAATCTCAGATGACGCTGCAGCCTTATGAAGCTTTTGTCTATTTGATTTAAAAAGGAGCCTGATTTTATGGTAACACGAAGGATTCGGTTGGAAACGATCAATGATGTGAAAAGTTTTAATACCAAAGCGATCCATTGCCCGTATGAATTGGATTTGGTATCCGGACGTTATAAGATCGATGGAAAATCCATCATGGGAATTTTCAGTCTGGACCTGTCGCAGCCAATCGAGCTGCACCTTTACTGCGAAGAAAATGACCCTGTAGTAAAGGAATTTGATGAGTTTGCAGTATAAAAAGAGAGTGGAAAGTTTTATCTTTCCACTCTCTTTTTATACTACCGTTAATTGCGGCGGAACCGGTTGCTCTCTTTGATAATATAAATGGGACGGTTTTTGTTTTCCATATAGTCTTTTGCAATATATTGGCCGATGATACCAATAAAGGACATCTGGATTCCCCCTAAAAAGAGGATCAGATCCGTCATCCAGAGCCAACCGCTGACCGGGGCATCCAGCCCAATCTGCACAAGGCCGTAAATGCTGATAACAAGCGCTGCCAGCACTAAAAGAACGCCGACAATGCTTGCCAGGGTGATCGGGGCGGTGGAAAAGGAGAAGATTCCGTCGATCGCATAACGGAAGAGGCTTTTTAAGGTCCACTTGGTTTGTCCTGCCGCGCGTTCTACATTGCGGAACGGAAGCCATTTGGTTTCAAACCCGACAAAGGAAAAGATCCCTTTCATATAGCGGTTGTATTCTTTCATTTTCAGGATGGAATCCACCATCAGGCGGTTCATCATCCGGAAGTCCCCAGCGCCATCACTCATTTCCAAACGGCACATTTTCTGGATCACTTTATAAAAGCTGCGGGAAAGAAAATTTCTGAGTTTCCCCTCCCCCTCCCGGTCTTCCCGAAAACCGGCACAGCAGTCGTAGCCCTCTTGGCTGACTGCCTCGTACATGGCGGGCAGGAGAGCCGGCGGATGCTGTAAATCCGCGTCCATGATGACGCAGTAGTCACCCTTGGCATGCTTTAAACCGGCGTACATGGCGGCTTCTTTCCCGAAATTTCTGGAAAAGGAAAAGTAGTTGCAGCGGGGGTCTTTATAAGAAAGAGATTTTAAAACCTCCATGGTGTGGTCGTTGCTTCCATCATCCACAAAGATAAATTCTGTTTCTGTATCTGGGATTCCCTCCATGACTTTTGACACTTCCCGGTAAAATAGGGGAAGGGATTCCTCTTCGTTATAGCAAGGCACAACAATACTGATCTTATCCATGCTGGTTTTCCCCCTTAATAAAGATTTTGCTTTTACAGATGATATAATTGGCCAGTACGGTGATCACACTGACGAACAGCTTTGACCACATCGGTGAAAAACTGAGAAGATTGATAAAGCAGAACAGCAACACATTTTCCGCTAAAAGTGTGATGAAACGAAGCCCAACAAAGGAAAGGAATTCCTTTTTTACGTCCTGGTCAGAGTGAAATACCATCTTTCGGTTCGTATAATATGCGAATAAAACGGCTGCGACCCAAGCGATGGTATTGGCGACTAAATAATTGACATGGCATTGCAGCAACAGAAAATACACCACATAATTGACGGCTGTGGTCAAAACGCCGTTGATACCGTAACGGATCAATTCCTTGAAGTTTTCCTTGTTCATCATGTGTCCTTCCTTTATGTTTATTTGCTTTGTGCCGGGCTGGATAAGGCCGGTTTTCCCCGGCGTGTACGCCTGATCTCCCAAATCATTCCTACAGCCAGCACGGCCAGTGCCAGCAGGCTAATGGCTATGCCTAAATTCCTGCCCGGAGGTGTGAAGGTGATCTGTATTTGATGGCTCCCTTTGGTGATCGGGAATCCGACAAAGGCTGTGTTCACGGTTTCGATCTCCACTTCTTTCCCGTCCACAAACGCCTGATAACCGTTTTGAATTGGAAGAGAGGTGACAAAATACCCGTCTTTTTGTACCTCTGCGCTGCCCTGAAGCACGGTGTTTCCTTTGGTTTCCTGAAAAGAAAGAGGGGTGATCCCTTCATTGCCCATCTTTGCGTTATCATATAGATATGCTTTTATGTTGGAAATTTGGTAATCTCCCTTGCTGAATGTGAAGTCCAGAGTGTCAATGGGCTGGCTGGAAGAAAGGTAATAGGTAAATTGATGGTTGTGATTTGGATAGGCTGCTGAATCGGCGGACAGCTTGTTCCGGATCCCATTGCAGGAGATGATCACAGCCCGTCCATCCGGATTTTCCACCTCAAAGGTCAAGATCAAGGTATGCCCTGCCGGGATCGGTTGGGTTAAACTGGCCGTTAACTCTGTTTCCTGCTTCACATGAAGGTCATACACACCATCGGAAGATGCAGTTTCTAATCCGTCCGGGGACGGTTCGATGCTGTAATCTAGCTGAAATGGCGTTACTTCGGATTGGAATGGGATTTCCTCCGCGTTGGAAACAATGGTATAGTTTGTCATTGCATCCAGTGTTTCCGGATAAGAAAGGGTGTCAAACTGCGCTTTTCCCATCAGATTGTAGCTGACGTAAGCGGTAGGGAGCACAGAATCATTTTCAGCAAGTACGTTTTCTCCCTTTTGCAGCTTTACCGTATATCCGTCAGGAAGCATTTGGTTGGTGGTTTGCAGGTATTGGATTCCCATCAGATATTCAAAAAATGGGTTCGGAGCCGCCAACAGGGCGACGCGGTTATTGATGCTGATCGGGTTTTTCATCAGATCATAATAAAATGCAGAATATTCCGTATTCATGCTGGATGAATACATCGTGCTTTTTTTCATTCCCTGAACAGGGGTCAGGTTGACAGTGGCGATCGCTTCGTCTGTGTCGATCTGGTCAAAACGCGCATTGGTGTTTTGATATACCTGTTTCATTTCTTCCTCGGTAAAAACCGCCTGGCGGGGATCCTCGGCCGGGACAAAGCTTTCGGTGCGGTTTGTCTGGACAAATAGAAGCGGCGGGACGACCAGCAGGGACAGATAGGGAAGAAGCTTCCCCTTTGCGCGTTGGGAAAACAGGAAAAACAGCAGCAGAAATACTGCGTCCAGAATGACCAGCCATTTGAAGGATTGGAAAAACAGCGGAACGAAGCTTAACAGCAAAAGCCATAGGCTGTGTTTTAATGTTTGCTGATACAGCGCCGCCAGCACTGTAATACAAATAAGAATGACCAGCGGAACAAACGGAATTAAAATCTTTGACTTGATATACAGGCCGCCGTTTAAGATAAACGGCACGATATTCAGGAATACCGCACAAAAGACCGCGATGCCAAGGCCTCTGGTAGGACGGTGCTTGATCCCCAGAAATAGGCCGTATAAGCTGACTAAGGTCAAGCCGCAGCTATACCCGCTGTAGAGCAGGGAGCGCAGTGTGGGATTGACCGCCAGAATGATGGGAAGCGACGCCCCGGAGCCATTGTCCTTGGTATGCTCCAGCAGAACCAAGGCGGTAGGCACCAGTAAAACCGCCGCCAATGCCACGGCGATCCCGCAGCCGATGATAAAATAAAAGACGGTTCGTTTTTCCCGGGAACGGTAAAGCAGATAAATGAAACAAACTGCAAAGCAGGAGATCGAAAAATAAAAGCTGTGCAGGATAAACATCAGTGCAGATAACACAAATGGTACGATCCTGCCTTGTTTTAAGAAGTAGTCGATTGCCAAAAGCGCCAAAAACAGCCACGGCAGGTAATTGACAAACATCAGTTGGCGGTGTGCTTGGAAGAAACAGGAGGCGCATGCCAAGAGCATCCCTCCGAGAAAACAGAAAAATGGGGCAAAGCCCTGCTTTTTCAGCCAGAAATAACACAGGTTTACCGAAGCGATGATGCCAAGTACGGCGTAAACGATCAAAATCGTTTTCATCGGTACCATGGGCAGCAGACAGCCGATCAGGATGTCAGGCCGCAGGTACCCGTAATAGGAGAACATATAAAAATTACTTCCAGCACCCAAGTCGGAGTAATCGATCAGCAGGCTGCCCGTTTCATAAACGTTCTGCCTAAAATGCTCGGCAATACTTACATGCTGGCAGAGCCAGTCTACTTCAGAGCCAAAGGCAGAACCGGCAGGCACAGAAAAAAACAGCAACACAAGCACAGCCGCTGTTAATAGGATCGGATATAGAATTTGTTTTTTAGGCATGGCACGGCTCCTTTCCAATCAATGATTATACTTCCGATTCCTTAATTGTTACCGAAAGAAAATCTAAAGAATTCTTAAGATTTTCAAATTGGGAAGAATCGTGTATAATAGGGCTAAGGAAAGAAAGAGAGGTCCCTGTATGGAAGAATCAAAAATCTTGGTAGTGGACGATAATAAAGAGATCCGAGAGATCATCAACATCCTGTTATCTGGGGAGGGGTATCAGGTGATTGAGGCAAACGACGGCTTGAAGGCTTTGGATCAGATCATGCAGCATGAATTTGACCTGATCATTTTGGATGTGATGATGCCAAAGATGAACGGATATCAAACCTGTCTGGAGATCCGGAAGATCAGCAATGCGCCTATTTTGTTTTTAAGCGCAAAATCTCAGGATGGGGACAAGACGCTGGGATTTTCCAGCGGCGGGGATGATTATCTTCCAAAGCCCTTTTCTTACAGTGAATTGGTGGGCAGGGTCAAGGCATTGATCCGCCGGTACCACGTATACCGCGGAAAAGAAGAAGTGATGTCTGAACCGGTCATCCAGATCAAGCAAATGACGATTGATGAAGCATCTGGGACAGTGAAGATCCAAGGGAAAAAGGTGGAGCTGACTGACACAGAGTTTGCCATGCTTTTATTTTTGGCCAAAAATAGGAAGCGCACCCTTTCGGCCGAACAGCTTTACGAGGCGGTATGGAAGGAAAATTATTACTACGGGGCCAACAACACAGTGATGGTACACATCCGCAACCTGCGGAAGAAAATCGAAAAAGATCCGCAGCATCCAGAGTATATCCGGACCATCTGGGGAAGGGGTTACTGCTGTGATTAAACAATATCTGTCCAAATTAACGGTCCGCTTGTTTTTTACCATGCTGGTATCCGGTGTTGCGGGGGTGCTGGTGTTCTGCCTGCTGTGGGGGATCCGGCTCCCGGTTTATCAGGCAATGCGCGATCATCATCTGCTTTCCTCTCGCCAGGGGCAGTTTATTTCTGATTTTGCGGAACGCGCGGTCCAAATCAACGTCCGCCCAACAAACGAGGAGGAAGAACACCAGCTTTGGGAACTGATCCAAGGTAGGGACGAATATACGGGGATCAGTATTTACGACGCGCAGACCGGTGAATATATCACAGGATACTACGCCCCGGTATTGGACGACTTTATTACTGGAAGCCTTTTGAGCGGGGTAGAGGCAGTTTATCTGACCGATGACGAAACCGTTCAGATGCGGGTCGCCTTTCAGGATCAGGAGGCGGACGTTTATTTTTACTCCTATTATATCGCTCAGATCATGATCCCTTATCTGGTGCTGAGTCTGCTGATTTCTTTAGGGGTATTTTTATTTCCGATCCTGCATTTTGTCCGAAGGAGGATGGAATACCTTTGCCAGATTGAAGAAGAGATTTTGGTGATGGCTGAAGGGGATTTAAGCCATCCGGTGACAGTAAACGGGACGGATGAGATTGCGGTGCTGGCCAGCCAGCTAAACTCGCTGCGGATCGCGCTGGATGAAAACATTTCGCAGGAAAAGGAAAGTAGGGGCGCTAATCGGGACCTGATCAGTGCGATGTCCCACGATTTAAAAACGCCGCTGACCACACTGACCGGTTATCTGGAGATCATTAAGAGGAAACGTTGTTCTGAAGAAAAGCGGGAAGAATATTTAGACCGCTGCCTGAAAAAGGTGGAGGACATCCGGGAATTGTCCGACCGGATGTTTGAGTATGCGCTGGTTTTTGAACAGAGTGATACGGTCGAATTTTCGAGCCTTTTGCTGACTGACATCAAGCAAAACCTGATCGAACACATTGATTTCATTGAACTAGCCGGCTTCCGGGTGAAACGGAACCTGAAGGTGGCTTCGGGGAGCATGCAGGGCAATGGGAACATGATTAAGCGGATCTTCAGCAATCTGTTTTCCAATGTATTGAAATATGGGGACAAAAATTTTGCCGTTGAGGTAGAAATGCTCTGCAAGCCCGGGCAGGTCGTATTTTCCCTGCGTAACCGCGTGAAGGAGGATGACGAACAGGTTGAAAGCAACCGGATCGGCTTAAAGAGCGTGAAGAAGATGGTCTCTCTGCATCATGGGGAATTATATGTGATGTCGGAGGATGGGATCTTTTCTATTCAAATTACCTTGCCAGTATCATAAAACAAAGGGATGATGAATATTCATCATCCCTTTGTTTTATGAGTGAAAAGTAACGAGAAAAGCGCGTCTAAGGAAAAGCAATCCTCTTCCCAGCTTTTTAAATAGAATGCGTCCAGATTTTCCGGAGAGTATTCTATCTCCCGGGAATAATCCTTGGCGTTGCCGACCCGCTGATCACTGGTAAGGGTCCCCGTACCTGAAAAAGTGCTCAGATCACACAGGTAAATCAACAAAAAACTGCAAACGGCCAGTTTCACCTTTGGCAGTACCTCCAGATCAAAGACAGCTTTTAGAAAATACCGGAACAGGAAGTAAACGAGCAGGTGCTCATACTCATGGTTCCTTTCTTGACATGCCGCTAAAAACGCAGACTGTAGCTTTAACAGCTCAGGAAGAGCAACGGATAACTGCCTCAGCTTTTTCATCCAGCTTTGACGGTCCGGCTCCAATCCCTGATAAAAGGAGAGCATCCCCTGAAAAACAGATTCCTGCTCCCAGCAGGCCTCCTGTTTTAATTGTTCCAGCAAAGCGGCACGCTGTATGGGGTCTTCCGCCTGTTTGCAAAGTTTTGGAATCAAATCCGGGCTGTTAAGATCCAATGCGGACTGAAGCTGGTCGGCAAAGTCGAGCAGCAGGGCACACCGTTCTTCTATGGAAAGCGTGCGCTCCTGGGCAAGGTGAAACGCAGTATTCCGGGCTTGGAAAAGTATATCTAAAAGCGGAGGGGGAGCTTCCTTCTGTTCTCCGGGCAGGGACTGTTCCAGCTCCAGAAAGGCGATCGGTTCCCTTTGCGCAAATAAAAGCCGCCCGGCCTCCTCACAGCAAAGCCCCAGCCCGGCCTCCTGAAAACTTCCGAACCATTCAAAAAAGCGGGGATGGTCCCGGCAGATCTGGCAAAGCTGTTCTTCTCCTGCAAACAGGATCAGGTCACACAAATGCTCTTGATTTAAAAAGGGGCACTGTTCCCCGTGAAGCAGAAAATGCGGGCCGCCTGCTTCGGAAATAGATTGGCGGAGCCGTTCTCCCATAGTGCCGGGCAAATTACGGTAACGCGCAAAGCTTTGCTGGTCGATCTCGATCTCCCAGCCGATGCAGCAGTTGTCCCGGCAGGCGGAACCAGTACATTGAAATGATGGATAATAATAGGGAACACGAAGCATAGAGTATCCTTTCTTACCAAAAACAGGCCGCGGTTTTCCACGGCCTTGCGCTTAGATATTAGATGATCCTTTCGATTCCTGCGGCGAAACCGTGCCGGCTTTCTTTTTCCAGCGGTGAAAAAAGATGATAAAACAGATCAGATGTCCCAGCAGGGCAACTGCCCAAGAGACCGGATAGGACAGGTACAGCATAAACAAACTGCGGTTTGCCGCAAAAGCCGTATAGATCCATAGCACTCGCACCCCGCAGGCGCCTGCCAGTGAAACGATGGTAGGGGTGACCGAATATCCCAGTCCGCGGATCGCGCCGCAGGCAACATCCATCATCCCGCAGAGATAATACGTTAAGCAAAGGACATATAAATTTTGCATCCCGAACGGGACAATATCCGGATCTGGGGAATAAATGCTGAGCAACTGAGGCCCAAACAAGACAGCCAGCCCGCCAAGCACCAGCCCCACGGCAGAGGTACAGGCCATACACCGTCCAAGCACTGCCAGCACACGTTTGGGCTTTTGGGCGCCGACATTTTGGCTGGTAAAGCTCAATGACGCTTGATAAAAGGCGCACATGGCATTGTAAACAAACCCTTGAATATTAGAAGAAGCAGTATGCCCAGCCATTACTAAGGAGCCAAATGAATTGACAGACGACTGCACGGTAACATTGGAGATCCCAAATACAGCCCCTTGGATCCCAGCCGGGAGGCCCACCCTTACAATAGAAAGAAATTTTTTCTTTTTAATGCGCAGCTCCCTGATACTTAAGTGGTAATAGCCGTGGTCCTGAATCAGGCACATGACCACCAGCGCAGCGGACAAAGCCTGAGAGATAATGGTGGCTAAAGCGACTCCGGCAACCCCCATGTTCCATACGATTACGAAAAACAGGTTGAGCAGTACATTTAAAACGCCGGCGATCAGCAAAAAGATGAGCGGTCGGCGGGTATCCCCCACCGCGCGCAGCAAAGCGGCGCCGAAGTTATAGATCATGAATGCGGGCATCCCCACAAAAATGATCCGCATATATAGTACGGACTGCTCCAGCACATCGTCCGGGGTCCCCATCAGCTGCAGCATTGGCTCTGCCAGAAGGATACCCAGAAAGATCAAAATAACACCCGAAACAGCGCTCAATAGCATGGAGGTATGTACGTCATCATGGACCTCATCCCAGTGCTGGGCGCCGTAATCCTGTGCCATGATGACATTACTGCCAATGGAAAGCCCCATAAAAATGTTGATGATAAGATTATTTAGGGAACTGGTCGACCCAACGGCCGCCAACGCCTGGCTGCCGGTAAACTGCCCGACCACCACAATATCTGCGGCGTTAAAAAGAAGCTGTAGGATGCTGGAAAACATCAAAGGGATCGCAAAGCGCAGAAGCTTTCCCAGCAAAGGCCCGTTGCACATGTCGATTTCATAAGAACGTTTCATGTCATTCTCCCTGCCCGATAGGAAAAATTTTATCTACCTGTTTTATTCTATTGCTTTCCCTTTAAAAAAACAAGAATTTGAGAGGTTTTTCTAATAAATCCACAAAAAACAATGCAAAAATTTTCTATTCGAAAGGGGGCGGGGAAAGAAAAACTACCTAATATGCAATAATCGAAGGTTATAAGACAAAAATGCTAAAGGCATGAAGGGTCTTTGCACGACCTTTTGCATGAAACGGCAATCCGTGATACAATATAGACAATATCAGCTTTTTGAAGATGCCGTTGGATTTCTATTGTTGGTTATAATCATACCACCCTTTGGGAAAATTAAATTTACGAAACGATTGGCGGCAAAAGCTGCACATTGGACCGATTAAAAAACGGCTGAAGGAAAGCTTGGAAAGGAAAAAAGTTTATGGGGAAACAGACCACAGGCTGTGATTATTGTTCACACTACATCTTTGATGAGATTTGTCAATGCTATCTTTGTGAAGTCGATCTGGACGAGGATGAAATGGCGAGATTTTTGACCAATTCTTTTTCAAACTGCCCTTACTTCCAGTTTCATGATGAATACAGGATTGTGCGCAAACAAAATTAAATTGCTGCCGGGTTCTTTTTTACATTTTCCGCATAGGGATATGGCTTTTGGCATACCCTAACAAGGGAGATGATTGTGATGCAATTTTCATGGAAACGGTTTCTTTTCAATTTGGCAGCCCCGCTGGCAGTGGGCGGATTATCGGCGCTGATCACAGGCAATAGCATGGGGGTTTATAAAACCATACAGCGTCCTCCGTTTTCTCCGCCGGGAATCGTGTTTCCGATCGTGTGGACGGTCTTGTTTTGCTTGATGGGTATTTCGGCTTATTTGGTTTCCTCTGACCGGGAACACCGGCGCGCTCGGGCATGGAAGGCATATATCCTACAGCTGGCGGTTAATTTTTTCTGGCCGGTTTTGTTCTTTTGTCTGCATTGGTATGGGTTTGCCTTTTTCTGGCTGCTTTTTCTGATAGGGCTGGTAATCTGGATGATCCGGGAATTTATGCTGTTGAACAAAGCCGCGGGGCTGTTGCAGCTTCCGTATTTTATCTGGCTTCTTTTCGCGGGTTACCTGAATTTAGGCGTATGGCTGTTAAACTGAAGAAAAAATCCTCAGCAGGGTTCCTGCTGAGGATTTTTATTTTTTCTTTTTGGCTTTCGGTTCGGGGAGCTCCGGATACATTGCCCGAACCAATGCTGATAAAAACGCTTTGTTCTCGACGTCTTCTACGACAAGCATTGGTTTTGCGCCCGGATAGGGCTCCTCCAAAACGTTTTGCGGCAGCATTGCCTTGGCGCAAGCAACCGGCTTTACCATGAAGCGGTTGTCGTAAATACCGCCGACTAGCTTTCCACAGCAGTAAATCAAGTATTCACCCATCATAGGCCGGCAGGTGATTCCATCAGTATCAGAAAGCTGTTCTAGTATAAATTGGCAGTATTCTTTGCTGGTAGCCATCGTTTTATGCCCCTTTCTTTTTTGGAGAATCTGTCAGGCGCTTGTCCCAGATTGCCTTTGCCCGGTTATCTTCCATTTCCCAGTCCGGTATTCCAGATAGGAAACGATAAAGTTGGCCGCCCAGCCAAACGGCACGGCATACCAAACCATATCTACACCAAACTGCGGTGCAAAAATCAAAGCAACTGATACACGGATCGTGAGATTTACCAAATTGGCGATAGTAAACATCAGCATATCCCCAGCGCCCCGCAGCAGGCCGTCTGTCACCATTTTGATGCCAATGACCCCGAAGAACCACCCCATAAAGGTCAGGTAGTTATTTCCGGTCTGCAAGGCAAGCTGTGTTCCTTCGCTGCCAAGAAACATCATGATGATCGAATCATGGAACAACTGCAGTATCACACAGATCAAGACCGCAAACATCCCCACCAGCTTTAAGCAGGCGTGATACCCGTTTAGAACACGGTTTTGCTGTTTTGCCCCTATGTTTTGGGCGGTAAAGGTAGACATGGCATTTCCCAGCGCGGCCATAGGAACGACGACGATCCCCTCTACCCGCATAGCGGCCGAAAATCCAGCAAGGACCTCTACACCGAAGCTGTTTACCACAGACTGCACCAGCATCATACCGATTGATACCGTAGATTGCTGTAAAATGGAGGGCAGCGCAATCTGAGTCATGGTTTTTAGCTCTGAAAAGTCGAACAGCGCCTGTTTGGAAGTGGAATAGCCGGAAAGCTCCCGCAGGAAGAGGAAAAAGGAAACCACGGCCGAGATGCCCTGTGCGATCAGGGTAGCCCAAGCGACGCCTGCAACGCCTAGATTGAAAGAACACACAAAAACCAAATCCAGCACGATATTGAAAACAGAGGAGAAGATCAGCAGATACAGCGGGATACGGGATTTCCCCAGTGCATTGAACATAGCGGAAAGGACGTTATATAAAAATAAAAACGGCAGACCAATAAAATAGATATTTAGGTATTCGGTTGCCATATCCAGAATATTTTCCGGGGTGTTTAACAGCTGCATGATCTGCCGGCTGAACACCAGCCCCAATGCTCCCAGCGTAAGACTGAGGATCAAAAAGGAGAACAGCGCCGTATAGGCAGACTGTTTCATTTCCCCATATCTTCTGGCACCGAAATAACGGCTGGTGATCACCGAAGCCCCTACCCCGCCGCCGATTGCGATCGAAATAAACACGCTGGTCAGGGAATAGGACGCGCCCACAGCCGCCAGGGCGTTTTCACTGACAAACCGCCCGACAATGACCGAATCGGCCATGGTGTAAAACTGCTGGAACAGGTTGCCGATAATCATGGGCAGGGAGAAAATGAACAGCGCTTTCATCGGGTTTTGATGTATCAGGTATTCTTTATCCATGAATTGTTAGACTGCCTCCCTTTTTAAAGGTGATTTTTATTTTCAATCCACTAAACGACCCGTTTAGCTTCGTTGTGATACCCGCAGGCCTGCCGTGATAAAAACGGCGGTGCCGTAAGGCAGGAAAGAACTTGATTCTGAGAGCCGTTTTTTGTGACGTTAAACGACCCGTTTAACGTTATTATACCATCTTTCTCCAAAAGATGAAAACTCTTTTTTAGAAAGCTTTCTAAAATACTTGCAGTGATCAAGCTTTGTCATAAAACCTGCCGCATCCCTGAATGTAGTTTTATTTTGCCGTTTTTTTAAAAGAAATCTCATAAATTTTAAAGTTTTTTACTCCTGTGGAAATATTTGTAAAAAAACAGGCATTTCTTTTAAGAAATAACAGGAAATTGCGATGAAGTTTTTGATCGTCTGTGATATAATATACAAAATTTTAATTGAATAAGGGCTTGCCTGCGGAAAATGGGAGTCTGGAAAGAGGCGGACAATGAAGAAACAGTTAAAGATCTCCTATATTGGAGGAGGCTCTATGTTTGTGTGCACCATGGCGCATGCGATCATGGAGATTCGGGAAGAATTACAGAAGGAAGGCGTGTCCATTGATGTTTCTCTGATGGACATCAATTTAAACAACGCGGATGCTATGCGCCGCTATGTGGATTTGGTACGCGAAAAAACGGGTACCCCCATCATAGCTTCTGTTACTAGTTCTATGGAGGAAGCGATCACGGGTTCGGATTTGGTGGTGTTATCTGTTCCTGAAAAGAAGAAAGATCAGGATGAATTTTGGGACCTGATTGGACAGCCGGTGGATCTGGAAAGTTCTTATGCGGTAGCTCTGACCGCGGTGACAAACCTTGACCTGATGGATCAGATCGCAGAGCTGATGAAACGCATCGCACCCGACGCGATGTTTGCCGCACTGATGAACCCGACCGATACGCTGGCGGCCTATATGCAGAAAAAGCATGGAATTACCAGCATTGGCATGTGCGTTGAAGTGCAGAACCTGATCACCACCCTTGCTTATCTGCTGGGGGTCAAGGAATCTGAGATCGAACTGTCGCATATTGGGGTGAATCATTTTGGCTGGGTCACTTCTCTGAAAGTTTGCGGAAAAGACGGATATGCCCTTTTGCGCGAACAGATGGAAGCCTGGAAGCAGCGCCCGGATTGGCCAAGGTACTGGAACTGGTTTGCAGACCTGTTTTTGGCAACCGGCTACCTGCGCACCAGCGACGCGCACCGTTGGCCAGTCGGGTTCGACTGGGTAGAGGGGACCGGGCTTGGGAAGGATGAGATCCCAATGCCGATCTCTGACCTGTATCAGCCGTATATCCGGGAAGCGCTTGAAAAAGGCGAGTTAGTTGGCAAGCTTCCGAAAACCAGTATTTATGGCCATGTCCAGTACGAGGCGCTGATGTATCCGTCTTTAAAAGGGACCTTTGCGCAGCTTATCAGGGGTCTGCTGGGACACACGACCGCCCCCTTGCCGCTTCAGGTACAGAATGGGAAGGCAAACACCGGTGTTTCTCCAGAAGCATGGCTGGAGATCCCCTGCCGTTTTACAGAGGGCAAACTGGCGCCGCAAACCGCCGAACAGGCTCCGGAATGGGTTACTGCCCAACTGGAAGACATCATTCAGCAAAGGGTGTGGATCGCCGACTGGCTGGTTGGCTCTGATCCGGAGGGGCTTAGAAAGGCGCTGTTCAACTGGCAGGATACCGTGGAAATTGGGCATGCGCTGGCATTTTGGCGTAGAATGGAAGAATATATGGCTGCCAGAAAATAAGAGGAGGTTTGGCAATGGAACTTCGGTTTGATAAAAAGAAAAAGATCGGTCTGCGTGACCCAAAACTGTTTGGACAGTTTATTGAGCATTTTCACCGCTGTGTGTATGGCGGAGTGTATGACCCGGCTTCTTCCTTTGCGGATGAGCAGGGTTTGAGGAAAGACGTGATAGAGGCGTTAAACCGAATCGGGGTGCCGGTTATCCGCTGGCCGGGCGGCTGTTTCGTATCGGGATACCATTGGCAGGATGGAATTGGTCCAAAACGGATTCCGTGTTTTGACAAGGCGTGGAAGGTGGAGGAAAGCAATCTTTTCGGCACAGCAGAATTCCTTGATTTTTGTCGTAAGATCCATGCGCAGCCCTATATCTGTTGTAATGCCGGCACAGGAACAGAAGAGGAAATGAGCGATTGGGTGGAATACTGTAACCAAACCCAAGGAAAATGGGCAAGGCTTCGCCGCGAACACGGTTATGAGGAGCCGTTCCATGTCAAATACTGGAGTATTGGCAACGAAAACTATTTTGATGGAGAACTGGGGTCACGTAACCCAAAAGAATGGGCCCGACTGGTTTCCCGCGCCTCCCATATGATGAAGCGGGCCGACGACAGGATCGAGCTGTTAGCCCCCTGCGCAAATAACTTGGAATGGAACCTGCGCTTATTGGCGGAGGCAGGGCACCGGCTGGACTGGCTTTCTGTTCACAGCTATGACGATATGCTGCAACAGGTAAATGAACCGTCTTCCTATGAACAGTGCATCTTATGGCTGGATAATGTGAAAGAACGGATCGAGCAGGCAGAATCCGCGATCCATTTAATGGGGTACCGGAACAAGATCCATATTGCGATCGACGAATGGAACCTGCGCGGCTGGCATCATCCGAATGTAGATGTCCCCGGCGCGGATTACCTGACCCCGCGTGATAAAAACGACGATAATTCTACCTATACGATGGCGGATGCGGTCTACACAGCCTGCTACCTGAATGAATGCTTCCGGCACTGCAACAGTGTTAAAATGGCGAATTATGCCCCCACGGTGAATGGCCGGGGACTGATCTACACCCACGATGACGGGATCGTACTGAGGCCGACCTATTTTGTTTTTGACCTGTATGCAAATCTTTTGGGTGACGAGATTTTGGATAGCTGGTTTGATCAGGAAAACCGCTTTGCGCTGTCTGTGAATGGAAAGGAACAGAACGTAAACTGGATCGACGCAGTTCCGACCATGCAAAACGGCCGGCTTCGGATCGCGCTGGTGAATAAGCATCCGGAAGAAGCCTGCCGCGTCTTCTTTGCTTCTTCGGCCGGGGAGTTGGAGCTGTTCACCCTAAATGGAAAGAGCAAAGATTCCTATAACGACATAGACCACCCGGAAACGGTCCGTGTAGAACGGGAAATATTGAAAACGAAAGCTTCCCAAAAAGAAATTTATTTGCCCCCACACTCTGTCACGATTGTCAGAGAACTATAAAAAAGGCTTCCCGCCTAAAACGCGGGAAGCCTTTTTACTTGGTATCTTTACTGAGCCTGCGTGCCAGCGTGATGATCATCATCAAATCATCCTTGCTGACCTTTCGCAGTTCATCGATCGCGGAACGGAGCAGGATCGGATCGTCGGTCGTTTCCTCAAAAAACTGGCTGGGCGTTACGCCCAGGTAGTCACAGATGGCAAGGAATTCCGCCATGGGCGGCAGCGCTTTTCCGGAAGAAATATTGTAGATATAGCTTCTGCTATGTCCCAAATCATAGCTCATCTGGTATTCTGAAACGCCTTTGCTCAGCCGCAGCTGTGTAATGCGTTCCCGAATAAAATTTGTATCCATGTTTTCACCACCTTATACCCATTGTATCGGGTAGGGTAGTCAAAATATCCCAAAAATATACGCTTATATCATTGAAAAAGCGTATAAATTATGTTAATATAATAAAAAATATGTTTTTTGATAGATTATTTATGCTTTTTTAAAATATTTTTTTAAAAAAGACATTTATTTTTCGACTAAAACAAGTAAAATAGCTGTAAATTTCAGGAAATGGATTGAGATTTTTGCTTCAGCCTGTTATGATAAAACCAGCGAAAAATAAAGGACATCATTCCCACTTGATAAAGATGGGCGGGAGTTTGTGATAGATCGGACAGAAACTGACCTTCAAACACAGAAAGGAATATGGAAATGAGCTTAATCGTATCAGACCTGTCAAAAAAATACGGGGAGAAAACAGTGGTCAACCACATCAGCTTTTCTATGCCAAAACCAGGTGTTTACGCCTTGCTGGGAACCAACGGCGCGGGAAAAACGACCACGATCCGCATGATGCTGGGGATGCTTTCCAAGGACACGGGAAGTGTTCAGTGGAACGGCAGGCCGCTGGACACCGCGACCTGCAATGTAGGCTATCTGGCCGAAGAACGCGGACTTTATCCCAAATATGGATTGATGGACCAGTTAATATACTTTGCGGGCCTGCGCGGCGTATCCAAACACGAAGCAAAGACAAGAATTAAATACTGGGCGCACCGCCTGCAGGTGGAAGAATATTTATACCCGGATCAGGTGCAGGAAGACGGTTCCACCCAGTTAGGGGCGCGCGGCGGGCTGCTTTCCGGAGCGAAGCGCAAAAAGGCGCAGAAGCCAAAACTGGCGGATCAGCTCTCGAAAGGGAACCAGCAGAAGATCCAGTTTATGACGGCGCTGATCTCTAACCCAGACTTGATCATTTTGGACGAACCGATGTCCGGGCTTGACCCGGTCAATACCGATCTGTTTAAAGACATTATCCGGGAAGAGATCGCGAAAGGGAAATACCTGATCATGTCCAGCCACCAGATGGCGACCGTGGAGGAATTTTGCACCGATATTAC
Source organism: Massiliimalia timonensis (assembly GCF_900186585.1). Lineage (GTDB taxonomy): Bacteria > Bacillota > Clostridia > Oscillospirales > Ruminococcaceae > Massiliimalia > Massiliimalia timonensis. The sequence goes on from NZ_FYDD01000002.1 coordinate 355,991, forward strand.
GATTTTAGACCGGGCAAACGCTGTTTTGCAGGGGAATTTGAATGAAATCAAAAAAGGCTACGGAAGGGTCAACCTGTCTTTAAAGGTGGAACAGGATATTGCCCCGTATATTCAGGCGGCTGGGGCAACGGTGCTCAGCGAAAAGGAATATGAATACCAGCTGAAGGTAACGGGGGAAGAACAGGCAAACCGGCTTTTAGGAAGCCTGATCGAAAATAAGATAACGATCATTACCTTTGACCTGCGGGAGCCCTCCCTGCACGAGATCTTTGTGGAAACTGTGGGAGGAGAACGACATGAAACAGAATGACAGCGCCCTGCGCGGCACGAAAAAGGTTTTTGTGTTTACCTTTGTCCAGTTTGCTAAAAACAAAGCGAATCTTATCACCTTGATATTTTTGTTGATCCTTTCCTTGGCAAGCGTGCCGGTCATGACCCTGCTTTCAGGCGGGGAGATCGATATGGGAGAGCAGCCGGGTGTTGATGCCGTTTACCTGCAAAACCAGACTGAACTGCCGCTTGCGGCAGATGACCTTGCGGGAAGGGACCCGTATTTTGAAAACACAAAGTTTCTGGACGCGGCGGAGGGGAGCCGGCCGACGCTGCAAGATGATCAGCTTCTTATTACTGTATCTGAACAGGAAAATTCCTATCAGGTAGAGGTGACGCGGGCGACCGACCTTGTTCTGACGGAGAATGATCTGTCACGTGCAGAGGACTTGGCGGCCGCGGCGGTCAGATCGTCTCAGCTGAAAGGATTTGGGCTGAGTGAAGAACAGGCAAAAACAGCGGTCGGACCGCTTCAGACAAGCGTGGGCAGTATCAGTGATTACCGGCAGGATCAAGGGCCTTCATGGGAGGTGCAGTATGGCGTACAGCTGTTTTATTCAATTGTCGTCATTATTGTCAGCATCTTTTCTGTGACCTATATTATCCGGACCGTGGTAGAAGAAAAGGCCTCCAAGCTGGTGGAATTGCTGATGGTCAGTGTGAAGCCGCTGGCGCTGATCGTTGGAAAGATCTTGGCCGCGATGGCCTATGTGTTCGGCACTTTTGTCCTGCTTTTGCTCGGCTTCGGAGTTTCTTATTTTGTCAGCGGCTTCTTTATGGATGTGTCTGATTTTGGTTCCGCTATAAGCGGAGTAGATCTCTCCTCCGGATTTTTAAATCTGGGGGTGGATACAGTCCTTGTAGTTTTGATCTCCTTGATTTTGGGGTATCTTACCTTTTCTATTATCGCTGGACTTTCCGGAACAGGGTGCTCCTCTACGGACGACATCCAAAGCGCCGCAACCCTTTCCACCCTGCTGATCATGGCTGGTTATATGGCCTCGATCTTTATTAGCACGATGGGAGGCGGAGGCGCCGGGATCACCGTCTTTTCCAGCCTGTGCCCGATCCTCTCGGTTTTCTGCGCGCCGGTCAATTACATGACTGGGGCGATCCCGTTCTGGATGCTTTTGGTCTCATGGCTGATCCAGGCGGCAGTAGTGGCGCTGCTCGCGCTGTTCTGCGCAAAGATCTACAGCAGTTTATTGCTGTATCGGGGAAGCCGTGTCAAGCTTGGGCAAATGCTGTCTATGGCAAAACACGCATCTTCTAAAAAGGAGGTGGGCTAACATGAAAAACGAGTTTAAAGGATTTCAGAAAATATTTTTGTTTACTTTCTCCCATCAGCTCCGTTCTACCGGGTATCGAGCGGCTACCATTTTATTGGCGGTACTGCTGTTTTTGCTTCCTGCCGGAATTATGGCGGCTGTAGAATGGTTCGGCGGCGATGAGCCGGAGGCGTCTGTCTATGAAAACCCGGTCAGGGGCGTGTATATTGTAGACCAAACAGGTACACCCGCTGTGGGCTTTGAGCAGTTGAATACCCTTGGTGAGCCGGGATATACGGAGCTGTCTTATACCTTGTGTGAAAATTTAGAGCAGGCGGAACAGCTGGCCCGGCAGTCGGAGGACAGCGTGGTCCTTGTGTTGAGCCAAACTGAGCAGGGGACAAAGGCGGACCTTCTGCTTCCGGAAGGGAGCGGGCTGTCAAAAGAGGAGGTCAGCGGGCTGGAGCTGTTCCTGCAGCAGAATTACCAGCTGATTCAGCTACAAAAGGCCGGTCTTACCGCTGAGCAGGCAATGCAGATCGTAACTCCGGTGCAGACTGAGCAGGTCACCGAAACAGTGATCTCCCCGGAAAGTGATTCCCCATTTGAGATGATAAAAGAGGTTTTCAGCCTGATTCTCCCGTTTGCACTGATTATGATCCTGTACTTTATGGTGCTCTTTTATGGGCAAAGCGTTGCCAATAGTGTGATCTTGGAAAAGAACTCTAAGCTGATGGACACCTTTTTGATCTCAGTAAAACCAAGCGCCATGATTTTCGGAAAGGTGTTTGCCATTGTGCTGGCAAGCATCCTGCAGTTTTTTATCTGGATCGCCGCACTGGCAGGCGGGTTTGCCGCAGGCAGTGCTTTGGTCCGTGCGATTAACCCGCAGACGGATATGCTGCTGCTCCAATTCTTTGACATGATGGGCGAACTGGGCGGCATGTTTTCCCCAGCCGGCTGTATCGTCGCGGCCCTTATTTTGATCGCTGGCTTTTTGCTGTACTGCGTGCTGGCATCGATCGGCGGCTCTGCGGCGGGAAAACCGGAGGACCTGTCCTCTACGAATGTATTGTTCACCATGATTTTGGTTATCAGCTTTTTGTGTACGCTGTACGCCGGTGGGATCAGCATGGCAGGCGATACGGCCAGCGCCGCATGGATGGACTGGGTGCCGTTTACCGCGATTTTAGTAACGCCGGGCCGGCTTTTGCTTGGAGAACTTTCCCCTGTACAGGGATTGATTTCTCTGTTGGTCGTTTTGGCGTTTTCCTGCCTTGTGCTTTTCCTGGCTGGGAAGGTGTATCGTATGATGGCCCTTTACAAAGGTAACCCGCCTACGCCCGCAAAGCTGTTCCGGATGCTGCGTGGAAAATAAAGCGCGGACTTGCACGCTTTATGCCAACCGGTTAACGGGATATGTGCCGGACATCTTTTCCCATATCGTTAGAATAAGATAAAACGACCGCCCCGCCTTTTACGAACAGGCTGGGGCGGTTATTGAAAGGAGCGGCCTATGAGAGAACAGAGATCAAGCTGCTGCGGCACGATTTGCACGGAATGCGAATATTACCCCAATGAATGCGCCGGCTGCCAAGCGGTTCAGGGAAAGGTGTTTTGGCTTGGATTTACCGGAGAAGACGTCTGCGGGATCTATGACTGCTGCATTCACCAGAAAAAATTGCTCCACTGCGGGCTTTGCAAGGCGTTGCCCTGCAAACGGTATGAACTCTCCGAACCCACAAAATCTGAAGCGGAGAATCAGGCGAATCTGGAACGGCAGCTGTTCCGGCTTCATAATACACCGCCGCTGGTTTGGGAGGAGGGAGAGATCCGCTTGGAACAGGCTGCTGAGTTACACAGAGCCGCCGCGGAGGAGATGAAGCAGGAATTTTTTCAGCATGGGGAAGCTACGATCAATGGAAGCGCTCTATTTGACCAACTGGACTTTGACGAATGGCTGAAACGGGCTAACCGCAATCATCATCCGGAAACGGTGCAAACAGACTGGGCAGTAGCTACGACCTTTTTTGCAGTGCGAAAAACGGATGGAAAGATGCTTGGGATGCTCGATCTCCGTCATAGCCTAGACACTCCGTTTTTAAAGGAATACGGCGGGCATATCGGGTATGCAGTCCGTCCCACGCAGCGAAGAAAGGGATATGCTGTCCAAATGCTGCAGACCGCCCTTGCAGGCTGTGCGCGGATGGGGATCTCACCGGTGGTATTGGGATGCTATGCGGATAACATTGCTTCGGTCCGCACGATAGAAACCTGCGGCGGGGTGCTTGTGGAGGAGAAGCCTTATTTGGATGGCAAGCTAATGCACTGCTATTCGATCCGGGTTTAACAGTTATTCCCGTTCCCGGAGGGTAACATGCACAGTGTCGCCGGGCTGTTTTTGTATCTTGGCGCGAATGTCTTTGCGGATCCCGATGATATGATCTGTTGTTCCCCGGCGGACTAAACTGCCATCGTACGGTTCGCCGTCAAAGGTAGCGTGCACCTTTACCCGCCCTTTGCCGAACTCCTCTTTCACGTGATAGGGAAAGTGGACATATGCGCCGTCCAGTTCAGGCATCTTTTGGATGACCGCGTCAAATTCGTAAAGCTTTTGGTTCATGTTGGCGCTCCTTTTTCATTTTTATCCTGCCATGGGCACACAAATTTTTATAGCGGATGAAGCGTTTTTCCATGATCCGGAAGGACAGGCCTTACCCCCTGTCTTTCCGGGTCATATTCTAATCAATGGATTGTTGGCGCCCCAATTACTTTGTTAAATCACCTGTAGCCGGATTGTCGATCAGGCGGCCGTTTTTTGTAAAACGCGAACCGTGGCAGGGACAATCCCAAGTATGCTCATACGGATTCCATTTCAGCGCACACCCCAGGTGCGGACAGCGTTTCGCGGAAGGAGTCAGCAAATTGACAACCGCTTCCCATGCATTGACCGCCAGTTGGGGGCGGAGGATCGTTCTGGAAGGGGAAAATGCTTCGGCATATGGATTTTGTTTTTCCTGAACAAGATCGCATAGTATCATCGCGGAGACCATAGAGGAAGTCATCCCCCATTTGTTAAACCCGGTGGCAACATATAAATCCGGCGTACCCGCGGAATAAGCGCCGATATACGGAACACCATCCAGCGTCATGCAGTCTTGCGTGGCCCAGCAGTATTTTTCAGATGCGTTGGGATAATGCTGACGCGCAAATGTACGCAGTTCCTGCCAGTTCCCCCCTTGTTTTCCGGTACGGTGATCTCCGCCACCAATGAGAAGCAGGTTTTCAAAGTTTCGGAAGGACATCCCATTCTGTGCCTCGTCCACATACATTCCGTGCACATTTGGTGCGTTTTCAAGGGCGATCACGTAAGAGCGGTGCTGATACATTTTCAGAAAATAACCGCCGTGTTTATTGAGGATCGGGAAATGGGTGGCAATAATGATCTTCTTTGCGGTGATCCTGCCGTGGCTGGTGACCGCTGTCCTGCCGATAAGCTCGGTTACCTTAGTGTGTTCATAGATATGCAGGCCTTTTGAGAGGGAAAACAGGAATTTCAGCGGGTGAAACTGCGCCTGACGGGGATATTTTACAGCGCCTGCCACAGGAAAGGGCAGGGGCAGGCGATCAGTGAATTGTGCATCAAAACCAAGCTGTTCCAGTGCGGCGAGTTCCTTTTCTATTTTTTGGCGGTCATCGAGGGAATAGACATAAGCCTCTTTCTCTTCAAAGTCACAGTCAATGGTTTGGCATAAATCACGGTATTTTTTAAGGGCCGCATCATTAGCTTTCAGGTATTTCTCCGCCTTATCCGTACCAAATTTCCGGATCAGCTTGCCATAGATCAATCCATGCTGCGAGGTGATTTTGGCAGTTGTGTTTTTGGTGATGCCATGGCCTATCGTTTCAGCTTCTGCAAGGACATACGGCGTCCCTGACTGGTGCAGCATATATGCGCACAAGACCCCGGCCATTCCCCCTCCGATAATCAACACGTCTGTTTTGATATCCTGATCCAGGCTTTCAAAACCAGAATCAGGTGATTTTTGTTCCCATAGTGAATCCATGTCCATCTCTCCTAACGTTTCATTCATGAATATAATTTCTCAAAAAGCGAAAACTATTCCTTTGTCAGAGGACTTTCGTTGTCTGCCGATGAGACAAATTTAGGGAAAAGGATGGTTTCATAAATGCGCTGTTATTTTTGCGGATGGTATTTCAAATGCCAGTCTGACCAACAGACCTTAGCAGTGATCCCCGCCTTACACAGATCAAAGGAGAAAAGTTCCTGTTCTGTTCAGATTATTACGGACAAAGGCGCATGGAACGCAAGCTTTCCCTATGATTATTTTCACAAGTCCAAAAAGGATTTTCATATTTTAGCCGGCGGAAATTACTTTGGGACAGAGGGGATCAGCCTTTGTTTGCAAACAGAGGCTTGTTCCGCAGTGGGCTCTGTCCGGTTCGGCGCATTTTCCCCGATCCGGTATGATATTATGGGACCGTTCCGGTATGTTCCTCTTATGGAATGCCGGCACAGTGTGCTGAGTATGAGACATACCGTGACCGGGAATATCAGGGTCAATGGAACAGACTATCATTTTCAGGATGATACCGGCTATATCGAGGGAGACCGTGGGTATTCCTTCCCAAAAGAATATGCGTGGACGCAGTGCAGCTTTGCGGAAGGCTCACTGATGCTAAGCGCGGCAGATATTCCGTTGGGCCGGTTTCACTTTACCGGGGTGATTAGCGTGATTTGCTGGCGCGGAAAGGAGTATCGTCTTGCAACCTATCTTGGAGCGAAGATTGAAAAGATTGGACAGGGCGAAATCGTGATCCGTCAAGGAAGCTTGGTGTTGTCGGCGAAGCTGATGGAAAAGCACGCGTGTCCATTGCTTGCTCCTGTCAGCGGAACAATGAGCCGTACGATTCATGAAAGCGCTTCCTGCCGGGCGGCTTATTGCCTGAAACAAGATGGTCAAACGCTTTTTTCCTTCGAAACCACCAAGGCTTCTTTTGAATATGAGTATCCATATTGATACAAAGAAGAAGTACCCGGTGCAGAAAATGCACCGGGTACTTCTTTATGATCCATAGCTGTGAATACATCAATGAGTTCATTTGTTTTTTGAAATTACAGGATGGTGACGATAGAATCACAGCACTGGTAATCCGTATCAATATTATGGGCGATCAGACGTACCTTGAAGCTCCTTGTACTGCACATTGCGGTCGGAATTCCTCCAGATACATCTAAATCTTCAGGGAGTACGAATTTGACACATTTGACTAAAACATCCCGGCAGCTTGGGTAATCATGCGCGGGGATAGTAAGTGTTTTCATCCCACGCGAATATTCGAGTCCATTGGGATCGACCTCGGTAAGAACGATCGCTAGGGCTACGCGCTTTCCGGGACAGACATTTTTTACTGTGACATCCATTTGCAGGATTCGCCCCAAAGATTGCAGATAAGCATCCCCCGCATCTATGATAATGGAATCCTGACAGCTTTCTGTGGCTAGGTCTACGGGGATCGGACAAGGCTCTGGATGGACGACGATCCCACAGTCCACCAATACAGAAGGCGCAGGGAACACAACGACATTTCCTTCGTTATCCGAATAAGAAATGGATTGGTTTACCAGTTTTTCCCCGGAGTCCTGTGCCGTATGACGAATTAAGAATTCCAAGGAAGCCCCTTCATTTGCGGTGACGCCAAGCTCTGGGATTTTCCATTGAATGGTATGCGAATCGGTCATCATAGCCGTGCCCTTTGTAGGCGGGGTTAGGCTTGTAATAGTAAAATCGGAATTTACGATCTCATCGATCACAATATCGGTAGCGCCTGTTTTAGAGATGTTGGCAGCCAGATCCTTGAACAATTGCTCTAAGTCCTCGTCATTGGGTGTGACTGCCACATGCGAGGCATCCGGGTCGGTCGCCCAATCATTGAGGACATTTACGTCGATCCCATCAAGCCCAATTAAGCCGATGCAGTAAATGATCACCCCCGAAGCTCTTGCCGCTGCGGCGATAGGAGCAGGCGGCACGCCGGAAGTTGTTTTTCCATCGGTAAACATAACGATTACCTTGGCGTTTGCAGAAAGCGGGTCGAATAATTGTGTCGCCTGCTGAAAAGCGTCTGCATGGTTTGTGGAGCCACCTGCGGTTAAACTGTCGACAGCAGCCTTTAGTGTGTCAACAGAAGTGATCAACTGTGTGTTAGCGACAGCAGTATCTGAAAAGCTTACGATACCGATCCGGCTGCCAGATCCAATATTACCATCCTGGGCGCTGTCTGTAGCCTCATCAATGATATCAATAAAGGTCTTGGCTCCAGCCTTCATATTGGCAAGCGGGCTGCCTGCCATACTTCCGGAACGGTCTAGTACCAGAACGATGTCTGTTGGGTTGGTTGAAATGTCCGGAGAAGCAGAAAGTGCGAGGGTCACTCTAAGCGTTCCGTCGCAGTCAATGCGGTCTACGTTGATCTGTTTATTCGAGTTTGTAATACCCATTCGGTTTCCTCCTAATAGTGAGAGGGGAGCTTCCCTTTATCCTATGCCAAAAAGTGAAGTCCGGAACTTGTTCCGAAAAATTCTTGTTTGACCAGTTTGTAAAGGAAAAATAGGATAACGGGAAAAGATAGCCGCAATCTATAAAAAGGGTCGTGTAGACGAACTGTTATCCATTTAGCCGCTATGGAAAAAATATTTTTCCATAGCGGCTAAATGGATGGGAATATGGATTTCAGAGTTTGTTTGGCTTGCAGTGTAAACACTTTTACCCTTTGGACCGTTATATATAAAACTTCCCTTCGTCAAAATGACGAAGAGAGGCGTATTCACTGATAACAACCGTCCAATAAACTGGAAGTTGTATTATTTTCGTTTTCCAAAATACTCTGTCAGATTACTTATTCCAGAAATTATCCAAGATAGTGCAACGATAATTAAAACTACTTTCCAGCTTTTAGAAATATCTAAAACAAAAATAAAAGTATACAAAGCAAACACGCTGAATAATAGGCAAATGATAGTTGTAATCGCTTTGATTTTTGTTCGTTTATCCATTTTCTAGCCCCCCATTTTATTTATCTTATCATCTTTTTATGTCTTGATCAATGTGTAGTGAAATCGCTGGAGTTGGAACCCACCAGTCCAAATGTAAAAAGGGGGCTCTTTTTTAGATGGTAGACATAAAGGATCGAGAATGGTATAATAAACTGATCAACAAGGCTAGATACCAATGAAGGAAGAACAAAAGGATAACTTTGGAATGCTGCAAAGGAGGAACTGGCTTTATGATCCCGTTAAATGAATTTCGGCCGGTTTGCCGATTAGAGATTCCCCAACAGGAACGCCTCATCCCGAAATTTCCGGTGATCGACGCCCATAATCATTTGACCCGAACCAAGGATTCGGCCAAGTTGGTAGAGGATATGGAGAGATTTCATATCAAGCATATCATTGATCTAGATGGCTTTTGGGATGAACGCATGGACTTTCAAATCAGGAACTATGTAGAAAGATATCCGGGAAAATTTTCAATTTTTGGAAGAGTGGATGTTTCTAACATTGACGCTCCTGATTTTGAACGGCAAGCTCGAAACAGGGTGATCGAATGCGTAGAACGCGGCGCTGCCGGCCTGAAATTTTCCAAATCATTGGGGGTAAAGCTCACAGACAGAAACGGCTCCTATTTAACACCGGATGATCCCAGGCTTCAGGTGATTTGGGCCACTGCGGCAGAATATCGCCTGCCGGTGACCATCCATATTGCGGACCCGCCCTCGTTCTTCGACTGCGTCATTGACCATACTCATGAGCGGTATGAGGAATTGGCGGCTCACCCGCATTGGTCTTATGGCAAACGGCCTTGTCCCCGCTTTCTGGAACTAATGGAGGCACAGGAAAACCTGCTTCAGCAGAATCCGGATACGACCTTTATTGTGGCGCATGTCGGCTCTTATGCTGAAAATCTGAAAGAGGTGTCCCGCATGCTGGACGCTTATCCCAATATGAATGTAGATACCGCTGAACGGATCTCTGAGCTGGGGCGCCAACCCTACACAGCCAGAGACTTTATTTTGAAATATCAGGACCGGATCGTTTACGGGACAGATCTACTTCCCAAGCCAGCCAATATCAGTGGAAATTATCGTTTCTTTGAAACTAAGGATGAATTCTTCCCTTATAATTCCTTTGACGAGCATAACCAGGGTCGTTGGAATATTTATGGGGTTTATCTGCCCGACGGGGTGCTGAAGAAGATTTATTATAAAAATGCTCTTCGGCTGATCCCCAGACTTCAAGGACTGGTTCACTATGATGACTAAGACATAGGCCCAACATGATAGAATTCCACACAGCAGTAAAAGGAGAAATCATATGGATTTACAAAGCATTTGCACCATTACTTCGGGATCTTCCAGGCAGTTTACCACATTTGAGCCGGATACCGGGAACAAGACAGTTTTAATCCCTCCGGGGAAACGAATCACCATAGCGCAATGTCGGGACACTGGGATCGTCACCCGGCTTTGGATGACAATGCCCGGATGGTTTTGGCGTCATTGGGATACAGATGCTCCGGTAGATCCCACTGTACTTCGGCTCACGATCATGAGGATTTATTTTGACGGCTGTGAATATCCATCTGTAGAAGCGCCGATCGGTGATTTTTTTGGGGTGGGACACTGTGAATACCGCCATTTTACATCGCGTTATTTAGGAATGAGCAGCGGGGGGTTTTACAGTTATTTTCCGATGCCGTTTGAACATGGCTTTCGGTTAGAACTGGAAAACCTGCATGCAACAGAAACGGCAGAAGTTTTCTTCAATCTTAACTGGACCCAATTAGACAAGCTTCCGGAGGATATAGGGAGATTTCACTGCGCGTTTTGTCACGGCGAACATCTGGGGGGAGATCCTTTGGAAATCGCAGATATTAACGGAAAGGGGCACTTTGCCGGATGTGCTGTTTCTATTCAGGGAAAGGACCTCAACGAGCTTTCTTTTTTAGAGGCGCCGGAATACATTTATCTTGATCACGAAACAGAACCAACGATTGTTGGAACCGGACTGGAGGACTATTTTAACGGAGGCTGGTATTTCCGCAATGGAGAATTTTGCGCACAGACCCACGGCGTTCCGTTAAAAGATCCATTGAGATCTATGGTGTCGATGTATCGTTTTCATGATGAAGACCGCATTCTTTTTCGTTCCGGTTTTCGTATGGCTTTTATCAATCCATGGAAAAAAGAGCGTCTAAAGCCATACTGCTATTCTTCTACAGCTTATTATTATCTTGATAAAGCCCAAAAGGCTTGTTATTCTATAGGGGAGACTTCTGAATTGACAAGGCTGTACCGGGTTCGTGACGTAGATTTTCAAGCGATTCCATAAACAAGGAAGACATAGCAAGGCGGCAAAACAAATTTTCCCTTCATCTGATCCAATTCATTGGATCGGATAAAGGGAATCGTAAAATTACTCTCTATGGCTCAGTCCGTTCAAAAGAACTTGATCGTGGTTCTAAACTAAGGATTTTTCATAAAAGTTGAATCCTGCAACTCATTATAAAAAATAGATTTTGGCTTATCTTCTTTCGTAATTGCAGCCAGGAAACTTACAGGTGAAGCTTATTCCGTGTTTTTAGGGGGATGCTTCGCCTTTTTGCTGATATGATTTTAGCACTAGCTTTTATTTGGAGCTTGCGGTATTTTCTGCTTTCAATTTTCACCTTTTAAGAATCTTGATTGACAACTTTGACGAAAGTGGATATCATAAAATGAAGGAAGGGTGATGAGATGGAACTGGATAAAAAGAAGAAACGGGTCACATTGCGGGATATTGCGGCAGAAACAGGTTTTTCAGTCAATACTGTTTCCCATGCCTTGAAAGACCAGCCAGACATCTCTGATAAAACGAAACGTCTGATTCAAAAAACAGCACAGAAGATGGGATATATCCGCAATTCTTCTGCTGTATTTTTGCGCTCCGGTATCAGTAAATCTATCGCCATTGTATTAGGAGACCTTTCAAATCCCCTGTTTGCCATTATGGTAAAGGGACTGGAGGTACGGCTAAAGGAAAAGGGTTATGTCTCCTTTGTCATCAATACCGAGGAAAATAAGGAAACAGAACGCAGAGCATTGGAAATGGCACTGGAGAAAAATGTGGATGGTATTATCCTCTGCCCATCTCCAAAAGGGCGGGAAAATGTTGCATTTTTACAGCAATGTGGGGTTCCGTTTGTATTGCATGGGCGATATTTTCGGGATATGGATACCAGCGCTGTGCTGTATGATGATCAACGATGCGGTTATTTAGCGACCCGCCATCTCTTGCAGGAGGGGCATCGGAAAATCTTGTTTATCAATGCGCCGCTTTCTGTTTCTAGTGCGCAGGAACGGTTAAACGGGCACCTTGAAGCTCTTTCAGAAGCCGGGATCCAGCAAGTGCAGACAGCTACTGTTACCTTAGCGCCAGATCAAAGGCTAGGACAGCTTCGAAAAGCTCTATTTGAAGAATACGATTATACTGCTGTGGTAGCGTTCAGCGATATGATCGCTTTAGAGGTCATATCCTTGCTGCAGGAAAAACATATTTCTGTTCCGGAAGATGTTTCAGTGGTTGGCTTCGACAATATCCAATCCAATTATCTGCTGCCGACCCAACTGACAACAGTCAGCAGCTCAAAATCGTTGATGGTAAAAAAATCAGTTGATCTGTTGATCGATCAGATCAAACACCGGCAGCAAGAACCGATTCGCTTGGTGCTTCCAGCAGAAATCAAGATCAGAGAAACCACCAAAACTAGAGAATGATCTTTAGAACATAGTGACAAAAAATAGGTCAGCTCTTGACAGCTGGCTTATTTTTTCGTACAATAACATTAACGTTAATGTTATTGTTAAGAAGGTGATTGTTATGAAAAATGGAATTGCGGTCTGCGGTAATATTTTTATTGACCATGTCAAAATGGTTGATACCTTTCCAGAAGAAGGGATGCTGGCTAATATCCGTGGACAGGATTGTTGTGTCGGTGGATGTGTCAGCAATACGATCATCAATTTGTCCCGATTGGAAACAGAAGCCCCGCTTTATGCGGTAGGATGCGTAGGAAAGGATCAGGACGGAAGCTATCTGATCAGTGTGCTGCGCAAATATGGAGTGAATACAGACTATATTTTTGTCAGAGAAGATCAAGCAACCGGGTTTACGGATGCGATTGTTTCGCAGAAGAAACATACTCGTACCTTTTTTAACTTACAGGGGGCAAACGCTGACTTTGGCGTAAAGGATATACCGACTTTTTCCATTAACGTTAAAATAGCGCATTTGGGATATGCTCTGCTTTTAGATGCCATGGACCGGGAAGAACCGGAATATGGTACAGTAATGGCTCATGTTTTACATGATCTACAGGCAAGAGGTATCAAAACATCTATTGACGTTGTCAGTGAGGCCGGGGCACGTTTCCAGAAAGTGGTTATTCCATCATTGAAATATTGTTCCTATTTGATCGTCAATGAAATTGAAGCGGGAATGATAGCGGGGATCCCTGCCAGAGAACAAGATGGGACGCTTCGGGAACAAGTGATTCCCAAAATTTGCAGGGAATTACTTTCTTATGGAGTAGGGGAGTGTGTCGTGATCCATTGTCCGGAGGCGGGGTATTATATGTCGCGAAGCGGCAGCTTTTATATGCAAAAATCGCTTTCGCTCCCAGAGGGATTTATTGTCAATAGTGTCGGCGCAGGAGACGCCTTTTGCGCAGGCGCGCTGTACGGTTTGTACCACGAACTATCCCCACAGGAAGTTTTAAAAATTGGGAACGGCGCGGCAGCTGCCTCCCTTTCAGGGGATAATTCCATCAACGGATTGACCGGGTTGGAGCAAATCGTTCAGCTGGAGCAAAAATATGGTCAATAATGGGAGGAAAAAAGATGCTGGTTAATTTGCAGGAAATTATGAAATTTGCAGAGGAAAAGGAAATTGCGATTGGAGCGTTTAACACGCCATGTTTTGAAAGCCTTTGCGCAGTGATCGAAATGGCCGAATATAAAAAAATACCGGTCATTATCGAACACGCAGAGGTTCATTTCCCATGCGGCCCGCTTGATCAAATCGGTCCGGCAATGGTTGATTTTGCAAGGCGCGCAAAGGTGCCGGTTTGTGTTCATTTAGATCACGGTACCTCTATGAGAGTATTAGAACAGGCAGTAGAACTGGGGTTTACTTCCGTCATGTTTGACGGTTCTGCACTTTCTTATGGGGAAAATAAAAAACAGACGAAAAAGGCAGTGGAGTATGTGCATCAGCATGGGGTTTCCTTGGAAGCAGAATTGGGTTGTATGGCAACGGCAGGAAGCAGGCAAGGAAACTACACCGACCCTGCGCTTGCTGTTGACTTTGTTTCGGAAACAGGGATAGATGCTTTAGCAATAGCATTCGGGACTGCGCATGGGATTTATCCCCAGGCTCCTGTGCTGAATTTTGATATTATCAATCAGGTGAAAAAAGCCGCAGATCTTCCGTTGGTGATGCACGGCGGTTCTGGTGTTGATGATAAAGATTATGTCAAGGCGATCAAGCAGGGGATACGAAAGATCAATTACTATTCTTATATGGGGGCCGGTGCTTATCAAAAAGCCCTAGAATATGGGCGGGAACATCCAGAAAACAGCCGCTTGTTTCAGGAGCTGTCTAAAGTTGCCGTTGACACTATGAAGGGATACCTAGATCATATTATGGATGTTTTTTATCGTTTGAAATGAGATTTTAAAAGAAAGGAAAGCTTTGTCCTTACAAAGCATGGTGACACTTATGAATAAACTAAATTGTACGTTTTCTGAATGGCAGCAAAACCCTGAGGTTTATCAGATCAACCGCATGGATGCCCATACTGTTACTGTTCCGTATGATTCGGAGGAAACTGCGAAGCGATACATTATAAAAGACTCTGCGTATTATTATTCTTTAAATGGCAATTGGAAGTTTTTGCACGTTACCTGCCCAAAAGAGGCACCGCAAGAATTCTATCAAGAGGGTTATGATGTATCCGCTTGGGATGAAATCGAGGTGCCACTGTCCTGGCAGATGGCGGGATATGGAAGAAAACAATATACAAACACCGCGTACCCATGGGAGCAGGAAGAAGAGGTAATGCCTCCTTTTGCACCGCAAAATTATAATGAAACAGGTTCTTATGTGACCGAATTTGAATTGCCTGAAAATTTTATAGGAAAACAGGTGATCCTGTCTTTGCAGGGAGTAGAAAGTGCATTTTATCTTTGGGTAAACGGAGAATTTGCCGGTTATGCGGAGGACACCTACACCCCTTCGGAGTTTAATATTACCGATTACTTAAAAAACGGCAGAAACAAAATTGCGCTGCGGGTACACCAGTGGTGTACCGGAAGTTGGCTGGAAGATCAGGATATGTGGCGGCTTGGCGGGATTTTCCGGGATGTGTACCTTTATGCTGTAGAACCGGACCATATCATTGATTATCGTATCGATTATGATTTAGACCCCGGCTACCGGGAGGTGGAAGGTGTTTGCAGGCTTACTTATCTTTCTCAGCAGCATCCGGCAACTGCACTGCGAATTTTTGCTCCTGATGGGGTTTTGGTTTTTGAAACAGAGATCCCAAAAGGCGGCAGCGGAAATAAAAATGCAGAGATTCCTTTTGCGCTGGCTGACCCATTGAAATGGAGCGCAGAAAAGCCACATCTTTATACGGTCGTCCTGTTGACTAAAACGGCAGAGGGCAGAGTCAAGGAAGCGGTTTCCGGCAGGATCGGATTCCGAAAGCTGGAAATCAAGGACAATGTTTACTATATCAATGGCCGGCGGATCATTATTAAGGGGATGTGCAAGCATGAAATTGACATGCACCGCGGCCGGGCAGTTCCTTATGAGCGTCTGGTGTCTGATATTAAGCGGATGAAAGCCTGCAATATCAATGCTGTCCGCACCAGTCATTATCCTTATCAGAAAGAGTGGCAGGACCTTTGTGATGAATATGGGATGTATGTAGCCGATGAAGTGAATTTGGAATCCCATGGGACATGGTTTAACGATCAGAAGGAAATCGGAATCACCCAGCCGGGCAATGAAATGATTTGGGAAGATGTTTTGCTGGATCGGTGCGCAAACCTATTTGAACGGGATAAGAATTCCCCAAGCGTGGTATTTTGGTCACTGGGAAATGAATCTTTTGGCGGGGAAGTACTTGCTTCTATGTACCGTTACTTTAAAGAAAATGACCCAACCCGTCCAACCTTTTATGAAGGAACTTTTCACTGCCGGGAATATGACTTTGTAACCGAATTTGAAAACCAGATGTACATGCGCCCGTGGGAAATGTTGGAATATACCAAGAATGATCCGAAAAAGCCTTTTATCTCCTGTGAATACGAAGTTTGCCCGGGTACCAGTCTTGGTAATATTGATGAATATATTGATCTTTTTGACACTTATCCAGAATTACAAGGCGCTTATATGTGGAGCTGGAGGGACAGCGGACTGTTGAATTATGCCCCGGACGGAAGACCTTACGCAGCATATGGCGGTGATTTTGGCGAGCGTTTGCACGATGACATTTTCTGCTGCAATGGGATGCTTTTGCCTGACAGTTCAGATACGCCGAAAGTGCTGGCTGTGAAGCATGCTTATCGCAATGTCAATATCCGGTTGGTCCATGCGGCGACCGGACGGATCGAAATATATAATAAATTTCTGTTTACTAATTTAAATGAATACGGCCTTGTTTGGGAAATATTGAGGGATGGCGTTACCTGCGCACAGGGAGAAGCCTGTATGGATTTGGAACCGCTGAAAAAGGGACGTATCAATCTCTGGAAAACAAGCCCCGTAGATGTAACAGACGGCCACGAATACCTGTTGACTGTTTCTGTGACTGCGAAAAAGAAAACCAATTTTTCGGACATTGGATTTATTGACTGCGTACATCAGATGAGCTTGAACCATCCGTATCCAGCTTACACGGTCAGCGCTAAAAAGAGCGGAGAATTAAAGGTGACCCGTACCTTCGGTTCCCTTTTTGTAGAGGGGAAAGATTTTAAGATAGTCTTTGCGGCCCGCGTCTGGGGAACCCTTGCCTCCTATCAAAAAAATGGGATGGAATATCTTCAAAAGGATATGAAACCGAATTTTTGGAGGGCAATGACTGATATCGACTTGGGAAATGGGACGCAGATCCGCTGTGCGCCATGGAAATATGCAGCAAAGAAGCCTGTCTTAACAAGCTTTGAATTTGTTAGGGATGAGGACCGTGTGCTGGTGACAGCATGTTATGATTTACTAACAGACCCAGCCGCAAAGCTGATTACTATTTATTCTATTCTGGGAGACAGCACAATTTCAGTGGAAATGAATTTTGAGGTGCCGGAAGGGCTCCCGGAACTGCCATCGCTGGGTTATATGCTGCAGTTAAGCCCCAACATGAACCGTCTGGAATGGTATGGAAACGGCCCGATCGACAGCTACTGGGACCGCAAGGACGGAACCTATGCCGGGATTTGGAAAGATACGGTAGAAAACCGCTTTATCCAATATGTACGGCCGCAGGAATGCGGAAACATCACTGATGTACGATGGCTGACTGTGACAGATGGGGAACAAAAAGGACTAAAATTCTGGGGACGTGATCTGCTGGAGATTTGCGCGCTGCCATATTCGCCGGATCAGATCGAAGCAGCAGACCATCCATATAAGCTTCCGGAGCCAGACGGAACTTATGTCAGAGTAAATTGGCATCAAATGGGTGTCGGTGGGGATGACAGTTGGGGCGGCATAGCGCATGATCCATACCGGATGCCTGCCGGAAAAACCTATCGCTTCCAATTCTATATGAAAGCATTATAATTGTGTGGCAGGGGGCTTTCCTATGAGCAAGGGGATTGTATTTGATGTAAAACAAATGGCTGTCTTTGACGGCCCCGGGATCAGGACGACAGTTTTTTTAAAAGGATGTCCTCTGCGCTGCCAATGGTGCCATAATCCGGAGGGGCTGGAGGTTTATCCGCAGCTAATGGTAAGTTATCACGCCTGTATTCATTGCGGCAGATGTAAAATGGTTTGCCAGCACCCGGATGGATGCGAGAATTGTTTTGACTGTGTGGAAATGTGTCCTCTGCGTCTTAGGAAAATCGCGGGGACTGTTTATACAGATGAGGCACTTGCGAAAATTTTACTGAAGGATCGAGAGATTCTGGAGATGAATGACGGGGGAATCACCTTTTCGGGTGGAGAGCCGCTTATGCAGGCAAAATTTTTATTGGATGTTATTGACAGGCTGGGAGGCTTGCATACGGCAATAGAAACCAGCGGCTACTGCAAGGAGGAGGTTTTTGTCCAGGTAGCCGATCGTTTGGACTTTATTATGATGGATTTGAAACTGATCGATTCAGAGCGTCACCGACATTTTACCGGTGTGGATAACCAGCTAATTTTAAGGAATCTGGAATGGCTGAAGCAGTCTAGGAAACCTTTTGTGGTTCGCATTCCGCTGATCCCCGGGATAAATGATACCGAAGAAAACCTGACAGCAACTGCCAAACTGCTGATAGGGGCTGAATCTTTGCAAAAGGTAGAACTGCTACCCTATCACCAAACAGCAGGAGCTAAATACGAAATGCTTGGGAGAGAGTATTCTCCGGAATTTGATCCGTTGCGCGGAGTAAATACAAGGAAGTCCTGTTTTGAGTCTTTGGGAATTTCTTGCACCGTATTATAAAAGGAAAGGTGTGTGAAGATGACAGAATATATTTCTCGTTTACGGAACTATTTTATTGCAGAACAGAAACATCATCAATTCCGTCAGCCCGAAATAGGATGCCGGGAGATGGCGAAAATCTGGAAAGAACAAGGCCTTTCTGACCTTCAAAGGGCAACGAAACGGCTGATTTGGATGCTGGATCAAGAACAGCCGGTGGTCCTGCCGGAAGAAAAGATTGCCTTGCTTCGGACAGTATCGGTTATTCCTGAAATTTTTACCGAGGAGGAGTTTGAGGCGATCCAACAGGAGCACTATATTCATGAACAGGGAAAAGTATGTAATGTGAACCCACTGTACAGCCAGTTGATCGATGTTGGCTTTGACCGAAAAAAAGAACAGATTTTGGTCCTTATTGAGGAATATCAGAGTGGTCAAAATCGTGAGGCAGTCGAATTTTTAACTTGTTGTATACAACTGCTGGAAGCGATAGAAGAATTTGCTGAACGCTATCGAAAAGAAGCGCAGCGGGCTGGCAATCAGACTGTGGCGGAAGCATTTGCCCGCATACCGCGGCAGCCGCCAAAAACCTTTGCCCAGGCGCTACAATTTTTCCGATTGATCCATTATTGTCTTTGGGCGAGTTTTAACTATCACAATACGGTGGGGCGATTCGACCAATATATGTTTACATATTATGATAAAGATATAAAAAATGGGACTCTCACAAAAGATTCAGCTTTAGAACTGCTGGAAGAATTTTTTATCAGTTTTAATAAGGACAGTGATCTTTATACCGGGATGCAGCAGGGTGATAATGGTCAGAGCATGGTGCTGGGAGGAATGGACAAAAACGGAAACGAAACCTATAATGATCTTTCTGAGCTTTGCATGCAGGCGAGCCTGGAGCTGAAGCTGATCGACCCAAAAATCAATTTGAGAGTTCACAAAAAAACACCGCTCTCTTCTTATGAACGCGGGACTCATCTAACAAAACAAGGGCTGGGATTCCCGCAATATGCGAATGACGACATTGTGATCGAGGCGTTAAAACGCTGGGGATATTCTGACGATGATGCCTATGATTATGTTGTCGCGGCCTGTTGGGAATTTATTGTTCCAGGGGCTGGGATGGATTTGCCAAATATCAATGGATTGTCTTTCCCAATGGTTGTTAGTGAAACAATAGAGCGTTTGGAGGAGTTCAATACCTTTGAGGAATGCATGGAGGCGGTAAAGGAGAATATTTTCAAAGAATCAGAACGCCTTTGCGCCAGTGTTCACAACTTGTATATGGAACCTGCGCCGTTCTTATCGCTGATGATGCTTGATTGTACCCAAAAAGGGAAAGACATCTCCCTAGGCGGACGGTACAATAACTTTGGATTGCACGGAAGTGGGCTTTCCACTGCTGTGGATTCCCTTGCAATGATACGGAAATATGTTTATGACGATGACGCAGTGTCAAAAGAAGAACTGCTGAGAATGCTAAAAAATAATTTTTCCGGTTATGAGGAGTTCTGTGCCAAGCTTCGTTTCAGCGCTGATAAAATGGGAAATGACAAGGATGAAGTTGACGAGATCGCGGTTAGGCTTTTGGACTGGTTTGCTGATTCACTAGACGGGAAACAGAATGAACGAGGCGGGATTTTCCGCCCCGGTACCGGCTCTGCCATGTACTATGTGTGGCAATCGAAGCACCTAATGGCAACACCAGACGGCAGAAAATACGGGGAGGAATTTGCCTGCAATTATTCTCCGAGTCTGCTTGCACGGTGCAATGGGCCGTTTTCGATCATGAAATCTTTTACAAAACCCGATCTTGTGCGGGTCTGCAACGGCGGTCCGCTGACAATCGAATTGCATGACACCTTATTTAGAAATGATGACAGCATCCGGAAAGTTGCCATGTTTGTAAAAACATTTTTTGATTTGGGCGGACACCAAATGCAGATCAATGCAGTTAACCGGGAAAAGATGTTGGATGCCAAAAAACATCCGGAAAAATACCGAAATTTGATCGTCCGTGTTTGGGGTTGGAGCGGATATTTTGTGGAGCTTGACGACGTGTATCAGGATCAGATCATCAAACGTATGGAACTGCTGATATAGCAATAGAAAAGAGGTTATGAATATGCCCGATATTACCTTTGCTTTGTTTTTTGGAAACCGCGGCTTTTTTCCTGGGGAGCTGATTGCAGATGCAAGAAAGGAATTGACAGAGGCTGTGGAGAAAGCCGGTTATCATTCCATAATGATGGAAGAAACCGAAACCCGATACGGCGCGGTGGAAACCATTGAGGAAGGAGAAAAATTTGCCCGTTTTCTGGCCGGGAACCGTGGAAAGTATCAGGGAATCATCCTGTGTCTGCCAAATTTTGGAGATGAAAATGGGGCTTGTGTTGCATTAAAGGATGCCGGCGTGCCAATTTTAGTACAGGCATATCCGGATGAAGTGGGAAAGATGGATTTTGCCCACCGCCGTGATGCGCTGTGCGGAAAGATTGCCATGTGCAATGTACTGCGGCAGTGCGGAATCAAATATACCTTGCTTAAACCATTTACCGTTCATCCTTCTTCCGATGAATTTCAGGCACAGATCGAAACTTTTGCCGGGGTATGCCGGATCGTAAACGGTTTGAAACGGTATAACCTTGGAGCGATAGGCGCCCGAACAACTGCTTTCAAAACAGTCCGGGTCGACGAGATTGGACTGCAAAGATCGGGCGTGAACATTGAAACTTTTGACCTTGGAGAAATATTTCGCCGGATGCGTGACGTTTCATCTGATCGGATCGAGGAGAAAATGGCTGCATATCTGAAAATAACCCATTTTGACTTTCCGATCGAAAAACTACATAATATCGCACGATTAGGGGCTGTAGTGGATGATCTTATTTTGGAGTATCATCTAAATGGGATAGCTCTGCGATGCTGGAATGAATTTCAGTTGGAGTTTGGCATCGCCCCTTGTATGGTGTTGGGGGAATTAAATGAACGTGGAATCGCCGCCTCCTGTGAAGTCGATATTACCAATACCCTTATGATGCAGGCCTTGGCTCTAGCAGGGAATATGCCGTCGATGCTTTTGGACATTAACAATAATTACCGGGATAATCCGGACAAATGTATTTTATTCCATTGTGGCCCGATCCCGATCTCGTTGATGGAAGGAAAAGGGACCACTGTAGAACATAAAATGTTTGTCAAAAGTTATGGGGAAGGCTCCGGCGTAGGCGTAAACCAAGGGAAACTGCGAAAGGGAAAAATCACCTTTGGAAGCATGAAAACAGAAGATGGGAAAATTTGCGCCTACCTTGGCTGTGGAGAATTAACAAAGGAACCGATCGAACCAGAGTTTTTTGGGACGGGTTCTGTATTGTATTCAAAAGGATTAGACGGTATTTTGGATTATATCGGGAAGAACGGTTACCGTCATCATATGGCGGTGGTGCCAGAACACATTTGCGACGCGGCAGAAGAAGCGCTGGCCAATTATCTTGAATATGACGTCAAGCGCTTCTAAGATAAATATGGAAAAGCATAGAAGGGAAGCTTAAGAATATTCTTCACTTCTATGCCAAAAACTTACCGGGCAGCCCTTTTTGGACTGCCCGGTAAAATTGATTTAAGCAAAATAAAGCCGCATGCCCATTTCGTGGGTGATTCGGGAAGGATGCCCATGGGTGTGCTCTGGCATATTGAAGAGATCTTCATAATGGTTGGAGCAAACTGCTTCACCATCTTTTAGGACAACGAGCGCAACATCGACTCGGTCAAAAGAGGAGGTGTCAACATTTAGATCGCAGACTTTCACAATATCATCTGCGCCAATTTCGATCTGCTTTTCCTCTTTCTGGATCACGTTTCCTTTGCCATCGGTAATGACCCATTTTACAGTACAGCTGCCGATAGGGGTGAGCAAATCATTGACGGCATAGATACCGTCAAGTTTTTCGTTAAATTTTAGGAATATCCCAGTGGGCATATTGCTTTCTAACATCGCGTCTAATCCGTCTTTTGGGAGTCCCCACCAATCAAATATTCCATAAAAGCTCTGCGGGCCGATATCGTTATACAAAAATTGAACATACCCGGAATTCGGTGAATATTTTTGGATCCGATAATGTTCGGTGTAGTATTTTAAAAGGAGATATTGATAATGTCCAATTTCATCGAGGCGGTCTACAAGTCCGTTTAAACGGCGGTAGAGTTTCGGCATTTTTTTGAGACTATCTGCACATGGCGGGGCATCAAAGCCATATTCTGTATTAAATTTTTCTATGGTACCGTAAATTTCCCGATAGTGGGTGCCGTCTCCATGTAGGGAACCAATATAATTATGGCTATCTCCGCTGAATGGGTCGCTTTCACAGAAAGACCCTTTAATAACCGGGCGGGAAGGATCGTGTTCGCAGGTTGCCTTGTAAAGAGCTGGTCCGGGATTGACATCCATAGAGCGGCTATGTCCGCGCATTCCAGCGGCGGCATCGCCCTCGGCTTCTTTTGCCTGTTCTGCGTCAAGAAGTCCCGGCTCATTCATACAGATCCAGCAAATAATAGCCGGGTGTCGTTTTAACAAGTCAACAGTCTGTAAAAATACGTCAATAAAACGATCCGCAAAAATATCGTTATCCGGATGCGCCCAGTTATATTCAGAATCCTGAATAACGGCAATTCCAATTTCTGTGCATAACTCGTAGAATAACTCGAATTCCACATGGACGTGTACTCTGACAAGATTAAATCCACAGGCTTTTATGGAAAGCAGGTCTCGTTTATAGCGCTCCTTGTTCATTGCGGAAACGTAAACATCTGGAAAATAAGAAGTACCGCGGATATACAGCTTTTTATTGTTAAGATAGAAGGTGGTTTCTTTTTCATTTCGGACCATTTCGATTTTTCTAAAACCAGTCACCTCATGATACCGGTAGACTTCATTCCCGTTTTGGTCCTCTAAGACAGTGATCAAGTCATATAACCATTGCCCTCCGCGATCCCATGTATTCCACAAGTGGATATTTTTTGCCGCAGCGGAGATGCTTACCTCGCCATTTTTGCTGACCGGAACAGTTTCGCTGCAGATGATCTCTTTTGTGAGTTTATCTACACAAACTAATCGTAGGTTGTATTTTTCTGATACGTTGGTCACCCTGACTTTTGCATTGAGCGACACGTTTTTTAAGGTTTCATCCAGTGTATAGGTGATTTCCGGCCGCCCTTGAAAGGATGCCTTTTCAGTTACTTCCACCGTGACATCCCCATAAATCCCAATGGGATTGACATCACGCTGGATAAAAGTATCCGAGTGTTCATAAGTCCCCTTTACCATGTTGCGCAGAATGAGAAATGTGCGGCGCTCCTGTTTGTCCCCGTCCACGGTATCATCCCACGGGGACCAAACCTTTACCATCAAGGTATTTGCTTCCCCTTTTTTTAAAAGATCATCAACGCAGAATTCAAATGGGATCGAATAACCTTCGTGCTCACCAAGCAGGACGCCGTTAAACCATACTTTGCAGTAATAGTCGACGTTGGAGAACCTAATTACGCAATGGCTGCCTGCATGTTCCGGCACTTCAAATTCATTTTTATACCACCATGGGGCCTGGTTAAAATAACGCAATTCACGTCCCCAGTACGGCTGATCCGAAAAAATCAGTTGCAGATGTTTTAACTCCTCAAGATCTTCCCATTCGGAGAGCTGGGCCCCCATAGAGTACAGGACCGTTTCATCTTGATATAATTTGAGATTTTCCGCAGTATTATGTACATCCTGCATGACCTTCCAGCCTTGTTTTAAATTCAGCTTCATTTTGGTAGTCATTCCTTTCATCAGTTATTTGGAATTTGCATTTATTTTGGTAAGGATCTTAGCAGCATAAATCCCCTTTAATCTTTAATTGCACCTGCTGCCATCCCTTCCATAACATTTTTATTGAGGAAGAAGTAGATGATGAGTGTCGGTAAAATCGCCAGCACAATCGCGGCAAAAGTCCCGCCCCAGTCGCGGCGTCCCATTTCACCGACAAAATCGTTTAATCCAACTGGCAGGGTCTTCATGATCCCTTTTGTCATAAAGGTATTGGCATAAGTAAATTCGTTCCAGATGTTGACGAAATTGTAGATAATAATTGTGATAGTAGAGTTTTTCGCCATAGGAAACATGATTTTTGAAAATATTTGGAAGCTGTTTGCGCCGTCGATGGTGGCCGCTTCCAATAACGAATTGGGAACAAACTTCATAAATCCAGTATAAAGGTAGATCGCCATGGGCAAACTGAAACCGATTTGCGGTAAAATAAGGGAAAGGTAGGTGTTGCGCAAACCTACCGCATTGTAGATTTGGAACATAGGTATCAGACATGCGAAAATCGGGATCATCATTCCAAGCAGGAAAAAGGATAAAAGCCTTTCGTTCTGTTTAAATTGGATCTTGCTGATCGCATAAGCTGCAGGCGCGCTTAAAATCACGATCCCCACTAAGGTGCCAACTGCTACGATCACACTATTTAAAAAATAGCGGATCAAGTTGGATTCAAATAGCGCAGTGATATAGTTGCCGAGATAGAGGCTTGACGGCATACTGTATGCTTCTAAAAAAGCCATATCGTCTTTGGTTTTAAAGCTGGACATCAATACCCAGAACATGGGATAGGTTTGAATTACCAGAACGACGATCAGGAAGATATAAAATAAAATTCTCAGCCATTTGCTGGTGGTAAGACGCTGCATAAACAATTTCTCCTTTCCCGATGTTAATCTCGCTTCGCAGCACGCTGCTGGAATAACCGTATGATACCCACTGCTATCAATGACTCGGCCAGAAGAAATACCGATAATGCGCTGCCATAGCCAAACTGTGCAGAACTAAACGCGGTTTTGTAAGTATAGGTGGCAACTAGCTCGCTTGCACTTCCCGGACCACCGCTGGTCAGAATATAAGATACATCAAAGCTTTTTAGAGTACCGTTGATTACGATCACCAGTACAACAAAGAAGATATTTTTGATCATTGGAAGCTTAATATAGCGGTATTGCTGTCCCCATGTGCACCCGTCAATATAGGCGGCTTCTACGACATCATTGGAGATTGCCATAAATGCAGAATAAAAAATCACCATATAAAGCCCGCAAAATTTATAGCCGTCAACTAGG
The DNA here is from genome assembly GCF_900186585.1 of Massiliimalia timonensis. Classification (GTDB taxonomy): domain Bacteria; phylum Bacillota; class Clostridia; order Oscillospirales; family Ruminococcaceae; genus Massiliimalia; species Massiliimalia timonensis. Next base: position 381,501 of record NZ_FYDD01000002.1, read on the forward strand.
GTGACGACAAGTAGCGCCCATTTTGGCTCAGAAAGCAGCGCGATCGGTTCCATCCCGAGTCCTTCCATCACGGCAGCAAGAACGCCCTGCGGCTCAACGGAAAGCAGCTTTTCAAAGATTTTGCAGATCGCCATGGAGGAAATAATACAGGGAATAAAATAAATAACCCGCAGGATATTATTGCCTTTTGTGATATTAGTCAGGATAATGGCCATGATCAAGCCGGTAAATACTTGATATATTGTCCCGACCGCCATAAAAAATAGGTTATTGAAAAAGGACGTAATAAAAACTTCATCCCCAAACATGCGTGTATAGTTTTGCAGGCCTGTAAATTTCATATCCCCAATCCCATTCCAATCGAAAACGCTATATACGATTGACCAGACTACCGGGATCAATACAATACAAATATATACGATCAACGCCGGAGCAGAAAAGAGCCACGGCTCCCATTTGTTTCTTGGTTTCATTGTTTACCCTCCGTTTGCTGGGGAAAAATAGTATCCCCGGATCAATTTCTTCATGAAGCAGGTTTCGGCAACCGCAAAAGCAGTTGCCGAAGCTTGCTTTCGATCATCCCGCAGAAGGGAGATCTCTACCCGTTTATGGGATTATTTATTGTTGGCTGCAACAGCCTTGTCCAGAGAGTCGGCCCATTCCTGCGGGGTCATTTCGCCGATTAATAGCTCTGTAGAAGATTTGTGAAGTGTTTCCAAAGAGGCGGAATCGATCACAACATCCCAGCATTTTGCAAAAGTATTAACGTTGGTGACATCCTCCAGAATATCTTGATAAACGGCAGGAAGCCCTTCGGTAGAAGAAGGCTGGATAGACGGGAGCTGTTTGTAATCATTTAAAGTAATATCCGCATAATTGTCAAACACGTATTTCATATAGTCTTTCATTTCCTGTGTCATAGCATCTTTACGGATCGCCATACCGATCCCGCAATTTGCAAAGTAATCAGAAGCACCGGTGGTATCGTTATCTTTGTAGGTCGGCATGGTGAAATAAGAAAAGTCACTTCTCAGATCCCCGGTGGATTCGTCAATCAGTTTTGGCAGTACCCATGTACCGTCATACAGCATAGCGGCTTTGTTTCCGACAAACAGGTCTTCCATAGTATCGGTGTCCCCGGAGGAAAAGCCTGTCTGGAAATATTGAGCCAACTCCTGCATATATGCTGCATTTTCAATTCCAAGTTCCGTACCCCATGATTCCGTTCCAGCACAAGCTTTTTCCAGATAGTCGTTGCCTGACTGACGGAATGGGATCATGGCAAAGTAACGGAGTACCGGCCAGTCCGAACCAAGAGTAGTAATTGGGGTGATCCCCGCATCTTTCAGGGCTTTACAGGTATCCAACAATTCATCCATGGTTTTGGGAACTTCTGTGATGCCAGCCTGTGCAAACAGGTCTTTATTATAGAAGAAATATTCTGCGTTTGCCTGCCATGCAGTTAAATAGATCTCATCCGAGCCGGGCAATTTCACATATTCCTTTGCGATATTAAAAAATTTATCACTTACCCCTAATTCATCATACAGGTCACCCATATTGTAAACTTGATCATTTTCCACGAGACTGGCGAAAAATGTATCTGGGTCAGATTCAAACCATTCTGGCAATTCATTGCTGGATGCCAGGATCTTCAGCTTTTGCAGGTAGGAAGCACGGTCGGTAATGCTTTCCACTTCATAAGAAAAATCCAGATCCGGATTTTCTTTGGCATAATTATCTGCCACATCTTGGAGAGCAAGCATAACAGCCTCGCTGGTAGTATTGCGGGAAGACAGATAGTTGATGGTCAAGGAACCGCTTTGGGAATTATCTCCTCCGGCTGCAGAATTGTTTCCATTGTTTTTAGAATCGCCGCATCCTGCCAACATAGCAGTACACAATGCAGCGCACAAAGCAGTGGACAATAATTTTTTCGTGTTCTTCATAATACTATTCCTTTCCTAATTTGTTTTTGATATTGTTGGATTTATCTAAGATGTACATGATTATAAATTAAAATATGTAGAAGGTATATAGAAAATCATCGCTAAAGTGGTAAAATCTTCGTTAGTTGTCGATTTGTTATAGGTTTTGCTGTCACTTTTGTGTATAATTTAGACATAGAAAACACATGGTGTTTTGCGGAATATGATCTATACAATTTGAGAGGTATGTTAGACTTTTCCGTTCATCAAAAATAATATGAAAAAAGCCCATGAAAGGGCTTAAAATAAACCTTTATTATACAGAACGGAAAAGTCTGCCAATTCTTTCAAATAACCACTCTGACTAACATCCAAAATTGACCTGCGAACTCAACGAAAGGTAAAAAAATGATCAAACAAAAAAAGAAAAAATTTGGTATATCTATGCAAAATAAAATTTTTTGCTGGAGTTCTCTATTGATTCTGATATCCTTGATCGTTACAGCGATTCTGATCAATACAGTATCAACAACAGTCAATGTGAACAATGCGCTCGGTTCTGCACGCAGGGAGCAAGCGCTGATTATTAATAACCTCAACACCAAAATCACCCATATTCAGGACTATGCAGTTTCTGTTGCGGTGGACCCGCGTGTGATTGCCGAGGCCAAGGAGCATCCATCTCCCCCGGTGGAAGAGGCGAAAAGGTATAAACTGCGGCTGGAACTGAATAAGATCATCGGCAGTATTATGGGCCTTAACCGAAATGTTTATATGTGGGATTTAGTTGCTGCCGATAATAGCTTTTTCGGGGTAAGCGGATATGACATGTCTGAAATAGAGGCATTGCTCAGCGACGAATATTTTACACAAGTACGGAAAAACTGGGGAGTATCTATTTCGGGTCCATATCAGCTCCATAACAAAGGGGAGCGTACTACACCGGTATTCCTGGTTACAAAACCAGTTGTTGATTTAGATTCAAGAACAGTTTATGGCTATGTGATGTTTGTGATCAAGGAATCTAATTTTGCTTCTATTTTTGAAAATAATATGCCTCAAAATGTGGAATCTTCTTTTTATATCCTTAATGAGGAGGAAATTGTTATTTCCTCCTCTGACAAAACGATCATTACCCAAAACATTCAAAAAATTGGTACCTTTAGTGAAGCGGAACTCAAAGTGCTTTACGGAAAAGGTTCTTTGACGAAAAACGTTGGGGGACAAGAGATGCTGTATACGATTTCACAGGAATTAAAAGATCCTGTTCAATGGACCGTGATCAGCTGTCAGCCATTGGACAGCCTTTTAATAGGACAAAAAATCTTGAATAAATGGATTCTGGTAATTGGTACAGTTGCCTGTTTGGTGGCATTATTTATTTCTTATATCATAGCAAGATCTCTTTCCCGCCCGATCATGGAACTGGCCAGTACGATCCATGATGCGGCAGAGGGTAACTTGAGTCAGAAAGCAAACCGTCAGTCTGCCGGTGAGATCGAGATTCTTTATGAGGGATTTAATAACTTAATGAACGCGGTCAATCGGCTATTAAGGAGGGTGTATCAGGAACAGGAAGAAAAAAGTGAATATCAGTTCCACTTGATACAAGCTCAGATTAAACCCCATTTTCTTTATAATACGCTGGAAATGATCAAATCCTTGATTGATTTGGAAAAAGGAGAAACTGCCAGTCAATGCATTTCTGCAATGGCCTCATTTTACCGTTTGTCCCTTAATAGGGGCAATGATATTATCTCCGTTTATGATGAGATAAAGCTGTCACAGCAGTATATGTATTTACAAAAATTACGGTATATTGAATATCTGGATTATCGCTTCAACATCCCGGAAGAGCTGACAAAATATCAACTTCCCAAAATGACATTGCAGCCGATCTTAGAAAATTCGATTTATCATGGGATCAAAGAAAAACAAGAAGAAGGGATCGTGGAAATTGAACTTACGGAACACGGGGACTCCCTTCGCTTTGTAATAGTGGACAATGGGATTGGAATGACAAAAGAAATGCTGTCCCATCTTCAGCAGACGATAAAGTCATCCAGTGATTTAGAAGAGTCAGAATCTCCAAAATCATTTGGGATGGCCAGTGTTAACCGACGGTTAAAATTACTTTACGGGGAAAACTATTCCTTTGTTATTGAGAGCGAGTACGGGGAATTTACTAAAGTAACAATTCTTATTCCTAAAAATATTCCTGAAGATTTGCAGAAGGATCAGAAAGGGGAGTACGAGGGTGAGTAAGTCAATTCTCATTATTGAGGATGAGTTTTATTTTCGACAGGCATTGAAGAAATATATCACTTCTTATGATGAAGAATTTGAAGTATGCGGAGAGGCGAGAAACGGACAAGACGGATTGGAAAAAATACTAGAACTGAAGCCAGATATCGCATTGGTGGATATTACTATGCCGATTATGGATGGGATTACTGTAATCAAAAAGGCGAAGGAAGCACACTCTAATACAAAAGTGATCATCTTAACTGGATACGGAGAATTTGAGTATGCAAAAAAAGCCATCCAGTTAGGGGTCCAGGACTATCTTTTAAAGCCGCTTCAGAGCGAAGAGCTTTATCAAAGCCTTCAAAAGGCAGGTAAGATAATCGATCAGGAACGGGAAACAGAAAACACACTGAACTTGATTTTAAGAACAAAACAGCGTGTATTCTCCGCTTATAAGGAAAGTTTGATCAGTAAGCTGCTGTTAAATGGGCTATATGATGAAGCGGAGCTGATGAAAAACTTTAGTTTCCCCAAAAATGATTGTAAATATGTAGCGGCTGTGCTGGATATTTATATTAAAAGTCCGGAGATTTGGAACCAGGAAGATAAAAAATTATGCCATTATGCAGTCTGTAATATAATAGGAGATATTTTTAAGGATGGAATGAGTTACGGCGCCTGCATCAACGAGGAGGGTATGGTCTGTATAGTGTTTCGTCCATTTAGGGAAACAGAAATAGAAATTCAGCTTCGGGAACGGATGGAGCAGGTCTGCGTTATGGCAGAAGAATACCTTGGTTTAGTGGTTACCGCATACTTTGGGGATGTAAGGGGCTCGCTCGGTGAGGTATGTGAATCATACCAAGAAGCGTTGGCGTTAAAAAAGTACCAGCTATTTCATGATAAAAAAGGCGTATATTTTTATTCGGCTGTTCAAACGAAGCAATCATGGTCTAAAGAATTTTTCTCTCGTGAAGAGCGGAAATCTCTGCTGTCCTTTATGCGTGCAAATGACCACGATGAGGTACATGGACTGATCCGCAAAATATTTATTAAGATGATGGAAGGCAATCTGGATCCGGATATGGTTTACATGCACGTTGCAGAACTCTTTTCAGTTGTTCTTGAATTTGCCGCAGAATATAAAACTAAACTACAAAAACCAAATGAAAACGCGGGTTTGTTTTCCTATATTATGTCTGCCCCCAGTTTAGATCAGCTTCAAGAGTTTGTAATAGATGCCGTGGATCGAATCATGATGCAGATCAATCAAAAGGATATCGATTCTCAGGCAAAATTGGCACAGAAGGTGGCGGAATATATTGATTCTAATTTTGGGAATCCAAATTTAAAGCTGGAGATCATTGCGGGAGAATTTTATATCAATATCCAGTATTTATGCCTGATTTTTAAAAAACATCGAAACACTACGATTGGAAATTACATTTTAGAAGTTCGGATGGAAAATGCACAGAAAGAATTATTGAATGGGGCAGAAAGTATCACCGTTGTGGCATATCATTGCGGATATGAAGATGTTGGGTATTTTAGCAAATGCTTTAAGCGCTACTTTGGATTATCGCCCAAAAAATTTATTGAAAAGCACACGAAAGGGAAAAATGACTTTAATTTTCCTCGAGAATGATTTTATATATAAAAAGGTCTAAGGAATATCCCTAGACCTTTTTGAATTTAGAAACAAAAATGAAAGTGCAATCAGCGTAAGTGTAGAAGCAAAATAAAAAGGCTGAACCCAGAACGCGAATTGCGAGCAGATTCAACCTTTTTTGGTTTACGCTACAAAAAGATACCCTCTTGTTTGAAAAGAAAAATATTTTTTCGGGACGCGCAACCCTCCTTTTCAAATATTATATTTATATAATATTTGAATATTACAAGTCTATATAAAATGCAATGCTAAGAAGCTGTGTGATTTCAAATCCGCCGATGAAACGGAGGCAGATTTTTTCTTTGGAAAGTACGGTGATTCTTTCAATGATGCGGTACACTAAGGTATCGGAGTATTCTGTTGGGCGAGGTCCTCTGCGGAAATTAGCCCCATGACTTCTTTAGCTTTGAATTCCATTACCTCGGAACATTCTGCGGTGTATTCGATCCACTTTTTCTGCTGTTTCAATTTGAAGGTGGTTTCGTTGATCTGTTTCAGTTTATGGTCGATGATGTCATTTTTGTCAACCGCCAGAACCAGCAGCCGGTCAAATTCTGTTTTCAGTTCCTTAATTTTGTTCTCTATCACAATGGGGCTGGCTTCTTCCTTTTCTCCGGCAATGCAGTATATCAGGGTATCCTGCAGCGCCGCAGCCATTTCTTCCCGCTGCCCATGAATCAAAGAACGGATGGCCTTCAATATAGCGGTGTGGAGGATGGTTTCTTTAAGGCTAGGCGAATCCCCACAGAATTTCGGTCTGAACTATAGTCAAGGAAGGAGACACGAAAAAAGAATGCATTTTCGTGTCCACTTTTTTAGTATAGATCCAATATTGGCAAGGCTGCCGGTACGACTGGGGCCTTAAATGTAAAAGAAGGCGTATAGCCTCGGGCGGTAAACGTGAAAGAAGTTCAAAAACCTTTTCGTTTTTTATAGTTTTATAGGAATTGAAATGAACGAATCAAAATACATGTTATCCACAGATCGAAGTCCAGCTTTTAAAATGATTTATTTTAATGTATTGCTATTATTTAGTACAGAGGTACTGTATAGAAACAGAACATCCTGATGCTCAAAAGAAATAAATTTTTTTAGAATATTTGGAGAGATGTAGCGGATATCGACGAGAGTAATCGTGGAATATCCCTCCATGAGAAGAGGTGCGAGACTGCTTGCGAAAGAATCTCGGAAAACAATCAGCTCTTTTTCGCTTGCGGCATTGGGATTGTTTATTTTAAGCAGGGATTTAGAACCGGATAAAAAAAGTTCATAGGGATCTTTTCCATAAACTTTTTGAAAGTCGTAGATTGGGATATGAGTATCTGTTTCATAGTCATATACCGTACCTCCCTCTATTTCCGGATTATTTAGGTAGTATAATTCATCTGCCGGGAGAGGTAAAGCGAGATGCCCGTAATAAACACCATAGAAAGGAAGGGGAACCTTATTTTTCTGGTATACACCGGTTACTTTGGTACCCATTTTTTCTGCCAGATATTTTGCAACGTCAACAATTCTTTCTTGTCTCCAATGAGTATCGGTACGATAATAGTCATGAACTTCTAAAAGATGCACAATATCGATATATTGAGAATAATCCATTTTTTCTGTTACATAGTCAAAGAATTGTTGATAATTGATAGATGGGTATCCAAATTCTGAAGCCAAAAAGTAGTTTTTGTCAGGAATTAGGGAGAGATAGACGTTTATATCTTTTCCAGAAATATAATTGTTGTAGATAAATCGAAATCGATTGGTTGCATATTCGATCGACTCGATGTTGATTGGATAATCCAGCTTAGAGATAAAACCATTTTCAAGATAAAGATGGTTATTGTCTTTTTGGGAGAAAAGTTTCAGAGTTGCAAATGCTTTTATTGTTCTGAAATTTTCTCTGAGGGGAAATTGGTCTAAGGTATATTTTTCAAAATCGGTCATAAATTTTCCGGATAAGACAGATTCTTTCGTTATTTCTGGAAGCTGGGCGAGTGGTCTTCGTTCACTTATAGATTCCTTTTGATCCGACTGGATGATACCCCATAGGGGGAATAAGACAAGAAAAGAACCGGTCAGCAAAATTATTGTGAAATTTTTGATTTTTTCCGACATAAGATTCCCCTCCTAAAATCTGAAATACAAAAATGGATTAAATGAACCGTCCACTAAAAATGCAGTACACAATGCCAAAAGAATGACTAAAAAGACAGGTTCAACAATTTGAAGTATCACGTTTAGAAATTTCTTTTTTTTCGCTGAATTCAAAAGTTTTTTCACGATAGGGGTAGCACCTATTGCTGCTAAAATCAAAATAACCGCATAGTTTTGGAGATAGTATACGGATTCTAAGGAAATAAAAGGCAATCCGCCTACGCCGAACATATCTGCAATCAATGAGAATGCTTGGGTAATACTGGGCGCGTCAAAGATTACAAAACTGATTGCAACTATTAATAAAACATATAGGTGGTTGAAAACTTTTGCTTTTTTCAAAAATGGAAGAAGCCACATTTTTTCAATAATCAGTAATACTGCAAACAGAATTCCCCATAAAATAAAGGTCCATTGAGCGCCGTGCCAAAAACCGGTAGCCGCCCAAACGAGAAAAATATTTAAAAACCATCTTGCTTTACCGACCCGATTTCCTCCTAATGGGATATATAAATAATCCCGAAACCATGATCCCAGAGAAATGTGCCATCTTCGCCAAAACTCGGTAATACTTTTGGATATATAGGGATAATCGAAATTTTCCGGAAAATGAAATCCCAATATCTGTCCGAGTCCAATGGCCATATCGCTGTAGCCTGAAAAGTCAAAGTAAATATGGAGCATATAAGAAATGGCATAAAGCCAGCAAAACAGCACAGATTTGCTATCTGAAGCCTGAAATGATGCAATACCTTGTCCTAAAAGATTGGCAATCAATATTTTTTTTGCCAATCCAATTAGAAATCTGCGGATTCCTTTTGCAGTATTTTCGACGGTATGAGTTCTTGATTTCAGCTGTTTTTCTATCTCTGAATACCGTACGATTGGACCCGCAACCAACTGTGGAAACATCGCAATGTAGGTGGCAAGATCTAAGTAATTTTTTTGAGCTTTAACTTCGTTTCGGTAAACGTCTACAGAATAACTCAAAATCTGGAAGGTATAGAAGCTGATGCCGATTGGAAGAGTTACCTTAAGCAGTGGGATAGATAGTCCAGTAACAGCATTGAAATTGCTGATAAAAAAATCCGTATATTTAAAATATCCCAGCATAAATAAACTCAAAATCACAGAAACGGCCAAAAAGAGTTTTGACCGTTTTGTCCCTCGATATTTTTCAATCAAGATTCCAAAAAAGTATCCCTGTGTAATGGAAATCAGCATAAAGATAAGGTATTTTGGTTCCCCCCAACCATAGAAAACCAGACTAGATAAAAACAAGACACCATTTTTCATCTGTTTGGGAACGATAAAATATAACGTTAACACACAGGGCAGAAAATAATATAAGAAAGGGATGCTAGAAAATAACATAACTCAGTACCTGTTATGCAATAGGTTCTTCCAAAATTACTTTGGAGGATGGGTAGGTAGAAGTTAACTGTGCTTGAAAAGTGCCTAATACTTCATTATTTCCGTAAAAAGAAACAATGTAGTCTCCAACAGAAACAATGATAAGTTTATCAGGAAATCCGCACATCCATTGTTTCTGAAGAATATTGTCTTTTATTGCTTTGGCAAGATTGTTGATATCATCAGAACTTTTTACATGGTAAGTTCCGCAGGTGAAAATATTTGCATTCATCATATGAATAAGTGAAGCAGCATCATCAATTTTATCTACTAAAGCAGATGGAAATCCGAGTGTCGAATCCAATGCAGTAGGGTCAGAAAGATCAAATTTTCCGGGAGCATCTGTGGTGGCATTTTCCTCAGACAGATCCCCACCCATAGCGGCAAATTTATTGTCCTCAGGATAGCCCTTCCAAACTGCAGTCAGAAGCTCTACAGCATCTTTGGCTGTTATCTGTTGGCTGTTATTTGATTCTGGATTGGAAGAAAAGTCACTGCCAGAGTTTTTAGAACAAGCGGTGAAAGAAAATGATAAGACTGCCACTAAAAGAATAGCTGTTAATTTTTTCATAATATAAAACCTCCGATTATTGTTTTTGGATTGTCCAACATTTTTGGGTTTCGTCATAAAAAAGCGAGATATCGATATTGTTATTGATGATAAGAGTATATGTCTTTCCAATATTAGGTTGCTCAATTTTCCATTGAATATATACGAGTTCTTTACTTTGATAACTTTGCCCAGTATACAACAACTCACTGTAGTCTGGAGAATACACTTCTATTGTCCCGTCTTTCGTGCTCATATGTACTATCCGATCGGCATTGATTTGAATAGGAATAGAGATAAGCTCAGGGGTAGATACTCGGATATCAGATTCTGCGGGAGCAGGAAGATCAACACGAATAGTCTGGTTGGAAAGAATGCTGTCATAGATTGAGATCTCTACTGTTGCAGAAAACCGTGAGAATAGGGCGATGCCACAAATCAAAGTAAGGCAGGCTGCTATGCTGAAAATCAGAAAAGGATTTTTCTTTTTCGGTTTTTGCATCATATCAGATGCCGAAACAATCAGTTCGTCATCTATCTGTGTCATTGCTTTCAAAAACACCTCATGGTTCATAGTACCCCTCCTTTTCTAAATATAATTTTAGACGTTTTCTCGTTCTCATCAACATTGATTTTATTTTACTCTGGCTATATTGACAATGAGTGGAAATGTCTTTGATTGAATCACAATAAAAATATCGCCGAATAAATATATTACGGGCTTCCAAGCTTTCAGTATATAAAAAATTACTAATCGACTGGCTGAGTTTTTTGATTTCGATTTCATCTTCAACTGATATTTTTGAGGGAATATAAATATCCAGTTCACTGAGTGATTGAGTAAATTCGTTCGTTAAGCGTTTTTGAGCATGTTTTGCTTGATATTTATTTAATGCGAGGTTGCGAGCGATTTTGGCTACAAATGCCGCCAATAAACTAGGGAAATTTGGTGGTATGGAATTCCAGGTTTGCATGTAGGTGTCGTTGACATTTTCTTCACTTTCAGGAAGATCGGATAGAATATTCATTGAAATTTTGAAACAATATGCACCATATTTGTCGGCGGTTTCTTTGATGGCCTGTTCGTCTCGCCTCCAATAAAGATCGACGATTTTTTGATCGTCCATATACCTACGCTCCTTTCTGTTAGCAAGTTACCATCTATAATATAAGACAGATTTTTTAGACTTTGGTTGCATGAGATATGTAATTTTTTAAAAGAAAATATCTTTTGAGGATAGGTAGTCCTCCTTTTCAAATATTATATAATAATAGAATATTACAAGTCTATATAAAATGCAATGCTAAGAAGCTGTGTGATTTCAAATCCGCCGATGAATCGGAACGCTCTGCGGCGTATTCGATTCGCTTTCCTGCTGTTTCAACTTGAAGGTGGTTTCGCTGATCTGTTTCAGTTTATGGTTGATGATGTCATTTTCGTCAACCACCAGAACCGGCAGCCGGTCAAATTCTGTTTCCAGTTTCTTGATTTTGTTCTCTAACACAATGGGGCTGGTTTCTTCCTTTTCTCCGGCAATGCAGTATATCAGGGTATCCTGCAGCGCCGCTGCCTATGAATCAAAGAACGGATGGCTTTCAGTATAGCAGTGTGGAGGGGGGCTTTAAGGCTAGGCGAATTCCAGCCCGTTGATACGGTGAAAAGAAAACCTTTCAGGATAAACGACGATTTTTTGCACCATGCTTTTGAACACGGAAGGTTCAAACTTCAGCATAGGCTGGGCTTCTTCCAGCAGCAGTTTGATGCTGTCAATGACACGACTAACCTCGTCCGGTCCTTGAAGTTGCCGCAGTTCCCGCCGCAATTCTTCGATTTTTTGGTTGTTACGGTTGCTTCGCTCTATAAAAATAGCAGAATCAATACATCCCTTGGTCTGCAGCCTTGTGAGTGAATGATTCTGTTGAGGTAAAGGCTCAGGAACCAACTTGCACAGAAGATGGTAATATCGTTTACTGGTATTGTGCCGACTACGGCAAATACTTCAGCGATGCCACTCTAACTAAAGAAATCAGCAGAGATGATACTATGATCCCAGCACTTGGACAATCTAAAGAAAATGAATCTACAGATAACCCTAAAATAGGAGACAGCGGCATGACCTTATGGATCAGCCTGGCAGCTATTTCCGCACTTGGATTAGTTGGTACAATCATTCTCAATAAAAAGAGAAGAACAGGAAAATAAGAGAATATTTTAATAAGAGAGAGCT
>NZ_FYDD01000001.1 GCF_900186585.1 Massiliimalia timonensis
TTTTCAGAGGAAATGGTATCCTCAAAACCGAATAATTATGAATCTGAGAAAAAGTAGCATTCATCACTTGAGCCTCGCATAATTTGAGGTCAAGCCCTCGACCGATTAGTACTCGCTAGCTGAACGTGTCGCCACGCTTACACTTTGAGCCTATCTACCTCGTAGTCTTCAAGGGGTCTTACCTGATTAACTCAGTGGGATATCTTATCTTGAGGTCGGCTTCACGCTTAGATGCCTTCAGCGTTTATCCGTTCCGCACATAGCTGCCCAGCTGTGCCAGTAGGCCTGACAACTGGTGCACCAGAGGTGCGTCCATCCCGGTCCTCTCGTACTAGGGACAGCTCCTCTCAAATATCCTGCGCCCACGACAGATAGGGACCGAACTGTCTCACGACGTTCTGAACCCAGCTCGCGTACCGCTTTAATTGGCGAACAGCCAAACCCTTGGGACCGAATACAGCCCCAGGATGCGATGAGCCGACATCGAGGTGCCAAACCTCCCCGTCGATGTGGACTCTTGGGGGAGATCAGCCTGTTATCCCCAGGGTAGCTTTTATCCGTTGAGCGACGGCAATTCCACTCTCATACCGCCGGATCACTAACTCCAACTTTCGTTACTGCTCGACCCGTCAGTCTCGCAGTTAGGCTCGCTTTTGCGTTTACACTCAAGAGCATGGTTTCCGTCCATGCTGAGCGAACCTTTGAGCGCCTCCGTTACTCTTTTGGAGGCGACCGCCCCAGTCAAACTGCCCACCTAACGATGTCCCCCGACCAGATTCATGGCCGCAGGTTAGAATTTCAGTACATAAAGAGTGGTATCCCAAGGTTGACTCCACATAAGCTGACGCCTATGCTTCCTAGTCTCCCACCTATCCTGTACATCACATACCAAAATCCAACATTAAGCTACAGTAAAGCTCCATGGGGTCTTTCCGTCTAGTCGCGGGTAACCGGCATCTTCACCGGTACTACAATTTCGCCGGGCGGGTTGTTGAGACAGTGCCCAGATCGTTACACCATTCGTGCGGGTCAGAACTTACCTGACAAGGAATTTCGCTACCTTAGGACCGTTATAGTTACGGCCGCCGTTTACCGGGGCTTCAATTCAGAGCTCTCACTCCTCCTCTTAACCTTCCGGCACCGGGCAGGTGTCAGCCCCTATACGTCATCTTTCGATTTAGCAGAGACCTGTGTTTTTGCTAAACAGTCGCCTGGGCCTATTCTCTGCGGCTCACCTTCGTGAGCACCCCTTCTCCCTAAGTTACGGGGTCAACTTGCCGAGTTCCTTAACAACCCTTCTCCCGTTGGCCTTAGAATTCTCTTCCTAACTACCTGTGTCGGTTTGCGGTACGGGCTCCTCGGATATACACAGAACTTTTCTCGCCTTCCTCTAAGCATGCTTCCCTACTTAATTTCGGTCCCTTACGACCGGGTCTACCATCGCCCGGCTCATGCCCTTTGAAAGTGTCCTTCTGCTTAAATCCTTCGGAGGCTACGGAATCTCAACCGTATGTGCATCGGCTACGCCTCTCGGCCTCACCTTAGCTCCCGGCTAACTAGGAGCGGACGAACCTTCCTCCTAAAACCTTAGTCTTTCGGCCATTATGATTCTCACATAATTCTCGCTACTCATTCCGGCATTCTCACTCGTATATCGTCCACCAGCGCTTCCGCTCTGACTTCGCCCAATATACGACGCTCCCCTACCCAGTACAAAATACTGCCCAAGCTTCGGTGTAGATTTTAGCCCCGTTGAATTTTCGGCGCAGAACCACTCGACCAGTGAGCTATTACGCACTCTTTAAATGTATGGCTGCTTCTAAGCCAACATCCTGGTTGTTTTAGCAGTTCCACATCCTTTTCCACTTAAATCTACTTTGGGACCTTAGCTGTGGGTCTGGGCTCTTTCCCTTTCGACTATGAAACTTATCTCACACAGTCTGACTCCCATAAAACGATTATCTGGCATTCAGAGTTTGATAGGGTTCGGTAATCTCTCGACCCCTAGCCCATTCAGTGCTTTACCTCCAGTAATCTATTATGAGGCTAGCCCTAAAGCTATTTCGGGGAGAACCAGCTATATCCGGGTTCGATTGGAATTTCACCGCTATCCACACCTCATCCGCCGCCTTTTCAACGGAGGTCGGTTCGGCCCTCCATTGGGTCTTACCCCAACTTCAGCCTGGACATGGATAGGTCACCCGGTTTCGGGTCATTCGCATGCAACTGTACGCCCTCTTCAGACTCGGCTTCCCTTCGGCTCCACACCTTAAGTGCTTAACCTTGCTACATACGAATACTCGCCGGACCATTCTACAATAGGTACCATATCACACGTTGACGTGCTCTATGTGCTTGTAGGCACAGGGTTTCAGGTTCTCTTTCACTCCCCTCCCGGGGTGCTTTTCACCTTTCCTTCACAGTACTTTTCGCTATCGGTCATTAGGTAGTGTTTAGGCTTGGAGGGTGGTCCCCCCTGCTTCCCACGGGGTTTCACGTGTCCCGCGGTACTCTGGATCCTGCTCAGTGCCTTGAGTTTTCGCTTACATGACTCTCACATTCTCTGGTGTGCCTTCCCATGCACTTCAGCTAACTCTCAGCAATCTTAAATGCAGTCCGCAACCCCAAAGATATTTCTACCTCTGGTTTGGCCTTCTCCGCGTTCGCTCGCCACTACTTGCGGAATCTCGGTTGATTTCTTTTCCTCGCCCTACTTAGATGTTTCAGTTCAGGCGGTTCCCCACGCATACCTATGGATTCAGTATACGTTGATACGACGTTACTCGTACCGGATTGCTCCATTCGGATATCTGCGGATCAATGTCTGCTTACGACTCCCCGCAGCTTTTCGTAGTTTGCCACGTCCTTCTTCGGCTCCTAATGCCAAGGCATTCGCCCTGCGCCCTTTCTAGCTTGACCTCTTTGGTCCATTATGCTTTCTCTCTCATAATGTTTTGCTATTCTTTCTCCAACAAGATTTTGAAATTGTATCTTTACCCATCATTCTAGAATTTCTTCCTTTTTGATGTGCGCTTTGATATTTTTTCGCATTACTCTTGCTTTCATAATTATTCAGTTTTCAAGATACCAGGAGTTCATGTTCCACATGAACTCCGCCGAATTACTTCGTAATT
Organism: Massiliimalia timonensis; assembly: GCF_900186585.1. GTDB lineage: Bacteria > Bacillota > Clostridia > Oscillospirales > Ruminococcaceae > Massiliimalia > Massiliimalia timonensis. The sequence goes on from NZ_FYDD01000001.1 coordinate 3,135, forward strand.
CGCCCGGGTCCTGCTTCCCATTTACTCTTCTTTTGTTAAACCAAAACAGTTTAACTTGGTGGGCTCAAGTGGACTCGAACCACCGACCTCACGCTTATCAGGCGTGCGCTCTAACCACCTGAGCTATGAGCCCATTCTTTTGGTCAGATCTCCGGCTTCCTTCGAAACTTCACAACCTTGTTCCCATTCCCCTACCTTTCAGTAGGTGGTGGAGATGAGGAGGATCGAACTCCTGACCCCCTGCGTGCAAGGCAGGTGCTCTCCCAGCTGAGCTACACCCCCAAATTCTTCAAGGGTCTGGTTATGCCGCTTTCTTCCCACTCTATTCTCTTTTTGAAGATCCCTTTATGGATCCTCAAAATTAAACAATGTATCCGGCTCAGAACTTTCTCTGTCTCACCTTTGTAACGAGCCTCCTACAACAGGTTCCCCTATTGTCTGACCGAGAACTATGACCATTTCACTGGTCATTTCTCCATAGAAAGGAGGTGATCCAGCCGCACCTTCCGATACGGCTACCTTGTTACGACTTCACCCCAATCATCAACCCCACCTTCGACGACGTCCCCCTTGCGGTTAGACTATCGGCTTCGGGTGTTGCCAACTCTCATGGTGTGACGGGCGGTGTGTACAAGGCCCGGGAACGTATTCACCGCGGCATGCTGATCCGCGATTACTAGCAATTCCGGCTTCATGCAGGCGGGTTGCAGCCTGCAATCCGAACTGAGACTATTTTTAGGGGTTTGCTCCATGTCACCATCTTGCTTCCCTCTGTTAATAGCCATTGTAGTACGTGTGTAGCCCAGGTCATAAGGGGCATGATGATTTGACGTCATCCCCACCTTCCTCCGTTTTGTCAACGGCAGTCCGTCTAGAGTGCTCTTGCGTAGCAACTAAACGTAAGGGTTGCGCTCGTTGCGGGACTTAACCCAACATCTCACGACACGAGCTGACGACAACCATGCACCACCTGTCTCGGTGCCCCGAAGGGCTTCACCTATCTCTAGGCTATGCACCGGATGTCAAGACCTGGTAAGGTTCTTCGCGTTGCTTCGAATTAAACCACATACTCCACTGCTTGTGCGGGCCCCCGTCAATTCCTTTGAGTTTCAACCTTGCGGTCGTACTCCCCAGGTGGATTACTTATTGTGTTAACTCCGGCACGGAAGGGGTCAGTCCCCCCACACCTAGTAATCATCGTTTACAGCGTGGACTACCAGGGTATCTAATCCTGTTTGCTACCCACGCTTTCGAGCCTCAGCGTCAGTTAAAGCCCAGCAGGCCGCCTTCGCCACTGGTGTTCCTCCTAATATTTACGCATTTCACCGCTACACTAGGAATTCCGCCTGCCTCTACTTCACTCAAGAACTGCAGTTTTGAACGCGGCTATGGGTTGAGCCCATAGATTTAACATTCAACTTGCAATCCCGCCTACGCTCCCTTTACACCCAGTAATTCCGGACAACGCTCGCTACCTACGTATTACCGCGGCTGCTGGCACGTAGTTAGCCGTAGCTTCCTCCTTGGTTACCGTCATTATCTTCACCAAGGACAGAGGTTTACAATCCGAAAACCTTCTTCCCTCACTCGGCGTCGCTGCATCAGGGTTTCCCCCATTGTGCAATATTCCCCACTGCTGCCTCCCGTAGGAGTCTGGGCCGTGTCTCAGTCCCAATGTGGCCGTTCAACCTCTCAGTCCGGCTACCAATCGTCGCCTTGGTGGGCCGTTACCTCACCAACTAGCTAATTGGACGCGAGTCCATCTTTCAGCGGATTGCTCCTTTGATATCAGCTCCATGCGAAACCAATATGTTATGCGGTATTAGCGTCCGTTTCCAGACGTTATCCCCCTCTGAAAGGCAGGTTACTCACGCGTTACTCACCCGTCCGCCACTAAGTTGAATCAAATTCCTTCCGAAGAATTCATTCAAAGCAACTTCGTTCGACTTGCATGTGTTAGGCGCGCCGACAGCGTTCGTCCTGAGCCAGGATCAAACTCTTTAGTTCATTGTATTAACTCAGATCTTTCGACCTGCTTTAATCTTCTTTAAAGTTTCATTCCGCTCATTACTTGTCTGTACAGTTCACTCTCTTGAATCGGGGTTCGATTCTTTTCAAGCTTCTTTGTTCTTCTTACCTTTTACATTGTTTAATTTTCAAGATCCATTACGCGTCCCCGCTTCTCAGCGGCAACTCGTTTATTCTACCACATCTCGTTCGCTTTGTCAAGTACTTTTTTCAAATCCCTTTGTCAGTACTTGTCCGCTCCCTCTTTGTGGTGCCTTACTATCATATCACGTTCGCGTCCCTTTGTCAAGTGCTTTTTTTCGCCCCTTGTCTTTCGGTACTCCCCCGCTTCGACAGCTTTGTTATTTTAGCAC